>NZ_AP039674.1:0-4019238 GCF_055397855.1 Rhodanobacter sp. G1
GCCATGTGGATGGTTTGTGGATGATGCGCCAATGCCTGCTGCTAGACTTGTCGATCCACCCTGCGCGCAAGCGCTCCCAAGCCTGTGGACGAGAGACTTCATGAGTGAGTTGTGGCGGCGCTGCCTGGAGCGTCTGGAAGGCGAGTTGAGCGCCGAGGATCTGCACACCTGGCTGATGCCGTTGCAGGCCCGCGAGGACGAAACCGGGCTATCCCTGTTCGCTCCCAACCCCTATACCCTGGAAACGGTGCGCGAGCGCTACCTGCCGCAGATCGGCGCGTTGCTGGCCCAGCTGGCCGGCCGCGAGCTGCCGGTGCGGCTGGACGTGGGCTCCAGCGCGCCGCGCCAGCCGGCCAAGCCGGTCGCCAAGACCACCGGCGCCGGCGTGGCCGAGCCCGCCCCGGCGCCGGCCTTCAGCCACAATCTCGACCCGCACTACACCTTCGAGACCTTCGTCGAGGGCAAGTCCAACCAGCTGGGCAAGGCCGCTGCGATGCAGGTGGCGCAGAACCCCGGCCGCGCCTACAACCCGCTGCTGCTGTACGGCGGCACCGGCCTCGGCAAGACTCACCTGATGCACGCCGCCGGCAACCTGATGCGGCAGCACAACCCGAGCTGCAAGGTGTTGTACCTGCGCTCGGAGCAGTTCGTGGGCGCGATGATCGAAGCGCTGCGCACCAAGAGCATGGATCAGTTCAAGCTGCGCTTCCGCTCGGTGGACGCGCTGCTGATCGACGACATCCAGTTCTTCGCCGGCAAGGACACCACGCAGGAGGAGTTCTTCCACACCTTCAACGCGCTGTTCGAGTCCAAGCAGCAGATCATCCTCACCTGCGACCGCTACCCCAAGGAAGTGGACAAGCTGGAGCCGCGGCTGAAGTCGCGCCTGGGCTGGGGCCTTTCCGTGGCGATCGAGCCGCCGGATTTCGAGACGCGCGCGGCGATCCTGCTCTCCAAGGCGCAGGACAAGGGCGTGGCGGTGGACGAGCACGTGGCGATGCTGCTGGCCAAGCGCATCCGCTCCAACGTGCGCGACCTCGAGGGCGCGCTGAACACGCTGGCGGCGCGCGCGAACTTCTACGGCAAGCCGATTACCACCGACTTCGCCGAGGAAACCCTGCGCGACCTGCTGGCTACCCATGCGCAAGCGGTAACGGTGCCGAACATCCAGAAGATGGTGGCCGAGTACTTCAACATCCGTTTGCAGGATCTGCTTTCCACGCGCCGCGTGCGCTCGCTGGCTCGGCCGCGGCAGATCGCGATGGCGCTTTCCAAGGAACTGACCGACCACAGCCTGCCCGAGATCGGCGAGGCCTTCGGTGGCCGTGACCACACCACGGTGCTGCATGCCTGCCGCACGATCAAGAAACTGTGCGAAGCCGACACCCGCATGCGGCAAGACTGGGAACAGCTGATCCGGATCCTTACCGGTTGAGTTTTTCCGCAGGCGAAGGCACAAGTTCTTGATAAGCTGGGCGGGAAGCTGTGGATAATGCGTGGATGGACGAGGCGGTAAAGTTATCCACATTCCGCCCACCTGCAGGCCACCGCTTTCCGCACATTCGAAAAATCAAACAAGTCTTTGATTCAAAATGGTTAAACGGCGAAATAAAGTTATCCACGCCGTCTACAGCAACTACCAACTTTCTTTTAAAGACAGAACAGCAGGCATAGGGGACGCGCAGACATGCAATTCAGCATCCAACGGGAAGCTCTGCTCAAGCCACTTCAGCAGGTCGTGGGCGTGGTGGAACGCCGTCAAACCCTACCGGTTCTGGCCAACCTGCTGGTCAAGGTCGTCGATGGCCAGCTCTCGCTGACCGGCACGGATCTGGAGGTGGAGATGATCGCCACTTCCACGGCCGACAAACTGGTCGACGGCGAGATCACCATCCCCGCGCGCAAGTTCTTCGACATCGTGCGCGCACTGCCGGATGGTGCCACCGTCGAGCTCAAGCTCAATGGCGATCGCGTCGCCCTGAATGCCGGGCGCAGCCGGTTCACCTTGACGACCCTGCCCGCCAGCGAGTTTCCCACCATCGACTCGATCGAACTGGTGGAAAAAGTCAGCCTGCCGGAAGAAGCCCTGCGCGACCTGATGGAACGTACGGCGTTCGCCATGGCGAACCAGGACGTGCGCTACTACCTGAACGGCATGCTGCTGGATCTGCAGGAGCACAGCCTGCGCTGCGTGGCCACCGACGGCCACCGCCTCGCGATGAAGGAAACCAGCCTGGCGACTTCGGTGAAGGCGCGGCGGCAGATCATCATTCCGCGCAAGGGCGTCAACGAACTGGTCGGCCTGCTGGAACCGGGCGATGGCGAAGTGGAACTGGAATTCGGCCGCAATCACCTGCGCGTGCGCCGCGGTGGCGTCACCTTCACTTCCAAGCTGATCGACGGCCGTTTCCCCGATTACGAGGCGGTGATTCCGCTGGGTGCGGACAAGACCGCCACGCTGGATCGCGAAGTGCTGCGCGGCGCACTGCAGCGCGCCGCGATCCTTTCCAACGAGAAGTACCGCGGCGTGAAGCTAGAGCTGTCGCCGGGCAAGCTGCGCATCGTGGCCCACAACCCCGAGCAGGAAGAGGCGGTGGAAGAAGTCGAAGCCGATACCCACGTTTCCGATCTCGCCGTGGGTTTCAACGTGGGTTATCTGCTGGATGCGCTCTCCGCGCTGCGCGGCGAACAGGCCCGTTTGAGCCTGCGTGATGCGCAGTCCAGCTGCCTCGTGCAGGAACACGACAGCGAGCAGGCCCGTCACGTCATCATGCCTTTGCGCCTCTGACGCATGCCGCTCGGCAGGCTAGGTAAAAACGAGCAACGCCGGAGTTGTCGCCAGACGCTCCGGCGTTCTTGCTTTGGGATTCCGTGGGCATGAGGTTGGAACGCCTACGCATCCAGGCTCTGCGCTGCCTGCATGAAGCCGATCTGGCGCTCGCGCCCGGCATCAACGTCTTCGTGGGCGCCAACGGGGCAGGCAAGACCAGTGTGCTGGAAGCGGTCTTCCTGCTGTCGCACGCGCGTTCGTTCCGTAGCGGCGCCCGGGAAGCCCTGCTGGCGCGTGGCGCACCGCGTTTGTCGGTGTTCGCGGAATTGCGTCAGCCGAATGATCGGCTGCTGCGGCTGGGCCTGGGGCGTGAGGCCTCCCGGTGGGAAGCCCGCGTGGAAGGCGAGGGGGCCAGCCTGGGCGAATTGATTGCCGAATGTGCTGTTACGTGCTTCGAGCCGGGTTCGCATGCACTGATCGCCGGAGCCGCCGACGAACGTCGTCGCTTTCTCGATTGGGGCGTGTTCCACGTGGAACACCGCTTTCTGGATGGCTGGCGCCGCTATCAACGCGCCTTGAAACAGCGCAACAGTCTGCTGCGCAGTGGCGTCGAACCCGGTTCATCGCTGTACGCACCGTGGGAAACCGAGCTGGCCAGCCTGGCTGATTGGATCGACGGCTTGCGCCAGGATTATCTGGAGCGCCTGCGTCCCTGCCTGCACGCCTGCGTGAACAGCCTGCTGCCCGAGCTTGGCGAGCCGGAGCTTCGCTATCGCCGCGGCTGGGCCGAAGAAAAGAATCTACGCGAGCAACTGGAAGCACAACGTGGCAAAGACCTTGCCCGTGGTCATACCAGCTTGGGCGCACATCGCGCGGACTGGTCGTTGGCTTTCGATCATGCGCCACAGCGGGAGCATCTTTCCCGCGGGCAGGAAAAACTTGTCGCACTGGGCTGCATGCTGGCGCAGGCAAGGCTCTATGCCGACCAGCACGGCGACTGGCCGATCATCTGCCTGGACGACCTCGCTTCCGAGCTGGACGAGGCGCATCAGGCCGCGGTGATCGCCCAGCTGGCCGAAAGCGGGGCACAGGTGCTGGTAACCGGTACGAGCCTTCCCGAACCCTTGCGTGGGCTGCCCCACCGCATGTTCCACGTGGAACAGGGCTACCTGACACCCCTGCTATAATCAGGGATTGCGCCGCGGCTCAACGATTTGCACGCCGCGTCTGCCGCACCTCCAGGAACCGTCGGAAGCCGCATGAACGAACCCACCAACGACTCGCAGTACGACTCCAGCAACATCAAGGTGCTGAAAGGCCTGGAAGCGGTTCGCAAGCGCCCCGGCATGTACATCGGCGACGTGGGCGATGGCACCGGACTGCACCACATGGTGTTCGAGGTGGTGGACAACTCCATCGACGAGGCGCTGGCCGGATTCTGCGATCGCGTGACCGTGACCATCCTCGACGATGGCTCGGTCGGCGTCACCGACAACGGCCGTGGCATTCCGGTGGACACGCATCCGGAAGAGGGCCGTTCCACCGCCGAGGTGGTGATGACGGTGCTGCATGCCGGCGGCAAGTTCGACGACGACAAGATTTCCGGCGGCCTGCACGGCGTGGGCGTGTCGGTGGTGAACGCACTCAGCGACCACCTGTGGCTCACGATCTGCCGCGACGGCCACGAATACCAGCAGGAATACGTGCTGGGCGAGCCGCTCTATCCGCTGAAGGAAGTCGGCCCTTCGGACAAGCGCGGCACCACCGTGCGTTTCCTGCCCAGTCCGCAGGTCTTCAAGCTGACCGAGTTCCACTACGACGTGCTGGCCCGTCGCCTGCGCGAGCTGGCCTTCCTCAATTCCGGCGTCCACATCGAATTGCGGGACGAGCGCGGGGAAGGGCGGCACGACACCTACGTCTACAAAGGCGGCATCCGCTCCTTCGTGCAGCACCTTGCCCAGCTCAAGACGGCGCTGCATCCGAACGTGATCAGCCTGTACGCCCAGCAGGACAAGATCAGCGTGGAAGTGGCGATGCAGTGGACCGACTCGTACAACGAGACGATGTTCTGCTTCACCAACAACATCCCGCAGCGCGACGGCGGCACCCATCTCACCGGCTTCCGCGTGGCGCTCACCCGTGCACTCACCGGCTACATCGAGAAGGAAGGCCTGGCCAAGAACGCCAAGGTCGCGCTCTCCGGCGACGACATGCGCGAAGGCATGATCGCCGTGCTCTCGGTGAAGGTGCCCGGCCCGCAATTCTCCTCGCAGACCAAGGACAAGCTGGTCTCCTCCGAGGTGAAGACGGTGGTGGAGCAGGCGGTCTACGAGAAGCTCAGCGAATTCCTGCTGGAACATCCCAACGAAGCCCGGGCCATCGCCTCCAAGGTGGTGGACGCCGCGCGTGCCCGTGAGGCCGCGCGCAAGGCGCGCGAGATGACCCGCCGCAAGGGCGCGCTGGACATCGCCGGCCTGCCCGGCAAGCTGGCCGACTGCCAGGAAAAGGATCCGGCGCTGTGCGAACTATTCCTGGTCGAGGGCGACTCCGCCGGCGGTTCGGCCAAGCAGGGCCGCAACCGCAAGACCCAGGCCGTGCTGCCGCTCAAGGGCAAGATCCTCAATGTCGAAAAGGCCCGCTTCGACAAGATGCTGTCCTCCGCCGAAGTCGGCACGCTGATCACCGCGCTGGGCACCGGCATCGGCAAGGAGGACTACAACCCGGACAAGCTGCGCTACCACCACATCATCATCATGACCGACGCGGACGTGGACGGCTCGCACATCCGCACCCTGCTGCTCACCTTTTTCTACCGCCAGATGCCCGATCTGATCGAGCGCGGCCACGTCTACATCGGCCTGCCGCCGCTGTACAAGCTGAAGCAGGGCAAGCAGGAGCTGTACCTGAAGGACGATGCGGCACTCAACGCCTACCTGATCTCCAACGCGGTGGACAACGCCGAACTGGTGGCCGATCCGGCGGCGCCCGCCATCACCGGCGAAGCGCTGGAAAAGCTGCTGCGCGATTACCAGGCCGCGCTGGATCAGATCGAGCGCCTCGGCCACCGCTTCGACACCAGCGTGCTGTCGGCATTGCTGGAGCACACGCCGATCAGCCCGGAACTGTGGGCCGATGCCGACGCCATGCGGAACTGGCTAGACGGCATCGCCACCCGCCTTGCCGCCAGCGGCCTGGGCAAGCCGCGCTACAAGCTGTCGCTGCGCCCAGCGCAGGGCGAGCATCCGGCAGCCATCGAGGTGGTGCGCGAGCAGCACGGCCTCAGCCATACCCTGCTGCTGCCGCAACCGTTCTTCGCCGGAGCGGAATTCCGGCCCATCCTGCACGTGAGCCAGCAACTGGCCGGGCTGATCCAGGCCGAAGCCGTGGTTCGCCGCGGCAATGCCTCGCGCGGCGTCGTCCGTTTCGCCGACGTGCGCAGCTGGCTGCTGGATGAAGCCAAGAAGGGCCGCACCATCCAGCGCTTCAAGGGTCTGGGCGAAATGAATCCCGAGCAGCTGTGGGAAACCACGGTGAACCCGGAAACCCGCCGCATGCTGCAGGTGGGCATCGAGGATGCGTTCGCCGCCGACCAGATGTTCTCCATGCTGATGGGCGAGGCGGTCGAGCCGCGTCGCGACTTCATCGAGGCCAACGCGCTCAAGGTCGCCAACCTCGATATCTGAGCCGGTATTGCGCCGTCATGATTCACGCCGCCGCGCAATGCGGCGGCGTATGGATGATTTATTCACAAGCCCTTGATTTGAAAGGCACTTTGTTGCCGCGCTGCAACTTGTCATTCACACGCCGCTCAGGGTAGTCTCAGCGATCCCCTACGCATGATGCATCGCGTAAAAAACTCCCGATATCCGAGGATCGCCATGAAGCACACGCCCTTGTTCACGATGCTGGCCGGCGCCGCATTGGCGTTCACCATCGCAGCGGCACCTGTCCATGCGGCCGATGCCTCGAAGGACAAGCCGGCAGCGCTGTATCCGAACGCCACGCGCGCCGAGCCGAAGCTCGACCTGACCAGCTCGAAGGAGCAGAAGGCGCTCAACGAAGGCCTGGACGCGGTGAACAGCGGCGACAAGGCCAAGGCCCAGCAACTGCTGCAGCCCATCATCGACAACAGCAAGAGCAAGTACGCGCAAGCCATCGCGCTGCAGGGCTTGGCCAACGTGTCCTACAACGCGGGCGACATCAAGGGTGCGATCCCGCTGCTGCAGAAGGCGCTCGACGACGGCGTGATGCCGAACGACACCTACTTCCAGCTGATGTACGAGCTGGCCCAGATGTATGCCGCCGACCAGCAGTACCAGACCTCGCTGGATACGCTCGCCAAGTGGCGCGCCGAAGGCAAGCGCGAAACCGCGGAGTCCTACGGACTCGCCGGCATGGACTACTACCGCCTCGAGAAATACCCGGAGGCGATCGCCGCCATCCAGAAGGCCAAGTCGCTCACCGACAAGCCGCAAGACTCCTGGAACCAGATCCTGATGGCCAGCTACGCCGAATCCGGCCAGGGCGGCGACGCGGCAAAGATGGCGCAGGCCGAGTACGAGAAGAATCCCACCGACAGCAGCATGCTGCACAACGCCAGCGCCGTCCTGTTGCAGCAGCAGGATTACGCCGGCGCGATCAAGGTGCTCGAAGAGGGCCGCGCGAACGGTGCGCTGAAGGACGAAGGCGACTGGGTCAACCTGGTCAAGGCCTACCTGCTGCAGGCGCAGAACGGCGGCGACACCAAGAGCGGCAGCGCCAAGGCGCTGGCCGTATTCGACGACGGCGTGGCCAAGGGCGCGATCAAGCCCAGCGCGGACAACTACAAGCTGGCCGGCGACGCCGCCATGATCGGCGAGAACGACGCCAAGGCCATCGGGTACTACCAGAAGGGTTCGCCCCTGGCCACCGACGGCGAAGTGGACGTGTCGCTGGGCGCCGCTTATTTCCAGGATCAGAAGTTCTCCGACGCCCGCAAGTACCTCACCCAGGGCATCGCCAAGGGCGTCAAGCACAAGGGCCGTGCCTACATGATGCTTGCGGAGTCGGATCGCCAGCTCAAGGACAAGCCGGCTGCGATCGCGGCGATGAAACAAGCCGCGCAGGATCCCGAAACCGCCAGCAAGGCCAAGGACTGGCTGCGCAAGAGCGGCAAGTAACCGGCGCACAAGGACACGGTAGATGGACGTCCATTCACCTGCCTCGCAAGCGCTATACAAAAGCCAGACGCTGTTGTACCGTTGAAACCTTCCCTGCGTAACCCCAGCGGCCTGTTTCGTCCATATGCCAGACGGAACATGCCGGGCCTGCGGCGACGCTTTCTCCGTCCCAGCTCCAGATAGTGACAGATGGCCTCTAGTACCGAAGACACAGAACGCGAAGAGGGGTTCAGTTGGAAACGAACCCTGGCGTTGGCATTCGCCGTTGGTCTGCACGCCTTCGCGTTTCTCATCCTGCTCGCGCCCATGGCGCCTCCGGGCCAGAAGCACGCGAAGAAAGAACAGATCGTGCAGGTGAACTTCATCGAGCCGCCGCCGCCGCCACCGCCACCGCCGCCGCCGCCGCCGGAGCCGCCGAAGCAGCCGCCGCCGAAGATCATCAAGCAGGTGGTTCCGCCGCCGACCCCGCCGCCGCCGGCACCGCCGCCGCCGGTGGAAGAGGTGTCGCAGAACGCGGTCGCAGCGGCGCCACCGGCGCCGCCGGCGCCGCCGGCGCCGCCGACCGATATCGCCGCGGGTTCGGATCTCAGCTACAACAGCCGGATCACGCCGCGCTATCCGCCGCAGGCCATTCGCCAACGCCATGAGGGCACGGTGATCCTGTTGATCCTCGTGGGCACCGACGGTGCGCCGAAGGACATCAAGATCGACAAGTCCAGCGGATACCACGAACTTGACCGCGCGGCGATCGAAACGGCACAGAAGTGGCGCTTCAATCCCGAGGTCAAGAATGGCCAGAAAGTGGAAGGCTACGCACGCGTTCCGGTCACCTTCAATCTCAACAGCTTGTAATTCCCCAGTTCACGCTTGACTTCCCAAGGGTAGCGTTATGTTCCTACAGACTCCTGCAACGACCGATGCCGCCCAGGTGGCCGGCAACTCCAACGCCGAAGCCATGAAGCAGATGGGCTTCGCCAACCTCGTCCAGAACTTCAACTGGGTGGGCTGGGTGGTGTTCATCACCCTCGTGGTGATGTCCTTCCTGTCGTGGTACTTCATCATCGCCAACGCCATCCGCAACTCGATGGTGCGCGGCCGCGCCGACAAGGTCATCAACGGCTTCTGGAGCAACGGCTCCACGCAGGACGCCATCCGTGAGCTGGAAGCCCAGCCCAAGGGCGAACCCTTCTCCAAGATCGCGCTGGACGCCGCCTCGGCGGTGGCCCACCACCAGCAGGCCAACAAGGGCGGCCTGGCCGAGTCGCTGACCCGTTCCGAGTTCGTCGACCGCGCCCTGCGCCAGGCCGTGGCCCGCGAGAGCCTGCGCCTCGAAGGCGGCCAGACCCTGCTCGCCACCGTGGGCTCGTCGGCTCCGTTCGTCGGCCTGCTCGGTACCGTGATGGGCATCTACGGCGCGCTGACCGGCATCGCCGCCAGCGGCAACGCCTCGATGACCGCCGTGGCCGGCCCGGTGGGTGAAGCGCTGATCATGACCGCCATCGGTCTGGGCGCCGCCATCCCGGCGCTGCTCGCGTTCAACTTCTTCAACCGCTCGAACCGCATCATCTTCGCCCGCTTCGACGAGTTCGCGCACGACCTGCACGACTTCTTCGCGACCGGTTCGCGCGTCGAAGGCAAGTGAGGGCCTGACCCATGGCAATGAGCGTCGGAGGCAATACCGGCGGTCCGGTTTCGGAAATCAACGTCACGCCGCTTGCGGACGTGATGTTGGTGCTGCTGATCATCTTCATGATCACGGCACCGCTGATGTCCCACACGGTCACGATCACGGTGCCGGTTGCGGCGCCGAAGAGCGATGAGACGAAGATCGAGACGCCGCCGCTGGATCTGGCCATCAAGGAAGACGGCTCGATGTACCTGCAGGATCAGCCGGTCAGCGAAACGCAGTTGAAGTCCCAGTTGGCGGTGGCCGCGCAGAAGTCGCCCCAGCCGGAACTGCAGATCCGCGCCGACAAGGGCATCCAGTGGAAGACGGTGTTCAAGGCCATCAGCGATGCCAAGGGGCAGGGCATGGTGCACGTCGGCTTCATGACGTCCGCCCCTGCAGCGAAGGAGTAACGAGTCATGGCTTTCTCCACCAACAGCACGGGCGGCCCGATGGCCGACATCAACATCACGCCGCTGATCGACGTGATGCTGGTGCTGCTGATCATCTTCATGGTGACCGCACCGATTCCGCTGCTGAAGATCAAGATCGACCTGCCGCAACCGAACCCGAACCAGATCCCGCCGACCAATCCGCCGGAACCGATCAACCTCAAGATCGACCAGTCGGGCGCGTTCTACTGGAACGATACGCCGGTTGACGAGCTGGGCCTCAAGGCGCAGTTCGCGGTGATCGCCCAGCAGACCAACCAGCCGGAAATCCAGATCAAGGCGGCCAACGACACGGCCTACCAGTACGTGGCCACCGTGCTGGCGGACGCCAAGCAGTACAACCTGGTCAAGATCGGATTCACCGACAGCGACCAGTAAACCGCAACGGCCGCAATCGCGTTACCCGCGCCAACCCCCGCCCAGTGCGGGGGTTGGCGTTTGTGGGATCAGGTAGGCACGTAACGCATCCGCTGTGCGATGGCCTCGCCGCGGCGAAGCCGTGCAGGGGGCAGGCTCCTAGCGCAGGATCTGCAGGTAATTGCGCACCGTGGTGGCCAGTCCCTCGTATAAGGCCTCGCCGATCAGTGCATGGCCGATCGACACTTCGGCCAGCCCCGGGATCGCGGCCTTGAACGTACCGAGGTTCGCCTGGCTGAGGTCGTGGCCCGCGTTCACGGCAAGGCCGGCCTGCTGCGCCAGCCGCGCGGTCGCGGCGCAATCCGCCAGTACCGCGTCCGGCTCGCCCTCGGCGAAGGCTTCGGCGTAGGGGCCGGTATAGATTTCGACGCGCTGCACGCCGATGGCTTTCGCCGCCGCGAAGTCCTGCGGGCCGGCGTCCACGAACAGGCTGACGCGGCAGCCGATGGCGTTGAGCTCGTCCACCAGCGGGCGCAGCCGCTCGATGTCGCGCGGCAACTCGAAACCGTGATCGGAGGTGATCTGGCCGTCGCTGTCGGGCACCAGGGTCACCTGGGTCGGGCGCACCTCGCGGGCGAGTTGGATCAGGCCGGGATACTCGCCACGCGGCGCGGCAAAGGGATTGCCCTCGATGTTGTATTCGACGCGACCGCGCAACATCGCGGCCAGCGCGCGCACGTCGTCGGGGCGCACGTGGCGCATGTCCGGCCGCGGATGCACGGTGATGCCGCCGCAGCCGTTCTCGATGCAGGTCTGCGCGGCGCGGCAGATGTCGGGCTCGCCGCCGCCGCGCGAATTGCGCAGCACGGCGATCTTGTTGAGGTTGACGCTGAGCAGGGTCATGCCGGCGATCCGTCACGAAAGGAGAAACGCAACACTGCCGCGATCATCCGCCGTCGGCAAGCGTGAACAGGCGGATGCGGCGCGGCGGGCCGCGCCAGGCCAGGGCGGCGAACGCGTCGGCGCCCGCATCCAGCGTGTGCAATTGCCACGCGTCCGGTTCGTCGCCATCCAGCCGGCGCAGCACGAGCCGGCCCGCGTCGCGGCGAAACGCCAGCTTGTCCAGGCCGAACGCGATGCCGCGCCCCAGTGCCTTCAGCACCGCCTCGTGCGCTGTCCACAGTTCGAGGAAGGCGGCGCTGCGTTCGCCTTCGCCCAGCGCGCCCAGCCATGCCGCCTCTTCGGCGGTGAAGAAGCGCCGGGCGATCTCCAGCGCGTTCGCGCGTTCGCGCCGGCGCTCCAGGTCGATGCCCGGCGAGAGCCCTTGCGCCAGCGCCACCAGCGCCTGCTCGCCGCTGTGCGACCAGTTGAAGTCGAACGCGTTGCCGTGCACCGCATCCAGCGCGGGTCGGCCGTGCTCGCCTGCCACCAGCCGCACGTCCGCCGCGTCGATGCCGAGATGGCGCGCGAGCAGCGCCAGCAGCGGTTGCCGCTTGGCGCCGTGCGGGCGGTTCAGACGCCAGACCTGAATCTCGTCAGCCCGCAGGGGCTCTGCTACTTTCGCGGGCAGGAATCCGTCGATGCTGTGCATGCGTGCATGCTGACGGACAGGCGCCGCCGCGCACAAGCGCACGGCCGGCAACGTCGTTGGGTGGGGAGGTCGCGTGATCGCCGGCTGGCTGCTGCTGCTCGTCGCCTTGCTCTACGTGGGCTTGCTGTACGGCGTGGCCTGGGCGGGCGACCGGCGTCCGCTGTACCCGCGCCAGCCGCGCTTGCGGCCCATCGTCTACTCGCTGGCGCTGGCGGTGTACTGCTCGTCGTGGACGTTCTACGGCGCGGTGGGCACGGCCGCGCGCGACGGGCTGGGCTACCTGCCGATCTACCTCGGCCCGGTGCTGCTGTTCGTGTTCGGCTTCGGCCTGCTGCGCCGGCTGGTGCAGGTGGCGCAGCAGCGCAACATCACCTCGATCGCCGATTTCATCGGCGCGCGCTTCGGCAAATCGCACGGCCTGGCCGCCCTGGTGGCGCTCATCGCGGTGGTGGCGGTGCTGCCGTACATCGCCCTGCAGCTGAAGGCGGTGGCGATGTCGTTTGCGGTGCTGGGCGGCCGCGCGCCAGGCCCGGGCGGCGCCATGGCGGCGGATCCGGCGCTATGGTGCGCGGGCCTGCTCGCGGCGTTCGCCATCCTGTTCGGCACGCGCAGCATCGATGCCACCGAACATCACCACGGCCTGATGCTGGCGATCGCGCTGGAATCGCTGATCAAGCTGGTGACGTTCGTGGCGCTGGCCCTGTTTGCCGTGCGCCACGGCCCCGGCCTGGCGGCGACCATGAACATGCCGTCCGAACATCCGGGGCAGGGCATCACGGCGGGCTTCGCCGTGCAGACCCTGCTGGCGTTCTTCGCGATGTTCTGCCTGCCGCGGCAATTCCAGATCGGCGTGGTCGAATGCGAGGACGCGCGCGACCTGCATCGCGCACGCTGGATGTTCCCGCTGTACATGCTGGCCATCATCCTGGCGGTGCCGCCGATCGTGGCCGCCGGCGCGCAATTGCCCGCGGTGCGCGACGGCCTGCCCGACGCCTGGGTGCTCAACCTGCCGCTGGCGCTGGGCAGCCACGGCATGGCGATGCTGGCCTTCGTGGGCGGTTTCTCCGCGGCCACCGGCATGACCATCGTGGCGGCGGTGGCGCTGTCGACGATGATCAGCAACGACCTGGTGATGCCGGCGCTGCTGCGCGTGCGCCGCCTGCGGCTGGAACACCGCAGCGACCTCTCGCAGCTGGTGTTGCGCGTGCGCCGCGTGGCCATCGTGGCGCTGGCGGCATTGGCCTACGGCTATTACCGCGAGGTGGCCGACACCGAGAACCTCGCCGCCACCGGCCTGCTCGCGTTCGCGGCGGTGGTGCAGCTGGCGCCGGCCATCGTGGCCGCGCTGTACTGGCGCGGCGCCAGCCGGCGCGGCGTGGTCATCGGGTTGCTGGCCGGCTTCGCGGTGTGGGCGTGGATCCTGCTGCTGCCGGCGATGCTGCACGTGGGAAGCTGGCGGCAGGGCGGCTCGCTGGGTCTGGACTGGCTGCGGCTCCGCTACGGCAGCGACGATCCCTTGCTGATCGGCACGACGTGGTCGCTGCTGGTCAACGTCGGCTGCCTGGTATTCGTCTCGCTGCGCTGGCGGCCGACGCTGGAAGAACGCCTGCACGCGGCGCTGTTCGTCGCCCCGTATTCGGCCAGCCGCGATGGCGTGGGCGACTGGCGCGGCCGCGTGGCCGCCGCTGACCTGCGCACCATCGCCACGCGCATCGTGGGCCAGCGCGGCACCGAGCGCGCGTTCGCGGAATACGCGCAGCTGCGCGGCAAACCGCTGCTGCCGGGCGAAGCGGCCGACCGCGCGCTGATCCAGCACACCGAACGCCTGCTCGCCGGCGCGGTGGGCGCGGCCAGCGCGCGGCGCATCCTGATGGGTGCGCTGTCTGGCTCGGGGCTGGACATCGCCGAGTCGATGGCGCTGATGGACGAGGCGTCGCAGGAGCTGCGCTTCAACCGCGCGCTGCTTTCCTCCACGCTGGAAAACGTCACGCAGGGCATCAGCGTGGTCGATGCCGAGATGCGCGTGGTGGCGTGGAACCGGCGTTACCTGGAGCTGTTCGGCTACCCCGACGGCATGGTCTACGTGGGCGTGCCGGTGGCCGAGCTGATCCGCCGGAACGCCGAGCATGGCGAATGCGGCCCCGGCGAGGCGGACGCGCATGTGGCCAAGCGCCTCGCCCACCTGCGCGCCGGCACGCCGCACGTGTTCCAGCGCGTGCGCGCGGACGGCAGCACCATCGAGATGCGCGGCCGCGCGCTGCCCGGCGGCGGCTACGTCACCACCTACACCGACGTCACCGCGTACAAGCGCGCCGAGCAGGCGCTGATCGAGGCGAACGAGACGCTGGAGCAGCGCGTGGAGCAGCGCACCGCCGAACTGAGCGAGGCGCTGGCCGCCACCGCGCAGGCGCAGCGCACCGCCGAGGCGGCGAATGCCTCCAAGACGCGTTTCCTCGCCGCCGCCAGCCACGACCTGCTGCAGCCGCTCAACGCCGCGCGCCTGTTCACCTCCGCGCTGCGCCAGCAGCCGGGGCTGGATGCCGAGGCGCTGCAACTGGCCGAGCGCATCGACGCCTCCTTCCGCGCCGCCGAGGATCTGCTCGACGCCCTGCTCGATACCTCGCGCCTGGACACGGGCACCTACCGGCCGGAGATCGCCGACTTCGCGCTGGCCGAGTTGTTCGATTCGCTGCAGAGCCAGTTCGCGGCGCTGGCCGAGCAGCGCGGCCTGCGCCTGCGCGTGGCGCCCAGCAAGCTCGCCGTGCGCAGCGACCCGCAACTGCTGCGCCGCGTGCTGCAGAACTTCCTCTCCAACGCCTTGCGCTACACGCGCCGCGGCGGCGTGCTGCTGGGCGCGCGCCGGCACGGCGGCGAAGTGCGCATCGAGGTGTGGGACAGCGGCCCCGGCATCCCCGCCGAACAGTGCGCGCGCATCTTCGGCGAGTTCCAGCGGCTGGAGCAGCCCTCGCCGTGGGGCGAGAAGGGCCTGGGCCTGGGCCTGTCGATCTGCGACCGTATCGCCGCGATGCTCGACCACCGGCTCGACCTGCATTCGCGTCCCGGCCACGGCAGCTGCTTCGCGGTGATCGTGCCGCGCGCTGCCGCCGCGCCCGCGCGCCGGCAGGGCATGCGCCGCGCCAGCAGCGGCGGCGACGAACAGCTGCCGCTCACCGTGCTGTGCCTGGACGACGACGCGGCCATCCTCGACGGCATGCGCATCCTGCTGGGCCGCTGGGGCGTGGACTGCCGCACCGCGCGCGACGTGGACGCCGCCGCCGCCGAACTGCGGCGCGGCGCGGTGGATCTGATCCTCGCCGACTACCACCTCGCCGATGGCGCCGATGGCGCCGACGGCCTGCAGGCCTTGCAGCAGCTGCGCGCCGCCTGCGATCCGTTGCCGCCCGCCGCGCTCATCACCGCCGACGGCAGCAGCGAGCTCAAGCAGCGTGCGCGTGCGCTGGGCTATCCGGTGCTGCACAAGCCGGTGCGGCCCGCCGCGTTGCGCGCGCTGCTCACCGCGCGGCTACGGCAATAGCCATAAAGCCTGCTCGCGCGCTCCTCGTTGGCCCAGCGGATTCTTTCTCGTCATTCCGGCGCAGGCCGGACAAGCGCGAAGCGCGCAGAACGCCCGCAGGGCGGCCCCGAAGGGGCGAGCGAAGCGAGTCATCCAGTGGCCATGCGGCCTGAGCGAACATGGTCGCTACTGGATCCCGGCCTGCGCCGGGATGACGGTCTGGATAGGTGGTCGTTATCGGAAATGAAGTCGCCTTCTCGCAATGCTTCGTGCAAGCGGCGCGGGCCTTCATCCTTCGACACCATCCCCGGATTATTCCGGACAAGCAGTGAGCTTTCGCTGGGATGACGCTTCCAGGCTCTAAAGCGGCAGTTCGCTGCGCCCCATCAGGTATTCGTCCACCGCGTGCGCGCACTGGCGTCCTTCGCGGATCGCCCACACCACCAGCGACTGGCCACGGCGCATGTCGCCGGCGGCGAACACCTTGTCCACGCTGGTGCGGTAGCCGGCCTGGCCGTCGGTGGCGGCCTTGGCGTTGCCGCGCGCGTCCTTGTCCACGCCGAAGGCATCGAGCACCTTGGCGCGCGGCGCAGTGAAGCCCATCGCCAGCAGCACCAGCTCGGCGCGCACCTCGAACTCGCTGCCGGCGACCTCGCTCATCCTGCCGTCCTTCCACTCCAGCCGCACCGCGGTGAGGCTCTGCACGCGGCCGTGCTCGTCGGCGTTGAAGCGCTTGGTGGCCACGCTCCAGTCGCGCTGGCAGCCTTCCTCGTGCGAGCTGGAGGTGCGCAGGCGCAGCGGCCAGTACGGCCAGGTGAGCGGCTTGTCCTCCTGCTTCGGCGGCTGCGGCAGCAGCTCGAACTGGGTCACCGCGGCGGCGCCGTGGCGGTTGGAGGTGCCCACGCAGTCCGAGCCGGTGTCGCCGCCGCCGATCACCACCACGTGCTTGCCGGTGGCGAGGGTCTGTGCGTCCAGCGTGTCGCCGGCGTTGACGCGGTTCTGCTGCGGCAGGAAGTCCATCGCGTAATGCACGCCGGCCAGCTCACGGCCGGGCACCGGCAGGTCGCGCGGCGTCTCCGCGCCGCCGGCGATCACCACCGCGTCGAATTCGCGCTTGAGTTCCGCGGGCGTGACGCTTTCGCGCTGGCCGATGCCGCCGGCGTCGTGCGGGTTGCCCACGTAGACGCCGGTGCGGAACGCCACGCCCTCGGCGCGCAACTGTTCGACGCGGCGGTCGATGTGGCTCTTCTCCAGCTTGAAGTCGGGGATGCCGTAGCGCAGCAGGCCGCCGATGCGGTCGTTCTTCTCGAACACGACGACGGCGTGGCCGGCGCGCGCGAGCTGCTGGGCGCAGGCGAGGCCGGCGGGGCCGGAGCCGACCACGGCCACGCGCTTGCCGGTGAGCCGCGCGGGCGGCTGCGGCAGCACCCAGCCTTCCTCCCAGCCCTTGTCGATGATCTTGTGCTCGATCGACTTGATGCCCACCGCGTCGCCGGCGATGTTCAGCGTGCAGGCCGCCTCGCAGGGCGCGGGGCAGATGCGGCCGGTGAACTCGGGGAAGTTGTTGGTGGAGTGCAGCGAGTCCAGCGCGCGCTTCCAGTCGCCGCGGTACACCAGGTCGTTGAAGTCCGGGATGATGTTGTTGACCGGACAGCCGCTGTGGCAGAACGGGATGCCGCAGTCCATGCAGCGCGCGGCCTGCTTCTGCGCGTCGTCGTTGTCGAGCTGGCGCACGAACTCGCGCCAGTGGCGCTTGCGTTCGGCGGGCGCCTCGACGGGTTCCGCCAGGCGGTCGATTTCGAGAAAGCCGGTGATCTTGCCCATCGTCGCGTCTCCTCAGGCCGTGGCGGTGGCAGGGGTGGTCGTGCCGCTGCCGCTGTGGGCGGCGGCCAGCGCGCGCCGGTACTCGTGCGGCATCACCTTCACGAAGCGGCCGCGCGCGTTGGGCCAGTCGGCCAGGATCTCCTTGGCGCGGAAGCTGCCGGTGTGGCGGAAGTGCGCCTCCAGCAACTGGCGCAGGATCGCCTCGTCGGTGGCGGGCGCCGCGCCGCGCGCGGGGTGGTGCCATTGCGCGCGCGGGATGCGCACCTCCTGCTCCACGCCGGCGAGCACCGGTTCCAGCGCCACCATGGCGAGGTTGCAGCGCGCCTCGAACTGTTGTTTCGGGTCGTACACGTAGGCCACGCCGCCGGACATGCCGGCTGCGAAGTTGCGCCCGGTTTCGCCCAGCACCAGCACGGTGCCGCCGGTCATGTATTCGCAGCCGTGGTCGCCGGTGCCTTCCACCACCGCGCGCGCGCCGGAGTTGCGCACCGCGAAGCGCTCGCCGGCCACGCCGTTGAAGAACGCCTCGCCGTCGGTGGCGCCGTACAGCACGGTATTGCCGGCGATGATGTGCTCGGGGCCGAAGCCGTGGAAGTCGTTGGGCGAGCGCACCACGATGCGGCCGCCGGAGAGGCCCTTGCCCACGTAGTCGTTGGCCTCGCCCACCAGGTCGAGCGCGATGCCGCGCGCGAGGAAGGCGCCGAAGCTCTGCCCGGCGGTGCCGGAGAGCTGCACGTGGATGGTGTCGTCGGGCAAGCCTTCGTGGCCGTGGCGCCGCGCCACCTCGCCGGAGAGCATCGCGCCCACGCTGCGATGGATGTTGCGCACGTCGACGATGAAGCGGGTCTTCTCGCCGCGTTCCAGCGCGGGTGCGGACTTCTCGATCAGCACGTGGTCGAGCGTGTGCGAGAGGCCGTGGTCCTGTTCCTCCACGTGCCTGCGCGCCACGCTGCCGGGCAGCTCGGGGCGGTGGAACACGCGGCTGAAATCCAGCCCCTTGGCCTTCCAGTGTTCGATGCCGGCGCGGGTATCGAGCAGGTCGGCGCGGCCCACCAGTTCCTCGAAGCGGCGCACGCCGAGCTGCGCCATGAGCCTGCGCACTTCCTCGGCCACGAAGAAGAAGTAGTTCACCACGTGCTCGGGCTTGCCGGTGAAGCGGCGGCGCAGCACCGGATCCTGCGTGGCCACGCCGGTGGGGCAGGTGTTGAGGTGGCACTTGCGCATCATGATGCAGCCTTCCACCACCAGCGGCGCGGTGGCAAAGCCGAACTCGTCGGCGCCGAGCAGGGCGCCGATCACCACGTCGCGGCCGGTCTTCATCTGGCCGTCGGCCTGCACGCGGATGCGTCCGCGCAGGCGGTTCAGCACCAGGGTCTGCTGCGTTTCCGCCAGGCCCAGTTCCCACGGCGAGCCGGCATGGCGGATCGACGACCACGGCGAGGCGCCGGTGCCGCCGTCGTGGCCGGCGATCACCACGTGGTCGGCCTTGCACTTGGCCACGCCCGCGGCCACCGTGCCCACGCCGATTTCCGACACCAGCTTCACCGAGATCGAGGCCTGCGGGTTGCAGTTCTTCAGGTCGTGGATGAGCTGGGCCAGATCCTCGATGGAGTAGATGTCGTGGTGCGGCGGCGGCGAGATCAGGCCCACGCCGGGCACCGAGAAGCGCAGCTGCGCGATGTACTCCGACACCTTGTGGCCGGGCAGCTGGCCGCCTTCGCCGGGCTTGGCGCCCTGCGCCACCTTGATCTGGATCTGGTCGGCGGAGACGAGATAGGCCGCGGTGACGCCGAAGCGGCCCGAGGCCACCTGCTTGATGCGCGAGCGCAGCGAGTCACCGGCCTTGAGCGGCAGGTCGCGTTCGACGTGCTGCCGGCCGATGATGCCGGCCAGCGTATCGCCGTCCTTGATCGCTTCGCCCTTCAGCTCGGCGCGGTAGCGCGCCGGATCCTCGCCGCCCTCGCCGGTGTTGCTCTTGCCGCCGATGCGGTTCATCGCCAGCGCCAGCGTGGTGTGCGCCTCGGTGGAGATCGAGCCCAGCGACATCGCGCCGGTGGCGAAGCGCTTCACGATCTCCTTGGCCGGCTCCACCTCGTCCAGCGGCACCGGCGTGGCCTGGTCGAAGCGGAACTCGAACAGGCCGCGCAGGGTGAGGTGGCGGCGGCTCTGGTCGTTGATGAGGCGCGCGTATTCCTCGTAGGTGGCCGCGTTGTTGGCGCGGGTGGCGTGCTGCAGCTTGGCGATGGCGTCGGGCGTCCACAGGTGCTCTTCGCCGCGCACGCGCCAGGCGTAGTCGCCGCCGTCGGCCAGCGCGCCTTCCAGCACCGGGTCGGTGCCCCAGGCGGCGGCGTGCACGCGCAGCGCTTCCTCCGCCACCTCGAACAGGCCGATGCCCTCGATGTTGCTGGCGGTGCCGGTGAAGTACTTGTCCACCAGCTCGCGCGACAGGCCCACGGCCTCGAAGATCTGCGCGCCGGTGTAGGACATGTAGGTGGAGATGCCCATCTTGGACATCACCTTCTGCAGGCCCTTGTCGATCGCCTTGACGTAGTTGGCGATGGCCTTCTCCGCCGTGACGCCGCCGGGCGCCTTGGCGTGGTGCGCCGCCAGCGTCTCCATCGCCAGGTAGGGATGCACCGCCTCGGCGCCGTAGCCGGCGAGCAGGGCGAAGTGGTGCACCTCGCGCGCGGAACCGGTTTCCACCACCAGGCCGGTGGAGGTGCGCAGGCCGCGCTCCACCAGGTGCTGGTGCACCGCCGAGGTGGCGAGCAGGGCGGGGATCGCCACGCGCGCGCGATCGGCGAGGCGGTCGGACACCACCAGGATGTTGTGGCCCTGCTTGATCGCGTCCACCGCCTGCGCGCACAGCGAGGCGAGCCGCGCCTCGATGCCGGCCTTGCCCCAGCGCGCGGGGTAGGTGATGTCCAGCGTGTGGCTGCGGAACTTGCCCTTGGAGTAGCGGCCGATCTTGCGGATCTTCGCCATCTCGGCGAAGCCCAGCACCGGCTGCTGCACTTCCAGGCGCAGCGGCGGGTTGACGTTGTTGATGTCGAGCAGGTTGGGCTTGGGCCCGATGAAGGACACCAGCGACATCACCAGGTATTCGCGGATCGGGTCGATCGCCGGGTTGGTGACCTGGGCGAAGGTCTGGCGGAAATAGCTGTAGAGCGGCTTGGCCTGGTCGGACAGCACCGCCAGCGGCGCGTCGTTGCCCATCGAGCCGATCGCTTCCTCGCCGTTCTGCGCCATCGGCAGCAGCTGGAACTTCAGGTCTTCCGCGGTGTAGCCGAAGGCCTGCTGGCGGTCGAGCAGGTGTTCGCCCACCGGCGGCTCGGGCGGCGCGTCGGGCAGGTCGTCGAGCCGGATGCGGATGCGCTCGATCCATTGCTTGTACGGCCGCGCATTGGCGAGCTGGGACTTCAGCTCGGCGTCGTCGATGATGCGGCCGGCCTCCATGTCGATCAGCAGCATCTTGCCCGGCTGCAGGCGCCACTTCTTCACGATGCTGGCCTCGGGCACCGGCAGCACGCCGGCCTCGGAGGCGAGGATGACGAGGTCGTCGTCGGTGACCAGGTAGCGCGCCGGGCGCAGGCCGTTGCGATCCAGCGTGGCGCCCACCTGGCGGCCGTCGGTGAAGGCGATCGCGGCGGGGCCGTCCCACGGCTCCATCATCGCCGCGTGGTACTCGTAGAACGCGCGCTGGTTGTCGTCCATCAGCGTGTGCTTCTCCCACGCCTCCGGGATCATCATCATCATCGCGTGGGCCAGCGGATAGCCGGCCATGGTGAGCAGTTCCAGGCAGTTGTCGAACGAGGCGGTGTCGCTCTGGCCGGGGTAGATCAGCGGCCACAGCTTGGGCAGGTCGTCGCCCAGCACCGGCGAGGCGATCGCGCCGGTGCGCGCGTTCAGCCAGTTCACGTTGCCCTTCACCGTGTTGATCTCGCCGTTGTGCGCGACCATGCGGTACGGGTGGGCCAGCTCCCACGCGGGGAAGGTGTTGGTGGAGAAGCGCTGGTGCACCAGCGCCAGCGCCGAGACGGCGCGCGGGTCGGCCAGGTCCTTGTAGTAGCGGCCCACCTGGCCGGCCAGCAGCAGGCCCTTGTAGACCACGGTGCGCGTGGACAGCGAGGGCACGAAGTATTCCTGGCCGTGCTTCAGGCCCAGCGCGCGGATCGCGTGGCTGGAGGTCTTGCGGATCACGTAGAGCTTGCGCTCCAGCGCGTCGGGCACCATCACGTCGGGGCCGCGGCCGATGAAGATCTGGCGGATCACCGGCTCGCGCGCCTTCACCGTCGGCGACATCGGCATCTCGGTGTCCACCCGCACGTCGCGCCAGCCAAGCACCAGCTGGCCCTCGGCCTGCACCTTGCGCTCCAGCTCCTGCTCGCAGGCCAGCCGCGAGGCTTCCTCCTTGGGCAGGAAGACCATGCCCACGCCGTACTCGCCGGATGGCGGCAAGGTCACGCCCTGCAGCGCCATCTCCTCGCGGTAGAGCTGGTCGGGGATCTGGATCAGGATGCCGGCGCCGTCGCCCATCAGCGGGTCGGCGCCCACCGCGCCGCGGTGGTCGAGGTTGCGCAGGATCGCCATGCCCTGCTCGATGATGGCGTGGCTTTTTCGCCCCTTGATGTGCGCGACGAAGCCGACGCCGCAGGCGTCGTGCTCATGGCGTGGGTCGTACAGGCCCTGCGCGTGCGGCTGGCTCATCGTGGGTCTCCGGGGGCGTCGTTCCGAATATACTGCACTGCAGCAATAGCGCAAGCGGGCCGTGCCCGCAAGCCTCTTTGCGCAGATGTATGGACGTTTATATGTCTAAACGTCCGTGCCTGTCACTCGGAAAGTTTCGGAGGTCGCCGTCCAGGCGGCGCCGGCGCCGCCCGGACGGGAGGCGGTGCGGGGCATTCCGTCCGGGCTTCTACTCCCCGTCTTCCTCCGCCGGCAGCGGCTGCATCGCGCCCGGTTCCACGGCGAGATGGCTGGCGGCGAGGGCGACCTGGGTGCGGTTGTTGACGCCCAGCTTGCGCATGATCGCGGTCATGTGCGCCTTCACGGTGGCCTCGGAGACGCCCAGTTCCCAGGCGATCTGCTTGTTGAGCAGGCCCTCGGCGATCATGGTGAGCACGCGGAACTGCTGTGGGGTGAGCGCGGCGATGCGGGCGGCGATATCGGCTTCGTCGGGTTTGAGTTCGGCGCTGCCGCCGACGAGTTGCGGCGGCAGCCACACGTCGCCGTCGAGCACGGCGCGGATGGCGCGGACGATCTCGTTGCCCACCGTGGATTTGGGGATGTAGGCGGCGGCGCCGTGCGCGAGCGCGCGGCGCGCGACCTGGGCTTCTTCGTGGCCGGAGACCACGATGATCGGCAGGCCCGGATACTGGCCGCGGATGTGCGCCAGCGCGGAGTAGCCGCGCGCGCCGGGCATGTGCAGGTCGAGCAGCAGCAGGTCGGCGTCGGGGTACTGCTCGATCAGCGCGTACAGGCCGTGCACGCTGTCGGCGCTGCGCACCTGCGCCTGCGGCAGCGCGGCCAGCACCGCGCGCTGCAGGGCGTCGCGGAACAGCGGGTGGTCGTCGGCGATCAGGATGTCGGGCATGGGGTTCGATCCGTCATTCCGGCGAAGGCCGGGATCCAGTGTCTTGTGCCTGAAAGGCGCTGGATCCCGGCCTTCGCCGGAATGACGAAGCAAGGGTCATTTGATGAGTCGTTCCTCGACGAGGTTCTTCACCACGCTGGGGTCGGCGAGGGTGGAGATGTCGCCGAGCTGGTCGGGCTGGTTCTCGCCGATCTTGCGCAGGATGCGGCGCATGATCTTGCCCGAGCGGGTCTTCGGCAGGCCGGGCGCCCACTGGAGGTAGTCGGGCGTGGCGATCGGGCCGATCTCCTTGCGCACCCAGGCCACCAGTTCCTTCTTCAGCTCGTCGCTGCCGGTCTCGCCCGCCACCAGGGTGACGTAGGCGTAGATGCCCTGGCCTTTGATGTCGTGCGGGCAGCCCACCACCGCGGCCTCGGCCACCTTGGGATGCGCCACCAGCGCGCTTTCCACCTCGGCGGTGCCGATGCGGTGGCCGCTGACGTTGATCACGTCGTCGACGCGGCCGGTGATCCAGTAGTAGCCGTCCTCGTCGCGGCGCGCGCCGTCGCCGGTGAAGTAGTTGCCGGGGTAGGCGCTGAAGTAGGTCTCGATGAAGCGCTGGTGATCGCCGTACACCGTGCGCATCTGGCCGGGCCAGGAGTCGGTGAGCAGCAGGTTGCCTTCGCAGGCGCCCTGCTGCACTTCGCCGTTGGCGTCGACGATGGCGGGCTTGATGCCGAAGAAAGGCTTGGTCGCCGAACCGGGCTTGGCGTCGATGGCGCCGGGCAGCGGCGTGATCAGGATGCCGCCGGTCTCGGTCTGCCACCAGGTGTCGACGATGGGCAGGCGGCTGTCGCCCACCACGCGCCAGTACCACTCCCAGGCCTCGGGGTTGATCGGCTCGCCCACCGTGCCGAGCAGGCGCAGGCTGGCGCGCGAGGCCTTCTTCACCGGCGCCTCGCCCTCGCGCATCAGCGCGCGGATCGCGGTGGGCGCGGTGTAGAACAGGGTCACCTTGTGCTTGTCCACCACCTGCCAGAAGCGGCTGAAGTCGGGGTAGTTGGGCACGCCGTCGAACATCACCGTGGTGGCGCCGTTGGCGAGCGGGCCGTACACCACGTAGCTGTGGCCGGTGACCCAGCCCACGTCGGCGGTGCACCAGTACACGTCGTCGTCGCGCAGGTCGAACACGCACTCGTGGGTGTAGCTGGTGAACACCAGGTAGCCCGCCGAGGTGTGCAGCACGCCCTTCGGCTTGCCGGTGGAGCCGGAGGTGTAGAGGATGAACAGCGGGTGCTCGGCTTCCATCGGCTCGGCGGGGCAGTCGGCGCTCTGGCCGTCCATCAGGTTGTGCCAGTAGCGGTCGCGCGGCGATTGCATCGGCACCGCGCTGCCGGTGCGGCGCACCACCACCACGGTTTCCACGCTGTTGGTGCCGGGACGCTTGAGCGCCTCGTCCACGTTGGCCTTGAGCGGGATCTTCTTGCCGCCGCGCACGCCTTCGTCGGCGGTCACCACCAGCTTGCAGGCGGAGTCGGCGATGCGCCCGGCCAGCGAGTCGGGCGAGAAGCCGCCGAACACCACCGAGTGGATCGCGCCGATGCGCGCGCAGGCCAGCATCGCCACCGCGGCCTCGGGGATCATCGGCAGGTAGATCGCCACGCGGTCGCCCTTGGCCACACCCAGGTGCTTCAGCGTGTTGGCGAACTTGCACACCTCGGCGTGCAGCTCGCGGTAGGTGAGCTTGCGCGATTCATTCGGGTCGTCGCCCTCGAAGATGATCGCCACCTTGTCGCCGCGTTCCTTCAGGTGCCGGTCGAGGCAGTTCGCGGCCACGTTGAGCGCGCCGTCCTCGTACCAGCGGATGTGCAGGTTCTTCGGGTCGAAAGAGACGTCCTTGATCTTCGTGGGCTGCTTCGCCCAGTCCAGCCGCTCGCCCACCTTGGCCCAGAAGCCTTCGGGATCCTGCACCGACTCGGCGTACAGCCGCTCGTAGTCGTCCTTGCGGATGCGTGCCTTGGCGGCGAACGCGGGGTCGACCGGATGGATCGTGGACATGCGGGTCTCCTTGGTGGGTACGGATGCGGACGGCGTCGGCAGGCCTTCGAGTGTAGCGATGTCGCCGCGGGGCCGAAGCGCTGCGGCTATCGACTTTGGTCGAGGCTAAGACCAACGGCGAATAGCCACGCGCATGCAGGCATGACCATGCTCGGCGCACCACTCCCAAGGGGAAGCTTCCATGAGTTCGACACTCGTTCGTCGTTGCCGCACGCCGCTGGCGCTGGGTATCGCCTTTGCGCTGGCGCTGCCGTGGGCGGCACAGGCGCAGACCGCCAGCGCTTCGGGCGAGAGCGCGCGTGAGCAGCAGCTGGAGCAGCGGGTTGATCAGCTGGAGCAGGAGCTGAACCAGCTCAAGGCGATGATCCAGGCGCAGAAGCAGCCGGCGGCGAGCCAGCCGGCGCAAGCCGCGCCCGCGCAAAACGTCGCCGCCGCGCCGGCCGCCGAGTCCAAGCCGGTGTTCACCACCGCGCCGGGCGTGTCGGTGGCGCTGCACGGCTTCGTCAGCGCCAGCGCCTTCGAGCAGAGCAAGAGCTTCGTCTACGGCAACGGCACCAACGCCGAGTATCCGGTGGCCGGCTCGAAGGGCTCGCTCAGCGGCATGGACGTGCGCAACACGCGCTTCTGGCTGGACTTCAGCGGCGCCAAGTTCGCCGGCGACTGGGTCGGCGGAGGCCGCATCGAGATGGACTTCTTCGGCGGCTACAACGGCACCGGCGCCTACAGCCAGCAGCAGCCCACGCCGCGCCTGCGCCAGGCCTACATGGATCTGGTCAATCCGACCACCGGCACCACGGTGCGCATCGGCCAGCAGTGGGAGTTCCTGTTCCCGCTCGACAACGTGACCGACTCGCTGGCGCACATCGCGTTCCCGCTGGGCTTCGGCAGCGGCATGATCGGCTGGCGCTTCCCGGGCATCGTGGTGATGCAGGATCTCAACCACGGCGGCGAAGGCCCGAAGTGGCGGCTGGATCTGGGCGCGTTCGAGGGTTCGTGGAACGGGCCGGACGGCGCGGTCAACAACACCGCTTATCTGACGGCCGGCAACGCCGGCTTCCGCCCGCAGATCGAGGCGCGCCTGCACGTGCAGGACAAGCACTGGCTGGCCTACGCGGTGGCGCACTACAGCGAGGTCGACCTGCGCGGCGTGAACGGCGCCGCGCCCACGCCGGTGCAGTCCACCGTGAAGAGCGTGGGCTACGAACTGGGCGGCCAGTGGAAGCCCGGCCCGTGGGTGTTCAAGGCCAATGCCTACACCGGCAAGGGCCTGGGCGAGGTGTTCGGCGACCTGTCGCAGTTCGGCGACATCAAGGACACCGGCGGCTACCTGCAGGCCGGCTACAACTTCACGCCGAACTGGAGCCTCAACGCGATCTACGCGACCAGCAGGCCCGACAAGGACGACGTGATCCGCTGGATGGGCAACGGCGCCACCGGCCTGCTGCGCAGCCGCCAGACGGGCGCGAACCTGCAGTACGCGGCCGGCGCCTACGCGATCGGCGTCGAGTGGCTGTACGGCAGGCTGGAATCCACCACCGACGGCACCAACCGCAAGACCACCAGCGGCAACCAGGTCAGCCTGAGCGGCATGTACAAGTTCTGATCGTCCAGGCGGCGCCGGACGACGGCGCCGCCTTCCTCATTCCAAAACAACAAGCACGAGCCGGCGCGCGGCGCGTGGATGGCCCGCTGCGCGCGCGACACCACCCATACCGCCATCCGAACCACTGGGGAACACATGATGAGCGATGCAAGCACGCAGACGAAATTTTCCAACCCCGCGCCGCTGGGCCTGGCCGGCTTCGCGCTGACCACCTGGCTGCTCAGCATGATCAACGCCGGCTGGTTCGGCGGCGAGGCGATGGGCATGGTGCTGGCCTGCGCCCTGGCCTACGGCGGCACCGCGCAGGCCATCGCCGGCGTGATGGAACTGCCGCGCGGCAACACCTTCGGCGCTACCGCCTTCCTGAGCTATGGCGCGTTCTGGTGGTCGTTCGCGCTGTTCGTGCTGTTTCTGCACGACAAGGTGCCGGCGGCCTTCGTGGGCTGGTACCTGTTCCTGTGGGGCGTGTTCACCTTCTACATGTGGCTGGGCACGTTCAAGGCGCCGCGCGCGCTGCAGCTGATCTTCCTGGCGCTGTGGATCACCTTCTTCCTGCTCGCCGCGGGCGAATGGACGGGCATGGCGGGGCTGCACCAGGCCGGCGGCTACATGGGCCTGCTCACCGCGGTGCTGGCGTTCTACCTGTCCGCCGCCGAGATCGTCAACGACAACCAGCAACGCACCGTGTTGCCGATCGGCTGATGCGAAGGCGCAGGTGTCGCGCGCGGTGAGATGCCCGCGCGGCACACTGCGCGGATGGGCGATTCCTTCCTTCCACCGCAGGCGATCAAGGGCCGCGGCGCCGCTTCCAATCCGGAAGGGCGTTTCGAAACCCTCCGCCACCACGCCGAGGACGACGGCTGGCAGAGCGCGCTGCTGGACGAAGCTGCGCCGTGCCCGCGAACCTGCGTCACGGAAGGAGGACTCCTTGCGCAAACGGGGTGCTCTCGGGTGATTCAAGCGCCGAGCCCGCCTGCAGGGACACGGGCGGGCTCGGCGTTTGCTGTGATCGACGCATCACCGGCTTGCTGACGCGTTCGCCATTGAGGCTTCTAGCCACGGATACCGCACCGATCCGGATCCATGAGCGGATCCTTGGACGCGGCCAATACCTACGGGAAGATCGAGGGGCAGCTTTCCACGGATTGGGGCGGTTGGGTGCGTCCGTGGCTCAAACTGATCAGAGACGACCACCGGTTTGACCCGACGTTTTCCTTGCGATGGCCGAACGAGGCCACCGCGGCACTTCGAGCAGCCCGAAGCGGGATGTCGATCTTTCTGATTGACACCGAGACACGATCAGGATACTGGTGTCGCGTGCAGCTTGCCGTTCGTCGCGTTGCGATGGCACCCACGCAATCAGGGCCGGAGAGTCGCTGATGTCAGGGAAGATCAAGGAAGACAGGGTGTTCGAGTACATCGAGGTTGACTACAATCGGAACCGCCTGCACTCGACGCTAGGCTATCTCAGCCCGGAGCAGTTCGAGCAGGCAAACGCTGCTTAGACGGGTGTCCGTGAAACGGGGGCAGGATCACCTGAGCCGCACCTTCAACGCCCTGGGCCAGCTGACCATGGTGGTGGACGGCCTGAATCACACGGTGTTCAACGCTAGTGCGGCCGGCAGCTGGCAACCTGGTGCAGAGCGCGGACGGGCTCTGCATCCAACGGCAGCAGAGCTACGACGCGCTTAATCGCCTGGTGCAGACGATCGACAACTACAACGGCACGAACTGACTAGGTGCAGGGACATGGATCAAGGACACGTCGCAATGAATGCCTCCGCTGTCGCAATAATCCAGCCTATACAGCATGGTGCGCGCGCCGCAGTGACGCGAAACATTCCCAGCCAAGGATCGCAGGCCAGCACGCAGCCGATCCTGCAAGTTGTTGATCTTCACAGAATGCCGAGCACTTGGCAGCCTTCAGATATGCACCTGAAGTAGCTTGATTATTAATGGAAAAATTCAGAATTTCGCAAAAGTCGCGTCATGTCGTCGCTTAATTTCGAATGAAACTTAAAACAATGGACTTCAAAAATATGAGGCGCAGCTTATTTATTGCTCTGGGGCTGGCAACGAAAGCCAGTCTTAACATTAACTTTGTCCAGCTGTATGTGCGGCGAACGTTTGCAATGCTATTACTGGTTGGAGCGGGCATGCTACCGATGCTTGCCCATGCCAGCACGCAAGGTTGCGCATCCATAGAGTGGTGGCTCAATAGCCCTCAGTCACCCTGCAATGCATTCAATGTGGGTAACGATGCCCAACAATATTGCTACTCGGCGCCAGGCACGGGCCCGGGTATAACAGCCATTTACTCGTACAGCTATTTCTATGACTGGCATTTCTGGAGTCAACCCTCCATGGCAGCGGAGTACTATTGCTCTCTGGATTCAAATGCAAACGCAGGAAGCGGCGATCTTGGCGATAGCGGTGAAGGCTCAGGTGGCTGTTCATGTTCTGCCGGCCAGGGCGGCAGCCCTAACATTGCCGACCCTATCAACGCAGCCACGGGGAATAAATATGAAGAAGAGGACGACTATGAAGGCTCGCCATGGCTCACATTTCGTCGTTTCTACAACAGTCAATTGCTTTATCCTGCTCATATGGGAATGCAATGGCGCAACAGCTTTGATCGGTCACTCAAAGTAGAATTTCCTTCCGGCCATGCACCCGTCATTTTGGCGAATAGGCCAGATGGAAAGAAGCTGGAATACACCAAGGCAGGTAACGCATGGATATCCTTGCCCGTAACCTCGAATCAGCTCATTGAAACTGACAACGAAAGCGGAGTGGCTACGGGTTATATATTGTTCGTTGCAGCATTGCATCAATATGAAAACTATGATGTAAGCGGAGTTCTTCAATCGATCAGCGACGAGTCGGGACAAGTTGAAACTCTGACTTACAGTATGGCGACCACGCCAAGCTCCATAGCTCCGATGGCTGGTTTGCTGATCAGGGTGACCGATCCCAAAGGTCGGCAACTCAACTTCGTTTATAATAGCGCTAGCCAGCTTAGTCGGATGACATTGCCGGATGGTGGGGTGTTTGCCTATACGTACGACACAAATGGAAATCTTGTTACGGTCACTTACCCGGACAGCAAGGTAAGGCAATATCTTTATAACGAGCAGACACTGACAGGAAGCACCAATCTCCCTAACGCGTTGACCGGAGTCGTGGATGAGTCAGGAGTTCGTTACGCCAGTACCAGCTATAACAATAGCGGACTTGCTGTATCGAGCGGATTTACGGGCAATGTAAACATGGCGTCAATTGCTTATAATGATGATGGCTCTGCTACACTGCAATATTCGCTTGGTGTCAGCGAAAACATACAATTCAATGTCACGAATGGCAAAGCCGCTATTGCAGGTTTAAGTCAACCTTGCGGAACGGAGTGCAGCCAACCCTGGAAGACGCGCACCTACGACACCAACGGTTATCCAGCCTCCTACACCGACTTCAACGGCGTCCTCACGCAGACCACCTACGACGCCACCGGCCTGCTTGATCAGCGAATCGACGCCTCCGGCACAGCGAGCCAGCGCACGACGAACTTCACCTGGAACACGACGCTGCGCGTGCCACTGACGCGGGTCGAGCTGAATGCCTCAGGCGCCACGGTCAGTTCCACCCAGTGGGTCTATAGCGCGACCGGCCAGACCTTGGCCCGTTGTGAGATCGATCCCGGCAACAACGCCGCCAACGGCTACGCCTGCAGTGCTACCGGCGCAGTACCGGCCGGCGTGCGCCGCTGGATGTACACCTACTGCACGGCCGTGGATGACACGCAGTGCCCGATCGTGGGCCTGCTGCTGACAGCGACGGGCCCGCGCACCGACATCGCGCAGACCACGAGTTACAGCTACTACCTGGACAGCGCGAGCAGTGGCTGCCCGACGCCGGGCGGTGCCTGCCACCAGCCGGGCGACCTGTACACCGTGACCGACCCACTGGGCCACGTGACGACCTACGCGTCCTACGACGCCGATGGCCGACCCACGCGCATCACCGACGCCAATGGAGTCAACACCGACCTCACCTACACACCCCGCGGCTGGCTGGCCAGCCGCACGGTGGGTGGTGCCACCACCACCTTCGGCTACACGCCCTACGGCGCGGTGTCGTCCGTCACCGACCCGGATGGCATCACCACCAGCTACGGCTACGACGCCGCCCATTGCCTGGTGAAGGTCACCGATGCCCAGGGCAACACCGTGCAGTACACGCTGGATGCGGCCGGCGACAAGACCGCCGAGCAGGTGTTCGACAGCAACGGCACGGTGCATCAGAGCCTCAGCCGCACCTTCAACGCGCTGGGTGAGTTGACCACGGTGGTCGATGGCTTGAACCACACGGTGTTCAACGCCAGCGCCGCCGGCAGCTACGACGCCAACGGCAACCTGGTGCAGAGCAACGACGGCCTGGGCATCCAGCGGCAGCAGAGCTACGACGCGCTCAATCGCCTGGTGCAGACGATCGACAACTACAACGGCACGAACTGACTAGGTGCAGGGATATGGACCAAGGACACGTCGCAATGAATGCCTCCGCTGCCGTGAAAGAGATCGCGCCCCTCCGCCTCAGGTCACTGGCCGGTGCACTGTTGGGCGTGGCGATGCTCACGGGCGTGACACCGCTGCTCGCGCAGACGGCCAACACCACGACCAAGTACAGCTACGACGCCCTGGATCGCCTCACCCAGGTGACCGACCCTAGCGGTCTCAATACCACCTACCAGTACGACGGCCTGTCCGATCCCACCGGGCAGACCAGCCCCGATACCGGCGTCACCGCGCGCACCTACGACGCCGCCGGCAACGTGCTCACGGCGACCGACGCCAGGGGCATCCTGGTCACCTACACCTACGACGCGCAGAACCGGCGGCTGAGCGCGAGCTACCCCGACAGCAGCCAGAACATCGCGTACTACTACGACGAGGCCAACAGTGTCACCGGCTGCAGCACCAGCTATCCCATCGGCCACCTGACCCGCATCGTGGAGAACACCGTCACCACGGTGTACTGCTACGACGCCCAGGGCCGGGTGATCGAGAAGGAGCAAACCACCGGTACCGGCACCGCCACCACCGGCTACGCCTACACCACCGCCGGCCGGCTGAGCGGCATCGTGTACCCGAGCGGCACGATGGTTACCTATAGCCGCGACAGCGACGGGCGTATCCAGAGCCTCAGCGTCACGCCGCCCAACGGCATGGCCAGCACGGCCGTCAGCAGCGTCACCTACCAGCCGTTCGGCCCGGTCAGCGGGTACACACTGGGCAACGGGCAGGCGGTCAGCCGCACCTACGATGCCAACTACCGCCTGACGGATCTGACCAGCCCGGCCTTCAGCCTGCACGTGGCGCGGGACGCGATGGGCGATATCACGGCCATCGGCAACGCCGCCGGCGCGAACCCGGCCACGGAAACCTACAGCTACGACCCGCTGTACCGTCTGACCGCGATCACCGAGGCCGGTGGCAGCACGCTGGAGAGCGTGACCTACAACCCGACGGGCGATCGGCTGAGCAAGACGGGCGGCGGCCTGGCTACGGGCACGTATAGCTACACCCCGAACACGCACCAGCTCGTCAGCACCGGCAGCTATGCGCGCACAGTGGACGCGGACGGCAACACCACGGCGATCACGGCGGCGAGCGGCAACCTGGGGTTCGGGTACAACGACCGGAGCCGGCTAGCTGTAGCCCAGGTCGCGGGCAGCACGGTGGGCAGCTACACCTATGACTCGGTGGGCGAGCGCATCAGCAAGGTTGCTGGCACGTCTAGCGAGACCTACAGCTACGACGAAGGGCAGCAACTGCTCAGCGAGCAGGGAGCGACGAACCGGGACTACGTGTGGATGGGCGGGATCCCGGTGGCGAACGTGGACACCACGGGCAGCACCGGCACGCTGGCCTACATCACGGCGGATCAGTTGGGCACGCCCCGGACTATCGCCAATGCCGGCGGTACCACGGAATGGAGCTGGCCTTACGCGGGCAATGCTTGGGGTGAAATCGCCCCGACGAGCAGCGGCTATACCTACAATCTGCGTTTCCCGGGGCAGTACTTCGATGTAGAGACCGGGCTGAACTACAACGGCGCGCGCTACTACGAGTCGGGTATCGGGCGGTTCGACCAGCCCGATCCGTCGGGATTCAACGGTGGCATCGGTCTGTACGTATACGGGCTAAACAACCCATTTACTTACACAGATCCACATGGGTTGTCCCCCAATCCGCTTTGGGGTGGATGGAATAGCAGTCCAGCAAATCGCGCCTGCCCGGGGGTTGGGAAGGGAGGAAAGGACTGTGAAGAGCAGGTACAGGAAGACGAGGCCATATGCCGAAGCTTGCCAAACACAACATCTGAGGAACAGGCAATTCGCAGTAGATGTTGGGCAAGTGCGAACGAAAGATATGGTGCATGCAGGGCAAACAGGCCCCTGCCTCCATTGGTGACTTGGAGTGTTGCCGCGCCAAGTACCAATCCCTCAACTCAAGATCCGAACAATTCCAACCCCAATGCACATCCAATTCCGGTCTTGCCAGTATTTGAGCCAACTCCGATGCCGGTTCCTACGCCAATGCCATTCCTTGACCCGATACCTGTCCTTTGAGTCGACATCGGTGATTTTCAATTCATGCTTTTAAGGGATTCTCATGAAGCTCGAAAAAATTGACAGTATTGTTGCCAGACGAACCCTTCAGGCAAAGAGTGGCCGTGAAGTTGAAATAATTTTCGGCAAGCCCGAAAAATTCCCGGATGATGACGACTTCTTTTGCCCTTTCCAAGTTCTAGGTGCTGGTGATGAAAAGGTTAGGTATGCAGGTGGAATTGATTCAATGCAGGCACTCATCCTTGCACTGAAAAAGCTCTCCTATTACGTCACCACATTGGATGAGGTGACGAACGGAGAGATTCAGTGGTTGGATGGTAGCGAACCAGATCTTGGTTTATTGCCTGTGTAATAGCGTGCCTTGTTACGAAAGCGCGGCGACAAAAGGTCGGAGCATGAATCGGAACGCCCGCCCCGTGCGGGCGTTCTTCTTTGCCCTAAGCAGCGTGTTGGTTTGAGGCACCGACGGACGCTAGGCGCTCGCTGCGCGACCGCCAAGCGCCGGGCGATGGTTCGCCTACGGCTCACCAGCCGGTGGCGTGCCATCCGTCGAATCACGGTGTCGGTGCCGTGTTGTCCACGTAGGGTTCGGCGGAGGAAAAGAAACACCTCCCAGCGAGCCGCTTTGACCACCCCGCGCGGTAAAATGGAATCGGCTATCACGCGGTAGTTTTTTCCCTAGCCGCTGGCCATCGCTCACCCCTCAGTGTGCCCATAGAGGCCCCGCCATGACCGCTGCCGAACACGCCGACCTGCTACGCCGTGCCGCGCTGGAAAACGCCATCGCTTCCGGTGAAATGGAAGGGCTCGTGTTCACGCCGGCGATGCGCGATATGCTGGAGCGTGCGAGCTTGGGCTTGTTGACCCAGGAAGCGTTCAATCGCGAGGTATTGGTGATCGCACACAGCGGCGAATAACGGCACGCTGGCCGCTGCCTTCGCAGCGGTGAAGGGGTGACCTTCTGGGGCGCCATCACCGTGGGGTTCGAGGACGTCAAAAAGTCCCTGTGTCCTTAACCCTCGGTGCTTGCATACACCATACGCACCCTGCCGGGTGTGTAACCGGTTGAACGTGCAGCAATTATCGGCGTTGGCTTGAAAGTTGGTTCGGAACGACGTCCGAACAGTTGCGGCAAGCCTTTGTTTTTGCAAATGTCCTGTTCGGAACTTGTTCGGAACAGGGAAATGGCATGAGCTATCGCAAACTGACCGTCGTGGTCTCGCATGACCAGGCGGAAATGCTGGCCATCCAGGCGGCCGAAGCCGGCGAATCGCTGAGCGCGTTTTTGCGCGGTCGCATCTTCGCGCGGGATCAGTGGGAAGAGGAGTTCATTGGCCTGCGATCGACGTTGCTGGCCGCGATCGGCGAAGGCTTGCGCGGCGTGTCCAGTCCGGCATTGACGGCGGCATCCGCTGGGTTGGGCGATGCGCGTCTGCTGGGTCTGTTGGCGGAAACCGTGATGTTGTTGCGCGGCATGAATGCGCCGACCAAGGTGCAGGCGGTGCGGGCGGAAGTGGAGCGGCTGGGCCTGATGCCGTTCGGCTCGAAAACGTAATGCCACGAACTTCTAGACTCATCACTCCTTCCCAAAGACACTTTGCACTGAGGAGGTGACCATCGTGCATGACCTAACAACGATCGAAGGGCGTCGCCAAGCGTTGCTGGAAGATGACCAAGAGTGGCTGTTGATGGGCCAGTCCCGATCACCTGCAGTCACGGTCATCTTGGAAGCATGGGCGTCTGGCAAGTTGACGTCAGTGGAAGCGATCCACCGTGTGGGTGCGTTCCTCAGCAAGCAAGATGTGCCATGACCGTGGATCGGTGGATGAATTTGATCGCGTTGGTGCTGGCGATCATGGCGGTATGGAAGCAACTAAAACGGCTTGCGCAGCAGTGGGTATTGCGACCGATATTTGCCCTGAACGAGCGCAGCCGCCAGAAGAAATGGACTCAGCGGGAAGCGCGTAAAGCGTTCCTGATGAAGCTGCATGATGCGCCGGATGAGCAGAATGGGTATCTCTTGCAAGGCGTACTGATCGCCTTGACCGGCGCGGCAGCGTCGGCCGTGCTGGGCGTGAATATATGGATGAATTTCCCGCGTTGGCTGGCCGGCTACACGGGTCTGTGCGCTCTGCTGATCTACTTTTTTGGGCTGTATCGGCTGGGCGTGCATCGGCTCGTGCGTAACCCGGCGTCGTTCGAGAAAGCGATCAAGAAGATCGACGCGCAAATAGCGGCGCTGCAAACCGACGGCTCTCGTGGGAATGCCGGGAGTGTTGTTGAGTAAATAAAAAGCACCCTCACGGAATGCCTGAAGCGTCCCGTGAGGGTGCTGCTGTGCGATCGGCGTGGTGCCGGATCGTTCTTGTTTAGCCGCTTAGTTAGTGGCCTGCTGCAACAACACATCGAGCATCTGCGTCACCAGCCGCTGCTTGGGCTTGGGTAACTGCGCAATCGTCTCGATCTGTTGTTGCCACTTAGGCACCGGGCCGGGCTTCTTGGTGCGCTGATCGGTATGCCCTAGCAGGGTATCCACGGGAACGCGGAACACATCAGCGAGTGTCGGTAGCATGGACGCCGGTAGGCGCGAGCACCCTGTCTCGTAGTTGGCCAAGGTCTGCTGGGCGATACCCAAGGTGTCGGCCAACTGCTGCTGCGTCATCCCGCGATCCTGCCGCAGCTGCGCGACGCGCTTGCCGAGGGCGGTGAAGAAGGCGATATCGCCCGAGGCCATCTGATCAATCCAGTCGAACTGTGCTGGCTTCAAAGCGTAGTCCTCGCGGCGCAGGAATGAGGTTGACATTACCCCGTAATGGGGTACGACGTCCCCCCGCTTTGAGTAGCGGGTCGGTTTAGAGTCCGGAGTTACTTTAACTGCTTCGCGTAGGCGGCAGGTGTCAGCCCACCCAACGCCTTCTTCGGTCGCTCCTCGTTGTACTCCCGGCGCCAGCGTTCGATCTCGGTGCGCGCGTGTAGCAGGCTGGGAAACCAGTGTTCGTTGAGGCACTCATCGCGCAGCCGACCGTTGAACGATTCGATGTAAGCGTTCTGGTTCGGCTTGCCCGGTTCGATCAGGCGCAATTGCACGCCGCGCTCGTGCGACCAGGCGACCATCGCCTTGCCGCAGAACTCTTTGCCGTTGTCAGTGCGAATCGTTTTGGGCAGGCCGCGAATGATTGCCAGACGATCCAGCACGCGCATTACGCCCGTGCCGGAGATGGCTCGCTCGACTTCGATGCCCACCGCCTCATGCGTTGCGTCATCGACGATGGTCAGGCATTTGAGGACGCGGGCGTCGGCGGTGCGATCGAAGACGAAGTCCATCGACCAGACCTCGTTGGGCGCCGATGGACGACACAGCGGTTGCCGCTCGCTCACCGGCACTTTCTTCCGTTTGCGCCGACGCACCTGCAGCCGTTCCTCCCGATACAACCGCTCCACACGCTTGTAGTTCACCGGCTCGCCGCCTTCTTGCCGAAGCTTCAGGTGGATCATCCCCACACCGTAGCGCTTGTGCCGCTGCGCCAGCTCCACGATCCGCCGCCGCAGCACCACGTTGCGGTCTGGCTGCGCCTGATAGCGGTACGCGCTGGCACTCATGCCCACCACGCGCAACGAGCACCGTTCACTTAGCCCCTTGTCGATCATCTGGCGCACCAACGCTCGCCGGGCCGGTGCGCCTACGGTTTTTTTCGCAGGACGTCCTTGATCACCTCGTTCTCAAGCATCTGCTCGGCCAGCAGCTTCTTCAGCCGCGTGTTCTCCGTCTCCAGCTCCTTCAGGCGCTTGGCGTCCGGCACGCTCATGCCGCCGAACTTGCTGCGCCACAGGTAGTAGGAGGCCTCGCTGAAGCCGTGCTGGCGGCACAGATCCTTGATCGGCAGCCCGGCATCCGCCTCACGCAGGAAGCCGATGATCTGTTCTTCGGAAAAGCGTTTCTTCACGTCCAATCTCCTTCGGTTGGGGAATTGGACTCCAAACGGCCGTGCTACTCAAAACCGGGGGGACGTCGGACCTGGCCCAACTGCTGCGCGCGGTGGAACTGCAGCAAGATGCACTGATCCGCGCGCGGCAGGCCCCGAAAACGGCCGCGACGGCCGCACCGGAACTGTCCGCGGACCAACAGGCGGCGGCGATGACGTTGCTGCGCGATCCGGCGCTGGTCGAGCGCATCGTGGCGGACGTGGCGGCGCTCGGCGTCGTCGGCGAGGATCACACCGCCCTGGTCGGTTACCTGGCGTGTGTGTCGCGCCGGCTCGACAAGCCGCTCGCGATCCTGATCCAGTCCACCAGTGCCGCCGGCAAATCGACGGTGATGGATCTGCTGCTGTCGCTGATGCCCGCCGAGCAGCGCGTGCACTACTCGGCGATGACGGGGCAGTCGCTGTTTTACCTGGGCGAAGGCGACCTCAAGCACAAGATCCTCGCCATCGCCGAAGAAGAAGGCGTGCGCCAGGCCGCTTACGCGCTGAAGCTGCTGCAATCGCAGGGCGAGCTGACGATCGCCAGCACCGGCAAGGACCCGGCCACCGGCAAGCTGGTCACCGAGGAATACCGCGTCGAAGGTCCGGTGATGCTCTTCCTGACCACCACCGCGATCGCCCTCGACGAAGAACTGCTCAATCGCTGCCTGGTACTCACCATCAACGAAAGCCGCGAGCAGACCGAGGCGATCCACCGGCGGCAACGGCAGGCACGCACGCTGGAAGGTCTGTTGGCCGCGCAGGCCGCGAATGAGCTCCGCACGCTGCACCAGAATGCGCAGCGCCTGTTGCGTCCGCTTGCGGTGGTGAACCCCTATGCGGAGCAACTGACCTTCCGCAGCGAATCCCCGCGCCTGCGCCGCGACCACGCCAAGTACCTGACGCTGATCGACGCCATCGCCTTGCTGCACCAGCATCAGCGCCCCGTGAAGCGGGCCGGCGGCCTCGACTACATCGAGGTGACGCGCGCCGATATCGCACTGGCCAACCGTCTGGCCAGCGAGGTGCTGGGCCACTCGCTGGAGGAACTGCCGCCGCAGACGCGGCGGGTGCTGCGGGACGTGGTGGCTTACGTGGACGCGTGCCAGCAAACTCATGGCGTGGCCCGCACGCAGGTGCGTTTTACCCGGCGTGAGCTGCGCGAGGCCACGCGGCACGGCGACACCCAGCTCAAGCTGCACCTGGCGCGACTGGAAGATCACGAATACCTGATCGTGCATCGCCTCGGCACGCGCTTCCACTACGAGCTCGCGTTTGACGGCGACCTGGATGCTGCGCAACGCCAACTGATCGGCCTGGTCGATGCAGCCACGCTGGCCGGGCCTACGACGGGCGATCGGTCGGGGGCGACGTGCGATCGGTCGGCGCCGGGTCGGGCGGTGGTCGGTGAGGAGTCGGGGCAACGTCGGCCCGACGAAAACGCGCGGACGCCGCCGGATGACGCGGTATCGCCCTCGTTAGTCGCGACGCTGCCTGCTGCCGCACGTCACGGGAGCGAAGCGGCGCCGTCGCGTCGTAACGGTGCGTCGTACCGCGCGATGCGAGGCATGTAAGTCATGCCTCGCGCCGGTCACTACGGCGAGCATCGCCGGCTGCTGGAAGCGCCGAGTGCACCGGACAGCCTGGCGGCGTGGATGCGCCGGTATCTGGAACACCTGACGATGCTGGGCTACAGCGAGGAGCTGCTGCGTGCGCGCCGGCAGACCCTGGCGGTCTTCCTGACGTGGTGCCGGGATCGCGGTCTGGCCCGTCCCGGTGAGATCACCTTGCCGATCCTCGAACGCTACCAGCGGCATCTCTTCCAGTACCGCAAGGCGGACGGCGCACCGCTCAGCCTGCGCGGCCAGGCGCTGGCCGTGACGCATCTGCGGCACTGGTTTAGGTGGCTGGTGAAGCATCACCACCTGCCGACCAATCCCGCCGCCGACCTGGACCTGCCGCGCGCACCGCGCGTGACGTTGCCGGAAGGGTTGCCGGCCGACCAGATGGAGCGGCTGCTGACGTTGCCGGACGTCACCGACGTGCAGGGCCTGCGCGATCGGGCGTTGCTGGAACTGGTGTACTCCACCGGCATCCGTCGCCAGGAGGCACGCAACCTCTCGCTCTACGATCTGGACTTCGTACACGGCGTGGTGCGGGTGCGCCAGGGCAAGGGCGGCAAGGATCGGCTGGTACCGATCGGCGAGCGTGCGCTGGCATGGGTGCGTCGCTACCTCGATGACGCCCGTCCGCACCTGGCGGTCGATGCCCAGGAAGCGGCACTCTTCCTGAATCGCTTCGGGCAGCGGCTGGGCAATAACGGACTGGCCACCATCGTGCGCCGGTACCTGGATGCAGCGGGCGTGCGCCTGCGCGGGGCCTGCCATCTGCTGCGGCACACGATGGCCACGCAGATGCTGGAGAACGGGGCCGACATCCGCTTCATCCAGGAGCTGCTCGGGCACGCGTGCCTGGACACGACGCAAATCTACACGCACGTGTCGATCGGCAAGCTCAAGGAAATCCACACAGCCACGCACCCGGCGGCCCGGCTGGAACGCGGCGACACAAACCCCACCGACTGATATCCGCGTCCCATCCGGCGTGGCCTATGCTTGCCCGCGTGCGGGTATGCGCGTACAAAACCGTCTCAAGGAAAAATCGCCTGGACGCCTCGACCGCCTCATGCTCGCTACCCTCGCCAACCCGCATCGCATCAAGGCTTCGCACCGGCGTCGGCGTCAGATCGCGTCAAGGGTACGGTTGCCGGGGCAGTACTTCGATGCCGAAACAGGCATCGTCAGCAATGGCATGCGGGACTGCTACGAGCCAGCCACGGGGCGATACTGCCAATCCGATCCCACCGGGCTGAACGGCGGCATCTCAACGTACGCATACGGTCTGAACAACCCGCTGATGTACGTTGACCCCACCGGGACACAGGTTGCCCAAGGAATCGAGGTGGGCGGAGAGATCGGATCGGCCATTGAGCCTGGATTTGGTACGGCAGTGGGCGCCGCCGCCGGTGGTATTATCGGCACAGGTGTCCTTGTCTACGAAATCTGTCACAGAGACGGCAATTCCTGCCCCCCATGCAGCCCACCTGTAGGCACAATCGGTTACCGGCTTGATCGAGTTCCGCCGAGTAAGCCTCACTATCCGTTCCCGGGCGATCACGTTCACCTGTACCGGATGAATCAGAATCCGAATAACTGTCAGTGCTTTTGGGTGCCAAATGGTGTGACAAATCCGCCACCACCTCCAGGGGCGATACCGTTATGACGATTGGAGATGTTGAAGCATGAAATACGCAGACGGTCAGGAAGTGAGACTAGGGGATCGAGTGGCTCTATCCGGTGATAGTCACGGAACGGTTGTCTGCTCTATTGATGCGAGCGAATACAGCGCGGATTTTCCGCAGAAGCAGTGGGAGTATTTGCGATCGGGAGTGATCATCAGGGCGGAAAGGATAGGTTTAATTCACTACCTTGAGCCAGATGAGGATTTTGAATTAATAGGTCGTCAGTTGTCCGATACGAAACGCTGAGGCACCGACGGACGCTAGGCGCTCGCTGCGTGCCCGCCAAGCGCCGGGCGATGGATCGATCCATCGGGGCTTGCGGCACAGGCTGTGCCAGCACCAGCACCGCCGCCCTCTACGTCGCCTCCCCCTCCAAATATCGGGCCCGTTCCCAACACGGGAACGCCCGCAAACGATCCTGAGGCCGCCTCCGAACCACCGGGTATTGGTGGTGCCATCGAAGCGTGCGCATCCAATCCGATTGTTTGCGGGACCGGGCTAGCCATGTTCCCCAGTACTGCGGGTAGCCCTGCCGCAGGCACGGCTTCGGCCGCGCGCGCGAATTGCAACTCGACACCTCGCGCTTCGTGCCGCCGCGCAGGCCATCGCCGCAGGGGGAGCTGTTCTGAACCGGCGACCATTGCGGAACCAATGGACGGCCGCTGTGTCTTTGCATGACTCAGGGGGGGGACGGAGCGCTGCGCGATGGATGGGACGGCGACAAACGCGAGCAGGCGACAGGTTCGCGATCCGAACACAACGTTCCGCTGGCCACGAGTCGCCGCGATGGCGGTGGCGATCCTGATGCATGCCGGCTTCGTCGCTTTCCTGCTGCTTCCGGCCGGCACGTGGCGATGGCGCAGCGCCACGCGGTCATCGACGCGATCGGATGGCTTGCTGGTTCGATTCATCGCCATGTCGAAGGCGATTCCGCCGCCGCCACGCGCAAGGACGCCACTGCATGCGCGTAGCGTGGCGCCTGTGCGGCATCCGAGCCTGCCGCTCGTCTCGCCAAAACCATCGCCTGCGACGAAAGCCGATATCCCGTTCCCGTCGGCGGTCGATGCTCGCGGTGCGCCGCCGTCCTGGATCGCCGGCGGCGGCCGGTTTGCCGCCGATTCGGGTTTCGCGCGCGACAACGTGCGCCTGCCCGGCAGCACGCAGCCCGCGCGCGGCATGCCGGTGTTCCGCATGATCGACCCGAAGATGCAAGGCCTTGCCGGCGCCGTGCGGGCCATCGGCGGCCTGCTTGGCGCGGTCGACAGCCACTGCGTGGATCTGGATGCCTGGCGCAACATGACGCGCTCCGAGCGCATCGCGCACCACGTCACCGACGAACGGATGGACGACTACGCCGAGCGCTACCACTGCGTTCCGCCGGAAAGCGGGGCCGAGCGCTACCACCACTAGGCGGCTTCGATTTCCCGGCCCTTGAAGTAGCGCCGCTGCGCCAGCGCCAGCATCGCGTCGTCCTCGTGCGTGTCGCCGTAGGCGTGGCAAAGGTCGTAGGCGGCAAGCTCGTAGCGTTCGCGCACGCGGCGCGCCTTTTCCTCGCCCACGCACTGCGCGCCGCGGTAGCGGCCGGTGAGGCGGTCGTCGCGGGTTTCCAGCGTGGAGCAGATCAGGTCGAGGCCGTGCTGCCGGCACCACGGCGCGAGATAGGCATCGAGTCCGCCGGAAACCAGCACCACCGTGTCGCCCCGGGCCTGGTGCCAGGCGATGCGCTGCATGGCCTCGGGGCGCAGCACACCGGCAAGATACTCGGCGGCGAAGCGCTCGCCGGCGGCATGGACTCGCGCGGCGGGCACGCCGCGGAAACCGAACATCGTCACCGCGTTGCGTATCGCCGTGCCGCTGACCAGCCCCATCCGGTAGCCGGCCAGCATCGGCGCGAACACCGGCACGCCCAGCGCGCGCCGCAGCGGCGTCACGGCGCGGCGCATGAAGGCGGGCATCGTCTCGTGCGTGGTGATGGTGCCGTCGAAGTCGAACAGGGCGAGGTTCATGCGTCGTCCGTGGCGAAGCGCTGGCGCCGTTGCCGCAGGGTGGCGTGGTTGGCGTCGGCGAGGCGGCGGAAATCGCCGCTGATGCCGGAGTGCGCGGCAACGCGCTGCCAGTACAGGCTGGCCAGCGCGGCGGCCTCGCGCCAGTACGGCAGCGCGGCGGGCGTGGGCGGTGGCGGGTCGAACGCGCGTGCCACCACGGTGCCGCTGGCGGCGGGGCGGTAAAGCATGGGTAGCATGTCGTAGCTCGGTGCGAGTTGCAGCGGCAGGGTGTCGCCGAGGAAGAAGCCGAGGTTGCCGAAGTGCATGTCGGTGTTGGCGGTCAGGTGGCCGAACCACCAGCGCAGGCGCACCTGTTCCAGCGCCGCATCGTCGATCCAGCCGGCCTGCCGCATGCGCGCGGCGGCAGCGGCCCAGTCGTCGCGCTCGCCGTCGTGGGCGTCGCTCCACGCGGCCAGCGTGACGAAGCCGCGCCGGCCATGCGCGCCGATGCGGTCGAAGCGCGTGGCTTCCAGGCACAGCCAGCCTTGCGAGACGACGAGTTCGGTGCGCGCGCTGGCGTGTCCGTGTTCCGCGAGCAGTTCGGTGGCGAGGTGCTCGCAGGTCAGCAGGTCGGCCCAGCGGCGTGCGCCGGGGTGGGCGTCGGCGGGTTCGCCGAACTTCACGATCACGTGGCGCAGGCTGCCGTCGGCCTCGCGCACGCAGGTGGTGAACTTGGGTTGCTCGCCGGCGGCGGCGGAACCCACCAGTTCGCCGCCCAGGGCGGCTTGCGCGAGTTGCGCGTAGTACTCGCCGCGCGCCGCGGCGGGGATGGCTTCCGGCTCGTTGCGCAAGGCGCGTTCCAGCGCCGTGTCGCCCAGCACGAAGTCGCCGGGCGCGTCCTCGCCGTGCAGCAGCAGGGCGGCGAGCACGGCGTCCTCGTTCCAGCGCAGGATGTCGCCGGACAGGCCCAGCTCGCGCGACCAGCGCTGGGCGAACTGGCGGCCCAGGAAGCCTTGCGGACGCTGGTCGTCGAGGAACCACGGCAGGCCGGGGAACAGGCCGTCGGCGAATTCGCCTTGCAGCCAGTCGGGCGGCGTGCCGGTGGCCACCAGGCAGCCGTCGCCGTGCAGGGCCGTCAGCTCGCCGAATTCGCGCGGCTGGCCGCGTTCGTCGATGCGGTACAACGGCCAGTGCGTGCCCAGCCCGCGCACCTCGCGCACGGCGGCGTAGCGGCTGCGCCGTGCCTGGCCCACGCGCACCACGCGCGCACCGGCGGCCGCCAGGGCGCGTGAAATGCTGGGCTGACTGGCGCCCAGCGCCGCTCCCAGCTCGCGTGCGCTGGCGACCCGGCGCAGGCGCAGGGCGTCGAGCAGGCGCTCGGTGGGGGCGGCTGGAGTTGCCATGTGTGAATAGATACTTGAATGGATAATTCAAGTCAACTATTCATGAAATCAGTGAGTTACGTGTAGACTCACGTCTTTATTGAATGGATTTCTGGTGGGTTTTCCGGCCTCTCTGGGTTGGGAGAGGCCGGCCACGCCATCGTTCACTTCGACGCCGGCAGGTACTTCGCGAACCACGCCAGCGAGCGCTGCTGCACGTCGCGGGTATGCTCGGGGTTGGCGAAGTGGTGGCCTTCGTTGGGGTAGACCACGAGTTGCGTGGGCACGCCCAGGGACTTCAGCGCATGCCAGAACTCGAAGGACTGCGGCGCGGGGCATTCCTCGTCGCGGTCGCCGACGATGATCAGCGTGGGCGTCCTGGCCTGCTTGATGAAGCTGAGCGCGGAGCTCTTGGCGTAGGCCGCCGGGTCGTCGTACAGGCTGGCGCCGAAGTAGGGGATCATCCACTGGTCGATCTGGTTTTCGCCGTAGTAGCTCTGCCAGTCGGAGATGCCGGCGCCGGCGACCACGGCGCGGAAGCGCTGGGTCTGGGTGGGCGCGAACATGCTCATGAAGCCGCCGTAGCTCCAGCCGGTGAGGCCGAGGCGATGGTCGTCCACCGGCGCCATCTTCTCCACCGCGTCGACGCCGGCGAGCACGTCGCGCAGGTCGCCGTAGCCGAAGTCCTTGCGGTTGGCCTGCACGAAGGCTTCGCCCTGGCCGAAGCTGCCGCGCGGGTTGGGCATGAACTGGAAGTAGCCTTCGGCGGCGTACATCGCGCCCATGCCGGGCCAGCTCGACAGCACGCCCCAGGCCGGGCCGCCGTGCACGCTCACGATCATCGGATAGGTCTTGTGCGGATCGTAGTCGGCCGGGTAGAGCAGCCAGCCCTGCACGTCGCGGCCCTCGTTCTTCCACTCCACCGAGACGGCCTTGCCCCAGGCGGGCTTCAGCCCGGCGTTGAGCGCGGTGACGGCGGGCGGCGGCGTGCCGTCCAGCCTGCCGGCATGCACTTCCGGCGCGCGGTCGTAGGAACTCTGCTCGAAGGCCACGCGCCGGTGGTCGGCGGACAGCGACACCGAGAGCACCGCGCCGCCCGCGCCGATCATCGCCGGCACGGTGAAGTAGGGCGCCTGCGCGGTGGCCTGTGCGCCATGGATGTCGTAGCGGGCGAGTTGCACCTTGCCCTTGGCGTTCTGGCTCACCGTCAGCGCGTCGTTGCCGGCCCAGGCGAACCACTCCGGCGTCACGGTGATGCCGGGCGTGAGGTTGGCCGGCTCGCCGCCGTTGGGCGACACGCTGTAGAGGTCGCCACCGGTGGCGCCCTGGTCGCTCATCAGGCCGCCGATGAAGGCGATCCGCGCGCCGTCCGGCGACCAGCGCGGCAGCGCCATCTGCAGGCCGTGCAGCGAACCGGCGACGGCGGACGGATCGGCCACCATGCGCGGCGCGGCGCCTTCCTTCGCGTCCTGCACGTAGAGCTTGGCCACCCACCAGTTGTTGTCGCCCGGCGCCGGCGCGGCGGTGTAGGCGATGCGCTTGCCGTCCGGCGACCAGCCGAATTCGTAGGCATAGATCGAGGCCGGCGTGAGCGTGTGCAGCGCGCCGCTGGCCACGTCGAGGCTGGCGACGCGCTGGATCTCTTCCGGCTCCTCGCCGATCACGCCCACCTGCGGCTTGCCCGCGGCGGTGGCGGTGGCGTGGCGGGTGGCGCCGGGCACGTAGAGGAAGCCCAGCGACTGGCCGTTGGCCGTCCACGCCAGCGCGCGCGCGTAGCCGGCGAGCTTGGCCACCTCGCGCGGCGCGGCCTTGCCGGCGACGTCGGCGAGATAGACGTCCGTATGCATCGCCTCGGTGTTGGTGAGGTCGTGGCCGCAGTTGGCGATGAAGGCGAGCCGGCGCGAGTCCGGCGACCAGGCGAGGTCGTCCTTGCTGCAGTCGGCGAGTTTGGCGCCCACGTCCAGCGCCTGCGCGTGCTTGCCGTCGGCGTCGGCCAGTTCGATCGCCGGCTGCTTGCCTTCCTGCACCCAGGCGAGGCGCGTGCCATCGGGCGACAGCGCCACGTCGCCGATGCGCTGGACTTTGCCGAGCTTGGGCAACGGCATGGCCGCGTGCGCGGCGGGCTGGGCGGCCTGCGTGTCCGGTGCCGCCTGCACGAGCAGGGGCGTGGCGGACAGGGCCAGCGAAACGAGGAGGCGCGAGGATTTCGGCATGGTGCAAACCCGGCTGCGGGAGGGGAATCCCCACGCTACAACCGCGGAAGGCGTTGCGCCATGTGCGTATCGTCAGGGCTTCGCCGCGACCGGGGCGGCCTCGCGCGCGGCGAGCTTGGCGCGGATCTCGGGGATCGCCGCCAGCGCGGCCTTCTCGCCGGCAAGGATGGCCAGATCCTTCTGCTCGAAGTCGGCGGGGCCGATGCCGCTGAGGTCGGGGCGGATCACCACGTCGGCGCGGGCGATTTCCTGCCGGGCCAGCTCCCGCCCCATGATGGTGATGGACTGGCCCATGATGTTGAACATGCCCTGCGGGTTGGTGCCGCCGGGCCGGGCGGAGATGTCCACCGCGATCACGAAATCCGCGCCGAGCTGGCGCGCGGCGTCCACCGGGATCGGGCTGACCACGCCGCCGTCCACGTAGTGCTTGCCGCGGATCTCCACCGGCTCGAACACGCCGGGGATGCTGGAGGAGGCGCGCACGGCCTGCCCGGTGTTGCCGCTGATGAACACCGTGCGCGCCCCGGTTTCCAGTTGCGTCGCCACCGCCGCGAACGGCAGCTTCAGCCGCTCGATGGGCTGGTTGTGCACCAGCCGGTTCACGTAGTCCTGCAGCGCCCGGCCCTGCACCAGGCCGTTGGAGAACAGCCGCACGTCGCGGATCTTCGATTCGTCCAGCCCGAACGCGGTCTGCTGCAACTGGAACGGATCCATGCCGCTGGCGTACAGCGCGCCCACCACGCTGCCGGCGCTGGTGCCGGCCACCACGTCGGGATGGATGCCGCTGGCCTCCAGCATCTTGATCACGCCGATGTGCGCGAAACCCTTGGCCGCGCCGCCGCCCAGCGCCAGGCCGATCTTCAGCTTCGGAGGTGGCGGCGGCGGGGTGATCGGCGGTGGCACGGGCCTGGCCGCATGGGTGCAGGCGGCCAGCGCCAGCGCGGCGAACAGCAACGGCAGGAGGCGGCGGAACGGCATCGGTGGCGCCATGCGGAGGAGTGATGGGTGGTGCAGCGAGCCTATGGCCGGCTCATGGCACGAGCCGGGCACGGAACGGGCGGCATGCTTGCCTTGGCGACAAGGCCCGCCGGCAGGAGGCGGGCGTCAGCCCTGCGCGCTGTCCGCTTCGCGGTGGTAGCGCGTGGCGTGCTCCACTTCCTGCTTCGAGCCGAGGAACACCGGCACGCGCTGGTGCAGGCCGGTGGGCTGCACTTCCATGATGCGCTCGCGCCCGGTGGTGGCCGCGCCGCCGGCCTGCTCGACGATGAAGGCCATCGGGTTGGCCTCGTACATGATGCGCAGCTTGCCGCCCTTGTCCCTGATCTTGGCGTCCAGCGGGTAGAAGAACACGCCGCCGCGGGTGACGATGCGATGCACGTCGGCCACCATCGAGGCCACCCAGCGCATGTTGAAGTCGCGCCCGCGCGGGCCGTCCTTGCCGGCCAGCAGCTCGCCGACGTAGCGCTGCATCGGCGCTTCCCAGTGGCGCTGGTTGGACATGTTGATGGCGAACTCGCTGGTCTGCTCCGGGATGCGGATGTCGCGGTGGCTCAGGATGAAACTGCCGATCTCGCGGTCCAGCGTGAACTCGTGCGTGCCGTGGCCGAAGGTGAGTACCAGCAGGGTGCTGGGGCCGTACACCACGTAGCCGGCGGCGAGCTGGGTGGTGCCCGGCTGCAGGAAGTGCTCGGCCTTCGCGTCGGTCACGCCGTCCGGGCAGCGCAGCACGGAGAAGATCGTGCCCACCGAGATGTTCACGTCGATGTTCGAGCTGCCGTCCAGCGGATCGAACAGCAGCAGGTGCTGGCCCTTGGGGTAGCCGTCCGGGATCGGCTGCGGGTCTTCCATCTCCTCCGACGCGCAGGCGGCGAGGTGGCCGCCCCAGGCGTTCGCCTCCAGCAGGATCTCGTTGGAGATCACGTCCAGCTTCTTCTGCGCCTCGCCCTGCACGTTGTCGGTGCCGGCCGCGCCCAGCACCCCGCCCAGCGCGCCCTTGCCGGTGGCCACGCCGATGCGCTTGCAGGCGCGGGCAACCACTTCGATCAACAGCGAAAGCTCGGCGTTGATGTGGCCGGCGCGGCGTTCCTCGATCAGGAACTGGATGAGCGAAACGGGTTTCATGGCGTGTCCGTGCGAAGGGTGGCGGATGGAAGTGGTGCGCGCATTGTCCGGGCTTGAACTGAACCGCGCCATGCCTGCGCCGGCTGCTGACACCAGGTTGTCAGCAGCACCCACGCAAGCTGCACCTCCAATCACGGAGGGAACGACATGCGCGACACGGTTTATTTCCTCGTATTCGACGGCTACGCCGACTGGCAGGCCGCGCTGGCGCTGTGCGAGATCCGCCGCCCGGGCGACTGGCAGGTGCGGGCGGTGGGTTTCTCGATGGCGCCGGCGACCTCGATGGGCGGCCTGGTGGTGCAGCCCGAACTGACGCTGGCCCAGCTCGACCTGGCCCGCGCGGCGTTGCTGATCCTGCCCGGCGGCCACCTGTGGACGCGTGGCGAAGGGCTGGCCGCGGTAGCCGCCGCGCGCCGCGTGCACGCGGCCGGCGCGCCGGTGGCCGGCATCGCCGACGGCGTGCTGGCGCTGGCCCGCGCCGGGCTGCTGGATCGCTGCCGGCACACCGGTAGCCATGCCGGCCACATCGACGCGTATGTGCCCGACTACCGCGGCGCCGAGCAGTACGACGCCACCGTGCTGGCGGTGAGCGACGGCGGCACGCTCACCGCCAGTGAGCTCGGCAGCGTGGAGTTCGCGCGCGAGGTGATCCGCACGCTGGATCTCTACAACGCCAGCGACCGCGAGCACTGGTTCCGCCTCTACAAGCACGCCTTGCCGCCGCCATGGTTGGCCGGCATCGCGGCGGCGGCGGCATGAATGCGTTTGTCCGCGAGTCCAACCGCAGCCATCCATGGCCGCACTTTCAAAGCGAGCCCACGCCATGACAAAGAAATCCGCCATCGACAGGACGCTGATGGCTTACCGCCCGCTCTACCTGCGCGGCCTGTTGCTCGACGGGCAATACCGCCTGCCGACGCCTGCCGCGCCCCAACCCGCTGCCAGGCGCCGGCACATGCTGCTGGCGGCGCTGACCGGCCTGCGCCACATCGTCGCCCCCACGAGGAACGCGCCATGAAGAAGACCTACCACGGCAGCTGCCACTGCGGCGCGGTGCGCTACGAGGCCGACCTCGACCTCGCCGAGGGCACCGGCCGCTGCAACTGCTCGATCTGCGCCAAGACGCGCTGGTGGGGCGTCACCATCCGGCCGCAGGATTTCCGCCTGCTCACTGGCGAAGACGCGTTGTCCGACTACCAGTTCGGCACGTTGAGCGCGCACCACCTGTTCTGCCGGCATTGCGGCGTGCGCGCGTTCGGTCGCGGCTACGTGGAACAGATCGGCGGCGACTACGTCTCGGTCAACCTCGCCTGCCTCGACGATGCGGAACCGCAGGAGCTGATCGATGCGCCGCTGCGCTGGTGCGACGGCCGCGCCAACGACTGGATGAACCCGCCCGCCGAAACGCGGCATCTTTGAGAGGAACGATCATGGCCAGGCCCATCCTCAACATCGACGAAGTCGAAGCCATCCCGCTCGACGTTCTGAACAGGCAATACGGCGGCAAGCCGATGCCGGCGAAGTTCGGCGGCGCGCTGGCGCCGATCGGCCAGCGCCTCGGCGCGCAGAAGCTCGGCTACAACCTCACCGCGGTGCCGCCGGGCATGCGCGCGTTCCCGTTCCATTCGCACCGCGTCAACGAGGAGATGTTCTTCGTGATCGAGGGCGCGGGCGAGCTGCGGATCGGCCACGAGACCTGGCCGATCCGGGCCGGCGACGTGATCTGCTGCCCGCCCGGCGGGCCGGAGGCGGCGCACCAGATCGCCAACACCGGCGACGCCACGCTGCGCTACCTCGCGGTGTCCACCAGCCAGACGCCCGAAGTCTGCGAATACCCGGATTCGGGCAAGTTCGCCGTCATGCATGCCGCCGGCAAGGATGCGGACGGCAAGCCGCAGGGTTTCCGCCACGTGGGCCGGCCCGCCGACGGCTGCGACTACTGGGACGGCGAGTAAACGAAGCGCACTGGCGATCGGCGCGCGGGCGAGCCACCATGAAACGATGCGACGCGCCGACCGCCTGTTCCTCATCATCCATGCCCTGCGCGGTCGCCGCACCGCGCTGCCCGCGCGCAACCTCGCCGAGACGCTGGGCGTGTCGTTGCGCACGGTCTACCGCGACGTGGCCGACCTGCAGCTTTCCGGCGTGCCCATCGAGGGCGAGGCCGGCGTGGGCTACGTGCTGCGCAAGGGCTCGGACATCCCGCCGCTGATGTTCACCGCCGACGAACTCGAATCGCTGGTGGTCGGCACGCGCTTCGTGCGCGCGTTCGCGGGCGACCGGCTCGCCGCCGGCGCGCAGGCCGCGCTGCTGAAGATCGAGGCCGTGCTGCCGCCCGAGCTGCGCGAGCGCGCCGCGCGCACGCGCATCTACGCGCCGGTGTGGCGCGACCAGGGACGCACCGATTTCGCGCTGCTGATCGACCGCCTGCACGCGGCCATCGAGCAGCGCCGCGTGCTGCGGCTGGACTACCGCGACGAAGGCGGCCAGCCCAGCCTGCGCGAGGTGGAGCCGCTGTGCCTCGCGTTCTGGGGCGGCAAGTGGACGCTGGGCGCGTGGTGCCGGCTGCGCCGGGATTTCCGCAATTTCCGTCCCGACCGCATCCACCTCAGCGAAGCCACCGGCGAAATCTTCGCCGAGGTGGCGGGGCGTGGCCTCGACGATTACCTGCGCGCGGTGGGCGGCAGCCAGATGGGCATGGGCTGAGCGCCTGTTCACGATCTCCGCATGACCTACGCCGCATTGCGCCGGCGCCTGCAACGTGGGAGGTTCCCGCTTTGCACGCCCGGAACCTGCGAGGAACACCCGTGAACAAGACCCTGCTGCTGGCCGCCACCATCGCGCTGGCATTCGGTGCCGGCCTGCCTCAGGCACAGGCCGCGACGGCGGACGGCGCCGTGCCGGCCGGCTCCGCCGACGCACGCTTCCAGCAGATCTACACCGCCGAATGGGCATGGCGCACCGGGCAGTCCGGCATCAGCGCGTCGGGCGAATCGCAGCCGAACAACGGCCGCCTCGACGACGTGGACGCCGCCAGCCAGCAGCAGCGCCTCGACTACTGGCGCAAGGTGATGAAGCAGCTCGACACGGTCGACGTGCGCCAGCTCTCGCCGGAAAACCGGGTGAACTATGCGGTGTACCGCGAGCAGATCCGCAACTTCGTCGCCGACCAGGCATTCAAGAACTGGCAGATGCCGTTCAACAGCGATTCTGCGTTCTGGAGCGACCTGGGCTACGACCTGGGCGGCGACCGCCTGCGCAGCGCGGACGACTACCGCCGCTACCTCGACCGCCTCGGCCAGGTTCCGCACTACTTCGAGCAGCAGATCGCCAACATGCGGCTGGGCCTCAAGCGCGGCTTCAGCGTGCCGCGCGAGGTGCTGGCGGGCCGCGACAAGTCCATCGCCGCGGTGGCCGACCTCACCGATCCCACCGCCAGCAGCTTCTACGCGCCGTTCGAGCACATGCCCGCGAGCATTCCCGCCGACGAGGCGCAGGCCTTGCGCGGCGAAGCCTTGCAGCGCATCCGCGACCAGGTGATCCCGGCCTACGCGAACCTGCTGAAGTTCTTCGACGACGAATACGTGCCGCAGGCGCGCACCACGCTGGCCGCCGAGGCGCTGCCGGACGGCAAGGCGTACTACCGCCAGCAGATCCGCGAGTACACCACGCTCGACCTCTCGCCCGACCAGATCCACCAGATCGGTCTGCAGCAGGTGGCGAAGATCCATGCGCAGATGCTGGACGTGATGAAGCAGACCGGCTTCAAGGGCAGCTTCGCCGACTTCCTGCACTACCTGCGCACCGACCCGCAGTTCTACGCCAAGACGCCGCAGGAGCTGCTGGACAAGACCGCGTGGGTGGCGAAGGAGGTGGACGGCAAGATGTCGCGCTTCTTCGGCCACCTGCCGCGCGAGCGCTTCACCATCGTGCCGGTGCCGGCCGACATCGCGCCGTACTACACCTCCGGCCGCGGCGGCGCCGACGCGTACCTGGTCAACACCTACGACCTGAAGTCGCGCGCGCTGTACAACATGCCCGCGCTGACCCTGCACGAGAGCTATCCCGGCCACTCGCTGCAACTGGAGCTGGCGGAGGAAAGCCACGGCCAGCCCGCGTTCCGCCGCGACGGCTACATCTCCGCCTACGGCGAGGGCTGGGGCCTGTACTCCGAATACCTCGGCAACGAGATGGGCATCTACCAGACGCCCTGGCAGCAGTTCGGCTACCTCACCTACCAGATGTGGCGCGCCTGCCGCCTGGTGGTGGACACCGGCATCCACCACCTCGGCTGGACGCGCCAGCAGGCCATCGACTACCTCACCGAGAACACCGCGCTCAGCCCGCTGGAGATCGCCAACGAGGTGGATCGCTACATCAGCTGGCCCGGCCAGGCCGACAGCTACGAGCTGGGTTTCCTCACCATACTCAGGCTGCGCGCCAAGGCCGAGAAGGCGCTGGGCGCGAAGTTCGACATCCGCGCCTTCCACGACACCGTGCTCTCCACCGGATCGGTGCCGCTGCCGGTGCTGGAGCAGCGCATCGACCGCTTCATCGCCGAAGGCGGGCCGGAGCCGGATTTCGGCGGCGACGGCGCGAAGGGCAAGGGCACTTCGGGCACGCCCTGAAGCCGGCACGGGCAACATTGGACGTTGCTTCCGTTTCGCAGTAGTTTGTTCATGTGCTTCACATGGAGAGTTCCGTCATGAGCGCACGAACGAACCGCGTCGCCGAAGCCGCGCCGCGTTACTTGCCTGCTGACACGGCGCTGACCGCGCCCGCGTTGCGCAGCTTCTTCCGCCTCGCCGAACACTGGGATCTGCGCGTGGCCGAACAGCGCAGGCTGCTCGGCGATCCGCCCGAGTCCACGTTCTACAAGTGGAAGCGCGAGCAGGCCGGCGGCCTGGGGCGCGACACGCTGGAGCGCATCAGCTACCTGCTGGGCATCTGGAAGGCGCTGCAGATCCTCTTCCCCGATCCCGCGCAGGCCGACACCTGGCTGCGCAAGCCGAACGCGGCTCCGCTGTTCGGCGGACATTCGGCGCTGGAGCGCATGCTGTCGGGCAACGTGGCCGACCTGTTCGTGGTGCGCCAGTACCTGGACGCGCAGCGCGGCTGAAGCGGCGCCAGTCGCGTTCCGCGAGACCGCCTGCCGCGAAGCTCGCTTTCCCATTCCAGAGGAACGACACGGACAACCGCGATGCCCGCCGACCTGCCGCCCGTCCGTCGCATCCGCTGGAGCCATGCCTACCGCATCGTGCCCAGCCGCTTTCCGCCGGTGGGCGTGTACGACCGCATCGCCGACCCGGCCGACCTCGACGCGGTGTTCGCCATCGAGGCGCTGACCAATCCGCGCCTGCGCGAGGAGGCGGGCGTGTTGAAGCTGGTGCCGAAGGAACACCGCATCAGTGGCCCCGGTTCGACGCCGGTGATGGCGGCGTTCACGCATCTGAACCCGGAAGGCAGCCGCTTTTCCGACGGCAGCTGGGGCGTGTTCTACGCCGCGCACAGCGTGGCCACGGCGGTGGAGGAAACCGTCTACCACCGCGAGCGCTTCCTCGCCGCCACCCATGAACCGGCCTGCGACGTCGAGATGCGCTGCTATCGCACCCGCATCGACAGCCGCCTGCACGACATCCGCGGCGGCTGGAAGAAGGAACACGACGCGGACGTCTATACGGCCAGCGTCAAGCTCGCACGCACGCTGCGCGGCGCCGGTTCCAACGGCATCGTGTACGACAGCGTGCGCGACCGCGGCGGCGAATGCGTGGCAGCCTTCCATCCCGACGTGGTGGCGCCCTGCGTGCAGGCGCAGCATCTGATCTATCGTTGGGACGGCACGCGCATCGCGCAGGTGCTGGAAGTCTCCGAACTCGCACGCAACCTTCCACGGGAGGCACGATGAAACGCTGGCTGATCCTGCTGCTCGCCCTGCTGCCGCTATGCGCTTCCGCGCGCACGGCCGAGAACCACACGCAGTGGAACGCCGACATCGCCGCGTTCGGGCGGGCCGACCGCGCGCAACCGCCGCCGGCCGGCGCGGTGCTGTTCATCGGCAGCTCGTCGATCCGCTTCTGGAAGACGCTGGCAAGCGATTTTCCCGAAGTGCGCACCATCAACCGCGGCTTCGGCGGCTCGGAGATCGCCGACAGCACGTTCTTCGCCGATCGCATCGTGGCGCCGTACCGCCCCCGCGCCATCGTGATGTACGCGGGCGACAACGACATCGAGGCCGGCAACAGCCCGCAGCAGGTGCGCGACGACTTCGCGGCCTTCGTGCGCAAGGCCCGCACCGTCGATCCCGGCGTGCCCATCGCCTTCATCGCGATCAAGCCCAGCATGGCGCGCAAGGCCCTGTTGCCGAAGATCCGCGAGGCGAACGACCTGGTGCGCGACTACGCCGCCACGCAGAAGCAGGTGGCCTACCTGGACGTGTTCACGCCGATGCTGGGCAAGGACGGCCAGCCGCAGGCCAAGTGGTTCATCCGGGATGGCCTGCACATGAATCGCAGCGGCTACGAGCTGTGGATCGGCATCGTGCGGCCTTGGGTGGATGCGCACGGGCGTTGATGCTGGGGTTGCAAGGAGCCGCTTGACCGTGTGCTGATGAGATCCGTGTCCAAGGCGGACTCTGCCGGTGTCATCAAGCAATCCGCACGGGCGCCGAGCAGCCGAGTCTGTAGCGGTATTCAACCAGCATCGCCCTCTCCACCCAATGCCGTATCTCCTGTTTCGCCGGAGACGCGATGGTGAGGCATGAATGTCGTGGTTTAGGCGATGCGCAGCCTGCCGCTGGTGAGCGCTTCATGTGCGTTGCGTTCCCCCAGCGCCCATGCATCGAGCACGGTGGCGCGAGCGGTGCAATCAAGCATGCTCACTGGGATACGCGTACCGGGTTGCCAGTAGTTGCGCCCGTCGGCGCGGAACAGGGAAGGCAGCTTCGGATAGTGGCGGGTCAGTAACACGAGCGTGCGTGCTTTCTCGCCATCGGTTTGCGATGGCAGCGGTGCGTTGTCGATGTAACCGCCGTCGAAGGCGTATTCGCCATCGATGCATCGCGCGGGGATGAAAGGAATCGCGGCACCTGCAGCTGTCAGCAATGCGTGGGCGTCGTCGAGGCTGTTGCAGTCGTGCAGTGCGCGGAATTCCTGACGCAGGCCAAGCCGGCGCGGAAGTGCAGGGTGCAGTGGCCCGCGCAGGAACTTGTCCGCCAGATAGGCCAACGTGGCGACTCCGATGGAGCCGCGCAGCCCCAGCCAGCGTGCCGGCCGGGTGATAGCCACCTGCAAGCGATGCTTCGATTGCCGTAGCGCCTGAAAATGCCCGGCATCGAAGAAAGTGGCCAGCCACGCCGGGTAGATATGGCGATGCGCATAGTGCAGTCGCCCGCGCAGCAGGCCGCGCCACTCGAACATGCGGGCCTGCCCGGCATACAGGCGCTGGCAGCCTGCAAGCGCGGCTTGTGGCCCGGCGCTGAGAAAGGCAGCGGCTACGGCGGCGCCGCCGCTGGTGCCCACGAGTTGTGCAGGCAATCGCCACCGCTGCGCCAGCAGATGCGAGATCGCACCCGCTTGCCACCAGCAGCGGTTGCCGCCGCCGGCGAAGATCAGGGTGTCGATGGAGGTGAGGTCGAGGCTGGCGAGCGATTCGGCGAGCATGGCTTCCCTGCATGGCGGGTGGACAAGTCCATCGCATGGAGGCAATGCCGATCCGATGCAAGGCCGCGATACGAAAGAGCCGGCATAGAGCCGGCTCGATTCGCATGCGTGCAAATGCAGCTCAGGTATCCGCCCCGGTGGCGAACCCTTCGCGCGTGCCGCGATTGAACACGCGGTCGCCGTCCAGCACATCCGCCGCCGCATGCGCGGGCTCGGCCTTGAGCTTCGCGTAGATCGGCGTGAAGTCCGGGTGCGTGGCTTCGAACAGCTGCTCGAAGCTGTCGATCACGAAGTAGGTCTGCTGGTAGGTGTCGATCTTGTAGCGCGTGCTCATCACGCGCTCCAGGCCGAAGCCGATGCGGTTCGGCGCGGGCGAGTCGAGGCAGTAGATGGATTCGCCCTTGGAGCTGACGATGCCGGCGCCGTAGATGCGCAGGCCTTCGTCGGTGTGGATCAGGCCGAATTCCACCGTGTACCAGTACAGGCGGGTGAGGTTCATCAACGCCTCGGGGCCGATCGCGAACGCCTTCATGCCACCGCGGCCGTAGGCCTGCATGTAGTCGGCGAACACCGGGTTGAGCAGCAGGGGCACGTGGCCGAACAGGTCGTGGAACAGGTCGGGCTCGCTGAGGTAGTCGAGCTGATCCGGCTTGCGGATCCACCAGCTCACCGGGAAGCGGCGGTTGGCGAGGTGGTCGAAGAACACCTCGTCCGGCAGCAGGCCTTCCACGGCCACCAGCTCCCAGCCGGTGGCCTCGGCCAGCACCTTGTTGAGATCGGAGAACTTCGGGATGCCGCCGTCGCCCAGGCCGAAGCGCTCCACGCCGGCGAGGAACTCCTTGCAGGCGCGCCCGGGCAGCAGTTCGCGCTGGCGCTTGTAGAGGGTGTCCCATACCTCGTGGTCGGTGCGCGTGTAGCTGTCCCAGGGCTGCTCCACCACGCCGGTGGCGTAGACCGGGATGTAGCCGCGGTCGGTCTGCTGGTGTTCGACCTTGCGGGGCGTGTTGTGATCCATGGCGGGTTCCGGGTGGGGGAGGCTCGTCATCCCGGCGCAGGCCGGGATCCAGCGGCGGCAGCGTGTGCCTGTCGCGATCATTGACCGCGCGTGGTACTGGATTCCGGCCTGCGCCGGAATGACGGTCAAGAGCATACGGCGATCCAGCCGCAGGAAGATTGCAATCTTGTGCGGAAAGCAGCCTAGTGAGCAATAATCATGCTCCAAAGCATGCTCTTTGCGAGGTATCGTGCATGACTGCGCTGGATCGCACCGACCTGCGCCTGCTCGCCGTGCTGCAGACCGAGGGCCGCATCACCAATGCCGAGCTGGCCGAGCGGGTGAACCTGTCGCCTTCGGCCTGCCTGCGCCGGCTGCAGCGGCTGGAGGCGGACAAGGTCATCACCGGCTATGCCGCGCAGGTCGATCCGCAGGTGGTGGGGCTGGGCCTGCAGGCCTTCGTGCGCGTGCAGCTGGTGAAGCACGAGGCGGCGATGATCGAACGCTTCGTGGAGCGCATCGGCGGCTGGGACGAGGTGGTGGCCTGCCACGCGCTCACCGGCGACATGGACTACCTGCTGCACGTGTTCGTGGCCGATCTCGCGGACTTCTCGCGCTTCCTGCTCGACCGCCTGCTCAACGACGCCGGCGTGGCCGACGTCAATTCCAGCTTCGTGCTGCGCACGGTGAAGCGCTCGCCCTCGCTGCCGCTGACGCGCGCGGAAAACCATCCGCAGCCGCATAACGACGCGGGCAATAAACGCTAGACTTGCCGGCTGATGGATACCGCCACGCCGCCCCCGCCGACCCGCGACCGCCTGCGCCCGCTGCGCTACCTGTGGCGCGTGCCGCTGCTGCTGCTGCACGTCGTGCTGGCGATCCTGCTCGCCGCGTTCGTGATGAGCTGGAACCGCGACAGCGTGATGAAGGACGGCCGCGAGCCGTTCGCGCACAAGCTGATCCGCTGGTGGTCCACCGCGCTGATGCGCCTCTTCGGCCTGCGCTCGGTGCGTTTCGGCCAGCCGCTGGCCGACCCGGTGCTGTTCGTGGCCAACCACACCTCGTGGATCGACATCGTGCTGCTGCATTCGCAGCGCGCGGCCTGTTTCGTGGCCAAGGCGGAGATCGCGCGCTGGCCGCTGGTGGGCTGGCTGGCGGCCAGCGGCGGCACCATCTTCCATCGCCGCGGCAGCAACCATTCGCTGGCGGCGGTGATGCAGGTGATGGTGGAGCGCCTGCGCGGCGGCCGTTCGGTGGCGGTGTTTCCCGAAGGCGGCACCGGCCACGACGGCGTGCTCAAGGTGTTCCATGCGCGCATCTTCCAGGCCGCGCTGGACGCCGAGGTGCCGCTGCAGCCGGTGGCGCTGCGCTTCGCGCGCGACGGCAAACGCATCGTCGACGCCGGCTTCCGCGAGCACGAAAGCTTCATGGGCAACTTCCTGCGCCTGCTCGGCGGCGCGCCGATGGATGCGGAGGTGCATTTCCTGCAGCCTGTGCCGGCCAGCCCGGATGCGCGACGCAAGATGGCCGACCTGTCGCGCGAACGCATCGCCGCGGCGTTGGAGGATCGCGCCGCATGAGCCTGCCGAGCGGAAAGGATTTCCGGCCGGCCTGGCCGCTCAGCAGCGGGCACATCCAGACCATGCTGTCTTCCAGCGGCGTGCGCCGCCTGCTGCTGCCGCGCGCCGCGCGCGCGGTGCAGGAAGGCGCCGAGGCAGTGATGGTGGACGGCGGCGGCGGCGTGCGCCTCACCGGCGCGTTCACCGCGCAGAAGGCCCGTCCGCAGCCGCGCGGCCTGGCCGTGCTGTTCCACGGCTGGGAGGGCAGCGTCGATTCCACCTACGTGCTGCAGACCGGCAGCCGCCTGCTTGCCGACGGCTGGGACATCTTCCGGCTCAATTTCCGCGACCACGGCGACAGCCACGGCCTGAACGAGGCGTTGTTCCACTCCTGCCGGCTCGACGAAGTGATCCACGCGCTGGGCGACATCGCCGCGCGCTGGCCGGCGCGGCCGATGGCGCTGGCGGGCTTCTCGCTGGGCGGCAACTTCGCGCTGCGCGCCGCGCTGCACACGCCGCGCCTCGGCATCCCGCTCGACTACGCGCTGGCGGTGTGCCCGATCGTCGATCCGGGCGAAGGCCTGTTCTCGCTGGAGGAGGCCGCGCCCTGGTTCTACCAGGCCTACTTCGTGCGCAAGTGGCGCAAGTCGCTGCTCGCCAAGCAGAGCGCGTTCCCGCAGCACCAGTATTTCGAGCTCGCCGAGCTGAAACAGGATCTGCGCGGCCTCACCGAGTCGCTGGTCATGCGGCACACCGACTTCGGTTCGCTGCAGGCGTACCTGGACGGCTATTCGGTGGCCGGCGACGCGCTGGCGGCCATGCAGATTCCCGCCGCCATCCTCACCGCGCGCGACGATCCGGTGATCCCGGTGGGCGCGTTCGAGCAACTGCGCCTGCCGTCGAACGTGGAGCTGGACATCGCCGACCATGGCGGCCACTGCGGCTTCATCCGCGGCCGCGACATGACCAGTTTCACCGACGACTACATCGCGGCGCGCTTCAACGCCCTGGCCGACGGAACCTTGCGCTAGCGGAACCGGCGCGCCGTGCGCCTGCGCCGGCCGCGTTCAGCCCCGTGGCCGCTAGAATCGCGCCGTACCCCTGCGCGAGCCCGCCCGTGACCCTCAGCCCCTACAGCCGCTCCGAACACCTGCGCTCGCTCTGGCCGTGGCTGCCGCTGTGGGCGGCGGTGGCGCTGCTGGCGATCTTCTCGCATGGCCCGATGCCGCTGTATTCCACGCGCACGCTGGCCGTGGCGTGGGAGATGTGGCACGGCCACCACTGGCTGGTGCCGCACATCAACGGCGCGCCGTACAGCGAGAAGGCGCCGCTGCTGTTCTGGCTGATCCACGCCGGCTGGTTCGTGTTCGGCGTGAGCGACGCGTGGCCGCGCGTGCTGGAAGTGATCTTCGGCGGCACCGAGCTGGTGCTGATCTCGCTGATCGCGCGCCGCCTGTTCCCCGATCGTGCGTGGATGGCCAAGGCGGCGCCGTGGGCGTTGCTGGCGCTCGGCTACGGCTTCCTGTTCGGCCTGCAGATCATGTACGACGTGCTGCTGGCGGCGTGGGTGCTGGCGGCGCTGCTGTGCCTCACGCCGACCCTGCGCCGCGAGGAGCCGCGCTGGTGGCTGTTCGGCCTGTGCATCGGCTTCGGCCTGCTCACCAAGGGGCCGGTGATGCTGCTGCACGTGGCGTTCCCGTGGCTGCTCGGGCCGTACTGGAGCGGCTTCGCGCGCGCGCGCCGCGCGCGCTGGTACGGCCGCGGCGCGCTGGCGCTGCTGCTCGGCTTCGCGATGCTGCTGGCGTGGGCGCTGCCCGCCGGCTTCGCGGGCGGCGAGGCCTACATGCACCGGCTGTTCTTCAGCCAGACCGCGGCGCGCGTGATCCACGGCGTGCAGACGGCCGAGCCGCTGCAGAGCCACGCCCGCCCGGTGCTGTGGTACGTGCTGATGCTGCCGGCGCTGCTGTTCCCCTTCTTCGGCTGGCCGCGCGCGTGGGTGGCACTGGCCACGCTGCGCAAGCCGCTGGAGCCGGGCCTGCGCTTCGCCATCGCCTGGGTGCTGCCCACCTTCCTGGTGTTCTCGCTGGTGCGCGGCAAGCAGATGTATTACCTGCTGCCGGAACTGGCCGGCACGATGCTGCTGCTCACGGCGGCCATCGCGATACTGCGCGAACGCAAGCCGCGGCTCGCCGACACCGGCTGGCTGGGCACCTGGCCGCTGGGCATCGGCAGCCTCGCGTTCGCGCTGCTCTTGTTCGTGCTGCCCAACCTGGTGGCGGGCAACCACCTGCATGGCGAGTGGCCCGACGCCTGCGCGCCGTACAGCCGCTACTTCGCCGTGGTGTTCCTGCTGCTGGGCCTGCTGCTGCTGTTGCGAGGACGCGGCGAGCTGCGCCGCCTCGCGGTGGCCGGGCTGGTCGGCACGCTGGCGCTCAACAGCCTGTTCACCCTGACGATGTGGCCGCGCTACGACTTGCGGCCCACCTCGCAGTTGCTCGGCGACACGGAGCGGGCCGGCCACGCCATCGGCTACCTCGGCGACTACGAAGGCGAGTTCCACTTCCAGGGGCGGCTGACGCAGCCGATCCAGGTGCTGGGCAACGAGCAGCAACTCGACGCATTCGCGCAGGCGCATGCCGACGGCGTGGTGGTGGAGCATCCCCGGAAGGTCGATGCGCAAGCCGCGCGCTACGCATTGCTGGTTCAGCCGTTCCGCTCCTCGTGGCTGGTGGTGTGGCCCGCCGCCACGCTGGCCGAGCTGCACGGCGGCGCGACGCCGCCCGAGCCCGCGCAGCCGCCGCAGGTCTATTCCGCCGACGGCGGCAGCGTGCGCATGCAGCCGTGAGCAAGCAGGCGCTGATCGCCAATCTGCGCGGCCAATGCACCGGCCCGCGCGATGGCGCCCTGTTGCGCTATGCGCTGGGCGACGCGCTGCTCGACAGCGGCGATGCGGTGGCTGCCGTCGAGGAGCTGCGCCACGCGCTGCGTTTCGACGCGCGCTATTCCGCAGCGTGGAAGCTGCTCGGCAAGGCGTGCCTGGCGCTGGACGATCGCGCGGGCGCGGCCGAGGCCTGGCGGCAGGGCAGGGCGGTGGCGCAGGAACGCGGCGACAAGCAGGCGGAGAAGGAGATGGTGGTGTTCCTGCGCCGGCTGGAGCGCGGGCCGGCCGATTGACGGCTGCCGGTGCGCGGTGGCCCCGCGCCGCACATGGTTCGCTGCAGCACGCATGATTCGTCCCACCTTGTTATGGTTCGGGCTTTCCGCCGAACGGAGCCTCGCCCATGCGCCTGCGCCCGGCCGCCTTGCTGGCCGTCCTTACCCTGTCCGCCGCAACGCTGGCGCCGCCCGCGCACGCGGCGGACACGCTGAGCATTCCCGCCATCCAGTACCGCGAGCGCACGCTGCCGAACGGCTTGCAGGTGCTCAGCGTGGAGAACCACGCCAGTCCCAACGTGGCGGTGCAGATGTGGTACCACGTGGGTTCCAAGGACGATCCCAAGGGCCGCTCGGGCTTCGCGCACCTGTTCGAGCACCTGATGTTCAAGAGCACGAAGCACATGCACGCCGAGCAGATGGATCGGCTCACCGAGGACGTGGGCGGCGAGAACAACGCGTCCACCGGCGACGACATCACCAACTACTTCGAGGTGGTGCCGAGCAACCACCTGCAGACCCTGCTGTGGGCCGAGGCGGAGCGCCTGTCCAACCTCAACGTGGACGAGAAGAACTTCAAGTCCGAGCGCGCCGTGGTGGAGGAGGAGTACCGCCAGAGCGTGCTGGCCCAGCCGTACGGCAAGCTGTTCAACGCCATCGACGAATACTCCTACAAGGTGCATCCGTACCACCGGCCCACCATCGGCAGCATCCCCGACCTCGAGGCCGCGAAGCTGCCGGACGTGATCGCGTTCCACAACACGTTCTACCGCCCCGACAACGCCACCTTGATCGTGGCCGGCGACTTCGATCCCAAGCAGCTCGATGCGTGGGTCGATCAGTATTTCGGCTGGATCCCCAAGCCCGCCACGCCGATCCCGCAGGTGGACGCGAAGGAGCCGAAGCGCGGCAAGGACGAGCGCTACACGGTGACCAGCGCGACCGCGCCGCTGCCCGCGGTGGCGATGACGTGGCTGATCCCGCCCGCCGCCGACGGCAAGGATCTGATCCCGCTGCAGGTGGCCGCCGCGCTGCTGTCGCAGGGCGATTCCTCGCGGCTGTACCAGTCGCTGGTCTACCGCCACCAGGTGGCGCAGCAGGTGGGCGCCGATGCCGACGGCCGCGTGGGGCCGGGGCTGTTCACCGTGTACGCCATCCTCGCCAGCGGGCATACCACCGCCGAGGCGCAGAAGCTGCTGCACGAGGAGATCGTCTGGCTCGCCACCCAGCCGATTCCCGCCGCCGAGCTGGACAAGGTGAAGACCCAGCTGCTGACCAGCGAGCTCAGGCAGCGCCAGACCGCGCAAGGCGTCGCCTTCGCGCTGGGGCAGGCCACGCTCACCGAGGGCAGCCCCGCGCGCGTCAACAGCGACCTCGACGCCCTGCAGAAAGTCACCGCGGAAGACGTGCACCGGGTGTTGCGCGACTACGTCACCGGCGCGCACAGCGTCACCATCGACTACATGCCGGAGTCCAAGGCCGGCAAGCAGGGAGACGCGAAATGATCCGCCGCCATCGTTCTTCCGGCCTGCTCCGTTCGGCCGTCCATACGGCCATCCTGTGCGCCTTCGCCGGCAGTGCCCTGGCCGGCGGCGCGGATTTCCCCGCCACGCCGCCCGCGCCCGGCCCGGCGCCGCAGCTGCGCGTGCCCGCGCCCGTGGCGCAAACCTTGCCGAACGGGCTGGAGGTGGTCAGCGTGCGCCGCGCCGACCTGCCGCTGGTCACCGCGCAGCTGGTGCTGCGCAGCGGCGGCGAAATGGATCCGGCGAACGAGGCCGGCCTCGCCGACCTCACCGCCAACCTGCTGGCCAAGGGCGCCGGCGGCAGGACGGCGCCGCAGATCGCCGCCGCCGCCGAAGCGCTGGGCGGTTCGCTGCAGGCCGCCGCGGGCTGGGACGAAAGCGCGGTGGGCATCACCATCACCACGCCCAAGCTGGCGCAGGCGCTGGATCTGCTGGCCAGCGTGGTGCGCCATCCCGACTTCGCGCCGGACGAACTCAAGCGAGCGCAGGCGCAGGCGGTGGACGACCTGCGCCTGATGCTGAGCCGGCCCATCGCACTGGCCTCGCTGGCGGCCAGCCGCGCGGTGTTCGGCGATGGCGCCTACGGCCATTCGCGCACCGGCACGCCGGCCTCCATCGCCCGCATCACGCGCGCCGACGTGGAGCGCCTGCACGGCGCGCTGTACCGCCCCGACAACGCCATCCTCGTGCTGGCCGGCGACGTCACGCCCGCGCAGGCGCTGCAGCTGGCGCAAGCCAGCTTCGGCGACTGGCGCAAGCCCGCCACCCCGCTGCCGGCCAAGCCCGGCGGCCGCGGCGACGGCACGCTGCCCGCGTTGACCCTGATCGACCAGCACGGCGCGGGGCAGGCCGGGGTGGTCGCCGCGCACGTCGCGCCGCCGCGCACGGACGCCGACTACTACGCCGGCGTGGTCGCCAACGCGGTGCTGGGCGGCTCGTATTCGGCGCGGCTCAACGAGGAGATCCGCATCAAGCGCGGGCTCTCCTACGGCGCCAGCAGCCGCCTGCAGCCCATGGCCAGCACCGGGCTGTGGCTGGCCGCTGCGCAGACCAAGAACCCCTCGGCGCCGCAGGTGGTGCAGCTGATGCGGGAACAGTTCGCCGGGCTTGGCGACGAGCCGGTGCCCGCGGCGGAACTGGCCGCGCGCAAGGCCACCCTGGTCGGCGACTACGGCCGCAGCCTGGAAACCACGGCCGGCCTCGCCGGACAGGTCGCCGAACTGGCGGTGTATGGCCTGCCGCTGGACGGCATCGGCCAGTACATCGACAAGGTGCAGGCGGTGACGCCGCGGCAGGTCGAGTCCTACGCGCACAAGCACCTCGATGCGAAGCACGTGCGCGTGGTGGTGGTCGGCGATGCCGCGCAGTTCGCGCCGGCGTTGCGCAAGGCCGATGCGAAAGCCGAGCTGCTGCAGGCGGACACGCTGGATCTGGACAGCCCAAGTTTGCAGCCGCCCGCCGCCAAGGATTGAAGCGCTACCCCGGAACCCCGGCCCTGGCCGGGGTCTTCATGTCCCGCGTGCGCGTACCCGCACGCGGCATTGTTGCGGCTGATGCAACGGTGCTTTCAGCTGCAGGCAACGCTGGATGACGAAGGTTCATTTACAATACTGCTCGGTTCAGTACGTAAATCTTCCTCCCCTGTCCCCACAGGCATCCACCATGAAAATCTCCCCGCGCTTTCTTCGCCCCCTCGTGGCGGCTGGCCTGGCGTTCGCCGCCCTGCCCGCCGCCGCCACCCATGTCGAACTGCAGGTCGGACGCAGCTACATGGAAAGTTATGGCGCCAACACGGTCTTCGTCGAAGGCGTGTTCGCGGAACACGCCTTGGGCAACACCGGCCTGGCGTGGTCGCCGGACGTGTCGCTGGGCTGGATCAACGGACGCGACCCGGCGCGTTACCGGCTGTACCGCTACTCCACCCGTCCGGACGCCTGGCTGGGCGCGGCGGGCGTGCGGCTGCGCTTCGCCAACGCCAATGCCTGGTACAGCCCGCTGTTCTTTTCCTTCCAGCCGGCCCTGCACGGCGGACGCACGCTGGCGCTGAGCTCGTCCTACGAGTTCGTCAGCACGCTGGGCTGGCAGGAGAAGCACTGGAGCCTGCAGATCCGGCACGTTTCCAACGGCGACCTGCACCTGCCGAACCGCGGCGAGACGATGGCGCTGCTGGGCCTGGGCTTCGATTTGTGAGCGTCTGACGCGACAACGGCCCCGCGGGGCCGTTGTCGTGAACGCGTCAGTGTCCGCCGCCGGCCGCCGGCCCGGCCTTGGGCGTGAACGGCGGCTTGGCCAGCCAGATCACCACGACCAGGCTCAGGAAGATCCAGCCCAGCGCGTGCAGGATGTCGTTGAACGCCATCTGGAAGCCCTGCTGCGTGATGAGGCCGTTGATCACGCTGGCGCCGCGCTGCGGGTTGCCGTGGCTGAACTGCTCCATCGCCGCCTGCGCGACCGGGTTGTACGGGTTGATGTGCTCGGTGAGCTGCTCGTGGTGGTTCACCGCATGGCGCGTCCACATCAGCGTGGTGATCGAGGCGGCGAAGCTGCCGCCCAGCGTGCGCAGGAAGGTGGCCAGGCCCGAGCCCGCGGCGATCTCGTTGGTCTGCAGGTCGGACAGCAGGATGGTCAGCGTGGGCATGAAGAACAGCGCCACGCCCAGGCCCTGCCACAGCTGCACCATCGCCACGTGGTAGAAGTCCACCTGCACGTAGAAATCCGAGCGCATGAAGCAGGTGCCAGCCATCACCACGAAGGACGCCGCGGCGAGCAGGCGCAGATCCATGCGCGTGGCGTACTTGCCCACGAAGAAGGTCAGCAGCACCGGGATGATGCCCAGCGGCGCGGTGGCGAAACCGGCCCAGGTGGAGGTGTAGCCCAGCGTCTGCTGCAGCCACAGCGGCACCAGCAGCGAGATCGAGAAGAACGCGGCGTAGGCCAGCACCAGCGCCAGCGTGCCGGCGCTGAAGTTGCGGTGGCGGAACAGCTTGAGGTTGACGATGGGATCCTTGTCGGTGAGCTCCCAGATCAGGAACACCGCTAGCGCGATCGCCGCGACGACGCTGGTGATCACGATGAAGCTGGAGTTGAACCAGTCTTCGTCGTTGCCCTTGTCCAGCACGATCTGCAGCGCGCCCACACCGATGATCAGCGTGATCAGGCCCACGTAGTCCACGCGCGGACGTTCCAGCGTTTCCGGCTTCTCGCGCAACTGGTTCGCCACCACCATGCTGGCGAAGAAGCCGATCGGCACGTTGATGAAGAAGATCCACGGCCACGAATAGTTGTCGGTGATCCAGCCGCCGAGGATCGGGCCGGCGATCGGCGCCACCACCGTCACCATCGACAGCAGCGCCAGCGCCATGCCGCGCTTCTCGGACGGGTAGGTGCCGATCAGCAGGCTCTGCGTGATCGGGTACATCGGCCCCGCCACCGCGCCCTGCAGCGCGCGGAACAGCAGCAGCATGCCCATGCTCTGCGACACGCCGCACATGAGCGAGGTGAGCGAGAACAGGATGGTGCACCACACGAACAGCTTCACCTCGCCGAAGCGGCGGGTGAGGAAGCCGGTGAGCGGCAGCGAGATCGCCATGCTCACCGCGAACGAGGTGATCACCCAGGTGCTCTGGTCGTTGCTCACGCCGAGGTTGCCGGCGATGGTCGGTAGCGACACGTTCGCGATGGTGGTGTCCAGCACCTGCATGAAGGTGGCCAGCGACAGCCCGATCGTGGTGACGGCGAGATTCGGCGGACGGAAATGGGTGCTCATGGAACCGTGTCGGTCGTGGATTCGGTGTTTCCCTCTCCCGCTTGCGGGAGAGGGTGCCCGGAGGGCGGGAGAGGGAGCGTGCGGAGCGCAGTGTCGCCAGCTTGCCAGGCCCTCTCCCCCAACCCCTCTCCCGCAAGCGGGAGAGGGGTGCGTCTCATCACTTCGAGCTGCCCGCCATGTTGGCGTGGATGATTTCGGCGATCAGCGCATCAGCCTTGCCCGACTGCTTTTCGTACACGTCGGTGCTGAAGGCAGGCTGCGTCGGCGGCTGCTGCGACAGCATCGGGCCGCTCTGGTCGTGCAGGTTCACCTCCACGTCGAGCGACATGCCGATGCGCAGCGGATGCTTGTCCAGCTGGGCTGGGTCGGTGAACACCACGCGCACCGGGATGCGCTGCACGATCTTGATCCAGTTGCCGGTGGCGTTCTGCGCCGGCAGCAGCGAGAACGCGCTGCCGGTGCCGATGCCCAGGCTCTCCACCTTGCCCTTGTACTTCACCGCACCGCCGTACACGTCGGACTCGATCTCCACCGGCTGGCCGATGCGCATGTGGGTGAGCTGGGTTTCCTTGAAGTTGGCGTCGATCCACACCTGGTGCAGCGGCACCACCGCCATCAGCGGCGCGCCCGGCGCCACGCGCTGGCCCAGCTGCACCGAGCGCATCGCCACGTAGCCGGTCACCGGCGCGACGAGGGTGGTGCGCAGGTCGTCGAGGTAGGCGGCGCGCAGCTTCGCGGCGGCGGCCTGCACGTCGGGGTGCGAGGCGACCACGGTGTCGTCCACCAGCACCTTGCTGGTCTGGTACTGCTGCTGCGCGGCGACCAGCGCGCTCTGCGCGGCGGTCAGCTCGTCGCGGGCGTGCGACAGCTCCTCGGCGGAGATCGCGCCGGACTTGGCCAGCCCGACGCGGCGGTCGTAGTCGGCCTTGGCCTTGGCCACCGCGGTCTGGCGCGCCTCGACCAGCGCCTGTTGGCCGTTGACGCTGGAATACAGGCCGCGCACCTTGCGCACGGTGGCGGCGAGGTTGGCCTTGGCCTCGGCCAGCGCCACGTCGGCGTTGGACTTGTCCAGCTTCACCAGCACGTCGCCCTGCTTCACCAGGTCGCCGTCGTCGGCGCCGATGGTGACCACGGTGCCGGGGATCTGCGGGGTGAGCTGCACCACGTTGCCGCCCACGTAGGCGTCGTCGGTGCCCTCGTACCAGCGGCCTTCGAGGAAATACCAGGCGGCCCAGGCGATCGCGGCGAGCACCACGATCACGCCGAGCGCGCGCAGCAGGAAGCCGCGCTTGTTGTTCTGCGGCGCGGCGGCCGCGGTGGGGTTCTGGCTGGACATGGCGTGCCTCAGGAATGCTGTGCGGATGCGGGGGATTCGGATGCGGACGGCTGCTGGCCGGCGTCGGGGCGGTAGCCGCCGCCGAGCGCGCCGATCAACTGCACGGACTGGTCGACCTGCTGCGCCTTCACGGCGGCCATGCGCTGCTCGGCGACGAGCAGCTGCTGGCGCACGCTGAGCGCTTCCAGGTAGCTGCCCACGCCGGCCTTGTAGCGCTGTTCGGCGAGCTGCCACGCGTCCTGCGCGGCGGCCAGCGCGCGCGACTGCGCCTCGGCCTGTTCGGTGAGCGACTGCGCGGCGTCGACGTCGTCGGCGACCTCGTTGATCGCGCGCACCAGGGTCTGGTTGTACTGCGCCACGGCGAGGTCGTACTGCGCGTCCCTGGACGAGAGGTTCGCGCGCAGGCGGCCGCCGTCGAAGATCGGCAGGCTCAGCGACGGCGCCACGCTGTAGAAGCGCGCGGGCAGCTGGAACAGGCTTTCGCCGCCCACCGAGATCAGGCCGGCCATCACGCCGAGGTTGAGGTTGGGCAGGAACGCGGTCTTCGCCGCCTTGATCTCCCTGCCGGCGGCCTGCACATGCCAGCGCGCGGCGACCAGGTCGGCGCGATGGCCCACCAGATCCACCGGCAGGTTGGCCGGCACGGCGAGCTGGGCGGGTGACAGCAGCTGCGGGCGGCCGATCTCGCGGCCGCGATCCGGGCCCTTGCCCAGCAGCACCGACAGCGCCGATTGCGCGGCGTCGATGGCGCGGCCGGCGGCCACCAGCTGCTCCTGCGCGCTGGCCACTTCGGCGTCGCCCTGGCGCAGCTGCATCCGGTTGTCGATGCCGGCGGCCACGCGCTGTGCGGTGAGCTGGCGTGCTTCGCCCGCGCGCTGCAGTTCCGCCTTGGCCAGATCCTGCTGGGTGTACGCGTAGCCGAGCTGCACGTAGGCGCGCGCCACGTTGGTGGAAAGCTCCACGCGCGCGGCGCGGGCCTCGACCTCGGCGGCGCGGGCCTGGCCCACCGCCGCTTCCCAGGCGGCGCGCTGGCCGCCCCACAGGTCGAGGTTCCACTTGAAGCTGCCGTACACGTACTTGGCCGGCGCCATGTGGCCGTTGCCCAGGCCCGGCACGGTGGTGGGGATGCGCGCCTCGGCCACGCTGCCGCCCACGTCCAGGCTGGGCTTGCGCGCCGCGTCGGCGGCGCCCGCCGCCGCCTGAGCCTGCCGCGCGCGGGCATCGGCCACGGCCAGCGAGGGGTTGTCGGCCAGCGCTTCGGTCATCAGGGCGTCGAGCTGGGGATCGCCCAGGCCCGTCCACCAGTCGGCCGTCGGCCACGCCGCGCTGGCCGGCACGTTGGCCAGGCTGCGCGCGGACTGCAGCGAGGACGGCTCGATCGGCGTGCCGTCGGTATGCAGGCCGCCGCTGCTGGCGCAGCCGGCCAGCGCGAGGGTCAGTCCGACCGCTGCCGCAAGGGAATGCAGACGCATGGGCTTTCGATCCCGGTGTAAGTCAGTTCTTGGTGCGGAGCGCGCTCAGCACGCGCTCCAGGTAGTCGTGCAGATGGTGCCGTTCGTCCGCGCTGAGCGAGGCCTGCGCGGCGGCCAGCACGCGGTCGTTGCAGCTGGTGAGGTGCTGCCACAGCGCGTTGCCTTCGGCGGTCAGCTCGATGCGCAGCGCGCGGCGATCCTGTTCGTGCGGGCAGCGGCGCAGGTGGCCCTTGCGTTCGAGCTGGTCGAGCTGGCGGGTCATTGCGCCGCCGTCCAGTTCCACCGCGCGGGCCAGTTCCGTGGCGCTCATCGGCCCCAGCAGGGCCAGCCGCTTGAGTATCAGGAACTGGGTGAATTTCAGATCCAGCCCCTTGGCGGCGATCTCCGCCTCCATGCTGCGCACCAGCTCGCTGCGCACGAGGCCGAGCAGCACGCCGAGGCTTTCGCGAGGCTGGGATTCGGGGTGTGGAGCACTGTTCATGGCCGCGCATTCTATTGCCGCAGGAGTATTTGTCAAGGCAAATATCTCTACGGCCAATTTTGTTTCGGCAAAATTCATCCGTGTGATGATCGGCGTGCCTCCAGTTCGTCCCGCACCAGGTGGCGCAGCGCCGTGTCGCGGATGGCGAACAGCTCGAACACGCCCAGCGCCTGCAGCGCGGGCAGCACGGCCAGCAGGCGGGGTTCGGCCCGGCGCCGCGCCGCTTCGGGCGTGACCGGGTCGAGCATCTCGTGGGCGCAGGCGACGAACGTCTCCAGCGGCGAACGGAACGGGGTGGCGATGGACGGCGAGGACGTGGACATGCGGGCTCTCCGATGGGAACGCCGGGACAGGCGGACGAGGGAGCAGGGGAACCGCGGGCGACGGCAGCGGCGAGGGGTGCGGGCAGCTTACGCACGCGGGCGCGCAAACTGATAACGTTATTTGGTCAACAAATAGCGAGAAATGGACATGGGCACCTGGCACGAGCAGTTGCACGACCGCATCGAGTGCGCCGAAGGCCCCGCCGTGATCGCCTATTGGGACGAGGGCGAGGCGGCCAGCGAGCAGAGCGGCGAAACCCGCACACACGACTGGCACCGCCACCTGCGCGGGCAGGTCTACTGCATCGAGAGCGGCCTGGTGCATGCGCGCACCCGCTACGGCTCGTGGCTGCTGCCGCCGCATCGCGCGGGCTGGATGCCGCCGGGCGAACTGCACACGGTGAGCGTGAGCGGGCCGATGAGCGGCTGGGGCGTGTTCCTGGCGCCCGATGCCTGTGCCGGCCTGCCCGATCGCCCGTGCGTGATCGGCAGCAGCGAGCTGCTGCGCGCCCTGGTGCGGCGCGCCAGCAACTGGGTGTTCGCCGAGCGGCTGGAGCCGGAGCAGGAACGCGTGTGCGCGGTGCTGCTGGACGAGTTGCGCCGCGCCCCGCAGGAGCCGCTGCACCTGCCGATGCCGGTGGATCGCCGCCTGCTGCGCATCGCCCAGGCGGTGCTGCAGGAGCCGCAGGACAACCGCGGCCTGGAATCCTGGGCCAGGCGCGCCGGCCTGTCGGTGCGCAGCCTGAGCCGGCTGTTCCGCCACGAAACCGCGCTCAGCTTCGCGCAATGGCGCCAGCAGGCGCGGTTGAGCCGCGCGCTGGAGCGGCTGGCCGAAGGCATGTCGGTGGCGCAGGTGGCCGAGGCCACCGGCTACGCCAGCACCAGCGCCTTCATCGCGATGTTCAGGCGCGCCTACGGCCAGTCGCCGGCGCGCTATTTCGAGCGCGCCCTGCCGGTCGCCGGCTGAGTCCGGGGCTTTCAGCGCCGCCGCTCCAGCAGTTCGTCGCGCACCATCGTCGCCAGCGCGGCGTCGCGGATGGCGAACAGCTCGAACACGCCCAGCGCGTGCAGCGTGGGCAGCACGGCCAGCAGGCGCGGTTCGGCTTCGCGGCGTACCGGCTCGGGCGTGGTCGGATCCAGCATCAGTTGCGCGTTGACCACGAAATCGGTCAGTGCGTCGGTTTCCGGTGGCGCGTGGCCGGCGGTTTCGTTGTCGGCGATCAGCAAGGACATGGCGACCTCCTTCCAATGCAGCAGGGACGTGGGATACGGCTTGGACGTTACCGGCGGCGTGAGCGGCGCTTCCATCCGAAGCGTGCGGCCGGCGGCCGGTTCCGGCGGCGCATTGCGCGCGGCCGCGGCGTCCCGGGCGGAGGCGAAATCCGTTCGTGACGAACGGGCCGGGACAGCCATTGGATCGATGGGGAACCATCACCATAGATGCACGAGCGGCCCTGCGGCAGTCATGTCCCGCTGCTGGTATTCCCACCACCACCCGACGCCACACGCATGCAGCATTCCCGGCAACGCACCGAGTTGAAGGCTTTCCTGCGCAGCCGCCGCGCCGCGCTCGCGCCCGAAGAAGTGGGCCTGCCGCGTGGCGGGCGCCGGCTCACGCCCGGCCTGCGCCGCGAGGAAGTGGCCGCGCTGGCCGAGGTGGGCATCACCTGGTACACGTGGCTGGAGCAGGGGCGCGCGATCAACGTTTCCGCCACGGCGCTGGCGCGCATCGCGCGGGCGCTGCGGCTGGGCACGACCGACGAGGCCTACCTGTTTTCGCTGGCCGGCCTGGCGCACGCGGAGCCGGTGCGCAACCACGTGGTGCTGCCGTCCACGGTGCAGGGCGTGCTCGATCTGTACCAGGCGCCGGCCTTCGTGCTGGATCCGGCATTCGACCTGCTGGCATGCAACGCGATGGCCGACGCGCTGTACCAGTTCGGCGAATTCCACGGCCGCTTTGCCGCCAACCACTTGTGGAATGCGTTCATGAATCCGGCACGGCGGCGCCTGTACGCGCCGTGCTTCGAGCCCGGCATGCTCAACCTGCTCGGCATTTTCCGGGTGAACCAGGCCGCGCATCCCGACGACCCGCGCTTCGATGCGCTGATCGAGGCGCTGTCCGATGCCTGCCCCGATTTTCTGCCGCTGTGGCAACGGCACCAGGTTGCGCCACTGACGGCCTGGATCGCGCATTTCCGTCATCCGGAATTCGGCGAGGTGCGCGTGCACTCCAACCGCTTTCCGCTGCGCGATGCCGATGGCACCGCCAGCGGCGCCACCGCCTTCTTCTTTGTGCCGGAGGACGCGGCCACCGCCGCGAGCTTCGCACGGGCGGCGCGGCGCTTGCAGCACGCCGGGGCGGCGATGGCCGCAGCTGTCTGATGCGCCATCGCGAAAACGCTTGGCATGCCGCGGCAGGCGGGCCTAGCATGCGTCGCTACGCATCCGTGCCGTGCAGAAAGGGGATTGCCATGTTCCGTCCGTTGCTGTCCGGATTGTTCGTGCTGGGACTGCTGCCGGCCGCAGCGCTGGCGGGCGAAAGCGGTTTTTGGCAAGCGCCCGCCATCCAGGGCGCCGGCAAGATCCACCCGCTGCCGCAAGCCGCCTACCAGCCCGACCGCAACGCCACCTACAAGGCGGTGTTCGTGCTTGCCGAGGGCGCCGCCAAGCCGGACGAGGTGAACCCGGGGCTGGCGCGCGTGGCGCGCGCGGTGAACCTCTACGTGCAGTCCGGCGTGCCGCTGGATCACCTGAAGTTCGTAGCCGTCGCTCTGGGCCCGGCCACGCCGCTGGCGCTCGACGACGCGCACTACAGAAAGAAATTCGGCGTGGACAACCCGAACCTGCCGGTGATCGCGCAGCTGCGCAAGGCCGGCGTCGACGTGGCCGTGTGCGGGCAGGCCTGGGCCGGGTTCCACTTCGACTACGCGTGGAAGGACGGCAGCGTCACGCTGGCCCTGTCGGGGCTCACCACGGCCATCGACCTGCAGCAGCAGGGCTATGCGCTGATGCCGTAGGCGCATTCCGCCGCCGCCACCCAAGCCGGCCGAAGCTAAGGAGCCAGCCATGCTGCGCACACTCGGGTTACTCGCCTTGCTGGCGCCGCTCGTGGCCAGCGCCACCGACGCCGCCACGATCACGCGCCAGGGCAACGGCAAGGGCGCCGCGCCCTGCATGGCCTGCCATGGCGTGGATGGTGGCGGCATGGCGATCAATGCCTATCCGCGGCTGGCCGGCCTCGACGAGGCCTATCTCCAGCGCCAGCTCGACGACTTCGCCAACGGCACGCGCGCCAACCCGGTGATGCAGCCGAACGCCACCCTGCTCAGCGAGGATGAACGCGCCGCGCTGGCGAAGTACTACGCCGCGCTGCCCGTGCCGGCGCGCTTTGCGGCGCCGACGCCGGCCAGGCCGGATGCCGTCGGCGAACGGCTCGCCACGCGCGGCGACTGGAGCCGTGGCCTGCCCGCCTGCGTGCAATGCCACGCGCCCGGCGGCGTGGGCGTGGGCGCGAATTTCCCGCCGCTGGCCGGACAGCCCGCGGCCTACATCGCGGCGCAGCTGCGGGCGTGGCAACAGGGCACGCGCCGCAACGATCCGCTGCAACTGATGCGGCACGTCGCGCAGCAGCTCACGCCGCAGGAGATCGAGGCCGTGGCCGGCTGGTTCGCTGCGCAGCCGCTGCCAGCCAAGGGAAGTGCGCCATGAAGAACCTGCCGCTCGTCTTGCTCGCCGCGTTGCTGCTCGCTGGATGTTCGCATCCGGCCACGGAAACGCCGGTGGCCGCAAAGCCCGCGCCGACCGCCAGCGCTGCCAATGCGCCGGCAAAGCACGAGGCCGCGCCTGCCTTCACGCCGCCGGCCGAAGCCGACATCCCCGATGGCCCCATGGGCGACGAGATCCGCCTCGGCCGCGCGATCTTCACCGACACGCCCGCGCATGCGCACGACTACGTGGGCAGCGGCCTCAGCTGCAGCAACTGCCACCTCGACGCGGGGCGCCTCGCCAATTCCGCGCCGCTGTGGGGCGCCTGGGGCATGTACCCGCAATACCGCAAGAAGAACGGCCACGTGAACAGCTTCGGCGAACGCTTGCAGGGTTGCTTCCGCTACAGCATGAACGGCAAGGCGCCGCCGCTGGACGGCGAGATCATCGTGGCGCTGGAAAGCTACGCGTGGTGGATGTCGAAGGGCGCGCCGAACGGCGTGAAGCTGGCCGGCGCGGGTTATCCCAAGCGGGGCTTCAAGCCGCCACAACCACCCGACTACGCGCGCGGCGCTGCGGTGTACGCGAAGAACTGCGCGCTGTGCCACGGCGCCGACGGCCAAGGCCAGCAGGTGGACGGGCGCAACGTGTTCCCGCCGCTGTGGGGGCCGCAGTCCTTCAACTGGGGCGCCGGCATGCAGCAGCTGGACAATGCCGCCGCCTTCATCAAGGCCAACATGCCGTTCAGCCGCGGCGGCATGCTGAGCGACCAGGACGCCTGGGACGTGGCGATGTACATGGACGCCCACGAACGCCCGCAGGATCCGCGCTACGCCGGCGACGTCGCCGCCACGCGCGCGAAGTACCACGACACGCCGATGTCGCTGTACGGCACCGTGGTGAACGGCCACCTGCTGGGCAGCGCACCGGCGAAGTGAGCACCGGCCACGCGGCACCGGCGGCACTGTGCCAAAGCCCAATGGCGTCGGGGAGGGTGGCGCCTACAATGTGGGCTTCCCCCACCCGGAGTCCTCCCATGAGCAGTCTCGACGGCAAGGTCGCCCTCATCACCGGCGCGGCCAGCGGCCTCGGCAAGGCGATGGCCGAGTTGTACGCGAAGAACGGCGCCGCAGTGGCGATCTGCGACATCAACCAGCAGGCGGCCGACGCCGTCGCCACGGAAATCAACGTCGCCGGCGGCAAGGCCATCGGCGTGGCGATGGACGTCACCGACGAGGCCGCGGTGGACGCGGGCACCGACAAGGTGGTGGCGGCGTTCGGCCACCTGGACATCCTGATCTCCAACGCCGGCGTGCAGATCATCAATCCCATCGACCAGTTCAGCTACGCGGACTGGAAGAAGATGCTGGCGATCCACCTCGACGGCGGCTTCCTCACCACGCGCGCCGCGCTGCGCCACATGTACAAGGGCGATCGCGGCGGCATGGTGATCTACATGGGCTCGGTGCATTCGCACGAGGCCTCGAAGCTCAAGGCGCCCTACGTCGCCGCCAAGCACGGCCTGCTGGGCCTGGCGCGCACGCTGGCGAAGGAAGGTGCGGCGCACAACGTGCGCTCGCACGTGATCTGCCCCGGCTTCGTGCGCACGCCGCTGGTGGAGAAACAGATCCCGGAACAGGCGAAGGAGCTGGGCATCAGCGAGGCCGAGGTGATCAAGAACGTGATGCTGAAGGATACCGTGGACGGCGTGTTCACCACGGTCGAGGACATCGCGCAGACCGCGCTCTACCTCGCCACCTTCCCCAGCGCCGCGCTGACCGGGCAGAGCATCGTGGTGAGCCACGGTTGGTACATGCAGTGAGCCGCATCGCAGGCGCGGCATCGGAGTCGCTGGCCGCGCGGATGGCGCGCGACTACGCCTGCGTGGCCCTGGTGCTGCAGGGCGGCGGCGCGCTGGGCGCCTACCAGGCCGGCGTGGTCGAGGCGCTGGAGGAGGCGCAACTGCGCCCGGACTGGATCGCCGGCATCTCCATCGGCGCGTTGAACGCGGCGATCATCGCCGGCAATCCGCCGGAGCGCCGCGTCGAGCGCCTGCATGCGTTCTGGGAGGCGATCTGCCAGCCGGCGGTGTGGCCGGCGTCGCCGTGGCTCGATGCAGCCAACTGGCCGTTGCCGATGCAGAGCGGCTTCAGCGGCCTCGCCGCGTGGCGCGCGCTGGTCGAAGGCCAGCCCGGCTTTTTCAGCCCGCGCGTGCCGCCGCCATTCCTGCAGGCGCATGCCACGCCTGCCAGCGCGAGCTGGTACGACACCGCACCGCTGCGCGCCACGCTGGAGCGGCTGGCCGATTTCGACCGCATCAACGACGCGCGCGAAATGCGCGTGTCGGTGGGCGCGGTGAACGTGCGCAGCGGCAACTTCGCCTATTTCGACAACACCAGGGAACGCCTGCGGCCCGAGCATTTCATGGCCTCCGGCGCGTTGCCGCCGGGCTTCCCCGCGGTGGAGATCGACGGCGAGTTCTGGTGGGACGGCGGCGTGGTTTCCAACACGCCGCTGTACAAGGTGCTCACCGAGCGGCCGCAGCGCGACATGCTGGTGTTCCAGGTCGACCTGTGGCGCGCGCAGGGCGAACTGCCGCGCGACATGGCCGGCGTGGCCGAGCGCAGCAAGGAGATCCAGTATTCCAGCCGCACCCGGCTGATGACCGAGTACATGCGCGAGAACCGCCGCCGCCAGCGCCTGCTGAAGGAGCTGATGGCGCTGGTGCCGCCTGGGCGGCGCGAGGATCCCGCGTATCGACGCGCCGAATGCGAGGCGCGCGGCGCGCTGGTGAACCTGATCCACCTGATCTACCGCGACAAGCCCTACGAGGGGCACTACAAGGACTACGAGTTCAGCGCGGCCAGCATGCGCAGCCACTGGCAGGGCGGCCTCGACGACATGCGTCACACGCTGGCTCACCCCGCGTGGCTGGAAACGCCGTCGCCCGAGCAGCCGTTCGTGGCGCATGACGTGCACCAGGGCTGATGCCCTGGCGCCCGTTCGATGGCTGCGTGTGACCCGTACCGCGAGGCCGCGGACAGGCTTTCAGTCGCGATGCACCTGCAACCCCGCCGCGGACTGGCTCACCGGCATGATTTCCAGGCGCGTGATGTCGAGGTGCGGCGGCAGGTTGGCGATCCACCAGATGGTGTCGGCGATGTCGCCGGCGGTGATCGGGTGGGCGCCGGCGTAGAGCTTGTCCGACGCGGCCCGGTCGCCACTGGTGCGCACCAGGGTGAACTCGGTCTCGGCCATGCCGGGTTCGATCGAGGTGACGCGCACCCCGGTGCCGTGCAGATCCACGCGCAGGTTCTGCGAGAACTGGGTGACGAAGGCCTTGGTGCCGCCGTACACGTTGCCGCCGCGGTACGGGTAGCTGCCCGCGATCGAGCTGATGTTGACGATGGCGCCGCGGCGCTCGATCAGCCGCGGCAGCAGCGCGTGCGTCATCGTCGCCAGCGCGGTGACGTTGGTGTCGATCATCTGCCGCCACTGCGCGAGGTCGGCCTGCTGCGCCGGCGCGGTGCCAAGCGCGAGGCCGGCGTTGTTCACCAGCAGGTCGATGCCGGCGAAATCCGCGGGCAGGCCGGCGACCGCGGCGCGCAGCGCGGCTTCGTCGCGGATGTCGAAGGCGACGGCGTGCACCTTGTCGGCGCCGTGCGCGTCCACCAGCTTCTGCAGGCGCTCGGCGCGCCGGCCGCTGGCGATCACGCGCCAGCCGCCGGCCACGAAACGTTCCACGGTGGCGGCGCCGAAGCCGGCGGTGGCGCCGGTGATCCACGCAGTCTTGCTGCTCATGCGGGCATGCCTCGAAGCAACGGGTGGTTTACTTGCCTTCCTTCAGCGCGATCGAGCTGATGCCGGCGCTGGCGAGGCGCTGCTTGGTCGCCTCCAGCGCACTGGCGCTGGCGAACGGCCCCAGCCGCACGCGGTGGAAGGTCTGGCCATCGATGGTGACGGTCTGCACGTTGGCCACGAAGCCTTGCATGGCGAGCTGTGCCTTGCTGGCTTCGGCCTTCGCGGCGTCGGGGAAGGCGCCGATCTGCAGCAGGTAGCCACTGCCGGCGGCGGGCTTCGGCACCGCGGTGGCGGGCGCGGCCTCCACGTTCTGCGTGGCCACGGTCGCGCGGGTGGGCGCAGCCGGCTGCTGCGCGGTGGGCGCGGCGGCGGGAGCGGCCGCCGGGGCCGCGGCGGCGGCCTGCTGCTCGGCCTTGGCCTGCGCGCTGATCTCGGCGTCCGGGATGCGCACTTCCTTCTCCGACAGCACGGAGTAGAAGTCGAACTGCGGCTTCTTCGGCGCGCTGTCGGCCGTGCCCGGCGCCACCGCGCCGGCATCGCTGGGCGCCGCGGCGGTGGCTTGCGGATTGGCCTGCGGGCCCGCCTTCGGCGCCATCGGCAGCAGCGAATGGCGCATCAGGAAGGCCAGCGCCAGCCCGCCGATCAGGATGCCGACGAGGATCGCGGCCCAGGTGGGAAACCCGCCGCCGCTGTTGCGTACCGCCTGCCGGCCCTTGCCTTTGCCGCTGCTTTTGCGTGTTGCCATCACATGCTCTCCGGGGCGGTGAGGCCCAGCAGATCCAGGCCGTTGCGCAGCACCTGCCGGGTCGCCACCACGAGGGCGAGGCGGGCGTCGCGCAGATCCTTGTCGTCGACCAGGAACTGGTACGAGTTGTAGTAGGTGTGGAACGCATTGGCCAGCTCGCGCAGCCAGACGGCGAGCAGGTGCGGCTCCAGGTTCGAGGCAGAGGCTGCCACCACTTCGGGGTAGCGCGACAGCTCGGTGAGCAGCGCCTGCTCGTGCTCGTTGTCCAGCCGCGCGAGCTGCGCCAGCCCATTGTCCTGATCGAACGTGAACCCCTTCTCGCCGGCCTGGCGCAACACGCTGCACACGCGGGCGTGGGCGTACTGGATGTAGTAGACCGGGTTGTCGTTGGTCTGCGAGCGGGCCAGGTCGATGTCGAACACCAGCTGCGAGTCGCCCTTGCGCGAGATCAGGAAGTAGCGCGTGGCGTCGCGGCCCACCTCGTCGATCAGGTCGCGCAGGGTGACGTAGCTGCCGGCGCGCTTGGAGATCTTCACCTCCTCGCCGCCGCGCATCACGGTGACCATCTGGTACAGCAGGTAGTCGGGGTAGCCCTTGGGGATGCCGGCGTCCAGCGCCTGCAGGCCGGCCTTCACGCGGGCCAGCGAGCCGTGGTGGTCGGAGCCCAGCACGGTGATCGCCTTGCCGTAGCCGCGCTGCCACTTCGAGAGGTGGTAGGCCACGTCCGGCACGAAATAGGTGTACGTGCCGTCCGACTTGCGCATGACGCGATCCTTGTCGTCGCCGAAGTCGGTGGTCTTCAGCCACAGCGCGCCGCCTTCCTCGTAGGTGTGGCCGTGGGCGATGAGTTCGCGCACGGCCTCTTCCACCTTGCCGTCGGTGTAGAGCGAGGATTCGAGGAAGTACACGTCGAAGTCCACGCCGAAGGCCTGCAGGTCGAGGTTCTGCTCGTGGCGCAGGGCGGCGACGGCGAAGGCGCGAATCGCGTCGAGGTTGTCGGGATCTTTCGCGCCGGTGACGGTATGGCCTTCCACGGTGACGCTGTCGCCGGCGAGATAGGCCCGCGCCACGTCGGCGATGTAGTCGCCGCGGTAGCCGTCCTCCGGCCAGCCTTCGTCGCCGGGGGCGAGGCCGCGCGCGCGCGCCTGCGTGGAGACGGCGAGGTTGCCGATCTGCACGCCGGCATCGTTGTAGTAGAACTCGCGCTTCACGTCCCAGCCGCTGGCTTCCAGCAGGCGTGCCACGCAGTCGCCCAGCGCCGCGTTGCGGCCGTGGCCCACGTGCAGCGGGCCGGTGGGGTTGGCCGAGACGAATTCCACGCCCACCGTGCGGCCCGCACCCTGCGCGTTGCGGCCGTAGCCGGTGCCTTGCTCGAGGATGCGGCGCACCTGCGACTGGCTGGCATCGGCGGCGAGGAAGAAGTTGATGAAGCCGGGCCCGGCGATCTCCACCTTGGCCAGCAGCTCGTTGGCCGGCAGGGCGGCCACCAGCTGCTCGGCCAGCTCGCGCGGCTTGGCGCGGGCGGATTTCGCCAGCAGCATCGCGGCGTTGCAGGCGAAATCGCCGTGCTCGCGGCTGCGCGTGCGCTCGATCACGAAGCCGGGGATCGCCAGCTCGGCGGGCAGGGCGGCCTGCGTTTGCAGGGCGTGGATGGCCCCGAGGATCAGTTCGTGCAGCTGGGCTTTCACGGGCGCATGCGGTTCCGGGATGGAACCGATAATCGTAGCAGAGCGGCGGGCGAGGCGGCCCGCGGCGGCAGCGTGGCGCCGGTTTGTGGCGGTGCGACCGGGTACTTGTGGATAAGTCTGTGGGGAACGCCGCGCGCCGCATGGCGCATTGCGCACGATTCGCAAGGGCATTTCGCATTCTTTGAAAAAAAGCAATATGTAACAATTAGTTATCCAGCATGCTTGAAGTCATGCTTGCGCTGGAGCCCGCAAATGCCGGTTGTGGGCATTTGTGCATAAGTAACGGGCGCTTGGCGGCCATGTCTGCAGCGCCGGTTCGTCATCGGCCTGTCATGCAGCGCTGCCACACTGGCTACGTGCCGGTGGAATTCCCCTCCCACCCGGTATCCGGAGAAGCCGCTCTCTCCGCTCCCCGCAATCGGCACCTACGGCGCGGCTCATCCCCGCGCCGCTTTTTTTGGCGCTGTCGTTATTGGGGGGGCGTTGCCGCGCCATCGCTGGCGCAATGCGGAAAATCGCCGGCGGCGGCTTTGCTCAGATCAGCCCGCGCGCCGCCATCGACACCGGCGCGCCATGGCCGATCACCAGGTGATCCAGCACGCGCACCCCCACCAGTTGCAGGGCGTCGCGCAGTTCGCAGGTGATGGCGCGGTCGGCCGCGCTGGGTTCGGCCACGCCGCTCGGATGGTTGTGGGCGAAGATCACCGCGCAGGCGTTGTGCTGCAGGCAGGCGCGCACCACCTCGCGCGGATGCACGCTGGCGCCGTCCACCGTGCCGCGGAACAGCTCCTCGAAGGCCAGCACGCGGTGGCGGTTGTCCAGGAACAGGCAACCGAACACTTCGTAGGGCAGATGGCGCAGCCGGGCGCTGAGGTAACTGCCGCTGTCGCGCGGATTGCCCAGCGCGGGCGCTTCGCGCAGTTGCTCGGCGAGGCTGCGCCGGGCCAGTTCCAGTGCGGCGGCGATGCGTGCGCGTTTCGCCGGGCCGAGGCCGGCGGCGCGCACCGAGCGGTCGGGCCGGCCAAGCAGGGCGCCGAGGCTGCCGGCGCTCACCAGCAGTTCGCGGCCCAGCGCGATCGCGTCCTTGCCGCGCACGCCGCTGCCTAGCAGCACGGCCAGCAGCTCCGCGTCGGACAGCGTGCCGCTGCCGCGCGCCAGCAGTTTTTCGCGGGGTCGTTCGCCAGTGGGCCAGTCGCGGATGCTCATGCCGGAAGCGTGACGGCGAACGCGCGATGCAGGCAGCAGTCGCGCGGCACGATTCCGGTAAGCTAACCATCTGCCCGCACGTCAGGCCTTGCCTACATGAGTCTTGCCCAACGCCGCATCCTGCTGGGAGTGTCCGGCGGCATCGCCGCCTACAAGTCCTGCGAACTGGTTCGCCGCCTGCGCGAACAGGGGGCCGAGGTGCGCGTGGTGATGACGGCGGGCGCGGGGCACTTCGTGGGCGCGGCCACCTTCCAGGCGCTGTCCGGCCAGCCGGTGCGTACCACGCTGTGGGACGAAAACGCCGAGGCCGCGATGGGCCATATCGAGCTGGCGCGCTGGGCCGAGCGCATCCTGATCGCCCCGGCCAGCGCGGACATCCTCGCCAGGCTCGCGCACGGCCACGCCGACGACCTGCTCACCACGCTGTGTCTGGCCAGCGCCGCGCCGCTGTACGTGGCGCCGGCGATGAACCAGCAGATGTGGGCGCACCCGGCGGTGCAGGCCAACATCGTCCTGCTGTGCCAGCGCGGCGTGCAGGTGCTCGGCCCGGCGGCGGGTGAACAGGCCTGCGGCGACGTGGGTTCGGGCCGCATGCTGGAGCCGCACGAACTGCGCGACGCGCTGGCCGCCTCGTTCGGCAGCGGCGTGCTGGCCGGCATGGACGTGGTGGTCAGCGCCGGCCCCACCTTCGAGGACATCGACCCGGTGCGTTTCATCGGCAACCGCAGCTCCGGCAAGATGGGCTTCGCGGTGGCGCAAGCCGCCGCCGAGGCCGGTGCGCGGGTGACCCTGGTGGCCGGCCCGGTGAGCCTGGCCACGCCGCCCGGCGTGGCGCGCCGCGTCGACGTACGCAGCGCCGCGCAGATGCATGCCGCCGTGCTGGATGCCTGCGCGCAGGCGCAGATCTACGTCGGCGCGGCGGCGGTGGGCGACTACCGGCCGTGCGAAGTGGCCGAGCGCAAGCTGAAGAAGCAGGCCGGGGCGGATCTCGTGCTGCAGCTGGCCGAGAACCCCGACATCCTCGGCAGCCTGTCGGCACAGGCGCAGCATCCCTTCCTCGTCGGCTTCGCCGCCGAGACGCACGACGTGGCGCGCTACGCGCAGGACAAATTGCAGCGCAAGGGCCTGGACATGATCGCCGCCAACCGCGTCGGCGACGGGCTGGGTTTCGAGACCGCCGACAACGCGCTGGATGTGTACTGGGCCGACGGCATGCTGGCGCTGGCGCGCGCCGGCAAGGCCGAGCTGGCGCGGCAACTGGTGGCCTGCGTGGCCGAACGCTATCGCGCGGTGCGCGGGTGAGCGCGGCGATGCTGGACGTGGAGCTGAAGATCCTCGACCCGCGGCTGGGCGACACGATTCCGCTGCCCGAGGCGGCCACAGCCGGCAGCGCGGGCATGGATCTGCGCGCCGCGCTCGACGCGCCGCTCGTGCTGCAGCCGGGCGACAGCGCGCTGGTGCCCAGCGGCATCGCCATCCATATCGGTGATCCGGGCTGGTGCGCGCTGATCGTTCCGCGCTCCGGGCTGGGCCACAAGCAGGGCTTGGTGATGGGCAACCTGGTCGGCGTGATCGACGCGGACTACCAGGGCCCGCTGATGATTTCCTGCTGGAACCGCGGCCGCGAGCCGGTCACCATCGGCGTGGGCGACCGCATCGCCCAGCTGCTGCTGGTGCCGGTGGCGCAGGCGCGGCTGAAGATCGTGGCCGACTTCGCGCCCAGCGCGCGCGGCGCCGGCGGTTTCGGATCGACGGGCATCAAGTAGTCCGGCCCGGCACGGCCGGCGTGTGTGGCAGATGTAGGGCAGGGGATGGCAATGAGTGAAACCAAGGAATCGTGGCGCGCTCAATTGGACGTGCAACGCCTGCTGCCGCTGGCGCTGGGCACGCTGCTGACCCTGCTCGGCGCGTTCTGCGCATGGCAAACGTGGCTGATTGCCGACGAAGGCCACGCGGCCGAACGCGTGCGGCAGGCGCGCGACGTCGCGGTGCAGCAGCTGGCGCAGGTGGTGGCCGCGCAGCGCGAAACGGTGCGGAAGGCGGCTGCGTCGCTGGATCCGGCCCTGCTGCAAGGCGACCGCGCCGCATTGACGGCGGCGCTGCAGGCCAGGTTGCCGCAGGCGCGGCAGATCGACGTCTACAGCGCCAGCCTCAATGAAGTGGTGCACGCGGATTTCCGCGCGTTCGGCTACGCCAAGGCGGCGCAACTGATGGCCGCGCAGACCGCCGATGGCCTGCCGCCGGTGCAGAGCGTGGCGCCGGGCGCGAACGATCGCCGCCTCAGCGTGATAGTGCCGCTGGGCTCGCCGCAGCAGGCCTGGCTGTGGGTGGAGCTGCCGTTCGCGCCGCTGCGGCGAGCCCTCGACGCGGTATCGCCCGCGGGCGGGCGGCTGGATCTGCGGCAGGGCGACGCCAGCGCCGACATGCGCATCCTTTCGCACGGCAGCGCGGGCGCCCAGGTTGAGCCCGTCGCCAAGATGGTGCCGGGCAGCACGTTCAGCGTGGCCGCGGCGCTGCCGGTGGCCTTCATCGTGCTGCCGCGCTCGTGGCCACTGGCGGCCCTGCTGGCCCTGGCCGGCCTGGGCGGCGGCTTCTACCTGCTGTGGTGGCGTCAGCGCCGGCGCGCCGGATCGGTGGTCGAGCAGGGCATCGACATCGACGAGTTCAAGCAGGCCGACGAGGCCGCGCGCAAGGCCGCGCCGCCCGAGCCGGTGATTCCCAGGCTCGCCGCCCCGGTGGCCGCCGCGCCCGCGCCGGTGGCCAGGCCGGCGTCGAACGTGGCGGTCGATCCGGCCATCTTCCGCGCCTACGACATCCGCGGCGTGGTGGGCCAATCCCTGGACGCCGACGTGGCGCGCCTGCTGGGCCAGTCCATCGGCACGCTGATGCGCGAGCAGGGCCTCGGCGAGATCGTGGTGGGCCGCGACGGCCGCCTGTCCGGCCCGGAACTGGCCGGTGCGCTGGCCGACGGCCTGCGCGAGGCCGGCGTGGACGTGATCGATCTCGGCGCGGTGCCCACGCCGGTGGTGTACTTCGCCGCCTACCACTACAACACCGGCTGCGGCGTCGCGGTCACCGGCAGCCACAACCCGCCGGACTACAACGGCTTCAAGATCGTGGTCGGCGGCCAGACGCTGGCCGAGGGCGCGATCCAGGATCTGTACCGGCGCATCGCCGACAATGCGCTGGAGCACGGCGGCGGCGGCCAGCTGCGCCAGCTCGACGTGCTGCCGGACTACCTCGAGCGCATCGTCTCCGACGTGCAGGCCGAGCGCCGGCTCAAGGTGGTGGTGGACTGCGGCAACGGCATCCCCGGCGCGGTGGCGCCGCAGGTGCTGGCCGGCATCGGCTGCGAAGTGGTGCCGCTGTACTGCGACGTGGACGGCACGTTCCCGAACCATCACCCCGACCCGTCCGATCCGCACAACCTCGAAGACCTGATCCTCGCGGTGAAGCAGACTGGCGCGGATCTCGGCGTGGCCTTCGATGGCGACGGCGACCGCCTCGGCGTGGTGACGAAGGCGGGCGAGATCGTCTTCCCCGACCGCCTGCTGATGCTGTTCGCGCGCGACGTGCTATCGCGCCAGCCGGGCGCCACCATCATCTACGACGTGAAGTGCACCGGCCACCTCAAGGGCCAGGTTCTGGAGGCCGGCGGCAGCCCGCTGATGTGGCGCACCGGCCACTCGCTGATCAAGGCCAAGATGCGCGAGACCGGCGCCGAGCTGGCCGGCGAGATGAGCGGCCACTTCTTCTTCAAGGAGCGCTGGTACGGCTTCGACGACGGCATCTACGCCGGCGCGCGCCTGATGGAAATCCTTGCCGGCGACCTCGAGGAGCGCAGCCCCGAGGAGATCTTCGACACCCTGCCCAAGGGCGTTTCCACGCCCGAGCTGAAGATCCCGATGGCCGAAGGCGAGCACTACCGCTTCATGGAGAAGTTCGTGGCGGATGCGAGCTTCGACGACGCCACCATCATCACCATCGACGGCGTGCGCGCCGACTGGCCGGACGGCTGGGGCCTGGTGCGCGCGTCGAACACCACGCCGGTGCTGGTGCTGCGTTTCGACGCCGACAACCCGGTGGCGCTCAAGCGCATCCAGCAGGCGTTCCGCCGGCGCCTGCTGGCGGTGGATTTCCGGCTGAAGATGCCATTCTGACGCGTGCGCGCCGATCGCGGCGCGCGCGATTCAGGCCGCGGAGTTGAAGCAGGTCGCGTCGGTCAGTGCTGCTCGTTCTGCGCCGCTTGCAGGTCGCGGTAATGCGCCAGCTGTTGCGCCTGTTGCTGCGCGGCCTGGTCGCGCAGCGCCTGCTGGTGCTGCAGCACCGCCTGCAGGCCGCTCACCACGCCGCGCTGCTTGGCGATGCCGTCCTGCAGGAATTTCGGCACCGGCTGCTTGTCGTGCTCGGCTTCCGCGGCGCGGGCCAGCAGGTCGGTCAGCGCCTGCTCCTGGCTGCGCAGGTTGAGCTTGCTGGTGTGGATCTGCTGATCCATGTTCGCCAGCGCCTGCTGCAGCGAGGTCTTGTACGAGGCTTCGTCGGGATAAGCGGCAAGGATCTGCTCGTCGGTACGGGCCTGATCCTCGGCGGCGCGCCTGGCGTCGGCCTGCTGCTTGGCCAGCTTCTGCGCGGCGGCGCGTTCCTCCGGGGTGAGCTGGCGCTGCACGCGCTGCACCACCATGCCCTGGTCGTTGACCACGACGTAGCCGTACTTGAGCGCGTCCTGGGTGAGGCTGTCGCTGAAGTGCGGCAGGCCCTGGCCGTCCACCCACTTGTAGCGCAGGCCGCTGTTGTTGGCGTTTTGCTGGGCGCAGACCGAGGCGCTGGCAAGCAGCGCGGCGGCGAACAGGATGGAATATGGCTTGCGCATGTAAGTCTCCCCTTGGCCGGCAGTATAGACGCCGGTGCCGTCCTCAGCCGTGCGCGCCGTAGCGTTCGCGATAGGCCACGAGCCGGGCATGCTCGGCGGCCAAGTCCGGCCGTTCGCCCGCGTAGGCCAGCACGTCGGCGAGGCTGGTGATTGCGATCACCGGGATGCCGTGGTCGCGCGCCACTTCCTGCGCGGCGGAGAGCTCGCCCTGGCCGCGCTCCTGCCGATCCAGCGCGATCAGCACGCCGGCCGGCGTGGCGCCGTGCGCGCGGATCAGCGCCAGCGACTCGCGCACCGCGGTGCCGGCGGTCATCACGTCGTCCACGATCAGCACGCGGCCCTTGAGCGGCGCGCCCACCAGCATGCCGCCTTCGCCGTGATCCTTGGCCTCCTTGCGGTTGTACGCCCAGGGCAGGTCGCGGCCGTGCCGGTCGGCCAGCGCGATGGCGGTGGCGGCGGCCAGCGCGATGCCCTTGTAGGCCGGGCCGAACAGCATGTCCACGTGGATGCCCGCGTTGACCACCGCGGCGGCATAGGCGCGGCCGAGCTGGCCCAGCGCGGCGCCGGAGTCGATGCGCCCCATGTTGAAGAAATACGGGCTCTGCCGTCCGGACTTCAGCGTGAACTCGCCGAAGCGCAGCACTTCGCGTTGCAGGGTGAGTTCGATGAAATCGCGCTGGTAGTCCTGCATGGCAACTCTCGTCAGGGAAGGGCGCGCCACAGCAGGTGCTGCGGCCCGGAGCGTCCGCCATGGTACAGCGTGCCGCTGTCCGCGAAGCCCGCGCGCCGGTACAGCGCCAGCGCGGCGGCGTTGCTGCAGTTCACCGTGAGCACGATGCGGCGCGCCTGCGGGTGGCGCTGCGCGAGGTCGGCCAGCAGGGCGTCCAGCGCGTGCGCGCCGAGGCCGCGGCCCTGCCACGCGGCATCGAGCTGGAACGAGCGCAGGCCCAGCGCTTCCGCGTCGGCGTCGCGTCCGGCGAGGCTGCGCGCGCTGCGTTCGATGCGGTAGTAGCCGATCACCGTGTCGTCCAGCAGTATCGCCATCGGCTGGCTGCCCGGGCACTGCTCGGCGTCGGGCAGGGTGTGCGCGGGCGGGCTCACGAAACCGTCCTGCTCCGGCCGCACGTGCAGACGCAGCACCGCCTCGCGCCATTCGGGGCTGACGGGCTGGACGCGAAGGATGGGCGATGCGGGCATGGTTGCTATGATGCCCGCATTGCCCAGGGAGCCGCGCATGCGCATCATCAGCCTCAACGCCAACGGCATCCGTTCCGCCGCGACCAAGGGCGTGTTCGGGTGGCTGCGCCAGCAAAAGGCCGACGTGGTCTGCCTGCAGGAAACCAAGGCGCAGGAAGACCAGCTCGCCGATCCGATGTTCCGCCCCGACGGCCACCACTGCTTCTACCGCGACGCCAGCAGCAAGAAGGGCTACTCCGGCGTGGCGATCTACGCGAAGCGCGAACCCGACGAGGTGCGCACCGCGCTGGGCTGGGACGCCTTCGACGACGAGGGCCGCTACGTCGAGGCGCGCTTCGGCAACCTGAGCGTGGTGTCGTTCTACATCCCCTCCGGCTCCTCCGGCGACGAGCGCCAGCAGTTCAAGTTCAAGGCGATGGATCGGCTGGCGCCCATCCTCGACGAGTGGCTGAAGAGTGGGCGCGACTACGTGCTGTGCGGCGACTGGAACATCGTGCGCAGCGCCAAGGACATCAAGAACTGGAAGTCCAACCAGAAGAACTCCGGCTGCCTGCCGGAGGAGCGCGCGTGGATGGACGGCCTCATCGAGCGCGGCTGGGTGGACAGCTACCGCACCCTGCATCCGGAGGGCGAGGACTACACGTGGTGGTCGAACCGCGGCAACGCGCGCGCGAACGACGTGGGCTGGCGCATCGACTACCAGCTCGTCACGCCCGCGCTGGCCAAGCGAATGCAGCGCTGCGCGATCTACCGCGACGAGCGCTTCTCCGACCACGCGCCGTACACCGTCGACTATGCCGACTGAAGCCGCGGCGCCGGCGCGCCGCCCGTCGATCTGGCAGGCGTTCTCGCAGCCGGCCGCATGGACGATGTGCCTGCTCGGGTTTTCCTCCGGGCTGCCGTTCCTGCTGGTGTCCTACACGCTGTCGTTCTGGCTGAAGCAGGACGGCATCGTGCTGAAGGAGATCACGATGATCGCCAGCGCCAGCATGACCTACGTGTTCAAGTTCGCGTGGGCACCGCTGCTGGATCACTGGAAGCTGCCGTTACTGGCGCGGCTGGGCCAGCGGCGCGGCTGGCTGTTGCTCGCGCAGGTCGGCGTCGCCGCGGGCCTGCTGGCGATGGCCGCGCTGACGCCGCGGCAATTGCCGCTGTTCGTGGCGGCCACGCTGTTCGTCGCCTTCATGGGCGCCACCCAGGACATCGCCATCGACGCCTACCGCATCGAGATCGCGCCGCCCTCGGCGCAGGGCGCGCTGGTGGCGACGTATTCGCTGGGTTACCGGCTCGGCCTGCTGGTTTCCGGCGCGCTGGCGCTGATTCTCGCCGACCACATCCGCTGGGCGCAGATCTACGTGCTGATGGCCGTGGCGATGGCGCTGCCGTTGCTGGTCACGCTGGCGATGCGCGAGCCGGAGGTGCTGCGTCGCTCACCGGCTTCGTGGCGGCAGGCGATGCGCGAAAGCGTGGTCGATCCGTTCGCCGATTTCTTCCGGCGCTACGGCATACCGCTGGCGTTGCTGACCCTGCTGTTCATCCTGCTGTTCAAGATCCCCGAGCAGGCCATCATCGGCGGCGTGATGGGGCCGTTCTACCGCGACATGGGCTTTTCCAATACCGAGATCGGCGCGGTCACCAAGATCTACGGCATCTGGATCGGCATTGCCGGCGCCTTCGCCGGCGGCGTGGCAGTGGCGCGCTGGGGCGCGTGGCGCTCGCTCGGCGGCTGCATCGTGCTCGGCGCGGTCAGCAACCTGCTGTACCTGTTGTTGACCCATCATCCCGGCCACCTCGCAATGCTGACGCTGGCGATTTCCGGGCAGAATTTCTTCGAGGGCATGCTCGGGCCGCCGACGGTGGCCTTCCTGTCCCTGCTGGTGAACCGGCAGCACACGGCCACGCAATACGCGCTGCTCAGCTCGCTGGTGAACCTGTCCGGCAAGGTGCTCGGCTTCTTCGCCGGCGCCATCGTGGCCGTCTCGGGCTACGGCGGCTACTTCGTCATCACGGTGTTCTCGGTGCTGCCGGCGATGCTGCTGTTCGCCGCCCTGTGGCGGCGCTTCGATCCGCTCTCTTCGCCTTCCGCCGAGGAAAGCTGAAGGCGCTTTGCGAACTGCGCCACGGATTGCCGCGCCGGCTGTTGCCGGCCGCCGTGCCGCAGGCGACGATCCTCGGCACAGGGGGCGGACAACGAAGGGCGGTGCCATGCCTGATCTCGTGATACGCCAGGTCGACCATCTGCTGGCCGAACGCATCCGCGCCTTCGCCAAGGCGCGCGAGTGGAGCCTCAACGAGGTGTTGCTGCATGCGTTGCGGCGCGGCCTCGGCGCCGCCGAAAGCGGCCAGCATGCCGAAACCTCGGTCGAGGCCGACGAGCTCAGCATGCTGGCCGGTTCGTGGAACGCAACCGAGCAGGCCGTGTTCAGCGAAACCGTGCAGGCGCTTTCGACCACGCGGGGGGATGCGCTGTTGCCGGTTTTGCGCGAGGCCTGAGAACGCCGGTCTAGCCGCTTGGGCGCGGCGCGGGATGGATCGCGCCGAGCACGCGCGGCCCGCGCGCGCCGGTGACGGCGGGCAGGTTGCCGGGCAGGCCGAGCAGGCGTTGCCGGGCCAGCCACGCGAACGCGGTGGCTTCGAGGAAATCGGGATCGACGCCGAACGCGGCGGTGCTGGCCAGCGTGCGCGGCGACAGCAGTTCGGCGAGCCGGCGCATCAGCGCGCCGTTGTGTACGCCGCCGCCGCAGGCGAGCACGTCCTCCGCGTCCGGTGCATGGCGCGCGATGGCTTCCGTCACGCTGCGCGCGGAGAGTTCGAGCAGCGTGGCCTGCACGTCGGCGGGTGCCAGTGCGGCCACGCGCGGATGCGTGGCCAGCCAGTCGAGATGGAAGTGTTCGCGGCCGGTGCTCTTGGGTGGCGGCAGCGCGAAATAGGGATCGGCGAGCAAGGCATCGAGCAAGGCGTCGTCGATCCTGCCGCTGGCGGCGAATGCGCCGTCGCGGTCGAATGCCTCGCCGCGATGGCGCAGGCACCACGCGTCCATCAGGCCGTTCGCCGGGCCGGTGTCGAAGCCGATCACGCCGCCGTCGGCGCCCAGCACGGTGATGTTGGCAATGCCGCCGAGGTTCAGCACCACGCGGACATGGCCGGGGCGCGCCAGCAGCATCGCGTGCACAGCCGGCAGCAGCGGCGCGCCCTGGCCGCCGGCGGCCACGTCGGCGCGGCGGAAGTCCGCCACCACATCAATGCCGCTGCGCTCGGCGATCACGCTGGGGTCGCCCACCTGCAGGGTGAACGGGTGCTCGCCGCAGGGACGGTGGCGCAGGGTCTGGCCGTGCGAGCCGATCGCGCGCACGGCGGAGGCCGGCGTGCCGCTTTGTTCGAGCAGCTCCTGCGCGGCTTCCGCGAAGCAGGCGCCGATCGCGACGTCGAGGCGGCCGTAGGCGTCCAGGTCGAGCCGCGTCTCGTCCTGCGCGACCGCGAGAATGCGCTCGCGCAGACCGGCCGGCCACGGGTGAGTGCGCGCGGCGACGGGATGCGGCGTGTCGCCCTCGAAGCGTACCAGCGCGGCGTCGATGCCGTCGGCGCTGGTGCCGGAAATCAGGCCGATGTACAACGACCGTGAATCATTCATGCGGGAGTACGCGTCAATCGCTGTCCGGCGTCGTGGCAGCAGCGTCGGCGCGCGCCATCTGGTAGCGCTTGTCGAGCATCTGCAGGCGTGCAAGTTGCGGCTTCACCACAGTGGACTCGAACTTCGCCAGCTCTGCGGCCGGAAGCGGCTGCGGCTTGGGCATGGTCACGGTCAGCGGATTGACCTGGTTGCCGTCGATGCGCACTTCGTAGTGCAGGTGCGGGCCGGTGGCCAGGCCGGTCATGCCGACGTAGCCGATCACCTCGCCCTGGCTCACATGGCTGCCCACGCGCTCGCCGCTGGCGAAACGGGACATGTGGGCGTAGGCGGTGGAATACGTGGCGTTGTGCTTGATCAGCACGAAGTTGCCGTAGCCGTTCTCCCAGCCGCGGTAGACGATGGTGCCGTCGCCCGCGGCGTGGATCGGCGTGCCGGCCGGTGCGGCGTAGTCCACGCCTTTGTGTGCGCGCGTGTAGCCGAGGATGGGGTGCTTGCGGGCCATGCTGAAGACCGAGGAGATGCGCGTGAACGCCACCGGCGTGCGCATCAGCGACTTGCGCAGCGGACGGCCGTCCTCGCTGAACCAGCCCACGCTGCCGTCGGCCTGCCTGAAGCGGTAGGCGGTGTAGCGCTTGCCCTGGTTGACGAACTCCGCGGCCACGATGTCGCCTTCGTGCAGGTAGGCGCCGTCGCGGTAGACGTCGTTGTAGATCACCGTGAAGCTGTCGCCGCTGCGGATGTCCTTGATGAAGTCGACGTCGTATTTGAAGATGTCCGCCAGCTTCACCACCATCGAGTCGTTCATGCCGGCCTTGGCGGCGGCGGCGAACAGGCTGCTGCGGATCACGCCGTGCGCCACTTCCTCGCGCACGTCCATCTCGCGCGGCTGCAGTGTCAGCGTGGGCTGCGGGCCGTCGAGGCGCACGATGGCGCGGTTTGCCTGATCCTTGTCGAAGCGGAAGCCGCGCAGGCTGCCGCCGGGGCCGAGCAGGAAGTCGAACTCCTCGCCGGGACGGATGTTGTGCAACGCGGATTTCGCGTCGCCGGCGGCATTCATCACCTTCTGCAGGTCGGTGAGGCTGAGGCCGCGACCACCGAAGATGTCGGAAAGCGTCTGGCCCGGCTGCACGCGCACTACCTGCCAGTCATCCACCGTGGAGGCGGTCTGCTGGATCGGACTCAGCTTCGGCAGTGCCAGCGGCAGCAGGGTGTGCGCCTCGGCCATGGGCGCGGGTTTCATCGCGGTGGCCCAAGCCGGCATGATGAAGCCGGAGAGCAGGGTCGCCATCAGCGCGGTGCCGGCCAGCACCCAGCGTTCGCGGTGCCAATGGATCGGCGTGGAGGATTCCGAACGGTCGAACGACCAGTGCGCGCAACGCTCGTAGAAGCTGCAGTGCCGACGCTGCGCCTTGCGGCAAATGGCCTGCTTGCGTGCGCGGAGCCCCCCCCGGATTTTCCCACTCATGCTGCGCGAACCTCGTCGTACAAAGTAACAAACCCGCGTACCATAGATGCCGCATGACGAGTGCGTCAATCCCTTTTCCATCAAGGGTTTGCGTCAGGTTTTCGATTAACGCACAATTAACGCTGAAACGTGATTGCCATCGCCCCAATGGCTGTCATGGCAACCATAACTTTTCGAGGAAGGCATGAGCGAAGCTGAGCAGGCGTTGGCCACGATTGCGCGTGGCGCCGACGAAATCATCAAGCGCGAGGATCTGCTGGAGCGGCTGAAGACGGGCCGCCCGCTGCGCATCAAGGCTGGCTTCGATCCCACCGCGCCGGATCTGCACCTGGGCCATACCGTGCTGCTCAACAAGATGCGCCAGTTCCAGGATCTGGGGCACCAGGTGATCTTCCTGATCGGTGACTTCACCGGCATGATCGGCGACCCCACCGGTAAGAACGCCACGCGCAAGCCGCTCACCCGCGAGGACGTGCTGAAGAACGCCGAGACCTACGCCGCGCAGGTGTACAAGGTGCTCGACCGCGAGCGCACCGAGGTGCGCTTCAATTCCGAGTGGTTCAGCAAGATGACGGCGGCCGACATGATCCGGCTCGCCGCGCAGCACACCGTGGCGCGCATGCTGGAGCGCGACGATTTCGCCAAGCGCTACGCCGCGCAGCAGCCGATCGCCATCCACGAGTTCATGTATCCGCTTACCCAGGGCTACGACTCGGTGGCGCTGGAGGCCGACGTCGAGCTGGGCGGTACCGACCAGAAGTTCAACCTGCTGATGGGCCGCGGCCTGCAGGAACACTTCGGGCAGAAGCCGCAGATCGTGCTCACCATGCCGCTGCTCGAAGGCCTGGACGGCGTGCACAAGATGTCCAAGTCGCTGGGCAACTACATCGGCATCGACGAACCGGCGATCGACATCGTCACCAAGACCATGAAGATCGGCGACGAGTTGATGTGGAAGTGGATCGACCTGCTCAGCTTCGAGATCGGCGTCGATGAAGCGAAGGTGCTCCGGCACGCCATCGAAAGCGGCAACCTGAATCCCCGCGACGTGAAGCTGCGCCTGGCGCGCGAACTGGCCACCCGCTTCCACGACGCGGCTGCCGCCGAGCAGGCCATTGCGGGCTGGCATGCGGTGGTGCGCGGCGAGGGCGACACCTCGCTGTTGCCGCTCACGGAAATCGTTGCGACAGCCGAAGGCCTGCGCCTGCCTGCCTTGCTCACTGCGGCGGGACTTACCGCCAGTAACTCCGAGGCGAACCGCAAGCTCAAGGAGCGTGCGGTGCGCATCGACGCGGAGGTGGTGGAGGATGCGCAGCGCGTGTTCGCCGCGGGTTTCGAGGGCGTGCTGCAGGTCGGCAAGCGCAACTTCGCCCGGGTGCGATTGACCGGCGGCTGATCGCCGGGCGCGCTTTCAAGGCTTTGTTTCGCGCAAGATCAAAGGCTTGCGCGAAAGAGTGAAAATTCTTCGAAGAAATCGCTTGCCAATATCGGGGTGCCTGCCTACTATTCGCGCCCCACTGCTGCATCGGCACGGTGCGTCACCACTCTGCAGAAAAAGATTCTTCGCAGCGGGTGTTGACGGACAGGAAAGACGATGTATAGTAGGCGGTTCACCGGGACGAAATGTCCCACGGCGGAAAGCTCCGCGGTGAAGTGATCTTTGACAGTGTGCACAGGTGAATTGTGTGGACGCCTTGCGCTGGCGGGTCGATGACCTGTCCAAGCAATGCAAGCGTCCCACCCAAAAGAAAGTCAGTAATGAGTTTTGATTGGTTGGGGTCACGCTTCAGAAAGATAGATCTTCTTCGGGAGATCGAAAACTTAAGTGAAGAGTTTGATCCTGGCTCAGATTGAACGCTGGCGGCATGCCTAACACATGCAAGTCGAACGGCAGCACAGGTAGCAATACCGGGTGGCGAGTGGCGGACGGGTGAGTAATGCATCGGGATCTACCCAAACGTGGGGGATAACGTAGGGAAACTTACGCTAATACCGCATACGTCCCATGGGAGAAAGCGGGGGCTCGCAAGACCTCGCGCGGTTGGACGAACCGATGTGCGATTAGCTAGTTGGTAGGGTAATGGCCTACCAAGGCGACGATCGCTAGCTGGTCTGAGAGGATGATCAGCCACACTGGGACTGAGACACGGCCCAGACTCCTACGGGAGGCAGCAGTGGGGAATATTGGACAATGGGCGCAAGCCTGATCCAGCAATGCCGCGTGTGTGAAGAAGGCCTTCGGGTTGTAAAGCACTTTTATCAGGAGCGAAATGCCATGGGCCAATACCCCGTGGAGCTGACGGTACCTGAGGAATAAGCACCGGCTAACTTCGTGCCAGCAGCCGCGGTAATACGAAGGGTGCAAGCGTTAATCGGAATTACTGGGCGTAAAGGGTGCGTAGGCGGTTCGTTAAGTCTGTCGTGAAATCCCCGGGCTCAACCTGGGAATGGCGATGGATACTGGCGAGCTAGAGTGTGTCAGAGGATGGTGGAATTCCCGGTGTAGCGGTGAAATGCGTAGAGATCGGGAGGAACATCAGTGGCGAAGGCGGCCATCTGGGACAACACTGACGCTGAAGCACGAAAGCGTGGGGAGCAAACAGGATTAGATACCCTGGTAGTCCACGCCCTAAACGATGCGAACTGGATGTTGGTCTCAACTCGGAGATCAGTGTCGAAGCTAACGCGTTAAGTTCGCCGCCTGGGGAGTACGGTCGCAAGACTGAAACTCAAAGGAATTGACGGGGGCCCGCACAAGCGGTGGAGTATGTGGTTTAATTCGATGCAACGCGAAGAACCTTACCTGGCCTTGACATGTCCGGAATCCTGCAGAGATGCGGGAGTGCCTTCGGGAATCGGAACACAGGTGCTGCATGGCTGTCGTCAGCTCGTGTCGTGAGATGTTGGGTTAAGTCCCGCAACGAGCGCAACCCTTGTCCTTAGTTGCCAGCACGTAATGGTGGGAACTCTAAGGAGACTGCCGGTGACAAACCGGAGGAAGGTGGGGATGACGTCAAGTCCTCATGGCCCTTACGGCCAGGGCTACACACGTACTACAATGGTCGGTACAGAGGGTTGCAATACCGCGAGGTGGAGCCAATCCCAGAAAGCCGATCCCAGTCCGGATTGGAGTCTGCAACTCGACTCCATGAAGTCGGAATCGCTAGTAATCGCAGATCAGCTATGCTGCGGTGAATACGTTCCCGGGCCTTGTACACACCGCCCGTCACACCATGGGAGTGAGTTGCTCCAGAAGCCGTTAGTCTAACCGCAAGGGGGACGACGACCACGGAGTGGTTCATGACTGGGGTGAAGTCGTAACAAGGTAGCCGTATCGGAAGGTGCGGCTGGATCACCTCCTTTCGAGAACGACAGCGCGATCCGTCGCGCAAGACGTCCACACAAGACACCTGTATTTCACGTAGCGTCCCTGCAAGAAAGCTTTGCGGGTCTGTAGCTCAGGTGGTTAGAGCGCACCCCTGATAAGGGTGAGGCCGGTGGTTCGAGTCCTCCCAGACCCACCATCACTGGTCGCCGGATCCTTCGGCGGAAAACTGGCCATCCTTGGCCGGACTCTTCACCAAAGGCTATGGGGCCATAGCTCAGCTGGGAGAGCACCTGCTTTGCAAGCAGGGGGTCGTCGGTTCGATCCCGACTGGCTCCACCACGATGGACTGCGTGAAGACAAGCACACTAAAAGATTTTGAAGCGAGGCGGCGTTGAGGCCGTTCTTGTGTTCTTTGAAAACTGGCAAACGAGTGACAAGCGTCTTGGTTCGAACTGAACCGAGACACGTGTTGAGGCACGAACAGGTGGTTTGAAAGTATGGCCCTGAGGCGACTTGGGGTTATATGGTCAAGCGACCAAGCGTATACGGTGGATGCCTTGGCAGTCAGAGGCGATGAAGGACGTGGCAGCCTGCGAAAAGTGTCGGGGAGCTGGCAACAAGCTTTGATCCGGCAATGTCCGAATGGGGAAACCCACCTAGCAATAGGTATCCGTAACTGAATTCATAGGTTGCGGAAGCGAACCCGGGGAACTGAAATATCTAAGTACCCGGAGGAAAAGAAATCAACCGAGATTCCGTCAGTAGCGACGAGCGAACGCGGACTAGCCCAAAAGTGCACAGTGTTTTAGTCGAAGGGTCTGGAAAGGCCCGCCGCAGACGGTGATAGCCCGGTAGGCGAAAGGGCACCGTGCATGAAATTGAGTAGGGCGGGGCACGAGAAACCCTGTCTGAACATGGGGGGACCATCCTCCAAGGCTAAATACTCCTGACTGACCGATAGCGAACAAGTACCGTGAGGGAAAGGCGAAAAGAACCCCGGAGAGGGGAGTGAAATAGACCCTGAAACCGTATACGTACAAGCAGTGGAAGCCCGTAAGGGTGACTGCGTACCTTTTGTATAATGGGTCAGCGACTTACTGTCAGTGGCAAGCTTAACCGTCTAGGGGAGGCGAAGGGAAACCGAGTCTGAATAGGGCGCATAGTCTCTGGCAGTAGACCCGAAACCGAGTGATCTATCCATGGCCAGGTTGAAGGTGCGGTAACACGCACTGGAGGACCGAACCCACATCTGTTGCAATAGATGGGGATGAGCTGTGGATAGGAGTGAAAGGCTAAACAAACTCGGAGATAGCTGGTTCTCCTCGAAAGCTATTTAGGTAGCGCCTCGGACGAATCTTCCTGGGGGTAGAGCACTGTTATGGCTAGCGGGTCATCGCGACTTAGCAAACCATGGCAAACTCCGAATACCAGGACAGACTATCCGGGAGACACACGGCGGGTGCTAACGTCCGTCGTGAAAAGGGAAACAACCCAGACCCGCAGCTAAGGTCCCCAAGTTCTAGCTAAGTGGAAAACGATGTGGAAAGGCATAGACAGCCAGGAGGTTGGCTTAGAAGCAGCCATCCTTTAAAGAAAGCGTAATAGCTCACTGGTCGAGTCGGTCTGCGCGGAAGATTTAACGGGGCTAAGCTAGACACCGAAGCTCGGGGTGCACAGCAATGTGCGCGGTAGAGGAGCGTTCCGTAAGCCTGTGAAGGTGGATTGTAAAGTCTGCTGGAGGTATCGGAAGTGCGAATGCTGACATGAGTAACGATAATGCGGGTGAAAAGCCCGCACGCCGAAAGCCCAAGGTTTCCTCGCGCAACGTTCATCGGCGCAGGGTGAGTCGGCCCCTAAGGCGAGGCAGAAATGCGTAGTCGATGGGAAGCTGGTTAATATTCCAGCACTGGTCTGTAGTGCGATGTGGGGACGGAGAAGGTTAGGTCTACCGGGCGTTGGTTGTCCCGGGGAAAGGCGGTAGGCATGAGGGTTAGGCAAATCCGGCCCTCTTTATGCCGAGCACCGAGACGAGCCCTTTTGGGCGAAGTGACTGATACCACGCTTCCAGGAAAAGCCACTAAGCTTCAGCTACAGCCAACCGTACCGTAAACCGACACTGGTAGGCAGGGTGAGAATCCCAAGGCGCTTGAGAGAACTCGGGTGAAGGAACTAGGCAAAATGGCACCGTAACTTCGGGAGAAGGTGCGCCCTCCGACGTGGTCACGTGCGTGACTGAGCGTTAGAGGGTCGCAGTAACCTGGCCGCTGCGACTGTTTATCAAAAACACAGCACTCTGCAAACACGAAAGTGGACGTATAGGGTGTGACGCCTGCCCGGTGCTGGAAGGTTAATTGATGGGGTCAGCCGCAAGGCGAAGCTCTTGATCGAAGCCCCAGTAAACGGCGGCCGTAACTATAACGGTCCTAAGGTAGCGAAATTCCTTGTCGGGTAAGTTCCGACCTGCACGAATGGCGTAACGACAGCGGCGCTGTCTCCACCCGAGACTCAGTGAAATTGAAATCGCTGTGAAGATGCAGCGTTCCCGCGGCAAGACGGAAAGACCCCGTGAACCTTTACTATAGCTTTACACTGAACGTTGAGTTCTTCTGTGTAGGATAGGTGGGAGGCTACGAAACCGAGACGCCAGTTTCGGTGGAGCCATCCTTGAAATACCACCCTGAAGTGCTTGACGTTCTAACCTCGGCCCGTAATCCGGGTCAGGGACCGTGTATGGTGGGTAGTTTGACTGGGGCGGTCTCCTCCCAAAGAGTAACGGAGGAGCACGAAGGTACGCTCAGCGCGGTCGGACATCGCGCACTGTGTGCAAAGGCATAAGCGTGCTTGACTGCAAGATCGACGGATCAAGCAGGTACGAAAGTAGGTCTTAGTGATCCGGTGGTTCTGTATGGAAGGGCCATCGCTCAACGGATAAAAGGTACTCCGGGGATAACAGGCTGATACCGCCCAAGAGTTCATATCGACGGCGGTGTTTGGCACCTCGATGTCGGCTCATCACATCCTGGGGCTGTAGCCGGTCCCAAGGGTATGGCTGTTCGCCATTTAAAGTGGTACGCGAGCTGGGTTCAGAACGTCGTGAGACAGTTCGGTCCCTATCTGTCGTGGGCGTTGGAGATTTGAGGGGGGCTGCTCCTAGTACGAGAGGACCGGAGTGGACGTTCCGCTGGTGTTCGGGTTGTCATGCCCATGGCATTGCCCGGTAGCTATGAACGGAAGCGATAACCGCTGAAAGCATCTAAGCGGGAAGCGCGCCCCAAGATGAGATCTCCCGAGAGTTCAACTCTCCTGTAGGCACCATTTAGACTAAGTGGTTGATAGGCGCGGTGTGGAAGTGCAGCAATGCATTGAGCTTACGCGTACTAATGAGCCGTGCGGCTTGACCATATAACCCCAAGTGGCCTTCACCACGTATCCCGGTACTTCAACCCGGACGCTTGTCACTCGTTTGCCAAATTCTTGAAGCCGGCGCATCTGCGCTGCTTCAACCCCTTCCCTGGCGGCCATAGCGCTGTGGTCCCACCCGATCCCATCCCGAACTCGGAAGTGAAACGCAGCCGCGCCGATGGTAGTGTGCACTTGCATGCAAGAGTAGGTCACCGCCAGGGGCTTTATCCCCAAACACCCTCACCGATACCGGTGGGGGTGTTTGCTTTTGGGGCTCCACATAACCTCTCCACCGTGCCTTGGCGACCCTATCGCCTATCATCCCAAACCGGCTACTGGGCAACGCGGAGCGCGCATTTGTTCGTACATGTCGAAACACGCCGACGCCAGCAATGGCAATGGGCCACGTTGCTCATCGTCAGCGTATGCGCGTTGTGCTTCGTCTGGCTCGCCCTCATGCCGCAGCAGCAGCGCCTCGCCGTGCTCCTGGAATGGGGAACCGTCCCGGCAAACATCTTTGACGCGCATCAACCCGTATGGCCGCAGCTGACCGACCCGTCGCTGCTGCGCCTGTTCACCGCCCTGTTCATCCACGTCACCTGGCTGCATCTGCTCAGCAACCTGCTGTTCCTGATGATCTTCGGCTTGCCGGGGGAGCGCGCGCTGGGATCGCTGCGTTTCCTGCTGTTGTTCGTGATCGGCGGCATCGTGGCCAACCTGATTGGCGCAGTGTCGCTGGCAGGAGTGCGACTGCCGATCATTGGCTGCAGCGGTGCGGTATCGGCCGTGGTCGGCACCTACGTTGCGCTGTTCCCACGTGCGCGTCTGGGTCTGGTGCTGCCGCTGGGCCTTTATCTGGAATTCGTGCGCGTACCGGCCTTTCTGCTGATCGGCATCTGGGCGCTGCTGCAGTTGCTCTTCAGCTATGCAGGCCCGAGCTATGGCGCCTATGTGTGGTGGGCCCACATCGGCGGATTCCTGTTCGGCCTGCTGTTTGCCATGCTTTCGCGCGATGCAATCGCAAGGCGTTTGCGGTACTAACGCGGTCTGGATAGACCGTGCTGACCGGCGAAGCGTTGCAGCAGCCTGCGCGCAACCGGTGTGGCGGCGACTTCGCGGAAACAGCGCTGCGGATCGGAGCCCTCGCGACGCATGTCGCCGCGCTTGCGGCGGATGTAGGCGCGCATCACGTCGGCACTGAATTCAGGGTGGAATTGCGTGCTGAGCGCGTTCGGCCCGTAGCGCAGCAACTGGTGCGGGTCGCGCGCCGAGCGTGCGAGCACGACGGCGCCGGGCGGGACTTCCAGCACGCTCTGTTCGTGCGTGGTGTGGGCGCGGAAGTTTGCCGGCAGGTCGGTGGCCAGCGGATCGCGCGCCATCGCATCCAGCGTCTCGATGGTTTGCGTGCCGATCTCGCGACCGCCGGGAAGATAATCGACGCGGCCTCCCAGTGCGTGCGCCATCAACTGGTGGCCGAAGCAGACGCCGAACAGCGGCAGCTCCGCATCCATCGCGCTGCGGATCCATCCCGCCGTGCGTTCGCTCCATGCGGCGCGCTCGGTGACCATCGCCGCCGAGCCGGTGATCAGGGCGCCGGCCGCCGCGCCCGGCGCGGGCAGCGCATCGCCGGCTTCCACGTCGACGACGTGCAGGCGTTGCGCCGGCAGCAACGCGCTCAGCCGGAACCAGTGCGGAAAGTCGCCGTGGCGGGCGCGGATGGCATCCGGCGCACGGCCGGTACGAATGATCAGGATGGGCTTCATGCGGGATCGGCAGGCACGTGGTCGTCGGGCATTTCGATGGGCGGCAGCACGGCCAGCACTTCCTGCACGGTGGTGAGACCGCGGGCCACCTGTTCGGCGGCGGAAATGCGCAGCGGGCGCATGCCATCGGCAAGCGCGGTCTGGCCGAAGTTGCCCAGTTCCAGTTGCGCGGAAACCAGCGCGCGCAGGCGCGGCGAAATCGGCATCATCTCGTAGATGCCGGTGCGCCCCATGAAGCCGGTGTTGCGGCACTCGATGCAGCCGACCGGCGCGCAGACCTTTTCCGGCACGGGCAGCGGCCAGCCGTGGGTGAGCGCGTTCCACTCGTGCGGATCCTGCGCGGTTTCGCGCTTGCAGTAGGGGCACAGGGTGCGCACGAGGCGTTGCGCCACCACGCCAGTGAGCGTGGACTGGATCAGGTAGTGCGGTACGCCGAGGTCGAGCAGGCGGGTCACCGCGCTGGGCGCGTCGTTGGTGTGCAGGGTGGAGAGCACCAGGTGGCCGGTGAGCGAGGCCTGCACCGCCATCTGCGCGGTTTCCAGGTCGCGGATCTCGCCCACCATGATGATGTCGGGATCCTGCCGCAGCAGGGTGCGCACGCCGGCCGCAAAATCGAGGTCGATCGAGGGTTGCACCTGCATCTGGTTGAACTCGGGCGAGACCATCTCGATCGGGTCTTCCACCGTGCAGACGTTCATCGCCGGGGTGGCGAGGTGCTTGAGCGTGGAGTACAGCGTGGTGGTCTTGCCCGAGCCGGTGGGGCCGGTGACCAGCACGATGCCGTGCGGGCGCTCCACCATGTGCCGCCACTGGGTGGTCTCGCCCGCGGAGAAGCCGAGCTGTGCGAAGTCCTTCACGACCAGGTCGGGGTCGAAGATGCGCAGCACCATCTTCTCGCCGAACGCGGTGGGCATGCTGGAGACACGCAGTTCCACCTCGCGCCCGGTGCTGGAACGGGTCTTGATGCGGCCGTCCTGCGGGCGGCGCTTCTCGGCCACGTCCATGCGCGCCAGGATCTTGATGCGCGCGGTCACCGCGCTCATCACCGGCGGCGGCAGCTCGAACACCTTGTGCATCACGCCATCGATGCGGAAGCGCATCTGGCCAGCCTCGCGGCGCGGCTCCAGGTGGATGTCCGAAGCGCGCTGCTCGAACGCGTACTGCAGCAGCCAGTCGACGATGTGCACCACGTGGCGGTCGTCGGCGCCGACCTCGCCACTCTTGCCCAGCTCCACCAGCTGCTCGAAGTTGAGGATCGCCGAGGTGTCGTAGCCACCGTTGGCCTTCGCGTCCTGCGCCAGCTGGATCGAGCGCTGGACACCGTAGAACTCCTGCAGGTAGCGGTTGATGTCGATCGGGCTGGACACCACGCGGTGCACGTCCCGGCGCAGCATCTGCGAGAGATCCTTGGCCCAGGCCTCGTCGAACGGCTCGGCGGTGGCGAAGGTCACCTCGCCCGGCGCCATCGCCACCGGCAGGATGCGGTGCCGCTGCGCATAGCCGTGGCTCACCACCTGGGTGACCGCGGCCACGTTGACCTTCATCGGGTCGATCTTGAGGTAGGGCAGGCCGGCGTGCCCGGCCAGCCATTCGACCAGGCTCTCCAGGCTCAACGGGCGACCGGGCTCGCGCTGGTTCGGCAGCTTGGCGTTGGCGATCAGCACCAGCGGGTGCAGCTCCACCGTGCTGCGGCCGGCGCGCGAGCCCAGGCGCACCTGCTTGGCATCCTCGGCACTCACGTAGCCGTCCACCACCAGCGCGGCGAGCAGCTCGTCCAGTTCCAGCCGGCCACGGCGGCCGAGCAGAGTTGCGATTTGCGGTGATGCGGCCATCGGACGATTCCCCCGTGCGTGGCGCAGCGGCGGAAACCAGTGCGCAAGCGTGCTGCGGCTATACTAACCCGCTTTACCGAAGCCCACGGAAAGCCATGTCCGCGCGCACATTCCAGGATGTGATCCAGACCCTCAACCGCTACTGGGCGGCGCAGGGTTGCGTCTTGCTGCAGCCGCTCGACACCGAGGTCGGCGCCGGCACCTTCCACCCCGCCACCTTCCTGCGTTCGCTGGGGCCCGAGCCGTGGTCGGCGGCCTACGTGCAACCCTCGCGCCGCCCCACCGACGGCCGCTACGGCGAGAACCCCAACCGCCTGCAGCATTACTACCAGTACCAGGTGGTGATGAAGCCGAACCCGGAGAACATCCTCGAGCTGTACATCGGCTCGCTGAAGGAACTCGGCCTCGATCCGCTGGTGCATGACCTGCGCTTCGTCGAGGACAACTGGGAATCGCCCACGCTGGGCGCCTGGGGCCTGGGCTGGGAAGTCTGGCTCAACGGCATGGAAGTCACCCAGTTCACCTATTTCCAGCAGGCCGGTGGCCTGGAGTGCCGCCCCGTCACCGGCGAGATCACCTACGGCCTCGAACGCCTGGCGATGTACCTGCAGAACGTGGACAACGTGTACGACCTGGTGTGGACGGAAGGCCCGCACGGCACCGTCACCTACGGCGACGTGTTCCACCAGAACGAGGTGGAGCAGAGCACCTACAACTTCGAGCACGCGAACGTGCCGGAACTGCTGCGCTGGTTCGACGTGTGCGAGGCCACCGCCAACCAGCTGATCGCCGCCAACCTGCCGCTGCCGGCGTACGAACAGGTGATGAAAGCCAGCCACACCTTCAACCTGCTCGACGCGCGCCGCGCGATCAGCGTCACCGAGCGCCAGCGCTACATCCTGCGCGTGCGCACGCTGGCGCGCAGCGTGGCCGAGACCTACGTGGCGCAGCGCGAGAAGCTCGGCTTCCCGGGCCTGAAGAAGAACACCAAGGAGCAGGCCGCATGAGCGCCGCCAAATCGCTGCTGATCGAACTGGGCACCGAGGAGCTGCCGCCGAAGGCGCTGGACGAGCTGTCCGCCGCGTTTGCGCGCGGCATCTGCGACGGGCTGGCCAGGCGCGGCATCGAGGCCGCGCTGGACAAGGCGAAGGCGTACTGCTCGCCGCGGCGTTTGGCCGTCCATATCCCGCACGTTGCCGCGATGCAGCCGGAGCAGTCGGTCGAGCGCCGCGGCCCGGCGGTCAATGCCGCGCTGGATGCGCAGGGCCAGCCGTCCAAGGCGCTCGCGGGTTTCGCGCAGTCCTGCGGCGTCACCGTGGAGCAGCTGGAAAAGCTCGAAACCGACAAGGGTGCGTGGTTCGTGTTCCGCGCGGTGAAGCCGGGCCAGTCGCTGGCCGCGCTGTTGCCGGAGATCGTGGACGAGGCGCTCAAGGGCCTGCCGATTCCGCGCCCGATGCGCTGGGCCGACCACGACTACGCCTTCGTGCGCCCCGTGCATTGGCTGGTGATGCTGCACGGCGCGGACATCGTCGACGGCGCGGTGCTGGGCCTGGCCAGCGGCCGCAAGTCGCGCGGCCACCGCTTCATGCACTCGCACCCGGTGCACGTGTCCGACGCCGACGGCTGGCTCGATGCGATGCGCGGCGCCAAGGTGCTGGCCGATCCGACCGAGCGCCGCCAGCGCGTGCGCGAGGAAGTGGCGCGTGCGGCGCAGGAGACCGGCGGCGTACCGCGGCTCGACGACGCGTTGCTCGACGAGATCGCCAACCTCACCGAGTGGCCGGTGGCGATCGCCTGCAATTTCGAACGCAGCTTCCTCGCCGTGCCGCAGGAAGCGCTGGTCACCACCATGGAGACCAACCAGAAGTTCGTGCCGGTGTTCGACGCCGCCGGTAAGCTTACCGAGCACTTCATCGGACTCGCCAACATCGAGTCGAAGCAGCCCGCCGAGATCCGCAAGGGCTACGAGCGCGTGATCCGCCCGCGCTTCGCCGACGCCAAGTTCTTCTGGGACGAAGACCTGAAGACGCCGTTGGCCAGCTACCAGGAGCAGCTCAAGAACGTCACCTACCAGCAGGCGCTGGGCAGCCTGTGGGACAAGAGCGTGCGCGTGGCCGAACTGGCGCGCGTGATCGCCGGCCGCGTCGGCGTCGATGCGGGCGCCGCTACCCGCGCGGCGAGCTTGAGCAAGTGCGACCTGCTCACCCGCATGGTCGGCGAGTTCCCCGAGCTGCAGGGCGTGATGGGGCGTTACTACGCCGGCCACGACGGCGAGCCGGCCGAGGTGGCGCTGGCGCTGGACAGCTACTACCAGCCGCGCTTCGCGCGCGACGGCATCGCCGCCGACAAGGTGGGCCAGGTGCTGGCCGTCGCGGAACGCCTCGACACGCTGGCCGGCATCTTCGCCGTGGGCATGAAACCCAGCGGCAACAAGGATCCGTTCGCCTTGCGCCGCGCCGCGCTGGGCCTGGCGCGCACCCTGATCGAAGGCGGCCTGGAAATCGACCTGCGCGCCGCTTTCGCCGAGGCGCTGGAGCTGCTGCCCGAGGCCGCCTTCGCAGCCGGTGTTAAGCCCGGCAAGGACGGCAAGCCGCCCGCAATCGACGCGGGACAGCGCCGCGCCGCGCTGACGGGCGAGCTGGCCGATTTCGTGCTGGATCGCCTGCGCGGTTACTACGCGGAGCAGGGCTGCCCGGCCGAGGCCTACGAGGCCGTGCTGGCGGTGCGGCCGGAGACGCTGCCCGACTTCGATCGTCGCCTGCGCGCCGTGGTCGAGTTCGGTCGCCTGCCGGAAGCGGCCAGCCTTGCCGCCGCGAACAAGCGCGTGGCGAACATCCTGCGCAAGCAGGCCGAGGAAGCCGGCGAGCCGGCGCCGGCCCATGAGGTCGATCCCGCGCATTTCGAGAACGATGCCGAGCGGGCGCTGGCCGATGCGCTGGCCGCAGCGGGCAAGGAAGCCGCCGAACCCTTGCAGCGCGGCGACTACACCAGCGTGCTGAAGCGGCTCGCGCAGTTGCAGGCGCCGGTGGATACCTTCTTCGAGCAGGTGCTGGTGAACGCCGAGAATCCGGCGGTGCGCCGCAACCGCCTCGCCTTGTTGGGGCGGCTCAAGGCCGCGTTCGGCGCGGTGGCCGACATCGCGCTGCTGCGCGAGTGATCCTGGCGGCCACTCCCGGTCGCCAGGATCAACGGGCGACCGGGAGTGGCCTCATCCCTCAAGCAAAACGCGGCGCCGCTTGAGGGGCGCCGCGTTTTGTCCGGATCGCAAGGTCCGGGTGGACTCAGGCGACACGCGCCTTGGATTGGCGGATGCGCTCGAACAACTGACGGTTGAATTTCAGCATCGCCGCGGCATCCACGCTGGAGCCGTCCTTGCCCAGGATCTCGTAGAGATGGCTGAGCATGTCGGTGTTGTCGGCCAGCGTCATCGGGCTGTTCGCCAACTCCAGCTCCGATTGCAGGATCTGCATGGCGGTGTTCAGGCGGTACGGATCGACGGCGACCGCTTCGGTATCCGTTGTCGCCTGCTGGGCGTGGTGGGAGAAGCGGCTGCGCGCGCGGTGCGTGGTGGTTTCGCTGCTGTACTGGGCATCGTCGCCGCCGGTGACGCTCGGGTCGATCTGCAAGGCGCCCTCGCCAGCGACCAGCCACACCAGCGAGATGCCCAGCGTGCGCGCCATGGTGACGCAGCGTGCGCGCGAGGGGTCGGTATTGCCGTCGCGCCAGCTGCGCACCACGCCTTCGGAGAAGCCGCACAGGCGGGCGATCTCGGTGGCGCTGCCCACGCGCTGGATCAGCAACTTGATGCGGTCGGCGAAGCTTGACTGGAGTGGGTCGTGGGGATGCTTTTGCGTGTTCATGGGGTGGCGTCGGCAGGGCAGGAGGATGGCCGCAAGATCGTACGCTTCCGTGCGGGAAAACATCAGGGATGGGGCATTCGCAGTATTGAACCGGACAGCTTTCGCGCCGCTTTCTTGTTGAATAGGCCATTACTGGAGCCGGTGGCCATTCCCGCAGCCAAGGAGCGAGACCTTGCGCGGGATGGGCTAACGCCCACAAAAAATTTCGGTTGACAGGAGCCTGCGGCTGTTTGGCGTCCGTTCACGAAAATTTGCGGTCGAACCGGCTTGACTTTCCCGCAACTGGCCATTTCGGCTATTCTCGGCGTTTCCCCCGCGACGAAACCCCAGGCGCATAGCCACACGGTTTCCGTGTTCGACCCCCCAATTCAGTTGACGAGGCTTACCCCATGCGCAAGATGGTTCTGTCGGTGATGTCGTTGGCCATGCTGGCCGCCCTGGCTGGCTGCGGCTCGTCGGCGCCGTCGCCGTCGCAGGACGGCACCGCCAGCGCCAGTTCGACGGCTGCCGTCACCGCCAGCTCGGTGAATGGCACCATCTCGGTGCGCGGCACGATCCAGCCGTCGCCGAATGCGCAGCTGGTCATCAACCTGGTGGACGTGTCGCCCTCCGCGGCCGGTTCGGCGCCGGTGGCAAGCAAGACGGTGGCCTCGGGCATCGCTTTCCCGTATTCGTTCCAGCTGGACTTCAAGCCCGGCGACATCAAGCCGGCCGACGTGTACGTGGTGAAGGCCATCCTCACCGATGGTGCGCGCCACTACAGCATGCCGATCCAGGCACCGGTGCTCACCGGCGGCAACAAGAACCAGGCCAACATCGAGCTGGTGGCCGAGCAGACCCCGGCCGAGAAGGATCTGGCCGATTTCAACGCGCTGATCAAGCAGATCGGCGGCATGAAGGTGAGCACCGGCACCAAGCTGGACGCCAATGCCTCGCGCGGCTGGCAGGTGTTCCGCCAGAACGGCGAGGTGAAGGTGATCCGCGAGCTGGTGGACTACGGCGACAAGGGTTTCACCAGCACCGATTTCGCCTACAAGAACGGTTCGCCGTGGGTGGCCGTGCAGCAGAAGAAGGCCAGCAAGGACGCCGCTGCCAGCACCGTCCTGCGCGCCAGCTGGACCGAGAACGGCATGCTGGTGCTGCACGAGCAGCAGTCCGGCAGCAACACCAGCGACTTGGGTTCCGACGATGCCGGCAGCCTGCGCCAGCAGGCGCTGTCCATCTTCAATCTTGCCGGTGGCAACCGGAAGAAGTAAGCCGCTGCAGCGCGAACCCACGAAAAAGGCCGGCATTGCCGGCCTTTTTCGTGGACTTCCGTATTTTTGCGATCATCCTGATCGTCAGGATCAAACGGGTGGCCATCCATGGCCGCACTTCTCATCAGAAGGCGTACTTCAAGCCCAGGTTGACGCTGTTGTACTTCTGGCTGTCGTCGCTGAAGTGGCCGCTATACCCCACCCAGCCGCTGAGGCGCGGATTGAACTGTGCGGACAGGCCGAGGTCGGCGCTGCCCCAGGTCTTGTCCGGCACGAAGCCGCTCAATGCGAAGCTGCCGTTCATGCTGTTGAGGCCGGCGGTGATGTCGCGCGCCTCGGCCTTGTCGTCGTGGTTCCACGCCACCTCGGCGTAGGGCGACAGCACGGTGTTGCCGGCCTGCCAATGGCCCTGCACGCGCCAGCCCAGCGTGCCGATCAGCGCATTGCGCTGCTGGCGGCCGAACCACATCGCGGTGCTGTCGTCGCCGTGCTCGTTGTAGCCGTTGATCTTGATGGTCTGCCATTCCACGTTGGCGAACGGGCCGGTGCGCAGGCTGCCCACGTCGAACCACCAGCCGCCGGTGAGGCCGCCGCCCAAGTGCGAGCCGTCGGCCTTGCCGCTCTCGTTGCGCGAGGCGGCGCCGATCTGGATGCGGCGGTCGATGTCGCTGAAGTTGGACTGGCCGAAGTTGGCGTAGCCGCCCACGTAGCCGCCGCCCTGGTGGTAGGTGACGTAGCCCAGGCCGTTGATGTCCTGCAGCTTGTAGCCGCCGCCGCCGGCGGTGTTGGCATTGCTCTGGCCCACGCCCAGCGCGATGCCGGCGGAGACGTTGTCGCTGGCGCGCACGTCCACGCCCAGCGTGAGGTTGACGTCGTTGCTGGTCGCCTTGGGCGAGTTGCTCTGCGCGTCGAAGCTCTGGTGCGCGTAGTCCACGTTGACGAAGACGCGGGTGTCGCTGCCGTTGCCGTCGGCCAGCATCTCGTTGCGGATCGCGCGGGTCTGCGCGGTGCTGGCGGCCAGCGGCGCCTCGCCCAGCAGGGAGATCTGGCCCGGCGCGGCGATTTCGGACAACACGACCTGGGCCAGCATCGCATGCGCGGCGGTGGTCGGGTGCACGCCGTCGGCGAACAGGTAGGTCTGGTCGGTGCCCGCGGCGTAGGTATAGGGCAGGCCCGAGCCCTGCGGGCCGCATTGCACCGAGCTGGAGCCGGCGCCGCAGGCCGGCGTGGTGACGTTGCTGAAGCCGTAGGCCGACGGATTGGCGATCACCTCGTTGATCAGCGCGTAGGTGTTCACCGGGATCACGTTGAGGCCGGCGTTGCTGAGCTGCGCCAGGCCGGAGTTCAGCGTGCTGTTGAACAGCACCGACAGCTGGGTGACGCCCGCGGAGACGGTGGCGCCCTGCGCGGTGAATTCCGGCGTCGCGCCGATGTTCGGCAGGTTGTAGACCACCGCGTAGCGGGCGCCGCTGGTCTGCATCTGGTTCAGCAGGCCGAGCTCGGTCTTGGCGACGTTGATCGTGCCGGCGGCCAGCGCGTTGCTGTCGGTGGTGGAGCCGAGCAGGTAGAAGATGTCGTTGGCGCCGCCCCAGACCTGGTACAGCGCGTTCGCGTCGGCATGGCCGCCGTTGGCCGCCAGGTACATCTGGAACTGCTGCGGCAGGGTCGGCACGGGTGCCACGCCCTGCACCACGCCGGCGCCGCCGAAGGCGTAGTCGGTGCCGCCCAGCAGCGAGGCCTGGATCGGGTCGCCCAGGTCGGCGGCAACCAGCTCCTCCGCCGTCTTGCCCGGGTTGGTGGTGAAGCGCAGCGGCGTGGTCGAACCCTTCGAAAGCGACACGTTGCCGGCGTCGCTCAGGCTGTCGCCGAACACGACGACCTTGCTGAAATCCGTGGCGCTGGCGGCGCTGCTGAACGCGAGGGCGGCGACGATGGCGCCGGCCAGATGGCGGGTACGAAGCATGGAGACACTCCTGGGCCGGGATGGCCTTGTTAGCTGGGCGTTACGGTAAGGCATTCCATACGGAACCGCATGCTGCAGCGCATCGCGCGCGGCATGCGGTTCCGATGCCGGGATTTCAGCGCTTGATCGCGCGCGCCAGTGCGTCGGCGAAGGCGCTGTTGGCCGGGGCGGGCGCCGGCTTGGGCGCGGCGCCCGGGCGCGGGCCGCGGTTGTCGCGCTGGCCGGGGCGGGCATCGCCGCCGGCGGGCTTGCCGCGCGCCTGGCCCGGCTCGTCGTCGAGGCGCATCGACAGGCCGATGCGCTGGCGCGGGAGATCCACCTCCATCACCTTCACCTTGACGATGTCGCCGGCCTTCACCGCGTCGCGCGGATCCTTGACGAAGGTGTGCGACAGCGCGGAGACGTGGACGAGGCCGTCCTGGTGCACGCCGATGTCCACGAACGCGCCGAACGCGGCCACGTTGGTGACGCGGCCTTCGAGGATCATGCCGGGGCGCAGATCCTTCACATCCTCCACGCCCTCGGCGAAGCTGGGCGCGACGAACTCGGGGCGCGGGTCGCGGCCGGGCTTCTCCAGTTCTTTCAGGATGTCGCGCACCGTGGGCACGCCGAACTTCTCGTCGGTGAACTGCTCGGGCTTGAGGCCGCGCAGGAAGCCGGTGTCGCCGATGATGTTGCGCACCTCGCGGCCGCACTGGGCGATGATGCGTTCCACCACCGGATAGGCTTCCGGATGCACCGCGCTGGCGTCCAGCGGATTGTCGCCGCTGGGCACGCGCAGGAAGCCCGCGCACTGCTCGAACGCCTTGTCGCCCAGGCGCGGCACCTTGAGCAGCGCCTTGCGGTTGGCGAAGGCGCCATTGGCGTCGCGATGCTTCACCACGTTCTCGGCCACGCTGGCGGAAAGGCCGGCCACGCGCGAGAGCAGCGCGGCGGAGGCGGTGTTCACGTCCACGCCCACCGCGTTCACGCAGTCCTCGACGCGGGCGTCCAGCGCGCGGGCCAGCTTCACCTGGTTCACGTCGTGCTGGTACTGGCCCACGCCGATCGCCTTGGGCTCGATCTTCACCAGCTCGGCCAGCGGATCCTGCAGGCGGCGCGCGATGGAGACGGCGCCGCGCAGGCTCACGTCCAGTTCCGGGAATTCCTTCGCGGCGGTTTCCGAGGCGGAGTACACCGAGGCGCCGGCCTCGCTCACCACGACCTTCGACAGCTTGTGCTCGGGATGGCTCTTGGCCAGGCCCTTGATCAGCTCGCCGGCCAGCTTGTCGGTCTCGCGCGAGGCGGTGCCGTTGCCGATGGCGATCAGATCCACGCCGTGCTTCTGGCACAGCCGGGCCAGCGCGGCCAGCGATTCGTTCCACTGCCGGCGCGGCTCGTGCGGATAGATGGTGTCGGTGGCGAGCAGTTTGCCGGTGGGATCGACCACGGCGACCTTGCAGCCGGTGCGGATGCCGGGATCCAGGCCCAGCACGGTCTTGGCGCCGGCCGGCGCGGCCAGCATCAGATCCTTGAGATTGTCGCCGAACACGCGGATGGCTTCGTCCTCGGCGCCTTCGCGCACGCGGCCGAACAGATCCAGCGTGAGGTGCAGGTGCAGCTTCACGCGCCAGGTCAGGCGCACGGTCTCGCGCAGCCACGCGTCGGCGGCGCGGCCGCGGTCGTGGATGCCGGCATGCGCGGCCACGCGGCCCTCGCCTTCGGCATGGCCCTGCTCGGCATCCAGCGCGGGCTGCAGGTCGAGTTCGATGATGCCCTCGTTGCGCGCGCGCATCAGCGCCAGCAGGCGGTGCGAGGGGATCTTGCCGATGGGTTCCACATGGTCGAAATAGTCGCGGAACTTAGCGCCCTCGTTCTCCTTGCCTGCGACCACCTTGGCGCGGATCTGGCCCTTGTCCCACAGCCAGTCGCGCAGCTCGCCCACCAGGTGCGCATCCTCGGCGATCGACTCCATCAGGATCGCGCGGGCGCCGTCCAGCGCGGCGCGCACGTCGGCCACGCCCTTGTCAGTGTCGACGAAGGGCGCGGCGAAGGTTTCCGGCGACTGCGTGGGATCGTCGCGCAGGCCCAGCGCCAGCGGCTCCAGCCCTGCTTCGCGCGCGATCTGCGCCTTGGTGCGGCGCTTGGGCTTGTAGGGCAGGTAGAGGTCTTCCAGCGTGGCCTTGGTTTCGGCGGCGAGGATGTCGGCCTTCAGCGCATCGCTGAGCTTGCCCTGTTCCTCGACGCTGGCGAGGATCGCCGCACGGCGTTCCTCCAGCTCGCGCAGGTAGCGCAGGCGCTCTTCCAGCGTGCGCAACTGGGTGTCGTCGAGGCCGCCGGTGACTTCCTTGCGGTAGCGCGCGATGAACGGCACGGTGGCGCCGCCGTCGAGCAGATCGACCGCCGCGCGCACCTGTTCGGTCTTGGCGGCGATGTCCTGGGCGATGCGTTGTTCGATGCTGAGCATGGAGTGGAGCGTGTCCTTCGTGTGGAACGGGTCGTCGATGATAGCAAGCAGGTGCAGCCGGCCCGCCCCGGCAGAATCGCCCGGAGCGCTTCGCATCGCGTCCACGAGGCTGGCCGCCAAAGAAAACGGCGCCGGGGCGAACCCCGGCGCCGTGCTTGCGGAACGGCGAATCAGGCGTTGAACGAGCCGCCGGGGCCGGCGGACTTCGCGGACGCGTCCTTGAATTCGCTGGCGCGACCGTTCAGCACCAGGGTGCCGCACATGATGTCGTGCAGGCCCTGCTTGTGCCGGGTGAACGCGACCATGATCACGCCGATGAACAGGATGAGGAAGCTGAGAATCTTGGCGAGGTAACGTCCGATGGCGCGGCCGAAGCTTATGCGCCGGCCCTCCATGTCGGTGACGCGGATGCCCAGCGCCAGCTTGCCCAGGGTGGCCTGCCACGCCGAGCTTTCGCAGATGGCGAAATACAGCACGCCGACCACGAAGCCCAGCAGCATGGACGGCCACGCGGCGGCGAGGTAATGCATCTGCGCGGCATGGACGACCTGCATGTCGCCGGCGGCGCCCTTGACGGCCTCGCTCATGGCGTCCTTGGCGGCGCCGGCACCGGTGACCACTTCGATCAGCTTCTGCGGGATCCACAGCACGATGGCATCGAGGATGTAGGCGGCCACGCGCTTCCAGAAACCCGCGTAGTCCTCCAGCGAGGCGGCGGTGGTCTGCGGCAGGTGCTGCATGGGCGCGGCGGGCGCCGAATACGGATTGTCCGCGGCCGGGGCGGCGTCGCGCGTCACGTCGGGGAACAGCACCGACAGCGGCTGCCAGTCGGCGAGGCCCTCACGCCAGGCGAGGTCGCTGCCGCTGACCTGCCCGCTGCGCAGCCAGGCGCGCACGTCCTCTTCCTTGTACGGGCCATGGCGCTCGCCGTTGCGGCCGATCCAGATTTCCATTGCATGCACTCCCCGTGTGATGGATGCGGGGATGATGCCATGCCGCGCGGCGCGCAGGGGCGCCCGGGCACGCGAAAACTCAGGCCGCGTGCCGTCTCAGGTGCACCAGCAGCAGCGAGATCGCCGCGGGGGTGACGCCGCTGATGCGCGCAGCCTGGCCGAGGGTGGCGGGCTGCGCGCGCCTGAGCTTGAGCAGCACCTCGGCGGAGAGGCCGCGCACGGCGCCATAGTCGAAGCCGGCGGGGATCGCGGTCTGCTCGTGGCGGCGCTGGCGCTCGATCTCCTCGCGCTGGCGCTCCAGGTAGCCGGCGTACTTGGCCTGCACCTCGACCTGGGCGGCCACGTCCTCGCGCTCCACCGCGGGGCCGAGTCCGGCGACGGCGGCGATTCCCGCGTAGTCCAGTTCCGGGCGGCGCAGCAGATCCAGCGCGTTCGTTTCGCGGCTCAGCGCGATGCCGAGCTGGCGCTCGATCGCGGCGCCCAGGGCGTTGGTCGGGGCCGCCCACAGCGCACCGAGGCGCTGCGTCTCGCGCTCCACCGCCTCGCGCTTGGCGCGCAGCGCGTCGAAGCGCGCCTGCGGCACCACGCCCAGCGCATGGCCCTGTTCGGTCAGGCGCAGATCGGCGTTGTCCTCGCGCAGGTGCAGCCGGTATTCGGCGCGCGAGGTGAACATGCGGTAGGGCTCGATGGTGCCGTTGCTGGTGAGGTCGTCGATCAGCACGCCGATGTAGGCCTCGTCGCGGCGCGGGTACCACGGCGCCTTGCCCTGTGTGGACAGGGCGGCATTGAGCCCGGCGACCAGGCCCTGCGCGCCGGCCTCCTCGTAGCCGGTGGTGCCGTTGATCTGGCCGGCGAAGTACAGGCCCGGGATCGCCTTGGTCTCCAGCCATGGGTTGAGCCCGCGCGGATCGAAGTAGTCGTATTCGATGGCGTAGCCGGGGCGGGTGATGTGCGCGTGCTCGAAACCCTTGATCGACTGCACCAGTGCCAGCTGCACGTCGAACGGCAGCGAGGTGGAGATGCCGTTGGGGTAGATCTCGAACGTGTCCAGCCCTTCCGGCTCGATGAAGATCTGGTGCGAACTCTTCTCGGCGAAGCGCACCACCTTGTCCTCGATGGACGGGCAGTAGCGCGGGCCCACGCCCTCGATCTGGCCGGTGTACAGCGGCGAGCGATCCAGCGCGCCGCGGATCAGCGCGTGGGTGCGCTCGCTGGTATGGGTGATCCAGCAGCTCACCTGGCGCGGATGCTGGTCGCGCGCGCCGAGGTAGGAGAACACCGGCGCCGGATCGTCGCCGCGCTGCTCTTCCAGTCCGGTGAAGTCGATGCTGCGGCGGTCGATGCGCGGCGGGGTGCCGGTCTTGAGGCGATCCGCCGCCAGCGGCAGCTCGCGCAGCCGCGCCGCCAGCGTGCTGGCCGGCGGGTCGCCCGCCCGGCCGCCGGCGTACTGGGCGGGGCCGACGTGGATCTTGCCGGCCAGGAAAGTGCCCGCCGTGAGCACAATCGACCTGGCGCGGAAGGAAACGCCCATTTGCGTCACTACGCCCACGGCGCGGCCGCCTTCCACGACCAGGTCGTCCACCGCCTGCTGAAACAGGTCGAGATTGACCTGGTTTTCCACAATGTGACGTATCGCGGCACGGTACAGGGCGCGGTCGGCCTGGCAGCGGGTGGCGCGCACCGCCGGGCCCTTGGAGGCGTTCAGCGTGCGCCACTGGATGCCGGCCAGATCGGCCGCATGCGCCATCGCGCCGCCCAGCGCGTCGATCTCCTTCACCAGATGACCCTTGCCGATGCCGCCGATGGCCGGGTTGCAGCTCATCGCGCCCACGGTTTCGATGCTGTGGGTCAGCAGCAGAGTGCGCGCGCCGGTGCGCGCGGATGCCAGCGCGGCCTCGGTGCCGGCGTGGCCGCCGCCGATCACGATGACGTCGTAGTGGGAGGGGTGGAGCATCGCGGCCACGGGGCTGAAACGGGTGGTTATGGTACCGCGCTAACCCGCATGAGGTTTGGCATGCAACCTGCTTGATGTAGCTTGCACTTTCATGGGCACCGGCTGCGCGACCACGCGCGCCGGGATCGGGCGGACAGGGGCCTGATCGCGCGTCACGGAAGGAAGCGGGACGGCGCCCTTCGGGGCGCCGTCGTTTTTTGCGCGCCAGGCGAAGTCGCCGGGGCGCTTCCTGCATCGCACCGGCGATGAATGCTGGCCGCAAAAAGCGAAACCCCGCACAGGTGCGGGGTTTCGTCGTTGAGATCTGGCGCCCGGTGGTCTCAGGAACAGGGGGAATCCAGGATGACCGTGGTGCCGGGCGCCAGAAACCTTGAAACTCGGAGCTGTTTGGCTGGCTGCCTTGCCGCCAGAACGTGGATCGATCTTCGCCGCGAACAGGTGAACCAGCGGTGACTGGAACGCAAATTTCTGCCGAAGCATGACAGGAGTTGACGTGCTGCGTCAGTCTCGAATAGACGCCCAAACACATAGTGTGATTGGCATCACACTTTGGCATGGGCGATGCATTGTCTCTGGCAACCAACCACCGGAGAGCCGCCATGGGCATGAACATCGAATTCGAGAAGTTCTTTCCGCACCACGATCTGCTGATCGAGATCGGTCGCATCGAGATGGCGATGGAAACCCTGCACGATCGCGCCGAGAACGAGCGTGCGATGCTGCAGCCGCGCCTGGAGTCGCGCATGGTGCGCCTGCGTACCGCATTGAACAGCCTGCCGGTATGAGGCCTGCCAGCATGTGCGGCGATATCTGATATGCGTACCTTGGGCGCGATGGCTTTGAACTGACCGCAACACCAGAGTCATCGCGCACAAGGTGCGCACCATCGACACGAGAAGCGGCGGCCCTTGGCCGCCGCTTGCCGTTTCAGCCTTTCAGCATGTTGCCCACGATCTCGGCGAGGTTGCGCGAGAGCCTGTCGTGGGCCGCCAGCATGGCCAGCACGGCATGGGCCGCCTCGCGGCGCCGCGGCTCCAGCCGATGCCAGCCGTTGAACGCGGTGGCGAGGCGGGCGGCGGTCTGCGGGTTCAGCGCGTCCAGCGCCAGCAGGCGTTCCGCGTACAGCCGGTAGCCCGCGCCATCCGCGCGATGGAAGCCGCTGGGGTTGCCGTTGGCCCAGGTGCTCAGCAGGGCGCGGGCGCGGTTCGGGTTCTTCAGGGTAAAGGCGGGATCGGCCTCCAGCGCCTGCACGCGCGCCAGTGCGTCTTCGCCGGGCAGCTGCGCCTGCAACGCAAACCACTTGTCCAGCGCCAGCGGATCGCTTGCGTAGCGCTCGCGGTAGTGCGCCAGCGGCCCGGCGCTGCGCGCGGCGTCGTGGCGCGCCAGCACGGCGAGTGCGGCGAGGCGGTCGGTCATGCTCGGTGCGTTTTGGTATTGCGCGATGGCGTGGTCGCACGCGGCGGCGGGATCGAGCAGCGCCAGCAACTGCAGCACGCGCTGCTTGAGGCTGCGGCCGGCCTGGCTGGCGGCGTCGATGGCCACTGTGGATCGCGCGGCGAGAGCGCGGTAGCGCGCGTCCAATTGGCCCAGGCCGATGCGCGCGGCAAGGCGCCGCTGCAATTGCTGGCGCAGCGCGTGGATGTGCGCCGGATCGACCATGTTTTCGCGTTCCGCCAGCTCGACTTCGCCCGGCGGGGTGAGCAGGTCGGCGAGCAGGGCGGGGTCGAGCCGCGCATCGTCGAACAGGGCGGCCAGCGCGTCGCACCACGCGTCCGCGGCGTCCGTGCTGGCGCCGTCGCGCAGGGCATCGCAGGCGCGCAACGCGAGTTGTTGGCCGGCTTCCCAGCGGTTGAAGCCGTCGGGGTCGTGGCCCAGCAGCAGGGCGAGTTCGGCCGGCGTGTAGTCGCATTCCAGGATCGCCGGCGCGGAGAAGCCGCGCAGCAGCGAGGGCACGGGGCGCTGCGCCACGTCGCGGAACACGAAGCGCTGCTCGGTTTCGGCCAGCACCACCACGGCTTCGGCGCCGCCCGCATGGCCGTCCAGGTGCAGCGGCAGCATGCGGCCGTCGGGGCCGAACAGCGCCAGCTTCACCGGGATCGGCAACGGCTGCTTGTGCGGCTGCTGGTGGCTGGACGGCGTGTGCTGCGACAGCGTGAGCGTGTATTCGCGGCGCGCGGCGTCATAGTCGCCGCGCGCCTTCAGCCGCGGCGTGCCGGACTGGCCATACCACGCGAGGTAGGGCGAGAGGTCGGTGCCGTTGGCTTCGCCCAGCGCGGCGAGGAAATCCTCGATGGTGGCGGCGCGGCCGTCGTTGCGGCCGAAGTACAGGTCGCTGCCGCGGCGGAAGCCTTCCGCGCCCAGCTTGCCGGCCAGCATGCGCACCAGCTCGGCGCCTTTCTCGTATACGGTGGCGGTGTAGAAGTTGTTGATCTCGCGGTATTCGGCGGGGCGCACCGGGTGCGCCAGCGGGCCGGCGTCCTCGGGGAACTGCGCGCGGCGCAGCAGGGCCACGTCCTCGATGCGCTTCAGCGGCGCGGAGTTCATGTCGGCCGAGAAGCACTGCTCGCGGTACACGGTGAAGCCTTCCTTCAGGCTCAGCTGGAACCAGTCGCGGCAGGTGACGCGGTTGCCGCTCCAGTTGTGGAAGTACTCGTGCGCGACCACCGCTTCCACGCGGCGGTATTCGTCGTCGGTGCTGGAGTCGGCGTCGGCCAGCAGGCACTTGGTGTTGAAGATGTTGAGGCCCTTGTTCTCCATCGCGCCCATGTTGAAGTCGTGGGTGGCGACGACGTGGAACACGTCGAGGTCGTAGTTGCGGCCGTAGGCCTGCTCGTCCCAGCGCATCGAGCGCACCAGTGCGTCCATCGCGTAATGGCAGCTGCCGATGGCGTCGGTCTCGGCCCAGATCTTCAGCTGCACGTCGCGGCCGTCGGCGGTGCGGTAGTCCTGTTCGATCTTCTCCAGCCGGCCGGCGACCAGGGCGAACAGATAGGCGGGCTTGGGATGGGGGTCGACGAAGCGCGCCCAGTGGCGGCCGCCTTCCAGCTCGCCCGCGCCGTCCGGATTGCCGCCGGCCAGCAGCACCGGGAAGCGCGCACGGTCGGCGCGCAGGGTCACGGTGTAGCTGGACTGCACATCGGGACGGTCGGGGAAATACGTGATGTGGCGGAAGCCCTGCGCCTCGCACTGGGTGAGCAGGAAGCCGGTCTCGCGCGGGCCGGACAGGTACAGGCCTTCCAGCGCGGTGTTCGCGGCGGGATGCACGCGCACGCGCGTTTCCAGCACGCTGCCGTCGCGCGCGCCGTCCACCTCGATGCCGCCGTCGATGAAGCGGTACGCATCTGCCGCCAGCGGCTGGCCGTCCAGCACGATGGAGAGCAGTTCGAGGTTTTCGCCGTCGAGGCGCAGCGGCTCGTCCTGCGCGAGATCGCGGCGCAACAGCAGCTTCGCGGCCACCTCGGCATCGTCGATGCCCAGCTCGAAATCCAGCTCCACCCGCTCCACCCGCCACGCGGGCGCCCGGTAGTCGGCGAGGCGGATCGGCAGGTTGGCGGCGTCGGGTCGTGCGTTCATGCGAAGACAATCGGGCTGGGGGGTGGATCAGGCTAACATGCGACGTCTTTCCGCCACCTTCAACGGAGCCCGTCGATGAAGCGTTTTCTCGCCGCCGAAGCCATGCTGGGCGCGCAGCCCGTGGTGCAGCTGGAGGATGCCGAAGGCGGCCGCCGCGTGCGCATCGCGCGGCTGGGCGCGGCGCTGCTGAACTTCGAGGCGAACGAGGGCGGCGCGTGGTTCGACTACGCCGACGGCTACCGCGACGACGCGGAGATCGTCGCGCGCGCCGGCTCGCGTTTCGCGATCATGGTGCCGTTCGCCGGCCGCATCGCCGACGCGCGCTACCGCTTCGACGGCCAGCCGCAGGACTTGCAACCCGGCGTGACGGGCGACGCGCGCGCCAGCCGCCACGGCTTCGTGCGCGGCGCCACGTTCGAGCTCGCCGGGCTCAGCGCCGACGAGGAGAAGGCGCAGGTCACGCTGGCCACCGAGGCGATCCGTCCGCAGCCGGGCTATCCGCACGCGATCGACCTGGCCGTGACCTTCACGCTGGACGCCGCCGGCCTCACGCTGGAAGCCGTCATGCGCAATGTGGGCGACAGCGCGGCGCCGTGCTTCTTCGGCTGGCATCCGTACTTCCGCGTGGCCGATGCCCTCGTGGACGGCTGGGAGCTGGCGATCCCCGCCGAGACGCTGGTGCGCACCGGCGCCGACCTGATCGCGCTGCCGGGCGCGGCCGCCTACGTGGCGCTGGACGATGCGCCCGCGCTGGACTTCCGCGAGCCGCGCGCGATCGACGACCACATCATCGACCAGGGCTACACCGACCTGCAGCCCGGCGCCGACGGCCGCATCCGCACGCACCTGCGCGACCCGGCCAGCGGCCGCGCGCTGGCGGTATGGCAGGAGCGTGGCCTGATGCACGCCTTCACCGCCGACACGATCAGCCGCGGCGTGCGCCGCGCCATCGCGCTGGAGCCGATGGAGTGCATGGCCAACGCGTTCAACCGGCCCGAATGCGCGGACGCGATCCGGCTGGAACCCGGCGCGGAACGGCGCTACCGTTGCGGCGTGGAGATCGCGACGGCATGAACGCCTTGCCCGACATCGACGCCATCCGCGACGCCACCGCGCGCATCGCGCCCCATGCCGTGATCACGCCGGTGCTGTGCAGCGCGGCGCTGGATGCGCTGGCCGGCGCCGAACTCCACTTCAAGTGCGAGAACCTGCAGCGCGGCGGCGCGTTCAAGTTCCGCGGCGCGTGCAACGCGGTGTGGTCGCTGACGGACGAAGAAGCCGCGCGCGGCGTGGTCACGCATTCCTCCGGCAACCACGGCAACGCGCTGGCGCTGGCCGCCGCCACGCGCGGCATCGCGGCGCACGTGGTGGTGCCCGAAGGCGCGGTGCAGGCCAAGCTCGACGCCATCGTGCGCGCTGGCGGCACACTGCACCGCTGCGCGCCCACGCAGGCCGCGCGCGAGGCGATGTGCGCCGACGTGCAGGCGCAGACCGGCGCCGCGCTGGTGCATCCCTATGCCGACGCGCGGGTGATGGCGGGGCAGGGCACCCTTGCGCTGGAACTGCTGCGGCAGGCGCCGCAGCTCGATGCCTTGATCACGCCCGTCGGCGGCGGCGGCTTGGCCGCGGGCGTCGCCATTGCCGCGCATGCGCTCAGGCCGGAACTGGCGCTGTACGGCGCCGAGCCGGCCGGCGCCGACGACGCGGCGCGTTCGCTGGCCGCTGGCGCGCGTATCGCGGGCTTCCAGCCGGATACGGTGTGCGACGGCCTGCGCGCACTGGTGGGCGAGCCGAATTTCGACGCCCTGCGCGCGCATCGCGTGGAAGTCGTCACGGTGAGCGACGCGGAAACCGTCGCCGCGATGCGCCTGCTGTGGAGCGAGCTGAAGCAGGTGGTGGAAGTCTCCAGCGCCACCGTGCTGGCGGCCATCCTCAAGCAGCCGCAACGCTTCGCCGGCCGGCGCGTGGGCCTGGTGCTCACCGGCGGCAACGTCGATCTCGACGCGTTGCCGTGGTGAATCCGCTCAGGCCGTCGCGGATTCCGCGGTGACGGCGTCGTTCGCCGCCATCTCGGTAACCGGCGCGGCGGCGCCGCCGGGAAGGTGATGCGCCAGCGCATGCAGGTCGAGCTGATCGACCGGTACCGGGCGCAGGGTGACCGGATCGAACGCCACCTCGCCCGGCTTCCAGCCCTCGCGGCTGAACACCGTGCACAGGAAGCGCTTGGTCGAGGCCCAGTGCAGGCCGAGCAGGCCGTGGTCGTTGTCCGCGTCCACCACCGGATCGCCCACGCCGGTGGGCCGCAGCGGCTCGCCGTACAGCGCGGTGCCGAACAACACGTCCCAGATCGAGAACACCTGGCCGAAGTTGCAGTTGTGCAGCTTCGGCCGCTCGGGATCCACCAGCATGTGGTGCAGGCGGTGGAACTTCGGATCGACGAACAGCCGCTCGAACAGCCGTCCAAACCCCAGCCGCGTGTTGGTGTGCGACAGGTTCTGCACCAGCTCGCCCAGCAGCATCAGCCAGGCGAACTCGTCGGGATCCACGCCCATCGCCAGGCCCACCACGGCGAGGATCATCGACTGGATGAAGCCGTCGATCAGGTTGCCGCGGTCGTTCGTCCAGCAGCTCATCTGCCGCGTGCTGTGGTGCATGCTGTGCAGCGCCCACCACCACGGCAGCGCGTGCTGGGTGCGGTGCATCCAGTAGTACACGAAGTCGTACACCACGTAGTACGCGCCGAACAGCACGTAGGGATGGCCGTTGAACCACGGCACCAAGGTGGTCAGCGCCAGCGGCGAGCCGGCGCTGGCGGTGTCCGCGCCGCCGCCGCCCAGCAAATTGCTGAAGGGCATCAGGATCAGGTAGGTGAACAGCGGGAAGATGCCCACCAGCATCATCACCGTGTAGTTGCGGTCGACCAGGGTGAGCTTGCGGTTGGCCCACCGCTCCGCGGGGAAGAAGGTTTCCAGCGGCCGGAACAGCAGGCCGATGATGCATATCTGCAGCGCCGCGATCAGCAGCGAGGCGGCGATGTCGCGCGGGTCGCCGGAGAGCTTGCCCAGGTGCAGCAGGCCGAGCGCCGGCGCCACCGCATGGCTGCTCAGCCAGTCGACCAGGTGTGACCACAATTCGGGCAGCGAGTACATCGGCGAATCCGGGAAAACGGCAGCGCGCATGATACCGCCGCGGTTTCGGCGTGGCGCTGAACGCCGCCGCGCGAACTTGCGACGCGCTCAGCGCCGAAGCCGCACCCCGCTCACCGCGCACAGGCCCAGCAGCACGAAGGCGATGCCCAGCCACTCCATCGGCCTGGGTTCCTCGCGCAGGATCGCCCACGCCAGCAGCACGCCCACGATGGGCACGCCCAGGCTGCCCACGCTGGCCAGCGTGGTGGGCAGCCGGCGCAGCACGATCGACCACAGCCACCACGCGAGGCTGGAGGCCATCAGCACGCTGTAGGCCAGGCCGGCGACGAAGGCGCCGCTCCATTCGATGTCCCGTTGCGGCACCAGCAGCGCCACGATGCCCAGCGCCACGCCGCCGGCCAGCATCTGCCACGCCGTGAGGTTGAGCGCGGACACCGCGTGCCGCCGGAACAGCCATTTGCTCAGCACCGTGCCCGCGGCCCAGGCCACGCCGCCCGCGATGGCCAACGCCGTGCTCGCCGCGTTGCCGAGGCCGCGCCACGGCTCGATGATGCAGACGAGGCCCAGTGCGGCCAGCGCCACGCCCAGCCAGTGCCGCCTCGTGGGCCGCTCGTGCAGGATCGCCCACGCCAGCAGCACCGCCCAGAACGGCATGGTGTAGGCCAGCAGCGCCACGTGGCCCGCGCCGCCGCTCACCAGCGCCCACTGCTCCAGGCCCTGGAACGCCGCGGTCTGGCACAGGCCGATCAGCACGGTGGGCAGCAGCGGCGGCGGCTTCAGCGGCTGGCGGCTCAACGCCAGCGCGGCGAACAGCACCGCCGCGCCCAGCAGGTAGCGCAGCGCCGCGAAATCGAACGGCCCAGCGAACGCCAGCACCTGTTTCATCACCACCCAGCTGTAGGCCCACAGCAGGATGGTGGCGAGCAGCGCCAGCTGGGCGCCGCGTGGCGAAGCGGGTCGATCGGGCATGGGCGAGGTTGTGCGGGAAAGGCGCGAGTGTATTGCCTCCCCGCGCCGGCAGGCGTTCACTGTGCGCTCCCTCCCGCCGGAACCGCCGCATGCAACGTTGCCACTGGGCCCCTGCCGACGACGCGCTGATGTGCGCCTACCACGACACCGAATGGGGCGTGCCGCTGCACGACGACGACGCGCTGTTCGAGTTCCTGTGCCTGGAAGGCGCGCAGGCCGGGCTGTCGTGGCGCACCGTGCTGGCCAAGCGCGACAACTACCGCAAGGCCTTCCACGGTTTCGACATCGCCCGCGTGGCGGCGATGAAGGGTCGCGAGCTGGAGAAGCTGCTGCTCGACCCCGGCATCATCCGCAACCGGCTCAAGGTGACGGCGGCGCGCGACAACGCCATCGCCGCGCAAAAAGTCATCGGCGAGTTCGGCAGCCTCGACGCCTTCCTTTGGTCGTTCGTGGACGGCAAGCCGTTGCTCAATCGCTGGAAGGACAAGGGCGAGGTGCCGGCCAGCACGCCGCTGTCCGACCGCATGAGCAAGGAGCTGAAGAAGTGTGGCTTCCGTTTCGTCGGCACCACCATCTGCTACTCGCTGATGCAGGCCACCGGCATGATCAACGACCACCTCGTGGGATGCTTCCGGCACAAGGCTGGCGCGGATCAGCGTTGAGGATCGGCCCGCGCTGGCGGTTCATTTTCCACTGGCCATCATCTGTTCGCGGCGCGCACGGAACTCGCTGTCTTTCGACCATTGCGGCCAGGCATCGCCGTCGGCGAGCTGCCTGCCCACGCCGTACAGCGCCTGCAGATCCTCGGCCACGCCGCGGAAGTCCCAGTGTGGGTCGTACACGTCCTTGGTGGTGTGGTAGCGGTGCGCGGTGTAGTCGGCCAGCGCCGCGTTGCCAGCCGAGGTGCCGCCGTGCACCAGGTCGTTGCCAGTGAGCGTATCCATGGCAGGCACGCCGGCCTTGGCGAAGCTGAAATGGTCGGATCGGAAGTAGAAGCCGTTCTCGGGTGTGGTTTCCGGCGTGGCTACGCGACCCTGCGTCGCCAGCACGCCTTTGAGGATGTCTTCCAGCTGCGACTGGCCATAACCCACCACGATCATGTTCTTCGTTGGGCCGATGATGTTCAGCGCATCCATGTTTATGTCGGCCACGGTCTTGTCCAGCGGGAAGACCGGATGCGTCACGTAGTACTGCGAGCCGAGCAGGCCGGCCTCTTCCAGCGTCACCGCGGCGAACAGCACCGAGCGTCGGGGCTTTGGCTGCTGCGCGGTGAACGCATCCGCGATGCTGAGCAGGCCGGCGATGCCGGTGCCGTTGTCGATCGCGCCGTTGTAGATCTGGTGGCCCTTGAGCTTGGGGTCACGGCCGAAGTGATCCCAGTGCGCGCTGTAGACCACGGCCTCGTCCGGTCGTGTACTGCCCTTGAGCAGGCCCAGCACGTTGCGGGTGACGCCGTGGCTGATCGTGCTGTCCAACGTGATCGAGGCCTTGGCCGGCAGCGTCACCGGCTTGAAGCCGCGTTGCGACGCCGCGGCCTTCAGCTTGTCGAAGTCGAGCCCCGCCTTGGCGAACAGCCGGCGCGCGGAGTCGGTGGTGAGCCAGCCTGCCACCGGCAGGCGCGGCGCGGGATCCTCGATGGCCGGCAGGCTGAGTTGCGGGCCTTCGCCGCTGTTCACCAGCACCGTCCATGGGTAGCCGGCCGCACCGGTGTCGTGGACGATGAAACAGGCGGCGGCGCCCTCGCGCGCCGCCTCCTCGTACTTGTAGGTCCAGCGGCCGTAGTAGGTCATCGCGCGGCCCCTGAACAGCTTGGGGTCGTTGGTGGCATAGCCGGGATCGTTGACCAGCACGATCACCGTCTTGCCCTTCACGTCGAGGCCCGCGTAGTCGTTCCACTGCCAGGCCGGCGCGTTGATGCCATAGCCCACGAAGACGATGTTCGAGTCCTTCAGCGCCACTTGCGGCTTCGCCTGCAGGGTGTTGGCCAGCATCTCGGTGCGATTGGCGAAATGCTGCGTGCCGCCACCCTCGGTCACGTCCAGCGTCACGTCCTTGTTGTCCAGCAGGGTGGATACGTAGGGCACATCCTGGAACCAGGAGCCATGGTTGCCGGGCTCTAGGCCCAGTTTCATGAACTGCGCCACGATGTAGTCGACGGCGCGCTGCCCGCCGGCCGTGCCGGGCTTGCGGCCATCCATGGAATCCGAGGAGATCGCCTTCTCGTAGGCGGCGAAGCGGGCAGGCGTGATCGCTGGGGCGGACAGAATTGCGGCGGGGTTGGTGGTGGCCGGGTTGCTGGCCCAGGCCGGTACGGCAGCGAGAGCGGAGAGCAAGGCGAAGAGGACTGTGCGATGCATGGATGGCTTCCTCCTGTGGCTACGACGCGCCAGTCTAGATCGCTGATGTGGTTTGCACTAGCCGAGGGTAGCTAGGGTGAAGCGGCTGTTCTACGGCATTGCGGGCAGTTCGCCGTAGGCCGCCGCTGGCAGGCTCGCGGGTACCATCGTCTGTGGCTGCGGGCTCGATTAATCGCGCCATCCCGCCCCTGCTACGATGCATGGACGTCACGCATCATCGAGTCGCGCGGATGAAGGGAAAGGCCACATCGTTCGACATTGCCCATCTCGCCGGGGTGTCCCAGTCCACGGTGTCGCGCGCGTTGCGCGGCAGCCCGCTGGTGAGCGAGGAGACGCGATTGCGCATCCAGACGGCGGCGGATACGCTGAATTACAAAGTGGACAAGAACGCATCCAATCTGCGCCGTCAGCACACCGGCACGCTGGCGTTGTTGCTGTTCGAGGATCCCACCGCGGACGACTCGCACATCAACCCGTTCTTCCTGTCGATGCTGGGCTCGATCACCCGCGCCAGCGCGCAGCGGGGCTACGACCTGCTGATCTCGTTCCAGCAGTTCTCGCGCGACTGGCACGCGGATTTCTCCAGCAGCCAGAAGGCCGACGGCCTGATCCTGCTCGGCTACGGCGACTACCAGTCGCACCGCGACAAGCTGGAGAAACTGGTGGCGCAGGGCACGCGCTTCGTGCGCTGGGGGGCGGTGCTGCCGGGCCAGCCGGGCGTCTCCATCGGCTGCGACAATTTCGAGGGCGGCCGGCTGGCCACCGCGCACCTGATCGAGCAGGGCTGCCGGCGCATCGCCTTCCTCGGCGACGCCACGCCGCACTATCCCGAGTTCCACGAACGCTACCGCGGCTACGCGGCGGCGTTGCGCGAGGCCGGCCTCAAGGTGGAGGAAGGGCTGCAGGCCGACGCCGAAACCACCGAGCAGGCCGGCTACGAGGCCGCCGAGTTGCTGCTGGAGCGCGGCCAGAAGTTCGACGCGGTGTTCGGCGCCAGCGACCTGATCGCCATCGGCGCCCTGCGCGCCCTGGTCGAACGCGGCCTGGCCGTGCCTGGCGACGTGGCGGTGGCCGGCTTCGACGACATCCCCGTGGCCAGCTTCATCTATCCCTCGCTGACCACCGTGCGGCAGGACACCGGCAAGGCCGGCGAGGTGCTGGTGGAGCAGCTGGTGCGGATGATCGACGGCGAAAGCGTGGAAAGCGCCATGCTGCCGGCGCAACTGAAGGTGCGCCGTTCCAGCCTGCGGCCGGAAGCCTGACCGCCGCAATACCTGGCGGCGCCGGGCGTTCTCACGTTGTAGTGACCGGGTCTCTGGCATAACCTGATCTTCCGCTGCATCGCGCAATGGAAGGATGGGTTCATGGGGCGTAGCGAACACGAATCGGCATCCAGCCGTGCCTTCGAGCGCATCGCCGAGGCGTACGTGGCGCTGGACGCGGACTGGCGCTACACCTACGTCAATGCGACCGCCGCCGCCTTCCTCGGCCGCAGCGCCGACGAGCTGCTTGGCAAGACGGTCTGGGCGGCGTTCCCGGACGAAACCACCGGTTCGTTCCGCGAGGCCTGCGAACGGGCGATGGCTGAGCAGGCGCCGCGCACCGTGGAAGCGTGGTTCGCACCCCTGGGGCGCTGGTTCGCAAGCACCGTGTACCCCGCGCCCGACGGGCTCACCGTCCATTTCCAGGACATCGACCGGCGCAAGCGCGAGGAATTGCGGCTGCAGTCGCAGCAGCGCTTGATGGAGCAGGCCCAGCAGCTGGCGCAGGTGGGCAACTGGAGCTGGGACGTGGCCAGCAACCATGTCGCCTGGTCGGATGAGCTGTACCGCATCTACGGCATCGATCCCGCGCGGCACGCCGCCACGTTCGACGCCTACCTCGCGCTGGTGCACGCGGACGACCGCGCCCGGGTGCGCGGCATCGTCGAACGGGCGCTGCACGACGGCGGCGAGTTCGAGTTCGAGGAGCGCATCCTGCGGCCCGGCGGCGAGGAGCGCGTGCTGTACAGCCGCGGCATGGTGGAAACCGGCGCCGACGGCCGCGTGCTGCGCCTGCTCGGCGCCTGCCAGGACATCACCGCGCGCAAGCGCGACGAGCGCATGGCCGCCTGCCAGCACGAGATCCTGCTCGACATCGCCGCGCAGCGGCCGCTGGCGGAAACCCTCGCCGGCATCGCCCGGCTGCACGAGGTGCTGATCCCGGGCGCGCTGTGCTCGCTGTTGCTGCTCGACGGCGGCCGCCTGCTGCACGGCGCCGCGCCCAGCCTGCCGCAAGCCTGGAACGAGGCCGTGCACGGCGTGGAGATCGGCGAGGCGCGCGGCTGTTGCGGCACGGCCGCGTGGAGCGGCCGGCGCGTGGTGGCTGGGGACATCGCCACGCATCCGTACTGGCCGGAGGATATCCGCCAGCTGGCGCGGGCATGCGGGCTGCGCGCCTGTTGGTCCACGCCGATACCCGGCAGCCACGGCGAGGTGCTGGGCACCTTCGCGGTGTATTACCGCGAGCCGCGCGAGCCGCGGCCGGAGGAGCTGGCCTGCATCGACCGCATGCTGCCGCTGGCCGGCATCGCCATCGAAAGCGCGCGCCTGCTCGGCCGCCTGCACGAGCGCGACCGCTTCTTCGAGATGTCGCAGGAGGTGTTCTGCATACTCGACACGCGCAGCGGGCGCCTGGTGCAATTCAATGCCTTCCTGCAGCGCCTCACCGGCTACGCCGCCCATGAGTTGAAGACGCTGGACTACCGCGGGTTCCTGGCGCCGCTGCGCGGCGCCGAATCGCCGGAAGCCATCCCGGCCCAAGCCGAAGCCGGCGCCACGCACGAATTCGTCAATCGCTGCGTGGCCAAGGACGGCAGCGAACGCCTGCTGGAATGGACAGCGTTCGCCGCCTCGGACGGCCTGCTCTACGCCGTGGCGCGCGACGTCACCGCGCGCCACCAGGCGGAGCAGAAGCTGATCCACGCGGCCAACCACGATTCGATCACCGAGCTGCCGCGCCGCACCCTCCTGGAGGAAGCCATCGCCGGCATGCTGCGCACGCCGTGGAGCGAGGTCTGGGTGGCGGTGATCGGCCTCGACCGTTTCCAGGTGGTCAACGAATCCATGGGCCACATGATCGGCGACGACGTGCTGCGCCGCGTGGCCGGCCGCCTGCGCGCGGCGCTGGACACGCGGTGGCTGCTCGCCCGCGTGGCCGGCGACAAGTTCGCGGTGGCGCTGGACGGCGTGGATCGCGAGGCCGCGCTGGCGCTGGTCGAACGCCTGCGCGCCGTGGTGGCGCGCCCCATCGAGGGGCAGGACTACCGCCTGCTGCTCACTGCCAGCGCCGGCATCAGCCACTCGCCGGTGCACGGCGACACCGCGGCGGCGCTGCTGCGCGGCGCCGAGGCAGCGTTGCATCACGCCAAGCGCAACGGCCGCGACCGCATCGGCGAGTTCAGCGTGGGGCAGCAGCGCGCGCTGGACGAACGCGTGCAGCTCGGCAGCCGCCTGCCCGTCGCGCTGCGCCGCGACGAGTTCGAGCTCTACTACCAGCCGCAGTACCGCGCGCTCGATCACGCGCTCACCGGCTTCGAGGCGCTGCTGCGCTGGAACAACGGCTCGCTGGGCAAGGTTTCGCCCGCGCGCTTCATCCCGGTGGCCGAGGCGCTGGGCCTGATGCCGGAAATCGGCAACTGGGTGTTCGAGCGGGCCGCGCGGCAGCTGCGCGAATGGCTGGATCGCGGCCACCGCGGCTTCACCATGGCGGTGAACGTCTCCGCCCAGCAGGTGCTGCATCCGCACCTGGTCGAGCAGGTGACCGAGGCGCTGCAGCGCCATGCCGTGCCCGCGGCCATGCTCGACATCGAGATGACCGAAAGCGCGCTGATGGAAAACGTGGGGCGCGTGCGCCGCACCCTGGCCGGCCTGAAATCGCTGGGCGTGCAGCTGTCGCTGGACGATTTCGGCACCGGCTATTCCAGCCTCGCCTACCTCAAGCAATTCCCCATCGACAAGCTGAAGATCGACCAGAGCTTCGTGCGCGACCTGCCCGACGACGCCGACAGCGGCGCCATCGTGCAGACCATCATCGAACTCGGCCACCAGCTCGGCATGCAGGTGTCCGCCGAAGGCGTGGAAACGCCGGCCCAGGCGATCTTCCTTGCCAGCCTGGGCTGCGACGAGCTGCAGGGCTACGGCCTGGGCATGCCGCAGCCGGTGGCGGAGGCCGAGCGCTACTTCGTGGACGTGCGCGATTCGTTCTCCGCCTGAGCGGGCGTCACGCGCCGGGTTCGCGCACGCGCAGGGTGCACAGGCCGGCGATCAGCAGGCTGATGCCGCCCAGCCCCAGCGCCCATACCGGCTGGTCGTGGAAGAACCACTTCAGCAGCACGCCCAGCACGCTGGCGGCCATCAGCTGCGGGATCACGATGAAGAAATTGAAGATGCCCATGTAGATGCCCATCTTCGCCGCGGGCAGGTTGTCCGACAGCATCGCGTAGGGCAGCGACAGGATCGAGGCCCAGGCGAAGCCCACGCCCACCATCGACGCGATCAGCCAGTGCGGATCGCGCACGAACAGGAACGACAGCAGGCCCAGCCCGCCCAGCCACAGGTTGACCAGGTGGCTCCAGCGCAGGCCGCACGCGCGCACCAGCAGCGGGATCGCGATGGCGGCCAGCACGCCCACGCCGTTGTAGGTGCCCATCAGCACGCCGGCCCAGTTCGCGCCTTCGTTGTACGCGGCGGAGGCGGTGTCGCTGCTGCCGTAGAAGTGGCCGGCGACGGCGGGCGTGGTGTTGATCCACATCGCGAACATCGCGAACCACGAGAAGAACTGCACCCAGTTCAGCCGACGCATCTGCGGCGGCATCGCGTACAGGTCGCCCATGATCTGGCGCAGCATGCCGCCGCTGGCGGTCTGGCTCAGCCAGACGAACAGCGCGCCGGCGGCGAGCAGTCCGCCGGCCAGCAGGTACAGCTCCTGCGCGAGGCGAAAGCGCAGGATCAGCGCAAGTACCACGGCGCCGAGCAGCAGGAACAGCGCGCCGGCCTTCCACGCGCCGTGCGCGTCCGTGGTTTCCGTCGCGGCGTGGCTGTCGGCGAAGGCTTCCAGTTGTTCCGGCGGATATTCGCGCGTGGTGCAGATCGTCCACAGCATCGCGCCCAGCAGCACCGCCGCGCCAGCGTAGAAGGCGTACATCACCGAATGCGGCACCGTGCCGGCGGGCGCCGTGTTGGCCACGCCGCAGCGGGTGAGCAGCCACGGCAGGAACGAGGCCACCACCGCGCCCACGCCGATGAACACGCTCTGCATCGCATAGCCCAGCGGGCGCTGGCGCGGCGGCAGCTGGTCGCCCACGAAGGCGCGGAACGGTTCCATCGCCACGTTGAACGAGGCGTCCATGATCCACAGCAGGCCCGCCGCCACCCACAGCACGGGCGAGTTCGGCATCGCCAGCAGCGCCAGCGTGGCGAGCACCGCGCCGGCGAAGAAATACGGACGGCGGCGGCCGAAGCGGTTCCAGGTGCGGTCGGAGCAGTAGCCGATCAGCGGCTGCACGATCAGCCCGGTGAGCGGCGCGGCGATCCACAGCACCGGGATCTGATCCACGTTCGCGCCCAGCGTCTGGAAGATGCGGCTGACGTTGGCGTTCTGCAGCGCGAAGCCGAACTGGATGCCGAGGAAGCCGAAGCACATGTTCCAGATCTGCCAGAACGACAGCTCGGGCTTGCGGGTCATGGGGCGGCTCCCGTGCGTTGGGCGGCGGAAAGCTGGAATGGGTGTATGCGATTCGCGTGAGGTGGTCTGGTGGATGCTTCCCGTTCCAACTCCCCTCTCCCGCTTGCGGGAGAGGGGCCGGGGGAGAGGGCGCGCCCGGCGCAGCGCGACACAGCGCTCCGCCCGTACCCTCTCCCGCCCTTCGGGCACCCTCTCCCGCAAGCGGGAGAGGGGAGCGGTGCGGTGCGCATCACGGGGCGGTTGCCGCGGGCAGGGGCACGATGCGCAGCGCGCCGACGGTGGCGTCGTTCAGCGGGTGGTCGCCGCCCGCGCCGCCGGTGTAGTGCGCGTTGTGCGCGAGGTAGCTCATGTTGAAACCGTCGGCTAGCGCGAAGCTGCAGTGCGCGCCCGCCGTGGCGGCGAACTTCGCGGTGGTGGAAAGCTCCTCGCCCACGCTGTGCGGCATCACCAGCGGCACGCGCTGCTCCGCCTCGCCGTCGCAGCGGATGGCCAGCATCTTCACCGCGGCGGTGATACCGGTGTTGATCGGGCCGTGGTCGTTGCGGTAGCTCAGCGCCACCTGGTAGCTGCCGGCAGCGGGCGCGACCCATGCGCGCGGCCATGTGCCGCCCACGCTGGCGAACGGGCCTTCGCACTGCTGCGGGCTGTGCAGCGATTCCAGCCCGCCCGCGCCGGTCTGCGTGAGGCTGAAGCATTGCAGCGCGTTCGCGGCGGGCACCGCGAGCATGCCGTCGATGGCGCCCACGCGCCGGCTGTTGAGGTAGAGCACGCCGGGCGCGGCGCTGCGCACGTTCCAGTGCGCGCCGTCGCGCGTCACCTGCGGCGCGGCGGGCGCGGAAGGCGCGAACGGCGGCACCGTGCTGCGCACGCCCAGCTCGGGCACCTTGATCGCCATCAGCTGCACCACGCTCTCGTCGCCGCGCTGCGTGATGTTGTCGGCGATCAGCAGGTTGCCGGCCAGCTTTTTCGGCAGCTTCAGGGTGATGCGCTTGCCGGGCAGCTGCAGGCTGATCGACTCCTTCTTGCCGAACAGCATCGGCACCAGCGACACCGGCAGCTTGGGCTGGATGCTGCCGTCGTTGCCGAGGCCGAACACGCCTTCGCCCACCACCGAGAGGTAGGCGGCCACCGACCACAGCTGGCGCGGCGAATCCACCACCGGGCCGCTGAGCTTGCCGTCGTCCACGTGCGTTGCCTCGGTGGTGAGCTCGTAGTTCTCCATGTTGGAGCCGGCCAGCGCGGCGCCGCGCATCACCGAGGCGATCTCGAACGCGATGTGCACGGGGTCGTTGAGCTTGCGCGCGGCGCGCAGCGCGTAGGCGCTCACGAACGGCCAGATCGCGCGGTTATGGTAGATCGGCTGGTCGGTGCGCTCGGGCCAGATCACCGGGCTGCCGGCGGGCCACGCCGGGTAGTTGGCCAGCGCCTGCCGCGCGCGTTCGCCGTCGGCCACGCCGCTGTCGATGGCCAGCGCGATGCCGAGCAGGTCGTAGGTGTCGAAGGGCGCGCCGTCGCCGCCGATGTAGCTCATGTACATGCCGCGGTCGGCGCGCCAGAAGTGTGCGTTGATCGCGGCCTTCAGCGCGTCGGCCTGCGCCTGGTAGTCCGCCGCGCGCGCGTCGTGGCGCTCGCCGGCCATCTGGGCGGCTAACTGCAGTGCCTGGTAGTGCAGCACGTTGGTGGACAGCGCGAACGACTGCGCGATGAAGACGACGTCGTTCGCCGTCCACGCGGGGTAGCTCTGCTCGCGCCAGTCGAGGAAGGAGGTCTCGCCGCGGTACAGGCCCATGCCGGCGTCGAACGCGTACTGGCGATCCTGCGCCAGCGTGTCGGTGAGCGCCTGCCAGGTGTCGTCGGCGAACGCCTTGTCGTCCAGCAGGTGGCGCGCGGCGGTGAACCACGCCACGCGATCCGTGCTGATCGGCCAGCTGCCGCCCGAGCCGGTGTCCTGCATCACGAGCGGGCCCTGTGGCGTGCCGGGCACGCGGCTGCCGGAGAGCTTGAAGCGCAGGCCGTTGCGCGAGCGCGTGGCGTCGTAGCGCCACAGGCCCAGATCCACCGAGAACGAGAGGTCGCGCGTCCACACGTAGGGCCACTTCTCGCCGGTGGCGAAGCAGGTGCACGGAATGGGCTGGTCGTGGTCGTAGGCGCCGTCGCGGATCGCGGCGACGGAATCCTGCTTCAGGTCGTCCTGCGCCATCGCGTACAGGCCGTCGAACAGCGGGCTGGCGGTCTGCACCGCATACGGCGGCGCGGGGATCAGCCGCCTGCCGTGCGCCGGATGCAGCAGGAAGCCGCCGCCGGGCTGCATCTCGATGCTGGCCTGCTGGCCGCGCCATTGCAGGTTGTCGTGCCACAGCGGGCCGTGCGCGCCGGCGGTCAGCGCGATCATCAGGCTGCCGAAGAGGCTCATGCGGCGTTCCTCCGCCGGGCGGCGGGCGCGGTTGCGCGGTGGGCGTGGCGCACGGCGGCGTGCGTGGCGGTCTTGCTCATGCTGGTTTTCCCTCGATCCGGTCGGCGGGCAGCGGCTTCATGCGCTCGCCCGCCGCCTGCGTGTCGGCGGCCCCCCGTGGCCGGGTTGCCGCATCTCCGTCCATGCGGCAACCCGGGGGCCAGTGTACGCAGATGTATCCGCGCATGTGTCATCAATCCTTCCGCCACGGGCCGGAAGTGAGAGGTTCATTGCGCCAGGATCGCGCCGTAGTGGCCTTGCACGCTCACCGTGACGTTGCCGCCGCTCACCGTGTACTTGCTGCCGGTGATGAGGTCGGTGACCTGGCTGCCGTTGGTCATGCTCTCCTCGTACACCGGCACCGTCACCGTCTCGGTGTTGCCGGTGCCGTTCAGCACCACCGCGATGCGGTTGTTCGGGTCGAGGCGGCCGAACGCGTAGATGCCGTGGGTGTCGTCGGTGAGCAGGGTCATGAACGAGCCGGTACGCAGCGCGGGGTATGTGTTGCGGATGCGGATCAGCTTCTGGGTCAGCGCCACCGCGGCGTTGCCGGTGGTGGCCTGGCTCCAGTCGAAGGTGCGGCGGTTGTCCGGGTCGGCGCCGCCCTGCATGCCGTATTCGTCGCCGTAGTAGATGTTGGGCGTGCCAACGTAGGTCATCTGGAAGAACAGGCCCAGGTAGGTCTTCCAGATGTCGCCGCCGCAGCGCGTGGCGAAGCGCGAGGTGTCGTGGCTGCCCAGGAAGTTGCTCATGGTCTGCTGCACGTCGGTGGGCAGGTCGGCGCGCGTGCCGTGCAGCCAGCTGTCGAGCTGGCTGGGCGTGAGCGAGGCGCTGTTGCCGCTTTCGTCCACGCCGCAGATCCATTCCGACGCCGGCTGGGTGAAGCCGTTGTAGTTCATCGCGCCGTCCCACTCGGCGCCGTCGTCCAGCCAGGCCGAGGCATCGCCCCAGTATTCGCCGAGGATCTCGGCGTTCGGGTTCGCCGACAGCACGGCCGTGCGCATCTCCTGCATGATCTGGTGGTTGGTGGCGTCGCTGCCGCCGTTGCCGCCGGCATCGAGGTATTGCGCCGCGTCCAGCCGCCAGCCGTCGATGCCGTAGGGTGGCTCCAGGTAGGTCTGCATCACCGAGCCCGAGTTGCCGTAGATCTGGTTGCGCGTGGCCGAGCCGCTGGCGCCGTAGTCCAGCTTGGGCATGCTGGGGATGCCGAAGAAGGTGGAGTAGCTGCCCGGCCAGGTCTGGAACGTGTAGTAGCCGTAGTACGGGCTGGATTGCGACTGGTAGGCGCCCTGCTGCGGGCAGGAGATCCCGCCGTAGCTTTGCGCGCGGAACCAGCAGCTGCTGTCGCCGCTGTGGTTGAACACGCCGTCGAGCACGAGGTAGCCGCGCGGCCCGTTGCCGCTGCTGTGCACGTCGGTTATCAGCTGCTCCAGCGTGGCGTTGTTGCCGAAGGCGGGGTCGACCGTGTAGTAGTCCTGGGTGTCGTACTTGTGGTTGGTGGGCGAGCGGAAGATCGGGTTGAGGTAGACGATGTCGGCGCCCAGCGTGTTCTTGATGTAGCCCAGCTTCTGGTCGACGCCGGCGAGGTCGCCGCCGAAGAACACCTCGCTGTTGCAGCCGCTGACGTTGGCGGTGACGCCGGTGCCCCAGGCGTGCTGCTCGGTGGCGCAGCCGGCGTAGGTGTACTGGCCGTTGGTGACGTCGTTGCCGGTGTTGCCGTTGTAGAAGCGGTCGGGAAAGATCTGGTACATCACGCCGTTCTTCATCCAGTCCGGCGTCTTGAAGCCCGGCACGACGAAGAAGTCGCCCGACGAGGGCTCGCTGGCGGTGATGCCGGCCGCGTTGTACCAGGCGGTGGCGGAGCCGTCGTTGATCTGGAAGCGGTAGTACTTCTCCGATGCGCTGGCCGGAATGGTGCCCTGCCAGAGGTCGTAGGTGCCGGTGGCGTCGTTGGCCGTCCAGTGCATCGCCACCCAGTGGAACTGGCTGTCGGCGCTGTCGTAGTACTTGATGTTGGCGCTGGTGATGTCGCCCTTGTAGGTGCGCAGCGTCAGCGTCACCGCCGTGCTGGCGGTGGGCTCGGGAGCGCTGTCGAACAGCATGCCCTGGTCGTGGAACAGGCCGGCCCATTCCACGTTGTTGTCGTTGCTGGCGGCGCGCGCGGCGCCGCTCCACAGCGACGCGCCGGACAAGGCCAGCGACAGGCACAAGGCCAGCGGCAGCCGGTGCAGGCCGTGGCGAACGCGCTTCGTCGGATGCTTCATCGAAACCCCTCCATAACGGACTGGGCGAATGCCGTCGCGCCTGCCGGAGCCCAGTTCCGGTTTCCCCTCGCGCGATGGCGGTTGAGGCCATGCCTGGCCATGGATTCCCCCTGCGCCGCACGGAGTCCTGCGCGGCGCCAGTTGCGGATCAGCGCGCGGCGCCGGCGCGCAGCGTCAGCGTGCGCGCCGCGCCCGCATCGAGCCTGAGCACGGTGAACGCGCCGTAGCGGTCGCTGCCCGTGCTCCAGCCTTCGCCGTCGGCGGCATCGAGCGCGGCGGGCGTGGCGTAGTGCTGGAGGCCGCCGACCGCGGCGGCGGCGAGGCCGTGCACGCGCACGCGGTAGTGGCGCAGCGCGGGGCGGTAGCTGCCTTCGGCGGCGGCGGTGCTGAAGTCCACCGTGTCGCCCATCCGCTGCGTGGCGAGGCGCTGCAGGAAGTACGCGCCCTGCGCGTAGTCGTAGCTGTCGCCGTCGTCGTCGTAATAGTCGAAGTGCGTGGCCTGCGCGGACGGGAACACGTCAACGTCCACGGTGGTCACCGGATGCTCGCCCGTCCAGTCCATCACGGGCTGGGTGGGGATGATCGCGCCCGCGCGGATGAACAGCGGGATGTCGTCCCAGGTCTTGGCGTCCGTCGCGATGGTGACGGTCTGGCCGCCCTGGTACGTCTTGCCGTTGAACCAGTCCGTCCACGTGCCCGCGGGCAGGTACATGGACTTGCTGGCCTGGCCCTGCGCGACCACCGGCGACACCAGCAGCCAGTTGCCGAACAGCCACGCGTCCACATCGTTGCGCAGCTTCGCGTCGTCCGGCCACACGAAGGCGAGCGGCTGCACCAGGCCCACGCCCGCGCTGCTCGCGCGATGCTGGTAGGCGTAGATGTAGGGCAGCAGCGCGTAGCGCAGGCGGATCGCCTTGGCGGCCGCGGCTTCGGCCACCGGGCCGTAGCGCCACGGCTGGCGCTTCTCGTCGAACTCGCCGTGCACGCGGAAGATCGGCGTGAACGCGCCGAACTCGATCCAGCGCGCGTAGTTCTCATCGGTGGGATGGCCATGGAAGCCGCCGCCGTCCATGCCCCATTGCGTCACGCCCACGTCGATGGCGCTGAGCATGCGTTCGCGCTGGCCGGCCATGCTGGCCCAGCCGGTGGCGATGTCACCTGACCACAGGCCGTAGGCGTAGCGCTGCGCACCCAGCCAGAAGTCGCGGTTGATCGACCACACGCGCAATTTCGAGTAGGCGCGCTGGCCGTCGTAGGTGGCGCGCTGCATGTTGAGGAACTGCGTGTTGCTCTTGGTGGTGTCGGCCTCGTCGTTCCACCAGCCCACGATGCCGGTGTCGAGGCTGTGCTTGAGGTGGTCGTTGAACCACCACGCGCGCGCCGCCGGCTTGTCGAAGTCGATGTCTTTCACCGGCAGGTGCGAGAAGTAGTCGGGGCTGGCCTTCTCGCCGGGCAGCCACAGGTCGTGCGCGGTGGCGTAGCGGCCTTCCGGCGTGTCCACGTGCATGCGCGGCTTCATGATGCCGGTCATGTGCACGCCCAGCGCATCCATGTCGGCCTTCAGCTTGCCGGTGGGGCCGTCGGGGAATTTCGCGGCGTTCCAGCGGTACTCGCCCCAGTCCTTGCCCCAGTCCTTCCAGTCGAAGTCGAAGGTGAAGGCGTCCAGCGGGATGTGCTTGGCGCGGTAGGTGGCGACGATGTCGCGGAACTCCTTCTCGTCGATGCCCCACTGGCTGTTGATGAAGCCGTTGGCCCATTTCGGGAACAGTTGCGGATGGCCGCTGAGGTCGGCCAGTTCGCCGAACAGTTCGGCGGGCGTGCCGGCGAGGATGTAGTAGTCGGCGTCGGGCCGCGCGAACTTGCCGATGGCGATGCGGCCCTGCGCGAGGTCGAAGTCCGCGCCGTCGCAATCCACCAGCACGCCGTAGCCGGCGGTGCTCCACACGAAGGGCGCGCCGGGATGGCCCTGCTCGCCCGCCTTGGCCACCTGCTTGCCGGTGCGCAGGATGCCGGCGCGGGTGTCCTTCTCGAACGCGTCGTAGCCGCCGATGCCGTACAGCGCGTCGCCGGGGGCGTGGGCCAGCACGATGCGGCCGTGCGCGAGCGCGGCGAGGTCGGCCTGTTGCAGCAGCGGGTGGCCTTGCGCGTCGCTCACGGCCAGCTTGCCGCTGCGCTTGTCGAACGTGGCGACGAGGCGGTCGGAGCGCAGCGTCACCGTGTCGCCGTCCTGCTGCATCTGCGGCTGGAAGGCGGGCGTGCTTGCCGGATGCGGATCCATCACCAGGCTCGCGGGCGTGGCGCCGCCCTTCGGCAGGTAATGCACGTGCAGCACGCCGGGCGCGATCAGTTGCAGCGTGACGCTGCCGTCGCCCAGCGCGAGCGTCAGGCCGTCGCTGCCGACGCTTTGCACCTTTGCCGAGGTGGCGGTCGCGGCGAATGCGGTGGGCGCGAGGCCCAAGCCAAGCAGCATGGTGAGTGCGAGCGTGTGCAGTTTCGGTGTTGTCATCGGGCGGCTCCATGAGATGTCGTGAATGGTCGATGCCTTGTCGTCATTCCGGCGCAAGTTGGAATCTGGTGTCTTGCAAGCTCTCGCGTTGACCAATGGAGCAGGCTGCCCGATTTTGCGAGAGCATGGCTAGTGAGTCCTTCTCCCTTCGGGAGAGGGTGGCGACAGCCGGGTGAGGGTTCGGGCGAAGCGAAGCGTTGTGGCAAGTCCGAACCCTCACCCCCAACCCCTCTCCCGGAGGGAGAGGGGAGAAGAGCGGGATGCACCTTCAATGCAGCACCGCGCTGCCGTAGGCGGGCAGTTGCAACTTGCCGTCGGCGATGCGGGTATCGGGCAGGCTGTGCTTGAGCAGGTTGCGGAAGCGCTGCGCAGGCAGCGCCACCGTCTGCGGATCACCTGACAGGTTGTGCAGCACCAGCACGTCGCCGTGCGCGTCGTCCAGCTCCCACGCGGCGACCTGCTCGCCGGCGTCGCGCCAGTTGCGCAGCGTGCCTTCGCGCAGCGCGGGGATGTCGCGGCGCCACTGGATCAGCATGCGGTACCAGTTGAGCAGCGAATGCGGGTCGGCCTGCTCGGCCTGCACCGACACGGCGGCGCCGTCGCCCGCGCTCCAGCCTTCCCAGGTCGTCTCGCCCGGGCCCTTGCCGGTGCGGTACCAGCGCATCGGTTCGCGCAGGTGCGGGTCGGGCTTCTCGCCGCGCATGCCCAGTTCCTCGCCGTAGTAGACGAAGGGATGGCCGGGCAGGGCGAGCAGCATCGCGGCGGCGGTGCGCATGTGCTCGGGGTTGCCGGCCAGCTGGCTCATCACGCGTTCCTGGTCGTGGTTCGACAGGAACGGCGCGTCGTCGAAGCGGCCGTGCGCGGCGGCGCGGTAGGCGTCGTACTGGCGCTGCAGCGTGGCGCCGATGTCGCGGTCGCGCTCCTGCATGGCGCTGTCGATCAGGCGCGTTGCCAGCGGAAAGTTGAACACCGCGTCCAGCGAGGCCATCCACGGCGGCAGGTCGTCGGGGTTCTGCCGCGCCACTTCGCCCACCAGCCAGGCGTGCGGGTTGGAGGCATCGATGCCCTGGTGGAACTCGCGCCACCACGCGAGGTTCTTCTTCAGCGCGACCGGGCTGTCCACGTCGCTTTCGCTGTCGTCGTAGATGTGCTGCGCGGCGTCGAGGCGGAAGCCGTCCACGCCCTTGTCCAGCCAGAAGCGGCCCACCTTCACCATCTCGGCGCGTACGGCGGGGTTGTCGTAGTCGAGGTCGGGCATCTCGGCGGTGAACACGCCGAGGTAGTGGCCGCCGTTTGCCGCCGCATGCCAGAGCCGGCCGCCGGTGGCGCTGATCTGCTTGAGGTCGGTGGCGGGCGTGGCCCAGGTGTACCAGCCGTGGTACGGGCTGCGCGGATCCTGCGCGGCCTTGAACCACGGCGACTGGTCGCTGCTGTGGTTGATGACCATGTCCATCACCACCTTGATGCCGCGCTTGTGCGCCTCGCGCAGCAGCCGCTCGAAGTCGGCCATCGTGCCGTACTGCGGGTTGATCGCCTCGTAGTCGGTGATGTCGTAGCCGTGGTAGCTGGGCGAGGGGTTGATCGGCATCAGCCAGATGCCGTCCACGCCCAGCGACTTCAAGTAGTCGAGCTTGGCGGTGACGCCGTTGAGATCGCCCACGCCATCGCCGTTGGTGTCGTACCAACTGCGCACGAAGATCTCGTAGTAGGTGTCGGAGGGCGCTTGCGCCGTGGCGGCGGGCGCGTCGGCGGCGCGCGGCGCGCGCATGCCGCCGACGGCGAGCAGCGACGCGAGCAATGCGGTGGCGAGGCGACATCGGATCATGGGCGTTCCCGTTGGACGGTGGCACGGCGGGCGGGCATGGTTCATGCGCCTGCCGCGTCGAGATGTTCGGTGCCGAAGTGCTGGGCGCCGAAGTGTTTGGCGATGTAGTCGGCGTGGCCGGGCAGGGTGGCCACGGCGCGTTCGACGATGGTGCGGATGTTGCCGAGGAATTCGTCGAGTTGGCCCTGCGGCAGCGCGTCGGCGAGCGGGTGGTAGCGCCGCGGCAGCACGCGCTGGCCGAGCAGCACCTGCAGCCAGCCCATCTCGGTGAACAGCTCCTCGCCTTCGCGGAAGATGTGCGCGTTCTGGCGGAACAGCTCGATGCGCTGGGCCAGGCCGTCCGGCAGCGCCATCGTGGCGCAGTCGCGCCACAGCGGGCCGTCGTCGCGCTCGTTGGCGTGGTAGTGCAGCACGATGAAATCGCGCGTCTGCTCGTATTCGGCGCGGGTCTTGCGGTTGTACTCGTCGATCAGCGCCGGGTCGAACGAGCGATCCGGGAACATCGTCAGCAGGCGCGCCACCGCCGACTGCATCAGGTGGATGCTGGTCGATTCCAGCGGCTCGACGAAGCCGCTGGCCAGGCCCATCGCGATGCAGTTGCGGTTCCAGATCCGCCTGCGGATGCCGGAGTGGAAGCGCAGCTGGCGCGGTTCGCCCAGGGCCTTGCCCTCCAGGTTGCGGTGGAGGACGGCGGCGGCCTCGTCGTCGCCCATGTGGCTGCTGCTGTACACGTGGCCGTTGCTGGCCAGGTGCTGCAGCGGGATGCGCCACTGCCAGCCCGCGCGCTGCGCGCTGGCCTGGGTGTACGGGCGGATCGCGTCGCCGTGCTCGCTGGGCACCACCACCGCGCTGTCGCACGGCAGCCAGTGTTTCCAGCTTTCGTAGCCGGTCTTCAGCGCGCCCTCGGTGAGCAGGCCGCGGAAGCCGGAGCAGTCGAGGAACAGTTCGCCGGCCACCACTTCGCCGCTGTCCAGCTTCACCGACTCGATGAAGCCGTCCTCGCCGCGCAGCGCGACGTCCACCACCTTGCCCTCGGTGCGCAGCACGCCGCGCTGCTCGGCATGCCGGCGCAGCAGCTGGCCGAAGCGGGCGGCGTCGAAGTGGTAGGCGTAGCGGATGCCGGTGAGCGGGCTGTTGCCGACCTTGTCCATCCGCGCGAAGCGGTTGGCGTCGGCGGCGCCCGCGTTGATCGAATACGCCCACAGGCCGGGCGCGGCGGGGTTCTCGCGCCGGCTGCGCAGCCAGTAGTGCTGGAACGGCAGCAGGCCCAGCGGCAGGCCGACGTCGCTGAAGGCGTGCAGGTAGCGGTCGCCTGGCCGCGCCCAGTCGTTGAACTCCACCGCCAGCTTGATCGTGCCGCGGCACTCGCGCAGCAGCGCGTCCTCGTCGATGCCGAGGAAGCGGCCGACGTGGCGGATCTGCGGGATGGTGGCCTCGCCCACGCCGACGATGCCGATGGCGTCCGATTCGATCAGGCGGATCGAGAGCTCGGGGCCGAACGCCTGCGCCAGCAGCGCCGCCGCCATCCAGCCGGCGGTGCCGCCGCCCACGATGACCACCTGCCGGATGCGGGAGTCGCCCATGTCTTTGCCTCGTGCCGTTGCGGCCATCGCCATCTTCCCCGCTTTGGCGTGCCCGCGATGCGAAAAAAAGGCCCCGCTGGTTTTTACGCAACGGGGCACCGGGGAGTTACGCTGAAACGCGTTACTGCGCTTACTGGAACTTGTACGACACGCCCAGCGAGTAGGTGCGGCCGTAGCGTTCCCAGATCAGCACCTGGCGCGGATCGTTGTTCTGGTAGGTGGAGAAGATCTTGTTCGACAGGTTGGAGCCCGTCGCGATCAGGGTCAGGCCGTTGAACGTGCCGTGGTCGAAGGTGTAGCTCACCTGCGCGTCGTAGCTGCTGCCGCCACGGAGATCCTGCTCGATGCGCGAGGAACTGATGCCCGACACCTCGCCCAGGAAGTCCGAACGGTAGCTGTCGCTGACACGGGCCTCGAAGCCGTCGTGCTGGTAGTACAGCGTGCCGTTGGCCACCCACTTCGACAGGCCCGGCACGGTGATCGGCGTCGGGTTGTCGCCGTACACCAGCGAGCTCTTGGTGCGGTTGCCGGTGAGGTTCACGCCGAAGCCGTCGAGCACCGGGGTGAACAGGCCGAACGGCAGGTTCAAGGTGACCTGGGCGCCCTTCACGTAGCCGTGGCCGTCGTTGGTCGGGCCGGTGACGATGCCGTAGGGCGTGCCCAACTGCGCCTGCTCGGCAGCGTTCAGGTACGACGGGATGAAGGCGCTGAAGTCGTACAGGTAGGCCGCTTTCGGGTCGATGTAGTCGCTCAGCTTGAGGAAATAGCCCGACACCGAGATGTAGCCGCCGCCGCCGTTGCGGCAGATGTCCGACGTCTTCGAGTCGGCGGCGCTGCACTGGTAGCCGGTGACCGGGCCGGAGAAATAGTGCTCGTAGCTGATGTTGTAGTTGTCCGACATGGTCGGCAGCAGCTTGGCGTTGCCGCCGTTGGAGCTGAAGAAGGCCTGGTTCGGATCGGTGGACGACAGGTGGGTGAGGTCGCCGCTCACCGCCTGGCTGGCGTTCATCTGATCCATGCGCGGCTGCGCCATGGTGCGGGCCGCGCTCACGCGCAGGTCGTCGTTGTCGCTCAGGCCGAAGATCAGGTTGGCGCTGGGCAGGTAGCGCTTGTAGGTGGTGCCGCCGGTGACCGGGATCAGCACGGTGCCGCCGCCGGTGACCGAGCTGCCCGGCGCCACGCGCTCGCCGGTCGAGGTCTGGTGGGTGCGGTCGGCCTGGATGCCGAAGTTGCCGCGCAGGCTGATGCTGCCCAGGTTGGTGTCGAGGTTGAACTGCAGGTAGGGGGTCAGGTCGCGCTCGCGCACCTTCCAGTTCGGCGGGATCGGCAGCGAGGACATGAACACCGGCACTTCAGTCAGCGTGCCGTTGGCGATCATGGCGAACGGGTTGTAGCAGGTCATCGCGCCGATGCCCATCCACGACAGCGGGTCGCAGCCGGTGCCGCTGAAGGCCGCCGACTTGACCGCGTTGCCGCCGCTGATGAAGCCGCCGCCCAGGGTCAGGAAGTTCTGGTCGACGTTGTAGGTCTTGTTGCGGGTGCTGTCCGAGATGCCGAACTCCATGCTGGAGAACGGGCCGCTGGCGAAGTCGCGCTCCACGCTCAGGCGCAGGTCGGCCAGGTAGTCCACCGTGCGCGGCGCGTTGATGAAGCCGGCCTGCACCACGTCGTTGCCCGCGCCCCAGCCGTCCGGGTCGGTCAGCACGGTGCCGCTGCCGTAGTTGAGCGAGGGATCGACGTACAGCAGGCCGTTGGCCAGCTCGCTGAAGCCGATGGTGTCGAGCGCGCCGGTACCGTTGTAGCCAGTGCCGGAATAGCTCTCCAACTGCACCTGGCGGCTGGTGGCGCGCGAGTAGTTCGCGTCGAGGTCGGCCGACCAGTTTTCGTTGATGTGGAACTTGTTGTCCCAGTTGAAGTTGTAGACGCGCGCGGTATTGCTGTTGTAGTCGTTGCGGATGATCGGCTTCACGCCGCTGTAGGTGCCGTTCTCGACGAAGCCGTTGCTGACCGCGCCCGGGGCCAGCGTGACGTTGCTGCCCCAGAACAGCGGCAGCTCCATGCCCTTGGCCCACTGCACTTCCTTGAAGTTGTCGTACGTCATGTCGACCGTGCCGGTGTAGAACTCGTTCGGCTGCCATTCCACCGTGGCCAGCACGCCGTTGCGCTTCATGGAATCGGTGATGCCGTAGTTCTTCGAGCCGCCCACCACGTAGTCGCCGTTGGCGTCGTTGGGGTAGCCCCACGGCGCCTGGTGCTCGACCTGCGAGGGGTTGTTCTCCAGATCCACGCCCAGCGTCACGCCGAGGGTGTGGTTGGCGAACTGGTTCACCCACACGCCGTTGACGTTGTAGCCCTTGTTGCTCACGCCCGAGCCCTGGGACAGCTGATCCATGCCGTTCCAGATGTACTTGGCGTTCACCGCCGATTCGGGGCCGCTCTTGTCCAGCGGTCGGATGGTGTGCATGTCCACCGTGCCGGCCAGGCCCTGGCCGACCAGGTCGGCTTCGGGGCTGAGGTGCACCACCACGTTGTCGAACCAGCTGGAGGGATACTGGTCGAACTGCACGTCGCGGTTGTTGGAGGTGGAGACCTGCTGGCCGCCGTTGATCAGCGCGGTGGAGAAATCGGGGCCGAGGCCGTGGATGCTCAGCACCTGCGGGCGGCCGTCCACGGTCTGCACGGCGAGGCCGGGCAGGCGGCCCAGCGCGTCGGCGATGGAGGCGCCGGGCAGCTTGCCGACCTGTTCGGCCGACACGGCTTCGACGATGGTGCTGGCGTTGCGCTTCAGCGCGGTGGAGTTCTCGATGCTGCTGACGAAGCCGTTCACCTGCACGGCCTGCATCTGCTTGGCGTCGCCGCGCTTTTCCTTCTTGCCGTTGGCGTCGGTGGTGCCGTCGGCCGTGTTGGTCTGTGCAGTCGCCTGCGTGTCCTGCGGTTGCGCGGCAGGCGCGGTCGCGGCATAGGCCACGGCGCTGGTGCCGAAGCACGCGGACGCGATCGCCAAGGCCAGCAGCTTGTGCTTCATCAACATGTTTCGTCTCCCCTCGAGATGGTTGTTGTGGTTGTCGCGCGAACCGTCCGGCGCATCCGTGGCCGGCGATCGTCGGTAGCCGGCGTATGCCTGTGCCCCTCGTCGCGTGAATTGCATGGTAGGGCTGCATTTTCGGCCCGCGCGATCCCTGCATACGTATTCATGGCGTGACGAAAACGCGCTTGTCGCGACGCAGCATCCCGTTGCCGCGAAGGCGCGGCGAGGCGGCGGAGAGCGCGCCACGACTGCGTTTGCGCGCTCCATCGCCGCTTCGCGAAAATCGTTTGGACGTCCATTTGATTTGCGCGCATGACGCAGGCGCAGCATCCATGAATACGTATGCAGCACTGTGCGGGGTGCGCACGGCCTGCCACTAAGCTGATCGCCATTCGACGGACGGAGTGGCCAGCTCCGCGTCATGGGGCACAGCCAATGACCAACACACCCTGGTGGCGCGGCGCCGTCATCTACCAGATCTACCCGCGCAGCTTCCTCGACACCAACGGCGACGGCGTGGGCGACCTGCCCGGCATCATCGAGCGCCTCGACTACGTGGCCGGCCTCGGCGTGGACGCGATCTGGGTCGCGCCGTTCTTCCGCTCGCCGATGGCGGATTTCGGCTACGACATCGCAGATTCCTGCGACGTCGACCCGCTGTTCGGCACGCTCGCGGATTTCGACCGCCTGCTGCGCGAAGCGCACGCGCGCGGGCTCAAGGTGATGATCGACCAGGTGCTCAGCCACACCTCGGACGAGCACGCGTGGTTCAAGGAAAGCAAGCAGGGCCGCGACAACGCCAAGGCCGACTGGTACGTGTGGGCCGACGCCAACGAGGACGGCACGCCGCCGAACAACTGGCTGTCGATCTTCGGCGGCGGCGCGTGGCAGTGGGAGCCGCGGCGCGGCCAGTACTACCTGCACAACTTCCTCGCCAGCCAGCCCGACCTCAACTTCCACAACGCGGACGTGCGCGCCGCGGTGCTGGACAACCTGCGCTTCTGGCTGGATCGCGGCGTGGACGGCTTCCGCCTCGATTCCATCAACTTCTGCTTCCACGACGCGCAGCTGCGCGACAACCCGGCCAAGCCGAAGGCGATGCGCACCGGCCGCGGCTTCAGCGCGGACAACCCCTACGCGTTCCAGTACCACTTCCACAACAACACGCAGCCGGAGAACCTCGCGTTCCTCGAAGACCTGCGCGCGTTGATGGATCGCTACCCCGGCATCGCCACGCTGGGCGAAATCTCCTCCGAGGATTCGCTGGCGACGATGGCCGAGTACACCAGCGGCCGGCGCCTGCACATGGGCTACAGCTTCGAGCTGCTCACCAGCGATTTCAGCGCCGCCTACATCCGCGAAACGGTGCGCGCGCTGGAAGCGAAGATGACCGAAGGCTGGCCGTGCTGGGCGATCTCCAACCACGACGTGGAGCGCGTGCTCAGCCGCTGGGGCAAAGGCCGCGCTTCCGCCGCGATGGCGAACCAGCTCACCGCGATGGTCTGCTCGCTGCGCGGTTCGGTGTGCGTCTACCAGGGCGAGGAACTCGGCCTCACCGAGGCCGAACTGCCCTACGAGGCGCTGCGCGATCCCTACGGCATCGCGTTCTGGCCGGAGTTCAAGGGCCGCGACGGCTGCCGCACGCCGATGCCGTGGACGGATGGCGAGCACGCCGGCTTCGGCGCCGCCACGCCGTGGCTGCCGGTGCCGCCCGAGCATCGCGCCTTGAACGTGGCGGCCCAGCAGGCCGACCCCGCCTCCGCGCTCAACGGCTACCGCCGCTTCATGCACTGGCGCCGCGACCAGCCCGCGCTGTGTCGCGGCAGCATCCGCTTCCTCGACACGCCCGAACCGGTGCTGGCCTTCGTGCGCGAACTGGACGGCGAACGCGTGCTGGCGGCGTTCAATCTTTCCGACGAGGCGGTGGAATGCGCGCTGCCGGCCGTCGGCGACCCGCAGCTATTGCAGGGCCACGGCCTCGCGTCCGGCACGCTGGAGGGCGGGCGCCTGCGCCTGCCGGGCCACGGCAGTTTGTTCGCGCGCCTGGCTTGATGCTTCGCCCGTCATCCCGGCGCAGGCCGGAGAATGTACGTAGCCTGATGCTCTGCTCGTCATCCCGGCGCAGGCTGGGGAATGTGCGTGGCTTGATGCTTTGCTCGTCATCCCGGCGAAGGCCGGGATCCAGTGACGGTGTGGCCTGAATGTGGATGATCGTCACTGGACTCCGGCCTGCGCCGGAGTGACGAGCGAAAGCGGCGTGGCGTGCGTGGCCTGATCCCGTCTATCCCTGGAATACCCGAGCCTTGCCGTGCGAACGCCGGTAGCTCTCCGTCACGCGCCCGTAATGCAGTACGCGGGCGATGGTGTAGAGCGTGATGCGGGTGACGTCGAGCACCGGACGCAGGTGGCTGGGGCGCGCGTTCGGCGGATAGCGCGAGGCGATCGGCACCGAGACCACGCCCATGCCCAGCTCGCGCGAGGCGGCGATGAGGATGGCCGCCTCGAACACGAAATCCTGTGCGGGCAGCTCGACCAGATCCAGCGCGGCGCGCGGATACCAGCGCTGCCCGCTCTGCGTGTCGGCCACCGGCTGGCCGCAGCCCCACGAGATGCCCCAGTCGGCGACGGCGTTGGCGCGTCGCCGGCCTTTCGGCTGCTGCGCCTTGTCGAGCAGGCGCGCGGCGATCACCAGCTCGCCGGGATGCGCGGCGGCGGCGGCCACGATGCGCGGGATATCGGCGGCGAGGTGCTGGCCGTCGCCGTCCATCGTCAGCACCGCTTCGTAGCCCTGGCGCAGCGCTTCGCGGAAGCCGTCACGCAGCGCCTGGCCCTTGCCGCGGCGGCGGTCGTGACGCAGCAGGGTGACCGGCAGCGCGGCGAGGATCTCCGGCGTGCGGTCGGTCGAGCCGTCGTCCACCGCGATCACCGGCGCGCCCAGTGCGAGCACGGATTCGACCACGCCGCGGATCGCCGCTTCCTCGTCGAGGCAGGGAATCAGCACGCACCAGCGCGGCAGCATCGCGTTCAAGCGGCCGGCTCGACGGCCACGCGCAGATCCGTCGCGGCGGCGCAGCCGATGCGGCACTCGCCACCGCGCGCGGCGAGCAGCGCGAGCAGGGGCAGTGCGGCGGCGCTCGGGTTGCCGATGGTTTCGCCGGCGAGCGCGGCGGGTGCCGGCGTCGGCGCGGCACGGTCGTCCGCCACGCGCAGCCGCAACCGCGCCAGCGTGTTCGCGCCGGCGGCGGGCGCCAGCAGCAGCGCGCTGCCGAAGGCGCGGTCGCAGCGCGTCATCTCCGCCAGCGGCCCGCGGCCGGCGATGTCGCTGCACGCCAGCAGCACCGGGCGCTGCTCGGCCAGCGCTTGCGTCGCCGCTTCCAGCAAGGCGGCGCCGAAGGTGTGCGCGCCCGCGCACACCGCGCTGGACGGCGCGCGGCAGCCGGTGGCGATGGTCCAGTAGCCGGCCGGCGCGTTGTGCACCGAGTGATGGAAACGCGTGGGCGACAGCTCGGTGGGCGCGCGCGCCAGCGTGGCGCAGATGGCGTCGGTGATCGCCTGATCGCCGTAGGCGGAGGCGAACACGCAGGCCAGCGTGGTCGGGTCGTAGCCGCCCATGGCCAGCGCCTGGCCCGCCACTTCCACCGCGAGACGCACGCTTTCCGGGGCGCGGCGGCGTTCGTTCGCGGGCAGCAGCGCGGCGGCGGGCATGGCGGCGGCGGTGGGCGCTGCGCCGGCGAGCAGGGCGCGCAGCGCGGCGAAGTCGCCGAGCTGCGGCGACCACAGGCCGGTGCCTTCGACGTGCAGATCCAGCGTCGTCATGGCGCGCGTCCGAACACCAGGCAGGCGTTGTTGCCGCCGAAGCCGAAGGAGTTGCTCAGCGCCACGTCCACGCGGCGCTCCTCGCCGTGCCACGCGAACTGTGCGCCGCAGGCGGGATCGGGCGCGGCGGCGCCGACGTTGCCGGGCACGAAGCCGTGCTCGATCGCCTGCAATGCGATGGCCGCCTCCACGATGCCCGCCGCGCCCAGCGTGTGGCCGGTGCTGCCCTTGGTGGAACTTGCGCGCGCGGTCGCGGGGAAGCGGCGCGCCACCAGCGCGGCCTCCATCGCGTCGTTCGCGCGGCTGGCGGTGCCGTGCAGGTTCACGTAATCGACTTGTGCCGCGCCAATGCCGGCACGCGCCAGTGCGGCATCCAGCGCCAGCTCCGCGCCGTGGCCGTCGGGGTGCGGCGAGGACATGTGCCAGGCGTCGCTGGCCTCGCCGTAGCCGAGCAGGCGCGGTGCGCGCGGCGCGGCGTCGATGCGTTCCAGCAGCGCGAAGCCGGCGGCCTCGCCGATCGAGATGCCGTCGCGATCGGCGTCGAACGGGCGGCAGGCGGCGGGCGAGATCAGCTCCAGCGCGTTGAAGCCGAACAGCACGTTGTTGCACAGGCTGTCCACGCCGCCGACCACCGCCGCGTCGGCCAGCCCCAGCGCGAGCAGGCGCGCGGCGCTGGCGAACACCTTGGCACTGGACGAGCAGGCGGTGGAGACCGTGAGGCACGGCCCTTCCAGCGCCAGCGCGGCGGCGGCGAAGGCGCCCAGCGAATCCGGCGTGTGCAGCGCGGGCCGGCGCAGGTCGGCGGGGAAGCGGCCTGCATCGTCGAGGCGGCGATACGCCTCCTCGGTGGCGCCGATGCTGGCGGTGGAAGTGCCCAGCAGCAGCGCCACGCGGCGCGCGCCGTAGCGTTCGCGCGCGGCGCGCACGCGGTCGAGGAAACCGTCCTGCTGCAGGCCCAGCCAGGCGAGGCGGTTGTTGCGGCAGTCCCAGTCGGCCAGCGCGGCGGGCAGGGCGACGGATTCCACGCCGTCGACGCGGCCGATCCAGCCCAGTCGGGGCGCGTTGCCGAAATCGTTCGGGCGCAGCCCGCTGCGCTCGTGCGCCAGCGCGTCGCGCTGCGCCGCCAGCCCGCGGCCGAGCGCGGAAGTGACGGTGCAGGCGCTGACCGCGAGCGGGGTCATCGGTGTCGTCATCGCTCCAGCCTAGCGAGCGGCCTGCGCCCTGCCTAGCACGCGCGAGGGCGTGCGTTCAGCTGGAGCCTGCCTGATCCAGTGCAGGATCGCGCGACGCCGCGCCGCAGCGGCGGCGAAGTCCGCTCTTGCTAAGCTCGCACCGATATCCACGGAGTCCCCGCGATGAGCGAACAAGCCGACCGCGCCGAAACCTTCCTGCGCGACTTGCAGAACCGCATCTGTGACGCGCTCGAACAACTGGACGGCTCCGCGCGTTTCGTCGAGGACGCCTGGACGCGCGCCGCGGGCGGCGGCGGGCGCACCCGCGTGCTGCAGGGCGGCGCGCTGTTCGAGCAGGCCGGCGTGAACTTCTCGCGCGTCAGCGGCAACCAGTTGCCGCCCAGCGCCACCGCGCACCGGCCGGAGCTCGCCGGCGGCAGCTTCGTCGCCACCGGCGTGTCGCTGGTGCTGCATCCGAACAACCCCTACGTGCCCACCACGCACGCCAACGTGCGCTACTTCGAGGCCAGCAAGCCGGGCGTGGAACCGGTGTGGTGGTTCGGCGGCGGCTTCGACCTCACGCCGTTCTATCCCTTCGACGAGGACGTGGCGCACTGGCACACGGTGGCGCGCGAGCTGTGCGCACCGTTCGGCATGGACGTCTATCCGCGCTTCAAGCAGTGGTGCGACGAGTACTTCACGCTCAAGCACCGCGGCGAGACGCGCGGCGTGGGTGGCCTGTTCTACGACGACCTCAACGAGGGCGGCTTCGAGCGCTGCCTCGATTTCACCCGCGCCGTGGGCCAGGGTTTCCTCGACGCCTACCTGCCGATCGCCGCGCGCCGCCGCGACACGCCGTACGGCGAGCGCGAGCGCGAATTCCAGCTCTACCGCCGCGGTCGCTACGTGGAATTCAACCTGGTCTACGACCGCGGCACGCTGTTCGGCCTGCAATCCGGCGGGCGCACCGAATCCATCCTGATGAGCCTGCCGCCGCGCGTGCGCTTCGAGTACGCCTACCAGCCGGAGCCCGGTTCGCCCGAGGCGCGGCTGGCCGACTACCTCAGGCCGCGCGACTGGGTGTAGCCGCGCGGCTAGCGGTGCGGGTTACGGCGCGGCGCCGCCGAACTTCTCCACCGTGGCGCCCTTCACCGGGCCGATCTGCGCGCTGTCGCTGACCTTGAGCACCACCTCGCGGCGGAATTCCAGCGTGCCCTGCACCACGGCGTGCGGGCCGATCACGATCGTCGGCTTGTGGTCGCTGCCGAAGTGGAACCAGCCGTTGTTCGGCTTGTCGACCAGGATGCCGCCCTCGACGTGCGAGCCGGCGCCCACGGTGATGTCGCCGGCCACGGTTTCGAGGCCGCCGGCGACGTGGGCGGCGTCGAGCTCGATGGCGCCGTTGACGTTGGAGAGATGGCCTTCCACCTGCGCGCCCTGGGCCAGGCTGATGGCGCCGTTCACCGCCTCGACCTTGCCGTCGACCTGGCTGCCGGCGGCGAGCCGGATGCTGCCGTTGACCGTGCCCAGCTTGCCGGCATGGGCCTGCGCGCCGAGATCCACCGTGCCGTTGACCGTGCTGGCTTCCTGCACCACGGCGCGGTCGCCGACGCGCACGTCGCCGTTCACCGAGCTGACGTCGCCGGCATGCTGGCCGGCGTCCACGGTCACGCTGCCGTTGACCTTGCTGATGTCGCCGTCCGTGGCGGCGGCCGCCAGCGGCAGCAGCAGGACGAGTGAAATGAGGATGCGGCGCATGGGAGGTACTCCGTTCGTGGGATGACAGCACTGGGATGCATCCGGCGCGCGAATGGTTGGCGTGACCTTCGGCATGGTGGCACCATGCCGGACTTCCCCATCGAGTGCCCGACGCCATGCACAAGCTCGTCCTGATCCGCCACGGCCAATCGCAGTGGAACCTCGACAACCGTTTCAGCGGCTGGGCCGACGTGGATCTCACCGCGCTGGGCGAGCAGGAGGCGCGCGAGGCGGGCGAGCTGCTGAAGCGCGAGGGCTACGCGTTCGACGTGGCGCACACCTCGGTGCTCCGGCGCGCGGTGCACACGCTGTGGGGCGTGCTCGACGCGATGGAGATGAGCTGGCTGCCGGTGCACACCGACTGGCGCCTCAACGAGCGCCACTACGGCGCGCTCACCGGCCTCAACAAGGCCGAGACGGCGGCGAAGTACGGCGACGAGCAGGTGAAGGTGTGGCGCCGCAGCTACGACATCCCGCCGCCGCCGCTGGAGCGCGGCGAGAACGAGGCGGTGCACGACCCGCGCTATGCCGCGCTGAAGCCCGACCAGATCCCCGACACCGAATGCCTGAAGGACACCGTGGCGCGTGTGCTGCCGTACTGGCACGAGGTGCTGGCGCCGGCGATCAAGGCCGGCCGGCGCGTGGTGGTGGCCGCGCACGGCAACTCGCTGCGCGCGCTGGTGAAATACCTCGACGGCATCTCCGACGCCGACATCGTGGAGATGAACATCCCCAACGGCGTGCCGCTGGTGTACGAGTTCGACGCCGACCTCAAGCCGCTGAAGCGCTACTACCTGGGCGATGCCGCGGCGATCGAGGCGAAGATGGCCGCCGTGGCGAACCAGGGCAAGGCGAAGTAAATCCTTCGACGCGCATGGCGGGTGCCATGTGCGATGCCTGCGCCGCTGTGGTGCGCGGCGGAGCTCCTCCCTCTCCCCTTTGGGGCGAGAGGCGGGTGCTTGCGATGGTTTTCTTTTGGCTGACTCTGTTGCTCTTGCGCTGTTGCCAGTGACAAGGCGGTTTCGTCCACCTGCCGGTGGCCGAGTTCCTTTCTCTTTGCGTGCCCAAAGAGAAAGGAATCAAAGAGAAAGGGCACCCCGCGGAGGCGCTCTCCGGGCCTCCTGCCCTGCGAGTCCGTGAGGCGTGGCCGGGCTTTTCGGCCGGACTCCTGTCCGGTCGAAAAGCCCGGCCACGCCTCACCGCCACCGAGGGGCCCCGGTAAAGCAGCGCGCTCCCAGCACGCAGAAGCCACGGCCAGAGCAAAGCCAAACCCAAGCGAGGCGAGGCGCCAAATAGCTCTGCTCGTCATTCCGGCGAAGGCCGGAATCCAGTGACGGTACGGCTCGTACAAGCATGATCGCTACTGGATCCCGGCCTGCGCCGGGATGACGGGCAAAAAGTAGCGCGAGGCGTTACAGGTTCAATCCTCAATGTCCAGATACGGTGCGGAGTGGCCGCTGCGAAGTTCGTTGCCGGAAGTAGTTCCAACGTCCTCCTCTTTGTTCTTCGGGCCGCGCCACCGCCCCTGCGATGGCGTGAGCCAGCAAAGATGAAGTGGCTCGGGCGCCGGCAGGTGTACGAAACCTGCCTTGTTCCTTCAAGGCGCCACGCTGAAGTCGATCTCCAGCGGGTACGGTGCCGGCGCGGCCGGCGGCGCCGGCAGGGTCAGGCCGGCGAAATGTGCGGCCATGCAACTGGCCACCGCCGTGTCCGGCTGCGCCGCAATGCGCTGCGGCTTGCCGTGCGCGTCCACGTCCAGCACCAGGGTGAACGGCGACTTGTCGTTCCTGGAAATGGCCAGACAACCCTTGTAGGCAGCTGCGGTGGAACCGTCGATCTGTCCCCACAATTTCTTCTGGTAGGCCGGCCCGGTGGCGGCGGCCTCGGCCATCTTCGCCGCATGCACGCGCGCGTCGAAATCGCCGTTGCCGGCGGTGGCCGGGGCGGCGCCCAGCAGCAGGGCGAGAGCTAGTACAGCGGACATGCGTGGCTCCAGGGCGGGGTGCCGGAACATTGTTCCATGTCCGGCACGGATCGTGGCGGCGCGCAGGTTCAGAGGCCGGCGCCGGCGGCGTGCCGGCGCAGCCACTCGGCGACCTGCGCGGCCGGCAGCGGCGCGGCGATGTGGTAGCCCTGCACCTCGTCGCAATCCATGTCGCGCACGGTGGCGAGCACGCCTTCGGTTTCCACGCCTTCCATCACCACGCGGAAGCCGAGGTCGTGGCCCAGCGCCACCATGGCGCGCACCAGCGCGGCGTCGTACCAGCGGGCGTCGATGCCGCGCACCAGCGACTGGTCGATCTTCAGGCAGTTGGCCGGCATGCGGCGCAGCGCTTCGAGGTTGCTGTAGCCGACGCCGAAGTCGTCGATGGCGATGCCCACGCCGGCTTCGCGCAGCCCGACCAGCGCGTCGCGGGTGAGCTCGTTGTGGTGGATCGCGCTGTTCTCGGTGAACTCCAGTTCCAGCCGGTTGAGCGGCACGCCGTGGCGCTGCGCCGCTGCGGCGAGGCGCGGCTGCAGCAGGTTGTCGAGGTCGATGCTGGAGACGTTGAGCGACAGCCGCACGTCCAGCCCGTCGCGCCGCCACTCGGCCAGCTGCGCCAGGCCGTGGTCGAACACCCAGTCGGTCAGCGTGCGCATCAGGCCGGCCTGCTCGGCCAGCGGCACGAAGGTGGCGGGCGAGATCGCGCCCAGCGTGGGGTGGTGCCAGCGCGCCAGCGCTTCCAGCGTCGCGCACTGGCCGCTGTGCAGTTCCACGCGCGGCTGGTAGTACAGCTCCAGCTCGGTGCGCTCGGACAACGCGGTCGCCAGCTCGGTGACCAGGAAGAATTCCTGCCGCTGGCGCTCGTCGTCGCTGCGGTTGTACACGGCCCAGCCGCTGGGCGTGCCCATGGCGATCCACGAGGCGCTCATCACCCGCCGCAACGGGTCGCCGCCGCGCAGCTCGTGCGCCTCGACCTCCAGCAGGCCCACGCCGGGTTGCAGGCAAAGCTCGATGCCGAGGCAGTGCACGGGCTCGCGCAGCGCGGCGACCAGCGCGTCCAGTTGCGCCGGCGACGGCACGCCGTGGCCGTCCGGCATCAGCACCGCCAGCCGGCTCGGCGCCACCATGTAGAGCTGCATGCCCGGCGTCGCCCATGCCTGCACGCGCTCGGCCGTGGCGCGCACCAGCGCGTCGGCGTAGGCATGGCCCATCGCGCGGATGAAGGCGCTGAAGCGCGCCACCGGCGCGATCTCTATCGCCGCCAGCCAGGCGGTGCCGGTGCCGTGCGCCAGTTGCGCGGCGAGGTCGGCGAAGAACGCGTTGCGATGGGGCAGCTGCGTCAGCGGGTCGATGCGGTTGAGGTAGCTGCGCAGCGCCGCGCCGGTGCCGGCCAGCGCCGCGGCGTCGCGCAGCGCGGCCTGCTCGCCGGCGTCCAGGGCGAGGCGCGGCTTGCGGTCGATGGTGAACAGGGTGCCCAGCTTCTGGCCGTCCAGGCCGAACACCGGCTCGCAGGCGAAGAAGCCGACCGTGGCATGCGCGGGGTCGGCGCCGGCGGGCAGGAAACGGACGTCCGCGCGGGCGTCGTTCACCACTTCGGCCATGCCGTGGCGCGCTATGTCGCGGCAGGTGGAGAGCAGGGTGTCGTCCAGCGGCAGCGCGTCGGGCAGGCCGGGCGGCGCGTACCAGAACGCGCTGCCGTCGCTCAGCAGCAGGGCCACCAGCGGCACGCCCAGGGCGTGCGCCGCCAGCCGCGCCACGGCCTCGAAGCCGGGCAGGGCATGGTGTTCGGCCGCTTCCGCATTGGCCGCTGCCCGCCCGTCGCCGGCTTGCCCGCCTGGGGGCGAGCCCTTCGAATCACCCATCGTCGCGTCCCCCTGCGTGGCCGCATGGTGCCCGCCCCGCAGGCTACTGCCGCGGCGGGGTGCCGATCAATCGACGCGATGCGGCAGCGCCAGGTAGGCCTCGCTCTGCATCTCGATCAGGCGCGATTCGGTGCGGCCGAATTCGGCGCGGTGGCGCTCGCCGTCGTACAGCTCGGTGATCGGCGCGGCGGCGGAGAGGATCAGCTTGACGTGGCGGTCGTAGAACTCGTCGACCAGCTGCACGAAGCGCTTGGCGGCGTCCTCGCTATAGGCGTTGAACTGCGGCACGTCGGAAACGATCACCGCGGGGCCGGCCTTGGCCAGTGCGATGTAGTCGGCCACCGCGCGCGGGCCTTCGCACAGCGCGGCAAAGTCGAACCACAGGATGTTGTCGGCGCGCTTGCGCAGCGGGATGGCGCGGCCGTTCACCTCCAGCGTGCCGCCCTCGACGGTTTCGCCCTGGGCGTGGTCGCGGAACAGGCGCTCCATCGCGCGCTGCGCCTCCATGCCGGGCGGCGTGTAGTACACCGCCGCCTGGGTGAGCGCGCGCAGGCGCCAGTCGCGCGAGGAGGCCATCTCGACCACGCGGCAATGCCGTTCCAGCAAGGCGATGGCGGGCAGGAAGCGCGCGCGCTGCAGGCCGTCCCGGTAGAGATTTTCCGGCGCGGTGTTGGAGGTGGTGACCAGCGCCACGTTGCGTTCGAACAGGCATTCCAGCAGCCGCGCGAGGATCATCGCGTCGCCGATGTCGCTGACCAGGAACTCGTCCAGGCACAGCACGCGGCAGCGCGCGGCGAGGCCGGCGGCCACCTCGGCCAGCGGATCCTGCCGCTCACCCAGCTCGCGCAGGCGCTCGTGCACCTCCTGCATGAAGCGGTGGAAATGCCGGCGCAGCACCGTGCCGCGTGGCAGGCTGGCGGCGAACAGATCCATCAGGAAGGTCTTGCCGCGCCCGACCGTGCCCCACAGGTACAGGCCCTGCGGCGCAGGCACGGGCTCGCTGGCGAGCAGCGACTTCAGGCGGCCGAACAGGCCGTTGTCGCGCGGCGCGGCGGCGCACAGCGCGGCGTGCAGGCGGTCGAACTCGGGCAGCACCGCGAGCTGGGCGGGATCGGCCTCCCAGCGGTGCGCGGCCGCGCCTTCCTGGTAGCGCACGCTGGGTGCGGGCGAGAGGGTTTCGCTCATGGGGGAATCAACCGCGCGGCGGCGGCAGCCAGTCGGCGACGGCGTGCTTCACCGCGCCGCGCAGATCCATCAGCCGGCGATGGAAGAAGTGGCCCGTCTCGGGCATGCGGATCAGCTCCGGCGGCTTGTCCATCGCGGCGATCCAGTCGAACACCGCCTGCGGCTCCACCACCTCGTCGGCCTCGCCCATCACCACCAGCCACGGGCAGGCGGGCAGGGCGTCGTCCATCGTCCAGCGGCCCACCGGCGGCGCGATGCTGACCAGCGCATCGGCCTGCAGCTTCACCGCGCTGCGGATGGTGACGTAGCTGCCGAAGGAGAAGCCGGCCAGCCACAGCGCATCGTGCGGTCGCACGTCGCGCAGCCACGCCACCACGGCGGCGAGGTCGTCGCTTTCGCCGATGCCGTCGTCGTAGCTGCCTTCCGACGCGCCGGTGCCGCGGAAGTTGAAGCGCACGGTGTCCAGCCCCGACTCGCGCAGCGCACGCTCCACCATCGTCACCACCTTGTTGTGCATGGTGCCGCCCTGCACGGGGTTGGGATGGCAGATCACGGCCACGCCGCGGCGTGCCTCGGCGGGCACGGCGACGTCGCTGGCGCATTCCAGCGCGCCGGCCGGGCCGGCGAGGGTGAAGGCGGTGGGTTCGGCGGGGAAGGAGGCGGGATTCATGGGGCTTAGTGTAGCGAAGGTGTTTGGGGGGCTTTCGCAAGGTGGCCCCTCACCCCAACCCTCTCCCCGGAGGGGAGAGGGAGCGAACGAAAACGCCGCCCCTTCCGGGGCGGCGTTTGCTTTGACTTGATTTGAAGCGCTGCTTACTTGGCCTGGTTGACGATCCAGGTCACCGCGGCCTTCACCTGCGCATCGGTGAGCGCCGGGTTGCCGCCCTTGGGCGGCATGAAGTTGCCGTCGGGGCCGTGGTAGCCGTCGGTGGCGTGCTTGATCAGGGTGTCCAGGCCTTCGGCGATGCGCGGCGCCCACATGGCCTTGTCGCCGACCTTGGGCGCGCCGGCGACGCCGGCGGTGTGGCAGCTGGTGCACAGGTTGTCGAAGATGGTCTTGCCGTCGGTGGTGCCGCCGTAGGCGACCTGCGAGGCGGCGGCCTTGGCGGCGGCGTCGGCGGCGGCCTGCATGGCGGCGCGGCCGGTGTTGCCGGCGTACACCGCGCCGGCGGGCGCGAGCCGCGCGGCGACCTGCGCCTGCGCGTTCGGATCGGCGTCCTTGGGTTCGTGGTTGTAGATCGCCAGGGCGGTCAGGATCAACACCACGGTCAGCACCAGCAGCCCGCTGATCAGCTTGGCGAACTGGTGCAGGAAGCTCCGGTCGGAATCGTTCATGGAACCGCTCACGTAGGTACTCCAGGTCGGTGGATCGTGCGGAAGGCCCCTGTGGCGCCCGGCCAGCCCGTGGCAGCCGTGCACCCGCAGCCGCCGCGACCGCGATGCGGCGGGCGACTGCAAGGCCCGGAGTATAGACGAAGCCGCCGGCAAGATTCCGGTGGGCGGAAGCGGCGTTCCGTCGCGCCGGAACTAAAGAGGGGGCGGCGCCGTCTTTCGATCGGAGCCCCGTGCCGATCCATGGCGGGCGACATCTGCAAGGCGGCTGCAACCCCTTTACACACCTTTACAGTAACCACGTGCCATCGGTCATGCCCCACCCCTGACAATCGGCATTGTTGCAGTGCGCTGCGCTGCTCCTATGCTTGGTCACCATTGGCCGGTTCCCCACCCCGCTCCGGCAGCACCGCATCCACTTCGGGAGTTTCTGCATGTCGCGTTTTTGGAAGATCGCGCTGATCGTCGTCGCGGTGGTCGTGCTGGCCATCGTCGCCGTGCGCCTGTTGCACAAGCCGGCCGGCGCGGGCGGGCCCGGCGGGATGGGCGGGGACAAGGACAAGGCGCCGGTGCCGGTCACCGTGGTGCCGGTGGCGAAGCAGAACGTGCCGGTCTACCTCACCGCGCTGGGCACGGTGCAGGCGCTCAACACCATCACGGTGAGCCCGCAGGTGGGCGGCCAGCTGGTCAAGCTCGACTTCATCGAGGGCGACCAGGTGAAGAAGGGCCAGGTGCTCGCCGAGATCGATCCGCGCACCTACCAGGCCAGCTACGACCAGGCGGTGAGCAAGCGCAACCAGGACGAGTCGCTGCTGGCCACCGCGCGCAGCAACTACGAGCGCTCGAAGGATCCGAAGTACAGCCAGTACGTCGCGAAGATCGACCTGATCACCCAGCACAACACCGTGGTGCAGTACGAGGCGGCGGTGGCGGCGGACGATGCCGCGATCCGCGACGCCAAGGTGCAGCTCGACTACACCAAGGTCATCTCGCCGATCGACGGCGTGGCCGGCATCCGCGGCGTGGATCCCGGCAACGTGGTGACCACCAGCAGCAACATCGTCACGCTGACCCAGCTGCACCCGATCAACGTGATGTTCAACCTGCCCGAGCAGAACCTGGACATGGTGCGCAAGGCGCAGCAGGCCGCGCCGCTGCAGGTGGCCGCGCTCGACCGCACCGACGCGCATCCGGTGGCCAACGGCGGCGTGCTCAAGGTGATCGACAACCAGATCGATTCCTCCACCGGCACGTTCCGCCTGAAGTCGGAGTTCGCGAACGCGGACAACGCGCTGTGGCCGGGCCAGTTCGTCAACGTGCGCCTGCAGGTGCGCACCGACGACGGCGCGCTGGTGATCCCGTCCGAGGCGGTGCAGCGCGGCCCCGACGGCGACTACGTCTACCAGGTGCAGGGCGACGACACGGTCAAGATGCAGCCGGTGGTCGTGGCCGGCGAGGTGGGCGACAGCCACGTGATGATCGGCAGCGGCCTCAAGGTGGGCGACCAGGTGGTCACCGAAGGCCAGTTCCGCCTGAAGCCCGGCAGCAAGGTCAACCCGCTCAAGCCGGGCGAGGTGCCGCCGGCGCCCAGCGACGCGGAATTGCAGAAGGCCAAGAAGGCAGGCAACAAGGGCGGCGGTCGCCACGGCCGTTGATATCCGACAACTGAAGCCCGCCGCCGCGGCGGCGGGCGATACAGATCATGGCTTCGCGGCGACCGCGCGTCCCCGCGAATCAGGACGCCACCCAGACAGCAGCACGGACACCCATGGGATTCTCGACGCTCTTCATCCGCCGCCCGATCGCCACCTCGCTGCTGATGGTGGCGATCCTGCTGCTCGGCATCCTGGGCTACCGCCAGCTGCCAGTGTCGGCGCTGCCCGAGATCGAGGCGCCCAGCCTGGTGGTGACCACGCAGTATCCGGGCGCCAGCGCCAACACCATGGCGGTGCTGGTCACCACGCCGCTGGAACGCCAGCTGGGGCAGATCTCCGGCCTCACCATGATGAGCTCGGACTCCTCCGCGGGGCTGTCCACCATCGTGCTGCAGTTCGCCATGAACCGCGACATCGACGTGGCCGCGCAGGACGTGCAGTCCGCGATCAACCAGGCGCGCGGCGTGCTGCCCAGCAACCTGCCGTACCCGCCGATCTACAACCGGGTGAACCCGGCCGACGCGCCCATCCTCACCCTGTCGCTGCAGTCGGACAGCCGCCCGCTGCGCTACGTCAACGACCTGGCCGACTCCATCCTCGCGCAGAAGCTGTCGCAGGTGCCGGGCGTGGGCCTGGTCTCGATCGCCGGCAACGTGCGCCCCGCGGTGCGCGTGCAGGTGAACCCGGCGCAGCTGTCCAACCTCGGCCTCACGCTGGAAGACGTGCGCAGCGCGCTCACCCAGGCCAACGTCAACGCGCCCAAGGGCACGCTGAACGGCAAGACGCAGAGCTACTCGATCGGTACCAACGACCAGCTCAGCGACGCCGCCGACTACAAGAACACCATCATCAGCTACAAGAACAACGCGCCGGTGAAGCTCTCCGACGTGGCCGACGTGGTCGACGGCGTGGAGAACGACCAGCTCGCCGCGTGGGCCAACGGCAAGCCCGCGGTGCTGCTGGACATCCGCCGCCAGCCCGGCGCGAACATCGTGGAGACGGTGAAGCAGATCCGCACGATCCTGCCCGAGCTGCGCGCGGTGCTGCCGGCCGACGTGCATCTCAAGGTGTTCGCCGACCGCACCATCACCATCCGCGCCTCGGTGGAGGACGTGCAGTTCACCCTGCTGCTGACCATCTTCCTGGTGGTGGCGGTGATCTTCGTGTTCCTGCGCCGGCTGTGGGCCACGGTGATCCCGTCGGTGGCGGTGCCGCTGTCGCTGCTCGGCACGTTCGGCGTGATGAGCTTCACCAGCATGTCGCTGGACAACCTCTCGCTGATGGCGCTGACCGTGGCCACCGGCTTCGTGGTGGACGACGCGATCGTGATGATCGAGAACATCGTGCGCTACATCGAGCAGGGCAAGAGCGGCAAGGAGGCGGCCGAGCTGGGCGCGAAGGAGATCGGCTTCACCGTGCTGTCGCTGACCGTGTCGCTGATCGCGGTGTTCCTGCCGCTGCTGCTGATGCCCGGCGTCACCGGCCGCCTGTTCCACGAGTTCGCCTGGGTGCTGACCATCGCGGTGGCGATCTCGATGCTGGTGTCGCTGACCCTGACGCCGATGATGTGCGCCTACCTGCTGCGCCCCGACCAGCTGCCCGAGGGCGAGGACGCGCACGAGCGCCACCTCGCCGCCGGCAGGCACACCATGTGGTCGCGCATCGTGGGCGTGTACGAGCGTTCGCTGGACTGGGTGTTCGACCACCAGAAACTGATGATCCTGGTGGCCGCGGCCACGGTGGCGGTCACCGTGTTCCTCTACATCGCGATCCCCAAGGGCCTGCTGCCCGAGCAGGACACCGGCATGATCACCGGCGTGGTGGAGGCCGACCAGAACGTGGCGTTCCCCGCGATGGAGCAGCGCACCCAGGCGGTGGCCAACGCGCTGCGCAAGGATCCCGCCGTGGCCGGCGTGGCCGCCTTCATCGGCGCCGGCACCATCAACCCCACGCTCAACCAGGGCCAGCTCTCCATCGTGCTGAAGGATCGCGGCCAGCGCGACGGGCTGGACAAGATCCTGCCGCGCCTGCAGAACGCGGTGGCCGGCATCCCCGGCGTGGCGCTGTACCTCAAGCCGGTGCAGGACGTGACGCTGGACAGCACGGTGTCCGCCACCGAGTACCAGTACGCGCTGTCCGACACCGAATCGTCGGAGCTGGCGAAGTACGCCACCGCGATGACCCAGGCGCTGCGCCAGCGGCCGGAGCTGTCCGAGGTGAGCAGCAACCTCGCCGACCAGGGCAACTCGCTCAAGCTCACCATCGACCGCGACAAGGCCAGCCGCCTCGGCGTGCCGGTGCAGACCATCGACGACACGCTGTACGACGCGTTCGGCCAGCGCCAGATCTCCACCATCTTCACCCAGCTCAACCAGTACCGCGTGGTGCTGGAGGTGGCGCCGAGGTTCCGCACCACCACCGGGTTGCTCGATCAGCTCACCGTGCGCGGCAACGGCAACGGCGCGCTCACCGGCAGCAACGCCACCAGCTTCGGCCAGCTCACGTCGAGCAACTCGGCCACGCCGTCCGGCATCGGCAACGGCGGCAACGTGGGCTTCACCATCGGCGCGGGCGGCAGCATCCCGCTGTCCTCGCTGGTCAGCGCCCAGACCACCAGCGCGCCGCTGGTGATCAGCCACCAGCAGCAGTTGCCGGCGGTGACGCTGTCGTTCAACGTGGCGCCGGGCTACTCGCTGTCCGACGCGGTGACGGCGATCCATGCGGTCGAGGCGCAGCTGAAATTCCCGCCCACGCTGCGCGGCGAGTTCATCGGCAAGGCGGCGGAGTTCTCCAACAGCCTGGGCGACGAAGTGCTGCTGCTGCTCGCCGCGATCGTGGTGATCTACATCGTGCTGGGCGTGCTGTACGAGAGCTACATCCACCCGCTGACAATCATCTCCACCCTGCCGCCGGCCGGTGTGGGCGCGCTGCTGGCGCTGATCCTGTTCGGCATGGATCTGTCGGTGGACGGCATCGTGGGCATCGTGCTCTTGATCGGCATCGTGAAGAAGAACGCGATCATGATGATCGACTTCGCGATCGAGGCGCAGCGCACCGGCATGGGCGCGCGCGAGGCGATCCGCCGCGCCTGCCTGCTGCGCTTCCGCCCGATCATGATGACCACCGCCGCCGCCATGCTGGGCGCGCTGCCGCTGGCGCTGGGCAACGGCATCGGCGCGGAACTGCGCCGCCCGCTGGGCGTCTCCATTGTCGGCGGCCTGCTGCTGTCGCAGCTGGTGACGCTGTACACCACGCCGGTGATCTACCTGTACATGGAGCGTTTCCAGGACTGGCTGCGCGAACGCCGCGAGCGTCGCGCGCTGGCCCACGCGCAGGCCGGCGGCGCGGCGCATTGACGGGCGCCGCACGACGGCATTGCCATTCCGCGCGGCGAAACGTCCACCGTTTCGCCGCGCGCACGTTGTGCAACACATGAACCACAGCCATTCCACATCGGGCCACGGGTGCCGGGCATGAACATCTCCGGCATCTTCATCCGCCGTCCCATCGGCACCTCGCTGCTGGCGGCGGGCGTGTTCGTGACGGGCCTGATCTGCTACCTGCTGCTGGGCGTGTCGGCGCTGCCGGACATGCAGTTCCCGGCGATCTTCGTGCAGGCCAGCGAAGCCGGCGCGGACGCCACGACCATGGCCTCCACCGTGGCCGCGCCGCTGGAGCGTCATCTCGGCCAGGTGCCCGGCATCGAGATGATGAACTCGCACAGCTCCGAGGGCGGCACCTTCGTCTTCATGATGTTCAACACCGGCGTGAACCTGGATTCCGCCGCGCGCGACGTGCAGGCCGCGATCAACGCGGCGATGCCCGACCTGCCCACCGGCCTGAGCGGCACGCCCAGCTACGAGAAGGCCAACCCCAACGACGACCCCATCATCGCCATCGCGTTGACTTCGGAGACGCAGTCGGCCGGCGATCTCTACAACGTCGCCGACACCCTGCTGGCGCAGCGCCTGCGCCAGCTGAAGGGCGTCAGCGAAGTGGACATCGCCGGCGCCGCCACGCCGGCGATCCGGGTGGACGTGAACCTGCACGCGCTGAACGCGATGGGCCTGTCGCCGGACGACCTGCGCAACGCGCTCACCGCCGCCAACGTCACTTCGCCGGAGGGCTTCCTCTCCAACGGCAAGACCACCATGGCGATCAGCTCCACCGCGCAGCTGCATACGGCGGATGACTTCGCGAACCTGGTGATCGCGATGAAGAACCACACGCCGGTGCGGCTGTCCGACGTGGCACACGTCTACCAGGGCACGCAGGACGCTTACCAGTCCGCCTCGTTCCAGGGCAAGCCGGCGATCCTGATGTACGTGTTCAAGAAGTCCGACGCCAACGTGATCGCCACGGTGGACGAGGTGCGCGCGCAGTTGCCGATGCTGCGCAACTACCTGCAGCCGGGCACCACGATGACGCCGTTCTTCGACGACACGGCCACCATCCGCGCCTCGCTGCACGAGGTGCAGGTCACGCTGCTGATCTCGCTGGCGATGGTGATACTCACCATGGCGCTGTTCCTGCGCCGGCTCGCGCCCACCCTGATCGCCGCGCTCACTGTGCCGCTGTCGCTGGCCGGCGGCTTCACGGTGATGTACATCCTCGGCTTCACGCTCAACAACCTCACCCTGCTCGCGCTGGTGATCGCCATCGGCTTCGTGGTGGACGACGCCATCGTGGTGATCGAGAACATCATCCGCCACATCGACGCCGGCATGACGCGCATGGAGGCCACGCTGGCGGGCGCGAAGGAGATCGGTTTCACCATCGTCTCGATCACCGCCTCGCTGATCGCGGTGTTCATTCCGCTGCTGTTCGCCGGCGGCTATACCGGCATGTTCATGCACGACTTCGCGGTGACCCTGGTGGCGGCCATCGTGATGTCGGCGCTGGTGTCGCTCACGCTCACGCCGGCGCTGTGCGGGCGTTTCCTCAACGGCCATGGCCGCGAGGAAAAGCCGTCGCGGATCGGCCATGCGCTGGATCGCTTCCATGCCGGCATGCAGGGCATCTACAGCCGCGCGCTGTCGTTCTCGCTGCGCCACACACTGGCGTTCTCGCTGACCCCGCTGGTGCTGATCGTGCTCACCTTCTTCCTGTTCGGGGTGGTGAAGAGCGGCCTGTTCCCGCCGCAGGACACCGGCCTGATCTGGGGCCGCGCCACCTCCAGCGCCACCGTATCCTTCGCGCAGAGCGTGAACCGCATGCAGCGCCTCACCGACATGATGCTGGCCGATCCCGACGTGGCCAGCGTGGGCACCCGCCTCGGCAGCAGCCGGCAGGGCACCAGCGGCTCGTTCAACATCGACCTGAAGACCCGCGCACAGGGCCGCAAGGACGACACCTTCGCCGTGCTGGCGCGGCTCAGCGCCAAGGCCGACAAATACCCCGACCTCAACCTGCGCCTGCGCCCGCTGCAGGATCTGCCCAGCGCCGGCGGCGGCGGCACCAGCCAGGGCGCGCAGTACCAGATCGGCCTGCAGGGCGACGACCTGGCCGAGCTGCAGACGTGGCTGCCCAAGCTGGTGGCCGAACTGAAGAAGAACCCCAAGCTGCAGGACGTCGGCAGCGACGTGGACGAGCAGGGCCTGCGCCAGAACATCGTGGTCGACCGCGCCACCGCCGCGCGGCTCGGCGTGTCGCTGGGCACCATCGACGGCGCGCTGTACGACGCCTTCGGCCAGCGCTCGGTGTCCACCATCTACTCGGACATCAACCAGTACAAGGTGGTGGTGAATGCGCTGCCCAACCAGACCGCCACGCCGGACGCGCTCAACCGGATCTACGTGAAGTCCAGTTCGGGCGCCATGGTGCCGATCACCGCGCTGGCGAAGCAGGTGCCGGGGCTGGCGCCCTCGTCGATCACGCACGAGAACCAGCAGACCACCATGGATCTCAGCTTCAACCTCGCGCCGGGCGTGAGCATGGGCGAGGCGATGGCGATCGTGCAGGCCACGGTCGCCAACATGCGCATGCCAGGCGACATCAAGCTCAACGTCGGCGGCGACTTCCGACGCTTCCGCGACGTGCAGAGCGGCATGTCGCTGCTGGTGCTGGCGGCCATCCTCACCGTCTACATCGTGCTCGGCATGCTGTACGAGAATCTGATCCATCCGGTGACCATTCTGTCCACCCTGCCGGCGGCGGGCGTGGGCGCGCTGATGGCGCTGTGGATCACCGACACCGAGCTGTCGGTGGTGGCACAGATCGCGCTGGTACTGCTGATCGGCATCGTGAAGAAGAACGCGATCATGATGATCGACTTCGCCCTCGTGGCCGAGCGCGAGCACGGCAAGACGCCGCTGGAAGCCGCGCACGAGGCCTGCCTGGTGCGCTTCCGCCCGATCATGATGACCACCATGGTGGCGATCCTCGCCGCGCTGCCGCTGGCCATCGGCCTGGGCGAAGGCAGCGAGCTGCGCCGCCCGCTGGGCATCGCGCTGATCGGCGGCCTGCTGATCTCGCAGAGCCTCACCCTGCTCAGCACGCCGGCGCTGTACGTGGTGTTCTCGTGCCTGGGGGCGCGCTTCAAGGCGTGGCGCGTGCGCCGCGCCGAAAAGCGCCGGGCGCGACGCGCATTGCCGGTGCGCGCGGCGGGTTGACGCGCTCTTTCTCCCTCTCCCCTTCGGGGAGAGGGTTGGGGTGAGGGGCGGGTGCTCGCGATGGCCTTCTTTTGGCTGACTTTATGCTCTTGCGTTGTTGCCAGTGACAAAGCGGTTTCGTCCGCCTGCCGGCGGCCGAGCTACTTCTCTTTTGCTTGTCCAAAAGAGAAGTAGCCAAGAGAAAACGACACCCCGATGCGGCGCTTTCCGTCCATCCATGGACGGAAAGTCCGTGAGTCATGGCCGGGCTTTTCGGCCGGGCTTCCTGCCCGGTCGAAAAGGTGTTGCCTTCCCTGGCAACGCCCGCTGCGCGGCCTGATCGTCCACGCCTCACCGCCGCACAGGGGCCCCGGAAGAGCAGCGCGCTCCCAGCGCGCAGAAGCCACGGCCAGGGCAGAGCCAAACCCAGGCGAAGCGAGGCGCCCGATAGCTCTGCTCGTCATCCCGGCGCAGGCCGGAATCCAGTGACGGTATGGCTAGGACAAGCGTGATCGCTACTGGATCCCGGCCTGCGCCGGGATGACGAGCAAGAAGCAACGCGAGGCGCTGCAAAGTTCAGCCCTCAGTGTCCAGATACGGTGCGGTGTGGCCGCTGTGAAGCCCCTGTCGGCGGGAGTCAGTCCAACCTCCTCGGCACAGCCTGCTTGTAGTGTCGGCGGATTGAACTAGGCCATTTCTCTGGGTTACTTCTCTTGACTCCGGGCTTCCTGCCCTGCGCCCTTCGGGCCGGCTTCGCCGTTCGCCACCGCTCCTGCGGTGGCGTGGGCCAGCAAAGAGAAGTGACTCGGGCGCCGGCAGGCGTCCGAAAGCCCGCCGCAGGCGAGCCAGGCTACGAAAGAGGGTGGTCGTCGCGAGTACGAACCCCCACCTTGTCCCGCGAAACCGCTGCCACGCGGAGCCAATGCGAATATCCGCCTGAACGGTCGACGATAGCCCCCGCACACAACCGTGCCACTCCCCGTAAGATGACGATCCGGCGTCCGCCGGATTGCCATCAGGGGGCATGCAGCATGGTTCGGTTTCCGTCGCGTTTTGCGCGCAGCGGCGTGGTGCGGGCGTGCGCCGCGCTGGCCTTTGTGGCGTGCGCCTGGGCGACCGTGTGGCCGGAGCCGCAGCCGCTGCAGAAGCTGTTCGTGCTGGCGCTGGTGCTGCTCGTCACCGGCGCGCTGCTGTGTGCCACCTTGCGCCTCGCCTTTTCGCTGTTGCTGGGCGGCGGGCTGTTCTTCGCGCTGCGCTTCATCTCCAACCTCAAGGAGACGTATCTCGAAACGGCGCTGATGCCGGCGGACTTCGTCTACTACGCGCGCTCCAGCCTGCTCGCCACGCTGCGCCACTACCCGCACCTGTACCTGCTGGCCGCGGGCGTGCTGCTGCTGGTGCCGCTGCTGCTGGTGCTGGCGTGGCGGCTGGATTGGCCGCTGTCCGCGCGCGGTCGTGGTTGGGGCGGGGCGGCCTGGCGCATCGGCGGCGTGCTGTTGTGCGCGGTGGCGTTCCGAGTGTGCCTGTTGCCGGAAGGGCCGTTCGCCGGGCTGCACAACCGCGACGTGTGGGACAAGCTTTCCGACGACGCCCAGCTCACCAACTTCTTCATCAACATCAACGACGGCGGCGTGACGATGCCGGCGATGTCGGACGACGCGGCGGCGCAGCACGAGTGGGCCGCCACCGCGGATGCCAGGCCCGGCGCGCGGCCGGCGCCGTATCCGGACATCGTGCAGGTGCTGGAGGAAAGCACCTTCGATCCCTCGATCTACGCCGCCTGCGACGTGCCGGGCTGCAAGTTCGCGATGTTCCAGCCCGACGCGCGCACGCGCGGCACCGGCCTGCTGCGCACGCATACCTGGGGCGGCGGCACCTGGGTCAGCGAGTTCGCCGTGCACACCGGATTGCCGCAGGACATCTTCGGCGCCGGCGGCATGTACGCGCCCTTCGTGCTGGCGCCGCATGTGCGCGACACGCTGCCCGGCCTGCTGCGCCGGCTGGGCTACCTCACCATCGCGATCTATCCCACCAACGGCGCCTTCCTCAACGGCCGCGACGCGTACCGCGCCTACGGCTTCGACCATCTCTACGGCGCGGGCGAGCTGGGCCTGGACGAATGGGACGAGACCGACGCGCAGATGTTCGCCGCGGCCAAGCGCGTCTACGACAAGGTGAAGAAGCCGGGCCAGCCGGTGTTCGTGATGATCCTCACGATCAACCAGCACGGCCCGCACGACGACAACCCGATGGCGAAGCTGCCGCCGCCCTGGCGCAACATGGTGCAGGGACTGGGCAACAAGGACGAGCGCGCGCTGGATTTCGACACCTACCTGTGGCGCCTGCACGACTCCGACGTGGCGATGCAGGGCCTGGAGCGCGACTTCCTCGACCGCGCGCAGCCCACCGTGCTGGTGCACTTCGGCGACCACCAGCCCTCCTTCGACGGTCTGATCCGTCCGCTGGCGCGCACGCTGCCGCCCGCGCTGGTGCCGGAGCGCGACTTCCTCACCTACTACATGATCAAGAGCAACTTCGCCGGGCCGCCGCTGCCGAACTATCCCGCGCTCGACATCGCCTTCCTGCCGACCATGGTGCTGCAGGCCGCCGGCTTGCCAGCCGATCCGTATTTCTCCGCCGCAACCGTCTTGCGCGAGCGCTGCCAGGGCCGCTTCGACGATTGCCCGGACAAGGCACTGCTGGCCTCCTACTACGCATGGATCTTCCGGCGGCTGCACGTGTACGAGTGAGGCGCGACGGCGGCTTGCGGACGTGGCGGCGCGCCGCTAGGGTACTTGCCGAAAGTTTCGCCGGGGAAACCTCCCGTGAGTACCGAAAAGACCATTGCCGAAGCGGCTGCGCAGCTTGGCGTCAGCGTGCAGCGCGTGCGCGGCCTGTGCCGACAGGGCGCGCTGGATGCGCGCAGGGTGGGCGCCACCTGGCTGATCGCGGCGGACAGCCTGGCGCGCTACGGGCTCGCCACCGCGCATCAGGTCGCGGAGGATCATCCCGCCCATGCGGGTGGCCATCCGAAGAAGCCGGTGGCGCTCAGCTTCTTTTCCGGCGCCATGGGCCTCGACCTCGGCATCGAGCGCGCCGGCTTCGACATCCGGCTGGCCTGCGAGATCGACAAGTACTGCCGGCAGACCATCGCGCTGAACCGCCCGGACATGGCGCTGATCGGCGACATCAACGCCTACAGCTCCGACGAAATCCTCGACTACGCCGGCCTCACCCGCGCGGACGATATCGACCTGATCGTGGGCGGCCCGCCGTGCCAGGCGTTCAGCACCGCCGGCAAGCGCAACGGCTTCAACGACGACCGCGGCAACGCCTTCCTCACCTATCTCGACATCGCGTTCGACCTGCGCCCGAAGTACCTCGTGATCGAGAACGTGCGCGGCCTGCTGTCCTGCCCGATGAATCATCGGCCGCATCATCTGCGCGGGGCGGACTACCCTGGGCTGGCCATGGACGAGTTGCCGGGCGGCGCCCTGAACTTCGTGCTCAGCGTGATCGCGAAGGCTGGCTACGCCTATGCCTTCAACCTGTACAACGCCGCCAATTTCGGTACGCCGCAGGTGCGCGAGCGCGTGGTGATTGTGTGCGCGCGCGACGGCGCCAAGCCGCCCTACCTCGAACCCACGCATGCCGAAGGCGGCCAGCATGGCCTGAAGAAGTGGCGCACGTTCCGCCAGGCCGTGAAAGGCCTGGCGCAGCACCACCACCTGACGTTCCCCGAAAAGCGCCTGCGCTACTACCGCATGCTCGACGAAGGGCAGAACTGGCGCGACCTGCCGGAAAAACTGCAGCGCGAGGCGCTGGGCAAGTCCTACTTCGCCGGTGGCGGCAAGACCGGCTTCCTGCGCCGCATCGCCTGGGACAAGCCCGCGCCCACGCTGGTGACCCATCCGGCGATGCCCGCCACCGACCTGGCGCATCCGCAGGAACTGCGCCCGCTCTCGGTGGAGGAATACAAGCGCGTGCAGGAGTTTCCCGACGGCTGGCAGCTCGCCGGCCCGCTGATCCAGCAGTACAAGCAGATCGGCAACGCCGTGCCGGGCAGCCTCGGCCTGGCCATCGGCACGCTGGTGCGCCGGCTGCTGGAAAAGCGCGACGTGCCGTCGCTGGCCGGCTTCAGCTACTCGCGCTATCGCAACACCAGCGACGTGGAGTGGATGCGCCACTTCGCCGGCCAGTCGGGCGAAGGGCGGTCGGCCGCGCAGTCGGGTTTGTTCTGATCGCTATTGCAGGGCGGCGATCTGCTGACGCATCTCGGCGCCGACGCGCGTGGCGATGGCCAGCAGTTCCTCGTAGAAGCCGTGGCCGCCCAGCGCGTTCCAGTAGTCCTTTCCGATCAGTACGCAGCTGTCTGCGGCCATGTTGAAGATGCGCCTCGGAAAGCCCCAGTTGTAGTCGGTACGGTTCTCGCCGAACGGGTTGTAGTAAAGACCCAAATAGACTTTCGCGGTGGGGTCGGCCAGTTTGAGCTTGAGCAGGTCGCGCTTGGCCTCGGCGGTCTGGTCGAGATTCGGCTTGACCGTCTTGATGCTCATGTGGCGGTTGATGCCATCGCGTTGCCACCGTAGATCCGAGATTACGCGTACGTGCTGGTCGTTGCCGGAGGTGCGTGCGGCACGCAACTTGGCAATGGTGTCGTCCAGCAACGGCACGGTGGCCTGTTTGCCGCTGCGCAGGCCGTTGATGTGATCCTCGATGGCGGTTGGCACGGAGCCGGGCAGGGTGAACTCCGTCGTTTTCTGGGTTTGCGCCAACTGCGCGCCGCCGATTTCGGCGGCGATCCGCGAAACCTGCTCGATGACGCGCTGGCCGAACGAGGTGCTGAAGGAGCGCTCGAAGCGGCTCCAGAACAGGGCCTGCTCGGACAGCAGGGCGGCGTGGAACGGGCGATGGGTGTCCTCGGCTTCCAGCCTGCGAATCGTGTTCAGCACGCACTCGCGGAATTCCCTTTCGATGAACGCGACGTGTTCTTTCCGCATGGGTGCGCCTCGAGGCTGCGGGTGGCGGACCACTGCTGTCCTGAATAATCTGGGGATGGTGTCGAAGGATGAAGGCCCGCGCCGCTTGCACGAAGCATTGCGAGAAGGCGATTTCATTTCCGATAACGACCACCTATCCAGACTGTCATCCCGGCGAAGGCCGGGATCCAGTAGCGACCATGTTCGCTCAGGCCGCACGGCCACTGGATGACTCGCTTCGCTCGCCCCTCCGGGGCCGCCCTGCGGGCGTTCTGCGCGCTTCGCGCTTGTCCGGCCTGCGCCGGAATGACGAGAAAGACCGCGGCCACGAATGTTCAAAATTATTCCGGACAGTAGTGGGTGGCGGACAGCAGCGTCCGGACGCTACAAGAAGGCCGCCCGCTATGATCGCCTCGGCGCGCGCGGCGCGTTACAGGGGATTGCACATGCCGGTTCCATCCATGTCGCCATCGCTGGCCATGGCCATCATGCTTGCCGCCTGCGCGGCGATCGCCGGAGCCTTGCTCGGCGTGCACTCGCCCGATGGGCTCTGGCTGCACTGGATCGCCAAGCCGCTGGCCACCGCGCTGATCTACGCGCTGGCGTGGCGCGCGCGGCCGGCGGTGTCGGTGCGCTACCGGCGTTTCGTGCTGGCCGGCATCGCCTGTTCGTTGGCGGGCGACGTGTTGCTGATGCTGCCGGGCGATCTGTTCGTGCCGGGTCTGCTGGCGTTCCTTGCCGGGCATGCGTGCTTCATCGCTGCCCTGCTCGGCGACAGCCGCTTCGCGCGGCCGGTGTGGCCGCTGCTCGCCTGCCTTGCGTATGGCGCGGCGAACCTCGCCTTGTTGTGGAGCGCGATTGCCGTGCCGCTGCGCGTGCCGGTGATCGTCTACGTCGCGGTGCTGTGCGGCATGGGCGGGCAGGCGCTGGCACGCGCACTGCGCGGCGACGCGCCGGCACGGCTGGCCGCGCGCGGCGCGCTGGTGTTCATGCTCAGCGACACGCTGCTGGCCTGGGATCGCTTCCGCGGCCCGCTGCCGCTGGCCAGCCTGTGGGTGCTGGCGACGTATTATCTGGCGCTGTGGTGGATCGCCCGTTCGGTGCAGAAGGCATGAATACGCAGGAACTCATCATCACCTGGGCGACGCCGGTGTTCTTCCTGCTGATCGGCGTCGAGCTGCTGGTGGCGAAGCTGCGCGGGCGCGACGCCTATGCCGGCAACGACGCGATCAACAGCATCGGGCTGGGCGCGATCTCGCAGCTGGTGGCGGTGTTCGCCAAGCTGCTGACCATCGGCATCTATGCGTGGTGCGCCGGGCACCTCGCGCTGTTCCATCTGCCGGCGGACAGCGTGGCGGTGTGGATCGGCGCCTTGCTCGCCTACGACCTCTGCTACTACTGGCTGCACCGCATGGGCCACGAGGTGAACATCCTGTGGGCGGCCCACGTGGTGCATCACCAGAGCGAGCGCTACAACCTCTCCACCGCGCTGCGCCAGACCGGCAGCGGCGTGCTGCTGGGCTGGGTCTTCTACTTGCCGCTGGCGATCCTCGGCGTGCCGGTCGAGGTGTTCGTGGTGGTGGCGCTGATCGACCTGCTGTACCAGTTCTGGGTGCATACCGAGCAGATCGGCCGGCTGGGCTGGTTCGACCGCGTGTTCTGTTCGCCGTCCAACCATCGCGCGCACCACGCGGTGAACGACAAGTATTTGGATCGCAATTACGGCGGCATCCTGATCCTGTGGGATCGCCTGTTCGGCAGTTTCGTGGAAGAAGACGACGCCGACCCGCCGGTGTACGGCACGCGTTCGCCGCTGCGCAGCTGGAACCCGCTGTGGGCGAACGCCGAGGTGTACTGGCGCACCGCGCAGGACGCGTGGCACGCGCAGCGCTGGCGCGACAAGCTGCTGGTGTGGATCAAGCCGCCGGGCTGGCGGCCCGCCGACGTGGCCGCGCGCTTCCCCAAGCCGGACTTCGTGATGCCCAGCGAGCGCTACGACCCGTCCATGGGCACGGCGCTGACGTGCTACGTGCTGCTGCAGTTCGCCTTGCTGCTGGGCATGGTCACGCAGTTTCTCGGCATCACCGAAAGCGCGGGCCTGTCGACATTGCTGCTCTATGCGCTCTGGCTGGTGCTCGGCATCACCGTGCTCGGCGCGCTGATGGAAGGCCGGCGCTGGGCGTGGTGGGCGGAAGGCCTGCGCATGCTCATCCTCGCGGCGTTGCCGTGGATCACCGGCCGCTGGTTCGGCGTGGCGCATCTGGACGTCCGGATCGCGCTGGCTTTCGCGCTGGTGTTCGGGGCGAGCGCGCTGGCGTTGCCGTGGCTGCGATCTGCTTCCGCCGGGTGAATTGCGGCTTCCTTGTTTCCTGTAGCGAACCTGTTCGACTCGTCATTCCGGCGAAGGCCGGAATCCAGTGACTGCATGACCTGAATGAGCGTAACCGTCACTGGATCCCGGCCTTCGCCGGGATGACGAGCAAAAGGCCGCCATGCCCACGCGACCGATTCGCTATGATCCGCCGACCATCCAGGGGAGCGAGCCCATGTCATTGCTGAGCAAGATGCTCCGCCACAAGTCCATCGAGCAGTTGCAGGGCGAGGTGGGCCAGCGCAGCGATTTCCGCCGCGTGCTGGGCCTGTGGCAGCTCACCGCCATCGGCATCGGCGGCATCATCGGCGTGGGCGTGTTCGTGCTGGCGGGCCAGCAGGCGGCGCTCAACGCCGGCCCGGCGGTGATCCTCTCCTTCCTGATCGCGGGCATCGCCAGCGCGGCGGCGGCGCTGTGCTACGCCGAGTTCGCCGGCATGATCCCGGTCACCGGCAGCGCCTACACCTACGGCTACGCGGTGCTCGGCGAGCTGGCGGCGTGGCTGATTGGCTGGGATCTGCTGCTGGAATACGCGCTGATCGTGGCGGTGGTGGCGATCGGCTGGTCGGGCTACGTGCAGTCGGCGCTCACTGGTATGGGCATTGCCGTTCCGGTGTGGGCGCAGGGCGCCATGGGTACGGGCGAAGGGCACGTGTTCAACGTGATCGCCTCGTTGGTGACGCTGGGCGTGGCGGCGCTGCTGACCTTCCGCACCGAATGGGGCGCGCGCTTCAACACGCTGGTGGTGGCGATCAAGGTGGCCGCCGTGGTGCTGGTGATAGTGATCGGCGCGTTCTACGTGAAGCCGGGCAACTGGGTGCCGTTCATTCCCGTGCGCGCGGTGGGCGCCGACGGCGCGTTGCACTTCGGCTTCCAGGGCGTGGCCGCGGCGGCGGCGGTGGTGTTCTTCGCGGTGTTCGGCTACGACACGCTGACCACGGCGGCGGAGGAGTCGAAGAACCCGCAGCGCGACCTGCCGCGCGCGGTGCTGCTGTCGTTGGGCATCTCGATGGCGATGTACCTGGCGGTGTCGCTGGTGCTCACCGGCATCGCGCGCTACACCACGCTCAACACCGCGGCGCCGGTGGCCGATGCGTTCAAGGGGCTGGGCCTGCAGTGGGTGGCCGAGACGGTGTCGGTGGCGGCGGTGTTCGGCCTGATCAGCGTGCTGTTCGCCTTCATGCTGGGCGCCACGCGCATCTGGTTCGCGCTGTCGCGCGACGGCCTGCTGCCGGGCTGGTTCGCCAAGGTGCATCCGCGCTACGGCACGCCGCACCGCCCGACCATCGTGCTCGGCGTGTTCACCGCGCTGGTGGCGGGCCTGCTGCCGATCGAGGAGGTCGCCAAGCTGGTGAACATCGGTGTGCTCTCGGCCTTCATCGTGATCTGCACCTCGGTGCTGATCCTGCGCAAGCGCAAGCCGGAGCTGCACCGCGCGTTCCGCACGCCGTGGGTGCCGCTGGTGCCGCTGGTCGGCGTGGCGTTCTCGATCTGGCTGCTTTCGGAGCTGCCGGCGATCACCTGGAAGGTGTTCCTGATCTGGGTGAGCCTGGGCCTGGTGATCTATCTCGGCTACGGCATGCGGCACAGCAGGCTGGAGCGCGATCGCAGGTAGTTTCGCCAGGCGGCATGACCTCTGGCAGGGGGATGGCCGCCGGGCGCGGCCTACCATCGGGCGGCCCTCGTTGTCTGCCGGAGCTTCCCGTGAATCGCCATGCCCTTCGTTCCAGCCTGATCGCCGCCGCGGTGGTCGGGGCGCTTTCGCTTTCCGTCGCCCATGCGCAGGACGCCCATCGCGCCGCGCCCGTCGATACGCCGTACGACGGCACGCTCGCGCTGAACGTGGATCTCACCGACGCGCCGAAGCGCATGTTCCGCGTGCACGAGACGATTCCGGTGAAGCCGGGCGAGATCACGCTGCTGTATCCCGAATGGATCCCCGGCGAGCACGCGCCGTCCGGCCCGATCCAGAACGTGGCCGGACTCGTCATCACCGCGAACGGCAAGCAGCTCGCCTGGAAGCGCGACCTGCGCGACATGTACGCGATCCACCTCGAGGTGCCGCAGGGCGCGAGCCAGCTCGACCTCTCGTTCCAGTTCCTCTCGCCCGCGCCGGGCGAGGACAGCCTGTTCGGCGCCAGCGCCTCGTCCACGCCGAACCTGGTGGATGTGGAGTTCAACCAGGTGGCGTTCTACCCGGCCGGCTACTACTCGCGCGACATCCATATCCAGCCCACCGTGCAGCTACCTGCCGGCTGGAAGTTCGGCAGCGCGATGGAGGTGGCCAGCCAGAATGGAAGCACCGTGCAGTTCAAGCCGCTGACGTTCAACAACCTGGTGGATTCGCCGCTGATCGCGGGCGAGCACTTCAATCGCGTGGATCTGGCGCCGGGCGCCAAGGTGCCGGTGCACCTCAACGTGGTGGGCGACGGCGCGAAGGACGTCAAGCTCACCGACAAGGAACTCGCGCAGCAGCGCGCGGTGGTGACGCAGACCAACCTGCTGTTCGGTGCGCACCACTACGAGCACTACGATTTCCTGCTCACGCTGTCCGACCATACCGGCCACTTTGGCCTGGAGCACCACCAGTCCAGCGACGATCGCCTGCCGGCCGACTTCTTCACGAATGACGACATGCACACGGCGGCCGCGAGCCTGATGCCGCACGAGTTCGTGCATTCGTGGAACGGCAAGTTCCGCCGCCCGGCCGACCTGTGGACGCCCAACTTCAACGTGAAGATGCAGGACGACCTGCTGTGGGTGTACGAGGGCCTCACCGACTACTGGTGCAGCGTGCTCACCGCGCGCGCCGGCCTGTGGTCGCCCGAGCAGTTCCGCGACACGATGGCGGACATCGACGCGCAGATGAGCGAACGCACCGGCCGCGCCTGGCGCTCGCTGCAGGACACCGCCGACGCCGCGCCGCTCACCTACTACGGCGGCGGCGGCTGGGCCAACTGGCGCCGCGGCACCGACTTCTATCCCGAGGGCCAGCTGCTGTGGCTGGACGTGGACACCAAGATCCGCGAACTGTCCGGTGGCAAGCACTCGCTGGACGACTTCGCGCATGCCTTCTACGGCATGGACAACGGCAGCTACGTCACCAAGACCTACACCTTCGACGACGTGGTGAACACGCTGAACCAGGTGCAGCCGTACGACTGGGCGAAGTTCCTGCGCACGCGGCTGGACTACACCGGCGCCGAACTGCCCGAGCACGGCATCGCGCGCGGCGGCTGGAAGCTGGTCTACACCGACAAGCCGAATGCGCAGACCAAGGCGATGGAAAGCATCCGCCACGGCGTCGACCTCGCCTCCTCGATCGGCCTGTCGGCGTCGAAGAGCGGCGACATCTACGACGTGCAGTGGAACGGCCCCGCCTTCAAGGCCGGCCTGGTGCCCGGCCTCAGCATCGTGGCGGTGGACGGCAAGGACTACTCGCCCGACGCGCTGAAGGACGCGATCACCGCGGCCAAGACCGGCACTGCGCCGATCGCCCTGCTGGTGAAGAACGTCGACGTCTACAGCACGGTGAAGATCGACTACCACGGCGGCCTGCGCTACCCGCATCTGGAGCGCGCCGGCGGCAAGGATCTGCTGGACGCGATCGCCACTGCGCGCAAGTGACGCCACGCAACTTTGCGTGACGTCATCCCGGCGCAGGCCGGGATCCAGTTGAGACAAGGCCTGTCCGGGCCATACCGTCACTGGATCCCGGCCTGCGCCGGGATGACGGGCTTCGGGGCGCCGCGTTGCGGCGTGTCGTCGCCCGGCAAACGCCGCGCCATTGCCACCGCTTCCCGCCCGCCGTCGCGCATACGCGCGCATGACCTCTGGCAGGGGAGTCCGCCCCACCGCCGGTCTAGCATCGAACCCTCATGTCCGCGCCCTTCGTGCCGCGCGGCCCGTTGCCCCAGGGAGTCCCCAGTGAAAGCCACCCGTCTTGCCTCCGCCATCGTCGCCGGTGCCATCGGCCTGGTCAGCCTCAACGTGTTCGCCGACGACGTACCGGCGCCGAAGGACGTGGCTTTTCCCGGCACGCTGCAGGTCAGCGTCGACGCCACCGATCTCGCCCACCGCATCTTCCGCGTGCACGAAGTGGTGCCCGCGCAGGCAGGCCCGCTGACCCTGCTCTACCCGCAGTGGATCCCGGGCAACCATTCGCCCACCGGCCCCATCGACAAGTTCGCCGGCCTGGTGGTGAAGGCCAACGGCAAGGTGCTGCCGTGGACGCGCGATCCGCTCAACGTCTACGCCTTCCACGTCGACGTGCCGCAGGGCGCGGGCAACGTCGAGGTGGACTTCCAGTACCTCTCGCCGCAGAACACCCGCCAGGGCCGCGTGGTGATGACGCCGGAAATGCTCGACCTGCAGTGGAACGCCAACACGGTGTATCCGGCCGGCTACTACACCCGCCAGATCAAGGTCGACGCCAGCGCCAAGTTCCCCGCCGGCTGGCAGTTCGGCACCGCGCTGGAAACCGCCTCGCGCGACGGCGACACCGTGCACTTCAAGACCACCACCTTCAACACCCTGGTGGACTCTCCGATCTACGCCGGCAAGTACTTCAAGCGCCTCGACCTCGATCCGGGCGCCAAGGCCGGCGTGCACATGGACATCGTGGCCGACGATCCGAAGTACCTTGACGTCAAGCCAGAGCAACTACAGCAACTGCGCAACCTGGTGCAGCAGATGTACAAGCTGTACGGCGCGCACCACTACGATCACTACGATTTCCTCGTCTCGCTCAGCGACAAGATGAGCGGTAACGGCCTAGAGCATCACCAGTCCAGCGAGGACGGCACCGGCGCCGATTACTTCACCGACTTCAAGAAGAGCGTGTTGGAAGCCGACCTGTTCTCGCACGAGTACAACCACTCGTGGGACGGCAAGTACCGTCGCCCGGCCGACCTGTGGACGCCCAACTTCAATGTGCCGATGCAGGACTCGCTGCTGTGGGTCTACGAAGGCCAGACCCAGTTCTGGGGCCAGGTGATGGCCTCGCGTTCCGGCCTGTGGAACGAGGAGCAGGCGCACGACATGTGGGCCTCCGTGGCCGCCACCTACGACAAGGGCCGCCCCGGCCTGGCCTCGTGGCGCAACGTGCAGGACACCACCAACGACCCGATCATCGCCCAGCGCGCGCCGCTGCCCTACCGCAACTACCAGAGCAGCGAGGACTACTACAGCGCCGGCCAGCTGATCTGGCTGGACGTGGACGGCAAGCTGCGCGAACTCAGCGGCGGCAAGAAGAGCATCGACAACTTCGCCAAGGATTTCTTTGGCATGGACAACGGCAGCTTCGTCACCAACACCTACACCTTCGCAGATGTGGTGAAGACGCTCAACGACATCCAGCCCTACGACTGGGCGAAGTACCTGCGCGACCGCCTTGACGGCCACGGCCCGCTGATCGGCGGCTTCGAGGCGCACGGCTGGAAGCTGGTCTACACCGACAAGCCCAGCGCTGCGGTGAAGGCCATCGAGGCACGCCGCCACTTCGCCGACCTCACCTACTCGCTGGGCGTGTCGGTGGGCAAGGGCGGCCAGATCGCCGACGTGCTGTGGGACGGCCCCGCCTTCAAGGCCGGCCTGGCGCCCAGCATGACCATCGTCGCCGTCAACGGCCGCGATTTCGACCCGGACGGCCTGAAGGACGCCGTCACCGCCGCCGCGAAGGACAAGAGCCAGCCGATCCAGCTGCTGGTGAAGGACTTCGACCAGTACAAGACCATCACCATCGACTACCACGACGGCCTGAAGTACCCGCACCTGGTGCGTGATACCAGCAAGCCCGACACGCTCACCACGCTGTTCAAGGCACGCTGACAGGTGCTTCCTCGCCCCGGGTTTTCTCCCTCTCCCCGTCGGGGAGAGGGCCGGGGTGAGGGGCGGCTCTTGCCACGCGCCTCCGCAAGCCCGATCGCCCGCATGGGCGATCCCGGCCATCTCGGCTATACTGCCCGCCCGCCGCGGATCGCAACGATCCCGGCGATTCCGCGACACCACGCGCCCGTAGCTCAGCCGGATAGAGTAGTGGCTTCCGAAGCCATTGGTCGGGGGTTCGAATCCCTCCGGGCGCGCCATCCAAGGCAGATGCCGATGCGCGGCGTGCAACCGCCGCGCCACGCGCCTCATTTCCCCTCGGTCACCTCGAACGCCTGCTGCGCCGCCGGTTTGCCGTCCAGCAAGATTTCCACCACGTACTTGCCCACGGGCCAGCGGTTGGGGTTCTGCACCTCGAACGTGGTGACGGCGGGGCCGTCGGCGACGACGGCTTGGCTGAGTTCGTTGACCAGCACGCCACGGCCTTCCAGGTAGCGCCAGCGCGCGTCCAGCTTGGCGCCGGCGGTGTTGCCGGTGGTGGCGACGCTAGCGTAGATGGTGTGGGTGTCGGCACTGAAGCGGGTGGCGGGTGCGGTCACCGCGTAGCCGCTGTCGATGGCCGTGCCCAGCGTGAGGGAGGCGACGCGGAAGCCCTCGCCGTCCGCGCTGGCGGGCTTGGCTGCGCTGGCGGCGGGCGCGGGCGCCTTGGCTGCGGGAGGCGGCGCCGCTATCGCCGCCGGCTTGCTGCTACGCGTGGTCGCGGGTGCCGCGGCCTTGGGCGCCATGGGTGCGTCATCCTGCCGATGGCAGGCGCACAGCAGCGCGATGGCGCAGCACAGGGCGAACGGTTGGGCGTGACGGCGCATGGCGTGACCCAGGGTGATGGCGGCGATGCCGCCGCGGGCGAGTGCCGTGGAGGCTAGCGGCTGGGGCGTGAAGCGCGAATAAGCGCAGGCTATTGCCGCGCGCCGCGCAGGTTGTCCGGCACGGCCGACGCGCTGCTGCGGAACGGGTTGATGTCCAGCCCGCCGCGGCGGGTGTAGCGCGCGTACACGCTGAGCCGCTGCGGCGCGCAGCGCGCCATCACGTCCATGTAGATGCGTTCCACACATTGCTCGTGGAACTCGGTGTGCGTGCGGAAGGAGACCAGGTAGCGCAGCAGGCCCGCACGGTCGATCGGCGCGCCGCGGTAGGCGATCTGCACGCTGCCCCAGTCGGGCTGGCCGGTGACCGGGCAGTTGGAGCGCAGCAGGTCGCTGACCAGGGTTTCCTCGACCGCGGCGGCATGAGCGTCGGCGCGCAGGTAGTCGGCCTTGGGCGGGCCGTAGTCGGCTATGGCGACGAGCAGGTCGTCGATGGATTCGCCCGCGAGGTCGGCGAACGCATGCGCGGCGGTGCGCGCGGGATGCAGGGTGACTTCCACCGCGTCGCCGGCGGCGGCGCCGAGGTCTTTTTCCAGCAGTTCGCGCAGTGCGTCCGTGCTGGCCAGCGGCTCCTGCGCGAAGCCGTTCAGGTACAGCTTGAACGACTTGGATTCGATGATGTTCGGCGAGCCGGCCGGCACGCGGAATTCGGCTACCGCCAGCTGCGGCTTGCCGTGCGCGTCCAGCCACGACAGCTCGTAGGCGTTCCAGATGTCGCAGCCATGGAAAGGCAGGGGTTCGCCCACGCCGATCTCCGCGCGCTTGGCCGCGCGCGGGATCGGGAACAGCAGGCTGGGATCGTAGCGGTCGGTGTAGGCCGTGGCCTTGCCGAGACTGGATTGGTCGGGCGTGCTCATGCGCCTAGTCTAACGGTGACTTCTGGCCTATCCGTCCGCCGGGTTCGCTTCCTATAGTGGGACGGTCGCCCACGACCGAACCTCCCCACGATGAAGACCTCCCTTCCGGCTTGCGCCGCCCTGTTCGCCGCAGCGTTGCTTGCGCCTGTCCATGCGCAGGACAAGGCCGCTTCCGCCTTCGATCCGCAGGCGTTCTTCGCGCCGCTTTCCCTGCCGCATCCGGCCAACGCGTTCCGCGACGGCGCCGGCAGGCCCGGTCCCGCGTTCTGGCAGAACCGCGCCGACTACGACATCAAGGCCAGCATCGATCCGGCCACGCACGGCCTGACCGGCGACGAGACCATCATCTACACCAACAACAGCCCCGATGCGCTGGATGCGGTGTGGGTGCAGCTCGACCAGAACATGTACAAGCCCGATTCGCGCGGCGCGATCACCTCGCCGTGGCCGAGCAAGCACGGCCAGTCCACCGACGGCTACCAGCTCGACGCGGTGGAAGTGGACGGCCGGCCAGTCCACTATCTGGTGGACGACACGCGCATGCGCGTGGACTTGCCCGCGGCGCTGAAGGCCAGGGGCGGGCAATTGAAGCTGCGCATCCGCTACCACTACACCGTGCCCGGCGTGTGGGGCGGGCGCACCGCGGTGACGCCGAGCAAGAACGGCGACATCTACGAGATCGCGCAGTGGTTCCCGCGCATGGCGGTGTACGACGACATCCGCGGCTGGGACACGCTGCCCTACCTGGGCCAGGAGTTCTACCTCGAATACGGCAACATCGACTACGCCGTGACGGTGCCGTGGAACTGGATCGTGGAAGGCTCCGGCCAGCTCACGAATCCGGCGCAGGTGCTCACCGCCACCGAGCGCGAGCGCCTCGCCGAGGCGGAGAAGAGCGACAAGACGGTCTACATCCGCAAGCCGGAGGAAGTGAACGACCCCGCCAGCCGGCCCACGCGCAGCGGCACGCAGACCTGGCGCTTCCACATGGAGCACACCCGCGACGTGGCCTTCGCCGCCTCGCCCGCCTTCGTGTGGGATGCCGCGCGCATCAATCTGCCCGGCGGCAAGCACGCGATGGCGATGTCGATCTATCCGGTCGAGGGCGTGGGCGCCGACAAGTGGAACCGTTCCACCGAATACGTGAAGGGCGTGATCGAGCACTTCTCGTCGAAGTGGTACCCGTACCCGTGGCCGAACGCGATCAACCTAGGCGGCCACGGCGCCGGCATGGAATACCCCGGCATCGTCTTCGATGGCTACGAAGATCAGGGCAAGCCGCTGTTCTGGATCACCGCGCACGAGATCGGCCACACCTGGTTCCCGATGATCGTGGGTTCCAACGAGCGCCGCCACGCGTTCATGGACGAGGGCTTCAACACCTTCATCGACGTCTACGCGTCGGACGCCTTCAACCACGGCGAATACGGCCCCAAGCGCGACGGCGAATACGCGCCGCACGGCGGCAACCCGGTGGACGAGATCCTGCCGCTGCTGGCCGACCCCGCCGCGCCCATCCTGATGGCCGACGCCGATTCGATCAGCGAGAAGTACCGCCATCCGCTCACCTACTTCAAGGGCGCGCTGGGGCTGATCCTGCTGCGCGAGCAGATCCTCGGCCCCGACCGCTTCGATCCCGCCTTCCGCGCCTACATCCGCACCTGGGCCTACCACCATCCCACGCCCTCGGACTTCTTCCGCTTCATGGACAGCGCGGCAGGCGAGGATCTGTCGTGGTGGTGGCGCGGCTGGTACTTCCACAACTGGCAGCTCGACCTGGGCGTCACGGGCGCGGCCTACGTGGACAACGACCCGGCCAAGGGCGCGGTGGTGAACCTAGTCAGCCGGCAGAAGCTGGTGATGCCTGCCACGCTGCGCGTGGACTTCGTCGACGGCACGCACCGCGACGTGCGCCTGCCGGTGGAAACCTGGCGCTTCAGCGCCACGCCCAAGGTGACGCTGGATACCGGCAAGCGCATCGCGAAGCTGGAGCTCGACCCCGAGCACAAGCTGCCCGACGCGGATCGCTCCAACAACAGCTACGCGATGCCTTGACGATCCGGGATTCGGGAGAGCGGCAGCTCCCGGGTCTTTATCCGCTGATCCAGACGTGGGGAACTCGAAAGCTCGTCATCCCGGCGAAGGCCCACTGCTGTCCGGAATAATCTGGGGACGGTGTCGAAGGATGAAGGCCCGCGCCGCTTGCACGAAGCATTGCGAGAAGGCGACTTCATTTCCGATAACGACCACCTATCCAGACTGTCATCCCGGCGAAGGCCGGGATCCAGTGGCTTTCCTCATGCTGCATAGGCACTGGATTCCGGCCTTCGCCGGAATGACGGCTCTCAAGTTCGGAATGTTGCCACCTCAGCGATTCACGTGCGCCATGCTCGCCGCCGCGTAGCGCTCGCCGGCCACCGCCTCCGGCGGGAACACCGCGTCGATCGCCGCCAGCTCGTCCTTCGACAGGGCCACGTCCAGCGCGCCCAGGTTCTCGTCCAGCCGGCTGCGCTTCTTGGTGCCGGGGATCGCCAGCACGTCCTTGCCCTGCGCCAGCACCCATGCCAGGGCGAGCTGCGCGGGCGAGCAGCCCTTGTCGGCGGCGATCGCCTCCACCTTGTCCACCAGCGCGAGGTTGCGCGCGAAGTTCTCGCCCATGAAGCGCGGGCTGGAGCGGCGGTAGTCGTCGGCGTCGAAGTCGTCGGGCGAGCGGATCGCGCCGGTGAGGAAGCCGCGCCCCAGCGGCGAGTAGGCCACGAAGGCGATGCCCAGCCGGCGGCAGGCGTCGAGCACGCCATTGCCCTGCGGGTCGCGCGTCCACAGCGAGAACTCGCTTTGCAGCGCGGCGATGGGATGCACCTTGCTCGCCCGTTCCAGCGTGGCGGCCGAGGCCTCGGAGAGGCCGATGTGGCGCACCTTGCCGGCCTTCACGAGGTCGGCCATCGCGCCCACGGTCTCCTCGATCGGCACGCCCGGATCGATGCGGTGCTGGTAGTACAGGTCGATGGCCTCGATGCCCAGCCGCTTCAGGCTGCCCTCGCACGAGGCGCGCACGTATTCCGGGCGGCCGTCGATGCCGCGCGCGGTGGGGTTGGCCGGGTCGCGCACGATGCCGAACTTGGTGGCGACGAAGGCCTGCTCGCGGCGACCCTTGATCGCCTTGCCCACCAGCTCCTCGTTGACGTGCGGGCCGTACATGTCGGCGGTGTCGAGCAGGGTCAGGCCGCGATCCAGCGCGTGATGGATGGTGGCGATGGATTCGGCGTCGTCGCGGTCGCCGTAGAAGTCGCTCATGCCCATGCAGCCGAGGCCGAGGGCGGAAACCTGGGGGCCGTTCTTGCCGAGCGTGCGGGTTTGCATGCGGGTGTGCTCCGTGGGTGATGTGCCGGGTGGAAGGTGGCGCCATGGTGCGCCATGGCTGTTGACGGATAAATACTCAATAATCGCCATGACCATTCAACTGGAACCAACAATCCATGGATCGCCTGGACACCATGCGGCTGTATGCGCGAATCGTGGAGCTGGGCAGCTTCACGGCCGCGGCGAACGACCTCGGCCTGCCGCGTGCCACGGTCACCCATGCGATCAAGAAGCTGGAGGCGCGGCTGGGCGCGCAGCTCCTGCAGCGAACCACGCGTTGCCAGCGCGTCACCCGCGACGGCCACGCCTACTACGCGCATTGCGTGCGCCTGCTGGCCGACCTGGACGAGGTGGAGGCCGATTTCCGCGAGGCCACGCTGAAGCCGCAGGGCCGCCTGCGCATCGACCTGCCGGCCACGCTGGCGCGGCAACTGGTGATACCCGCCTTGCCCGAGTTCTGCGCGCGCTTCCCGCAGATCGAACTGGACATCGGCACCAGCGACCGTTTCGTGGATCTGCTGCGCGAAGGCGTGGACTGCGTGCTGCGCGTGGGCGAGCTGGCGGACTCCGGCCTGGTGGGGCGGCGCGTGGCCACGCTGGCGCAGGCCACCGTGGCCAGCGCCGGCTACCTGCGCCGCCACGGCAAGCCGGCCACGCTGGCCGACCTGCAGCAGGGCCACCTGGCGGTGAACTGGGCCTCGCCCACCACGCGGCGGCCGGAGCCTTCGCTGGAGTTCGTGGCGAACCGCCGCCGCCGCGAAGTGCGCTTGCCGTCGCGCGTCATGGTCAGCGGCGTGGACGCCTATCTCGCCTGTTGCGAAGCGGGGCTGGGCATCGCGCAGTTCCCGCGCTACCGCGTTGCCGATGCGCTGGCCAAGGGCGTGTTGCGCGAGATCCTGCCCGACCTGCCGCCGCCGCCGCTGTCGGTGCACGTGCTGTACGCGCCGCAGCGGCAGATGCCTGCCCGCCTGCGCGTGTTCGTGGACTGGCTGGTGGAGCTGATGGGGAAGCAGGCCTGAGCGCGGTCAAGATGTCCGCGGCAGGATCGGCTTCGGCACGCTGGTGCCCATCGTCTCGCTGCTGAGCGGCGAGCCGGCGGCGATCAGCGCCGCGCGCTGCTCGGCCAGCGGCAGCCGCAGCGTGCACTCCTCGTAGCGGGCCAGCTTCTGCATCACCGGCAGCGCCTGCACGCGCTGCACCAGCGCGGCGGTGCGCGGCCAGCGCTCGGCGTCGATGGCGTAGCGCGCGAAGAAGGCGGTGCGGAAGTAGCTGGCGATGCTGAGGTCGGCGATGGAGAGCGCGCCGAAGATGAAGCCGTCCTCCGGCAGCTGGGTTTCCAGGTAATCGATGGCGGCGGGGATCTCCACCTCCAGCGCCTGCGTGATCACGCCCTCGTCGGGCGGCTCGTTGAACACGCGGCGGCGGATCGAGCGCTGGTAGAACAGCCGCCAGATCAGGCCGTCGGCCAGCCGCGTGTCGGCGTACTCCTCCAGCCAGCGCGCGCGGGCGCGCTCGGCGATGTCGCGCGGGTAGAGCGACGGCAGGGGGTATTTGTCTTCCAGGTACTGGCAGATCACCGAGGAGTCGTTCACCACCAGCCCGTCGTCGATCAGCACCGGCACGCGCCGGAGCGGGCTGATGCGCGCGAAGGCCTCGTTGCCCACGAACGGCGGCATCGGGTCGATCTCGTAGTCCAGTTCCTTCAGTTCCAGGCAGGCCAGCACCTTGCGCACGTAGGGCGAGAGGTAGCTGCCGATCACCTTGAGCTTTGCTGGCATGTCGCAAGTCCCGGGTCGTGCGAATGTGGGGAAAATCCTACACGAATGCGCTACGTTGCCCTCTACGTGCCTGTGGACGGCGAACCCTAGCATTCCGACCGGTTGTGCCCATGTCGCCGGGCGCGATCCCATCGGGTTCAGGGGCCTGTTCGATCAATCGCGGTTCCGGGGGCATGCCCCCGGGGCGGGGCTGTTCCGGGCCGTTGCATCGCCATGGCCATCACCATTTTTCAAGGAAACAACCAGTGAAGATCAAGTCGCTCGTTTTCATGTCGTCCCTGGGCCTGCTCGCGGCCTACGCGCCGCTGGCCCTCAGTGCCGGTGCCCCGAAGGACGACGCGGCTGTCGTGGGCACGCCGGCGCCCGGCAGCAAGTTTTCCAAGATCCACCCAGGCATGTATTCCAAGCAGATCATGGATCTGATCGGCCCGCCCACCGACCAGAAGACCTACCAGACGGGCAAGGCGTGGATTCCCTTCCACTTCGGCAGCGACAACTACCGCGTGGAATACCTGTACAAGGGCGAGGGCGAGCTGACGTTCTCCGGTGGCGGCCTGGGGGCCGAGGGATCGCTGAAGCTGATCCGGATCACCGTGAACCCGCAGGAATCCGGCTACGTCCACTGACCGCCACAGGCGTTCGCGTATCCATCCGGGCCATGGACGGCCCGCTGCGCTGGCGCCTTGCGGACGATCGCCCGGCTGCGGTCGCCGGCATCGGGCGACCGATCGTCAAAGCGCCGGCACCGCGGTCGGCGTGCCGTTGGAATCCAGCGCGATCATCACGAAACGGCCGGTGGTGCAGACGCGGCGGTCGCCGCTGAGCGGATCCTCGGCAGTCATTTCCACTTCCACCTGCATCGAGCTGCGGCCGGTGCCCACGATGCGCGCCACCAGCTCCACCAGCTGGCCCTTGCGCACCGGCACGCGGAAGTTCACCTCCTCCGAACGCGCGGTGACCACGATGCGCCGCGCGTGGCGCGAGGCCACGATGAAGGCGGCCTTGTCCATCCACGCCAGCGCCTGGCCGCCGAACAGCGTGCCGAGGTGGTTGGTGTGGTCGGGGAAAACCATTTCCAGCAGGCGGGCTTCGGGCAGGGCGGTGGTCATGGGCGGTTCCGCGGCGAATGGGCAATCCGCCATTCTGCCGCAGCGCGGCGGCGGCCGGCACATCGCTTTCCTGCGGCCGCGGCACAACCTTTGGCAGGGGTGCGCCCGCGGGCAAGGCGCTAGCATCGGGCGTTGATGCGTTCGCACCGCGGGCGCCGGTTTCGTTCCCTCGAGGGGTGGAAAGAAGATGAACTCGACAACGGGCTCCACCGTGGGCAAGACCCGCCTCGCCGGCGCGCTGGCAGTGGCGCTGCTGGCGGCCAGCACCGGCGCCATGGCGCAGGGACGCACGCTCACCGCGCAGGACTACGCGCGCGCGGAACGCTTCATGCCCTACGAAACCATGCCGCTGGTCGACCACGACGTGCAGCGCGTGAAATGGCTGGACGGCACCCACTTCTGGTACCTCGACCACGACGCCGGCGGCGACCACGTGATGGAGATGGACGCCGCCACCGGCAAGGCCGCGCCCGCGTTCGACCAGGCCAGGCTGGCCGCCGCGCTGTCCAAGGCCACCGGCAAGCCGGTGCCGGCCAACAAGGTGCCGATGCGCGGCTTCGATTTCAGCGTGCAGAAGGACGGCCGCTACGACATCGACCTGATGGGCAAGCACTACCTGTGCGACCTCAAGGGCGCCGGCGACTGCACGGCCAAGGTTGCGGCGAAGACCGGCGACGAGCCCGGCATCGTCTCGCCCGACAAGACCAAGGAAGCCTTCGTCCGCGACTGGAACCTGTGGGTGCGCGACCTCGCCACCGGCAAGGAAACCCAGCTCACCACCGACGGTACGAAGGACTTCGGCTACGCCACCGACAACGCCGGCTGGATCCACACCGACCGCGCCGTGCTGAACTGGTCGCCCGACTCGACCAAGATCGCCACCTACCAGCAGGATCAGCGCGGCGTGGGCGAGATGTACACCGTGCGTACCCAGGTCGGCCATCCGGTGCTGGATGCGTGGAAGTACCCGCTGCCCGGCGACAAGAAGGTGTTCATGATCGAGCCGGTGGTGATCGACGTGGCCAGCCGCAAGGTGGTGCGCCTGAAGATCGAGCCGCAGCAGCGCCTCTCCAGCCTGTGCGACGACATCAGCTGCAGCAGCGACGGCCACTGGGACGACCTCAAGTGGGCGCCCGACGGCAAGACCTTCGCCATGGTCAACAGCTCGCGCGACCGCAAGCAGGTCTGGTACCGCGTGGCCGATGCCGACACCGGCGCCGTGCGCACCGCCTTCGACGAGAAGGTGGCGACCTACTACGAGAGCGGCATGGATCACGCGAACTGGCGCTACCTGCCGGATTCGCACCAGGCCATCTGGCCGTCCGAACGCAACGACTGGCAGAACCTCTACCTGTACGACACCAACACCGGCAAGGAGCTGCACCCCATCACCACGGGCGACGGCAACGTCATCGACGTGCTGCACCTCGACCGCAAGGCGCGCGAGCTGTGGTTCACCGGCACGGGCCGCGTGCCCGGCGTGAACCCGTACTACAGGCAGTTCTGGAAGGTGGGCGTGGACGGCGGCAAGCCGGTGCTGCTCACGCCGGAAGACGCCGACCACACCATCAGCATGTCGCCCGACGGCAAGACCTTCGTGGACAGCTACTCCACGATCACCACGGCGCCGGTCACCGTGCTGCGTTCCAGCGACGACGGCCACGTCATCGCCACCGTCGCCAGGGCCGACATCGGCCGCCTCAAGGCCGCCGGCTGGGTGGCGCCGATCCCGTTCACGGTGAAGGCGCGCGATGGCAAGACCGAACTGTACGGCGTGATGTTCAAGCCGAGCAACTTCGATCCGAACAAGAAGTACCCGGTGATCGACTACGTCTACCCCGGCCCGCAGATCGGCTCGGTGCGCGGACGCAGCTTCCTGCCCTCGCGCGGCGACAACCAGGCGCTGGCCGAGCTGGGCTTCATCGTGGTCGCGCTCGACGGCATGGGCACGCCGTGGCGCAGCGCCAGCTTCCACCACACCTGGTACGGCGACATGGGCGACAACACGCTGCCCGACCAGGTCAAGGGCATCCAGGAGCTGGCGCAGCGCTACCCGTGGATCGACGTCAACCGCGTGGGCATCTGGGGCCACTCCGGCGGCGGCAACACCACCGTCGACGCGATGTTCCGCTACCCCGACTTCTTCAAGGTCGGCTGGGCCGAGAGCGGCAACCACGACAACCGCAACTACGAGAACGACTGGGGCGAGAAGTACCAGGGCCTGCTGGTGACCCACAAGGACGGCACCACCAGCTACGACAACCAGGCCAACCAGGACATGGCGAAGAACCTCAAGGGTCGCCTGATGCTGGTGCACGGCACGATCGACGACAACGTGCCGATCGGCGAGACCTACCTGGTGGCGCAGGCGCTGATCAAGGCCAACAAGGACTTCGACATGCTGATCATCCCCAACGTCCACCACGGCTACGCGGCCTCCACGCCGTACGCCACGCGCCGGCGCTGGGACTACTTCGTGCAGCACCTCGCCGGCGACACGCCGCCGAAGGAGTACGAGCTGAAGCCGTGGCCATGGTTCTGATCGCGGCCCGATGATCCGCACGCATGAGGCCGGGGCGAACTCCCGGCCTCATGCGTTGTGCCGTTTCACTCCGTGCGCGTGGCCACCACCGGCGGCACCGCCGCCGCGCGCAAGGCCGGGCCGAGCACCGCGAGCTGGCCGAGCAGCCACAGCGCCAGCGCCGCGATGGGCAGGTAGGTGAGCGGCAGGCGCGGCAACTCGTAGTGCCGCATCAGCAGCAGGTTGAGGCCGAGCGCCAGCACGGCGCCGGGCAGCAGGCCGCCGCCCACGATCAGCGCGTTCTCGGCCTGGAAGTAGCGCAGGATGTCGTGCCGGGTGGCGCCCACCGCGCGGCGGATGCCGATGGCGCGCCGCCGCTGCTGCACCCAGAAGCTGGCCAGTCCCGCGATGCCGACCGCGGTGACCAGCAGCAGCCCGGCCGCCGCGGCCAGCAGCAGGCCGAGCATGGTGCGGTCGTGGCGGAAATAGTTGGCGCGCAGCCGCTCGAATGTCCGTGCATGGCGCAGGATGCGGTCGCCATCGAGCCCGTCCAGCACCTCGGCGGCCCGCTTCAGCACGCGCTGGCGCTGCGACGGCGCGGTGCGCAGCACGTAGGTGACGTTGTCGCCGTCGGGCAGCATCGGAAACAGCATGGCGTATTCGTTGCCGTCGCCGGTTTCCAGCATGGGGCGCAGCAGGTGGTCGACCACGCCGACGATGCGCACCGGCTTGTTGCCCGGATAGACCAGCCTGCCCAGCGGATCCTGGCCGGGAAACAGGCGCTCGGCCAGCGCGCGGGTGACGATGGTGGCAGGCACGTGGTTGATGCCGTCCCAGCCGTGGGCGCTGTCCATCGGCACGTATTCGTCCGGCCGGAAGTCGCGCCCGCTGACCAGGTGCAGGCCCAGCGCCTGCAGTTCGCCCGGCGTGCCGTTGAAGGCGGTGGCCGTCAGGCTTGCGGGTGCGTCCGGCGCGGTGGCGATGCCGTTGCTCCAGTTGTTGCGGTTGAACGGCAGCGCGTCCACCGCCGCCGCCGCGGTCACGCCGGGGATGCCGCGCAGCGCGGCCAGGTCGGCGGCGTGCCGCGCCAGCGGGTTGCCGCCGTCGTCCAGGCTGGCGCTGTCGAGCATCGCCAGTTCGTCCTCGGCCACGCCGCTGGGCAGGCGCATCTGCGTGGTGCGCACCACGACCATCTGGGCCACGTTGCAGACGATGGCGCAGGTCAGCGCCACCTGCAGCGCCAGCAGCAGCACGGTGAGCCTGTGGCGGGCGAGGCTGGCGAGCATCGGGAAGCGCGGCATGTCAGTATTCCGTATAGGCAGGCGGATCGAAGCGGCTTTCTTGAGGAGTGCGGCCACGGATGGCGCGCTTTCATGCGCAGGGGCAGCGCATCAAGCTGCCTTCAGCTGCAGCGCCGGTGCGATGCGGCAGGCGCGCCAGGCCGGCAGCAGGCCGGCCAGCACGCTGGCGGCGACGGCCAGCGCGAAGGTGCCCAGCAGCATTGCGGGATCCATGTGCGCGAGCTGCGCCTAGCCGTCCGGGCGCTGGCGCACGCTCCACAGGCCGAGCTGGGCCAGCGCGAGGCCGAGCACGCCGCCGGCCAGCCCGATCACCGCCGACTCGATGCCGAACTGCACGAAGATGTCGCGCCGCCGCGCGCCCAGCGCGCGGCGCACGCAGATCTCGCCGCGGCGGCGCAGGAACTTCGCCAGCAGCAGGCCCACGATGTTGACCATGCACACGCCGAGGAAGCCCAGCGCCAGCCACAGCTGCAGGCGCAGGTCGGCGGGGATCAGGCGCTCGTGAACGAGCCAGTCGGTGAGGCCGTACAGCCGCGCGTTCACCGGGCGCGGGAAGCGGCCGTGCGCCTGCTGGTCGCGCCAGTAGCCGGCGAGGAACGCGCGATAGGCCCGCGCCTTGGCCGCGCTGTCCAGTTGCACCCAGAACTGCAGCCAGGTGCAGTGGTCGCTGTGGCGGTCGTCGCCGCCGCTGCCCCAGCAGCTGAAGCTTCCGCTGATGTTCCATTGCAGTTCCAGCGCGGTCTGCAGCGGCACGAAGAACTGGTCGGCCTGGCCGAAGGCGCGGTCGTCGATCTCGGCGTAGAAGGCGGGCTGCGGATGCCAGTCGTCCAGCACGCCGATCACGCGGAAGTCGGTGTCCTTCAGCCGCACCGTGCGGCCGAGCGCCGGCGCATCGCCGAACAGCCGGCGGGCGAGGCCGGCGTTGAGCACCGCCACTCGCGCGCGATCCTCGTCGTCCTGCGCGCTCCAGCCGCTGCCGGCGCGGAACGGGGTGGCGAACATCGCGAAGAAGTCCGCGGTGACATAGTGCCCGTGCTCGAAGAACGGATGCTGCCCGGCCTCGGCGGGCCGTACCGGCACCGAGCCGCCCGTCATCGCCGCCTGCCGGTCGGCGCGGCGGGCGTGCAGCAGGGCCATCGCGTCCGGCCAGGCGAGGCTGTCGGGCAGGTCGCCGGAGGCGGCGGCGCCGGATCGGCCGCGGGGCAGCGGGCGCGGGTCGAGCTGGGGCACGTACAGCCGCGCGCTGCGCCCGGGCAGCGGGTCGCCGGACATGGCGTGCAGCACCGCGATCATCGTCATGCTGGCGCCGATGCCCAGGCCGATGGCGAGCACCATCAGCGCGGTGAGCACCTTGCTGCGCTTCAGGCTGCGCAGGGCCAGGGCGAAGTAGTAGCCGGGCATGGGGTCTCCCTCCGGTGGATCGGGACGCGATGGCGCAGCGCTCCCTGCCGCCTGCGCGAGGCAGGCGGTGCGTGCATGCGGAGCGGCCGGGTGGCCTGCGATCGCGGCGTCGCGCGCCGCTTCCCGCTCAGCGCGGGCCGACGTCCTGGGCGAGGCCGCGCGCGATCGCCTCGTCGAGCAGTTGCGAGGCGCGCTGGTCGGCTTCGGCGAGCACCACGCGCTGCTGCCGCGCACGGGCATCGAGCTGCGGCTGCAGCGCGGCCAGTTGCTTGCGCAGCGCCGCGGTGCGCGCGTCGATGTCGTGTTGCTGCTCGTCGAGGCTGGCAAGGCGCGGCGCGGTGTCCGGCGCCGGCGGATCGGCGCGCAGCTCGCGGCGCTGCGTCTCGATGCTGCGCGCGCGATCCTGCAGGCCTTCGAGCGGGCCCTTCAGGCTCCATTGCCTGCCTTCCAGCTCGCCGGCGTCGCGCCAGTACGCGGCGACCGGCGCGTAGGCATCGCGGGCGCGCTCGACGAAGGCGGGATCGCGGATCACCCAGGACTGGTCGCCGCGGCGGAACCAGAACATCGGCGACGGGTCGGCCCGGTGCAGGCGGCCGGCCAGCGCGGCATCGGCGTCCGTGCCGCTGACCGACTCGGTGTCGCCGTGGCCGTCATGGTCGTACAGGGCATGCGCGTAGCGGCTGCCCGACGCCGTGATGTCGACGTCGCTGTCGTGGTGCGTGCGTGCCGGCGCGACCGGGGCCGGTGCGGCCGCGGGCGCCGGCGCGGCCATCGACACCGGCTGCGCGACGCCCTTGGCCAGCGCTTCCTGCAGCAGCTTGTCGATTTCCCGTTCGGCCTGCATGGATGCCGCGCGCTGCCGTTCGCCGAGCGCCTGCTGCTGTTTGCCGAACGCCTCCTGCTGCTGGCTCAGCGCCTGCTGCTGCTTGCCGAGCGCGGCCTGGTGGCTGCGCAGGGCCTGGCGTTGCGCATCCAGCCTGGCGACCTGGGCCTGCAGCGCCTTGCGCGCATCGGACGTGGCCTGGCTGGCCTTGGCGGCGTCGGCCTGGCTGTCCAGTTCGGCCATGCGGCTGTCCAGGCTGGCCTGGCGCATGGCTAGTTCGGCCTCGCGCGCGCCGAATTCGCCCTGCTGGCCGCCAAGCCGGCCCTGTTGTTCGCCCAATGCACCCTGCTGTTCGCCCAGCTTGCCCTGCTGCTTGCCCAGCGCGGCGATGGGCGCGTAGGCGGCCTTGGCGCGCTGGATGTAGGCGGGGTCGCGGATCAGCCAGGACTTGTCGCCGCGGCGGAACCACAGCAGCGGTTCGTCCCGCTTGCGCAGGCGGCGCACGGTCGACAGGTCGCCGTCGGTGCCGTTGACCATCACCGAGTCGCCGTCGAGCAGGGCGAAGCCGTAGCCGTTGTCGTCGTGCGTGCTGATGCTGATGTGTTGGGCGGCGAAGCCGGCGGGTGGCGCGGGCGGCGGCGGGGGCGGAGCTGGCGGCGGCAGCATGCCGGGTGCGGGCGGCGCGGGCGGCGGCGGCGGGGCCGGTGGAGCCGGCGGCACGGACGGCAGATAGGCGCCGACGGCGGTGCCGGCATTCGCGGGTTGCGTGGCGCCGGCCGTCACGCGGTAGGGCAGGACGCCGGCCAGCGCGACCAGCGCGACGAGCAGCCAGCTGCGCACGCGCGGCATGGCCGTGGAAGTCTGTTGCAACATGACGAGTCGCCTCTTGAGGTTGCGGAAGGTGGGGGAGGCGCCGGCGAGGCCGGCGTGCAGCGGGTGGGCCACGCCCAGTTGCAGCAGCAGACGGCCGTAGTCCTGCGGCGCGGCGCGCTGCTGCGCCAACGCCAGCGCGTCGCAGGCCGCCTCGCGGTGCAGCGCGTATTCGTGCATCGCCCAGCGCAGCAGCGGGTGGAAGAAGAACAGCCGCGCCGCCAGCGCGGGGATCCAGCCCAGCAGCAGGTCGCCCCGCTTGAGGTGGGCGAGCTCGTGGGCCAGCGCCAGCGAGGATTCCTCGGCATCCAGCGCGACGTGCGCCGGCCACAGCACCACCGGGCGCCAGCCGCCGCCGACCTGGGGCGAGGCGATGTCGGGCGAGACCAGCACGGTGGGGGTGCGCGGCAGGGCGAGCGCACGCGCCTGCCGCGCGCAGCGGGCTTGCAGGCCGGCATCGGTCGCCGGCTGCGCTGCGCGGCGCAGTCGGCGGGCGAGCCGGTGCTGGCGGATCAGGCTGCGTGCCTGGGCGAGCAGCAGGCCCAGCCACAAGGCGACCAGGATCGTGCGCCAGTGGGCGGTCAGCCCGTCCCGCGCGGCGCGGGCATGGGCTGGCGCGGGCGCCGCGGCCGGCGAAGCCGCGGCGGGCGTTGCCGCGAGGCCGATGCCGGCGCCGCCGGGGCTTGCGCGCACGATCCCGACCTCGGGTGCCTCGGCCGCGAGGCGCAGCGGGGCGACGGCGGCCGGCGCCGCCGCGGCACGCGGTGGCGCCAGCAGCGGCAAGCGGATCGGCGTCTGCCAGGCCAGCCCAAGCAGCACCTGCAACCCCACCAGCCACCACAGTGCGCAGCGCGCGGCGGCGGGCAGGCGCGGCAGCGCGCGGACGAGCAGGGCCACCACGCCCACCAGCGCGACGGCCTGCAGCGAAGTCCAGGCCAGGCGTTCCAGCAGCAGGGCGGCCAGATGATCGAGCGTCGTCATCTCACTTCTCCTTGCGCGTGGTCTTGAGCTGCGTCACCAGCGCTTGCAGTTCGGCTAGCTCGTCGTCGCTGACTTCGCCGCGCTCGGCCATCCACGCGACGAACGGCGACACCGAGCCGCGCAGCGTGTTCTGCACGAAGCTGCCCACCGCGCTGCGCATCGCCTCGCCGGGGGCGGTGGCGGTGCTGTAGCGGTAGATGCCCTGCGCCTGGCGGCGCTTGAGGTAGCCCTTGGCGCGCAGGCGCTCCATCATCGTCAGCACGGTGGAGCGGGCGAGGCTGTGTGCCTCGCCGAAGCCGGCGGCCACTTCGCCCACCGAGACGGGCTCGTGCGCGGCGAGGTAGTGCAGCAGGGCGAGTTCCTGGTCGCCGATGGTGGGACGGATCATGCGGATGCGCCTAGGGTGACTACACGTGTCGTCACGCTACGCCTGGCGACACGTGTAGTCAAGCGCTTCCCGCGCAGTCGCCCGGGAGCCGGGGCGGCATCCGCGACGAGGCGGGCCATGGTGCCGGCCCGCGGGTTGCGGCGCCGGAAACGGCACGGGCGCCCGCAGGCGCCCGTGCTCAGGTGCGGCCGGGGTGCCCGGTCAGAAGTTGTAGCGCAGGGTCAGCATGGCCGACCAGCGCGAGACCACGCGGCTGGGGTCGTAGAAGCCGCCGTCGTAGGTCTGCAGCTGCTGCGGCTGGTAGTTGCCGTTCTTGTCGGTGGGCAGCGAGTAGACGTATTGCCCCTGCGCGTTCACGCCGGCGTAGTTGGCGAGGATGCGGGTGGGGTAGATGCCGGTGTTGCGCTGCTGGCCCCAGTTGGAGTTGAGGAGGTTGAGCATGTTGTAGACGTCCAGCCGCAGCACGCCCTTGTTGCCCTTGAAGATGCCGGGCACTTCCTGCGAGAAGCTCATGTCCAGCTCGTTCACCCAGGCGCTGCGGTCGCCGTTGCGGCCGGCGATCTGGCCGCGATGGTCGCGCAGGTAGGGATCGCTGGCGAGGAAATCCTGGAACTGCTGGATCACCTGCTGGCTGGTGCCGGCGGCATAGGCCACCTTGGCGTCGCTCGCCGACGGGACGTAGACCGGATCCCAGCCGGCGATGCTGTCGCCGTTGGCATCGTTGCCGAACACCCAGGTGTAGGGCATGCCGGTATGGCCGCTGTAGAACATCGACACCTGGGTGTTGTAGTCGCCGAAGAACGCATGCTGCCAGGTCAGCGAGGCCTTCAGCGCCTTGGGCACGTTGTAGTTGGAGGTGGCCAGCACGTTGCTGTTCGGGTTCAGCCGCGCCACGCGCGAGTAGGTGTTGTAGGCGATGGTGTCGGCGGCCGGGTCGACGTCGCTGGCGTGGCTGAGGGTAAAGCTGACGTTGCCGAACCAGCTGTCGGAGAACGGCTTGTCCAGCGACAGCGTGAAGCTGTCGGACTTGCCCTTGTGGGTGTTGGTCAGCAGGGTGGAGGCGGTGCTGAAGGCGTGGTTCTGGTTGGCCAGCGTGTCGGCCGTCTTGGGTGCTTCGCCCGGCGTCTTCCAGAACTCCTCGCGGCCGTCGGGCAGCGTGCCGGTGGGCGCGCCGAAGTTCACCGCCTCGTACAGGATGCCGTCGCGCACCTGGATGTGCTCGTATTCCGCCGTGGCCACCATGCCCCACCACGGCAGCTCGCGATCCAGCGCCAGGCTCATCTTCCACACGCTGGGCAGGCGGAAGTCGGGCGAGATGGTGTCGATCGAGCCGGCGCCGGCGGTGCCGGTGGGGATGTTCTGCGCGAACGGGTTCGGGCTGAACGGCGCGCTGGCCGGATCGTACGAGGTGTAGTTGCGCAGGGTGATGCCGTTGTTCTGGAACGGGTTGGTCATCCACACCGTAGGCGGGTTGGTCTGGAACAGGCCCGCGCCGCCGCGCAGCTGGGTCTTGTACGCGCTGTCGAAGCTGTAGTTGAACGACAGGCGCGGCTCCACGATGCGGTTGGAGGAGCCGACGGTGTAGTTGTTGGCGTAGCCGAAGGCCTGCGTGAAGGCTGCGTTGTACTCCGGCTGCGCGCTGGAATGCGGCACGTCCATGCGCACGCCGTACTGCACGGACAGCGCGTCGTTGACCTGCCAACTGTCCTGCAGGAACGGGCTGGTCTGGGTGTACGTCCACTGTCCGGCGATGTCGGCCAGCGCGTAGCCCGGCGCCGGGTGGTACAGCGAATACTTGTTGTAGTCGCCGGCGAGGAAATTGGCGATGCCCCAGAACGTGTACACGCCGAATTCGGACTGGCCGAACAGGTTGTAGATCCGGTTGCGCTGGAAGTCGACGCCGGCCTTGACCGTGTGGTCGCCGAGGTACCAGGTGCCGGCGAAGAAGAAGCTGAGCTTCTTGGTGTCGATCTGGTTGTAGTGGCGGTACTGCTCCTCGCCGAGGTTCACCGAGGGGCCGTTGCCGGTGGGCGACAGGTTCACCGTCACCGAGGGCTGCTGGTACGGCGCGGTGGTGATCTGGCTGTACTTCTGCAGGCCGACCTTGGCTTCGGTGGAGAAGCTGTCGCTCCAGTCGTCGTAGAAGTGCAGCACGTAGTTGTTGGTGGTGATGGCCTTGGTGTAGGTGTAGCTGGTCAGGCCCACGCTGTTCGAGCTGTTGCCGCCCACGGCCGGCAGCATCTCCTTGGTGCGCTGGAAAGTGAAGCTGGCGCGGTGGTTGTTGGAGATGTTCCAGTCGATCTTGCCGAGGTAGCGCTTGTCGTCGTAGGCCAGGCCGGTGGCGCCGCCGAAGTTGCCGGGAGTGAGGCCGAGCTTGGTGGCGGCGTCGATCACCTGCTGCAGGTCGCCCGGCGACACCTTGTTGCTGGTGGACGGGCCGTTGCCCAGCGTGGAGTCCAGCCCGTTGGCGGAATCGGCGCCGATGCCGGTGGTCTTCTCGTGCTCGGCCGACACGAAGAAGAACAGCTTGTCCTTGACGATGGGGCCGCCGACGGTGAAGCCGTAGGTGTCGTCCTTCTGGTAGCCCTTGTAGTGGTAGCCCGGGTTGCTGCTGGGCAGCCAGCCGGCGTCGCCGACCAGGTGGTTGGCGTTGCGGTAGGCGTAGTACACCGAGCCGTGGAATTCGTTGGTGCCGGACTTGGTCACCGCGTTGATGTCCGCGCCCACCACGTCGGAGGTGACGTCGTAGTTCGCGGTGGAGATGTTGTACTCCGCGATGGTTTCGGGCGAGATCGGCGACTTCTGGTAGGGCAGGCCGTTGGCGTTGAGGCCGAACGGGTCGCCCTGGGTCACGCCGTCCACGGCGATGTTGTTGTAGCGGTTGTTCATGCCCGCGGCGGAGATCGCGCCGGTGCCCTGGTCGGTCACGGTGATGCGGGGGTCGAGCCGCACCACGTCGTCGATCGAGCGGTTGCCCTGCGGCGTGGCCTGCAACTGGCGCTGCGAGACCGTGGTGGACAGCCCCTTGTTCTCGGAGGTGAAGGTCTGCGACAGCGCGGAGGCGCTCACCGTGACCGCGCTCAGCGTGCGCGCTTCCACCGCGCCCGCGCCCATGGTCAGGTTGATCGCGGAGGGCTGGCCCAGTTGCAGGTAGACGTTGTCCTGCTCGACGCCGCTCAGGCCGGTCTTGGTGGCGACGACGGTGAACGGGCCGCCCGCGCGCAGGCCCTGCGCCACATAGCGGCCGTCGGCGTCGGTGGTCACCGACTTGGTGGTGCCGGAGGGCACGTGCACGATGGTGACGGTGGCGCCGGCCACCGGCTTGCCGGCGGCATCCAGCACGCGGCCGACCGCGCCGGAGGTGGTGATGTTCTGGGCGATGGCAGGCGACACTGCCAGCAGCGCGGCGATGGCGAACGGAAGCGTGCGGACGCGATTCGAGGCGGTCATGAATTTTCCCTGGTTGGCTGCGGGGTTTCGCTTGTCCCGGCGCCACCACGCTTCCCGGGCGGGAAGCGGTCGGTGCGGCCAGGCTGGCAGACGCGCCCCCCGGCACGTCGTGGGCCATTCTAGGCGGCGTGATGTGACAATGGTTGCATGGATGCGATGACCGTCACGAAACCCGCGGCCGGCGGTCAGAACGCCATGTCGAACGCCACCTCGCCCTGCACGCCCACCTGGTAGGCCGAGACGCGGCGCTCGAAGAAGTTCGTCACTTCCTGCACGTCCTGCAGATCCATGAAGTCGAACGGGTTCTTCGCGCCGTACTTCTTCGGCAGGTCGAGCTGGGCCAGGCGCTGGTCGGCGCAGTATTCGAGGTACTCGCGCATCTCCTTCGGCGACAGGCCGACTACGCCGCCGGAGAGCACGTCCTCGGCGAACTGCGTCTCGCAGGCGATGGCGTCCTCCAGCATCTCCTCCACCTGGGCGCGCATCTGTTCGTCGAACAGGTCGGGTTCCTCGGCGCGCACGGTGCGCACCACCTCGAAGGCGAACGCCATGTGGCAGCTCTCGTCGCGGAACACCCAGTTGGTGCCGGAAGCCAGCCCGTGCAGCAGGCCGCGCGAGCGGAAGTAGTACACGTAGGCGAAGGCGGCGAAGAAGAACAGGCCCTCGATGCAGGCGGCGAAGCAGATCAGGTTGAGCAGGAACTGGCGGCGCTGTTCGCGCGTCTCCAGCCTGTGCAGGTTCTGGATCGAGTCGATCCACTTGAAGCAGAACTCGCCCTTGGCGCGGATCGAGGGGATGTTCTCGATCGCCGCGAACGCCTTGGCGCGCTCGCCGGGGTCGGGGATGTAGGTGTCCAGCAGGGTGAGGTAGAACTGCACGTGCAGCGCTTCCTCGTACAGCTGGCGCGACAGGTACATGCGCGCTTCCGGCGCGTTGACGTGCTGGTACAGGTTCAGCACCAGGTTGTTCGACACGATGGTGTCGCCGGTGGCGAAGAACGCGATCAGGCGGTGGATCAGGTGGCGGTCGGCCGCCGACATCTTCGCGTTGAGGTCGGTGGTGTCGAGCGAGAAGTCCACCTCGTCCACCGTCCAGGTGTTCTTGATCGCGTTGCGGTACATCTCGTAGAACTCGGGGTAGCGCATCGGGCGCAGGGTGAGCTCGAAGCCGGGGTCGAGGATGTGCCGGGGGCGTTCGGGTTGGGCGGACATGGGGGTTCCTCAAGATTTGTGCCGGGCAATCCTTCTCCCATCGGGAGAAGGTGCCCCGAAGGGGCGGATGAGAGTTCGGGTTTTGCGGGGCGTCCATGCAAGGCCGAACCCTCACCCCCGGCCCCTCTCCCGATGGGAGAGGGGAGCAAACGGTGTCACTGGCAGGCTTCGCAGTACTCGGGGTTTTCCAGCGAGCAGAACACGGCGGCGGTGGCCTGTTCCTGATCCACCGCAGGCGCGGCCTTCGTCGCCGACACCGTGGTCTTGGCGATCTTCGTCGCCGGCCGCGAGCGCAGGTAGTAAGTGGTCTTGATGCCGGACTTCCACGCGTACATGTACATCGAGCTGAGCTGGCCGATGTTCGGGTTTTCCATGAACAGGTTCAGCGACTGGCTCTGGTCGATGTAGGCGCCGCGCGCGGCGCCGAGGTCGATCAGCGCCTTCTGCGGCAGCTCCCACACGGTGCGGTAGATGGTGCGTAGGCGTTCCGGGATCGCGCTGATGCCCTGGATCGAGCCTTCCGCCAGCTTGATCGCGTCGCGGATCTCGGACGTCCACAGCCCCAGCGTCTTCAGTTCGTCGACGAGGTAACGGTTGACCACGAGGAAGTCGCCCGACAGCGTCTCGCGCTTGAACAGGTTGCTCACCTGCGGCTCGATGCACTCGTAGCAGCCGGCGATGGAGGCGATGGTGGCGGTGGGCGCGATGGCGATCAGCAGCGAGTTGCGCAGGCCGTTCGCCTTGATCGACTCGCGCAGCGCGTCCCAGCGCGCGGTGTCGTGCGGCCTGGCGTTCGGCCAGTAGTCGAACTGCAGTTCGCCATTGGCGGCGCGGCTTTCGGCGAAGCCCGGGTGCGCGCCGTGTTCCATCGCCAGCTCGTTCGACTGCGACAGCGCGTGGTAATAGATCTCCTCGGCGATGCGCGTGGACAGCGCCAGCGCCTCGGCGGAGTCGAACGGCAGACGCAGCTTGAAGAACACGTCCTGCAGGCCCATCACGCCCAGGCCCACCGGGCGCCACTTGCGGTTGGCGGTGGCGGCGGTGCCGATCGGGTAGAAGTTGAGGTCGATCACGCGATCGAGCTGGCGCACCGCGGTGCGCGCGGTGGCGGCGAGCTTGTCGAAGTCGAACACGCCATCGACGACGTGCCGGGACAGGTTGATCGAGCCCAGGTTGCACACCGCCGTCTCGCCGGCGTTGGTGACTTCCAGGATCTCGGTGCACAGGTTCGACAGATGGATGACGTTTTCCGCCTTCGCCGTCTGGTTGCTGGTGGCGTTGCTGCGATCCTTGAAGGTCATCCAGCCGTTGCCGGTCTGCGCCAGCGTGCGCAGCATGCGCGCGTACAGTTCGCGCGCCTTCACCTTCTTCACGGCGAGGCCGGCGGCTTCCGCCTCGCGGTAGGCGCGCTCGAAGGTTTCGCCCCAGCTGTCCACGAAGTGCGGCACGACCTTGGGGTCGAACAGCGACCACTCGCCGTCGCTTTCCACACGGCGCATGAACTCGTCGGGGATCCAGTTGGCGAGGTTGAGGTTGTGCGTGCGGCGTGCCTCGTCGCCGGTGTTGTCGCGCAGTTCGAGGAACTCCTCGATGTCGCCGTGCCACGGCTCCAGGTACACGCAGGCCGCGCCCTTGCGCTTGCCGCCCTGGTTCACCGCGGCGACGGACGCGTCCAGCGTCTTCAGCCACGGCACCAGGCCGTTGGAGTGGCCGTTGGTGCCTTTGATCAGCGAGCCGCGCGAACGCACGCGCGAGTAGGCCAAGCCGATGCCGCCGGCGAACTTGCTGAGCTTGGCGACGTCGCCGTACTTCTCGTAGATCGACTCCAGCGAATCGGCCGGCGAGTCGAGCAGGAAGCAGGAGCTGAGCTGCTCGTGCGCGGTGCCGGCGTTGAACAGCGTGGGCGAGCTGGCGATGTATTCCAGCGAGGAGAGCAGGCAGTACAGCTCCAGCGTCTCGCCGATCTCGTTGCCGCCCAGCGCGCAGGCGATGCGCATGAAGAAGTGCTGCGGCGTCTCGATCACCTTGCGCAGCTGCGGGTGGCGCAAGAGATACCGGTCGTACACCGTGCGCAGGCCGAAGTACTCGAAGCGGCGCGTGGCCAGCGGATCGATCGCGTCGTTGAGCTTGCGCGCGTTGGTGGCTACGAAGTCGCGCAGGCGCTCGTTGAGGATGCCCAGCTCCGCGCCGCGCGCGATGGACTGCGAGAAGCTCTGGATCTCCTGGCCGCTCACTTCCTTGTCGATGAACGCGCCCAGCAGGCGCGCGGCGAGCTGGCCGTATTCGGGTTCTTCCGCGGTGAGTGCGGCGGCGGTGCGGATGGAAAGCTGGTCGAGTTCCTGCGTGGTGGCACCGTCGTACAGGCCGCCGATGGTCTTCAGCGCCACGCGCAGCGGATCGACGCCGTGCAGGCCCTCGCTGCTGCGGGTCACGGCGCGCACGATCTTGTTCACGTCCACCACTTCCTGGCGGCCGTTGCGCTTGGTCACGCGCATCTGGCCGGGGTTGTGCGGCGGGGTCAGGGCGAAGGCTTCGCCCGCGGAGGCCGGGGTTTCGGCGGGAAGCGGGGACGACTCCACGCGGACGTCGGGACGCTCGCGGGTGACGGTATCGAGAGGCTGCATGTCGGTGGCTCCAGGCCGTGGCGATCAACCGCCTGCTCCCGCGCGCAGGGCTGATGCAGTGGCTGCTCGCGGACGGTCGCCCATCGGGCGCGGCGGCCCGACGATCCGACGCGCCTCCCCGCGGAAGCCGCCACCACCCGCCGTGGCGCTGTGGCCACGACGCGTCGGCAGGTCTTCGGACTCGCGGACGTGGGCCATGGCCCGCCTACTGGTCTCCGCTTCCCGATCGCTGTGGATCAGTGCGCTATCGAGACGTTCGTTTCCGCTTACCGCTGCGGGGCAGTTCCGGATTCGCACCGGATTCCCTTTTGAGCCCGGCCGACGATCGCGTCTGGCAGGGCACCGACAGGCACAACATATCGGGCCAAATCGGCTGGGTCAACCCAACAACTTGTGGATAACCCTTACAAGGCGTCCTGATCCAGCTCGCCGGTGCGGATGCGGATCACCTGTTCCAGCGGGCTGACGAAGATCTTGCCGTCGCCGATCTTGCCGGTGCGGGCAGAGTTCTGGATCGCTTCCAGCACGCGCTCCAGTTGATCGTCGGCCACGGCGGCCTCCAGCTTGATCTTGGGCAGGAAATCGACCACGTACTCGGCGCCGCGGTACAGCTCGGTATGGCCCTTCTGGCGGCCGAAACCCTTCACCTCGGTCACCGTGATGCCCTGTACGCCGACCTCGGCCAGCGCCTCGCGCACGTCGTCGAGCTTGAACGGCTTGATGATCGCCACGACCAGCTTCATGGGTATTCCTCGGGCAAAGGGCATCGCGGTGCGATGCGGGCAGGCATTTTGCCTCCGTGGCCCGCCGCTGTCGCGTGGGAGATACCATGTAGGGCAATCCCTACACCAAATCACGGAGCCCGCTGATGGTGCGCCCACCCTGCGTTCGCAGACACTGTGCCTCGACAAGTTCGAGGCGCCATCCATGATGGATAGGCTGGATATCGATCAGCTGGCACGACGCCTGGCATCGTTGGTTCCGCCCGGAGTGGCACAGGCGCAGCAGGATCTGCGAACCAATTTCCACGATGTTCTGGCACAGGGATTGCGCCGCCTCGACCTGGTCACCCGCGAAGAGTTCGACGTCCAGACCCAGGTGCTTGCGCGCACCCGCGCCAGGGTCGAGGAACTGGAGCGGCGCGTGGCCGAACTCGAGGCCGCCGTCGCCGCCCGCGGGGACTAGCCTCCCGGGAGCCGCCCCCGATCCGTCACCCTCACCCCGAGTTTTGCGGTCGGGGGCGGTTATTTACGACTGAAGCCGTGCATGGAGTGGTTCGATGTGGGTGCACGACAACGGCTTCGCGGCAGGCCGGTTCGCGCGTCGACAGGGAGCGGTCGCATGAGCCTTGCCGTCACCCTCAGCCGGGCCCAGGCAGGCATCGCCGCGCCGCAGGTGATGGTCGAGGTGCATCTGTCCGGCGGCCTGCCGGCCACCAGCATCGTGGGCCTGCCCGAAGCCGCCGTGCGCGAGGCGCGCGACCGCGTGCGCGTGGCGATCCAGAACACCGCCTTCGAATACCCCGGCCGCAAGGTCACCGTGAACCTGGCGCCCGCCGAGCTGCCCAAGGACGGCGGCCGCTTCGACCTGCCGATCGCGCTGGGCATCCTCGCCGCCAGCGGCCAGGTGCCGCGCGAAAAACTGGACGACTGCGAGTTCCTCGGCGAGCTGGCGCTCAGCGGTTCGCTGCGCAGCGTCTCCGGCGTGCTGCCGGCGCTGCTGCGCGCGCGTGCGCGCGGGCGCAAAGTAGTGGTGCCGCGCGCGAATGCAGCCGAGGCGGCGCTGGTTTCCGAAGTGGACGTGCGCGTGGCCGACACGCTGGCCGAAGTCTGCGGCTGGCTGCGCGGCGCACAGGATCTCGCCACGCCGGTAGGCGTGGCCGGCGAAGGCGGCATCTACGACGGCCCGAACCTGCGCGACGTGCGCGGCCAGCTGCAGGCGCGCCGCGCGCTGGAAATCGCCGCCGTGGGCGGCCATCACCTGTTGCTGGTGGGGCCGCCGGGCACCGGCAAGACCATGCTGGCCGAACGCCTGCCCGGCATCCTGCCGCCGCTTTCGGAGTCCGAGGCGCTGGAAACCTGCGCCGTGCTGTCGGTGGCCGGCCAACCCACCGACACGGCGCGCTGGCGGCGCCGGCCGTTCCGCGCGCCGCACCACACCGCCTCCGGGGTGGCCCTGGTTGGCGGCGGGTCGCAGCCGCGGCCGGGCGAGATTTCGCTGGCGCACAACGGCGTGCTGTTCCTCGACGAACTGCCGGAGTTCAGCCGGAACGTGTTGGAAGTGCTGCGCGAGCCGCTGGAATCCGGCCAGATCGTGGTGTCGCGCGCGGCGCGGCAATCCACTTTTCCCGCGCGGTTCCAGCTGGTGGCGGCGATGAATCCATGCCCGTGCGGCTATGCCGGCGATGCGCGCCGCCGCTGCCGATGCACGCCCGAGCAGATCCAGCGCTATCGCGCGAAGGTATCCGGGCCGCTGCTGGATCGCATCGACCTCGCCGTCGAAGTGCCGCCGCTTCCGCTGCACGAAATGGATGCCGCACGCGGCCCGCACGACGAGGATTCCGCCACCGTGCGCGCCCGCGTGCTCAACGCGCGCCGCCATGCGCTGATGCGCGCGGGCCGGCCGAACGCGGAGATCAACCACCGCGAGCTGGAGCGCGACTGCGCGCTGAGCACGGTTGAGCGCCGCTGGTACGAGCAGGCGCTGGAGAAGCTCGGCCTGTCCGCGCGCGCCTACCACCGCGTGCTGCGCGTGGCGCGCACCATCGCCGACATCGACGGCGGCTCCGCCACGCTGGAGCGCGAGCACCTCGCCGAGGCGCTGCAATACCGCCGTTTCTGAGCGGGAGCGGATGACGGAGCGTGTTTCGTCTCGTGCTGTCGGTCGCGTTTCTTGCCTCCCTGCGACACCGCGTGTTTCGATAAGGCCGGCGGGGCGAACCCAGGGGTGGTCTGATCAATCGGCTGCTTGCTCGTCATTCCTGCGAGGCGCTTTTCAACGACCGCAAGGTCGGTCAAGCAGGAATCCAGTGTCTTTTCTTTACAATAGCTTAGAAGCTCTGGATCCCGGCTTTCGCCCACTACTGTCCGGAATAATTTTGAACATTCGTGGCCGGGGTCTTTCTCGTCATTCCGGCGCAGGCCGGACAAGCGCGAAGCGCGCAGAACGCCCGCAGGGCGGCCCCGAAGGGGCGAGCGAAGCGAGTCATCCAGTGGCCGTGCGGCCTGAGCGAACATGGTCGCTACTGGATCCCGGCCTTCGCCGGGATGACAGTCTGGATAGGTGGTCGTTATCGGAAATGAAGTCGCCTTCTCGCCATGCTTCGTGCAAGCGGCGCGGGCCTTCATCCTTCGACACCATCCCCAGATTATTCCGGACAGCAGTGGGCTTTCGCCGGAATGACAAGCAAAATCAGAGCTTCCCCAAGGATCGCGATGGGCATTGAACCGGGTCTGGTGCTCACCGGCATGCTGGTGATCGGTTTCCTGTGCCAGTGGCTGGCGTGGCGGGTGAGGGTGCCTGCCATCGTGTTTCTGCTGCTGGCGGGCCTGCTGCTCGGGCCGGTGTCCGGTCTGCTGCGCCCCGATGCGCTGCTCGGCGGCCTGCTGTTCCCGATGGTGTCGCTGGCCGTGGCCGTGATCCTGTTCGAAGGCAGCCTGGCGCTGCGCTTCCACGAGCTGCCCGGCATCGGCGGCGTGGTGCGCGGGCTGGTGAGCTACGGCGCGCTGGTGACCTTGCTGATGCTGGCTGTGGCCGCGCACGTCGTGGCTGGCGTGACATGGCCGATCGCCTTCCTGTTCGGCGCGCTCACCTGCGTCACCGGGCCTACCGTGATCGCGCCGATGCTGCGCACGCTGCGGCCGAACGCGCGCATCGCGAATGCGTTGCGCTGGGAAGGCATCGTGATCGACCCGCTGGGCGCGCTGTTCGCGGTGCTGACCTACGAAGTGGTGGTGTCGCGGGAGGAAGGCCACGCGCTCAGCGTGTTCCTCGGCACGGTGCTCTGCGGCGTGGCGGTGGGCGCGCTCGCGGCGTGGCTGCTGGGGCTGCTGCTGCGGCGCCAGCTGATTCCCGAATACCTGCAGAATTTCGGCGTGCTGGCCACCGTGCTGCTGGCCTTCACGTTTTCCAACGCGCTGGCGCACGAGTCCGGCCTGCTCACGGTGACGATCATGGGCATCGCGCTGGGCAACATGCGCGGCGTGCATGTCGACGACATCCTCGACTTCAAGGAACACCTCACCATCCTGCTGGTGTCGCTGCTGTTCATCGTGCTGGCGGCGCGGCTGCCGTGGCCGTTGCCGGGCGACCTGCTGTGGAAGGGCCTGGCGATCTTCCTCGTGGCGCAATGCGTGGTGCGGCCGCTCAGCGTGCTGGCCGCCAGCCTCGGCAGCACGCTGAGCTGGCGCGAGCGCGCGCTGCTCGGCTGGGTGGCGCCGCGCGGCATCGTGGCCGCCTCGGTCTCCGCCCTGTTCGCGTTGCGGCTGCAGGCGCTGGGCGTGGCGGGCGCGGACGCGCTGGTGCCGCTGGTGTTCATCCTCATCATCGGCACCGTGGTGCTGCAGAGCGCCACGGCGCGGCCGTTGGCGCTGTGGCTGAAAGTGGCCGAGCCGGAACCGCGCGGCGTGCTGATTTTCGGATCCGACGCGGTGGCGCGCGGCGTGGGCAGGGCGCTGCACGAGGCGGGTTTCCGCGTGGTGCTGGCCGACGACGACCACGACGGCATCCGCCGCGCCCGCATGGAAGGGCTGAACACCTTCTTCGGCAATCCGGCTTCGCCGCATGCCGAGCGCAATCTCGATCTCGTCGGCATCGGCCGCCTGTTGGCGATGTCGGTGCATCGCGAGCGCAACACGCTGGCCTGCGTGCATTACCGGCAGGAGTTCGGCCGCCACAGGGTCTACCGCCTGCGCGTGCTTGCCCCGGAAGAGAACACCGACCGCAACGCGCTGGCCGACACGCTGCTGGCGCCGCCGCTGTTCGACGAGTCGATGACGCATGCCTGCTTCGCGGAGCGGCTCGCACGCGGCTGGCGCATCAAGTCCACGCGGCTCAGCGCCACCTTCGGCTGGCCGGATTTCGTCGCGCAACACGGTTCGGACAGCGTGCTGCTGTTCGGCGTGGAGGAAAAAGGCGCGTTGCGCGTGGCGTCGACCAAGCGCGCGCTGGAACCGATGCCGGGCTGGACGGTGATCGCGCTGGTTCCGCCCGCGGCCGGCGACGCCTAGGCGACGTTACTTCACCGCCAGCGCCAGCACGATGCCGATCCATACCACCAGGCCCCACCAGTTGTTGTGGCGGAAGGCGGCGAAGCAGGCGCCGCGCTCGCGCCTGCGGATCAGCCGCAGCTGGTACGCGAACAGGCCGGTCGCCGCCAGCAGCGCCAGCCAGTACGGCCAGCCCAGCTGCGCGCGCTCGCCCACGAACACCATCGCCAGCAGCAGGGTGGCCATCAGCACGCCGAGGATGGGCAGGTCGGCGTCGCCGAACAGGATCGCGGTGGATTTCGCGCCGGCCTTGAGGTCGTCCTCGCGATCCACCATCGCGTACTCGGTGTCGTACACCACCGACCACAGGATGTTGGCGATGAACAGCAGCCAGCCCAGCGGTGGCACCGTTCCCGCCACCGCCGCGAACGCCATCGGGATGGCCCAGCCGAACGCCGCGCCCAGCACCACCTGCGGCAGGTACGTCCAGCGCTTGGTGAACGGGTAGATCGCCGCCAGCGCCGCGCCCGCGAAGGAGAGTTCGATGGTGAGCCGGTTGGTGAACAGCACCAGCACGAAGGCGAACACCAGCAGCGCGCCGAACACCCCCAGCGCCTCGCGCGGCGTCACCCGGCCGCTGGCGATCGGCCGCCCGGCGGTGCGTTCCACCTGCGGGTCGAGCTTGCGGTCGGCGTAGTCGTTGATCGCGCAGCCCGCCGCGCGCATCGCGAACACGCCCAGCGTGAAGATCGCCAGCGGCTTCAGCGGCGGCCAGTCGCCGGCCGCCAGCCACAGCGCCCACCAGGTCGGCCACAGCAGCAGCAGTGCGCCGATGGGGCGATCCATGCGGGTGAGCACCAGGTAGTCGCGCACCTTCTCCCGATGCCGTTCCGGCAGCCTGCGCAGCAACCCGTCCAGCACGCCGTTGGCGCGCGCGGAGCTGTCGGCCGGGCGCGCGGCCGTGGCCGCCTTCGCCTTCGCAACGCGCGGCGAAGACGAGGGGGCTGGTTTGCGCCGCTGGCGCTTGCGCGGGGTGGAGGCCATCGGCGAAGTTTAACGTGCGGGGGCGAGGGGCATGGCGTGATGCAGTGCGGGGAATGACAATGGCGCATCCCCCAGGCTCGGCAGGCGTGCGGTGCGTGTGCTCGCGCGGGGTTGGGATCCATTGCCCGGAGGCAGGACATGTTGGCGACGATTTCCGAAACCGCGGTGCTGCTGGTGGCCTTGCTGCACGGCTATTTCCTGGTGCTGGAAATGTTCCTCTGGGACAAGCCGGCCGGCAGGAAGGCGTTCGGCCTGTCGCAGGAACGGGCGGCGGCCACGAAGGTGTTGGCGGCAAACCAGGGCCTGTACAACGGCTTCATCGCCGCCGGCCTGCTGTGGGGCGCGATCCGCGGCGCGGCGGGTTACGAATTCAAGATTTACTTCCTGCTGTGCGTGGTCGTCGCAGGCGTCTATGGCGCCGCGACGGCAAGCCGCAAGATCCTCTACGTGCAGGCGCTTCCCGGCCTGCTGGGCCTGTTGCTGGTGATTTTTTCGCGCTGAACGCCACGGCATTGCGGCACAACCCAATCTGGATTCGAGGCTTCCCGACGCATGGCCACCGACCGCGATTTCATCGATTACGTGACCGGGCAAGCCGCGCTCGGCGAGCGGCTCTCGCACAAGAAGATGTTCGGCGAATACGCGCTGTACGTGGACGGCAAGGTGGTGGCCTTCGCCTGCGACAACAGCCTGTTCGTGAAGCCTTCCGCCGCCGCGACGAAGCTGGCGCCTAAGTTGCCGCAGCGCCCGCCGTATCCCGGCGCCAAGGACTATCCGGTGGCCGACGAACTGCTGGACGATTCGGACGCGATCCGTTGCCTGTTCCTCGAAACGGCGGCGCTGATGCCGGTGCCGAAGCCGCGCAAACCCGCGGTGGCAGGCAGGCGCGGCAAGTAGCCCGCGCACGGTTCCCCATGCGTCGAGGTCGGGGTCGCCCGATGCGCGCGGCATCGTGCCCGACGTAGCCGCGAAGCCCTGGCGCCGCGCCGCACGCCGCGTCTTCATCTGGCTGTAGGCGGATTTTCACAAAGCGGATTCATCATGCGCTGCGCACCGTCACGGACGGTCGTCGAACTCTCCATCACCGCAAGCGGCGTCCTCGCGAGATGCGCCGCAAAGGATGCCTGCGCATGTTCAGCCGTCGCACTTCGCTCCACCTGTCGGGCCTCGCCCTGGCCATCCTCGCGACCCTGCACGGAAACGTGGCCGTTGCGGCCGACGATGCGCCCGGCGCGGCGCCTGCAACGGCGGCCGCGCCCTCCAGGGACAATGCCAAGTCGCTGACGGCGGTGTCCGTGGTGGCGACCGGCGAGACACGCCAGATCCAGACCATCGGCAGCAAGGACATCGAGGCCGCGGCGCCGGGCACCAGCGCGCTGAAGGTGCTCAACGAGCTGCCGGGCGTGAACTTCCAGTCCTCCGATCCGTGGGGCGCCTACGAGTGGTCCACGGCGATCAGCCTGCACGGCTTCGACCAGAGCCGCCTCGGCTTCACGCTGGACGACATCCCGCTGGGCAACATGTCGTATGCGGTGAGCAACGGCCTGCAGGTGACCCGCGCGATCAGCTCGGACAACATCGCCTCGGTGCAGCTGGCGCAGGGCGCCGGCGCGCTGGGCACGCCGGCCAACACCAACCTCGGCGGCACTGTGCAGTTCTATTCGGCCGATCCTGACGTGCAGGCGGGCTTTCGCTTCAACCAGGCCTTCGGCTCGGACGACACTCATCGCACCTTCGTGCGGCTGGACACGGGCGACTACCACGGCTTTTCGATGTACGTGTCGTTCGACCACGCCAACACCGACAAGTGGAAGGGCTACGGCTCGCAGGAATCCAACCAGGCCAACCTGAAGGCGCTCTACCAGTGGGGCGACGGCAACCGCGTCAGCCTGTTCGTGGACGACTCGCGCCGCAAGGAATACGACTACCAGGATCTGTCGCTGACCAGCCAGCGCGTGCTGGGCTGGAACTTCGACTACTGGCAACCCGACTGGAACACCGCGCTGCAGGCCGCCAAGGCCTACCAGGCCACCGGGCAGTACGGCGGCGTGGCGAACGGTTATCCGTCCTCGCTGGCCGGCCTGCCCGCCGACTACGACTGGCTGGATGCGGACTACTACGCGGGCGGCGGCATCCGCAACGACACGCTGGACGGCCTCAGCGGCAGCTTCAACCTCGGCAACGACCTCACCTGGAACGTGGGCACCTACTACCACGACGACCGCGGCGAGGGGCAATGGGTGACGCCTTACGCGCCGTCGCCGGCGTCCGGCCTGCCGCTGGCGATGCGCACCACCGACTACGGCCTGGATCGCTACGGCGTGACCAGCTCGCTGCAATACACGATCGGCAACAACGACATCGAAGTGGGCGTGTGGGGCGAGGACTCCAGCAACAACGTCGAGCGCAATTACTTCAACCTCGCCGGCCCCTACACCGGCCTGTGGCGGTTCTACGACGGCGAGACGCCGTTCCTGCGCGGCTTCCTGCAGCACTACACCTACGACACGCGCATGGCCTATGCCGAGGACACCCTGCATTTCATGGACGACAGGCTGACGGTCAACGTCGGCGCCAAGTCGCTGCGCTCCACCAGCACGTCGGATTCGCTGGTGGCCACCAGCGCGTTCGCGCAGGGCAGCATCAAGGCCAGCAAGGGCTTCCTGCCGCAGGCCGGCCTGGACTACAAGCTGGACGAGCGCCAGGACGTCTACGCCTCGTACAGCAAGAACATCAACGCCTACGGCGCGCTGCCGTTCTCCACCTCGCAGGCGACGTTCGACGCCAGCAAGGGCACGCTCAAGCCGGAAGGCTCGCAGACGCTGGAAGCCGGCTACCGCGTGCACGGCGAAACCTTCGAGGCGGCGGCCGACCTGTATTACACGCGCTTCAGCAACCGCCTGCTGCAGACCACGCCATGCTCGGCGGTGCAGACCTGCGCCAGCCAGTTGGACAACGTGGGCAGCGTGGACAGCAAGGGCGTCGACCTGTCGCTGATCTGGCGCCCGGTCGCCGGGCTGCGCTGGCTCAACACGCTGTCCTACGACAGCTCCAAGTACCAGGACGACTACCTCAACGGCGGCGTGGTCGCCACCAAGGGCAAGTACGTGGTGGGTATCCCGAGCTGGATGTTCACCTCCGGCGCGGACTACCGCGCGGGCGCCTGGGACTTCACGTTCGACGGCAAGTACACCGGCCGGCGCTACATCACCTACACCAACGACTCGCAGGTGCCGTCGTACTGGCTGTTCAACGCGGGCGCGAGCTACGACCTCGGCGCGCTGGCCGGCTTCCGCGATATCCGCCTGGCGCTCAACGTGACCAACCTCGCCAACAAGCACTACTTCGCCACCACCGGCACCAACGGCTACGTGGCCGCCGATCCGGAAGGCTACAACCAGACCCTGCAGGCCGGCGCGCCGCGGCAGGCGTTCGTCAACGTCAACGCGCAGTTCTGACGCTTCCCCGTGCCGGCCGGTTCGCGGCCGGCACGGTGGGCGGACGGCATGGCCGCGAGCCGATCCGCGGCCTTTCTTCCATCTCTCGGGATCACCCATGAAGCGTCGTCTGTTGCCGCTGGCCCTTTTGCTCTCGTCGGGCGCGGTTTCGCTGAGTGCCTGCCAGCAGGCGGCGAGGCCGTCTCATGTCACGGAAACGGTCACCGGCGTGGTCGGCGGCGCGGTGCCGGTGGCGGGCGTGCCGGTCACGGCCACCGATCATGCGGGCCATCATGTGGCATCCGGCGTGACGGACGCGCAGGGCCGCTACTCGCTCGCGCTTGACGGCGCCGGCCCCTACGTGCTGACGGCGCCGTTCAACGGCGACGACGGCGCGCCGGCCACCTTGTCGGCCGTCGTCGCGCCCGCGCCGGGACAGCAGCGGAGGGTGGCGAACCTCGACCCGATCACCACCTTGAAGGCGCAACGCGCCTTGGGCGCAGTGCTGGACGGCGCGCCGGATGCGGCGCAGATGACCGGGCTCGATGCCGCACGCATCGCCGCGGCGGGACGCGCCGTCGACGACGTGTTCGCGCCGCTTTACGCAGTGTTCCGCGTGCCTGCCGATGCGTCGGCCGATGCGTCGTCCCACGCCGATGCCGGCAATCCGCTGCGCACGCTGTTCTCGGTCGTCCACTTCGACGTGCGGCACGGCAGCGCCAGCGTGGGCAGCGACGCCGACCGCGCCGTCGTCGCCGTTCCCGCGCAAGGCGCGCCCTCCGGCGCCGTGCCCGCGCGCGCGGCGGCTTCGGCGCTGGCCATCGCGCAGGGGCCGACCACCACGCCGATCCGGCACGTCATCGTGGTGATCGGCGAGAACCAGACCTTCGACGGCCTTTTCGGCGGCTATGCGCCGGCCGCCGGGCAGTCGGTGCGCAACCTGCTGTCCGAAGGCATCGTCAACGCCGACGGCACGCCCGGCCCGAATTTCGCGCTGGCCGCGCAGAGCAAGGGCGCGCCATTGCAGGCCTATGCCCTGCAACCCGAACGCGCGGGCCGCTACGCCACGCTGCCGCAGCCGTTGCAGATCGGCGAGATGAACCCGGTCACCTTCCAGAGCGCCGGCGGCACGCCGGACACGCGCTTCCCCGCCGACCTGCCCAACGGGCCGTTCCCGATCACCCGCTACGTGCCGTACCGCAACGCCGGCAAGGACGGGCTGGCGGCGGTGGTGGTGACCGGCGACCCGGTGCACCGCTTCTTCCAGATGTGGCAGCAGACGGGCGGCGACAACGGCAGGCTGGACATGTTCACCTGGGTGGCCGCGAGCGCGGGCATGGGCGGCGACACCAAGGGCGTCAGCCCGGCCAACCCGGCGCAGGGCGGCGAGCTGATGGGCTTCATGAACATGTCCGCCGGCGACGCGCCGCTGTTCCACTCGCTGGCGCGGGACTACGCGCTGAGCGACAACTACCACCAGTCCGTGATGGGCGGCACCGGCGCCAACTTCTTCGCCATCGCCACCGCCGACCTGCCGTTCTTCAACCGGGATGACGTGCCCGCCACGCCGCCGGCCAACCAGATCGAGAACCCCGATCCGCTGCCGGGCACGCCGGACTTCTATACCCGTGACGGCTACGAGGGCGGTTCCTACGTGGACTGCTCCGACCCGAAGCAGCCGGGCGTGGCCGCCATCCTCGCCTTCCTCGACGCGCGGCGCATCCCCAGCAAGTGCGCACCCGGCGCCTACTACCTGGTGAACAACTACAACCCCGGCTACGACATGGACGGCCGCCCGCAGCCGATCGGCCCGGACAACTACACCTACCCGCCGCAGACCGTGCCGACCATCGCCGAGTCGCTGGCGAGGCACGGCGTGAGCTGGAAGTGGTACACCGGCGCGCGCGACGCGGCGGACGTCGCCGCGGAAGCGGCCGCGCTGCACGTGCCGGTGGCGAAGGCGCAGATGCTTCAGTACAACAACATCGGCGATCCGCTGGCGGCCTCCGCGAAGGTGATGGGCGATCCGGCGCTGAAGTCCCGCCTCGCCGGCCTCGCCACGCTCGACAGCGACCTCGCGCACCACACGCTGCCGGCGGTGTCCTTCGTGGTGCCGAAGAACCTCGACAGCGGCCATCCGGGCTATTCGGCGCCGGCCAGCTACGAAGCCTTCCTCAAGGATCTGCTGGCCAGGGTGCAGGCCGACCCGGCGCTGTGGGCGCACACCGCGATCCTGATTACCACCGACGAGGGCGGCGGTCACTTCGACACCGGCTACATCCAGACGCTGGACTTCTTCGGCGACGGCCCGCGCATTGCGCTGCTGGCGGTTTCGCCGTATGCGCGCAAGGGCGTGGTCGACCACGCGTACGGCGATCACGCCTCGATCCTGAAGTTCATCGAGCGCAACTGGCGCCTGCCGCCGCTGTCGCCGCGCAGCCGCGACAACCTGCCGAATCCGGTGACCACGGCCGGCCACCCGTACCGGCCGATCAACGGCCCGGCGGTGGGCGACCTGATGTCGCTGTTCCGGTTCTGAGCGGTCGCCGCAGCTTGGGCGAAGCCATGCGTGTCGTGCGGACGAAGAAGCATCGCATCGGATCGGACGGGATCAGGGCCGCCCTTGTTGCGGCGTTGGCGCTGGCCGCCATGGGCATCGCCGGTACCTGCCTGCCGGCAGTCGCGCGCGAACGCGTCGCCGCATCAACCGATGCGGCACGCGATGCCGCCATCCGCCAGTGGGTGCGCTACCCGCCGGTGCCCACGCGATTGAGTCTGCGGGCGGAACTGGGCAGGCAGTTGTTCTTCGACACCGCGCTGTCCGCCTCCGGGCGGATGTCCTGCGCCAGTTGCCACGATCCCGCGCATGCCTATGGGCCGCCGAATGGTCGCGCGGTGCAATTGGGCGGGCGAGACATGCGCCACGCGGGCACGCGCGCGGTGCCTTCGCTGCGCTACCTGGACAACACCCCGCTGTTCACCCTGAACTACTTCACCCCCGGCTCCGAAGACGCCGAATACGAAGGCCCCACCGGCGGCTTCGACCGCGACGGCGCGGCGGCCTCGCGCCGGCAACAGGCCGCCGGCCCACTGCTCGATCCGGACGAGATGGCCAACGCGACGCCGGCGGCGGTAGTCGCGTCGGTGCGCGACGGCGCGCACGCGCGGCAGTTCGAGCAGGTCTTCGGCGCGGACGTGTTCCGGCATCCGCAGCAGGCGTTCGACGCCATCGGCGCGGCGCTGGAAGCCTTCCAGGCGGAAGACCCGAGTTTCCATCCCTACACCAGCAAGTTCGACGCGGTGATGTCGGGCCACGCCCGCTTCACCGCGCGGGAGCTGCGCGGCTACGCCCTGTTCAACGACCCGAGGAAAGGCAACTGCGCGTCCTGCCACATCGACGTGCCGGGGCCGGGCGGCCGGCCGGCGGTGTTCACCGACTACGCCTATGAAGCGCTGGGCGTGCCGCGCAATCCGGCGATCCCGGCCAACCGCGATCCGCACTACCACGACCTGGGCCTGTGCGGCCCCAAGCGGCATGACCTCGCCGCGCAGGCGCAGTACTGCGGCATGTTCAAGACGCCGACCCTGCGCAACGTCGCCACGCGCCGGGTGTTCTTCCACAACGGCTACTTCCACACGCTGGACGCGATGATGCGTTTCTACGTCGAGCGCGATACCGACCCGCGCCAGTGGTACCCGGTGGTGCGCGGCAAGGCGCGGAAGTTCGACGACCTGCCGCTCCGCTACCGCGCCAACGTGGATCGCAGCGACGCGCCGATGGATCGCGCACCCGGCGACAAGCCTGCGCTCGACGCGCGCGAGATCGCCGACGTCATCGCCTTCCTGCAGACGCTGGACGATGGTTATTCGGCCAAGCCGGGTGGGGCGCCGTAGGCAACGCTTCCGCGCGACCTGCGGCGGCTTGTCTGTCCTGTGCGCAAGAGTGAAGAGACGTCGCCTTCATGCGTATGCCGTTCTACGATGGGTTCCATCGCGGCGCATCTCGCACGATCGGGTGTGCCGGGACGATGCGCTTGCGCATCCGAGGATTTCCCCTGCCGTGTGGAGCCGACATGCCCAAGTCCCTCGACCATATCGCCCTGATGGTGCGCGATCCCGCGCGCAGCGCGCGCCTGTTCGCGCAGGTGTTCGACGATGCGCGCGTGGAACTCGGCGAAGGCGACCACGACACCGAGGTTCGGCTGGGCGGGGTCTGCCTGGTGCTGGTGCGCGGCACGCCGCCAGCCACGCGGAACGGCGACCACATCGCCTTCGCGGTGGACAAGGCCGAGCAGCTGGCCTGCGCGGAGCGCTTGCGCGCGGCGGGTATCGAATGCCTGATGGCGCGTGGCGACACGGCGTTGTACTTCGACGACTACGACAACCACGTGTTCGAGCTGGAAGTGACCGAAGGCGGTTGATGCCGCGTCATAAATCCGGCCAACAAATGGCGGCCACCGGTGTCCTTCGACTCCGTTTCGCTACGCTCGGGGCGAGCGGTGAGTCCATCACCATGCCTGCTTGGGAAGCTCTGGTTTTGCTCGTCATTCCCGCGAAAGCAGGAATCTGGCGTTTCTGCCTTCAATGGCATGCAGACACTGGATCCCGGCCTTCGCCAGGATGACGAGCAAGAGGCGATCGACCAGAACTTCCCCTGTGCAGGCATGGCGTCAAGGGTCGGGTTGCCGCCGCGGTCAAGCCGTCGCTTTGCCGGAGTGCGTCGCGGCCAGCCGCCCCAAGTCGCGCACCGCCCCGTTCGCCGCATTGGAAGCCATCGCGGCATAGGCCTGCAGCGCCACCGAAACCGGCCGCGCACGATCCACCGGCTTCCATGCGTCGCGTCCGCGCGCTTCCATCGCGGCGCGCCGCGCGGCGATGACTTCCTGCGGCAGGTCGAGGCGGATGCCGCGGTTGGGGATGTCGATGGCGATGGTGTCGCCGTCCTCGACCAGCGCGATCAGTCCGCCTTCGGCGGCTTCCGGCGAGACGTGGCCGATGGAGAGGCCGGCGGTGCCGCCGGAGAAGCGGCCGTCGGTGATCAGCGCGCAGGCCTTGCCCAGGCCCTTCGACTTGAGATAGCTGGTGGGATAGAGCATCTCCTGCATGCCGGGGCCGCCGCGCGGGCCTTCGTAGCGGATCACCACCACGTCGCCGGGCTTCACCTTGTTGCCGAGGATGCCGCTCACCGCGGCTTCCTGGCTCTCGTACACCTTGGCGGTGCCGTGGAAGACGAGGATGGAATCGTCCACGCCCGCGGTCTTCACGATGCAGCCTTCCGGCGCGAGGTTGCCGAACAGCACGGCGAGGCCGCCGTCGTGGCTGAAGGGCGTTTCGGCCGAGCGGATCACGCCGTGCTCGCGGTCGGTGTCCAGGCTCTTGAAGCGCGAGGACTGGCTGAAGGCGACCTGGGTGGGCACGCCGCCGGGCGCGGCGCGGTAGAAGGTGTGCACCGCCTCGTCGTTGCTGCGCCTGATGTCCCACCGCGCCAGCGCCTCGCCCAGCGTGGGCGCGTGCACGGTGGGGCGGGCGGTGTCGATCAGGCCGGCGCGGTCGAGTTCGCCGAGGATGGCCATGATGCCGCCGGCGCGGTGCACGTCTTCCAGGTGCACGTCGGTCTTCGACGGCGCCACCTTGCACAGGCAGGGCACGCGGCGCGAGAGGCGGTCGATGTCGGCCATGCCGAAGTCCACGCCGCCTTCGCGCGCCGCCGCCAGCAGGTGCAGCACGGTGTTGGTGGAGCCGCCCATGGAGATGTCCAGGCTCATCGCGTTCTCGAACGCGGCGCGGTCGGCGATGCTGCGCGGCAGGGCGGTGGCGTCGTCGTGCTCGTACCAGCGGCGGGCCAGCTCGACGATGCGGCGGCCGGCCTGGCGGAACAGCTGCTCGCGGTCGGCATGCGTGGCCAGCACCGAGCCGTTGCCGGGCAGCGCCAGGCCCAGCGCCTCGGTGAGGCAGTTCATCGAGTTGGCGGTGAACATGCCGGAGCAGGAACCGCAGGTGGGGCAGGCCGAGCGTTCCATCGTCGCCACCTCGGCGTCGCTGTAGCTGTCGTCGGCGGCGGCCACCATGGCGTCGATCAGATCCAGCGAGCGCTCCACGCCCTTCATCTCCGTCCTGCCCGATTCCATCGGGCCGCCGGAGACGAACACCGCGGGGATGTTCAGCCGCATCGCGGCCATCAGCATGCCGGGCGTGATCTTGTCGCAGTTGGAGATGCACACCAGCGCGTCGGCGCAATGCGCGTTGGCCATGTATTCCACGCTGTCGGCGATCAGCTCGCGCGAGGGCAGCGAATACAGCATGCCGCCGTGGCCCATCGCGATGCCGTCGTCCACCGCGATGGTGTTGAACTCCTTGGCCACGCCGCCGGCGGCCTCGATCTCGCGCGCCACCAGCTGGCCGAGATCCTTCAGGTGCACGTGGCCGGGCACGAACTGGGTGAAGCTGTTGGCTACCGCGATGATCGGCTTGCCGAAGTCGCCGTCCTTCATGCCGGTGGCGCGCCACAGGCTGCGCGCGCCTGCCATGTTGCGGCCGTGGGTGGTGGTGCGGGAACGGTAGGCGGGCATGCGGTTCGTGCTCCGTGGATCGAGGTGGATGGGCGTGGCGTCAGCTGCGCAGCAGCAGGCGGTAGGCGGCGTTGTCGCTCTCGTCGCAGTGCGGGTAGCCCAGCGTGTCGAGGAAGCGGCGCAGCGCGGCCTGTTCGTCCGCCGGCGCCTGGATGCCGACCAGGATGCGGCCCTGGTCGGCGCCGTGGTTGCGGTAGTGGAACAGGCTGATGTTCCAGTCCGGGTGCAGTTGCGCGAGGAAGTCGGGCAGCGCGCCGGGGCGCTCGGGGAAGTCGAAGCGGTACAGCCGCTCGTCCTGCGCCAGCGGCGAGCGGCCGCCCACCATGTGGCGCAGGTGCAGTTTGGCCAGTTCATCGTCGCTCAAGTCGAGCACGGCGAAGCCCTGCGCGCGGAACGCGGCGACCACGGCGGCGCGCTCGTCGCGGCTGGCGGTCTGCACGCCCACGAAGATGTGCGCCTGCCGCGCGTCGCCGATGCGGTAGTTGAATTCGGTGATGCTGCGCCGGCCCAGCGCGTCGCAGAAGCGGCGGAAGCTGCCGCGTTCCTCGGGAATGGTCACCGCGAACAGCGCCTCGCGTTGCTCGCCGGCCTCGGCGCGTTCGGCCACGAAGCGCAGCCGCTCGAAGTTCATGTTGGCGCCGGAGACGATCGCCACGAGCGTGGCGTCGCGCAGGCCGTGCGCGGCGACGTACTGCTTGAGCCCCGCCAGCGCCAGCGCGCCGGAAGGTTCGGGCACGCTGCGGGTTTCCTGGTACACGTCGCGGATCGCGGCACACAGTGCGTCGCCGTCCACGCGCAGCATCGCGTCCACGTGGCGCTGGCAGAGTTCGAAGGTGAGCGCGCCCACCTGCTTCACCGCGGTGCCGTCGGCGAACAAGCCCACCTCGGGCAGCAACACACGCGTGCCGGTTTCCAGCGAACGCGCCATCGCATCGGAGTCGGCCGCCTGCACGCCGATCACCTTCGTCCGCGGCGACAGCGTCTTGATGTAGCCGGCGATGCCGGCGAGCAGGCCGCCGCCGCCCACCGGCACGAACACCGCATCCGGCGGCGCGTGCAACTGGCGCAGCAGTTCCATGCCCACGGTGGCCTGGCCGGCGATCACGTCGATGTCGTCGAAGGGATGCACGAACACCAGGCCGCGCTCGGCCTCGATGCGCGCGGCGGCGGCCTGCGCGTCGCTATAGGAGTCGCCGGTGAGCAGCACCTCGACGAAGTCGCCGCCGAAGCGGCGCACCGCGTCCACCTTCACCTGCGGCGCGGTCACCGGCATCACGATCACCGCGCGGATGCCCAGCTTCGCCGCCGCCAGCGCCACGCCCTGCGCATGGTTGCCGGCGGAGGCGGCGATCACGCCGTGCGCCCGCTCGGCAGCGCCCAGCGCGGCCATCTTGTTGTACGCGCCGCGCAGCTTGAACGAGAACACCGGCTGCAGGTCTTCGCGCTTCAGCAGCACGCGGTTGCCCAGCCGCGCGGAGAGCAGCGGCGCGGGTTCCAGCGGCGTCTCGCGCGCCACCTCGTACACCCGCGCGGCCAGCGTGCGGCGCAGCAGGTCGAGGTCGACGGGCACTCCGCCGGAATCCTGTCCGCGCGCGGCGAGCTGCATGCTCATGCAGGCGTGGCAACGAGCCGGCCGCTGTCGTGGCCGCCGACCAGCGAGAGGCTGTTGGCGTCCAGCACGTCCACCAGCTTGCGCACCTGGCGCAGGATCTGTTGCAGCGTGCCTTCGTCGCCGTGCAGCACCAGGGTGAGCTGGGACACCGCGGGGTCGTGGGTGGCGGCCACGGTGAGCGTGTCGATGTTGACGTGGCGCGCGGCGAACAGGCCGGCCACGCGCACCAGCGCGCCGGATTCGTTCTGCAGCAGGATGGAGAGGGTGTGTTTCATGGCAGTGCTCCGCAAGACAAACCGCGAACTTTCAAAGGTGGAATCCCTCTCCCTTCGGGAGAGGGTGCCGGCAGGCGGGTGAGGGTTCGGCCAGCGCGTGGCGTTGCCACTTCGCCGAACCCTCATCCGGCCCTCCGGGCCACCTTCCCCCGGAGGGGGAAGGGAAATGCTTCAGAACATCGCGGTCGAGGGAATTTCGTCGATTTCGACCGGAGCCGCCCCGCGCGACGCGATGAAATCCCCGGTGATCATCTGCGCATAGGTCGCACCTGGCCCCACCATCGGATACACGCCGGCATCGGGGTCGATCACCACCTCGAGGAAGGCCGGCCCGTCGAAAGCGAGGAAGTCGGCGATGGTGGCTTCCAGCTGTGCCTTGTCGTCCAGCCGTCGCGCCCACGCGAAGCCGTCGGCCTGCGCGGCGAGCACGAAGTTCTTCTTGTGCAGGCTCTTGTCGGAGGCGGAGAAGCGGCCCTTGAAGAACAGCTTCTGCCACTGCCGCACCATGCCGTCGCCGCTGTTGTTGAGCACCACCACCTTCAGCGGCAGGCCATAGGTGGTGACGGTTTCCATCTCGCCGAGGTTCATGCGGATGCTGGCGTCGCCGTCGATGTCGATCACCAGCGCGTCGGGCCGCGCGAACTGCGCGCCGATCGCCGCGGGCAGGCCGTAGCCCATCGTGCCCATCGAGCCGGAGGTGAGCCAGTGGCGCGGCTCCTTGAAGTCGAAGTACTGCGCCGCCCACATCTGGTGCTGGCCCACGCCGGTGCTGACGATGGCGCGGCCCTGCGCGATGCGGTTGATCGCCTCGATCACCGCGTAGGGCTGGATCAGCGCGCTGTCGCGGTCGTAATTCATCGCGTGGTCGCGTTTCAGCGCGGCGACGTGGGCATGCCATTCCGCGAGCCGGGGTTGCAGGCCGCGTGCGCGGCCGTAGTGGGTCAGGCGTTCCAGCGCAGGGGCCAGCTGACCCATGTGGTGCCAGTCCACCGCCTTCACCTTGCCGATCTCGGCGGGGTCGATGTCGATCTGCGCGATGAACTTCGCGCGCGGCGCGAACTTCGCCGGCACGCCGGCCACGCGGTCGTCGAAGCGCGCGCCCAGCGCGAACACGAAGTCGCAGTCCTCCACCGCGTAGTTGGCGAAGGCGGTACCGTGCATGCCCAGCATGTGCAGCGCCAGCGGCGCCGTGCTGTCGTACGCGCCCAGCCCCATCAGCGTGGTGGTGACGGGCAGGCCGAACGCGTCGGCGAATTCGCGCAGGGCCGCCGAGGCCTCGCCCGCGATCACGCCGCCGCCGGCATAGATCAGCGGACGCTGCGCCTGCATCAGCGCGTCGAAGAAGCCGGCACAGGCGGCATCGTCCAGCCGCGCGTTTTCGACCGCACGCAGGCGCGCGCGGTAGCCGGGGATGGGCAGGCGGCTGGCGCCGTCGAAGCGCAGCGCGGCGTTCTGCACGTCCTTCGGCACGTCCACCACCACCGGGCCGGGGCGGCCGCTGCGCGCGATCTCGAATGCGGTGCGCAGCGTGGCCTCGAGTTGCGCGATGTCGGTGACCAGGAACACGTGCTTGGCGCAGGCGCTCATGATGTTGCTCACCGGCGCTTCCTGGAACGCGTCGGTGCCCAGCGCGGGCGTGGCCACCTGGCCGCAGAGCACCACCATTGGCGTGGAGTCGGCCATCGCGTCGCGCACTGGCGTCACCATGTTGGTGGCGCCGGGGCCGGAGGTGACGATGGCCACGCCCACCTTGCCGGAGGCGCGCGCGTAGCCCGCTGCCATGAAGCCCGCGCCCTGCTCGTTGGCCGGCACGATCAGCGGCATGGGTTCGCGGCCATCGGCGGTGGCGTGCTCGACGTTGTAGCGGAACACCGCGTCGTACACCGGCAGGATGGCGCCGCCGGAGTAGCCGAACAGCACGCCCGCGCCTTCGTCGGCCAGTACCTGCACGATCGCCTCGGCGCCGGTCATGGCGTGGCCGGCGAGCGAGTGCTGGTCGAGGGTGGTGGCCGCGTAGGCGGTCTGCGCAGAAGTGGTCACGTCGGGTTCCTGTGAAATGGGATACGCGATGGCATTCGGTTCTCCGTGTCGTCATTCCGGCGCAGGCCGGAATCCAGTAGCCACTCGGCTCGAATGGGCGTGATCGCCACTGGATGACTCGCTTCGCTCGCCCCTACGGGGCCGCTCTACGAGCGTTCTGCGCGCTTCGCGCTTGTCCGGCCTGCGCCGGGATGACGGGCTGCCGTCCGTCAGTTGCGGATCAGGTCGCGCTCGACCGCCGGATGCACCGGCACGCCGAAGGTGGCGATGATCTGCAGATCCTGCTCCAGCGTGGAGAAGCGCTCCCATGCGATGCCGTTGACGTCGGTGCTGCTGCTGAAGCCCTGCGCACTGTCGTCCTCGAAGCCGAGCTGGCAGATCTGGCCCGCCTTTTCCGGCTGCTGGCGGATCGAGAAGTTGAGGATGTCGGTGCGCCACATCGCGTAGACGCCGTACACCAGCGCCTGCGGCGGCTGGCCGAGGCGCTTGCTGTAGTCGGCGATGGAGGCGTCCAGGTCGGCGACGGCCAGGGCAATGTGAAAGCGTTTCATGGCGTACCTCGTGCTCGTTGGTGCGTGGAAACGGGCCGCGCAGCGCGCGCGGCCCGCTGTGGCGTCAACCGGCCTTCTTCAGCGGCTCGGCGGGCTTGGCGGCGTTCGGCTGCAGCCACGGCATGCGCGCGCGCAGCTTGTGGCCCACCTGCTCGACCGGGTGGTCGAGGTCGGCCTGCTTGAACTTCTTGTAGTTCGGCAGGCCGGCCTCGTACTCGGCGATCCAGTTGCGCGCGAAGGTGCCGTCCTGGATGTCGGTCAGCACGCCCTTCATGCGCTCCTTCACGCCGGCGTCGATCACGCGCGGGCCGCTGACGTAGTCGCCGTACTGCGCGGTCTCGGAGACGAACTGCAGCATCTTGGTGATGCCGCCCTCGTAGAACAGGTCGACGATCAGCTTCAGCTCGTGCAGCACTTCGTAGTAGGCGATCTCCGGCTGGTAGCCGGCTTCCACCAGGGTCTCGAAGCCGGCCTGCACCAGCGACGAGGCGCCGCCGCACAGCACGGCCTGCTCGCCGAACAGGTCGGTCTCGGTCTCTTCCTTGAAGTCGGTCTTGATCAGCATGGCGCGACCGCCGCCGATGCCGTCGGCATAGGCGTGCGCCTTGGCCTCGGCCTGGCCGGACACGTCCTGGTACACCGCCCAGATGCTGGGCACGCCACGGCCACGCTCGTACTCGGTGCGCACCAGCGCGCCGGGGCCCTTGGGCGCCACCAGGATCACGTCGATGTCCTTGCGCGGCTCGATCCGCTTGAAGTGCACGTTGAAGCCGTGCGCGAACAGCAGCGCTGCGCCGGGCTTGATGTTCGGCTCGATGCTTTCCTTGTAGAGGCTGGCCTGCACCATGTCGGGGGTGAGCACGGCGACCAGGTCGGCGCCCTTCACCGCCTCGCCCGGCTCGGCCACGGTGAAGCCTTCGGCGCGCGCCTTCTCCCACGAAGGGCCGTCCTTGCGCACGCCGACCACCACGTCGAGGCCGGAATCGCGCAGGTTGAGGGCGTGGGCGCGGCCCTGGCTGCCGTAGCCGAGGACAGCGATGCGGGCCTTGGCCAGCGTGTCGTTGGTGGAGGTGGTGCTCATGCGTTGACTCCTTCGTTGATGGCGATGCGTGCGTGTGTGGTCGGGGCGAAGCGGAGGGTGGTTGCCTCCCCCGTGCGCGCAGCGGCGCCGGGTCGGGGGTGGCGACGGGACATGGCCGGGGAGTGGGCATGGGTCGCCGGGGGCGCCGAGTGCGGCGCACAGGGGAGGGCAAGGGTGGCGAAGGCGCGGGCGCCTTCGCCGTGGAAACGGGAGCGCGCGCTCAGCCGCATGCGCGTGCTCCGTCGAAATAGCTGCGATGGGTGGCGGCGTGCTCCGTCAGCGCCTTGAGCACGGCGTCGCGCACCTCGGCCGTGCTGGCGTCGCCACCGATGTCGCGGCTGCGTGGGCCGTGCGTGAGCACGTGGTCGACCGCGGCTTCCACCGCCTGCGCCTCTGCCTCCAGTTGCAGCGAATGGCGCAGCAGCAGCGCGGTGGAGAGGATGGTGCCGACGGGGTTGGCGACGCCCTTGCCGGCGATGTCGGGGGCGGAGCCGTGGATGGGTTCGTACAACCCGTTGCTGCCTTCACCCAGCGAGGCGGAAGGCAGCAGGCCCAGCGAGCCGGCCAGCGCGGCGGCCTCGTCGGTGAGGATGTCGCCGAACAGGTTTTCGGTGACCACCACGTCGTAGCTGCCGGGGCGCGTCAGCAGCAGCATGGCCATCGAATCGACCAACTGGTGCTCCAGCGTCACGTCCGGGTAGTCGGCGGCGACGCGGGCGACGGTGCGCCGCCACAGCCGCGAGGTTTCCAGCACGTTGGCCTTGTCCACCGAGGTGACGTGCCTGCGGCGCGCGCGAGCCAGCTCGAAGGCGCGGCGCGTGACGCGCTCGACTTCGGCTTCGGTGTACCTGCACTCGTCGGTGGCGTAGTCGGCGCCCTTGGTCTTCGCGCCGAAGTAGGCGCCGCCGGTCAGCTCGCGCACGAACAGCACGTCCACGCCCTTGAGCTTCTCGTTCTTCAGCGGCGACAGCTCGGCCAGCGCGGGATGCACGGTGAGCGGACGCAGGTTGGCGTACACGCCCAGCGCGGCGCGCAGCGCCAGCAGGCCCTGCTCGGGACGCACCGGCGCGTTCGGATCCGACCACTTCGGCCCGCCCACCGCGCCCAGCAGCACCGCGTCCGCCGCCTTGCAGGCTTCCAGCGCGGCGGCGGGCAACGGCGCGCCGGTGGCGTCGATGGCGGCGCCACCGATCAGGTGTTCGTCGAACGCGAATTCGTGCTCGTAGTGCGTGGCTACCGCTTCGAGCACGGCCACCGCCGCGGCGGTGACCTCGGGGCCGACGCCGTCGCCGGGCAGGGTGACGATGCGTGCTTTCATGCGTGGATGTCCTCGTGCGAAATGGCAGAAATTTCGTCATTCCGGCGCAGGCCGGAATCCAGTTGCCGCGCCGCCCGGATGAGCGCGGTTGCCGCTGGATCCCGGCCTGCGCCGGGATGACGATGAGGAAATGCGTGGCGCGTCATGGGTTTCATGCCGCCTGTCCGATGCGTGATTCGAAGGCTTCGATCGCATCGCTGTGATGCAGCAGGTAGCCCAGCTGATCCACGCCGTGCAGCAGGCAATGGCGCGCGAACGGTTCCAGCGCGAAGCTGATGCGGCCGCCGTCGGGCAGTTCGATGTGCTGGCCCTGCACGTCGATGCTCAGCTCGATGCCGGGGTTGGCCAGCAGCCACTGGTGTTCGGCGGCGGAGACGACGATGGCGAGCAGGCCGTTCTTCAGCGCGTTGTTGCGGAAGATGTCCGCGATCTCGCTGCACAGCACCGCCTGGATGCCGTAGTCCAGCAGCGCCCACGGCGCGTGCTCGCGCGAGGAGCCGCAGCCGAAGTTGCGCCCGGCGACGACGATGGCGCAGCCCTTCGCCTCCGGCCGGTTGAGCGGGAAGTCGGGGTTGTCGCTGCCGTCCGGCAGGTAGCGCCAGTCGTTGAAGCACAGCTTGCCCAGGCCCGCGCGCGTGGTGGTGGTGAGGAAGCGCGCGGGGATGATGCGATCGGTGTCGATGTTCTCGTCCGCCAGCACGGCGGTGCGGGAGTGAATGCGCATCAGAAAACCTCCGAAGGACAAAGTCCCTTCTCCCCGCCGGGGAGAAGGTGCCCCGAAGGGGCGGATGAGGGGCGGGTGCTTGCGGTGGCGTTGATCGAAGCGCGCTTCGATGCTGGTCTTTCGCCAGCGTGGCCCCTCACCCCAGCCCTCTCCCCAAAGGGGAGAGGGAGAAAATCGTGCGCGCTCATGCCGCCACCTCCGTCATGTACTCGCGGGGATCCGCAATGGCGCCGGCCACGGCGGAAGCCGCCGCCGTGGCCGGGCTGGCCAGCACGGTGCGCGCGCCCTTGCCCTGGCGACCTTCGAAGTTGCGGTTGGAGGTGGAGACGACCAGTTGCCCCGGCTGCGCCAGGTCACCGTTCATCGCGATGCACATCGAGCAGCCGGGGATGCGCCACTCGGCGCCGGCGGCGCGGAACACTTCGTGCAGGCCCTCGGCCTCGGCGTCACGGCGCACCGCTTCGGAGCCCGGCACCACCAGCATGCGCACGCCGCTGGCGACGCGGCGGCCGCGCAGCACGCTGGCCGCTTCGCGCAGGTCGGACAGGCGCGAGTTGGTGCAGCTGCCGACGAACACCACGTCCACCTTGGAGCCCTGCATGGGCTGGCCGGCGCGGCTCTGCATGTAGTCCAGCGCACGCTGCTCCACCGCGTTGCGCGCGGCGGGCACCGGCGCGTCCATCGCGATGGCCATGCCGGGGTGGGTGCCGTAAGTGACGGTGGGCTTGATCGCGCCGGCGTCGATGCGCACCTCGCGGTCGTACCGCGCGCCGTCGTCGGTCTTCAGCGTGCGCCAGTGCGCCACCGCGCGATCCCATGCCTCGCCCTGCGGCACGCGTGGACGGCCTTGCAGCCAGGCGAAGGTGGTTTCGTCCGGCGCGATCAGGCCCGCGCGCGCGCCGGCCTCGATCGACATGTTGCACACCGTCATGCGCTCCTCCATCGACAGCTTCTCGATGGCCGCGCCGCGGTATTCGATGACGTGGCCGGTGCCCCCGTCCACGCCGATGTGGCCGATGACGTGCAGGATCAGATCCTTCGCGCCCACGCCCCTGGGCAGCTCGCCGTCGACGTGGATCGCCAGCGTCTTCGGCTTGCGCTGCAGCAGGCATTGCGTGGCCATCACGTGGCCCACCTCGGTGGTGCCGATGCCGAAGGCCAGCGCGCCGAACGCACCGTGGGTGGAGGTGTGGCTGTCGCCGCAGACGATGGTGTTGCCCGGCTGGGTGGCGCCCAGCTCGGGGCCGATCACGTGGACGATGCCGCGCTCGCGGCTGTCCCAGCCGTGCAGTTCGACGCCGAACTCGCGGCAGTTGGTTTCCAGTTGCGCCACCTGCGCCTTCGCCTCGGCGTTGGCGTAGGGGCGCTCGCCGTCGGCGCCGGCGGGCAGGGTGGGCGTGGAATGATCCAGCGTGGCCAGCGTGCGATCCGTGCGGCGCAGCTTGAGGCCGCGCGAGCGCAGCTCGTCGAAGGCCTGCGGCGAGGTGACTTCGTGCACCAGGTGCAGGTCGATGTAGAGGATCGCCGGGGTGTCGGCGGTTTCGGGCGCCACCACGTGGGCGTCCCAGATTTTCTCGAACAGTGTGCGGGCGGCCGTCATGCCGAAACTCCCATCGAAGCGGGCTGTTGTTGAGGAGTGCGGCCATGGATGGCCGCTTTTTGATCTTCGCGGTCATGGACGACCGCACTGGTAAACCCTTGGCGCAGGGTCGCCGCGCCCGTCAGATCAACAACCTCCAGCCAGCCCCACTTGTCGTGGGTGCGGCCGTCGAACAGACCGAAGAACGCCTCGCGCAGCGCGCGCGTCAGCGGGCCGGGCTTGCCGTTGCCCACGGGCTTGCGATCCACCGAGCGCACCGGGGTGATCTCGGCGGCGGTGCCGGTCATGAACACCTCGTCGGCGGTGTACAGCGCCTCGCGCGGCAGCTCGCGTTCTTCCGCCTCGATGCCCAGTTCGGCGGCCAGCGTGAGCACGCTGTCGCGGGTGATGCCGGCGAGGATGCCGGCGCTGGACGGCGGCGTGACCAGCTTGCCGCGCTTGACCAGGAACAGGTTCTCGCCCGCGCCTTCGCTGAGCAGGCCGTTGTGGCCCAGCGCGATGCCCTCGTCGTAGCCGCCGCGGCGCGCTTCCAGCCCGATCAGCTGGCTGGACAGATAATTGCCGCCGGCCTTGGCCCAGCTGGGGATGGTGTTCGGTGCGGGCCGATTCCACGAGGACACGCACACGTCCGCGCCGCGTTCGGCGGCGTCGCCGAGGTAGGCGCCCCAGGCCATCGCCATGATCGCCACCTCCACCGGCGCGCCGTCCTTCGGCAGCACGCCCAGGCCGCCGGCGCCGCGGAACACGATGGGCCGCACGTAGGCGGACTGCATGCCGTTGGCGCGGATCACTTCGTGGCAGGCGGCATCGATCTCGGCCTCGCTGTAGCCGACGTCGATCTCGTACACCTTGGCCGATTCGAACAGGCGGCGCGTGTGGTCGGCGAGGCGGAAGTAGGCTGGGCCGTTCGGCGTGGCGTACACGCGCTCGCCCTCGAACACCGAGGAGCCGTAGTGCAGCGCGTGCGTGCTGACGTGGACGTTGGCTTCGGCCCAGGGCTTGATGCGGCCGTTGTGCCAGAGGAAGGCGGTGTGGCTCATGCGCGGTGCTCCTTTTGCGCGCTTCCCTGCGCGCGCGGGTCAAAAGGCGGCCGTCCATGGCCGCGCTCTTCGATGGGCGCTCCGGATCGGCCCTGCGCCGACTGCCGTTCGATGCGGTTGACGATGGCCAGCGCGGCCTGCGCGGTGGCTTCCACGATGTCGGTGCTCATGCCGTGGCCGCGCCAGTCGCGCTCGCCGTGGCGCGCGGTGAGGCTGGCGTGGCCCTGCGCGTCGCCGCCGGCGCTCACCGCGCGCACCTGGAATTCGGTGAGATCCAGCGTGCTGCCGGTGGCGCGCTCGATGGCGCGCAGCACGGCGTCCACCGGGCCGTCGCCGATCGCCGCTTCGCCGGCTTCGCGGCCGTCGGCGTGGCGCAGCTTCACCGAGGCCGAGGCGCTGCCGCCCAGGTGCGTGCTGGTGTTCAGTTGCACCAGCTGCCACGGGCCCAGCGCCTCCGGGTCGTGGCCCAGCGCGATGGCCTCCAGATCCTCGTCGTGGATCTCGCGCTTCTTGTCGGCCAGCGCCTTGAAGCGCGCGAAGATCGTGTCCATCGCGGCCTCGTCGGGCGCGTGGCCCAGCGTCTGCAGGCGCTGGCGCAGCGCGGCGCGGCCGGAGTGCTTGCCCAGCACCAGCTTGGTCTCGGCGATGCCTACGTCCTGCGGGCGCATGATCTCGTAGGTGCCGCGGTGCTTGAGCATGCCGTGCTGGTGGATGCCCGACTCGTGCGCGAACGCGTTGGCGCCCACGATGGCCTTGTTGCGCTGCACGTTCTGCCCGGTCAGTTCGCTGAGCAGGCGCGAGGCGGGGTAGAGCTTGCGGGTGTCGATGCGCGTGTCGGTGCCGAACCAGGCGCCGCGCACCTTCATTGCCATCACGATTTCTTCCAGCGCCGCGTTGCCCGCGCGCTCGCCGATGCCGTTGATGGTGCATTCCACCTGGCGCGCGCCGGCGCTCACGGCGGCCAGGCTGTTGGCCACGCCCAGGCCCAGGTCGTTGTGGCAGTGGCTGGAGAACACCACGTGCTTGCCGCGCTTGACGTTGGCGATCAGGTAGGCGAAGCGCTCGGCGATTTCCGTCGGCGTCATGTAGCCCACGGTGTCAGGCGCGTTCAGCGTGGTGGCGCCCGCGGCGGCGGCGGCATTGAACACCTCGACCAGGAATTCCGGCTCGGTGCGCATCGCGTCCTCGGCGGAGAATTCCACCTCGTGCGCCAGCTGCATGGCGCGTTCCACCGCGGCGCCGGCGGCGTCCAGCACCTGCTGCCTGCTCATGTTGAGCTTGTGCTCGCGGTGCAGCGGGCTGGTGGAGAGGAACACGTGGATGCGCGAGCGCTTGGCCGACTCCAGCGCGCGGCCCGCGCTGTCGATGTCGCCCGGCACGCAGCGCGCCAGCGCGCAGGCGGTGCTGTGCGTGAGCATGCCGGCGATCTGCGCGACCGCGGCGAAATCGTCCGGCGAGGCCTGCGGAAAGCCAGCTTCCAGCACGTCCACGCCCAGCGCTTCGAGCATCTGCGCCATGCGCAGCTTGGCGCGCCGATCCATCGAGAAGCCGGGCGTCTGCTCGCCGTCGCGCAAGGTGGTGTCGAAGATGCGCACGTGCTCGGCGGCTACGTCGCCGATCTCGCTTTGCTGGCCGTTCTGCTGGGTTTCCATCGCTTTGCTCCGCTTGAGTGGGTGCGGTGGGCGGGGCAACAAAAAACCCCGCTCCATTTCTGGTGCGGGGTTCTTCGGGTGTTCTCAGGTTCTTTCTAGTTACCTGGACGCATGCCCTCAGCCCGCACCTCCGTTGGTAATGAGGAGTACGAGTACAAGGGCAAGAAGGAGCGCGCCGCGAAGCCGCGGCAGGCCGGCGACCGTCGGAGGACGGTTCAGTGCGGCGGTACTGCGGTGGCTGTTGCGCTGCGACATGGATTCGACCCTAAGACATGCCGGTGCGGCCTGTCAATCGCTTTTTCATGAAAAGAATTTCTATGGCGCCCGCATGCGTGTTTGGACGGCTATCCGTCCGAATGCGATGGGGGTCGTTGACGCGCGATCCGTCAGCTGCGGATGTCGAGCAGGGCCAGCAGGCCCTGGCGACGACGCGGCGAAAGTTTGCGGGCCGCTTGCAGCAAGGCCTTTTCGTCGGCGCTCAGCACGTCGTAGCCATGCGCTTGTTCACCGACGCCGGGCGGCAGAACCATCGGGCCGCGGCCGGTGGCGAGCCAGTCCAGGCTGACGCGGCAGTCGTCGGCGATTTCGACCAGGCGGTGGACGTCGGGCATCGCACGACCCGCCAGCCACAGGCGCGCGGTTTCGCGGGCGACGGCGTAATGGTTGGCCAAGGCGGTGGTGCGCTGCCGGCCCGGTGGAATCGCCGTGCGGTCTAGCGCTTGCTGGAGGCGTAGCCCGAAATGGCCGGGTGCGGAGGCTCTGGAGCTCATGGGCAAACGAGTGTTGCATTCGCGCCGCACCGAATACCCAAATTATGATGGTTGACATGAGCAAATTTGAATTGCAATCATCGTAGAACCGTCTTCTGTGGATTTTGATGACTGTCCGGGTTGGAGATGCGCATGGGGCGCGGGGGTTCCTGCAATGGATGACACGATGATCGTGCTGCACCTGCATCTGACGCAGGACGAATTGACCAGCCTGCTGATGGCGCAGATCAACCAGGCGCGGGTCAGCCGGCGAACCCAGGGCGAAGACAGCCCCGCCACCCGCACCGATCTCGCGGTGCTGGAGAAGCTGGTGGCGGCGCAGCGTATCGCCATGCGCGCCGCCGGGGCGCCGGCGGATCCGTAGCCCTCCGTCCTGGCATCAAAGGACACAAACTTTCGTCCATCGCCCGCCGGCCCGGCATGGGTCGGCTTCCGCATGGGTCACCGCAGGCCCTGGCGGGGCACTTTACAACCCGACATGAAAACGTTTACGTTTCTGGATGCCCCGGCCGGGGTGCGGACTCGTGGGGAGGGCGGCTGGCATGACGGTAACCATCAAGGACGTGGCGCGCGAAGCGAAGGTTTCGGTGGCCTCGGTATCGCGCGCCCTGAACGGGGCGGGCGGCGTGACCTCCGCCACCGAGCAGCGCATCCGCGAAGCCGCCGCGCGCCTGCGCTACGTGCCGCACGGTGCCGCCCGCAGCCTGATCACCCGGCGCACGCACACCATCGGCGCGCTGCTGCCCGACCTGCACGGCGAGTTCTTTTCCGAACTGATCCGCGGCATCGACCTGCAGGCCCGTTCGCACGGCCTGCACCTGCTGGTGTCCAGTTCGCACGACGGCGAGGCCGATGCGGCGGCGGCGCTGCGCGCCATGCAGGGCCGCGTGGACGGCGTCGTGCTGCTGTCCTCGCCGCACGTGGACGCGGCCTTCCTGAAAGCCAACCTGCCGGACAGCCTGCCCATCGTGCTGCTCAACAGCGACGTGAAGGACGGCGCCGACGCCGTGCTGAACATCGACAACTTCACCGGCACCTACGCCATGGTGCGCCACCTGGTCGACGTCGGGCACGAGCGCATCGCCTTCGTCGGCGGGCCGAAGAACAACTACGACGCCCAGCAGCGCGAGGCGGGGTTCCGCGCGGCGATGGCCCGGTTCGCGCCGGGCGAGCCGGTGACCGTGGTGGCGGGCGACTTCGGGGAATCTTCCGGCTACGTGGCCGCGCGCGCGCTGCTGGCCATGAAAACGATTCCACAGGCCGTGTTCGCCGCCAACGACATGATGGCCGTGGGCTGCCTGCAGGCCTTCAAGGAAGCCGGCCTGGCCGTGCCGGGCGACATCGCCCTGGCCGGTTTCGACGACATCCCGATCACGCGCTACGTCACGCCGCCGCTCAGCACGGTGCGCGTGCGCATCGCGGAACTGGGCAAGAACGCCATGGAGCTGCTGGCCGACCTGATGGATCGCCCCGGGCGGTCGGCCGCATCGGTACACACGCTCGGCTGCGACATCGTCGTGCGGGAATCCTGCGGGGCGCATCGAGGCGGAGCCACCACCACAACCAAGAAGATTCGCCAAACGCCGAATCGCTAGAAATATTTGGAGGGGAGTTCATGAGTAGTCTCAAGTCATACAAGCAACGGTTGCTGCCGGCAGCCGTCGTGGCGGCGATGCTCGCCTCGGCGCCCAGCATCGTGATGGCGCAGACGTCCGACGCCACGCTGCGCGGCAATGCCGCGCCCGGCACCAGTGTCACCGTCAGGAACGTCGCCACCGGTCTGGTGCGCGTCACCCAGTCGAGCAAGGACGGCAGCTTCGCCATCGTCGGCCTGCCGTCGGGCACCTACCAGGTGCAGACCGGCGCGGGCGTGGAGAAAACGGTGCAACTGGCGGTGGCCTCGATCAGCACGGTCGACCTGACCGGCGCGGTGGCCTCGCAGGCCAACGCCAAGACACTGGCTGGCGTGTCGGTGTCCGCCACGGCGGTGGAGCTGCCGGAGGTGACCACTTCCGAGGTCGGCAACATCGTCTCGCTGCGCGACATCGCGGTATTGCCCGAGTCCTCGCGCAACTTCCTGGAGTTCGCGGACATCGTGCCGGGCATGGTGTTCACGCGCGACGCCAACGGCAACACCAGCCTGCGCTCCGGCGCCCAGGCCAGCAGCAACATCAACGTGTACATCGACGGCGTCGGCCAGAAGAACTACGTGCTGTCGGGCGGCGTCACCGGCCAGAACGACAGCGCGGGCAATCCCTTCCCGCAGCTCGCGATCGGCTCGTACAAGGTCATCACCTCCAACTACAAGGCGGAGTACGACCAGATTTCCTCGGCGGCCATCACGGCGGAAACCAAGTCGGGCACCAACGAATACCATGGCGACGTGTTCGGCAGCTTCACCAACACCCGCATGCGCGCGATGACGCCCGCGGAGGAAGCCGCGCACGACAAGACGCAGTCGCACGAAAAGGACTACGGCTTCGACTTCGGCGGCCCCATCGTGAAGGACATGGCGCACTTCTATGTCGCCTACGAGGGCAAGGAGTTCGACAGCCCCACCACCGTCGTGCCCGGCGTCACCGGGTACTCGAACTACCTGCCGGCCGACGTGCAGTCGCAGATCGGCCCGGCCAGCCTGCCGTTCAAGGAGAACGACTGGTTCGGCAAGATCGACTACGAGCCCACCACGCACGACCGCTTCGAGCTGAGCGGCAAGTACCGCGACGAAACCTCCATCAGCGGCCTAGGCGGCGTGACCACCGCCACGGCGGGCCTCAATACGCACAACACCGACAAGCGCGTCGACGTGCGCTGGGATCACAGCGCCTACAATTGGTTCAACCGGCTGCAACTGACTTACGAGGATGCGTTCTACGCGCCCACGCCGATCATCCTCGGCGCGGGCAACAACTACACGCTCACCGGTCCGCAGTTGAACACCACCGTGCTGCAGACCGGCAACTCGCCGCTGGCGCAGCAGAACAAGGGCCAGAAGGGCCCGGCGATCCAGGACGACCTCACCTTCAATGACCTGGAGTGGAACGGCGACCACGTCATCAAGACCGGCTTCAAGTACAAGGCGGTGAAGCTCACCGCGCAGGACGCGGGCGATTCCAACGCGCTGTTCAACTACGCGGTGACCCCGGCCGGTACGGAGGCTATCCCGTTCCAGGTGCAGTTCGGTTCGCCCACGCCCGGCATCAGCCCGGTGGCCACCAGTTCGGACAAGCAGTCCGGCGCCTACATCCAGGACGACTGGACGGTGAACGACCACCTGACCCTGAACCTCGGCGTGCGCTGGGACTACGAGAAGACGCCGTCCTACCTGAACTACGTGACCCCGGCGAGCGTGGTGGCGGCCTTCCAGCAGCAGGATCCGAACGCGCCGGCCGGCCAGACCTACGCCGAGTCACTGGCCAAGGGCGGCGTGGACATCAACGACTACATCAGCACCGGCCACAACCGCCATCCGAAGACCAACGAGTGGCAGCCGCGCCTCGGCTTCTCCTATGACATCAACGGCGACCAGAAGCACGTGATCTTCGGCGGCGCCGGCCGCTCCTACGACCGCGACCTGTACGAGTCGCTGCAGGTGGAGCAGACCAAGCAGTCGCTGTCGCAACCCACGCTGTACTTCAACACGCCCGACGTGCCCTGCACGGTGGGCGTGAACAACTGCTACGCGTGGGATCCGGCCTACCTCAGCATCGCGACCCTGCAGGGCCTGGTGGCCGGCAGCAATGCCGGCAAGGAAGTCGATCTGGTCACCAACAACCTCAAGGCGCCGTATTCCGACCAGTTCAGCATCGGCATGCGCAACCAGGTGGGCGACTGGAACACCAGCGCGGCGCTGGCCTACATCAGCAGCCACGACGGCCTGGTGTACACGCTGGGCAACCGCTACCCCGACGGCGCGTTCTGGCAGGGCGGCGGCCAGCCCTGGGGCAACGGCATCCCCGGTTTCGGCAGCCTGATCATCGGCAACAACGGCCTGGAGACGCGCACCCGGCAGTTGCTGCTGTCGGCCGACAAGCCGTACACGCCCGAGTCGCACTGGGGCGCGACGATCGCCTACACCTACTCGCACACGCGGCAGAACAACGACAACGGCGATCCCACCGACCAGTACGCGTTCGACTACGAATGGATCGGCAACTATCCGCTCACCTCGTCCGGCGTGGCCAAACATCGCTTGGTGATGACCGGCACGCTGGACGGCCCATGGGGCTTCACGCTGGGCGCCAAGCTGACCCTCTCCACGCCTGTTCCCGACATCAACCTCGCGTGCTTCGATGCGCCGGCCACCAACGTGGACAGCGGCGGTGTGGCCGGCAGCGGCTGCCACTCGGCGTCGGTCGCGCCGCCAGGCAGCGGGCGCTTCCTGGTCGGCGGCAAGATCTTCGGTTACCGCGACCTGGACTTCCAGGCCACCAAGAACTTCAAGGTCTACGGCAACCTCAACGCCTACGTGCGCTTCGACCTGATCAACGCCTTCAACTGGCACAACTACGTCGACTACCTGGAAAACTGGGGATCGGGCGGCACCTACAATCCCGTCGTGATCTACAACCCTACCGGCGACATCACGGGCTATCCGCGCACGGTCAAGCTCTCGGTGGGCCTGAACTTCTGACGATGCGGCCGGGGTGCCGCGCGCACCCCGGCCATTCCGCAGCACGATCCGTTGCCGGAGCACTTCATGACCGACATGCGCATCAAACGCATCGTCATCGCCGGTGGCGGCACCGCTGGCTGGATGGCGGCTGCGGCGTTTTCCAAGGTGCTGGGCGGCGAGTGCGCGATCCGCCTGGTGGAATCCGAGGAAATCGGCACCGTCGGCGTCGGCGAAGGCACCGTGCCGCACCTCAAGCTGTTCAACAACCTGCTGGGCATCGACGACGTCGAGTTCGTGCGCAACACCCAGGGCACGTTCAAGCTCGGCGTGCAATTCAACGACTGGGCGCGGCTGGGCGACAGCTATGTGCACGGCTTCGGCGAAATCGGACACGACATCAGCCTGCTGCCGTTCCACCAGTTCTGGATCAAGGCCAGGCAGCGCGGCGTGGCCATGGACATCGGCGCCTATTCGCTCAACACGGTGGCGGCGCCGCGTGGGCGGTTCATGCCTTCCGCGACCGACGTGCCGGCGAACTCGCCGTTGGCGAACGTCGCCTACGCTTACCATTTCGACGCCGGGCTGTACGCGCGCTTCCTGCGCCGCTACGCCGAGCAGCGCGGCGTGCGCCGCACCGAGGGCAGGATCGCCAGCGTGGAATTGCGGCCGGACGACGGCTTCGTCTCGGCGCTAGCAATGGAAAGCGGCGAACGCATCGAGGGCGACCTGTTCATCGACTGCTCCGGCTTCCGCGGCCTGCTGATCGAGCAGGCCCTGCACACCGGCTACCACGATTTCTCGCACTGGCTGCCCTGCGACCGTGCGTTGGCGGTGGGTTGCGAGCGAGTGGCGCAACTCACCCCGTACACGCGTTCGACCGCGCGGCCGGCCGGCTGGCAGTGGCGCATCCCGCTGCAGCACCGAACCGGCAACGGCCACGTCTACTGCAGCGTGCACATGAGCGACGACGAGGCTGCCGCCGTGCTGCTGGCGAACCTGGACGCCGAGCCGCTGGGCGAGCCGCGCCTGCTGCGCTTCACCACCGGCGCGCGCAAGCAGGCGTGGAACCGCAACGTGGTCGCGCTGGGCCTGGCCGCCGGCTTTCTGGAGCCGCTGGAATCCACCAGCATCTACATGATCCAGTCCGGCATTGCGCGCCTGCTCGACATGTGGCCGCAGCGCGATTTCAGCCCGGTGCTGATCGAGCGCTACAACACGCGCGCGCGCTTCGAGTACGAGCGCATCCGCGATTTCCTGATACTGCACTACCACGCCACCGAGCGCGACGACACGCCGTTCTGGAACTACTGCCGCACCATGCCGGTGCCGGAGCAGCTCGAGGAATACATCCGCCTGTTCCGCGACAGCGGCCGCTTCTACCGCGACGGCGAGGAGATGTTCGCCACGCCGAGCTGGGTGCAGGTGATGCTGGGCCAGCGCATCGTGCCGCGCAGTTACCACCCGCTGGTGGATCAGATGCCGGACAAGGATCTCGCCGGCTTCATGGCCAGCGTGAGCCAGGTGGTGAACGCCTGCGTGGAGGCGATGCCCATGCACCAGGCTTTCATCGACAAGGTCTGTCCGGCACAGGCGATGGAGGCCGCCTGATCGGAGCCGTTGCGTCGGGCGTGGTGGACGAAGCCACGGAACACATGTTTCCCGCGAATGCGTGGCCCTTCGACTTCCGCGCTCCTCACAACACGGTCAACCATGTCCGCAACCCGCGTCGCGCCTTCGACGCTACGCTCAGGGCGAACGGGTTTCGCAAAAGTCCCGCTGAAACGATTCATCGACACGAGGTTCAAATGTTTTCATCCCCATGGCGTCGATTGCACATCTTCGCGGCCGCCGTCCTGGCGGTGCTCGTTGCGGGTGTCCCGGCGCGCGCGGCACAACCGGCGGCGCCATTGCCGCCCGACACGCTGACCTGGCAGAAGCTCGCGCCCGACCAGCGGGCCTTCGTGGACGACCTCGAACGCCGTACCTTCGACTGGTTCTGGGAGAGTGCCGACCCGTACACCGGCCTGGTGCCGGACTCGTGGCCCAACCACACCTTCTCCTCGATCGCCGCCGTGGGCTTCGGCCTCACCGCCTACGGCATCGGCGTCGAGCGCGGCTACGTCACGCGCGCGCAGGCGGTGCAGCGCACCCTGACCACCTTGCGCTTCTTCGCGGCGGCCCCGCAGAATGCCGGCGAGGACGATACCGCCGGCTACCACGGCTTCTTCTACCACTTCCTCGACATGCAGACCGGCCTCCGCTACGGGCGCGGGGTGGAGCTGTCCAGCGTGGACACCACGTTGCTGCTGGGCGGCGTGCTGTTCGCCGAGAGCTACTACGACCGCGACACGCCGCAGGAGCGCGAGATCCGCCAGCTCGCCGACCGGCTCTACCGCGCCGTCGACTGGCCGTGGATGCAGGTGCGCAAGCCGCTGATCAGCATGGGCTGGACGCCGGGCGGCAAGTTCATCGACGACGACTGGAAGGGCTACGACGAGGGCAAGCTGGTGTACATCCTCGCGCTGGGTTCGCCCACGCACCCGGTGGACGCGGACGCGTGGGCCGCATGGTGCGCGAGCTATCCGCAGCAGTGGGGCACGTTCCAGGGCTACACCTTCCTCAACTTCGGCCCGCTGTTCGGCCACCAGTACACCGAATCGTGGGTGGACTTCCGCGGCATCCGCGATGCCTGGAGCCGCGCGCACGACCTCGACTACGCGGAGAACGGACGCCTGGCGACTTACGCGCAGCGCGCCTACGCCATCGCCAATCCCGGCCACTGGACGGGCTACGGCGCCGACGTATGGGGCCTCACCGCCAGCGACGGGCCGGGCGACGTCACCGAGAACTCGCCGCAGGGCGTGCGCCGTTTCAGCAGCTACATGGCGCGCGGCGCGGGGCTGGACGACATCACCGACGACGGCACCATCGCGCCCACCGCGGCGGGCGGTTCCATCGCGTTCGCGCCGTCCATCGCGCTGCCCGCGCTGATGGCGATGAAGCAGCGCTACGGCCGCTACATCTACAGCCGCTACGGCTTCGTCGACGCCTTCAATCCCAGCTTCCACGGCACGCCCGAGAACGGCCACAGCTATCCCGGCTTCGGCTGGGCCGACAACCAGCAGCTGGGCATCGACCAGGGGCCGATCCTGCTGATGATCGAGAACTGGCGCAGCGGCTTGGTGTGGAAGGTGATGAAGAAGAACCCGTACGTCCGCCGCGGCCTGCAACGCGCCGGCTTCACCGGCGGCTGGCTGGAGCGCGCGCAAGCCGCGCCACACTGAGGAAGCACGATGCGTCGCCTGTTCACCGCCATTGCCATCGCCTGCGCCGTCGCGTCGCCCGCGTGGGCGCAGGCGGCGTCGCCGCAGACCGTGCGCATCGATGCCGCGGCCACGGCCACGCCGTTCCCGCACTTCTGGGAACGGATGTTCGGCTCCGGCCGCGCCGCGCTGAGCCTGCGCGAGGACTACCGCGACGACCTGCGCGCGGTGAAGCGCGTCACCGGCTTCCGCTACGTGCGCTTCCACGGCATCCTCGACGACGAGAACGGCGTCTACACCGAGGACGAGCACGGCGAGCCGGTCTACAACTTCACCAAGGTGGATCGCATCTACGACGGCCTGCTGCGCAACGGCGTGCGGCCGGTGGTGGAGATCGGCTTCATGCCGAAGAAGCTGGCGGCCAACCCCGACGCGCTGCATGCGTTCTGGTACAAGCCCAACGTGTCGCCGCCGAAGGACTACGAGCGCTGGGACGGCCTGATCCGCGCCTTCGCGCAACACCTGGTGCAGCGCTACGGCATCGACGAAGTGTCGCAGTGGTACTTCGAGGTATGGAACGAGCCGAACATCGACTTCTGGGGCGGCGTGCCGCGCCAGGCGTCGTACTTCGAGCTGTACGACCACACCGCGCGTGCGCTGAAGTCGGTCAGCCCGCGCCTGCGCGTGGGCGGCCCGGCCACCGCGGCGGCCGCGTGGGTCGGCGACTTCCTGGCGCATGCGGCGAAGGAGCATGTGCCGGTGGATTTCGTTTCCTCGCACGGCTATGCGGACGACACGGTGGAGAACCTGTTCCACAACGATACCCCGGTGCCGGAAGACGATCGCGTATGCCGCGCCATCGACAAGGTGCGCGGCGAGATCGCCGCCTCGCCGCTGCCGCGCCTGCCCCTGTTCTGGACCGAATGGAACGTGCCCGGGCGCGACAATCTGCGCGACACCACCTACGTCGGCCCCGCGCTGGCGAACACGGTGCGCGAGTGCGACGGGCGGGTGGACATGATGTCGTTCTGGACGTTCTCCGACGTGTTCGAGGAAGGCGGCCCAAGCCCCGAGCCGTTCGACGGCCAGTTCGGCCTGCGCGCCAGCGGCGGCATCGACAAGCCCAGCTATTACGACTTCGCGCTGCTGCACCAGCTGGGCGACCAGCGGCTGGCGAACGACGCCCGCGACGCGATCGTCACGCGCAAGCCGGACGGCAGCCTGGCCATCGCGGCGTGGAACCTGGTCGATCCAGGACAACCCGGCACCACGCGCACTCTGCGCTTGAAATTCGACCACCTGCCTGCGGATGCCCGCGTGACGATCCAGCGCGTGGACGACGAACACGGCAACGTGCTGCCGATCTACGCCCGCATGGGCAGCCCGCGCTACCCGACGATGGCGCAGGTGGCGCAGATGAACGCCGCCACGGCCTTGCCGCCGCCGGCGCAGGCACATCTCGACCACGGCGCGCTGACCTTGACGCTGGAACCCAACGCCCTGGTGCTGGTGACGGTGGCGGGGCACTGAGCATGAGCCGCCGCGGACATGCCGACGAGCGATGCGTCCGCCCTCACGGGCGCATCGCTCCGGCGGCGCGCGGCGCGGAGCGGGTGCGCGGCGGATTCCGGCGAGGCGTGCGCGCGGCGGCGGTTCTCGCCGCGCTGTGCCTCGCCGGCTGCACGCACGGGCGCGGCGACACGCTGGTGTTCTGGACGTTCGGCCCCGAGGGCGATGCGGTCGCGAAGCTGCTGCCGGATTTCGAGCGCGCGCATCCGGAGATCCGTGTCGAGGTGCAGCAGCTGCCGCTGAGCGCGGCGCACCAGAAGCTGCTCACCGCGATCGCCGGCGGCACCGCGCCGGACATGGCCCAGCTCGGCAACACCTGGCTGCCGGAGATGGTGGCGCTGCATGCGCTGGCGCCGTTGCAGCAGCGCGTCGCCGCCTCGGCGGCGGTGGCGCCGCCGGATTACTTCGCCAGCATCTGGGCCACCAACGTCAGCGGCGGCCAGCTCTACGGCATCCCGTGGTACGTGGACACGCGCCTGCTGTTCTACCGCAGTGACCTGCTGAAGCAGGCCGGCTTCGACGCGCCGCCGCGCGACTGGGCCGAATGGCGGCGCATGCTGGCCGCGCTCAGCCATCCCGCGCGCAAGGTCTACGGCATCCTGCTGCCGACCAACGAGTACGAGCAGCTGCTGTCGCTGGCCTTGCAGCAACCCGATCCGCTGCTGCGCGACGACGACAGCCGCGGCAATTTCGAGAGCGCCGGCTTCAAGCGCGCGCTGACCTTCTACGTGGACACCTTCCGCCTGCGGCAGGCGCCGGTGGTCACCAACGTGGAAGTGGGCAACCCATGGGAGGAGTTCGGTCGCGGCGTGTACGCGTTCTACTTCTCGGGGCCGTGGAACGTCGCCGAATTCCGCAAGCGCCTGCCGGCGAGCGAGCAGGGCGACTGGGCCACCGCGCCGCTGCCCGGCCCGGACGGCCCCGGCGCGGGACTGGCCGGCGGCGCCAGCCTGGTGGTGTTCCGCGCGTCGAAGCACCAGCGCGCGGCGTGGGCGCTGGTCGAGTACCTGTCGCAGCCGCAGGTGCAGCAGCGCTTCTACCGGCTCACCGGCGACATGCCGCCGCGACGCAGCAGCTGGGACAGCCCGTTGTTGCAGGATGATGTGGCCATGCGCGCCTTTCGCGACCAGCTCGAACGCGTGAAGCCCACGCCGGCGGTGCCGGAGTGGGAACGCATCGCGGTGATGATGCAGCAGGTCGCCGCGCGCGCCGTGGCCGGCGAGCTGACGGTGGATCAGGCCGCGGCGGAGATGGATCGCCAGGCCGACGGCATTCTCGCCAAGCGACGCTCGCTGCTGGAGGCGCGGCGATGAAGCCCTCGCGCGCGGCGTGGCTGTTCCTCGCACCGGCGCTGCTGGTGCTGGCGGTGTTCTTCCTGCTGCCGGTGCTGGGCGCGCTGGCGCTGAGCTTCACCGACTACGACCTCTACGCGCTGGCCAATCTGCACAATCTGCGCTTCGTGGCGCTGGGCAACTACTGGATGCTGCTGCACCGGCCGCAGTTCTGGGCCGCGCTGGGGCACACGTTCTACTTCGTGGCGGTGGGCGTGCCGCTGTCGCTGGCGGCCTCGCTGGGCGCGGCGCTGCTGCTGCACTCGCCGCTGGCGCGCTGCAAGGCGTTCTTCCGCACCGCGCTGTTCGCACCGGTGGTGACCACCGCGGTGGCGACGGCGGTGGTGTGGCGCTACCTGTTCAACACCAAGTATGGCTGGGCCAACCACCTGCTCGGCATGCTCGGCATCCATCCGGTGGACTGGCTGGGCGATCCGCACTGGGCGATGCCCACCATCATCCTGTTCGCGGTGTGGAAGAACTTCGGCTACAACATGATCATCCTGCTCGCCGGCCTGCAGGCGGTGCCCGCCGAGCTGTACGAGGCGGCGCGCATCGACGGCGCCTCGGCGTGGCGGCAGTTCCGCCACATCACCCTGCCGATGCTGGGGCCGACCCTGCTGATGGTGGCGATCCTCACCGTGTCGGGTTATTTCCAGCTGTTCGCCGAGCCCTACGTGATGACCGAGGGCGGCCCGCTGGAGAGCACCACCAGCGTGCTGTACCTGATGTACGAGGACGGCTTCCAGTGGTGGAACCTCGGCACCGCCACGGCGGAGGCCTTCGTGCTGTTCCTGGTGATGTTCGCGGTGACCGCGGCGATGCTGCGGCTGGCGCGGCGGCAGGAGGCAGGATGAACCCGCGGCTGGCGAAGGCGCTGATCAACGGCCTGCTGCTGGGCGGCGCGGCGGTGGCGCTGTTTCCGCTGCTGTGGATGCTCGCGGTGTCGTTCATGCCGGCCGGCACGTCCAACACCTTGCCGCCGCCGCTGTGGCCGGCGCATCCCGTACTGGACAACTACCGGGAGTTGTTCGCGCACGAGGGCATCGGGCGCTACCTGTTCAACAGCCTGCTGATCTCCGGCGGCATCGCGCTGCTGTCGCTGGCGTTCAACCTGCTGGCCGGCTACGCCTTCGCCAAGCTGCGCTTCGCGGGACGCGAGCGACTGTTCCGCGTGTTGCTCGGCCTGCTGGTGGTGCCGGCGCAGGTGGCGCTGCTGCCGCTGTTCCTGATGTTCAAGTACGCGGGCCTGGTGGATACCTACGTGGGCGTGATGCTGCCGGGCATGGCCTCGGTGCTCGGCATCTTCCTGGTGCGCCAGTACGCACGCGGCCTGCCCGACGAGTTGCTGGAGGCGGCGCGCATCGACGGCGCCGGCGAGCTGCACATCTTCCTGCGCATCGTGTTGCCGCTGCTGCGGCCGGTGGTGGCGACGCTGGCGATCCTCACCTTCCTCACCGCGTGGAACGACTTCATGTGGCCGCTGATCGAGCTGACCGGGCAGGGCCATTACACGCTGCCGCTGGGGCTGGCCTCGATGGCGCGCGAGCACACCGAGGGCACCGAGCAGATGATGGCCGGCTCGGTGCTCACCGTGCTGCCGGTGCTGGCCTTGTTCCTTGTCATGCAGCGGCATTACCTCGATGGTTTGCTGCTGGGCGGCGTCAAGGGATGAGGATGGGCATGCGCTTGCGGAAGCTTTCCATGGCGGGCCGTGCAAAATCGCGCGGGCGCATGCTGGCCGTGCTGGTCTGCGGGTTGTCGGGCATGGGCTTCTGCGGCGCATCCGCCGCCGCGCCGGCGAAGCCGGCCTTCGACACCGCGCCGGCACGCGCGGCGCTGCAACGCCTGCTGCCCGCGCAGCAGGCGCAGTTCATCCTCGTCGCGCTGGATCGCGGGCAGGGTGCGGATCGCTTCGAGGTGCGCGGCACGGCTGGACACATCGTGGTGGCGGGTACTTCGCCCGCGGTCATCCTCACCGGCGTGGAAACCTATCTGGAGCAGGCGGCGCACGTCGCCATCGGCTGGCCGGGCGACAGCCTTGCGCGCCTGCCGGCCACGCTGCCGGCGCCGTCGTCGCCCATCGGGCGCCGCGCCGCCGTGCCGGATCGTTACGCATTGAACGATACCGACGACGGCTACTCGAACGCCTACCTGGATTGGCCGGCGTGGCAGCGCAAGATCGACCTGCTCGCGCTGCACGGCATCGACGAGGTGTTCATGCCGGTCGGCACGGAGGAGGTGTACCGCCGCACCTTCCGGGATTTCGGCTACGGCGATGCCGAGATGCGCGCGTGGATTCCCGCGCCGGGGCACCAGCCGTGGTGGCTGCTGCAGAACATGTCCGGGTTCGACGCGCCGCTGTCGCCGCCGCAGTACGCACGGCGCGTGGCGCTGGCGCGGAAGATCGTGGCGCGCCTGCGCGAGCTGGGCATGGCGCCGGTGTTCCCCGGCTGGTTCGGCACGGTGCCGCCGGGTTTCGCGGCGAAGCATCCCGGCGCGAACGTGGTGCCGCAGGGCATGTGGGCGGGCTTCGCGCGGCCGGACTGGCTCGATCCGCGCGATCCGCTCTACGCGAAGATCGCCGCGGATTTCTATCGCCGGCAGCGCGCGTTGTTCGGCGATGCCGGGATGTACAAGATGGATCTGCTGCACGAGGGCGGCAGCGCCGGCAAGGTGCCGGTGGCGGAGGCCGCGCGCGGCGTGATGAAGGCCTTGCAGGCCGCGCATCCCGGCGCGCGCTGGGTGCTGCTGGGCTGGCAGCACAACCCGTTGCCGGCGGTGCTCGATGCGGTCGACAGGCAGCATCTGCTGATCGTCGACGGCTTGTCGGATCGCTACGAGGGACTGGATCGCGAACGGGACTGGCACGGCACGCCGTATGCCTTCGGCAGCATCCCCAACTTCGGCGGCCACAGCACGCTGGGCGCGAACGCCGGCGTGTGGCTGCGGCGCTTCGCCGCGTGGCGCGACAAGCCCGGCAGCCAGCTGCGCGGCATCGCGTGGATGCCCGAGGCCAGCAGCATCGACCCGGCCGCGTTCGCGCTGTTCACCGCGCTGGCATGGGAACCGCTGCCGCATGATGAAGCCGCATGGTTCGAGGCCTATGCCGACAGCCGCTACGGCGGCGCCGACGCGCATGCCGAGGCCGCGTGGCGCATCCTCGGCGAAACCGCCTACGCCATGCCGTCGGACGGCGACTCGGAGCCGCAGGACGGCCTGTTCGGCGCGCGCCCCGCGCAGGATGTGGCCACGGCGGCGACCTGGTCGCCGAAGGCGATGCGCTACGACGCCGGGCGTTTCGACCAGGCCATCTGCGAACTGTTGCAGGTGGCGCCGGTGTTGCGCGACACCAGCGCGTATCGCCACGACGTGGTGGACGTGGCGCGGCAGACCATGGACAACCATGCGCGCCTGCTGCTGCCGCGGATCAAGGCGGCCTACGCGGCGAAGGACGCCGCGCGCTTGCGCGCGCTGTCCGGCGAGTGGCTGGACAACATGGCGCTGCTCGACCGCCTGCTCGCCAGCGATCCCGGTTTCCTGCTCGGCAACTGGCTGGCGCCGGCGCGCGCGGCGGCGGGCAACGACGCCGAAGCGGCGCAGTTCGAGTACGACCAGCGCACCTTGATCACCATCTGGGGCGACCGCGGCGGCGCCGATCGCGGCGGCCTGCACGATTACGCCAACCGCGAGCTGTCCGGCCTGGTGAGCGGCTTGTACGAACCGCGCTGGCGGCGCTTCTTCGCGTCGCTGGAGCAGTCGCTGGCGACGGGCAAGCCGCCAGCGGCGATCGACTGGTACGCGATGGAACACGCATGGGCGATGTCGCGCGCGACGGAACCGACCACGCCGCAGGGCGATCCGTGGCGACTGGCGTCCGAGGTGGCGCGGCGGCTCGGAGTCTGCAAGCCGTGAGCCGCTGCCCTGCCACGCATGGCCTTGCCGCCTCAGCCGATGCGCGTGCCGTCGGCCGGGTCGAAGAAGTGCAGGCGCTGCGTGGCGATGCCCAGGCGCACGGTGTCGCCCGGCGCGCAGGCGATGCCCGGCGGCGTGCGCACGATCAGCGGCAATTCGCCGTGGCGCAGGTTGAGGAAGACCTCGTTGCCCACCGGCTCCAGCACTTCCAGCCGTGCTTCCAGCGCGGCCATGGGATCGTCGGTAGCGAGCGGGCGCAGGTCTTCCGGGCGCACGCCGAGCACCACTTCACGATCGCGCCAATCGGCGAGCGCATCCATCTGCGGCGGCGTGCCGAGCCGTATCGTGCCGCCTGCCGTGGCCAGCAACAGGCCGTCGTCCGCATGCAGCGCGCCGCGCAGCAGGTTCATCGCCGGACTGCCGAGGAAGCCGGCCACGAACAGGTTGGCGGGGCGCTCGTAGAGCTTCATCGGCGTGTCGATCTGCTGGATCGCGCCCTGGTCGAACACCACGATGCGCTGGCCCAGCGTCATCGCCTCGACCTGGTCGTGGGTGACGTAGACCGTGGTAGTGCCGAAGCGGAGGTGCAGCCGCGCGATCTCCACACGCATCGACAGGCGCAGCCGCGCGTCGAGGTTGGACAGCGGCTCGTCGAGCAGGAACACCGCGGGCTGGCGCACCATCGCGCGGCCCAGCGCCACGCGCTGGCGCTGGCCGCCGGACAGCGCGGCGGGGCGCGCGTCCAGCCGCTGCTCCAGTTCCAGCAGGCGCGCGATCTCGTCCACGCGCCGCGCGATCTCCGCGCGCGGCGTGCCGCGCAGGCGCAGGCCGAAGCCGAGGTTCTCGGCCACCGTCATGTGCGGGTAGAGCGCGTAGTTCTGGAACACCATCGCGATGTCGCGATCCTTCGGCGCCACGGCGTTCACCACGCGGCCGCCGATGCGCAGCGTGCCGCTGCTGATGGTTTCCAGTCCCGCGAGCATGCGCAGCAGCGTGGTCTTGCCGCAGCCGGAGGGGCCGACCAGCACCAGCAGTTCGCCGTCGGCGATGTCGAAGCTGGCGCCGGCCACGCCGACGTGGCCGTTGGGATAGACCTTGCGCAGGTTGTCGAGACTGACGGTGGCCATCGGCGTGGCGTGCTCCCAGGTGGTCACCGCGCTGCGGTGATCGCCGTGGCAGGAAAGGGCGTGCATCCCGGGACGGCGTTCGGCTATTCTCGGGATGTAAACGGTTACATCAAGCCGCAGTGCGGCATTCGAGAGTTTTGCAATCCATGACCCGACGTTACCGCTTTCCGGACGGCTTCCTCTGGGGCGCGGCCACCTCCGCCTACCAGATCGAGGGCTCGCCGCTGGTGGACGGCGCCGGCCCCAGCATCTGGCAGCGCTTCGCGCACACGCCGGGGATGATGGCGAACGGCGACCACGGCGACGTGGCCTGCGACCATTACCGCCGCTACAAGGACGACGTGCAACTGATGCGCGCGCTGGGCCTGCAGAGTTACCGCTTCAGCGTGAACTGGGCGCGCGTGCTGCCCGAGGGCACCGGGCGCGTCAACGCCAAGGGTTTGGACTTCTACTCGCGGCTGGTGGACGAGCTGCTGGAGAACGGCATCGCGCCGAACGTCACGCTGTTCCACTGGGACTTGCCGGCGGCGCTGGACGACCGCGGCGGCTGGCTCAACCGCGACATCGCGCACTGGTTCGCCGAGTACGCGGCGACGATGTACAAGGCGCTGGACGATCGCGTGCCGCACTGGAGCACGCTCAACGAACCGTGGGTGGTGGTCGACGGCGGCTACTTGAACGGCACGCTGGCGCCCGGCCACCGCAGCCCGTTCGAGGCGCCGCTGGCCGCGCACAACCTGATGCGCGCCAGCGGCGCGGGCATCCAGGCCTACCGCGCGCACGGCAGGCACGAGATCGGCGTGGTGTTCAACATCGAACCCAAGTATCCGGCTTCCGACAGTGCGGAAGACCTCGCCGCCACGCGCCGTGCCAATGCCTACATGAACCTGCAGTTCGCCGACCCGGCGCTGCTGGGCAGCTATCCGCCGGAACTGGCGGAGGTGTACGGCCGGGCATGGCCGGACTTCCCCGCGGACGATTTCGAGCTGACCAAGCAGCCGGTCGATTTCGTCGGCCTCAACTACTACACGCGCGCGGTGGTGCGGCACGATGCCGATGCGTTCCCGCTGCGCGCCGCGCCGGTGCCGCAGCCGCAGCACACGCGTACCGAAACCGGCTGGGAGGTCTACGAGCAGGGCCTGGTCGACATGCTCACCGGATTCCGCGAGCGCTACGGCGACATCCCGCTCTACATCACCGAGAACGGTTCGGCCTTCTACGACCCGCCGACGGTGGAGGGCGCGCTGCTGGAGGATCCGCTGCGCACGGACTACCTGCGCAAGCACCTGCAGGCCGCGCACCGCGCCATCGAGGCCGGCGTGGATCTGCGCGGCTATTACGCGTGGTCGCTGCTGGACAACCTGGAATGGTCGCTGGGCTACGCCAAGCGCTTCGGCCTGTACCACGTCGATTTCGCCACGCAGAAGCGCACGCCCAAGGCCAGCGGGAAGCTGTACGCGCGCGTGATCGCAAGCCACGGCGAAGCACTGGGCGAATCGTGAGAACCATCGTGCGCAAGGGCGCAGGGGAGACGACATGAAGAACACCAAGACGATGCTGCGCCGAACCGCGCTGGGCCTGCTGGCGGCAAGCCTGTTCGCGCTGGGCGCGGCGCAGGCCGCGCCAGCCGCCGGCGACGACGTGCGGATCGCGGTCGACGCGAAGGCGGCGGGCACGCCGTTCCCGCACTACTGGGAGCAGATGTTCGGCTCCGGCCGCGCCGTGCTGGCGCTGCGCGACGACTACCGCAAGGATCTGGTTGCGGTGAAGCAGGCCACCGGCTTCGGCTACGTGCGCTTCCACGGCATCCTCGACCGCGAGGTGGGCCTGTTCCAGCTCGGCAAGAACGGCCAGCCGTTCTACAACGCCGCCGACAAGTCGGACAAGGGTGGCGAGCCCGTCTACAACTTCTCCTACGTCGACCAGATCTACGACGGCCTGCTGGAACGCGGCGTGCGCCCCTTCGTGGAACTGGGCTTCATGCCGGACGACATGTCGTCCGATCCCAAGCTGATCCAGGATTTCTGGTACCGCCCGAACATCGCGCCGCCCAAGAGCTGGGCGCTGTGGGACGGCATGATCCGCGCCCTCGCGCAGCACCTGATCGCGCGCTACGGCATCGATGAAGTGTCGCAGTGGTACTTCGAGGTGTGGAACGAGCCGAACATCGGCTTCTGGGGCGGCAAGCCCAAGATGCCGACCTACTACACGCTGTACGACCACACCGCGCGCGCGCTGAAGTCGGTGAGCCCGCGCCTGCGCGTGGGCGGCCCGGCCACGGCGCAGGCCGCGGAGGTCACCGGCTTCCTCAAGCACGTGCACGACGGCAACGTGCCGGTGGACTTTGTCAGCACCCACGTCTACGGCGACGACACCGCGGACAACGTGTTCCACACCGACGAGAAGATCCCGCGCAAGGACATGGTGTGCCGCGCGGTGGACAAGGTGCACAAGGAGGTGCTGGCCTCGCCGTATCCGAAGCTGCCCTTCATCATGAGCGAGTTCAACGCCTCCTACGCCAACCTGCCCAACGTCACCGACTCGGTGTACATGGGCCCGTGGCTGGCCAACACCATCCGCGCCTGCGCGGGCAAGGTGGACGCGATGAGCTACTGGTCGTTCTCCGACGTGTTCGAGGAAGGCGGCGTGGTGCGCTCGCCGTTCTACGGCGGCTTCGGCCTGATCGCCGAGGACGGCATCCCCAAGCCATCCTTCAACGCCTTCGCGATGCTGCACAAACTGGGCGACGTGCGGCTGCCGTCGACCTCCGACTCCGCGCTGGTCACCCGCCGCGCCGACGGCACCCTGGTGCTGGCGCTGTGGAACTACGCGCCGCCGGTGGGCGACACCGCCGCCTACACCGTCGGCCAGCCGAAGGGCGCCGCGAAGCACTTCGAGATCGACCTGTCCGCGCTGCCGGCGCACGCCGCGGCGACGGTGTGGCGCCTGGACGAGACGCACGGCAACGTGATCGCCACGTTCGACAAGATGGGCCGCCCGGCCTTCCCCTCGCGCGAGCAGATCAAGCAGCTGCGCGTGGCCGGGCAGATGGCCGCGCCGGAGCAGGTGGCGCTGCACGGCGGCAAGTTCGGTATCGACATTCCGCCGCAGGGGCTGGTGGTGGTCGAGGTGCGTTGAGCAGGAGTTTGCTGCCGCTTTTGCTTTTATCCCCTCGCCCGCTTGCGGGAGAGGGGTTGGGGGAGAGGGGCTTTGGCTCTGGGCTGTTGTCGCAAGCGACGAAGCGGTTTCGTGCTGCTGTCGCAGCCCGAGTTACTTTTCTCTTGCGTGGCCAAGAGAAAAGTAACCAAAAGAGAAGGCCACCCCGCGGAGGCGCTCTCCGGGCATCCTGCCCTGCGAGTCCGTGAGGCGTGGCCGGGCTTTTCGGCCGGGCTCCTGCCCGGTCGAAAAGGCATCGCCATCCTTGGCGATGCCCGCTGCGCGGCCTGATCGTCCACGCCTCACCGCCGCCGAGGGGCCCCGGGTAAAGCGGCGTGCTCCTGCGCGCAGAAGCAATGGCCAGGGCGAGGTCGGAGCTGGAGCGGTCTGGCGGGGATTCAATCCAGCTCACGCAACCAGTGCTTCAGCGCCTCGTCGTCCGCCGCCAGCGGCGCCGCGCTGGCCGAGCGTTGCAGCATCGCGGCCAGCGCGGACGGCACGCCGACGGCGTGGCCGACCAGCGGCTCCACCACCTGCTCGAACTTCGCGGGGTGCGCGGTGGCAACCACCGCCCACGGCCGGTCGTCGCCCTGTTCGCGCAGGCGGTCGAGGCGGTGCAGGGCGGTGGCGGTGTGCGGGCAGAACGTCTCGCCGTGCTCGCGGGCGTGCGCCGCGACGGTACGGCGGATGGCGGCGTCGTCCACGCTTTCGGCCTGCAGGGTGCGGCGCAGTGCGGCGTCGTCGCCGAACGTCCAGCGCAGGCGCTCGAAGTTGCTGGGCGCGCCCACGTCCATCGCGTTGGCGAGCGTGGCAACGGCTTCGCGCGGCGCGTAGTCGTGGCCGGCGAAGAACTCGGGCAAGGTGGCGTTGGCGTTGCAGGCCAGCCGCACCTCGCCCAGCGGCAGGCCCATCGCGCGCACCCACAGGCAGGCCAGCGCGTTGCCGAGATTGCCGGTGGGCACGATGAAGTTCAGCGGCTCGCCGCGTTCGCGCCAGAACGCCAACGCGGCGTGCGCGTAGTAGCTCATTTGCGGCAGCAGGCGGCCGAGGCTGATGCTGTTGGCGGAACTGAGCGGGACGGCGCGCTGTAGCTCGGCATCGTTGAGCGCGGCTTTCACCATGCGCTGGCAGTCGTCGAAGCGTCCCGCCACGCGCAGCGCCTGCACGTTGCCGCCGAAGCAGCCGAGCTGGTGCGCCTGGCGCGGCGAGACCAGGCCGTCGGGATACAGGATCGCGACACGCACATTCGAATCCGGCACGCCCGGCTGATGATGGAAGGCCGCGCCCACCGCCGCGCCGGTATCGCCCGAGGTGGCGACCAGGATGGTGAGCGGCCGCGCATCCGTGCGCGGCAGCCGGCGCAGGCAGGCGGCGAGGAAGCGCGCGCCCACGTCCTTGAACGCGGCGGTGGGGCCGTGGAACAACTCCAGCACCTGCGCGTCGCGGTAGGGCAGCGCACGCAGCGGTACCGGGAAATCCAGCGCCTCGGCGCAGATCGCGGGCAATTCGGCGGCCAGCGCATCGCCCGCGAAGAACGGCGCGAGCAGGGTGGCGGCGGTGTCGGCCAACGCGCCATGCGGATCGAAGTCCGCGGGTGTGAGCGTCGGCAACCGCTCCGGCACGTACAGGCCGCCATCAGGCGCCAGCCCCGCGGCGATGGCCTCGCCCAGCGTGGCGGCGGGCGCGCGGCCGCGCGTGCTGAGATAGCGCAGCGAACCGCTCATGCCGCCACCTCGTCGTCCACCAATGCCGCCGCCGGCCCATCGATCGGCGCGACGAACGCATCGCTGTCCAACCCGGCTTCGGCGAACGCCGCGCGCATCGCCACGGCAGCCGCCTCCGCTTCGGCGCGATGTTCGAACCAGCCGAACACGCTGGGCCCGCCGCCGGAGATGCTGGAGCCCAGCGCGCGGTGATCCAGCGCGGCCTGCTTCACGCGGGCGAAGTTGGGCACCAGCGGCGCGCGGCGTGGTTCCACCAGCACGTCCTTGAGGCCGTCGCGCACCAGCGCGACGTCGCCGCGGAAGCAGCCGGCCAGCAGCAGCGAGAGGTTCGCGCTCTGCGCCACGAACTCGCCCAGCGCGTAGTCGCCGGCCAGCGCGGCGCGCGCCTTGCGCGTCTCCAGCACGAAGTGCGGATGCACCAGCGCGCAATGCCAGCCGGCCGGCACCGGGATGCGCAGCAGCCGGTCGTGCGTGGACAGCGCCAGGCCGCCCAGCAGCTGCGGGCCCACGTTGTCGCCGTGGCGGCCGCCGCTGGCCACCGCCTCGCCGTCCATTGCGAAGCCGTACAGCGCCTCGCGCGGCAGCGGCTGTTCCAGCAGCGCGTTCGCCGCCACCAGCGCGGCCACGCAGGAGGCCGCCGAGCCGGCCATGCCCGAGCCCAGCGCGATGCCCTTGTGCAGCACGAGTTCGAAGCCGTGGCGCAGCCCTAGCGCTTGGCGCAGCGCGAGCAGGGCGGCGCCCGCGGTGTTGTGCTGCGCGTCCAGCGGCAGTTCGTGCGTGGTGCCGTGGATCGCCGCGATGCGCACGACGGGTTCGTCGATGCGGCGCACTTCGGCGCGGTCGCCGGCGCCGGCCATGCTGTGGCCGAGGATGTCGAAGCCCACGCCGACGTTGCCGACGCAGGCGGGCGCGAACGCGGTGGCGCGGACGCGGCGGTGGGCGGGACGGGACGACGAGGTGTTCATGGGTTCCTGCAACAGGGTGGGGGCGTTCATGCGCGCGGCTCCAGCGACTCGGCGATGCGCAGCAGGTCGGCGAACACGCCGGCCGCGGTCACTTCCGGCCCGGCGCCGGGGCCTTGCACGAGCAGGGGATTGTCGCAGTAACGGCGCGTGCGGAACTGCACCACGTTGTCGGTGAGCCGCGTGTGCGCGAACGGGTGGGTGGCGGGCAGCATGGCGAGCCGCACGCTGGCGCGGCCGTGGCGGTCGAGGCTGGCCACGTGGCGCAGCACGCCGCCGCGGGTGTGCACCTCGGCGAGCCGGGTGGCCATCGGTGCGTCGAGCTCGTGCAGGCGCTGCATGCATTCGTCCAGGGGCAGGGCGGCCAGCGCGGGCGGCACCAGGCTTTCCACCTCCACCTGATCCAGCGACAGCGGCCAGCCGGCCTCGCGCGCGAGGATCACCAGCTTGCGCGCCACGTCGAGGCCGGACAGATCCTCGCGCGGGTCGGGCTCGGTGTAGCCCAGCGCATGCGCCTCGCGCACCAGCGCGGAGAACGGCTGCTGGCCGTCGTGGCGGTTGCACAGCCAGGCCAGCGTGCCGGAGAACATGCCGTCCACGGCGAGCAGCTCGTCGCCGGTGTCGAGTAGGTCGCGCAGCGTCTGCACTACTGGCAGCCCGGCGCAGACGGTGGCCTCGTAGCGGAAGCGCGCGCCCTGCGCGCAGGCAGCGCGGATCGCGTGCCAGTGTTCCAGCGGGCCGCTGCCGGCCAGCTTGTTCGGTGTCACCACGTGCAGGCCGGCGGCCAGCCAGCGCGGGTAGTGTGCGGCCACCGCCGCGCTGGCGCTGCAATCGACCAGCAGCGTGTGCTGGTCGCCCGTGCCGCGCACGTGCGCGGCGAAGGCGTCGAGGTCGCTGGGCCGCCAGGTCTGCGCGCCGGCGTGGCGGCCGTTGAGCTCGGCGTCGTCGCAGTCCAGCCACATGCGCTGGCGCGCCACCACGCCGCGGAGCTTCAGTTCCAGCGCGCGTTCGTGCAGCAGCCGCGGTTGCGCCGCGCGCAGCTGATCCAGCAGCGCGCCGCCGACCCGGCCGGGGCCGATCAGGCCCACCGCCAGCGAGCGCGTGCGCGTGGTTCGCGCCGGCAGGGCGAAGGCGCGCGGCGGCGGGTTCGGGTGTTTGGCGAGCGGCAAGGCACAGGTGTTCACGTTGACCTCCGGTGGAGGCCCGTCTCGCCTGGCGGTTCGGCTGCGCCGGCCCGCCTCAGTGAGGGCGGGCCGTTGCGTAAAGGGTTACTCGCGCACGGACGCCCACCGGTGGCCGATGGTACCGGTACCGGTGGTAATGATCGTGGCGATGATGGTTGCGGCGATGCCGCCCGCGGCCAGCGGCGTCCGCCCGGCGATGGCCGGGGTCGGGAACGTGCGTGCTGGCGCGAAGGTGGGCGACATGGTTTCGAGACTAGAGGGCGCTTTGCGGGGATGTCAACAGGTTTTTTGGAATATGCGTCGATTCGGTGCGGACGGACGTCTGGACGTCCAGACGTCCGTGGTGTTTCTTCATTCTCTCTTGCCGAATGCTTTTATGAGCCCCGGCCCCTCACCCCAACCCTCTCCCCGGAGGGGAGAGGGGGTCAGTGTGAGAGGTCGATGGCGTATACAGCCGTGCCGTCACCGTTGTCCTTGAGCTGGCGCACGCCGGCCAGGCCGTCCGCCTGCGCCACGCCCTGCTTGCCGGCGGCGGAGGTGAAGGTGACCGGGCCGGCGGTCTTCAGCGGCGCGAAGCGCCACGAACGGGCGGGCAGGTCGCGGGCGGCGATCTCGCGGTGCTGTCTGATCCATTGCGCCACGATCTCGCGCGTGCCGTCGGGCGCGGCCAGCACGATGTTGCTGCCGTCCAGTCCGGGGAAATGGCCGCCGCCGCTGGCGCGGTAGTTGTTGGTCACCACGACGAAGGGCTGGTCGGGCTTGACCGGCTGGCCGTCGAAGCTGAGCGAGACGATGCGCTGGCCCTTGGGCTTGGACACGTCGATCACGTACTGGATGCCGCCCTGGATCTGGTCGAAGTTGAAGCCGGGGTAGTGGCTGTCGAGCAGAGGCTGCGCGCCGGTCTTCGCCGGGTCGATGCGGTTGAAGCGCGCGGCGGATTGTTCCAGCCAGGCCTTCACGCCGGCGCCGTCGGTCTTCACCGCGGTGAGCGTGTTCGGATAGAAGTAGAGATCCGCCGCGCTGCGCAGGGTGAGCGGGCCGGGCGCCACGTCGGTGTAGTCGTCGGGGCCGCCGAAGCCGGTGCGGAACGCGGCGGCGGCGGAGAGCACCGGCACCTTGGCGAGTTCGGGATGCAGGCGCGGCAGTTCGGCGCGCACGTAGTCGCGCTGTGCCGCGTTGACCACGGCGAGCGCGCTCATGTCGCCCTCGTCGGCGAAGTAGCTGGACAGCCGCACGTCGCTGCGGCCGATCGGCGTGTTCACGTAGGCCACCGCGGCCTGCTGCGCCTTCGCCACCAGCGGCGCGATGGCGGGATCGGGCGCCACGCAGCTGGCGTTGTCGCCGGCCTTGGCGCAGATCGGCCGCACTTCGCTGTGTGTCTGCTGCTTGTCGATGTTCCAGCGGCCGCCCTGGTAATCCAGCGCCAGCTCGACCACGCCCAGATCCTTGCCGAAGAAATTGCCCATCACCGCGGGCACGCCGCGCACGAAGCCGCGTACGTCGTCCACATCCCGCATGTGCGCGAAGCGCGGGCCGGGGAATTCGGTGTGCATGTGGCCGAGCAGCAGCACGTCGATGCCGGGCACGCCGGCGAGGTACCAGCCGGCGTTCTCCATCGCGGGCGTGTACGGCGCGGTGTCGAGGCCGCCGTGCACCAGCGCCACCACCAGGTCGGGATGCTGCGCCCGGATCTGCGGCAGGTATTTCCGCGCCGCTTCCACCACGCCGTCCACGGTGACCTTGCCTTCGAGGTTGCGCTTGTCCCACGCCATGATCGGCGGCGGCGTGAAGCCGATGATCGCCACGCGCAGCGGCTCGCTCTGCGTCTTGCCGCCGGGCAGCGTCACGGCGATGTCCTTGGTCACCATCGTCCACGGGCGGAAGATCGGCTTGCCGTCGCGCGCGCTGTCCACGTTCGCCAGCACCAGCGGGAAGTGCGGGCCGTCGCAGCGCGCGCGCGTGCCGCCGGCCACGTCCATCGGCGTGCCGGTGACCTGCGAGAGCCAGCCCAGCCCGTAGTTGAACTCGTGGTTGCCGATGGTGCCGCCGTCGTAGCCCACCGCGTCCATCGCGCGGTAGACCGCCAGTTCCTGGCCGCAGGGCATCTTCTGCACCTGCGCCTGCCAGTCGGCCAGCACGGTGCCCTGGATGGTGTCGCCGCTGTCGAACAGGAAGTTGTTGGGGAACTGCCTGCGCGCCTCGGCGATCAGCGTGGCGGTGCGATCGAAGCCCAGCGTGGGATCGGCCTTCTGCTTGTAGTAGTCGTAGCCGAGGACGTTGGAATGGACGTCGGTGGTTTCCAGGATCGCCACGGTGGCGTGCGCGCCGTCGGGCAGGGTGGCGGCCTGCAGCGGCAGGGCGCAGGCGGCGAGCAAGGCGGCAGCGAGCAGGGAGCGGATGGCGTGATGCGAAGGCATGGCGTGGCAACCGGGGAGGGGAATGCGCAAGTCTTGCGCGAATGCCGCCGAAAATCTGCATGGGGCGAGGCCCCTTGTGAGGAGTGCGGCCATGGATGGCCGCCCGTGTGATCTTCGCGATCATGGATGATCGCAAAGCAAAAGCAATTGACACTTGCGCGTTGCAGCACCAGAATGCGCGGGCCGGTACGGCGCGCAACAGCAAGCCGGACGGCACCCTGTCCTGACTAACCAAGGCATATGGACGTTTACCCTAGTCGCAACGTCGACATCCGCTCGCATCGGGTGCCGGCAATGCATAACAAGCTGAACGCCTGCGGCAACCGCCAGCGGTCGGCCGGTACTTTCCTCGACTAGGAAACGCCGGCCCATCCCCGACGGCGCCGCGCGCCGTCACCGAGGAGATGGGCCCATGAAGCTCCTTCGCGATTTCTTCCGCCTGCGGACTCCCCGCCGCAGCCTGTCCGTCGCACGCCGCGATGCGCGCCGTCGTGTCTACGTGGTGACCGTGCCGGCGCCGTTGGCCGCGCCGGCCGCCGAGCCGCAGCGCATGGTCGAGGCGCGCATTGCCGCGCCGTTGTCGTCATCGTGTCATCTGCAGCTGGCATCCAGTCACTGATGCGCGCGTGCGCGTCCCGCAGGTGCTGGCCTCCGCCAGTGCGGCGGAGACGCGGTTCGTGTCCGGCGGCCGGCCTGGCTGCCGCGAGCAATCTCCCCGGCGTTCCGCCCAGCTAGCCCGGCCCTGTGCCGACACGCTGCCGCGGCGCGGATCATCACGAAAAACGGTAGCGACCCATGAGCAAGCCCTTCTCCCGCCCCACCGCCAAGGCGTCGGCGCCGGCAACGGCGCACGTGCCGGCGGCGCAGGAAGCGTTCCGCGGCAACGAGGCCCTGCTGGCCGCGCTGGAGACTTCCGTCCACGGCCTGGACGAAGAGAGCATCACCGAACGCCTGCACCGCGACGGCGCCAACGAGGTGTCGCACGAGAAGCCGCCGCACTGGTCGCTGCAGCTGCTGCGCGCGTTCAAGAACCCGTTCATCGTGGTGCTGCTGGTGCTGGCCGGCGTGCAGCTCGCCACCGACGACAGCGACCTCACCGGGCCGATCATCATCGCGGTGATGGTGGGCATCAGCGTGCTGCTGAGCTTCACCCAGGAATACCGTTCCTCGCGTGCCGCCGAGAAGCTGAAGGCGATGGTGCGCAACACCGCCACGGTGACGCGGCAGGCTTCCGACGGCCACAGCGAGCAGATCGAGGTGCCGGTGGGCGAGCTGGTGGTGGGCGACATCGTGCACCTGGGCGCGGGCGACATGGTGCCCGCCGACCTGCGCCTGCTCACGGCCAAGGATCTGTTCATCAGCCAGGCCATCCTCACCGGCGAATCGCTGCCGGTGGAGAAGGCCGCGCCCACGCATGCGCAGGCCGCCGGCACGGCGGGCAATCCGCTCGACCTGCCCACCGTCTGCTACATGGGCACCAACGTGATCTCCGGCACCGCCAGCGCGGTGGTGGTGGCGACGGGTGCGCGCACCTACCTGGGTTCGCTGGCGCACAGCATGACCGGCCAGCGCGTGCAGACGAGCTTCGACCGCGGCGTGAACTCGGTGAGCTGGCTGCTGATCCGCTTCATGGCGGTGATGGTGCCGGTGGTGTTCGTCATCAACGGCCTGGACAAGCACAACTGGACCGAGGCGTTCCTGTTCGCGCTGTCGGTGGCGGTGGGCCTCACGCCGGAGATGCTGCCGCTGATCGTCACCGCCAACCTCGCCAAGGGCGCGCTGGCGATGTCCAAGCGCAAGGTGGTGGTGAAGCGGCTCAACGCGATCCAGAACTTCGGCGCGATGGACGTGCTGTGCACCGACAAGACCGGCACGCTGACGCTGGACAAGATCGTGCTGGAGCGCCACCTCGACCTCGACGGCGAGGAGAGCGACGAGGCGCTGGAATACGGCTACCTCAACAGCCGCTTCCAGACCGGCCTGAAGAACCTGATGGACAAGGCGGTGCTGGAGCACCGCGACCTGGAGCCGATGGCCGCGCGCTACCGCGTGGTGGACGAGATCCCGTTCGACTTCCAGCGCCGGCGCATGTCGGTGGTGGTGGCGAACGGCGGCGGCGAGCACCTGCTGATCTGCAAGGGCGCGGTGGAGGAGATGCTGGCGATCTGCGCCCACGCGCAGGTCGGCGGCGTGGTGGAGGCCATGACCGACGAACGCCGCCGCGAGATCAAGGCGATGACGCGCAAGCTCAACGAGGACGGCCTGCGCGTGCTGGTGGTGGCAGTGCGCCGCGAGCCGGCCGCCGAGCGCGCGTGGAGCGTGGCCGACGAGAGCGGGCTCACCGCGGTGGGCTGCCTCGCCTTCCTCGACCCGCCGAAGGACTCCGCCGCCACCGCGATCGCCGCGCTGCACGCGCATGGCGTCGAGGTGAAGGTGATCACCGGCGACAACGAGGCGGTGACGCGCAAGATCTGCCGCGAGGTGGGGCTGGACGTCACGCATTCGGTGCAGGGCCGCGACATCGAGCCGCTGGACGAGGGCGCGCTGGACGAACTGGTGAAGCGCACCACGGTGTTCGCCAAGATGTCGCCGCTGCAGAAGGCGCGCGTGGTGAAGTCGCTGCAGCGCCAGGGCCACACCGTGGGCTTCCTCGGCGACGGCATCAACGATGCGCCGGCGCTGCACGACGCCGACGTCGGCATCTCGGTGGACACCGCCACCGACATCGCCAAGGAATCGGCCGACATCATTCTTCTTGAGAAGAACCTGATGGTGCTGGAGGAAGGCGTGCTGGAAGGGCGCGTCACCTTCGGCAACATCATCAAGTACATCAAGATGACCGCCAGCTCGAACTTCGGCAACATGTTCAGCGTGCTGGTGGCGAGCGCGTTCCTGCCGTTCCTGCCGATGCTGCCGCTGCAGATCCTGGTGCTGAACCTGCTGTACGACATCTCGCAGCTGTCGATCCCGTTCGACCGCATGGACGACGAATACCTGCGCAAGCCGCGCAAGTGGGACGCCAGCGACATCGGCCGCTTCATGGTGTGGATCGGCCCGGTCAGCTCGATCTTCGACATGACCACGTTCTGGCTGATGTGGCACGTGTTCGGCGCGAACGGGCCGGCGCACCAGGCGCTGTTCCAGAGCGGCTGGTTCATCGAGAGCCTGCTCACGCAGACCCTGATCGTGCACATGATCCGCACGCGGCGCATCCCGTTCCTGCAGAGTGCGGCGGCGGCGCCGGTGCTGGGGCTCACCACCGCGATCATCGCCATCGGCATGCTGATCCCGTACACCGGGCTGGGCGCGAAGATCGGCATGCTGCCGCTGCCGGGGGCGTACTTCGGCTGGGTGGCGGCCACCGTGCTGACCTACTGTGCGCTGACCCAGCTGGTGAAGCTGATCTACATGCGCCGTTACGGGCGCTGGCTCTAGCCAGGAGGGCTTCATGCGCAAGCAGATGCCTCTCGTTGCCGCGTCGGCGACGCTGGGGCTGGCATCGTGCACCTCGCATGCCGGCGCCAGCCTGCTGGTGGACGATGATGGACGTGCCGGGCGGACGCGACCGCGACGGTCGTTGGCTGACCCTGGGGTTGAACTGGTCGCCGGGCGACCGTTGAGGTTCAGTCGTCGCTGCCGATGCGCTGGCGGCGATGGCGCCACCACAGCCAGGCCATGCACAGCAGCGCGAGGCACAGCAGGAACCACATGCTGTTCTGGCCGCGCTGCATCCACTTCATCAGCCACACGTGGTTGTCGGCGCCGAAATAGCCCAGGTACACCCACACCGGCACGCTGATCAGGGCGGCGATGCCGTCGATCAGCAGGAAGCGCAGCAGCGATACCTGCCGCGTGGCGCCGGCGGTGGCGTAGATGGTGGTGCGCATGCCGGGCAGGAAACGGGCGGCGAACAGCACGCGGTTGCCGTAGCGCGCGAACTTGTGCCGCACCACCTCGTAGCGTTCCGGCGTGAGCACGCGCGCCACCCAGCGCCATTTCAGCATGCGCGCGCCGTAATGGTGGCCAAGCATGAACACGGTGGCGTCGCCCAGCAGCACGCCGGCCATGCACAGCGCGAACATCGCGTGCACGTTGGCGTAGCCCAGCCCCGCGATCACGCCGCCGGCGACCAGGGTGACGTCCTCCGGCAGCGGCAGGCCGAGGCCGCAGATGGTCAGCGCGATCCACACCGCGATGTAGCCGTTCTCGGCGAAGATCGTGACCAGTCGTTCAAGCAGATCCATCGGCGTCCCTGCGGGGCGTGCAGCATGCGTCACGGCATGATCCCATACACGCCTGCGACAAGCTTTCCGCAATGCGGCGTTCGGGCGGCATGCGTGCTCAGTCCGGTGTGGCAGCAGGCCGCACGCGCGCGGCCAGCAGCTCGCGCAGCTCGGTCTTTTCGGCGTCGTCCAGCGGACCGCTGCGCATCTTCGCGTGCAGCGCCTCGCGGCGCAGCGCCACGGCCTGCTCGTCCATGCGCGCCAGCGCTTCCATGAACTCGATGCGCTGCGCTTCCGGTTCGCCCACCACGGCGGCGGCCACCAGCTTTTGCAGCGCGGGGTATTCCGCGCGCTCGGCGAAGTGTTCCACCAGCAGCGCGGGGTTGATGCCGGGGCGGCTGCGCGCGACGTCGAGCAGTTCGGCGAGCAGGCCCACGCCGGGCTTGTCCAACCGCAGGAAGCGGTAGGGCTTCTCCACCTGGTCGGCCATGCCGGGCTGGGCCAGCAGCAGGGCGATGGCGCTGCGCACCAGTGAGCGCTGCGCGGCCACCGGCCGTTGCGCCTGTGCCGCGGGTTGCGCCGCGAGGCGCGCGCTGGCGCCGCTGCGCCGCTCCAGCTCCTGCGCCATCAGGTCGCGGAAGGCGCCGTCGGGCAGTCGGGCGATCAGCGGGCGTGCGCGTTCGGCGAGCCGGGCGCGGCCGTCGAGGCTGGCCATGTCCACGTCGTGCGACAGCTCGTCGAAGAAATAGTCGGAGAGCGGCGTGGCGTTCTTCAGGCGCTGCTCGAAGCCGTCCTTGCCTTCCTTGCGCACCAGCGTGTCGGGATCCTCGCCCTCGGGCAGGAACAGGAAGTACGCCTGCCGCCCGTCGCGCAGCCGCGGCAGCGCCGCGTCCAGCGCCTTCCACGCGGCGGCGCGGCCGGCGCGGTCGCCGTCGAAGCAGAACACCACGTCGGGCGCGGCGCGGAACAGCAGCTCGGTGTGCTCGGGCGTGGTGGCGGTGCCCAGCGTGGCGACCGCAATGGGCAGACCGGCCTGGTGCAGCGCGATCACGTCCATGTAGCCCTCCACCACCACGATGCGCTGCAGGTTCGCGTTGGCCTGCTTCACCTGCCACAGCGCGAACAGCTCGCGGCCCTTGTGGAACAGCGGAGTTTCCGGCGAGTTGAGGTACTTCGGGGAGCTTTTTTCAGGAGTGCGGGCAGGGATGCCCGCTTCTTGATCTTCGCGCGAAGGACTCGCGCTCGAAGAACCACTCAGCACCCGGCCACCGAACGCGATCACGCGCCCGCGGCGGTCGAGGATGGGGAACATCAGCCGCTCGCGGAAGCGGTCGTACTTGCTGCCGCGCTCGCCGGTGGAAACCATGCCGGCCTCGCCGAGCAGCTCCATCCGCCGCGGCGTGTTGCCCAGCGCCTTGGTCACGCCGTCGTAGCCGGCCGGCGCCCAGCCGAGGCGGAAGCGCGCGATGGTGTCCGCGTCCAGCCCGCGCTTCTTGCAGTACGCCTGCGCCTCGGCGCTGCGCGGCAGCTGCTGCTGGTACCAGCAGCAGCTGGCGTCGAGCAGGGCGTAGAGGTCGGTCTTGTCCTCGCGCGGGCGGTCGTCGCGACCGCCTTCGCGCGGCACGGTGAGGCCCACCGACTGCGCCAGTTCCTCCACCGCGTCGGGGAATTCCAGCCGCTCGTAGTCCATCAGGAACTTGATCGCGCTGCCGTGCGCGCCGCAGCCGAAGCAGTGGAAGAACTGCTTGGCGGGGCTGACGTAGAACGACGGCGTGCGCTCGTCGTGGAACGGACAGCACGCCGTCCACTCGCGCCCGGCTTTCTTCAGCGGCACGCGCCGCTCGATCACGTCGACGATGTCGACGCGGGCGAGCAGTTCGTCGATGAAGCTGTCGGGGATCAGTCCGCGCATAGATCGCCTAGTTTAGGCCATGGGGGCACAGCGGCCACGCAGGGGTGGCGAGGCGGCCAATCCGCGCGGTGGAGCGCGGCGGCACCTGCGGCGCTGGTTAGGATGGGGCGAGGCTTCGGCGGGGAGACGATGATGGCGGATATTCCGGCGGTGCGCTTTCGCGCGGCCACGGCGCAGGACGCGGCGGTCGCGGTGCCGCTGATCCACAGTTCCGGCCCTGCCGCGTTCGACTACGTGTTCGCGTTGCCGAGGCGCAGCACGGCGCAGGAATTCCTGCATCGCGCGTTCGCCGATGGCGTGGGCGAATTCGGCTGGCGCAACCATATCGTGGGCGAGCTGGAAGGCGTGGTGGTGGCGACCGGTGCGGGCTTCGGCGGCGAGGCGGCGCTGGCGTTCACGCTGGCGGCGGCGCGGCAGATCCTCGCGCACTATGGCCTGCGCCACGGGCCCGGCGTGATCGCGCGCGGGCTCAGGGTGGAACGGGTGATCCCGCCGCCCGCGCGCGGCATGCACTACCTCGCGCACCTTGGCGTGTCGCCCATCCTGCGCGGGCAGGGCATCGGGCGGGCCTTGATCGACGAGCTGATCCGCCGTGGCGTGCAGGCGGGCCGTAGCCGCATGGTGCTGGACGTGGCCGCCAGCAACCCGCGCGCGCAGGCGCTGTACGAACGATCAGGCTTCGCGGTGACGGAAGAGCGCCGCTCCGTGCTGGCCAATGCGCAGGGCGCGGTGCCGGATCACCGGCGGATGGAGCGCGTGGTGGGCTAGGCCATTCTCCCTCTCCCCTGTGGGGAGAGGGTTGGGGTGAGGGGCCAATCTCGCGGCGGCCCTTCATCAGTGCGTGCTTCGATCAGGGGTGCCGCGAGCACCCGCCCCTCATCCCGGCCTTCTCCCCAAAGGGGAGAAGGGGCGAACGGGCCAGGCGGGGGTGCCTCCAGGCGTCACAGGATGTGGAACACCCCGATCACGGCCAGCACGGCGATCAGGAACAGGATCAGGAAGACCGCGAACAGGAACTTGGCGATGGTGGCGGCTACGCCGGAAATGCCGCGGAAACCGAGCAGGCCGGTGACCAGCGAGATGATGGCGAAGATGATGGCCCACTTGAGCATGCGTTCCTCCTGCGGCCGTCGATGGGCCGCGTGCGAAAGGGCGCCGGACGACGGATGCCCCGGCCCCTCCGCTTGTAGCAATGCGCTTGTGAACGCGAGGCGTCCGGAGGACGTGCCGTCGCCAGGTCAGCCGGCCAGCTTCGCCTTGATCAGCGCCGAGACCTTGCCCATGTCGGCGCGGCCGGCGGCCTTCTCCTTCACCGCGGCCACCACCTTGCCCATATCGCGCGGCGAGCTGGCGCCGGTGGCGGCGATGGCCTCGGCGATCAGCGCGTCCAGTTCGGCGTCGTCGAGCTGGGCGGGCAGGTAGGCCTCGATCACCGCCATCTCGGCGCGCTCGACCTCGGCGAGATCTTCGCGATGGCCGGCGACGTACTGGCTTACCGAGTCCTTGCGCTGCTTGAGCATCTTCTCCAGCACGGCCAGGGTCTGGGCATCGTCCAGCTCGATGCGCTCGTCCACCTCGCGCTGCTTGACCGCGGCGAGAACCAGCCGGATCACGCCGAGGCGGTGCTTGTCGCCGCCGCGCATGGCGGTTTTCATGTCGTCGGTGAGTTGCTGCTTGAGCGTCATGGCGAGCGTTCCGGTGGATGGATTCGGTATTTTACGGAAACGACAAAACCGGCGCTGCCTTGCGGCAACGCCGGTGAGTCGAATCCGGATGCGGGCGGCGGCAGCGGGAAGTCGCGCCAGCCGCGTGTTCCAGCCTGCGCGGCGCGATGGCGCCGCGGCAAGCTCAGTACAGCCGGGTCTTGCGCGAGACGTCGCGCGACAGGCGGCGCAGGTGACGCTTCACCGCGGCGGCGCGCTTGCGCTTGCGCTCCTGGGTCGGCTTTTCGTAGAACTCGCGCTTGCGGGTTTCGGCCAGGACGCCGGCCTTTTCGCAGGTACGCTTGAAACGACGCAGCGCGACTTCGAACGGCTCGTTCTCGCGGACTTTGACGTTGGGCATGGATACTCCGGGTGTTAATCTGTCCCGAATCCGGGACTGTGAATACGGCGAGCCGCGAAGTATACCGTGCCTGACGAGAATTTTTCAAAGCCCCAGCCGACGGCCGAAACCCGCCTGCCCGTGACGGGCAAGCCGGTGCTGGGCATCGAATCCTCCTGTGACGAGACCGGCGTGGCGATCCTGCGCTGGGAGCCGGAGGCGCCGGGCAAGGGCCTGCTGGCCCATGCCCTGTACAGCCAGGTCAAGCTGCACGCCGACTACGGCGGCGTGGTGCCGGAGCTGGCCAGCCGCGACCACGTGCGCAAGCTGCTGCCGCTGGTGCGCGAGGCGCTGGCCGAAGCCGGGATGACGCCGGCCGACCTCGGCGGCGTGGCCTACACCGCCGGCCCCGGCCTGGTCGGCGCCTTGTTGGTGGGCGCGGCGGCGGGCCGCGCGCTGGCCTGGGCGCTGGGCGTGCCGGCCGTGGGTGTCCACCACATGGAAGGCCACCTGCTGGCGCCCCTGCTGGAGGACGACCCGCCCAAGCCGCCGTTCGTGGCCCTGCTGGTGTCCGGCGGCCATTCGCTGCTGGTCGAGGTGAAGGCCATCGGCGAATACACCATCCTCGGCGACACGCTGGACGACGCCGCCGGCGAGGCCTTCGACAAGACCGCCAAGCTGATGGGCCTGCCGTACCCCGGCGGCCCGGCGCTGGCCAAGCTGGCCGAGCAGGGCCGGCCCGGCGCGTTCCGCTTCTCGCGGCCGATGACCGACCGGCCGGGGCTGGATTTCAGCTTCTCCGGGCTGAAGACGCAGGTGCTGCTGGCCTGGCAGCAATCCGACCGGGGCGAACAGACACGCGCCGACATCGCCCGCGCGTTCGAGGAAGCCATCGTCGATACCCTGGTCATCAAGTGCCGCCGCGCGCTGCAAGCGGCCGGCGCCGGGCGGCTGGTGATCGCCGGCGGCGTGGGCGCCAACCGGCGCCTGCGCGCGGAACTGGCCGCGGCGGGCGAGAAGGACGGCTTCCGCACCTATTTCCCGCGCCTCGCGTTCTGCACCGACAACGGCGCGATGATCGCGCTGGCCGGCGCGATCCGCCTGGCCAGCGGCCAGCATCAGAGCGAGGCGGTCGAGGTGCGTCCGCGCTGGAACCTGGAAGAGCTGCCGCCGGCCTAGTCGACGATGTTCCGGCCGGACGCCCGATGCATGTGATCCATTGCGCTACGCCGGATCGGTCGGCCACGAGGTACATCCACGCATGATCCAGTCCTACGAAATCCTTCTCCGATTGTTGCTGGCCGCCGTCCTGGGCGGGGTGATCGGTGTCAACCGGGGCAGGCTGGAATGGGCGGCGGGGTTGCGCACGCACATGTTGGTGAGCGTGGGGGCGGCGCTGGCGATCATCGTCTCGGCGTTCGGTTTCGCCGACGTGCTGACCCGGCCGGACGTGGTGCTCGACCCCTCGCGCATCGCCGCGCAGGTCATCAGCGGTGTGGGCTTCCTCGGCGCGGGCACCATCCTGTTCCTGCAGCGCGAGCAGGTGATCCGCGGACTCACCACGGCCGCGGGCCTGTGGGCGGTTTCGGCGATCGGGCTGGCCGCCGGCAGCGGGCTGTACTTCGCGGCGGTCGCGGCCACCGCGGTGATCTGGGTGATTCTTGCCCTGCTCAAGCCGATCGAGCGGCGCTTCGTCCAGTCGAGGAACCGGCGCCCGCGGGTGACCGTGCGGCTCGGTGGCGTGCCGGCGCTGTCGGCGGTGGAGGCGGTGCTGGCGCGGCATCACCTGCCCACGTTCAAGATCATCCTCCGCCGCCAGGAAACCGGCGAGGATGTCGTCGACATCCTGTTCCAGCGTTCGGTGCAGGCCGGCCAACTGGCGGCGCTGGCGGATGGCATGCGGCAGATCGAGGGGCTGCGTTCCGTGTCGTTCGATCCGCCGGGCGCGGATCGAACGGCGGCGGGATGAGCAGGGTGCCCGCCCCGGCGGCGGAGCGCGTTCACCATTGCGTGCGATCGGGCAGCAGGCCCTTCAGCTCCGCATCGGTGAGGTTGCGCCATTGGCCGGGCTTCAGGTGGCCGAGTTTCACATTGACGATGCGCACGCGGCGCAGCTGGGTGACGCGGTAGCCGAACGCGGCCGCCATCAGGCGGATCTGCCGGTTCAGGCCCTGGGTGAGCACGATGCTGAAGCCGAACTTGGCGATCTTGCGCGTGCGGCAGGGCCTGGTCATCTGGCCGTGGATGCGCACGCCTTTCGCCATGCCGGCGAGGAATTCGTCGGTGACGGCCTTGTTCACCGCCACCAGGTATTCCTTCTCGTGGTGGTTCTCCGCGCGCAGGATCTCGTTGACGATGTCGCCGTTGCTGGTGAGCAGGATCAGCCCTTCCGAATCCTTGTCCAGCCGGCCGATCGGGAAGATGCGTTGCGGGTGGTCGACGAAGTCGACGATGTTGTCCTTCACCGTGGAGTCGGTGGTGCAGGTGATGCCCACCGGCTTGTTCAGCGCGATGTAGACGGCCCTCTTGGCGGCCGGCGTGGCGGCGAGCACGCGTGCCTTGACGAGCTCGCCGTCCACGCGCACCTCGTCGCCCTCCAGCGCCTTGGCGCCGGTGCCGACGACCTCGCCGTTGATGGTGACGCGGCCGGCCGCGAGCCACTCGTCCGCCTCGCGGCGAGAGCACAGGCCGGCTTCGCTGATGTACTTGTTGACGCGCATGGATGGAATGTTTCCGAAACCTTCAATGCCGTCATTCCGGCGCAGGCCGGAATCCAGTGCCCTGGTGCATGGAAAGGCGCTGGATCCCAGCCTTCGCCGGGATGACGACCAAGAGCATTACGACCGCAGGCCCACGCCGCGCTTGAGCAACTGCAGCGCGAACGCACTGAGCCCCGCCACGAAGCCCAGCATCACCACGAACGCCACGCCCACGTGCACGTCGCTGATGCCGAGCACGCCGTAGCGGAACGCGTTGACCATGTACAGGATGGGATTGATCCGCGAGATCGCCTGCCACGGCTCGCCCAGCATCTGGATCGAATAGAACACGCCGCCGAGGTAGGTGAGCGGGGTGAGGATGAAGGTGGGCACCAGGGCGATGTCGTCGAACTTCTTCGCGTACACCGCGTTGACGAAGCCGGCCAGCGAGAAGATCACCGAACCCAGCAGCACCGAGGCGAAGGTGATCAGCGGGTGCGCGATGTGCAGCGAGGTGAAGAACAGCGCGATGCCCAGCACCAGCACGCCCACCGCGAGGCCGCGCACCACCGCGCCGGTTACGTAGCCGGCGAGGATCACCCAGTTCGGCATCGGCGACACCAGCATCTCCTCCACCGCGCGGCTGAACTTGGCGCCGAAGAACGAGCTGGAGATGTTGCCGTAGCTGTTGGTGATGATGCTCATCATCACCAGGCCCGGCACGATGTACTGCATGTAGGTGAGACCGCCCTGGATGGTGCCGATGCGGCTGCCGATCAGCTTGCCGAAGATCACGAAGTACAGCGTCATGGTGATCGCCGGCGGGATCAGCGTCTGCGTCCAGATGCGCAGGATGCGCACGATCTCGCGGCGCACGATGGTGTTGAGGGCGACCAGGTTGGCCGATGCGTTGCTCATGCGGCCTGCTCCTGCCCGTTGCGGCCCGGCTCTTGCCGGCCATGCTCCACCAGTCGCACGAACAGCTCCTCCAGCCGGTTGGTCTTGTTGCGCATCGAAGTCACCGTGATGCCGTGCGCGGTCAGTGCCGAGAACAGCGAATTGAGGTCGTGGGTGCGCGCCATCTCCGCCTCCAGCGTGTGCTCGTCCACGCGGCGCAGCGCCACGCCCGGCAGCGCGGGCAGTTCGCCCGGCACGTCCGCCACGTCGAACACGAAGGTCTCCACGTCGAGCTTGGACAGCAGCCGCTTCATCGTGGTGTTCTCCACGATGGTGCCGTGGTCGATGATCGCGATGTTGCGGCACAGCTGCTCGGCTTCCTCCAGGTAGTGCGTGGTGAGGATCACCGTGGTGCCGGCCGCGTTGATGCCGCTGACGAACTGCCACATCGAGCGGCGGATCTCGATGTCCACGCCCGCGGTGGGCTCGTCGAGGATCAGCAGCTTCGGCTCGTTCATCATCGCGCGGGCGATCATCAGGCGCCGCTTCATGCCGCCGGAGAGCGTGCGCGCCTGGTGCTGCGCCTTGTCCCACAGGCGCAGCTCTTTCAGGTATTTCTCCGCGCGTTCCATCGCGATCCTGCGCGGGATGCCGTAGAAGCCCGCCTCGTTCACGCAGATGTCGAACGGCTTCTCGAACTGGTTGAAGTTGATCTCCTGCGGCACCAGGCCGATCAGGCGCATCGCCTCGTTGCGCTGCCGGTTGACCGAGACGCCGAACACCTGCGCATCGCCACTGCTGGAATTCACCAGCGAGGAAAGGATGCCGATCAGGGTGGACTTGCCGGCGCCGTTGGGGCCGAGCAGGGCGAAGAAGTCGCCGGGCTGCACGGTCAGCGAGACGCCCTTGAGGGCCTCCACGCCGTTGCCGTAGGTCTTGCGCAGGTTGTCGACGACGAGTGCGGGAACGGGGCTCATGGGCTGCACGGGAGTGGGCGAGCCTCTTATTATAGCGGGCCAACCTTCGCCGCCCCGCGCCGCCGGGCGCACGCACCGTTTCCCGGAACCATCCATGGCCGACCATTTCCAGCTACGCCTCGCCGACAGCCGCATGCTGGCGCCCACCGTGCGCCACCTCGCGTTCGAGCGCGTGGACGGCCAGCCGCTGGCCTTCGTGCCGGGGCAGTTCCTGCAGATTCACTTCCACTACGACGACGGCACGCCCACCAAGCGCAGCTATTCGGTGGGCACCGTGGGCGACGGCTCCTCTCCGGGCGTACCTGTCGAAGTCGGGCGCATCGAGATCGCGGTGAGCTACGTCGAAGGCGGCGCGGCCACCAAACTGCTGGGCGAGCTACCTATCGGCGGCATCATCGACGCCAGCGGCCCCTACGGCCGCTTCTGCCTGCAGGCCGGCGACGTGCACCCGCGCTACCTGCTGCTCGCCACCGGCACCGGCGTCACCCCGTACCGCGCGATGCTGCCGCAGTTCGAGAAGCTGCTGGCGCAGGGCGGCCGCGAAGTGGTGCTGTTGTACGGCGCGCGCAACGAAACCGAGCTGCTCTACGGCGAGGAGTTCGAGGCCTTCGCGCAAAGCCATCCCGGCTTCAGCTTCCACGGCTGCCTCAGCCGCCAGCCGCGCGCCGTGCCGCGCACCTCGGATCGCAGCGGCCACGTGCAGGACGTGCTGGCCGAGCTGACCCCGCACGAAGGCCGCGACATCGCTTACCTCTGCGGCAACCCCAACATGGTCGATGCCGCCTTCAACGCCTTGAAGGAATACGGCCTGCCGGTGCCGCAGATCCGCCGCGAGAAGTACATCTCGTCGCGCTGAGCTGTGCGTGCCACGAGGGAGTCATGGCAATGTTTCCGGAGTTGAGTGGATCAAGGTTCCGATGAGGCCGCAGCGAACCGCTGCGGATCACCTTGATAGCCAGATAGGCATCTGGCGTGACGGCATTGCTTCAATGAGGCCGCAGCGAATCGCTGCGGATCACTTTTGCGATGCCATTGGCATGCGATTGCGTCATTCCGCTTCAATGAGGCCGCAGCGAATCGCTGCGGATCACAGCGTGACAAGGATGCACCGTGGAAAGAGCGCGAGTGGCTTCAATGAGGCCGCAGCGAATCGCTGCGGATCACGCAGCTACGCGACACAAAAGGGGCTCGCCTGGTGACGCTTCAATGAGGCCGCAGCGAATCGCTGCGGATCACCGTTGTTTGTTGTTGGGCTTTTGTTTCGCGTTCCAGCTTCAATGAGGCCGCAGCGAATCGCTGCGGATCACGCCGTCTGAGGCCGCCGCAGCAGCCGAGGGCAAGCGTGCTTCAATGAGGCCGCAGCGAATCGCTGCGGATCACTTCTTTGCGTCCCATCCATTGAGGATTACGGAATCGGGCTTCAATGAGGCCGCAGCGAATCGCTGCGGATCACCGTTACTCATTCGCTATCACACTCCGAGCATGAAAGTGCTTCAATGAGGCCGCAGCGAATCGCTGCGGATCACAAGCTGGCCTACAGGTCTCACGCGGGTGCTTCTCCGGCTTCAATGAGGCCGCAGCGAATCGCTGCGGATCACTCTGATATGCCTGCCTGTAATCCGTTTGCGTGCCCAAGCTTCAATGAGGCCGCAGCGAATCGCTGCGGATCACGCGGTAGGCGATGGCGCGGTCGTTGTACAGCGAGGGCTTCAATGAGGCCGCAGCGAATCGCTGCGGATCACCTGGGCGGCACGCAGGCGGCCGGCTGGATGACCCAGCTTCAATGAGGCCGCAGCGAATCGCTGCGGATCACGCTTGCGCTGGGCGATCGAGAGACGGATGAGATCCTCGCTTCAATGAGGCCGCAGCGAATCGCTGCGGATCACCGGTCAGGTGATCTTCAACACCGATCTCATGACCAAGCTTCAATGAGGCCGCAGCGAATCGCTGCGGATCACGGGCGGGCTACTACGTATGGATGACTGGCAGCACCGCTTCAATGAGGCCGCAGCGAATCGCTGCGGATCACAAAGGAACAGCTTTCGCGCGAGCCTAAGCCTCTTCCGGCTTCAATGAGGCCGCAGCGAATCGCTGCGGATCACGAGTAGACAGCCGTGTACGAGCAAGTGTCACCGTCGCTTCAATGAGGCCGCAGCGAATCGCTGCGGATCACCCATCACGCTGGGCAATCGCCTCGGTATCTTGCAGGCTTCAATGAGGCCGCAGCGAATCGCTGCGGATCACCTGAATGGGCGGGACTGGGCCTTTACCGAGCTTGAAGCTTCAATGAGGCCGCAGCGAATCGCTGCGGATCACGATATTCCGCTGCCGTCAAAAGACCCGCATCTGCGAGCTTCAATGAGGCCGCAGCGAATCGCTGCGGATCACACTGTCGATCAACGAATATCGGGATAACCAAACTCTCGCTTCAATGAGGCCGCAGCGAATCGCTGCGGATCACACGACGACGGCGTGGCCGCCACGCAACAGGCCGCCGAGCTTCAATGAGGCCGCAGCGAATCGCTGCGGATCACGCGCCAACGAGTACGGCGTGAGCCTGGGCGGCCAGGCTTCAATGAGGCCGCAGCGAATCGCTGCGGATCACAGCACCGCTTTGTCATTATCAATTTCTTGACTGCGGCTTCAATGAGGCCGCAGCGAATCGCTGCGGATCACCTCGCGTCTATCCTCAATACGACACATCGACTTTGGCTTCAATGAGGCCGCAGCGAATCGCTGCGGATCACATGGTCAGCGTCACCACCGACACCAGCATGCTGTCGCTTCAATGAGGCCGCAGCGAATCGCTGCGGATCACCGGGGAGCGCCGTGCATCTATTGCCGGGGAGGGAGGCTTCAATGAGGCCGCAGCGAATCGCTGCGGATCACCATGGGCACGTCCACGTCGATCAGGCGGACATGGCCGCTTCAATGAGGCCGCAGCGAATCGCTGCGGATCACCGCCAGTCGCTCCAGTTGTTGCCGCCGTCACTGGAGGCTTCAATGAGGCCGCAGCGAATCGCTGCGGATCACCAAAGGTGAGGGAAAGCTGCTGCATGAGAAGTCCTGCTTCAATGAGGCCGCAGCGAATCGCTGCGGATCACATGGTAGGGAATGCTTAGTAGGCATGCCGAACGGTTGCTTCAATGAGGCCGCAGCGAATCGCTGCGGATCACACATGGCATTCCCCGAAAGGCAGCCTATTTCCTATGGCTTCAATGAGGCCGCAGCGAATCGCTGCGGATCACCGACGTCAGGGTCTGTTTCCTCGGCAGGATTTCCTGGCTTCAATGAGGCCGCAGCGAATCGCTGCGGATCACCAATGGAAGACTTTTCATCGCTGTTCACAGAGTTGGCTTCAATGAGGCCGCAGCGAATCGCTGCGGATCACCGACTCACTTGGCTGGCCTCACGGATCAAGTGTCAGTGGCTTCAATGAGGCCGCAGCGAATCGCTGCGGATCACCAGAGGGCCTCGCGGCTCTCTGGATTTATGCGGTCTGCTTCAATGAGGCCGCAGCGAATCGCTGCGGATCACGTCCGGCATCGGGTACTTGCGCGCGCCAGGCATGCCGCTTCAATGAGGCCGCAGCGAATCGCTGCGGATCACACGACTCAGACACCCCACTCACGGAGAACAACATGAGGCTTCAATGAGGCCGCAGCGAATCGCTGCGGATCACCCAGACCAGATCGATTCGCCTGTCGCGGTGAGCATCTGCTTCAATGAGGCCGCAGCGAATCGCTGCGGATCACCACCACCACGCAGGGCATGCGCGCATGGGCGAAGGTCGCTTCAATGAGGCCGCAGCGAATCGCTGCGGATCACGGACTTCCCACGATGATGTGAGACGAGGCGCAGCCAGGCTTCAATGAGGCCGCAGCGAATCGCTGCGGATCACGGCGGGTACGGCCTGCCGCAGTGCCGAGTGTGCAGTGCTTCAATGAGGCCGCAGCGAATCGCTGCGGATCACGTGTCCTTGAGCTGCGCCTGATACTGGGCGAAGTAGCTTCAATGAGGCCGCAGCGAATCGCTGCGGATCACCTGCAAGACCTGGAGAAAGCGCTGCACTACCTTGAGCTTCAATGAGGCCGCAGCGAATCGCTGCGGATCACCACACGCATTCATGACTCACGATTGATGATGGGCGAGCTTCAATGAGGCCGCAGCGAATCGCTGCGGATCACACTCGACAACAACTCCCACCCCATGGCAATCGTCCTGGCTTCAATGAGGCCGCAGCGAATCGCTGCGGATCACGTGGACGGCCGTGCCACTTCATCAGCGAGGCCAACGGAGCTTCAATGAGGCCGCAGCGAATCGCTGCGGATCACTCTCGTCGCAATCAGGTGGCGCACTTACCTGCGGAGTGCTTCAATGAGGCCGCAGCGAATCGCTGCGGATCACCGGTTCCTGCGATGGCAGTGAATGAGATGGTTTCCATGCTTCAATGAGGCCGCAGCGAATCGCTGCGGATCACGGACGACCTGGCATGTGATCATAATCTCGCTCCGTCTGCTTCAATGAGGCCGCAGCGAATCGCTGCGGATCACGCACGATGAAGTGAACGTGCTTAGCCCCCATCAGGCGCTTCAATGAGGCCGCAGCGAATCGCTGCGGATCACCTCGCTATCGGAGAGAATAGACATGGAGTGTCCTTGCTTCAATGAGGCCGCAGCGAATCGCTGCGGATCACAACTGGCCGCGATCTGGATCGCGAGCGTGCAACGTGGCTTCAATGAGGCCGCAGCGAATCGCTGCGGATCACCGGCAAGCTCGACATGGCGCCATCGAAGCTCACCGAGCTTCAATGAGGCCGCAGCGAATCGCTGCGGATCACCTCCCCTGCACGGGCTGCACGCGCGCCGCCATCGCGCTTCAATGAGGCCGCAGCGAATCGCTGCGGATCACAGTCGGATTACTCGCCCGACGAGACGGACATGACCCGCTTCAATGAGGCCGCAGCGAATCGCTGCGGATCACACCGGGAGCGTAGAGGGTGGTGTCGGGGGCTTCGATCGCTTCAATGAGGCCGCAGCGAATCGCTGCGGATCACAAACGCGCCCGATGGGAAAGGTGCGCGGCATGGAGGCTTCAATGAGGCCGCAGCGAATCGCTGCGGATCACATGGCCGCGCGCTACCTGCAGGACAGCAGCACGCTGCTTCAATGAGGCCGCAGCGAATCGCTGCGGATCACGCATCCGGATCAAGCCGATTCGCAACTTTGCTGCGGTGCTTCAATGAGGCCGCAGCGAATCGCTGCGGATCACGCTCAATCGCGACGGCGAAGGGCACAGGCCTGCGCTGCTTCAATGAGGCCGCAGCGAATCGCTGCGGATCACGTTTTCTAAGACACATCGGTATGGCCACCGAGATCTTGCTTCAATGAGGCCGCAGCGAATCGCTGCGGATCACCTCCAGGAGCTCCTCAGAGGCTTTCTCCAGTGAGCCAGTGCTTCAATGAGGCCGCAGCGAATCGCTGCGGATCACTCGAGGTAACCGAAGCACCGTCCAAGTCGACGGTGCTTCAATGAGGCCGCAGCGAATCGCTGCGGATCACCATGAAACCGATGGCCTTGGTGGTCAGGGTAGCTTCGCTTCAATGAGGCCGCAGCGAATCGCTGCGGATCACAGGCACTGCTCGCGGATCGCCTGCCACGCAGTCCAGGCTTCAATGAGGCCGCAGCGAATCGCTGCGGATCACGCTGCAGTTCCTCGCCACGCCTTCCGCCACGGTGCCGCTTCAATGAGGCCGCAGCGAATCGCTGCGGATCACACGCTCGGCGACGTTGGCATTGTGCATCTGTTCTTCGCTTCAATGAGGCCGCAGCGAATCGCTGCGGATCACCTAGCAATAGAGGGGTGACGTATTTTCCTGCGCCATTGCTTCAATGAGGCCGCAGCGAATCGCTGCGGATCACCTTCGGTATGTTTAATAACAATGCTCTCGATGGCCTCGCTTCAATGAGGCCGCAGCGAATCGCTGCGGATCACGAAGTCGGCCAGGTGATCATCAATTCCGCGAAAGTGGCTTCAATGAGGCCGCAGCGAATCGCTGCGGATCACGCCGTATGGGCCTGGCGCGCGCCGCGCTCGCGGGCGCTTCAATGAGGCCGCAGCGAATCGCTGCGGATCACGCTGGTTCAACGTGGACATCGCATACAACCCACGCGCGCTTCAATGAGGCCGCAGCGAATCGCTGCGGATCACCCAGCGATAAACTTGCCCAGCAACGGCGCACTGCCCGGCTTCAATGAGGCCGCAGCGAATCGCTGCGGATCACCGCCGCTGCCAGCCCGAGAATCCGATGCGCCTGTTCATGCTTCAATGAGGCCGCAGCGAATCGCTGCGGATCACTGGAATCGCCATGGCCGAGCTGACCACCGAGCATCGGCTTCAATGAGGCCGCAGCGAATCGCTGCGGATCACCTCGCGCGACCCCGAGGCCGTGCAGATCCGCATCAGCTTCAATGAGGCCGCAGCGAATCGCTGCGGATCACCTGGCAGACGTGTTCGACAGCTCGCTTTTGCTCACCGCTTCAATGAGGCCGCAGCGAATCGCTGCGGATCACGTCTCGCCCTTGCGATGGTGGCGGCGCGCATACGAGCTTCAATGAGGCCGCAGCGAATCGCTGCGGATCACACATGCAGGACAGTACCAACATCACGGCCGGCGCGAAGCTTCAATGAGGCCGCAGCGAATCGCTGCGGATCACATCATGCAGAACGCACAGAAGCAATACACCGCCCAGGAGCTTCAATGAGGCCGCAGCGAATCGCTGCGGATCACAGCCCATGCCTAAGCGGCGGTTTGGCGGACTGTTTTTACTTGGGATGCGAGCGCTGAAAAAGATAGCATGCAACCTGCCCAGTCGTCTGCAGGTTGGGGCGTGGGAGGTGCATGGATGTGGCTGATTTTCAAAGAACTTCGTGGCGCGAGCGCTGGCCGGCTTTTCAGGCATTGCTGCAGCGCTCGCAGCAATGGGGCGAAGTGGAATGGGGCGACTATACGATGATCGGTTCGCGTGCGACGGGTTCGAACTTGTCGCCCAGGCTGACGACCCTTGGTTGCACCTTGTCGGCGGGGCCGAGGTCGATGATCAGCAAGGCATCCACGCGGCGATTGATGGCTCCGTCCAGCAGTTGCACCAACTCTGCGTGGCGACGGCGGCTCAGCCGGCACTGGAAGACGGAAAGCTGGAGCCATTCGCCGAAACCCTTCATCAGCTTGAAGACACGACGCCAGCGTTTGTCGTCACGGATATCGTAGGTCACCAGGTACAGATGTTCGTCCATCGCCATCTCGCGGTTTGCGACGCTTTCAGCGTGTCGTGAAGTTGGGGTACTCGTCGAGCTCGCCGAGCAGGAAACGGCCAAGCAGGCGAGCTTGCAGCTCAAGCAAGCGCCGGTAGCTCAGCCGGTAACCGAACAGCGGATGGGTGATCTCGTGGCTGAGCCGCCGCTCGAAGGCGGCGATGAAGCGTTTGCGCCCGCTGGCATCGAGATTCACGCTGCCGGCCGCGTTGACGAAGTCGCTGGGGCGGACTTCGCCGTTGTTGACGACCTGCATGACTACCGAGTCCGCCAGCAGGGGGCGGAAGGGTTCCATCATGTCCAATGCCAAGGCGGGGCGGCCGTAACGCGGTTGGTGATAGAAGCCACGAAAGGCGTCGAAGCCCACGGAGGTCAGCGTGGTTGTCCAGGTGCGCGAAAGCATGGTGTAGGCGAATGAAAGCATGGCATTCACCGGGTCGCTGGGCGGGCGTCGATTGCGCAGCGTGAAGTCGAAGGAAAGCAAGGCTTCGTCCTCCGGCGAGGCGGGTTTCAACGTCTGCCGAAACTGGCCGAAGTAGAGCGCCGCGGCGTGGCCTTCGATGCCCAGCAGGGTTTCCAGACTTTCGGCACGTTCGGCCTGTTGGCGAATGCGCTTGAGATCGTCCAGCAAGCGTTCCGGCTTCTCTTCCGGTTTCCAGTTGCGGCGGATCTGGGTGCGACAATTGGTGATCTTGGCGGCCACCAGGCCGCGGGCGATGCGCAGGCAGGTGGCATCGTTGAAGCTGGCGCGATATTGCGCGGTGCGCAGTTCCACGTTCTTGTGGCCGTTGCCGACGGTGTGGCCGAAGAAGAAGCCGCCATAGCTGTGCCAGCTGACGGGAATGTCGCGCTGCATGAGTTCTTGCAAGCAGGGCGTGGTGATGTAGACGTTGCCCTGGATGACCACTTGGGAGACTTCGCGCAAGCGTGCGCTAGCCAAGTGGTTGCCGTCCTTGTCGGTCACCTCCAGTACCTCGCCTTTCTTCGCCAGCTTGGCGCTGTAGTGCTGGATGTACAGCGGCAGGGCTTCGTGGTGCGGTACCGCCAGCGGACGCGGCGCCAGTTCGGTCTGGTGCAGGAATTGCACCTCGTCCGGCAGGCAGATGGTTACCAGGGAGCAGCGCGGGCATTTTGGGCTGTCCACCAGCGGAGCGGGGATGCGCCCGCCGGAGGCCATGGCGCGCAGTTCGGCGATGGCGTTGCGGGTGAGCGTGAGCAGCTCGTCGTCGAAGGCGACGGCTACGCGCTCCTTGCTGGCTACGTAGTAAATGGCGCCTTCGTCGCAAGCGTAGCCATGTTCGCGCAGCAGCAAACCCTGCGCGCACAGCTGCACGCGCTCGGGGTCGTAGACGCCGCGCGTGGTGTGCGGTCGCTTGCCTCGCTTGTAATCCACCGGTGTGACCGTGCTGCCTTCGCCTTCGATCAGGTCGAGCTTGGCGATCAGGCCCAGCGTGTTGGACGACAGCGTGACCGAGCGGGCGTGGATCTCCACGCGCTCTTCCTCGGCAATGGCGGCGTCGGGCAGGTCGCCGGAAGGCTTGTCCACACGCTGATGCTTGTGCCGGCCGTCCACCGTGTCGGCCGAGTCCGCCCACTCGCCCTGCACCCATTCAAGATACGCAAGTCGCGGGCAATACACGTGCTCGTTGAGCATGCGCACTGGGATCAGCGGCTGGTCGCCGCCCAGTTCCGGAAATGGAAGTTCCAGATCCCCCTGCTTCGGTTCCATCGAAAGCCGCTCCCCATGGCGTCTGCCGATCCGTGCCTTGGGTTGTACTCCCGCGAGGCGGGAGCGGCAACTTCTTGCGCCGTGGGTGCGGCGTCTTCAATCGCCGATAAGGGCGGCCAGCTGATCGCGCGCCAGGCGAGGCAACTTGAGCGTGGCGGCGGTGGCTGGCCAGGTCGCCACGGCGTCGCGCACCTCGGCCTCGATGGTTTTTGCCTGGGTTTCGGCGAGGCGGTAGTAGGCGCAGGTGGCACGCAGGTTGGCCAGGCTCGGGCTGGGGTCGTGCGCGTCGATCGCCAGTGCATGCTCGCGCTTGTCCGGGTTCGGATTGATGTCGAACGCGGGTGCCAGTCGCCATCCGCCAGGTGCGCGCAGGAAGCCGTGGTTGCGCAGGTGGTCGTCGCGGTTGCCGACCAGGATGGAGAATGCGATGCGCCGATAGAGCTGGGCGAGATCGGCGCCGATGCCGGCTGGGTCGCCGTGGCGCTGGATCGCCTGGGCAATGTCCAGGTAGCTGCCGCCCTCGCCATCGCCGCGGCCGGTGAGCGTCATGGCCGAGGCATACAGGCGGCGCGAGCCGCCGTCGCGGTCGAAGCGTCGCACGGCGAAGCTGCGGTAGCCCCGGCCGAAGCGCAACAGCCGGGCGTCGGGAACGGTCACGCCAGCCGCCCCGGCCAGATGCCAGGCGAGGTATTCCCAGGCGCCGACGTCGCGTCGGTCGTCGTGGGCGGGGAACTTGGCCAGCCACAGCGCCCCATGCTCGTCGGCGAACGTGGCTTTCGGGCGGGCGCCGCCCAGGCTGGTGCCGGGGGCCACCAGTTGCGCCAGCCACTGCGCGTACTCGGGGCGTTTTTCGGCACCCTCGCGGCCGAGCTCGCGGGCAATGGCTTCCAGTTCGCGCAGGCGTGTCGCCGGCGGGGCGCTGTGCGCGCGTTCGTCGACCCAGGCATGCGGCGGCCCGGGTTGGCGCAAACGCAGGGCGCCCATGCGCGTGCAGTCGTCCACGCCGGCCAGGAAATCCCATTCGGAGAGGCGGCGCACGCGGCGTTTCGTCTCGCGGGCCTCCAGTGCCTCGCGTCGCTCCATCAGCATGCAGCCCCAGCGATCCGGCGAGATGTCGCGGAAGATGCCGAACAAGGCCTGCCCGTGCCCCGGCCACGACGGCCCCCCCACCAAGGGCAGGTCGGGCGCGATGGCTACACTCTGGCGCTGTTCGAGGTAGTCGCGGCGGTACTCGAAGGCGATGGCTTCGTTGCTGCCGTGCCGTTCGCAACGCAGGCTGCCGATCGCCTGTGCCGGGCCGAGCGTGGCATCGTCCAGCACCACGTCGAGCACGGTGGTGGTTTGCGCGCTCACGGCTTGCGCCTGCCGCGCGGCGCGCCCACCTGGCGGATGTCCTGCAGGCGGCGGCCTAGTTCGTCCTCCTTGGCGAGCAGGTCGAGGTCATGATCCAGCCCCAGCACCTCCAGCGCACGCAGCAAGGTGGCCAAGCTGCTCGAACCCTCGCCCTGTTCCAGCTTGCGCAAGGTGGGCAACGACACGTCGGCCCGCGCCGCCAGCGCCGCCTGCGTCATGCGCCGCCGCAGCCGCGCCGCGCGCAACCGCGCACCGAGCGCCGTGAGGCGCGCGGTTGCGGCGGGAAAGATGGGCGGGGTGCGCTTTGGCATGGAAAATAAAATATACTTTAGATCAAAATAAAGCAAAATTTATTTACTATTTTCGAGCCGTCGGTTTGAACATGCCCAAGCCATAATGGCAGGCGAAGCCGAGTGCCAACGGGCCGGTCAACGGCTCGGCAAAGGTCAGCTTCCAGAAGCTGCCCAGGCGGTCTGGTTGGCTCAGTCCGCGCCGATTGCGGAAGCGGTGGAAGTGGATCGGCCGGCGCATGCGGCCCTTGCCGACATCCACCTCGGCGCGGCTTTCGATGGCGATGGGCTCGGGGATGCCGCGTTCGCGGCACTCGCGGCAGATCTGTTCTTCGATGCCGAAGTGCTTCTTGACATGCCAAGGGTGCAGGTAGGGCGTCGCGGATTCCCAGGTGGCGCTGGTGCGGGTCAGCGGCGAGGCGATGTCGGGCGAGCCGCTGCCTTCCAGCGACAATTGCCATTCGGCGCCGGCATGATCCCAGAGCCTTTTCACCTTGAGCAACGCGCGCTGTTCGGCATCGCTCATGCCGATAGGCGCGTAGACAAGCATGCGATCGAGCCGGCCGTCGTCGTTGCTGTCCCACGGCAGGTAAAAGGCGTGGCCATGGCGGTTGCCCGCGGGTAGATCGTGGCCGGAAAAGACCGGTGGAATATGTCCCTCGCCGAAGGCCTGCTTGCACTGGCCCATGGCGGCGACGCGCATCAGTTCGCCGATGCGCAGGCTGTCCTCCACGCGCGGCAACGGTTTGCCGTCGAGGATGAAGTTGACGGCCATCACGGCGGGTGCCACGGCACGATGGATGGTGGGCCGTGGGCGCAGCGCATCGACGGGACGCAGGTAACTCACCTTGCGTGCGGCGGGCGGTTGGCTCCAGCCAAGCTTGCGCAGGTCGCCGGTATCGACGCTGAGCGCGTCGAGCAGGGACTCCGGCAGCGTGGCGCCTAGTTTCTTCTGTGCTTTTTTGTCGACCAGAAAGCGTCCGCGCAGCGCTTGGTAATCGGCGCGGGGCCGCGGCGCATACAGCGTGACCAGTTCGCCCTTGACCTCGCCGGTTCGCGTGTCGAGCGCGCAGTCGCCGGGCAGGCAGTTGGTCGGCGGGGCCGTTTCGAGCGTTCTGGCTTCCACCCAGGATTCGGCGCGGCCGAGGTAGCCCATGACGGAGAGCAAGTCGTCGAGCAGGGCGCGCTGATCGGTGGGGAGTGTCAATTGGGGCCAGACGACGCCCAGGGGTTCGTTGCGATCCACCGCGGTGAAGGCATCGAAGACCAGTGAGGTCTTGCCCGCCGCAAACTGCGGCAGGTAGTGCCGGGTATGGCTATGGCTGGCCGCTGGCAGGCTGTACTCGGGCAGCTCGGTGGACAGGGATTCGATCAGCGCCTGGAGTGTGGCGTCGCTGTGCCTGCCGTCATGCTTGAGCTTGTGGTGCCAGGTGGCGATCAATGCGCGCAGGATGCGCCACGGCTCGGGCGGCCACGCAACCGCGCCCTCATTGACGTGGCGATCCCATGGCGTGGCGTGATAGCGCCCGGCGGGAAAGGTGAAAGCAAGCGCGAGCATGGCTCAGCCTTCGCCGTCGTCGTCGGACTCCGTTTCACCCTTGCCCTTCTTGCCCTTGGTCACCTTGCCGCCGCCGGTATAAGTCACCGTGGTGGGCTGGAACTGGGCATCGGCGGCAGCGGCCTTGATGAGGTCGGGAAGCGCCTGCGTGAGTGCTTCCAGCGTGGGCATCGGGAAGCCGATCGGCCGTTGCACATCCAGCGCCGTGCACTCCAGATCGCAAGCGGTGCGCAGACGCAGACCGGTTTCGAGGAAGGCGCGAATCTTGTAGAGCGCCAGCGCGACCAGCAGGTCGGACACGGCTGGCGTGAAGCCGTAGCCGCGCAGTTGGGCGAGGTCGAGATTGAAGTAGGCGGCAATATCGGGCGAGACGAATTCGTCGCGGGAGAAGGGTACGTTGCCAAACCCCTTTGCCGTGTCGCCGGAAGGATTGACCGAATCGTTCTTGACGCCGCCGCTCGCTGCAACTTTGGCATCGGTGGCTTCGATGAAGCCCGACAGTGCGCGCGGTAGCCGCAGACGGCCGCCCGCCAGCTCCTTCTTGGCAAGAAACACGCCGTGCAGCAGGGCGTTGATGTCGAGGGCGAGCAAGGTATGCGCGAGCTTGCGCAGATCGACGAAGCCTTCTTCCATGTCGGCCAGTTCGGCCTTGAGCTTGTCGAAAACCATCTTGTCGGTGCTTTCGAGGATGTACGGCGAGTTGATCCGATGCGCCTCCAGCACCGAGTTGGTCAGTGGTTTGCCATCCTTGTCCTTGACCTTGATGACGGAGAGCCCCTGTAGCGGAGTCACCCAGTCGTCGGCCACCTTGTCCCAGCACACGGCTTCCAGGCGGTTGGCCATGCTCTGCGCGGACTCCACCAGCAGGGTGGGCGTGCCGTCCGGGCCTTCGTATTGGGCGGCGCCGATTTCGGGGAAGCCGGTGGGCTGGAAGCGCGTGCCCTGCAAGGGCTCGAGCTTGGCGCGCAGCAGCAGGCGCGGGGCATGGGCGAGGGCGGACAGATCGAGACTCATGGTTGTACTCCTTGGTATCCGTGGTCAGGCGAAGTCGGGTTCGGGCTGTTTCGTGATGCCGCGTGCCAGTGCTGCGGTGGCTCCGTAGCGCAGCGGAATCAGCAGCGCGGCGGCGGCACGTTTGGGGTCGATACCGGCCAGTGCCGGCAGCGCGTCGGGCGTGAATCGCGGCGCCAGGCCGGAGGCGCGCAAGCGGCGCCAGGCGATGGCCACGGCGCGGTTGCCGTGATTGCCGGCGGCGAGCTGCGCCAGCATGCCGGTGGGTACCGGCAGGCTTTGTCCATCGGCCAGCGCACCGAGCGAGCACAAGGTGCGTTCTGGGGTCAGCGCCAGTTTCATCAGCGCAAAGGCCGCCGGCACGCCACCCTCGCCGCCGCCGCCGCCGCCGCTGCGGTCGATCTCCTGCGGGATGTCGCACAACGCGAGGCCCGGCAGCAGATCGGCAATGCGCGCATCCATACCGTCGTCGCGCAGGAAGGCGGCGAGGTCGGCCAGCGTTGCGCCCGTCGGGCTTTCCAGTGGCTTGTCGTCCATGCCGAAGCGCTCGGCCAGCCACAATCGCCGGGCAAGCAGTGTGGGCAGCGTATCGACCAGACGGCCTTCGAAACCATCGCAGAGGCGATAGTTTTCGTCGGATTCCGGCGTGATCCATTTGGCCCAGCGGCGCTCGACCGGAAAGAGCTGGGCGCGGATGGGTAGCGGTACTTCGTCCACACCGCGCAGGCCGGCCAGGGCTTTGGCGATGCGCAAGGCGGGGCTTCCGTCATCGGCGGCGATGATCCAGCGTTCGAATAGGCGCGGAACCGGTCGCACGGCCTCGCGTGCCTTGCTGCTCGATGCAAGAGCGGATTGGATCTGGCCAAGCAGGATCAGCAGCGCTTGCGCCTCCGGCTTGCCTGGTGTTTTGCCGGAGAGTGCGAACAGCGCGTCTTCGAGACGCTTGCGCAGGGTCTTGAAGCGGGTGGCTGTGTTGCCCTCGTTGGCGAAACGGCGGAATTTTTCCAGCCAGCCGTGGGTGTCCAGTTCGTCGAGCCATGATGGAGCCGGCGATTCACTGACATCGACTCGTTCGAGCGGAGTCGCCAGATAGGCCTTGCCTGAACGCATCAGCAGTCCGTAACGCTGAAAACTTCGTACGCCGCGGTAGCCTCCGAGATGTTGCACGGCGCGGACGAAATCGAGCGCATCCCGCGCCGGTTTCCGGCCCAGCGCCACGCGGCCCTCGCTCATCAATGCGCGCACTTCCGCATGCGTTGCGAACTGCGGCCACAGAGGCATCCAGAGCTCGCCGCGTGCTTTGCCCGCATCGCCTTCGCCCAGACTGCCTGAGCCCGCTCCGATGGCACGCACGGTAAAGGGGTAGCTCAGCACGCCGAAAGGATCGTCGGCGTTGCGCCGCACCGTTGCCGCGGCGAACAGCAACGCGCCTTCGATCATCAACACGAAATCCCAGGGGTTGATGGACGCATCGGCATCGAAGCCCGTGCTTGCATTCGGGCCGCCCGCTTGGCCGGGAGCAAACTGGCCGATGGCGCTTTGGGTCAGCCCGGGCGCCGGTTCGGCAAACAGCGAGGTTTGCAGCCAACCGAGGGACGCCTGCACCGCGCCTTCGTCATCCGATGGGAGCACGTCGAGGACGCGCTGCATGAAGTTGTTGGTGAAGTCGAGCCGACCGTCGTTGCCGCCTGTTCCAAGCAGCGGCGGGTATTGCGGCGAGTCGCCAGCCAGTAGCACCGAGGCATCAAACCAGCCAAGCGCCGAATCGGGGAGTTGGCTGCGGATGGCAACGAGCAGGCTGGCCTTGGCGTCATCTTTGGGGCTGGCCGTACGGTCGTGTCCGTCGAGTGCGGACTCCGCTACGGCAACGCAGGCCTTGTAGCCCCCAAATCGCGCATCGTTGCTTTGCATGATGCGCCACAGGGCGTCCTTGTTGTCCTTGTCGTAAAACCCGCTGCCGCCATTCCATGGCGCCATGATCGGCGTCGGCTCGTACTCATCCAGAAAGAACCGCTCGATGCCTTCGCGATCCAGCGACGTCATCAGTACAAAATGGTCGCCGCGCCAGCTGCCGCGTGTTTCGGGGTAACGGGCCGACAACAGGCGCAGCACGCCCAGCGCCTTGAGGTAGCTGGCCAGCGGGGTGGCTGTGCAGCCTTCGAGCAGAAATTCGTTCACTCCGCATCCCCCTCTTGTTCGGCTGCCGAAGCGCGCCAGTCGGCCAGGCGCACCAGCGTTTCCAGCCAGGCGAGTTGGAACGGGCCGTGTTGCTCCAGCAGGCGCAGCGCCCGCTCGCCCCAGGAGGCGCCCTGTTCGCCGAGGCCCATCTCCATCAGCGCGAGCTTGAGTGTGGCGGTGGCGCTGTGTTCGCCATCGAAATCGAGTGCGGGCAACACATCGCCTTCATGGATGCCACGGGCGAAGCGTTTGACGCCGGGTTCGGCTTTTTCGCTCGGCATGGCGCGCAGGCTCATGCGCACCTTGCCGTGGTGGGCGAGTATCAAATAAGCGATGAGGTCGGCGTGCGGCTCGCCGTCGTGCTGCGCCAGCCAGCCGAGCATGGAAGCCAGCTCATGCCGGAAGAAGGCCCGGCTGTGCCGCATCGGCCCCGTGCAACTGGATTTCGCCAGCGGTTGCGCCGGGTCGGCAGGCAGGTGGCAGCGGTACATGGACTGCTGGAAGACCTCGTGCAGCTTGCCCAGGTCGTGCCAACGCCCGGCGCGCACGACGTCGGCCGTATGCGTGGTTTCGCCCACGGCGTCGCAAAGCCCAGCGGCGTGGGCAGCCACGTGCGCCAGATGGTTGGCGAGCGCCACAGGACGCGGTTGTTGCGAGCGCCAGTCGTCGGCGTAGTCGCGGCGACTGGCACTGCTGGCGACTTCAGGGCCAATCGGTACGGGTGGCTTGGCGATGCCGTCGAAGCCGATGTCCGGGCTGTAGCCGCCGTCGTGGCTGCGCGCCAGCAGGGTCATGCCGGGGCGCAGCTTGCGGTCGTGCGACAGCTTGGCCCATTGGCCGTCGAGTGTGTCCCAGTGCCAGAGCGTGATGTCCTTGCGCTTGGCGAAGGCGGTGATTTGTCCCATCGATACGGGGCAGAGTTCGTCGCGTGCAGGCTGCGGTTGCGTGTCGGGCGTATTGGGGTTGTCCTTGAGATTGCGCCAGAACAGTTGCACGCCGGGCAGGCCGCTGTCGCGGATGTAGTCGGAAACGTCGACGTCGAAGCCGGAGAGGTCGGGGTCGGTGTTGAACAGGTCGAGGAAGTCCTTGCGCCGCAGGACGGTCGTGAGCGGGCGGGCTTCTTCGGTGGGCGGCAGGTCGCCGGGGCTGGCGCTGGTCAGCCCGGCCAGCGTGGCGCGGGCGGCATCCAGTGATTCGGCGGCGTAGGGGAGCGTGAGTGTCTTGTCGGCTTCGATGTCGATCCAGAAGACGCGCGCACCCGCGTCGTTGTGTCTGCCATCGCGGTTGCAGCGGCCGAAGCGCTGCACCAGGGACGCCCATGGCGCCAGTTCGGTGAACATGACCTTGGAGGAAATGTCCACGCCGGCTTCGATGGCCTGGGTGGCGACGACGATGCGGTCGACGCCCGGCCCTGCGCGCAGTTTTCGCGTCAGCTCGCTGCGCTCGGAGGGGCGGAAGCGGGCGTGGATCAGCAGGTCGTCGCGGTCGCCGCGCCGCTTCTTGATCGACTGGAAAAGCTGCTGCGCGCGACCGACGTTGTTGAGGATGACGAGGGTTTGCGCCGCCGGGTCGTGCTGCGCGAGCACCTCCGCGCATAGCATGTCGATGTACGCCTTGGCGTTTTGCTTGCTGTTGTCCTTGTCGAGTCGTGTGGCGGCTGCCTGCAAGGCCTTGGCGGCCTGCAGGCGTGCGCTGGCCTGGGTGCGGTCGGCCTCGCCGAGGGTGTGGCGTTTCAGGGTGTCGAGGTGCGGACGCAGGTCGACCGTGTCCAGCCATGCGGTGCGCAGCGTGGCGGACACCCACAGCGAACGGCTGCTTTTTGCCAATGGGAAGGCGGTGCGCCGGAAGGCTTCGAGCTGGGCGGAGGTGGCCAGCCCGGCTCCCATCAGCTGCACCTCGTCGTACACCCATAGGCAGTCGTTGTGCAGCAGCGCGAAGTGGATCGGCCACTGGTAGCGGCTCATGCCGTAGCCGCGCATGAGTGCACGGGAGAGCAGCATGTCCTGGGTGCCGATGAGGATCATGTCCTCTTCCGGGTGTTCGGCCCAGGTTTCGAGGTCGCCCTCGCCACCCATCAGAACGTGTACAGAAACGTTTCCGGTACCGGGGGCGCCACCGATGCCGAGATGTTCGATCCAGCCCTGGATAGTGTCGCGGGCTTGTTCCACCAGCACGCGCATGGGCAGGCACCAGATCAGGCGCCGGGGTGTTTCGGGATCGGGTGTTTCCATACGGCCGCCCGGCCGCCAGCCGCGTTTCCAAAGCCAGGCAAGCGTTACGGCGGCGGTCTTGCCCATGCCAGTGGGGATGTCCAGCGCGTCGGGCCAGATGTCGTGCGCCAGGGCGCTCTGGTAGGCATAGGGCGCGGTTGCCTTTTCCCCCGTTGGGTCGAAGGCATGGCGGAAGCAAGCTTCAAAATCCATAGGTGCGCCCCGTGGTGCGATGCGGGCGGCGGCCTGCGGGCGACGGGTGTCGCGGGCAGCAGGCGGGCACCGCGAACGCGTGCCGCAAGCCAGAACGAGGTGGTATGCCGCCAGGCGCACCTGCGTGTGCGCTACCGTGCCAAACAAGCCGATCCATGTGTTTCCCCTGTGCGCCCGCGCTCGCAAGGCGGGCTGGCAGGTTTCGTTTTGCCACAGCGCAGTCTCATATGTCGAGACAAGGGGCTGTGGCGGTTCGGCGCTGGCGCGATAGTGGAGCTACATCCCCCCGAACAACGCCTCCAGATCCGCCTCGTCGAAGCGCAGCTGCTGGCTGGCGCCGCCGCCGTCCAGGATGGCTTGGGCGAGTTCGGCCTTGCGCGCCTGCATCGCCTGGATTTTTTCTTCCACCGTGCCCTGGCAGATCAGGCGGTAGACGAACACGGGTTTCTGCTGGCCGATGCGATGCGCGCGGTCGGTGGCCTGGGCTTCGGCGGCGGGGTTCCACCACGGGTCGTAGTGGATCACGGTGTCGGCGGCGGTGAGGTTGAGGCCGGTGCCGCCGGCTTTCAGGCTGATGAGGAAGAGCGGCAGTTCGCCTTGCTGGAAGCGCTTGACCATCGCCGTGCGTTCGCGCGCCGGGGTCTGGCCGGTGAGCGTCTGGTGCGGGATCTTGCGCTTGGCCAGCGCGGTTTCGATCAGCGCCAGCATTTCGGTGAACTGCGAGAACAGCAGCACGCGGCGGCCGTCGGCGACGAGGCCGTCGATGAGTTCCATGAGCGCGTCGAGCTTGGCGCTGGCCTTGACCTTCTTCGCGCTGGCGAGCTTGACCAGACGCGGATCGCAGCAGGCCTGGCGCAGCTTGAGCAAGGCGTCGAGCACGATGATGCCGCTGCGCGCCAGGCCGCGCTCGGCCACCGCCTGGCGCACGCGTTCGTGCTGGGCCAGGCGCAGGGTTTCGTACAGCGCGCGCTGCTCGCCTTCCAGCTCCAGCGTGTGCACGATTTCGGTCTTGGGTGGCAGGTCGGCCAGCACTTCGTCCTTGCGTCGGCGCAGCAGCAGGGGTTTGACGCGGCGGTTCAGGCGCTCCAGCCGCTCGCGGTCGCCGTGTTTTTCGATGGGCGTGCGGTAGCTCCTGGCGAACTGGCGCTGGCTGCCGAGCAGGCCCGGCTCCACCGCGTCGAACTGCGCCCACAGTTCGCCCAGATGGTTTTCCAGCGGCGTGCCGGTCATGCCGAGACGGCGTTCGGCGGGAATCTCGCGCACGACTTGCGCGGCCTGGCTGGCGGCGTTCTTGATCGCCTGCGCCTCGTCCAGTATCAGCAGCGAGAACGCGGTCTCGAGCAGTCGCTCGCGGTCGCGCGCCAAGAGCGGATAGGTGGTGATGGCCAGGTCGTGCGTGGCCAGTTCGTCGTAGCGGTCGGCGCGGTCGGCGCCATGCAGCACCAACACTTTCAGCGTGGGCGTGAAGCGCGCGGCCTCCATCTGCCAGTTGCCCACCAGTGAGGTGGGACAGACCACCAGTGCGGGTTTGGCTAGGCGCTTGCGCTGCTTTTCGCCGAGCAGATGCGCCAGCACCTGCACGGTCTTGCCCAGGCCCATGTCGTCGGCGAGGATGCCGCCCAGGCCGGCGGCGCCGAGGAAATCCAGCCAGGCCAGGCCGTCCAGCTGATAGGGCCGCAGCGTGGCCTTGAAGCCGCGTGGCGGCTTGCCGGCGCCGGCCTTGGCGCGCAGTTGTTCCAGCTTGCGGCGCAGCGCGTCGCCGCCATGCCAGTCGGCGCTGGCGCCCAGTTCGCCGAGCTGGCTGGCATGCACGCGCGGCGTGCCTTCGCCTTCGTGTTCCAGCCATTCCAGCAGCGGCTCGATCAGGGCGCGCAGCCGCGCCAGCGGCAGGTCGGCGGCGCGTTTTTCGTCCAGTTTCACGCGCCAGCTGGCGTGCTTCTTCTCGCGTGGTGCGGGCGTGCGCGGAAAGCTCGGGTCGGCGACCAGCTGGCGCAGGATGGGCAGCAGGTCGATGCGTTCGCCGGCGATGTCCACGCCCAGTGTCACGTCGAACCAGGCGTTGCCGGAGGGCGTGAGTTCGCCGTGCCAGTCGTCGACGCTGACCAGCTCGTCGTGCGGGAAATCGTCGGCGTATTCCAGCCGGAAGCCGCGTTCGGCGAGTTTCGGCAGCAGCGGTTCCCACCCCTTGGCCGATTGCGGCAACAGGCGCTTGTTCGGCTGCCACACCCAATCGTGCTCATGGGCGCGACCGTCGCCGAGGGTGAAGCCGACATACAAGCCATCCTTGCGGGTCAGGCCGGCCTTGCGCAGGGCGGCGATCCAGCGCTCTTCCTCGATCATGTCGCGGTGGATGGCGTAGAGGCCGCTGTCGCCGCGCCGGGTCACCACGCTGCGCGGCTCGCTGGTGGGCAGCACGTGGCCGGCGTAGTCGAAGCGCAGCGAGGCGACGCCCACCATGCCGCGCCCGCTCGTCCATTCGCGGATGAGGGCGCTTTGCAGATAGAGCACGGGCTGGGGCGTTACGCGGAGGTCTTCGATGGCCTCGACCTCCGGCAGCGGCGGCAACCAGGCGGCTGTCGGGCTGCGCGCCAAGCGCTGGCGCAGGTGTTCGCGCTGATGCGGTCGCAGCGGTGGGGCGTACTGCAGGCGTCGGTACTGCTGCAGGTCGCCCGCCACGCGGCCATAGCGCCCTGCGGCAAGTTGCACGTACCAGAGTCCGGCGCCTTGCAGCAGCATGGCGTCACTCGCATCCACCTGCATGCGTGGGCGCAGGTTGCCCTCTTCGTCGGCCACCCAGCGCACTGTGGACTCCAGCGTGGGGCCGGCTTCCAGCGGGTGTTCGCCGCGTTCGAACCAGGCGGGATAGCGCGCCAGCAGCAGGCTCAAGGCGTGTTCCGTCGGCGCGCTGCGGATGGCCAGCCAGTGGTGGCCGGCCATGCTGTGCGTGGGCGCGGCCAGCAACACGGCCAGCGCCATGGCGACGTCCTCCGGCCAGCCTTCCGCCGGCATCGGGTACGTGCCGGCGCTACTGTTGAGCAGGGGCGTGGGCTTGACCCAGGCCGCCTTGCCGTTGCGGTTCCTGGCCGGGCTCATCCACACCGGCAAGGCATACAACTGACCTTGCGGCCCATCGGCGCGCAACAGCAGGCCGAAGCGGTTTTCCGGCGCGGCGACGGGCAGCGCGTTGCCGAGGCTGGCACTTGGCGCGGCCAGCCATTGATCCCACTGCTGCATTTCCACGGCATCGCGGCGTGCAGCCAGCGCCGTCGACGTCGCCGGCGATTCGGACAGGGATTCCCGCGTGGTCAGGGCGATGGCCAGGCTGGCGGCGGCGTCGAACAGCATCGCGGCGGCGTGCTTGCACTGGCTGCCCACCGGGCAGGTGCAATGCGAGCGCACTTGCAGGCGGCCAGTCGTCGTCGCGAGCGTGACGGTGCAGGTGTAGCTCTGGCCGCCGCTGCCCTTGACGCGACCGCGCAGCGCGCCGTCGTCGAGCAGTTCCAGCTTGTGCACGTGCTTGCGCTGGGCGTAGTCCCGACCGCGGCCCAAGGTGCGAGCGTCGAAGGCGGCGCGCCAGTCCTGGCTGGCGACCAGCTGTTGCAGTTCGTCGAGTGTCATGGCGCGCGGTGCGGTTCGATCAGCCGCGCAGTCTGGCATATCCCCGTGCCCGGGATCATTTGCGCGGCTCGCCGAAAACGCGACAATGACACGTTCTGTCCCTTGTCGATCAGAGAGCCGCGCCGCCATGTCCGATACACCCAAGATCATCTACACCCTCACCGACGAGGCGCCGTTCCTAGCCACGGCCTCGCTGCTGCCCATCGTGGAGGCGTTCGCCGCCACCGCCGGCATTGCGGTGGAGACGCGCGACATCTCGCTGGCGGGGCGCATCCTCGCGCAGTTCCCGGATCGCCTGCAGGACGGCCAGAAGATCGGCGACCACCTCGCTGAGCTGGGCAAGCTGGCCACCACACCAGACGCCAACATCATCAAGCTGCCGAACATCAGCGCATCGGTGCCGCAGCTCAAGGCCGCGATTAAGGAATTGCAGGCGCAGGGTTACGCGCTGCCTGATTACCCGGACGTGCCGCAGAACGACGCCGAGAAGGACGCCAAGGCGCGCTACGACAAGGTGAAGGGCAGCGCGGTGAACCCGGTGCTGCGCGAGGGCAACTCCGACCGCCGCGCGCCGCTCTCGGTCAAGAACTACGCGCGCAAGCATCCGCACAAGATGGGCGCGTGGAGCAAGGATTCGCAGACCCACGTGTCGCACATGGACGGCGGCGACTTCTATGGCAGCGAAAAGTCCGTGGTGGTGGACGCGCCGACCGCGGTGAAGATCGAGTGGTTCGGCAAGGACGGCTCCAGCAAGGTGCTGAAGGAGAAAGTCGTGCTGAAGGCCGGCGAGATCCTCGACGCCGCGGTGATGAGCCGCAAGGCGCTGGCCGCCTTCATCGATGCGCAGATCGCCGACGCCAAGGCGCAGGGCGTGCTGTTCTCGGTGCACCTCAAGGCCACCATGATGAAGGTGTCCGACCCCATCATGTTCGGCGTGGTGGTGGACGAGTTCTACAAGGACGTGATCGCCAAGCACGCCGACGCGCTGAAGCAGGCCGGCTTCGATCCGAACAACGGCATCGGCGACCTGTACGCGCGCCTCGGCAGCCTGCCGGCTGAGACGCAGGCGGCGATCAAGGCCGACATCGCGGCGGAATACGCCAGACGCCCGGCGCTGGCCATGGTGAATTCCGACAAGGGCATCACCAACCTGCACGTGCCCAGCGACGTCATCATCGACGCCTCGATGCCGGCGATGATCCGCGATTCCGGCAAGATGTGGAACGCCGAGGGCAAGCAGCAGGACTGCAAGGCGATCATCCCCGACCGCAGCTACGCGGGCGTGTACGCGGCCACCATCGCCGACTGCAAGGCGCACGGCGCGTTCGATCCGGCCACCATGGGCAGCGTGCCCAACGTGGGCCTGATGGCGCAGGCGGCCGAGGAATACGGCTCGCACGACAAGACCTTCCAGATCGCCGCCGACGGCGTGGTCAAGGTCACCGACGAGGCCGGCAAGGTACTGCTGGAACAGTCGGTGGAAGCCGGCGACATCTGGCGCGCCTGCCAGACCAAGGACGCGCCGGTGCAGGACTGGGTGAAGCTCGCCGTGTCGCGCGCGCGCCTGTCGAACACGCCGGCGGTGTTCTGGCTCGACCCGCAGCGCGCGCACGACCGCGAGATCATCAGGAAGGTGGAGCGCTATCTCAAGGATCACGACACCAGCGGCCTCGACATCCGCATCCTCGATCCGGTGGCCGCCACCAAGTTCTCGCTGGAGCGCATCCGCCAGGGCCAGGACACCATCTCGGTCACCGGCAACGTGCTGCGCGACTACCTCACCGACCTGTTCCCGATCATGGAGCTGGGCACCAGCGCCAAGATGCTCTCCATCGTGCCGCTGATGGCCGGCGGCGGGCTGTTCGAGACGGGCGCCGGCGGTTCCGCGCCCAAGCACGTGCAGCAGTTCCTGGAAGAGGACTACCTGCGCTGGGATTCGCTGGGCGAGTTCCTCGCGCTGCAGGCCTCGCTGGAATTCGTGGGCGACAAGACCGGCGACGCACGCGTGAAGGTGCTGGCGAAGACGCTGGACGAAGCCAACGGCAAGATCCTCGATAACAACAAGTCGCCCGCGCGCAAGGTGGGCGAGCTGGACAACCGCGGCAGCCACTTCTACCTCGCCCTGTACTGGGCGCAGGCGCTGGCCGCGCAGGACGGCGATGCCGCGCTCAAGGCGAAATTCGCCCCGCTGGCCAAGGCGCTGGCCGACAACGAGGCAACCATCGTCGGCGAGTTGAACGGCGCGCAGGGCAAACCTGTCGACATCAAGGGCTACTACCACCCCGACATGAAACTGGTGGCCGCAGCGATGCGGCCCAGCGCCACGTTCAACGCGGCGCTTGCGGGGTTGAAGTGAGGTTGGGCAGTCGATGATGGGATGCAAGACGGGGCGCTTTGCGCCCCGTCTTGTTTTTGCTCGTCATACCAGCGAAGCCGGCGGCTCCTTGGATCGCGTTACAAGTATCTGCTGAATTTAACCTAGCTGCTCAAGCGCATGCAAAATTGCTGGAAGGCCATGCAAGAGGAGAAACGAGGTCAAGAGAACAAGGATCACGAGCAAAACCTTCTCCTGTGTGGAATCTTTGTTGCCGCTGATGCCGTACAGAAAATCACTGAGCGCAGCGTCTCCATAGTTACTCATTGACATGAAGAGGCCGCGCAGTTTCGGGTCGTTCAAGTTGTGGGGATTCAAGGCGAGTCGAGTCTTCGTTTGGGGTCTTCCGGGTTCATTATGAAGAATGGAAAGTTGCAAAACGTCCGTCCCTCTGTACTGTCTGGTCGTTTCCAAGGCATACCCCACAATGTTTTTCGACGGTATGGTTTTTTTCGACAGCGACAGCGTGATATCTATCGAATGACGAGTGATGACCGTTTTTCTCCACATGATGCTCAATGTAAAAAAGCAAAAACAGATAATAAATCCACATAATGTTACGACGTTCATTTGCCATTTTTCATGGGTGTTTGGATGCTGTATTTGAGAAACCACATCAGGAAGGACAATCCATGCCATCACCATGACAAAAGAGATGGAGGCAAGGGGTGCGAGGAAAAACCTTGTGGTAATGGAGGCCCTGTAGGTGTGCGGCAGAATGTAAAACTTGCTCAAATACTGGGCGCAGCTGTCTGCGGTGTAGTGGCTTTCCATCGCTTCCCCTTGGGTGCGTCATTTTTTGCTTTGTCTCGATGGTGGCAGCATGTGCTGGTGGGTGCGTTGATTCAAGCCCCGTTGCCTCATTCCAGCGAACATCGCGCACTCCATACGGTCACAACGCCGATGGTGTGCCGCCCTCGGAACGGAAACGAGCCATGAAGACGAACCCAATGCGCCCCTTGTCTATGCTGCTGTGCCTCGCGCTGGCCGCGCCAGCTGTGCTCGCTGCGCAGATGCAAACGCCGTCGCCGACAAGTACGGTCGCACCCCCGCCGGTACCCGCTGACGTACCCTTGCTGGCGCCCGTGGTGGTGAGCGGCGTGGTGCCGGGGCCGGGCCTGTGGAAGGTGAGCAAGAACGGCCACGTGCTGTGGGTGCTGGGTACGCTGTCGCCGCTGCCGGGGAACATGCAGTGGGAGTCGCATGACGTGCAGCAGGTGCTGGCGCAGTCGAAGCAGGTGTTGCTGGAACCGAAGATCAAGCTGAAGGCCGACATCGGTTTCTTCGGCAAGCTGTTCCTGCTGCCCAGCGCGTACGGCGCGCGCAAGAACCCCGACGGCAAGACGCTGGATCAGGTGATGGACGCGCCCACTTACGCGCGCTGGCTGGCGCTGAAGCAGAAGTACATCGGCGACGACCGCGGCATCGAGCGCTGGCGTCCGCTGTTCGCCGCGCAGGAGCTGTACAAGAAGGCGCTGAAGGCGAACGGCCTGAGCAACGACGGCGGCGTGCCGGGCGCGGTGGCCGCGCTGGCGAAGAACGACGGCGTGCTGGAAACGCCGGTGCAGTACCGCGTGGAGATCCAGCATCCGCGCGATGCGCTCAAGGCCTTCAAGGCCGCCGCGCCCAGCGACATGGAATGCTTCAGCCGCACGCTGGACGCCGTCGAGCACGACCTGCCCGCGATGGCCGCGCGTGCCAACGCCTGGGCCACCGGCGACCTCGACGCGCTGCGCGCGCAGCCCGACAGCCATCGCCGCGACGCCTGCGTGAGCGCGATCACCGACGCCGGCTTCGCCCATCAGCTCGGCCTGGCCGATGTGCCAGCGCAGCTGGAAGCCACGTGGCTGGCCGCCGCGCGCGACGCGCTGGCGAGGAACGGCACCAGCTTCGCCATGCTGCCGATGGACGAGCTGCTCTCGCCCGACGGCTACGTGAACCGGTTGAAGGCCGAGGGCTACGCGGTGGAGGCGCCGCTGGGGCTGGACGACGCGCCGGCCGACGCGGGCAGTGCTCCCGCGCCGGCGGGTTCGGCCATGGCGCAATGAGGCGCGGATCCGGCATGCCCGGGTGAACTTCACCGCAGGGCGCCTGTCCATGCGGAGCCCGGCCATGACCGGTGCGGGCGAAATGGATCAAGGGAGCGGACGATGCGTGGCAGCAGATGGATGATGATGGTGCTCGGCCTGGCGACCCTGCCGGCACACGCGCAAACGGTACCCGCGCCGGCAACCACCGCCGCGAAGAACCTGCCCGCCGTGGTGGTGAGCGGCGAGCTGCCGGGGCCGGGCCTGTGGAAAGTCAGCAAGGGCGATCACGTGCTGTGGATACTCGGCACGCAGTCGCCGCTGCCGAAGAAGATGCAGTGGCAGGCGCAACAGGTGAGCGATACCGAGCTGGCCGCGCAGGCGCTGCTGCTGCCGCCGGCCATCGAGGTGAATGCGAAGGGCGGCTTCTTCAGCAAGCTGATGCTGTTGCCGCGCCTGATCGGCATCCGCAACAACCCCGACGGCAAGAAGCTGGCGGACGTGCTGCCGCCGCCGGTGTATGCGCGCTGGCAAACGCTGAAGGCCAGGTACCTCGGTCGCGGCAACGGCGTGGAGAAGTACCGGCCGATCTTCGCGGCCGGCGAGCTGTACGAGGCGGCGGTGAAAGACGCCGGCCTCACGGACGACGACGTGGCCGGCAAGCTGGCGCGCAAGCTTGCCAAGCGGCACGGCATCCCGCAGGTCAGCACCAGCTACACGTTTACCATCGCCGATCCGAAGCAGGCGCTCGCCGAATTCCGCCACGGCAGCATGGACGACGCCGCCTGCCTGGTGCAGACCATGGATCGCGTCGAGCACGACCTGCCGAACATGCAGGCGGCCGCGAATGCGTGGGCCACCGGCGACACCGCGACGCTGGCCGCATTGCGCCGCGACCGGCACGGCGATGCCTGCACCGATGCCTTCGACGGCTCCGACCTCGCGCGCCAGCAAGGCCTGCAGGATGTGCCGGCCAGGGTGGAACAGAGCTGGCTGAAGGCCGCTGACGCGGCGCTGGCGAAGAACCGCACGACGCTGGCGCTGCTGCCGATGGGCGAGCTGCTGTCGCCCACCGGCTACCTTGCCAAGCTAAAGGCGCAGGGCTACGCCGTGCTGTCGCCCGACCAGCAGGATGCCGACGACGGCAGCGACGACGCGCCCGCAACGGCGGGTTCCGTCGCGCGCTGATCAGGCCGCGCTGGCTGCATCCAGCGCGGCGATCTCGTCTGCGCGCAGCGTGAGCGACAGCGCGCCCATGATCTCCTCGAGCTGCGCCACGCTGGTGGCGCTGGCGATGGGCGCGGTGATGCCGGGGCGGGCGATCAGCCAGGCCAGCGCGACCTGCGCGGGCGTGGCGCCGCCGTGCGCGGCGGCCACCGCATCCAATGCAGAGAGCACGCGCAGGCCCTGCGGATTGAGGTGGCGTTGCGCGGCGCGGCCGCGCGCGATGCTCTTGGCGAGGTCGGCTTCGCTGCGGTACTTGCCGGTGAGGAAGCCGCTGGCCAGCGCGTAGTAGCACACCACGCCCAGGCCCTGCTCGCGCACCAGCGGTTCGAGTTCGGTTTCGTAGCCGGCGCGCGCCACCAGGTTGTATTCCGGTTGCAGGCATTCGTAGCGCGGCAGGCCGTGCCGCTGCGACAGCGCCAGCGCGTCGGCGACGCGCGCGGCGCCGAAATTGGAGGCGCCGATGGCGCGCACCTTGCCCTCCTCGATCAGCCGCGCGAACGCGCCCAGCGTCTCGTGCATCGGCACGCTGGCGTCGTCCTCGTGCGCGAAGTAGAGGTCGATGCGGTCGGTCTGCAGGCGCTCGAGCGAGCCTTCCACCGCGGCGCGGATGTTGACCGGCGACAGGCCGGGATGCTCGGCCCACTTCGCCACCTTGGTGGCGATCAGCACGCGGTCGCGCTTGCCGCTTTGCTTCAGCCACTTGCCGATGATGGCTTCCGACTCGCCGCCGCGGTTGCCCGGCACCCAGGCCGGGTAGACGTCGGCGGTGTCGATCAGGTTGCCGCCGCCTTCGACGAAGGCGTCGAGCAGCTCGAACGAGCGCGCCTCGTCGGCGCTCCAGCCGAACACGTTGGCGCCGAACGCCAGCGGGGCGATGGCAAGCGGCGAGCGGCCGAGTTGACGGACGGGCATGGCGGTATTCCGGCGGTGGGGACGCCCGCCAGCATGAGCGCGCCCGCCCGCGCGATCAAGGCGAGTTGATCGGGAACAGCCGCCGCGCATGGTCGTGCATGGCGTGCCACGTATCGCGTTGCGCGGCCGGCGCGGCCAGCCGGCGCAGGGCGTCGCGCAGGCCCAGCGGGCGTTGATTCTCGCGGTTCAGGCGACGGGCGAGTTCGGGCGAATGCACATGGCCGTGCTGCAGCAGAAGGCCGACGAAGGGCGAGCGCATGGTGAATTCCTTGCAAGCGGGGGGAGTGTGGGGCGGATGCAAGGTAAGCCGTGGCGGTGCGGCGAAAAAGCGATATCTTCGCAAGCCTGCTTTGAAGGATATTCAAGATGACGCGGCTCTCGCTGGATCTGCTGCAGCAGTTCGTGCTGGTCGCCCGCCACGGCAAGCTGTCGCGTGCCGCCGAGCAGGCGCACCTCACGGTAAGCGCGCTCAGCCACCAGATGCGCCAGCTGGAAGAGCGGCTGGAGCGGCGCCTGTTCGAGCGCGGCCCGCGCGGCGTGAGCCTCACCGCGGAAGGCTGCAGCCTGCTCGAAGCGGTGGGCGAGCATTTCGACAGCATCGAGCATGCGCTGTCGCGCTACAGCGAGCGCCGCCACGACGCCCTCACGCTCAGTGCCAGCCCCGGCATCATCTCCAGCTGGCTGGTGCCGCGGCTGCCCCGGCTAGTGGCCGCGCATCCGGAGCTGGAGCTCAACCTGCAGTCGAGCTCGATGCTGGTGCAGTTCGATCGCGAACCGGTGGATGCCGCCGTGCGCTACGGCCGCGGCGAGTGGGCCGGCCTGCGCAGCGAGCGCCTGTTCGGCGAGTGGGTGGCGCCGGTCGCGGCGCCGGAACTGCTGGCGCGGATGGGCGATGCCGACCCGCGCGATCTCGCGCAGTGGCCGCTGCTGGGCGACCCCGACCCGCCGAACCGCTGGCGCAGCTGGTTCGAGCATTTCGGCGGCGAGCCGCCGCGCCGCTACGTGGCGAACTTCGACAACCTCGAGGCGCTGCGGCACGCGGCGCTGGAAGGCCTGGGCGTGGCGATGGGGCGCATGGTGATGTCCAAGTCGCTGATCGACGCCGGCCGGCTGGTGGTGCTGGGCGACCGCTACCTGCCGGTGAACGATGCCTACTGGCTGGTCTACCCGCCGCGATCGCAGGAGCATCGCGGCCTGCAGGCCTTCCGCGCCTGGCTGCTGGCCGAAGCCGACGACTACTGCCGGCGCCTGCCGGTGAAGACGCACGAAGCCGCGCTGGAAGATTGATCCGCCGCGCATCGCTTAAAATAGCCGCGACCGGCCACTTATGGGCCGGCCGTCATCCCGTATCGCGACACCATGAGGATTTCCTATGCAACGTACCGCCATCCTCGTCGACGGCGCCTTTTTCCTCGCCCGCTACCGCAAGGTGTGGGGCGAGCGCGACGCCAACGACGCGCGCACCGTAGCCAAGACCGTGTTCGGCATGGCGCTGGAACACCTGAAGGCGCTGGATCGCCCGCGCGAATCGCTGTACCGCATCTTCTTCTACGACTGCCCGCCGCTGGACAAGAGCTTCGTGCGGCCGGTGAGCGGCGACACGGTGGACTTCGGCCGCAGCGGCGCCGCCGCGTTCCGCCGCGACCTGCACGACCAACTGCGCCGCCAGCGCAAGATGGCGCTGCGGCTGGGGCGGCTCGCCGAGCGCGGCGAGTGGAAGCTGAAATACCAGGCCATGCAGCAGCTGCGCGACGGCAGCCTGCACTGGGACGATCTCGGCGACGAGCACTACGAGCCGGACATGCGCCAGACCCAGGTGGACATGAAGATCGGCATCGACATCGCCGCGCTGGCCTACAAGCAACTGGTGGATCAGATCGTGCTGGTGGCCGGCGACGCGGATTTCATCCCCGCCGCCAAGCTGGCGCGCCGCGAAGGCGTCGACTTCATCCTCGACCCGATGTGGCAGGGCATCGCCTCGGATCTGCACGAGCACATCGATGGCCTGCAGTCGGTGTGCCCGCGGCCGTTCTAGCGTGCTGCTCGCGCTCAACAAGCCCTACGGCGTGCTGTGCCAGTTCACCGACGAGCGCGGCCGGCCCACGCTGGCCGACCACGTGAAGCAGAAGGGCGTCTACGCGGCGGGCCGGCTCGACCACGACAGCGAGGGCCTGCTGCTGCTCACCGACGACGGCCGCCTGCAGCATCGGCTGGCTGATCCGCGCCACAAGCAGCCCAAGACCTACCTGGTGCAGGTGGACGGCGCCATCGACGACGTGGCCCTCGCCGCGCTGCGCCGCGGCGTGGCGCTGAACGATGGCCCCACCTTGCCCGCGTCCGCCGAGCACGCCATGGAGCCCGACTGGCTGTGGCCGCGCGACCCGCCGGTGCGCTTCCGCAAGGCCATCCCCACCAGCTGGCTCACGCTCACCCTGCGCGAAGGCCGCAACCGCCAGGTGCGGCGCATGACCGCGGCGGTGGGCTTTCCCACGCTGCGGCTGATCCGCGTGCGTGTTGGCGAATACGCGTTGGACGGGCTGATGCCGGGTGAGACGCGCGTGTTGGAGGGCTGATGCCCGATAATCTGCGGCATCCGTCTCCACGGAACCCGAGCATGGACTTCAAGGATCATTTCTCCAGCCACGCCGCGTTGTACCGCGACGCGCGCCCCTTGCCGCCCGCCGACTGGTTCGACTGGCTGGCGCAGCAGGCGCCCGACCGCGCGCTGGCCTGGGACGCCGGCTGCGGCAACGGCCAGGCCAGCCTCGGTTTGGCCGCGCATTTCGAGCGCGTGATCGCCACCGATCCCAGCGGCACCCAGATCGAGCAGGCCGCCGCGCATCCGCATATCGACTACCGCGTGGAGCCGGCCGAACGCAGCAGCCTCGCCGCGCGCAGCGCCAGCCTGATCGCCGTGTCGCAGGCGCTGCACTGGTTCGACCTCGACGCCTTCCACGCCGAGGTGCGCCGCGTGGCCAAACCGGGCGCGCTGCTGGCGGTTTCCGCCTACGGCAACTGCAGCGTGAGCCGCGACGTGGATGCGGTGGAGCGCCGCCTCTACGCCGACACCCTGGGCCCGGACTGGCCGCCCGAGCGCGCGCTGGTGGATGCCGGCTACCGCGGCCTGCCCTTCCCGTTCGCGCCGGTGGAGGCGCCGAGCTTCACGATGCGCGCGGACTGGAACCTCGCGCAGTTCCTCGCCTACCTGCGCTCGTGGTCGGCTGCGCAGCGGCATGCGAAGCGCACCGGCGAGGATGCGGTGCAGGCGGCGGCGCCGGAGCTCGCGGCGGCCTGGGGCGATCCGGCGGCGCTGCGTGCGGTGCGCTGGCCGTTCTTCACCTGCGTGGGGCGCGTGGACTGATCCTCAGGCCTGCGCCGGCAGGCCGAAGAACGCCTGCGCCGTCGCCGTGCTGTTCGCCGCGGTGGCGTCCGCCGGCTCGCCGCGGTCGCGCGCGATCTCCTCGCAGATGTGCCGGAGGTACATCGGCTCGTTGCGGCGGTGCGCTGGCTGCGGGCGCACCGTGCGCGGCAGCAGGTAGGGCGCGTCGGTTTCTATCATCAGCCGGTGGGCGGGAATCTCGCGCACCAGTTCGCGCAGGTGGGTGCCGCGGCGTTCGTCGCAGATCCAGCCGGTGATGCCGATGTGGCAATTCAGCGCGAGGTAGTCGCGCAGCGCCTCGCGGGTGTCGGTGAAGCAGTGCACCACGGCGGCGGGCACGCGGTCGCGGTAGCGCTTCAGCAGGGCTATGAAATCGCCGTGCGCGTCGCGCTGGTGCAGGAACAGCGGCTTGCCGAGGTCGGCGGCGATGCGCAGCTGCCGCTCGAACGCGGCGAGCTGCACGTCGCGCGGCGAGTAGTTGCGGTTGTAGTCCAGCCCGGTCTCGCCCACCGCGCGCGCCGCAGGATCCTGCGCCAGTTCGCGCAGCCGCGCGTCGGTGGCCTCGTCGTAGTCGATCGCGTGGTGCGGATGCACGCCTGCGGTGGCCCACAGCACGCCGGGATGCGCGTGCGCCAGGGCCAGCGCGTGCTCGCTGCCTTCGCGCGAGGCGCCGGTGACGATCATCCGGCCCACGCCATGTTCTTGCGCGCGTTGCAGCACGGCGTCGAAGTCGTGGCGGAAGGATTCGTGGCCGAGGTTGGCGCCGATGTCGACGAGCTGCATGGGGAACCCGCTGAAAAGCGCCATTGTCACAGACTGGCGCAGGGCGGCAAACCGGCGGATCGGCGCGGGTTTGCGATGTCGCGCTCGCCAGCCGCTCTGCCGATGTGTTACCTATGTGCGTTCGCCGTGCGGCCTCTGGGGGGAGGCATGCGCGGAACGGTTTGTTTTGGCAGTCGCGATTCGCGGGCGGGGTGACGTATGTCGGCAGTCGTGCAGCCGGCGCGGGACGAGGGAGCAGCGACGATGGACGGACGCGAGGCCGCGGTGTGCGCGCTGCTCGTGGCGCGCGGCCGCCTGAAGGACGGCGACCTGGCGCGTGCGCGCCGCCTGCACGAGGAGGCCGCCGAGGGCACGCTCACCGCGTTGCTGGCGCGGCTGGGGCTGGTCAACGAGCGCGAGCTGGCCGAGGCGTGGAGCGAGCTGCTCGGCGTGCCGCTGCTCTCCGCGCGCGATGCGCCCGAGCTGGCGCCGCCGGATCTCGAACTCTCGCTGCGCTTCCTCAAGCAGCAGCACGTGGTGCCGGTGGACGACGGCGCGCACGGGCTGGCGCTGGCGATGGCCGACCCCGCCGATCCGTATCCGCTGCAGGCGGTGACCCTGGCCGCAGGCCGGCCGGTGGCGCTGCGCATCGGCCTGCGCTCGGAGATCGACGACCTGATCGAGCGCTATTACGGTTCCGGCCGCTCCGCGATGGGCACCATCGTGGAGAACATCGACGGCGGCGCCGCCGAAGTGGACGACGTGGAGCACCTGCGCGACCTCGCCAGCGAGGCGCCGGTGATCCGCCTGGTCAACCTGATCCTGCAGCGCGCCGTCGAGCAGCGCGCGTCGGACGTGCACATCGAGCCGTTCGAGAACCGCCTCAAGGTGCGCTACCGCATCGACGGCGTGCTGCACGAGGTGGAGGCGCCGCCGTCCAGTTCCACCGCGGCGGTGATCTCGCGCGTGAAGATCATGGCCAAGCTCAACATCGCCGAGCGCCGGCTGCCGCAGGATGGCCGCATCCAGCTGCGCATGCAGGGCAAGGAGCTGGATCTGCGCGTGTCCACCGTGCCCACCAGCTTCGGCGAGTCGGTGGTGATGCGCATCCTCGACCGCGAGTCGGTGGTGTTCGACTTCGCCACGCTGGGCTTCACCGACAGCTTCCAGTCGCGCTTCGTCGAGGTGCTGGAGCGCCCGCATGGCATCCTGCTGGTCACCGGCCCCACCGGCTCGGGCAAGACCACCACGCTGTACACCGCGCTGTCGAAGATCAACACGCCGGACGTGAAGATCATCACCGTCGAGGATCCGGTCGAATACCAGATCGAGGGCATCAACCAGATCCAGGTAAAGCCGCAGATCGGGCTGGATTTCGCCGGCGCCTTGCGCTCGATCGTGCGCCAGGATCCGGACGTCATCATGATCGGCGAGATGCGCGACCTGGAAACCTGCCGCATCGCGATCCAGTCCGCGCTCACCGGCCACCTGGTGCTCTCCACGCTGCACACCAACAGCGCGGCCGGCGGCATCACCCGCCTGCTCGACATGGGCGTGGAGGACTACCTGCTCGGCTCCACCGTCAACGGTATCCTCGCGCAGCGGCTGGTGCGGCGGCTCGATCCGGAGACGGCGGTGCCGTACGAGCCCTCGCCCGAGGTGATCCGCCAGTTCGAGCTGGAGAAATATGCGGACGGCAAGCCGATCCGCCTGTGGAAGCCCGGCAGCAGCGCGGCCAACCCCAGCGGCTACCGCGGCCGCCAGGCGATCATGGAATTCCTGGTGATGAGCGAGCCGCTGCGCCGCCTGCTGATGCAGAAGGCCGATGCCGGCGAGATCGAGAAGCAGGCGCGCGCCGAAGGCATGCGCACCATGTACGAGGATGGCATCGCCAAGTCGCTCGCCGGCGTCACCACGCTGGAGGAGGTGCTGCGTGTCACGCAGGAGGGCTGACCCGCTCCTTCTCCCTTGGCGGGGACTAACTCCCTCTCCCCGTCGGGGAGAGGGTTGGGGTGAGGGGCGGGCGCTTGCCGTGGAGTGTGTCCAAGGCGGGCTTGTGGCAAGAGTGACCCCTCACCCCAACCCGTTGCTAGGCTCGTTCCTCGCCAAGCAACCCCCGGCCCTCGCGCCAGCGCTCGGGCGCTCAGCCATGCACGAGCCAATGGCTCGCAAGCAGCATGGCTTCGCCCCCACGGGGGAGAGGGGGCAAACGTGCCGTGCGGGTTCGCACCCGTTTGAGTTGATCGAGGCCTGGGAGCATCAAACCCCATGAGCCAGTTCCAATACAAGGCCGTCAGCGAAGCCGGCGAGCTGCTGCAGGGCCAGATGGAAGCGTCCAGCGTCGACGAGGTGGTGGCGCGGCTGCAGGATCAGGGCCACACGCCGCTGGAGGCGCGGGCGGCGGATGCGCTGGGCGGCGGCTCCGGCTTCGCCGCGCTGTTCAAGCGCGTACCGTTCAGCGGCGACCAGCTGGCGCAATTCACCCACCAGCTGGCGACCCTGCTCGGCGCGGGCCAGCCGCTGGATCGCGCGCTGGGCATCCTGCTCGACCTGCCCGAGGGCGAGCGCGCGCAGAAGCTGATCGAGCGCGTGCGTGACCGCGTGCGCGGCGGCATGCCGCTGTCGCAGGCGCTGGACGAGGAGCACGGCGTGTTCCCCAAGCTGTACGTGGCGCTGGTGCGCGCGGGCGAGGCGGGCGGTTCGCTGGAGGAAACGCTGCGCCGGCTGGCCGACTACCTCGAACGTTCGCAGCAGCTGCGCGGCAGCATCATCAACTCGCTGATCTACCCGGCCTTCCTGCTGGTGGGCGTGCTGGGTTCGCTGGTGCTGCTGCTGGCCTACGTGGTGCCGCAGTTCGTGCCGATCTTCGAGGACATGCAGGTGCCGCTGCCGTGGATCACCAAGGCGGTGCTGGTGCTGGGACAGACCCTGCAGTCGTGGTGGTGGCTGATCGTGCTGCTGCTGGTCGGCGGCGCGTTCGTGCTGCGCGCGCGCCTGCGCGAGCCGGCCGCGCGGCTGGCGTGGGATGCGCGCCTGCTGCGCATGCGCGTGGCCGGCCCGCTGCTGCTCAAGGTGCAGACCGCGCGCATCGCGCGCACGCTGGGCACGCTGCTGAAGAACGGCGTGCCGCTGCTGGGCGCGCTCGCCATCGCGCGGCAGGTCGCCGCCAACCGCGCGCTGGACGCGGCGCTGGCGCAGGCGCACGAGCAGGTGAAGGAAGGCTCCGGCCTGGGCTTCGCATTGGGCCAGTCCAGGCTGTTTCCGCGGCTCGCCCTGCAGATGGTGCAGGTGGGCGAGGAGGCCGGCGAGCTGGACACCATGCTGCTCAAGGTGGCCGACACCTTCGAGCTGGAAAGCCGCCGCTCCATCGACCGCCTGCTCGCCGCCCTGGTGCCCGCGCTCACCGTGGTGATGACCGTGCTGGTGGGCCTGATCATGGCGGCGATCCTGCTGCCCCTGCTCAGCCTGACCAGCAACATCCAATAGCCATCGCACATCGTTCCGGAGTCCGACATGACGAGGTCTTGCATGCAGTACAGACGCATCCGTTCCATCCGCCGCTCGGGCGGCTTCACCCTGCTGGAAATGCTCGCGGTGATCGTGCTGATCGGTATCGTAGGCACGGTGGTGGTGACCCAGGTCGGCAAGAACATGGACAAGGGCAAGTACGGCGCGGGCAAGGCGCAGCTGGTGACGCTGAGCCAGAAGATCGAGAACTACGCGCTGGACAACGGCACCCCGCCGCAGCAGCTGGCGGATCTGGTGACCAAGCCGGCGAACGCGCCGAACTGGCAGGGCCCGTACGCGAAGGAGTCCGAGCTCAAGGATCCCTGGCAGCACGCCTTCGGCTACAAGTACCCCGGCGACCACGGCAGCTTCGACCTGATCTTCTACGGCCGCGACGGCAAGCCCGGCGGCGACGGCTACGACAAGGACGTGGGCAACTGGCAGTAAGACCGCCGGCATGCGTCGCACAGTGCGCCACGATCCGCCGCCCGCTTCCGTGCCTGCAGGGGAGCCGGCGCGCCGTGGCCAGCGCGGCTTCACCCTGCTGGAAATGCTGGTGGTGATCCTGCTGATCGGCATCGCGGCGGCGGCGGTGTCGGTGTCGGTGACGCACGGCCTGGCCAGCGCGCGCATCGACGCGGCCAGCGGCGAGATCGCCGCCGCGCTGCGCGCCACCCGCGCGCAGGCCATCGTGCAGGGCAAGCAGCAGACGTTCGACGTGGACGTCCGCAAGGACACCTGGAGCGGCGCGAAGCGCAAGGACGTGCGCCTGCCCACGGGCCTCAGGATCGCCATCACCAGCGCGATGGAAGACCGCCCGGACGAGCACACCGGACGCATCCGCTTCTTCCCCGACGGCAGTTCCACCGGCGGCCACATCGTGCTCACCAGCGGCCGCCGCCAGTGGCGCATCAACGTGTCCTGGCTCACCGGCCAGGTGGCGGTGGTGGACAAGGTGGCGCAGCGGTGAGGCGCGCGGCCCGCCAGCGCGGCTTCAGCCTGCTCGAAGTCATCGCCGCGATGCTGCTGCTCGCGATCGCCTTCGCCGCGCTGATGAAGGTGGCGGGCGGCGCGATCCAGCTTTCGCGCAACGCGGCGGCGCACGACGAGGCGGCGCTGCATGCGCGCAGCCTGCTGGACAGCGCCTTCGTGATGGAGCCGCTGGCGCCCGGCAGCAGCAGCGGAACGTTCGACAAGCGCTATCGCTGGACGCTGGACGTGACGCCGTGGCAGGTGCCCGGCGCGGCGCCGGACAATGCCGTGCAGTTGTACCGGCTGGCGCTGACGGTGCGCTGGGGCAGCACGGCGCATCCGCAGGTGGCGCGTTTCGACACGCTGCGCCTGGGCCGGCCGCCGGCGCCCCCGGGCGGCGCGCCATGAGGCGGCAGCGCGGCTTCACCCTGCTCGAAGTGCTGGGCGCGCTGGCGCTGCTGGCGCTGCTGCTGGTGGCCGTGTACGGCGGCGTGCGCAGCGCGATCCACGGCGTGCGTTCGGGCAGCGCGGCGATCGCGCGCGTGGACGAAATCGGCTCGGCGCAGCGCTTCGTGCGCAGCGAGCTGTCGCAGGCGCTGGCGCAGCCGGTCAAGCGCGACGACAACGGTCGGCCGGTCTACTTCATCGGCAGCGAGCACGAGATGCGCTACGTGGCGCCGCTGCCCGGCTACCTCGGCAAGCTGGGGCCGCAGCTGCAGGTGCTGCGGCTGGCGGACGACGGCAAGGGCGGCCTGCGGCTGGAACTGCAGCTCTCGCTGCTGCCGCCGGACGGCCAGCCGCAGCAGCCGCTGGGCGAACCGCAGGTGCTGCTGGAGCACATCGCGAAGGGCAGCTTCGACTACCGCGGCCGCGACGCGATGAACCACCCGCTGCCATGGAGCAGCGACTGGCCCGACGGCATGCGCCTGCCGCAGCTGGTGCGCATCAAGCTGCAGGCGCAGGGCGGCTACGACTGGCCCGAGCTGGACGTGCCGCTGCGCGTGGACGCCGCCGCCGTGGTGGGCCGCATCGGCCTGCTGCCGGGCAGCCTGCCATGAGGCGGCAGCGTGGCGTGGCCCTGCTGTTGGTGCTGTGGGCCTGCACCCTGCTGGCGATCCTGCTGGGCGGCTATGCCGTGCTGGCGCGCACGTCGGCGCTGCAGACGCGCTACCAGTTCGAGTGGACGCGCGCGCACTACGCCGCCGAGGCGGGGCTGATGCGCGCGATCTACGCCATGCAGGCATCCGATCCCAAACAGCGCTGGTCGGGCGACGGCCGCAGCTATCCGTTCGCGTTCGACGGCGCCAAGGTGCAGGTGTCCATCGTCGACGAGGACGGCAAGGTCGACCTCAACGCCGCCTCGCCCGAAGTGCTGCAGGCGCTGTTCCGCGCCGCCGGGCTGGACGCGCCGGCGGCCGCCAGGCTGGCCGCCAACGTGGTGGACTGGCGCAGCTTCGCCGGCGAGTCGACCCAGGCGGACAGCATCCGCGCCGAGTACACCGCCGCGGGACGGGACTACGGCCCGCGCCACGGCCCGTTCGCCACGCTGGAGGAAGTGCAGCAGGTGCTGGGCATGACGCCGGAGCTGTACCAGGCGGTGGAGCCGGCCATCACGATCTGGTCCGGGCGCGCCATCCCCGATCCGGACACCGCGCCGCCGCTGGCGCTGGCCGCGATCCCCGGGCTGACGCCGCAGCAGCTGCAGGCCATGCAAGCCGCACGGAAACAAAACGCCGGTGCCGGCGCGCCCCCCATCGGCGGCGGGATCACGCATAGTATTCGTTCGCAGGCCGAGCTGGCCGACGGCACGCGCGCGGTGATCCGCGCCACTGTCCGTCTGCAGCCCGGCAGGTCGGGATCGCAGCCCTACACGGTGCTGCGCTGGCAGGAGGGTGAAGGGGAATGAGTGCTGCAACGCCGCTGCTGCGGACGCTGCCGGATCGCTTGCGCGAAAGTTGGCGCGGCTCGCCGCTGCCCGGATTCTTCGCGTGGTGGGGCGGCGAGCTGGCCGCGCTGCTGCCGCCGCGCTGGCGCGCCGCGCTGGCCGGCGGCGCCGGCTGGCACCTGCTGGAACCGGCCGATGGCGACTGGTGCCTGCGCCGCGCCGGCCAGCCCGAACCGCTGGCGCGCTGGAGCGACGGCCTGGACGCCGCCGCGCAGCAGGCCGCGCTGGCCGCCGCGTGGCGAGCCACCGATCCCGAGGATCGCCGGCTCGCCCTGCTGCTGCCCGCCAACGCGGTGTTGCGCCGCGTGCTGCAGCTGCCGCTGGCCGCGCGCGGCAAGCTGCGCCAGGTGGCCGGCTACGAGATGGATCGGCAGACCCCGTTCACCCTGGCGCAGGTGCACTACGCGGTGCGCGAACTCGCGCAGCCGGCCGCGGCCGGACGCTGCGCGGTGGAGCTGCTGGCGGTCAGGCGCGACACGCTGGCGCCGCTGCTAGCCCGGCTCAAGACGCTGGGCATCGCGGTGGACGCGGTGGATCTCGCGCAGGGCGACGGCCGCCTCGGCGTCGACCTGCTGCTGCCGGAGCAGGCGCCGCGCCGCACGCACCCGCGGTTGCGCCTGAACCTCGCGCTGGCCGCCGCCTGCGTGCTGCTGGCGCTGCTGGCGATGGGCGGCTGGCTGCACAACCGCGAAAGCGCGCTGGCGCAGATGCAGGCGCAGGTGGAGGCGATGCGCGGCGACGCGCAGCAGGTGGCCGCCCTGCGCAAGCAGTTGCAGGACGATGCCGGCGCGGCGAGCTTCCTCGTCCGGCGCAAGGCGCAGCGCGCGAGCGTGCTGGCCGTGCTGCTCGACCTCACCCGGCGCCTGCCGGCCAGCGCGTGGCTGGAGCGCTTCAGCCTTGACGACAACGGCCAGATCGGCTTCCAGGGCCAGAGCCCGCAGGCGGCGAAGCTGCTGGATCTGCTCAAGGGTTCGCCGCTGATCGACAACGCCAACTTCCAGGGCAGCATCCAGCCCGACCCGAGCAGCGGCAAGGAACGCTTCTTCATGATGGCGCAATTGCACAAGCCGGCGGCGGAACATGCCGCCGCCCAGCCGGCCGCCGGCGGGAGCGCGCCATGAAGGCGCTGAAGCTGGGCCCGCGCGACAGCCGCATCGCCGCCATCGGCTTGCTGCTGCTCGCCCTGCTGCTGGCCTATTTCCTGCTGCTGCACTGGTGGTTCGTGGCGCCGCTGCGCGCCATCGACGCGCAGATGGGCGACCTGGCCGACACGCAGAGCCGCTACGCCGCCGCCATCGCCGAAAAGCCGCTGCTGGAGAAGCGCCTCGCCGCGCTCGGCGCCGGCCAGGCGGCCAGCGACGCCTACCTGCCCGAGGACGATCCCAACACCGCCGCCGCCGGCCTGATGCAGCGCGTGGTGGACGCCGTGGCCGCGCACACCGAAGGCGGCAGCTGCACGGTGACGCAGAAGATGCCGGTGCCCAATCCGCCCGCCGCCGCGGGCGAGCCGTACCGCAAGGCCGCGGTCAGCATCAACCTCAGCTGCGACATCCAGCCGCTGGTGGGCGTGCTGCAGTCGCTGGAGCAGGGCACGCCCTACCTGTTCGTGGACAACCTCAACATCTACCGCAACCCGGTGGCGGCGCGGCAGGAGAATGCGCCGTCGCTGGAGGTGCAGTTCACCTTGTCCGGCTACGTGCGGCCGGGCAACGGCAGTGCGGCCACGGCGCCCGATGCGGCAACGGGCGATGCGGGAGGCACGCCATGAACGCCGCCAACCAACGCCGGCTGACACCGCCACTCGCGCTGCTTGCGCTGCTGCTGCTCGCGCTGTGGCTGGCGCTGCTGCTCGGCTTCGGCCGCGGCGTGCACTGGGATGCGCCGCGTGCCGCGAGCCTGCGGCCGGTGTCCGCCAGGCCCGTCAGCCTGCCCGTGCCGCAACCGCTGGCCGCGTTCGCGCCGGTGTGGCAGCAATCGCTGTTCAGCCCCGACCGCAAGCCCGAGGCGCACGCCGCCAGCGGCGGCAGCAGCATCGGCGACCTCGCGCTCACCGGCATCATCCTCACGCCGCAATTGCACATGGCGCTGCTGCACGACAAGAACGGCGACCGGGAGCTGCGCCTGCGCGAAGGGCAGGCGCTGCCCGACGACAGCCTGCGGCTGGTCGAGGTGCGGTCGCGCTCGGTGATCCTCGATTCCGCGCAGGGCCGCACCGAGCTCAAGCTGCCGGCCGGCGCCGGCATCGACATTGCGAAACCGGCCGCCGCGCCCGCGCCGCCGGACACCGCCGGCAGGCCAGCGGCGGATGCGCCGCCGCGGTCGCCGCCGCAATACAACCCCGCGCAGCTCGAACGCCTGCGCAAGCTCAAGGCTGCCGTCCTGCAGCGCCGCGCCGCACGACAGGCTGCCAATCCCGAAGGAGTCCACTGATGCACCGTCAGCCCACCTCCGCACGTTGGCGGAAGCGTTTGCGATCCGGCCTGCCGCGCACCGTCGCCCTGGCCATGCTGGTCGTCCTGGCCGGTTGCGCCAGCCTGCCGCCGCAATCGGACGACGCCTCCCTGCAACGCGAGGCGATGGCCGGCACGCACGCGCCGGTGCCGGCGCCGCTGCCGCTCAACAACGACCAGACCACCACCGCCAGCGGCGCGGTGCTGCCGCAGGTCAGCCGCGGCAGCGGCCAGTTCGTGCACGCCACCGGGCTGGCCACGCCGCGCCCGTCGGCGGCCGGCGCCAACGGCGTCACCTTCAACTTCGAGAACCAGCCGGTGCAGGCGGTGGTGAAGGCCATCCTCGGCGACCTGCTGAAGAAGAACTACACCATCGTGCCCGGCGTGCAGGGCAACATCTCCTTCTCCACCGCCGAGCCGGTGGACGCCAGCCAGGCGCTGCCGATCCTGGAGACGCTGCTGTCGTGGACGAACAACGCCCTGGTCGAGCGCAACGGCAGCTACGTGGTGCTGCCGTCGAAGGATGCGGTGGGCGGCAACCTGGTGCCAAGCCTCGGCGCGGCGGCGCCGGCCGGCGGCCTGCAGGCGCGGCTGTTCCCGCTGCACTACATCGCCGCCAGCGAGATGCAGAAGCTGATCAAGCCGTTCGCGCGGCCCGACGCGGTGCTGCTGGTGGACGCCGCGCGCAACGTGATCGTGATGTCCGGCACGCCGGACGAGCTGGCCAACTACCAGCGCACCGTCAGCACCTTCGACGTGGACTGGCTGCGCGGCATGTCGGTGGGCGTGTTCAGCCTGCAGCACGCGGACGTCGAGCAGCTGATGCCCAAGCTGGACGAGATGTTCGGCAGCAAGGGCGACACCCCGCTGGCCGGCATGCTGCGCTTCATCCCGATCAAGCGCACCAACGCGCTGGTGGTCATCAGCACGCAGCCGAACTACGTGGACGAAGTGGGCAACTGGATCGCGCGCATCGACCAGGGCGGCGGCAACCAGCCGCAGCTCTACGTGTACGACGTGCGCAACGTCAAGGCATCCGACCTCGCCAAGTACCTCGCGCAGATCTACGCCAACGGCAGCGGCGGCGACTCGGGCTCCGGCGGCGGCGAAGTCGCCCCCGGGCTCAGCTCGGGCACGCTGGGCAGCGCCGACAACGCGCGCGGATCGGCCAGCGGCATGGGCAGCACGGCCGGCAGCTTCGGCAGCAGCAACACCGCGGGCGCAAGCAGCGGGCTGGGCGGATTGAACGGCAATACCGGCAGCAGCGCTGGCCTCGGCAGCTTCGGCGGCGGCAACGGCGGATTGAGCGGCGGGCTGGGCAACGGCACGGCCGGCGGCGGCGCGATGTCCGCCGGCAACAGCTTCGGCAACGCCGGCGCGAACGACCGCCAGTACAGCTCGCAGGACGGCAGCGTCCGCATCGGCTCGGTGGACGCCAACAACCAGTTGCTGGTGCGCGTGCGGCCCTCGCAATGGGGCGAGATCGAGGCGGCGATCAAGCGGCTGGACGTGGTTCCGCTGCAGGTGCAGATCGAGACGCGCATCCTCGAGGTGAACCTCACCGGCCAGTTCCAGTTCGGCGTGCAGTGGTACCTGCAGGGCCTCACCGGCAGCAAGAGCACCACCGACAGCAACGGCAACGTCACGATCACCCCCGGCCAGCCCTACCGCCATCGCCAGGTGGCGCTGGGCGGCGGCGGCAACGCCTACGGCGGCGAACCGCTGTTCTACTCCTTCCTCAACAGCCAGATGCAGGTGGCGGTGCGCGCGATGGAGGACAGCGGCAACACCAAGACGCTGTCCGCGCCTTCGCTGGTGGTGATGAACAACCAGCCGGCCAGCATCATGGTGGGCAACAACGTGCCGGTGAACACGAACAACATCATTTCCGGCCTGGGCAGCAGCGGCGGCGCGGCCACGGTGGGCTCGGTGAACTACCTCACCACCGGCGTGATCCTCAAGGTGGTGCCGCGGGTGAATCCGGGCGGACTGGTCTATCTCGACGTGAGCCAGGAAGTGAGCAACCCCACCACGCAGGACAAGAACGGCAACTACACCATCGCCGACCGCCAGATGCAGACCCAGGTGGCGGTGCAGAGCGGGCAGACCGTGCTGCTCGGCGGCCTGATCCAGCAGAACGAAAGCAACGACGACAACGGCGTGCCCGGCCTCAACCGCGTGCCCATCCTCGGCCGCCTGTTCGGCACTACCAACCGCACCCGCAACCGCACCGAGCTGATCGTGCTGATCACCCCGCGCGTGATCCGCAACAGCGAGGAAGCCCGCCAGATCACCGACGACTACCAGCGCGGGTTCGAGTCGCTGAAGCCGTTGCAGGCGGAGCGTGCGACGAAGGCGGGAGGCGCGGCGACCACGGCCCCGTTGCAGCATTGAAGCGTGCAGACTTGAGGAGGTGGTCGTGGTACGAACCTGCTTGGTGCCACTGGTTTGCGTAGCCGTCCTGTTGGTTGCGGCATGTGCATCCGTGCCGTCGGGCCAGGCCGCATATAGCGGCGAGTACTTCTACAACTTTGAAAACGCCGTCTTCACCCCCGATGGCAAGGAAGCCAGATGGTGCATACGTGGAGACATGTCGATGGCGGAGTTGCCCGCTGCGGATGTTTCGGGGCCTTGGGGCACGTCCCACGTCGTTGTCCAGGGTACGTTGGGGCCATTGGGCCATTACGGCAACCTCGGATCTTGTGAGCGTGAACTTGTGGTCGCCAAGATCCTCAAGGTGAGCGACATGAAAGGGCGCGAATAACTCCGCATCCCGAAGGCCGCAATTGCACCTATAGCCATTGCGACCGATATCATCGCCGCGCATGAGTCCCGCACCGCCAAGCTTCCCGATCACGCCACTGCTCCCCGAGATCCGCGCGTCGCTTGAAGCGGCGCCGCGGCTGGTGCTGGAGGCACCACCCGGCGCGGGCAAGACCACCCAGGTGCCGCTGGCGCTGCTCGATGCGCCGTGGCTTGGCGGTCGGAAGATCGTGATGCTGGAGCCGCGACGCATCGCCGCGCGCGCCGCCGCCCAGTTCATGGCGCGGCAGTTGAACGAGGAAGTGGGGCAGACCGTCGGCTACCGCATCCGCTTCGAGTCCAGGACCAGCGCGGCCACGCGCATCGAGGTGGTCACCGAGGGCATCCTCACGCGGCTGATCCAGGGCGATCCCGAGCTGGCCGGCATCGGCGCGATCCTGTTCGACGAGTTCCACGAGCGCCACCTCGCCGGTGACCTCGGCGCCGCATTGGCGCTGGACGTGCAGGCCACGCTGCGGCCCGACCTGCGCCTGCTGGTGATGTCCGCCACGCTGGACGGCGAGCGCATCGCGCGCTGGCTGGATGCGCCGCGACTCAGCAGCCTCGGCCGCAGTTTCCCGGTGCGCATCGAGCATCCGCCGGCGCGCACGCAGGAGAACCTGGAGCATCAACTCGCCCGCGTGGCGAAGCAGGCGCTGACGGAGAACGACGGCGACGTGCTGGCCTTCCTGCCGGGTCGGCGCGAGATCGCGCGGGCGCAGACGATCCTTGAGCAGATGCTCCCCTCTCCCTCCGGGAGAGGGGTTGGGGGAGAGGGTGCGGACGGAGCGGGGCGCTACGCTTCGTCCGCACCCTCTCCCGCCCCTGCCGGGGCACCCTCTCCCGGAGGGAGAGGGGAAGGCATGCATATCGAAATCGTGCCACTGCACGGCGAGCTGTCGCTGACGGAACAGCAGTGGGCTCTGTCGCCCGCCGAACCGGGTACGCGCCGCATCGTGCTCGCCACCAACGTGGCCGAGTCCAGCGTCACGTTGCCGGGCATCCGCGCGGTGATCGACAGCGGCCTCGCGCGCGAACCGCGCTTCGATCCCCATTCCGGCTTCACGCGGCTGGAAACCGTGGCCATCTCGCAGGCCTCCGCCGACCAGCGCGCGGGCCGCGCGGGCCGCGTGGCGGAGGGCACGGCCTACCGCCTGTGGCCGCAGAGCAGGCGGCTCGATCCTGCGCGCACGGCGGAGATCGCGCAGGCGGAGCTTTCCGGCCTGGCGCTGGAACTCGCGGCCTGGGGCAGCGACGCCTTGCCGTGGCTGGACGCGCCCCCGTCCGGCGCGCTGGCGCAGGCGCGCGAACTGCTCGCCAATCTGGGCGCGCTGGAGGCGGACGGCCGCATCACGGCCTTGGGCCGGCGCATGCTGGCGCTGGGCGCCACGCCGCGCCTCGGCGCGGCGGCCTTGCGCGCGCCGGACAGCTTGCGAGCTTTGGTCGCCGACCTGCTGGCGCTGATGGAGGCGCGCTCGCCGCTGCGCGGCGAGCAGGCGCGCAGCGACGACTTTCGCCTGCGCGTGGCCGCGCTGCACGCGTGGCGTGACCGCCGCGGCCACGGCGCGGACGCCGGCGCGCTGGCCGCGATCGAACAGGCCGCAAAAGGTTGGCGCAGACGTCTGGACGTCCGGACGTCCGCCAGTGGCACGCCCGACAGCCATGCGGTGGGCGACCTGCTGCTGCACGCCTTCCCCGACCGCATCGCGCGCCGCGACGAGGCGAACCCGCTGCGCTACACGCTGGCCAACGGCCGCGGCGCGCGCCTGCGCGACGACACCGCGCTGCTCGGCGAGCCGTGGCTGGTGGCGTTGGATCTGCGCTTCGACGCGCGCGACAGCCTGATCCTCGCCGCCGCGCCGTTCGACCCGCGCGTGCTGGAGCGCGACTGCCCGCAACGCTTCGCGCGCGAGCGCGTGCTGCGCTGGAACGACGCGCGCGATGCGGTGGAAGCGTTCGAGGAACGCCGCTACGCCGCCATCGTGCTGGAGCGCCGCAGCGTGCCGGTACGGCCGGAAGACGCCTTGCCCGCGCTGCTCGCCGCCGTCCGCAGCAAGGGGCTGGACGCGTTGCCGTGGAGCGAACACGCGCGCCGCCTGCGCCTGCGCGTGCAGGCCCTGCGCGCGTGGATGCCGGAGCTTGGGCTGCCCGACGTTTCCGATGCGTACCTGCTCGCCACGCTGGACGACTGGCTGGCGCCTCACCTCGAAGGCAAGCGCCGGCTCGACGCGCTGGACGCGGAGGAACTCGCGCAGGCGCTGTCGTCCCTGCTCGACCACGTGCAGCGGCAGGCGCTGGACGCCCATGCGCCCGATGCGCTGCGGGTGCCCAGCGGCCAGACGCGCCGGCTGGAATACGCGCCCGATGCGCCGCCGGTGCTGGCGGTGAAGCTGCAGGAACTGTTCGGACTGGCCGACACCCCGCGCGTGGGCGGCGGCCGCGTGCCGGTGACCTTGCATCTGCAGTCTCCCGCTGGCCGGCCGATACAGGTGACTCAGGATCTGTGCAGCTTCTGGGAGCGCACCTATCCCGAGGTGAGGAAGGAGCTGAAGGGGCGCTATCCGAAGCATCCATGGCCCGACGATCCGTGGACGGCCACTCCCACGCACCGGGCCAAGCCGAGGGAACGGCGGTAGTATCAGGGGGCGCGACGGAACAGGCAGCGGCAGGAGTCGAGACTTTGTCCACGTCCACGCAAGGGAACCACCGCAACGCGGACACGCTGCTCGTCGAGGAAGCCGGCGATGACGCGTTGCAGCGGCAGCCGTCGCCGCACTGGCGCGCGCTGGCGTGCCTGTGGAGCGCGCTGGCGCTGCTGCTGGGCCTGGGACTCTCCCTGCTGGTGCAGAACCAGCAGTGGCGACGGGCGCAGGCGGAACAATGGTCGGAGCGTGACGCGCTGGCCAACAAGTTCTACGCGAACCTGCAAGGCCAGCTGCAGATGCTGGAAGGCCTGATGCGCGCCACGCAGTCGCTGTACCTCGCTTCCGACTCGGTGGAACCCGGCGAGTTCGCGGACTTCTACCGCAACATGCGTCCGCGCCTGCAATTCCCGGCGCTGCTGGCGCTGACCTATGCGCAGAAACTGCAGCAGGCCGACGGTACGCACTACATCATCCGCCTGGCCGAGCCGCTGGCCGGGAACGAGGCCCTGATCGGGCTGGACGAGGCCAGCCAGAAGGCGAACCTCGCCGGCCTGCTGCAGGCGCGCGACAGCGACGAAGTGGTGATGTCGGCGCCGTTCCGGCTGGTGCAGCCCAGCCAGGCATCCGGTGGCGGCGAGGGCGTGGTGCTGTCCCTGCCGGTTTTCGGCAGCGGCACCATACCGCAGACCGTGGCGGAGCGGCGCGCGCGCGAACTGGGTTCGGCCTCGGCTTCGTTTCGCCTCGACACGCTGGTCGAACGCGCCCTGCCGCCCAGACTGAAGCGCATGCTGCGCCTGCGCATGCTCGACGTCTCCGGACCGACGCCGCAACTGCTGTACGACTCCACGCCGGGCCGCGCGGCGCCCGGCCGCGTCGGCTATCGCTACGACCGCGTCCTGGTGCACGGCGGGCGCCGCTGGGACGTGGCGATGTATCCGCTGAACCTCGAGGTCAGCGTGTGGCATTGGGCCACCCTGCTGGCCGGCGCGCTGGCCAGCGTGCTGCTGGCGCTGCTGGTGTACTCCATCGCCAGCGCCCGCCACCGTGCGCTGGAACTGGGCTGGAGCATGAGCCGCCGCTACCGCGAAAGCGAGGAGCGCTTCCGCGCGCTCAACGAGCGCCTGCCCGCGCTGGTGCTGCTGGCGCGCGCCGAGGACGGCCGCATCGTCTACGCCAACCAGGCCGCGCGCGCGCGTTTCGGCGCCACGGTGGCCGAGCGCCTGCTCGCCGGGCTGTTCGAGGATCCGCAATCGGCGGCGCGGCTCGCCGAGGCGGGTGCCGTCGGGCAGACCGAGGCCAGCCTGCGCGACGAAATGGGCGTGCCGTTCTGGGCCAGCGTGGCGATCTCGCATGTCGTCATGAACGGCGGCGACAAGCTGCTGATGGTGGCCGCCGATATCAGCGAACAACGCCGGCTCACCGAACGCCTGAGCCACCAGGCCAGCCACGACGCGCTCACCGAACTGTACAACCGCCACGAGTTCGAGCAGCGCCTGCACGATGCGCTGGCCCGCGTCGGCCCGGATGCGCCGGCCGCGCTGCTGTACCTGGATCTGGATCAGTTCAAGCTCATCAACGACACCTCGGGCCACCTCGCCGGCGACCAGCTGCTGGTGCAACTGGCGGCGGTGATGCGCCGCCAGTTGCGCGAGGTCGACGTGCTGGCGCGGCTGGGCGGCGACGAGTTCGGCGTGCTCGCCTTCGACGTGGCCGACCAGGCCGCCGCCGAGCAGTTGGCCGAGCGCCTGCGCCGCAGCATCGACGGCTACGTGTTCACCTGGGAGCAGCGCAGCTACCTGGTGAGCGCCAGCGTGGGCGGCGTGCTGGTCGACCATCCGGGGGTGCAGGCCAAGGATCTGATGGCGCAGGCGGACGCCGCCTGCTATCTCGCCAAGGAGCGCGGCCGCAACCGCGTCTACTTCCACTCCGAACGCGACGACGAGACGCTGCGCCGCCACGGCGAAATGGAATGGGCGCAGCGCCTGCAGTGGGCGGTGGACGAAGGCCTGCTGCTGCTCGCCTACCAGGAGATCCACGCGGTGGGCGCGCAGGCGGGCGATGCGCCCAGCGTGGAACTGCTGCTGCGCTACCGCGACGAAACCAGCACGCTGCTGCCGCCCGGCGTGTTCCTGTCCGCGGCCGAGCGCTACGGCCTGATGCCCAGCATCGACCGCTGGGTGGTGCAGACCGCGCTGGCGCATTTCGACCGGCTGCACCCGGCCGGGCCCAGGCTGCGCATGGCCTCGATCAACCTCTCCGGCGCCAGCATCGAGGATCCCGCGCTGGCCGAGCAGATCGTCGACTGGCTGGGCTTCTACCAGGTCGATCCGGCGCGGGTGTGCTTCGAGATCACCGAAACCGTGGCGGTGCGCAACCTCGCCGCGGTGGTGCGCTTCATGGAGCGGCTGCGCGCGGTCGGCTGCAGCATCGCGCTGGACGATTTCGGCGCCGGCATGTCCTCGTTCACCTACCTGAAAAACCTGCCGGTGGACGCCATCAAGATCGACGGCAGCTTCGTGCGCGACATGCTCACCGATCCGGTGAGCCGGCTGATGGTGCGCGCCGTCACCGACATCGCCCATCAGCTCGGCCTCAAGGTGGTGGCCGAATGGGTCGCCGACGCCGCCACCGTGCAGGCGCTGGCCGAACTCGGCGTCAACGCCCTGCAGGGCTACAGCCTGCACAGCCCCGAGCTGGCGCCGTTCCAGCGCGATTGAGCGCGGGGCGTCGCGTGGATCAGGCTTTGAGTTGCGCGATCGCCGCGACGCGCGCGCGTTCCATCGCCGCGCCGATCGCCGGGCCCGCCAGCCCCTGCGCCACGAACGGCGCGGCGGTCACCGCCGCGGCGGCCGCGCGGGCCTGCCGCAGGTACGCGGCCTGCGGGTAGTGGTCGTGCTCGTGGCCCAGCCGGCCGCGCTTGTCGGCGAGGCAGGCGGCGAGGAAAGTCTCCAGCCGCTCGGGCCGGCGCAGCGCGTCCAGCGCGGCGAGCAGCTTCAGCACGGTGGCCGGCTTCAGTTCCAGCGCGCGGTGCGCGTTGAGGTGTTCGCGGCACACCAGCTCGGCCAGCGCGGCATGTTCGGCGGGCACCTTCAGCCGCGCCGCCAGCGCGCGCAGCGGCGCCACGCCGCGCTGTTCGTGCATCACGTGGCGCGGCAGTTCGTCGAGGGGCGTCAGCGCCTTGCCGAGGTCGTGGACGAGCGCGCAGAAGCCCACCAGGTCGTCGCCGGGCGCGATCGCCGCCGCGGCATCCAGCACCATCTCCACATGCGTGCCGGTGTCGATCTCGGGATGGAACTCCGCGCGCTGCGGCACGCCGTACAGCGCGTCGACTTCCGGGAACAGCACGCGCAGCGCGCCGGCCTCGCGCAGCACGCGCAGGAAGGCGGACGGCCGCGCCTCGGCCAGCGCCTTGCGCGTCTCCGCCCACACGCGCTCGGGCACCAGGTGATCCACCTCGCCCTCGTCCACCATCCGCCGCAGCAGCGCCATCGTCTCGTCCGCCACGCGGAAGCCCAGCGGCGCGAAGCGCGCGGCGAAACGCGCCACGCGCAGCAGGCGCACGGGGTCTTCCACGAAGGCCGGCGAGACGTGGCGCAGCACGCGCGCCTCGATGTCGCGCGCGCCGCCGTAGGGATCGATCAACTCGCCGCGCTCGTCCTCGGCGATGGCGTTGATGGTGAGGTCGCGCCGCGCCAGGTCCTCTTCCAGCGTCACCGACGGCTCGGCCTGGAACACGAAGCCATGGTAGCCGCGCCCGCTCTTGCGCTCGGTGCGCGCCAGCGCGTGTTCATCGCCGGTCTCCGGGTGCAGGAACACCGGAAAATCCTTGCCCACCGGCTTGTAGCCCAGCGCCAGCAGATCCTCCGGGCGCGCGCCCGTCACCACGTAGTCGCGGTCGCCCTCCGGCCTTCCCAGCAGCTTGTCGCGGACGGCACCGCCGACGAGATAGATGCGCATGGGGCGATTGTGGCATGGCGGGAAGCGCGGGCTTCCTTCCCCGAGGCCGCGCCCGTGGCCAGCCGGGTCAGGCAATGCTCAGCGGCCGGCTTCGTCCGCTGCGGAGGCCGCCGTGGCCGGCATTTGCACCGGGCCGGCAGGGGCCGCCATCACCTGCGTCGGACAATCCACCGCCTTGCGCGGCGTCGTGCCGTCCGGCAGCACGTAGGCCTGGCCGATCGGGGTGAGGCGGCTGGATACCGGCAGGGCGTTGCCGTGTAGGCGCCAGTCGTACATCACGCTGTAGTCCATCACGCGGGCCACGTATTCGCGGGTTTCCTTGTACGGGATGGTGGCGATGAACAAATCGGGCGGCAGCGTGCCGCGCGCGGCCAGCCACTGGTCGACGCGGTTGGGGCCGGCGTTGTAGGCGGCGCTGGCGAGCCAGGGCGCGCCGTCGAAGCGCGCGGCCACCTGCGCGAGGTAGCGCGTGCCCAGCGCGACGTTGGTGGCGGGGTCGTACAGGCTGTCGCCGCCGGCCCACGGCAGGTCGTTGCGTTTGGCCACCAGCGCGGCGGTGGCGGGCACCAGTTGCATCAGGCCGCGTGCGTCGGCACCGGAGCGGGCGTCGGTCATCCACGCGCTTTCCGAGCGCAGGATGCCGTAGGCCCAGGCGGGATCGATGCCGGCTTGCTCGGCTTGCGCCACCACGCCGACCCGGCTGTCCAGCGGCAGGCGCAGCGCGTAGTAGCGCATCGCCTCGCCGTGGTTGAGGGTGAACGCGGCGCGGTCGTACCAGCCGCGGGCGTCGGCCAGTTGCACGGCCAGCACCTGCGTGCGTTCGTCGGCACCGTCCAGCGCGCGCGTCCATTCGCGCCGCGCCAGTTTCGGCAGATCCACCGCGAACAGCTCGAAGGCGCGTTGCAGGCCGGGCTGCGCCAGCAGCGCCTGTTGCTGCTGCGGATCGTCGACGGGTGCGCGCGGGCAGATCGCATAGGGCTGGCCGAGCTGGTCGGCGGCGAGGTAGCCGAAGAAGGTGGTTTCCTTCGCGAGCCCGGCGTAGATGGCCTGCGCCTGTCCGGCCTGACCGGTGGCGGCCAGCGCGCGGGCGCGGAACCAGCGCCACTCGTCGTCCTGCTGTTGTTCCGGCGGCATCGCCGCGATGGCGGCGAGCACGGCGGGCCAGTCCTGCGCGGCCAGCGCCACGCGGACGCGCCATTCGCGGGTGGTGGGGGTCTGCGCGGCGGCGGGCAGGGCGAGCAATTGCTGCTGCGCGTCCGGGTCGTAATCGGCGGCATGGAAGATCGCCAGTGCGCGCTCGATCGCGTCGCGCTGGCCGGTGCTGAAACGGAAGCGCGTGCGCAGTCGCTGCCATGCCGCGTCGGCGTCGTCGGTGTCGCGTCGCGCGCGCCGCAGCAGGGCCAGCGTGGCGGCCTCGCGCGCATGCGCGGTGTCGGGCCAGTTCGTGGCGGCGGCCAGCGCGGATTGCGGATCGCGCAGCGCCTGCGCCAGCCATTGCGCCTGCTGGTCTTGCGGCGCGGGCAGCCAGCCGGCGAGCGCGGCGATGGTGCCGTCGCGGCCGGCGTCGGCGGCGCGCGCGATGCGCGACCACAGGCGCGGCGCAGTCAGCAGGCCCTGCTCGTGCGCCGCCTGCAGCACGGGATCGCAAGCTTTGGGCAGCTCGGGCTTGGCCCACAGCGCGGCGAGGTCGCGGTCGAAGTCGAGCTTCACGCCGTCGGCCATGCGCGCCTGCACGGCATCGCAGGCGAGCGCGTCGTTCGCGCCGGGCTGGTACAGCGCGAGGAAGCCGCTCCAGTCTTGGCGCCGCGCGAGTTCCAGCAGGAAGTCGCGGCGCAGATCCTGCGCGGGGATCAGCTCGGGATATTGCGCGAGATAGGCCTGCACCGTGGCCAGGTCGACCTGCCGGATGTCGTGTTCCAGCGCGGCGGCGGGCAGGTAGGGATAGAGCGGGTAGCCGCGCAGTTGCGCGTCCCACGCGTGCCAGCCGTCGCCGCCCTGCTGGGCCGCGGCCCATGCCTGCCTGAACGCGGCGCGCTGGGCGTCGATGGACGCGGCGGCGCGCGCGCCGAAGGCGGCGAGCAGGCTGCAGCACGCGAGCAACACGGTGAGGGAATGGCGCCGGGGCGTGGCCTTCGCGAACATGGAAACTCCTTGGTGATCCCCCCGCGCCGGATTGTAGAGGATGCGGCTGAACCCGCCTCGGGATCGCGCGCTTGCCTGATAAGCTGCTGCACTTCGCCACCGCCCGTTGCAGGCCCGCATGTCGTTTCCGCCCTCGTCCCGCGGTCGCCGCCTCGTCGCCTGGCTGATGCTGGCGCTGCTCGCGCTGGCGGGCGCGGCGTGGTGGTGGGCGGCCGGCCGGCCGGTGCCGTTGCCGGATGCGCCTTCGGCGCGCATCGCCTGCGTCTCCTACGCGCCGTTCCGCGAGCCGGGCGAGACGCCGCTCGATCCGCATGCCTTCGTCAGTCCCGCGCGCATCGACGCCGATCTGGCCGCGCTGTCCCAGCGCTTCGACTGCGTGCGCACCTACTCGCAGGGGCAGGGCCTGTCGGCAGTGCCGGAGATCGCCGCGCGCCACCACATGCAGGTGCTGCTGGGTATCTGGCTGGATCGCGATCCGAAGGCGAACGCACGGCAGATCGCGCTGGGCATCGCCACCGCGCGCAAGTACCCGCAGGTGCTGCGCGGCGTGATCGTGGGCAACGAGGTGCTGCTGCGCGGCGAGCTGTCGGAGGCCGAACTGGCGGCCGACATCCGCGAAGTGCGCGCGGCCTTGCCGGCGTCGATCCCGGTGAGCTACGCCGACGTGTGGGAGTTCTGGCTGCGCCATCCGCGGCTGGCCGGCTCGGTGGACTACGTCACCGTGCACATCCTGCCCTACTGGGAAGACCGGCCGGTGCCGCCCGAGCGCGCGATCCAGCACGTCGCGGACGTGTACGCGAAGGTGCAGCGGGCGTTTCCCGGCAAGCGCGTGATGATCGGCGAAACCGGCTGGCCCAGCGAGGGCCGGCCGCGGCGCGGTGCCTCGGTCAGCGTGGTGAACGAGGCGCGCTACCTGCGCGAGTTCCTGCGCTACGCGGCCAGCGTGGACATGCCGTACAACGTGATCGAAGCCTTCGACCAGCCGTGGAAGCGCACGCAGGAAGGCACGGTGGGCGGCTACTGGGGCATCTTCGACGCGCATGCGCGGCCCAAGTTCGCGATGCAGGGGCCGGTGGTCGAGATCCCGCAATGGTGGCTGGGCTGGCTGGCCGGCGCGGCGGGCGCGTTGCTGTTCGTGCTGGCGGGCTTGCGCCGCCGCCGCTGGCAGCGCGGGCGCGGCTGGCTGGCGTTGGGGCTGGCCGGCTTCGCCGGCGGCACGGCGCTGGCATGGCAAGTGCGGCAGATGATTTACGCCTGCCGCGACGCATGGGAGTGGTCGCTCTCCGTCGCCGCGGTTGTTGCCGCGTTGTTCACCGCGCTGCGGCTGGCGAACTGGCTGGCGGGGCGGCTGGCGGGCGCGCCGTTCAAGCCCGCGCCGGCCGGCCGGCTGCGCAGCGCGTGGCTGTTCGTGCTGGCGCTGTACGGGCTGCTGCTGGTGTTCGACGGCCGCTACCGCGACTTCCCGCTGGGCCTGTTCGCCTTGCCCTGCGCGGGCTATGCGTTGACCGCGTGGCTGGACGAGCGTCGACGCATGCCTTCGCGCGAAGCCCTGTTCCTTGCCGCGTGGCTGCCCGTGCTGGGCGGCGTGACGGTGGCGCTGGAGCTGGGCGAGAACCCGGCGACCTGGCTGTGGCTGGCGCTCAACGTGGCGATCGCCGCGGCGGTGTTCGCCGCGTGGCGGCGCGCGCGCGGCGCGCCGGTTATGCTCGACCAATCCCGCTGAAAGGAGTGATGGACATGCGCCTCGACAAACAACGCATCGTGGTGACCGGTGCCTTCGGCACGCTGGGTGCGGCGGTGGTGCGCGCCGCGCTGGACGCGGGCGCGCAGGTGGCGGCGATCGATCGCGTGTCGGTGCCGGCTGGCCTGGATGCGGCGCACGGTTTCGGCGGCGTGGATCTGGCCGACGTGGCCGAGGCGCAGCGCGCCATCGACTCCGCCGCCGAGGCGCTGGGCGGCCTCGACGCGCTGGTGAACGTGGCCGGCGCGTTCCGCTGGGAGACGCTGGACAACGGCGACATCGACACCTGGGATCTGCTCTACCGCATCAACCTGCGCACCGTGGTGGTGGCGAGCAAGGCGGTGCTGCCGTACCTGCAGCACGAAGGGCGCGGGCGCATCGTCAACATCGGCGCGAACTCGGCGCTGAAGGCCGCCGCGGGCGTGGGCGCCTACACCGCGTCCAAGTCGGGCGTGATGCGCCTCACCGAGGCGCTGGCCGAGGAGCTCAAGCCGAGCGGCATCACCGTCAATGCGGTGCTGCCCAGCATCATCGACACGCCGCCGAACCGCGCCGACATGCCCGACGCGGATTTCGACCGCTGGGTGAAGCCGGAGCAGTTGGCGAGCGTGATCGTGTTCCTGCTGTCCGATGCGGCCAGCGCGATCACCGGCGCGCTGATCCCGGTCACCGGGCGGGTGTGACCGCCGCCTGCGCGTCGCCGGTGCCCTGCAGGCGCACCAGACGCAGGCAGCCGACCAGCAGCGCGAGCGCGCCCGGCTCGTAGTTGTAGAACTGCAGGGCGAAGGCGCCCAGCGCCGCGGCCAGCCACGCCAGCGTGCGCGAGCGGCGCAGCAGCGACAGCGCGGCGGCGGCGACGGCCGCGATGCCGTACGCGTCGTGCAGGAAGCCGTCCACCAGCGCCTGCCGCAGCGCGCACCACGCGGGCGCCTGCGCGGCCGTGCACAATTCCGCCATCGCGGGCGGCTCGATCAAGCCGTAGCGCAGCCACGCCGCTCCTGCGCCGGCCAGCGCGACCAGCAGCCATGGAACCAGCGTGCGTAGCTTCATCAAGGTTCTCCGTGGGCGGGCAGGCGGATTTCCGCCGCCAGCGCGAGATGATCCGAGAACGCCTGCGGCAGCGTCCACACTTTTTCCAGCGCCACGGTGGGCGAGGCGAGGATGTGATCCAGCGCCCGCTTCGGCTTCCAGCTCGGGAAGGTGGGCGTGGCCAGCGCGGGCGCCTGCAGCCGCGAGCGCGCGAACAGCTGGCGCATCTCGGGGCTGCCGACGTCGGTGTTGAGGTCGCCCATCAGCACGGCGTGCGGATGATCCTGCAGGATCTCGGCGATGAAGCCCAGTTGCCGCGCGCGCGTGGCCGCGCCCAGCGAGAGGTGGGCGATCACCACGGCCAGCGCACGATCGCCGGTGCCGAAGCGCACCAGCAGCGCACCGCGGCCGCGGCCGGGCAGCGGGTAGTCGAGCACGGTGCTGGGTTCGATGCGGCTGATCAGTCCGTTCGCGGTATGCGATAGCCCGGCCACCGGGCGGTTCGGCTGGTGGCTCCAGTACGGCATGCCGGCGGCTTCGGCGAGGTAGCGCGTCTGGTTGAGGAAGCCGGAGCGCAGGCTGCCGGCGTCGGCTTCCTGCAGGCCGATCACGTCGAACTGCGGCAGCAGGGCGGCGAGGCGGTCGAGGTTGGCGATCTTGCGGCGCCCCGGCAGCACGGCGTTGAGGCTGCGGGTGACGTATTCGCTGTAGCGCTGCACGCTGGCGCCGGCGAGGATGTTGCAGCTCAGCAGGCGCAGGCGGCGTTCGGCGGGCAAGGGCGCGGCGCGTTCCATGGGGCTGTGTACGGTACTCGCGGCAGGCCGCAGCGGACGTGAACGCCCGCCGCGCCTCGATCAGCCGGTCACTTGCCCTTGTTCGTGGCGGCCAGCTCGCGCTTGACCAGCCACTGCGTCACGGCGGACAGCTCGTCCAGCGTCTTGACGTGGGCGACGCGGTACTTGCCGTCGATCACGATGCTGGGCGTGCCGTCCACGCCCCACTTCTGGATCAGCGCCAGGTCGGCCTTGAGCTTGGCGGTGGCGGCATCCGAGGTGGCGAGGCGCATGAATTCCGCGCGGTTCACGCCCTCGCGGGCGTAGAAATCGGCGAGGTCGTCCAGCGAGTTCATCGGGTAGTGCTGGGCGAACTTCGCCACGAACAGCTGGAGGTGGGTGCGATCCACCACGCCCAGCTTGTCCGCCGCGTAGTAGGCGCGCGCGAACGGCAGCCACTCGGCGCTGAACGGCGCCGGCACCAGCTCGAACTTCACGCCCGGCGGCAGCGCCTTCTTCAGCTTCTCGGCGATGGGCGCGAACTGGGCGCAGTGGATGCAGGCGTAGGAGAACACCTCGGCCACTTCCACCTTGCCCTCGCTGCTGTAGCGCTGGTGCGGGGCGGGCAGGGTCACGTACTGGTCGCCCTCGGTGTACGGCGCCGATGCATCGGCGCTGGACTGCGCGGTGCAGGCGGTGGCCAGCAGCAGGCCGGCTAACAGGGTGAGCGTGCGCAGGCGGGCGAGGTGTTTCATGGCGGGGTGCTCGGCGGGTGGTGCGGGAATGGAGGGGCGGGCCGCGGCGAGGGCCGCGACGGGCTCACTTGCCGGCGGCTTCCTTCGCCACCAGCCACTGGGTCAGCTCGATGGCGCGCTGCACGGTGTGCACGTCGGAGGGGGAGAAGCGGTACTTGCCGTCCACCACGATGGTGGGCGTGCCGCCCACGCCGTAGGCCTTGATGAGGTCGTCGGCCTGTTTCATCTTGGTGTTCACCGAGAAGGAATTGGCCACCGCCACGAACTCCTTGGGATCGACGCCGAACTTGGCGTAGAACTTCGCGATGTCGTCGATGGTGGGCCAGGCACCCTTGGGCTTGGGCTGGCCGGTGGACAGGTCGTAGGTGGCCGTCTCGCCGGTCTTCCAGGTGGCGTCGAAGAACGCGTCGTGGGCCTTGGCGCGCACGCCCAGCGCCTCGGCGGCGAAGAAGGCGCGCTGGTACACCGGCCAGTTCTCGTCGGGCCGGAACGCGGCCGGCAGGTAGTGCACCACGGCATTGGCCGGCAGGCTCTTCTCGATCTGATCCATCGCGCCGTGGAAGGCGTTGCAGGCCGGGCAGGCGTAGGAGAACACCTCCACCACTTCGATCTTGTCGGTGGGGATGTACTTGGGTTGCGCCGGGTCGATGCGGTAGTAGTCCTTGCCTTCCACCCACTGGCCGTTGTCCATGAAGGGCTGGGCCGGCGCGGCGGGTGTGGCGGCCGCCGTGGTGGATGCGGCGGCAGGTGCGGCGGTGCTGGTGCTGGTGGCGGGCGTGGCGGTTGAAGCGCTGGCTGGTGCCGGGGCGGTGGCGGGTGCCGCCGGCGTGGTCGCCGCCGTGCCGGGGGCGGCAGGCGCGCTGGTCGGGGTGGTGCCGTTGTCGGCGGATTGGCCGCAGGCGGCCAGCGCCAGCAGGGCGGCGCACAGGAACGGCAGACGCTTCAGCATGATGTACCTCGGGGATGGCGGAGCGAAGCAGCCGCGTCGGCACGGGCCGGCGCGGCGCGTGGATCAGGGCGTGGCGGGCTTGGCCAGGTCGGCCTCGGTGGCCGGGTGCAGACCCTCGATGTAGCTGGCCACGGCGGCGATGTCGTTGGTGTCCAGCTTCCTGGCGATGGCGGGCATGATCTGCGAGTGCGCATCGGTGCCCCAGGCGTCGCCGTCGTGCCAGGCCTTCAACTGGGTTTCGACGTATTGCGCGTGCTGGCTTTCCAGCTGCGGGTACTCCGCGCCCGGATTGCCGCGGCCGTCGATGCTGTGGCAGGCCATGCAGGCGGGGATGCCGCGCTTGACGTCGCCCTCGCGGAACAGCTTCTGGCCGTGCTCGACCAGGGCCTGGTCGGCCACGCCGGGCAGCGGCGTCTTGCTGGCGAAGTAGGCGCCGACGTCGTGCATGTCCTGCTCGGACAGCGGCGTGGCCATGCCCAGCATGATCGGGTTCTGGCGCTTGCCGCTCTTGAAGTTCTCGAGCTGGCGGACGATGTACTGCTCGCTCTGGCCGGCCAGCTTGGGGTACTGCGGGTCGGAGGAGTTGCCGTCCACGCCGTGGCAGGCGCCGCAGGCGGCGGCCTTGGCCTGGCCCGCGGTGGCGTCGCCGGGCTTGGCCGCGGCTTCGGCGGTGGCGGGCGCAGTCGTGGCGGCAGCGGCAGGTTGTGCAGCCGTGGCAGCCTTGGCCGGCGCGGATTGCGCCATGGCCGCGCTGGCGGTCAAGGCGAAGATCAGGACTGCGGCAGAGCCCAGCACAGCGGGTCGAGAACCTGCGAACCGAAAACCCATACACTTCCCCTCTCAGAAACTGTCGAAGGCTGCCATCGCCGGTCGGTATCGGCGACACGGGCAGAAACCGTCGGATTATCCCCATGCCTTCGCGCTCCGGTCAAACCATGTCGAATACCCTGCAAGGCGCGCAATTCGTGCTCGCCGCCCATCGCGTCAGCCAATTGCCCGCCGACCATGGCGCCGAGGTGGCCTTCGCCGGCCGCTCCAACGCGGGCAAATCCAGCGCGCTCAACGCGCTTACCGGCCACAAGGGATTGGCGCGCACCTCCAAGACGCCGGGCCGCACCCAGCAGATGGTGGCGTTCGCGCTGCCGGCGACAGTGGCCGACGAACCGTGGCGGCTGATCGACCTGCCGGGCTATGGCTACGCCAAGGTGCCGGAAGAACTGCGCGCGCACTGGAAGCAGGAAATCGACGCCTACCTGCATCGCCGGCAAAGCCTGCGCGGCGTGGTGCTGATCGCCGACATCCGCCATCCGCTGAAGGAGTTCGACCGGATGATGCTGGACTTCTGCTTCGCCACCGGCCTGCCATGCCACCTGCTGCTGACCAAGGCCGACAAGCTGTCGCGCAACCAGGCCGCGCAGGCACTGGCGGCGATGCGCAAGAGTTTTCCCGACGGCCTGCACGCCACCGCGCAGGTGTTTTCCTCGCCCGCCGGCACCGGCGTGGAGGAGGCGCGCGAACGCGTGGCGGAGCTGTTGCGCACGCCGCGCGAGTGACGCTTTGTCGCGGGCGGCAGATCGTCGCATTCCGCGGAAAAAGCGTGGTCTACGCCGCGAGGGCTTCCATGAACGCCGCGCACAGCGCTTCCATCCCCGCGCGATCGTCGTCGTCGAAGCGCGCCACGTGCGGGCTGTCCACGTCCCACACGCCGAGCAGGCTGCCGTCGGCCTTCACCAGCGGCACCACGATCTCCGACTGCGAGGCGGCGTCGCAGGCGATGTGGCCGTCGAACGCATTGACATCGCGCACCACCTGCGTCTGCCGCGTCTGCGCGGCCGTGCCGCACACGCCGCGGCCCAGCGCGATGCGGATGCAGGCCGGCTTGCCCTGGAACGGGCCGACCACCAGTTCGGTGCCGTCGTACAGGTAGAAGCCGCACCAGTTGAGGCCGGGCAGGCTGTGGAACACCAGCGCGCTGAAGTTGGCGGCATTGGCGACTAGGCTGGATTCGCCCGCCAGCAGGCCGCGCGCCTGCTGCACGAGGTCGGCGTAGTGCTCGCGCTTGCTGGCGGCGTGGCTGGTCTTGATCTCGAACATGACGGAACGACCCGGTTGCTGCAGACTGATGCGACAAGATGGGATATCGACGGCTTGCGCACAAGGGGAATCGCAATGAGCGGGCAGCACGACACGGCGCGGGAAGGGCGCATCGAGGCGCACCGGCTGGACGGCTTCATCGACGCCGTGTTCGCTTTCGCGGTGAGCGTGCTGGCGATCGCGGGCGCCGAGATCCCGCACAGCCTGCATGACCTGATGGTGGCGCTGAGCCGGATCCCCGCCTTCGCCTGCAGCTTCGCGACGCTGATGCTGTTCTGGCACCGGCACGTGCAATGGCGCGACCGGTTCCGCACACACGACGCGGCCAGCATCGTGCCGAGTGGCGGCACCTGGAGCGTGGTGCCGGGATGCCTCTATGCGCTGTTGACGGCGGTCTACTGGATAACGGGCAGTTGGTCGCGCCGGGCGCTGGCGCGCGCGGCATGACGCGATCGGCATGGTTCGTCGCCGGCACCGACACCGGCATCGGCAAGACGCATGCAGCCTGCGCACTGCTGCATGCCCTGCGCGCGGCGGGCCTTCGCGCGACCGGCATGAAGCCGGTGGCCAGCGGCTGCATGGAAACGCCGCAAGGTCTGCACAACGAGGATGCGCTGGCCTTGCGCGACGCCAGCAGCACGCCGTTGCCGCCGTATGCGCTGAGCAACCCGGTGGCGCTGCGCGATGCCTTGTCGCCGCACCTCGCGGCGGCGCACGAGGGCGCCACCATCACGCTGTCGCCGCTGCGCGCCGCGTTCGATGCGCTGTGCGCCGCGCACGACGCGGTGGTGGTGGAAGGCGTGGGCGGCTGGCGCGTGCCGTTGGCGCCGCGCCTGTTCGCCTCCGGGATTCCACGGCAATGGGACTTGCCGGTGATCCTGGTGGTGGGCCTGCGCCTGGGTTGCCTCAGCCACGCGCTGCTCAGCGCGGAGGCGATCCGCGCCGACGGCTGCCGCCTCGCCGGCTGGATCGGCAACCGCGTCGATCCCGCGATGGAGGCGGTGGAGGAAAACCTCGCCACCCTGCGCGAGCTGCTGCCCGCGCCCTGCCTCGGCGTGTTGCCGCATGGCGTGGCGCCGGCGCAGGCGGCGACCGGCATCGACCTCGCTGCGTTGTTCGCCTGAATTCACATCCGGCATGCCCGGAGATACGCATGCTTGCCCGACGCAACGCACAAGGAGAACCCATGGCCAGCCGCAACCACTACTACCTCAGCATCGCCGACCTCGCGCAGGCGCGCGGCAGCGACGCGGCCCTGAGCTGGGATGGCGCCGGCCCCGGCGATTTCGCCGCCGCCCTGCAGGAGGCGCTGCGCAGCCGCACGCTGTTCGAGCACTGGCTGGCGAAGCAGGCGGAGCCGGAGACGGTCGATCCGTCGCTGGGCGCCACCGACGGCCAGGCGCAGGTGCAGGCGCGCGTGGCCGACCTGCACGTGGAGGTGGACGTGCTCACCAGCCTGCCGATGAGCCTGCTGCGGCAGCGCCTGAACTGGCTGATCGGCGCGGGTTGGCAACTGCGCGACGTGCGCCCGGCCTGACTTCGTTGCGCCGCCTTCGCTGCGCTGCGGCTGGTAAAAGGCGCGGCACTGTCGTTACATTCGGTGGTTTCTGCCCGCGCCTCGGCGCACCGACCGGGAACCCCACATGCTTCGCCTACGCACCCTCGTGATCGCCACCAGCATCGCCCTCGCCGCCTGTTCGCAGGGCTCCAACGAGCCGGCCAAGACCGCGCCGGCCAAGCCCGCCAGCGCCGCCGCGCCGGTGGCCGACGCCGTCGCCGCCAATCCGTTCTTCGCCGCCAGCACGCTGCCGTTCCAGGCGCCGCCGTTCGACAAGATCAAGGACGCCGACTACCAGCCGGCCATCGAAAAGGGCATGGCCGACCAGCTCGCCGAATGGCAGAAGATCGCTGACAACGCCGACGCGCCCACCTTCGACAACACCTTCGTGCCGCTGGAGAAGAGCGGCGCCCTGCTCAGCCGCGTGATGATGGTGTTCAACGGCGTCGCCAGCGCCAACACCGACGACGCGCTGCAGAAGGTGCAGGAGGAGGAGGCGCCCAAGCTCGCCGCGCACCAGGACGCGCTCTACCTCGACGGCAAGCTGTTCGACCGCGTGCAGAAGATCTACGACCAGCGCGACTCGCTCAAGCTCGATCCCGAGTCGCTGCGCCTGGTCGAGGTGACCTACCGCGAGTTCGTGCACAACGGCGCCAAGCTGTCCGACGCCGACAAGGCCAAGCTGAAGGCGCTCAACCAGCAGGAGTCCACGCTGGAGGCGCAGTTCAACAACAAGCTGCTCGCCGCCGCGAAGGACGGTGCGCTGGTGGTGGACGACAAGGCCAAGCTCGCCGGCCTCTCCGACGAGGACATCGCCGCCGCCGCGCAGGCCGCCAAGGATCGCGGGCTGGCCGGCAAGTGGGTGATCGTGCTGCAGAACACCACGCAGCAGCCGGCGCTGCAGTACCTCACCGATCGCGACACCCGCAAGGCGCTGTACGAGGCCTCGTGGAACCGCGCCGAAAAGGGCAACGCCGACGACACCCGCGACATCATCGAGCAGCTCGCCCAGCTGCGCGCACAGGAGGCCAAGCTGCTGGGCTTCCCGAACTACGCCGCGTGGACGCTGCAGGATCAGATGGCGAAGACGCCGGAAGCTGTGATGGCCTTCATGGGCAAGCTGGCGCCCGCCGCCGTGGCGCGCGCCAAGCAGGAGGCCGCCGAGATCCAGGCGCAGATCGACAAGGATCAGGCCGCGCTGCACCAGCCCACTTTCAAGCTGGAGCCGTGGGACTGGCAGTACTACGCCGAGCAGGTGCGCAAGGCCAAGTACGATCTCGACGAGTCGCAGATCAAGCCCTACTTCGAGCTGGACAACGTGCTCAAGAACGGCGTGTTCTACGCCGCCAACCAGCTCTACGGCATCACTTTCAAGGAGCGCCACGACATCCCGGTGTATAACCCGGACGTGCGCGTGTTCGAGGTGTTCGACAAGGACGGCAAGTCGCTGGCGCTGTGGTACTGCGACTACTTCAAGCGCGACAACAAGCAGGGCGGCGCGTGGATGGACAACTTCGTCGGCCAGTCCAAGCTGCTCGGCACCAAGCCGGTGATCTACAACGTCGCCAACTTCACCAAGCCCGCGGCGGGCCAGCCCGCGCTGCTGTCGTGGGACGACGTGATCACCATGTTCCACGAGTTCGGTCACGCCCTGCACGGCATGTTCGCCGACGAGCAGTACCCCAGCCTGTCCGGCACCGCCACCGCGCGCGACTTCGTGGAGTTCCCCTCGCAGTTCAACGAGCATTGGGCCAGCGATCCCAAGGTGTTCGCCAACTTCGCCAAGAACTACCAGACCGGCGCGCCGATGCCGCAACCGCTGGTGGACAAGATGCAGAAGGCCGGCAAGTTCAACAGCGGCTACGCCATGACCGAGCTGGTGGCCGCCGCCATGCTCGACATGAACTGGCACATGCTCGGCGCCGACGCGCCCAAGCAGGACGCCGACAAGTTCGAGGCCGCCGCGCTGAAGAAGGACGGCGTGGACTTGAGCTACGTGCCGCCGCGCTACCGCTCCAGCTACTTCCTACACATCTGGAGCAACGGCTACTCCGCCGGCTACTACGCCTACCTGTGGACGCAGATGCTCGCCGACGATGCCTTCGTGGACTTCAAGCAGCACGGCGGCCTCACCGCCGAGAACGGCCAGAAGTTCCGCGACATGATCCTCTCGCGCGGCAACACCGTGGAGCTGTCCAAGCTCTACAAGGACTGGCGCGGCCAGGATCCGGCCATCGAGCCGATGCTGGAGAACCGTGGCTTGAAGGATGCGCCGAAGAAGTAAGGCGCGGCGTCGTGCTTCACGAAAAAGGCCGGCTATGCCGGCCTTTTTCGTTGGCGGAATCAGTACGCGAATTCCCTGAACACCGGATCCACGCTGCCGCCCCATGCGCCGTGGAACAGCTCCAGTTTGCGCTCGGCGGGCGTCTGGCCGGCCTCGACGATCTCGAGCAGCGGTTCGAGGTAGATGCGCTCGTCGGCGCCGTTGCGGTTGAACTGGGCGCGGCGCGAGAGGCCGTGTGCGGCGATCTTCAGTGTTTCGCGGGCGAGGTCGCGCACGCTGCCGCTGCGGAACGGCAGCTTCAGCGCGTGCTTGGGCACGCCGTTGCGCAGGGCATGGCGTTCGGCCATGGAGAAGTCCTTGACCAGATCCCACGCCGCATCCAGCGCCTCGTCGTCGTAGAGCAGGCCCACCCACAGCGCGGGCAGGGCGCACAGGCGGTTCCACGGGCCGCCGTCGGCGCCGCGCATTTCCAGGTACTGCTTGAGCCGCACCTCGGGGAAGGCGGTGGTGAGGTGGTCGGCCCAGTCCTTCATGGTGGCCTTCACGCCCGGCAGCGCGGGCAGCTCGCCGGCCATGAAGCGCTTGAAGTCCTGGCCGGAAAGGTCGATATAGCGGCCGTCCTGGTAGCTGAAGTACATCGGCACGCCCAGCGCGTAGTCCACGTAGCGCTCGTAGCCGAAGCCGTCCTCGAACACGAAGTCCAGCATGCCGGTGCGGTCGGCGTCGGTGTCTTCCCACACGTGCGAGCGGTAGGACTGGTAGCCGTTCGGACGTCCGTCCGTGAACGGCGAGTCGGCGAACAGCGCGGTGGCGACGGGCTGCAGGGCGAGGCTGGCGCGGAACTTCTTCACCATGTCCGCTTCGCTGGAGAAATCCAGGTTCACCTGCACCGTGCAGGTGCGCGTCATCATGTCCAGGCCGAGGCCGCCGACCTTGGGCATGTATTCGCGCATGATCTTGTAGCGGCCCTTGGGCATCCACGGCATCTCGTCGCGGCGCCACTTCGGCTGGAAGCCCATGCCGAGGAAGCCGACGCCCATCGGGTCGGCGATGGAACGCACCTCGTCGAGGTGCTTGTTCACCTCGCAACAGGTCTGGTGGATGGTTTCCAGCGGCGCGCCGGAGAGTTCGAGCTGGCCGGCGGGCTCCAGCGTGATGTTGGCCTTGCCGCGGACGAGCGCCACCGGGAACTCGCCTTCGCGGGCGATCTCCCAGCCGTGCTGGACGGCGATGCCTTCCAGCAGGGCGCGGATGCCGCGTTCGCCTTCGTACGTGGGCGGGCGCAGGTCGTCGGTGCGGAAACCGAACTTCTCGTGCTCGGTGCCGATGCGCCAGGCCTCGCGCGGCTTTTCGCCGGCGGCGAGGTAGTCGATCAGTTGCTGACGCCCTTCGATGGGCGTGCTCTTGACGGCGCTGGGGATGGACACGGGCGCGACCTCGCGGTGGGGAGCACCGACTATGGAGGCGCCGCGCGGCCGCGAAAAGGGGTTGACGGAAATTTTTGTACGGGCCGGTACAGGAGATTGCTGCTGCCATGCTCCGCAGGTCAGTCAGCGGGCGGTTGGTACGTGGCAGACCAGCCGTTGCACCAGCGCGTCCGGCAGATGCCGATGGCGGCCAATCCTGGCCAGCGTGGTGTCGGGTTTGCGGATGCGCCGGTCTTCCGCACAGACGTCGGCACCGTGGTCGAGCAGCTGGCTCACGATGGGGGCGTTGCCATTGATTATGGCTGCGGTCAGTGCATCGGCCACGTTCGGTGCTTCGCGTGTCATGACGTTGGCGTGATGGCGCAGCAGCACGTCGAGCGTGGCCGTGTCGTCGCAACTGACGGCGGATATCAGCGCAGGGCCGACGAGGTTTCCGCGGTTGTCCGACAGACCGCTGGCTTGCAGTGCCTTGGCCGTGCCCGGGCCGAAGTGAGGGTCGTGATCCATTCCATCGAGGGTTTGGTGATAGAACGCCGGCTTGAACGGCGGCAGTCGTGCCGTGCCATCCACCGCAGCGCCATCGTCCAGCAGGCCATCGACCACGGCCGGCTGGTAGGCGTTGGCCGCGGTGAGCATGGCGACCTGGCGCCAATGCGCCTGCTCGGATACGGGCAGCGAAGCGAGGCCCTGGCGCACCTGCGGCAGCTTGCCGTCGATGGCATCGACCATCACCGTGGCCACGGCGGGCGGGGCGTCGTAGAGGTCATGGAGCCAGAGCTTGCGGATCGTGGGCAGTGCCTGCCGGCAGAGGTTGGCGGCGGGCGTCGGTTCCGCGGCGATGGCGGGTTGCAGCGCGCAGAACGCGCAGGCGATCAGGGCGAGACGGGCAAGCATTCCGTGTTTCCTCGCGTCAGGTGTCGCCAGCTTGCAGCCTGCCGCAAGCCTCGGCAAGCGGAAACGCCAAGGCCGGCGCATGGCCGGCAGCGGCGTACTGTGATGTTCCAGTCCAAAGCCAGGATCCGCGCTGGAAGGATGACAAAGCGCTTTCCGGCGCTTTCCGACTCGCCGGTTTTGGGTCGGCCGTTTTTGTCTCAGGGAGCGAAATCCGGAAACCAGCTGCGAAGCCGCCGCTTCAGCGACAGCGCAGGGGCCTCCACGCTATGCCATGAGCACCAGGCCAAAAGGAGGGTGGCGATGCTCGCGATGCTTGCCGTCGCGACATAGGACGGTGTCGCTGGCCAGAGATGCACCGTCAATTGTTGTACGAAGTAGGCATAGAGGTAGGTGCCGTAGGACAGGTCGCCGAAACGGGCCGCGGAGCGGAGCCCCGGGGTGCTTTGCAGTCCGAGCCACAAGGTCAGCGGCACCGTCATGGCCCATTGGGCCAATCGGGCATGCTGTAGCAGTGCGGCAGCGAGCAGGCAGGCCGCCACGCCACCGGCGACGATCAGGCGCCGGCGGCTGATCTCGATGGCAAACTGGCGGGAGCCGACGCCGGCCAGGAAGCAGGCTACGTAGAAGTAGCGGAGATTGTGAAGGGTGTTGCCTTGGGGATGCCCGGGCAGCGTCCTGACGTACATCACGGCAACCGCGGCCAGTGCGAGCAAGGTGAATGCTCGCCGCCGCAAGCCGATGGTTCCGAGCATGGCCAGGAGTACGTAACACCTCGCTTCGAGCGGGATTGTCCACCAGCTGCCGTTGACCGCGGACAGGATGGGGTTGGCGGGTTCCGTCTCGAACACGCCGGGCAAGGCGTAGTGCGGTCGAAGCTCGAGGTTGTGTGCGATGAAGTCGCGCGTCTCGTGCCCGAAGTAGGCGTGCAAGGGCAATGAAGTGACGGCTGCGCCAGCGATGGCTATCAGAATGGTGGCGACGGCCAGCGCCGGCCAGATGCGCAGGAACCGGCGCATGGCGAAGCGCATGATGTGCGGATCGAGGTACCAGCTCTCGGCCACCAAGTAGCCGCTCATGGTGAAGAACATTGCCACCGCAATGGAGCCGAGCGTCATGCCGTCGGCCAGCGTGGACTCGTGCATGCCGAGAAGCACGAACTGGTGGGAAAGCAGCACCATCAGCGAGGCAATGAGCCGCAGGCCATCGAAATTGTTGTCGTGACCACCGGAGGGCAGGGGGCGGGTGGTGCCCATGGCAAGGCTCCTTTTTGCCGATGGGCACCCGGCGGTTGCTGAAACCGCCGGGTGTGGCCAGGCACGCGACACGATGGAAATGGCTGGCCGGAGATGGAGGGCCAGGGGCAGCCTCGCCCCTACCGCTTCATCGAGTTGAAGAACTCGTCGTTGGACTTGGTGTTCTTCATCTTGTCGAGCATGAACTCCATCGCGGCCAGCTCGTCCATCGGGTGCAGCAGCTTCCGCAGGATCCAGATCTTGGCCAGCATGTCCGGCTCGATCAGCAGATCCTCGCGGCGGGTGCCGGAGCGGTTGATGTCGATGGCGGGGTAGACGCGCTTCTCGGAGATGCGGCGGGACAGGTGCACTTCCATGTTGCCGGTGCCCTTGAACTCCTCGTAGATCACCTCGTCCATCTTGCTGCCGGTGTCGATCAGCGCGGTGGCGATGATGGTGAGGCTGCCGCCTTCCTCCACGTTGCGCGCGGCGCCGAAGAAGCGCTTCGGGCGCTGCAGCGCGTTGGCGTCCACGCCGCCGGTGAGCACCTTGCCGGAGCTGGGCACCACGGTGTTGTAGGCGCGGGCGAGGCGGGTGATCGAGTCGAGCAGGATCACCACGTCGCGCTTGTGCTCGACCAGGCGCTTGGCGCGCTCGATCACCATCTCGGCGACCTGCACGTGGCGCACGGCCGGCTCGTCGAAGGTGGAGCTGATCACCTCGGCACGCACGGTGCGGGCGATCTCGGTCACTTCCTCTGGGCGCTCGTCCACCAAGAGGATGATGAGGTGTGCGTCGGGGTGGTTGTACTGGATCGCCTGAGCGATGTTCTGCAGCATCATCGTCTTGCCGGACTTCGGCTGCGAGACGATCAGGCCGCGCTGGCCGCGGCCGATCGGCGCCACCAGGTCGAGGATGCGGCCGGTGATGTCCTCGCTCGAACCGTTGCCGCGCTCCAGCTTGAACGCCTTGCGCGGGAACAGCGGGGTGAGGTTCTCGAACAGCATCTTGTTCTTGGACGCTTCCGGCGGATCGCCGTTGATGTCGTCCACGCGCAGCATCGCGAAGTAGCGCTCGCCTTCCTTGGGATGGCGCACGCGCCCGGTGATGTAGTCGCCGTTGCGCAGGTTGAAGCGGCGGATCTGGCTGGGACTGACGTAGATGTCGTCGGGGCCGGCCAGGTAGCTCTCGTCGGCCGAGCGCAGGAAGCCGAAGCCGTCCTGCAGGATCTCCAGCACGCCTTCCGCCCAGATGCCGCCGCCGGAGCGGGCGTGCGCCTTGAGGATGGAGAAGATCACGTCCTGGCGGCGCGCGCGCGCCACGCCTTCGCGGATGCCCAGCGACTCGGCGTAGGCAATGAGCTGCGGCGCCTTCATGCGCTTCAGTTCGGTGAGGTTGATCAGGCGATCGTCCGCGCCGGGGTCGGCGTTGTCGTCGTCCATCGGCAGGCCGTGCGGGTTGTTGTAGCGCGGGTTGTTGTTGCCGCCGCCGTTGCCGCCCTGCTGCGGGCGCTGCTGGTTGCGCTCGTGGCGGCGGCGACGGCCGCGACCCTCGCGGTCGTTGCGGTTGTTGTTCTGGCCTTGCTGCTGCGGGTTCTGCGGCTGGCCGCCTTCGCCGCGCGACTCGGGCGCGGTGGCAGCAGCGGGTTCGCCCGCGGGTGCGGGCGGTGCGGCAGACGGTGCCGGCGCGGGCGCCGGTGCGGCAGCCTCGAACAGCGGCGCGGTGGCGCTTTCGGCCGGCGCATCGCTGGCGGGCTTGGCGCTGCGCGACTGGCGGCGCGGGGCGCGCGGACGCGACTCGGTCGGGTTCTCGGCGCCGCTGGCGTCGTTCGGGGTGGTGCTATCGGTATCGGACACGGGCAATCCTCGCGGGGCGCCGTTGGAAACAGGAGGGAGGTGTGTGCGTCGCGCCAGCAGGGCGCAGGGGGATCAGGAGGATCCCGACGGACGCGGCGAATCTAGCACCCGCCGCGCGTGGCCGTAAAGCGCTGCGCGCGGCGGGTGGCGAAGCGGCGATCAGATCGCCTTGTCGATCATCTGGGCCAGCTGGCCCTTGCTGACGGCGCCGATCTGGGTGGCCTCGACCTTGCCGTTCTTGAACACCATCAGGGTGGGGATGCCGCGCACGCCGTAGGTGCGGGGGGTCTTCTGGTTGTGGTCGATGTTGATCTTCATGACGCGCAGCTTGCCTTCGTACTGCTTGGCCAGCTCGTCCAGCACAGGCGCGATGGCCTTGCACGGGCCGCACCATTCGGCCCAGAAGTCCAGCAGCACGGGGGTGTCGGATTGCAGCACGGCCCGCTCGAAGGCGTCGTCGCTCACGTGGGTAATCAGGTCGCTCACCGGGGTCTCCGAAAGACGGGAGGAAGGGAGGTTCGGCGCCGCGCGGCCTGCATCGGCTACACTGGGGCGCCCAAGAAGCGCGGGTCGAACCGGGAAAGGGGGCTTGGCCATGACGGCCCGATGCCTCATTGCAACGTAACTCGGGGCGCGATTCAAGCGATTCAAGGGCGGCAACGGACGGTTCCGTTGACATAGGCGAGGCGACTCAAGCGCTTGCGGGGCAAACGCGGGCATCCGGGTTCGTCGAGTCCTTTCGCCTATGCCAGCGGGACTGCCGGTTGTGCCCAACGACCGGCGCCGCGCATCGCCGCGCGCCGCACATCCCACCGCTCCGCCCGCGCCTGCGCGCCCGGAGCCGGGCCGGCTCGCCCGCGCCCGCATCCCAACGGCTTTCCTTATCCATGTCGCAAACCGTACTCACCGATACCTTCTACACCAACTTCGACCTCCATCCGCTGCTGCAGCAAGGCCTGGCCGAAGCCGGCTTCACCCGCTGCACGCCGATCCAGGAACTGACCCTGCCGGTGGCGCTCACCGGCCGCGACGTCGCCGGCCAGGCACAGACCGGCACCGGCAAGACCTGCGCCTTCCTGGTCGCGCTGATGAACCGCCTGCTCACCACGCCCGCCGTGGCCGAGCGCAAGGACAGCGATCCGCGCGCGCTGGTGATCGCGCCCACCCGCGAGCTGGCGATCCAGATCGACAAGGACGCCCGCGTCATCGGCCGCCACACCGGCCTCAAGACCGCCCTGATCTACGGCGGCGTGGACTACGACAAGCAGCGCCAGCAGCTGCACGACGGCTGCGACATCATCATCGCCACGCCCGGCCGCCTGCTCGACTACTACAAGCAGCAGGTGTTCGGCTTCAACGGCGTCGAGGTGATGGTGATCGACGAGGCCGACCGCATGTTCGACCTCGGCTTCATCAAGGACGTGCGCTTCATTTTCCGCCGCCTGCCGGCGCGCGAGCAGCGCCAGGTGCTGCTGTTCTCCGCCACGCTCAGCCACCGCGTGCTGGAGCTGGCCTACGAGCACATGCACAATGCCGAGAAGCTGGTGGTGGAGAGCGACAACGTCACCGCCGACAAGGTGCGCCAGGTGGTGTACTTCCCCGCCAAGGAGGAGAAACTGCCGCTGCTGCTCAACCTGATCGACAAGCACAAGCCCGCGCGCAGCATCATCTTCGTCAACACCAAGGCCGCCGCCGAGCGCGTCACCGAGCGCGTGAAGCGGCACGGCTGCCGCGTCGGCGCGATCTCCGGCGACGTGCCCCAGCTGAAGCGCCAGAAGCTGCTGCAGCGCTTCCAGGACGGCCAGCTCGACATCCTGGTCGCCACCGACGTGGCCGCGCGCGGCCTGCACATCCCCGCCGTCAGCCACGTCTTCAACTACGACCTGCCGCAGGACGCCGAGGACTACGTGCACCGCATCGGCCGCACCGCGCGCCTCGGCGCCGAGGGCGACGCGGTCAGCTTCGCCTGCGACCTGTACGCGATGAGCCTGCCGGACATCGAGGCCTACATCGGCCAGGCCATCCCGGTGGCGGCGATCGAGCCCGAGCTGCTGGTGATGCCGAAGCCGCGCGACATCGACCCCGAGTTCGCCGCCGCCGCCGCCGCCGACAGCGCCGCGTTCGGCGACCGCGTGGAGCCGCGGCACGACGACAAGAAGAAGGACGGGCGTCCGCGCCGTGAGGGTGGACGCGGCGGCGAGCGTGGCGAGCGCGGGCCGCGCGAAGGCCGTTCGCACGAGGCGCGGCCGCCGCGTGCGCCGCGCCCCGAAGCGGCGGATGCCGCTGTCGCCAAGCCTGCCGCACCGGCAGCGAACGAGGTCGCCCCGGCCGGCGAGGGCGAACACAAGCGTCGTCGTCGCCGTGGCGGTCGCAACCGTCGCCGCGAGGGCGGCGAGGCGGTGGCCAATGCCGTGCAGGGCAATCCGTCGCCGGCATCGGCCGAGGGCGGCCGTCCGCCGCGTGGCGAGCGTCGCCCGCCGCGCGAGCAGAATGCCGCAGACGGCACGCGTCCCTCGCGCCAGGTGGCAGCGGCGGCGACCGCGCCTGCACCCACGCACCCGAACAAACCCAGCCTGTTCCGCCGCCTGACGCGCCTGTTCACCGGCCGCTGACCGCGCCATGTCGCCGCGCTGAACCGGCGACCGCAGGCATGAGCGCGCGCAGGGCGACCTCGCGCGCCGCATCCCGTATCCTTGTTGCCGTTACGACAGGCGGCGGGGACGCACGGTGATCCAGTTCGACCAGGTGAGCAAGCATTACGCGGGAGGCCACGAGGCGCTCTCGCAGCTTTCCTTCACCGTGCCCACGGGCGAGATGGCCTTCGTCACCGGCCACTCCGGCGCCGGCAAGAGCACCCTGCTCAAGCTGCTGGGCGTGATCGAGCGGCCCAGCCACGGCACGATCTCGGTGGACGGCCAGAACCTGGCCAAGGTGCGTGGCCGCGGCATCCCCAAGCTGCGCCAGCGCATCGGCATGGTGTTCCAGAACCACCGCCTGCTGATGGATCGCACGGTGTTCGCCAACGTCGAGCTGCCGCTGACCATCGCCGGCGTCGCCCGCCAGGAGCGCGCCCGGCGCGTGCGCGCGGCGCTGGAAAAGGTGGGCCTGCTCTCGTACGAACGCCAGCTGCCGGCCACCCTGTCCACCGGCGAGCAGCAACGCGTGGGTATCGCCCGCGCCCTTGTGGGGCGGCCTTCGCTGCTGATCGCCGACGAACCCACCGGCAACCTCGACCCGCAGCTGGCGCTGGAGATCATGGGCCTGTTCGCCGAATTCCAGCAGGTGGGCACCACGGTGCTGATCGCCAGCCACGACTTGCCGCTGATCAAGCGCATGCGCAAGCGCGTGGTGGTGCTCGACCACGGTCGGCTGGTGGCCGATCTCGCCGCGGAGGAGGTGCTGTGACCATGGATGCCGCCGCGCCCGCGCGCAACGAACCCAGCCGCAGCCGCAGCGTCTCCGGCTGGCGCGAGCACCACGCCTGGAGCGCCGCCGACAGCCTGCGCCGGCTCGCCTCGCGCCCGCTGGGCAGCCTGCTCACCATCGCGGTGATGGGGCTGGCGCTGGCGCTGCCGCTGGCCTTCTACCTGCTGCTGGGCAACGTGCAGCAGATGGGCCGGGCGCTGGGCCAGGATCAGGCGATCAACGTGTTCCTGCAGCCCGACCAGGGCGAGTCGCAGGCGCGGCTGCTGGCGAAGCAGCTCGGCGACCGCTCCGACGTGGCCGCGGTGACGGTCAAGACGCCGCAGCAGGGGCTGGACGAGCTGGCCAAGCTGCAGGGTTTCTCCGGCGCGCTGGATGCGCTCGACCAGAACCCGTTGCCCTGGGTGCTGATGGTGCAGCCCAAGCCGGGACTCGATGCGCCCACGGTGGGGCGCCTGGTGGGCGACCTGCGCGACCTACGCAGCGTGGCCCAGGTGCAGGACAGCGGCAGCTGGCGGCAGCGGCTGGACGCGCTGCTCGGCGTGGGCGAACGCGTGGTGGCGGCGCTGGCGCTGATGCTGGCGCTGGCCGCCCTGCTGGTGGTGGGCAACACGGTGCGGGTGGACATCGCCAGCCGCAGCGAGGAGATCGGCGTGCTGCTGCTGGTGGGCGCCAGCGGCGCCTTCGTGCGCCGGCCCTATCTTTATGCCGGCATCTGGTACGGCCTGTTCAGCGGCATCCTCGCCGCGCTGCTGGCGCTGGCGATCGAATTCGCGCTGAGCGGGCCGGTGGCGCAGTTGAGCCAGGCCTATGATGGCAAACTGCAGCTCGGCGGCTTGCCGCTGTGGCTGCTGGCGGTCGTGCCGCTGGCCGCGGCGGTGCTGGGCTGGCTGGGCGCGCGGCTGGTCAGCGCGTGGCAGTTGCGCAAGGCTGTCTGAGCGAAGCGCAGGGGGCAACGGAGCATGAGCACGAACATCAGCAATCGTTCGGTCGGCACGGCGCCGCGCGTGCTGGTGGTGGACGGCTCGCGCATGGTGCGGCAGATGATCGCCCGCGTGCTGACCGCCGAACTGCCGGGCGTGGAAGTGGTGGGCTGCGGCAGCGGCAGCGAGGCGCAGCAACTGCTGGGCGAGGGCGTGTTCGACTTCATCACCATCGCGCTGCGACTGCCCGACATGGACGGCCTGGAACTCGCGCGCTTCGTGCGCGAGTCCGCGCCGCAGACCTACGTGCCCATCGTGGTGGTGTCCGGCGACGTGGACGACCGCCTGCACCGCCGCACCCTGGGCGAGGACGTCACCGACTACTTCGACAAGGGCCTGGGCTTCCAGGCGCTGGCCGAGTTCATCCGCGGATACGTGTGTCCCGAGGGCACGGCCGAGGGCGAGGTGCTGTACGTGGAAGACAGCCGCGTGGTGGCGCTGGCCACCCGCCGCATGCTGGAGAAGTACGGCCTCACCGTGCACCACGTGGTCAGCGTGGAGGACGCGCTGGCCATGCTGGAAACCGCGAAAGTGCAGGGTGAAGTGGGCGCCGACGTGGTGCTCACCGACGTCAGCCTGAAGGGCGAGCTCACCGGCGGCGACCTGCTCGAACGCATCCGCAACCAGTTCGGCTACGGCAAGGGCCGGCTGCCGGTGCTGGTGATGACCGGCGACGAGAACCCGGCCAACCAGGCCGCGCTGATCAAGGCCGGCGCCAACGACCTGGTGGAAAAGCCCGTGGACGAAAAGCTGCTGCTCACCAAGCTGCTGTTCCAGCTGCGCGTGGCGCGCCACCTGCGCCAGCGCGGAGCCGGCGCATGAGCGAGGTGCGGCTGGAGCCGTCGTGGAAGGCGCGCATCGGCGCCTACCTCGAGCGTCCCGAGATGCAGGCGCTGGCCGGGTTCCTGCGTGCCGAGAAGCGTGCCGGCAAGGCGATCTACCCGCCGGGCCCGGAAATCTTCGCCGCGTTCGAGCACACGCCGTTCGACGCCGTGCGCGTGGTGATCCTGGGGCAGGATCCCTACCACGGCCCCGGCCAGGCGCATGGACTGTGCTTCTCGGTGCGGCCGGGCGTACAGACGCCGCCCTCGCTGGTGAACATCTTCAAGGAAATCGAGCGCGACCTCGGCATCCCGCCGCCCGACCACGGCTGCCTCACGCCCTGGGCCGACCGCGGCGTGCTGCTGCTCAACGCGGTGCTCACGGTGGAGCGCGGACTGGCCGCCTCGCACCAGGGCAAGGGCTGGGAGGGCTTCACCGACGCCGCCATCGATGTGCTCAACCGCGAGCGCGAAGGCATCGTGTTCATGCTCTGGGGCAGCTACGCCCAGCGCAAGGGCCAGCTGATCGACACGCGCAGGCACTGCGTGCTGAAAAGCGTGCATCCCTCGCCGCTGTCGGCGCACCGCGGCTTCCTGGGCTGCGGGCATTTCTCCGCGGCCAACCGCTATCTGGAAGCGCACGGGCAGGCGCCCATCGACTGGTCGCTGCCGCCGCGCGCCGCGCTGCAGGGTTGATCAGCCGGTCACTTCGGCCCACATGCGCAACAGGTTCGCGTGCGAGCGGCTGATGATGTCGAAAGTCGGACTCTTGCCTTCGCGGCCGAAGATCTCGCGCTTGGTGTTATCCAGATCCCACAGCAGCTCGCGGCGGGCCGGATCGCGCACCAGGCTCTGCACCCAGATGATCGCGGCATCGCGCACGCCACGCGTCACCGGGCTGACATGGTGCAGGGTGTTGGCCGGGTAGGCGATGGCAGCGCCGGCATCCAGCTTGAACTTGTATTCCATGCCGCCGCTGGCGTGCGTCACCAGCTCGCCGCCATCGTAGCTTCCAGGGTCGGACAGGAACACGGTGATCGCGATGTCGGTGCGCACCGCGCTGCCCATGCCGCCCATCACCGGCGCGTCCACGTGCGCGCCGTACTCCATGCCGCCGGCGTAGCGATTGAACAACGGCCGGGTGTTGGCCGCCGGCAGCAACGCGGCCTGCAACATGCCGTGGCGCAGGAAGGCGGTGCGCACGATGTCCGCCATCCGTGCGTAGCCCGCGCTGTTCGGGTCGATCTGCTGGTTCTTCTTCACGTTGCGCGCCGACCAGCCGGCCGTGGCGGAGCCGTCGACGAAGGGGGCGGACTGCAGCTCGGCGCGCAGCGCGGCCAGTTCCTGGGCGGTCAATACATCGGGTACACAGACGATCAAGTGAACTCCCCCTTCCGGCTTGGCATGTTCCGGCATTGTAGTGGGTGGGTTCCGGCGGGGATTGCGTTTCATCAAGTCCTGTCGAACAGCCCATGTCCGGCGTCGGATGCGGGGGCAGGATGGACAAGCGCTCCATATTTCTGTACGATTCGGTTCATTAAAAGCCGTGAACTAATCGCGGCTTTAGCACTCAAAGCACCAGAGTGCTAACCTGAAACCCTTGTACTGGAGGTTTCCCCATGACCCAAGCCTTGGCGACCATCCCCTCGACGCTGCCCAGCGTGGTCGGTAGCCTGGATGCCTACATCTCGGCCGTGCATCGCATTCCGGTGCTGAGCCAGGACGAGGAGCAGGATCTGTCGCGCCGCTACAACGCGCAGGAAGACCTGTCGGCGGCGAAGAAGCTGGTGATGTCGCACCTGCGTTTCGTGGTGCACGTGGCGCGTGGCTATTCCGGCTACGGCCTGCAGCTGGCCGACCTCATCCAGGAAGGCAACATCGGCCTGATGAAGGCGGTGAAGCGTTTCGACCCCGACCAAGGCGTGCGCTTGGTCAGCTTCGCGGTGCACTGGATCCGTGCCGAGATGCACGAGTTCATCCTGAAGAATTGGCGCATCGTGAAGGTCGCCACCACCAAGGCGCAGCGCAAGCTGTTCTTCAACCTGCGCAAGAGCAAGAAGCGCCTGGGCTGGATGAACGCCGAGGAAGTGCGCACGGTGGCGCAGGATCTGGGCGTGCCCGAGGCCACGGTGCGCGAGATGGAATCGCGCCTGTCCGGCCGTGACATCGGCTTCGAAGCCCCGGCGGACGCCGAGGACGATGCCAAGCCGGCGCCGGAAGCTTTCCTGATCGACGAAGGTGCCGACCCCTACGACAACCTCGCCGAGGCCGACCAGAGCGACAACCAGCTCAGCGCGCTGTCTTCCGCGCTGCAGAACCTGGACGAGCGCTCGCGCCACATCATCCAGCGCCGCTGGCTGGATGAGGACAAGGCCACGCTGCAGGAACTGGCCGACGAGTACGGCGTCTCCGCCGAGCGCATCCGCCAGGTCGAGGCGAACGCGATGAAGAAGATGCGCGGCCTGTTCGCCGCCTGATCCGGCTTCCGGCCGGCAGTGGATCGTTGGAACGGCCTCCCCGCGGAGGCCGTTTCCGTTCCGGAAGCCGGGCCGCCATTCTGCAGCCTCGCTGGAATCACGATGCCGCGCATCCTGGTCATCGAAGACGACGAAGTCACCGCACGCGAGATCGTCGCCGAGCTGGGCGCGCACGGCATGGCCGTGGACTGGGCGGCTAGCGGCCATGACGGCCTCGCGCGCGCGCTGGCCGGCGGTTACGACCTCGTCACGCTGGATCGCATGCTGCCGGGCATCAGCGGCATCGACGTCATCACCGCGCTGCGCGAGCGGGGCGCGGACACGCCGGTGCTGATGATCAGCGCGCTGAGCGAGGTGGACGAGCGCGTGCGCGGCCTGCACGCAGGCGGCGACGACTACCTCACCAAACCGTTCGCGCCGGACGAGATGGCGGCGCGGGTCGAGGTGCTGTTGCGGCGGCGCCAGCCGCAGGCGGAGAATCGACTGCGCGTGGCCGACCTGGAGCTCGACCTGGTGCGGCACGTCGCCAGCCGCTGTGGCCAGCCGCTGCCGCTGCTGCCCACCGAATACCGGCTGCTGGAGTTCCTCATGCGCAATTCCGGCCAGGTGCTCAGCCGCACGATGATCTTCGAGCACGTCTGGGGCTTCCATTTCGATCCCGGCACCAACGTGATCGACGTGCACATCGGCCGCCTGCGCCGCAAGATCGACGTGGCCAGGCTGCCCGCGCTGATCCATACCGTGCGCGGCTCGGGGTATCGCCTTGCGCCCGCTGATTGACGTCTGGCGCTCCGCCACCTCGCGCCTGATCCTGATCTACGGCGCGCTGTTCGTGGTGTGGAGCGTGGTATTGCTGGGCGCGATCCAGTGGGAAAGCTCGCGCTATCTCACCCACGTGCTCGACCAGATCGTGTCGCAGCGCATGCAGTACCTCGTGCAGATCGACGCCGCGCACCTGCCGCAGGCGGTGGACGCATCGGGCACACTCGACCCGCACGGCATCATGTCGGCGGGGCTGTTCGACGCGCAGGGACGGCCGCTGGCGGGCAACATCGCCAGCCTGCCGCAGGGGCTGGTGGCCGACGGCCGCCTGCACCAGCTGCCCAAGGGCGTGCCGCGCACCGACCGCCTGCGCGGCAACGTCGGCGCGCGCGCGATGGCGCAGCGCCTGCCCGACGGCAGGCTGCTGGTGCTGGCCAAGGACACCAGCACGATTGCCGGGCTGGGCGCGATCATCCGCCGCACCCTGCTGTGGGGCCTGTCGCTGACCGTGATCCCCGGCCTGCTCGGCGGCCTGCTGCTCAGCCGCGGGCCGGCGCGGCGCATCCGCGACATCCAGCTGGCCACCGAGCCGATCCAGCGCGGCGACCTCACCCGGCGTCTGCCGGTGGGCCGGCGCGGCGACGAGTTGGACGTGCTGGCCGGCATCGTCAACACCATGCTGGGCGAGATCGAGCGCCTGATGGGCGAGGTGAAAGGCGTGTGCGACAACATTGCGCATGACCTGCGCACGCCGCTGACGCGCCTGCGCGCGCGGCTGCATCGTGCCCGGCAGCAACTGGACGACCGGCCGGAGGCGACGCTGGTGGAAGCCTGCGTGACCGACATCGACGCCGTACTGACGCGCTTCCGCGCCCTGCTGCGCGTGTCCGAACTGGAAGACACGCACCGCAGCGCCTGCTTCAGCGAGGTGGATCTGGAGCGCGTGCTGCAGCAGGTGCACGACTTCTACGCGCCGCTGGCCGAGGATCGCGGCCTGCGCTTCGCGCTGGAGCTGGTGCCGCTGGCCCCGCTGCGCGGCGACGCCCACCTGTTGTTCGAGGCTTTCGCCAACCTGGTCGGCAACGCGATCAAGTTCACTCCCGCCGGTGGCCGCGTGCTGCTGCGCGCGTGGATGGAGCATGGCGAACCGCGCGTGGACGTGGTGGACGGCGGCCCCGGCATTCCTGCCGGCGAGCGCGACGCGGTCACTCGGCGCTTCTACCGCGGCGACAACAGCCGCAGCACGCCGGGCTCGGGCCTGGGCCTCAGCATCGTCAGCGCCATCGTGCGCCTGCACGGCTACGCGCTGGAGATCGGCGCGGGCGAGGGCGGGGGGGCGTGCATCAGCATGCGTTGCCATGCGGAAACGTGTCGACCGGCCGCCGGGGCAGTCGATGCCGCATCTGGCCGTCCATTCGAGGGCATCGGCCAGAAGTCATCGGCGTAGATGAAATTATCTTCATCCTGGTGAGCGCCTCGCGCATCGGCCTGCGTGAGAAAATTTCCGCGACGCACCATCCGCGCTCTGGAATCCCCATGATTGGCCTGGTCAGGATCGCGCTTTCGCGGCCGTACACCTTCGTTGTCTTCTCCCTGCTCATCCTGATCACCGGCGCGCTGGCCGCGCTGCGCATGCCGGTGGACATCTTCCCGAGCATCGACATCCCGGTGATCGCGGTGGCCTGGCAGTACACCGGCCTGCCGCCCGACCAGATGGCCGGCCGCATCGATACGCCGTTCGAGCGCGCGCTCACCACCACGGTGGACGACATCGAGCACATCGAGGCGAACTCGTACAACACCTTCGGCATCGTCAAGATCTTCTTCCACCCGGGCGCCAACATCGCCATCGCCAACGCGCAGGTCACCGCGATCGCGCAGACCCTGCTCAAGCAGATGCCGCCGGGCACCACGCCGCCGCTGATCCTCAACTACAGCGCCTCCACCGTGCCCATCCTGCAGCTGGCGATGTCGGGCAAGGGGATGAGCGAGCAGAGCCTGGCCGACATCGGCCTCAACCAGGTGCGCTCCCGCCTGATCACGGTGGAGGGCGCGGGCATCCCGTATCCGTTCGGCGGCAAGACGCCGCAGGTGATGTTCGACCTCGACCCCGCCGCGCTGCAGGCGCGCGGGCTCACCGGCAACGACGTCGCCACCGCGCTGGCCGCGCAGAATCTGCTCACGCCGGTGGGCACGCAGAAGGTCGGCGACACCGAGTACGTGGTCGACCTCAACAACGCGCCGTCGGGGCTGGAAGACCTCGCCAACCTGCCGATCAAGTCGGTGAACGGCGCGATGGTCTACATGCACGACGTGGCCAACGTGCACTTCGGCAGCGCGGTGCAGACCAACATGGTGCATGTGGATGGCAGCCGTTCGGTGCTGCTCAGCGTGTTCAAGAGCGGCGCCACCTCCACGCTGGACATCATCAGCGGCGTCAAGAAGATGCTGGCGGAGATCAGGCCCACGCTGCCCGACGCGCTGCAGGTCAAGCCGGTCGGCGACCAGTCGGTGTTCGTCAGCGCGGCGGTGACCGGCGTGATCCGCGAAGGCGTGATCGCGGCGGCGCTGACCAGCCTGATGATCCTGCTGTTCCTGGGCAGCTGGCGCTCGACGGTGATCATCGCCGTGTCGATTCCGCTGGCGGTGCTGGGTTCGGTGGCCATGCTCGCGGCGCTGGGCCAGACGCTCAACATCATGACCCTGGGCGGCCTGGCGCTGGCGGTGGGCATCCTGGTGGACGATGCCACGGTGACCATCGAGAACATCAACTGGCACCTCGAGCACGGCAAGGACGTGGAAACCGCGATCATGGACGGCGCGGCGCAGATCGTGACGCCGGCCTTCGTCTCGCTGCTGTGCATCTGCATCGTGTTCGTGCCGATGTTCTTCCTGCAGGGCGTGGCGGGCTACCTGTTCGTGCCGATGGCCGAGGCGGTGATGTTCGCGATGGTCTGCTCGTTCTTCCTGTCGCGCACGCTGGTGCCGACGATGGCGAAGTACCTGCTCAAGCCGCACGCGCCGCATACCGACGAACACGGCACCAATGCGGCGCTGCCGCCGTCGCGCAACCCGCTGGTGCGCTTCCAGCGCCGCTTCGAGGCGCGCTTCGAGAAGATCCGCGGCGGCTACCATGGCCTGCTCGACCTGGCGCTGCGGCACCGGCGCGGCTTCACGCTGGGTTTCCTCGCCTTCGTGGTGCTGTCATTCGCGCTGACGCCGTTTCTCGGCCGCAACTTCTTCCCGTCGGTGGATGCCGGCCAGATGCTGATCCACGCGCGCGTGCGCGTCGGTACGCGGCTGGAGGACACCGCCGCCAGGTTCGGCCGCATCGAGCAGGCCATCCGCCAGATCATCCCGCCGAAGGATCTGGACACGGTGGCCGACAACATCGGCGCGCCGTTCCTGTCGTCGATCAACACCATCTACAACAACACCGGCACGATCGGCGAGCAGGACGGCGACATCCAGATCGCGCTGCGCGAAGGGCATGCGCCCACCGACGACTACGTGAAGCGCCTGCGCGAGGAACTGCCGAAGCGCTTCCCCGGCGTGACCTTCTCGTTCCTGCCCGCCGACATCGTCAGCCAGATCCTCAACTTCGGCACGCCGGCGCCGATCGAGCTGCAGGTACGCGGCCGCGACCTGCCTGCGGACTTCGCCTACGCCAACAAGCTGCTGGCGCAGATCCGCCGCGTCACCGGCGTGGCCGACGCGCGCATCCAGCAGTCGCAGTCGCTGCCCACGGTGGACGTGGATCTCGACCGCACGCGCGCGCAGTACGTCGGCGCCACCCCGCGCGACGTCACCAACAGCATGGTGGTGAACCTGGCCGGCAGCAGCCAGGTGGCGCCGACGTTCTGGCTCAACCCGAAGAACGGCATCACCTATCCCATCGTGATGCAGACGCCGCAGTACAAGATGGATACCTCGGCCGCGCTGGCCGACCTGCCGGTCAACGCCGCGGGCAGCCCGACCACGGTGCTGGGCGGCATCGCCGACATCAAGTACGGCCGCGCCGATGCGGAGGTGTCGGAATACAACATCCAGCCGATGGTGCAGATCTTCGCCAGCACGCAGGGGCGCGACCTCGGCGCGGTGGCCGCCGACATCCAGAAGGTCATCGACGCCAACGCCAAGGACGCGCCCAAGGGCACCACCGTGGCCCTGCTCGGCCAGGTGCAGACGATGAACACGGCGTTCAACGGCCTGCTGCTGGGCCTGCTCGGCGCGATCGCGCTGATCTACTTCCTGATCGTGGTGAACTTCCAGTCCTGGGCCGACCCGTTCGTGATCATCACCGCGCTGCCCGCCGCGCTGGCCGGCATTGTCTGGATGCTGTTCGCCAGCCACACCACGCTGTCGGTGCCGGCGCTCACCGGCGCGATCATGTGCATGGGCGTGGCCACCGCCAACTCGATCCTGGTGGTGAGCTTCTGCCGCGAGCGGCTGGCCGAGCACGGCGACGCGGCGCGGGCCGCGCTGGAGGCGGGCTTCGTGCGCTTCCGCCCGGTCTGCATGACGGCGCTGGCCATGGTCATCGGCATGCTGCCGATGGCGCTGGCGCTGGGCGAGGGCGGCGAGCAGAACGCGCCGCTCGGCCGCGCGGTGATCGGCGGCCTGGTGTTCGCCACCGTGTCCACCCTGTTCTTCGTCCCTGTCGTGTTCAGCATCATCCATCGGCGCCATGGCCAGCAGCCTGCGCCGCAAGGCCATCCCGGAGAGATCCATGTCCCAGCCTGATCCGCACCCCCAGCCGCAAGCCGCGCCGCGCGGCCTGCGCACGGCCGGCATCGCCGCCGCCGTGGTGGCCGCGGTCGTCGTCGTGTATGGCGTGGCCAGCCGTGTCCACGGCACGGAGCAGATGCGCGCCTGGACGCAGCAGCAGGCGCTGCCGGTGGTCGCGGTGGTGCAGCCGGAGCTGGCCAGGGGCCAGTCCTCGCTGCAGCTGCCGGGTCGCCTGCAGGCCTTCGTGAGCGCGCCGATCTACGCGCGCGTCTCCGGCTACCTCAAGAGCTGGAACACCGATATCGGCGCGCACGTGAAGAAGGGCGACCTGCTCGGCACCATCGAGACGCCGGACGTCGACCAGCAACTTGCGCAGGCACGGGCCAGCCTCGGCGTGGCGCAGGCCAACGCCAGGCTGGCGCAGATCAGCGCCAAGCGCTGGCAGGCGATGGCCGGCACCGACGCGGTCGCGCAGCAGGACATCGACCAGCGCACCAGCGCGCTGAACGCGGCCGAGGCGCAGGTGAAGGCCGCGCAGGCACAGGTCGACCAGCTCGAAGTCGAGAAGGGCTTCGCCAGGCTGGTCGCGCCGTTCGACGGCACCGTCACCGCGCGCGACACCGACGTGGGCGCGCTGATCAACGTCGGCAGCGGCGCCGGCCCGGAACTGTTCGTGGTATCCGACACCCGCAAGCTGCGCCTGTACGTCAACGTGCCGCAGAACTACGTGCCGCAGGTGCCGAAGGGCACCCGCGCCGTACTGCGCGTGCCGGAGCATCCGGGCCAGACCTACACCGCCACCGTGCTCGACTCGGCGGACTCGGTCAACGCCGCCAGCGGCACCACGCTGATGCAGCTGCTGGTGGACAACGCCAAGGGCGAGCTGATGCCCGGCGGATTCGCCAGCGTGAAGCTGGATCTCGGCGCGGCGCACGACGACCTCAGCGTGCCGTCCAGCGCGCTGGTCTTCAACGGCAAGGGCATGCAGGTGGCCACGCTGGGCGCCGACGACAGCGTCACGTTCAAGCCGGTGACCGTGCTGCGCGACGACGGCAAGCACGCCGTGATCGGCTCCGGTCTCGAAGCCGGCGACAAGGTGATCGATAGCCCGCCGGACGGCATCGATACGGGCGACCGCGTGCGCGTGGCCGCGCAGCCGAAGGCGGACGATTCCCATGCGAAGGGCTGACCGCTTCCTGCTCGCGCTGCCATTGGCCGCGGCGCTGGCCGGCTGCAACCTGGCGCCGGCCTACAAGGTGCCGACGACACCGGTCGCCGCGCAGTACAGGGACACCGGCCCGTGGGTGGTGGCGCAGCCCTCCGACCAGTTGCCGCGTGCCGACTGGTGGTCGTTGTACGGCGATCCGCAGCTCGATCAGCTGCAGCAGCGTCTGCTTGCCCACAACGCCGACCTCGCCGCCGCGCTGGCGCATTACCAGCAGGCACAGGCGCTGTTCCGCGAGGCGCGCTCGGGCTATTTCCCGCAGATCGGCGCCAGCGCGGGCGCCGTGCGTCAGCACCAGTCCGATAACGCGCCCTTGCGTGGCGCCACCGCGCCGGCGGACTACGACACCTATACCGCCGGCGCGCAGCTCGGCTACGAAGTGGATCTGTGGGGCAAGGTGCGCGACACCGTCGCCGCCGGTCGGGACGAGGCGCAGGCCACGGCAGCCGACCTCGCCTCGGTGCAGCTCAGCCTGCAGGCGCAGCTTGCCGACGACTACCTCGCGCTGCGCGGCCTAGACCAGCAGTTGCAGCTGTTGCAGCAGAACATCGATGCCTACGGGAAGGCACTGCATCTCACCCGGGAATTGCACAACGGCGGCATCGTCTCCGGCCTGGACGTGGCGCGCGCGCAGACGCAGTTGTCCACGGCGAAGTCGCAGTGGGCGCAGACCGCGGCCCAGCGCACGGAAATGCAGGACGCCATCGCGGTGCTGGTGGGCGAGTCCGCCTCGCAGTTCAGCCTGCCGGCGCAGACCGCGGCCATCCCGCTGCCGCGGATTCCGCTGGCCGTGCCCTCGACCCTGCTGCAGCGCCGCCCCGACATCGCCGCCGCCGAGCGCCGCACCGCCGAGGCCAATGCCGAAATCGGCGTGGCGCGCGCGGCGTACTTCCCCTCGCTGACGCTGGACGCGCAAGGCGGCTTCCTCAGCAAGCGCTACACCGACCTGCTCACCGCGCCCAACCACGTCTGGGCGCTCGGCCCTTCGCTGCTGTTCGACCTCTTCGACGGCGGCATGCGCAAGGCGCAGGTCGCGGTGGCCAGGGCCGCGGCGGACGAGGCCGGCGCGAAATACCGCGGCGTGGTGCTGGCCGCGTTCCAGCAGGTGGAGGACAACCTCGCCCTGCTCGACCGCTACGGCGCTGCGATGGTCGACCAGCAGGCTGCCGCCACCGCCGCGCAACACGCGCTGGATCTGGCGATGAAGCAGTACAAGGCCGGTGCGGCCAGCTACCTCGACGTGGTGCAGGCGCAGACCGCGGCGCTGCAGGCGCAAAGCGGAGTGCTCAGCCTGGGCACGCAGCAGCTGCGCGCCAGCGTGCAGCTCATCCGTGCACTGGGCGGCGGCTGGTCGCGCGAGCAGTTGGCGCGGAAGCCCGTGCATGGCGGCGTTGCGGCGGCTGGCGCTTGAAGCCCCGCGCCAGGCGGGCGGTCAATCCCGCTCCGCGTGTTCGTTCGCGCCGGTGATGATCCGCGCGTGCCGCGCCTGGCTCCAGTAGGCCATCGCCCAGTCCAGCAACACCACCAGGCGGTTGCGGAAGCCGATCAGGAACCAGATGTGCGCGCCCAGCCACACCCACCACGCAAGCAGGCCGGATAGCCGCAGCTTGCCGAACTGCGCCACCGCCGCCATGCGGCCGATGGTGGCCAGCGAACCGGCGTCGCGGTAGCGAAAGGGCATGGCGCGGGTGTCGCCGCGCAGGCGCGCGGTGATCAGCCGGCCCACGTGCTGGCCCATCTGCTTGGCGGCGGGCGCCACGCCGGGCACCGGGCGGCCCTCCTGCTGCACGCTGGCGAGATCGCCCAGCACGAACACCTCGGGGTGGCCGGGCAGGCTGAGATCTGACTGCACGATCACGCGGCCGGCACGATCCAGCGGTGCGTCGAGGCTGCGGCCCAGCGGCGAGGCGGCCACGCCCGCGGCCCACAGCACGGTGCGTGCGGCGATGCGTTCCTCCCCCAGTGTCACGCCTTCGCCGTCCACCACGGTCACCGCGTGGCCCAGGCATACCTGCACGCCAAGGTGCTCCAACTGCCGCTGCGCCTTGGCCGACAGCGCGGGGTCGAATGCGGCCAGCACGCGCGACCCCGCTTCCACCAGCAGGATGTTGGCCGACCGCGGCTGGGCGCGGCGGAACTCGCCGGTCAGCGTGTGGCGCGCAATCTCGGCCAGGGTGCCGGCCAGTTCCACGCCGGTGGCTCCACCGCCCACCACCACGAAGTTCAGCCACGCCTGGCGGCGCGCGGGATCGTCCTCCTGCTCGGCGCGTTCGAACGCGGTGAGCACGCGGCGGCGGATCGCCAGCGCGTCGTCCAGCGACTTCAGGCCCGGCGCGTTGGCGGCCCAGTCGTCGTGGCCGAAGTAGGCGTGCATGGCGCCGGTGGCGACGACGAGGCAGTCGTAGTCCAGCCGTTCGCGGGTGAGCTGCACGCGGCGTTGCGCGAGGTCGATACCGGTGACCTCGTCCATCAGCACGGTGACGTTGCGCTGGTGACGGAGGATCTGCCGCAGCGGCGCGGCGATCGACGGCGCCGACAGCCCCGCGGTGGCGACCTGGTACAGCAGCGGCTGGAACAGATGATGGTTGTGGCGATCCACCAGGGTGATGTGCGCCGGTGCGCGGGCCAGCGCGCGGGTGGCGCTGAGTCCGCCGAAACCGCCGCCGAGGATCACGATGTGGGGCCGTGCATCGGGCATGGCGGTGTCCTCAATAAAGATCGATCGGATCCACGTCCAGCGACCAGCGCACCTTGCGTGCGCCGGGCAGGCGCGCGAGTTGCGCGGCCCAGGGGCGCAGCGCGGCGTGCAGTTCGCGTCGCACGGCGGCTTCCAGCAGCAACTGGCCGCGTTGGCGGCCGGCGCGCAGCGGCATCGGCGCGGGCATGGGGCCGGCGACCTGCAGGCCATGGTCGGCAGGCAGGGCGGCGCAGGCTTCGCCGAGGAAGGCATCCACCACGCTGCGTTGCGTGGCTTCGGCACGCAGCAGCGCCTGGTGCGCGAAGGGCGGCAGCAGACCCTGCCGCCGTTCGGCGAGCAGGCTCTGCGCGGCGGCGGCGTAGCCCTGCGCCAGCAGCTGGCGCAGCAGCGGGTGGTCGGGGTGATGGGTCTGCAGCAGCACGCGGCCCGGCTTGGCGGCGCGGCCGGCGCGGCCGGCCACCTGCACCAGCTGCTGCGCCAGCCGCTCGCTAGCGCGGAAGTCCACGCTGAGCAGGCCCTCGTCCACGCCGACGATGGCGACCAGGGTGAGGTTGGGCAGGTCGTGGCCCTTTGCCAGCATCTGGGTGCCGACCAGGATCGCGGGCTTCGCCTCGTCGCGCAGGCCGCCGAGCAGGTGCTCGAAGGCGTCGCGGCGGCGCGTGGTCTCGCGGTCGATGCGCAGCACGGGAATGTCGGGGAAGCGCGCGGCGAGCGCTTCTTCCAGCCGTTCGGTGCCCTGACCTTGCGGCTTGAGTTCGGCGGCGCCGCAGCTCGGACACGCGGCGGGGATGCGTGCGTGGTGGTCGCAGTGGTGGCAGACCAGCGCGCGCCGCCCGGCATGCAGGGTCATCGGGCGCTCGCAGCGCGGACAGTCGGCGTGCCAGCCGCAGGCGTGGCAGTACAACACCGGCGCATAGCCGCGGCGGTTCTTGAACACCAGCACCTGCTCGCCGCGCGCCACGGTGTCGGCCACCGCCGCGAGCAGGGTGGGCGAGAGGCCGTGTTCCAGCCGCTGCGCGCGCATGTCGACGATCTGCACCTGCGGCGGCCGCACCGCGCCGGGGCGGGCGCGCAGGTGCAGCGCGCGGTAGCGGCCGGCTTCCACGTTGGCCAGCGATTCCAGCGACGGCGTGCCCGAGCCCAACAGCACCGGCACGCCCAGCGCGCGGGCGCGCACCACGGCGAGGTCGCGCGCGTGGTAGCGGAAGCCTTCCTGCTGCTTGTAGGCGCCGTCGTGCTCCTCGTCCACGATCACCAGCCCGGCTTGCGGCAGCGGCGTGAACACCGCGGAGCGGGTGCCGAGGATCACCTTCGCCTCGCCCGAGCGGGCGCGCAGCCAGGCGCGTGCGCGTTCGCCCTCGGCGAGGTTGGAGTGGATCACTTCCACGGGCACGCCCAGGCGCTCGCGCAGGCGGCGCAGGGTCTGCGGTGCGAGGCCGATCTCCGGCACCAGCAGCAGCGCCTGTTTGCCCTGCGCCAGCACGCGCTCGATCAGGGCGAGATACACCTCGGTCTTGCCGCTGCCGGTGACGCCGTCGAGCAGGAAGGGTTGGTAGCGGCCGAGGCATTCGGCCACGGCGTCCACGGCTTGCTGCTGCTCTTCGCTGAGTGCGGGGGCGTTGCGTGTGGGCGCGTGCGCGCGGGCACTGCGCTCGCCGCGCTCGACGAGGCCGGCGGCCAGCAGCCGCCGCGCCGCGGCACGCCAGTCGGGCAGGCAGGCGTCCAGTTCGGCGGCGCTCGATGCGCCGGCGGCGAGTTCGGCGAGCAGGGCCAGGCTGTTGCCGCGGCGGCTGCGCGCATCCAGCGCGCTGCGCCCGGCGAGGGTGAGCGACCAGCATTCCTCGCCCAGCGGCGGCAGCGGCTTCGCTTCGCGCAGCGCCAGCGGCAGCGCGTTGGCATAGGCCTCGCCGGGTGCGGCCAGCCAGTAGTCGGCGGCCCAGGCCAGGGTCTGCATCAGTTCGGCGTCGAGCAGGGGGCCGTCGTCCAGCAGGCGCAGCGCGCGCTTGAGCTTGCCTGCGCCCACCGCCGCTTCCACGCCCGTAGCCACCACGACGCCCACCGCCTGGCCGCGACCGAACGGCACCAGCACCCGGCTGCCCGGCCGTGCCTCGCCGCCCGCCGCGGGTGGCAGGTAGTCGAACAGGGTGGGCAGGGGCACCGGCAGGGCGACGCGCAGGACGACGGGCATCATGCCGGGCAGTTTAGCGGCGAGGTCAAGCCGGCCGGGCCTGCATGCTCCGCGCGTGGTTCAAGCGGAGCGAAGCTTGCGGGCACTTGCTGCCTGCGGATCGAGAAACGGGGCGCAAGTCACTCTTTGGCGCAGGTTTTTCCGTTTATCCACAAAGCCTGTGGAAAAGTCTGTGGACGAGGCGGGGACGAGGGGCGCCGAAGCGCATGGCGTCGCCCTTCATGACGGTCTGGACACGTTTTAGTCACGCAAAAAACATGTTCCGTATCAATGACTTGAAATTTTCGCCCGGCAAGCGTTCATTCGATGATCACGCGCCGCGGAATGACTTGACAGGTTATTGACGCTGTGCAAAACCGCGATCGCCCCCGTGTTCAGTGCGCCATCCCCAGCACGGTCGCGCCAAGCAGCACGATGACCAGCAGCCAGAACCAGCACCAGCCGATGCACCAGTACTTCAGCAGGGTCATCGGCCAGCCCTGCCGGTAGATGCGTTTCTGCATCAGCAGCAGGTAGATCGGCGCCCACAGCACCAGAATGCGTTCCAGCCAGTTCAGCGGGTAGGTGGTCCAGAGCGCCCGCGGTTCCAGCCAATGGGCCAGCGCCGCCAACAGGATGCATAGCAGCAGCCACAGGAACAGGAAGGCCTGGCTGTGCAGCGCCACGATCAGGTGCTCCATGTAGAGCCGGCGCTTGAACACGTAGAACAGCTTGAGCAGCAGCGCGAACACCGGCATCAACACCAGCATGGCGCCCGGCAATTTGCCGAAGACGCCGTTGACCATGCGTTCCTTGGCGGCCTCGCGGGTGGCCGGGTCGCCGTGCTGGTAGTCGTAATAGTTGTCCTGGATGTGCTGGAAAGTCCGGGTCAGCCCGGCGTTGACGAAACCCGGCAGCCAGCCGATGCGCACCGGATCCACCGGCGTGCGGCCAGTGTTGCGTCGGACGGCGGGAGCGGCGGCGCTGGCGCTGGGCGCGGGCAATGGCTGCGCGTGCAGTTCGACCAGGCGCCGGTTGGCGGCATCGCGGAGCATCTGCTTGACCTTGCCTGCCTGCGCGGCCATCGCGTCGCTGCCGAGGGTCTGCACGGCATTGAGCGCGTTGATCTTCTTCTCCAGCATGTCGCGCACTTCGGTGGCGCTGTCCGCGTCCGCGAAGTCGCTGCCGCGGTCGAGCAGCACCCGCTGCTGGTGCTGGTCGATGTCCTGCTCGATCCCCGACGAGGCGGCCAGGTGCAGCACGAAGAAGCACAGCAGGCACAGCACGAACATCAGCCGGAACGGCGCGATGTAGCGTATGCGGCGGCCGGCGAAGTATTCCAGGGTGAGGAAGCCGGGCTTCAGGAACAGCGGCGGCAGCGTGTGCACGATGCGGCTGTCGATGTGCAGCACCGTCTCCACGGTTTCCTCGACCATGTGGTGCATGGGCTTGAGCACGCTGTGCACGGACTGGCCGCACTCGTGGCAGTACTCGCCCACCAGCGGCGTGGCGCAGTTGGCGCAGTGCAGGCCCTCGTGGCTGACCAGGGATTTCATCGCGTGCCCCTCGATTGCGTCGCAGCGCGCGATCTTGGCACAGCATGCGGTTCCCGACAGCCCCGCCGGCTAGAATGGTTGCCCGCTGGAGTCTTCCGATGAAACCGCTACGCCCCGAGCGTGCCCGCGTGCGGCACGAGATCGGCGCCACCGTGCGCCTCGCCCTTCCGCTGATCCTGGCGCAGCTGGCCGCGGTAGGCAGCAACGTGATCGACGCGGTGCTTTCCGGCCACGTCGGCGCGCACGTGCTGGGCGCGGTGGCGGTGGGCGCCAGCATCTGGTCGCTGGCCATCGTCAGCGGCATTGGCGTGATGATGGCGGTGCCGCCTTCGGTGGCGCAGCTGGACGGCGCGGGGCGACGCGGCGAGGTGGGCGCGGTGTTCCGCCAGGCCCTGTGGCTGGCCTTGGCGATGGGCGTGCTGCTGTGGTTCGCGGTGCGCCATGCCGGGCCGCTGATCGACCTGATCGGCGTGACGCCCAGCCTGCGCCACGACGTGCTGCGCTTCCTGTTCGCGATCAGCTGGGGCGCACCGGCGCTGACCTGCTATTTCGCGCTGCGCGGGCTGTCCGAAGGGCTGTCGCTGACGCGGCCGTCGATGTACTTCGGCTTCGGCGGCCTCGTGCTGCTGGTGCCGCTGGGCTACGTGCTGATGTTCGGCAAGCTGGGCATCCCGCCGCAGGGCGCGCACGGCTGCGGCATCGCCACCGCCACGGCGCTGTGGCTGGAGATGGCCGGCTTCGCCGTGTACGTGCTGAAGCACCGCAACTACCGCGGGCTGAACCTGCTGCAGCATTTCGAGTGGCCGGACTGGCGGCGCATCGGCGCGCTGCTGCACGTGGGCGCGCCGATGGCGGTCACCCTGCTGGCTGAGGGCGGCCTGTTCGTGGCCACAGCGCTGATCATCAGCACGCTGGGCGAGGACGTGATCGCCAGCCACCAGGTGGCGCTCAACGTCGCCACGCTGTTCTTCATGGTGCCGCTGGGCCTGGCGATGGCGATCACCGTGCGCGTGGGCAACGCGGTGGGCCGCGGCGACGCCAGCGGCGTGCGCTACGCCGGCTTCTGCGGCATCGGCCTGACGCTGGCGTCGCAACTGGTGTCCGCCGCGCTGATGCTGGGGCTGCCGCATTTCATCGCCGCGCTGTACACGCACGACGCGAAGGTGATCGCGCTGGCGTCGCAGCTGATCGTGCTGGCGGGGCTGTTCCAGTTCTCCGACGGCGTCCAGGTGGCCGCGAACGGCGCGCTGCGCGGGCTCAAGGACACCCGCGTGCCGATGGCGATCACCCTGTTCGCGTACTGGGGCGTGGGCATGCCCACCGGCTGGTGGCTGGCCTTCCACCACGGGCTTGGCGCGCGCGGCATGTGGATGGGCCTGATCGCCGGCCTCACGGTGGCGGCGGCGATGCTGTTCACGCGCTTCTGGCGCAGCGCACGCCGCGAACGCTGGCGCCGGCATGCGCCGGCGCTGGCCGCGGCGCAAGCCTGAGAGCCTGTTCAATGCCTCCGCGTGGCTTGCGGAGACATTAAGCAGGCGCTGACGCCATGCCGCGCGAGCGGCTACGCTAGCGGCTCACGCAAGGAGCCGTAACCATGTCGCCACCGCCGATGCCGTCCCATCCCCTGCCGTTGCCGCCGCCACGCCGCGGCGGCTTCTGGGCCGCGCTGTGCAGCGTCGGTCGCGGCATCAACGTGGCGCGGCTGCTCATCGTCAACGCGGTGTTCTTCATTCTCCTGTTCATCGTGTTGCTGGCGGTCGTCGGCGGCATCGCCGCCAGCCGTGCGAAGAACACGGTGCTGGACGGCAGCGTGCTGGTGCTGCAGCCGGAGGGGCAACTGGTCGAGCAGTACAGCGTCGCCCCGTTGCAGCGTGCGCTGGCGTCGCTTTCGGGCGACAAGACGCAGCAGGTGCAGTTGCGCGACCTAGTGGGCGCCATCGACGCCGCGGCGAAGGACAAGCGCATCAGCCGCATCCTGCTGCTGCCGGACGAACTGCACGCCGGCGGCTTCGCCGCGCTGCGCGAGGTGGGTGCGGCGCTGGATCGCTTCCGCGCCGCCGGCAAGCCGGTGATCGCCTGGGCGGCGAACCTCGACCAGGGCCAGTACTACCTCGCCGCCCATGCCGACCGCGTGCTGCTCGATCCGCAGGGCAGCCTGATGCTCACCGGCCTCGCCAACTACCGGCTGTTCTACAAGGATCTGCTCGACAAGCTGGGCGTGGACGTGCACCTGTTTCGGGTGGGCCAGTTCAAGAGCGCGGCCGAGCCGTACATCCTCGACCACGCCTCGCCCGCCTCGAAGGAGGCCGACAGCTTCTGGATGGGCGGGCTGTGGGACGAGTACCTCGCCGAGGTGGCGAAGCTGCGCAAGCTCGATCCGGCGACGCTGCGCGCCGACGTGGACGACCTGCCGCAGACCATCGCGGGCACGCAAGGCGACCTCGCGCAACTGGCGCTCAACGAACACCTGATCGACGGCACCGCCACCCGCGCCGAACTGATCGCCAGCCTGCGCAGGCAGGGCGTGCCCGCCGCGAGGAACGGCCATGGCCTGCGTTCGGTGGATCTCGCGCATTACGCCGCCGCCGTCAGGAAGGATGCGGACGTGCTCGCCAGCGGCGTGACCGTGGTGGTGGCCGAGGGCGAGATCGCGGGCGGCAAGCGGCCGGCCGGCAGCATCGGCGGCGAATCCACCGCCGCGCTGATCCGCGCCGCGCGCGAGGACAAGCGCACCAAGGCCCTGGTGCTGCGCGTGGATTCCCCCGGCGGCGAGGTGTACGCCGCGGAGCAGATCCGCCGCGAGGTGGCGCTGACCCGCGAGGCCGGCATCCCGGTGGTGGTGTCGATGGGCGACGTGGCCGCCAGCGGCGGCTACTGGATCTCGATGAATGCCGACCGCATTATCGCCGAGCCCAACACCATCACCGGTTCCATTGGCATCTTCGGCATGTACTACTCGGTGCCGAACACGCTGGCCAAGTTCGGCATCCAGAGCGACGGCGTGGCCACCGGCCCGATGGCCGGCGCGTTCGACATCACCCGCCCGCTCGATCCCAGGGTGGGCACGGTGATCCAGGCCATCATCGACAAGGGCTACCGCGACTTCGTGGGCGGTGTGGCCAAGGCGCGCGGCAAGAGCTTCGACGCAATCGACGCCATCGCGCAGGGCCGCGTGTGGACGGGCAGCCAGGCCTTGGATCGCGGCTTGGTCGACCAGCTCGGCGGCCTCGGCGACGCGGAGGACGTCGCGGCCAGGCTGGCGAAGCTGGGCAAGGATTATTCCGTGCGCTACCAGCAGGCGCCGATGGGCGCGTTCGAGAGCTTCCTGGTCGGCTTCAGCCAGAACGCCAGCGTCGAGCTGCTGCGCAGCTGGGGCCTGCGCCTGCCGCCGTGGTTCGCACAGGTGCATGCGCTGGCGCCGGAGCTGTCGCTGCTGCGCGACGCGAAGGCCGGCGTGCCGAATGTCTACGCGTTCTGTTTCTGTTCGCCGCACTGAGTCCGCCCTGATTCTGCTCGTCATCCCGGCGCAGGCCGGGATCCAGTAGCGATCACGCTCGCTCAAGCCGTACGGTGACTGGATCCCGGCCTGCGCCGGGATGACGAGCAGAGAACGGCATTCGCAGCTCACGTTACGGCGGCGTGGTACCAGCCATCGTGCTGCGTGACGCGTACCGGCATGCCGAACGCCTCGCCCAGCACCTCGCCGGTGAGCGTGGCGGCCTTGCCGCCTTCGCGCAGCGTGCGGCCGTTCTTCAGCAGCAGCACCCGCCCGATCTCGGGGATGATTTCCTCGACGTGGTGGGTCACCAGCAGCAGGGTGGTGCCGCCGCGCGCCAGCGCGCGCAGGGTTTCCAGGAAATGGCGGCGGCTGGCGAGATCCAGCCCCGCGCAGGGCTCGTCCAGCAGCAGCGCGCGCGGGCGATGCACCAGCGCGCGGGCGATCAGTACGCGCCTCGCCTCACCGGTGGAGAGGCTGGCCATCTCGCGGCCGACCAGGTGGCCGGCTTCCAGTTGCGCCAGCGCGGCGTTCGCACGTTCGCGCATGGCGCCGGTGATTTCATGATCCAGCCACAGCCCGCGCGCGGCGAAGAAGCCGGACACCACCGCGTCGAACACTTCCAGCGGCGTGTCGGTGGTGTACTCGCGCTGCAGGGCCGGCGAGACGATGCCGAGCAGGCCGCGCAGTTCGGCCACGTTCCAGCGGTCGCGGCCGAACACGCGCACCGGGCGGCGGCCGTCGCCCGGTGCCAGCGGGTAGAGCTGGCGCGCGATCAGCTGCACCAGGGTGGACTTGCCCGAGCCGTTGGCGCCGAGAATGGCGGTGTGCTGGCCGGCTTCGATGCGCAGGCTGAGGCGGTCGAGCGCGTGGCGGTCGCCGCGCAGCACGGTGGCGGCGTCGATCTCGAGCAGGGGCGGCGTGGCAAGATTGGCGTCCATGCGCGGAACGATGCCGGCAAACGCCCGTCCGTGCAAGGCGTTTGGACGTCAAGACGGCCAAATAAAGGCTATTGAGTCTGCGCCTCGATCTGCTTGCGCTGGTCATCGGCCTGCTTGTTAACGATCTTCTGCACGTCCTTCGCGCGCTGCTCGTCCGCCTTCATCGCGTCCCACGGCGTGGCGACGCGGCTGCTAGCCGCGGTGGCGGGCTGCGCGACGGGTTCCGGCGGCTTGCCGGAGCAGGCGGCAAGGGCGAGGACACACAACCATGGCGGCAGGGTTTTCATCGTGCGAATCCCTCGAAGGCTTGCGTCGAGTGTCCCGCCGCGCGGCTCTGCGGGCAAGGCCATCGTGTAAGCTCGCCGCATGAACAGCCGCATCGACGCCTGGCAACTGCACGGCCATACCGCCCTGGTCACCGGCGCCAGCAAGGGCATCGGCTACGCCACCGCGCGCGAGCTGGCCGGGCTGGGCGCGAACCTGCTGCTGGTGGCGCGCGACGAGGATTACCTCGAACAGGTGCGCGTGGAACTGGCCGACGAGCACGAGGGCATTGCGGTCTACGCGATGGGCGCCGACCTCGCCGAGGCGGAGGACAGGCTGGCGGTGTTCGACTGGGTGGCCGACCTCGGCCTGCCGCTGTCGCTGCTGGTCAACAACGCCGGCGGCAACGTGCCGAAGCCGGTGCTGGAATATGGCGACGACGAGTACCGCGCGATCTTCGAGCTGAACCTGTTCGCCGCGTTCGAGATGTGCCGGCTGGCGCACCCGCAACTGGTGCAGCACGCGAACGCGGCCATCGTCAACGTGGGCTCGGTATCCGGCGCCACCCACGTGCGCACCGGTGCGCCCTACGGCATGAGCAAGGCCGCGCTGCACCAGCTCACCCGCAACCTCGCCGTGGAATGGGCCGTGGACGGCATCCGCGTCAACGCGGTGGCGCCGTGGTACATCCGCACCCAGCGCACCGACACCGCGCTGGCCGACGAGGATTACCTGGAGGAAGTGCTGGATCGCACGCCGCTGCGCCGCATCGGCGAGCCGGAGGAAGTGGCCGCGGCGATCGCCTTCCTGTGCATGCCCGCGGCCAGCTACATCACCGGGCAGGTGCTGGGCGTGGACGGCGGCTTCCTCAACTACGGCTTTTGAGATCTCAGGGCCCGCCGCAGCCTTGCAACTGCGCGCGCAACTCGGCCTCGCGCGCAAGCAGCGGCGGCTGGTCGCTTTTGAAGGCGCGGCCGAGCTTGTGCTCGTTCTCCGTCCAGTCCTTGCGCAGTGCGGCGCAGGTTTCCTCCGCGCTCATTTCGCGGCATTGATCCTGCACGAAGGTGTAGTAGCCGGAAACCATGGCGGAGTTGGGCTTGGCGTTGCCCATGTGGTTGGCCGCGGTGTACTGCTCGGTCAGCGGCATGGGCAGGCCCACCATGCCCAGTGGCGCGTAGTAGCCGGGCGGATTGCCGTTGCGGCTGGTGTACGTCTTGCCGTCGGTGGCGCGCACGCACCGGTACAACACGGGGATCGGTGCGGCAGGCGGCGGTGCTGGCGGCGGCGCCTCGGCCTCGGGTGGCGGCGGGGTGTTGTCGGCGGGCGCCGGCAGGGGCGGTGGTGCTGGCGGTGGCGCGTCGAGGGCGATCTGCCGGCCGTGGCCGCCGGGGCAGGGTGTGGACTGGTAGCTGGCCTCGCCGTGCGCGCCGGCGCACCGGTACACCGTCTGCGCCGCGCAGGGCGCGCACGCGGCGGCAGCGGCCAGCAGGAGCAGGGCGGGCAGACGCGGCATCGTTCGCTCCACGGCCATGCCAGGCTCTCAGAAATCGGGTTCGTGTTCCTCGGCGGCCAGGCCCAGCGTTACCGCGCCTTCGCCCACGTTGACCATGCCGGTGATGCTCATCGGCGCTTCCAGCAGGGCGACGCCGCATTCCTCGCAGGCCGCGCGCAACTTGTCGTAGCCGGGCAGGCTGGACAGCACGGCGAGGTCGCCGCCGTAGCTCACGCATACCATCGGCACGATCAGGCCGGCGCGCACGCGGGCGGCGGCGTAGTCGAACAGTTGCTGCGCGCCCTGCTCGAAGCCGCGCGCCTTGCCCACCGGGCCGGTTTCGCCGCGGAAGCAGCGCAGGATGGGCTTGATGTCCAGCGCGGTGCCCAGCATTGCGCTGAACAGGCCCACGCTGCGGTCGTTCTTCTTCTTGGCGCGCGCGCGGATGTAATACAGGTCGCGCGGCATCATGTAGCCATAGCTGTGGTTGGCCACGTGGTTGAGCCGCTCGCGGATCGCCGCCGGCGGCATGTCCGCGGCGATCAGCCGCGCCGCCTCCCACGCCACCGGCGCGGTGCCGGCGAACAGGTTGCGCGTGTCGATCACCCGCATCAGGAACTGCCCGGGGATGCCCGCCGGCTCGCGCACGTCGCGGTAGCTGCGCAGCACGGCGAAGCTGGCGCGCATCACGTTGTCGTGGATCGGGCTGCGCGTGGCGGTGACGGTGAGGCAGAACACGCAGTCCTGCTCCAGCACCAGGCGTTCCATGAACAGCTTCTGCACCTCTTCCGCCGAGGTCGGTTCGGTTTCCGCCGAGTGGCTGCGGCTGCCCAGGCGGCGGTCGACGAAACGCTGCACTTCCGTCGGGTCGCGGTTGTCGGTGAAGGTCTCGTCGTCCACCTTGATGGTGACCGGCATCACCGTGATGCGGTGTTCCTGCAGGAAGGCCTGCGGCAGGTCGCAGGACGCGTCGATCGTCAGTCCCATGCGCATGGGTTCACCCCCTCGAAAGGCAATCGCAACATAACACGGCCCTGCATGGCCGGCGCCATGGATAATGGCCGTGAACCCGGAGGAACCCGCCGGCGTGGCGTCGCCGGCAACTCAGCACAAGGCAACACCTTATGAAAGACAAGCACGAGATCGTCTCCAACTGGCTGCCGCGCTACACCGGCACGCCGCTGGAGCAGTTCGGCCAGTACGTCCTGCTCACCAACTTCGGCCACTACGTGGATCTGTTCGCCGAATGGCACGGCGTGGAGGTGCAGGGGCGCGACCGCCCCATGCCCAATGCCACCGCCGACGGCATCACCCTCATCAACTTCGGCATGGGTAGCCCCAACGCCGCCACCGTGATGGATCTGCTCGGTGCGATCAAGCCGCACGCCGCGTTGTTCCTCGGCAAATGCGGCGGGCTCAAGAAGAAGAACCGGATCGGCGACCTGGTGCTGCCGATCGCCGCGATCCGCGGCGAGGGCACCAGCAACGACTACCTGCCGCCCGAAGTGCCGGCGCTGCCCGCGTTCCAACTGCAGCGCGGCGTCTCCACCATGATCCGCGACCTCGGCCACGACTACTGGACCGGTACCGTCTACACCACCAACCGCCGCGTGTGGGAGCACGACGAGGCGTTCAAGGATCGCCTGCGCCTGACCCGCAGCATGGCGATCGACATGGAGACTGCCACCATCTTCGCCGCCGGCTTCGCCAACGAGATCCCCTGCGGCGCGCTGCTGCTGGTGTCCGACCAGCCGATGATCCCCGAGGGCGTGAAGACCGAGGCCAGCGACCGCACGGTCACCGAGAAATACGTCGATGCGCACATCCGCATCGGCATCGAGGCGCTCAAGCTGGTTCGCCGCAACGGCCGCAGCGTGAAGCACCTGCGGTTCGAGGAGGATGGCGAGGAGGAGTGAGGCGGCGATTGTCTGGCATCTATTCGGTATAGGCGTTCGATCGATCGGCTGAACTCTTTCATGGAGCTTGGTTGGGTAACTAGACTGCTGGTGTGGCCGAGGCGTCATGTAAGCTGGGGCGTTGGTCGGTGCTTATTCGGCACAGACCACCATGACAAGGTGCGGGAGCGTACGTATCGCTTTGATTCTGGTGTGCAAGTTAATTTTAAGTTAACATGCGCGACATTTACGCTATAAACGATTGATTCAAAATGCTTTATTTTTTAATGCGAAGGATGTTGCGCGTGTGAAAAGTGTGCGCTACCCGGTTTGAAGGTTACCGGCAGCATGTGATTTGTTGACAACTTGTAAAGTTGGCGTTCAAATCCGGGGGCCTGGACATGGGGGTCGGTTGTACTGGCGTTGACCAAGATTGGGTGACCTAACCTTGGACACGGGAGTTGACGGCTGGTTCGTGTTCCTACTGCGGCGATGCCATTTTTGCCATTCCTGACGGCGACGGTTGAGTAACGGAACGCTGCGATCTGGGTAACGAGTTGCAGGCTAGAGGTGCCGCCGCTGGCCAGTATTTTCAAGAACATACGAGAGGGTACCATTTATGAATCTTGGGGTTTCGAAACTTTCCGCGTCCGTCCGCCTGGCGCTTTCGCTGGGTGCCGTCGTGGCATTGGGTGCCAGCACCACGGCTTTTGCGCAGGATACGAGCGGCCAGCAGAGCGGCCAGCCCAGTCAGTCCAGCGACCAAAAGGCCAAGCAGCTGCAGACGGTGGTGGTTACAGGCTCGCTAATCCGCCGAGTCGACGTTGAAACGTCCAGCCCGGTCGTGACCATCGATCGCGCGGCGATTGAAGCTACGGGCAAAATGACGCTGGGTGATCTGGTGCAGCAGCTGCCGGCAATGACCGGTGGCGCGGTTAACCCGCAGGTCAACAATGGCGGTGGTACGGGTGGCTCGGCCATCAACCTGCGCGGTCTAGGTGCCAACCGTACCTTGATTCTCGTCGATGGACAGCGTGTGCTGAACACCGATCCGAACTCGATTCCAGCCAACATGATCGAGCGCATCGAAGTGCTGACCGATGGCGCTTCGGCGACCTACGGTTCCGATGCGATTGGTGGCGTGGTGAACTTCATCCTGCGTCACGACTATCAGGGTGCACAGTTCACCACGAATGTCGGTCAGTCCGATCACGACGACGGCGAGCAATCGGGCTACAGCTTCACTTTCGGACAGACGTCCGACAAGGGAAGCATCATGGGTGGCATCGAGTACAACAAGCAGGATGGCGTGGAGGCGGGCAACCGCAAGTTCTCCAAGAATTCGGTGTCGCTGTATGGCACCAATGGTACCGGCCCATCCGCACCACAGCCGGTCACGGCAAACATTGGCGGTTCGTCGTCCTCGCCATATGGTCACATCCAGCTGCCGGCAGGCCTTGCGGCAACGTTTGGTTGCGGCTACGTGGCGTTGAACCCGGGCGGCAACAGTCAGGTGGTCAGCACGGCCAATTACCACTGCTACCAGAACAACGGCGCGCATAGCGACAAGTACAATTATGCGACAGTCAACCTGATCATGACCCCGCAGGAGCGAACGAATGCCTTCCTGATGGGTACTTACAACCTGAGCGACAACGTTCAGGCGTACGCGAATGCGTACTTCAACAAGACCTCGTCTGAATTCCAGTTGGCTCCTGCCGTGTATGGCTCACCCTACGGTGCGGACATCTCGGCGGACAACTACTGGAACCAGTTCGGTACGGAGTTCTCGCAGAGCACAAATGCATTCACTGCGCGTCTGAAGTCATTAGGCAACCGCGCTACGGCTGTCGGCATTAACAATGCGCAATTCAATGTCGGTTTCAAGGGTAGTTTTACGGTCTTCAATCAGGACTGGAATTGGGATGCTGGCCTTGACTATGGCCATTCCAATACGGTTACTACTACCCGTGGCTTGCCCAACACGAGCAAGCTGTATACCGGCGCCTCGTATATGGGCGCTGCCGGTTTGGCCTGCGTGCCGAATGCCACGACGGCGGCCCAAGGCTGTCCGACGGGCGTCACCGAAAGCATGCTCCAGTTCAATCCGTTTGACTTGAACTCGGCTGGTTCCGTAGCGGCTCTGCAGGCGGCGGGTGTGCCCGCGGTCAGCAACTCGTATAGCCAAGAGAAGGTCTGGCACGCAGGTATCAATGGTGGATTGTTCGATTTGCCGGCGGGTACCGTCCAACTGGCAGCTGGCGCGGATTATCGTCAGGAGCACCTGACTTCGGTCGTTGATCCGTTGCTTAACATCGATCCGGCTACCGGTACCTGCGTGCTGGGTAGTCAGTGTAGCTCCAGTCTGGCGGGTGGCTACAACGTAAAGGAAGTGTTTGCGGAAACCTTCATTCCAGTGCTGTCTAACCTGCCTGGCGTGAAGTCGCTGAACATTACCATTGGCGACCGCTATTCGCGTTTTAGTACTTTCGGCAGCACGAACGATTTCAAGTTTGCGCTGGAATACAAGCCGATCGATGATCTGTTGCTGCGCGGCACAATGTCGCAAGTGTTCCGTGCTCCTGACATTAGTGAAGTCTACGGTGCTCCGGCTAGTTCGGCGCCGAAGATCGCGACTGATCCTTGCACAGGCTACACTGGCTCGCCGGTGGATCCTGCTTGTGTGAACGTGCCTACTTCTGGCCCTGGTGCTCCGTTCATCAACAACAACGTGGTCACTGGTACTCAGCTTAATGCGATCACCTCAGGCTCCAAGTATGCGGGCTTTCCGATCAAGCCGGAGCAGGGTAAGTCGTTCGACGTTGGTGCGGTATACAGCCCGTCGTGGGCTCCGGGCCTGTCGGCTACCGTCGATGTGTGGCATCTGTACCTGAACGATGACATCACCAGCGTCAATTCACAAGAAGTGCTCAATCTATGCGCTGGGGGGCAGACGGAGTATTGCCCGCTGATCACTCGTAACGCGACACCGGGCGTGAGTCAGGGTCAGATCATCAGCATCCTGCAGCCAACCGCCAACCTTGGTACCCTGAGTACCGGTGGTATCGACATGTCGATGAGGTACAAGCTGCCGCAGTTCGCATTCGGCCAGTTCACTATTGGCCTGGATGCCACTTACCTTAAGTACTACAATCAGGAAACAGCGCCGGGTACGGCAGGTGACGTCGTCTTCCATGATGCCGGTCATTTCCTGTCGTACGGTTCGGCGCCGGAGGCTTCGTGTCCGGGAGCCGGTACCTGTCTGTTCCCGCGCTGGCGTGCGCAGGGTTTTGTAGACTGGCAGATGGGTAACTGGAGTGCCTCTTGGCGCATGCGCTATATCGGCCGCTTCCAGATGGGTTCTCAGGTGGCGTCGCAGGACGTGCATCCGGATGGTGCCTGCTACTGGCAGGGTAAGCCGAATCCAGCCGGCGGTGTCTACAACTGCACGATCGCTGGCGCGGAGTACAAGTATGCTGCAACCGTGTACAACGACCTCTCGTTTGGCTACAACATCGAACCGCTCAACACGCGTGTCGATTTCGGCGTCAACAATGCCTTCGACAAGCAGCCGCCGGTCATGTATGCGAACAACACACTCAATGCCAACACCGATCCGAGCGATTTCGATCTGATGGGTCGCTACTACTGGGCTCGCGTGACGGTCAAGTTCTAAGTCGCGGATATCTGCGTTAATCTTGAGGGCCGCGTGAGTCGATCACGCGGCCCTTTTTATGCCATGACCCCAGAATCCACCCGATTGATCGTCGCCTTCATGTCGGCCGGCAATCCGCTAGAGGCGGAACGCCTGTGCCGCGAACAATTGCGCGTGCAGCCAGATGATGAAGATGGGCTGCTCTTGCTAGCGCTGAGCCTGCAACGCCAAGAGCGACAGATAGAGGCGCTGCATGTATACGCCCGGCTGGCTGATCTGTTTCCCGACAGCAGCCTGCATTTGTGCAATTACGCAACAGCCTTGCGCCAGACGGGCTCTCTGACCGAGGCAGAGGCCACCTATGTCTTGGCGATCCAAAGGGATTCACACAACATCAACCCGAGGATACAACTGGGTCTGATGCTGCTGGAGCGACGGGATTATCTAGCAGCGCGTGACACGCTGCTCGACGCATTTGAACTTGACCGGAATCTGCCATTGGTGCGCATCCAGGCGGCGCGTGCTTGCGGCCTGTGTCAGGATTTTCAGGGTGCCGAGGATCTGTTGAAATCGTGGAGCAGCTGGTTGCCGCTCAACGACGATGCTCTACAGCTCGAATTGGCCAGACAGCTTAATCTGTTGAGCGATGCACCGGCATCGGCGGTGCTACTGGAAGACCTGGTGAACAGGAATCCGTCACAAGCCGAGGCACGGTTGCTGTTGGGCGGTATATACGAGCGATTGAATCGAGTTGAGGATGCAAGGAGGATGCTGGAGTCGGTCGTTGACAACAAGGCTGTCGCGGCAATAAGCGGAACGTTCTCCAACGAGGTCAACCATCTGCAGGCCACGTTGGCTTTGCGTGACGGAGACGCACGAGCAGCTCGGGGGCTGCTTGAATGCAGCGGCCCGCGTCACATGAACGACTACACTCATTATTTCGATTTGGCCAAGGTCTACGACAAGCTGGGCGAGCCTGCTCTGGCCATGCAGTCCCTGCGTCGTGCGCATGAGGTACAAGCGGAAGAGCTCAAATATGCTGCGCCTGAGCATTTCGTATCGGATGCCCAAGCTCTGCCCGCAGCGATTCCGAGAGTAAGCGCCGAGAATTACGCGTGCTGGCCTCGGCTTATCGCGCCCGATGCGCATGATTCGCCAATATTCATCGTGGGCTTTCCGCGCTCTGGCACGACATTGCTTGAGCAGATGCTTGATGCACATCCGGGTCTGCAGTCCATGGATGAGAATCCGTTCTTCAACCGTTTGGCCGACAAGCTGCGCAATCATCATCCAGGTATCCTGTCGAATCTCGATCTGCTGAAGCAGCGTGACTGCGACGAATTGCGCAAGCGTTATCTGGTAATGGTTTCCGAGACGATTCATCGCCGGTGGAGTGCACAACTGGTCGACAAGAACCCATTGAACATGTTGTGGGTGCCGCTAATCCATCGACTCTTTCCCAGGGCGAGGTTCATCTTGGCTCTGCGCCACCCATGTGACGTGATCTTGAGCTGCTACATGCAGAATTTTCGTTCCAGCATCCTGGGGGCTGCTTGTTCAACTCTCGAGCGGTTGGCTACAGCGTATGTGCAGGCGATGCAATGCTGGTTGGAGGACGAGCGTATTTTCCAACCGCAGGTGCTAGTGTCGCGCTATGAGGAGCTAGTGACAAATTTTCCAGAACAAACTCGGCGCATTGCAGACTTCTTGATGCTAGAGGACGCGGATCCGATGCAGCAGTTCGATCGGCACGCACGCGACAAGGGTTACATCGCGACACCGAGTTACACCCAGGTCATTGAGCCGGTGAATCGCAAGGCCATGAACCGCTGGCACCGCTATCGCCGCGAGTTCGAGCCAATACTGCCCATACTCGAACCGATGCTGAGGCATTGGGGGTATTTAGTCGATTCGGCGTCGAATTGATAAAAGCTGGCTAGTATCAGCAAAGCTAATGGCTGGTACAGCGCCTCATATCGCGCAATTGAGAAGATTCGGTTCGGGTGTACAACATGAGTGATTCCACTGATCGGCGTTGGCATCGGGTACAGCGCTATCTTGCTGAGGGACAGATCGCGGCGGCAAAGGCCGCACTGGAATCCCTATTGCAGCGCGAACCTGGGCACCTCCAAGCCATGCTTGCATTCTGTGGCATTGATCGTGCCGAGGGCCGTATACGGAATGCTACGGAACGCGCATTGATCGTCGCGCAGAACCTGCCTGCGAACGGCGATCTGGCGGTCGACACGGCAGAGACATTGCGACAACTTGGTGAGACGGTGGCTGCACGCCGTTGTCTGGATCATCCGGCATTGGCGGAAGTGGCCGACGATGCCACTCTGATGCGTATGGCCATCGTGCGAAAGTTGCTGGGTGAACACTTAGAATCGCTGATGCTCTTCAACAGGGCTGCTGCGAGAGGCCTAGGGACGGTAGATTTCCGTTTCGAACGCGCGCAAGGGCTGATGTCCAACGGGTTTATGGAAGAGGCGGAGGCAGAGCTGCGAACCTGCCTGCGCCTGGCCCCATGCCATGGGCAGGCGGCACTGATGCTATCGCGTGCGCGTCGGCAGACGCTGCAGGACAACCATCTGGACGACTTGCGACGTCGTCTGCGTGAGGTCGTGTATGGTTCTGAGGATCATGGGTCGCTCGAGTTCGCGTTGTACAAGGAGTTGGAAGATCTGGGCCGTTATGACGAGGCATGGGATGCGTTGGCGAGTGCCAATGCCATCATGTATGCGCGTCAGCAGCATGATCCGACGTATGCTTGGCAGTTGTTTGGCCGCCTGATTGATCGCTGCACATCGGAATTCCTGCAGGCTCATGACGCTTCCAATGATGGGCCACAACCGATTTTCATCATCGGCATGCCGCGCTCGGGGACTACCTTGCTGGAGCGCGTGCTCAGCAATCATTCGCAGGTGACGTCGGCGGGCGAACTCAACGAATTCGGTCTGCAGTTGCGCTGGGAAGCCAATCACCGCGTCACTCTGGACGAACATGTGGTAGAGCACCTGCCCGAACTGGACTATGCGCGGGTCGGGCGTCGTTACCTCGAGCAAACCCAGTGGCGCGCACAGGGGGCGAGATTTTTCATTGACAAGATGCCGCGCAACTGGATGCTTGCCGGGCTGATCCATCGTGCATTGCCTGGGGCCCGCATCTTGAATCTGGTACGCGATCCCATGGACGTGTGCTTCTCCAATTTTCGCACGCAGGTAATGGGCGACCTGTTGCCCTGGGGCTATGACTTGTATGCATTGGCCCAGCATTACCTGCAGTACCGACGTGTGCTCGAGCATTGGCATGCGGCCATGCCGGGAAAGGTGCTTGATGTGTCCTACGAGAAATTAACGCGTGAACCGGAAGCGACCGTACGCATGGTGCTCGAGTACTGCGGATTGGCATGGGAGGAAGGATGCACGGACATCACTCGCAACAAGGCCGCGGTCGCTACCCTAAGCCAGGTGCAGGTACGTGAATCGATCCATTCGCGTTCTTTTGAAGAATGGCGTCGTTACGAGCGACAGTTGCAGCCTTTGAGGGATATGGTCGTCACCTGATTGCGCCTGCATCGGGTATTGTGGCATGTGTGCCCTTGGTCTTTCAGCGTGGCGCGTGGGTCTTGTGCGCCGCCCGGCTGGATCCAGCGTGCAGTAGAGATGCTCGTGACTTAACCCATATGAGTGAATGTCCGTGAAGTTGCCAGTTCCATTCATTCAATTACCGTTGCAGTTTGATGCCATGGTGCTTGCGCGGGAAATCGCGCAGTTCGGTGAAGATGCTTGGCGAGAGCATCCGCAAAAATATCCTGGCAACCTGTTCTTGCCCCTCATCGCGGCAGATGGCGACCCCGACAACGAGTCTTTTTCTGGGTTGATGCGACCTACACCTTATCTGCTGAAAAGTCCCTACTTGATGCAGGTGCTCTCGCAGATTGGCGCCGTGTGGGGACGTACCCGCCTGATGAAACTCACCGGCCAAGCCGAGGTTTCGCCCCACTTCGACGTGAACTATTACTGGCGTGCACGTGCGCGTGTCCATGTGCCCATCCTTACCAAGCCGAGCGTGCGATTCATCTGCGGAGATGCCGAAGTCAACATGGCGCCGGGTGAGTGCTGGATTTTCGATACTTGGCGTCAGCATCACGTGATCAATGCCTCCGATGACGAACGTATCCATCTCGTGGCCGACACAGTTGGCAGCGACGAGTTCGGCGAGTTGGTCAGGAATGGTCGAATGCCTGGCAACCACGAGTTGGAGGGCTGGCGCGCCGAGATCGTTGCGCCGACCGGAGAAATGCATCCGCCTCTGCGCTTTGAATCCGTCAACATACCCACAGTGATGACGCCTTGGGAGATGCGCGAGCACATCACTTTTCTGCTGCACGAGACGCGTCCGCATCCACAGCTCGAACTGGTGAAGCAAGTCACCACCCGGTTTTTATCTGCTTGGCAGGCATTGTGGTTTGAATATGGAACCGACCCAGCCGGATTGCCGGCTTATCGCAAGGCGCTGGCTACCTACGAGCAGTGGTTGAGGAATTCGGTGCCGTCGCTGCGCTTGATCAACGATTCACCGCTGGTGGGGGCAATGAGATTGATGGTGTTGTCGGTGGCCGTTGCCGATAGCGGAAATGCTGCATCCAGTGGCGATGAGTTGCGTCAAAGCGCCGCACCTAAGGGAGTGGTGTTACGCTCCGCTGGAACGACGCTCGATCCAGTCTACGATCGCCCGGTGTTCATCGTGTCACCGCCACGTTCCGGTTCGACATTGTTGTTCGAGATTCTGGCTCAAGCTCCGGGCCTGTACACCATAGGCGGCGAAAGTCATGCGCTGATCGAGCGCACGCCTGGCCTCAGCGCGAGGGAACAAAGCTATGAATCCAATCAACTCGATGCTGCGACGGCGACGCCAGAGCTTGCCGAGACGTTGCGGCAACGGTTTTTGTCCGAGTTGCGTGATCGCATAGGTCAGGCACCAGATCGACATCCGATGCGGATGCTGGAGAAGACGCCCAAAAATGCGCTGCGCATCCCCTTTCTCGTAAAAGTTTTCCCGGAAGCCCGTTTCGTCTATCTGTACCGCGATCCGCGTGAAACCCTGAGTAGCATGATCGAGGCATGGCAGTCCGGCGGCTTCCGCACCTACCCCAATTTGCCGGGCTGGGTCGGGTTGCCGTGGTCACTATTGCTGGTGCCTGGTTGGCGCGATCTCATCGGACGGCCATTGCATGAGATCGTGGCGGCGCAGTGGGATACCACCACGCGCATCCTGCTTGATGATCTGGCGGCATTGCCATCGGATCGTTGCCATGTAGTGCGCTATGAAGCCTTGATTGCCGATCCCGTGGCGGAAGTGGCACGTCTGTGCGGTGAACTCGATCTTGCTTGGGATCGTCCGCTTACTCGGGTGTTGCCCCTCTCTCGCTATACCGTTACCGAGCCTGTGCCTGGTAAGTGGCGCAGGCATGAGGAGTTGATCAACCATGTGCTGCCGGGTTTGCAGGCCACGATGAACCGCGCCGAACAGTTCGTCGTCGCTGTAGTAGGGAGAGACGTAGGCGGGGTGGCGGCTCAGAACCGGCTCAGCTCCGGTACGTAGGGGAGGTAGTTTTTCCAGCGGCCCACCGATGTAGCGTAGATCGGCTGGCGTGCTTGCCATACGCTGGCCGAACTGATCGCGGTGGGGGCGGCAGGCGAGGGAGTGGTGGCGGGCGTGGGCAAGCCGATGAATTTCCACAGCGTATCCAGCATCGCTGCTGGATTATCGACCATGGACTCGTAATCGAGTTGGTGGATTGGCATGTTCAAGCGGTGTTGCCAGTGCCCCATCAGGCGGTCATGGCCTCGGATGAAGTCGGCGATGTCATCCAGGTCACTGGCGAAGCCGTATTGCGGATGTGCAAAGCTCTGCGACCAGATCGACAGAGCGGCATCGCGTGGACTGCGACGGCAATGGATGATCTTGGCTTGCGGGAACAGCGTCGCGATCAGGTCAAGGTAGCGGAAATTGTTCGGATTCTTGTCGATGTACCAGTGCGCCTGCGGGTCGTCCTGGACGGCATGCGTCCGATACAGATCGGCGGCTTGGCGCAAGGCGTTGCCATCGCGCAGCAGATTACCGGACAGTAGTTGTCCGGCAATGAAGTCGAGCATGGGTAATTCGCCGCGGTCGCGAGTATCCGGGTGCCCGGCGAGTCGCGTTGCCGCCAAGGTGGTGCCGCTGCGCGGCAGGCCAACGATGAAGATCGGCACGAAATCGGTTGTTTCGGGCAGGGGTCTTTCGAGCACGCGCGAGTGCGTGCGGATATCCAGCCAACGGGCCCATATCTCGCGCGACCAGGGTTGCGCCAGCCGTGAAAGCCGGTTGGCTGCGCGCAGGGTATGTGCCGCATACGCATAGTCGCCGATGTCGTCGTAGGCCTTGGCCAGGCCGAGGCCCGTCACTGCACGAGCATGCAGGGAGCCAGCTGGATGCTCGAAGTGGGCGATGAGGCGCGCAAAGTCCGGGTCGGTGCGGTTCGTATAGCGTTTGGTGGCAGTCAGAGCCCCAAGCACAAACCAGGTGTCGAGGTCGACCCCGGCTTCCAGCGCCGCGTAGTAGTGCGTACGCGCAGCCTCGAACTCGCCCAGTTCGCGAGCCAGATTGCCAGCCAACGAATGTAGTTCAGCGTTGGAATGAGTGCGTGCAATGGCTTCTTCACAGAGTGCCAATGCCAGTGGCTGACGCTGGCATTGTTGGATGAACTGGGCACAGCGCAAGGCAATTGCCGTATCCAGGCCCGAACGACGACAAAGGTTGGCCATCAGTTGACTTGCAGCATTGAGCTTGCCTTCGCTTTGCAGCAGCTTGGCCAGTAACACGGTCGCTTCCGAGTGTGTCGGATAGTGGGATAGGATGCTGTCTACCAAGGCGCGCGCCGGTACGACTCGACCTTGCTCCCACAGGGCCTGGGCATCGCGGAGTCGTGCTGCATCGTTGGGAGGAAGAGATGTCGGCGTCACGTGGCGAGGATGTCAAGCTATGGTCGTTGGAAAGAGCCGCTGCCGAGATCTAAATTGATGCTGCGCTGACGCAGCGATGGACGTTGATGCCTGGTGCTGTCATCGATCCGGCAAGCGCAATAATTCAGGGATATGGGGCGCGTAGAAGCGCCAGCGGGTTATGGAGTTCGTATGAATCGGCTGGCGTGCTTGCCACGCGCTGGCGGTGCTGATTGCATGATCGTCGCTTGTGGCCGAGAGCAGATTGTGTTTTGGCAGGCCGAGCCAGTGCATGAGCGCTTCCAGGCAGGAGCCCGGTTCGGCAATCAACTCCTCGTAGCGCACGACACGAATCGACGCGGCATGGCGCGTGAGTGAATGCGTGATCAGGCGTTCGCACCCCTGTATGAGAGCGGTGATGTCATCGAAATCGTAGGCATAATCATGTGCGTTGTCATGGAACGATTGCGACCAGAGCGACAGTGCTGTGTCGCGCGTGTTGCGTCGGCAACAGATGATGCGTGCATTTGGCCATAGCGCCAGGATCAGTTCGGTGTGCAGCAGGTTCAAGGGTTGCTTGTCGATGAACCAGCGTGCGTCTGAATCATCCTGGCGCAGTTGTGCTGCATATATAGCGGCCGCGCTCTCGAATGCAGCCGGCGTCCTGGCGCCGCTTGCTTCGAGTTGTCGTGATACGGTTGCCACCCAACCCAGCTCGCCGCGATTGCAGACCAGTGGATGGCGTGCGAGCAACTCTGCCAGCAACGTGGTACCGGAGCGCGGTACGCCGACGATGAACAGTGGAGCCCATCCCTCCGGTGCGGTCAGCCGGCATGGTGGCGGAGTGGCCGTCAAGCGTGCTTCGACTAGGCGTCGCCAGCGTTTGCGTGACCAAGTCGAGCTCGCGTGGGCGAGCATATTGCCTTGGCGCAACCAGTGCGTTGCCCGCGCGTAGTCGCCAATGTCGTCGCAGGCTTTTCCCAGGGCAAATAGGGTCGTCATGCGTGCCTGCTCGCTCAAGTTTGGTAGCTGCAGTACGTCACGGAACAACTGGAAATCAGCATGGCTGGTGTTCTCGTAACGCTGCAGGCCGGACAAGCCGATCGGGATGTTCCACTCCACAGCCAGCGAGTTATGTGCCAATGCGAAGGCATACCGTTCACGCACGCGGTCGAAGTGGCCGAGTTGGATACCCAGCATGCCGGCATAGGCGTGGATCCGCGGGTCGATGCAGCCGGCGGCGATTTCGGCCTCGCAGATCGCTGCAGCATCAGCTGCTCGTTGCATGTCATCGAGCATTTCCACGGCCCTGATGAGCGTATCGGCATCCTGTCGTGCGTGTCTGAACAGGTCGCGTATGGCTCGGGTCGCGGCATGCATGCGGCCTTGCCGACGTAGCATGCCAGCCAGCAGGAAGGTGGCGGCGGCATGTGTCGGTTGTTGCTCCAGTATCTCACGCAGCAGGGTCTCGGCCGCCATTGTGTCACCGGCCTGTTGCAGGATGCCAGCCAAGGCGAAACGTATATCGATCGATTTGGGGTGTGCGACGGTCGCGGCAGACAGCACCGCGTGTGCCGTAACGATATCGCTGCGCAATACGAGTGCGCGTGCACAATCCAGCCACGCCGCTTCGGATGCACCTGCGAAGGTTTCCAGCAGCGTGTCTTCGGCGTCCCGCATGCGCCCTTGGTTATGCAGCGACCGGTAGGTGGCCAGGCGATGTTCGACTGCATCGGACAACGATGCGGCAGCGGTAGTCATCGGATATCGCCCTGTTGCCATGGTGGCAGACCCAGCGCGGCCCTCAGCGGATCAAGCAGGGCGCCGTAACGAGGCGCGCGAGAGGTGTCGTGCAGCGGTTGGCGCACCTGGGTCGCGCTCGGTGAGCGCACTTCGCGCCGGTTCTCGTGGAAGTGCAGGCAAGCCGGCTCAAACGGCAGGCCGCAGAAATCCAGCAGGCGGCGGATGTGGCCATCCGGGTCGGTCAGCAGTTCCTCATGGACGTGTTCGAAGACGTGCGCCGGGTGCAGCTCGCGCCAACGCCGCACGCTACGGTCGAAATCGCGCCAGAAGCCTGCCAAGTCCTCGAAGCTGCGCGTGTACTCGTTGCCAGCCAGGTGTTGGCGGTAGCAGGAAAAGCAGGTTTCCAACGGATCGCGGCGACAGACGATGACTCGGGCAGACGGCAGCATGGCGCGGATTGCGCCGACGTACATCCAGTTGTTCGGTAATTTGTCGAGCGAGATTGGCCGCTGCCGGCGCCAATGCGCGGTGCGCTCCAGGTAGCGTTGCCCTAGACGCTCCCAGTCTATCGGTTGCATCTGGCGCACCCATTGCGGGAACGGTATGCCTCGCCGGCGTGATTCTTCGCCAAGGACTTGCGGGAGGTCGGCCAACTCGCCGGCACCTTCAACCGAGGAGTGTGAGGCGAGGATCTGTTCGACCAGAGTTGATCCGGAGCGGGGCAGGCTGGCGATGAAGATCAGCTCACGTCCCTGTGTGCCGGTGGATGCGGGGGGCGGTGTGAATTGGGAGAGGATGGCGTCCACACCGTTGGAGAAGGACTTGGCATCCCAGCGCTGCCGTTGTCGCGCCAAGGCATTGGTGCGCTCCAAGGTGGCCAGCGACTCGGAGAGGCGGCCCGCTTCGTCCAGTGCCTTGGCCAGCGCGAAGCCGGTTGCCACCAAATCGTCGACGCTTGCCCTGTTTTCGTGCAATACGGCTTGCATGCGGTTGATTTCGTCGTGGCCGAGGAATCCACCCCGCAGTTCCGCAAGACCCCACCAAGCCATGCCGGTGGCTGGTTGCTCGGCAAGCAGGCGGCGGTATTCGGTGGCAGCCTGTTCGATCTTGTTGGTGGTGCGCAGCAGGTCGGCCAGCAACGCCCTTGCATCACGATGCTTCGGTGCCAGCGAGACGGCGCGTTGCAATACGGGCAGGGCCTCGTCGTTGCGTACACTGCGGATCAACATCAAACCTAGATTGTACCAAGCGAGTGCGAATCCCGGTTGCAGCGTACAGCACCGGCGTAGTGCGGCGATGGCCTCGTCGTACAGGCCAGCTTCGCCCAGCAGGCTACCCAGCGTGTTGTGATAGAGCGCATCTTGCGGGCGTTGCGCTATCGCTTGCCGCATCGTGCGGATGGCCAGGTCGCGTTGAGCACGCATGCCAAGGGCGCCGGCCTGTAGGCGCAACACTTCGGGATGCTGCCGCTGTGCTGGTGCCACCTTCTGCAATTGCTGCTCCGCTTCCGCCGCTCTGCCGGCATCCAGCGCGGCGGCAGCGGCCATGACGTGCTCGGCGTCGATGGATGTTAGTCCGTGCAGACGGGAAGTTGGCTGGGTGTTGGGCATGAGGGTTGTCGCGGGAAACCAGCAGAGGCTGTGCACAGGCGTCCAGCGTCCTGCGGAAGGGCGCGTGGTCATCGTATTATGCCCGTTCGCGTAGCGGCCACCGCGATGCAATGTGGCCGCCCAGTCCCTGTAAAGGCCATCATGAACGAATCGCCCTCACCAATCCTGAAGGATCACCGGGAGCGCGCCAGATTTGCGCTGAAGTATGGTGATGAGGTCGTAGCGGAGCAGGCGTTCACGCGGCTGGTCGACCTCGAGCCGCATGATTTGGAGGCGTTGCAATTTCTCGCTGCACGTCATCTCGAGCGCGGCGAGGTGGGCAAGGCTATCGGGCGGTTGTTGACGGCTCATCAAGCGCATCCGAAAGTGCCGGGACTGCTGCATCAACTGGGCGCAGCGCGGATGCAGGGAGCGGATTACGCGGGGGCCGTTGGCCACTTGCGCCATGCCTTGGCGTTGGCGCCGGGGATGTTCGTGGCGCGCCTGAGGCTGGGCGTGGCCTTGGAGCAACTAGGGCAGTCGCATGATGCATTGGTGGCATATTTCGCGGCAATCAACGCGGCGCAGGCGCAGGGGCGTTGGCTAAGTGACGCGACCACGGCGCTTGGAATCCGCGAAGCAGTACAGCATGCAATGCGCTACGTGGATGCCGGGAGGCATGCCTTGTTCAATGGCATGTTGGAGCCGCTGCGACAACGCTACGGTGTTTCCGAACTGCGACGTGTGGAGCAATGCCTCGCAATCTATCTGCACGAGCAGCCGGCAAACCTGCCCGATCCGCGCCAGCAACCCAAGTTCCTGTACTTTCCCGGTATCCCGAGCCAAACCTACTATCCGCGTGAACGCTTTCCCGAGTTCGAGGAGTTGGAGGTGGGTGTTGAGACGATTCTCGGTGAGCTGCGCGTGGTGCTGGAGCAGCCAGGAGATCTGGAGGCTTTTCTCGGAGCCGGCTCACAGGAACAGTTGGCCACCATGTTGCGCGGCTTCGGTGAACAGCGGGCAGCATGGGATGCCTATTTCTTCTATCGCCATGGTCAGCGATACGACGTGCACTGCGAAGCTTGCCCCAGAACTACGGCACTGGTCGAACGGATGCCGCTGTCACGTATCCGTGACCATGGGCCGGAGGCGTTGTTTTCGGTTCTGCGCCCCGGCACCCACATACTGCCGCACCGAGGTGTCACCAACACGCGCCTGGTGACCCATTTGCCGTTGATTGTGCCGGAGAACTGCGCGCTGAACGTGGGCGGCGAGCTTCACGAATGGGAAGTGGGCCGTTGCGTCACTTTCGATGACACCTTTGAACATGAAGCCTGGAATCGCAGTGGGCAAACCCGCGTGGTGCTGATCATGGATTGCTGGAATCCCGATCTCAGCGAAGCCGAGCGTGCCGCTGTCGCCGAGCTGGTCGCCGGTATCGGCGACTTCAACCGCAGTTGCGAATTGCCGGCGGATTGAAATCGCTACGTTCTCGTGAATTTCCCCGGTAGGCAATGTGTGAGCAGAGCTTCCGGCTGATTGATCTGGATACTGGAGCGACACAGGGTTGCCCACGGGGCCGCGGCAACCCTGCTCTTAAAGTGGCCGGGTTCGTCGAAAGTGTCCGAAACTATCGGGAGGATAGACGCTGACTGGCGTATGCCTCCTGGCGATCACGCTTTGTCGAAAGCGCTGCCCCACGCTTCCATCCCGCCTGTCACGTTGTGCACGTTGCCGAAGCCATGCGCGGCGAAGCGCTCGGCCACGCCCTGGCTGGAGATGCCGCGCGAGCAGATGAAGGCGAGCGCGGTGTCCTTGGGCAGGGCGGCGAGTGCCTCGTAGCCTTCGTCTTCGAGGATGCGTGCCTGCGGTAGCGAGGCGAGCTGCGCGCGGGCAGCGGCGGGGCGCACGTCGACCAGGGTGATGCTGCCGGAGGCGAGGCGCTGCTGCAGCTCCTGCACGGTCAGCGGCTTCACTTCCTGCGCGCCGGGGAATTTCAAGCTCAGGCCTTCGCCCTGCACGGTGGACACCCAGTCGATCACGATGCCCTTGGCGCGCTGGGCGCTGGCGGGATCGAAGTGCACTTCGAGGCCGTTGGCGTGGGCCACGATGTCGTGCTCGCTGGCGGGGGCGAGCTGGAAGCCGGCGCTGTGGTCGGGGCCGATCTCCAGGTGCAACGCCAGGCCCTGCGCGGTGGCGGTGCCCTCGCGGATGGCCTTGGCGGCGGCGTCGGTGATGGTGATTTCCGGCGGTGTGCGATCCGGGGCGGCGACGCCGAACAGCGCGTGCAGCTCGCCGCTGCCGTACATCTGGCGGATGATGTCGGCGCCGCCGACCAGCTCGCCTTCCACGTAGAGCTGCGGGATGGTGGGCCAGTCGCCGTAGGCCTTGATGCCCTCGCGGATCTCGGGATCCTCCAGCACGTTCACCGTGTGGTAGTCGGGCAGCAGTTCGTTGAGCGTGTTCGTGGCGGCGGCGGAGAAGCCGCAGGCCGGCGCGTGGCGGTTGCCCTTCATGAACAGCACCACGCGGTGGCTCTTGAGCAGGGATTCGATGCGTTCGCGGGTGGTGGCGTCCAGGGACATGGGGGAGGCTCCGGCAAAGAAGGCAATGATACCGCCTGCCGATATGCCGGCGCCGCGGCGCGGCTTCAAGCCGCCAGCATGTCGCGAACCACCGGCAGCGCGGCTTCTGCCCACAGCGCGTATTGCGTGGCGGAGGGGTGCAGGCCGTCGTCGGCTAGCAGGGCGGCGTGGCGGCGCGAGATGGCCGTGATGTCCACCCAGCGCGCACCCAGTCGCAGGGTTTCCTCGTGCGCGACGGCGTTGTAGGCGTCCAGTTCGGCAGCGATGCGCGCGGTGTCGCGGCCGCTGTCCCGCGCGAACGGGCTGACGCCCCAGTCGGGGATCGACAGCACCAGCGTGCGCCCGGGATGGCCGCCGGCCAGTGCGATCGCGCGTTGCAGCAGGCGGCGGAATTCCTCGCGGTAGTCGTCCACGCCGCGGCCGCGGTACTGGTTGTTGACGCCGATCAGCAGGCTGACCAGGTCGTAGGCGGGCGCGAAGCTCGCGCCATCCATCGCGGCGGAAAGCTCGTCGGTGGTCCAGCCGGTGGTGGCGAGGATGCCCGGCTCGGCCAGCACCTTGCCTTCGTCGCGCAGCAGCGCGGCCAGTTGCAGCGGCCAGCGGCCTTCGGCCGGCACGCCTTCGCCGATGGTGTAGGAATCGCCGAGGGCGAGGTAGGTCAGCGGCATGCGGATCTCCTGCACTTCACTTCTCCCTTCGGGAGACGCGGGGAGGTGCCAAGGATGGCACCGCTTTGGGGAGCGAGGAAGGCGGCCCAAAGGGCCGGATGAGGGTATGGGCGAAGCGGCGAGGGCAGCCGAACCCTCACCCCAACCCCTCTCCCGATGGGAGAGGGGCTTTGGGCATCACGCCGCGGCGACGCGGCGTGGTTGCTCCGCCGCCATGCGCGCCAGCACCCGCTCGATGCGCGCGAACACCTCGCGCAACTGCGCGGGCTGCGGCAACAGGGTGAGGCGCAGGTGGCGGCTGGCCGGCACGTTGAAGCTGGAGCCGGGCACCACCAGCACCGATTCCTCCTCCAGCAGGCGCAGCGCGAACGCGTTGTCGTCGAAGGCGGGAAGGGCGTCGGCGCGGATCTGCGGGAAGGCGTACAGCGCGCCGGCAGGCGCGACCACGTCGAGGAAGGCGCTGGCGGCCACGCCGTCGAGCACGGCCTTGCGCGCCTCGTGCAGGCGGCCGCCCGGCGCGGTGAGCGCGGTGATGGTGGGTGCGTCCCGCAGCGCGGGGATCACTGCCCACTGCGCGGTGACGTTGGCGCACAGGCGCAGCGCGGCCAGCAGCTGCAGCGCGTCGCGGTAGTCGGCGCTGCGCGCGGGGTCGCCGGAAAGCGAGAGCCAGCCCACGCGGTAGCCGCAGGCGCGGTGCACCTTGCTCAGGCCGCCGAAGCTCACGCAAGGCAGTTCGCCGGCCACTTCAGCCAGCGGCTGGAACGGCGTGCCGTCGTACAGGATCTCGTCGTAGATCTCGTCGGTCAGCAACAGCAGGTTGTGCCGCGCGGCCACCGCCACGATGCGCTCCAGCAGCGCGCGCGGGTACACCGCGCCGGTGGGGTTGTTCGGGTTGATCAGCACCAGCACGCGCGTGCGCGGCGTCACCAGCGCCTCGATCTCGTCGGGATCGGGCTGGTGCCCGTTCTCCGCGAGGCAGCGGTAATAGCGCGGCTTGCCGCTGTTGAGGATGGTGGCGGCGCTCCACAGCGGGTAGTCGGGGCTGGGCAGCAGCACCTCGTCGCCGGGTTGCAGCAGGGCGCGCAGGCTGAGGTCGATCAGCTCGCTGACGCCGTTGCCGATGAAGATGCGCTCCACGTCCACGTGGCGTGCGCCACGCGCGCGTTGCTGCGCGGCGATGGCTTCGCGGGCGGCATCGAGGCCCTGTTCGTGGCCGTAGGCCTCGCTGTCGCGCAGGTGGCCGGCGATCGCTTCGCGCAGGTGCGCGGGCGTCTCGAAACCGTAGCGGCCGGGGTTGCCGATGTTGAGCTTGATGATGTCGTGGCCGGCGGCTTCCAGTTCGCGCGCGCGCCGGGTGAGTGCGCCGCGGATCTCGTAACGCACGTCCGCGAGATGTGAGCTGGGTTTGATCGAAGCCAACGCCGGAATCCTCATGGGGTGGATCGACGTCGATCCTAGCAGCGTGGTGCGGTGCAGCGCGAGCCGTTGCGCGGGCATTTCCCGGGCAGGGCATAATCGGGCCACTTGTCGAAGTCCCCAGACCCATGAGCGATGCGGAAACGTTAGAGCGGCTGAGGCGCATCGGCTGGCGCGGCGAGGCACTGCCTGCGGCCGGCCGCAGGCTGGCGCGCGTGGTGGCGCAGCACCGCGCCGGCTACGAACTGCACGACGGCGAGCAGAGCTTCGGCGCGCAGCCGGCCGGGCATTTCCTGAAGCGCAGCCTCGACCCCGGCGAGCGGCCCGCGGTGGGCGATTTCGTGGAGATCGAGCCGGGCCAGCCGCCGCACATCGTCGCGGTGCTGCCGCGGCGCACCGTGCTGTCGCGCGCCGCCGCGGGCGAGCGCTACGCGCGGCAGGTGATCGCCACCAACATCGACTGCGTGCTGGTGCTCACCGGGCTGGACGGCGACTACAACCCCGCGCGCATCGAGCGCTATCTCTCGCTGATCGAGGATTCCGGCGCGAAGCCGGTGGTGCTGCTCAGCAAGACCGACCTGCACGCGGACGCCGCCGAGCGCATCGCCGAGCTGCGCGCGCGGCTGGCGCCCGGCACGGCGATCCACGCGATCAACGGCAAGGACGCGGCCAGCACGGCGCAGCTCGCGCCCTACCTGCAACCCGGCGACAGCGCGGTGCTGGTGGGTTCGTCCGGCGCGGGCAAGTCCACCCTCACCAACACCCTGCTCGGCATCGACAAGATGGCCACCGGCGCGGTGCGCCACCACGACAGCCGCGGCCGCCACACCACCACCCATCGTGCGCTGCTGCAGCTGCCCACCGGCGGCTGCCTGATCGACACGCCCGGCATGCGCGAATTGAAGCTCACCGGCGAAGAAAACCTCGACCTGTTCGCGGACATCGAGGAGCTGGCCGAGACCTGCCGTTTCGCCGATTGCGGCCACGGCAGCGAACCGGGTTGCGCGGTGCAGGCGGCGCTGGACAGCGGCGAGCTGTCGCCCGAGCGCTGGCGCAACTACCTCAAGCTGCGCGACGAGCGCGAGGAGCAGGCCAGCACGCTGGAGGCCAAGCTGCGCCGCCAGCGCGGTGGCAGGCCGATCGAGCGGCCGCACGCGCCGCGCGGCAAGCGCGAGCGGGACTGACAAGTATGGATTCCATGCGAAACGGCGACGAAGTTGCACGCAAGGGGCGCCGCAGCCAGTTCTGGTTCGGCGTGGGGATGATGCTGTGCGGGCTGCTTGTCGCGGTCGGCGCATGGCGCGAGGTCGCGCATCACGACGGCCTGCTGCTGGTGATCGCGCCAGCCTCGGCGATGCCGTCGCTGGCCGCGTTGCTGGCCCGGCGCGCGGCGCGCGACAGGAACAAGAAGCTGCCGTGACGGCCCCCGACCTGCAACACGTCACCGCGCTCGACCAGCGCCTGCTGGCTGCGGTGAAGGGCATCCACATCCTGCCCACGGTGGCGTGGCCGGCCTCGCTGGAAAACCGGCTCATCGATGATTTCGCGGCGGGCCGCTTCGCCCTGCCCGAGGTGCGCTACCAGCGGCCCGACCTCGCCGTGGCCCGGGCCGAGCTGGAGGCCATCCAATACGAGGCGCTGGAGCAGGGCGGCGCGCTGGGCGAATACCTCGCGCGCACGGCCGAGTCCTGGCGCATCGCGGCGGAGATGCTAGAGGTGGTGGGCACGACGCAGGTCACCGAGCCGTCGATCCTGCTGTATGGCCGCCCCGGCGACACCATCCCCGGCAGTCAGCGCAGCAACCTCGACGCGGCGCGCTATTTCGTGGAGCTGTCGGACGAGCTGGGCGCGGGCCTCGACGCCGACGACGCGCGCGAGGGCATCGATGCCGAAACCCTGCGCGACGAGATGGCGCGCACGCTGGACGATTTCTTCGGCGCGGGCCGGGTGAAGGTGGAGATCGACCCCGAGCTCACCGCCAAGGCCGCCGCCGGCGCCACGCGCATCCGCCTGCGCGGCGGCGCCAGCTTCAGCGACTACGACCGCCACCAGCTGCTGGCGCACGAGGCGCTGGTGCACACGCTCACCGCGCTCAACGGGCGCGCGCAGCCGGTGCTGGCCTCGCTGGCGCGCACCTCGCCGCGCGTCACCGCCACGCAGGAGGGCCTGGCGGTGTTCGCCGAGCTGATGTCCGGCGCGATCGACATCGCGCGGCTGAAGCGCATCAGCCTGCGCATCCTCGCCATCGAGATGGCGCTGGACGGCGCAGACTTCGTCGAGGTGTACCAGTTCTTCCACGCGCGCGGGCAGGGCGTGGCCGACAGCTTCCATTCCGCGCAGCGCGTGTTCCGCGGCGTGCCGCCGACCGGCGGCGCGGCGTTCGCCAAGGACAACGTGTACCTCAGCGGTCTGCTCACCGTGCACACCTTCTTCCGCTGGGCATTCCGCGAACGGCGGCTGGAGCTGCTGCGCTGCCTGTTCGCCGGCAAGCTCACCCTGTCCGACGTGGTGGCCCTGCAGCCGTATTTCGAGTCGGGCGCCATCGCGCCGCCGCGCTGGCTGCCGCCGTGGATGCAGCACGTGCACGGGCTGGCCGGCAAGCTGGCGTTCTCCGTCTTCATCAACGGCATACGCATGGGCAAGGTGGGCGCGGACGACCTCGCGCGCGGCGTGTAGTCAAGAGCCTGTTCACGATCTCCAAACACCCCGCGTTGCCATCGAGTGGCCGCCAGGTGGTAGGGCGTGGCGAAGCGCCTGCCTGGCTGGCAGGTCAAGCCGCGCGCTGCCGCATGGTGGCCACTCGATGGCAACCCTTCGGGCCGGGTCTGTTTGCCCGCATGCCGGTGTCATCACTCGGTCGTGGACGGACGTCCACTCCCTCCTTCTTCCTTGGCCTGCGCGCAAACAGCTCCCGGCGCGGTGCGCTTGGAGATCGCGAACAGGCTCCAATAGCCCGGTGCTACCATGTCGCGAGCCGCCTCGCGGCCCTCCGGATCCCACGAAAAGCCCCGTCCATGACCCATTCCGAAGACCTGCGCCGCGCCGCGCTCGAATACCACCGCCATCCGCGCCCGGGCAAGATCAAGGTCGCTCCGACCACGCCGCTGCTGACCCAGCGCGACCTGTCGCTGGCCTATTCGCCGGGCGTGGCCTATGCGTGCGAGGCCATCGTCGAGGATCCGAACGCGGCCAGCGAGATGACCGCGCGCGGCAACCTCGTCGCCGTCATCACCAACGGCACCGCGGTGCTCGGGCTCGGCGACATCGGCCCGCTGGCCGGCAAGCCGGTGATGGAAGGCAAGGGCGTGCTGTTCCAGAAGTTCGCCGGCATCGACGTTTTCGACATCGAGTTGAACGAGCGCGATCCGGACAAGCTGGTGGACATCATCGCCGCGATGGAGCCCACCTTCGGCGGCATCAACCTGGAAGACATCAAGGCGCCGGAGTGCTTCATCGTCGAGCGCAAGCTGCGCGAGCGGATGAAGATCCCGGTGTTCCACGACGACCAGCACGGCACCGCCATCATCGTGGGCGCCGCCATCGTCAACGCGCTGGAAGTGGTGGGCAAGAAGATCGAGGACGTGCGCATCGCCACCACCGGCGCCGGCGCGGCCGGCATCGCCTGCCTGGACATGCTGGTGGCGCTGGGCGCGAACCCGGAGCACATCCTGGCCTTCGACCGCGAGGGCGTGATCTACAAGGGCCGCGACCATCTCGACCCGGACAAGGCGCGCTACGCGCGCGACACCGGCAAGCGCACGCTGGCGGAAATCGTCGATGGCGCCGACGTGTTCCTCGGCCTCTCCGCCGGCGGCATCCTGAAGCCGGAGATGGTGGCCACCATGGCCGACAAGCCGGTGATCCTGGCGCTGGCCAACCCCGATCCGGAGATCCTGCCGGAAGACGCCAAGAAGGTGCGCCCGGACTGCATCGTCGCCACCGGCCGTTCGGACTACCCGAACCAGGTCAACAACGCGCTGTGCTTCCCGTACATCTTCCGCGGCGCGCTGGACGTGGGCGCCACCGGCATCAACGAGGCGATGAAGACGGCCTGCGTGCGCGCCATCGCCGAACTGGCGCGGATGGAGGCCTCCGACCTGGGCAGCGCCTACGGCGGCGACGTGCCCTCGTTCGGCGCCGACTACCTGATCCCGCGCCCGTTCGACCCGCGCCTGCTGGTGATGCTGGCGCCCGCGGTGGCGCAGGCGGCGATGGATTCGGGCGTGGCCACGCGACCGATCGCGGACATGGACGCGTACAAGGAGAAGCTCGGCCAGTTCATCTACCGCACCGGCCTGATCATGAAGCCGGTGTACGACCGTGCCCGTTCCGACCCGAAGCGCGTGGTCTACGCCGAGGGCGAGGAGGAAACCGTGCTGCGCGCGGTGCAGTCGGTGATCGACTACAAGCTGGCCTTCCCGATCCTGATCGGCCGCCCCGACGTGATCGACATGCGCATCCAGCGCCTGGGCCTGCGCATGCGTCAGGGCGTGGACTTCGAGCTGACCAACATCAACGACGACCCGCGCTTCAACGACTATTGGCAGCAGTACCACGCCATGACCGAGCGTCGCGGCGTCACGCCGGACGCGGCCAAGGCCCTGATGCGCACGCGCACCGCCCTGATCGCCGCGATGATGGTCGAGCGCGGCGAAGCCGACGCGATGATCTGCGGCCTGGTCGGCCGCTACCACAAGAAGCTCGGCTACCTGCGCAGCGTGTTCGGCCTCGACCCCGGCGTGTCGTGCACCTCGGCGATGACCGGCGTGATCAACGACAAGGGCGCCTGGTTCTTCCTCGACACCCACGTGCAGGTCGACCCCTCCGCCGAGCAGATCGCCGAGGCCACGCTGCAGGCGACCTATCGCCTCAAGCTGTTCGGCATCGAGCCCAAGGTGGCGTTGCTGTCGCACTCCAACTTCGGCAGCCACGACAACCCCAGCGCGGCGAAGATGCGCAAGGTGCGCGAGATCCTCAAGGCGCGCGCGCCCAAGCTCGATATGGACGGCGAGATGCAGGCCGACACCGCGTGGGACGAGGCGCTGCGCAAGCGCATGTTCCCCGGCACCACGCTCACCGGTCGCGCCAACCTGTTCGTGATGCCCAACCTCGACGCCGCCAACATCGTCTACAACGTGGTGCGGGTGATGACCGACGGCGTGGCGATCGGGCCGATCCTGATGGGCGTGGACAAGCCCGCGCACATCCTCACCACGGCCTCCAGCGTGCGCCGCGTGGTCAACATGACCGCGATCGCCGCGGTGGATGCGCAGATCCGCGCCGCCCGCAGCTAGCGCGCTGTCGAAGACGGCGCGCTAGCTGCGGGCAAAGTGGCGAGGCTCGGGTTGAAACCGGACGTTGCTGCGTCTTGAAACGCCGGACAGGCGAACCCGCTCACCACCTTCGCCTCCTCTCCCCTCCGGGACGCGGGGAAGGGCCATGGATGGCCCTGCTTTGAGGAGCGAGGGAGAGGATTGAGGTGAGGGGTGGGTGCTCGTGGAGTCGCGTCATCGAAGCGCGCTTCGTAGCCTGCGTATCCTCAGCGTCTCCCCTCACCCCAGCCCTCTCCCCGAAGGGGAGAGGGAGAAAGCATGCGTGCCATGCGCTGCCGCATGTCGTTGTAGACGGACGTCCAACTGGCAGTGCCCCGCCGCGAAAGCTAAACTCGGGCGTCGGCCCGCCGCTTCCCCACGGCGACCGCCTCCCCTTCAGGCATCGCGCCGCACGGCGCCGCGGAGAATCTCCCATGGATCAGCTCGACGACATCCTCAACCAGGATCTCGATCCCACCGAAACCCGCGAGTGGATCGACTCGCTCAACGCGGTCATCAACCACGACGGCACCGAGCGCGCGCACTTCCTGCTTGAGCAGATGGTCGATTCGACGCGCCGCGCCGGCGGCTACCTGCCGTTCGACCCCACCACCGCCTACGTCAACACTATCGCGCCGGCCAACGAGGCGAAGTTCCCGGGCGACGCGGCGATGGAGTGGCGCATCCGCTCGCTGATCCGCTGGAACGCCATGGCGATGGTGGTGCGCGCCAACCGCAAGCCGGGCGAGCTGGGCGGACACATCGCCAGCTTCGCGTCCAGCGCCACGCTGTACGACGTGGGCTTCAACCATTTCTGGCGCGCGCCCAGCGCCGACCACCCGGGCGACCTGGTGTTCCACCAGGGCCATTCCAGCCCCGGCATCTACGCGCGCTCCTTCCTCGAAGGCCGCATCGGCGAGGATCAGCTCGACCTGTTCCGCATGGAAGTGGTGGGCAAGGGCCGCGCGCTGTCGTCCTACCCGCACCCGTGGCTGATGCCCGACTACTGGCAGGTGCCCACGGTGTCGATGGGCCTCGGCCCGATCCAGGCGATCTACCAGGCGCAGTTCTGGAAGTACCTGGAACACCGCGGCCTGATGCCGAAGACCGACCGCAAGATCTGGTGCTTCATGGGCGACGGCGAGACCGACGAGCCCGAGTCGCTGGGCGCCATCGCGCTGGCCGGCCGCGAAGGCCTGGACAACCTGGTGTTCGTGATCAACTGCAACCTGCAGCGCCTGGACGGCCCGGTGCGCGGCAACGGCAAGATCATCCAGGAGCTGGAAGGCGTGTTCCGCGGCGCCGGCTGGAACGCCATCAAGGTGATCTGGGGCGGCTACTGGGACGCGCTGCTGGCGCGCGACAAGGACGGCGTGCTGCGCAAGCTGATGATGGAAACCGTGGACGGCGAGTACCAGGCCTGCAAGGCCTTCGGCGGCGCCTACACGCGCGAGCACTTCTTCAACAAGTATCCGCAGACCCGCGAGATGGTCGCCAACCTCAGCGACGAGGACATCTGGCGCCTCAACCGCGGCGGCCACGACCCGCACAAGGTGCACGCGGCCTACCACGCGGCGGTGAACACCAAGGGCATGCCCACGGTGATCCTCGCCAAGACGGTGAAGGGCTACGGCATGGGCATCGGCTCGGGCGAGGCGGAGAACCCCACGCACCAGCAGAAGAAGATGAGCGGCGACGCGATCCGCCACTTCCGCGACCGCTTCCAGGTGCCGATCCCCGACGCCAAGCTGGACGAAGTGCCGTACTACCACCCCGGCAAGGACTCGCCGGAAGTGGAATACATGCTGGAGCGCCGCCGCGCGCTGGGCGGCTTCCTGCCGCAGCGCCGCCGCAAGGCCGACGCCAAGCTGAAGGCGCCGGAACTGTCGGCGTTCGAGCAGATCACCAAGGGCACCGTCGACCGCGAGATCAGCACCACCATGGCGCTGGTGCGCGGCATGAACCTGCTGCTGCGCGACAAGCAGCTCGGCGAGCGCATCGTGCCGATCGTGGCCGACGAGGCGCGCACCTTCGGCATGGAAGGCATGTTCCGCCAGATCGGCATCTATGCGCCGTTCGGCCAGAAGTACCGCCCGCAGGATTCCGACCAGCTGCTGTACTACCGCGAAGACCAGAAGGGCCAGGTGCTGCAGCAGGGCATCAGCGAGGCCGGCGGCATGGCCTCGTGGCTGGCCGCGGCCACCAGCTACAGCGTCAGCAACCAGGCGATGCTGCCGTTCTTCATCTACTACTCGATGTTCGGCTTCCAGCGCATCGGCGACCTGTGCTGGGCCGCCGGCGACATGCGCGCGCGCGGCTTCCTGGTCGGCGGCACTTCGGGCCGCACCACGCTCAACGGCGAGGGCCTGCAGCACGAGGACGGCCACTCGCACCTGATGGCCGGCACCATCCCCAACGTGAAGGCCTACGACCCCACCTTCTCCTACGAAGTGGCGGCGATCCTGCAGGACGGCGTGCGCAGCATGATGCAGGAGCAGGAGGACAACTACTACTACATCACCGTGATGAACGAGAACTACGCCCACCCGGACATGCCCGAAGGCAGCGCCGAGGGCATCATCAAGGGCATGTACCTGTTCAAGGACGCCGGCAAGCCGAAGAAGGGCGAGTCGCGCGTGCAACTGCTCGGCTCCGGCACCATCCTGCGCGAGGCCATCGCCGCCGCCGAACTGCTGGAGAAGGATTTCGGCGTCACCGCCGACATCTGGTCGGTGCCCAGCTTCATCGAGCTGCGCCGCGACGGCTTCGACGCCGAGCGCTGGAACCGCCTGCATCCGGAAGCCAAGCCGCGCGTGCCCTACGTCACGGGTCTGCTGGAAGGCCGCGCCGGCCCGGCCATCGCGGCCACCGACTACGTGCGCGAGTACGCCGACCAGATCCGCGCCTTCATCCCCGACGGCATGCGCTACACCGTGCTGGGCACCGACGGCTACGGCCGCTCGGACACCCGCGCGCACCTGCGCGATTTCTTCGAGGTGGATCGCTATTGGATCGCCCACGCCGCGCTGGCCGCGCTGGCGAAGGACGGCAAGGTCAACGCCAAGGACGTGGCCCGCGCGATCAAGGAATACAAGCTCGATCCGGAGAAGCCCAACCCGCTCACGATGTAAGCCGGAACGGCGGCCCGATCATGCCGTCATTCCGGCGCAGGCCGGAATCCAGCGACTGTATGGCTGGGACATGCATGATCGTCACTGGATCCCGGCAAGCCACAAGCAAGACATCGCCACGGCATGAGCCGCTGGCGACATGACAAGAAAACCCGCCATCGGCGGGTTTTCTTGTCTGGAATGGCAGTCGCGAATGGCAGTCTGTTTGATTTTGGCGCTCATCTGTGAGCACCGGGACATCACTCCGCCAGCGTGCGCTGGATCGCCTCCAGCGCATGCCCGCGCGTCTCCACGCCGTGGCGCGCCAGCAGCCAGCCGGCGGCAGCCATCGGCAAGGCGATCAGCAGCGCCGACAGCGCGAAGTGCGCGAACAGGCCCAGCACGCCCAGCGCCGCGCCGAGGATGCCGCCGAACTTCGAGCTGGCGGCGATCAGGCCCGAGCCGCTGCCGCGCAGGTGCACCGGGTAGATCTCCGCCGCATACGGGATCATCGTGGCGATCACGCCGCCGCTGCTCACCAGCAGCGCCGCCGTGGCGGCGATCATGGGGGCTTCGGCCTGTGCGCCACTGAAGGCAAGCGCGCAGAACGCGGCCAGCGACAGCGCGGTCAGCGCGATGAACAGCACCAGCGTGCGGAAACTGCTCCAGCGCTGGTACAGCCACACCACCGCGGCCGTGCCCGGCACCGCCAGCAGCGCCGAGCGCGCCAGCAGCGCGCTGGCGGCGTGCGCATCCAGGCCGAGCCTGGCCAGGTTGGCCGGCAGCCACAGCAGGAAGCCGAAATTCACCAGTCCCCAGGCCAGTCCGCAGGTGCCCAGCCCCAGCGTGATCCGCGCGTGCCGGCCGCGCAGCAGCTGGCGCAGGTCGGTCGCCGGGTGCGTGCTTTCCAGGATCGGCGGGTCGCTGTCCTTGCCGGCGGGGTCTTCGCGTAGTGCCGCGGGCGAACCGGCGAAGCGCGCCAGCACCGCGCGCGCCTGCGCATGCAGCCCGGCGTCGGCGAGGAAGCGCGGCGACTCCGGGATGTAGCGGTTGATGAACACGATCAGCGCGCCGGTCGGCAGATTGAGCAGCCACAACGCGCGCCAGCTGAAGGTCGGTTCCAGCGCGGTGGCCGCGCCGGAGGCGGCGAGATAGCCGGCCGAAGTGCCCAGCCCGCCCAGCGCCACCAGCAGCCAGCCGCGGTGCGCGGCGGGCACGGTCTCGGCCATCAGGGTGAAGGCGATCGGCAGCATGCCGCCGGCCGCCGCGCCCATCATGAAGCACATCGCCAGGTTCCACTCGAACGACGGCATCGTGCCGCAGATCGCCGTGCCCATGAACAGCAGCGCCGACAGCAGGATCGCCGCGCGGCGACCGAACAGGTCGGCCATGCGCCCCCACACCAGCGAACCGATCGCGGTGCCGGTGAGCGCGAACAGCGCCAGCTTGCCCGCGGCCGCCATGTCGATGCCGTATTCCGCCGCGGCCCCGGGCATCACGAAGGCCAGCGAGGCCGGCTTCATCACGTCGATCACCAATGCCACCGCCAGCGCCGCCGCCAGCGTCCAGTGCGCGCGGTTCAGCGGCACGCCGTCGGCGACATGCAGGTGCGGCCGGTCGCCGTGGTCGTGCCGGCTGCGGCGCAACTGCGCCAGCCGCGGCATCAGGCCGTAGCCGGCCAGCAGCACGCCGCCGGGGATCAGCACCATGCCGACCAGCATGCCGGTGTCCATCGGCATGCCGGCGAGCCGGTAGTGCATCGGCGCCGCCATCAGGTACATCGGCATGTGCAGCAGCACGCCGGCCGCCACGGCGATGCAGCCCAGCCAGAACGCGAAGGGATGATGGAAACGCAGTTCCGAAGCCATGGCGACCGTCGCGTGGAGGACGACCGCGAGCTTAGCAGCGCTTCCGGCGCATCAACGCGCGGCCTCCCATGCGCGGAACTCGTCGCGCACCTTCGCGCTGCACAGGCGACGGATGATCCAGCCGAACAGCGCGGCGAACACCAGCGCCATCAGCATGCCGAACGCCTGCGCCACGCGCATGAAGCCGTGCATCACCGCGTCCGTGCCGGGCGGCATGCCGGGCGCGCGCATGAATGCGTCCATCGATCCCATGAACCACCATTGCCACGCCAGCCCGAACAACTGGTACGCGATGGCGAAACCCATCAGGCCGACGAACAGGCGCCGCGCCCACTCGCGCCGCAGCAGCAGGCCGATGGCCGCGACCAGGGTGGCGACCGAAACCAGCAGGAAGGCGCGGAAGAACCACGCCATGTGCCCGAACATCCACTGCGCCGGTGCCGGCAGGTCGGGCGGCAGCGGCGGCATGGAAGGCCCCTGCATGTCCGGCAGGAACAACAGTTGCAGCATCAGGTTCTGCAGCAGGGCGATCAGCGTGGCGAACCCGGCCAGGCCGATGAACACCCACGCCAGCGCGGTGACGAAGCTGGAGCGCAAGGGCGGCGGCATGGACATGCGCGGTTCTCCGCAATGGCTGCGATGCGGTCAAGCTTCGCCGGATGGCGCGTGCCGCACAACTCAGAGCGTGTCGCTCGCCGCCTGCTCCTCGTCCGCAGCCGTTTCCAGGTGCAGCTTCTGCCGCCGGCGCAGGCCGGGGAACATCGCCATCCACAGCCCCACCACCGCCAGCGTGCCGAGGCCGCCGACCACCGCGGAGCCCACCGCGCCCAGCCACGCGGCCAGCATGCCCGACTCGAACTCGCCGAGCTGGTTGGAGGTGTTGATGAAGATCGAGTTCACCGCGTTGACCCGGCCGCGCATCGCGTCGGGCGTGTCCAGCTGCACCAGCGAGCCGCGGATCACCATGCTCACCATGTCGAACGCGCCCAGCGCGAACAGCGCGGCCAGCGACAGCCACAGCGAGGCAGAGACCGCGAACACCAGGGTCGCCACGCCAAAGCCGGCGACCGAAGCGAACATGGTCATGCCCACGCGCCGCTGCAGGTCGTGCTTCGCCAGCCACAGCGACATCAAGAGCGCACCAACTGCAGGCGCCGCGCGCAGCAGGCCCAGCCCCCACGGCCCGGTGTGCAGGATGTCGCGCGCGAAGATCGGCAGCAGCGAAGTGACGCCGCCCAGCAGCACCGCGAACAGATCCAGCGAGATCACGCCCAGCACGTCCTTGCGCTCGCGGATGAAATGCACGCCGGCGAACAGCGTCTTCAGCGTCGCCGGCTCGCGCTTCGGCGGAGCCTGCTCGTAGCGCAGCATCGCCATCATGCCGGCAGCGACCATGTACAGCGCGGCGGCGCTCAGGTACACCACGCCCGGCCCCGCCACGTAGAGCAGGCCGCCCACCGCGGGGCCGAGGATCATCGCCATCTGGAACGCCGAACCGCTCACCGCCACCGCGCGCGGCAGGATCGCCGGCGGCACCAGCGCCGGCAGCAGCGACTGCATCGAGGGCGACTCGAACGCCTTGGCCACGCCGATCGCGAACACCAGCAGCAGGATGCCGGTTTCGTGGATGCGGCCCAGCAGGGTCAGCACGGCCAGCAGCACGATGGCCGTCCATTCCACGATCTGCCCGAGCAGCACCACGCGTCGCCGCTCGTACTGGTCGGCCACATGCCCGGCCGGCAGCGCCAGCAGCACCGAGGGGATGAACTGGACAAGACCGATCAAACCCAAGTCGAAGGCGCGCCCGGTGATCGCGTAGATCTGCCAGCCCACCGCCACCGACAGCATCTGGAAACCGAAGCCGGAGGCGATGCGCGCGCACCAGAACTGCACGAAGGCGCGGTGGCGCAGCGGCGAATCCGCTGCGGCGGAAGGGAGTGTGGGGTTCGACATGGAAATCCTCGGGGTGCGCGCATTGTAGCCGCGCCGCACGTGCCGGCAGGCCATGCGGCTTGACGCCGCCATACCGCGGATTTGATCCGGGCTTTCCCTGCGCGCGGCTACCGTGGAGGTGGCTTTCCACCAGGAGAAATGCGCCGATGGGCAGATCCGCCAAACATGTTTATTCCGACCCGGCCGACGTGCAGTCGCTGCAGGCGATAGCGGGCAGGCTTCCCGCCAACGGGCACGTGCGCCTGGTGCTGAAGGATGGCGGCACGTGCGAGGGCGTGGTCGCGGAACGCGCCACCGTGCAGGTCTATTACGACCCCACCGAGCAACGCCAGGGCATCAACGGCGAGCTGCGGCTGGAGCGCCCGGACGAGCCCGGCTGGCACCGCTGGATGTGGCTGGACGAGATCACCAGCGTGGAGCATCTCGACTCCACGCTGGGCAGCGAAAACTGAGCGGGTTCGCGTTTTACGTCCGCACCCGGGTGAAGCCGTCCGTGCTCCAGTCCTCGCTGCCGACGCCATGGTGCACGAAGAACAGGCCGTCAGGATCGTACTTGCGCTTTGCCGCGGCGAGGCGCGGATAGTTGCCGCCCCAGAAGCCCTGCTGCCAGTCGCGCAGGAAGTAGTCGCTTTCCGAGACGTAGGAGCCGGCGTTGGGCGCCGCCGCGCGCAGCGGGGCCATCGTCTGCTCGACGGCCGACGCCATGCGCCGCGCCATGGCCAGATCGGGCTTCGCGTCCGGCATGCTGGGAAAGGCGGGGTCGTCGCCGCTGGCGCTGATGGCGAGCGCGAAGGCATCGAGCACCTGCGGATTCATGGCGGTGTCGCGGGCGCGCTCGATCGCATCGGCCGGCGCTCCGGCCAGGCCCTTGTTGAAGTGCAGCGAAACGCCCTGGTGCTGCGCGGCTTCGAACAAGGCATCCACCAGGGGCGCCTGCCGCCCCGGCTGCAGCAGCGAAGCCGGCAGCCAGGCCGACTGGTAGCCCTGGATGAACCAGCCCACCTGCTCGTGGTCGCCGGCCCACACGTAGTGATCGCGTGGCGCACCCGGCCGGTCGTCAGGCACGATGGCGTTCGGCAGGTATTTGCGGAGGAATTCGGCGTCCCAGAGATGCCGGGCCGGCGCCGCCAGCGCCTGGAACGGTTTGGTGATACAGCAATCCTTGCGGGCCTGCACCCAGGTCAGGAAGGGGGCCCAGGTCTGTTCGACCTGCTGCTTGGTGAGGCCCTGGAACATCATGGAAACCTCGAAGGTGTCGCCACCGTAGAACTTCATCTGCTCGCCCCAGTGCGGGTTGAACAGCGCGCGCTGGTAGAAGCCCATAGCCTCGGCGATCAGGGCGCGGTAGGCCGCTTCCGAGTCGGCCTTGATGGTGAGGTTCGCCCCGCCGAAGAACTCCGGCAGCTCGAAGGTGCGCAGGGTCAGCCGCGTGACCACGCCCAGGCTGCCGCCACCGCCGCCCTTGAGGCCCCAGAACAGCTCCGGATTCGTGCGGGCATTGGTGATGCGCACCTGGCCGTCGGCGGTGACGACTTCCGCCTCCAGCAGGTTGGACGCCGCCGTGCCCCAGTTTTTTGAGAAGCTGCCGAAGCCGCCGCTCTGCACCAGCCCGGCCACGCCCACCGTGGTGCAGCCGCCGCCCTGCACGTAGCGGCCGCCGTGGGTGGTCACGGCGTCGTAGGCGTCGATCCACATCGCGCCGGCTTCCACGCTCACCGCCGGCAGCGGTGCCGCGTGGCCGGTGCAGCCCTGCGGCACGAAGGCGTCGTGCAGCGTGATCTTGTTCATGTGGCGCGTCCACACCAGCAGCGAATCCGGCGCGTCCGAGGTGCCCTGGTAGCTGTGGCCGCCGCCTTTTACCACCAGCCGCAGATGATGTTTGCGCGCGAAGTCGATGGCGGCGACCACGTCGGCGGCGCTTTCCGCAGCTACCGCATAAGCGCTGGGTTGCGATGTCCAGGCATCGGCCCAGCCGCTGGTCTGGGTCAGCGCGGGGTTGTCGCCCACCGCGAACGGGTTGTCCAGTTGCTTGAGCGCCGGCGACGCGGCGCCGTGGGCGAATGGCGCTTCCAGCTTCAGCAGCCGGCCGCCGACCTGCCGCTTCAGCCGCTCCCATTCCGCAGTCGCGGGCCAGCCCGCCTGGCCCGGGCGCAGCCGCGAGCGCAGGGTCGTGGCGAGCGTGCCGGCGCCGTGCGCCAACGCACTGCCGCTGCGCATCAGCAGCGGAAGCAGGGGCAGGGTGACGGCGGCCTTCAGTAAATCGCGCCTTTTCATCGTATCGCTCCGGACGGGATGGACGGTGGCCAGCATGGGCGTGCGCCGCTGCCGTTCCCAGCGTGGGGTGACGGATGGTGGGCGGCCAGGGACGAACCGACCCCGACGCGTGACGGGTCGCGCGGGATGTCGCCGCCGCCACGTAGAATCGCCGGCATGAACGAGCAGGCGGATGTGGGATACAGGGATTTCCAGCGTTGGCCCCGCCCGGCCGAGGTGGCCTTCTGGGTGGCGCTGTACGCCCTCAACACGGTATTCAACGGCCTCGTTGCGCAGATCGACCATGCCCGCACGGCGGCCTGGGAACCGTGGGTGTGGGAATCGAGCAGCGCGCTGCTGATCCTGCTGCTGATCCCCTTCGTGAAGGCGGTGGAGCGGCGCTGGCCGTTCCGCTTCGACACTTGGCGCCACAGCCTGCCATGGCACCTGTTGGCCAGCGTGGCGTTCAGCCTGGTGCACGTGGCCGGCATGGTCGTGCTGCGCAAGCTGGCTTACGCGATGGTGGGCCAGCATTACCGTTTCGGCGCGTGGTGGCCGAACTTCGGCTACGAGTACCTGAAGGACATCCGCAGCTATTTCCTCATCGTCGCGCTGATCTGCCTGTCGCGGCTGTGGCTGCTGCGCCAGCAGGGCGAGGCGAAGCTGCTGGCCGAACCGGACGACGGGCCGCCGGTGGAGCCGGTGGATCGCCCCGCACGCTTCCTGGTGCGCAAGCTGGGCAAGGAGTTCCTGCTCGCCGCCAGCGAGATCGAGTGGCTGCAGGCCGCGGGCAACTACGTGAACCTGCACGTGCGCGGGCGCGACTACCCGCTGCGCAGCACGATGGCGGCGATCGAGGCGCGGCTGGATCCCGCGCGCTTCCTGCGCGTGCACCGCGGCTACTTCGTCAACCTCGACTACCTCGCCGAGATCGAGCCGCTGGACACCGGCGACGCGCGCCTGCGCCTGCGCGACGGCACCGCGATCCCGTGCAGCCGTCGCTACCGCGCCGCGCTGCGCGAGCGCTACGGCGGCCAGCCCGGCGCGGTCGAGTGAGCTTGCGTCGCGGCGCGCGATCGTTCCAAGCTAGCCGCTGGTTCCGCTCCGGATGATCCGCCGATGATGCTCCGCTCCCGCTTCGTTCCCGCCGCCTTGGCCGGCACGCTGATCCTGGCCGGCTGTTCGCAAGGCGGCGCGCCCGCGCCGGATGCCGCGCAGCAACAGGCGCAGGCGCAGGCCGCCGAGGCGGCGCGCAACCTCGACACCTACCGCCAGCTGCTGCGCATCCACAACGACCAGATGGCGGCGTCGATGGGCGAGGACATCGTGCAGCGCTTTCCCGACAGCGCGGCGGCGAAGGAAGTGCAGCAGACCCTGCCCGAGGTCGAGAAGCGCTGGAAGGAGAACAGCGAGAAGACGCGCCTCGCCGCGCTGTGGCAATACCAGGTGGCGCCGATGGAGGGCGGTACGCAGTCCACCGCGGCGATCTACGACAGCCAGCCCGCCGACGTGCGCGTGCGGCTGATCCTGCGCCGGCACACCAGTTGGGGCCAGAGCGCGTTCCTGTACAGCGACGCGCACGGCTTCGTCTGCAAGGGCGAGTGCACGATCGCCGCCAAGTTCGACGGCAAGCCGCACCCGATCAAGGCTTACGCGCCGTCCACCGGCGAGCCGGCGCTGATGATCAGCGACGACAAGGGTTTCATCGCTCTGCTGCAGAAGTCGAAGAAGGTCAGCCTGCCCGTCACCCTGCAGGACGGCGAGAAGAAGGTGGAACTGGTCTACGAGGTGGGCGGCTTCCTGCCCGACCACTGGCAGGCGCTGCCGAAGAAGGGCGGCAAGAAATAGCGCGTGCACCTGCCGGCTGCTCGCGCGTTACGACAGGTATCGACGGAAGGAGGTGCAGCCATGTCCCGCAAAGCTTCGTGGATGGTCGCCGTGCTGGCGACGGCGTTGGGCGCATGTTCCAGCGTGCCCTACGCGCAGCGGATGGCACAGCGCCAGGCCGCCTATGCGGCGGCCGCCGGTGCGCCGGTGCGCAGCTTCCACTTCTACGACCTGTATTCGTGGGAGCCGCTGGCCGACGGCCAACTGGCCGTCTATACGCAGGCCAACCGCGCGTGGCTGCTGGACGTGGGCGTGTGCCCGAACCTGGAGTTCGCCAACACCATCGGGCTCACCTCGTTCAGCGGCGAGGTGTCGGTGAACTTCGACAAGGTGCTCACCGGGCGCGGCTATCCGCCGTGCTTCATCACGCAGATCCGCCCGGTCGACGTGGCGAAGCTGAAGCTGGAGCAACAGGCGCAGCGCAAGATCGATGCGGAGCCGCGCGAACAGGGCGCGGTGCCTGCCGGCCGCTGACACGGGTTCTCGGAGCCTGTTCAAAATCTCCTGTTCGCCTTTTCCGGTTTTGTGGCCGGGGTGTTTTGCAGTTATCGCCAGGAACAAGCCCCGCGGTCGTCTACCGCGTGCAGGCGCGAGAGCAAACACCCTCTCCCCTTTGGGGAGAGGGTTGGGGTGAGGGGCGGGTGCTCGCGACAACCCTTCGGTTCCGCACCTTGGCTCGCCTGCGGCGGGCTTTCGGTCACTGCCGGCGTCCGAGTCACTTCTCTTTACTGGCCCACGCCACCGCAGGAGCGGTGGCGAACGGCGAAGCCGGCCCGAAGGGCGGAGGGCAGGATGCACGGAGTCAAGAGAAGCAACCAAGAGAGAAGGGCCTGATTCAATCCGCCGGAACTACAAGCAGGCTGTGTCGAGGAGGTTGGAACTTTTTCCGAGCGACACGCACTGCTGTCCGGAATAATCTGGGGATGGTGTCGAAGGATGAAGGCCCGCGCCGCTTGCACGAAGCATGGCGAGAAGGCGACTTCATTTCCGATAACGACCACCTATCCAGACTGTCATCCCGGCGAAGGCCGGGATCCAGTAGCGACCATGTTCGCTCAGGCCGCACGGCCACTGGATTCCGGCCTGCGCCGGAATGACGAGAAAGACCGCGGCCACGAATGTTCAAAATTATTCCGGACAGTAGTGGAGCGACACGAGGATTCACAGCGGCCACGTCGCACCGTATCTGGACACTGAGGGCTGAATCTGCAGCAGCTTCGCGTTGTTACTTCTTGCCCGTCACCCTGGCGCAAGACGATTGCAGGCGGAGCGTACAAAGATTCTCGTGGGAGCACTTTGCCGCAAAATACTCCCTGCGCAAGCCGCATGGAGGCTCTCAGCGCACCACCGTCACCGGCACGTGCGCGCGTGCCAGCACGTTGTCGGAAACCGAGCCTATCAGCCAGCGCGCCAGCGCGCCGCGTTCGGTGTGGCCGATCACGATGTGGTCGATGCCGTGCTGGGCGACCTGGCTCAGCAGCACGTCGCCGGGCGCGCCGTGGGTGAGTTCCACGTCGACGAGGCGCGCGGCGTCCGCATCGAGCGAAGCCAGTTCGTCCTTCAGCTCCTGCGCGCGCTGGATGCCGGGGTCGGTCATCATCAGGGCGACGGTGTCGCCGCCTTCGGCCACCTGCAGCACCGACACCACGCGCACGCGGCCGTCGCAGGCGCGCGCCAGTTCCATCGCAAACGCAAAGGCACGCCGTGCGGCGTCCGAACCGTCGTAACCAACCAGCGAATACTTGGGCATGCCCGCTCCTGTCGCGGCGAAACCGTGTCGGATGCAGTGTGGATGCCGCCGCGTTAGCGAAACATCAAGAAGATGAACGGAAGCGCGCAGGACTCACGTGGCCGTCACGATGCCGCGCAGACGCTGCATCGTGCGTTCCAGCCTGAAGGGCGGATCGCAACGACCCCGCAAACGAAGGAGACGACAATGAGCAAGCGCACTCTCGCCCTGACCGCCGCCCTGCTGCTGGGCACGGGCGCACTGGCAACCCTGCCGGCGGCGCCAGCCCATGCCGCCGAGGCGAACGTGAAATGCCATCTCGACTTCAGCCTGTCGGGCTGGTCGATCCTCTACAAGCATGCCGAAGGCAGCGGCACCGTGCGCTGCGACAACGGCCAGCATGCCGAGGTGAAGATCGCGGTGGTGGGCGGCGGCCTCACCGCCGGCAAGTACCGCATCGACCACGGCACCGGCGACATCACGCATGTGCGCGACATCGGCGACGTGTTCGGCGGTTACGCGCAGGCCAGCGCCGAAGCCGGCGTGGTGAAGAGCGGCACCGTGCAGGTGCTGACCAAGGGCACCACCTCGCTGGCGCTGGCCGGCCACGGCGAAGGCGTCAACCTCGGCGTGTCGGTGGGGCGCTTCACCATCAGCCGTCCGTGAGCGGTGGTTCACGCTGCAAACGAAGGGCGCCGCGCGGCGCCCTTCGTTTGCGCGGAGGCGTACACTGGGCGTTGCCATCCCCATGGAACACCGCCATGCGCCGCCTGCCGCTGCTGTTCGCGTTGACCTTGTTGTGCGGCCTGCTCGCCGCTCCCGCGTTTGCCGGCGCCGCCTTGCCGCAGGCCGGCACCGCCGCGCCCGCCTTCCGCCTGCAGGATCAGAACGGCCACTGGCGCAGCCCCGCCGACTACCATGGCCACTGGCTGGTGCTGTACTTCTATCCCAAGGACTTCACGCCAGGCTGCACCACCGAGGTCTGCACCTTCCGCGACGACATCGCCAAGCTGCGCCAGGCCGGCGCCTCCGTGGTGGGCGTGAGCCTGGACGACACGAAGTCGCACGCCGACTTCGCCGCCAAGTACCACGTGCCGTTTCCGCTGCTGGCCGACTCGGATCGCAAGGTGGCCACCGCCTATGGCGTGCTCACCTCGACAGTGGGTTTCCACTACGCCAAGCGCACCACCTTCCTGATCGACCCGCAGGGACGGATCGCCAAGGTGTACGTGGACGTCGATCCCAAGGCGAACTCCAGCCAGGTGCTGGCCGATCTCGCCGGCCTGAAGCAGGCGGCGCATTGATGCCGGTGCTGACGCATGCCGAGGCCGGTCGCGCGCCGCGCGGCTTCGCGGTGTGGCGCGTGGTGGCGTGGCTGCTGCTGTTGCTGGCCGCGTTCGGCTGCGTGCAATACCTCGCGCATGCGCAGTTGCTGTGGGCGCAGCGCGCCAACGTGCCGCCCGCCGACGGCGCCGCGTGGCGGCGCATGCTGGCCTGGGACGTCGGCTACTTCGTGGCCGCCTTCGCGCTCATCGTGCTGTGCGCCGGCTGCATCCTGCGCCAGGCGTGGGCACGTGCGCCGCTGCGCGTGGCCAGCGGCGCGCTGGCGCTGTGGGCGCTGGTCGGCGGCGGCATGATGCTGGCGCAGTGGCCGCAGTTCGAGCACGCCAGCGCCGGTGCGCTGGCCCAGCTGGGCCAGGACGAGGCGCTGCGCAGCGCCGTGCTGCACGCGCGGCGCGTCTACCGCATCACGCTGGGGCTGAAGGCCGTCGCGATTCCCGTGCTGCTGTGGCTGGCCTGGCAACTGGGCCGGCCGGCGGTGGGCATGCAGTTCCGGCGGCGCCGTTGATCCGTTTCGCCAAAGGGGGCCAGGGGAGCCATCGGCCGGCCAGCTCGCGGCTCGCGCCTGCTGGCGCCATCCAAGGGCGCGTGAACTGGCGCGCGTTCAGCACGGGTTGACCCGCGGGCGGGTATCGCTGCGTCATCCCGCTTGTGGAATCCGATCGATGCGCCTTCGTCGCCTGACGCTTTGCCTGTTGCCGCTGTTCGCCGCGCTGCCGCTGCACGCGCAGGATCTCGCCGCCACCTGCCATGCCAGCAGCAGTTACGACGTGACGTTGCGGCCGGACAGCGTGCTGTTCGACCGCCCGTCGCCCGCGCCCACGCAGGTGGAATTGAGTCGGGGCGCGCTGCGCGTGGACGGCGCGGCGGTGCCGCTGAATGCGGAGGATCAGGATCGCCTCGCCCTGTTCGAGCGCGACCTGCGCGCGCTGGCGCCGCGCGTGCGCACCGTGGCGCAGCACGGCGTGGACATCGCGGTGCAGGGCCTGCGCGAGGAAGCGGCGGGCATGGGCCTGGGCGACGATACGCGCGCGGAGCTGGATCGCCGGCTGGCGGCGGATGCGGCCGGGCTCAAGCAGCGCATCGCCGCCAGCGACAGCACGCACGACTGGCAGGGCGATGCGATGAGCCAGTACATCAGCCAGGTCGAGGGCGACCTGCTGCCGCTGATCGCCGGCGACCTCGGCCAGCAGGCGCTGAATGCCGCGATGGGCGGCGACCTGCAAACCGCCGCGGATCTGCGCGACCGCGCGGCGAACCTCGCCACGCAACTGGAACCGCGCATGCGCCAACGCATGCAGGCATTGCGGCCGCAGGTCGTGGCGTTGTGCCCGGCGATCCGGCAGTTGTCGTCGTTGCAGCAGGGCGTGCGCGACGAGCATGGCCGCGCGCTGAACCTGCTGCAGATCGCTGGTGCGGGCGAGGGCTCGAATTAATCTCCGGCTAAGTGGCGATGTCCGAGGATGATGCCCCCGTTACCAGCGCCCGACCGGCGGCGACCGTGGCCATCCATTCCGCACACAACACCTTCAACCAGCTGATCCGCCGCGGCATCGACCTGTGCCGTTTGTACCGCCGCGCTGCGCAGGCGGTGAACGAACCCGGCCTGCGCGCGGTGCTGCACGAAGACGCGCAGGCGCTGGCCTCCGTGGTGGTCGAGTTGCAGCAGGACGTGGAGCGGGCCGGCGGCGAAGCGCGCAGGCGCGGCAGCTGGCGCGCCATGTTGCGTTGCCGGCTGGTGGAGAGCATGGCCCGCGCCACCGCGCGGCACGACAATGCGTGGATACACGCGCTGGCGCAGGACGAGGGTGCGCTGCTGCGCGCTTTCGAGAGCGCCATCGCCGGTTTGCCGGAAAGCGCCACCCGTGGCCTGCGCCGGCAACTGCCGCGTTTGCGCGGCATCCATCTGGACATGCATAGCCTGGCGGGCGCGACGCACTCCTGATGGCCTGCGACTACGCAGGCACGGGCATCGCGCCCACCCGGTTTCCGGCCGTCGGCCGTAACCGCCGCCGACTTGCGCGCGCTAGCTTGCCTGACCGGGCGCACGGCGCCCTTCGCACGGGGCGCGCATCATGCATCGATACGGGTTGGCCAGCCTGCTGGCCGTTGCGCTGTTCGCCTGCGCCAGCGGTGCCGCCGCTTCCGACAGCCTGCGCGTGGGCAACCGCGTGCTGGTGGTGGGCGACAGCGCGGCCACGGTGCTTGGCATGCTGGGCAAGCCTTCGCACAAGTCGCATCGCGGCGGCACGCGCGGCAATGGGCGCCGCGGCAGGCGCGTGCGCGCGGTTTCCGGCGATGCGGCGGCCGGCGAGCGGTGGCAGTACCGCCGCGACGGCCGCGTGATCGTGGTGACCCTGATCGACGGGCGCGTCAGCGACATCGACGAGCGCAGCCGCTGAATCCGCGGACTTGCCGGCGGCGGGGCGCGCTTACCGCACCGTCACCGGCTTGCGGTTGTCGTCCGGCACCTTGTCGATCAGCTCGTTGTACGGGTCGATGCCGGCCATCGCGGGCCGGCCGTCCACGGTCACGGTGACGGTGCTGTCGCCTTCGGGCAGGGTGCGCTTTTCCAGGTACAGCGGCTTGCCGTCCTTGCCGCCTTCGCCCTGCGCGAACACGCCGATGGCGATGGGGATGTTGGGCGCGGCGCTGGTTTCCTTGCCCTTGCCGTCGGCGTAGCTCATGCCGGCATGCACCTTCATCGTCACCTCGTACTTGCCGCCGGGCAGCTTCTTCGCGGTGGCGTCCAGCATGCGGTCGTCGAACAGGGCGATCTTCCAGAAGAAGTCGTCCAGCATCGGTTGCCACTGCGGCCCCAGCGCCTTGCCCAGCGCATCGACGAATTCCTTCGAGGTGGTGTAGGGCGGCTGCTGGTAGCCATAGTCGATCAGGAACTGCTTGAGGAAGGCATCGAGCCTGTCTTCGCCCACGTAGTCCTGCAGCGCGTAGAACACCAGCGAGCCCTTGCGGTAGTGGATGTAGGGCTGGTTCTCCACCTTGCCCAGCGGTTCCTCGGCCACCTTCTCGGCGGCGCGGCCGGCGAGGTACATGTCCAGTTCGTACTTCAGGAACTTGCGCATCTGGTCGGCGCCGTACTTGTGCTTCAGCACCATCAGCGAGCTGTATTGCGCCAGCGATTCGCTGAGCAGGGTGGAGCCCTGCATGTCCGCGCCGATCACCCGGTGCGCCCACCACTGGTGCGCCACCTCGTGCGCGGTGACGTCGTAGACGTAGTCGATGTGGCTCTTGTCGCGCAGGTCGGCGGTGAAGCCGATGGACTCGGAGAACGGGATGGTGTTGGCGAAGCTCTGCGCGTACGCCAGGTAGCCGGGGAACTCCGCGATGCGCAGTTGCCCGAACTGGTAGGGCGTGTAGTGGCTGTCGTAGTACGCGAGCGAGTCCTTCGCGCTTTCCAGCATGCGATCCACGTTCCAGGCGTGCGCCGGGTCGTAGTACACGGTGACCTTCACGCCGTTGGCGTCCATGCTGCGGGTGGCGTAGCGCGCGGACAGGTACGCGAAGAAGTTCAGCATCGGCCGCTGCATCGTGTAGTGGAAGTAGCGGCGGCCGCCCTGCGTCCATTCCTTCACCAGCGTGCCGGGCGCCAGCGCGATCTGGTCGGCGGCGGTGGAGACGGTGGTGTCGAAGCTGATCCAGTCGGCATCGTTGCTGATGTAGGTGTTGGCGCGCGCCTTCTCGTCGCCCAGCGGCGGCATGCGCGGTACGTCCAGCTTCAGGCCGTACTTCTTGCGGTCGTTGCGATCGGTGAGCTGGAGCCTGGACTGGTAGCCGAATTGCGGCAGCAGCGCGTTGTTGAAGAACGTGCCGTTGTGCACCAGGAAGGTCTCGCCGGTGCCGTTGGTGAAGCCCTTCGGCGCGTAGTCGATGTCGAACTCGAACGGCATCGAGGCGCCCGGCGCCAGCGGCGTCTTCAGCTTGTAGATCGCCACGCCGAGGCGCTTGTCGAAGCTGGCGGTGTCGTGCGGGGCGAAGCTCAGCGTCTTCGGCACGAAGCCGTCGGCGTAGTTCACCAGCAGCTCGGTCACCGGCACGTCGCGCTTGTTGACCAGGGTGTAGCGCGCGCGAATGTGCAGCCGGCGCCGGTAGGGGTGGATGTCCACGTCGGCCTGCACCGCGGTGATGCGCGGCTGCGGCAGGTCGGCGTATTTCGCGTACTGCTTCTCGTAGTCGGCCTGTTCGCGCTTCTGCTCGGTGCTGCTCTCGTAGTGGTTGAGCACGTGGGTGTTGTAGTAGATCCAGCCGCCCAGCCCCGCGAAGCCCGCCAGCGCCAGCGCCAGCACGGCCGCGAGGCCGGGGCGCAGCCGCGCGCGCGCTTCGCGCAGGCGCCCGCGCCAGTCCGCGCCGGTGCCGCGCGGCCACAGCAGGGCGGCCGCCACCAGCATCGCCAGCGCGAGACAGGCCCAGTAGGCGTTGAAGTACAGCGCGCCCACGACGAAATGGCCGAAGCCGTTCAAGTCCGAGTACGGCACGACAGGCGCGCTGCCGTAGTCGTAGAGCCTGTCCTCCCAGTGCAGCAGTTCGAAGGCCAGCGAACTTGCCAGCCACAGGATGCTGAGCAGGTAGCCCATGAACTTGTTGTTGCACGCCACCTGCAGGAACAGCGCCAGCGCCGCCACCAGCACGAACGGGATCGCGTGCAGTGCCAGCGTGGCGAGATACAGGCCGGGTTCCAGGCGGGTGTAGCCGTGCGCGAGCTGCCAGCCCATGCCCGCCACGGCGCCGGCGGCGAGCATGATGGCGACGACCGCGAGCAGCGTGCTGAGCTTGGCCAGCAGCGACACCCAGTCGGGCGTGGGGAAGGCGTCGCTGACCTCGGCCGAGCGGTACTGGCGTTCGCGCCATACCAATTCGCCGGCGTAGAAGATCAGCACGATCATCAGCGGCAGGCCGAAGCTGCCGTCCACCGCGGTGAGCACCTGGTGGGTGACCGGCCAGGTCGGCGTGCCGTAGACCAGTCCGCCCATCGCCAGCGACGTCAGCATAAGCACCAGCGCCAGCACGGTCAGCACGATGAAGGCCGCGCCCTGCAGCACGCCGCGCAGGTCGAACGCGAATTGCGCGCGCAACTGGGCAAGCCGTGCGCGCGTGTCGAAGGCAAGCGCCACCTTCGGCAGCTCCAGCGCCGTGGTTCCGGCCTGCGGGCGCAGCAGCGGCGGCTCGGCGCGCGGCTTGCGGCGCGGCAGCCGGAGTCCCTCGCGGTCGGTGCGGAACAGCACGAAAGAGCCGGCCAGCAGTAACGCCGACACGCCAAGCCACAACAGGCGGTTGAACAGCAGCACGCCGCCAATCGCGGGCAGCAGGTGGTTGGTCTGGTCGGCCGTCCAGTAGCGGGTGACCAGCTGCAGCGTGTGGCCGCCGAACGGATCGAGCATGGCCGCCAGCCAGCGGTTGTCCAGGTCGCGGCTGAGAAGGCCGGTCACGATCTGCAGCACGAAGTAGGCGATCACGCCCACGTAGCTGGCCAGCAGCGAGCGGGTGGCGGTGGCCAGCAGGAACAGCAGGGCGGCGATGAAGAACAGGTTGGGCAGCACCAGCACGCCGAAACCCCAGAGGTAGCCGCGCCAGTCGGTGCCGCCGAGCCGGCCGGCGTCCACCCACGGCATGGCGCCGCCCGCCGCCAGCATCAGCGCGCACAGCGCGAGGATGCCCACCAGCACCAGGTAGCCCGCGGCGAAACGGCCGCCCAGGTAGGCGCCGCGCCGCAGCGGCGTGGCGAACAGCAGTTCGGCCGTGCCCTGCTCGAAATCGCGCGTGGCGGCGTTCGCGATGAAGGCCACCACCAGCAGGATGCTCAACACGACGAACACGTTGAGCAGGCGCGCGATCACCAGCGGCGCGTTGCGCAGCACGTTGCCGGTGGCGCCGCCCATGACGATGGCGTCGGTGCTGGCCAGCGCGAAGGCCAGCGCCGCGAACACCGCGGCGATGATCCAGAACAGCGGCGCCTTCAGTTGCTGGCGCAGCTCGAAGCGGAAGATCTCGAAGAACATGGCGGCCCTTCCGTCAGGCGGCGCGCGCGGTGGCCTGCGCGCGCAGGCGGCCGAAATAGACGTCCTCCAGATCCGGCGCCACCGGCTCGAAGTCCGGCTCGGGCCGCTCGTCGGCCAGCACATGCAGCAGGGTGCGGCCGCCGGCGAGGCGGGTGGAAAGGATGTTCATGCGGGCGCGGTAGCCGTCCAGTTCGGCCTTGTCGATGCTGCGCCGCCAGACCCTGCCTTCCAGCGCGCGGATCGCCTCGTACGGTTCGCCGGTGAGCAGCACCTGGCCCTGGCCCACGATGGCCATGCGCTGGCAGAGGTCGGTGACGTCCTCCACGATGTGGGTGGAGAGGATCACCACCACGCGCTCGCCGATCTCCGCCAGCAGGTTGAGGAAGCGGTTGCGCTCCTCCGGGTCGAGTCCGGCGGTGGGCTCGTCCACGATCACCAGCCGCGGGTCGCCGATCAGCGCCTGCGCGATGCCGAAGCGCTGGCGCATGCCGCCGGAGTAGGTGCCCAGCTTGCGCTTGCGCACGTCCCACAGGTTCACCTGGCGCAGCAGCGCCTCCACCAGCTCGCGCCGCTCGCCCTTGGCGGTGACGCCCTTCAGCACCGCGAAATGCTCCAGCATCGCCTCGGCGGAAACCTTCGGATACACGCCGAATTCCTGCGGCAGGTAGCCGAGCAGGCGGCGGGTGGCCTGCTTGTCGGCCAGCAGATCCAGGCCGTCCAGCCGGATGTCGCCCTCGTCGGGATCCTGCAGCGTGGCGATGGTGCGCATCAGCGAGGATTTGCCCGCGCCGTTCGGCCCCAGCAGGCCGAACATGCCGTTGGGGATCTCCAGCGAGACGTCGCGCAGCGCGCGCACGCCATTGGCGTAGGTCTTGGACAGGTGGCTGATGCTGAGCATGGGCGGCTGGCGCAGTGGACGATGGGGGGGAAGTGTGGGGCAAGCGGGCGGTGCGGTGCATGGGCCTCCCGTCATGTGCATTCGTCATGACGTGCATACGTATGCGCACGCAAATCGCGTGGCGAAGAAACCTGCCGCTGGCCTGCCCCGTTCGTTATGATGCAAGCCTTGCGACCGCCCTACGTCCCCACCTCGCGGTCTGCCCTCGCCATCCGCAGGAGACACCATGGCCATCCAAGAAGCCCGCGTACCCGACATCGGCGGCCACGACAACGTGCCGGTGATCGAGGTGCTGATCAAACCCGGCGACCGCGTCGAAAAAGAGCAGAGCCTGATCACGCTGGAGTCGGACAAGGCCACCATGGAAGTCCCCGCGCCGTTCGCCGGCGTGGTGAAGGAAGTGAAGGTGAAGCTGGGCCAGGAGGTCTCCGAGGGCGCGGTGATCGCGCTGATCGAGGCCGAGGGCGTGGCTGGTACTGCGCCCGCGCCCGCATCGGCGCCGGCCGCAACAAGCGCTTCCGCAGGCCCTGCCCCCTCACCCCAGCCCTCTCCCCAAAGGGGAGAGGGAGAAAGTGGCGGCGGCGTGCGCGAGGCGCGCGTGCCCGATATCGGCGGCCACAGCGGCGTGCCGGTGATCGAGGTGCTGGTGAAGGCGGGCGACCGCGTCGCCAAGGATCAGGGCCTGGTCACGCTGGAATCGGACAAGGCCACCATGGAAGTGCCCGCGCCGTTCGCGGGCGTGGTGAAGGAAATGAAGCTGAAGCTGGGCGACGAAGTCTCCGAAGGCGCGGTGATCGCGCTGATCGAGGCCGAAGGCGGCGCCGCCCCGGCGCCTGCCGCGCCAGCTCCCGCGCCCGCCCCGGCGCCGAAGTCTGAAGAGAAGCCCGCGCCGCAGGGCGGCCGCAGCGTGCTGCCCGGCAACGCGCCGGAAGGCGACGTGCCGCCGCAGGCGCGCCCGCCGTTCGACGCCAACATCGTGATGCCGGGCGACGCGCCCTACGCCAGCCCTGCGGTGCGCGCCTTCGCCCGCGAGCTGGGCGTGGACATTCACCAGGTGAAGGGCAGTGCGCGCGCCGGCCGCATCGTGCGCGAGGACGTCAGCGCCTACGTCAAGCACGCGCTGGCCTCGGGCGCGCGGCCGGTGAGCGGCGGCACCGTGGCGGCAGGCGGCGGGCTCAACCTGCTGCCGTGGCCCAAGGTGGACTTCAGCAAGTTCGGCGCGGTGGAGGAGAAGCCGCTCTCGCGCATCCAGAAGATCTCCGGCGCCAACCTCGCGCGCAACTGGGCGATGATCCCGCACGTCACCCAGCACGAGGACGCCGACATCACCGAGCTGGAGGCCTTCCGCAAGAAGCTCGGCGAGGAGAACAAGGATCTGAAGATCACCCCGCTGGTGTTCCAGATGAAGGCGGTGGTGGCGGCGCTGAAGGAATACCCGCAGTTCAACGCCTCGCTGGACGAGACCGGCGAGAAGCTGATCCTCAAGAAGTACTTCCACGTCGGCATCGCGGTGGACACGCCCGACGGCCTGGTGGTACCGGTGATCCGCGACGTGGACAAGAAGGGCCTGCTCGACCTGGCCCGCGAGCTGGGCGAGATCTCCAAGAAGGCGCGCGACAAGAAGCTCGGCCCGAACGACATGTCCGGCGGCTGCTTCTCGATCAGCTCGCTGGGCGGGATCGGCGGCACGTCGTTCACGCCCATCGTCAACGCGCCGGAAGTGGCCATCCTCGGCGTCTCCAAGTCGGCGATCAAGCCGGTGTGGAACGGCAAGGAATTCGCGCCGCGCCTGATCCTGCCACTGTCGCTCTCCTACGACCACCGCGTGATCGACGGCGCGCTCGCCGCGCGCTTCGCCGCGTTCGTGGCGAAGCAGCTCGGCGACATCCGCCGCCTGCTGCTCTGACTCTTGTCTCCCTCTCCCCTCCGGGGAGAGGGCTGGGGTGAGGGGCCGCCCTTGGCGCCACCTCCCCACATAGTGATCCAAGGATTCCCCATGGCGAACACGATCGAAATCAAGGTTCCCGACATCGGCGGCCACGACAACGTGCCGGTGATCGAGGTGCTGGTGAAGCCCGGCGACACGGTGGCGAAGGAACAGAGCCTCATCACGCTGGAGTCGGACAAGGCGACGATGGAAGTGCCGTCCAGCGCCGCCGGCACGGTGAAGGAACTCAAGGTGAAGCTGGGCGACGAGGTGTCCGAGGGCACGGTGATCCTGCTGCTCGAAACCGCTGATGCCGCCGCTTCTCCCTCTCCCCTCCGGGGAGAGGGCCGGGGTGAGGGGACAAGCTCGCCGCAGTCTGGCGACGAAGCGAAGGCTGCTAGCAACGCTTCCGCGAGCACCCGCCCCTCACCCCAACCCTCTCCCCAAAGGGGAGAGGGAGCAAACGCGCCGCAAGCGGCGGCTGTCACTGGAAAGAAGCCGGATATCGAGTGCCAACTGGTCGTCCTCGGCTCCGGACCCGGCGGCTACTCCGCCGCGTTCCGTGCCGCCGACCTCGGCCTCGACACCGTGCTGGTGGAGCGCTACGACACGCTGGGCGGCGTCTGCCTCAATGTGGGCTGCATCCCCTCCAAGGCATTGCTGCACGCCGCCGCGGTGATCGACGAGGCCGAGGCGATGGCCGCGCACGGCGTCAGCTTCGGCAAGCCCAAGCTCGACCTCGACAAGCTGCGCGGTTTCAAGGCCAGCGTGGTGGGCCAGCTCACCAAGGGCCTCGCCAGCATGGCCAAGCAGCGCAAGGTGCGCACGGTGCAGGGCACGGGCACGTTCGTGTCGCCGCACGAGATGGAAGTCCAGACGTCCGAAGGCGCGAAGCTGATCCGCTTCGAGCAGGCCATCATCGCCGCCGGTTCGCAGTCGGTGAAGCTGCCTGCGTTCCCGTGGGACGACGAGCGCGTGATGGATTCCACTGGCGCGCTGGAAATGAAGGACGTGCCCGGCAAGCTGCTGGTCGTCGGCGGCGGCATCATCGGCCTGGAAATGGCCACGGTGTACACCGCGCTGGGCAGCGAGGTGACCGTGGTCGAGTTCATGGATCAGATCATCCCCGGCGCCGACGCCGACCTGGTCAAGCCGCTGGCCAAGCGCCTGGGCGGCAAGCTCAAGGGCATCCACCTCAAGACCAAGGTGACCGAAGCGAAGGCCGGCAAGAAGGGCATCGAGGTCAAGTACGAGGGCGAGAGCATCCCCGAGACCACCGTGTTCGACCGCGTGCTGGTCGCCGTGGGCCGTTCGCCCAACGGCAACAAGATCGGCGCCGAGAAGGCCGGTGTGGCGGTGACCGAGCGCGGCTTCATCAACGTCGACACCCAGCTGCGTACCAACGTGCTGCACATCTTCGCCATCGGCGACATCGTGGGCCAGCCCATGCTGGCGCACAAGGCGGTGCACGAGGCGCACGTGGCGGCGGAAGTCGCCGCGGGCCACAAGGCGCACTTCGACGCGCGGGTGATTCCGTCGGTGGCCTTCACCAACCCCGAAGTGGCCTGGGTGGGTGTCACCGAGCGCGAGGCGAAGGAGAAGGGCCTCAAGGTCGGCGTGGGCAAGTTCCCGTGGGCGGCTTCCGGCCGCGCCATCGGCATCGCGCGCACCGAGGGCTTCACCAAGTTGATCTTCGACGAGGAAACCCATCGCATCGTCGGCGGCGCCGTGGTCGGCGTGAACGCGGGCGACCTGATCTCCGAGCTGGCGCTGGCGATCGAGATGGGCAGCGAGGCGGCCGACATCGCGCTCACCGTGCACCCGCACCCGACGCTGGGCGAGTCGGTGGGCATGGCGGCCGAGGTCTACGAAGGCACCATCACCGACCTCTACATCCCGAAGAAGAAGTGAGTGCATCCCTCCGCAAAAAGCCCGGCTCGCGCCGGGCTTTCTGCATGTGGCTTCGGTGCGGCGCGGCCGTGGGATCAGGCCACGACCAGCTTCACGTCGATGTTGCCGCGGGTGGCGTTGGAGTAGGGGCAGACGATGTGGGCCTTCTGCACCAGCGCTTCCACTTCCTCGCGCGGCAGGCCGGGCACGTGGATCTTCAGCTCGACCTCGATGCCGAAGCCGGTGGGGATCTGGCCGATGCCGACCGAGCCTTCGATGCTGGTGTCGGCGGGCAGCACGCGCTTGTCCTGGCTGGCGACGAACTTCAGCGCGCCAAGGAAGCAGGCCGAGTAGCCGGCCGCGAACAACTGCTCGGGATTGGTGCCGGCGGCGCCGTTGCCGCCGAGTTCCTTCGGCACGGTCAGCTTGACGTCGAGCACGCCGTCGGAGGAGGCGGCGTGGCCGTCGCGGCCGCCGGTGACCTTGGCGTGGGCGCGGTACAGGACTTTTTCGATGGACATGGTGGTTGCCTCGTATGTGGCCGGGCCTCGGGCGGGAATCGATCGGGTGGCCCGGCGAGCCTCGTCGATATCTTGCTATTGAATAGTGCGCTACTTATTGCGTGAATGAATGTCTTTCCGGCATCGGGTCAATCCGCATCGGCCAGGCGCTCGCGCAGTCGTTCCAGGTCGCGCTTCAGCGAGCGCAGCTCGTTCGGTGCGCAGCCGGCGGCGCAGAACACCCCTGCGGGTACGGCACTCGCGCGTTTCTTCAGCGCGTGCCCCTTGGCGGTGAGGCTGATCACCACCTGGCGCTCGTCCTCGGCCGAACGCTCGCGGACGAGCAGGCCGGTGGCCGCCAGCCGCTTGAGCAGCGGCGTGAGGGTGGCCGAGTCCAGGTACAGGCGGGCGCCGATCTCGGATACGGTCAGCCCGTCGCGCTCCCACAGCACCAGCATCACCAGGTACTGCGGATAGGTGAGGCCGAGCTCGGCCAGCAGTTTGCGGTACACCTTGCCCATCGCCAGGTTCGCCGCGTAGAGGGCGAAGCAGAGCTGCTGATCCAGCAGCAGCGGGGGCGTGGCGGCTTGGGCGCGTTGCGTGTTCATGGCCGAAATATACATAGCGCGCTATTCAATTGCAAGCAATATTGATGGTCTTGCCATCGCGCCGCCGCCATGCTGTGCTGCGCGCTCCTTTCCATGAGCGAGGAACCCGCCATGACCCTGCAGGTATGTCTCGCCGGCGCCACCGGCTGGGCCGGTTCGGAACTGGCGCGCGGCATCGCGGCGACGAGCGACCTGGCGCTGGTCAGCGCGGTGTCGCGCAGCCATGCGGGCCGCGGCCTCGGCGAGGTGCTGGGCGATCCCGGGCTGACGGCGCCGGTGTTCGCCAGCGCGGCCGAAGCGCTGGCGCGGCCCTGCGACGTGTTCGTCGAATACACCCATCCCGACGTCGCCAAGGCGAATGTCCTCGCCGCCCTGGCGCACGGCGCGCACGTGGTGGTGGGCGTTTCGGGCCTGAGCGACGCGGACTACGCCGAAATCGATGCCGCGGCGCGCGAGCGCGGGCGCGGCGTGCTTGCCTGCGGCAACTTCGCGCTCACCGCGGTGCTGCTGATCAAATTCTCCGAGATGGCGGCGAAGATCCTGCCGCAGTGGGAGATCATCGACTACGCCTATGCCGGCAAGCCCGACGCACCCAGCGGCACCGTGCGCGAACTGGCGATGCGCATGGGCCGGCAGCGCCAGCCGGTGCTGGAAGTACCGCTGGAAGAAACGCGTGGACTGCGCGAGACGCGCGGCGGCACCCTGGCCGGCAGCCAGGTGCATGCGGTACGCCTGCCCGGCTACGTGCTCGGCGCGGAAACCCTGTTCGGCTTGCCCGACCAGACCCTCAGCATCCGCCACAACGCGGGCGGCAGCGCGAGGCCCTACGTGGACGGCGCGCTGCTGGCGATCCGCAAGGTGCCCGGCCTGGTCGGCCTGCACCGCGGGCTGGATGCGGTGCTGGAGCTCTGATCGTCAGGCGTGGCCGGTGTTGCCGGCATCGCGTTGCGGCGCCGTCGGCAAGGCGGCCTCGAGCTGCTTCTGGAGTATGCGCAGGTTCTGCGCGGTCTGGTCGATCATCGCGCGCATCTGGCTGACCACGTGCAGGAACTGGCGCGGCTCCACTTGGCCGACGTCCAGGTCGGCGATGGTGTCCACCATGCCCGTGCCGTTCATCAGGATCGCGGTGTCCTCGCGCATCAGGGTGACGCTGTCGCGCGCGTTGGCGTAGGCGGCGGAGTAGCGCTGCATGCGGGCGCGGTCGATCCAGCTGGCGGACTGGTTGGCCACCGCCACGTCCCAGGCTTCGTGGCGCAGGGTGGGAAACTGCATGTTCAAGTCGAAGCCGCCGCTGGTCAGGGCGAGGATGTGCTTGCGCACCGCGTCGTCGGGCGCGTTCGACTTGAGGTCGTGGATCACCGCGTCGCGGATCGCGTCCAGCTTCTGCAATTGCCTGGCGTCCCGTTGCGCATCGGTGTCGACCGCGGCCAGGTTGCTGCGGATCTCGGCCTCGATCTGCATGCTGGCGGTGGCCGCCGCATGCGCATGCTGCGTATGTTCGATCCACGCCTCCAGCCCCAGCGCGGTGAGGATGCTGAGCACGATCATCAGGTAGTGCTTGGCGAAATCCCTGAAGGAGGCCAGGCGGGTATGGGGCGGTTCGATGTGCATGCGTTCTCCGGCGCCGGCGGGTGCGGCTGCGAAGCGTAGCGGATCGCGGCGCGCGTTTCCGCGCCGTCGCCGGCGATCGGACGCATCGCGCGGCGGCCCTCCCGCGTGGACGCGGGAGGGCCGCGATCCTTACAGCGCGCCGACGAAATCCGTCTTGCCGATTTCCACGCCCATGCCGCGGAACAGGTTGTAGGCGGTGGTGCAGTGGAAGTACAGGTTGGGCTGGATGAACTGCAGCAGGTAGGACTGGCCGTCCATGTTCAGTTCGCCGTTGCGCATCTTGAGGTGGATGGCGCGGGTTTCGCTGCCGTCGATCTTCGCGGCGTCGAACGACTGCACGTAGGCGAGGGCGCGGTCGATGCGATCGACCACCTCGGCCATCGTCGCCTCGTTGTCCTCGAAGCTCTTCGGCTCCTCGCCGGCGAGGCGGGCGCTGCCGCGGCAGGCCATGTCGCAGGCGATCTGCACCTGCTTCACCAGCGGCAGCATGTCGGGGATCAGGCGCGTCTGCAGCAGCACGGCGTCGTCGATGCCCTTGGCCTTGGCGTGGGCCTCGCCCTTCTGCAGCACGTGGCGCAGGTTGGTGAGCGCGCGGACGAAGACGGGCACGGAGGCCTGGTACATGGAGAGGCTCATGGGATGTGCTCCATTGGTTCGGGGGAAGAAGGGGCGAGCGCGAACGCCGGCGCGGCGTGGCGCGTGGCGCGGATCGCCACCAGCGTGGCGACGACCAGCAGCAGCGCCGCCAGCACGAAGGCCGCGCCGGGCAGATGCGGAACGGGCGCGTGGTCGCTGATGAACAGCGCGAACAGGTTGGCGAACATCGCCGGGCCGAAGATGCCGGCGAGGCTGGCGAGGCTGGTCAGCGCGCCCTGCAGGCGACCCTGCTCGTGCGGGTCGACCTGGTGGGTCATCATCGATTGCGCCGGCGGCCCGGCGAGCCCGCCGAGGCAGAACACCGGGATCCCCAGCAGGAACAGCCAGGCATCGGGCGCGAGCCCGAACGCGAGGTAGCCCAGCACGCACAGCGACAGGCCGAGCAGGATCATCTTCCGCTCACCCAGCTTCGGCATCAGCCGGCGCACCAGCACCGCCTGCACCAGGCCGCTGCACAGGCCGACCAGGCCCAGCGTGTAGCCCGCGGTCTGCGGGCCCCAGTCGAAGCGGTACTGGATGAACAGCACGTAGGTGGAGTTGAGCGAGAACTGCGCGAGGTTGATCAGGAAGAACACCGCGGCCAGCGTGAACACCTGCGGATAGCGGCGCAGCAGCACCACCGCGCCGACGGGATTGGCGCGGCGCCAGTCGAAGCGTGGCGTGCGGCGCTCCTTCGGCAGCGACTCCGGCAGCACGAACCAGCCGTAGCAGAAGTTCACCAGCGACAGCCCGGCGGCCGTCCAGAACGGCAGGCGCAGGTGCCAGTGGCCGAGGAAGCCGCCCAGCGCCGGCCCCACGATGAAGCCGACGCCGAACGCTGCGCCCAGCATGCCGAACGCGGCGGCGCGCTTTTCCTTCGGCACGATGTCGGCGATGTAGGCGTTCGCGGTGGAGAAGCTGGCGGCGCAGGCGCCTGAGAACAGCCGCCCCACGAACAGCAGCCACAGCGTGGGCGCCAGCGCCATCACGATGAAATCCATGCCCAGGCCGAAGCTGGAGATCAGGATCACCGTGCGCCGGCCGAAGCGATCCGACAGCGCGCCCTGCACCGGCGAGAACACGAACTGCATGGCCATGAACAAGGCGGCGAACCAGCCCACCCAGGAGGCCGCCTTGGCGATGTCGCCGCCGATCAGGCCCTCGATCAGGTGCGGCAGCACCGGGATGACGATGCCGAACGCCAGCATGTCCAGCATCACGGTGACGAAGATGAAGGCGAGGGCTGCGCGGCGGCGCGGCATGGGTTCGGCAGGCAAGTTCATGGCGTGGTGCGCTGGGGCAGACGCGGAACGATAGCGCATCGCGTTGCGCAGCGGCTCAGCCCGGCGGCGCCGTGAGTTCTTGCGCGTCGAGGCAGCCGTTGCGGCGGCGATCCAGCCGGTGGAACTGGCGCCGCAGGTTGTCCTGCCATTCCTTCAGCGTCACCGGCCTGCCGTGGCCGCCGGGCAGCTCGTCCGGCTCCAGCACGCCGTCGTGGTTGGTGTCCATGCGCTCGAAGCCGCGGCTCATGTACGCCACGTATTCGGTTTCGCTGACGCAGCCGTTGCCGTCGGCGTCGAACTGGCGCAGGTAGGCGTCGCGCGAATCCTGCGCCGCCGCCGCGAGCGGCAGCAGCAAGCACAACGCGGCGAGGCCGTGGCGAAGGCGGCGTGGGGCAGGCGGCATGCGCGGCAGTGTGCGGCATGCGCACGATCGCGTCGAGAACGGACGCGTGCCGTGCATCGGCGATGCGCGAATCGGCGGCGTGGTGCCGCGCGCTATTGATCCGGCCCGCAAATAGCTTCAGTCGATGTCCTTCGACTCCGCTTCGCTACGCTCAGGACGAACGGTGGATGTATCGTATTTGTGGGCCGGATCAATAATGCTTCGCGGGCGTGGCCGACGACGCCTGCGGCGAATGGTCGGTCGCAGCGGGCTGAGCCGGCGCGGCATCGCCCATGGCGGCGGCGACACGGTTGCGCCCGGCGCGCTTGGCGTCGTAGAGCGCACGATCCGCACGCTGGATCAGGTCGTCCGCGCCGGCGTCGTCGGGTCGGTAGGCGGCGATGCCGACGGAAATGGTGACGGCCGGAATCGCGGCATCGGGCATGGGCTGCATGGTGGCCACGGCCACACGCAGTTGTTCGGCCACGGCCCTGGCCTCGGCCACGCCCATGCCGGGCAGCAAGGCAAGAAACTCCTCGCCGCCCATGCGGCCCAGCACCGCCGGCGGTTGCAGCCGCCAGCGGATGCCGGCGGCCAGGGCGGCCAGCACACGGTCGCCGACGACGTGGCCGAAGTTGTCGTTGATGCGCTTGAAGTGGTCGATGTCGATCATCAGCGCGGCCAGCGTGTTGGGATGCTCCGCCGCGCGGAACAGCCGCAGGGACTCCTCGTCCAGCGCAAGGCGGTTCAGGGTGCCGGTGAGCGGATCGGTGCGCGCCAGGCGGCGCAGCTCGGCCTGCACCGTCTCGTTGTACATCAGCAGGAAGCCGATGCTGGCCAGCACCGGCTCCACTGCGCTGTAGATCATCTGCACCGCGTTGGCCGGCGAGTAGGTGAGCAGCCCGGCGCCCGCGGGGTGGACGGCCAGATCGCCCAGCCGGGCGCCCCAGCCCACCAGGGCACCCAGCAGCACCAGCAGCATCACGCGCTGCGCGGTCGAGCCGCCGCGCCGCAGCGCATGGCGCAGCGGCCACGCCAGCAACAGCAGATAGGCGCCCAGCGCCAGCACGGCGATGTACACGCGCATGCGGAAGTCGGGTGCGACCACGCCGAACCAGGCGATGCCGAGCCAGCCGGCCGCGCCGATCGCCACCAGCAGGGCCACGCGCTGCGGCGCGCCCAGCAGCAGGCGCAGCGCGCGGGCGGTTTCGGCGTAGGAAACCATCAGCACGCCGTTGGCGAGCACGATCGACAGCCAGTCGCTGACCTGGCCGCGCAGCCCCATCAGCACCCAGCCGACCACCTGCAGCAGCAACACGGTGCCCCAGATGCGCAGGCTGGTGCGGGCGACACCGGCGTAGGCGCGCGTGGCGGCAAGCAGCAGGGGCGCTAGCAGCAGCGCCTGCAGGGCGCCGAACAGGACGATGGTGGCCAGGTCGATATGCACGGGACCGGAGTGGCGATGGTGCTTGCGGCGCGCGGTGGTTGCCGGCCGCGGCCCGACCGCCTCAGCGCACCCCGCCGTGGATGCCGATGAACTGCAGGAACTCGGCGCGCGTGCGCGCGTCGTCGCGGAACGCGCCCAGCATCTGGCTGGTGACCATCGACACGCCGCGCTTGTGCACGCCGCGCGTGGTCATGCACTCGTGGCTGGCGTCGATCACCACCGCCACGCCGGCCGGCTGCAGGTTCTCCTGGATGCAGTGGGCGATCTGCGCGGTGAGCTTCTCCTGCACCTGGAAGCGGCGCGCATAGCCGTCCACCACGCGCGCCAGCTTGCTGATGCCGACCACGCGGTTGGTCGGCAGGTAGCCGACGTGGGCGCGGCCGACGATGGGCGCCATGTGGTGCTCGCAATGGCTCTCGAACTCGATGTCGCGCAGCACCACCATCTCGTCGTAGCCCTCGACTTCCTTGAAGGTGCGCTTGAGGTAGTCGGCCGGATCCTCGCCGTAGCCGGAGAACCAGTCGCGGTACGCCTTCACCACGCGCCTGGGCGTGTCCAGCAGGCCCTCGCGCGCGGGATCCTCGCCGGCCCAGCGTAGCAGGGTGCGCACGGCCTCCTCGGCCTGCTGCGGGGTGACGTCGTCGTCGGTTGCGTGCTTGCTCATGGGGAATTCCGTGGGTCGGGCGAAGCCGCATTTTAGCGGCTTCGCGGCTCAGCTCGCCGGCGGCGCGCCGAGCAGGCGGCGTTCCAGTGCATCGGACGCCGCGCTCACCAGCAGCGCCGCCGCCGCGCCCAGCGTCACTTCGCCCAGGCGGAACAGCGCGATCTGCCAGAACGCGCCCTGCTGCGGCACCAGCATGATGATGGTGGTGGTGATGCCGCTGATGCGGCCCGCCGCGCCCAGGTTGAAGGCCGAGCACAGCACCATGCCGATCGTCACCGCGAGCGCGTAGGCCAGGTAGCGGTCGTGGCCCAGCGTGGCGACGGCCATGCCGATCAGGCCGCCGATCATCGCGCCGAGGAACTGGTCGCGCGACGAATTGCGCACGTCCACGTGGCTGCTCTGGCTCACCGAGATCGCGGTGATCGCGGCCCAGTAGCCCTGCTGCAGGCCGAGCTCGCGCGCGCCGAAGTAGCCGAGGCTGGCGGCCAGCACCGCGCGCAGCGCCTGCGCCAGGCCGAGCACCAGTCGTTGCCGCGGCGGCAGCGCCTTCCACAGGCGCTGCACTTCGCCGGCCAGCGCGTCCAGCTCGAGATGGTGTTCGCTCAGCCGGCGGCGGTGCCTGTTCATGCGTCGTCGTCCGCGGCGTCGTCGTCGGCAGGCGCCTGCTCCAGCAGGCCGGCGGCCTCCTGCCCCGGCAGCGATTCCACGTCGCGCAGCCTGCGCGTGATCGCGCGGGTGCGCACGCCGGTGGCGTCGATGTGCTTGCCGGCTTCGTCCAGCTTCTTCTTCACCTTGTCCAGCACGTCGCCGAACTTGCCGAACTCGCTCTTCACCGCTCCCAGCAATTGCCACACTTCGCTGCTGCGCTTCTCGATGGCCAGCGTGCGGAAGCCCATCTGCAGCGCGTTGAGGATCGCGGTGAGCGTGGTCGGCCCGGCGATGGTGACGCGGTGTTCGCGCTGCAGCGCCTCGAACAGGCCGGGGCGGCGCAGCGCTTCGGCGTACAGCCCCTCGGTGGGCAGGAACAGGATCGCGAAGTCGGTGGTGTGCGGCGGCGCCACGTATTTCTCGCGGATGGTTTTCGCCTCGTCGCGCAGCCGGCGTTCCAGCGCCTGCGCGGCGAGGCCGGCGGCTTCGGCGTCGGCGCGCTCCTGCGCGTCGAGCAGGCGCTCGTAGTCCTCGCGCGGGAACTTGGCGTCGATCGGCAGCCACACCGGGTGCTCGGCGTCGGCGCCGGGCATGCGCAGCGCGAACTCCACGCGCTCGTTGCTGCCCGGCACGGTGGCGGTGTTCGACCGGTACTGCTCGGGCGTCAGCAACTGGTCGAGCAGGGCGCCGAGCTGCACTTCGCCGAGGATGCCGCGCGTCTTCACGTTGCCCAGCACGCGCTTGAGGTCGCCCACGCCGGTGGCGAGGCTCTGCATTTCGCCCAGGCCGCGCTGCACGGCTTCCAGCCGCTCGGACACCAGTTGGAACGATTGGCCCAGCCGGGTCTCCAGCGTGGCCTGCAGCTTTTCGTCCACGGTGGCGCGCATCTTCTCCAGCTGCTGCGCGTTGTCCTCGCGCAGCGTCCTGAGCTGGCCTTCCAGCGTGCCGCGCACTTCGCCCATGCGCTGCTCGTGCTGGGCGCCGAGCGCGGTGAGGCGCTGCTGCTGCTGTTCGCCGAAGCGGTTCAGCGCCAGCGCGAGTTCCTCGCGGCTCTTGCGCGCGTCTTCGGCGAGCCGCTGCGCAAGCGATTCGAGGCCGCTGCGCGTGCCGTCGGTGAGCGCGTCGAGGCGCTGGCCGAAGCCGCCGATGCGCTCGGCCTGCTGGCGCGACATGCCGTCCAGTTGCTCGTTGACGTGGCCGCGGAAGCGCTCGAAGCCCTGCTGCAGTTCCTCGCGTCCGCTGCGCTGCTCCTCGCGCAGCGCGCGTTGCAGGCGTTCGTTGTCGTCTTTCAGCGCGTCGAGCTTCGCGGCGAGGCCGACATCGCCGCGTCCCCGCAGCAGCACGGCGACTTGCAGGGCCAGCATCGCCAGTGCGAGCACGACGAGGACGATGAGCAGGGTTTCGCTGGCAGGCATGGGCGGGTTTCGCGCGGAACGGTTCGCATCAGTGTACGTCCTGGCGTCGCAGGCCTTGCGACTTCACACCGCATTCGCCGTTGGCGCGCATGATGGCCGAATGCATCCAGACGGGAGCGAGCCATGGAACACGTGCACGATTACCTGATCGTCGGCGCCGGCATGGCGGGTGACGCGGCGGCGAAGGCGATCCGCGCGGCCGACGTGGCGGCGGACGTCGCCGTGGTCGGCGAGGAAACATCGCAGCCGTACCAGCGTCCGCCGTTGTCCAAGGCGCTGTGGAAGGGCGACAAGCCGGTGGCCGACATCGACCTGGGCACCGCGGCCAGCGGCGCGAAGCTGTACGCGGGGCGGCGCATCGTGGCGCTGGATCGCGCGGGGCGCGTCGCGCGCGACGGGCAGGGCGACAGCTACCGTTACCGCCGCCTGTTGCTCGCCACCGGCGCCACGCCGCGGCGGCTGCCGTTCGAGGGCGGCGATCGCCTCATCCACTTCCGCACGCTGGACGATTACCAGCGGCTGCGCCGTTACGCCGAACCCGGCGCGATCATCGCGGTGATCGGCGGCGGCTTCATCGGCGCGGAGCTGGCCGCCTCGCTGTGCGGCGCCGGCTGCAAGGTGTGCATGCTGTTCCCGGATGCGCACATCGGCGCGGGCCGCTACCCCGACGGCCTCGCGCGTTACCTGGACGACTACTACCGCCAGCGTGGCGTGGACGTGCGCAGCGGCGTGCGCGTGACCGGCGGACGGCCCACCGACGGCGGCGTGGAGCTTGGCCTGTCCGACGGCAGCCTGCTGCGGGTGGAGGCCGCGGTGGCCGGCCTCGGCGTGACGCCGAACACCGCGCTGGCCGAACAGGCGGGCCTCAAGGTGGACAACGGCATCGTGGTCGATGCGCAGCTGCGCAGCAGCGACCCCGGCATCTGGGCTGCCGGCGACGTCGCCAACTTCTGCAACCCCGCGCTGGATCGGCGCCTGCGCGTGGAGCACGAGGACGCCGCCATCGGCATGGGGCGCTGCGCCGGTCGCGCGATGGCCGGCATCGCGGAGAGCTACGACACGCTGCCGTTCTTCTACTCCGACCTGTTCGACCTCGGCTACGAAGCCGTCGGCCTGCTCGACACCCGGCTGCAGGTGGTGGAGGACTGGCGCGAGCCGCACCGCGAAGGCGTGGTGTATTACCTGGAGCACGGCCGCGTGCGCGGCGTGCTGCTGTGGAACACCTGGGATCAGCTGGATGCGGCGCGCGCGCTGATCGCCGAGACCGGGCCGTTCGACGCGGCGGCGTTGAAAGGGCGTTTGCCGCGATAAGGCTCAGCTGTTCGTCATCCCGGCGCAGGCCCACTACTGTCCGGAATAATTTTGAACATTCGTGGCCGCGGTCTTTCTCGTCATTCCGGCGCAGGCCGGACAAGCGCGAAGCGCGCAGAACGCCCGCAGGGCGGCCCCGAAGGGGCGAGCGAAGCGAGTCATCCAGTGGCCGTGCGGCCTGAGCGAACATGGTCGCTACTGGATCCCGGCCTTCGCCGGGATGACAGTCTGGATAGGTGGTCGTTATCGGAAATGAAGTCGCCTTCTCGCAACGCTTCGTGCAAGCGGCGCGGGCCTTCATCCTTCGACACCATCCCCAAATTATTCCGGACAGCAGTGGGCGCAGGCCGAGATCCAGCGACCCGAGGTTCATTCGCCAGGAGTCGCTGGAACGACGGCAGTTTCCGGAATTCCCCCGGGGCGGGCCGCTTCCCTCGTCCTTGCGGACGGAAGCCTCACTCCACCCGGCAGAACACCGCCTTGAGGTAGCGGCTTTCCGGCACGTCGGCGCGCACGGGATGGTCGGCGCCGGCGCCGCGCACCTCGAGAATCTGGATCTCGCGGCCGGCGTTGATCGCCACGCGGCGCAGCATCTCCAGGAAGTCCGCTTCGCCGACCAGGCCGGTGCAGGAGCAGGTGAGCAGCAGGCCGCCGGGCGGGATCACGTCCAGCGCGAGGCGGTTCATCGCGAAGTACTTCTTCAGCGCGTCGAACACCTTGTTGCGGTCACGGGTGAGTTTGGCGGGGTCGAGGATCACCGCGTCGTACTTTTCGCCGCGCGCCGCCGCGTCGCGCAGCCAGTCGAAGATGTCGGCCTGCTGGAAGTCCACCGCCAGCTTGTTCGCGGCGGCGTTGGCGCGAGCGATGTCGAGGATGCCGGCGTCCATGTCCACGCCGACGGCTTCGCGCGCGCCTGCGGCCATCGCGTGCACCGCGAAACCGCCGGCGTTGCAGCACAGGTCGAGCACGCGGCGACCGCGCGCCAGTTCCGCGAAGCGGCGGCGGTTGTCGCGCTGGTCGGCGAAGAAGCCGGTCTTGTGGCCGGCGCCGGGCGCGGCGTGGAAGGCGAGGCCGTGCTCGTGCACCGCCACCGGCGCGGGCGGTTCGCCGGCGCGGCAGTCGAAGGATTCCTGCTTCTGCACGTGCGTCTCGGCGAAGCCGTAGATGCGCGCGCCGGGGAAGTGCGAAAGCAGCGCGTCGCGGATCGCGTCGCGGAATTTCCACATGCCGGCGGCGAAGTATTCGACGACGAGGATGTCGGCGTAGCGATCCACGATCAGGCCGCTGAGGCCGTCGCCCTCGCTGTGCACCACGCGCCAGGCGTCGGTGGCCTTGTCCAGCTCCAGCAGCTCGCGGCGCAGCCGCACGGCGCGGGCGATGCGCGCGGCGATCCAGCCCGCGTCGATGCTCTCGGCGGGGTTCGCGGTGAGCAGGCGCAGCGCGATGCGCGCGTGGCCGTTCCAGAAGCCGCGGCCCACGAAGCGATCCTTCGCATCCACCACGTCCACTACGCTGCCCGGCGGGATGCGCCCCTCGGGCTTGTGCACCTGCGCCGACCATACCCAGGGGTGGCCGGGCGCGCGGTCGGTTTTGAGGCGGATGACGGGTAGGGCGGGTGCGGTGTCGGTCATCCGCACATCATAGCGGCTCGCTTTGCGCCCCTCTCCCATAAGTGGGAGAGGAGCTTCAAGGCAAGCTCAGACCGGCTCCAGCCAACCCCACTTGTCGTGGGTCTTGCCGTTGAACAGGCCGAAGAACAGTTCCTGGATGCGGCGGGTGACCGGGCCGGCATGGCCGGCGCCGATCTGCTTGCCGTCCACCGCGCGGATCGGGGTGACTTCGGCGGCGGTGCCGCACATGAACACCTCGTCGGCGAGGTAGAGGTATTCGCGCGGCAGGTCGCGCTCGATCACCTCGATGCCGTCCTCTCGTGCCAGCGTGATCAGCGAGTGGCGGGTGATGCCGGTGAGGATCGAGGCGCTGGCCGGCGTGGTGTGCAGCGCGCCGTCGAACACCAGGAAGATGTTCTCGCCCGCGCCTTCGCTGAGCAGGCCGGTGGAGGCCAGCGCGATGCCTTCGCCGAAGCCGAGCCGGCGCGCCTCGCGCGCGATCAGCTGGCCGGACAGATAGTTGCCGCCGGCCTTGGCGCCGGCCGGGATGGTGTTCGGCGCGAAGCGCTGCCAGCTCGACACGCAGGCGGTGATGCCCTGCTCCAGCGCCTCCGGCCCGAGGTAGGGGCCCATCGGCCACGCGGCCACGGCCACCTCGATCGGCGTTTCGGCGGAGAGGCCGAAGCCGCCCAGGCCGCGCCACGCCACCGGGCGCAGGTAGGCGGCGGCGAGGCCGTTCTTCTTCACTACTTCGCGGCAGGCCGCGGCGATCTGGTCGCGCGTGTAAGGCAGCGCCATGTCGTAGATCTTGGCCGAGTGGAACAGGCGAGTGAGATGATCGGTGAGGCGGAAGATCGCCGCACCGTCCGGCGTGGCGTAGCTGCGGATGCCTTCGAATACCGAGGAGCCGTAGTGCAGCGCGTGGCTCATCACGTGGGTGGTGGCCTCGGCCCACGGCTTGATCGCGCCGTTCTGCCAGATCCAATCGGGGTACTGCTGCGCCATGGCAAATCTCCGTAGGGGACTGCGCATGATAAACCCGGGCACCGCGCGCCGATGTTTGCGGCGCAGCATGCGGCGCGCGGAAGGGCATGCGCGCCATGGCCGTGCGCGAGCGGTCGCGCTGCCGCCGGGCGGGTCAATCGTCGCGGCGCAGCCACAGGCAGCCGGCCTGATGCGTGACGGCGAAGCTGGCGTCGTCGCCGCCTTCGGTGCGCACTTGCAGGGCGTTTGCCGGCGGCGATGCGCTCGATGCGGAAGCGGGTTCGTCGTCGAAGTGGATTTCCAGCAGCGGCTGCCGAACCAGTCGCGCCAGCGCGCGCAGGTCGTCCACGGCGGCATGGTCGCCGTAGCCGCGCCACAGCATCAGGCCGGCGAGCCGGTTGGGGTCGTGCGCGGCGAAGGCGGCGATCACGCGCCGGCGCAGCTCTATCGTGGTGGCGGCGCAACGGTGCAGCGGCATCGGCACGCCGGGTGGCGCGGCGCTTGCGGCGGGCGCTGGCGCCTGCACCGGAGTGGCCTGCTGCGACGAACAGGGCTGATCGGTGAACAGGGGATTGCCGCGTGCGTCCACGCAGCGGTGGATCGCATCCTGCGCCCGTGCCGATCCGGCGAAGGCGCAAAACATCAGCAGGAGCAGCAAGGCGGACACGCGCATCGCGCCAGCATAGCGACGCGCAGCCGTGGCGACCGTGAATCAGCCCAACTGTTCCAGCACCGCACGCGTGGCCCTGGCGCGGTTCAAGGTGTAGAAGTGCAGCGCCGGCGCGCCGCCGTCGAGCAGGCGGCGGCACAGTTGCGCCACCACCTCCGCGCCCAGCGCGCGCACCGATGCGGCGTCGTCGCCGTGCGCCTGCATGCGCTTGGCGATCCAGCGCGGGATCTCCGCGCCGCAGCCGTCGGAGAAGCGCTTCAATTGCGTGAAGTTCGCGATCGGCATGATGCCCGGCACGATGGGCACGCGCACGCCGAGCCGGTGCGCGTCGTCCACGAAGCGGAAATACGCGTCTGGGTTGAAGAAGTACTGGGTGATCGCGCCGTTCGCGCCGGCGTCCACCTTGGCCTTGAAGTGGCGCAGGTCGGCCAGGGCATCGTCGGCCTGCGGGTGGGTTTCCGGGTAGGCCGCCACCTCGATGTGGAAGTGGTCGCCGGTGTGTTCGCGGATGAAGCCCACCAGCTCGGCGGCATAGCGGAAGTCGCCAGCGCTCGCCATGCCGGAGGGCAGGTCGCCGCGCAGCGCCACGATGCGCCGGTAGCCGGCGGCCCGGTAGCCGTCGAGCAGGGCGCGGATCTCCGCGCGCGTGCCGCCCATGCACGACAGGTGCGGCGCCACCGCGTAGCCGTGCGCCCGGTGCAGGTGCGCCACGGTGTCGCCGGTATAGCTCAGCGTGGAGCCGCCGGCGCCGAACGTCACCGATGCGTACTCGGGCTGCCAGGCCCGCAGCGCCTGCGCGGCCTGGTCGAGCTGCGTGCGCTGTTCGTCGGTCTTGGGCGGGAAGAATTCAAAGCTGAGGGCGGGCATGGGAGTCACCGGCGAAGGTTTCCGGTGATTTTATACGTCCATCGCGATGAAAAGATAGACGTCCAAACAACGAGCCGGTGCATGCGGCGATATCCGTTCGCCCGGGCGTAGTGCCGCAGGCGCGACGCGACGCGGAGCGGATTGGACATCCGTGCTTTGAGGCGCGAGAAAGTCGAAGGGGCGCCTTATTGCCCCGCTCATCAAGGCGGTCGTCCGTGGGCGCTGCTCGCCTGAGCCGGCCTTGCACGTTACGCTCCGCGCGAACGAAATCGCCGGTCATCCCATGTCCATCGTCCTCACACCCTTCGCACGCGCCCGCCTGTTCCCGCGCGAACCGCGCGGGAACACCATCCAGGGCTGCACGCCGGACGAGTTCCAGCGCCGCCTCAACGACGAGGCGCCGTTCAAGGTGCTTGATGGCTACGCGCCGTTCTGCAAGCTGCACGTGCATCGCAACTGGACGTCCACGCGTTGCCTTACCGCACCGATCATCGACGCCAACCGCCACCTGCTGCGCTCCGCCTATGAAGCCCGCACCAAGGCCGAACTGCCAGTGCTGGTGCGCTGGTTCGAGGGCGTGCAGCCGCCGGTGGCGAACTGGCTCATCCCCATCCTCTACAGCCGCGAGCAACTGGCGAAGGAAGGCGAGCCGATAGCCGCCGACTGGGGCATCGTCGGCTGCCTCTACACCATGGAGCCGGAGGAAATCCCGATGGCGCCGATCACCATGCTGCGCAACGCGCTGGGCGTGGAGGAGGGTGGTTCCGGCGTGCCGCTCGACCGCGAGGCCTACCGGCGTTCGGTGGCGTTCTGGGAGTGCAACGCGAACTGGCGGCCGTGATCGAGTGCTTGCCTGCTCCTGTCTTGTACCCGTAAGTTTGCGCGGACTTCGGAAGGGGCCGGAGGGAGGAGATCATGGGGCGTGCACGGACGAATCTGTTTACCGATCTGGCGGCGCTGCCGTGGCCGATCGGAATCGTGGCTGGCATCGCCGGGTTCATCGGCATTCGTTATGGCATCGCATGGTGGATGGGGAGCAGCGGTGGAGTCGTCGGCCAGGCTTTGGCGCAGCACGGTTCGATTTTCACGCCGCTGGCGTGGATCGTGCTCGCCTTGTGCTGGATCGCGGCCATTACTTCGTGGTTCGGGCGGCGTGGGCGCCAGCAGCTGCTCGATACCCGCACCGGGTTGGACAGTGTGGCCGCACTGGGTTGGCGCCAGTTCGAGCTGCTGGTGGGTGAGGCTTTTCGCCGCCAAGGTTATACGGTGGAGGAAACCGGCCTGGGTGGCGCCGATGGCGGCATCGACCTGATCCTGCGCCGCGGCGGTCGGCGCACGCTGGTGCAATGCAAGCAGTGGCGTCGCAAACAGGTGCCGGTGTCGGTAGTGCGTGAGATGTATGGTCTGCTTGCCCACCATCGCGCCGGTGCGGTGCTGGTCGTGGCGTTGGGCAACTTCACGGCAGATGCTCGGCGCTTTGCAACTGGCAAGCCCATCGATCTGATTGGTGGCGAGACGTTGTTGCGGATGATCCGCGAGGCGCAGACCACGCCAATGCAAGCCGGACTGCCTGCCAAGCCGGCGCAGACGGCGCCTATGCCGATGCGCGTCGAGGCCGCCACGCCACCGGCATGCCCTCGCTGCGGCAAGGCGATGATCGAGCGCAGCAACAAGCGCACGGGTGAGGTGTTCTGGGGCTGCTCCGCATTTCCGGCTTGTCGCGGAACGCGATAGGGTTGCCGTTCTTCCTCGCCAAACGAAACGGGCGCCTCGCGGCGCCCGTTTCTTCATCGCAGTACCGAAGCCCGCCGCTCAGTAGCGGTAGTGATCCGGCTTGTACGGCCCTTCCACCGACACGCCGAGGTAGGCGGCCTGCTCGGCGCTGAGCGTGGTGAGCTTCACGCCGATCTTTTCCAGGTGCAGGCGCGCGACCTCTTCATCCAGCTTCTTGGGCAGGATGTAGACCTTCGGGTCGTAGAAGTCCTTGTTCGCCCACAGGTCGATCTGCGCCAGCGTCTGGTTGGAGAACGAGTTGGACATCACGAAGCTGGGGTGGCCGGTGGCGCAGCCCAGGTTCACCAGGCGGCCTTCGGCGAGCAGGAAGATGCTGCTGCCGTTGCCGAAGGTGTACTTGTCCACCTGCGGCTTGATGTTGAGGCGGGTGGCGCCGGAGGCGTTCAGCGCGTCGACCTGGATCTCGTTGTCGAAGTGGCCGATGTTGCAGACGATGGCCTGGTCCTTCATCGCCTGCATGTGCTCCAGGCGGATCACGTCCTTGTTGCCGGTGGTGGTGACGTAGATGTCGCCGCGGCCCAGCGTGCTCTCGACGGTGTTGACCTCGAAGCCTTCCATCGCCGCCTGCAGCGCGTTGATCGGGTCGATCTCGGTGACCACCACGCGGGCGCCGTAGGCGCGCAGCGAGTGCGCGCAGCCCTTGCCGACGTCGCCGTAGCCGCAGACCACGGCGACCTTGCCGGCCAGCATCACGTCCATCGCGCGCTTCAGGCCGTCGGCCAGCGATTCGCGGCAGCCGTACAGGTTGTCGAACTTGCTCTTGGTCACCGAGTCGTTGACGTTGATCGCCGGGATCAGCAGCTTGCCGGCCTCGGCGAGCTGGTACAGGCGGTGCACGCCGGTGGTGGTTTCCTCGGAGACGCCCTTCCAGTCGGCGACCACGCGCGTCCAGTAGCCGGGGCGCTCCTTCGCCACACGCTTCAGCAGGTTCTTGATGACCTGCTCCTCGTGGCTGCCGGAGGCGCTGTTGACCCAGCTCTCGTCGCCCTTCTCCAGCTCGTAGCCCTTGTGGATCAGCAGCGTCACGTCGCCGCCGTCGTCCACCACGAGTTGGGGCCCGAGGAAGCCGCCCTTGCCGTCGGGGAAGGACAGCGCGTCCAGCGTGCAGTCCCAGTATTCCTCCAGCGTCTCGCCCTTCCAGGCGAACACCGGCGTGCCGGTCTTGGCGATGGCGGCGGCGGCGTGATCCTGCGTGCTGAAGATGTTGCACGAGGCCCAGCGCACGTCGGCGCCGATGTCCTTCAGCGTCTCGATCAGCACGGCCGTCTGGATGGTCATGTGCAGCGAACCCGTCACGCGCACGCCCTTCAGCGGCGTGGAGGGGGCGTACTTGCGGCGAATCGACATCAGGCCGGGCATCTCGTGCTCGGCGATGTCCAGCTCCTTGCGGCCGAAATCGGCGAGGCCGATGTCGCGGATCTTGTAGTCGTGGCTGTCTTCTTTCAATGCGGCGTTCATCGTGGATCTCCGGATGATGGCGTCGCTTCGCGGCGATGGTGGCTGCCGCGAGAACGCGCGCGGTGATTGAGCGCCGTTGCAAGATCGTGCCGTCGAGCCTGGCCGTTGGCTGGAGGGCCTGCACGGGGAAGTGCAGGCCCTGCGGAGGATTCCGCATGCGGCAACGGTCGCAGCGCCCCTCGACGGAGGCCGCAAGTATAGCGTCGCGCCATCGCGGCGTCCCCGGCGGGAAGACATGCGCGCCGGAACCTGGGTCGATGACGGAAAGTCATATGCGGCATTGCAGCAAGGCGGGCGCATATGCGCTAGGCTCGGAAGTCCCTTCCCTGCGAGCCGATGCCGTCGAGATGAACGCCTCCCGCAGTCCCGAGTCCGCCTTGCCCGATGCCCCTTTGCGCGACGACGTGCGCCGGCTCGGCGCCCTGGTCGGCCGCATGCTGGCCGAGCAGGGCACGCCGGCCTTCCTCGACGAAGTGGAGCGCGTGCGCATCGCCGCCATCGCGCGCCGGCAGGAAGGCGCGCCGCTGGCCGGCTTGACCGCGCCGCTGGCCGGACTCGACGCGGAACATGCCGAGGCGCTGGCGCGCGCCTTCGCCACCTACTTCAACGCGGTGAACATCGCCGAGCGCGTGCACCGCATCCGCCGCCGCCGCGACTACCAGCGCGAAGGCGGCGCGCCGCAGCCGGAATCGCTGCGCGACGTGCTGGAACGGCTGAAGGCGCAGGGCGTCACCGCACAGGAGCTGCTCGACTGGCTGTTCAAGCTGGAGGTGGAGCCGGTGTTCACCGCGCACCCCACCGAAGCGGTGCGCGCCTCGCTGCTGGAGAAGGAACAGACCATCGTGCGCGCGCTGGTCGACGGCTTCGACGCCGGCCGCACGCCGCAGGAGCGCGGCGAGGACGAGGAGCGCATCCACATGGCGCTCTCCGCCGGCTGGCAGACCGCCGAGGCCTCGCCGCTGCGGCCCAGCGTGCAGGACGAGCGCGAGCACGTGGGCTTCTACATCGCCGACCCGATCTACCGCATCGTGCCCGCGCTGTACGAGTCGCTGGCCGACGCGCTGCAGGCGGTGTACGGCGTGGCGGTGCCGCTGCCGCGCGTACTCTCCTTCGCCACCTGGGTGGGCGGCGACATGGACGGCAACCCCAACGTGGGCGCCGACACCATCGCCGCCAGCCTCGCCAGCCAGCGCACGCAGGTGCTGGATCGCTACATCGGCGACGTCGCCGCGCTGGCGCGCCTGCTCAGCCAGACCGACGGCCGCGTGCAGGTCGATCCGCGTCTGCGCCAGCGCCTTGGCGAGATGCGTGAGCGCTACCCGCAGGCCGCGTCGCGCATCAAGCCGCGCCACGCCGACATGCCCTACCGCAGCCTGCTCACCGTGATCGGCGCGCGGCTGGAAGCCACCCACGAGGACGGCCATCCCGAGGCCTACGCCAGCGCCGACGAGCTGCGCGACGACCTCGAACTGATCGCCGCCAGCCTGGTCGACCATCGCGGCCTGCACGCGGGCGCGTATGCGGTGCAGCGCCTGGTCTGGCGCGTGCGCAGCTTCGGCTTCCACCTCGCGCGGCTCGACGCGCGGCAGGACTCGCGCGTGCACGACGACGCGCTGGCCGCCTTGTTCAACGACGCCGACTGGCCGCAGCGCGGCGTGGACGAACGCGTGGCGGCGCTGCACGCGCACCTGCGCGGCGAGCGCGATTTCGTCGCCAGCGAGGACAGCGTGGCGGCCTCGCTGCGCGCGGTGTTCGCCGCCCTGCGCGATGCGCGCGCCCGCTACGGCGCGGAAGCCACCGGTCTGTACATCATCAGCATGGCGCGCTCCGCCGCCGACGTGCTGGCGGTGCTGGCGCTGGCAAGGTATGGCGGACTGGTCGAGCGCGCCGGATCTTCTCCCTCTCCCCTTCGGGGAGTGGGGCGGGGTGAGGGGCTGGGCTTGCCGGAAGCTGTCATTGCCGCGAGTCGCAGTAGCAACACCTCCGCGAGCACCCGCCCCTCATCCGGCCCTGCGGGCCACCTTCTCCCCGGAGGGGAGAAGGAAAACACGGTGGTGCCCCTCGACATCGCCCCGCTGTTCGAAACCATCGACGACCTCCAGAACGCCCCGGCCACGCTGCGCGCCCTGCTGGCCGACCCGTTGTACCGCGCGCACCTCACCGCGCGCGGCGACCGCCAGTGGGTGATGCTGGGCTATTCCGACAGCGGCAAGGACGGCGGCACGCTGGCCTCGCGCTGGGGCCTGCAGCGGGCGCAGGTGGAGCTGCTGGAGGTGGCGCGCGAGCACGGCATCACGCTGGCGTTCTTCCACGGCCGCGGCGGCTCGGCCAGCCGCGGCGGCGCGCGCATCACGCCCGCGCTGCTGTCCTCGCCGCGCGGCTCGGTGGCGGGCCGGCTGCGCGTCACCGAACAGGGCGAGGTGATCCACCGCAAGTACGGCATCCGCGCGCTGGCGCTGCGCAACTTCGAACAGACCGTGGGCGCGGTGCTGCGCGCAAGCCTGCGTCCGCGCGAGGAGGATGCGCGCGAGACGCAGTGGCGCGAACGCATGCACGCGCTGTCCGCGTGCAGCCGCAAGGCCTACCGCGCGCTGGTCGAGCGCGAAGGCTTCGTGGACTACTTCCGCAGCGCCACGCCGATCGACGTGATCGAGCGCATGGCGCTGGGTTCGCGCCCCTCGCGCCGGCGCAGCATGCGCGGCGTGCAGGATCTGCGCGCGATCCCGTGGGTGTTCGCGTGGACGCAGTGTCGCTCCATCATCACCGGCTGGTACGGCCTGGGCAGCGCGCTGGAATGGGGCGCGGCCGAATACGGCGAAGACGCGCTGGCCGGGATGGCGCGCGACTGGCCGTTCCTCGCCAACGCGCTGGACGACGTGGAGATGCTGCTGGCCAAGTGCGACCTCGACATCGCCGAGGCGTTCTCGCAGCTGGCCGGCGAGCTGCACGAGCCGTTCTTCGCGCTGATCCGCGCGGAGTTCGAGCGCAGCCGGCACTGGGTGCTCCGGCTCAAGGGCGCCAGCGAGCTGCTGCAGGGCGACACGCGCCTCGCCGCCTCGATCCGCCTGCGCAACCCCTACATCGACCCGATGAGCCTGCTGCAGGTCGACCTGCTGGGCCGCTGGCGCGCGGGCGACCGCCAGGACGACGCCCTGCTGCGCGCGCTGGTGAGCTGCGTCAACGGCGTGGCGCAGGGCCTGCAGAACACCGGCTGAGCGGGGCTTGGCAGCTTCCCGGCGCGCCCGCTACGCTGGGGCGCCCACCGGGAGCTTTGCATGTCCGACCGTCCCGCGCCCAAGCTCGGCCCGCTGCCCCTGCTGATCTTCAGCGCGCGCTGGCTGCAGTTGCCGCTCTACCTCGGTCTGATCGTGGCGCAGTGCGTCTACGTGTTCCTGTTCGGCAAGGAGCTGTGGCACCTGATCCACGAGGCGCCGAAGCTGGGCGAGCAGGAGATCATGCTGATCGTGCTCGGCCTGATCGACGTGGTGATGATCTCCAACCTGCTGATCATGGTGATCGTGGGCGGCTACGAGACCTTCATCTCGCGCCTCGGGCTGGAGAACCACCCCGACCAGCCGGAGTGGCTGAGCCACGTCAACGCCTCGGTGCTGAAGGTGAAGCTGGCGATGGCGATCATCGGCATCTCCTCGATCCACCTGCTGAAGACCTTCATTGCCGCCGGCGCGCTGCAAGGGCTGCCGTTCTGCTCGCCGGCGGAACTGGCGGCGATCGCCGGGAACGGCGACGTGGGCTCGGGCCTGCAGTGCTCCACGCTCACCACGGTGGGCGTGATGTGGCAGACCATCATCCACCTGGTGTTCATCGTCTCGGCCATCGGCATCGCGTGGACCGACCGCATCATGCAGGCGGGCCTGCAGCGGCAGCGCGAGGCGCATTGAGCACATGCGGCGTCCGTTTGCGGACGCCGCGATCCGGATGCGGACAGCTGCGGTGTCGTGCCATTCGCGCCGCTGCGGCCCCCGGCCTTGATGCGCAAGGGTTTTCCGCGCGGGCCATGACTGGCACGCCGCTTGCCATGCACCGTGCATGGATATCGCAAACCCCTTGTATGGCATCCGCAAGCGCCGCCGCCTGCGCCTGATGATCGGCGGCGGCGCGCTGGCCGTGGCCGCGCTGGCGGTGCTGGTGTGGCGGCTGGGCCCGGCGCTGCCGGTGGCGGATCGCGGCAGCCTGTGGATCGACGCCGTGCAGCAGGGCGACATGCTGCGCGAGGTGCGCGCCACCGGCACCCTGGTGCCGCGCGAGATCCGCTGGCTGGCCGCCGCCACGCCGGCGCAGGTGGAGAAGATCCTCGTCTGGCAGGGCACGCCGGTGCGGCCGGACACCGTGCTGATGCAGCTCGGCGATCCGCAGACCGAGGACGCGCTGCGCAACGCGCAGGCGCAGGTGGCCGCGGCGCAGGCCAACGTCGCGGCCAAGCGCGCGGAACTCGAATCGCAACTGCTCGACCAGCGTTCCGCGTACGCGCAGGCGCAGTCCGACTACGCCTCGGCCAAGGTCAAGGCCGACACCGACACCGTCGCGATACGGCAGCACCTGATCCCCCGCGTGCAGTACGAGCAGGGCCAGATCGCGCTGAAGCAGCTGCACGAGCGCATGGACATCGAGCAGCAGCGCGTGGCCGCGTTCGCCGCCAGCATGAAGGCGCAGCTCGACGCGGTGCAGGCCGCGCTGATGCAGCAGCAGAGCAACCTGCAGCTGCGCCAGCGCCAGGCCGATGCCTTGCAGGTGAAGGCCGGCATCGCCGGCGTGCTGCAGGAAGTGGCGGTGCAGGAAGGCGCGCAGGTGGCCGCCGGAGCCAACCTCGCGCGCGTGGCGGTGCCCGACGTGCTGATCGCGCGCCTGCAGGTGCCCGAGGTGCAGGCCAAGGACGTGGCGATCGGCATGCCGGTGAGCGTGGACACCCACAACGGCCTGGTCGACGGCAAGGTGGAGCGCATCGACCCGGCCGTGCGCAATGGCAGCGTACAGGTGGACGTGGTGCTCACCGGCAAGCTGCCGCCCGGCGCGCGGCCCGACCTTTCCGTGGACGGCCGCATCCTGATCGCGCAGCTGCACGACGTGCTTTCCGTGGGCAGGCCCGCCTTGGCCCAGGCCGACGCCGACCTCAGCCTGTTCCGCCTCGACCCCGGCGGCGATACCGCCACGCGCGTGCCGGTGCGCATCGGCGCGGCCTCGGTGGATCGCGTGCAGGTGCTGCGCGGCCTCAAGGCCGGCGATCGCGTGATCCTTTCCGACGTCAGCCAGTGGGACAAGTACGACCGCATCAAGTTGAAGTGAGCCGTCAAATCGAACCCCTCTCCCTTTGGGAGAGGGGCTGGGGTGAGGGTACGGGCGAAGATGAGCGCCGTATCCCATCCGAACCCTCATCCGGCCCTCCGGGCCACCTTCTCCCAGAGGGAGAAGGGAAACCTAAAGCCTCAAGAAGTGGACAGACCCATGACCAACCCCGCCAACGTCATCACCCTCGCCGACCTCCGCAAGGTATTCCAGACCGACGAAGTGGAAACCCACGCGCTCAGCGACGTGCACCTGGAAGTGCGCCGTGGCGAATACGTCTCCATCTCCGGCCCTTCCGGCTGCGGCAAGACCACCCTGCTGTCCATCCTCGGCCTGCTCGACACCGCCAGCGCCGGCAGCTACGTGCTGAACGGCCACGACGTCGCCGGACTCAACGCCGCGCAGCGCGCGCGCATCCGCAACGCCGAGATCGGCTTCATCTTCCAGGCGTTCAACCTGATCGGCGACCTTACCGTGCAGGAGAACGTGGAGCTGCCGCTCACCTACCGCGGCGGCATCGACGCCGCCGAGCGCCGCGCCCGCGTGCAGGAGGCGCTGGAGCGCATCGGCATGGCGCACCGCATGCGCCACTATCCCGCGCAGCTTTCCGGCGGCCAGCAGCAGCGCGTGGCGGTGGCGCGCGCACTGGTCGGCAGGCCCGCGCTCCTGCTCGCCGACGAACCCACCGGCAACCTCGACTCGCGCAACGGCGAGGTGGTGATGGCCCTGCTCGACGAACTGCACAAGGGCGGCGCCACCATCTGCATGGTCACCCACGATGCGCGCTACGCCGAACTCGCGCAGCGCAAGATCCGCCTGTTCGACGGCCGCGTGGTGGACGAGGAAACCTTCCATCGCCTGCGCACCGAAGACGAGTCGCGCCTCGACGCGCTGATCGGCCAGCGCATCGAGGCGGGCGCGTGAACGTCTGGCTTGCCGAGGCCTGGCGAACCTGGCGCGCCAGCCTGCGTCGCCCCGGCTTCCTGCTGCTGGCCGCCAGCGTGCTGGCGCTGGGCGTGGGTTCGGCCAGCGCCGTGTTCACCATGATCGACGGCGTGCTGCTGCGGCCTTTGCCTTATCCGGAGCCGCATCGGCTCGTGGCGCTTGGGCGTCTCGAACAGGGCATCGTGAGCGGCATGTCGCCGCAGCAATACCAGCAGTTGGCCGGCTTGCCGGGCGTCGCCTCGCTGGGCATTTTCAAGAGCGAGACCACGGCCACGAACATCGCCGGCTATGGCGAGCCGGTGCAAGTGCAGGCGCAGACATTCGACCGCGGCCTGCTTCCCTCATTGCAGGTGCGGCCCATGCTTGGGCGCAACTTCAGTGCGCAGGAAGATCGGCCGGGTGGGCCGCCGGCCGTGCTTCTTTACCACGGCTTCTGGCTGCGCCGCTTCGGCGGCGATCCAGCGGTGGTTGGCAAGACACTGCAGGTAGAGGGCCTGGCGCACAGCATCGTCGGCGTATTGCCGGCGGGTTTCGATCTGGGTGAGGCATCGATTGCGCTGCCTGCGGCGTTCCGCGCGAACACGTCCAATGATTCGCTCGACTTCATGGTCGCGGCGCGATTGGCGCCGGGTGTTGCGCGCCACGCATTGGCGGCGGAAGTGGACACGCGCTTGCATGCCTTCTATGTCGCGCAAGGCCACAAGGTGTACGGCAGCGGCTACTGGCTTCGCTCGCACTTCGGTGCGCAGGATCTCGGTGCCGCAGAACACCACGATCAGCGTGCGACCTCGCTGATGTGGCTGGCCAGCGCCGCGCTGCTGTTGCTGATCGCGCTGGTCAACCTCACCAACCTGATGATGCTGCGCGCGATGGGGCGCAGCCACGACGCTTCCGTGCGCGGCGCGCTTGGTGCTTCGTCATGGCGCGTGGCACTGCCTTCGATGGCGGAAGGCGCATTGGTCGGTCTGCTTGGCGTGTTGCTCGGGCAGGCATTGGCGGTGTCGGGCTTGGCGGCCTTGCGCGCGTGGATGCCGGTCGGCTGGATGGCGGTGGAGTGGACGCGTCCGGGCGGCCTGAGCCTCGGCTGGCCGGCATGGGTGCTGGCCGTCGCGGTGGGCTTGTTCGGCGCGCTGGTCGCCACGGCGCTGGGTCTGTGGCGGGGGCATGCCGCGCTGTCGATGGACAGCCTGCGCGAAGGCGGCCGCAGCGGTTTCGGTCGGCGTAGCGGCCTGCTGGGCCGCGTGTTGGTGATTGCCCAGGTGGCGCTGGCCTCGCTGCTGCTATGTGCGGCTGGCGTGTTCCTGCGCACCTTGCTCGACAACGCGAAGACGGACTTGGGTTTCGACGCGCGCGGCGTACTCACCTTCGAATTGGCGCCGGTCAAGGCGACCTATCCCGATGCGGTTTCGGCGAGTGTGCTCTCGCGGCGGCTGGTCGAACGCCTGCGCCAGATTCCGGGCGTGCGCCAGGCCGCAGCGGGCACCAACCTGCCGGCGGGAGATTTCATCGGCCAATGGGCAATGGGCGAACTGCACGTGCCAGGCGGCGAGGAATTCAACGCGCAACTCCATGCCGCGGATCCGGGTTTCTTCGGGGCATTCGGCATACGTCTGCTACAAGGCCGCCTGTTCGCCGATACTGATGCGCGGGGCGGCGAGGCGGTGGCCATCGTCAACCAGAAATTCGCCGACCAGCATTACCACGGCCATGCGCTGGGCCAGATCATCCAGCGCGGCTCGGGCGTGGGCATGCTCTCGGCGCGCATCGTGGGCGTAGTGGCCAGCACCTGGCAGTTCGGCCCGGAAGATCCGGATGCGGCAACACCCATCCTCTACCTGCCGCTGGCGCAGATGCCGGAGGACGTATGGAGCGTATTCCGCACCTACGAACCGCTGCGTTTCGCCATCAAGGTGCAGGGCAGCCCTGATGGTTATCGCAATGCGGTGAAGCAGGCGGTGGCCGAAGTGGCGCCCGACCAGCCGATCGACAACGTGCGCAGCATGGCGTGGGTGGTGCACGACATCACCACCGACACGGAATTCAACCTGATGCTGGTGGGCCTGTTCGGCGGCCTGGCGCTGCTGCTGGCCGGCGTGGGCATGTACGCGGTGATGGCGGTGGCGGTGGCCGCGCGCGAGCGCGAGTTCGGCGTGCGCGCCGCGCTGGGTGCGTCGCCGCGTCGCCTGTTGCTGCTGGTGTTGCGTGGAGGACTGCTGCAGATCGTGCTGGGCCTCGCGGCGGGCGTGGTGCTGGGCGCGGCAGGGTCAGGCGTGCTGCGCGCGGTGGTGGTGCAGTTGGGGCGCAGCGTGTTCGATCCCTGGGTCGTGCTCGCCGCCTGCGCGGTACTGGCGGGTGCCGGCGTGCTGGCCTGCCTGTTGCCGGCGTTGCGCGCGGCACGCGTGGCGCCGATGCGTGTCTTGAGGGGAGAGTGAAATGATCGTGCGTGAATTCCGCGAGGCATGGCGCCGGCTGATGCGTCGGCCGGGTTATGCGTTGTTGTCGGTGGCGGTGCTGGGCGTGGGGCTGGGGGTGATGCTGTTCCTGTTCACCGTGGTCAATTCGGTGATCCTGCAGCCGATGGCGTTTCCGCAGGCCGCACGGCTGGTGGCGGTGGGCGAGCCGACGAACAACGGCATCGGCGGGATGGATCGCGCGCAGTACCTCGCATTGCAGGGCAAGTTGCGCGGCGTGGATGCAATGGGGGCGTATGCGGGAACCAACCTCAATCTCGACAGCGGGCATGGCGCCGTGCATTACGGCGGTGGTTTGCTGACGGCTTCGATGATGGACGTGCTTGGCATCAAGCCCTTGCTGGGCCGTGGTTTCGAGCCGGCCGACGATGCGCCCGGCGCGCCGCGGGTGATGCTGCTGGGCGAGCCGCTGTGGCGGCATGCCTTTGGCGCCGACCCGCATATCGTGGGACGCACCGTGCAGGTGAATGCGCAGTGGGTCACCGTGGTGGGCGTCCTGCCGGCCAGCTTTCATTTCCCCAGCGGCACGGCGGCGGCCTGGTTGCCGCTGCGCCTTGTGCCCAACGCGCATGGAGGTGTCGACGTGGCCGCGCGACTGGCGCCGGGCGTGCACCTCGATCAAGCGCGGGCGGAGCTGGATGCCTGGGCCGATCGCTTGCAGCGGGTGATGTCCATGCCCTCGGGGCAGCACATGAACCGCTTGACGATCTACCCGCTGTCGGTGGCGTTCTCGCCGCTGGATTTCCGCCACTGGATCTGGCTGATGTTCGGCGCCGGCGTGCTGGTGCTGCTGCTGGCGTGCATCAACGTGGCCAACCTGCAATTGGTGCAGATCCTGCGACGGCGGCAAGAGCTGGCGCTGCGCAGCGCGCTGGGCGGCAGTCGTATGCGGCTGGTGTTCGGTGCGCTGGTGGAGAGCGTGCTGTTGTCGGCGGCGGCGCTGGCGTTGGCTTTCCTGATCGCCCACGCCGGCGACCGCTGGCTGGATGTGGTCTGGATCGCCAGTCACCCGGACACGGTGCCGAACGCGCATGGCATCGACGCCTGGGTGATCGGCTTCGGCGCGCTGGTGGCCCTGCTCAGCACCTTGCTGACCGGCGGCATCCCCGCATGGCGCGCGTCGTGCCCCGACTTGCAGGACGCCTTGCGCGATGGCGGCAAGGGCACGGGCGGCGGTTTCGCACGGGTGGCGAAGTGGCTGGTGGTGGCGGAGGTAGCGCTCACCGTGGTGCTGCTGGTGGGCGCGGGCACCTTCGTGCGCGCATTGGACGCCTTGTTGTCGCAGCCGGTGGTGGGCGCCGCGCACGCCGCGCAGGTGCTGACCGCCAACGTCTCCCTGCCGGCACAGGCGTATGCGAACGATGCGCAGCGCATCCGTTTCTTCGACAGCGTGGTGGCGCGCTTGCGGCAGGAACCGGGCGTGGTCGATGCCTCGGCCGCGAACACGGTGCCGGGCGCCTTCCTCGGCAGCCACGAGGACGTCTCGCTGCCGGGGCAGCCACAGCCGGACACAGGTTGGCCGCGCGTGCAGATGGGCATCGTGGATGCGCATTTCCCCGGCACCTTCGGCGTGAAGTTGCTGGAGGGTCGTTTCTTCGACGCGCGCGATACCGCAGCCAGCACGCCGGTGGTGGTGATCGACGCTCGGATGGCCGCCGCGATGTGGCCGCACGAGGATGCCCTGGGCCGCAAGCTGGTGCTCTATCCCGGCAACGCGTGGGCGCGCACGGTGACGGTGGCGGGCGTGGTCGAGACGCTGCAACTCAACAGCATGCTGGAACGTGCGCGGCCGAGCCTGCTGATGCCGCTGGATCAGTCGGCCACCATGAGTCCCCTGCAGGACGTGGGACTGAATGTGCGCGTGCATGCGGATGCCGATGCCTTCGTGTCGCGCCTCGCCGATGCCGTGCATGGCGTCGATCCGCAGGCTGCCATCTATCCGCCCTCTGCGTCCTGGACACAGGCCGGGGACATGGCCGTCATTCGCGCGGGCATGGTGGTGATGACCGACGTGTTCAGCGCGCTAGGCCTGGTGGCGCTGCTGCTGGCGGCGGCGGGCCTGTACGGCGTGCTGGCGTTCGCGGTAGCGCAGCGCACGCGCGAACTGGGCATCCGCCGTGCCATTGGCGCAAGCCACGGCGCCATCGTGCGCACCGTGGCGCGGCAACTGGCGTGGCAGCTCGGCATCGGCCTGCTGGCGGGCTTCGTGCTGGCTTGGCCGTGGTCGAAGCTGCTGGCCGACCCCAATATGCGCACCCGCGCCCACGATCCAGCGGTGTTCGTGCCCGTGCTGTTGCTGGTGCTGGGCGTCTCCGCGTTTGCCGCGCTGGTGCCGCTGCTGCGCGCGCTGCGCGTCGATCCGGCCGTCGCGTTGCGTTATGAGTGAGGCGCCGATGTGGACAAGCGGTCGCCAGATGGTTACGGTATGCCAAGGTAATACCTTTTTATACTTGGAGTGAGCCATGGCAGCTTCGGTAAAGATCGACGACGATCTGAAGGAGCGCATCCAGCACTTGGCCGGACTGCGCCAGCGCTCGGCGCACTGGATCATGCGCGAGGCCATCCAGCAGTACGTCGAGCGCGAGGAAGCGCGCGAGAGTTTCAGGCAGGAGGCGCTGGCTTCGTGGCAGGCCTATCGGGAAACCGGGCGGCACCTGACTGGCCAGGAAGCGCGTGCATGGCTGGACACCTGGGGCACGGGCGACGAGAAGGAAGCGCCCGAGTGCCACAGGTAATCGTCACGGCGGCGGCGGTGGCCGGGCTGGAGCGCTGTCGATCCTTCCTGGCGGGCAAGGCGCCAGAAGCATCACGGCGTGCGGCGCAGGCCATCGCGCAGCAGTTCCTGCTGCTGGAATCGATGCCAGGCATGGGACGGCCCTTGCCCGATCCGCCGGAACTGCGCGAACTCGTGATCGCGTTCGGCGACTCGGGCTACGTGGCCCTTTACCGCCACGTGCCTGACGAAGATGCCGTGTACGTACTGGCGTTCCGTCACCAGAAAGAAGCCGGGTATTGAGAAGCACCGCCTCGTATGCGCGATGAGCACCGAAGCATGATTTCTGATGGGAAAGCCGTCGTGCTGATCGCTGACGACCAGGCCGACGTGCGCGAGGCGCTGCGCCTGCTGCTGAAGGCCGAGGGCATTGCCAGTGTGGGCGTGGCCGATCCGGCGGCGGCGCTGGAGGCCGTGCGCAAGCGCGAGTTCGCCTGTGCGCTGATCGACTGCAACTACTCGCGGGACACCACCTCGGGCGAGGAAGGACTGCATCTGCTGGAGCGCCTGCGCCAGCTTGCGCCCGATCTGCCGGTGGTGACGATGACGGCCTGGGGCAACGTGCCGCTCACGGTGGAGGCGATGCGCCGCGGCGCCGCCGACTTCATCGAGAAGCCGTGGGACAACGCGCGCCTGGTCAGCGTGCTGCGCGCGCAGATGGCACTGTCCGAAGGCGCGCGCCGGCAGCGCCGGCTGGAGGCGGAGAACGCATTGCTGCGCGGCGAGGCGGGCGAGGAGTTCGTCGCCGAGTCGCCGGCGATGCGCCGCGTGCTGGCGCTGGTGGAGCGTGTCGCATCCAGCGACGCCAACGTGCTGGTGCTGGGCGAGAACGGCACCGGCAAGGGCGTGGTCGCGCAGCTGCTGCACCAGCGCTCGCCGCGCGCGTCGCGCTCGCTGGTCAAGGTGAACATGGGCGGCATCGCCGAGAGCGTGTTCGAGTCGGAGATGTTCGGCCACGTGCGCGGCGCCTACACCGACGCCAAGAGCGAGCGCATCGGCCGCTTCGAGCTGGCCGACGGCGGCACGCTGTTTCTCGACGAAGTGGGCAACGTGCCGGCGGCGCAGCAGCCGAAGCTGCTGCGGGTGCTGGAAGACGGCGAGTTCGAGCGGCTGGGTTCCTCGCGCACGCAGAAGACCGACGTGCGGCTGGTGTCGGCCACCAATGCCGACCTTGCGCTGGAGGTGGCCGAGGGCCGCTTTCGCCGCGACCTGCTGTACCGGCTCAACACGCTGGAAGTGCGCCTGCCGCCGCTGCGCGAACGCGCGGAGGACATCCTGCCGCTGGCGCGCGCCTTCCTCGCGCGCAACGCGCGGCGCTACGGCCGCGACGGGCTGCGGCTGGCGCCTTCGGCCGAGCGCGCGCTCATGGCGTGGCGTTGGCCCGGCAACGTGCGCGAGTTGCAGCACCTGATGGAGCGCGCCGCGCTGCTCGCCGAGCACGACGAGGTGAGCGCGGCGGCGCTGGCGTTCGGCGAGTCCGCCGCGCAACCCGTTGCCGATCTCGACGGCATGACGCTGGAACAGGCCGAAGCCCATCTGGTGCAGCGCGCGGTGGAACGCTTCGACGGCAACCTGCAACGCGCCGCCGACGCGCTGGGCATCACCCGCCAGTCGCTGTATCGCCGGCTGGAGAAGCACGACCTGCGCGACGCGGCCGGCGATGCCGGCTGAATCTTCCGCGCGGCGCGCCGGCCGCATGCCGCGCTTCGAGCGGCGCGTGCTGCTCGGCAGCCTGCTGGTGGCGGCGCCGGGTCTGCTGGCGTCGCTCGCGCTCGTTGTGGCGCCATGGGATGCGTCGTTGCGCTGGACATGTCTCGCCATCGCCGTGGCCGCCACGCTGTTGCTGGCGCGCTGGCAATACCGCCGCGTGGTGTTCCCGCTGTACACGCTGTCGGGCCTGCTGGAAGCCCTGCGCCAGGGCGACTACAGCCTGCGCGGCGTGCAGGGCGGTGTGCTGGGCGATGCGATCTACGACATCAACGCGCTGGCCGAGCGGCTGCAGCGCGAGCGACTGGAGTTCGAGGAATCCTCCTACCTGCTGGGCAAGACGCTGGCGGCGCTGGACAGTGCGGTGTTCGTGTTCGACGAACAGCGCAAGCTGCGCCTGCTCAACCCGGCGGCGCAACGCCTGCTGAATGCCGAGCGCCATCGCCTGTTCGGCCTGAGCGCCGCGGAACTCGGTCTTGCCGCGCTGCTGGAAGGGCCGGCTGCGCGCTTGCTCACGCACGTGTTCCCGGGGCGTAGCGGGCGCTTCGAGATTCGCCACGCGGCGCTACGCAGCGGTGGACGCGGCGGCCAGTTGCTGGTGGTCAACGACGTGGGCCGCGTACTGCGCGAGGAGGAGCGCGCGGCGTGGCAGCGCCTGTTGCGCGTGCTGGGCCACGAGGTCAACAACTCGCTGGCGCCGATCCAGTCGATGGCCGGCACGCTGGCCATGCTGGCGGCACGCGATCCGCTGCCCGACGACTGGCGCGAGGATTTTCGTGGCGGCCTGGAGCTGATCGGCCATCGCGCCGAGGCGCTGGGGCGCTTTCTCTCCAGCTACAGCAGGCTGGCGCGCCTGCCGCCGCCGCAGCCGCGCGCAGTGAACTTGCCCGCGCTGGTGATCAAGGTGGCGAGGCTGGAGCAGCGGTTGGCGGTCGCGGTCGAGCCAGGCGAGCCGCTGTCCGTGCAGGCCGATCCCGACCAGCTCGAGCAGGCGCTGATCAACCTCGTGCGCAACGCGGTGGAAGCGGCGTTGCCGGATGGCGGCGTGCGCCTGCGCTGGCGCCGCGACGGCGAACGCGCGGTGATCGAAGTGGAAGACGATGGCCCGGGCCCGCCGCCCAGCGACAACCTGTTCGTGCCGTTCTTCACCACCAAGCCGGGCGGCTCCGGCATCGGCCTCGCGCTGGTACGGCAGATTGCCGAGGCGCACGCGGGCGGCGTCAGCCTGCTGGCCCGCGAGGATGCGGGCGGCGCGCTGGCCCGCCTGTGGTTGCCGTTGTCGTAGGTGTGCCGCCGACGCCCTTGACCGGTGATGCGTGATGCGTGATGCTAGGTGCGAGCGGCGCGCCCTGGCCGCCGGGAGTCCCGCCATGCGTACCACCCTGCAACTGGATGAAGACGTGCTGTCCGCCGCGCGCGCGCTGGCCGAGCGGCAAGGCCGCACGCTGGGCGAGGTGGTTTCGGAGCTGGCGCGCAAGGGCCTGGCGCCGGTGGCGAACGCGCCGCAATACCGCAATGGTATCCGCCTGATGCCGGTGCGCCCGGATGCGCGCCCGATGACGCTGGAAGAGATCAACGAACTGCGGGACGAGGCGCCGTGAGCCGCAAGCCGCGCGGTACGGCCGTGCGCGACGCGAGCCCGCCGTGGCCGTCGTCGGGTACGACGACGTGGCTGCTGGACGTCAACGTGGTGCTCGCGTTGCTCGATCCCACGCATGCGCATCACGCGCTGGCGCACGAGTGGTTCGCCACCGCCGGCGCGTCGTGGGCCAGTTGCTGCCTCACCCAGAACGGTGCGCTGCGCATCATGTCGCATCCGCGCTACGGCAACGCGGTGGCCTCGGCGGCCGTCGCGGCGGAGTTGCTGGCGGATCTGTGCCGCCAGCCCGGCCACGTGTTCTGGCCGGGCGATCTCAGCCTGCTGGATTCGCCGCTGATCGACCGCGAGCGGCTGCTGGCTTCCGGCCAGGTCACCGATACGTGGCTACTGGCGCTGGCCGTGCAGCAAGGCGGCCGGCTTGCGACCTTCGACAAGCGCCTGGTCACCAGTGCGGTGAAGGGCGGCGAGGCCGCCCGCTACGTGATCGCGTGAACGCGCGCGGCGCGTTCAGCCGTCCAGTTCCGCCCAGCGCGCGTAGGCGTTTTCCAGTTCCAATTGCAGCTTCGCCAGCGCCTCGTTCGCTTTGACGATGGCGGCGCTGTCCTGTTGGAAGAAGGCCGGCTCGTTCATTGCCTCGCCACGCGCGCCGATGTCGGCTTCGAGCTGCTCGATGCGCGTGGGCAGTTGTTCCAGTTCGCGCTGATCCTTGTAGCTGAGCTTGCGCTTCTGGCCGTCATTCCGGCGCAGGCCGGAATCCGGTAGCGATTCAGCTTGGGCTGGCGTTGCCGCAGCTGGATGACTTGCTTCGCTCGCCCCTTCGGGGCCGCCCTGCGGGCGTTCTGCGCGCTCTGCGCTTGTCCGGTCTTCGCCGGGATGACGAGCAAAAGCCGGCCTTTGCCGCAGCCAATCGCTGTAGCCGCCCACGTATTCGCCCACCTTGCCGTCGCCCTCCAGCACCAGCGTGCTGGACACCACGTTGTCGAGGAAGGCGCGGTCGTGCGAGACCAGCAGCAGGGTGCCCTGGTAGTCGGTGAGCAGTTCCTCCAGCAGTTCCAGCGTTTCCACGTCGAGGTCGTTGGTGGGTTCGTCCATCACCAGCAGGTTCGACGGCTGCGCGAACAGCTTGGCCAGCAGCAGGCGGTTGCGCTCGCCGCCGGACAGCCGGGTGATCGGCGCGCGCGCGCGTTCGGGCGAGAACAGGAAGTCCTGCAGGTAGCCGATGATGTGTTTGCGCTGGCCGTTGAGTTCGATGTACTCGCGGCCTTCGGCCACGTTGTCCAGCGCGTTCTGCGTGTCGTCGAGTTGCAGCCGGTGCTGGTCGAAGTAGGCGACCTGGATGCCGGTGCCCAGCGTGGCACTGCCGCGCTGGGGCTTCAGTTCGCCCAGCATGATCTTGAGCAGGGTGCTCTTGCCGGCGCCGTTGGGGCCGACGATGCCGATGCGGTCGCCGCGCATCACCGTGGTGGTGAGATCGTCGATCAGCACGCGACCGCCGTAGGCCTGGTGCACGTGTTCCAGGTCGATCACTTTCTTGCCGGAAGCCTGTGCGTTGGCTGCGGTCATCTTCACGTTGCCACCCAGCTCGCGGCGCTCGGCGCGTTCCGCGCGCAAGGCCTTCAGCGCGCGCACGCGGCCTTCGTTGCGCGTGCGGCGGGCCTTGATGCCCTGGCGTATCCATACTTCTTCCTGCGCAAGCTTCTTGTCGAACAGCGCGTTGGCCTGCGCTTCGGCGTGCAGGCGCTCCTCGCGGCGGCGCAGGTAGTTGGCGTAGTCGCCCGGCCAGTCGGTGAGCGATCCGCGGTCGATCTCCACGATGCGCGTGGCCAGCGCCTGCAGGAAGCTGCGGTCGTGGGTGACGAAGATCAGACTGCCGTCGAAGGATTTCAAAAAGCCTTCCAGCCAGCCGATCGCCTCGATGTCGAGATGGTTGGTGGGCTCGTCCAGCAGCAGCACGTCGGGTTTCTTCACCAGCGCCTGCGCCAGCAGCACGCGGCGCTTCATGCCGCCGGAGAGCGCGGCGAAGTCGGTGTCGGCGGGCAATTCCAGGCGGGTCAGCACTTCGGTGACGCGGCGGTCGAGATCCCAGCCGTGGCGGGCCTCGATCTCATGCTGCACGTCGCCCAGCGCATCGAGATCGCCTTCGTGCAGCAGGTGGTGGTAGCGCGCCAGCAGCCGGCCGAGGTCGCCGAGCCCCTGCGCCACCACGTCGAACACGCTGCCGGCGGTGCCGTGCGGCACCTCCTGCGCCATGCGCGCGATCACGACGCCGTTCTGCACGCGCACCTCGCCGTCGTCGGCTTTCAGCTCGCCGGCGATCAGCTTCATCAGGGTGGATTTGCCTTCGCCGTTGCGGCCGACGATGCACACGCGCTCGTTGCGGTCGATCGACAGATCGACCTGTTCGAGCAGGAGGGGGCCGCCGATGCTGAAGTCGACGCGCTGCAATTGGATCAGGGACATCCACCCATTCTAGCGGGCGGCTACCTGGCCTGGTCGCATACGCTGGCGGAGATGCCTTAACAATCCCTTGCGGAACATATATTTAACGAAATTATTTCAAGTCTTGCCTATGGAATTTAACGCGGCCTTGCGATATGGTCGCGCTGGGGTAGGGCAATGCTTTTGCAGTCTGTTTGCGAGGAATCGGGGTGGCCATCGAATCGACGGGGTGGGGGCGGATGCTGTTTCGCATGCGCACGCTACTGATGCTGGCGCTGCTGTGCGGCCTCGGCGGTTTCGCTGCCGCGGCGCATGCCGGCTACGCGGCCATCGTCGTGGACGGCAGCACCGGCCAGATCCTCCAGCAGGTCAACGCCGACCAGCGCGACTATCCCGCCTCGCTCACCAAGATGATGACGCTCTACATCGCTTTCCAGGAGTTGAAGAGCGGCAAGCTGAGCCTCGACCAGCAGCTCCCGATATCCGCCTGGGCGGCGAGCAAGCCGCCCACCAAGCTGGGCCTGCGCGCCGGCCAGACCATCGCGGTGCAGGATTGCATCCTCGGCATGATCACCAAGTCGGCCAACGATGCCGCCACCGTGATGGCCGAGGGCATCGGCGGCAGCGAGAGCCGCTTCGCCGGGATGATGAACGCGCAGGCCGCGCTGCTCGGCATGAGCGACACGCACTTCGCCAACGCTTCCGGCCTGCCCGACCCGAACAACACCTCCACCGCGCACGACTTGGTGAAGCTGGCGATGGCGCTGTACCGCGATTTCCCGCAGTACGCGCACTTCTTCGCCACGCAGGAGTTCGTGTTCCGCGGCCACATCGTGCGCGGACACAACAACCTGATGTACCGCTACCCGGGCATGGACGGCCTGAAGACCGGTTTCACCGACGCCTCCGGCTTCAACCTCGCCTCCACCGCGGTGCGCGACGGCCAGCGTTTGTTCGCCGTGGTGCTGGGCAGCCGCACCGCCTCGGGCCGCGACCGCCTGATGGCGCGCCTGCTGGACGACGGTTTCGACGGCCGCCCGACTCCGCCCATTCTCGTGGCGCAGGCCGGTGGCGTGCGTGCGGGCAGCCGCGCCGCGCGCCTGCTCGAAGCGATCTCGCCGATCCAGACCGCCGAAGCGGATACCGTGCCGGCCCCGCAGCGCCGCGCCGCGCCGGTTCGCAAGGCGCGCCGCGACAAGGCCACCGTGGTGGCCAGCCGCAACTGCGGCGCGCGCAAGGGCAGCAGTTGCCGCCGCACCGTCGCGCATCGCGTGCACCATGCGGAGCCGCGCCTTGCGACGCGCCACGAACCGGCCAGGAAACCGCCGGTGGTGGTCGCCTCGCGCCGCGAATCGGACGGCTAGGAACCTGTTCCAGGCTTCCCAGTAGCCCGCGCTTCCGGCGCAGCAAGCCAGTGCATTCGGCTATCCTGCGGCGCTCCGGCGCACAGCGGGAATGCCGTGCGCAAGTGCAACCACAGGGGCTTCCATGACCGGTCAACTGACCGACCGCTATCTGCACGCCAAGCGCATCGCCATGGGCGTGCTGGAAACCGGCGTGTCCGGGCGCGACGCGGCGATTGCGCGCGAGTGCGGCAATGACGAGGCGCTGGCGCGCGAAGTGCGCTGGATGATCGCTGCCGTCGAGAGCAGCCACACCGCCACGCTGCCGCTGGCGCCGGGCGACACGGTGGATCTCAGCGGACAGGACGCGCAGGCCGACGCCCCGCGTCATTACCGCCTGGTGCGCCGGCTGGGCGAAGGCGGCATGGGTGTGGTCTACCTCGCCGAGCGCGAGGATGCCGGCTTCGTGCAGCAGGTGGCGCTGAAGGTGCTGGGCGCCGGGGCCGTGGGCTCGCCCACGCTGCAGGAGCGCTTCGTGCGCGAGCGGCAAATGCTGGCGCGGCTGGAGCATCCCGGCATCGCGCGCCTGCTCGACGGCGGCGTGCTGGCCGACGGCCAGCCCTTCCTGGCGATGGAATACGTCGAGGGCGAGCGCATCGACGAATGGTGCGAGCAACGCGGGCTGGGCCTGCGCGAGCGCGCGCGGCTGTTCCTCAAGGTCTGCGCCGCGGTGGAGTACGCGCACCGCAACCTGGTGATCCACCGCGACCTCAAGCCCGCCAACATCCTGGTCGACGCGCACGGCGAACCCAAGCTGCTGGACTTCGGCATCGCCCGGCTGATCGACGAGCAGGCGGTGGAAAGCACGCTCACCGTCACCGGCCAGCGCGCGCTCACGCTGGCCTACGCCAGCCCGGAGCAGATCGAACAGCAACCGCTGACCACCGCGGTGGACGTGTACGGGCTGGGCATGGTGCTGTACCAGCTGATGGCCGGGCAGCGGCCGTGGCAGCACATCACCACGCCGCACCAGCTCAGCCACGCCATCGTCGCCGGCGAGATCGTGCCGCCCAGCCGCAGCGCGAAAACGGGCGAGGCGCCGCGCCGCGCCATTCCCGCCGACATCGACGCGATCGCGCTGAAGGCGCTGCGCCGCAAGGCCGGCGAGCGCTACGCCAGCGTGGACGCGCTCGCCGCCGACTTGCGCAACTGGCTGGCGCAGCGTCCGGTGCTGGCGCGGCGCGGCCAGCGCCTGTACCGCACGCGCCGTTTCCTGCAGCGCAACCGCTGGCCGCTGACTGCCGCCGCCGCGCTGCTGCTCAGCGTGCTGGCGGGGCTGTTCACCTCGCTGTATTCGCTGCACCAGGCGCGCGTGCAGCAGCGGCTGGCCGGGCAGCGCCAGCAGCAACTGGAACGCATGGTGCAGTTCCAGCAGACCATGTACGACAGCGTGGACATCGGCGCGATGGGACATGCCATGGTCGCCGCCACGCAGCGGCAGGTCGGTGCGGCGCTGGCATCGACGCCGGTGCCGGACGATGCGCTGGCCAAGGCCTTCGCCGGCGTGCAAGCCACCGACATCGCACGCGAGGCGATGGACGGCTACGTGATCGGGCACACGCTCGACGGACTCGATCGCGCCTTCCCCGATGCGCCGCTGCTGGGCGCCGACTTGCGCCAGTCGTTGGCGCGGGCGCTGCTGGGCATCGGCAGCTACGCCCATGCCGCCAGCGAGTTGCGCAAGGTGCTCGCGATCCGCGCGAAGCTGCTGCCCGCAGGCGACCGCGGCCAGCTTTCCGTGTGCGTGGATCTGGCGCAGGCACTGGAGCGACAGGGGCAGACCGCGGCCGCAGCGGACATGTACGCCCAGGCCGAAAGACTGGCACGGGCCGATGCGCCCACCGATGCGCTGCGCGTCGCGGCCGAATCCGGCGTTGCGCGCCTGCTGGTGGCGCAGGGGCATCGCCAGCAGGCCCTGGCGATGCAGCAGCGGCTGATCGCGCAATTGGCGCCACGCGTGCCCGATACCGACCGGGCGTTGATGGCGCTGCGTCACGACGAGATCGACACCCTGGTGCAGATGGGCCGCGCCTCCCAGGCGCGGCAGCGGCTCGAGCCGCTGGTCGCGCTGGATCGCCGCGTGCTGGGCGACGAGCACCCGGAAACGCTGGGTGCCACCCTGACCTTGGCCAAGCTGCTTTACTCGCAGGGAGAGTTCGAGCGTTCGCTGGCATTGGCCAGCCAGGTGGCTGCGATCCGCGAGCGCCTGCTGGGTGCCAATCACCCGGCCACGCAGGACGCCCGCTACCTCGCCGCCATCGGGGCGACGAAACTGACCAACGATCTGCCCGGGTTGCAGCGTGTGCAGGCCGAGATCCAGCACGTGATCGACGCGCGGCGTGCCCATTATGGTGCGGACAATCCGCGCACCCTTTCCGCTACCACCGGTTTGATCGCCCTGCTCGCCAAGGAGGGTGACCGCGCTTCCAGCAATCGCGCGGCACAGCCGTATTACCGGCAAGCCATCGCCCTGGAGCGCACGCTGCTGGATGCGCATGTGCGCCAGCTCGGCATCGAACACCCGAACACCCTGCTGGCGCGCGGCAGCCTGGCCGGCCTGCTCGACAAGGCGGGCGAGTACCGCGAGGCCCGGCAGCAGGCCGAACTCACCTTGGCCGGCCAGCGCAAGGCGCTGGCGCCGGACGATCCGGTCATGCTGGGCACGCTGAACATGATCGGCGACATCGACAGCGACCTCGGCGACTGGGCCGCCGCCCGCGACGCCTACCGGCAGGCGCTGGACGCGCGTGCGCGCAGCATGGGCACGACCGCACCGCACACCATCGAGACCGCCACGGGGTTGTACCTGGCGCTGGTGAAGCTTCGCGACACCGGTGCCGCCGCTGAGGTGCGCCGGCGCTACCTCGACCCGGTGATCGCGATGGATCCAAAGACGCTCAACGCTGCCATGCGTAGCGTGCGCGACGATGCGATCGGTGCGCTCAAGCCGTAGTCGCCACGTGCGTGGCGTCGGCCTCGTGTACGGGAAAAAGAAACGGGCCACATCGCGCGGCCCGTTTCCTTTCGTGCGGCAGGTGCCGGCTTACTTCAGCTTGGCATCCGCCCGCAGCGCTTCGGCCTTGTCGGTCTTTTCCCACGAGAACGCGGTGTAGACCTTGCCGTTCTTGTCCTTGACCTCGTAGGGCGTGCGCCCGAAGTGGCCGTAGCTGGCGGTCTGCTGGTACATCGGGTGGATGAGATCCAGCATCTTGAGGATGCCGTACGGGCGCAGGTCGAAGTGCTTGCGGATCAGCTTCTCGATCTTGTCGTCGCTGATCCTGCCGGTGCCGAAGGTGGTGACCGAGATCGAGGTGGGCTCGGCCACGCCGATGGCGTAGCTCACCTGCACCTCGCAGCGGTCGGCGATGCCGGCGGCCACGATGTTCTTGGCCACGTAGCGCGCGGCGTAGGCGGCCGAACGGTCGACCTTGGACGGATCCTTGCCGGAGAACGCGCCGCCGCCGTGGCGGGCCCAGCCGCCGTAGGTGTCGACGATGATCTTGCGGCCGGTCAGGCCGCAGTCGCCCACCGGGCCGCCGATCTCGAACTTGCCGGTCGGGTTGATGTGGAACTTGGTGCCCTTGTGCAGCAGCTTGGCCGGCAGCACGGGCTTGATGATGTGCTCGCGCACGGCCTCGATCAGATCCTTCTGCTTGATGCCCGGATCGTGCTGGGTGCTGAGCACCACGGCGTCGATGGCGGTGGCCACGCCGTTGTCGTAGCGCAGGGTGACCTGGCTCTTGGCGTCCGGGCGCAGCCACGGCAGCGGCGAGTTCTTCTTCTTGCGCACCTTGGCCTGCTGCTCGACCAAGCGGTGCGAGTAGTGGATCGCCGCCGGCATGCCGTCCTTGGTTTCGTTGGTGGCGTAGCCGAACATCAGGCCCTGGTCGCCGGCGCCCTGTTCCTCGGGCTTCTTGCGATCCACGCCCTGGTTGATGTCCGGGGACTGCTTGCCGATCAGGTTCAGCACGCCGCAGGTGGCGCCGTCGAAGCCGACGTCGCTGGAGTCGTAGCCGATGTCGAGGATCACCTTGCGGGTGATCGCCTCGAGGTCGATCCAGGCGCTGGTGGTGATCTCGCCGGCGACGATGGCCACGCCGGTCTTGACCATGGTTTCGCAGGCCACGCGGGCGCGCGGATCCTGCGCGAGGATCGCGTCGAGCACGGCATCGGAGATCTGGTCGGCGACCTTGTCCGGATGGCCTTCGGAGACCGATTCGGAAGTGAACAGGTGGCTGGACATCGCGTTTATATCCTCGTGTACGGATAAAGAGATAAAAGAAAGTGCGGCATCATACCATCCCGCCGCGCCGGCGTTGTACCCCCGGCTGAACCGGGTTCTGGACGGATGGACGGCTATTTGCCGTGGCTCACGCCGCCTCGCAGCGGTCGCGGCCGTTGCTCTTGGCGCGATAGAGCGCCTGGTCGGCGCGCTCGAACACGCTGTCGGACGTATCGTCGGGATGCACGGTGGCGATGCCGCAGGACAGGGTGATCGGCACCACCTGGTTCTGGCTGTGGAAGCGTGTCTGGCCGATGCGGATGCGCAGGCGCTCGGCCACCCGCATCGCCTCGCTGCCGTCGGCGGCGAGCAGGGCGACGAACTCCTCGCCGCCGTAGCGGGCGAGGTAGTCGCCGGGGCGCAGGGCGGCCTGCAGCTGTTCGGCCACGATGCGCAGCGCGCGATCGCCGGCGGCGTGGCCGAGCTGGTCGTTGATGTTCTTGAAGTGGTCGATGTCCAGGATCAGCAGGCTGGTGACGGGCGCGTCCGCTTCGCACAGCGAGGCCATGCGCGCTTCCAGCGCGCGGCGGTTGGCCAGGCCGGTGAGCGGGTCGGTGTCGGCCAGCTGCAGCTTCTGCTTGAGCGTGGCCTCCATGCTGCGGGTGCTGGATTCCAGCTCGCGGATGCGTTCGCGCATGCGCGCGGCGTGCTCGTGCCACGCCCGCTCGCGCAGCTGCTCGCGCTCGCGTAACGCGGCGAGGTGGGCGCCGACCGTGGCCAGCCGCGCCTGCACGTCGGCCTGCAGGCTGGCCAGATCCGGCGCCGAGCGGGCGCGTTCGCCCAGCGCCAGCACTTCGCCGGCCATGCGTTCGCCCAGTTCGCGCCGCGCCGCGACCACGGCGTTGCGCGACTGGTCGTCCTGGTCGAGGTGCTCGGTCAGCGCGGTCAGCTCGTCGTCCACGTGGCTCAGCAGGCGGCCGGCGCTGCGCTGGGCTTCTTCCAGTTGCTCGAGCCGGCGCGCGACCAGCGCGGCCAGCGCTTCGCCATGCGCCTGCAGCAGGGCGGCGTCGCGGCAGCCGACGATGCGTTCGCGCAGCGCCTCCAGTTCGGGTTCGGCGGGTTCGCCCAGCGGCAGGCGGTCGAGGATGGCCAGCAGCAGGCGATCCAGCTCGGGCGGTTCCTCGGCCTGCGCTGGCGGGAGGGTGGCTTGCGGCGCGGGCAGAGCGGGCCGGATGGAGTCTTCGTCCAGCGCGGCCACCGCGTCGGTCAGCTCGTCCAGCAATGGCAGGATGTGCTGTTCGTCGAGGGTGTTGCGGGTGGCCAGGCGGATGTTGCCGAGTACGCCGTCCAGGCCGGCGTTGCGGCCTTCCGCGGCGTAGGTCAGGCGCGACAGCAAGCGGCGCAGCAGGGCGTCCAGGTCGCGCCAGCGCGCCTGCTCGCGTTCCAGCATCTCGGCGGCGTCGGTTGCGGCGGGCTCGGTGCGGAGGGTATCCATCGGCGGTGATCCCAAGGCGGCAGGCTCCTGGCTTCTAGAGTGCCATGCAGCGGTTGCGGCCGGCGCGCTTGGCCTGGTACAGCGCGCGGTCGGCGCGGTCGAACACGCTTCCGGGGGTGTCGCCGGCCTGCACGGTGGCGACGCCGCAGGAAAGGGTGACGCGCACGGGCTGATCCTGGCTGCGGAAGCGGGTGCGCTCCAGCCGTTCGCGCAGCCGTTCGGCCACGAGCATGGCCTCCTCGGAGCCGGCCTCCAGGATGGCCACGAACTCCTCGCCGCCGTAGCGGGCGAGGAAATCGCCCGGGCGCAGGGCGGCCTGCAATTGCTCGGCGACGATGCGCAGGGCGCGGTCGCCGGCGCCGTGGCCGAGGCGGTCGTTGATTTCCTTGAAGTGGTCGATGTCCACCATCAGCAGGCTGACGCGACCCGGCTGCGCATTGCAGATGTCGGGCATGCGCGCTTCCAGCGCGCGGCGGTTGGCGAGGCCGGTGAGCGCGTCGGTGTCGACCAGGTGGCCCTTCGCCGCCAGCATGGTCTCCATGCGTTCGATGTCGTCTTCCAGTTGCCGCACGCGATGGCGCGAGCGCTTGAGGCGCTTCTGCCAGTCCTGCTCGCGCGCCTGCTCGCGGTTGTGCGTGTCGACGAGGTGGTCGCGGATGATCGCCAGCCGGGCGCGGACGTCGCGGCGCAGCGTGGCCAGGTCGGCTGCCGAACCGGTGCAGTCGTCCAGCAGTTGCACCTCGTCGAGCAGGCGCTCGTTCGCCAGGCGGCAGGCCTCGGCGGCGTCCCGTCCGGCGCTTTCGTCCTGATCGATGTATTCGGCCAGCGTGCCGAGGTGGCAGTTGATGTGATGCAGCAGCACGGACGCGGCCTGGCGTTCCTCGGCCAGCTTGCGCAGGCGCTCGTTGACCAGGGCGACCAGCGCGTGGCCATGTTCGCGCAGCGCCGGTGCATCGGTGCACCCGACGATGCGCTCGCGCAGTCCCGCCAGCTCGGCCGTGGGGTCTTCGAGCTGCATATGGTCGAGCACGGCGAGCAGGAGCTCGTTTGCCGCCAGCGGCGCGGCCGGCGCAGCGGCGAGCGGCTCGGCGTGGACGGCCGGATCGTCCAGCGCCTTCACGGCCTTGGCCAGGGCGCCGAGCAGGGTGGGGATGCGGTTGTCGCCGCCGGTTTCGCGCATGGCGCCGCGCAGTTCGGCCAGCGTGGTGTCCAGCGCCTGGCTGTGCAGATCGCCCGGGCCGGCCAGGTGCGCCAGCAGGTTGCGCAGCAGCACGCCCACGCGCCGCCATTGCGCCTCCCGCAACTTGAGCATGTCGGCTTTGTCGTGCGGAGCGGCGGCGGGCGGGGCGGAGTCCATCAGGGTGTAGCCATCGGCAGGTTTCCGGGCATCTTAAACCTGTTTCATGTCTGCGCTTTGTCATGCGTCAGGCGAAGGCGCCGGCCGGCGGAAGCGCCCCGCGGCGCCTCCGCCGGTTCCCGCCTGGGACGATCAGGCGGCGATGCCGACGCGCAACCGGCGGGCGCAATCCACCATGCCGCGCAGCGCGGGTTCGGTTTCCTTCCAGCCGCGGGTCTTCAGGCCGCAGTCGGGGTTGACCCACAACTGGCCGGCATCCAGCACTTCAAGCGCCTTGCGCAGTAGGGCCAGCATCTCCTCCTGCGCCGGCACGCGCGGCGAATGGATGTCGTACACGCCGGGGCCGATGCCGTTGGGGTAGCGGAAGCGCACGAAGGCATCCAGCAGTTCCATCCGCGAGCGGCTGGTCTCGATCGAGATCACGTCGGCGTCCATCGCGGCCACCGCCTCGATGATGTCGTTGAACTCCGAGTAGCACATGTGGGTGTGGATCTGGGTGGCGTCGCGCACGCCGCCGGCCGCGATGCGGAAGCACTCCACCGCCCAGGCGAGGTAGGCCGGCCAGTCGGCGCGGCGCAGCGGCAGGCCTTCGCGCAGCGCGGGTTCGTCGATCTGGATGGCGCGGATGCCGGCGGCCTCCAGGTCGTGCACCTCGTCGCGCAGCGCCAGCGCGATCTGCCGGCACACGGTTTCGCGCGGCAGGTCGTCGCGCACGAACGACCACTGCAGCATGGTCACCGGGCCGGTGAGCATGCCCTTCATCGGCCTGTCGGTGAGCGATTGCGCGAACGCCGACCAGCGCACCGTCATCGGCGCGGGGCGCGCCACGTCGCCCCAGATCACCGGCGGCTTCACGCAGCGCGAGCCGTAGCTCTGCACCCAGCCGAGCCGGGTGAACAGGTAGCCGTCCAGCTGCTCGCCGAAGTACTCCACCATGTCGTTGCGCTCGGGCTCGCCATGCACCAGCACGTCCAGCCCGATGTCTTCCTGGAAGCGCACCACGCGCTCGACTTCGGCTTCGAGCCTGGCCTGGTAGTCGGCATCGGCCAGCCTGCCGGCGCGGTGCGCGGCGCGCGCCTGGCGCAGCTCGTCGGTCTGCGGGAACGAGCCGATGGTGGTGGTGGGCAGCGACGGCAGCGCGAGCACCTCGTCCTGCGCGATGCGGCGCGTGGCGTAGGGCGAGCGGCGCAGCGACATCTGCGGGCTGAGCGCGTTGAGGCGGGCGCGCACGGCGGGGTTCCGCACGCCGGGCTGCTGCTCCTGCCGGTCGAGCAGGGTCTGCTGCGCCTGCAAGGCCGCCTCGGCTTCGGCGTGGCCGGCCAGCGCGTCGGCGTAGGCGCGCAGTTCTTCCAGCTTCTGCCTGGCGAACGCCATGGACGCGCGGCGCTCCGCGGACAGCGCCGTCTCGGCGCCGAGGTCGATCGGCACGTGCAGCAGCGAGCAGGAGGGCGCCAGCCACAGCCGTTCTCCGCCCAGCCGCGCGTGCGCCTTGCGCAGCAGCGGCAGCACCTGGCCGGGGCGGCTGCGCCACACGTTGCGGCCGTCCACCACGCCGGCGCTCAGCACGCGGCCTTCGGGCAGCGCATCGAGCACGGCATCGAGCTGCTGCGGTGCGCGCGCCAGGTCGACGTGCAGGCCGGCCACCGGCAGGCCGGCGGCCAGCGCGAGGTTGTCGCCCAGCGCGCCGAAGTAGCTGGCGAGCAGGATCTTCGGGCCGCCTGCTGCCGCGAGCGCCGCGTAGGCCTTGCGGTAGGCGGCGTGGTCGTCGGCGTCCTGGTCGAGCGCGAAGCAGGGTTCGTCGAGCTGCACCCAGTCCGCACCGGCTTCTGCCAGCTGGCGCAGCAGCTTGGCGTAGGCAGGCAGCAGGGCATCAAGCAGGTCGAGCCGGTCGCTGCCGTCCACGGTCTTGGACAGCAGCAGGAAGGACACCGGCCCCAGCAGCACGGGCCGTGCGCGGTGGCCCAGCGCCTGCGCCTCGCGGAATTCCGCCAGCGGCTTGTCGCCGGCGAGGGTGAAGCGCTGGCCGGCGTGCAGCTCCGGCACCAGGTAGTGGTAGTTGGTGTCGAACCACTTGGTCATTTCCAGCGCGTGCAGGTCGTGGCCGCCGCGCTTGTGGCCGCGCGCCATCGCGAAATAGCCGTCCAGACGGCTTTCGGCGAACACCGGTCGGTAGCGATCCGGGATCGCGTCGAACAGCACGGCGGTGTCGAGCACGTGGTCGTACAGGCTGAAGTCGTTGCAGGGCACGACGTCGGTGCCGGTGTCGCGGGCCAGCTGCCAGTGCCGTGCGCGCAGTTCGCGCGCGGTGTCGAGCAGGGCTTCGGCCGGCGCGTCGCCTTGCCAGTGGGCTTCCAGCGCGCGCTTCAGCTCGCGCTTGAGGCCGATGCGCGGGAAGCCGAGATGGGTAACGAGTGACATGGATGATTCCTCTTGCATGGATGGGCAAAGAGGAACGAAGGGTGGCCGGCTTCCGCCGCGCCGTTGACCTTCGCCCCCGCGGGCGAACCGGCGGCGCGGGCAGGCGGAACCGGCGCGGGCCGGCAAGGGCGTGCGCAGGCTCCGGCCCTCCCCGCGGAGGCGCCAGGTCGTGCGGAAGCGGCGTGCCGCTTCCGGCCGGGGCAGGTATTCGGGCTCGTGGACGAAGTGCCGGAGTGCTGGCGGTGGAAACCAGGCGAGCGAGGCAACGTCCGTTTTGGACAGGTTTTGCGTCGGTTTGAAGACCCATGGTGGTTCCATGGGTCGAAAGCCGGCGCGAAAGATGCCCAAAACGGCGAAGCCGCAGCCGCTTGCGTTTCTACCGCCAACACTCCCTACCTACTGTCCGTCGCTTCCCGGGCTCCTTGGCCCAGTGCTGGTGACGGAGGTCGTTTCCACATACCGCTGCGGGGCAGCGCCGGATTCGCACCGGCTTCCCTTGAGTCATCTCCGTATTCGCATAAAGAGATGATTACCCTTGGCGCTGCGCAAATTAGCCGTCTGGACGGCCAAAGTCAACGCGGAATGCTGAGCGGCGCGAGAAGTCCGCGGCGTGATTCTCGGATGCTGCGGTGCCGTCGCCGTTGTCACGCGGCTGACGCGCAAGCGCAACGCCGGCGTCCCGATGGTCGTGCAATCTTGCGACGGGCCACGCCGGGAGATCCCGCCATGCAAGCCATCGAACAGCGTCTTCAGCAGCGCTATCCGCACTGGTTCAGGGGGCATCGCGGGCGGCTTGCGGTGCCGCTGCTGCACGGACTGGCGCGCTGGTCGGGCTTCAGCGGGATCGATGCCTTCTGCGCGGAGCATGCCGGACTGCGCGGTTTCGCCTTCGTCGAAGCCGCGTTGCGCTACCTGCAACTGCACTGCGAGCTGGATGCGGACGCGCTGGCGCGCATCCCCGCGAGCGGGCCATTGCTGATCGTGGCCAACCATCCCTCCGGCGCGCTCGACGCGCTGGCGCTGCTGGACGCGGTGGGGCGGGTGCGGCGCGACGTGCGCATCGTCGCCAACGAGGTGCTGGCGCTGGTGGAGCCGCTGGCGGAACTGCTACTGCCGGTGCGCGTGTTCGGCGGCGCCGCCGGCGCGGGCAGCCTGCGTCGGGTGGAGCGCGCGCTGCGCGCTGGCGAATGCGTGATCGTGTTCCCGGCCGGCGAGGTTTCGCGGCTGGGCCTGCGCGGCGTGCGCGACACGCGTTGGCGCCCCGGCTTCCTGCGCTTCGCGCGCCGCGCGTCGGCGCGGGTGTTGCCGGTGCGCATCGAGGCGCGCAACTCGGCCTTGTTCTACGGCGTTTCCGCGCTGTGCCGGCCGGCATCGACGGCGCTGCTGGCGCGGGAGATGTTCGCCTGCCGGAGGCGCCCGGTACGCCTGCACGTGGGCCATCCGACGACCATCGCGTACGGCGAGCACGAGTGCGCCGCGCTCCGGCGCATCCGCCACGCGTTGTACGCCATCGGTCGCGACGCGGCGGCGCCCGTCGTGCTGGGGCCCGCGCCGCTGGCGCCGCCGATCGAAGCGGGTGCGCTGGTGGCCGCGGTGGCGGCCACCGAACTGCTTGGCTGCACCAGCGACGGCAAGCAGATCCGCCTGGCGCGTGACGCCGGCGGTTCGCCGTTGTTGCAGGAGATCGGCCGGCTGCGCGAGCTGACCTTCCGCGAGGTGGGCGAGGGCACCGGCTGCAGCCGCGATCTCGACGCCTACGATGCGCATTACGACCACATCCTGGTATGGGACACGCAGGCCGCGCGCATCGCCGGCGCCTATCGCGTGATGCGCGGCGCCGAGGCACTGGCGCGCAGCGGGCTGGCCGGCCTGTATACGGCTTCGCTGTTCCGCTACGCGGACGAGGCCGTGCCGCGGCTGGCGGCGGGTCTGGAACTGGGCCGCAGCTTCGTGGTGCCGGACTACTGGGGCAGCCGCAGCCTCGACTACCTGTGGCAAGGCATCGGCGCCTACCTGCAGCGCTATCCGGGCGTGCGCTATCTCTACGGCGCGGTGTCGATCAGCGCCGCGCTGCCGCGCGACGCCAGCGAGCAGGTGGTGGCCTACTACCAGCGCTTCTACGGCAGCGAGCGGGCGCTGGCCGGCGCCCGGCGGCCGTTCGCCTTCCAGGCGCCCGCACCGACCTTCGACGGCCTCGACATCGACGCCGCCTTCGATGCGATGAAGGCCGCGCTCGCCCGGCTCGGCGCCTCGGTGCCGATGCTCTACAAGCAGTACACCGAGCTGTGCGAGCCCGACGGCGCGCGCTTCCTCGCCTTCGGCGTGGATCCGGACTTCAGCGGCTCCGTCGATGGCCTGATCGAGGTGGATCTGGAGCAGCTGCGGCCGCGCAAGCGCCAGCGCTACCTGCAACGCCCGCAGGGAGCGCCGGCATGAAGCGCGCGGCGCCCGGCGGCGAGCGCCGCCTGCGCGCGGCGTTCATCTCCGACGTGCACCTGGGCGCCAGGCATTGCCACGCGGCGGAACTGGCGGACTTCCTCGACGGCCTGCGCTGCGAGCGGCTGTACCTGGTGGGCGACATCGTCGACCTGTGGTGGATCGCGCGGCGGCGCACGCGCTGGAACGGCGCCTGCGCGCGGGTGGTCGAGGCGCTGCACGCCCTGCACCGGCGCGGCACCACGCTGGTCTACATCCCCGGCAACCACGACCGCCCGTTGCGGCGGGTGTGCGGGCTGATGCTGCCCGGCATGCGGGTGCGCCGGCGCGCGGTGCACGTCACCGCGGACGGCCGCCGCCTGCTGGTGACGCATGGCGACGACTACGACAACGTCACCCAGTTCGGCGGCTTGCAGGAGCGCCTGGGCGACTGGATCTACTACCGCATCCTGAGCTGCAACCGTTGGCTGAACCTCGCGCGGCGTCGGCTCGGCCTGCGCTACTGGTCGCTGTCGGCCTTCGTGAAGCAGCGTAGCGGCGCCGCCGAACGCTACATCGCGCGCTTCGTGCAGGCAGGGCTGGACGATGCCGCGCGGCGCCGCCTCGACGGCATCGTCTGCGGGCACATCCATCGCGCCGCGCTGATCGAGCGGAACGGCCTGGTCTATGCCAACGACGGCGACTGGGTGGAAAGCCTCACGGTGTTGACCGAGGATGCCGACGGCGCGCTGCGCCTGCTCGGGCATCGCGGCGAGGTGCTGGCCGAATTGCCGGCACGGGCGAAGCCAATGGCTGTCGCCACGCACGTACTAGCCGCCGCCTGAAAAAGCGGCAAGCGGGCCGGCTCAGGCCGCCAGGCGCTCGCCGACCGACAGCGCGTCGAAATAGTCGCGGGTCAGCCTGAGTTGCTCGGCGGCCGTTTCGGCGCGGTTGGCCACTTCGCGGAACGCGGCATTCTCCGGCCGATCCTTCGCATACCAGCCCAGATGCTTGCGCGCGATGCGCACGCCGGACTGCTCGCCGTAGAAAGCGTAGAGGTGTTCCAGGTGGCCGAGCAGGATCCCCGCCACCTCGGCGGGCACGGGTTCGGGCAGCAATTCGCCGGTGGCGAGGTAGTGGGCGATCTCGCGGAAGATCCACGGCCGGCCCTGCGCGCCGCGGCCGATCATCAGCGCGTCCGCGCCGGTGGCGGCCAGCACGTGCCTGGCCTGCTGCGGCGTGGTCACGTCGCCGTTGGCGAACACCGGGATGCGCACGCTGGCCTTCACCGCGGCGATGGTCTCGTATTCGGCCTCGCCTTCGTACTTGTCGGCGCGGGTGCGGCCGTGCACGGCCAGCGCGGCGATGCCGGCGTCCTCGGCGATGCGCGCGATGGCCAGCGCGTTCCTGTTCTGGCGATCCCAGCCGGTGCGGATCTTCAGCGTCACCGGCACGTCCACCGCATCGGCCACGGCCTTGCAGATGCGCGCCACCAGCGGCTCGTCCTGCAGCAGGGCGGAGCCCGACCACACGTTGCACACCTTCTTCGCCGGGCAGCCCATGTTGATGTCGACGATCTGCGCGCCGTTGGCCACGTTGAAGCGCGCGGCCTCGGCCAGCATGGCGGGGTCGTAGCCGGCGATCTGCACGCTCACCGGCTCGGGCTCGCCGGCGTGATCCATGCGCCGCAGCGACTTGCGCGTATGCCAAAGGCGCGGGTCGGCCGTTGTCATCTCGGACACGGCCAGCCCTGCGCCCAGCCGCTTGCACAGCAGCCGGAACGGCTTGTCGGTGACGCCGGCCATGGGGGCCAGCGCCAGCGGCGGGTCGATGCGGTAGGGGCCGATCTGCATGGCGTCATTGTACCCGGCCGGGCTTTTGAACCTGATGAATCGACGGAGAAACTGCATGAGCATGATCTGGCGCAAGCACGCATGGATGTTCCTGTCGTTGTTGCTGCTGCCGATGACGGTGCTGGCGCACCACGACCATGGCGACAAGGGCTCGCCAGGGTTGAGCAATGTCACCGTGCTGATCGTGCGGCATGCCGAGAAGCCGGCCTCGGGCAACGGCTTGAGCCCGCAGGGCGAACGCCGCGCGCAGGCCTACGCCAGCTATTTCGATCCGCTGCGGCTCGATGGCCAGAGCCTGCTGCCGGGGCGGCTGATCGCCACCCGGGACAGCAAGGCCAGCATCCGTCCGCGCCTGACGCTGACGCCGCTGTCGCAGCGCCTCGGCCTGCCGATCGAGCAGCCGTATGCCGACGCGGACGTGGGCAAGCTGGTGAAATCGCTGGACAAGGACAACCAGGCCCCGGTGGTGCTGATCGCCTGGCACCACGGCCACATCGACAAGCTGATCGGGGCCTTCGGCGGCGACGCCAAGGCCATCACCGGCCGCAAGACCTGGCCGGGCGACGTGTACGACTGGCTGGTGGTGCTGCGCTTCGACGCCCGGGGCCGCCTGGATGCCGCACGTAGCCAACGCGTGCGGGAGCCCCTGCTGACCGGCGATGGCGGCGATTGATCCGGGAGTCGCGCGGCCCGTGGCGCGATGGGTGGCGACGATGTCGCGGCAACCCGCAGAGGTTATGATTCGGCCAGGAAACAGGTGACAGGGGTCGTCCTCGGATGCAGCGGAAGGCGTGGCTAGGTGTGCTGCTGGTGTTGACGGCGATGCCTGCCGCCGCGCACATGAACGCCTGGCGCGAACGCGCGGTGTCCGATCCGCACGGCCTGATCGCCTCGGTGCGCCGGCAGCTCGACCGGGCCAGCGACGCCTTGCCGCCTGAGCAGGAGCGCGAATTGCTGTGGGGCATGGGCACGGCGGCGATCAACAGCAACGACGATGCCGCGCTGGCCGAGGCCACGCTCCGCCTGGACAGCCTGTCCACGGTGGCCCACGATCCGGTGGCCGCCGCGGCCGCCGGTTTCCTGCGCGCGCGCCACGACATCGCCAATGGCATCGGCGACGGCCTGGGCGAGGCGCTGAAGGCGGCCGAGCAGGTGCTTGGCCAGTCCGATCCGAGCACCGTGGCCTGGGCGCGCTTCCAGCTGTGCGACGCGTATACGCTGGACGAGAAGCCGGAAAAAGCCTTGCCGCTATGCCAGCAGGCGCTGGCCGACTATCGCGCGCTCGGCGACGATTTCGGCATGGGCGACGCCGAGAACGACATCGGCCTCGCGCTGGCCACGCAGAACCGCGTCGACGAGGCGGCCGCGGCCTACGAGCGTTCGCGCCAGTTCTACGCCCGGGCCAAGGCGCCGCAGCTGGTCGTGATGGTGGGCGACAACCTGTCGCAGATGTACCTGAAGCAGGGCCGCGCGCGCGAGGCGCTGGCGTTGTCGCAGGCGTCGCTGAAGCAGGAGCTGGCCACCGGGCGCATCAGCGATTCGCTGGGTTCCAGCACCGACATCGCGCGGGCCGAGGCGGCGCTGGGCCGGCACGACGAAGCCTATGCGCACATGCGCGAGGCCGTGGCGCGTGCGCGCAAGGCCGGCATCAACGGCCAGTTGGTCGACATGCTGCGGGTGGAAAGCGTCATGGCCGAGCAGGCCGGCGACCTGCGCCAGGCGCTGGCCGACGAGCGCGAGGCGAGCAAGCTCGACCATGTCGCCGATACGCCGGCCTCGCGGGCCATCGAGGCCGAGCTGGAGCAGCGCTACGCCACGCGCGAGAAGGAGCTGCGCATCGGCGAGCTGGAGCGCGCCAACGAACTGAAGGACATGCAGCTCAAGGCGGCGCAGGCGGAGGCCGAGCGCAGGCGCGAACAGCAACAGCGCCAGCGGCTGGTGAACGCGACGGTCGCGATGCTGGCGGTGGCCCTGCTGCTGATCGTCGGCCTGCTCGTGCTGCTGCTGCGTGCGCAGCGCCGGCACGCCGCCGAGCTGCGCGCGCAGGCCTTGCGCGACCCGCTCACCGGCATCGCGAACCGCCGCGCGTTCCAGCAGCGCGCCAACGAGCTGCTGGACGGCCCGCGCGATCCGCATGCCTTGCCGCACGCGCTGCTGATCATCGACATCGACCACTTCAAGCGCATCAACGACAGCATCGGGCATCCGCAGGGCGACCGCGTGCTGCGCATCCTTACCGATTACCTGAGCGGCGCGGTGGATGCGCCGGCCTTCGTGGCGCGCATCGGCGGCGAGGAATTCGCCGTGCTGTGCCCGCATGCAGGCCTGCATGAGGGCATGCGGCTGGCCGAAACCCTGCGTGCCGGGGTTGCCGCGTTGCGCCTGCCCGACGACCTGCCGGTGGAACGCCTTACCATCAGCATCGGCGTGGCGCCGTTCGACGGCGTGCGTTGCCACGACCTGTCGAGCTGGATGCGCGCCGCCGACCTCGCGTTGTACGCGGCCAAGAGCGGCGGCCGCGACCAGGTGCAGGCGAACAAGCTGGCCGGCTGATCAGTGCGCCTGCACGCCGTGCCGCACGGCGGCGGCATCGTGCCGGTGCTTGAACAGCGGCACGAACAGCACCGCCATCGCCAGCGCATAGGCGGCGAAGGCCAGCCAGATGCCGTGCCAGTCCTTGCAGATCAGCACGGTGTCGTCGCAGGCGTGGTTGGTGAAGAAGTGGTCGATCACGAAGCCGGCGATCAGGCTGCCCAGCACCGCGCCCACGCCGTTGGTCATCAGCATGAACAGGCCCTGCGCGCTGGCGCGGATCTTCGGGTCGGCCTGGCCTTCGACGAACAAGGAGCCCGAGATGTTGAAGAAGTCGAAGGCCATGCCGTAGACGATGCACGACAGCACGATCATCCACAGCCCGCCGGCCGGGTTGCCGAAGCCGAACAGGCCGAAGCGCAGCACCCACGCCAGCATGCTCATCGTCATCACCGCCTTGATGCCGAAGCGCTTCAGGAAGAACGGGATGGTGAGGATGAACGCGGTTTCGGAGAACTGCGAGATCGAGATGATGATGGTGGAGTACTTCACCGTCAGCAGGTTCGCGTAGGCCGGCACCTTGACGAAGTCGCTGAGGAAGGCGTCGCCGTAGGCGTTGGTGAGCTGCAGCGCCGCGCCCAGCAGCATGGCGAAGACGAAGAACACCGCCATGTTGCGGTTCTTGAACAGCACGAACGAGGTGAGGCCGAGGCGATCCGTCAGGCTGCGGCTGTGCGCGGCGTCGAGCTTGGGCCGGCATTTCGGCAGGGTGAACGCGTACAGGCCCAGCAGCAGCGAGGCGCCCGCGGCCACGTGGAACTGCGCGGCGGAGGCCTTGAAGCCCAGCAGGCTGGTGGTCCAGGTGGCGGCGATGAAGCCCACGGTGCCCCACACGCGGATCGGCGGGTAGGTGCTCACCACGTCCAGCCCTTCCTGCTTCAGCGCGTTGTACGCCACCGTGATGGAGAGCGAGATGGTGGGCATGTAGAAGCACATGTACAGCAGCACCACCCAGAACATCTGCTGCGGATCGACCGCATGCGGTATCGCGAGCAGCACCGCCGCGCCCAGGACGTGGAACAGGCCGTACAGGCGCTCCGCGTTGATCCACTTGTCGGCCACGATGCCAGCCAGCGAGGGCATGAACAGCGAAGCGATGCCCATCGTCGAGAAGATCGCGCCGAAGCTCGTGCCCGACCAGTGCAGGGTCTGGAACCACCACGTGCCGATGGTCAGCAGCCACGCCCCCCAGATGTAGTACTGGAGGAAGTTCATCACGGTGAGGCGGAGCTTGAGGCTCATGGGCGTCGACATCCCCTGTGCGGCCGGGGACGATCCCGTGGCCATGCGGCTTGGATCGGGGCAGATTAGAGGAAGCTCCGGCGGGGCGGCAAGGCGCGGCGCATCGTGCGGTTGCGGCTACACTGCGCTGCCGCCGTCTTGTCCGGAGCGTGTCGCATGAGCCTGTTCCTGACCATCGCCATTGTGCAGTTGATCGCCCTGATGAGTCCGGGCCCGGACTTCTTCTACGTCTCGCAGACCGCGGTGAGCCACTCGCGTCGCGAAGCGCTGGCCGGCGTGATGGGCATCACGCTGGGCGTGGCGGTGTGGGCCGCGCTGGCGCTGCTCGGCCTGCAACTGCTGCTGCACCGGCTGCTGTGGCTGGAGCGCGCGATCGCCGTATGCGGCGGCGCCTACCTGTGCTGGATGGGGCTGAAGATGCTGCGCGGCGCGCTGGCCGCGCCTGCCGGCGGCGCACCGATGCACGCGGTGAAGCTGGCCAATGGCCCCTGGCGCGCGCTACGCAACGGCCTGTTCACCAACCTCGCCAACCCCAAGGTGGTGGTGTATTTCGGCAGCATCTTCTCCGCCTTCGTGGGCGACGGGCAGAGTGCGTGGGCGCGCTGGGGATTGTGGTTGATGGTGGTGGCCGAGACGCTGCTGTGGTTCGCGCTGGTGGCAGGCGTGTTCGCGCTGCCCGCGATGCGCCGCGGCTACCTGCGCCTGCGCCGCTGGATCGACGGCTGCGCCGGCGCGGTGTTCATGCTGTTCGGCTTGCACTTGATCTTCGCCAGACGTGCGGCTTGAAACTCGCCTCGAAGTCGCCATCGACGTCATTCCGGCGAAGGCCGGAATCCAGTGCCTTTACATCCAATGATCTGCAGCCACTGGATCCTAGCCTTCGCTCACTGCTGTCCGGAATAATCTGGGGACGGTGTCGAAGGATGAAGGCCCGCGCCGCTTGCGCGAAGCATTGCGAGAAGGCGACTTCATTTCCGATAACGACCACCTATCCAGACTGTCATCCCGGCGCAGGCCGGGATCCAGTAGCGACCATGTTCGCTCAGGCCGCACGGCCACTGGATGACCAGCTTCGCTGTTGTAGAGCGCCTCCGGCCTGCGCCGGAATGACGAGAAAGACCGCGGCCACGAATGTTCAAAATTATTCCGGACAGTAGTGAGCCTTCGCTGGGATGACGAGCAAAACCGGAGCATCCCTAACGCAACGCCTCGGCCACCAGTCGGCGCAGTTCCGGCAGCAGCTCCGCCTCGAACCAAGGATTGCGCGACAGCCACAAACGGTTGCGCGGGCTGGGGTGCGGCAGCGGCAGCACGCCGTGCGCGAGATGTTCGCGCCAGGCCAGCACGGTATCGGTCAGCGTGCGTCCGCGCCGATCGGCCAGCAGGCCGGCCTGCGCATACTGGCCGATCGCCAGCGTCAGCCGCACATGCTCCAGTCGCGGCAGCAGATGCGGATGCCAGGTCGGCGCGCATTCGGGGCGCGGCGGCAAGTCGCCGCCCTTGCCGGTGCCGGGAAAGCAGAAGCCCATCGGTACGATGGCGATCTTCGCGGCGTCGTAGAACGCGTTCCTGTCGACGCCCAGCCATTCGCGCAGGCGGTCGCCGCTCGCGTCGTTGAACGGGATCCCCGTCTCGTGCACCTTGCGCCCCGGCGCCTGGCTCACGATCAGCAGCCGCGATTGCGGCGACGCCTGTACCACCGGCCGCGACCCCAGCGGCAAATGCGCCGCACAGATGCGGCAGGCGCGGACGCGCGCCATCAGCCGGTCGAAGGATTCCGGTTCGCTCACGGCAACAGCTTGCCTGGATTGAGGATGCCGTCGGGATCGAACGCGGCCTTGATGCCGCGCATCAGATCGAGCGTGGCGGCTGGCAGCGCCAGCGGCATGTACTCGCGCTTGACCGCGCCGATGCCGTGCTCGCCGGAGATCGTGCCGTCCAGCGCGATCACCAGCGCGAACAGCTCGGGCAAGGCGGCGTAGGCGCGCTCGATCTCGTCCACGTCGCGCGGCAGCAGGTTCACGTGCAGGTTGCCGTTGCCGGCGTGGCCAAAGCTCACGATGGGCACGGCGTGCTTTTCGCCGAGCGTGCGCACGCCGACGACCAGTTCGGGCAGGCGGCTCACCGGCACCACCACGTCCTCGTTGATCTTGTGCTGCGTGACTGCGCGCTGGGCGAAGGACAGCGCCTTGCGTGCAGCCCATAGCGCACGCGTCTGCGCCTCGTCGCGCGCGATCTCCAACTGCACCAGCCCGTCCACGCGGGCGGCGGCCCCGACCGTGGCGGTGGCGGCGTCCAGCGCATCCGGCGCGCCGTCCAGTTCGATCATCAGCAGCGCTTCGGCGTCGGGCACGCCGGCTTCGGGTTGATGCTCGCGGGCCAGCCGCAACGCCAGCGCGTCCATGAACTCCAGCGCGCAGGGCGTGGCCGGCTGCGCCATGATGCGCGCCACGGCCTTCGCGGCGCTTCCCGCATCGCGGTAGGTTGCGCGCAGCGTGCGCAGGCCGGCGGGTTTCGGCGTGAGCTTGAGCGTGGCTTCGGTGATCACCGCCAGGGTGCCTTCCGAACCGACCAGCAGGCGCGCGAGGTCGTAGCCGATGGCGCTCTTGGTGGTCTGCGTGCCGCAGCGGAAGCTTTCGCCGTTGCCGGCCACGGCGCGGAGGCCCAGCACGTTGTCGCGCGTCGAGCCGTATTTCACCGCGTGCGGCCCCGAGGCGTTGCAGGCCACGTTGCCGCCCACCGTGCACCACGGCGCCGAGCCGGGGTCGGGCGCCCAGAAGAAACCATGCGGCGCCAGCGCCTGTTGCAGCACCTCGTTGGTCACGCCAGGCTCCACCACGGCGAGGCGGTTGTCGGGATCGACGCGCAGGATGCGGTTCATGCGTTGGAAATCCGCCACCACGCCGCCGGACAGGGGCACTGAGGCACCCGTGGAGCTGGTGCCGCCGCCACGCGCGGTGAGCGGCACGCGATGCTCGCAGCAGGCGCGTACCAGCGCTTCCACCTGCGCGTGCGTGGTGGGGAACACCACCACGTCGGGCAAGGCGCTGAGCCGCGAGTTGTCGCAGGCGTGGGTGCGGCGTTCGGCTTCGGCCACGGAGATTGCCCCGGGCGGAAATATCTCGTGCAGAAGATCCAGCAAGGCAGGGGCGAGTGGCATTGCGCCAGTTTAGCGATGGTATGTGCGATTTGGTCGCCGCGCGGTTCGGCTTTGATCTATGGGCCGTCGTCGAGTTGATGCCGCGGTTCGTGCGTGGGGCCTGTTCGCGATCTGAAAGTACGAGCGCTTGCGATCCTGCTATTGCGCGATTTGCACGTTGTGAGCCTGGGATGGGCTCTGGGCATGGGCCTGCACGTGATGGGCCTGCTGGATACGGTGGATGGAGTTCTGCGGGTCGGGCGAAGGCGTTTTCACGTCCACCGCGACGGGTGGCCTGGGTGTCGAGGCCGTCATGAAATGCATGATGCCGTGCTGTTCGTCGTAGGCGATCGGGCCGATGTTGGCGTGGCTGATGCCGCCGGCATGGCAGGCGGCGGTGAACTGCAGCAGGCGCTTTTCGCTGGCGGACGGGATGCGCTCGTGCAGTTCCTGATACAGCGCATGATGGGGATTTGCCGCATGGCGCGGGTCGTCGCGTGTATACGGCGACTCCGCCATTGGATTGGCACGTGCGTGTTGAGGCTGCGCGGCGGATGCGGGCGCCGTGCCGTGCCCGAACCATTGTTCCGGGTACGTGAGCGTGTCGTAGGCCTTTTTCGCGCCGTGCTCCACGGTGTCGACGCCGTGCGACACGGTTTGCTGGGCATGGTCGTAGGCGCGCTCAACGGTGTGCCCGGCGTTTTCGACGGCCTGGTACGCGCCGACGAAGTCATTGACGAGATGGACGGCGCCCGCCTGAACCGCAGGGCTGTGGATGGCCGCATCGATGGTTCGGGTGGCATCGTGCGCGCCGTGTTCGATGGCCTGCCGGGCGGCGTGCAGGCCGTTGGCAGCGAGATCGCCTGCGGCGTGGACGGCCTGCCCTTGCAGATGCGCGGCTTCGCCGACGATGGTGGAGGTCAGGCCGGCGGCAGGGTTGATCGGTGCCATGGCATCGCCTGCCGTGCGCGCTGCCGCGGCGACATGCTCGAACTGCGACTGCACGTGCTGGCTGCCCGCATGCATGGCATCGGCACCCGTCTGCAGCCTGTGTTCCGCGCCCAGCACGACACCGTTCTGCTCGACTTTCTCCCGGACGAGCGGATCGACGTTCACGGTCAGGTATTCGTCCAGTTGCCTGCGGATGTCCGGCGGCAGCTGCGCATGGGCGTCATGGCCCTGTGCCTGGCGCAACGCCTCGGACAATCCGCTGCGGTCGTGATGGATGTCGTTGCGGAAGGCGTCGATGGAGGCCTTGTTGTCGGCGTAGTTCTTCCCGTACTGCGCCAGCATCTCCGGTTTCAGCACGCTGTCCGGGCCGGTGAAGTGCGTGATGCTGTGATCGCCCAGGCTCATGGCGAGAAAAGGGTTGGGCGGCTGCGAGCCAGCCGGCGCATCCAGGTAGCGCCCGGCCTGCATGCTCTTGAGGTCGTCCGGACTGGCGAGCGTCACTACGTGGCCGTAGTGGTGACTGGCTGCACTGACCACGTCGCCTGCCATCACGTAGTCGGTGACTTCGCTGCCGCCTGCGGGCACGCCGTAGCCCAGGCTCGCCGCTCCGTAGGCGTTGAAGGTTGCGCCACGCAAGCCGTGCTTGTGAGCCTCGATTTCGGCCAGGGTTCCGCCCAGCGAGTGGCCGGCTACGGTGATCCGGTCTTTGGAAATGCCATTTCTTTGCGCCTTGTCGATCATTTGCTGGGTAAAGGCGCTCGCAGCTGCCTCTTGGGGATTGACCCGATCCCGCACCATCGTTGCGTCGACGGCGATGTCCTGGACTTTGGTAACCAGATGCCCGGGATCGGTGCCGCGATATGCGATGACGATGTTGCCGGTCGACAAATTCTGATACGCGGTGGCGTGAAATCCGGTAACAGGGTCATTCTTGTATCCGAATACCAGGTGCCGCTGGCCGTCAAGATAGACGGTGCTATTGTCCACTTGGCTTTGTGAGCGGTTGACGTAGGCGTCGTTGGCCGATTCGGCGGAGATTTCCGGGTTGGGGTTCATGGTGTGACTTCCTTGACAGTGACCGTCACCGGGAAGAATTGCTCAGGACTTTTTTTGAACTCCGGTCGCGTGTCGAGGTAGGGCAAGCCGTTCAAGTTCCGCGAGCCGTCAAGGAAATCAGACTTCCTGAAGTACTCGGTTTCATGGCCCTTGCGTCGAAACACGTCCAAGGCGTCGCCTGGAGTAAAGGACGAACCATGCACGATGAATTTTGGCCCGATGGTGGCGACGCCCCAATGACAGGCGCCTAGACCGAAGTAGTCCTCGTCCTGCAACAGGTCTTCGTAGAAGTACCCCTTCCAGGTTCTGTCATCCACGCGAGTCATTTCGAAATCAAAATCGACGTTCGGGATGTTTTGTCCACCGGTAAACGAGCCCCGTGGCACGCATTCCCGGTTGCTGACTTCGTAGACGATGTATCCCTTCACAGAATCCCAAGGCCCAGGTGCATCCGCCGTGGCCGTGACTTCATAGCGCTTGACCGGGTGCGGGTTCTTTTTCGGATGGGTAGGGTCGCCGTGTGTCATGGAGCATCCTGTGATCGAGGCCAGGGTGAAGAGCAAGAGAGCGGAGGTTTTCATGATGGCTACGCTGACACCGTTGGGGGCTGGAGCGGATGGGTGTGTGACGTGTGCGGTTCGCCATCGCCGATGCTGGTGATCCCGCACCGATCAGATGGTTGGCTCCTGCAGCGGCCCGCGAGAATCGCCGGGCGACGGCGAGCTGCCCCTATTGCGCCAGCCATGTCTCGGCATGCTCGTGTTGCGGACGGATGATGTTTCTTTCGCTGGCCGGCCCGGGCGCTATGCTTCGCGCCGCCGTGTCGATCTTCGCGGGCGCCATGGCGGCTCTCTCCTTGAGCGCCTTGTCCTTGAAGAACCAGTTCTTGCGCGCGCGGATGGGCTTGCAGCCTTCGTAGAAGATGATTTCCTCGTCCTGCGGCAGCTCCTTGATCTCCTGCGGCAGGAACAGGGCGCGCTTCTCCTCGTTGTAGCTGATCGACACCTGGTGACTGTCGCGCCCACGGCCGCGGCTGGTGCTGCGTTGTTGCCTGCGCACCGTCTTGTAGCCGAGCATTTCGCTGTATTCGTTGGCGTCCGCCTGCTCGCGCGGGGCGAACACGATCTGCGCGCCGTGGTTGGTGATGAAGTTCTGCGCGTCGTGGTCGCCGTAGGCGGAGCGCAGTTGCGACCGGCTCTGCACGATGCACAGGTCGCGCACGCCATAGCTGGCGGAAATCGAAATGCGCTTGGCCCACACGTCCACCCGGCCCATGGCGGTGAACTCGTCCATCAGCATCAGCAGCTGGTGCTTGAGGTCGGGCTCCTCGCCCAGTTGCTTGCCGAGGTTGGCGCCGATCACGGTGCTGAAGAAGATGTTCAGGAGCTTGCTGCTCTCGTCCAGCTTGTTCGTGGGGATGACGATGTAGAGGGTAGTGGGGCGCTTGCGCAGCGCGGTCACGTCGAAGTCCGTGGCGTTGGTGGCCGCTGCGAGGATCGGGCTCAGGAACTGCTGCAGCGGTGCCTGCACGGTGGCGATGATCGAGGAGAAAGTCTGCTCGGCCAGTCCCAGCAGGTTGCCGAACACGGTGCGGGTCTGCGGGCTCACGCAGGCATAGGCGGAGTCGGCGAGTATCAGCTGCAGCGTTTCCTTGGTGCCCTTGCCATCCATGCCGCTGGAGAGGCGCAGGATGCGTTCAAGGCTGGGGAAAAGTGCTGAAGTGTTCGGATCGAGTCGTATCGACGCTGGCGCGCCTGCGTGCTGCTGGGCCAGCGCCTGCGCGTCCCATACCTCGAACATGAAGGAGGTGAAAGCCGTGAAGGCGGCGCGCGACTGGCTGATCCAGAAGGGATCCTTGCCCGCCTCGTCCGGATACAGGATGGCGGCCATGGTCTGGATCTCGCCGAGGCGTTTGCCGGGATCCATGCCGGCCATCAGGGACAGCGGATTGAAGCGGTGGGTGTTCCCCGAATCGTCGTAAGGCGCCCACACGCGGACGGCATGGCCCTGCGCCTCCCGCCAACCGCTGGTGGCCTTGAACAGTTCGCCCTTGAGGTCGAGCACCACCATCGACTGGGCGTAGGAAAGCAGCACCGGGATGGCGATGCTGGTGGTCTTGCCGGAGCGCGTGGGCGAAATGGCGATGGCGTGCTGGGCACCGTTTAACCACAGGTAGCGTCCCTTGTACTTGCCGACGAGGATGCCTTGCGGAGTCTGTGTGAGCAGTCCGGCTTTCTTGAGATCGTGGAGGCTGGCGAAACGGGCATCGCCGTGCAGCGACTCGGCCTTGCGCCGGGACAGCGGGATCAACAGCAGCAGCCAGGCCAGCAAGGGCAAACCGAAGCCGAGCCAGCCGGCCAGCTTGATCTTGCCTGCATAGGGCGCGTACTGCGGCAAGCTGGCGGCTTGGTGGTACTGCCACCAGGTGTTCCAGGCCAATGGCGAGTTCTTCAGGCCGAGCAGCCACAGCGCGAGCCAGTCAGTGAGGTAGAGGCCGCCGAGCAGGGCGGCCACGAGCAGCATCACTGCGAATACCAACTTTCCTTGGCGCATTCTTCAATATCTCATCGAATGTTTGGGCGGCATCTTTAGATGGCGGAACGACGGACAATCGAGAGTCATTCAGGGGCTGTAGCCCCATTTCGCAATGATGGCGTTGCGGACGGCCAAATTGGATGGCAATTGGGTAGCCTTGCACTGCATCAAGAGCTGCCGGCGTGCGGAAGCGGTAGATCCACTGTCGAATTCTGGATCCCACATCTGGATGGCATGGAAGGTGATGATAGGTGCGGTGCAAGCCGCGCCGCCCGTGGTGCCCACATCGGAAATACCGGCCATGCAGGTGTAGACCGAATAGGGATCCGAGCCTTGGGCATGTACGGCGACAGTGGTCAATCCGATGGCGCCGATGGTGAGAGCGGCAAGCAGAGTACGCAATTGCATGACTTGACTCCTTGTGGTCATGAAAAGTTGGTAAGGCCGAATCGTAGCCGTGCATGGCGACGACGCCTTGCCCGCAGGCAAGACGAAAGCCGTGGCTGTGGAACAGGGACAGGAGAAGCATCGGCGTGCGTGTCGGCTACATCACTTGCGCCTGGGCTGGCGCGGGCGGCTGAACGACCGGAGCCGGCGGCGTGACGGAGGGCGACGGCACGGCTGCCGCTGCCGCGGAGCTTTGGGCCACAGGCGTTTGCAGGGCCGTGACCGTATCGACGGAGCCGAGCTTTATCGTCTCCAGCGGTGAGGTCGGCTGCTGGGCGAGATAGACCCGGCGACCGTCGTCACCGAGCGCGACCTGGTCAATGCGCGACATGCCTTGCTGCTTGGCCTCGACGGTCAGCGCGGCGGCGAGGTTGAGGCGCTGCTGCTCGGTGGGTTGGCCGCGGGCATCGAGTGTGCGCGCGCCGGCCAGCGCCTGCTCGAACAGGGCATGGTTGGGGTTTTGGGGGTCGCTGAGGTCGTGCGCCATGGTGCGCTGTTGCAGCGCGGTGTGCAGGGCGTGCTGGGTCAGGGGGCCGACCTTGCCGTCCACGGTGAGGTGGTGGTCGTGCTGGAAGCGTTCCACGGCGTGGCGGGTCTGGATGCCGAACTCGCCGTCGGTCTTGAGCAAGTGGCCGCGACTGTCGCTGTAACCGAGCTTGGCGAGGTCGGCTTGCAGGGCGTGCACGGCTTGGCCGTGGGTGCCTTGTTCCAGTGCCTGTCCCTGCGTCGCATGCACATGAGTGTGCGCTCCGTGCTCTGCGGGTGTTTGCGGAGTCTCCCCTTCCTTGATGGAAACTTTTACGCCAGTTAATTTCAGCAAGTCGGTTTTTTCGTTCCTTGCCCGGTTTTCAAGCGAGGCCCATTCCTTGGGGGAATGCTTGAACAGCGTTTCGTTGTGCTTGATCTTGTAGTCCTGCACGGCCTCGACAACATCCGCATCCGAAAGCTTGGACAAGTCGTAGTCCTTGCCAAACTTTTCGTGTAAGCCTTTCTCGAAGATGTCAGGGCCACCGGCGCCGTGCCAGTGGTTGGGGCCGAACTGCACGGAGGTGCTCCATATCGCATCCTGTACAGCGGGGCCACGCCCGGTCAGGTCGATCCCCTCGGACTTCAACCGGGCAGCCATGGCGTCGTAATGCGTTTTCTTCATTACTTCGTACTGATCCCGGGCAAAGCCAGGATCACTCCGTGCCAGTTCTTTCCACTTTGCATTGAACTCGGGCGTAACGGGCTCCAGTCCCTTGAACTGATCCCGATAGGCCGAAAGGTGTAGAAACTCCTTTAGCGACCCACCATCCGGTTGCGTGGAAAACTGATAAGTGCCATAAGAGACGCCGCCATAGTCGCCCTCGCCGCTGGAAATCGTGCCGGGGCCATGACCTTCGTAATGCGCCGAAGTTTGTCCAGGATGCCATTCGGATTGCGCCATGTCCTTCTCCTGCCAAGCTTCGGTGGGCTGTTATGCGCTAGAGCAACATGACAGTACAAATTACTTTTTGGGTTGACGCGCTTCCAGGATGGTGGCGCGTTTCGCTGTTTGTTCCATCGCGCAATCATTAGCGTCCAGGCGTTGTCCTTGTCCCGCATCCGGTGGAGGTGCGCAATAAGCGTCCCGATGAGCGATCCATTTTCTTTCCTCGTTTCGCAGCTTGACTTGCTCGACTTTGCTCAATTGCGCCATCAACGCCTTGTAAACTTGGTTCAGTCGCTTGTCCTGATATGCGTACTCGTTGCTGATGCAATCTTGCATGTCCGGGGTTACGCCGTCGGCCGCCTTGAGGCAGGTGGAATAAGAGGCTCGGATGCCGTCGGAATCCAACTGTACTGGCGTGTCTGGGCTTTGAGCATGTGCGACGCCGCTTAGGACTAGAAGGGCTGCTAATCCGATTTTTAAACGAAAGCCAGAGAGAGAGAAACAACGAAGGCATGGCGCTTTCCCTTGGTCGATGATGAATCCGGGCAATCGAAACGAGCGTATGACGATCGAAAAGCCGGATAGGCGATCATCTGCATGGGCAACGGGTTCATGGGCGATCATTGTGCGGCTAACGTTGTTCATGATCTTCTGGTTATGGGGAAGCCTGAGCCCTTTGGCGAGTCAGACGATTAGTTGATATGTGGGGTTGACTCCAGCGCTTGGAGCGGCTCAGCCGGAAGCGCGCATACCGTACTCAGCGATGATGGTGGCGAGGATGCCGGAGTTCTGTCCCTGGGCGCCTTTGCATTGAGAGAGCCACTGCTCGCGTCTCAGCGCGGTGGCGGGCCAATCGACACCTTCTTCGTCATAGACATAGAGGCTGGGAGAAAAGAACGCCTGGACGGGGGCGGTGCAGCCAGGGACATTGTTCTTGCCCTGGGTCTTGCCGGCCATGCAGAGGAAGCTGGCGCAGACGTTGCCCTGGGCATGCACAGGGGCGGTGGCGAGGCTGGCGACAGCGCCGAGGGCGAGGGTGGCGACAAGGGCGTGTAGTTTCATGGCGGGTCTCCTGATCCGTTTCTTTGCAGAAGGACAAAGGCGGAGTTATTGGACGCGGATAGGCAGGCTGCAGGCGCTGTAGACGATTTTGCAGTTGGACGCGCCCTTTTCACATGCTTCCATCGCCAGCTGTTCCGCTTGTTGTGAGTGGAGGGCGTTTCCTGTGCCTATCAGCCCGCCGCCGGAAACTTGAGCAACTGCTGCGCATTGGTTGTAATAAGAAACAATTACTTTGCAATTCGCGCCACCGTGTTGGGCGCAAAGACTCAACACCGTGCTCTCCGCTTGAGCCTTGCTGGTCTGGTCGGTGATATGCCCTTCGGCTCCACTCACTGAGTCGTAAGCGACAGCGCCATAGCGTGAGGCCCAGACAGCTTGAGGCTGCTGAGGTTGAGGATTGGGGGTATTGGTTGGTGCGTAGATATCGGGCGAAAAACATTGAACGCCACTATCCCCTGCGCCCGTGCATTGCGCCCAAGTGGCTGGTGTAACGATCAGCAGGATCAACGTAATCAAAGTTTTCATTGGTTCGACCCCAAGGTTCCGCCCGTGGCTTGTCCGTATATACCTTGGGTGTGGGCGTCGATACTCCTGCCGCCGCCGCTGGCGCCTAGGGGCAGACCAGTATTGCCGCCAAAACCAGTACCGGTACTTGGAGTGTTACTCCCAGTGTTGGTATTCCCCGGCAATTGCGGATTTGCCGGATGCCCAAACAACGCCCGCTGCTGCTGCGCACCGGCAGGCCCTTCGCCGATGCGGCCGAACGGGCTAAGGAAGTTCATTTGCCCCAGCGTCCCCTGGAAGAATGATGCAGCCATGGGCGGAGCGGAGACGAGCAGGGCGGTGAGAATCAGCCCGATACCGCCCTGCTGGAGGGCGATGGAATTGAGCCCATCGGCGGAGGTGGTGCCGCCGGACATGGCCATGGAGGCGACGTACTTGGCGATGTAGGCACCGGTGACGGCGGTGAGCATCTTCATGGCGATGGTGGTCATGACGCAGAGCACGGCGAGGGAGAAGACGGTGCCGATGCCGTAGAGCAGCCATTTCTGGAAGAGGGGAGCGGTCTGCTTGAAGAGGAGGCAGAGGATGAAGAGGGGCCCGAGGCCGATGAACAGGGCGAGGGCGACCTTGTTGAGCAGGAGCAGCGAACCGGCGACGACGGCGGGCCCGGCCACGCCGATGCCGGACATCCACTTGTCACGGGTGAGGTCGCTGGCGACGGTGCTGTTGCCGCCGTCCTCGATGGTGTCGATGGTGGACATGCCGAGCTGCATTTCGGCGAGGTTCTGGTCGATCTGCGAAAAGGGACTGGCGGCATTGCCGGTGACCGTCTGCACGATTTCGGAGGAAATGCCGTCGGTGATGTTCCAGACCTGGGAGCCGGCGAGGCCGAGGGAGGTGGCGGCCAGCACGATCACCGTGGCGCGCAGCGAATCGCCCACCAGCATCATCATCGGCTGCTGCGACTGGCCCGTGACGATGCGGTAGCCGTGCAGCATTATCCATACCGTGACCAGGCCCAGCGTGATGCCGCCGATCGCCGTGCTCATGCTTGCCAACAGATTGGCCTGGAAGGCGTAGATCTTGTCGTTCAGCCAGTTGCGGCTGCCGACCTGTGCGCGAAGCATGGGCGCGCGGCCACCGACCGGCCCCGGCAACGTGGCAGCCATCGCGCTCATCGGGCGAAGCCCTGTGCCTGGTGTTGCGCCGGCGCGGCCATCAAGGCGGCCTGTTCTGCCTGCCGTTGCTGGGTCTGGCGTTGCCGCCACGCTGGATACGCGGCCTCGGCCTGCGCGCTGCACTGCGCCAGCGGCGTGCGCACGGCGGTGGCGGTGTCGACGACGGCCATGTGGCTGTAATCGGTGAGCGGGGGGGTGCTCCGCACGCCGAAGGCGCGTTCGCCGTCGTCGCTCAAGTGCACCTGGTCGATACGCGCCACCCCCTGCTGCAGGGCGGCGACGGTGATCGCGCCGGCCAGCCGTGCGGAATGCTCGCCGTGCGGGATGCCCTTATCGTTCTCCATCCGGTGGACGCCCGCGCGGGCGGACTGGTACAGCGCATGGGCGGGATGGGCGGCCTCCTCCAGCGACGCGGGATGCAGGAGACCTTCCGCCCGGTAGAGCAAGGCTGCGCCATCTTGTTTGATGGAAGAGGCGGTGTGTTCGATAGCTGCGCCCGTGCGTGCGGCGGCGTGTTCGACGGCATGGCCGGCTCGTTGGGCAGCATGCCCGACGGCTTCACCCGTGCTTATCGCCGCGTGCTCGACCGCCTGTGCCGCATGCTCGACCACCGGCAGCGCGGCTTGTTCCAAGGTAGTAGCGGCTTCCACGGTCTCGGCCGTCCGCGCCACGCCCCACAACGGCGTCAATGGCAGTTCCGTCGCCACGTGCAGGTCGGCGCGGGCGCGCTGCACGTCCTCGCGGTAGCGGGCGATGGGCGCGGCGTACTCGCGGGCGCGGGCCTGGTTTTCCGGCGTGAGCACGGAAGCGCCCGTGCCGGGATCGGGGGCGAAGTTGTCGCCGCCGTGATCCGACAGCCGCATCGCGCGCAGTGCTTCCGGGATGCCGTGCTGTCCGTCCAGGTAGCCGGCGTGGCGCAAGCTGTCGATGTCCGCCGTGGTGGCGTATTCCACCACCTGCCCGAAGTGGTGCCCCGCGCTGACCACATCGCCGGCCAGCACGTTGTCGATCACCTGATGGCCGCCTTGCGGGATGCCAAGGCCGAGGTCGGCTGCGCCGTAGGCGTTGAAGGTCTGGCCGTGCAGGTGGCACTTGGATGCGGCGATCTCGGCGAGCGTACCGCCGAGCGAGTGGCCGGTGACGGTAAGGTCAATGGGGCGTTGGCGAACTTCTTCTTGATGCTTTACTTTGGCCATTACCTTTTCGGTGAACGCAATCGCATCGTGCGCCTGCACGTTGGCCTTGTCGGCCACCATGATCGCGTCGGTGGCGACGTCCTGAATGGTGGTCAGGGTATGGTGCTTGATGTCCGGATCGGTGCCGCGAAAGGCGATGACCACGTCATGGGGTGATTCGACGCGCTGGTAGGCGGTCGCGTGAAACCCGTCAGGATTTTGCGCGTAGTCGAAGATTTTGTATTCGTGGCCATTTAGGTTGACGGTGGTACGGTCGATGTCCTCCCGGCTGTAGTTCGTGTAAGCATTCTTGGACAAATAGGCATAGTCACGCGTGTCGAGGCTCATGGGCTAACCTTCCTCGCGGTGATCGTTACCTCGAAATACTGGCTGCGTTCTTTGGCGTTGAGCTCCGGCATGGGGAGAGACCAGTTGCTCGAATGTTCGGACGAATCGAAATAAACCTTTTTGGGTGTGTACCAAACCGTGGGTTTCTGCGCGGAAAGCGTATCCGCCGACATGATCGCTCCGAACGTCATGCCGTGCACTCCAAATCCTGCCCAGACGCTTGTCAGATCGAAATGGCAGACGCCAAGCCCGAAGTAATCCTCATTTTGCAATTGGTCAAGGTAGAAGTAGCCCTTGTAGGTCTTGTCGCTTACCTTGGTGAGAGTGAACTCATGTCCCCTGTTGGGAATATTGCGAGCGCCCTCGAAAGCGTCCCGAGGCACGCAGTCCACATTGCTGACCTGATAGTGTGCGTAACCCTTGGCCGAGTCGAACGGCCCCGGCGCATCGGTGGTCACGGTGATTTCGTAACGCTGCACGGGATGCGAGTTGAGTTTGATGTCGGGCTGGTCGTTCATGGGCGAGGAGCAGGCGGTGAGGGGGAGGGATAGGAGCAGGGCCACTGCAAGCGTGCGGAAAAAACAGGGGCGGTCAAATTGTGTTTTCCTGTTCATGTCTGTAATCCGCAAAACCTGACCTTATTCTTAATCAATCAACATGTCACCGGTTCATTTCTGTACGTGGGCAAGCTATGGAGTTACTGGACGCGGACGGGGGGGCTGCAGCCGTGATATGCGATCTTGCAGTCTGCTGCACCTTTCGAACAACCGTCCATGGCTTTGCTGTCGGCTTGAGATAAATCTGTGTCAGAGCCTATATAGGAGAGATGTGTGCCTACAGCCAAGGAACTACATTCATTACGGTAGGTATAGGTTACTTGGCAGTGACTGCTATTGCCTTTGGACTCACACCGTTGCAGGGCTTGATCAGAAGCGGCAGATTTGCTGACTTGGTTTTCGGAAATACCAATACTTGATGTGGTCTCATCAATCGCAAATGCTCCCCACCTTGCTGCCCAGACAACTTGAGGCTGCTGGGGCCGGGCGTGTGGATTGGTATCGCCTTGTGGATCGAGGGCATCCGGTGGTATGCATTGCCCCCCCGTGTCCACACCGGCGGCGCATTGAGACCGAGCTGCGGGGGCAGACATCACGGCCACTAACAAGAGACCAAGGGTGGTTATGATTTTCATGTCAATATTGCCCTGGGTAGCTGCTTTTTCCCGCCAAGCCGAGTGTGCCCGGGGTATTACCATCGGAACCTATGCCGCTGCCGCTGGGGCCGGTGATTTGTGTTGTATTCCTGCTCAAGTTTGTTGTTGGATTTCCTTGATTTCCCGGCAACTGCGTATTAGCAGCTGGATGCCCAAACAACACGGATTGCTGCCGATAAGCCGCCGGCTCACCGCCCATGCGCCCGAACGGGCTATACGACTGGAACTGCCCCAGCGTGCCCTGGAAGAACGAAGCGGCCATGGGCGGGGCGGAGATGAGCAAGGTGGTGAGGATGAGGCCGATGCCGCCCTGCTGGAGGGCAATGGAATTGAGCCCATCGGCGGAGGCGGTGCCGCCGGACATGGCCATGGAGGCGACGTACTTGGCGATGTAGGCACCGGTGACGGCGGTGAGCATCTTCATGGCGATGGTGGTCATGACGCAGAGCACGGCGAGGGAGAAGACGGTGCCGATGCCGTAGAGCAGCCATTTCTGGAAGAGGGGAGCGGTTTGCTTGAAGAGGAGGCAGAGGATGAAGAGAGGCCCGAGGCCGATGAACAGGGCGAGGGCGACCTTGTTGAGCAGGAGCAGCGAACCGGCGACGACGGCGGGGCCAGCCACGCCGATGCCGGACATCCACTTGTCGCGGGTGAGGTCGCTGGCGACGGTGCTGTTGCCGCCGTCCTCGATGGTGTCGATGGTGGACATGCCGAGCTGCATTTCGCCGAGGTTCTGGTCGATCTGCGAAAAGGGACTGGCGGCATTGCCGGTGACCGTCTGCACGATTTCGGAGGAAATGCCGTCGGTGATGTTCCAGACCTGTGAGCCGGCGAGGCCGAGGGAGGTGGCGGCCAGCACGATCACCGTGGCGCGCAGCGAATCGCCCACCAGCATCATCATCGGCTGCTGCGACTGGCCCGTGACGATGCGGTAGCCGTGCAGCATTATCCATACCGTGACCAAGCCCAGCGCGATGCCGCCGATCGCCGTGCTCATGCTCGTCAACAGATCGGACTGGAATTTGTAGATCTCATTGCTCAGCCAGTTGTTGATGATGGTGAAGAAGACGAAGTTGCTTAAATCGCCCATGGTCGGGTTCCCTTGTGAAACGCGGGTCGTGCCAGGTGTCGTGCCTCGTCCGGCGAGGCATGCGAGGCCCGTTACGGCGGGTGCTTATTGCTCAATACTGAGTTGATGGTCGCTGCCGCTGCCGGAGGATTCCACGCTCAACGCCCCTTGCAGAATGGCACCGCCGATGATCGAAGAGGCTACGTTGCTGATGGGGCTGCCGCCGGCCGAGCCGGGTGCGGTGGCCGCCTTGGCCTCCTGGATCTGCTGGTTTTGCTGGTCTGCGATGTACGACTCGTAGGCGTGGTTGACCGATTCCATCTGCTGGCGGTCGATCTGCAACTGGGCGATGACGGCGAGGAGCTGGTTGCTGTTGTCCTGCAGCTTGCCGTATTCCTCCGAACCGATGTTCTGGCGCGCTTTTTGAAGGTCGGTGAGGGTCTGTTGCAGCTTGAGCGTGTTGTCGTACATGGCTTTCATGTAGTTGAACCGCGCCAGCTTGGCGCTGTTGATGTGTTGGCATTGCTCCTGCTGGGCGCTGGCCAGGGCAGTGCACGGGTCGGCGGCGCCGCTGCCCTGGGCCGTCATCGTTATCTTGTCCGGGTTGATGGCGTCGGCGGGAGCGGCCACGGTGCTGAGGGTGGCGGGCGCGTTGCCCAGGGTGTCGATGTTCTTGAGGTGGCCGTTGACCGTGTCGGAGGAGTTGCTGCTGGTGCTGCCGCCGAGTTGGTTGCTGATGTCCTTGGTGTTGCTCTTGATGTCGCCGGTGTTGTTCTTGATGTCGTTGGTGTTGTTCTTGATGTCGTTGGTGTTGTTTTTGATGTCACTGGTGTTGCTTCTGACGGTTCGGTCGGAAACCGCCACTTCGTCCTGGGCATGAACGACGCTGGCAACGAGGCTCAGCAGCAGCGCCAAAGCCAGGGCGATATAGCGCATGCACGTCGGGCGCGACTGCGCCGGATTGGTGAGCGAGTTGGTCATGGCGCACTCCTTGTTCATGCAGATTCGGTTACTGGACTGCGGAGCGGGTGGGACGGGTGGACTGCGGCGGCTGGGCGGGCCTGGCCTTGCCGCTGCCCTTGCGGTTTTCGTAGAAGTCGCTGAGCCATTGTTCGGGGCGCAGGTCGTCCACGGCCGTGCCTTCGGCGGAGGCTCGTTGTTGCAGCACTTTGTGCATGATCTCGATGTTGTCGGTGGAGGCGGAGATCACGGCAAGCGCGTCGTCCATGCCGCGCAGGTCGAGCTGGCACACGGCGCTGGAGTGGCCCTGTTTGACGAGGAAGCGGCGCGAGCGTTCGTCGAGGCTCACTACCACCTGGTATTCCGCTTCGGTGAGTTTTAGGCCGTTGACGTAGTCCTCGCGGCTGGCGTTGGGGTTGGGCAGCAGGATCATGGTGGCGGTCTGCTCGATCAGCGCGGCGGCGATGTCGCTGGCCAGCGCGTCTTCCGGGCTTTGCGTGGCGAAGATGCCGAGGCCGTTCTGTTTGCGGATGGTCTTCTGTTTGTTCTTGGCGAATTCCTTGAGGCCGCCCTTGCCGTCGAGGATCTTCCAGAACTCGTCCATCACGTAGATCAGCGGGCGGCCGTCGATCAGCGCCTCCAGCCGATGCAGCAGGTAGTTGATGACCGGCACGCGCACTTCGGGGTTGTCGATGATGTCGGTGTAGTCGAAGCCGATGATGCTGGCGCGGGTCAGGTCGATGGTATCGACGGGGTTGTCGAACACCCAGCCCAGCGAGTTTCCGGCCGTCCACTTGCGCATGCGTACGTAGAGGCCGTCGTCGCCCATGTTGGGCAGGCTCTTCTGGAAGTTGGTCATGTTGCGCAGGCGTATGGGCGTGTCGAGCATGCTCTCCACGGCCCGGAAGATGTCTTCCTCTTCGCGCGAGCTGTAGACGCTCTTGCCGGCCAGCACCTTGATGAGCTCGGCGAGGAACTGCACGTTGGCTTCGGTGCGCTCGCAGTGGAACGGGTTGAAGCCGGTGGGCTGGCCGTTCTCCAGCGCGAGGTAGTTGCCGCCGCAGGCGCGCACGAAGATCTCCGCGCCGCGATCCTTGTCGAAGAAGAAGATCGTGGGTGTGGGTGTGTACTTCTGCACCTGGCTGAGCAGGAAGTTGATCAGCGCGGTCTTGCCGGTGCCGGACTTGCCGATGACCATGGTGTTGGCGATGGCCTTTTCGCCCAGGGAGTTCTCCGCCGGATGGGTGGCGTGGAAGTTGAAGTAGTAGGGCTGGCCGTTGGTGGTCTGCAGCGTGGTGACGTAGTCGCCCCAGGGGTTATTCTCTTTCTTGCCGGTGGCGAAGTTGTGCAGCGGCGACAGGCCGAGGAAGTTCAGCGAACTGACGTTGGCCAGCCGCGTTCGGTATTTCCAGTTGCCGGGCAGTTGCGAATAGAACGAGGCGGTGACGGCGAGATCCTCCTTCACCGAAACGAAGCCGGCGTTGGAAAGCTCCGCGCGCGTGGCGGCGATCTGCTGCGAGAGCGTTTCCTGGCTGGGCGCGTAGATCGCGATGGTGAAGTGGTACTCGCCCAGCACGAAGTTGCCGGAGGCGAGCTGATCCATGGCGTGATCCAGTTCGGCGATCTGGCTGAAGGCCTTGTCGCCGGAGGAGATCATCATGCCCTTGGTGCGTTCCAGTGCCTTGAGCGCATCGTGGCGGCCCATGGGGCTGAACGAGTGGGTGACGACGTATTCGAAGTCGAGGTACTTCAGCCCGTTGAGGATGCCGGGGTAGGTGCCATCGGTGTATTCCTTGATGTTGAGAATGGCGCCGAACTGGTTGATGCCGTCGGGCGAGGTGATGACGAAGTCGCCGGTCTTGGCGGAGAAGTGGTGCTTGCTAACGGGCAGGTAGCTGTAGACCGGCGCGGGTAGCACGGGCACGGGTTCATCGATGCGGTTGAGCAGGTAGCCGTAGAACTCCAGCGGTTCGGAGAACACGATGCCGTTCGGAGCTTCGTACATGCCTAGACGGTAGGGCGCGTAGTCCTTCAGCACGGCTTCGATGTTGCCTGCCAGCTCCAGCACGGTGTTGACGGCCTGCAACTGCTCGGATTCCAGCCGGGTGAGGTCGCTGGATTTTTCGGCGAAGCGCTTGCCTTCGACGATGGGGCGGTAGATCAGAGTGAGGTATAGCTCGTTCTGCATCAGTTTCTGGCTGGACAGCGTGCCGTAATACGTGTCCGACAGGCTCTGGTTGAAGGTTTGCGCGAAGCGGCTGTGATCCTTGAGGCGGCGGCGGCGGCGCACGTCGTGAACCCAGAACGCCACGTTCACGAAGTCCGGTGCCCGCAGCGTCTGCAGCATGCGGTTGAAGGTGTTGTGGCGGTGCTCGATATCCCATTCCTCGCGCCCCACGAAGGGCAGCCCACCCAGGCGCCACACCATCAGGTAATCGCCGCCCGTGGTCTTGAGCACGGTGGGGGACACGTGGGTGGACAGCGTGACGAATTCGCTGATCGCGGTGTCGGGGATGAAGCTGGGTTTGGGCATGGCTCTGGATCCGGAATGGCGCCCCGGCAGGTCGGGGCGCCCTGGTGGCTTACGTTTTGTCTTTCGACTGGCCGCGGTAGCTGTTGGGCGTGAACACCCACATCCCGTCGTGCTCCCGCAGGTTGCGTACCCGGGTGCGGAATTGCAGGCGCAACCCGAGCAGCCGGAAGATCATCTCGTCGCGGCGCGCCATCTGGCGCATCACGAAGATCACCAGGGGAAGCAACAGCAGGTAAAAGATGTTGGTGTACATCGCCAGCAGAAGGCACCCGCCCGCACCCATGAAGAAAGGGACGTAGGGCACGCCCATGAACATGGGCGGGCGGGTGCAGCCGCGGAACATCGCGTTTTTATGCATAGTGCTGGATGAGATGCGCGGCGGAGTGCAGGTGCTCCATCAGCATGGCGGAGTTCAGCGAGGTGCCGCCGCACTGGGTGTTGCCCGTGGAATTGCCGCCGATGACCATCTTGGCGATCTGGGCGGCAGCGCCGATAAGCACACCACCAATAAGCGCCGGGGCGACGTCGGAGATCCGCTTGTGGGCGAAGGCGATCTGATAACCCGAGAAGATGACGGCGATGGTCACGACGACGACCGAAGCCACGTTCAGCAAGTTGTTGAAGGTGCTGAGAACGCCGCAGACGTTGGACTCGGCATCGCTCGCCCCGGCGATACCGGGAAGGATGATTGCTGCAGTGACGGCCATGAGAACAGCACGCTTGAGCATCTGGTTGCGCTGCTCGGTGACGTTGACAAAGGGTTTGATTGCCATGGTTGGACTTCCTTCTTCGGTCGGTTGGGGTGGATGTGGTGGTCGTGGTGACTGGTCGCGATGGCTTCCGTACCGCCGACCCCTCTTGCTGCTGCGGTTGCTTCGGTTGTCGCGGTGATGTTTGCGGCTTGCCGGGTGAAGAGGCGGAGCTTCTTGTGCGATGACGTCCCTGTGCTTTATCGGTGCATGCTTCACGTCAGAAAACAAATGCAGCGTCGTGCACGCGAACCCGCAGATCGGTCTTGTCCGCGGCGGGTTGGGCGGGTGGTTTGTTCTGGGCGGCGGCGACCGCGCTGTCGTTCGGGCCAGTTACCTGCGGCTCGAAGATTGAGGAGGCGGTCGCATTGTTGTTTGGTATGCCGTTGGCTGGCCCTGAGGCTGGCGGGGGCGCGGTTTCCGGTGTTGCCGTTGCTGTCGGGGGTGTGGCGGCGACCTTGGCAGCAATATCGTGCGCCGCGGTAGCCGGGGCTGTGGGGGCTTGATCCTGGGACGGGGGCGCGGTGTCGGCCGCAGTCTGGTCAGCCTTTGCCGGGGAGAACGACATGCTGCGAATAGCCACGCGATAGCCGGGGCTGCCTGGCGACAGCGTCGCTAGCTTGTCGTTGCTGCTGGCCGAGGTCGTTACCACGGATTTCAAGGGGATGGCTTGGGAGTCGTCCACACCCATGCTGCGATTGATGGATTCGTACACCTTTTGCACGTAGCCGTCGCGGTAGCCGGTGACGAAATTCCCGGAGTAGTAACAGCTGAAGGCCTTGCCCCAGTTGCCGCCGGCGCTGGCGTAGCATGCGGCGAGTATCTGGGCGCCGGCCGCCAGGTTGTGGCAGGTGTCGAAGGCTTTCTCGTAGGAATCCAGGCCGTATTTGCCGAGGTTGGCGCGATTCACCTGCGCCACGCCCAGCGAATAGTTGTAGCCCTTGGCATCGAGCATGTGCACGGTGGCTAGCGCCTCGGCCAGGCTCCTCGGCTGGCGTTCGAGCTGGCCGCCGACCACGCCGATCGCATAGGGGTTGGCGCCGGATTCGACGTCGACTACATGGCTCATCACCTCGGCCGGCACCGCCAGGTTGGGACAGGTCATCAATCCGATTGCGGCAAACATGCGATGGTCTCCGGTGCCGGTCAGGATTGCGGAAAGCTGCGGGCCGGATCGAAATCGATGCCGGTGATGCAACGGCGTCCCGCATGCGCCTTGATGTGCACGACGATGTCGATGGTCATCATGAGCAGGCGCTTGATGGTGGCGAACTCCAGGCCGGCGCCTTCGCTGGAGGCTTTCACCATCAGGGCGAGCTGATCCCAGGTTTGCTCCGTGCTGCCGGAGTGGCAGCTGGTGATCGAACCGGGGTGGCCGGAAGCACAGTTGCGGATGAAGTAGAACGACTCGTCGCCGCGCAGCTCGGCCAGGATGATGCGATCCGGCTTCATGCGCAGGCAGGCTTCCATGCAGCTCTTGGCGGTAACGTTGCTGGTGCTTTGGCCGCCCTTGGAATAGAGCAGGTGCACGACGTTGGGCTGGGCGATGAACAGCTCGCGCGCGTCTTCGATCGTCACCAGGCGTTCGTTGTCGGGGATGTGGTGCACCAGCGACTTCATGAACGTGGTCTTGCCGCTGCCGGTGGCGCCGGAAACCACGATGTTCTTCTTGTTGAGCACCGCCTTGCGGAAGAAGTCCGCGTAGTTGCGGCTGGCGCGCAGCTCCAGCAGCTCGCGATCGGCGTCGCCGATGCCGCCGCCGACTTCGACGATCTCGTCGAAGAAGCCGTCCTGCTGGTATTGGGCCAGCGTCTTCATCTGTTTGGAGGGCAGGCGGATCGTGATGGATGTCTTGCCGGCTTCGCAGGCCGGCGGTATCACGAATTGCGCGCGCTCGCCGGTGGGGAAGGTCAGCGACACCACCGGATCGGTATCGGTGATGCGCTGGCCGGTGTTGCTCTCGTTGACGACCGCGGTGCAGAACTGGCGCGCCCGCTCGAACGTCAGAGCGGGCACCTCGACGCGGCGCCAGGCGCCGCGACTTTCCAGGTACAGCTCGCCCGGACGGTTGATGCAGATCTCGGTGACGTCCGGCGAGGACATGAACTCCCGCACCCCCAGCACGTCGTACTGGTAGGCGAGGAATTCGTTCGAGATGTGGGCGTCCAGTTCCTGCATGGCTGCTTGGGATGGCGGGTCAGAAGCGGGCCACGACGCCGCTGAAGTCGACGTCCTTGGCGACGTAGACGTAGACGATCGTGCCCTGGTTGATGGTTACGGTCGGCGCGCGGTTGGCGGCAGCCTGCACGGCCTGGTTGGCCAGGTTCTGCACGGTCTGTGCGGTGTTGCTCTCGAACGGCTCCTGGGTCACCACCCCGTTGGTGACGGTGGTGCTCTTCGGGCCGTGCTCGGCGGCTTCGTACTTGAAGGCGTCGCTGAGCATGCTGATCAGCAGGGCCGAGCTGATGCGCTGGCCCCAGTGGGCGTCGTAGTGGCCGGGGATGCCGGCGCCGCCCAGATTGTCGATGCCCGGGCTGGCCATGTTCACGTCGATGCCATTGGGCGTGATGATGCGATCCCAGATCACCGCCATGCGGTCGCCCATCGGCCCCTTGTCGTATGTGCCCAGCACCTTGGAGCCCTTGGGTAGCAGCAGGCGCTGGCCGTTGAAGGAGTAGACCGGCTCGGTGACCAGGCAGGACGTGTAGCCGGGGATGTCCGAGATGATGCGCGTCTCCAGCACGCAGCGGATGTAGGTGCCGCGTTGCATCAGGGTGTCGGGGCTGCGCAACGGCTGGGCGCTGGGGACGGTCGAATCGTTCAGGCTGCCGGGCGGGCCCATGCCGATTGCGGCCGGTGCGGTGACGGGCAGACTGGCACCCGCGCCGGCATCGGTGTTTTCCAGTCCGGCGATCCGGCGTTGCACCAAGCTTGGCTGCTGGGTGGCAGGTGCCAACAGCGATCGCTGCTGAACGGCCGGAAGGGGGGGCTGCTGCACCAGTGGAATGGCGGCGGCTGGCCGCGGTGCTGGCGCTGCGGCCGGCAATGGCGGCAGGGCCAGCGATTTCGGCGGCTCCGCCACCGTGACTTTTTCCTCGCGCGGCTTGGCCTGTGCGCTGCGGCTGCGGGTGCCGGTGATCATCCAGTACGCAACGAACAGCATGAGCAGCACCACTGCGACCAGCAGGAGCAGCGCACGCTGGTTCATGCGCTTCAGGTCGTGCGAGCGCAATTGGGGGGCGCCGGCGTCCAGGTCGGGGACGGCGGACTGCTGATAGCGGTTGGAATAGGGGTTGTTGCCCAGCGGGTCGGCCTGGTTGCCCGGCATGTCGTGGGGATCCTGCGGGTGCATGGAGCCGTCGCCGGGCTGGTTCGGGGTATTGGAGTTCACTTCTGGGTGTTCCTTCGCAGGCCAACGACATCGTTGCCGTGGCGGATGACCAGGTAGGGATACGTGCCGTGAACGATGATGATGTTGCCCTCGACGGTGGTGTTCACCAGCGAGTCCTCGCCCTTCTCCTGTTCGCGCATGAACACCGCGGGGAAGTCGCCGGTCGGGAACTGCTTGAGGTCGTTCATCCTGATGTAGGTGAAGTGGCCGTCGTCGTAGACGTTGGCGGGCACCAGCCATGGCGCGGCCTTGCTGCGCGTCGCGTAGTCGTAGTCGAAGTTGTAGCTGCGCCCGGGCACGAGACTGGTGTTCAGTGCCGATACCTTGGTGTCCTTCTTGATTTCCTTGGCGAAGCTGGTGTCGGCCGGATAGCTGAAGGTGATCTTGTATTCCACGCCATTGCGGCGCGCCTGGTCGAGCGTCTTCCAGTCGGTGGCGACCACCTTCAATTCAAAGATGTAGGAGTGCGTCGCGGTGCGGATCATCATGTTGGTGTCCACGTCGACGTTCTTCGGCTTGAGGTAGAAGACGTTGTCGCGGCGCGTGAGCTCCCAGCCGGAGCTGAAGCCGGTGCTGTAGTCGAGGATCTTCTCCTGCGGGCTGAGCTCGATCTGCGTGGTGATGCCGAGGCCCGTACGCACCGGATAGATGCGGTCGGGCTGGTATTCGTACTGTTGCACGACCTGCGCGCTCGCCGGCGCGGACAGGCCGAGGAGGGCCGCGCATGTTGCGATGGTCAGGCCAAGCAGGCGGGGACGGTTCATGGGCGACCTACTCCAGTGGCGGAATTCCCGGTGGTCTGCCCGCCGGGTTCCTGCATGGGCGGGTTGGCGACGGCGGTGGCGGGTGGCAGGGCCATCGGAGCGGTCGCGGTTGGCGATGGGGTTATGCCCGGGGCGATGCTCTGGGCCGGCATGGCGGGAGCGGCCGTGTCCTGGATCTCGGCAGGCGGAGCCGACGAGTAGTCGTCGTCGACGCGATATTCGGTGACCCAGAAACCCAGCGGGTTCTGTATGCGGCTCTGGTCGTCCATATCGAGGTTGGTCTTGTAGGTGAACGACATCGTCGCGATCTTGTTGTCCAGTGGGCGCGTGGCTCCCGATTGCTTGTCGTAGAGGCTGCGCTGGAAGCGCACGGTGGCGCCCCTGGGGGCCATGCCTGGGCCACCACCGTTGAGCACGATGCTCAGCAGCTTGATCCGGATGGCGGTGTCCTTGCCGTACTTCCTGTAGAGGCCGTTGGGGTTGTTCGACGAATACTGCTGGGTGTATGCGGCGCGCACGCCGGGAGCGGACATGGTCTGGACGGTGGCCCAGTCGCCCAGGTTGAGCAGGGCCAGGTCGTACGATTCGCGCGCCAGCACGAAGTGCGCGACGTTGCTGCGGTTGATCGCCTCGCTGGCGCTGATCCTGTGCTGGATTGCGTCGTCCGTGAGTCGCGCCACCGTGCTGGTACCGGTGTAGGCGTCGGCCATCACGAGGTAGGGGACTTTCTGCTTGAGCGGCAACATGTAGAAATAGCCACCGGCAAGGATCAGCGACATGCCGATGGCGCCGAACGCAACCATCCACGCGCGGCGCTCGCTGCGCCGGGCGAGGTCGGCAATGGTCAACTCGAAGTTGGCGGATTTGGCGACCGCTTCGTCTACCTTCCGACTGGATGCATTCTTCTTCAGCATGGACGAAATTCCGGGCCTTTCGCGGTGTTGTTGGTACGCATGGTCATTTCGCCCCGGTTGGCGCGGCGGACGCGGCAGCGGCGGGTGCGGCGTTCCCAGCCTGTGGGCCGGTGCTGCCGGCAGCGATCGGGCCGACTTCGATGCGCCGCAGGCTGGCTGAGATGGAGACCCCTTGCGACGCGTAGATCGTGTCGAGCTGCGCCATGGCATCGTCGATGTCCGTGGTGCGGATGCCGGCAACCGGCTGGTACAGGGTCACGTCGAAGGGGAGCTTGTACGACAGCTCACGGCCCGAGTCCTTGGCCCATCGCGTGAGCATCGTCTTGAGCGTTTCGTCCATCGGCGACGCGTAGAACACGTAGGCCGGGTTCAGCGGGATTTCGGTGGGTGCGTTCTGGAAACGGTTGACGGGCTTCCATGGGCCGCTGAAGTTTTTGGCCGGAGGCGTGCCGCATGCGGCCAGTGCCGCGATGGCGAGCAACATGACGCCTGTACGGAGCGATTTCGGTAGATCCTTGTCCACGTCTGACCCGCTGGTTGGAGTTGGATGGAGTTGCCGCGGACGAGGGCTTGATGCTGTCGTCCCCGTGTCGCGCGGACACGGCGAGGGGCCGCTGTCGGCAGGCATGTTTGAAACGGTGGTTTGTTCGATGGCGTTGCCGGAGCGGTGCCTTCGTGGCGATGCGTCGCGTTGTGCGGGCGCTGCGATATCCATTCGTGCATCCAGTCCGATGGCTCCCGGAACTTTCCGGAAGCAAGAGCCCTCGCGCGATAGGGAACATCGCGCAAGCAAGTGCCTGGTTGGGTCGGTTGACACATCCCCCGCGTGGCAGACACAACACGCCACGCTTGGTCGATGCTGTCACACGATGCGCGCGTGTTTCGTCGAATACATCTCAAAACGGCGCGCTGTGCATGTTAGGGCGTGTGCATGCCGTGGCCTGTAGGTGGGCGCGCTGAAATGTGTGCCGGAAGGCACTGACATCATGTAGTCCGATGCCTACAGGGGGCGCGTCATGCCTCGAAAGCCCCGCGCAGCCACTGCATGTGCGTATCGCCGGCAGGGCCGTCGTAGCCGACCACGTCGAAACGGCAGGAGCGGTGCGCATGTTGCGGATGGGCGGCCAGCCACAGTTGCGCGGTGCGGATCAGCTTGTCTTGCTTGCCGCGCGTGATCGAGGCCAGCGCGTCGCCGTGCGCGGTGCGCACGCGGTAGCGCACCTCGACGAAGACCACGGTGTCGCGATCCAGCATCACCAGGTCGAGTTCGCCGTGGCGGGTGGTGTAGTTCCGGGCGAGCGTCTTGAGCCCGGCGCGTTCGAGCTCGGTGCCGGCGCGTTGCTCGTAGTCGGCGCCGGTGCTGCGCATCAGTGGCCGGTCGAAGAAGGCGTGGCCGGTTGCGCGTTGCTGCCGGCCGGTGCAGGGGCGCTGCCGGACGGTGCGGGCAGGTCGTCCAGTTGCAGGCTGCCGCTGAGCGGGCGGGCGAGGCCGTTGTCGAACTTCGCCCAGGTCAGCACGCGGCGGATGCGGCCGAATTCGTCGGCGGTGAGCTGGCCGGTGGCGCCGGGCAGATAGCTACCGGGGTGGTCGCGCAGCCAGTCGAGATACGGCACCAGGTTCCACGCATCCATGCCGAACGCGAACAGCCGCGCGTTGCCGCCGCGCGCGGATGGCAGTTGCGTGGCGATGTCGTCGTGGTTGGGCAGCCCTGGCTGGGCGTTGAACAGCCAGGGCGCGTCGCAGAACTCCACGCCGTCGAGGTCGCCGTCGGCGGTGGGGTTGTCGCTGCCGGCATAGACGTGCGAGGTGCCGAACACCGGCAAGGCGATCTTGGCGATGCGCAATTGCGGCAGCAGCAGGCGCGCCTGCCGCGGAGGCATGCTGATGAAGATGCCGGCGTCGCCGCCTGCGCCGGCCATGTTGAGCTGGCTGATCGTGTCGGCATAGTTCATGTCGTTGGCGGGCACGGTGGCCATGCCGAGCACGTTGCCGCCGCGTGCGAGCAATTCGGCCTTGAACGCGTTGGCGGCGCGCTGGGCGAAGTCGTCGCCGGAGATCGCCACGTAGGCCTGGTTCAAGCCGCGGTCGACCATGTGGTCGGCGGCCTGGGCGCCCTCGGCTTCCGGCAGCAGGCCGAATTCGCTGGCGCCGCCGGCCGGGATCTGCTTGTTGTCCGGGTGGTTCAGCGCCAGCACCGGCACCGGCAGCGAGGGTTGGGCGAACAGCGCTGCCACCGCGCCGCGGGTGAGCGGGCCGACCACCAGTTGCGCGCCATCCTTGGCGGCCTGCTGATAGGCCTTGGTCGCGCCATCGGCGGTGCCCTGCGTGTCGTAGATGTGCACCGAAGCGCGTGGCGCGTGGGTGCGCGCGGCTTCCGCGTAGGCGGCGAAGAAGCCTTCGAGGATCGTGTTGCCGGCGGCGGCGTAAGGGCCGCTCTGCGGCAGCAGCAGGGCCACGCGGGCGGGCATCCGGTAGCCCTCGCGCACGTCCGCGTTGACCCCCGGCAGCAAGGTGCCCACCGGTTGCTGCAGCGACGGCGTGGGTTGCGCCACGGCAATGCCGCGCTGGCTCAGCGCTTCGTTCGTCCACGGCAGCATGCGGTCGCCCGGCTGCATCGCGGCGGCGCGTCGCTTGAGCGCCGCCACGTCGAGCTGGGCCAGTTCGGCGAGGGCAAGCTTGCGATTTTCGGCGCGATCCAGCCCCTGCAGGTGGTCGTCCATCTGCACGCGGGTGCGTGCAGCGCCCCAATGGTCGCCGGTGGCGGCCTGCGCGCGGGCGCGCAGTTCGTACAGGCGCAGCTGCAGCGCTTCCGGTACGGCGACGGTGGGCTGGGTGGTGAGTCGCAGGGCGGTGGCGGCGTCATGGTGCTGCAGTGCGAGATCGGCGCGCAGCAGATCGAAGCGTAGGGCGTCGTCGCCTTGCAGGTTTTCGCGCTTGATCTGCGCCAGCGTGGGCGCGGCGGCTTCGATGCGGCCCTCCTCGCGCCAGGCCTCGGCAGCCAGCAGGCGGTAATGGTCGGCACGACCGCCGTATTGGGAGGCCAGCGCGAGATAAGCCTGCGAGGCCTGGTCGAACTGGCCCTGGCGTGCCAACGCCGCGGCGCCGTCGGCGGCCGCGGTTTCGGCGGGCGAGGGCCTGGTGTTGCCGGGAACGCAACTGCTCAGAACCAGCGCTCCGGCCAGCAGAAGGACGGGGCCGAGGGCCGACAGGGACGGCCGGGTGAGGGGGCGCAGGCGCATCGGGACTCTCAATGTCGGCATGTTTGCGTCGAGTGTGAGCGATGATAGCCCATCGTTTCCGTGACCCGGTTTTGCCCATGCCACTTATCCAACCCGGCTGCCTGTGGGTGGTCGCCACGCCGATCGGCCATCGCGACGATTTCTCCGCGCGCGCCATCGCCACGCTGCGCGAGGTGGCGGTGATCGCCGCCGAGGACACACGCCACAGCAAGCCGCTGCTGCTCCACCACAACATCGCCACGCCGCTGGTGGCCTTGCACGAGCACAACGAGCGCGAGGTGGTGGATGCCATCGTGCGGCGCCTGCAGGGCGGCGAGTCGGTGGCGCTGATTTCCGACGCGGGCACGCCGCTGATTTCCGATCCCGGCTTCCGGCTGGTGCGTGCGGCGCGTGCTGCTGGCGTGCGCTGCGCGCCGGTGCCTGGCGCGTGCGCGGCGATCGCGGCGTTGTCGGTGGCGGGCCTGCCCTGCGACCGCTTCGTGTTCGAGGGCTTCCTGCCGCCGAAGTCCGCGGCACGCCGCGCACGTTTGCAGGAGCTGGTGGGCGAGCCGCGCACGCTGATCTTCTACGAATCCTCGCATCGCGTCGCCGAGAGCCTGGCCGACATGCGTGACGTGTTCGGCGACGGACGCGAGGCGGTGCTGGCGCGCGAACTCACCAAGCTGTTCGAGACGGTGATCGGCGAGCCGCTGGCGCAACTTGCCGAACGCGTGGCGAACGATCCCGATCAGCAGCGCGGCGAATGCGTGATCCTGGTTGCCGGCCGTGGTGAGGAAGCCGATGCGAAGCTGGTCGAAGGCCAGCGCGTCTTCGCCATCCTGCGCGAGGAACTGCCGCCGGCGAAGGCGGCGAAGCTCGCCGCGGCGATCAGTGGGGCGCCGCGCAAGACGTTGTACGTGGGATAGGAGCGCGCTGCACTCGTGACGGCGGCTTTGGCAGTACGCGTTCCGGCCAGGTTGGGCGCTCATGCGGCGGTTGCCGACCACCAGACCGGGTGTTGATCGGGCCGGCGGCACGCGGTGACAGGCGGGCCGTCTAGCGGGGGCAATGGCTGACAGCGGACGGTTATGCCGTGACGGATAACATCCGGGCCACCATTTGCGAACATACCTCCTCGCTTGCCAGAAGCTGGTGGCCGGCATCCGGTATGAAGTGGGTTTCGCATCCAGGTATCAGGTTGGAAAACTTGCGGGCGGTGGAAACGGGTACATGGGTGTCGGCAATGCCATGCCACATGAATACGGGGATCGTCAGTTTCTCTAGGTCGAGGCACCAGGGGCGGCTTGCAAGCAACAGATCGCGATACGCACCGTCGGTACCCTGCCGAAAAGCCTCCTTCATCTGCGTCCGCAAATTTTCTCCGCTCTGACCTTCAAGGACGCGCCTGTCCCATTCGGGTAGCCGCGCAAGCTGTTTCGATTTCAGGCGTGCCAATTTCTCCGCTTTCCTTGATCCAGGTTCCGGCGGTGGTTTCCGCATGAATTTGGCAATGATCGTGAACTGTAATTTCAGGATCATCGGTGCATGTCGCGCCAGAAAGAACGCGATCCTGTTTCCAGAATTCATTTCCTTCGACGGCGGCATCACCTCGGGCGGGCCGCCGCTGCATATCAAGGTCGCGGACAACACTCGTCTGGGGGAGCGGATCGCGCAGGCAAGGGCATATGGGCCGCCGCCCGAACCGCCTGCGATATGGTAACGGGCAAGGCCGAGATGGTCGGCCAGTTCCTCTGCATCGGCCGCCCAATCCATGATGGCGCGTTTGGGGGCAGGGTCGGAAAGGCCATAGCCGGGTCGGTCGGGCACGATCACGCGGATGCCGGTTTCCCTGATCCATGCCGCAGTCTCCAATCGCGGCATGATGCGACAGCCGGGCGTGCCATGAAACAGCAATAACGGAATGCCTGCGGGTTTGCCGTATTCGGCAAAACCAAGTTTCCTCCCGTCGTGCAGCTTCATGACATTGTCCCGCATTTGCATTCCTTCAATACGTGTAGATCGAATCTGCCAACGGTGGATTCAATGTGTTTTCGCGGGTTTTTCCGGGAGCGTGACGATGGATACCGTTCGCCGTATTCGCCGCTTGGCGGGCTTGCGTCCCGCAAACTTTTTGACGAGTGCCGCCAGTTCTTTCATGAAGCTGGCGAACTCCTCTGGCGTCGCAAGGACGGGTACCTGCAGATAGTGGACGTCGTCGCGCAGCACATCGACATCACCTGACCGGGTATAACGGCTGAAGTCCTCCAGCAGCGAGGCGACAAAGACCGAGAAGTACTTTTGATGGGTCTCCGGGTCGATGGCGCCGATGTCTTCCGTAGGTACCGTGACGGCGGCGGGATCGATCCGGTAGGCGCGCTCCAGGGCGCCACGCACGGGGGTTTCCGAAGCCACGGTCAGGACGCCGGCTTCGGTCAATCGGCTCAAATGCCTGTAAAGCGTGGCCTGCGGAACGTCGTCAAGATTTTTTGCCAAGTCTCGAACGGTAAGCTCCGCCGCCCCCGCAAAAGTCCGCACGATCCTCATGCGGATCGGGTGCAGCAAGACATCTAGGACAGTCTTTCCGGGCAAGGAGCATGAACCTTTATCAATTTTGATAAAGGTAGTCCTGGAGCATGGCCACTGTCAAACGGGCCATATCCGCGGGTGTGGCGGTGCTGCGGCAGGGTTCCGCGTTCCATCGGTCGGCGTCATTCGTGATCCGGGGAAGCGCCGGTCAGGGAATGCCAGGATCCGCACGATCGAAGTCGAGGACAGTCGCGTTATACTCATCGGCGGAGTCGGCCGGACAGTCGCGTCGCGCGCAAGCGCATCGAGGAAAGTCCGGGCTCCACAGGGCAGAGTGCCAGGTAACGCCTGGGCGGCGCGAGCCGACGGCCAGTGCAACAGAGAGCAGACCGCCGATGGCCCGCAAGGGCACAGGTAAGGGTGAAAGGGTGCGGTAAGAGCGCACCGCGTACGGGGCCAACGCCGTACGGCACGGTAAACCCCACTCGGAGCAAGACCAAATAGGGGGACATTGGCGCGGCCCGCGTCGTCCCCGGGTAGGTTGCTGGAGCCAGGCGGCGACGCCTGGCCGAGAGGAATGACTGTCGCGCCGCAAGGCGTACAGAACCCGGCTTACAGGCCGACTCCACCTTCTTTTCGGTTCCCGTCCCGGTGCAGGCATGCGCCGGGACGGCTGTGGGTGCGCGTCGGCGGCGAGCGTGAACGGCGATTCATGCCGGGTGCGGCCTGCAGGTGATCGCGAGCGGATTTTGCGCATCGGCACACCGTGTCAGCTGCAGGAAAAACTCCCTGCATTCAAACACCTTGAGTACGTTCCTCAGAAAGTGCTGGAAACACTGTCATAACTTCGCCTTTCCCCTTGATTCACAAGCAAAAATTTCCTTGACAGTCTCAGGGGCTGAGACTATCGTGGATTTCGGTGTGAAATCGTGGGTAATTGTGGAGTCTGTTCGTGTTTCAAGGCGAAACCGCCATCACCGTCGACGACAAGGGCCGCTTGGCCATACCGACCGCGTACCGCGAGTTGGTGGCGGGCGCCTGCGCGAACCGGCTTGTGGTCACCTACGACCCCTTCGAGTCGGGCTGCCTGTGGCTGTACCCGTATGCCGAGTGGGAAAAGGTGCGCGACCAGATCAATGCCCTGCCCATGGTCAAGCGGGCCCATCGCGACATGCAGATGAAGCTGGTGGGCGCCGCGTCCATCGTCGAACCCGACAGTGCCGCGCGCATCCTGCTGCCGGCCAGCCAGCGCGCGACCACGGGCATCGAGAAGAAGGCGGTATTGCTGGGGATGGGCAACAAGTTCGAGCTGTGGAGCGAACAGGCCCACCTGGCCAAGATCCGCCAGACCATCGGCGAAGACGACATCACTGACGACATGGCCGCGCTGCAGTTGTAAGGCGGCGCGAATTTTGCGGGCGGGCAACGGGTCGGGAGGTGCGGCATGGCCGAATTGCGGCACATCCCGGTAATGCTGGACGAAGCGGTGGAGGGCCTTGCCGTGCAGGCAGGCGGGCGTTATCTCGATGGCACGTTTGGACGCGGCGGTCACGCCCGCGCCGTGCTGTCGCGCCTCGGCCCCGGCGGGCGCCTGCTGCTGATGGATCGGGATCCACAGGCCATCGCCGAAGCGCGCAAGGCGTTCGCCGCCGAGCCGCGCGTGGCGATCCGCCATGCCAATTTCTCCGGCATGGCCGAGTGGGACGAAACCGCCGACGGGCTAGACGGCGTGCTGCTCGACCTCGGCGTGTCCTCGCCGCAACTGGACGAGGCCGCGCGCGGCTTCAGCTTCATGGCCGATGCGCCGCTGGACATGCGCATGGACACCTCGCAGGGCGAGAGCGCGGCGGATTTCCTCGCGCATGCTTCCGAGCGCGAGATCGCCGACGTGCTGTGGCAGTTCGGCGAGGAGCGCTTCAGCCGCAAGATCGCCCGCGCCATCGTGGAGCGCCGCGCCGAAAACCCGCTCACGCGCACCGGCGAACTGGCCGCGCTGATCGAGCGCGTGGTGGGCCGGCGCGAACCGGGCAAGCACCCGGCCACGCGCAGCTTCCAGGCGCTGCGCATCCGCGTGAACGGCGAGCTGGATGCCGTGCAGCGCGGGCTGGATGCCGCCTTGGCGCGGCTGAAGCCCGGCGGCCGGCTCGCGGTGATCAGCTTCCATTCGCTGGAAGACCGCATCGTCAAGCAATTCATCCGCGACCACGCCGGCCGCGTGCAGGGCAACCGGCGCGGCCCGCCCGTCGCCGCGAAGCCGGCCGAACTGGCCGCGGTGGGCAAGGCGCAGTTCCCTTCAGAGGCCGAGCTGGCGGTGAATCCGCGTGCGCGTTCGGCGGTGCTGCGGGTGGCCGAGAAACTGCCGGCGGCGGAGCACGCATGAGGCTGCTCCAGACCCTCTTCATGCTCGCCTTGCTGGCTGCCGTGATCGGCAGTGCGATCAGCGTGGTATGGGCGCGCCACGAGAGCCGTGAGCTGTTCGTGCAGCTGACCGCGCTGCAGAACCAGCGCGACGCCATGAACATCGAATACGGCCGGCTCGAACTGGAACAGGCCACCTTCGCCGAGCCGCGCCGCATCGACGAGGAGGCGCGGCAGCAGCTGGGCATGGTCGATCCGCGCCCGCAAGACATCCGGCTGCTGCGCCGATGACGAAGTGGCGCGACCGCATCCGTCCGCAGCCGCTGCGCGCCACGTCGCCAGGCCGGCGCCGCGGCGCCGGCCCCAGCGCGCGCAAGCGCATGGTGCTGGTGGTGGGCGTGCTCGGCCTGATCTCGCTGGCCCTGGTGGCGCGCGCGTTCGACCTGCAGGTGGTGCGCAAGCAGTTCTACCAGAAGCAGGGCGACGCGCGCTTCCTGCGCGAGGTGCCGATCCCGGTGTCGCGCGGCACCATCTTCGACCGCAACGGCGAGCCGCTGGCGGTGTCCACGCCGGTGACCTCGATCTGGGCCAATCCGGGCGAGCTGCTGGCGAATTCCGACCGCATCCCCGCGCTGGCGAAGGCGCTGGGCGGCGATCCGCAGCAGATCGAGCAATACCTCGAGCAGCGTTCCGACCGCGAGTTCGTCTACCTGCGCCGGCAGATGCCGCCGGAGGCGGCGCAGGCGGTGCTCGACCTCGACATCCCGGGCGTCAACGGCCAGCGCGAGTTCAAGCGCTTCTATCCGTCGGGCGAAGTGACCGCGCACGTGCTCGGCGTCACCAACATCGACGACCACGGCCAGGAAGGGCTGGAGCTGGCCTACGACGACTGGCTGGCCGGCAAGCCCGGCCTGAAGCGCGTGATTCGCGACGGCAAGGGCCACGAGGTGGCGGAGCTGGAGCAGGTGCGCGCGCCCAAGCCGGGGCAGAACCTCACGCTCAGCATCGACCGCGGCATCCAGTTCCTCGCCTACAACGAGCTGAAGAACGCGCTGGACAAGTTCAACGCCGCCTCCGGCTCGATGGTGGTGATGGACGTGCACACCGGCGAGATCCTGGCGATGGCCAGCCTGCCCACCTACAACCCGAACGCGCTGGCCGGCAGCAAGCCGGCGCAGCGGCGCAACCGCGCCGTCACCGACGTGGTGGAGCCGGGCTCCACCATGAAGGCGTTCACGCTGGCGGCGGCGCTGTCCAGCGGAGCGTACACGCCCACCAGTCCGATCATCGACACCGGCAACGGCCACTGGTTCTTCCACGGCCACGACATCCGCGACGACGACCCGAACGGCCTGCTCACGCCCACCGGCGTGCTCACCCGTTCCAGCAACGTGGGCGCGGCGAAGATCGCGATGACGCTCGACACCACGCTGATGTACGACACCTACCGCGCGTTCGGCTTCGGCAGCAGCACCGGCAGCGGCTTCCCGGGCGAGTCGTCGGGCCTGCTGAAGATCGGCCGCGACTGGCGTCCGCTGGAAAAGGCGATCATGGCCTACGGCTACGGCGTCAACGTCACCGCGCTGCAACTGGCCAACGCCTACGCCACCATCGCCGACAACGGCGTGATGCACACGCCCACCTTCATCAAGGGCGACGACAGCCCCGGCAAGCAGATCATCTCGCCGCAGGTGGCGCACGAGCTGGTGAGCATGCTGGAGACGATCACCGGCCCCGACAGCACCGGCGCGAACGCGCGCATCGCCAACTACAGCGTGGCCGGCAAGACCGGTACCTCGCACCAGGCGATCGCCGGCGGCTACTCCAAGGACACCTACAACTCGCTGTTCGCCGGCATCGTGCCGGCCAGCAACCCGCAGATCGTCGGCGTGGTGGTGGTCAACGGCACCACCAAGGGCGGCTACTTCGGCGGCACCGTGTCGGCGCCGGTGTTCTCCGCGGTGATGGGCGGCGCGCTGCGCCTGCTCGACATCCCGCCGGACAACATCGGCCGCTGGTACGTGGGCGGCCCGCTGCAGGGCAACGGCGGCCTGGTCGGCAGCCAGGCGCGGCAGCCGCCGCCCGCGGCGAACGACGTGCCGGTGCACGAGGCGCCGGTCGACGAAGTCCCGGCCGACGGAGGCACGCCATGAACAACGGTCGCCTCGACCAGTTGCTGCTGGGCATCGCCGACGTGCCGGCGGAGGCCGCGCGCATCGCGGTATCCGGGCTGGCGCTGGATTCGCGCAAGGTTCGCCGCGGCGACGCGTTCTTCGCCCTGCGCGGCACGCAGGATCATGGCATCGCCTTCGCCGCCGGCGCGGCGCAGCGCGGCGCGGCGGTGGTGCTGGCCGAGGCGCCGGTCGTCGAGATCGCGCCGCTGGACGTGCCGGTGCTGTGGATCGACGGCCTGCACGCGCAGGTCGGCGAAATCGCCTCGCGCTTCTACGACCGCCCCTCCGAAGCGCTGCGCGTGGTCGGCGTCACCGGCACCAACGGCAAGACCTCCACCGTGCAATTGCTGGCGCAAGCGCTGGAGTTCCTCGGCCATCGCGCCGCAAGCATCGGCACGCTGGGCGCGGGGCTGCACGGCCGCCTGCGCGACGGCGAGCGCACCACGCCGGACGCGATCAGCGTGCATGGCCTGCTGGCCGAATTCCGCGATGCCGGCGCCACCCACGTGGCGATGGAGGTGTCCTCGCACGCGCTGGAGCAGGGCCGCGTCGGCGCGGTGGATTTCGAGGTTGCCGCGTTCACCAATCTCACTCGCGACCATCTGGACTACCACGGCAGCATGGAGGCCTACGGCGCGGCCAAGGCCAAGCTGTTCGCGTGGCCAGGTCTGCGCGCGGCGGTCGTCAATGGCGACGACGCCTTCGGCGCGCGGTTGCTGGAACAGTTGCCTGCCGGCGTGCGCGCGTTGCGCGTGAGCGCGAAGGGCGATGCGGCGGCGGACGTGGCGGCGGGCAACGTGGTCAGCTCGGCCGAGGGCCTGGCCTTCGTGCTGCGCACGCCGTGGGGCACGCACACCTTGCGCAGCCGCCTGCTCGGCCTGTTCAACGTGGCCAACCTGCTTACCGTCGCCGCCTGCCTAGGCGCGCTGGACGAGCCGTTCGAACGCATCGTGTCCGCGCTGGAGAACCTGCAGCCGGTCAACGGCCGCATGAGCCGGCTCGGCGGCCAGCACGGCTTGCCGCTGGTGGTGGTGGATTACGCGCACACCCCCGACGCGCTGGAGCAGGTCTTGAACGCCGTGCGCGCGCATTGCCGCGGCCGGCTGATCTGCGTGTTCGGCTGCGGCGGCGAGCGCGACGCGGGCAAGCGTCCGCTGATGGGTGCCATCGCGGCGCGCCTGGCGGATGTCTCCTTCGTCACCGACGACAACCCGCGCGGCGAGAACGGCGACGCCATCGTGGCGCAGATCGTGGCCGGCATGGGCGCCGCGCGCGAGTACGGCGTGCAGCGCGACCGCGCCGCCGCCATCGGGCAGGCGCTGGAGATGGCCGCGGCCAACGACGTGGTGGTGATCGCCGGCAAGGGCCACGAAACCTACCAGGAGGGCGCGGCCGGCAAGCGCCCGTTCGACGACATGCTGGTCGCGCGCGCGGCCCTGGAGCGGCGCGCATGATGCAGCTCGGCGCCATCGCGATGTGGACGCACGGCCGCCTGCTCGGCGAGGACGCCGCGGTGGGCGGCGTGGCCATCGACACGCGCAAGCTCAAGCCCGGCGACCTGTTCGCCGCCTTCAAGGGCGAGCGCGTGGACGGCCACGACTACCTCGCGCAGGCGCACGCCGCCGGCGCCGCCGGCGCGCTGGTGTCGCGCAAGGTGGACAGCCCGCTGCCGCAGGTGCTGGTGGACGACGTGGAGGCGGCGCTGGGCGACCTCGCCAGCGCGGTGCGTGCGCAGCGCCACGCGCGGGTGATCGGCATCACCGGCTCCAACGGCAAGACCACGGTGAAGACGCTCACCGCGTCCATCCTGTCGCTGCACGGGCGCACCCACGTCAACACCGGCAGCTTCAACAACGAGATCGGCCTGCCGCTGACCCTGCTGTCCATGCCCGAGGACGCCGAATACGCGGTGCTGGAAATGGGCGCGGGCAAGCCCGGCGACATCGCCTATCTCGCCGCCATCGCGCGGCCCGATATCGGCCTCGTCAACCTCATCGCGCCCGCGCATCTTGAGCGCATGGGCAGCGTGGAAGGCGTGGCCGAGACCAAGGGCGCGCTGTACCAGGCGTTGCCCGCGGACGGCGTGGCGATCATCAATGCGGACGACGCGTTCGCCGGCTTCTTCGCGGGCCTGGCCGGCACGCGCCGCGTGCTGCGCTTCGGGCTGGAACACAAGGCCGACGTGGGCGCGGACATCGTGGAGCAGCGCGCGGACGGCTCGCTGTTCGTGCTGAGCACGCCGGTGGGCGATGCCGAGGTGGAACTGGCGCTGCCCGGCCGCCACAACGTGGCCAACGCCTTGGCCGCGGCCTCCATCGCGCTGGCGCTGGAGGTGCCGCTGGCCACCATCGTGGCGGGGCTGGAACAGGCGCGCGCGGTCGCCGGCCGGCTGCGCCGCATCGCCTTGCCCGGCGGCGCCACGCTGGTGGACGACAGCTACAACGCCAACCCCAGCTCGATGGCCGCGGCGATCGACACGCTGGCCTTGGCGCAGGGCGAGCGCTGGCTGGTGCTGGGCGACATGGCCGAGCTCGGCGCCGACGCGCGCGCGCTGCATGCCGGCGTGGGCGCGAAGGCGCGCGAGCGCGGCATCGAGCGCCTGTTCGCGGTCGGCCCGCTGGGTGCGGCGGCGGTCGAGGCGTTCGGGGCCGGCGGCCAGCATTTCGCGGACAAGGCGGGCCTGGTCGCCGCCTTGAAGGCAGGTTTGCACGCCGGTGTGACCTGCCTGGTCAAGGGCTCGCATTCCTCGGGCATGGAGCACGTGGTGAAGGCGTTGGAAGGCGCCGCCGAACATGCCGTCACGAAGCCGGAGGGCGCATCCGATGCTGCTTGAACTCGCGGACTGGATGGCGCGGCACTTCACCACGCTGCATCTGTTCCAGTACATCACCTTCCGCACCATCATGGCCGCGCTCACCGCGCTGGCGATGTCGCTGCTGTGCGGCCCCTGGCTGATCAACCGGCTGGCCGCGCTCAAGGCCGGCCAGGTAGTGCGCAGCGATGGCCCGCAGTCGCACCTCTCCAAGGCCGGCACGCCCACCATGGGCGGCGTGATGATCCTGCTGGCGGTCACCGTCGCCACGCTGCTGTGGGCCGACCTCGGCAACCGCTATGTGTGGGTGGTGCTGGCGGTGATGTTGAGCTTTGGCCTGATCGGCTTCTACGACGACTACCGCAAGCTGGTGCTGAAGGACAGCCGCGGCCTCGCCTCGCGCTGGAAGTATTTCTGGCAGTCGGTGTTCGGCCTCGGCGCGGCGCTGTTCCTGTATTTCACCGCGCCGCACGCCGCGGGCAGCGTGCCGGTGGCGGAGACGGCGCTGTACGTGCCGCTGTTCAAGCACGTGGCGATCCCGCTGGGCGCGCTGTTCGTGGTGGTGGCGTATTTCATCGTGGTGGGCTTCTCCAACGCGGTGAACCTCACCGACGGCCTCGACGGCCTCGCGATCATGCCGACGGTTCTGGTCTCCGGCGCGCTGGGCACGTTCGCCTACCTCGCCGGCAACAAGGTGTTCTCCGAATACCTCGGCATCCCCTCGATCCCCGGCGCGGGCGAGCTGTCGATCTACTGCGGCGCGCTGGCCGGCGCGGGGCTGGGCTTCCTGTGGTTCAACACCTACCCGGCGCAGGTGTTCATGGGCGACGTGGGTGCGCTGGCGATCGGCGCGGCGCTGGGCTGCATCGCGGTGATCGTGCGGCAGGAGATCGTGCTGCTGGTGATGGGCGGCGTGTTCGTGCTGGAAACCGCCTCGGTGATGATCCAGGTGGCCAGCTTCAAGCTCACCGGAAAACGCGTGTTCCGCATGGCGCCGATCCACCACCACTTCGAGCTGAAGGGCTGGCCCGAGCCGCGGGTGATCGTGCGCTTCTGGATCATCAGCGTCGTGCTGGTGCTGATCGGCCTCGCCACGTTGAAGGTGCGCTGACATGTTCGGCTTCGGCACCTCGCAGGCGGTCAAGCGGCAAGGCCCGCGCGGCAGCTACGACCCGTGGCTGCTGGTCGCGCTGGTCGGGCTGGCCAGCGTGGGCGTGGTGATGGTGACCTCCAGTTCCATCGCGGTGGCCGACGGCAGCCACCTCGGCGCGTTCTACTACCTGAAGAAGGATCTGCTGTTCCTCGTGCTGGGCGCCGTCGCGGCCGGCGTGGCGATGCGGGTGGAGCTCAAGCTGCTGGAGAAGTACGCCTTCCCGCTGCTGGGGCTGGCCTTCGTGCTGCTGCTGGCGGTGTTCGTGCCGCACCTGGGCATGCGCATCAACGGCGCGCGGCGCTGGCTGAACCTGGTGGTCACCAGCTTCCAGCCGGTGGAGGCGGTGAAGCTGATCGTGGTGGTGTACCTGGCCAGCTACCTCGTCCGCCGCCGCGACAGCATCGAGACGGAATTCCTCGGCCTGTTCAAGCCGATCATGGTGGCCGGCGCCGTGGTGGTGCTGCTGCTGCTGCAACCGGACTTCGGCTCGTCCGCGCTGGTGATCTCGGTGACCATCGCCATGGTCTGGCTGGGCGGCGCGCGGCCGATCTACCTGTGCGGCATGGGCATGCCGCTGATGCCGCTGCTGTACATCGCCGCCACCGGCGAGAGCTACCGCGTGAAGCGGCTCACCTCCTTCATGAACCCGTGGGAGCACCCGTTCACCGACGGCTTCCAGCTCACCCAGTCGCTGATGGCGATCGGCCGCGGCGAGTGGACGGGCGTGGGCCTGGGTTCCAGCGTGCTGAAGCTGTCGTACCTGCCCGAGGCGCACACCGACTTCATCTTCGCGGTGATCGGCGAGGAGCTGGGCCTGGTCGGCATCGTGCTGGTGATGGGCCTGTTCGCGCTGGCGGTGGGCCGCGGCCTGGCGATGGGCCTGAAAGGCGTCGAGGTGGGCCAGCGCTTCGCCGGCTACGTCGCGTTCGGCATCTCGCTGATGCTGGCGATGCAGGCCATCGTGTCGGTGGGCGTGAACCTCGGCGCGCTGCCGACCAAGGGCCTCACCCTGCCGCTGATCAGCTACGGCGGTTCGTCGATGGTGCTGACCTGCACGATGGCCGGCGTGCTGCTGCGCGCGACCTGGGAGATCAACCGCGCGCTGGATGCGCGGCAGATGGCCAAGCGCATGCCCGAAGCGGTGGCGGCGGCGGACGTGAACGGCGCGGCGCGTTCGCGCGAGGCGGCGGTGGCATGAGCGCCGATACCCGTCCCGTGCTGATCATGGCCGGCGGCACCGGCGGCCACATCTTCCCCGGCCTCGCCGTGGCCGAGACGCTGCGCGCGCAGGGCGTGCCGGTGGCGTGGCTGGGCGCGGTGGGCGGCATGGAGACCAAGGTGGTGCCGGCGCACGGCATCGAGCTGCACGCCATCCGCGTGGGCGGCCTGCGCGGCAAGGGCTGGAAGACGCGCCTGGCGGCGCCGCTGATGCTGGCGCGTGCACTGCTGGCCGCGCTCGCCGTGCTGCGCAGGCTGAAGCCGCGTAGCGTGCTGTCGATGGGCGGCTACGTGGCCGGCCCCGGCGGCTTGGCCGCGCGCCTGCTGCATCGGCCGCTGCTGGTGCACGAGCAGAATCGCGTGGCTGGCTTCACCAATCGCAAGCTGGCCGCGCATGCGCAGCGCGTGCTGGCGGGTTTCGCGGGTGCCCTGCCAAACGCGGAATGGGTGGGCAACCCGGTGCGCGCCACCATCGCCGCGCTGGCGGCGCCGACGCAGCGTTTCGCGGGGCGTAGCGGACGCACGCACCTGCTGGTGCTGGGCGGCAGCCTCGGCGCGCGTGCGCTGAATCTCGCGCTGCCGCAGGCGCTGGCGCTGCTGCCGCCGGAACGTCGCCCCGAGGTGCTGCACCAGTGCGGCAACCGTGGCCTGGACGAAGCGCGCGAGGTGTATGCGAAGGCCGGTGTCGAGGCGCAGGTGGTGCCCTTCATCGAAGACATGGCGGGTACCTACGCGTGGGCCGACCTCGCGGTGTGCCGCGCCGGTGCGCTCACGCTGGCCGAACTCACCGCGGCCGGGCTGGGCGCCGTGCTGGTGCCGTTCCCGCATGCGGTGGACGACCACCAGACCCGCAACGCCGAGGCGCTGCTCGCCGCCGGCGCCGCCGAACTGATCCAGGAACGCGATTTGAACATCGAAACACTCGCGCAGCGTCTGGATGCGCTGCTGTCCGACCGCGCGCGATTGCTCGCCATGGCCGAGGCCGCGCGCACGCTGGCCAAGCCCGACGCGGCGGATGCCATTGCTGCCGCATGTCTTGAAGCAGCCTGCGTGGAGGTGGCCGCATGACGCCGCGTCGCCTGCTCGCGCACGAAGACCTGATGACCACGTTCCGCCGCGTGCACTTCATCGGCATCGGCGGCGTGGGCATGAGCGGCATCGCCGAGGTGCTGCACAACCTCGGCTACGCGGTGTCGGGTTCGGACAAGTCCAACTCGCCCACCGCGCAGCGCCTCGCGCAGCTGGGCCTAGTGGTGCAGGTGGGGCACGACGCCGCGAACGTGGGCGATGCCGACGTGGTGGTGACCTCCAGCGCGATCCGCGCGGACAACCCCGAGCTGGTCGCCGCGCGCGCCGCGCGCATCCCGGTGATTCCCCGCGCGGAGATGCTGGGCGAGCTGATGCGCTTCCGCCGCGGCGTCGCCATCGCCGGCACGCATGGCAAGACGACGACGACCAGCCTGGCCGCCAGCGTGCTGGCCGAGGCGAACTACGACCCCACCTTCGTGATCGGCGGCCAGCTCAACGCGGCCGGCGCCAACGCGCGGCTGGGCACGGGCCAGTACCTGGTGGCCGAGGCCGACGAGTCGGACGGCTCCTTCCTGCTGCTGTCGCCGGTGATCGCCGCGGTTACCAACATCGACGCCGACCACCTGGAGAACTACCACGGCGACTTCGCCGAGGTGAAGAAGGCCTTCGCCGATTTCCTGCATCGCCTGCCGTTCTACGGCCTCGCCGTGCTGTGCGTGGACGATGCCGAAGTGGCCGAGCTGGCGAAGACCACCACGCGCCGCGTGATGACCTACGGCATCGCCAGCGCGGACGCCGACGTGCGCGCCTCCAACGTGCGCCAGCAGGGCTTCCAGATGCACTTCGACCTGCACCTGCCCGGCAACCCGGACGCGGTGCCGGTGACGCTGAATCTGCCGGGCAAGCACAACGTGCTCAACGCGCTGGCCGCCGCCAGCATCGGCTGGCAGCTCGGCGTGAACGCCGAGGCGATCGCGCGCGCGCTGGCGAATTTCCAGGGCGTGGGCCGGCGCTTCCACCGCCGCGGCGAGCTGGCGCTGGACAAGGGCACGGCGCTGCTGGTGGACGACTACGGCCACCATCCCAGCGAGTTGGCCGCGGTGTTCGCGGCGGCGCGCGGCGGCTGGCCCGAGCGCCGTCTCGTGGTCGGCTTCCAGCCGCACCGCTACAGCCGCACGCGCGACCTGCTGGACGACTTCGCCAACGTGCTGGCCGAGGCCGACGTGCTGGTGCTGACGGACGTCTATCCCGCAGGCGAAACGCACATCGCCGGCGCCGACGGCCGCGCGCTGGCGCGGGCGGTGCGCGCGCGCGGCAAGGTCGACCCGGTGCTGGTCGACCACCCGCGTGAACTCAAGGACACCTTGCCGGCGCTGCTGCGCGACGGCGACTTGCTGCTGCTGCTCGGCGCCGGCGACATCGGCGCCGCGGCGGTGGAACTGGCGCAGCTGGGCCAACTCAAGACCAAGGGTGCCGCGTGATGGCAACGAACTCCGAAACCCGCATCGCCAATCCCGCCGAGTTCGGCCGCGTCGCCGTGGTGATGGGCGGCAGCTCGGCCGAGCGCGAGGTGTCGCTGGATTCCGGCCGCAACGTGCTGGCGGCGCTGACGGCGCGCGGCGTGGACGCGCACGCCATCGACGGCATCCCGGCGCTGCTCGACGCGCTGCGCGCCGGCCACTTTGCGCGCGTGTTCAACATCCTGCACGGCCAGCACGGCGGCGGCGAGGACGGCGTGCTGCAGGGCGCGCTGGAATCGCTCAACGTGCCGTACACCGGCTCGGGCGTGCTGGGTTCGGCGCTGTCGATGGACAAGACGCGCTCCAAGCGCGTGTGGCAGTCGCTGGGCCTGCCCACGCCGAAGTTCGTGGCCTTGCCGCGCGGCGCCGACGTGCATGCCGCGGCAAAGCAGATCGGCTTCCCGCTGATCGTGAAGCCGGCTTGCGAAGGCTCCAGCGTGGGCGTCACCCGCGTGTTCGAGGAGGCGCAGCTGGACAGCGCCGTCGAGCTGGCGGCGAAGTACCCCGGTGATCTCTTGATGGAAACGCTGATCGAGGGCGACGAGCTCACCGTCGGCATCCTCGGCCGCGAGGTGCTGCCCTCCATCCACATCGTGCCGAAGGGCGCGTTCTACGACTACAACGCGAAATACGTCGCCGAGGACACGCAGTACCTGTGCCCCGGCCTGCAGGGCGAGGCCGAGAACGAGCTGCGCGCGCTGGCGCTGGTTGCGTTCGACGCGCTGGGCTGCGCCGGCTGGGGCCGCGTGGACGTGATGCGCGACCGCCAGGGCCGCAACTGGCTGCTGGAGGTGAACACCGCGCCGGGCATGACCTCGCATTCGCTGGTGCCCAAGGCCGCGCGCGCCGCAGGCATCGACTACGAAGCATTGTGCTGGCGCGTGCTGGAAACCAGCTTCCGGGAGGGTGCATGAGGGCAGGCACGCGTCCCGTCGCCTGGTGCCTGGTCGCCGCCCTGCTGGCGCTGCCCGTCGTGGGCGTGCTGAACGGCTGGTTCGCGGCCAGCCGCTGGCCGGTGACCAAGCTCACCGTGCAGGGCGAGTTCAAGCACGTGACGATGGACGAGCTGCGCGGCGCCGTGTTGCCGCGGCTGGGCAAGGGTTTCTTCGCCCTGAACCTCGACAGCGTGCAGCAGGCCGTGGCCGCGCTGCCGTGGGTGGAGTCGGTGGAGGCGCGCAAGCGCTGGCCGGACACCCTGCAGTTGCGCGTGACCGAACGCCAGCCGTTCGCGCGCTGGAACGACAAGCAACTGATCAGCCGGCAGGGCAAGGTGTTCGACGCGCCGATCGACGCCGCCGATGCCGCCGCACTGCCGAACCTGCAGGGGCCGGACGATCGCCTCGCCGAGGTGGTGAGCTTCTACGCCGACGTGCGCAAGGCCTTCGCCGGCACGCACCTCGCGATCAACGGCGTGGCGCTGACCGCGCGCGGCAGCTGGAGCGTCGCCACGGCGAGCGGCGCGCGCATCGTGATCGGCGACCGCGACCTTGCCGGCATGCGGCTGCGCCGCTTCCTCGACGTCTATCCGCAAATGATGGCCGGCCACGACCAGGGTTTCGTCTACGCCGACCTGCGTTACACCAACGGTTTTGCCGTGCGCTGGCCGGATCCCGCGCCCGCCGCCAAGACCACCACCGTGCGCCGCTCGTGAGGACGCAACAGCCATGAAGACGCGCAACGACAAGCAACTGGTGGTGGGCCTCGACATCGGCACCTCCAAGGTGACCGCCATCGTGGGCGAATACGAGCCGGGCGAGGAGATCACCGTCATCGGCATCGGCACGCATGTCTCGCGCGGCATGCGCAAGGGCATGGTGGTGGATATCGAATCCACCGTGCACTCGATCCAGCGCGCCGTGGAAGAGGCCGAGCTGATGGCCGGCTGCGACATCCGCGCGGTCACCGCTTCCATCTCCGGCAGCCACCTGGAAACGCGCAACTCGCACGGCAACGCGGCGATCCGCGAGCGCGAAGTGACGCCGGGCGACCTTGAGCAGGTGCTGGAAGCGGCCAGCGCGGTGGCGATACCGGCCGACCGCAAGGTGCTCTACAAGGAATCGCAGGAATACCGCATCGACGGCCAAGACGGCATCCGCGCGCCGGTGGGCATGAGCGGCACGCGGCTGGAGGCCAACGTGCACCTGGTCACCGGTGCGGCGGCGGCGGTGCAGAACATCACCAAGTCCATCCAGCGCTGCGGGCTGTCGGTGGACGAGCTGGTGCCGTCGGCGCTGGCCAGCGCGCGCGCGGTGCTCACGCCCGACGAACGCGAGCTGGGCGTGTGTCTGGTCGACATCGGCGCCGGCACCACCGACATCGCGATCTACACCCAGGGTTCGATCCGCTACACCGCGTCGCTGCCGATCGGCGGCGACCAGATCACCGGCGACATCACCTACGCCGTGCAGACGCCCACCGCGCACGCGGAGGAAATCAAGATCAAGTACGCCTGCGCGCTGACCGCGCTGGCGCATGCCGACGAAACCATCCAGGTGCCCAGCGTGGGCGACCGTCCGCCGCGCCGGCTCGCCCGGCAGGCGCTGGCGCAGAGCGTGCAGGCGCGCTACGAGGAAATCTTCGAGATGGTGCAGGACAGGCTGCGCAGCTCCGGCTACGACAGCCTGGTCGCGGCCGGCGTGGTGCTCACCGGCGGTGCCGCGCAGATGGAAGGCGCGCTGGAGCTGGCCGAGGAGATCTTCCACAAGATGGTGCGCCTGGGCGTGCCGCAGCAGATCACCGGCCTCGGCGAAGTCATCAGCAGCCCGCTGCACGCCACCGGCGCGGGCCTGCTGCTGCACGGCGCGCGCCACAACGCGCCGGTGCGCGGCGGCGGCACTTCGTTCGGCCAGGTCGGCGGCGTGGTCGGCCGGGCGATCGGCTGGTTCAAGAAGAACTTCTGATCGGACGCCGCAGGGCGGCCGGTCGGAAGCGGACAGGTTTCGGCGGCGCAGGAGGCGCAGCCACGGGCGGCGGGATCGCCGCCCACCACCACGGAGCGACAGGAGTCGCCACCCGCGGTTACAACGACAACAACTCTGGAGGACGGGAAATGTTCGAACTGATCGAGAAACTCGCACCAAACGCAGTCATCAAGGTCATCGGTGTGGGCGGTGGCGGCGGCAACGCCGTGGCGCACATGATCAATGCCAACATCGAAGGCGTGGAATTCATCGTCGCCAACACCGACGCGCAGGCGATGAGCAGCTGCAACTCGCGCACCCACCTGCAGCTGGGTGCCAACGTCACCAAGGGCCTGGGCGCGGGCGCCAACCCCGAGGTCGGCCGCCAGGCCGCGCTGGAGGATCGCGAGCGCATCGAGGCGATGCTGGAAGGCGCCGACATGGTGTTCATCACCGCCGGCATGGGCGGCGGCACCGGCACCGGCGCCGCGCCGGTGGTGGCGCAGTTGGCCAAGGAGAAGGGCATCCTCACCGTGGCCGTGGTCACCAAGCCGTTCCCGTTCGAGGGCCGTCGCCGCATGCAGGTCGCCCAGAAGGGCATCGAAGACCTGTCGCAGCATGTCGATTCGCTGATCACCGTGCCGAACGAGAAGCTGATCAGCGTGCTGGGCCGCGAAGTCACGCTGGTCAACGCGTTCAAGGCCGCCAACAACGTGCTGCAGGGCGCGGTGCAGGGCATCGCCGACCTGATCACGGCGCCCGGCCTGATCAACGTCGACTTCGCCGACGTGCGCACCGTGATGAGCGAAATGGGCCTCGCCATGATGGGCACCGGCGTCGCCAGCGGCGACGACCGCGCCCAGGCCGCGGCCGAGCAGGCGATCAAGAACCCGCTGCTGGAGGACGTCAACCTCAACGGCGCCTGCGGCATCCTGGTCAACGTCACCGCCGGCCCCAACCTCACCATGCGCGAGTTCGACGAGATCGGCCGCGTCATCAACGACTTCGCCAGCGAGGACGCCACCGTGGTGATCGGCACCTCGCTCGACCCGGAGCTGAAGGACGAAGTGCGCGTCACCGTGGTCGCCACCGGCCTCAACCGCGTCACGGGACGCCAGAGCGTGCGCGCCGTGGAAACCAAGCAGGTGGAGATGCGCCAGCGTCCCCGTCCGGTGGTGCTGCGCACGGGCACGGGCAACGAGGTAGTGGACTACGCCCAGCCGGAAGCGGTGTACGGCGGCAATCCGCGCGCCGAGGCGCCGGCCCGCCAGGACAACGGCCTGGATTACCTGGACATCCCGGCCTTCCTGCGCCGCCAGGCGGACTGAAGCGCTAGGCGCCCAGACCGGCGCCAGGCACGTGTGATTGATTGAGGAGTTGAACGAATCGCCTGTTGATTGGGTCAGAACCGAAACGTGAAAGAGGGGACGGCGGCCGGCTGCCGCACCGGGCTGTCAGCGAAGACCGCTCCGGTGCGTTCCGTGTCCGTGATCCCTTGAGACGATGCGAAAGGGAAGCGCATGATGGGCGACCGCCGGATACCCGGCGGCGCCCGTCCGTTGCCCCGGTGCCGGAATCCCGTCCCGGCCCGGGGCTGCGTGTCGATCCGGGCGCATGGCGCGCCCGGGCATGTTTCGTGACGTGTGTCCCGGCATGAAAATCCGGGCCATTCAACCAGACTGTACGGTACGGTTTGCTATTGCAGGTGGTTAAAACTGTGTTAGCATTCGCCACCGCATTGGCTGCTACTTGGCAGGTACCAACGACAATGATCAAGCAGCGCACGCTCAAGAACATCATCCGCGCTACCGGCGTGGGCCTGCACACCGGCGACAAGGTGTACATGACCCTGCGCCCCGCGGCGCCCAACACCGGCATCGTGTTCCGTCGCACGGATCTCAATCCGCCGGTGGATCTGCAGGCGCGCCACGACAACGTGGGCGATACCCGCCTCTCCACCACGCTGGTGAACGGCGACGTGCGCGTGGCCACGGTCGAGCACCTGCTCTCGGCGATGGCCGGCCTCGGCATCGACAACGCCTACGTGGATCTGTCCGCGCCCGAAGTGCCGATCATGGACGGCAGCGCCGGCCCCTTCGTGTTCCTGCTGCAGTCCGCGGGCATCGAGGAGCAGAACGCCGCCAAGCGCTTCATCCGCATCAAGAAGCCGATCAAGGTACAGGAAGGCGACAAGTGGGCCAGCTTCGAGCCGTTCGACGGCTTCAAGGTAGGCTTCTCGATCGAATTCAACCACCCGATCATCAGCAAGCGCACCTCGCGCGCCGAGATCGACTTCTCCACCACCTCGTTCGTGAAGGAAGTGAGCCGCGCGCGCACCTTCGGCTTCATGCGCGACATCGAGATGCTGCGCGAACACAACCTCGCGCTGGGCGGCTCGATGGACAACGCCGTGGTGCTGGACGACTACCGCGTGCTCAACGAAGACGGCCTGCGCTACGAGGACGAGTTCGTCAAGCACAAGATCCTGGACGCCATCGGCGACCTCTACCTGCTCGGCCACAGCCTGATCGGCGCCTACAGCGCCCACAAGTCCGGCCACGAGCTCAACAACAAGCTGCTGCGCACCCTGATGGCCGACGCCGCGGCGTGGGAAGAAGTCAGCTACCAGGACGACCCGGCCACCTCGCCGATCTCCTACGCGCATCCCGCCCAGGCGATCTGACCGCGCGCGTCGCAACAGCCGGCAAGGCAACGAAGAGCCGCTGCATCCCACGATGCGGCGGCTTTTGTTTGAGGAGTGCGGCCAGGATGGCCGCCCGTTTGATCCCTGCGATCAAGGATGATCGCAAAAGCTTTGAGGAGTGCAGCCGGGATGGCCGTCCGTTTGATCCTTGCGATCAAGGATGATCGCGAAAGTTACTGATCGGGCCGGGCCAGCGCGGCCAGGCGGCCGAACAGTTCCTTCCACTCGGGATCGGCCGTGGCTGCCGCGGCGGCGCGCAGGTGGCCAGCCGCCGCAGGCGACAGCGTGCGCGTGCGCTCGGGTTCCAGCTCGACCTTCGGCAGCGGACTCACCTTGATGCCGATGCTTTCGGCGCGGATGTCGAGACTGCGCGCCGTCGTGAGAATCTGCGCTTGCAGCAGCCGCAGCCGCGTGGCCCAGGCCGACGTGCTGGCGAGGAACAGCAGCCGTCCGCCGCGCAGGTTGGCGAAACGCACCTCGTCGCGCAGCGGCATCGGCAGGGTCTGGCGCAGCGCGCGATCCAGCGCGTCCAGCGCCGCGGCCTTGTTGGCCAGGCTGGCGAAAGACCCGCAGTCGCCGAGGGCTTGCGGGCCGCGGGGGCGCGTGGCGGCGCGGGACATGTCCGGTGGCTCCGGGGCAGGGTGGTGCGGCCATCATACCCGCCGCCCTTGAATCCGCGCGCCGGCGCCGCCATGCGGGATATCGCCCGAGTGGCCGCGCCGCCTGCCGTCCGGGCCCGTGTAGTAACATGCCCGTTTGGCCTGCGCCAACGCGCGGCCTTCTGTCCACGCCATTCGGAAGATCGATGTTCAATCGCGTCCTCACCAGCATCTTCGGCAGCCGCAACGAGCGCGTGCTGCGCCAGCTGTCGCGCACCGTGGCGCGCATCAACGCGCTGGAACCCGAATTCGAGAAGCTGAGCGACGAGGCCTTGCGCGGCAAGACCGAGGAGTTCAAGCAGCGCGTCGCCGGCGGCGAACCGCTGGACAAGCTGCTGCCCGAGGCGTTCGCGGTGGTGCGCGAAGGCGCCAAGCGCGTGCTGGGCATGCGCCACTACGACGTGCAGCTGATCGGCGGCATGGTGCTGCACCAGGGCAAGATCGCCGAGATGCGCACCGGCGAAGGCAAGACGCTGGTGGGCACGCTGCCGGTGTACCTCAACGCGCTGGAAGGCAAGGGCGTGCACGTGGTCACCGTGAACGACTACCTCGCCCGCCGCGACTCGGCGCAGATGGGCAAGCTGTACAGCTTCCTCGGCCTGACCACCGACGTGGTGTGGCCCGGCATGGATCACGCCGACAAGCACAAGGCCTACGCCGCCGACATCACCTACGGCACCAACAACGAGTTCGGCTTCGACTACCTGCGCGACAACATGGCGCTCAGCAAGGAGCAGCGCTACCAGCGCGGCCTCAACTACGCCATCGTCGACGAGGTGGACTCGATCCTGATCGACGAGGCGCGCACCCCGCTGATCATCTCCGGCCCGGCCGAGGATTCGCCGCAGCTCTACATCGCGGTGAACAAGATCGTGCCGCGCATGATCCGCCAGAAGGAAGAAGACGGCGAAGGCGACTTCTGGGTCGACGAGAAGCAGAAGCAGGTGCACCTCTCCGAGGACGGCATGCAGCATGCCGACGAGCTGCTGCGCGAGGCCGGCGTCATCAGCGAGGACAGCGGCCTGTACGACTCCAAGAACCTCGCCGTGGTGCACCACCTCAACGCCGCGCTGCGCGCCAACGCGATCTACCAGCGCGACGTGGACTACATCGTGCGCGACGGCGAGGTCATCATCGTCGACGAGTTCACCGGCCGCACCCTGCCGGGCCGCCGCTGGTCGGACGGCCTGCACCAGGCGGTGGAGGCGAAGGAAGGCGTGCCGATCCAGCGCGAGAACCAGACGCTGGCCACGGTGACGTTCCAGAACCTGTTCCGCATGTACAAGAAGCTGGCCGGCATGACCGGCACGGCCGACACCGAGGCGTTCGAGTTCCAGAGCATCTACGGCCTGGAAGTGGTGGTGATCCCCACCCACAAGCCGATGATCCGCAAGGACAACGCCGACCTAGTGTTCCTCGGCCAGCAGGCCAAGTACAACTCGGTGATCGAGGACATCAAGGATTGCCACAAGCGCGGCCAGCCGGTGCTGGTGGGCACCACCTCGATCGAGGTGTCCGAGCTGCTGTCCGAGCAGCTGCGCAAGGCCAACGTGCGGCACGAGGTGCTGAACGCCAAGCAGCACGAGCGCGAAGCGCACATCGTGGCGCAGGCGGGTGCGCCGGGTTCGGTCACCATCGCCACCAACATGGCGGGCCGCGGCACCGACATCGTGCTCGGCGGCAGCCTCGAGGCCGCGCTGGCCGCGTTACCGGCGGACGCGACGGATGCCGACCGCGCCCGTGCCAAGGACGAATGGAAGAAGCTGCACGAGCAGGTGCTGGCCTCGGGCGGCCTGCACATCATCGGCACCGAGCGCCACGAGTCGCGCCGCATCGACAACCAGCTGCGCGGTCGCTCCGGCCGCCAGGGCGATCCGGGTTCCTCGCGCTTCTACCTGTCGCTGGAGGACAACCTGCTGCGCATCTTCGGCGGCGAGGGCCTGATCCGCTGGATGAAGCGCTTCGGCATGAAGGAAGACGACGCGCTCGAAGACAAGATGATCTCGCGCCAGATCGAGAAGGCGCAGCGCAAGGTCGAGCAGCACAACTTCGACATCCGCAAGCACCTGCTCGAATTCGACGACGTCGCCAACGACCAGCGCAAGGTGATCTACCGCCAGCGCGACGAGCTGCTGGAGGGCGAGGACGTCTCCGCCACCGTGGCCGACATCCGCCACGACGTGGTCGAGAGCATCGTGCGCACGCACGTGCCGCTGGACAGCATCGACGAGCAGTGGGACATCCCGGGCCTCGACCGCGAGCTGGAAGGCAAGTTCGGCCTGTCGCTGGATCTGCCGCACTGGCTGGAAAAGCAGCCGGAAATCGACGCGGCGATGATCCTCGAGCACGTGCGCGAAGGCGTGGACGGCATGTTCCAGGCCAAGGAGGCGCAGGTCGGCGCCGAGACCATGCGCGCGCTGGAAAAGCACATCATGCTCACCGTGGTGGACAACGCCTGGAAGGAGCACCTCGCCAGCATGGACTACCTGCGCCAGGGCATCTACCTGGTGGGCTACGCCCAGCAGGATCCCAAGCAGGCGTTCAAGCGCGAGTCGTTCCAGCTGTTCTCCGACATGCTCGACCGCATCAAGTCCGAAGTGGTGCAGATGCTGGCGCGCATCCGCATTCGCAGCGAGGAGGAAGTCGCCGCGATGGAGGCCGAGCAGCAGCGTCTCGCCGAGCGCCTGCAGCGCCAGATGCTGGCCAGCGGCGGCGGCGCGCCCGACGCGGCGCTGGATGCCGATCCGGCTGTCGCGGCCGTCGGCGCGATGCGCCTGCAGCAGCCGGACATGCCGCGCGTGGGCCGCAACGACCCGTGCCCCTGCGGTTCCGGCAAGAAGTACAAGCATTGCCACGGCCAGTTGAACTGACCGGACAAGGCATGCATCGACAGAAACGGCCGGGGTTTTCCCGGCCGTTTCCGTTTGTGGCGGCGGTGCGGATCAGCCGCTGCGTCGCGCCACGAACATCGCCGATTCGAGCTTGAAGTCCAGTGTCGCCGGATCGACCTGATAGTAGGCCAGCACTTCGTCGGGCGCGTGTGCGAGCAGGTGGCGGATCGACGCCTCCAGCACCGGCGGTGTGCGCATGCGTGCGAGCCAGCTGGCGAAGCCGATCTCCAGTCGCCAGTCGTGTTCGTCCTGCAGTGCGAAGCCCGCGTCGGCGAGCATGGCACGCCATTCGGTGCGGCTGTAGTCGCGCACGTGCGAGGTGTCGCGCAGCAGTTCGACCGCCTGCAGGTGGCTGTCCAGCAGGGCCGCATGCGGGCCTTGCGGGCCGACCACGTCGATCAGGCACAGCGTGCCGCCGGGCGCGAGCACGCGCGCGGCTTCGCGCAGGGCGGTGGCCGGATCGCCCCAGTGGTGGGCGCTGTAGCGGCTGGCGACGAGGGCGAAGCCGCCGTCGGCGAACGGCAGCTTTTCGGCGTGGCCCTGTTCCGTGCGCACGGACGGCAGCTTGCGTGCGGACGCGGCCTGTGCCACCACGTCGAGCATCTCGCGCGAGAGGTCGTAGGCCACCATCTCGGCGACGTGCGGCGCCATCGCGAAGCTGGCGTGGCCCGCGCCGCAACCGAGGTCGAGCGCGGCGGCGCCGCCGGCCACGCGGGCGGCAAGTTCCGCGAGCCGGGCCAGGTCATGGCCCTGTGCGTGCACGCTGCTGGCCAGGTAGGCCTGTGCTTGCGATCCGAATTGCCGGACGACGGCGCCCTGGTGTTCCATTGCGATGGCTCCTGCGGGTGGGGAGCCTCAAGCTAGCACGCGGTCAGTCCGCGCCGGGCACGCGCCTGCGGTGCGGTTCGGCATTCACGGTGATGTGGTGCGGCTCCTCGCCGTCCAGCTGCAGCGCGGTGAGCTGGCCACCCCACACGCAGCCGGTGTCGATCGCGTACACGCCGAGGCCGGCGAAGCGGCCCAGTGCCGACCAGTGGCCGCAGACGATGCGCGTCTCGCGTCGACGCATGCCGGGTACCTCGAACCACGGATACAGGCCGGGCCGCTGCGTGCCGGGGATGTCCTTGGCCTCGAAGTCGATGCGGCCGTTGACGTCGCAGTAGCGCATGCGGGTCAGCAGGTTGATCGTGGCGCGCTGGCGATCCAGCCCTTGCAAGCGGTTCGACCAGCCGGCCGGCCGATTGCCGAACAGGTTCTTGAGGATGCGGCCATGGCGCGGGCTGGAAAGCTCGCGCTCCACTTCCTGCGCAGACTTCTGCGCTTGGCGCAGCGTCCATTGCGGGGCAAGGCCGGCGTGGATCATCGTCCAGCCGAGCTGCTCGTCGTGGTGCAGCAGCTTCTGCGCGCGCAGCCATTCGAACAGCACCGGCGCGTCGTCGGCGAACAGCACCTCGCGCAGCTCGGGGTTGACCTTGGCCTGCGCTTCGGGCTTGCGCAGCGCGATCGCCAGCAGGCTGAGGTCGTGGTTGCCCAGGGTGACCACGCAGTGCTCGCGCAGGCCGTGGATCAGCCGCAGCGTGGCCAGCGACTCGCCGCCGCGGTTCACCAGGTCGCCGCAGAACCACAGCCTGTCCGCCGCCGGGTCGAAGCGCAGCTTGTCGAGCAGGCGCTGCAATTCCGGGTAGCAGCCCTGCACGTCGCCGATCGCGTAAGTGGCCATCCTGTGCCGCCGTCAGTGCAGCGTGCGCGGGATGGCGAGCGTGAACGGCGGGATGGGCGCGTCGAAGCGGGTACCGTCGTCGGCCAGCATCTGGTAGCTGCCGCCCATGATGCCTACCGGCGTCTCCAGCACCGCGCCGGAGGTGTATTCGTAGTCGTCGCCGGGGCGCATCCACGGCTGTTCGCCCACCACGCCGTCGCCGCGCACTTCCTCCACCTTGCCGTTGGCGTCGGTGATCACCCAGTGCCGCGCCATCAGCTGCGCGGGCATGCTGCCGGTGTTGCGCAGGGTGATGGTGTAGGCGAACGCGTAGCGGTTGTCGCCGGGGCGGGACTGGTCGGGGACGAAACGGGTGCTGACCTGCACGTCGATCGTGTAGGGATTGTTTTCGCTCATGCCACGATTGTACGGAATGCGCGGCGTCGTGTGCGCGCGGTCAGCGCGCGGCGAGCCGTTTCGCCAGCCGCACGAAGTCCTCCGGCGTCAGCGTTTCGGCGCGCGCCTTCGGGTCGACGTCGGCTTCGCGGATGGCGTCGGCGTCCAGCAGCTGCTTGAGCGCGTTGGCGAGCGTCTTGCGGCGCTGGCCGAAGGCGGCCTTCACCACGTCGTGCAGCAGCGCGGGGTCGGCGTCGTGGCGCTCGTGCGGCGCCAGCGGCACCACGCGCACCACCGCCGAATCCACCTTCGGCGGCGGCCGGAACGCTTCCGGCGGCACCTCGAACAGTGGCGTCACGCGGCAGGCCAGCTGCAGCATCACCGACAGGCGGCCATACACCTTGCTGCCCGGTTCCGCGGCCATGCGATCCACCACTTCCTTCTGCAGCATGAAGTGCATGTCCTCGATGGCGGACGCGTGCTCCACGCAGTGGAACAGGATGGGGCTGGAGATGTAGTAGGGCAGGTTGCCGGCGATGCGCAGCCGCTCCACGCCGTGGCGGTGCGCCAGCGCGGCGAAATCCACCTTGAGCACGTCGGCGTGGATCACCGCGAGTTCGCCCACGCTGGCCGCGCGCTCCTTCAGCGCGGGGATCAGGTCGGTGTCCAGCTCGATCGCGGTGAGCGAGCGCGCGGTCGCCAGCAGCGGCAGGGTGAGCGCGCCTTCGCCGGGGCCGATCTCCACCAGGAAGTCGCCGGCGCGCGGCGCGATGGCGCGCACGATGTCGTCGATGTAGCGGCGGTCGTGCAGGAAGTGCTGGCCGAAGCTTTTCTTGGGGCGGGCGAGGGCGTGGGTCATGGGGTGTGTCGCGAGGTTGGCCCCTCACCCCGACCCTCTCCCCGCAGGGGAGAGGGAGAAGAGCGGGCGATGAGGTTCATGGCCATGTCGGCAGCGGCGATCAGGCTGGCGGGATCGGCGTGGCCCGTGCCGGCGAGGTCGAGCGCGGTGCCGTGGTCGACCGAGGTGCGGATGAAAGGCAGGCCGAGCGTGAGGTTGACGGTGCGGTCGAAGGCTTCGCTCTTGAGCACCGGCAGCGCCTGGTCGTGGTACATCGCCAGCACCGCGTCGTAGCGCGTGCGCTGCGCGGGCACGAAGGCGGTGTCGGCGGGCAGCGGGCCGATCAGTTGCATGCCTTCGGCACGCAGCTCGTCCAGCAGCGGGATGATGGTGTCCAGTTCCTCGCGGCCGAGGTGGCCGCCTTCGCCCGCATGCGGGTTGAGGCCCAGCACGGCGATGCGCGGCGTGGCGATGCCGAACTTCGCGCGCAGCTCGGCATGCACGATGCGCAGCGTGCGTGCCAGCGACGCGCGGGTGATCGCGGCGGGCACCGCGCCCAGCGGCAGGTGGGTGGTGGCCAGCGCCACGCGCAACTCGGGGCTGGCCAGCATCATCACCACGTCGGCGTGGGCGCGTTCGGCGAAGAACTCCGTGTGGCCGCTGAAGCGGATGCCGGCCTCGTTGATCGAGGCCTTCTGCAGCGGCGCGGTGACCACCGCGGCGTAGCGGCCGGCCATGCAGCCGTCGGCGGCCTCGGCCAGTGTGGCGAGCACGTGCTGCGCGTTGCGCGGATCGGGCTGGCCGGGGATTTCCGCGGCGCCCAGCGGCACGTGGCGCACGCGCAGGCTGCCGGGTTCGCGGTGTTCGCGCGGCGTGCCGTCGTCGTCGGCGAGCATGAGATGCAGGCCGCAGCGCGCGGCGGCGCGGGCGAGCAGGCCGCGGTCGGTGACGGCGACCAGATCCGCCGCCAGCGGCGTGGCGGCCAGTCGCGCGATCAACTCCGGGCCGACGCCGGCCGGCTCACCCGCGGTGACGGCAAGCCGGGCGAGCGCCATGCCGGCAGCCTCCGGTCAGGAGGCGTTTCCGGCGTCGGCCGGCGTGTTGCTGTCGTCGCGCAGTGCGGGCACCAGCACATGCACGTAGGCGTTCGCGCGCAGCTCGCGCAGGAAGTCCTCGTAGGCCTGCTCGGCCTTGCGGTTGCCGATGGCCTGGCGCGCCTGGTCGCGTTCCGCCTGGGTGGTGACGTCGCTCTGGCGCGTGCCGACCAGCTGCAGGATGTCCCAGCCGGCATCGGTCTGGAACGGATGCGAGACTTCGTTGACCTTCATCTGCCCGAGCTGCTGGGCGATGGTGCTGCCCCACGCCTGCTGCGGGAACCAGCCCATGTCGCCGCCGTTGTTGGCGGTGGTGTCGTCGTTGGAGTTGTCCTTGGCCAGCTTGGCGAAGTCCGCGTGCTTGTCGACGATCTGTTCGTACAGCTCCTGCGCCTTCTGCTGCGCCTGCGCGGGCGTGACCAGCTCGCTGGGCTTGATCAGGATCTGGCGCGCGCGGTATTCGGTGACGATCTGCTTGGACGGCGCGCGCTGGCCGACCAGCTTGAGGATGTGGAAGCCGGTGGGGCCGCGCAGCGCGGGGCTGACCTCGCCGGGCTTCATGTTGGCCACGGTGTCGGCGAAGGCCGGAGGGATCTCGTCCATGCGGCGCCAGCCGAGGTCGCCGCCGTCCAGCGCGTCGGGCGCGTCGGAGTAGCGGATCGCCGCGGCGTGGAAATCCATGCCGCCCTTGATCGCCGCCTCGGCCTGCTCGGCCTTGGTCGCGGCGGCCTGGATCGCGGCGGCGTCGGCACCGCTGGGGATGCTGATCTGGATGTGCGCCAGGTGCACCTCGCCGGCCTTGTAGCTGGGGCTGGCGAGCAGGTTGTCGATCTCGCTGTCGGTGACCGAGACCGAGTCGTGCACCACGCTCTGGTGGAGCTGCTGCACGACGAGCTGGTCGGAAAGCTGCTGGCGGAACGAGGCGAAATCCTGGCCGGTGCGCTCGACCTCGGTGCGCAACTGGTCGGGCGTCATCTTGTTCTGCTGGGCCACCTGCGCCACGGCCTGGTCGACCTGGGCGTCGGAGACGTGGATGCCCTGGTCGTCGGCCTTCTGCAGCTGCAGCTTCATCAGGATCAGGCGATCCAGCACCTGCTGCTGCAGCACGTTCAGCGGCGGCAGCTGACCGGGCTGGCTGGCGTACTGCTGCTGGACGGAGCGCACGGCGTCGTCCAGTTCGCTCTGCAGGATCACGTCCTCGTTCACCACCGCCACGATGCGATCCAGCATGTTGGACGGCGCGGCGACGCCGGCGCCGGCATTGGGCAGCAACTGCGCCTGCGCGGGCAGGGCGAGCGCGAATACGAAAATGGAGAGCAGCGGGGCGAGAAAACGCTTCATCAGGGAGCAGCCGGAAGATGGATACAGCGGTTTATTGATAGCCGAGAATATCACGGCGCAGCAGCGGGTCGATTTGGCCACCCGTGGAGCCCAGTCCCTTGAAGACGACCTCGAACATGACGGCGTTGTTGCGCAGCTTGACCGGGTTCGAGGGAGTGGGCCCCACGTAACCGTAATAGCCCTGGTTCACGTAGCTGCGGTCGACCAGGCGCAGGGTGACGCAGCAGCTGTCGTATTCCACGCCGGCGAGCGCCTCGATGGTGCCCTTCAACGGGTTGACCACGCCCTTGATCGGTTCCGCATACGTCCATGCGCCGATCAGCCGCCAGCGCTCGGACAGCGGATAGACCGCCGAAGCGCTGTATTGTTCCATCAGCCCGCGCCGGTAGCGGTAGGCGAAGTTGACCACGCCGTCCGTGCCCAGCCGCCCCTGCAACTGGAGCATCGCCATGTCGGTGTAGCGGGTGTTCGGATCCCACTGGTAGGAGCTGCTGGCGCGCCAGTCGTCGCTGAGCTGCAGGTCGAGCTGGGCGACGTAGGCCGAGCGGCTCCAGTCGGTGGCCGCCGACACCGTGTTCGCGCCGTTCGGCATCTCCACCCTTTGCGGGGTGAAGTAGTGGATCTGGCCGAAGCTGGCGGACAGCCGCTCCACGCCGCCCTCGTCGAGCAGGCGCGTGGTGAGCGCCGCGGTGAGGTTGTTCGCGTTCATCTGGCGATCCGCGCCGGAGAACTGGTTGGTCGAGAACAGCTGCCAGTAGTCGAACGACATCGCACTGGTGTCGAACAGCGGCAGGTTGTCCTGGTTGCGGTACGGCACGTACAGGTAATACAGCCGCGGCTCCAGGGTCTGCGTGTAGCTCTGTCCGAACAGCGAGGCGCTGCGGTCGAACACCAGGCCGCTGTCCACGCTGACGATGGGCAGCGAGCGGCTTGGCGATCGCTGGGCGAACGGCGAGGCCACGCCGCTGTCCAGCAGGCCGTAGTAGCCGTAGTCCTGGTAGCCGTTGCTGAGCTGGTAGCCGGTGTAGCGCCATGCGACGCGCGGGCGCACGAACCAGGCCTGGTTGCCGAAATCCGCCGACAGCCAGGGCTGGATGTCCTCGCGGCTGCCTTCCACGTAGCCCGGCTTGCGGAACGCCGTGAACTGGTTGGTCATGCCGAATTCCAGCCGGTTGTCGATCGGCCAGTCGATGTTGAAGCCGGCGTAGGGCAATTGCCGGTAGGGCAGCGAGGCGTCGGTGGTGAACGGGTTCATGTTCTGGTAGGCGCTGCCGCCCACCGAGGCGTTCCATGTCGCGTCGCCCCACCTGCCACCGCCGGCGACCTGTGCGCTGGAGCCGAGGATGTAGACCGGCGCGCCGCCCAACTGGTCGCCGAAGTCGTACTGGAAGTTGTTGTCCGAGCTGCGGTCGATCGAGGTGCTGAAGTCCCAGCTGCCCCACAGGTGCGTGGTGTCGGTGAGCTGCACGCGGTAGCGGTTGGTGCCGGCGGTGTCGGCCGTGGTGCCCGGATCGGTGGTGCCGTGGTCGTTCGGCAGGAACTGCGCATCCAGCGTGCCCTTGCTTTCCGGCAGCAGGTAGCGGAACTCGGCGTCCAGCATGCTGCCGCGCAGGCTGTAGAAGCGCGGATCCAGCGTGGCGTCGTAGTTCGGCGCCAGGTTCAGGTAGAACGGCGTGCTGAGCATGTAGCCCGAGCGGCTGGTATGGCCGAAGGTCGGGTACAGGAAGCCGGTCATGCGCCGGTTGTCCACCGGGAAGCTGATCCACGGCAGGTAGAACAGCGGCACGCCGCCGACGCGGAAAGTGGCGTCGCGCGCCACGCCGCGGCCGCTGTCCTTGTTCACGGCGATGGACTTGCCGCGGAATTCCCACAGGTGGTGGCCCACGTCGCAGGTGGAGTAGGTGGCCTGCGTGTAGCGCGTGTGCTCGGCGTCGAACATCTGCGCCTTGCTGGCCACGCCGTTGCCGCGCGAGTCGAGCATCTGGTAGCGCACGTCGTCGGCGATGCCGGTGCTGGCGTCGTTGTTGCCGTGCGCGTGCGTGGCCGCCATCAACCCGCTGGCGTCCTGGTAGCGCACGTTGCCGCGCGCGTCGTAATCGGTGGTGTCGTCGTTGTAGTCAACCGTATCCGCTTGCAGCCGTTGGTCTGCACGATCCATGCGCACGTTGCCGGACAGGTGGTAGACGGTCTGGTTGGAGCTGTCCACGTGCTGCGCCCACACGTAGGTGTCGCTGGTGTCGCGCAGGCTGCTGTCCTTGCTCAGCGTGGGGTCGTAGAACTCCAGCATCGCGTTCGGGTGGCACATCGCGTAGTTGTACGGGCGCGGCTTGCAGGCGAAGGAGCCGAGCGGGCAGACCTGTTCGCTGCCGTCCAGCGAGGTGCCGCGATGCTGCCTGGCGCCGCTGGCTTCGACGGGGCCGCCGATCAGGGCAAGGGCGGCGGCAACCGCCAGCAGGCGGCGTGGAGGGAGCTTGCGCGTCACGATGGAAACCCGGCGGCAGTGAGGCCGGTAAAACTAGCAGAAACACCCCAGATCAGGCAGGCGGCGAGCGCTGCCGCAGGCGACGAGGATTCAGCCATGAACGAACCCGGGCCGGTCAAAACCGCGGAGGAATGGCGCGCCGAATTGAGCCCCGAGCAATACGCGGTTTGCCGCTGCTCGGCCACCGAGCCTCCGTTCAGCGGCAAGTGGTACCGCCACCATGCCGAAGGAACCTACGTGTGCGTGGCCTGCCGCAGCGCGCTGTTCGGCTCGGACAGCAAGTACGACTCCGGTTCCGGCTGGCCCAGCTTCTGGCAGCCGCTGGTGCCGGCTGCGGTATCCAGCCACGACGACGACAGCCACGGCATGCGCCGCATCGAGGTGCGCTGCGCGCATTGCGATTCGCACCTGGGCCACCTGTTTCCCGATGGCCCGCGGCCCACCGGACTGCGCTATTGCATCAATTCGCTGGCGCTGGATTTCGTGCCGGAGTGAGTTTGCGGTTTTGCCATTGCGATCATCCCAGGTCGCAGGATCGCGCGGGCGGCCATTCATGGCCACGCTTTCAACGGTATCCATGCGGTCGTCCTTGATTGCGGAAGTCAAATGGGCGGCCATTCATGGCCGCACTTTTCAATCCAGCAACGCTTCGACGTGCGCCGTGGCGCTGGCGGCCAGGGCGGCGAGGTCGTAGCCGCCTTCCAGCGTGGAAACCAGCCGGCCGTCGGCATGGCGGTTCGCCAGCTCCACCAGCTTCGCGGTGATCCAGGCGTAGTCCTCGCTGCCGAGGCAGAGGTTGGCCAGCGGATCGCGCTGGTGCGCGTCGAAGCCCGCCGAAACCAGCACCAGCTGCGGCTTGAACGCGTGCAGCCGCGGCAGCAGGTCGCCTTCCCACAGTTCGCGGAACAGGTAGGGGCCGTCGCCGGCCGACAGCGGCCGGTTGAGGATGTTGCCCGCGCCGCGTTCGTCCGGATGGCCGCTGCCCGGATACAGCGGCATCTCGTGGCTGGAGGCGAACAGCACGCGCGGCTCGCGCCAGAAGATGTCCTGCGTGCCGTTGCCGTGGTGCACGTCGAAATCGGCGATCGCCACGCGCTTCAGTCCATGCGCCGCCAGCGCGTGCGCCGCGGCCACCGCCACGTTGTTGAACAGGCAGAAGCCCATCGCCGATTCGCGCGTGGCGTGATGGCCGGGTGGGCGCACCGCGCAGAACGCGCGGCGCACGTGGCCGCCGTCGAGCACCGCGTCCACCGCCGCCACCGCGGCGCCCGCCGCGCGCAGGGCGGCCTCGGCGGAGCCGGGCGACAGCCCGGTGTCCTCGTCCAGCCGTCGCGTCTCGCCCTCGGGCACGGCGGCGAGGATGCGTTCGACGTGGGCCGCCGTGTGCACGCGCAGCAGCTGTTCGCGGCCGGCGCGCGGCGCCTCCACGCGATCCAGCGCGGCGTAGCGGTCGTGGTCGAGCGCGCGCAGCACCGCGCCCAGCCGCGCGGCGGCTTCGGGATGGCCGGGGCCGTTGTCGTGCCGCAGGCAGGCGGGATGGGTGTACAGCCGCAGCATGCGGCCGCTTCAGCCGGCGGCAGGCTTGCGCCGCCGCTCGTGCTGCCACAGCACCTCGCCGTGGCCGCCGCCGCGGGCGAGCACGCGACAGAGCACGAACAGCAGGTCGGAGAGGCGGTTGAGGTAGCGCTGCGTCTGCGGCCGCACCTCGGGTTCCGTGCGGCGCAGCGCGATCACCTCGCGCTCGGCGCGGCGGCACACGGTGCGCGCCAGGTGGCAGCAGGAGGCCGCCATGCCGCCGCCGGGCAGGATGAAATCCTTGAGCGGCGGCAGCGGCTCGTTGAAGCCGTCCAGCACGCCTTCCAGCCGCGCGACGTCGGCGTCCTCGATCATCGCCATGCCGGGGATGCACAGCTCGCCGCCGAGGTCGAACAGCTCGTGCTGGATCTGGGTCAGCGCCTCGCGCACCGCTTCGTCCACGCCTGCGCAGGCGAGCACCATGCCGACCGCGCTGTTGAGCTCGTCCACGGTGCCGTAGGCGGCCACGCGCGGGGAATCCTTCGCCACGCGCGAACCGTCGCCGAGGCCGGTGGAGCCGTCGTCGCCGGTGCGCGTGTAGATCTTCGAGAGGCGGTTGCCCACCGTCAGTGCTGCGCGTGGCCGCTGTGCTGCGTGGCGCGCGACAGCTGCGTCGCCAGCACGTGCGCCGCCGCGCCCAGGCCCACGTAGAGGGCCGTGCCTTCGAGGAAGGGCAGGTACCAGTCGCCGAGGTTGGCGAACCACGCGCCGAAGCCGCGCGGCAGCGGCACGCTGGCGCTGATCCAGTAGAAGCTGCCGTTGGAGATCAGGTAGCACGCGCCTTCGGCCACCAGCAGCGCGGCGGCGGCAAGGCCCAGCGTGCGCAGGTCGAGGCCGGACTGCCGCTTCGCCAGCCAGCTGCCGCCCAGCCACAGCGCGCCGTAGGACGGCAGCAGGAACCAGTAGCCCGCCGACACGCAGTAGTGCTGCCAGAAGTCGATGCCCATGCCGCTGATGACGAAGTAGTCCACCAGCACCGCCTCGGCCATCAGCAGCGGGAAGGCCCAGCGGCCCTGGCCGCGCAGCCAGAAGCCGGCGAGGAAGAACACGCCCCACGAGGCGTCCCACAGCGCATGGTGCAGCAGCGAGGGATGGAAGCGGGTGACGCCCATCACCACGGCCAGGCCGAGAAAGATGGCCAGGCGTCGGGTCGTTGTGGTTGCCATGTCTACTCCGTGAAGCTAAGGCTGAAATCAGGGCGGCAGTTTAACGCAAGGCAGCCGGCCCGATGCGCTGGCGCGTATCATCCCGTGCATGAATCCCTCCGCATCCCCCGCCGCTGGCGGCGTGCTGATCGTCGGCGGCGGCCTGGTCGGCGCCAGCCTCGCCATCGCGCTGGACGCCGCCGGCGTCGCCGCCACCCTGGTCGAGGCCGCCGCGCCGCGCGCCGACGCCCAGCCCAGCTACGACGAGCGCAACCTCGCGCTGGCCCGCGCCACCGTCAACGGCCTCGCCGCCATCGGCGTGTGGCCGCACGCGGCGGCGCAGGCCACGGCCATCCGCCACATCCACGTCAGCCGTGCCGGCGAGTTCGGCAGCGCGCGCATCGAAGCGGCGAAGCACGGCGTCGATGCGCTGGGCTGGACGCTGCCCGCGCGCGAACTGGGCGCGGCCCTGCTGCGCCGGCTGGACGCCTGCACGCGGCTGACCCGGCTCGCGCCCGCGAAACTGGAGGCGCTGGAGGCGCAGGCCGATGGCTGGCGCGCCCGCATCCGCACCGCCAATGGCGAGCGCGCGATCGACGCCGCGCTGCTGGTGGGCGCCGATGGCACCGAGTCCTTCGTGCGCACGCAACTCGGCATCGAGGCCGAACGGTTCGACTACGGGCAGACTCTGTTCGTCGCCACCGTCACGCCCGAACGCGCGCACGCGAACCGCGCCTTCGAGCGTTTCTCCGACCAGGGTCCGGTGGCCCTGCTGCCGCTGGCGCAGGGGCGCTGCGGACTGGTGCTCACCGTGCCGGCCGAACAGGCCGACGAAGTGGCGTCGATGGACGACGAGGCCTTCGCCGCGTTGGCGCAGCAGCGCTTCGGCTGGCGGCTGGGCCGTTTGGCGCGGCCCGGCAGGCGCCACCCCTACGCGATCCATCGCGTGGCCGCGCGGCGGCTCACCGGCCCGCGCGCGGTGCTGGTGGGCAACGCGGCGCAGACCGTGCATCCCATCGGCGCGCAGGGTTTCAACCTCGGCCTGCGCGACGCACTGACCCTCGCCGAGCTGGTTGCCGCCGCGGACGATCCCGGCGCGCCCGGCCTGCTGGAACGCTACGCCGCGCGCCGCGCGCCCGATCGCGAAGGCACCATGGCGATGAGCCACGGCCTGGTGCGCCTGGCCTGCCTCGAACAGCCAATGCTCGCGCCGCTGCGCTCGCTGGCGTTGCTCGCCAACGACCGCCTTGCGCCCTTGCAGGATCGCCTTGCGTGGCACGGCATGGGCTTCCGCGGCGAGCCGCCGCGCGCGGTGCTGGAGCGGCTGCCATGAGCGCCGCGCCCGAACGCCGCCGCGCGCCCGCGCTGGACGTCGCCGTGGTCGGCGGCGGCATGGTGGGTGCCGCCGCCGCGCTGGCGCTGGCAAAGGCCGGCTTCGCCACCGCCCTGCTGGAGGCGCGCGCGCCGCAGCCGTGGAGCGTCGCCGACGAGGTGGATCTGCGCGTGGTGGGGCTGGCGCCGTCGTCCATCGCCTTGCTGGATGACTTGGACGTCTGGACGTCCATCCGGGAGTCGCGTTCCGGCCCCTACGCGCACATGCACGTGTGGGACGGCGAGAGCGGCGCGGCCATCGACTTCGACGCCGCGGACGAGGGGCGCGACCTGCTCGGCCACATCGTCGAGAACAACCTGGTGCAGTGGACGCTGTGGCGGGCGCTGGAAGCCGCCGGCGTGCGGCGCCTGTGCCCGGCCGAGGTGCGCGGCATCGAGGCGCGCGGGGATCGCGCGACGCTGGAACTGGCCGACGGCGAAAGCCTGTCCGCACGCCTGGTGGTGGCGGCCGACGGCGCCGCCTCGCCGCTGCGCAGCATGGTCGGCATCGCCACGCGCGGACGCGACTACGCGCAGCGCGCCGTGGTGGCGCACGTGGCCACCGAGCGGCCGCACGCGCGGACGGCCTGGCAACGCTTCCTGCCCAGCGGCCCGCTGGCGCTGCTGCCGCTGGCCGACGGGCGCAGCTCCATCGTGTGGTCGCTGCCCGAGGACGAGGCGCGGTGCGTGCTGGCGCTTTCCGATGCGGACTTCATGCGTGAACTCGGTGTCGCCAGCGATTTCCGCCTGGGCCGCATCGTGTCCGCCACGGCGCGCGCCGCCTTCCCGCTCAGGCTGCAGCTGGCGGAAACCTACCAGGCCGAACGCTTCGTGCTGCTGGGCGACGCCGCGCACGCGGTGCATCCGCTGGCCGGGCAGGGCGTGAACCTGGGCCTGCGCGACGTGGCGGAGCTGCGCAACGTGCTGGTCGACGCGCGCGATGCGGGACGCGATTTCGCCGCTGCCCACGTGCTGCGTCGCTACGCGCGCCGCCGCCACAGTGCCGACACGCTGGACGCGCGTGGCTTCGACGCGCTGGCGCGCATCTACGCGTGGCAGGCGCCGCCGCTGGTCGCCGCGCGCGGCCTCGGCGTGCGCCTGCTCGACAGGCTGGCGCCGCTGAAACGTCGCCTTGCGGAGCATGCCGCCGGACTTTGATGCCTTGCTTGTGCGTTCGTCCGTGAACGCGAAAGTCGAACGGACGGCCATCCTTGGCCGCAGTCTTCAAACAAGTGCGACCATCCCTGATCGCGAAGATCAAATGGGCGACCGTCCATGACCGCACTCCTCAAAAACAAAAGCCGTTTCTAGTCGAGTCTCGCCGCCAATCAGGTTCCACTTTGAGGGAGGGTTCCGCCATGCGCCACATCCGCAGTCTCGCCGCATTCCTGCTCGCCAGTTTCGCCTTCGCCGCACAGGCGAAGATGGTGCATCGCCCGGTGGAATGGACGCAGGACGGCACGCGCTTCCACAGCATCCTGGTCTACGACGACGCCAGCAGCACCAAGCGCCCCGGCTTGGTGATGGTGCCGAACTGGTTCGGCGTGAACGACGAGGCGATCAAGAAGGCGGAGATGATCGCGGGCAAGGACTACGTGATCCTGCTCACCGACATGTACGGCGCCAACGTGCGCCCGCAGCTGGACAACGCCGAACAGGCGCAGGCCGCCGTGAAGCCGCTGTACGCCAGCCGTGCGCTGATGCGCTCGCGCATCAACGAGGCGCTGGCCCAGCTCAGGGCACAGGCGAAGGACGCGCCCATCGATACCGCGAGGCTCGCCGCCATCGGCTTCTGCTTCGGCGGCGCCGCGGTGCTCGATCTCGCGCGCAGCGGCGCGGACGTCGCCGCCGTGGTGTCCTTCCACGGCGACCTCTCCACCGACGATGCCTCGATGGCCAAGCACATCAAGGCCCGCGTGCTGGCGATGAACGGCGCCGACGACACCTGGACGATGAAGGACGCCGACAAGTTCATGGACGAGATGCGCCAGAGCCCCGCCGACTGGCAGTTCGTGGTGCTGGGGCATGCGGTGCATTGCTTCACCGAGGTGGGCGAGAACTCGCCGGGCTGCCGGTACGACGCGAAGGCGGCGGCGCGTTCGTATCGGTTGATGCGGGTTTGGCTGGATGAGGCGTTTGCGGGGCGGGATTGATTTGGCTCCCGTGTTCTCCTCGCAATGAACGAAGCGGTTTCGCCCGCCTGCCGGCGGCCGATTTCCTTTCTCTTTGCGTGCCCAAAGAGAAAGGAACCAAAGAGAAAGGGCACCCCGATGCAGCGCTTTCCGTCCATCCATGGACGGAAAGTCCGTGAGGCATGGCGGGGCTTTTCGGCCGGGCTCCTGCCCGGTCGAAAAGGCATCGCCATCCTTGGCGACGCCCGCTGCGCGGCCTGATCGTCCACACCTCACCGCCGCATAGGGGCCCCGGAAAAGCGGCGCGCTCCTGCGCGCAGAAGCAACAGCAAAGCAGGGCATGGCGTTGAATGCTCTTGCTCGTCATCCCGGCGTAGGCCGGGATCCAGTGACGGTCGCGCTCGTTCAGGCCTCGCGGTCACTGGATTCCGGCCTGCGCCGGAATGACGATCATGGGAGTTCCCAGATACGGTGCGGTGCGACCGTATCGTCTTCAGCCCCGTGCGAAGAATACGCGGAATGCCCCCGCCACGCGCTCGATGCCCTCGTCGTCCACGTCCAAATGTGTCACCAGCCGCAGCGTGGGCAGGTAGCCGATGCTGATGCGGATGCCTGCGGCGCGCAGGTGGGCATCGAACGCCTGCAGGCGTTCGATCGGCACGTCGACGAACACCATGTTGGTGTGCTGGCCGAGCAGGCTGACGCCGGCGATCTCGCGCAGGCGGCCGGCCAGGTAGGCCGCGCGGCGATGGTCGTCGGCCAGCCGCGCCACGTGGTGATCCAGCGCATGCAGACCGGCGGCGGCGAGCATGCCGGCCTGGCGCCAGCCGCCGCCGGCGACCTTGCGCCAGCGGCGCGCCTTTTCGATCAGCGGCGCGGAGCCGACCAGCACCGAACCCACCGGTGCGCCCAGTCCCTTCGACAGGCATACCGACACACTGTCGAAGTGCTGCGCGATGGCGCGCGCCGACACGCCGCCGGCCACCGCCGCGTTGTAGAGGCGGGCGCCGTCGAGGTGCAGCGCCAGGCCGCGCTGGCGGGCGAAGTCGTGCGCGGCGCGCAGGTAGTCCGGCGGCAGCATGCGGCCGTGCCAGGTGTTTTCCAGTGCGAGCAGGCGGGTGCGCGCGAAGTGCGGATCGACCGGCTTGATCGCCGCGGCGAGCCGCTCCAGCGGCAGGCTGCCGTCTTCGGCCTGCACGATGGGCTGCGGCTGGATCGAGCCCAACACCGCCGCGCCGCCGCCCTCGAACTTGTAGGTGTGCGCGTCCATGCCGACGAGGTATTCGTCGCCGCGTTCGCAGTGGCTCATCAGCGCCAGCAGGTTGCTCTGCGTGCCGCTGGGCACGAACAGCGCGTCCTCGAAGCCGAGCTCGCCGGCGAGGCGGCGCTGCAGCGCGTTGACGGTGGGATCCTCGCCATAGACGTCGTCGCCGACCTCGGCGTCCAGCATCGCGGCGCGCATCGCCGGCGTGGGGCGGGTGACGGTGTCGCTGCGCAGGTCGACCACGTTCATTGCCGCCTCCATCAGGCGTGCTTGCGGAAGTACAGCCACGCCACCAGCGCCAGCAGCGCCGCGGGCAGCAGGTTGGCGGCGAGCGGCGGCATGCCGTAGACGGTGCCGAAGTTCACCATCGCCTTCTGCAGGAAGTACCAGGCGATCGCCAGCAGCATGCCGATGAAGATGCGCTTGCCGAGGCCGCCGGAGCGCATGGTGCCGAACGCGAACGGCATCGCGCACAGCACCAGCACCAGCACGTTGAGCGCGTACAGCGCGCGCGTCCAGAACGCCACCGCGTAGGCGCCGGGGCTCTCGCCGTTGCTTTCCAGGTAGCGCATGTTGCGCCGCAGGTCGCGCATCGACAGGTATTGCGGCTGGATCACAGACTGCGCCAGCACCTGCGGGTTGAGGCTGGACTGCCACTGTTCGCTGGCCGCGGTGGCGGCGTGCACCCCACTGTCGTCCAGCGTGGTGCTGCGCACGTCGTGCAGGATCCAGGTGTGGCCGTCGTGGTCGGCGGTCTTGGCCCAGTCGAAGCGGCTGAGCTGGCCGTCGCCGGTCAGCGTGAACACGCGCACGTCGGCGAGCTGCACGGTGTCGTGGTCGCCGGCGTTGCGCATCATGGTGCCGCGCGCGTTGATGATGCGGTCGCCGTCGCGCGCCCATAGGCCGCTGCCGGTGGTGCCGAGGTTGCCGGACTTCAGGCGCAGCTGCATGGCTTGCGCGAGCTGGTCGCCCCAGGGCGCGGCGGTTTCGCCCAGGATCACCACGCCCACGATCAGCACCGCGATCACACCGGTGGCCGAGGCGGCGATGCGCAGCCGCGACATGCCGGCGGCGCGCAGCGCGGTGAGCTCGCCGGTGGCGGCCAGGCCGCCCAGGCCGAGCAGGCCGCCGATCAGCGCCGCGTTGCCGAACATCTCGTAGGCGCGGCGCGGCGTGGTCACCAGCACGTACACGGTGGCGTCGGTCAGCGTGAAACCGTTCTTGCCGATGTTGCCGAGCTGGCGCAGGAACTGCGTCACCGCGTCGAAGCCGGTCAGCACCAGCCACACGCCGATCAGCGAGCCGAGCACACTGAACGCCACCAGCTTGTCCACGCGCCGGATCGCGAGCTTCATGCGGGCAGCGCCTTGCCGCCGCCCGGCTTGCCGATGCGCGGCTGGCGCGGCGCATATTGCTTGCGCCACAGCCAGGCGGCGATCCCCAGCATCACCGCGTGCAGCAGCCACAGTGCGGTCTGGTGGTGCCAGTGGCCCTTGCCGAGTTGGGCGCGGCCCAGCGCCAGCAGCAGGTAATAGAGGTAGAAGCTCGCCATTGCCAGCATCAGGCGGCCGTAGCGCGCCTCGCGCGGGCTTTGCCGCGACAGCGGCAGCGCCAGCATCAGCATCACCAGGGTCAGCGCGGGCGCGTTGGTGCGCCACGCCAGTTCGGCGCGCGCCTCCGGCGTCTCAGTGCCCAGCAGCTGCAGCGTGGTCATGCTCTCGGCGGGATCGTCGTCGTTGTCGTTGTCCGTCACTTCGGACAGCGCGCTGTCGTTGCGCTGGTACTGCATGCGCCGCCAGTTGTCCGCGCCCAGCGGAATGTCGTACTGCCAGCCGTCGCGGAAGGAGATGAAGCGGTTGCCGCCGTTGCTCTCCTGGTACAGCTCGCCGTGGCTGGCGGTGACCAGCTTGACGTGCAGGGCGCCGTCCTTGTTGCTGCGCTGGGTGGCCACGAAGCTGCGGCCGAGCTTGCTGCCGTCCTGGCTCAGCGCGTCGGTGAAGATGATGCCGCCCTTGCCGGGAAGCTCGGTGAAGCGTCCCGCGTCGAGGCCGGCGGCGATCACCGAGCGGTTGGCCGCGGCCACCAGCGCGTCGCTGGTGCGCGCCGCCCACGGCCCCAGCCACAGCGAAACCAGCGCGGTGAGCAGCACCAGCGCCGCGGCGAGGATCGAAGTGGGCCGCAGCAGCCCGTTCGGGCCCATGCCGGAGGACATCAGCACGTGCATCTCGCTCTCGCGGTACATGCGGCCCAGCGCCATCAGCACGCCGATCATGCTGGCCAGCGGCAGCATGTTGGTGAGGCCTTGCAGCGTGCGCAGGCCCAGTACCTGGAACATCACGCTGGCCGGAAAGCTGCCCTTGGCCACCTGCTGCAGCACGCCGGCGAACGCGGTGCCGGCGACGATCACCATCAGCACCACCACGGTGGCGGCCACGGTCTGCGCCAGCTCGCGCAGGAAATAGCGGTCGAGAATGCTCAGCATGCGATAAACTTGAGGGCTTCCGTCAACGTCGACTGATATCGGCGAACCGCCAGTCTAGCCGGTTCCCCACCCGTCGCGCCCTTGCAGGATCGTGCCATGGCCCTCCAGTTCAGCCTCACCGCCGCCGCCCCCGAAACCGCCGAAACCGCCTGCGTGGTGGTAGGCGTGTACGAACAGGGCGTGCTGACCAGCGCAGCCGCCCGCGTCGATGGCGCCACCGGTGGCGCGATCAAGCGCCAGGCGGAAAGCGGCGACATCAGCGGCAAGGCCGGCAGCACCACGGTGCTGTACGCGCCGGAGGGCGTCGCGGCGAAACGCGTGCTGGTGGTGGGCCTGGGCACGCAGAAGGGCTTCGACGCGGCGCGCTACCAGAAGGTGGCCATCGAGGCCGCGCGCGCGCTGGGCCGGCTGCCGCTGACCGAGGCGGTGTCCTACCTCGCCGAGGTGGACGTGCCCGGCCGCGACGCCGCGTGGCGCCTGCGCACCATCGCACTGGCCACCGACCACGCCGCCTACCGCTACACCGCCACCTTCAAGCCGCGCGAGAAGGCCGCCACGCCGGAACTGGCCAGCGTGGCCTTCGCCGCCGGCGCCGAGGCGCAGCCCTGGCTCGACCAGGCGGTCGCCATCGCCGAAGGCGTGCGCTTCGCCCGCGAGCTGGCCAACCTGCCGCCGAACATCTGCAACCCGGCCTACATCGCCGCGCAGGCGCAGGCCTTCGCCGATGCGCAGGAGAAGGTTTCCTGCCGCGTGCTCGACCACCTGGAGATGGAGCAGCTGGGCTTCGGCTCGCTGCTCGCGGTGGGTCGCGGCTCGGTCAACAAGCCCAAGCTGATCGCGCTGGAATACAAGGGTGGCGCCGAAGGCACGGCCCCCTACGCCTTCGTCGGCAAGGGCATCACCTTCGACACCGGCGGCATCAGCCTCAAGCCCGGCCCGGGCATGGAGGAGATGAAGTACGACATGGGCGGCGCGGCCGGCGTGCTGGGCGCCTTCGTGGCCGCGGTGAAGATGGGCCTGAAGCACAACCTGGTCTGCGTGGTGCCCGCGGCGGAGAACATGCCCGACGGCGACAGCTACCGCCCCGGCGACGTGCTCACCAGCCTGTCCGGGCTCACCATCGAGGTGCTCAACACCGATGCCGAAGGGCGCCTGATCCTCTGCGACGCGCTCACCTGGACGGCGCAGACCTTCAGGCCGCAGGCCATCGTGGACGCGGCCACGCTCACCGGCGCCTGCGTGATCGCGCTGGGCAAGCATGCCAGCGGCTTGTTCACCAAGTACGACGACCTCGCCGCCGAGCTGCTCGCCGCGGGCGAACACACGCTGGATCGCGCCTGGCGCATGCCGCTGTGGGACGACTACCAGGTGCAGCTCGACTCCGGTTTCGCCGACGTCGCCAACATCGGCGGCAAGAGCGCCGGCGCGATCACCGCCGCCTGCTTCCTCTCGCGCTTCGCCGAAGGCCAGCGCTGGGCGCATCTCGACATCGCCGGCACTGCGTGGGACGAAGGCCGCAAGGGCCTGGCCACCGGCCGCCCGGTGGCCTTGCTGGCGCAGTGGCTGATCGACCGGAGCGCGTAAACTCTCAGAACACCGTCATTCCGGCGCAGGCCCACTACTGTCCGGAATAATTTTGAACATTCGTGGCCGCGGTCTTTCTCGTCATTCCGGCGCAGGCCGGAATCCAGTGGCGTGCGGCCTGAGCGAACATGGTCGCTACTGGATCCCGGCCTTCGCCGGGATGACAGTCTGGATAGGTGGTCGTTATCGGAAATGAAGTCGCCTTCCCGCAATGCTTCGTGCAAGCGGCGCGGGCCTTTATCCTTCGACACCATCCCCAGATTATTCCGGACAGCAGTGGGCCTGCGCCGGAATGACGATCAGGAGCCGATACCGCCATGCCCCGTGCCGACTTCTACCTGATCGACAAGCCGCGCTTCCGCGAGCAGCCGTTGCTGCTGGTGTGCGAGCTGGCCAAGCGCGCGTTCGCGGCGCAGCAGCCCACGCTGATCCTTGCCCGCGACCATGCGCAGGCCGAAGCCATCGACGAATGGCTGTGGGCGTTCGACGAGGACGCCTTCATCCCGCACCAGCTGGCCGGCGACACGGACGACGCGGACACCGCGGTGCTGATCGTGCCGCCCGGCGTGGACACGCCGGATCGCCCGCTGGCGATCAACCTGCGCGAAGGCTGCGCCGACGGCGGCTTCCAGCGCGTGCTGGAGGTGGTCCCCGCCGACGAATCCGAGCGCACCGGCTCGCGCGAGCGCTGGAGCGAATACAAGCGGCGCGGCTTCGAGCTGTCCAAGCACGACATGTGAGGCGGCCGGCGGTCACGGGGTGCTTTCCGCCAGCGAGGCCGGTGCGTCCCGTTCCCGCTCTTCCAGCACGCTGGCCAGTGCCGCCGCCAGCTGCTCGCCGCTGAGCGGCTTGCGCAGGAAGCCGTCCATGCCGGACTCGTGCGCCTTCGCTTCGTCGCCCTCGCTGGTGCGCGCGGTCACCGCCACGATGGGCAGGCGCCGATCCGTCTCGCGCTGGCGGATCAAGCGCGCGATCTGGAAGCCGTCCACGCCGGGCAGGTCGAGGTCGAGCAGCACGGCGTCGTAGCGGCCGCGTTCCAGCTCGGCCAGCGCGAGCAGGCCATTGGTCACGTGGCAGGTCGAGTGCCCCTGCTGTTGCAGCAGGCCGGCGACGACGGCGGCGACGATCGCGTCGTCTTCCACCAGCAGCAGGTGCAGCTGGCGTCCGCTGCTCGGCGGAGGTGCGGCGTCTGCGGGCACGCCGGGCGCTTCGACCAGCGGCAGGCGCACCGTGAAGGTGCTGCCGTGGCCCAGTTGCGATTGCAGCGCGATGCTGCCGCCCATCATCTCCACCAGTTCGCGGCAGATCGCCAGGCCCAGGCCGCTGCCGATGCGGCGCTGCGGGCTGTCTTCCTGCTCGAAGCGCTGGAACAGGCGCACCAGGCTGCGCTCGGGAATGCCCGGGCCGGTATCGCTGACGCTGAACAGCAGGTCGTCACCACGGCGCGAGAGGCGCAGCGCCACGTGGCCGCGTTCGGTGAACTTCAGTGCGTTGTTGGCGAGGTTGAGCAGCACCTGCTTGATGCGCATGGCGTCGCCCAGCGCCTGCGCGGGTACGCCGTCGGCGATCTCCACCACGAAGCGCAGGCCCTTGCTCCACGCCAGCCCCTGCTCCAGCTGCGCCACGTCCCCCACCAGCTGGCGCGGATCGTAGGGCGCCGGCTCCAGTTCCAGCCGGCCGGAATCGATGCGCACCAGGTCGAGCGCGTCGTTGAGCAGCTTCATCAGCATGTCGCCCGAGCGCTGCATGGCGCGGGTGTAGTCGCGCTGGCGCGCGTCCAGCGGCGTGTTGAGCAGCAGCTCGGCCATGCCCATCACGCCGGTCATCGGCGTGCGGATCTCGTGGCTGAGCGTGGCGAGGAACTGGGTCTTGGCCGAACTGGCCTGCTCGGCCAGCGTGCGCCGCTGCTCGATCAGGTCGACGTGGTGGCCTTGCGCCAGCCGGCGCCGCCACTCCAGCAGCAACAGGCTCACTGCGGACACCAGCGCCACGGCGTACAGCAGCCAGGCCCACCAGCGCAGCCAGGGCGGCGCCTGCACGTGGATGCGCAATGGTTGCGCGAGATGCGTCCATACGCCTTCGGCGCCGGTGGCCATCACGTCCAGCGTGTAGTCGCCGCTGCCCAGGCCGGAGAGGTCGCGTTCGCCCTGGTTGCCCACGTCCACCCAGCCGGGGTCGAAGCCATGCACGTAGAAGCGGTAGTGGTTGGCGGCGGGGGCGAGGTAGGAGAACACGCGCGCCTGCACGTTCAATTGGCGGTCGCGCCAGCCAACGTTCACCGCGCTGCCGTCGACGGGCAGCACATGCCGCACGCCGTTCCGGCGCACGCTGATCCCGCTGATCGCCAGCGGCGGCGCCGACTTGAACGCGCCGATGCGATCCGGATCGAACGCCACCACGCCGCCCAGCGTGGGGGCGTACAGGTAGCCGCTGGGCATCAGCGCGTAGCCGCGCGAGAACTCGCCGTTGAACAGCCCGTCCTGCAGGCCGAAGGAGCGGGTGGCGCCGCCTGCCGGGTCGTAGCGCCACAGGCCGTCGTGGCCGAACACCCACACGCGGTCTTGCGCATCCACCCGCAAGTCCACCACGTTGATCGACGGCCAGCCCTGCGCCGTGCCCACCGTGCGGTCGCGCGCCAGCGCGTTGCCCTCGATGCGGTAATGCGCGAGGCCGTTGACGTTGGCCGTCCACAGGCCGTCCACCGCGAAGGCGAAGGCATCCACGCTTTGTCCCGGCGTCGCGCCCGGCGCCATCACGAAGCGCCGGTGCGCTTCGTCCAGCTGCATCATGCCGCCGTCGCTGGCGTACCAGAACACGCCGTCGCGCAAGGTCATCTGGCTGCCCCAGCGCACCTTCTCGTTGGGCTGATCCATCGGCACCGGCGCCACCGCCAAGGTGTCCGGGTCGATGCGGAACAGGCCTTCGCCGAAGGTGCGCGCGTACATCTGGTGATCCGGCCCCGGTTCCACTTCCAGCGGATGCCGCATGCCGCTGCCTTCCGCGGCGACGGGCCGGCAGCGGCGTCGCGCGATGTCGCACACGTCGATGGAGCCCTGCAGCACCACCCACAGGCGGCCGCGCTCGTCTTCGGTCAGGCCGACCACGTCGCCGCCGAGACCGGAGAAGAACGGCTCCGCCTGACCGGTGGCGGGGTCGAGCCGATCCACCCGGCTGGCGCGCTCGCCCACCCACACATGCAGGCCGTCCTTGCCGCGCGCCATGGTGGTGGCGATGGAGTCGCGCAGGCTGGACGGGTCGTCCGGGACGTGGGTGAAACGGCTGAAGCTGTCCCAGCCCGGCGCGAGGTAGCCGACGCCGCCGTCGAACAGTGCCACCCACAGGCCGCCGGAGCGGTCGACCAGCATCTGCCACACCCAGGTGCCGGGCAGGTCGCCGTCGAGCATCGGATGGTTGCTTATCGCCATCACCGGGGCGCCGGTGCGGGGCTGCATGAACAGGCCGCGCTGCGTGCCCACCCACAGCCGGCCGGCCAGGTCGCGCACGCTGTCCATCACGTTGGTGGAAGGGATCGCCGTGCCGCCGAAGCGGTGCGCCAGTCCGTCCGGCCCCACCACCATCAGGCCGTGGTCGGTGGCGATGCGCACCTCGTCGCCGTCGTTGTCGATGCGCCAGGCCGACATCGAATCGTGCGGGTCGGCCGCCAGCACGCGGTGCCACTCGCCCCGCGCGTCGCGGCGGAACACGCCGAGATCGCAGCCCATCCACAACTGCCCGTGCGCGTCCACGTGCAGCGCGCCCACCAGGCCGAAGCTCTTGGCCTTGCCGCCGGGTGGCCGGTACGACAGGTGGTCGAAGCCGTGGCCGTCCGGCCGCAGGCGATCCAGCCCGTTGCCGGTGCCCACCCAGATCGCGCCATCGGGCGTCTGCGCGATGGACCAGGTGCGCAGGCTGGACAGGCTGGACGGATCGGTCGGGTCGTGCCCCCAGTGCACGAACTTGCCGGTGACCGCGTCGTAGCGGTTCAGCCCCGCGTTGAGGCCGCCGGCCCACAGGCGGCCCTGCCTGTCCAGCATCAGGGTGGCGATGCCGTTGTCGAACAGCGAGCCGGGGTCGCCCGCCACGTGGCGGAACACCTTGAAGCGCACGCCGTCGAAGCGCGCGATGCCGCCCTTGGTGCCGAACCAGATCGCCCCGCTGCGATCCTGCACCACCGCGTAGACGTTCGAGCTGGGCAGGCCGTCGGCCACGCCGTAGCGGCGGAATTGCGGCGTGACCAGGGGGGATACCGCCGCCTCGGTGGCCGTGGGGGCGGCTACGGGCAGGGCGCGCGACGGCGCGGGCGCCGCGACGAGCAGCAGCAGGCCAAGCAAGCCTGCAGACCCCAACGACCTGCGCCCCATCGTTGCCCCCATGCATGGCGTGCCGGGCATCCGCGGCGAATCCGCGCCACCCGCACCGCAACAGCCGCAAATCATGCCAAAACAGGGCGGGCTAAGCGAACGCTGCGTTCCGCCGCCGCGGCTGGCGCGCACGGCGGCGATCGTCCAGACTTCGGCGCATGTCCCCTGCGCATCCCGCACGCTGGTTGCTGCTGTCGCTGGCCGTACCGGCCATGGCGGCGTTCGCCGGCACGCACGAGTACCGCTACGACACCGTGCACAGCCAGATCGTCTTCAGCATCGACCACGATGGCTATTCGCGGCCGTTCGGGCGGCTGCACATCGCGCGCGGCTGGCTGCGCCTCGATCCCGGCGACTGGAGCCACGCGGCCACCGCGCTCGACATCGACCTCGCCGGCGTGGACATGGGCGATGCGAAGTGGAACGCGGCTGTCTGCGGGCGCTCCCTGCTCGATTGCCGGCGGTACCGCGAGGCGCATTTCGCCAGCCGCTCGGTGGAGCGCGTCGACGCCAGCCACGGCGTGCTGCACGGCACGCTCACCCTGCACGGCGTGAGCCGCCCGCTCGACATCCCGTTCCGGCTCAACCGCGTGGCCCGCACGTTGTACGGCCTGCATACCGTTGCAGGCTTCTCGGCCACCGCCAGCCTGGATCGCACCGATTTCGGCATCGCCGCCTTCCCGGGCTCGATCGGCCACCAGGTCTCGGTATGGCTGGAACTGGAAGCGATCCGCGACGATCATGCCGCCACCGATAACCATGCCATCGAGGATTCGCCATGACCCTGCGCAGCGACGCCAACCATTGGGGAGCGGTTGCCAAGGCTTTCCACTGGATCGTGGCGCTGGCCATCCTCGGCAACGGCGTGTTCGGCCTGTGCATGGATCTGGCCGGCAACCCGATGCAGAAGATCAACTGGCTGGCGCTGCACAAATCCATCGGCCTCACCGTGCTGGCGCTGATGCTGCTGCGCCTGGCGTGGCGCTGGCGCGACGGCCGCCCGCGCGAGGAGCCTGCGCCGCACTGGCAGCAGCTCGCCGCGCGCGCCATGCATGCGCTGCTCTACCTGCTGGCGCTGGCGCTGCCGCTCTCCGGCTGGTGGTTCAACTCCATCGCCGGCAAGCCGCTGCAGTTCTTCAAGCTGTTCAACCTGCCCGGCATCGCCGCGAAGAACCACGACCTGCGCCACTTCGCGCACGCGGTGCACGAATACCTGTTCTGGTTCCTCGTGCTGGTGCTGGTGGCGCACGTGGGCGCCGCGCTCAAGCACCACGTGTTCGACAAAGACGATGTGCTCAGGCGCATGCTGCCGTTCGGCAGGCTGCGCAACGAAAAGGAGTGATGCCGATGAAAACGACGATCCGCCTTGCCGCCGGCGCGCTGCTCGCGCTCGCCTTGCCCTGCGCCGCGCTTGCCGCCGACTACGCCGTGCAGCCCGCCAGCACGCTGGGCTTCACCGGCAGCTTCCAGGGCGCCAGCTTCGACGGCAGCTTCAGGCAGTGGCATGCGGCGATCAGCTACGACCCCGCCCAGCTCGCGCAGTCGAAGTTCGACGTCGAGGTGGCCATGGCCAGCGTCGCGGTGAGCGACAAGGATCAGCAGGGCGCGCTGCCCGGCAAGGATTTCTTCGACGTGGCGCAGTACCCGAGCGCGCACTTCGTCACCACCGGCTTCCGCAGCGTGGGCGGCAAGGTGGTCGCCGACGGCACGCTCACCCTGCGTGGCGTGAGCAAGCCGGTGAGCCTCGCCGTGGACTTCAGGCCGCAAGGCAAAAACGCCACGCTGGACGTGGACGGCACGCTCAAGCGGCTGGACTTCGGCGTGGGCGGCGGCGACTACGCCGACACCTCGGTGATCGGCGCCGACGTGAAGGTGCACGCGCACCTGGTGCTGGTGGCGAAATAAGCGCGCACCTCATGCGAAGGCGAGCGTGCGCTGCACGCGCGGCGGTCGTTCAACGAGAGCGGGCGAGGAAGGCGCGCACCGCCGCCGCGTCGAACGGCCAGTCCAGCTCGCGGCCGTCGCGCGCGTCGCGCAGCACCGGCACGCGCGTGCCGTAGCGCGCTTCCAGTTCCGGCGCATCGTCCACCCACACGCTGTCGAACTCCGGCGCCTGCGCCTCGGCCAGCACGGCGAGCGCCGTGTCGCAGAGGTGGCAGTAGTCGCGCTGGTAGAGGACGAGGTCGGGCATGCGCCTGCGAATGGATCGGATGCCCGCGTAGAATAACGGTTTCCCTTTTCCACGCGCAGCGCAGCCATGGCCGTCAGCGTATTCGACCTGTTCAAGATCGGCATCGGGCCATCCTCCTCGCATACGGTGGGGCCGATGCGCGCGGCGGCGCGTTTCGCCGAGCGCTGGCTGGAGGAAAAGGGCGTGCTCGACCGCGTGGCCCGCGTGCGCGCCGAGCTGTACGGTTCGCTGGCGATGACCGGCCGCGGCCACGGCACCGACAAGGCGGTGCTGCTGGGTTTCGAAGGCCAGCACCCCGACACGGTCGATCCCGACGCGATCCCCGGCATCCTCGAGCGCATCCGCAAGACGCATCGCATGAGCCTGCTCGGCAAGCGCGAGATCGATTTCGACGAGAAGCGCGACCTGGTGTTCAACAAGCGCCAGAAGCTGCCGTTCCACACCAACGGCATGCGCTTCAGCGCCTACGACGCCGACGGCAACGAGCTGGCCACGCGCGACTACTACTCGGTGGGTGGCGGCTTCGTGGTGAACAACGACGAGGCGGCCGAAGACCGCATCGTCGCCGACACCACCGAGCAGCCTTATCCGTTCTCCACCGGCGACCAGTTGCTGGCGCTGTGCGAGAAGCACCACCTCACCATCGCGCAACTGATGATGGCGAACGAGGCCGTGTGGCGCCCCGAGGCGGAAACCCGCGCCGGCCTGCTGACGATCTGGAAGGCCATGCAGGACTGCGTGGCGCGTGGCCTGCGTTCGCCCGGCACCTTGCCCGGCGGCCTGCACGTGGCGCGCCGCGCGCCGGCGATGGCGGAAGAACTGCGCAACCAGCCCGAGGCCGCGCTGAAGGATCCGCTGACCATCCTGGACTGGGTGAACCTCTACGCGCTGGCGGTGAACGAGGAGAACGCCGCGGGCGGCCGCGTGGTCACCGCGCCCACCAACGGCGCCGCCGGCATCGTGCCTGCCGTGGGCCACTACTACCTGCGCTTCTGCCCCAAGGCCGACGAGAACGGCATCATCGACTACCTGCTCACCGCCGCCGCGATCGGCATCCTGTACAAGGAAAACGCCTCGATCTCCGGCGCCGAAGTGGGCTGCCAGGGCGAGGTGGGCGTGGCCTGCTCGATGGCCGCCGGCGGTCTCGCCGCCGCGCTGGGCGGCAGCATCCACCAGGTGGAGAACGCTGCCGAGATCGGCATGGAGCACAACCTCGGCCTCACCTGCGACCCGATCGGCGGCCTGGTGCAGATCCCCTGCATCGAGCGCAACGCGATGGGTTCGGTCAAGGCGATCAACGCCAGCCGCATGGCGCTGAAGAGCGACGGCAAGCATCGCGTGAGCCTGGACAAGGTCATCAGAACCATGCGCGACACCGGCCGCGACATGAAGGACAAGTACAAGGAAACCTCGCGCGGCGGCCTTGCGGTCAACGTCATCGAGTGCTGAAGTCCGTGCTCTCCGCGCCCGCATCACGCCTGTTCCGGTTGCGCCTCACGACTGCACGGAACAATCTTGAACACCTGTGGCCACGTGCGGTGTGCATCGACACCGCGCTCTTGCTCGTCATTCCGGCGCAGGCCGGAATCCAGTGACGGTGACGTTCATCCAGGCCGTAGAGTCACTGGATGAACGATTTCGCTGTTGTGAAGCTTCTTCGGCACGCAGATAGTGCTGGGTATTCCACTCGCCGCAGACCTGTCGCCACCTTGGGCCGATACCGCCGCGTACGGCCACGCATGACCTTCGCGGGGTGACAGGCGGCTCCCGGGTCTGCGACCATCGACCCCTTTCGGGGATGCGCGGCACGCGCTTCAGGAGTTTCCATGTCTTCCAGCTCGATCCGCCGCGACGTCGGCCCGTTCGCCCTGATGCTCACCGGCCTCGGGTCGATCATCGGCTCCGGCTGGCTGTTCGGCGCCTGGCGCGCGGCCCAGATCGCGGGCCCCGGCGCGATCTGGGCGTGGGTGATCGGCGCGGTGATCATCCTGTTCATCGCATTGACCTATGCCGAGCTGGGCGCGATGTTCCCCGAGTCCGGCGGCATGGTGCGCTACGGCCACTACTCGCACGGCTCGCTGGTGGGATTCATCGCGGCCTGGGCGAACTGGATCGCGATCGTCTCGGTGATCTCGGTGGAAGCCGAGGCCTCGGCGCAGTACATGTCCTCGTGGAAGTGGGCGTGGGCGAAGGATCTCTACCACCAGGCGCCCGGCGGCCACGGCGAACTGAGCGCGGCCGGCCTCACCATCGCCGGCGCGCTGGTGATCGCGTACTTCCTGCTGAACTTCTGGAGCGTGAAGCTGTTCGCGCGCTCGAACACCGCGATCACCCTGTTCAAGCTGATCATCCCCGCGCTCACCGCGGTGCTGCTGATCGCCAGCGGCTTCCATCCCGAGAACTTCAGCGTCGGCATCCACGGCGAGGTGCATTCCATCGACTTCGCCTCCGTGCTCACGGCGGTGGCGATCGCCGGCATCGTGTTCAGCTTCAACGGCTTCCAGAGCCCTGTGAACCTCGCCGGCGAGGCGCACAACCCGGGCAAGAGCATCCCGTTCGCGATCGTCTGCTCGATCGTGCTGGCCACGGTGATCTACGTGCTGCTGCAGGTGGCCTTCATCGGCGCGGTGCCGCAGCAGATGCTGGCCAACGTGGGCTGGCACGGCATCAACTTCAGCTCGCCGTTCGCCGACCTGGCGATCATCCTCGGCCTGCAGTGGCTGGCCACGCTGCTGTTCATCGACGCGGTGATCAGCCCCAGCGGCACCGGCATGACCTACACCGCCACCACCGCGCGCATGCTCTACGGCATGGAGCGCAACGGCACGCTGCCGAAGATCCTCGGCCACATCGACCCGAAATCGGGCGTGCCGCGCCCGGCGATGTGGGTGAACCTCGTGGTGTCCTTTATGTTCCTGTTCTTCTTCCGCGGCTGGGGCACGCTGGCGGCGGTGATCTCGGTGGCGACGATCATCTCCTACCTCACCGGCCCGGTCAGCGTGATGACGTTGCGCCGCACCGCGCCCGGTCTGCATCGCCCGCTGCGCCTGGCCGGCTTGCCCGTGCTCGCCGGCATCGCCTTCGTGATGTCCACCGAGCTGCTGTACTGGGCCAAGTGGCCGCTGACCGGCGAGATCATCCTGCTGATGGTCGTGGCGCTGCCGATCTACTTCTACTACCAGGCCAAGTCCGGCTGGCACGACTTCGGCCGCCAGATGAAGGGTGCATGGTGGCTGGTCGCCTATCTGCCCGTGATCGCCCTCGTTTCCTGGGCCGGCAGCACCACCTTCGGCGGGCGGGGCTATCTGCCGTATGGCTGGGATCTGGCGGTGGTGGCGGTGATCGGCCTGGTGTTCTACGTGTGGGGCGTGAAGTCGGGCTGGCGCACGCCTTCGGTGGAAGACGCCGAGCGCGAGGTGGGCGCGCATCCGCAGGCGTAACGCATAGTTGAGGGCCGTTTGCGCGCCCTGTCCCGGACGCTTCGCTACACGCGATCGCCGTGACAGCCGCCCGCCTCAGTGGGCGGCCTGCACTCCGGCGGCGACGGTCGGGGTGGGCGCTGCGGGCACCGCGTCGGCAGCGTGCACAGGCGTCGCCGCGCCCACGATCTTCGCCAGCAAGGGCTGCAGTTTTCCGTTCATGCGCAGCTGCTCGACGCTGGCCATGGAGCGGTCGAGCCGGCGGGTGGCGTCGTCCTCGTCGGGCTGCGGCGCGCCGGGCGCGCGGGTGAGCGCGGCGAGCTGCGGGCCGAGCTGATTGGTAAGCGCGTAGTAGGCGTCGTGGATGCCGGCGGCGGCCAGCAACTGGCCGGGCATCAGCCATGCGGCGGTGTCCTCGCGCACGGGCCGGGCGTCGCCGCGCGGATCGAGCAGCAGCCAGGTGCCGGGCTGCGCCAGCATGTCGCCGCCGTCGACGAAGCCGTCGGTGCGGTAGACATCGGTGAGCGCGGGCAGGTGGTCGCCGTAGAACAGCAGCAGGGTGGGGCGCTGGCGCTTGGCGAGCGCGTCGGCGAGCCGCCCCAGTTCGCGATCGGCGTGCTGCATGTGGTAGAGGTAGTTCTGCAGCTCCAGCTTGTCCTTGCCTTCGATGTCCGCAGGCACCGGGATGGCGTCGCGCGCGGCGGTGTCCTTCGGATCGACGTCGTAAGGGCCGTGCGCTTCGATGCTGATGGCGAAGATGAACTGCGGCGGGCCGCTGTCCTTGAGCTGGCGCAGGATCTCGTCGGTCATCGCGCTATCAGCCATGTACTTGCCGTCGTTCGGCGCGTCATGCGGGAAATCCGCCTGCGACACGAAGCGCTGGAAGCCCAGCGCCTTGAATGCGGTGTTGCGGTTCCAGAACGTGGGGTCGTTGCCGTGCACCGCCACCGTCGAGTAGCCATGCGCGTCGAGCACGTGCACGAGGCTGGGCACCTGCTTGTGGTTCATCTGCAGGTAGGGGAACTGCATGGCGTCGAAGTAGCGCAGCGACAGCCCGGTGAGCATCTCGAACTCGGTGCGGATGGTGCCGCCGCCGAAGGTGGGCACGTGCAGCGCGCCGCTGGTGCCGCGCTGCGCGAGGCGTCGCAGGTTGGGCGTGAGGTCGGCGTTCGCGTAGCCCTTCATGATGGAGGGATCGAAGAACGACTCGCTCTGGATCACCACGATGTCGGGCAGCACCGCGGCATCCGGCGTCGCAAGGTTCTGGCGCAGGGCGCCGGCGGATTGCTGGATGAGCTGCTCGGCGACGGCGCGGTCGGGCCTGGCTTTCTTCTGGGCGTACTGCAGGCGGAACATCGTCAGTTCGCTGACGAGGCCGGAATGCGTGCGCGTGGATGCCGCCGACCACGGCTCCAGCCACAGCACGTGGCCGTTGTAGACCTTCGCCCAGCCGCTCCAGCCGCCGAGCAGGCTGCCCAGCAGCAGCAGCAGCGCGCCGCCGGCAACGAGGCGCTTGCCGCCGGTGCGCCGCGCGAACAGCGGCGGCTCCAGCCGCCACATCGCCACCAGGATCAGCACGCCCGCGAGCAGCGCCAGGTATGGCCACGGGCTGTGCGGCAGGTAGCCGGCCAGCAGATGGAAGCCGCCCTTGCGCAACTGGCCCACCATGCGGAAATCCGCCGGCAGCAAGGGCATGCCCAGGTTCGCCACCTTCAGCGCATTGATGCTGTAGATCAGCCCCTGCAGCAGGTAGGCCAGCCCGAACGACAGCAGCAGCCGGCGCGTCATCACCAGCAGCAGGCCCGCGAACAGCAGGCCCGGCCACGCGTTGGCGATCGGGAAGCGCGGTTGATCCAGCAGGCGCAGCGGCAGCACGCCCATCCCGCCGTCGAGCAGGCCGGTGAGCAGCACGAACAGCAGCGTCATCGCGAAAACCAGCGCGATGCGCGAAGCCGTGCGGCGGAAAGTGGAAGGCGAGGCGGCGGCTGGAGTCATGGCGAAACCGGGAACTCGGTTGTCATGCGGTGAATTGAAGAGTGCGGCCATGGATGGCCGCCCGTTTGATTTCCGCAATCACGGATGATTGCAGGGGAATGGTTGAAGAGTGCGGCCACGGATGGCCGCCCGTCTGATTTCCGCAATCATGGACGATTGCAAGGGACTGGTTGAAGCGTGCGGCCACGGATGGCTGCCCGTTTGATTCCCGCAATCACGGATGATCGCAGGGGAGTGATTGAAGCGTGCGGCCATCGCTGACCGCCCGCGTGATCTTCACGATCGGAAACGATCGCCAAGGAACAGTAATCAGGGCGACATGAATCGAGTGTTGCCCGGACACGCTTTCGGCAACGTATCGAGGCGGCAAACGGTGTACGGGCGCGTGCGCCGCCGCTGCGGCACAATTCAGGCATGCCCCACGAATCCTCCGAGCTGCGCGCCCTGGTCGACGACCGCTATGCCGAACTGGCCGCACGCTGCCGCGCCGCCGGCGTGCCCCTGCACGACGATGCCGGCGTGGCCGAGCGCATCCGCCGCACACTGGCGGCCAGCGATTTCGCCTTCGAGGCCTGGCGCGCCCAGCCCGCGCTGCTGTCGCCCGCGGGATTGGAGCGCCTGCGCTCGAACGCCGACGCCGCCGCGCGCATCGAGGCGCTGAAGCTGCCTGTGGACGAGGCGCCGACGCTGGCCGCGCTGCGCCGCTTCCGCCACGCCGAGGCGCTGCGGCTGGTGTTCCGCGACGTCAACGGTCTGGACGAGCTGCCGGAAACCCTGTCCGCCACCAGCGTGCTGTACGAGGTGCTGCTGGAAGCCGCGCTGGGCTGGAGCGAACGCGCGCTGGCCGAGCGCTACGGCCAGCCGCGCAGCCGCGAGGGCGAGCGCCAGCGGCTGGTGGTGGTGGGCTTCGGCAAGCTGGGCGGCGCCGAGCTGAACTTCTCCTCCGACATCGACCTGGTGCTGGCGTACCCGCACGGCGGCGAGAGCGATGGCGCGCGCGTGCTCGACAACGGCGAGTACTTCGTGCGCCTGGGCCGGCAACTGGTGCGCCTGCTGGGCGAGCCCACGGTGGACGGCATCTGCGCACGCGTCGACCTGCGCCTGCGCCCGTTCGGCAACGCGGGGCGGCTGGCGCTGTCGTTCTCCGCGATGGAGCAGTACTACCAGCGCGAGGGCCGCGACTGGGAGCGCTACGCCTGGATCAAGGCGCGTCCGGTGGCCGGCGACCGCGCCGCCGGCAAGCAACTTTCGGAACTGCTGCGGCCCTTCATCTACCGCAAGTACCTCGACTACACCGCGTTCGCCGGCCTGCGCGAGATGAAGGCGCTGATCGACGCGGAAGTGGCGCGCAAGGATCTTTCCGACAACCTCAAGCTCGGCGCTGGCGGCATCCGCGAGATCGAGTTCATCGTGCAGCTGGTGCAGCTGATCCGCGGCGGCCGCGAGCCGTCCCTGCGCGTGCGCGGCCTGCTGCCGGCGCTGGCCGCATGCGAGGCGCGCGGCCACATTCCGGCCGCGCGTGCCAAGGTGCTGCGCGAGGCCTACGTGTTCCTGCGCCGGCTGGAAAACCGCGTGCAGATGCTGCGCGACGCGCAGACCCACGACATCCCCGACGACGCGCTGAGCCGCGAGCGCATCGCGTTCGGGCTGGACTGGCCGGCATGGGAGCCGCTGGCGGTGGAACTGGCGAAACACCGCGAGATCGTCGCCAACGAATTTGCCGCCGTGCTGATGCCGCAAGGCGGGCGCGGCGCGCGCGTGCCGGCGGCGGACGCCGCGCTGTGGCAGGCCGCCTGCGCCGAGACGCTGGATGCGGGCATGCTGGAGGCCAGCGGCTTCGTGCCGGGCGCGGAGGCGGCCGACGCGCTGGCCAAGCTGCCGCAGGGCGGTGCGGTGCGCGCGATGTCGGCGCGTTCGCGCGAACGGCTGGATCACCTGATGCCGCAACTGATCGCCGCCGCACGCGGCGGCAAGGCGCCGGTGCCCTGCCTGCTGCGCCTGTGCCGGCTCACCCAGGCGGTGGCGCGGCGTTCGTCCTATCTCGCCCTGCTGGAGGAGCAGCCTGCCGCGCGCAAGCGCCTGGCCGCGCTGTTCGCCGACAGCGCCCTGCTCGCCGAACAGGTGATCGCGCAGCCGCTGCTGCTGGACGACGTGCTCGACCCGCGCATCGACCAGCTGCCGCTGAAGCGCGCCGACATCGCCGCCGAGATCGCCCGCGTGCTGGCCACGCTGGAGGAGCGCGAGGCGGAAGCGGAACTGGAGCGCATCAACGAGTTCCAGTCCTCCACCGCGTTCCGGCTCGGCCTGGCCTTCAACGACGGCCGCGCCGACGCGGCGGCCACCGCGCGCAGGCTCGCGGCGCTGGCCGAGTCGGTGGTGGGCGCGGTCACCGCGCTGGCCGAGCGCGAGCTGGTGGCCCAGCATGGCCGGCTGCCGGGCCAGGGTTCCGGCTTCGCCGTGCTGGGCTACGGCAGCCTTGGCGGCGAGGAGCTGGGCTTCGCTTCCGACCTCGACCTGGTGTTCGTCTACGACGGCAAGCGCGCGCAGGCGATGAGCGACGGCGCGCGGCCGATCGAAGGCGCGCGCTGGTACCAGCGGCTTGCCCAGCGCGTGATGAACTGGCTCACCGTGTCCACCCGCGCCGGTCGCCTGTACGAGGTGGACACGCGCCTGCGCCCGGACGGTTCCAAGGGCCTGCTGGTAGGCAGCCTCGATGCCTTCATCGCCTACCAGCAGAGCCGCGCGTGGACGTGGGAACACCAGGCCCTGCTGCGCGCGCGCCCGGTGGCCGGCGATGCCGCGCTGGGCGCGTCGCTGGCGACGGTGCGCCGCGACATCCTCGGCGTGCATCGCGAGCCGGCACGGGTGCTGGCCGAAGTGGGCGAGATGCGCCGCCGCTGGCGCGCCGAGCGCGACCGTTCCGATGCGGCGAAGCTCGACCTCAAGCAGGGTCGGGGCGCGCTGCTCGACATCGAGTTCGCGCTGCAGGGCCTGGTGCTGGCGCATGCCACGCGGCATCCGGTGCTGCTTGGCGCCACGTCCAACACGGCGCTGCTCGAGGCCTGCCGCGTGGCGGGACTGCTGGATGCCAACCAGGTCGCGATCCTTTCCGTGGCGCACGTCGAACTGCTGCGCCGCGCACTGACCTGCACGCTGGATCTGCGCCCGCGCATCGCGCCGCGCGACGCGGAGCTGGAGGCGCTGTGCGGCGAGGTGGTGGCCGTGACGGAGTCGCTGGGCTTCGTGTTCGCGTGAGCGCGATCCAGGGCATCGCGCTTATGGCTGCCCGCCCATGCGGCGCCACAGTTCCGCGGCGATCGCGGCGGTTTCGCGCAACGGCTGCTGGCGCGCGGGCGCAACGGCATCGACGTCGTGCAGCAGGCCGCGTTCGCGCAGCGCGTGGTGGAAGCGCGCGATCTTGTCCGGCAGCGGCGCGGCGGCGTGGGTGTGCACGGCGCAGCCCACGGCACAGGCCTCGCTGAGCATGTTGACCGAATCGGGCGTGACCACCAGCCGATCCGCCCAGCCCAGCACGCCGGGGTAGGGATTGCGGCCGTCGTCGGGGCCGCTCCACACCAGACCCGGCACATCGGCCAGCATCTCGCGGAAGATCGCCAGCGCTTCCGGCGGCGTGCGCCGCGAGGCCAGCGCCAGTAGGCTGCCGCCTTCGCGTTCCCGGCGGGCGAGCAGGCGCGCGGCGAGTTCGCGCGCGTAACCCGCATCCAGCGCCAGTGGCTTGCGCGGGCCGCCCAGCAGTACGCCGACGCGCGGTTGCGGCAAGGCTTCGAAGCTGGGGCAGGCGTCGCGGCCATCGGCCAGCCACGCATCGTCCACCGGGTTCAGCGAACCCAGCGGGGTGAGCACGTTGGGGCCGGCGAGCTGGTCGTGGCGCGGCGCGATCACGGTGTCCCAATGCATCGGGTCGATGCGTGGATCGAGGATCTGCACGGCATGGCATCGCCCGTGCGACAAGCGCCGCAGCATGCGGGTGAACAGGGCGGCGGCGCGCCCGCAGCCGATGGCGAGCCGCGGCCAGGGCGGCGCGAACTGCGCACGCTGTTCCGCCGGCAAGGCCATGGCGCCGCCCAGCGCGAGGCGCGGCGCCAGCCACGACCATGGCGCGCGCGGCTCCAGCACCAGGTGGCGCACCGGCAGGCCCATCCGCTCGGCCAGCGCCAGCGCCTGCCGCTGGTTGCCCGCGGCGGCGTCGGTGATGGCCCAGCATTCTTGCCTCAGGGGCGACATGCGGCGATTGTTTCCTTTCCGTACACGCTGCGTTGCGCCTGATCGCGTTTATCGTCCGGCGGCTTGCCCATACACTGGGTCAGCATAACGGCGAACGCTCGGCTTACGGCTCTCGTTTGCACCTTCCACTGTCGCGGAGAACCCCAATGCGCATGTTTCGTTGCATCCTGATCGCTGGCCTGCTCGGCGCCGCGGCCACCGTCCAGGCCAGCCCGGTCACCTACAAGATGGATCCCGGCCACACCATGGTGCTGTTCAGCTGGAATCACTTCGGCTATTCCAACCCCACCGCCGACCTCGGCCTGGGCGAAGGCACGCTGGTGTTCGACCAGCAGGATCCTGCCAAGTCCTCGGTGGAGGTGACCTTGCCGCTGAGCGGCCTCGACACCCACGTGCCGGCGCTGGACGAGCACCTGAAGAAGGCCGACTTCTTCGATGCCGCCAAGTACCCCGTCGTGACCTTCAAGAGCACCCGCGTGGTGCCGGTGGACGCCACCCACTTCAAGGTGACCGGCAACCTCACCGTGCACGGCGTTACCAAGCCGGTGACGCTGGACGCCACGCTGAACAAGATCGGCCCGCATCCGATGATGAAGGTGCAGGCGATCGGTTTCGACGCCACTGCCACGCTGAAGCGTTCCGACTTCGGCATGGGCGCGTACGTGCCGATGGTGAGCGACGAGATCAAGGTGCGCATCACCACCGAGGCCGAAGTGCCGAAGCAGTAATCCCCCTGGGGAAAAGCCGAGGCCCGCGCCGGCGACGGCGCGGGCTTTTTCGTGGCCGTCGCCTGGAGGGGGTGCGGGCCGTCCGGGGAGGGATTCTTGCTGCCGGCGCGAAGCGGCCTGTTACCATGCCGGGCCTCGCATCCCGTTCGGAGCCACCCCCATGCCCGCCTCTGTCGCGCCCATCCCGGCGAATGCCGAAAATCGTTACGAAGTGACGCGCAGCGACCTGCCGTTGTCCTGTCCGATGCCGGGCATGGCGCTGTGGAATTCGCATCCCAAGGTGTATCTGCCCATCGTGGACGACGGCGGCGAGTCGGTTTGTGCCTATTGCGGCGCGCATTACGTGCTGCGCGACTGAGTAGGGGCAGGTTCAGCCTGCCTGCGGCACTTTTCTTGCTTGGATCGCAACATGAAACTCTTGCATCAGGATGCAGGCCCGCAGGCAGGAACCATGTCCGGTGGCGCCAAGACCACACCGCGCTTGACCGTTGTCCAGCTGATCCCCGCGCTGCAGTCCGGCGGCGCGGAGCGATCCGCGCTGGAAGTCGCGCGCGCGCTGGTGCAGGCGGGGCACCGCTCGGTGGTGATCTCGGCGGGCGGCCGGCTGGCGCAACAACTGGTGGCCGAGGGCAGCGAGCACATCGCGCTGGACATCGGCCGCAAATCGCCGGCCACGCTGTTCCGGCTCGGCGCGCTGCGCCGGCATCTGCGCGAGATCCAGCCCGACATCGTGCACGCGCGTTCGCGCCTGCCGGCATGGCTGGGCTGGTGGGCGCTGAAGGGGCTGCCGCGGCGCCCGCATTTCGTCACCACCGTGCACGGGCTCAACTCGCCGGGCCGCTACAGCGCCATCCTGCTGCGCGGCGAGCGGGTGATCGTGGTTTCGCAAACCCTGCGCGACTACGTGCTCGGCCATTACCGCTGGCTGGAGCCGGGCCGCGTGCGGGTGATCCCGCGCGGCATCGATCCCGAGGCCTTTCCCTACGGCCATCGCCCGGACGAGGCGTGGACGCGCGACTTCTTTGCCGAATACCCCGCGCTGGCCGGTGCGCCCCTGCTCACCCTGCCGGGCCGCGCTTCGCGGCTGAAGGGGCACCATGACGCCATCGAGCTGCTGGCCGACCTCAAGCGCCGCGGCATCGACGCGCGCCTGCTGCTGCTGGGCGTGGTCGAGCCGGGCCGCGAGGCCTACGTGGAGGAACTGCGCGCGCTGATCCGCGAGCGCGGCGTGGAATCGCAGGCGGTGCTGGCGCCGCCGCGCAGCGACGTGCGCGACATCTACGCGGTTTCCAGCCTGATCCTGCAACTGTCGAACAAGCCCGAGTCCTTCGGCCGCACCGTGATCGAGGCGCTGTCGCTGTGCCGGCCGGTGCTGGGCTACGCGCACGGCGGCGTGGGCGAGCTGCTGGCCGAGCTGTATCCCGCCGGCCGCGTGCCGGCGGGCGACCGCGAACGGCTGGTGGAGCGCGCCGCCGAACTGCTGCGCGTGGCGCCGCCGATCCCGATGCTGCAGTCGTACCGCCTGGCCGACATGCAGCAGGCCACGCTGGCGCTGTACGGGGAAGTGGTCGCGGGCTGATCCGCGCGACTCGCCTACAATGCGGGGTCGCCGCCGACCCGGTTCCCGCATGGCCTCCGCAGTCGAATCCCTCAAATCCGCCTTGCTCTCGCCGCTGCTGCCGTTCTGGCTGGTGGTCGCGCTGCTGCCGTTCGGGCGCAGCAGCGAGCTCGGCACCTTCCTGTGCCTGCTGGGCGTGATCCTGCTGTTCGTGCGCGAACCGCGCGCACTGCAAGGCCATCCCGGCGCGCGCCTGTTGCTGTGGCTGCTGGCGGCATACATCGGCGCGGCGCTGTTGTCGGCCGTCGATTCGGTCGCGCCGGGCAAGAGCTGGGGCACGGTGGCCGCGCTGCTGCGCTACCTGCCGCTGGGCCTGTATGCCTGCTTCGCCATCCGTCGCGGCGCCAAGCTCGAAGCCCTGTACCTGGCCGTGGCCGGCGTGCTGGCGTGGTGGGCGCTGGACGCATGGGTGCAGGCGTTCACCGGCTGGAGCCTGGGCGGGCATGCCGAGGCGGAACGCCTCTCCGGCATCTTCGGCGCGCGCAACCTCAAGCTGGGGCCCACGCTGGCGGTGCTGTCGCCGTTCGCGTTGTGGGCGGCGCGGCGGCGCTGGGGCATCGGCGGGCTGGTGGCCGCCTTCCTGCTGCTGCTGGGGCCGGTGCTGCTGGCCGGTTCGCGCGCGGCGTGGCTGTGCTATGGCCTGGTGGCGCTGGCATTCGCCTGGCGCGAAGCGAACTCGTGGCGGCGCTTCGCGTTGTATTGCGTGCTGGGTGCGGTGGCGTTAGCCGTGGCCGGGGGCATCGCGTGGCGCGTGTCTTACCGTTTCGATGCGCGCATGCAGCGCACGCTGGACGCGCTGCACGGCACGCATCGCGGGCTGGACGAGGCGCTGACCGGACGGCTGGAGATCTGGCACGACAGCCTGAAGATGATCGCGGCGCATCCGTGGAACGGCGTGGGCGTGCGTGCGTTCCGCTACGCCTATCCGCAGTTCGCGCCGGCCGACGACCACTTCGTGGTGGCCGAGTCCTGCGGCGTGGGCGAGGGCGCCTGCCATGCGCACCAGCTCGTGCTGGAAATCCTCACCGAAACCGGCGGCATCGGCCTGGCGTTGTGGCTGGCCGGCGCGGCGCTGGCGTGGCGCGCATGGCGGCGCGCGGATGCGGCGGCGCGCGCACGCGCGTTCCCGGCCAGCGTGGCGCTGGGCGTGATGCTGTTCCCGCTGAACACCCACCTGGCCTTCTATTCGGCGTGGTGGGGGCTGCTGTTCGCGTGGCTGCTCGGGCTTTGGTGCAGCAGTCTGTTTGTGCCGGCATCCCTGCCGGCAGAGCAAAGCCCGGCATCCTTGCCGGACTCCTCAAAGAAGCCCTTCCTCCGGGAGGCGTCCGATGACGCGTGAGATGCTGTCGGTGGTGGTGATCACCCTGAACAACGCGGCCACGCTGGACGCCTGCCTCGCGGGCGTGGATTGGGCCGACGAGATCGTGGTGCTGGACTCCGGCTCCGGCGACGACACGCTGGCCATCGCGCGGCGCCATGGCGCGCGCGTGGCCACGCATCCGTTCGACGAGTTCGGCCCGCAGAAGCAGCGCGCCATCGACATGGCCAGCCACGACTGGATTCTCAACCTCGACGCCGACGAGGTGCTTTCGCCGGCCAGCCGCGCGGTGATCGAGCGCGCGCTGACAAACCCGCGGCACGCCGGTTTCCGCCTGCCGCGGCGCGAGCGCATGTTCTGGACGGTGCAGCACCCGTGGAGCTGGCGCAACGCGCACCTGCGCCTGTACGACCGCCGCCGCGGCCGCATGAACGACGTGGAGGTACACGCGGCGATGGAGGTCGACGGCCCGGTGAAGACGCTGTGGCGCGCCGACTTCGTCAACGACAGCGACCCCGACATCGCCAGCCGCATCGAGCGGATCAACCGCTATTCGAGCGCGCTGGTGGCGCACAAGCTGCGCCGCCGCCAGCGCTTCGCCGGGCTGCGCATGGTGCTTTACCCGCCGCTGTTCTTCCTGCGCCAGTATCTGTTCAAGCGCTACTTCCTCAACGGCTGGGCGGGCTTCATCGCCAGCGTGGTGGGCGCGAACTACGTATTCCTGAAATACGCGAAGTTGTACGAGGCGCGGCGGAGGATGCGCGGCTAGCCGGCCAGCGCCAGCGGTTGCGCACGACCGAGCGCCCGCGGCAGCAGCGCGGCGGCCTCGCAGCGCAGCGCCTCGCGCTTGCGGAAGGCGGAACGGTGCTTGCTCTCCACGGCGGCGATGTCGCGCTGCGGCTCGCGCGGCGGCAGTTCGTAGAAGCCGTCGCTGCCCGCCACGCCTTCGCATTCCAGCCAGAAGCTGTCGTAGTCGGCCTTGATCTTGTCGGCCTGTCCGGCGAATGGGTGGGCCGCGTTGCACACGCCGGAGACGCGCTCGGCGCCGATGCATTCGGCAAGGCCGAGCAGCATCGACAGCAGCAGGTTCTTCGGGCGAAGGCCGTGGCATTGCCTGGTCAGGGCGCGCACCGCGTCGCGGCCGAGTTCGGCGGCGGCGCCCTGCAGGCATCCCAGCAGCAGGCGGCGGCCGTTGTCGGCGAACGTGAAGATGGCGGAGGACAACGCGCGGCCTTGCGCATCGAGCAGGTACAGCGCCAGTTCGCCTTCGCGTCCGCGCCCGGTGGGCCGGCGCAGTTCCACCGACAGCGTATCGCCGTCTTTCAGCGGCAGCGTGCCGACTGGGCAGCGCCCATGCTGGTAGATCCGTTCGACCATGGCCGCCGGGAAATGCGCCAGCACGTAGTCGTAATGGCTGCGCACGATGGCGTAGCCAGCTGCGGCGTCGAGCTGGCGGTTGATGTAGTCGTGCTGCGGCCGTTCCAGCAGGCGCGGGTCGTGCGCCAGCATCGCGCGCATGCGCGGCTCGCCGTAGATGAAATCGAGCCATGCCGCGTGCAGCGAGCGATGGCGCAGGCTGCGCATCGCGTACTTGACGGCGTACATCGAACGCTTGGGTACGCCGCCACGCCAATCCGTGCGACCTTGCAGCGAACGCAGAAAATTGCGCATGTCCATGAGCCGTGGGAACGACCCGCGCATGATGGGGGCGCTACCTTTGCGTCAGCTTTCAGATTCGTCGAACCGGTGTTCAGTACACCGGCGGCGATCCGGGCGGACGGGTCTTGAAGCGCTTGTGCACCCACAGGTATTGCTCGGGCGCCTCGCGCACCATCTGCTCGATGCAGGCGTTGACGCGTGCGGTGTCGTCTTCCGCGCTCGCGCCGGGGAAATCGTCCAGCGGCGCGCCGAGGCGCAGCGCGTAGCCGCTGCCGTCGGGCAGGCGGTGATGAAAGAACGGGATCACCGCGGCGCCGGACAGGCGCGCCAGGTGGTGCGTGGCGGTGATGGTGGCGGCGGGCACGCCGAAGAACGGCACGAACACGCTGTCCTTGCTGCGCATGTCCTGGTCGGGCGCGTACCACAGCGTGCCGCCGTTGCGCAGGTATTTCACCGTGCCACGGATGTCGTCCTTGTCGAACATCGCGTTGGCGTAGCCGAGGCGCGCGCGCAGCACCACCCATTCGAACACCGCCGAATCCATTCTGCGGTACATGCCGGCGATGCGAATGCGCCGCGACACCAGCCGTGCGCACAGTTCCAGGTGCGAGAAGTGGCCGCCCACCAGCAGCACGCCGCGCCCCTGCGCGCGGGCGGCCTCAAGGTGTTCCAGGCCTTCGATGGTCACCGGCACGCTTCCAACGGCGCGATCGGAGCCCAGCCAGCCCAGCGCGAATTCCATCAGCATCAGGCCGAGGTCGCGCAGATGGGCATCGACCAAGGCGGCCTGCGAACCGGCGTCGAGTTCGGGGAAGCACAGCGCGATGTTGACCCGCGCCACCGGCCGCCGTGCGGACGGAATCCGTGCGATCAGCGCGCCCAGTGCGCGTCCCAGCGCCATCCGCGCGCGGTACGGCAACAGCGCCACCAGTTTGATCGCGGCCACGCCGATCCAGGCCGGCCAATGGCGGGGCGCGAGCAGGGCGCGCTGGAAGTCGGGACGGGGAGTGCCTGGCATCCGCGAATTGTAATGGACGGCCACCGGCGGCCCGTATACTCGGGCGCTGTCTCTGGAGCTTGCCTTGCGCTTCCTATACACCCTCGCGATGTATCTGGTGACGCCGCTGATCGTGCTGCGGCTGGCGCTGCGCGGCTTCCGGTCGAGGCCGTACTACTGGCGCTGGGCCGAGCGCTTCGGCTTTTTCAAGGCGCCGCCGGAGCTGCGCGACAGCCTGTGGGTGCATGCGGTGTCGGTGGGCGAGGTGAACGCAGCCGAGCCGTTGATAAAGGCGCTCAAGCGCAATTACCCGGACGCGCCCTTGGTGGTGACCACGGTGACGCCCACCGGCACCGCACGCGTGCAGCAGCTGTTCGGCGACAGCGTTTTCCACGTCTACCTGCCGTACGACCTGCCGTACGCGGTGAACCGCTTCCTCGCCGGGGTGCGCCCGCGCTTGGCGCTGATCGTGGAAACCGAGATCTGGCCGAACCTGTACTTCGCCTGCAAGCGTCGCGGCATCCCGCTGATGATCGTCAACGCGCGCCTGTCCGAGCGCTCGGTGCGGGGCTATCGGCCGCGGCCGCTGCGCGGCATGGTGCGCGCGGCGCTGGGGTGCGTGAACCTGATCGCCGCGCAGTCGCACAGCGACGCGGCACGCTATCGCCTGATCGGCGCGCCGAGCGCGCGCGTGCTGGTCTGCGGCAACCTCAAGTACGACATGCCGGTGCCGCGGGATGCGCCGTCGGCCGGCGCGCGCCTGCGCGAGCGCTGGGGCGCGCAGCGGCCGGTGTGGATCGCCGCCAGCACCCACGAGGGCGAAGAGCAGGCGGTGCTGGAGGCGCACCTGGAGGTGCTCAGGCACTTGCCGGACGCGCTGCTGCTGATCGCGCCGCGTCATCCCGAGCGCTTCCGCCCGGTGGAGCATGCCGTGCGCAGCCTGGGTTTCGCTGCGGGCACCTATGGCGCGGACGGCGGCCCGGCGCCATCGAACCAGGTGTTCGTGATCGACGCGATGGGCCAGCTGATGCCGTTCTATGCCGCGGCGGGATTGGCCTTCGTGGGCGGCAGCCTGGTGCCGATCGGCGGCCACAACGTGCTGGAGCCGGCGTCGCTGGGCACGCCGGTGCTGGTAGGGCCGCATACCTTCAACTTCGAGGAAATCACCGCCAGCCTGATCGAACAGGGCGGTGCGCTGCGCGTGCCGGAGAGCGGGGCACTGGGGGGCGCGGTGCTGCAGCTGCTGCGCGACGACGCGCGTCGCCGCGCGATGGGACGGGCGGCGCAGCAGGTGTTCGAGCGCGAGCGCGGCGCGGTGGGCCGCCTGATGCAGCTGATCGCCACGCAGCTGCAAGGGTGAAACGACGAAGGCCGGGCAAAGAGCCCGGCCTTCGTTGCGTGCTCTGCGCGGCGCTTACTGCAGCAGCGCGTTGATGCTCTGCATGTCGCCTAGGCTGGCGGTGCCGGCGCTCTGCTTCAGCAGCAGGCGGTTCAGCACCAGCTGGTGGCGCGATTGCGAGTAGCTGCTCTCCGCCTGCGTCAGGGTCTGGATCGCCAGCAGCACGTTGACCATGGTCTGCGTGCCCACGTCGAAGCCGGCGCGGGTGGCGTCCAGCGCCTTCTGCGCAGAGTCCACCGCGGCCTTGCCCGACTCCACCTGGCTGATGCCGGCCAGCACCGAGCGGTAGTAGTTCAGCGTGTTCGCCTTTACCTGGCGCCGCTCGATTTCCATCGAATCCTGCGCGGCGTCGCGGTTGTAGATCGACTGGCGCACCTGCGACTGGGTGAGGCCGCCGGAGAAGATCGGCACGTTGAGCGTCAGCCCCACCGTGGTCTGCGACGGCGTGTTGGAGTGGATCGCCGCGTTCTCGTACCAGCTCGCGTTCTTGCCGTAGCTCACGCTGGCGGTGATCGTGGGCAGGTGGCCGGCGCGCGCCGCGGTGACGTTCTCGTCGGCGGCCTTCACGTTCTGCACCTGCGCCAGCAGGCTGGGGTTGTTGGCCAGCGCCTGCTGCACCCATGCGTTCGGGTCGGAGGGATCGGGCGCGCCCATCGGCAGGTCGTCGCGCAGCTTCTTAAGCGTGCCGGTGGGCTTGCCGGTGATCTGGCTGAGCGCCTCGCGGTCGTTGTCCAGCGTGTTCTGCGCGGCGATGGTCTGCGCCTTGGCGCCCTCGTAGTAGCTCTTGGCCTGGTAGACGTCGGTGATCGCCGACAGGCCCACCTTGTAGCGCTGGTTGGACTGGTCGTACTGCTGCTTGTACGAGTCCTCGTTGGCCTTGGCGTAGGTGAGCTGATCCTCGTCGGTGAGCACGGTGAAGTAGGCCGCGGCCACGCGCACGAACAGGTTCTGCAGGGCGGCCTGGTAGGTTTCGTCCTGGGCGTTCGCCGAGGCGTGCGCCGACTTGAGGTTGGCGTACTTCGCGAAGTCGAACACGGTCTGGCTGAGGTCGGCGCTGAGGCTGCGCGTGCGGCTGTGGCCGAACGTGCTGGTGCTGATGAACTGGTTGGGGTTGCCCGGATCCTGGATGCGGCTGCCGCCGCCGCCGGTGGCCTGGCTCAGCGAGAGGCTGCCGTTGATCTGCGGCAGCAGCAGTGCGCGAGCCTGATTCACGCCTTCGCCGGTGGCGAGGCGGGTGGCGTCGGCCTGTGCCAGCACCGGGTCGTTGGCGCGCGCGTCGCGGTAGGCATCCAGCAGGTCTTCGCCATGGCTGGGCAGCGAGACGGCGGCCAAGGCCAGTGCCAAGGTGAGCAGCTTCAAACGCATGAGGTGCCTCGTGGGGATCGGAGAGGGCAATGGGGGCTCAGAGCACGAAGCGCGGCGATGGCGCGGCGTGCACGAGGTAGGGCAGATCGGTTTCGAGCAGGTTTTCCTCGCCCTCGCGGGTGATCATCGCCATCTGCTGCACGGGCGACTCGCCGCGGATCGCCAGCAGGCGGCCACCCGGCTTCAGCCAGCCCATCCAGCGCGGCGGCACGCTGGCCACGGCGCCGGTGGCGACCACCACGTCGAACTGGCCTTCCGGCTGCCAGTCGTTCACGGCTTCGCCGGTGTGCAGCTTCGCGTTGGCAACGCCCGCGGCCTGCAGGCGTTGACCCGCGACGGCGACGAAATCGGCGTGGATGTCCACGCTGGCCACCTCGGCGGCAAGCCCAGCCAGGCAGGCGGTGAGGAAGCCCGAGCCGGTGCCGATTTCCAGCACGCGCTCGTTGCCCTGCAGATCCAGCGCCTGCAGCACGCGGCCTTCCAGCACCGGTTTCATCATCACCTCGCCGTGGCCCAGCGGCAGGCACAGGTCGGCGAAGGCGAGCTGGCGGTGCTCGGGGGCGACGAAGTCCTCGCGCCGCACGCGGCCCAGCGTGTCCAGCACGCGGGCGTTCAGCACTTCCCAGGGGCGCACCTGGTTTTCCACCATGTTTGCCCGCGCCTGTTCGAAGTTCATCGCCATGTCTGCAAGGATTCCGTGAGTGTCGAAAAAGACCTGAAAGGATAAGGGCTTGGCCTTGCCTCGACAACGACTAGGGTGCGGCCGGCACGACGCGCCACGAAGTGCCGGAAGTCACCGGCAGGCGATGACGCTAGTCATGCCGGAATGCGTGTCCGCGGACACTTTGCCTGCCGTGTAGCTGGAAATAAGTAAACCAGTGCGTATAATAAAGTTCTCGCATTGCTTTGGGAAGGCGTAGTCATGAGCAGCATCTCGCCGGTCAGGTCGCAGGGGCCGGGGCGACCGAAAGACTTGGAGAAACGCGCGGCCATCCTCGCGGCGGCCAAGGCGCTGTTCATCCGCAACGCCTTCGCCGGCACCAGCATGGACGCCATCGCCGCCGAGGCCGGCGTCTCCAAGCTCACCGTCTACAGCCACTTCGGCGACAAGGACAACCTGTTCCGCGAGGTGATCCGCGCTCGCGTCGAGGATCTGCTGCCCGAGAACACCTACGACTACGATCCGCACGCCACGATCGAGCAGATCCTGCTGCGCGTGGCGCTGATCCATGCGCGGCTCGATTGCGACGTTGAGACCGTGGGCACCTTCCGCGCCATCCTGGGCGATTGCCGCCAGGGCAACCCGCGCTTCGGCCGGCTGCTGTGGGAGGAAGGCACCCTGCGCACGCACGGCCTGATGGAGCGCCTGCTGCAGCAGGCGGTCGATGCCGGCCAGCTCGCCATCGACGACGTGCCGCGCGCCTGCGTGCAGTTCTTCGCCCTCATCAAGGGCGACCTGTTCATGCGCCGCATGTTCGGCTGCGTGGACTGCAGCGAGAGCTACGCCGCCGAGATCGAGGCCACCGCCCGCGCCGGCGTGGTCACCTTCCTGCGCGCCTACGCGCCGCGCTGAACGGTGGCCGCACTCGCGGCCAGTCCCCGCTTCGTGCTTGAATAGCCATTCCAGAAGCGGGGGTGCCGGCGCAACGGCCGGCTGAGAGAGTCCCTTCGAACCTGATCCGGTTAGCACCGGTGGAGGGAGCTTCGCCGCACGACGCGGTGCTTGTCCTGTCGTGCGCTTGGCGCCGTCGCTTTTGTTGCTTCATGCGAATCCATTCGCAGGATCCCGCACATCCATGTGCGGTCGTGTGCGAATCCCTCGCGAAGAACCGCACATCCGTGTGCGGACTTTTCAAAAAAGCCAAGCCGGAGCCAACCCATGAATGCCTTGCCGTCCGACCTCGCGCGCGCCGCGCAGGAACTCTCCGCCGCGGTGACGCGGCCGATTCCCGGATCGCGCAAGATCCATGCGCAAGGCAACCGCGCCGACCTGCGCGTGCCGCTGCGCGAGATCGCGCAGGCCGACACGCCGGCGATGTTCGGCGTGGAGAAGAATCCCGCCATCACCGTCTACGACACCTCCGGCCCGTACACCGATCCGGACTATGCCGTGGATCTGGCCGCCGGCCTGCCCGCGTTGCGTGCGGCGTGGATCGCCGAGCGCGGCGACACCGAGGCGCTGGGCGACCGCAGTTCCGAGTTCGGCCGCCGCCACGCGAGCGCGCCGGAGCTGGCCGCGATCCGCTTCCCGCAGCTGCCCACGCCGCGCCGCGCGAAGGCGGGCGCCAACGTCACCCAGATGCACTACGCGCGCCGCGGCATCGTGACGCCGGAGATGGAATACATCGCCATCCGCGAGAACCAGAAGATCGAGGCGCTGGGCGACAGCGCGCTGCGCGTGCAGCATCCGGGGCAGTCCTTCGGCGCCGCGATCCCGCGCCTCATCACGCCGGAATTCGTGCGCGACGAAGTGGCACGCGGCCGGGCGATCATCCCCGCCAACATCAACCATCCGGAAAGCGAGCCGATGATCATCGGCCGCAACTTCCTCACCAAGATCAACGCGAACATCGGCAACTCGGCCGTCACCTCGTCGATCGCCGAGGAAGTCGAGAAGATGGTGTGGTCGATCCGTTGGGGCGGCGACACGGTGATGGATCTCTCCACCGGCAAGCACATCCACGAGACGCGCGAATGGATCCTGCGCAACTCGCCGGTGCCGATCGGCACGGTGCCGATCTACCAGGCGCTGGAAAAGGTCGGCGGCGTGGCCGAGGAGCTGACCTGGGAGCTGTTCCGCGACACGCTCATCGAGCAGGCCGAGCAGGGCGTGGACTACTTCACCATCCACGCCGGCGTGCTGCTGCGCTTCGTGCCGCTCACCGCGAAGCGCGTCACCGGCATCGTCTCGCGCGGCGGCTCGATCATGGCGAAGTGGTGCCTGGCGCACCACAAGGAGAACTTCCTCTACACGCACTTCGAGGACATCTGCGAGATCATGAAGGCGTACGACGTGTCCTTCAGCCTCGGCGACGGCCTGCGCCCCGGCTGCGTGGCCGACGCCAACGACGCGGCGCAGTTCGGCGAGCTGGACACGCTGGGCGAGCTGACGCAAATCGCCTGGAAGCACGACGTGCAGACCATGATCGAAGGCCCCGGCCACGTGCCGATGCAGCTGATCAAGGAGAACATGGATCGCCAGCTGGAGAAGTGCGGCGAGGCGCCGTTCTACACGCTGGGGCCGCTCACCACCGACATCGCGCCGGGCTACGACCACATCACCAGCGCGATCGGCGCGGCGATGATCGGCTGGTTCGGCACCGCCATGCTCTGCTACGTCACGCCGAAGGAACACTTGGGCCTGCCGAACAAGCAGGACGTGCGCGACGGCATCATCGCCTACAAGATCGCCGCGCACGCGGCCGACTTGGCCAAGGGCCATCCGGGCGCGCAGGTGCGCGACAACGCGCTCAGCAAGGCGCGCTTCGAGTTCCGCTGGGACGACCAGTTCAACCTAGGTCTCGATCCCGAGAAGGCCAAGGAATTCCACGACGAGACGCTGCCCAAGGACGCGCACAAGAGCGCGCACTTCTGCTCGATGTGCGGCCCCAAGTTCTGCTCGATGAAGATCACCCAGGACGTGCGCGACTACGCCGCCGAACACGGCACCGGCGAAACCGAGGCGCTGGCCGAAGGCATGGCCGAGAAGGCCGCCGAGTTCCGCGCGCAGGGTGCCGAGGTGTACCGCAAGGCCTGACTTGGCCGGCGTGGCGTGCCGGTACCGGCACGCCCGATGGAATCGCGCCGCACCCGTTTCGGAGCGGCGCGCGCCATGCAGCGTCAGCGCGGGGATGCGGCGCGGCCCGCCGCACGTGGGTCACAGGCCCGGGTTGTTGCGCTCCAGCACGTGTTCGGCGCGATAGCTCGAACGCACCAGCGGCCCGGCGACCGCTTCCACGAAGCCCTTGCCCAGCGCCAGTTCGCGATAGGCGCGGAATTCGTCCGGGGCGACGAAGCGTTCGACCGGCAGGTGGTGCGGGCTGGGGCGCATGTACTGGCCCATCATGACCACGTCCACGTTGGCGGCGCGCATGTCGTCCAGCGCCTGTTCGATCTCGGCGTCGGTTTCGCCCAGGCCAAGCATCAGGCTGGTCTTGGTCAGCGTCCGAGGCGCGAGGCGCTTGGCGAAGGCCAGTGCGCCCAGCGTCTGCTCGTAGCCCGCGCGCGGGTCGCGCACTGGGTGGGTGAGCCGGCGCACGGTTTCCAGGTTCTGCGCGTAGGTGGCCAGGCCCGCGTCCAGCACGGCGGCCACGGCATCGTGGTTGCCGGCGAAATCGGGCGTGAGCGCCTCCATGGCCGTTGCGGGCGAACGCAGATGGATGGCCTTCGTGCAGGCGGCATCGTGGGCCGCGCCGCCATCCTTCAGGTCGTCGCGATCCACCGAGGTGAGCACCACGTGGTTCAGGCCCATCAGCGCCACTGCGTCGGCCACCTTGGCCGGTTCCAGCGGATCGAGCCAGCCTTGCGGGTTGCCGGTGCTGACCGCGCAGAACTTGCAGGCGCGCGTGCACACCGAGCCCATCAGCATCAGCGTGGCGGTGCCGCGGCCCCAGCACTCGGCGATGTTGGGGCAGCGGGACTCGGCGCACACGGTATTGAGCTGGTGCGTGCGCACGATGTCGGCGACGGCCTCGTACTGCGCGCCGCCGGGCAGGCGCACGCGCAGCCATGGCGGCGCGATCCGCGTCCGGCTTGCCGGTGGCCGCGTTGGGGCGGATGCCGCCCTTGACTGTGCGGGTGCCTTGGGGACTGGCGAACTTGCTGCCGTCGGGAACGCTGGGAGTGCCGGGCATGGAAACGTTGATGGGGAGTGCATCCAGTCTCCCGCCGTATGCCGTGCGGTGCCCTGACGTGGATCCGGGCGGATGGCGCATGCGGGTGAGGAACCGATCCGCGGCGGCGAACGCGCCGCGCTGCCTTCACCCGTTTTTTCCATCCGCGTACCTAGGCTGGAGCTCCTTGCCGGCCGATGCGTCGACGTTTCCACAGGAGCCAGCCATGTCCAAAGCCAAGCCCTTCGCCAGCGACATCGCAGCCATCCGCAAGCGTGCGCGCCAGGACATCGACAAGGGGGCGATGACTGCGGGCTACAAGGCCGACCGCGCCACCGTGGTGAAGCTGCTCAACCACGCGCTGGCCACCGAGATCGTCTGCGTGCTGCGCTACAAGTACCACTACTACGCGGCTTCGGGCATCCACTCGCAGGCGATCAAGGCGGAATTCCTGCAGCACGCGAACGAGGAGCAGGGCCACGCCGACCTGATCGCCGAGCGCATCACCCAGCTCGACGGCAAGCCCGATTTCTCGCCCGAGGGGCTGGCCGCGCGCAGCCATGCCGACTACGTGGAAGGCGAGGACATCGTGGACATGATCAAGGAAGACCTGGTGGCCGAGCGCATCGCCATCGACAGCTACCGCGAGATGATCGACTACGTTGGCACGGCCGACCCCACCACCCGCCGCATGCTGGAAGGCATCCTGGCGATGGAGGAGGAGCACGCCGAGGACATGAATACCCTGCTGGAGCAACTGGGCAAGAAGGGCGAGCCGGCCAAGCCGGCGCCTGCGCGCAAGCCGTCCGGCAAGAAGGGCGCCGGGCGCAAGCGGGCCTGATCCCTCGCCCGGGTTGCGCCCGCCCGTTGCGGACGGCGGCTACCAGCCGGCCAGCACCAGCTTGCCGATGCCGGTGCCCGATTCCAGCCGGCGATGCGCCTCGCGCAGGTTCGCGGCGTTGATCGGCGCAAGCGTGTCGCGGCGGATGCCCTTCAGTTCGCCGGTGTCGATGAGTTGCGCCACGCGCGCGAGGATGCGGCCCTGCTCGGCCATGTCCGGCGTGCGGAAGCGCGGGCGCGCGAACATGAGCTCCCAGTGGATGCCGATGCACTTGGCCTTGTACGGGTCGCCGATCTTCAATGCGCCCTTCGGTTCCACGATCAGGCCCACGTGCCCTTGCGGCGCCAGCAGTTCGCCGAGGTCGTCCCAGTAGCGGTCGGTATCGGCGAGGTTGAGCGCGGCATCGACCTGCGCAAAACCCAGTGCGGCGAGTTGCGGGGCTAGCAGTTGGCGATGGTCGATGACGTGCCGTGCGCCCATGGCGCGGCACCAGTCGGCGCTTTCGGTGCGCGAGGCGGTGGCGATCACGCTGAAGCCCGCGCGGCGCGCAAGCTGGATGGCGATGGAACCCACGCCGCCCGCACCCGCGATCACCAGCAACGACTTGCTTTCGCCGCCGCGCTCGCTGTCGAACGGCATGCGCTGGAACAGCAGTTCCCAGGCGGTGATCGCCACCAGCGGCAGCGCGGCGGCGCCGGCGAAGTCCAGCGAGCGCGGCATCATCGCAGCGAGCCGCGCGTCGACCAGCTGGAACTCCGCGTTGCTGCCCGCGCGCGTGACGTCGCCGGCGTAGTACACGCGGTCGCCGGGTTTGAATCCCTGAGCATCATTACCCACGGCCTCGACCACGCCGGCTGCGTCGTAGCCAAGCACCTTCGGCTGCGTTTCGACCTGCGGCTTGGGCGCGCGGATCTTGGTGTCGACCGGGTTCACCGACACGGCCTCCACGCGCACCAGCAGGTCGTGGGTTCCCGGTGCGGGTTTCGGCAATTCCACGTCCAACAGCGATTCGGGATCGGTGATGGGCAGGTAACGGGTGAGGGCGACGGCTTTCATGGCATGCCTCCATGGGGATGAAGGAAGGATAGGCCCATGCCATGCGTGTTTGCGCAGCGCAGCCGCCGGCGAGGCGCAAGACGTTCGCATCCGGTGGCCTGCGTTGGCGGCAGGCATAAAAAAACGGCGCGCCGCTGCGAGGCGGCGCGCCGTCGTCATGCGTGCGGTCAGGCCTTGGATGCCTTGTAGCGCTCCACGCCGGCGACGATCTCGGCCTTCGCCGAATCGGCGCCTTCCCAGCCTTCCACCTTCACCCACTTGCCCTTCTCCAGATCCTTGTAGTGCTCGAAGAAGTGGCCGATGCGCTCCAGCCAGTGCGGCGACACGCCCTTGATGTCGCTGATGTGGGCGTAACCGGGGAACACCTTGGGCGAGGGGATCGCCAGCAGCTTCTCGTCGCTGCCGGCCTCGTCGGTCATCTTCAGCATGCCGACCGGCTGGCAGCGGATCACCGAACCCACGGTCAGCGGCAGCGGCAGGATCACCAGCACGTCCAGCGGATCGCCGTCGCCGCCCAGCGTGCCCGGCACGTAGCCGTAGTTGCAGGGGTAGCGCATCGGCGTGGACAGGATGCGGTCGACGAAGATCGCGCCCGACTCCTTGTCCACCTCGTACTTGACCGGCTCGGCATCCTTGGGGATTTCGATGATGACGTTGATTTCGTCCGGCACGTTGCGGCCGGCGGGCACCAGATGCAGACCCATGGGGATTCCTTGCGCGATTTTTGGAGGGAGAAAGCCGGCAAGGATACGCCACTGGCTGTTGCGATGCAGCAGCAGGCGCTGAATGCCGATGCGGAACGGCTCAGTAAGGCCGCTCGCGCAGCCACTTGGTGGCGATCCACTTCTCGCCGCGCAGCACCGGCAGCCCGGCATGCAGCGAACTGGCGTCGCCGCCCTCGTAGGCGAAATAGACGGCCGAACCGCGCAGCGCCGTCACGGTGAGGCCGACCTCGGGGAAGGCGGTGCCGCCGCCGGCCTCGGGCGTGTTGAGGTACATCACCACGCTGGCGATGCGCTGGCCACCGCGCGCGGTGATGGTGGCGTAGCCGGGCTGGTCGGGATCGAACCAGTCGAAGTGCGGCTGGTATTCCTGGCCGGGCAGGTAGTGCAGGATCTGCAGCCCTTCGCCGTGGCTCGCCGGAACGTCGAACAGTCCGGCGATGCGCTGTTCGAGCCGCGCCACCAGCGGCAGTTCGCCCAGCTTGAAGAACATGCCCACGCTGGTGCGCCGGTGATCCACCTGCTGCCCGCCGCTCGCGTCCACGGTGAGCGCGCGTGCCAGGCGCGGGCGTGCCAGCGCGATCAGCTCGTCGCATTCCTCGCCGGTCAGCAGGCCGTCGAGCACGCGCAATGCGGGTTTGTCCATGCTCAAGGAGACGCGCACTTCACGGTCGCCGGCCTTCGCCAGCGGCGGCTCGGGGTGCCGGGTGCGGCGGCCGTTCGGTGCCGGAGCGTCCGCAAGCAGGGCAGCCGGTGGCAGATTCAGCACTTCGGCCACGATGCTGCGGCTCTGTCGCGGGTCGTAGCCGTGCGAGCGCATCAGTTCGACCACGGCATGCGGGCTGTGGCCGGCTCGACTGGTGGCGAGCACCCATTCGCGGAGTTCGGGGCTGATGGTGTTGCGTATGCTCATGATGCGCGGCAAGTCGTGGACTCCGGCAAGCTTACTTCACGACCCTCGAAACGACGTGAGCCGGCCCAAGCCGGCTCACGCGTGCTCCATGCCGAAGCGGCTTACTGCAACTTGTCCCACAGGAAGTCGTACACCATCGCGTGCATGTGCGCCGACTGCTTGTTGTCCGCGCCCGCGCCGTGGCCACCTTCCAGGTTCTCGTAGAACCACACGTTGGGAATGCCCATGCCTTCCATCTTCGCGGCCATCTTGCGCGCCTGCGCGGGGCCGACGCGGTCGTCGCTGGTAGTGGTGTAGAACAGCACCGGCGGGTAGTGCGTACCCTTGTGCAGGTTCTGGTAGGGCGAGAAGGTCTTGATGAAGGCCCACTGCTGCGGGTCGTCGGGGTTGCCGTATTCGGCGATCCACGAGGCGCCGGCGTCGAGGTGGGTGTAGCGCTTCATGTCGAGCAGCGGCACCTCGCAGGCGATGGCGCCGAACAGTTGCGGGTACTGGGTGAGCATGTTGCCCATCAGCAGGCCGCCGTTGCTGCCGCCTTCGGCACCGAGATGCTTGGCGGAGGTGACGCCACGCTTCACCAGGTCTTCCGCCACCGCGGCGAAGTCCTGGTAGGCCTTCGGGCGGTTGGCCTGCAGCGCGGCCTGGTGCCAGGCCGGGCCGTATTCGCCGCCGCCGCGGATGTTGGCGATCACGTAGACGCCGCCGCGATCCAGCCACGCACGACCGATGCTGCCGCTGTAGAACGGCTGCAGCGAGACCTCGAAGCCGCCGTAGCCGTAGAGCAGGGTGCGGTGGCTGCCGTCGAGCTTCATGTCCTTGGGCGCGATCTCGAAGTAGGGCACACGGGTGCCGTCCTTGGAGGTGACGAAGTGCTGGCTCACGTCGAACTTCGAGGCGTCGAAGAAGGCGGGCTGGTGCTTGACCGTCTCGGCCGCGCCCTGGCCCAGCACGCCGCGTTCCAGCGTGGGCGGGGTGAGGAAGCCGGTGACGGTGAGCCAGTATTCGTCGCTGTGGTCGGGGTCGGTGTCGACCACTTCCACCGTGCTCATCGCCGGTGCGCCCGGCATGGCTTCGCGCTGCCAGTCGCCAGCGGTTGCTGAATTTCCTGGAGGGGTAAGCACTTCCAGCTTGCTCTGCACGTCGTGCAGTTCGTCGAGGATGAGGTGGTGCCGCGTCCACGCGTAGTTGGAGAGCGCGGTGTGCGCATCGGGCTTGAACAGCACGGTGAAGGCGCGCTTGCCGGCCATGAAGTCGTCGAACCTGGTGGCGATCAGCGCGCCATTGGGGTAGGTCACGCCGCCCACCGTCCACGGCGAGCGCAGCGTCACCAGCAGCCATTCGCGGTGCGCATCAGCGCTGGCGTCGCTGGGCACGTCCAGCTTCACCAGCTTGCCGTCCTTGCGCAGGTAGGTGTCGCTGTGAAAGAAGTCGGTGGCCACCTGCACGAAGTCGCGCTCGAAGCCGGGCGTGCGGTCGTGGTAGGCGCTCACCGCGAGGTCGCTGGGCTTGCCTTCGTACACCGTGGTTGCGGCGGCAAGCGGCGTGTTGCGCGTCCACTCCTTCACGATGCGCGGATAGCTGGATTGCGTCATCGAGCCGGGGCCGAAGTCGGTGCCGACGTAGATGTGGTCTTCGTCGATCCAGCCTGCCTCGGTCTTGGAAATCGGCAGCTCGAAGCCGCCTTTCACGAAGGACTTGGCGGTGGTGTCGAACTCGCGTACCGCCACCGCATCGCCGCCGTCGGGCGACAGCGAGAGCAGGCAGCGTGTGTAGGCGGGCTTCAGGCATTGAGCGCCCTTGAACACCCAGCGCTTGCCTTCGGCCTTGTTGAGCGCGTCCACGTCCAGCACGGTTTCCCACTTGGGATCGGCCTTGCGGTATTCGGCCAGCGTGGTGCGGCGCCAGAGGCCGCGGGGATGCGACTTGTCCTGCCAGAAGTTGTAGAGGTACTCGCCCATGCGGCTCACGTAGGGGATGCGCGCGTCGGAATCGAGCACTTCGAGGATCTGGTTGCGCGTGCGGTCGAAGTCGGCGGAGCTGGCGAAAGCCTTCTCGGTGATCGCGTTCTGCGCCTTTACCCAGTCCATCGCGCGCGGGGCGTGGGTAGCCTCCAGCCAGAGATAGGGGTCGTCGCTGCCGGCAGTCTGCTCGGCGGCCTGGGCGATGCCAGCGCCACCCACGGTGATGCCCAGCGCGAGGGCGAGCCAGAGGGAGGTCTTGGAAGTCATGGAAGCTCCTTGGGTGTGCGGCGGAAGATTTGAGGGATGCTGGTGCTCTTTAAGCTCATCATCCCGGCGCAGGCCGGGATCCAGTAGCGGCTACGCTTGTTCGGGCGATACGGTCACTGGATCCCGGCCTGCGTTGGGATGACGGACAAAGCCGGTGCAACCTCAAGTGTGGGCATGCCGTGCGGCGTGCGCCTGTGGCTGAAGTCAGGTATCCGAAAAGCGACAGGCCCCGCGAACGGGGCCTGTCGCCGTGCCGGATCGCTCAGTGCAGCAGCGGAATGATCAGCAGCGCCACGATGTTGATGATCTTGATCAGCGGGTTCACTGCGGGGCCCGCAGTGTCCTTGTAGGGGTCGCCCACGGTGTCGCCGGTAACGGCGGCCTTGTGCGCCTCCGAACCCTTGCCGCCGTGGTGGCCGTCCTCGATGTACTTCTTGGCGTTGTCCCACGCGCCGCCGCCGGTGGTCATCGAGATCGCCACGAACAGGCCGGTGACGATGGTGCCGATCAGCACGCCGCCCAGCGCCTTCGGCCCCAGCAGCAGGCCCACCACGATGGGCACGATCACCGGCAGCAGCGAAGGCACGATCATCTCCCTGATCGCCGACTTGGTGAGCATGTCCACCGCCTTGTCGTACTGCGGTTTGCCGGTGCCGTCCATGATGCCGATGATGTCGCGGAACTGGCGGCGCACTTCTTCCACCACCGCGCCCGCGGCGCGGCCCACCGCCTCCATCGCCATCGCGCCGAACAGGTAGGGGATCAGGCCGCCGATCAACAGGCCGATGATCACCATGTGGTCGGAGAGGTCGAAGCTGTAGGTGGTGTCCGGATGGTTCACCGCGAGGTTGTGCGTGTAGTCGGCGAACAGCACCAGCGCCGCCAGCGCAGCCGAGCCGATGGCATAGCCCTTGGTCACCGCCTTGGTGGTGTTGCCCACCGCGTCCAGCGGGTCGGTGACGCCGCGCACTTCCGGCGGCAGGTCGGCCATCTCGGCGATGCCGCCGGCGTTGTCGGTGATCGGGCCGTAGGCGTCCAGCGCCACGATCATGCCGGCCATCGACAGCATCGAGGTCGCCGCGATGGCGATGCCGTACAGGCCGCCGTGCTCGTAGGCACCCCAGATCGCCACGCAGATCGCCACCACCGGCAGGCCGGTGGCCTTCATCGACACGCCCAGGCCCGCGATGATGTTGGTGCCGTGGCCGGTGGTGGAGGCCTGCGCGATGTGCTTGACCGGCTTGTAGTCGGTGCCGGTGTAGTACTCGGTGATCCACACGATGGCGCCGGTGAGCACCAGCCCGATCAGCGCGCAGAGCCACAAGTTCATCGCGCCGTAGCTGAAGCCGCCCATCAGCTGCATGGTGATCGGCCAGAACGCCGCCGCCGCCAGCACGCCCGACACCGCTACGCCCTTGTACAGCGCGCCCATGATCGAGCCGCCGGGTTTCACGCGCACGAACAGCGTGCCGATGATGGAAGCGATGATGGACACCGCGCCCAGCAGCAGCGGATACAGCACGGCGGTGCTGCCGGCATTGGTCAGCGTGAGGCCGCCCAGCAGCATGGTGGCGATCACCGTCACCGCGTAGGTCTCGAACAGGTCGGCGGCCATGCCCGCGCAGTCGCCCACGTTGTCGCCCACGTTGTCGGCGATCACCGCCGGGTTGCGCGGGTCGTCCTCGGGGATGCCGGCTTCGACCTTGCCCACCAGGTCGGCGCCCACGTCGGCACCCTTGGTGAAGATGCCGCCGCCCAGGCGCGCGAAGATCGAGATCAGCGAGCTGCCGAAGGCCAGGCCTACCAGCGCATGCAGTGCGGCTTCGTGCGCCACGCCCGCATGCTTGAGGATCAGCCAGTAGCCGGCCACGCCCAGCAGTGCCAGGCCCACCACCAGCATGCCGGTGATCGCGCCGCCACGGAACGCCACGTCCATCGCCGGCCCCAGGCCCTGCCGGGCGGCTTCGGCGGTACGCACGTTGGCGCGCACCGACACGTTCATGCCGATGTAGCCGGCCGCACCGGACAACACGGCGCCGATCAGAAAGCCACCTGCGGTGGCCCAGGAGAGAAAGAAGCCGATCAGCACGAACAACAGTGCGCCTACCAGGGCAATCGTGCCGTACTGGCGATTGAGATAGGCACGCGCGCCTTCCTGGATCGCCGTGGCGATTTCCTGCATCCGTGCATTGCCCGGCGAGCGCGCCAGAACCCAGCGTGCCGACAAGGCACCATACAAAACTGCCACCACCGCACACGCGAGCACGATCCACCAGCCAAACTGCTGCAGCATCGGAGCCTCCCCATGGTTGTAATGGCCGTCCGGAACGGGCGGTCGAGGGGAGTATAGGCAGAGCCTCGCGGACAACCTGTTGTGCGGCGCAACGCATGGAGAGGCGGCCGTACCTCGGCAACCTGCATCGAGGCCTGGAGTCGCGATGTCGGATTATCCCTACGCGCGAAGTGTGACGCGGCGACATCGGCTCGCATGGATGGCGCGGCATACTTGCCCTCCATGCAAGCCGCGGCGAAAAGGCGGCGCTGCGGCCGAGCAGGCCGAACCATGCAGGATCGACGAGGGAGAGTCCGATGCCACGCTTTCGCAGTTCCCTGCTTCCCGTTGCCTTCGTTTTGCTGACGACAGGATGCCAAACCGCCATGTCCACCCAGACCGACACCATCCAGCCGCCGCCTGAAACGCATGCCGTGCCGTTGCGGTTCGCGGAACACAATTTTGGAGCGGCCTGTTACAACACCTTGAGCTGCAGCGTGGTGTACAACCACAAGCAGTTTGCGCCCTTCAGCATCGACAGGCCATCGCCGGCTCCACCTTCACCGAATTACCGGGAAAAATGGGATGCAGGGTTCATAGGCATCGAGAACTTTCCGTCCCCTGCCGTTGTTCGGTGGACGTCACTGGATGGCACAAAGCACGAGTCCGAGATTGATATAGCCAAGATCTTCAAAGAACAGCTGATCTGGCACAAGGTGCCGAAATCCGACATGGCCGATTTTTTCAGCGGCCCGGTGGCGGGTGAGCCGGATATTTTCCTGGAAGTGAACGACCACACCATCAACGTATTCACGTGGATGTTGATTCCCACCAAGACGGAGCAGATTCCAGGAAAAAAACTCAGCTATGGACGAGATGATCGGTTTCTTGTCTGGACGCACACCTATTGATCGGAGGGTATGGAATGACCCATGAAGACAAGCTCGACGCAGATGGAATTCGCGATGATGGCGTGCCGTACTACAAAGCCGATGCGCAACGATTGCAGAGTTACGTGGACGCTCGCGCAGAGCTGTCGGAGTTTGATGCTCCTGTTTTCGTTCATGCGAACAATCCGCGTGAGTATCTGTACGTTGCATCCTTCGATGGCACAGGCAACGACAAGTTCAAGGATCCAGCCCATGAGACCAATGTTGGCAAGATCGATGATCAGATCGAGGCGCTAAGGCTCTCGGGGAACGAACACATCGATCGCGGTTATGTTCCAGGCCCGGGTACTGAGGATGCGTTCCTCGCACGAACGTTTGATGGCATGAACGGCCGCACTTATGACGCGCGTGTCGAGGAGATGTACAAGAAATTCACCGACCAGGCATGGCGTTGGAAACAGGCCGACCCTGATGCCCAAATCCGCGTGGTCGACATCGGCTTTAGCCGTGGTAGCGATCAGGCGGCTGGGTTTGCGCGCATCGTGCAGGAGCGCGGCATCCAGGATCCGATGGGTGCGCACTACACCTACGACAGCCACCACCGGATCACCCATGTGGAATACACTCGCCCGCCGCTGATCGAGCCCGGTCAGGTGGCGCAGGCGGTGGGGCTGTTCGACCCGGTGGGCACCGGCGATCCGGTGAAGCACCACGACCGGCGCCTGCCGCCATCGGTGATTTCAGGCATCCAGATCACGGCTGCGGACGAGCGGCGCGGGCTGTTCAAGTCCGATCGCATCATCGATCCGGGCATGACGCCGGACGGGCGCTTCTTGGGCGTGACCGTAGCGGGTGCGCATTCCGACGTCGGCGGCAGCTATCACCGCGACGGCTTGGCCATTCGCAGCGAAAACCTGATGGTCGATTACCTCAACGGGTTGAGCGACCGTCCGTTTCTCCAGCGTCAGGCGGCGCCGGACGACCCGCGATTGGACGTGGTGCATCGTTCGGAAGACGGCATGCTGCTGTACCGGCTCGCGCCCAAGGTCGACCGGCTCAGCCACGATGGCTACAACGAATTGCTGGTGCCCAAGTCGGAAGCGAAGCAGGTGGCCGATCCGCTCAATGCCGAGCCGCGCGATGAATCGTTGAACAAGCAATTCCAGCGGCAGCGCATAGACACGGGCATGCAACCCGTCCTCCCGGATCAACCGCAGCAAGCGCCCTCCTGCGTCCTGTCGGCGCAGCTCGACCGCCTGCTGGCGGCGGGGCAGTCCAACGATTGGGGGGCTTTCAGTCGGGAGAACGGGATGCTGGCCTTTGGCGAGGCCGGTCGCGGCATGCTGGCGAATGCTGTGGCCCAGGCCTCCTGGCTGGAGCAGCAGCCGATGCCGCAAGCCGTCCATCAGCAGGCAGTGCAGCCGGCCGGCCCGGCCATGTCGTTCTGAATCGCACCGTCGAAGCCGCCAGCCAAGGAAGCCGCGCCATGCAGATGGAAGAGTTGAACGCACTGATCGACAAGACCGCGACCCTGATGGTGCAGTACGAGCGCCGCGGCGCGCACATCGACGCACGGCTCCAGGAGCTGGGCGAGGTACTGCACGGCCTGGCGCAGCAATTGCCCTCTGCGGTCAGGGGCGCAACCCATGATCTGCTGCAGACCCTGCCGGGCGAGATGGCCGACACGGTACGCAGCGGGCTCGGGCAATCGCTGGGTGCGTACAGGCAGAGCATGGATGCTGCTAACGCGGAAGTCGCGCGGGCCGCGCAGGCGTTGGCGGGGCAGATCGGCCAGCTGCAAAGCCTGCATCGACGCTTGATCTGGAAGACCTCGGCCACCGTCCTGGCCGCCCTGGCGTTGCTGCTTGGCGGCGGCGCATGGTTGTCGACGCGCTACGTGCGCGTGATCCGGGACAACCAGGTATCCGCCGAACTCATGCGGGCCTACAACAGCGCCGATGTGGTGCTCTGCGGTAATGGCCAGTTGTGCGCGAACGTGGATGGCAAGCACGCGCATTACGGCGAGCGGGGTCAGTACCTGCCGGTCAAGCCGCGTTGACCGTGATTGCGCGATGCGCCGACGGCTGAAGCACGAAGGCCGCACTTCGCAGTGCGGCCTTCGCCGTTTCACGTTCGCCGGATCAGGGGCGCCAGTCGGGCAGTCTGCGCGCGACGGCGACGTTCTTCAGCGCGACGTAGCGCGGCAGGCCATTCGTGCCATAGGGCAGCGGCGCTTCGCCCGCGATCAGCGGCGCGAGATAGCGCCGCGCGGCGGCGGTGATGCCGAAGCCGTCGCGGGTGATGAAGCCCTTCGGCATCTTCTTCTCGCGGTTGGCGATCTTCGCCAGCGGCGCGGGCTCGATCTTCCAGCGGTAGGGCGCGTCGCTGGTGCGGGTTATCACCGGCATCACAGCGTTCATGCCGGCCAGCGCGTAGTCCACCGCGGCCTTGCCCACGGCATACGCCTGTTCGGCATCCACCTTGGACGCTGCGTGCCGCGCGGAGCGTTGCAGGTAGTCAGGCAGCGCCCAGTGGTACTTGTAGCCGAGCTTCTGCTTCACCAGTGCGGCCAGCGTGGGCGCCACACCGCCGAGCTGCACGTGGCCGAAGGCGTCCCGGGTGCCGGCATCGGCGAGAAACTGGCCCTCGGCGTTGCGGATGCCTTCGGAGGCGACCACGGTGCACCAGCCCACGCGCTCCACCGTAGCCTTCACCTTCGCCAGGAACGCGGCTTCGTCGAACACGTTCTCGGGGAACAGGATGAGGTGCGGCGCCTCGTCCGGGCCGTTGCCGGCGAGGCCGGCAGCGGCGGCGATCCAGCCGGCATGGCGACCCATCACCTCGAGGATGAACACCTTGGTCGAGGTCTCGGCCATCGAGGCCACGTCGAGGCTGGCTTCCAGCGCGGAGATCGCCGTGTATTTCGCCACCGAGCCGAAACCGGGGCAGCAGTCGGTCACGGCGAGGTCGTTGTCCACCGTCTTGGGTACGCCGATGCAGCGCAGGTCGTAGCCCATCGCCTTGCCGATCTGCGAGAGCTTGAGCGCGGTGTCGGCGGAATCGTTGCCGCCGTTGTAGAGGAACCAGCGGATGTCGTGCGCGCGGAACACCTCGATCAGCCGCTCGTACTCGGCGCGGTTGGCTTCCAGCGATTTCAGCTTGTAGCGGCAGCTGCCGAACGCGCCGCCCGGGGTGTGGCGCAATGCCGCAATCGCGGTCTTCGATTCCTTGCCGGTGTCGATCAGGTCTTCGCGCAGCGCGCCGAGGATGCCGTTGTGCGCGGCGTAGGCCTGCACGCCCTTCGCCCGCGCCGCCTCGATCACGCCGGCCGCGGTGGCGTTGATGACGGCGGTGACGCCGCCGGATTGGGCGTAGAGCAGCTTGCCTTGGACGGGGCGACGGATCGGCATGGCGTGGTCTCCGATGGTGGGTGCGAAGCGTTGCGCGCGACGACTTTCGTTTGACTATAACTGGCTGCAAACGCTAACGTGGAACCCATTTCCCAGGGAATCGGCGGCCGTCTGCCGCCATTGCGGAGCGATATGCGACTCGTGCTACTCGGCGCGCCCGGTTCGGGCAAGGGCACCCAGGCCGCCCGGCTGAAGAACGAACTGGCCGTGCCGCACATTTCTACCGGCGACATGCTGCGTGCCGCCGTGGCCGCGGGCACGCCCACCGGGCTCAAGGCCAAGGCCGTGATGGACGCCGGCAAGCTCGTCTCCGACGACATCCTGCTCGCCATGCTGGAAGAGCGCCTGGCTCAGCCCGACGCGAAGAACGGCTTCATCCTCGACGGCTACCCGCGCAACCTCGCGCAGGCCGATGCGCTCGACCATCTGCTGGCCCGCATCGGCCAGCCGCTGGACGCGGTGGTGAAGCTGGAGGTGCCGAACGAGGCGATCATCGCCCGCTGCGAGATCCGCTACGCCGCCGAGCACCGCAAGGACGACGATCCGGCCGTGGTGCGCGACCGGCTCAAGGTCTACGCCGAGCAGACCGCACCGGTGGCGGATTTCTACGCCAGGTGCGGCAAGTTGCAGGTGGTCGACGGCGTGGGCGAGCTGGACGAAGTCACCGCGCGCGTGAAGCGTGCGCTCAAGGCCGAGACGGCAGCCGCCAACGGCTGAGCCCGCCTTTTCTCCCTCTCCCCTGCGGGGAGAGGGCCGGGGTGAGGGGCGGTCGGAGCGAACAAGTCCGGCCCGCGAAGTCCCGCTTCCCCGCAAGTCCCGTACCCTCACCCCCAGCCCCTCTCCCGCCGGGAGAGGGGAGCAAGCATCGGCGAGAGAGACGGATTCCACGACATGCGCCTGCACATCCTCGGCATCTGCGGCACCTTCATGGGCGGCGTCGCCGCGCTGGCGCGCGAGCTCGGCCTCGCCGTCGAGGGCTCCGACGCCAACGTCTACCCGCCCATGAGCACCCAGCTCGAAGCGCTGGGCATCCGCCTGATGGACGGCTACCGGGCCGAGCACCTCAAGCCCGCGCCCGATCTCGTCGTGGTGGGCAACGCGATGACGCGCGGCAACCCGGCCGTGGAGTACATGCTCGACGCGCAGCTGCGCTACATCTCCGGCCCGCAGTGGCTGGGCGAGACGCTGTTGCCGGGCCGCGACGTGCTGGCCGTAGCCGGCACGCACGGCAAGACCACCACCACCAGCCTGCTGGCGCACCTGCTGGAAAGAGCGGGCATGGCACCGGGCTTCCTGATCGGCGGCGTGCCGGGCAACTTCGGCGTTTCCGCGCGCAAGGGCGATGGCAAGCCGTTCGTGATCGAGGCGGACGAGTACGACAGCGCGTTCTTCGACAAGCGCTCGAAGTTCGTGCACTACCGCCCGCGCATCGCCATCCTCAACAACCTCGAATACGACCACGCGGACATCTTTCCCGACGTAGCGGCGATCCAGCGCCAGTTCCACCACCTGGTGCGCACGGTGCCGGGCAACGGCCGGTTGGTCGTCAACGCGCACGACGGACATCTCGCCGAAGTGCTGGCGATGGGCTGCTGGACCCCGGTGGAGACCTTCGGCATCGGCCGCGGTGACTGGCGGGCGGAATTGATCGAGGCGGACGGCTCCACCTTCGCCGTGCATCGTGGCGCCGAGCGGTTGGGCGAAGTGCGCTGGCCGCTGCTGGGCAACCACAGCGTGATGAATGCACTCGCTGCGCTGGCTGCGGCAACCGCGGCGGGCGCCGATCCGCGCGCCTTGCTGCCCGCCTTCGCCAGCTTCGAGAGCGTGAAGCGGCGCATGGAGCTGGTGGGCGAAGTGGGCGGCGTGCGCGTGTACGACGATTTCGCCCATCATCCCACCGCCATCGCCACCACGCTGGCGGGCCTGCGCGCCAGGGTGGGCGAGGCGCGCATCCTGGTGGCGCTGGAGCCGCGCTCCAACTCGATGCGCCTAGGCGCGCACGCCGAGGCGCTGGCGCCTTCGCTGGCCGATGCCGACGGCGTGCTGTTCCTGCACCGGCCCGAATTGCCGTGGGACGCGCAACGTGTCACCGATGCGCTGCAGGGGCGAGGCAGCACCGCGCCAAGCGTGGATGCTCTGCTCGCGGCCTTGCGTGCGAAAACGCAGCCTGGCGACCACGTGGTGTTCATGTCCAACGGCGGTTTCGAAAGCGCACCACGGCGCTTCGTCGAGTTGCTTGCGCGCTGAGGGAACGGGTTCCCGCGCTGCCCATCAGGCCAGGCGAGGGCCTTCTGGATTGCCCGCTTCGGCGCGCGCCCGGCGCAGCTTGCGACGCAGCCGGCTATACAACTTGACCGCGGCGAACGCCGGCCATTGCCGATCGGGGTACATCGCCCGGCGCTCCCTCCAGACGGCGGCAAGCAGCGGCAGGTTTCCCGATCCTTGGTATGCGTGCTCGATGGCCTGCAGCATGCGGCTGGCGCGGCTGGTGTCGCCGAGCTTGCTGGCCATCCATGCGCGCAGCAGCAACCCGCGCTCGTCGAACCAGACCAGATTGCGATTGGCCAGCCTGGCAGGCGCCGCCTTGCCGATGGCGGAAAAGGCCTGCGTGTGCCGGCGAAACTGCACCAGCGGCTCGTCGACGTGGACGATGCCGGCGCTGGCCGCTGCGTACAGGGCCAGTTGCCAGTCGTAGTAGAGCGCAGGCACCAGCGGGCATGCACGTTCGAACAATCCGCGCCGCAGCAGCATCGCGTGGCCGGATGCCGAGTTGGCGAAGACGAACTGCATCGGGTTCGCGCCGCGCAGCATTTCGACATCGTCGGAAACGCGCCGGCCCGTCGGCGCGCCGGCCTCGTCGATGTAGAGCGAGTCGCAGTAGGCCATGTCGCGGTCGCCGATGGCCGCCAGCAATCGGGACAGTTTCGCCGGAAGCCAGACGTCGTCCTGGTCGCTGGGCGCGAGGTACTCCCCGCGGCAAAGCGACATGGCGCGCTCGAAACTGCGCGTGAGCCCGAGATTGCCGGGGTTGGCATGCACGCGGACGCGCGGATCCCGGGCTGCGTAGGCGTTCAGGATGGCGAGGCTTTCGTCGCTGGAGCCGTCGTCCACCGCGACCACCTCGATCCGCACATCCTGCTGCGCCAGGATGGAATCCATTTGCGGCGGCAGGAACCTGGCGCCGTTGTAGACGCTGATCGCCACGGAGATCAAAGGTTGCGGATGCGGAGCGCTGTGCATGGCCTGGAAGCGTATTGCCGATGGGGAGGCGGGGGAATCCACGGAGCCGGAGCTGAACGGCCCGAACCCTTGGCGGCGTCCAAAGCCCGCCCGCCTGGCGTACGGGCCTGACCGGGTGCTGCATTCCGGGCGAAACGGCGATTGTGCCGCAGCGTTGATGCGTGGTGAAAGCAGCCGGTGAATGAACGGCCAGACGCGATATCCTGCGGCGACCCTGGCCAATCCGATCCCAGCATGAGCGATCTCTCCGGCAAGACCCTGTTCATCACCGGCGCCTCGCGCGGCATCGGCCTGGCCATCGCGCTGCGCGCCGCGCGCGACGGCGCCAACGTGGCGATCGCCGCCAAGAGTGGCGTGCCCAACCCCAAGCTGCCAGGCACCATCCACACCGCGGCGGCCGAGGTCGAGCAGGCCGGCGGCCACGCGCTGGCGATCCAGTGCGACATCCGCGAGGAAGCCGAAGTGCATGCCGCGGCGGCGCAGGCGGCCGAGCGTTTCGGCGGCATCGACATCGTGGTGAACAACGCCAGCGCGATCTGGCTGGCCGGTATCGAAGGCACGCCGATGAAGCGCTTCGACCTGATGCACCAGGTCAACACGCGCGGCACCTTCCTGGTCACCCAGGCCTGCCTGCCCTACCTGAAGAAGGCCGTGAACCCGCACGTGCTGATGCTGGCGCCGCCGCCCACGCTCGACCCGAAATGGTTCGCGCCGCACACCGCCTACACCATCGCCAAGATGGGCATGAGCCTGTGCGTGCTGGGCATGAGCGCGGAGTTCGCGCCGCAGGGCATCGCGGTGAACGCGCTGTGGCCGCGCACGGTGATTGCCACCGCGGCCATCGCGATGATCGACGGCGTGAAACCCGAGCATTGCCGCACGCCGGAGATCGTGGCCGATGCCGCGCACGCCATCCTCGTCCGGCCATCGCGCGAGTACACCGGCCAGTTCGCCATTGACGAGGACGTGCTGCGCGAGAACGGCGTGCGCGATTTCGACCGCTACGCGGTGCAGCCGGGCCAGCCGCTGCTGCCCGACCTTTTCCTCGGCTGAGTTCCCGCGCCGCGCATGGCTGGCCGATCCTCCCGCGCCGAACTGCCGCTGTTCCCGCTGTCCACCGTGCTGTATCCGGGCGGCCGGTTGGAGCTGCGCGTCTTCGAGCCGCGCTACCTGGATCTGGTGCGCGAATGCACGCGCGACGGCAGCGGCTTCGGCGTCTGCCTGATCCTCGCCGGGCGCGAAGTGGGCGAGCCGGCTTTGCCGGCGGCGGTGGGCACATTGGCGCGCGTCGTGGATTTCAACTATGGCGCCGATGGCCTGCTCGGCATCGTGGCCGAGGGTGGGCAGCGCTTCCGGGTGCGCCGCACGCGGGCGCGTTCGGACGGCCAATTGCGCGGCGAAGTGGAGTGGTGGCCGGAAGAGGCGCCCGCGCCGGTGCCGGTGGAACTCGCGTTGCTGCAAACGATCGCCGAGCGACTGGTCGAGGCGATGGCGCCGCACTGGAAACAGGCGCCGCGCGAATGCTACGACGATGCGCGCTGGCTGGGTTTCCGCTTGGCCGAGCTGCTGCCGCTGGGCGGCGACGAACGCCAGCGGTTGCTGGAGCTGACCGATCCGCTGCAACGCCTGGCCGAACTGCGCGACATCCTGCCGCGATTCCAGAAGGCATGACCCGGAAAACCTGATCCGCCCCTCGATGCGTGAGTGGCGTGCAGGCGTGGATAATGGCGGCTCCCCCTGGAGTGCCCCACATGCCGCAACACGATTCGCCCGCGTCCCTGATCGGCCTCGGCAAGCGCTACTGGCTGCCGGTGTACAAGCCGCGCGAGGTGGTGCTCGACCACGGCAAGGGCGCGCGCGTGTGGGATGCCGAAGGGCGCGACTTCATCGACTTCGGCGCCGGCATCGCGGTGAACGCGCTGGGCCACGGCGATCCCGACCTGCTCGCCGCGCTCGCCGCGCAGGCCGGCAAGCTGTGGCACGCCAGCAACGTGTTCTACACCGAGCCGCCGCTGCGACTCGCCGAGGAGCTGGTGCAGGCCAGCGGCTTTGCCGAACGCGTGTTCCTGTGCAATTCCGGCGCCGAGGCCAACGAGGCGGCGATCAAGCTGGTGCGCAAGTGGGCGGCCGCGCAGGGGCGCTCGCCGGAGCAGCGCGTCATCGTCACCTTCAAGGGCTCGTTCCACGGCCGCACGCTCGCCACGGTCACCGCCACCGCGCAGCCCAAGTACCAGGAAGGCTACGAGCCGCTGCCGGCTGGCTTCCGCTACCTCGACTTCAATGATGCGAACGCGCTGGAAGCCGCCTTCGCCGCCGGCGACGTCGCCGCGGTGATGCTGGAGCCGGTGCAGGGCGAAGGTGGCGTGGTGCCGGCCGCGCCGGGCTTCCTCAGGCGCGTGCGCGAGCTGTGCGATGCGCATGGCGCGCTGCTGGTGCTGGACGAGATCCAATGCGGCATGGGCCGTACCGGCGCGCTGTTCGCACACGCGCACGACCGCGTGCAGCCGGACATCGTGACGCTCGCCAAGGCGCTGGGCTGCGGCTTCCCCATCGGCGCGATGCTGGCCGGCCTCAAGGTGGCCGAGGTGATGCAGTACGGCGCGCACGGCACCACCTTCGGCGGCAACCCGATGGCGGCCGCAGTGGCGCGCGTGGCGCTGCGCAAGCTGGGTTCGGCGGACGTGCTGGCGAACGTGGCGCGGCAGGCGGATGCGCTGCGTGCTGGTCTGGCGCGCATCGACGGCGAGTTGCGCTTGTTCGGCGAGGTGCGTGGCCGCGGCCTGATGATCGGCGCCGTGTTGGCCGAGGCGTACAAGGGCAAGGCTGGCGAGATTCTCGATCATGCCGCCGCGCACGGCCTGCTGTTGCTGCAGGCCGGCCCGGACGTGCTGCGTTTCGTGCCGTCGCTGACGATCAACGACGAGGAAGTGGCCGAGGGCCTCGATCGCCTGCATGCGGCGTTGAGCGCCTTCGCACAGGCTTGAGCATTGGAGACAGGCGATGAAATACCTGCACACCATGGTGCGCGTGCGCGACATCGACGCCTCGCTGCGCTTTTATTGCGAGGGACTGGGGCTGCGCGAGACGCGTCGCATGGAAAACGCCCAGGGCAAGTTCACCCTGGTTTTCCTTGCCGCGCCGGACAGTCCCGAGGCGGAGATCGAGCTCACCTACAACTGGGGTTCGACCGAGGACTACGGCAGTGCGCGCAATTTCGGCCACCTCGCGTTCCGCGTGGACGACATCTACGCCACCTGCCGGCGGCTGATGGACATGGGCTACACCATCCATCGCCCGCCGCGCGACGGCCACATGGCCTTCGTGCGCTCGCCCGACCTGATTTCCGTCGAGCTGCTGCAGGACGGCCACCTGCCGCCGCAGGAGCCGTGGGTTTCGATGCCCAACACCGGCAGTTGGTGAAATCGGGTACGTCGCCCAGGCGTCGGGCGGCGCGCGATTCAGCCTTTCGCCTCGGCCAGCGCCTCGCGCGCGGCCTGCAGGGTGTCGGCGATGTCCTGATCCGAATGCGCGCTGGACAGGAAGCCCGCCTCGAACGCGCTGGGTGCGAGGTACACCCCGCGCTTCAGCATGCCGTGGAAGAAACGGTTGAACAGCGCAGTGTCCGCCGTGGTGGCCTGCGCGTAGCTGGTGACTTTCTCCGCGCAGAAGAACAGCCCGAACATGCCGCCCACGCGGTTGGTGCTGAACGGCACGCCGGCGCCATCCGCCACCGACTGGAAGCCGTCGCAGAGCAGGCGCGTGCGCGCGGCGAGCGTGTCGTAGAAGCCCGGAGCCTGGATCAGCTCCAGCATCGCCAGGCCCGCCGCCATCGCCACCGGGTTGCCGCTGAGCGTGCCGGCCTGGTAGATCGGGCCGCTGGGCGCGACCTGTTCCATCAAGTCGCGCCGGCCGCCGTAGGCGCCCACCGGCATGCCGCCGCCGATGATCTTGCCGAAGGTGCTGAGGTCGGGCGTCACGCCGTAGTGCGCCTGCGCGCCGCCCAGCGCCACGCGGAAGCCGGTCATCACCTCGTCGAAGATCAAGAGCGCGCCGTGCCGCGTGCACAGTTCGCGCAGGCCTGGCAGGTAGCCGTCCACCGGCGGGATGCAGTTCATGTTGCCGGCGACCGGCTCGATGATCAGGCCGGCGATGTCACCGCCTTGTTCCGCGAACAGCGCCTTCGCCGCGTCGAGGTCGTTGTAGGGCAGGGTGAGCGTGAGGTCGGCGCTGGCCTTGGGTACGCCGGGCGAGGTGGGCACGCCGAAGGTGAGCGCGCCGGAGCCGGCCTTGACCAGGAAGCTGTCGCCATGGCCGTGGTAGCAGCCCTCGAACTTCACGATCTTGGCGCGACCGGTGGCGCCGCGCGCGAGGCGGATCGCCGACATGGTGGCCTCGGTGCCCGAGTTCACCATGCGCACCATTTCCACCGACGGCAACAGTTTCGCGATGGTTTCGGCCATCGTCACCTCGGCCGGGCAGGGCGTGCCGAAGGAGAGGCCGTCTTTCACTGCGCGTTCCACCGCTTCGCGCACGAAGGGATGATTGTGGCCCACGATCATCGGGCCCCACGAGCCCACGTAGTCGATGTAGCGCGTGCCTTCCACGTCCCACAGGTAGGCGCCGTCGGCGCGCGTGGTGAAGAACGGCTCGCCGCCCACGGACTTGAACGCGCGCACCGGCGAGTTCACGCCGCCGGGCAGGCGTTGCTGGGCGCGCTGGAACAGTTCGTGGTTGGTGCTCATCGGTGGGCTCTCGATCAATCGGACGGGTAGAGGCAGGCGAAGCGCTGCGCGGCGGCGCGCACGTCAGGCGCGGAAAAAACCGCCGAGATGACGGCGAGGAAATCCGCGCCGGCTTCGATCAGCGAGGGCGCATTGTCCGGCGTGATGCCGCCGATGGCCACCCGCGGCACGCCCAGCGCGGCGCTCTGTCGCAGCAGGTCAGGCGAGGCGCGCGCCGCGTGCGGCTTGGTGGGCGAGGGGAAGAACGCACCGAAAGCCACGTAGTCGGCGCCCGCCGCCGACGCGGCACGCGCGAGTTCGAGCGAGTCGTAGCAAGACACGCCGATGATCGCACCGCTGCCAAGCGCAGCGCGCGCGGCGGCGACGTCGCCATCGTCGCGACCCAGGTGCACTCCCGCGGCGCCTGCCGCGGCAGCAAGCGCGACGTCGTCGTTGATGATGAGCGGCACGGCATGCGTGTCGCACAGGCGCTTGAGCGCGACGGCTTCGGCATGGCGTTGCGCGGCATCCGCGGTCTTGTCGCGGTACTGCAGCACGCGCGCGCCGCCGGCCAGCGCCTGTGCAACTGCATCCATCAGGCCGGTACGCGGGCCATCGGTGATCGCGTACAGGCCGCGGTGTGGCAATCGGGTTCGGGTCATCGTGCAGCTTCCGCAACGGCAGGCGAGTTGCGAGAATGCACCATTCACCCTAGAACAAAGAAGCCCGACGATGAGCGACAGTGCAAGCCAGGTTCCCGGTCAGCGCAAGTGGATGTGCGTGGTCTGCGGTTACATCTATGACGAGGTGCTGGGCGTGCCGGAAGAAGGCATTGAGCCAGGCACGCGCTGGGAAGACGTGCCCGAGACCTGGACTTGCCCGGATTGCGGCGCTACCAAGAGCGACTTCGAGATGATCGAGGTCGACTGATCGCCGGTTTCCACCAGCAGGTTCCCGTCAGCAGGCGGCCCGATTTCGCCATCTTCCCGCCTGCGAACGGGCCTGCCGATCCGCTGTGATGCTTCCACGCGCAAGCCTTGCGCGTTTCGCCGGAAGCACCACCATGCAGCAGTTCATTCCGTTTGAAGACGAGTGGGACATGCTCGATGCGGTTTGCATGGAAGCATTGATCCCCTACCGCGTCGGCCTCGTCGTCGCTCAGTCCGCCGACCCCACTTCGCCCTTGATCGCCAGCGTGTCGCCGTCGCGCACGCCGATCCGCCTGGCCGTGCCCGCCGGCAGCTCAAGCACGTAACGCGCCGGCCCCGTGCTCGGATAGATCGGGCAGGGATCGGCCTTGCACGGTGGCACGTTCTGCTGTGCGGACACCAGTTTGCGCTTTGCATCGAAGTACAGGATGTCGAGCGGGATCAGCGTGTTCTTCATCCAGAACCCGCGTTGTGCCGTGTCGGGGAACACGAACAGCATGCCGTGATCCGCGGCCAGCGCCGTGCGCATCATCAGGCCGCGCTCACGCGCGGCCTCGTGGGTAGCCAGTTCCGCTGTGAAGTGCTGGCCGCGCAGAGTCACCGTCACTGCTGCTGCATGCGGGCCCGAACAGGCGCTGCAGGACAGTGCGAGCAGCAGTGTGACGGCCAGTGGCTTCGACATGCGTGCTTGCCTTTGCGTGTATGCGTCGATCACTGAGTGTATGCCGACGCCGCGTCGCGGCCTGAAAAATTTGTGCGTAGCCTCTTCACAGTCGCACGCAGCGGCGCTATGATTCTCGCCCCTTCGACGAGACGCCTTGCTTCGAAGGGTTCGCGTCACCACCCCGCAAATAAAGATTCTTGGCAGCGGGTGTTGACGGACAGGAAAGACGATGTATAGTAGGCGGCTCACCGGGACGAAATGTCCCACGGCGGAAAGCTCCGCGGTGAAGTGATCTTTGACAGTGTGCACAGGTGAATTGTGTGGACGCCTTGCGCTGGCGGGTCGATGACCTGTCCAAGCAATGCAAGCGTCCCACCCAAAAGAAAGTCAGTAATGAGTTTTGATTGGTTGGGGTCACGCTTCAGAAAGATAGATCTTCTTCGGGAGATCGAAAACTTAAGTGAAGAGTTTGATCCTGGCTCAGATTGAACGCTGGCGGCATGCCTAACACATGCAAGTCGAACGGCAGCACAGGTAGCAATACCGGGTGGCGAGTGGCGGACGGGTGAGTAATGCATCGGGATCTACCCAAACGTGGGGGATAACGTAGGGAAACTTACGCTAATACCGCATACGTCCCATGGGAGAAAGCGGGGGCTCGCAAGACCTCGCGCGGTTGGACGAACCGATGTGCGATTAGCTAGTTGGTAGGGTAATGGCCTACCAAGGCGACGATCGCTAGCTGGTCTGAGAGGATGATCAGCCACACTGGGACTGAGACACGGCCCAGACTCCTACGGGAGGCAGCAGTGGGGAATATTGGACAATGGGCGCAAGCCTGATCCAGCAATGCCGCGTGTGTGAAGAAGGCCTTCGGGTTGTAAAGCACTTTTATCAGGAGCGAAATGCCATGGGCCAATACCCCGTGGAGCTGACGGTACCTGAGGAATAAGCACCGGCTAACTTCGTGCCAGCAGCCGCGGTAATACGAAGGGTGCAAGCGTTAATCGGAATTACTGGGCGTAAAGGGTGCGTAGGCGGTTCGTTAAGTCTGTCGTGAAATCCCCGGGCTCAACCTGGGAATGGCGATGGATACTGGCGAGCTAGAGTGTGTCAGAGGATGGTGGAATTCCCGGTGTAGCGGTGAAATGCGTAGAGATCGGGAGGAACATCAGTGGCGAAGGCGGCCATCTGGGACAACACTGACGCTGAAGCACGAAAGCGTGGGGAGCAAACAGGATTAGATACCCTGGTAGTCCACGCCCTAAACGATGCGAACTGGATGTTGGTCTCAACTCGGAGATCAGTGTCGAAGCTAACGCGTTAAGTTCGCCGCCTGGGGAGTACGGTCGCAAGACTGAAACTCAAAGGAATTGACGGGGGCCCGCACAAGCGGTGGAGTATGTGGTTTAATTCGATGCAACGCGAAGAACCTTACCTGGCCTTGACATGTCCGGAATCCTGCAGAGATGCGGGAGTGCCTTCGGGAATCGGAACACAGGTGCTGCATGGCTGTCGTCAGCTCGTGTCGTGAGATGTTGGGTTAAGTCCCGCAACGAGCGCAACCCTTGTCCTTAGTTGCCAGCACGTAATGGTGGGAACTCTAAGGAGACTGCCGGTGACAAACCGGAGGAAGGTGGGGATGACGTCAAGTCCTCATGGCCCTTACGGCCAGGGCTACACACGTACTACAATGGTCGGTACAGAGGGTTGCAATACCGCGAGGTGGAGCCAATCCCAGAAAGCCGATCCCAGTCCGGATTGGAGTCTGCAACTCGACTCCATGAAGTCGGAATCGCTAGTAATCGCAGATCAGCTATGCTGCGGTGAATACGTTCCCGGGCCTTGTACACACCGCCCGTCACACCATGGGAGTGAGTTGCTCCAGAAGCCGTTAGTCTAACCGCAAGGGGGACGACGACCACGGAGTGGTTCATGACTGGGGTGAAGTCGTAACAAGGTAGCCGTATCGGAAGGTGCGGCTGGATCACCTCCTTTCGAGAACGACAGCGCGATCCGTCGCGCAAGACGTCCACACAAGACACCTGTATTTCACGTAGCGTCCCTGCAAGAAAGCTTTGCGGGTCTGTAGCTCAGGTGGTTAGAGCGCACCCCTGATAAGGGTGAGGCCGGTGGTTCGAGTCCTCCCAGACCCACCATCACTGGTCGCCGGATCCTTCGGCGGAAAACTGGCCATCCTTGGCCGGACTCTTCACCAAAGGCTATGGGGCCATAGCTCAGCTGGGAGAGCACCTGCTTTGCAAGCAGGGGGTCGTCGGTTCGATCCCGACTGGCTCCACCACGATGGACTGCGTGAAGACAAGCACACTAAAAGATTTTGAAGCGAGGCGGCGTTGAGGCCGTTCTTGTGTTCTTTGAAAACTGGCAAACGAGTGACAAGCGTCTTGGTTCGAACTGAACCGAGACACGTGTTGAGGCACGAACAGGTGGTTTGAAAGTATGGCCCTGAGGCGACTTGGGGTTATATGGTCAAGCGACCAAGCGTATACGGTGGATGCCTTGGCAGTCAGAGGCGATGAAGGACGTGGCAGCCTGCGAAAAGTGTCGGGGAGCTGGCAACAAGCTTTGATCCGGCAATGTCCGAATGGGGAAACCCACCTAGCAATAGGTATCCGTAACTGAATTCATAGGTTGCGGAAGCGAACCCGGGGAACTGAAATATCTAAGTACCCGGAGGAAAAGAAATCAACCGAGATTCCGTCAGTAGCGACGAGCGAACGCGGACTAGCCCAAAAGTGCACAGTGTTTTAGTCGAAGGGTCTGGAAAGGCCCGCCGCAGACGGTGATAGCCCGGTAGGCGAAAGGGCACCGTGCATGAAATTGAGTAGGGCGGGGCACGAGAAACCCTGTCTGAACATGGGGGGACCATCCTCCAAGGCTAAATACTCCTGACTGACCGATAGCGAACAAGTACCGTGAGGGAAAGGCGAAAAGAACCCCGGAGAGGGGAGTGAAATAGACCCTGAAACCGTATACGTACAAGCAGTGGAAGCCCGTAAGGGTGACTGCGTACCTTTTGTATAATGGGTCAGCGACTTACTGTCAGTGGCAAGCTTAACCGTCTAGGGGAGGCGAAGGGAAACCGAGTCTGAATAGGGCGCATAGTCTCTGGCAGTAGACCCGAAACCGAGTGATCTATCCATGGCCAGGTTGAAGGTGCGGTAACACGCACTGGAGGACCGAACCCACATCTGTTGCAATAGATGGGGATGAGCTGTGGATAGGAGTGAAAGGCTAAACAAACTCGGAGATAGCTGGTTCTCCTCGAAAGCTATTTAGGTAGCGCCTCGGACGAATCTTCCTGGGGGTAGAGCACTGTTATGGCTAGCGGGTCATCGCGACTTAGCAAACCATGGCAAACTCCGAATACCAGGACAGACTATCCGGGAGACACACGGCGGGTGCTAACGTCCGTCGTGAAAAGGGAAACAACCCAGACCCGCAGCTAAGGTCCCCAAGTTCTAGCTAAGTGGAAAACGATGTGGAAAGGCATAGACAGCCAGGAGGTTGGCTTAGAAGCAGCCATCCTTTAAAGAAAGCGTAATAGCTCACTGGTCGAGTCGGTCTGCGCGGAAGATTTAACGGGGCTAAGCTAGACACCGAAGCTCGGGGTGCACAGCAATGTGCGCGGTAGAGGAGCGTTCCGTAAGCCTGTGAAGGTGGATTGTAAAGTCTGCTGGAGGTATCGGAAGTGCGAATGCTGACATGAGTAACGATAATGCGGGTGAAAAGCCCGCACGCCGAAAGCCCAAGGTTTCCTCGCGCAACGTTCATCGGCGCAGGGTGAGTCGGCCCCTAAGGCGAGGCAGAAATGCGTAGTCGATGGGAAGCTGGTTAATATTCCAGCACTGGTCTGTAGTGCGATGTGGGGACGGAGAAGGTTAGGTCTACCGGGCGTTGGTTGTCCCGGGGAAAGGCGGTAGGCATGAGGGTTAGGCAAATCCGGCCCTCTTTATGCCGAGCACCGAGACGAGCCCTTTTGGGCGAAGTGACTGATACCACGCTTCCAGGAAAAGCCACTAAGCTTCAGCTACAGCCAACCGTACCGTAAACCGACACTGGTAGGCAGGGTGAGAATCCCAAGGCGCTTGAGAGAACTCGGGTGAAGGAACTAGGCAAAATGGCACCGTAACTTCGGGAGAAGGTGCGCCCTCCGACGTGGTCACGTGCGTGACTGAGCGTTAGAGGGTCGCAGTAACCTGGCCGCTGCGACTGTTTATCAAAAACACAGCACTCTGCAAACACGAAAGTGGACGTATAGGGTGTGACGCCTGCCCGGTGCTGGAAGGTTAATTGATGGGGTCAGCCGCAAGGCGAAGCTCTTGATCGAAGCCCCAGTAAACGGCGGCCGTAACTATAACGGTCCTAAGGTAGCGAAATTCCTTGTCGGGTAAGTTCCGACCTGCACGAATGGCGTAACGACAGCGGCGCTGTCTCCACCCGAGACTCAGTGAAATTGAAATCGCTGTGAAGATGCAGCGTTCCCGCGGCAAGACGGAAAGACCCCGTGAACCTTTACTATAGCTTTACACTGAACGTTGAGTTCTTCTGTGTAGGATAGGTGGGAGGCTACGAAACCGAGACGCCAGTTTCGGTGGAGCCATCCTTGAAATACCACCCTGAAGTGCTTGACGTTCTAACCTCGGCCCGTAATCCGGGTCAGGGACCGTGTATGGTGGGTAGTTTGACTGGGGCGGTCTCCTCCCAAAGAGTAACGGAGGAGCACGAAGGTACGCTCAGCGCGGTCGGACATCGCGCACTGTGTGCAAAGGCATAAGCGTGCTTGACTGCAAGATCGACGGATCAAGCAGGTACGAAAGTAGGTCTTAGTGATCCGGTGGTTCTGTATGGAAGGGCCATCGCTCAACGGATAAAAGGTACTCCGGGGATAACAGGCTGATACCGCCCAAGAGTTCATATCGACGGCGGTGTTTGGCACCTCGATGTCGGCTCATCACATCCTGGGGCTGTAGCCGGTCCCAAGGGTATGGCTGTTCGCCATTTAAAGTGGTACGCGAGCTGGGTTCAGAACGTCGTGAGACAGTTCGGTCCCTATCTGTCGTGGGCGTTGGAGATTTGAGGGGGGCTGCTCCTAGTACGAGAGGACCGGAGTGGACGTTCCGCTGGTGTTCGGGTTGTCATGCCCATGGCATTGCCCGGTAGCTATGAACGGAAGCGATAACCGCTGAAAGCATCTAAGCGGGAAGCGCGCCCCAAGATGAGATCTCCCGAGAGTTCAACTCTCCTGTAGGCACCATTTAGACTAAGTGGTTGATAGGCGCGGTGTGGAAGTGCAGCAATGCATTGAGCTTACGCGTACTAATGAGCCGTGCGGCTTGACCATATAACCCCAAGTGGCCTTCACCACGTATCCCGGTACTTCAACCCGGACGCTTGTCACTCGTTTGCCAAATTCTTGAAGCCGGCGCATCTGCGCTGCTTCAACCCCTTCCCTGGCGGCCATAGCGCTGTGGTCCCACCCGATCCCATCCCGAACTCGGAAGTGAAACGCAGCCGCGCCGATGGTAGTGTGCACTTGCATGCAAGAGTAGGTCACCGCCAGGGGCTTTATCCCCAAACACCCTCACCGATACCGGTGGGGGTGTTTGCTTTTGGGGCTCCACATAACCTCTCCACCGTGCCTTGGCGACCCTATCGCCTATCATCCCAAGGACGACTTGGCAACGCGGAGCGCGCACTACAGGCGGTTGCTACAGCCCTGTCGTTCGGTGCTGACGACCCTGTCGAGGTTAGGTGCTTTATCGGATGCAGGGCACAGTCACACCGACGTCCCCCCGGTTTTGAGTAGCACGGCCGTTTGGAGTCCAATTCCCCAACCGAAGGAGATTGGACGTGAAGAAACGCTTTTCCGAAGAACAGATCATCGGCTTCCTGCGTGAGGCGGATGCCGGGCTGCCGATCAAGGATCTGTGCCGCCAGCACGGCTTCAGCGAGGCCTCCTACTACCTGTGGCGCAGCAAGTTCGGCGGCATGAGCGTGCCGGACGCCAAGCGCCTGAAGGAGCTGGAGACGGAGAACACGCGGCTGAAGAAGCTGCTGGCCGAGCAGATGCTTGAGAACGAGGTGATCAAGGACGTCCTGCGAAAAAAACCGTAGGCGCACCGGCCCGGCGAGCGTTGGTGCGCCAGATGATCGACAAGGGGCTAAGTGAACGGTGCTCGTTGCGCGTGGTGGGCATGAGTGCCAGCGCGTACCGCTATCAGGCGCAGCCAGACCGCAACGTGGTGCTGCGGCGGCGGATCGTGGAGCTGGCGCAGCGGCACAAGCGCTACGGTGTGGGGATGATCCACCTGAAGCTTCGGCAAGAAGGCGGCGAGCCGGTGAACTACAAGCGTGTGGAGCGGTTGTATCGGGAGGAACGGCTGCAGGTGCGTCGGCGCAAACGGAAGAAAGTGCCGGTGAGCGAGCGGCAACCGCTGTGTCGTCCATCGGCGCCCAACGAGGTCTGGTCGATGGACTTCGTCTTCGATCGCACCGCCGACGCCCGCGTCCTCAAATGCCTGACCATCGTCGATGACGCAACGCATGAGGCGGTGGGCATCGAAGTCGAGCGAGCCATCTCCGGCACGGGCGTAATGCGCGTGCTGGATCGTCTGGCAATCATTCGCGGCCTGCCCAAAACGATTCGCACTGACAACGGCAAAGAGTTCTGCGGCAAGGCGATGGTCGCCTGGTCGCACGAGCGCGGCGTGCAATTGCGCCTGATCGAACCGGGCAAGCCGAACCAGAACGCTTACATCGAATCGTTCAACGGTCGGCTGCGCGATGAGTGCCTCAACGAACACTGGTTTCCCAGCCTGCTACACGCGCGCACCGAGATCGAACGCTGGCGCCGGGAGTACAACGAGGAGCGACCGAAGAAGGCGTTGGGTGGGCTGACACCTGCCGCCTACGCGAAGCAGTTAAAGTAACTCCGGACTCTAAACCGACCCGCTACTCAAAGCGGGGGGACGTCGACACCGCACCATTGCGCGGTGTGCGACGGAATGGCAGAGGATGCCTGCTGTGCCAGCAGGCAGGTGTCGTGATGTCGTGGCGAGTGCAGCTCTACTGCGCGCTTTTTTCGTTGTTTGCGCTGGCGTAGACCTGATCGGCCCATTGCGTGGCATTCAGATAAATGGCGGCGAGGCGCTGGATGCGCTGCGCGGGCACTTGTGCGCTGGTCAGCTCGTTGGCTTCCCAGGCGAGGATCTGCTGCAGGATCGTGGCAAACGGGCCACCGCGTCCGGTCAGTGCGTCACTGATCTCGGGCACCAGGCGCAAGTGGGTCAGCAGGAACTCCATCGGCGCGCACATCAAGGTGTCCAGCAACGAGAACAGGCCGACGGTAAATGCCATTTCGGCGCTGCCGTGCGGCATGCCCTCGGCCAGTTGCTCGCACATGTGGGCACGGATCAGGGCGGCGCGCAGCAGTTCCGGTGGGCGGTCGTCCATGCTGCACATGGCCATGGTGTCGACCCAGTTGCGCATGCGGGTGACGCCGAAGAAGATCGCGGCCTGCTGCACCGACTTCAGCTGCCGCGGTAGTGCGAAATAGGCCGAGTTGACGCAGCTCAGCAGCTTGTAGCTGAGTACGGCATCGTCGCGGACGATGTTGCCGAGCTCGACCGGGCCGGGGTTGCTTTCGTGCAACACGCCCATCAGGCGCAGCATGCTCAGGCGATTGGCGGTCAGCACGGGAACTTCGACCGGCTGCGGCACCAGCAGGTAACGCCCTTGCACGGCCTCGATCGGCAGCGTCAGGCAACGTTCGTAGGTGGCGTTGTCGTCGACATGCCCGGCCACCACGTTGAGGCCGCGATTGTGCAACTGGGCGACACGCTGGGCGAGCACTTCCGGAGACAAGCGGCTGGCGTCCAATCGCACCAGCTGCACCATCTGCAGAAGCATTTCCAGCGGCTGGCTGTTGCCGAAATCCTGTTCGCCCAAATCAAGGATGAACTGACAGCCGCGTTGGGCCATGGATTGCAGGCGCTGCATCAGCGCCGCATCGTTGGCGACGTGCGGCTGCAGCACCACGCCCAGGCGGGGCTGGTGCAGCAGCACGTCGGCATCTTCCGGCAGCAGTTCGGCCGGCAGGTTCAGGAAGGCGCGATTGCCGCGGACGAGGCGTGTCAGGGCGCCGTCGGTGATCATCCCCAGCACGCTTTGCAGCAGGCTATGGTCGTCGCCGCTTTCGCGCGGGAACAGGATTTCGTAGGCGTACAGTTCGCGTTCGCGGTTGAGCAGCGGCACGCGCAGAACCGGCAGCGGCGGTGTAGCGTCCTCGTAGAGGCTGGATTTGCGGGTGGCGGTATCGGGGGCGGTGGGAGTGGAGGAGGAACTCATGATCGATCCGGCATCGCATTTGGCGGTTGTGCGAGCCGCGGCCAACGGCGCGCTGGAAAAGCCTCCGCTCGCGCGGATGGCAGTGATTTCAATTCGACATCATGCCGCCGCAAGCGGGCGTGAACGCGGGCTGGCATGCAGCTCGCCGCTGCGATCGTAGAGCCCGTTGCCGCCGTCTGCGCCGGTTAGCAAAGCCAAGGCTTGCCGCACCGAATGCAGGCGCTGGCCTACGATACCGCCGTTGCGCTGGTTGAGCTGCTGGCAGTGCCGCAGCGACTGTTCGATGGCGAGCCATGCCGAATCCGGCGTAGCTTCGGCTGGCGATTGTTGCTGGATCAACAGGCGACGCTCCGCATCCAGCTGTTCGAGCTGCTGCATGAGCGCCTGTTTGCGCGCGCCGGCGTGGTCGAGCGCCTCGATGTCGCCGTTGCCCACGGCGGCATGCTCGGCCTCGAGCACCTGCGCGAGCAGATCCAGCGCCAAGCGCATGTCGCCCTGTATCGTTGCGAGGGCTTCGGCACACTCCTGGCGCAGCGGCGAACTCATGCCCGGCTCGGGCCACCCAGCTGACGTTCCATGGAAATCAGGCCGTCGGCGATGCGGCCGGCGTCGATCTTGTAGCTGCCGTTGGCCAAGGCGTTCTGCACGCGCTGCACGCGCTGCGTGTCGATGGCGCTGGAGTCGGTGGTGCGTGCGGCTTCCTGCAGGGCCTTGGCCGAGTCGGTCAGCTTGAGCTGGTCGTCGGACTTGGCGGCGGGCGCGCTGGAGCCGGCAGCGGAGGAAGAGTCCGTGGCCTGGTTGCCGCCAGTCTGGCCGGGAGCCTGTTGGAGCTTCGGCAAGCCGTTGTTGGAAATGGTCGTGTTCATGCGTCCGTTCTCATGAATGATTGGCCCTGTGAGTAGGGCATCGGCCCGATGCGCGGAAACTTTAGGGGCTGTGAATGAAATGTGGAAGCGGTGGCCGGTTTCATGGCAGAGCCTGCACCACGCCGGGGGCGTGAACCATGGCGTCGACCACCCTGCCCGAGCTTTCGTTGCGCACGCGCAGGCGGGCGCCGTTGTCGCCGCTGCCCAGCGCGATGCCGTCGGCGCGCACCACGATGCCGTCCATGCTGGCCACCACCACCACGTGGTCGCCGGCGCGCACCATGTTCCGGCCACCGAGTGCGGCCGGAGTGACCACGCTGCCACTGGGCAGGTCGCGGGCGAGGGTGCGTCCTTCCGCCTGTCCGAGGTTGTCGAGGTAACCGTAGCCCAGCCGGGTCACGTCGCGTTGTTCGACATGCACGTCGGCCGGGCGCAAGCCGTCGCCACGCATCAGCGGACGGCTGGTGACCAGCACCGGGCGGTACAGCTGCATTTGTACCTGCACGCGGATCGTCCAGCCGCCGGCCTGTGGGCATTGCACGGGCACGCTGAGGTTGGGGGCGGGGCGTATGGCATCGCTCAGCATGGCGCGCGGCGGCAGAGCGCAAGGCGCGAGGTGCAGGCGCGGATCGAGCGGCAAGGCCTTGGCCTCCACGCGGCTGCCCGGCAGGCCGAAACGGGCCAGCACGGCCTGTCTGGCGGCGGCGAGCGTGGCATCGGCGGCCGGCTCGGCAGCGAGGCCGGCGCCCGACCACGCCAGGATGAGCCCCGCAAGGGCGAGCAGACGGCTGATGCTGGCGCGGGCCGGCTTCACGCGTCCGCCAGCAGCTTGTCGAGTTGCGCCAGCAGGGCGTCGCGGGCGGCTTCGATCTGCGGCGACAGCGTCGCAGCCTGGTCGGCTTCGCCGTTGCACAGCTGCGCGATGAAACGGCTGCCCAGTTCGCACAGCTGTTCGCCGGCCGCGACGAGGCCGCTGGCCGCCGGCTTTCCTGCGCTCAGCGCGCCCAGCCGCTCGACGCTGGCGCGGATCGCATGGGTATCGAACCAGCGCCGATCCAGCGCGGCCGGTTCCAGCAGCGCCAGCTCGGCCGCCTGGCGCAGGTTGAGCGAGGCTTCGCGCAAGGTCAGGCTGAGGCTGCCCGTGTCCTTGCCGCTGATGCCTTCCAGCCAGTCCAAGCTCAGCCGATGCGAGAGCAGGGCGGCGCGCTGCAGCGAGTCGGACTGGCGCCGCGCTTCGCCGGCGCGGCGCTGCAAGGCACCGAGGGCGGATTGCACGTTGGTGGCGCGCGCGTGCTGGGCGTCGTGGTTCTGCTGCAGCTTCTGCACGCGATCCGTGGCGTTGCGCAAGGCCTGGCTGCCGGATTCCAGCGTGCTGCCCGATTGCGCGGCACCGGCCTGGGCGCGTTCCAACTGCTGCAGGCTGTGCTGCACGTCGCCATCCAGCTGGGTGGAGAAGTCGCCGATGGAAACGGTGACGCTTTCGATTTCCGCCGTGGTGAGCGCGGTCTTTTCCGCCAGTTGTTTGACCTCGTCCGCGACCACGGCGAAGCCGCGGCCCGCCTCGCCGGCGCGCGCGGCCTCGATGGCCGCGTTCAGCGCGACCAGGTTGGTCTGGTGGGCGATTTCCTGCACCGAGGAGGTGAGCTTGCGGATCTGCTCCACCTGCTCGGCCAGCTTGCTCTGGTTGCGGTTCATGGCCGCCAGCGCGCTGCGCAGCAGCCGCAGCTGGCCGTCGAGTTCGCTGACCGAACTACCTCCGCTCTGGCTGGCCTTGCTGGCCTGCTCCAGTTCGGCGCCGACCTGCTGCAGGGCCGTCGAGATGCTGGCGCTGCCTTCCGTCAAGCGATCGACGCTGCTGCGGCCCTCGACGGCGGCCTTGTCCAGCGCCGCCTGTTCGCGCGCGAGCTGCTGCACGGCGTTCAAGACCAGGCTCTGCTGCTCCACGGACTGCAGCGCCACGGTGGCCGGCGGCCGATTGGCGACGCGGGCCAGCAGCGGTGCCAGCGTTTGTGCGACGCGCGGGTGTGCCCGGCGCAGCGCGGCAAGCCGGGTGTCGTCGCCGGCGGCGGCGGCTTCCACCAAGGGGGCGAGGTGCTGATTCCAGATCAGGCTCATGGGATGGACGTCACCTTGTGTAAGTGGGCGGTGGGCGATAGCAGAGGACTGCATCGTCCAAAACCGCCTGGGCTTGAGAAAGCAATCCACGTGCCACCGGCGAAAGCCGCCGATCGAGCTCAAGCGGCCCGCGGCGTGGCCGATAGCCTGCGCGTACGGCCGCTGTGCCGGCAAGTCATCGCGAGGAGTCCGCATGGGCGGCACGTTGCTGGAAAAGGTGGAGCAGCATACCCGGCTGGCCGGCCACAACCGCGTGGCCATGCTGCTGTTCCGGCTCGGCGATGCGCAACTGTTCGGCATCAATGTGTTCAAGGTGCGCGAGGTGATGCGCCGCCCGCCGCTGGAACGCATGATGGGCATCCACGAGTTGCTGGCCGGCAGTTGCGACTACCGCGGGCAGACCATCCCGGTGATCGACCTGGCCGCCGCGCTGGGTTATCCGCCGCTGCGCGACGAGCCATCGGCACATTTGATGGTCACCGAATTCAGCCGTTCGGTGCAGGGTTTCCTGGTCGCCGACCTGCAGCGCATGGTGCAGTGCGACGGCGAAAAGATGGCGGAGCCGCCGGCGGTGCTGGGCTTCGGCAACAAGGTCAACGCGGTGACCCGCCTGGATGGCGCCTTGCTGGCGGTGGTCGACGTGGAGCAGGTGCTGGCCAGCATCGACTCGGCGCCGGCCGACCTTTCCGTGCAGATGCAGCGCCTTGCCGACGCGCGCCAGTTGTCGCCGCGCCGGGTGATGGTGGTGGACGACTCGCTGATCGCGCGCCGCCGCCTGGTGGCGCTGTTCAAGCAGATGAGCATCGAGTGCGTGGTGGCGAAGGACGGCCGCGAGGCGCTGGACAAGCTGCGCAAGCTGGCCGCCGGCGATCCGGACGAAGGCGTGAAGCTGGTGGTGTCCGACATCGAGATGCCGAAGCTGGACGGCTACGCGCTGACCCGCGCCATCCGCGAGGCGCCGGAGCTGTGCCGGCTTAAGGTGGTGCTGCACAGCTCGCTCAGCGGCGGCTTCAACGAGGCGATGGTCAAGGAAGTGAAGGCCGACGCCTTTGTCGCCAAGTTCCAGCCCGACCTGCTGGCGCAAGCCGTGTTCGAGCTGCTGCCGGTGGATACGGCGGCCGGCTGACGCCCTGAAAGCGCCGCCGCAGGCGCGTCAACAAATCGACTTCTCCAGGGTGCCGCCGTGGCGACGCCGCGGCGAAAATCCTGCCAGCCCAGTCGTGGCAAGGGCTTCGGCCTAGTGGCATGCAACTTGCCTTCTGCTCCGTGCGGCCAATGCACGCGGAGCAGACCGAATGAATCCCGTTCCCCAAAACCTGTTCGGCATCCACACCCAGGCGCTGGAGCTGTGGCAGCGCCGCGCCGACGTGCTGGCCAACAACCTGGCCAATGCCGACACCCCCGGCTATCTCGCGCGCGACATCGACTTCCGCAAGGCGCTGGCCGCGGCCAGCGGCGGCAGCGATGGCGGCAAGCTGGCGCTGGAGGCGCCCACGCGGGGGCAGATCGGCGACGGCACGAGTCCCGGGCAGGGCGGCGCGACGCTGGAATACCGCGTGCCGACGCAGCCCAGCATGGACGGCAACACCGTGAACACCCAGGTCGAGCAGGCCGACTTCGCCGCCAACAGCGTGCACTACCAAGCCAGCCTCTCCTTCATCACGGCGCAGATCCACATGCTGCGCACCGCCATCACCGGAGGCCAAAGCTGATGTCCTCGCTCTTTTCCATCTTCAACGTGGCCGGCTCCGGCATGGCCGCCCAGTCGCTGCGGCTCAACACCGTGGCCAGCAACCTCGCCAATGCGGACAGCGTGTCCTCCACGCCGGAAGGCGCCTATCACGCGCGCGAGCCGCTGTTCGCCGCCGTGCACAGGCGGCAGTCCGCGCTGCTCGGCGACGGCAGCGACAGCGCCGATGCCGATGCCAGCGAAGGCGTGCAGGTGCTCGGCATCACCGAAAGCCAGGAGGCGATTCCCGTGCGCTACGAGCCGGGCAACCCGCTGGCGAATGCCGACGGCTACGTCTACGGCAGCAACGTCAACCCGGTGGATGCGCTGGTCAACATGATCTCGGCGTCGCGTTCGTACCAGAACAACGTCGAGGTGATGAACACCGCCAAGCAGCTGATGACCAAGACCTTGACCCTGGGCCAGTGAGTTTCCCGCCATGACCGCGATCAACACCACCGCCAACACTTCGAACACCAGCAGCGCCTCGGGCGCGACCGGCAACGTGCTCGGCAATTCGATGAGCCAGGCCGACTTCCTGCAATTGCTTACCGCCCAGTTGCAGGCGCAGGATCCCACCAACCCGATGGACAACACGCAGTTCGTGTCGCAGCTGGCGCAGTTCAGCCAGCTGGCTTCCACGCAGGATCTCGACAGCACCGTCAACAGCCTCTCCGGCCAGGTTTCCAGCGCCATGCAGACCTCGCAGGTGCTCGGCTCGGTCGGCCTGGTGGGACGCAGCGTGCTGGTGCCGTCAGACAGCCTCAGCTACGCCGGCAGCACCATGAGCGGCGCGGTGGGCGTCACCAGCGCTTCTTCCGACGTACAGCTCGTCGTCACGGACAGCAGCGGCAAGAAGGTGCGCACGATCGACCTGGGCGCGCAGCCGGCCGGCCTGGCCAACTACAGCTGGGACGGCAAGGACGACAGCGGCAACACGGTGCCGACCGGCACCTACAGCATCGCGGCCGCCGACCAGGGGGGCAACGCGCTCTCCACCTATGTCGGCGGCACGGTAAGCGGCGTGGGCTACGGCGGCACCAGCGTGGGCACGTACGTGCAGGTGAACGGCGTGGGCGGCGTGCCGCTCGGTTCGATCGCGCAGATCAATTGATCGACGACGACAACTCTTCCAGCGAGGAACGAAACATGGCTCTCAATCAAGCGCTCAGCGGCCTGAACGGCGCGCAGTCCGATCTCAACGTGATCGCCAACAACATCGCCAACGCCAACACCACCGGCTTCAAGGGCTCGCGCGCGGAGTTCGCGGACATCTACGCGGTGACCGGCATCAACCTCAGCGCCACCGCGGTGGGCAGCGGCACGCGCCTCACCGACGTGGCGCAGCAGTTCGCGCAGGGCGACATCCAGACCACCGGCAACAGCCTGGATCTGGCGATCAGCGGCAACGGCTTCTTCGTGGTCAACACCGGCAACGGCTACGCCTACACACGCGCCGGCGCGTTCCACCAGGATCCGTCGGGCAACGTGGTCAACGAGGACGGCGACGCGTTGCAGGTCTATCCCTACAGCGCCGCCAGCAACACGTTCGACAGCAGCACGCTGACGCCGCTGAACCTGGTCACCGCGCAAAGCTCGGCCAAGCCCTCCACCACGGCGGTGATCTCGTCCAACCTGCCGGCCGATGCCACCGTGCCGACGCTGGCCTTCGATCCCACCAACCCGGCCACCTTCAACCAGTCGGCCACGTTCACCGTGTACGACAGCCTGGGCTCGTCGCACCAGGCCACGGCGTACTACGTGAAGACCGGCAACAACACCTGGAACGTGAACCTGTACGTGGACGGCAACAACGCCGGCACCCAGGCGCTGACCTTCGACAGCAGCGGCGCGCTGACCACGCCGGCCAACGGCATCGTCACCTTCAACCCGGTGAACTACGGCAACGGCGCCAATCCGCAGACGCTGTCGATCAACTTCGCCAAGAGCACGCAGTACGGCACCGGCTATGCCGCCGGCACCATCAGCCAGGACGGCTACACCGCCGGCGCGCTGTCCTCGATCGACATCGACAGCGCGGGCATCGTCACCGCCAACTACTCCAACGGCCAGAGCAGCAAGATCGGCCAGCTGGCGATGGCCAACTTCCAGAACCTGCAGGGCCTGCGCCAGCTCGGCAGCGCCAGCTGGATGGCCAGCACCGATTCCGGCACTGCGGTGATGGGCACGGCCGCCAGTGGCCAGTACGGCACCATCCAGTCCGGCGCGCTGGAGGAATCCAACACCAGCGACACCACCGCGCAGCTGGTGGACATGATCCAGGCGCAGCGCGACTACCAGGCCAACGCGCAGGTGCTGTCCACCGACAACACGCTGGCCACCACGCTGTTCAACGCCGTGTCGCGGTAAGCGGAAAGCCGCCGAGGTAAGCCGTCATGGATCGTTCCCTCTACGTCGCGATGACCGGTGCCACGCAGGTGATGCGGGCCCAGGACGTGGTGAGCCACAACCTGGCCAACGCCAGCACCACCGGCTTCAAGAGCGAGCTGGATGCGTTCCAGAGCCTGCCGGTGCTGGGGCCGGGCCAGCCCAGCCGCATCAACGCGGTGGCGTACGGCCTCGGCCGCGACGAAAGCCAGGGGCCGATGCAGCACACCGGGCGCGCGCTGGACGTGGCGGTGCGCGGCCCGGGCTGGATCGCGGTGCAGGCGCCGGACGGCAGCGAGGCCTACACGCGCGCCGGCAACCTGCAGCTCACCGCCGACGGCACGCTCACCGACGCCGAGGGCGATCCGGTGATCGGCAGCGGCGGCCCGATCACTATTCCCGACAGCGCGAACATCGTGATCGGCGGCGACGGCACCATCTCCACGGTGCCGCTGGGGCAGGGGCCGAACACGCTCACCCAGGTGGATCGCATCAAGCTGGTCAACCCGAACCCCACGCAGCTTTCCAAGGGCTCGGACGGCCTGCTGCACCTGGCCGGCGGCGACACCGCCGACGCCGACGACACCGTGCTGCTGGCGCCGCAGACGCTGGAAGGCAGCAACGTCAATCCTTCGGCCGAGCTGGTGCGCATGATCGCGCTGTCGCGCCAGTACGACCTGCAGGTGCGCTCGATCAAGACCGCCGAAGACGACGCCGACTCCAGCCTCAAGCTGCTGCAGGCGAGCTAACCCGAACAACCTCAGCGGAGCTTTCCCATGTTTTCCTCACTCTGGATCGCCAAGACCGGGCTCGATGCGCAGCAGACGAACCTGGACGCCATCTCCAACAACCTGGCCAACGCCAGCACCACCGGCTACAAGTCGTCGCGCCCGGAGTTCCAGGATCTGATGTACCAGAACCTGGGCCAGCCCGGCGCGCAGACCACCGAGCAGACGCAGTCGCCGGCCGGTTTGCTGATGGGCACCGGCGTGCGCGTGGTAGCCAACGAGAAGATGTTCACCCAGGGCGCGATCAGCCAGACCGGCAACGCGCTGGACGTGGCCATCCAGGGCCGCGGCTTCCTGCAGGTGACCATGCCCGACGGCACCACCGCCTACACCCGCGACGGCTCGCTGCACCAGGACGCCAACGGCCAGATCGTGACCGCCGACGGCTACCCGCTCGAACCGGCGATCACCCTGCCGCAGGGCGCGCAGAGCATCACCATCGGCACCGACGGCACGATCAGCGCCACCGTGCCGGGGCAGGCCGCGCCGCAGCAGGTGGGCACGCTGCAACTGGCCGACTTCATCAACCCGGCCGGCCTGCAGTCCATGGGCCAGAACCTGTACCTGGAAACCGCCTCCAGCGGCACGCCGCAAACCGGCCAGGCCGGGCTGAACGGCCTGGGCACCCTGCTGCAGGGCTCGCTGGAATCGTCCAACGTCAACGTGGTCGAGGCGATGGTGGACATGATCCAGACCCAGCGCACTTACGAGATGAACTCCAAGGCCATCAGCGCCGCGGACGACATGCTGCAGACCATCACCAACAAGACCTGAGGCACGCCGTCGTGCGCATCATCGCCATCCTCCCCAACCTCGCCATCGCGCTCGCGCTGGTCGTGCTGCCCGGCTGCGCCGTCATGCAGAAACAGGCGCGCGACGACGCGATGTGGGCCGCCACGCCGCCGGTGGTGCCCGCCGCCGCGCCGCCGGCCGACGGCGCGATCTACCACGACGCACAGAGCATGGAGCTGTTCGCCGACCCGCGCGCGCACCGCATGGGCGACATCCTCACCATCGTGCTGGAGGAGAACACCCAGGCGGTGAAGAAGTCCACCACCAGCACCAGCAAGACCGACAAGGACGCCATCGGCGCGCCCTCGCTGCTCGGCCACACCTTCAACAAGGCCGGCGTTGGCATCAACAGCGCCCGCAGCTTCGACGGCGGCGGTTCCAGCAGCCAGAGCAACCAGCTCACCGGCAACATCACCGTCACCGTGGTGCAGCGCCTGGCCAACGGCAACCTGATGGTGCGTGGCGAGAAGTGGCTCACCATCAACCAGGGCCAGGAGCTCGTGCGCATCGCCGGCATCGTGCGCCCGCAGGACATCGGCCAGGACAACACCGTGCCCTCCACGCGCGTCGCCGACGCCAAGATCTCCTACACCGGCCGCGGCTCGCTGGCCGACGCCAACACGCAAGGCTGGCTGTCGCGCTTCTTCAACTCCAAGTGGATGCCCTTCTAAATGAAACTCCACGGGCCCATGACATTGCAGGCTGCCGTAAGGCACGAGCGGGCGAACCCGCACACCGCGTTCGCCCCCTCTCCCCTCCGGGGAGAGGGTTGGGGAGAGGGGACACCCTCGCGAAATGCCGCTTTGACTTTCATCAAGCGTCGCCTGTCCAACCTCTTCCGCAAGACCCGCTCCTCACCCCGGCCCTCTCCCCGGCGGGGAGAGGGAGTGAAGCTCGTGGCTGCCCTCGCGCTGGCCACCCTGCTCGCCACCCCTGCCCATGCCGACAAGATCCGCGACCTCGCCTCGGTGGGCGGCGTGCGCTCCAACCAGCTGATCGGCTATGGCCTGGTGGTGGGCCTGGACGGCTCCGGCGACCAGACCACGCAGGCGCCGTTCGCCACGCAAAGCCTGGAGAACATGCTGCAGCAGTTCGGCATCAACGTGCCGGCCAGCGTGCGCCCGCAGCTGAAGAACGCCGCCGCGGTGACCATCACCGCCGACCTGCCGCCGTTCGCCAAGCCGGGCCAGACCATCGACGTCACGGTGGCCTCGATCGGCAACGCCAAGAGCCTCCGCGGCGGCGAGCTGCTGATGTCGCCGCTGCGCGGCGCCGACGGCAACGTCTACGCGATGGCGCAGGGCAGCGTGGTGGTGGGCGGCATCAGCGCGCAGGGCAAGAGCGGCTCCAAGGTGGAGAAGAACATCTCCGCCAGCGGGCGCATCCCCAACGGCGCCACGGTGGAGCGCAGCGTGGCTTCCTCGTTCGCGTCCAGCGACGACCTGCGGCTCAACCTCAACACGCCGGACTTCACCACCGTCTCGCGCATCGTGGACGCGATCAACCACACCTACGGCACGGGCACCGCGCACGCGGTGGACGGCGGCACGGTGGACGTGCGCGTGCCGCTGGATCCCACGCAGAAGGTGGCCTGGCTGGGCGCCATCGAGAGCCTGGACGTGACGCCGGGCTCCCCGCCGGCCCGCGTGGTGGTGAACTCGCGCACCGGCACCGTGGTGATCGGCTCGGATGTGCGCGTCTCCGCCGCAGCGGTGGCGCACGGCGCCATTTCCGTCACCATCGGCGAGCAGCCGCTGGTCAGCCAGCCGGCGCCGTTCAGCAAGGGCCAGACCGCGGTGGTGCCCTCCAGCAACGTGCAGATCAGCGAAGAGGGCGGCCACATGTTCAAGTTCGGCCCCGGCGTGAGCCTGGACACCATCGTGCGCGCGGTGAACCAGGTGGGCGCCTCGCCCAGCGACCTGATCTCCATCCTGCAGGCGCTGAAGCAGGCCGGTGCGTTGCATGCCGACCTGGTGGTCATCTAGCGGGCGACCGACGTGACTGACGCCGCCCTGTCCGCCAACGTCTCGCTGAACACCTGGACCGATCTGTCCGGGTTCGACCAGCTGCGTGCGCAGGCGCAGCAGGACGGCAAGGCGGCCTTGCCCGCGGTGGCGAAGCAGTTCGAGGCGCTGTTCACCCAGATGATGCTGAAGTCCATGCGCGAGGCCAGCGACAGCCTGGGCAACGCGCTGGGCGACAGCGATGCCGGCAAGGCCTATCGCGACCTGTACGACCAGCAGCTTTCGGTGACCCTGTCCCAGGGCAAGGGCCTGGGCATCGCCCAGATGCTGATACGCCAGCTGGGTGGCCAGGCCGCGCCGACGTCCAGCGCCGGCACGCCGATCGGCGGCCTCGGTTCGCCCGCGGCGACAGCCGGTGAGGACGACACCGACGGCATCGGCGATCCCACCCAGCTGCCGGCCACCGCCGACCAGTTCCAGCGCCGCCTCGCCAACGTGGTCGAGGCCGGCCGTGAAGTGGGCCGCAGCGCGATGAAATGGTTGCCGCAGGACGCGCAGGAATTCGTGCGCGCGCTGGCGCCCTACGCCGAGGCCGCCGCGCAGAAGCTGGGCCTGTCGGTGCGCACCGTGCTGGCCCAGGCCGCGCTGGAAACCCAGTGGGGCAAGCACATGCCGCGCGCGGCGGACGGCTCCACCAGCTTCAACCTGTTCGGCATCAAGGCCGGCGGCAACTGGGACGGCCAGAAGGTCAGCGTGCCCACGCTGGAGTACGAGAACGGCGTGGCGGTACGCCGGCACGCGCAGTTCCGCGCCTACGACTCGCCGGCGCAGTCGTTCAAGGATTATGCCAACCTGATCGCCAGCGACCCGCGCTACGCCGGCGTGCGCGGCCACGGCGACGACGTGCACGGCTTCGCCAATGCCCTGGTGCGCGGCGGCTACGCCACCGATCCGGGCTATGCGGCCAAGATCGCCGCCATCGCCGCCAGCCCGCAGATGCGCGAGGCGCTGGCGGCCCTCAAGAATCCGGCCGACCTGCCGAACCCATAGGCGTTACCCAGAGGTTTAGGCCATGTCAAGCCTGCTCAACATCGGCATTTCGGGACTCAACGCCGCCCAGATCGGCCTCAAAGTCACCGGCAACAACATTGCCAATGCCGGCACGGACGGCTACAGCCAGCAAAGCGTGGTGCAGGTGGATCAGGTGGGCCAGAACGCCGGCCGCTACACCATGGGCACCGGCGTGGACGTGACTTCGGTGCAGCGCGCCTACAGCCAGTACCTCACGCAAACGGTGTGGGGCACCTACAGCTCGATGCAGGGGGCCAGCACCACCAACGACCTGAACACCACGCTGAACAGCCTGCTGAAGAACGGCGGCGACCTGCAGTCCTCGCTGGACGATTTCTACGGCGCCTTCAACAACGTGGCCAACGCGCCGCAGGATTCGTCCGTGCGGCAGGCGCTGCTGGGCAGCGCATCCAGCCTGGTACAGACCTTCAACACCCTCGGCCAGCAGCTCGACCAGCAGCGCCAGCAGATCAACACGCAGGTTTCCGACACCGTCGGCGACATCAATTCGCTGGTCAAGCAGATCGCCGCGCTCAACACCAGCATCAGCCAGGCCGGCGCCACCCAGCCCAACGCCCTGCTCGACCAGCGCGACGGCCTGGTCAAGCAACTGGCCGGCGACACCGGCATCTCCGTGGCCGCGCAGCCCGACGGCACGCTGAGCGTCTACAGCACCTCCGGCCAGACGCTGGTGAGCGGCAGCTATTCCTACGGCTTCCAGGTAGGCAGCAGCCCCTACGACAGCGGCACCACCGACGTGCTCAACGCCAGCGGCACCGACATCACGGCCAGCCTTTCCGGCGGCACGTTGGGCGCGCTGTTGTCGTACCGGACGAATACGCTCGATCCGGCGCAGAACCAGCTGGGCCGCACCGCGCTGGCGATGGCGCAGGGCGTCAACGACCAGCAGGCCAAGGGCCTGAACCTCACCGGCGCGCAGGGCCAGCCGATCTTCGTGGTGCCGTATCCGAGCGTGGCCGCGCTGAAGGCCAACCTGGGCAGCGCCTCGGTGAGCGCCAACATCAGCGATCTCTCGGCGCTGACCAACGACAACTACACGCTCACCTACACCGGCAGCAGCACCGCGCCCTCGGTGAACGGCTGGCAGCTCAACACCGCCAGCGGCAGCGCCGTGGCGCTGACCGCCAATTCCAACGGGACGCTGTCGGCCAATGGCCTCACGTTTACCGTATCCGGCAGCGCGCAGGTTGGCGACAGTTTCCAGATCAAGCCCACCCAGAACGTGGCCAGCAGCCTGGCGCTGGCCACCGACGATCCGTCGGCCATCGCCGCGGCGTCGGCGCTGCAGGGCACGGCCGCCACCGCCAATACGGGCGGCGCCACGGTCAGTTCGGTGGACGTGACCGACAGTACCGACGCCAACCTGTTCGCGGGCGCCACGGTCACGTTCGGCGCGGGCGGCAGCTATTCCGTCACCGACGGCGCGGGCAACACCAGCACCGGCACGTACGCCAGCGGCTCGCCGATCCAGTTCGACGGCTGGAGCCTGAACCTGAGCGGCACGCCCGCCAACGGCGACAGCTTCACCGTGGCGCAGAACAGCAGCGGCCTCAACGACAACGGCAACGCGCTGGATCTCGCCGGACTGGTCGACGTGGGCGTGCTCGACGGCGGCCGCACCACCGTGGTGGGAGGCTACGCCAACTTGACCAACCAGGTCGGCGTGGCCGGCAGCATGGCGGCCAGCAACCTCACCACCCAGGCCGGCCTCTACAACCAGGCGACCAGCACCCAGCAGAGCCTGGCCGGCGTCAACCTGGATCAGGAGGCGGCCAACCTCATCAAGTACCAGCAGGCCTACCAGGCGTCCGCGCAGGTGATCTCCACCTCGCAGACCATCTTCGCCAGCCTGATCACCGCCATCCAGGCCTGACCGAGGGCAGCCCCGTGATCCGCATTTCCACCAGTTGGATGTACCAGCAGTCGCTCTCCAACATACTCACCCAGCAGGGAGCGGTCGCCGCCTCGCAGAACGAGGTGAGCAGCGGCCAGCGCATCAACTTGCCTTCCGACGACCCGGGCGGCGCCACGGAGGTGGTGTCGCTCAACCATGTGCTGGCCAACGCCGCGCAGTACACCGCCAACATCAACGATGCCAATGCGCGGCTCTCCACCGAGAGCAATACGCTCGACTCCTTCAACTCGCTGCTGAACCAGGCGCGATCGATGGCGATCCAGGGCATCAACGGCACGCTGTCGACCGCGGATCGGCAGGACATGGCCGCGCAGCTCACCCAGATCCGCGCGCAACTGGTGCAACTGGCCAACACCCGCGACGCCAACAACGACGCGCTGTTCGCCGGCACCAGCACCACCACCACGCCGTTCGTGCTCAACAGCGACGGCTCGGTGACCTACAACGGCAACAGCGACAACCAGATGACCGCCATCGGCAGCGGCCTGCGCCTCCCCAATAGCGACGAGGGCGCCGGGCTGTTCATGAACATCCCGACCGGCAACGGCTCGTTCGACGCCAGCGCGGCGGCGGGCAACACCGGTACCTTGCTGGTGGGCGCCAACAGCGTCACCAACACCAGCGCCTGGAGCGCGGCCACCGCGTCCGGGCCGGTGAACTACACGATCACGTTCGACGCCGCCGGCAACTGGACGGCCACCGACGCCAACAACGGCAACGCCACGGTGGCCACCGGCTCCTACCAGAACGGCGGCAGCATCAGTTTCAACGGCATGAGCATCGCCCTGAGCGGCACGCCCGCCGCCGGCGACACGGTGAGCGTGCACTCTGGCCAGACCCAGGACGTGTTCGCCACCATGACCAACATGATCAACGCGCTGAACGACTCGGGCAGCAACAACGCGCAGCTCAGCAATACGCTGAGCCGGCAGATCGAGTCGCTCGACCAGGCGCAAAACCAGGTTTCCGCCACCCAGACCGACGTGGGCGGCCGCCTGAACCGCCTCACCCAGCAGCAGAGCAACTACAGCAACCTCACGCTGACCTACCAGACCGTGCTCTCCGGCGTGCAGGACACCGACATGGCCAGCGCCATCAGCCAGCTCTCGCTGCAATCCACCGCCCTGCAGGCTTCCATGCAGACCTTCGCGAAGGTGCAGGGCATGAGCCTGTTCAACTACATCCAGTAGCCGCTCCAATACGTATCCGTTCCAGAGCAAACCGCCCGTGGCGCTGCCAGGGCGGTTTGCTTTTGCGCGCGTCCAATCCGGCGGCGTTCATTGGCGCGGTATGTGCTTCATGGCACGGGCGGGTTCGCGACGGCGGCCTGCTGCAGGTATTCCGATAGCAGGACGCCGGCAATTTGACGCACCATCCGCGCCAGTTCGACCACGAATCCATCACGGAAGTCGTTGCCGGAATCGACCATGCCCACCAAGTCCATCCGCAGCAAGGCCGACCTCGCCATCCATGGCGCACCGCCTGCGTTCACCGAAGCCTTGCACGTGGGTCGCCCCAACATCTGTGACCGTGAGGGGTTCCTCCGGCGCATGGAGCAGGTGCTGGACAACCAGTGGCTGACCAACAACGGCCCGATGGTGCAGGAGTTCGAACAACGCATCGCCGAACGTCTCGGAGTAAAGCACTGCGTGGCGATGTGCAACGGCACCATCGCGCTGGAAATCGCGATACGCGCGCTGGGCTTTTCCGGCGAGGTGATCGTGCCTTCGTGGACGTTCGTCGCCACCGCGCACGCCTTGTACTGGCAGGACATCACGCCGGTGTTCGCCGACATCGACCCGGCCACGCACAACCTCGATCCTGATGCCGTGCGGCGCATGATCACGCCGCGCACCACCGGCATCATCGGCGTGCACCTGTGGGGGCGCGCCGCGCCGGTGGACGCGCTGCAGGCGATCGCGGACGAACACGGGCTGGGCCTGATGTTCGACGCCGCGCACGCCTTCGACAGCACGTATCGCGGACAGCCCATCGGTCGCTTCGGCCGCTGCGCGGTATTCAGCTTCCACGCCACCAAGGCGTTCAACGCGATGGAGGGTGGTGCGGTCACCACCGACGACGACGAGCTGGCCGAAGCCATGCGCCTGATGCGCAACTTCGGCTTCGCCGGCTACGACAACGTGATCCACCCCGGCACCAACGGCAAGATGGTCGAGGCCTGCGCCGCGATGGGGCTGAGCAACCTCGGAGGTTTCGACGAGGTTGTGGCGGCCAATCGGCGCAATCATGCGGCTTACCGCGAAGCACTGGCCGGCATCCCCGGCATCGCGCTGCTGGATTACGACCCGGGCGAACGCAACAGCTACCACTACATGGTGGTGGAGGTGGACGAATGCTGTGCAGCCTCCCGCGACGAGATCGTTGCGGCGCTGCACGCCGAAAACGTGCTGGCCCGCAAATACTTCTGGCCCGGTTGCCACCGCATGCGGCCGTACTGCGATTTGCCTGCGCGTGAAGGCCAGGCGCTGGCGCAGACCGATATGGTCGCGGGCAAGGTCATCGTGTTGCCCAATGGGTCGTCGGTGAGCGGTGCTGACATCCGCGCGGTGGGCGAGGTGTTTTCCGTGCTCGCGCGCAGATGAGGGCCGGCGCTGTCAGCCCTCACCTGCAATACATCACCATGGCGTCCGGGCAAAACGGGTTGTGCTGGCGGAAGCCAAGCCGGTAGCCGTGTCCAGTCTCGAGCACGAAATCGAGCAGCGTCTCCAGGTCTTCCGGCTTGTGGTACATCGAGATCGCCATCTTCGGGCGGTTGCGCGCAATGGTTTCACTTGCGCCGTGCAAGGCGTTGAGTTCCGATCCCTCGATTTCGAGCTTGATGAAAGTGGCGTCGCGATCCGTGGCCGTGTCGATCGCGGTCACCGGTACCCGTACGGACATCGCCGATTGCTGTTGCTCGTCGAGGAGGTGGTCGGCGATTCCGGCGGCAATGATGTGGGCGGACGTCGGGTTGCCGATCAGGTTCAGCCTGACGGAGTCCATTTGCGCCTCTGCCGTGCATGGATTGAACAGCAGCGTCGTTTCGGAATCCCACAGGCCCTTCTCGTGCAGGCTGACTTTCGAGTGCAGGGACGCCAGGTAACTCGCCTGCAGGTCCGACAGAAGCTTACGGATCAGGCGGTTGTTCTCGCTTGACGGCTCGAAGGTGTGGATGTGCTTGAACCTTCCGTCCACGGCGCGCAGGAACCACGCCAACGAATCCCCGGTGGATGCGCCACCGTCCACGTAGACCTCGCTATCCGAGAATTGGAAGAACCTGCGGTTCGTTTCGTACGAATTCCAGGAAAAGCGATCTGTGTTGTAGCCCGTGGCGCAGGCGACGAGGAAGAACGGGTTCAGCGTGAGGCGGTAGAGCAGGACGCAGAGCCAGGTGATGCGCGACCACGGATCGTCGAGCCGGTTGCGCGCCTCTACGAGCTTGTCGAAGCGATCCAGCGTACGGTCGAAAAACTCCTCGCCGTACCAGAAGAAGCGCCCGATCTCGCCGTTCCTGCTTATTCCACAGGCGCTGAGCAGGTGCAGGAACTGCAGGGGCTTCAGCAACTGCAACCCCCACTGGGCGGCAAGTTTGACGAAGTGCTGGTAGCCGGTGGGGCCCGAAACCAGCACGATCGAGACGATGCTGTCGTCGCCGCGGGCCAATTCGATCCATGCGTCGGAATCGATGACATCCACACCAAAGAGCCGTTCTCCGCCGCGGCCCGTGACCACGTCGTCCACGATGGCAACGACATTGGCGTGCTTGGCCAGCACGCGGATTTCCGGGCGGCATTGCGCGCCGCAAACGATGAATTTCTTTTCCTTCAGGACGTCTGCGGGATGGGTCGTCATCCACGCAGGCCACTTCACGCCTTCAGTCTGGAGGGAGGTGTGCAGTTCCACCAGTTGCCTGAGCAGAACCTCTTCGGACAAGTCGGGGTAAAAAGTCACGGGCAGCCTCCGCCGTAGTCGTCGGGTCGTGTGGTTTCGCTGGGCGGATCAATCCCCGTAGACGTGGATTGGCTCCGGGTAACGGGTGTCGAATACCGTTCGCGAGGCGATGTCTCCCTCGTAGAGTCGGGGCCAGCCCAGCTCGCAGTGCCGTCCGACCTTGGTATGCGGTGCGACGATGGCACCCATGCGCAGGATGCAGTGCGCGCCGATCTCCGCGCCGTCACCCACCATCACACCGGTTTCCAGCCAGCAGGAGGAGCGCAAATGCACGTTCGCGCCCAGCCTGGCGCCATCGCGGACGACGGCGTTGAAGTCGATGCGGCAGCCGATGCCCATCACCACTCCCTCGCCGACGAAGGCGTTGGGGCCGATGGTTGCGTCCGGCGGTACGATGGCGGACGGCGCGACGAAAGGCTCCAGCTTGAAGCCGCGCGCCATTGCGGACTGCATCAGCTCCATGCGTTTGAAGTTGCCGAAGCGCTCGTCGAAGGCCACGAACATCGTGCCCTGTGAAGGGTCGAGCGCGTCCAGCACGTGCAGGTCGAAGCTGTAGTCGTCGCCAGGCAGCAGTTCGATCCGCTGCACGCTTTCCTGCGGAAACATGCGCGTCCAGGTGCTGACGACCTGTTCGAGGCAGATGCCGCCGCCCACCACCCACCTAGATTTCATGGTCGCCCTCCATCAGCGTGGTGTACCAGCGCTCGACCAGGCGGTTCTGGAATTCGTAGGCGCCTTGCGTGGGCAGAGGGGCATGCTCGTGCAGTGCGGCCTGCACCCGTTCCATGATGTCGATGTCCTCGCCCGTCACCAGCCGGCTGCCGTGCATGTGCGACAGAAGGCTCCAGCTCGAAAACGCATACGGCTTCTTCTTGCGCGCGGTGAACCAGTAGATTTCAAGATCGGTGCGGTCGGGCGCGATCGGAATGTGGTGCTCCAGCGTGAAGGAGTAGCCGCCGTTCGGGCTGGCGATATGCATGTTCGGAAAGGCCAGCCAGTTGAAGTAGGCGTCCTGATCCCCCCAGCGTTCGACCATGTCGTGGAACGGCAGGCGTTTCGGATGCGGCAGCGGCGCCTCGGCGGCGGCCATGCTGAAGCGCTTCATCTCGGATCGCATCGCCGCGGGGCTGGTGTCCGCCAGGGGTTGCAGGCCTTCTGCGGCCTGTTCCGTGTTGACGACAGGATAGAAACTCACGTCCTGGGCCAGGCTGTTGCGGTGCACGTAGTGCGGATGGTTGGCGTCGCGCAGGTTCTCGTAGGCCAGCTTCCAGTTGAACCTGCAGTGGAAGGTGGTGAGCATCACCTCGCCGTCGTAGAGGTTCGAGCTGCTTTCCAGCATGTCGATGACATGGGGCGGGAATTGATCCTCGATCGGGAACGGGTGCTCGTCCATGTTGATGAAGAGCACGTTGCCGATGGCGTGCAGGGCGAACTGGTGCAACTTCATCTTCCGCTGCTCGGACTGGCTGATCAGGTAGGTGCTGCGACAGTCGGGGATGTTCTTCACCTCGCCGTGCTCGCCGTACAGCCAGGCGTGGTAGGGGCAGGCCAGCGGGCGGCAGCCCGCGACGCCATGCTGGATCAGCGCGTTGCGATGCAGGCAGACGTTCTCGAAGGCGCGGATTTCGCCGTCGAAGTTCTGGATGACGACCGGAATGCCGCAGATCCTCCGGGTGATGAAGGCGTTGTGCTTCGGCAGCATCGTCTTCAGCCCGGCGAACAGCCAGACCTTGCGGAAAATCTTCGCCTGCTCGCGCTCGAAGATGTCCTGCGACAGGTAGTACTTCGGATGCATCCTCGAACGCATGGCCGTCCGTCCCTCACTCGCCCTTCTGGAAAATGACCTTGGCCGGATTGCCGAACACGGTGGCGCCGGCGGGCACGTCCTTCAGCACGACGGAACCGGCCCCAACCACGGCGTTGTCGCCGACGGCCACGCCGGGCAGGATCGTCGCGCGCGGGTGCACGACGGCGAAGTCGCCGATGCGCACGCCGCCGCCCATGAACACCTGCGCGCCGACGTGCGCGTACCGGCCGATATGCACGTCGTGCCCCAGCATGCTCAATGCCTGGATGTTGGCGAAGTCGCCGATATGCACGTCCGGGCCGGCATGCACCCAATGTCCCAGCAGGCAGCCCTGTCCGATTTGCACGCGCGAACTCAGGAAGGATTGCGTGTGGATCGAGATGAACATGCCGCCCCTGTCGAGCAGCGGCCGGGTGTACTTGAGGCGTTCGTGCGGATCGCCCAGGGCGCAGACGAACACGTCGCCGGGCTGCGGCACGTAGGTCATCGGATCGCCGACGATGGGCACGCCCACGTCGTAGCCGTCGAGGATGTGCGCGCGGCTGTCGAGGAAGCCGTCGACGACCCAGTGCACCTCGTGCCCGGCGTCGTCGTGCGTCATCTGGTGCAGCACCTCTCGCCCCCAGCCGCCCGCGCCGATGATGAGCACGCGCTGCATCAGAGCACCGCCCCGCCGTCCATGACCAGGCTGGTGCCGGTCACCCAGCGGCTGGCGTCGCACAGCAGGTAGACCGCGCCGTTGGCGACGTCCTGCGGCGTGCCCAGCCCCAGCGGGTGGCGCGCGCGCTCCTTCTTCAGCGGCTCGTTCTGCTCGTTGTCGTCGCCCCAGAGCCGGGGCGTGGGAATCACTGACGGCGAAATGCCGTTGACGCGCACCTTGCGGGGAGCCAGTTCGATGGCGAGGCAGCGGATGATGCCGAGCAGCGCGGATTTCATCGCCGAGTAGGGCCCCACGCCGCGCGTGCCGATGTGCGCCGAAGTGGACAGCATGAACACGATGGAGCCCTGCTTCGCGATGGCATTGGCCTGCAACAGGCGCTGGGTCAGCATCACCGGGGCGAGGAAATGGGTCTGGTACATCGCCGTCATCAAGGCTTCCCTGAGCTGGCGGATGGGCGAAAGCATCTGCCCGCCGAAGCACAGCACCAGGCCGTCGATGTCCGTGACGGCCTGCGCAAGGCGTTCGCGGTCTTCGGCGCAAGTCAGGTCGGCTACCACCTGTACGTGTCCCATGCCGGCCAGTTGGTCGAGCGTTTCCTGCAGGCGCGCGGCATGGCGGCCGGTGACGACCAGCCGCGCGCCGCGCTGCGCGCAGGTGAGGGCGATCTGCCGCCCCAGGCCGGACGAGGCGCCGGTCACCAGGATGGTCTTGCCGGCCAGCGAGAATGCCTTGTGCGCGGGATTGCTCATGCGTAGATGTCCATCGGCACGGTCAATCCGCCATCGACGATGAAGTAGTTGCGCGTGATCCAGCGGCTGGCGTCGGAGAGGTAGAACACGGTGGCGTAGGCGACATCTTCCGGTTCGCCCAGGCCGAGTGGCGTCAGTTTCGCGTGTTCGTCGATGCTGCCGCCGCCCTGGTTCAGGCTGTCCAGCATCGGCGTGCGCACGTAACCCGGTGCAATGCAGTTGGCGCGGATGCCCTGTTTGACCACTTCCAGCGCCAGCGTGCGCATGGCGCCGAGCAGCGCCGCCTTGCTGGCCGAGTACGCGCCGGTGGCCAGCGGGCCGACATGCGAAGCCAGTGCCGAGATGAACAGGATCGAGCCGTTGGCGGCGATGCGCTTTTTCGCCAGCAAAGCCTTGCTCAGCAGCATCGGCGCGTAGACGTTGCTGGAAAACATCTCGTCCAGCTGCGTGCGCGAGATCATCCGGAACGGTACGAGCCTGGAAATGCCGGCGGCGTGCACCAGCCCGTCGACGACGCCGGCTTCGCCGGCGAGGCGGTCGATGTCTTCCTGCCGGGACAGATCCGCTGCGACGGCGGCATGGCCTTCGCCCTCCAGCTCGGCCAGCGTCGCCGCCAGCCGCTCGCCGTTGCGTCCGCTGACGACGAGCTGCGCGCCCATCTGCGCGCAGGCGATGGCGACCTGCCGGCCGATGCCGGAGGAGGCGCCGGTGACCAGGACGCGCTTGCCCTCCAGCGAGAACGGATCCGCGGCGTCCACGCTCACGCCTCGATCAGTTCGGGAAAGACGCCGGACTCGATGTCGACGATGGCCGTGCCCCAGGACAGGCCGATGCCGAAGCCGCACAGCAGCAGGCGGTGCCTGCCCTGCGCGAGGGTGTCGCGCAGGCGCGCCGTCATCGTCACCGGCAGCGATGCGCCGCTGGTGTTGCCGAAATCGTGCAGCGTGCTCGGCACCTTCTCTTCCGGCAGGCGGAGCTTCTTGCGGATGGTTTCGTTGATCATCCGGTTGGCCTGGTGGAAGACGAAATAGTCGATCTCGTCCTTGTCCATGCCGACGTGGTCGAGCAGTTTCTCCACCGCCGGCGGCACGCGCTGGGTGGAGAAGCTCAGCACGGCCGGGCCGTCCAGGATCAGATCCATCGCGCTGCGCCAGTAGCCGCCCTCGTCGCGGTGCGCGATGAGGTGGTTGATCGACACCGGCTCGCGCTGGCCGCCCACGGGCAGCATGATGGCCCGGTAGCCGCTGCCGTCGCTGTTCAGGTCGAAGTGCATCGGCGGCGCACCGGCGTCGAATTCCAGCGCCGTCGCCGTGCCCGCGTCGGAGAACAGCGGATCCTTCTCCTGGCCGGCGCGGTCGCCGCACAGCAGCAGGCCTTTCTTGATGGCGCCCGCGGCGATCATGCTGCCGAGCAGGTGCAGCCCGAACGGGTAGCCGGAGCAACCCAGGTTGACGTCGAAGGCGATCGTGGTCTGCGGCAACTGCAGGCGATCCTGCAGGATGATCGCCGTGGCCGGGATCAGGTAGTCCGGCGACTGGCTGACGACGATCAGCGCATCGACGTCGGCTTTGTCCCACTTCAGTTCGGCCAGCAGCTTTTCCGTGGCCTCGAAGGCCAGGTCGGAAAAAGCCTGCCAGTTCGGGCACAGGCGGCGCGTGTAGATGCCGATGTTGCGGGTCAGGCGTTCGCGCTCCGAGCGGATCTTGGGCGGCGCGTCGTCGATGTTGTGGAACACCCGCTTCGGCACGCAGGTGGCCATGCCGGCGAAGCGCACGTTGCGCAGAGTGGACTGGCTCATGGCCTTACCCCGCCAGGGCGTACACGTCGCCGACCGTTGCGCATTTCTCCAGGTCGGGGCCGACGATGACCTTGCCGTATTCGGTGTCGAACAACACGATCGTCGCCAGCGCGGAAAGCGAATCCCATTCCGGCAGGTCGGCCAGCTTGGTGTCGGGGGTGACTTCGACGGGGTTCTGGAAATCGACGGCGTCGAGGAACTGCCCGATGAACTCTTCGATGGTGACCATGGTTTTGCTGTGCCCCTGTGGTGGAATTTCCGATGGAAGCTGCAATTTTCCGGCCAACCGCATGCGACGGCCTGCATGGCTGCGTCCAGCCGTATGTGTCGTGGCGGACGATCCCGAAACGCTGTTACGCAGTCTTGCATTGCCCCGTGTTGGTGGTCAAAAAACCGTCGCCGATTTTGCCTGTCATCCCGGCGCAGGCCGGGATCCAGCGACGATCATGCCCGGTCACGCCTCATGGTCACTGGATGACTCGCTGCGCTCGCCCCTTCGGGGCCGCCCTGCGGGCGTTCTGCGCGCGAAGCGCTTGTCCGGCCTGCGCAGGGATGACGAGCAAGAACGCTGTTGCCGGGATGACGGACAAGAAGCCGGCACGACGACGGCCGGCACGCTCAATCCGGCAGCCACGCGTCGCGCCATGCGACGAGGTCGTCGCCCGTGAGCATCCAGTCGCGGTGCACGGCGTCGCGCAATGCGTCGCCCATGCGTGCGGTGGCATCGAGATCGGCGAGGTGCATGCGGATCGCGTCCGCCCACTCCTTGAAGCGGTTGCGCACGCGCGTCACCGGCAGCTCGCCGCGATAGCAGACGATGTCGCTGCATACCACCGGGAAGCCGCAGGCGCCGTATTCGAGCAGGCGCAGGTTGCTCTTGCAGGCGTTGAACAGGTTGTCTTCCAGCGGCGCCAGCGCGAGGTCGAGGTCGAGCGAGGCCAGCTTGGCCGGGTACTGGCCGATCGGCACGCCGGTGTGGAATTCGTGCACGTAGGGACGAAGTTTCTCCGGGCACATGCCGAAGAACACCCATTCCACCTCGTTGGCGAGGTCGCGCACCACATCCGCGATCAGCTCCAGGTCGCCGCGATGGCTGCTGCCGCCGCCCCAGCCCACGCGCGGCTTGGCGCCCTTGCGGCGTTCGCTGCGCAGGTCGCCCCACCAATCCACCGGCAGGCGGTTGGGCACCACGCGGGTGTCGTCGTGCAGGCCGGCAAACGCCTCGGCCAGCGGCGCGGTGGACACCACGAAGCGGTCGACGAGCGACATGGCCTTGCGCAGCGACTTCATGATGTCCTTGGGCATGTGCGCGCGGTGCACGCTCTTCAGCGGCACGTTGGGCATGTAGTCGTCCAGTTCGTACACCTTGAACGCGCGGCTGAAGTCGCGGTAGCCGCGCATCGTCTCGAGCTGGGCGTCGGTGTATTGTCGCTGCAGCACCAGGCTGGTGGGCGCGAAGCGCTCCAGCAGCACGGGCGGCATGTGCGCGGAGGCGATCATGCCTTCGGCCACGCCCTCGCGCTGCATGGAGAGATAGGGCTGCATCACGCGGTAGTGGCCGCAGCCGGTTTCGTCGGCGGCGATGCAGAACAGGCGCGGCAGCGCCGGTTGCGCGAGCGGCTGCCAGGCCAGGGCGCGAACCGGGTCGAGGTCGAAGCCGGGCGGCGCCAGGCCCAGGTTGCGGTTGTAGGCGGGGTCGCGCGCCAGCAGCGGCAGCCACTTGCGGTACATCGCCGCCTGCTCGCCCCTGAAGCGGACGAGGTTGGTCGCCAGCGCCGTCCTGTCGGAGACTTTCTGGCTGGCGTTGCTCTCGTGCATCAGCCGCACGTAGGGCGTCCACACCGTGAGGTAGCCGGCCTGTTGCGCCTTTAGGCAGAGGTCGACGTCGTTGTAGGAAACCTTGAAATCCCGCTCGTCCAGGCCGCCGACTTCCTCGTACACGGACTTGCGGATCATCATGCAGGCGGCGGTCACGGCGGTGTAGTTCTGATCCACCTGCAGGCGGTGCATGTAGCCCGGCGCGTCCATCGCCAGGCCCACGAACGGGTGTTCGGCGGGGCCGTTCATGCCCAGCAGCACGCCGCCGTGCTGGATGCGCCCGTCGGGGAAATGCAGCTTGGCGCCGACGATGCCCACTTCGGGGCGCTGCGCGTGGTTGAGCAGCGCCTCGATCCAGTCCGCGTGCAGCACGGCGGTGTCGTTGTTGAGCAGGATCAGGTATTCGCCGCGCGCTTGCGCGGCGGCGAAGTTGTTGATCGCGGAGTAGTTGAACGGATGCGGCCAGCGCAGCACGCGCAGCTGCGGATTGTCGAGGCGCTCGATGCCGTCCAGGTAGGCGCAGGCGGCCGGGTCGCGGCTGTCGTTGTCCACGATCAGCAGCTCGTAGTTCTTGTAGCTGGTCTTGGCCAGCAGGCTGTCGATCAGGCCGTTGAGCATCGGCAGCTGGTCGCGCGTGGGGATGATGATGGACACCGGCGGCTGGCGGTCGTGCAGGTAGACGACGCGCTGGGAGCCGAGCAGCACGCCGGGCAGCAACTGGTGGGGGATGCCGAGGCGGTCGAGGTGCCGCGACACCACCGGCCCCGATTGCTCCGCCACCGCCGGGCTGCCCAGCCATTGCGCGAAGGGCGTGGCGGCATGGTGGACGACCTCGGCCAGATGCCCCACGGAGGCCAGGCCGAACTGCTCGATGCAGCGGAAGATGAAGTCGTGGCCGGCCAGCTCGCCCGCCTGCTCCTGCAGGCCGCCGGCCGCCTGCAGCGAGGCCAGGCGCATGGCCAGCAGGCTGCCGGTGTACGGGTAGCTGCGCAGCAGGTCGAGGCTGAGATCCGGCTTGAAGATCGGCGCGGCCGGGCCGTCGTCCTGCAGGCTGTCCTCGTCGGCGTAGCAGCAGGCCAGCCCCGGTTGCGCGTTGGCCAGGTCGGCCAGCAGCAGCAGGGCATCGGGACTCAAGGTGTCGCCCGCCTGCAGCGCCAGCGCCCAGGTCGTCGCGCCGGCCTCGGCGATCCGGTTGATCGCGGCGATCCAGCCGTCGCCCACGGGTTCGACAGCGATGCCGTCCGGCAGCGGGCCGCCGGCATCGCCGAGCACGGTGAGCGCGGCCGCCGGCCAGGACTGCGCCAGCAGCGAATCCAGGGTGCGCGCCAGCAGGGTGTCGTCACCGGCGGCGTTGATGACCAGCACGTGGAAGGTACACGGCGTATCCGCCAGGCGGGCGGCCGCCGCCGCCGCGCGGGCCGGCGGCAGCACCTGCGCGTCCAGCCAGCGGCGGTACTGCTCCTCCACGGACAGCGCTTCCAGCGGGGTGGACTTGGCGCCGCCGCCTTCCGCGCGGACGGCGGCCATGCGGTTGTCGCCCAGCCGGTCGAGCAGGGTGTCGAGCAGTTCCACGCGCTGTGCCGCGATCTCCGGATCGATCTCGATCAGCGAGGTGCGCGCGGCGCGCATGTACAGGGCATCGACCTGCCCCTGGTAGTCGGCCTTGTCGTGGTAGGTGCATGCGATGCTGGCCAGCATGCGGCCGTGGGATTCGCGCAGCGCCGGCGAATCGAGCAACTCGTACAGGCGGCTGCGGAATTCGTCGGCATCGCGCGCGAGGTAGAGCAGTTCGGGGAGCGAGGCCGAGTTGATGGTGTAGCCGCAGTCGCTCCATGCCTGCGGGGCGTATTTCAGGGCAGGCTTGCCGATCGAGATGGCTTCGTGGAACGCGCTGCCGGAGGCGAACGGAAAGGAGTCGAGATAGACGTCGCAGGCGGCGTAGGTGGTGAACAGCTCGTCCACGTCGGAGACGAAGCCCGCCAGGTGCACCCGATCCGGATAGTCCGCTGCGAGACTGGTGCCGGGCGGGTCGTAGCGCGGGCCGATCAGCAGCAGGTGGACATCCGTGCGCTCGGCCAGCACCGGCGCCAGCAGGCCGGCCAGCGATTGTCCTTCGATGGGGATGTACTTGTAGGGGGCGCCGCAGGACACCAGCAGCGGCGCGTCGGGCGGTATGCCGTGGCGCGCGCGGATATCGCCCGCGCGTGCCGGGTCTATCGACGGGTACTCGATGGCGGGGCGCAGCGCGGCCATGTGGCTGCGGGGTATGCCGCGGCGCTCGGTGGCGATGCGCATGCCGTCCGCGTGCAGGGACACCAGCAGGTTGGTGACGCTGGCGCCGATCCAGAACACGTGGTTGGCATGGTCGTCGAGCAGCACCGGTGGCGGCGATTCCATGCCCGCCAGCGCCGCCACCGGCAGCGGGTCGTTCGGGTGGATCTGCAGCACCACGGCATCGGCGTCGCTCAGCAGCCTGCGCAGGGCGGCGATGCGCTTCGTGCTGGAATCGTCCTCCAGCACCACCAGCGTGATCTGCCCCCGCCTGGCCATGTCGCTGACCATGTCGGGCACGGGTATCGTGTTTTGCTGGCTGAGCACCAGCGTATGGGTGGAGTTCCTGTCCAGCGCCATCCACTGGCAGGCCAGCCGGGTGTGGCCGCCGGTGTCGTAGCCCTGCGACATGATGGTCAGCACGCGGCGGCGGCCGTCCGTCCGCGGGCTGCGCGGCGGGCCGGGCGGCAGTGCCTGCCCCACGCGTGCGAGCAGGGATTCGAGCCGCGGCGAGGCAAAGATGCCGCAACTGCGCTGCCACGCCAGCGTGGCGGCTACGCGGGCGTGGCTGATCGCCGCATTGAAATCGCCGGCATCGATGGCCGCTTCCATGTGGTCGAGCAGCGTCTGGAATTCGGCGTGGTTCTGCGCGAGACGCTCTTCTGTTGTCTGCATCGATACGGAATCCCGGTGCGTCGGTTGGAGCCAGCCAACCCGTGGTCGTCAACTTATCGTCGGCCGTGGCCGACATGCAGGCATGTCAGCAAGCATGATGCCAAGCGTGCGGCCGGTCACGGCGGCCGGCCGGGCGCGCGCACGATCCGTGCCAACCAAAAATATGCCTCAAGAAGCCCGTGCCAGCGCCGAAACTCCCCCTGAGGCGGTTGGCACTCCGGTCTGGAGCACCGCCGGAGAACGTATCCGACAGCTTCAAGACCGAATTCCTTAGGAGACACCCCATGGCACTGGTCATCAACACCAATATTTCTTCGCTGCAGGCGCAGAACAACCTGACGAAGTCGCAGAGCGCGCTGGCCACGGCCACGGAACGCCTGTCGTCGGGCCTGAAGATCAACAGCGCGGCGGACAACGCGGCTGGCTATGCGATCGCGCAGCGCTACACCACGCAGATCGGCGGCCTGAACCAGGCGAGCGCGAACGCGTCGGATGCCATCAACCTGGCGCAGACGGCGGGCAGCGCGCTGGATCAGGTGACGGCGAACCTGCAGGCGATCCGCGACCTGGCGGTGCAGTCGGCCAACGGCACGTACACCTCGGACGACCGCGCGTCGATCGACAACGAAGTGCAGCAGCGCCTGCAGGAAATCACCCGCATCGCGAACCAGACCACGTTCAACGGCTCGAACGTGCTGGACGGCTCGCTGGGCACCAAGAGCTTCCAGGTGGGCGCGGACGTGGGCCAGACGATCAGCGTGAGCCTGAACACCAGCGTGAAGGCCTCGGCGCTGGGCTCGGTGTCGAGCTTCGACTCGGCGAACTTGAGCGGCGCGTTCGTGAGCAGCGGCACCGGCACGGCGGCGCAGACGCTGGATCTGAGCAAGCTCACCGTGGCGTACACCGGTGCCGATGGTGTGACCACGGGTTCGGTGACCTTGGCCGGTACGGCGAGCAGCTCGCAGGACGTGTCCGACGCGATCAACGCGGCGCTGAGCGGCAACGTGAGCGCGGCGGTGGACGGCAACGGCGGCGTGAGCATCTTCTCGGCGGGCAGCTTCAAGGTCACGGACGCCGGTTCGGTGGCCTCGGGTTCCGCGCTGGGCAATGGCGCGGCGGCGAAGATCACCGGGACGGGCGCGACCAGCGGCACGGGTTCGGCGACCGGGGCGTATACCGACGGCACCGCGATCGCGGCGACCGGTTCGCTGGACGGCGGCGACGTGAAGACGGTGAGCGACGCCAACGCGCTGATCTCGCGGATCGACGTGGCGTTGACCTCGGTGAGCGACTTCGCGGCGCAACTGGGCGCGGTGCAGAACCGCTTCCAGTCCACCATCGCCACGGTGTCGGCGCAGACCACCAACCTGCAGGCGTCGCAGTCGACGATCCAGGACGCGGACTTCGCGGCGGAAACGGCGCGGTTGAGCCAGGCGCAGGTGCTGCAGCAGGCAGGCATCTCGGTGCTGGCCCAGGCCAACTCCAACCCGCAGCTGGCGCTGAAGCTCCTGCAGTAACAGGCGACAAACAGGCCGGCCGCGGGAAATCCGCGGCCGGTTTCGCTTTCCGGTGGCGGCGCCGCAACGGGCGCCGCCGCCTCGGGTTCCGGGCAAAGCCCATGCGACAGGCGTGGGCTTTGCCGGGCGATCCGGCCCCGATGCTTCGGATCGGCGATGACGCCATGTCCGCGAGGCGCGGCTGCGGGCGGTTGAAGCTTCCTGCATTGGCCGCTCCCCCCGGGGGATCTTCATGGCATTGGTCGTCAACACCAATATTTCTTCGCTGCAGGCGCAGAACAACCTGACGAAGTCGCAGGGCGCGCTGGCCACGGCCACGGAACGCCTGTCGTCGGGCCTGAAGATCAACAGCGCGGCGGACAACGCGGCGGGTTACGCGATCGCGCAGCGCTACACCACGCAGATCGGCGGCCTGAACCAGGCGAGCGCGAACGCGTCGGATGCCATCAACCTGGCGCAGACGGCAGGCAGCGCGCTGGATCAGGTGACGGCGAACCTGCAGGCGATCCGCGACCTGGCGGTGCAGTCGGCCAACGGCACGTACACCTCGGACGACCGCGCGTCGATCGACAACGAAGTGCAGCAGCGCCTGCAGGAAATCACCCGCATCGCGAACCAGACCACGTTCAACGGCTCGAACGTGCTGGACGGCTCGCTGGGCACCAAGAGCTTCCAGGTGGGCGCGGACGTGGGCCAGACGATCAGCGTGAGCCTGAACACCAGCGTGAAGGCCTCGGCGCTGGGCTCGGTGTCGAGCTTCGACTCGGTGAACCTGAGCGGCGCCTTCGTGAGCAGCGGCACGGGCACGGCCGCGCAGACGCTGGATCTGAGCAAGCTCACCGTGGCGTACACCGGTGCCGACGGCGTGACCACGGGTTCGGTGACCCTGGCCGGTACGGCGAGCAGCTCGCAGGACGTGTCCGACGCGATCAACGCGGCGCTGAGCGGCAACGTGAGCGCGGCGGTGGACGGCAACGGCGGCGTGAGCATCTTCTCGGCGGGCAGCTTCAAGGTCACGGACGCCGGTTCGATTGCCTCGGGTTCCGCGAAAGGTAACGGCGCAGCGGCGAAGATCACCGGGACGGGCGCGACCAGCGGCACGGGCACGGCGACCGGGGCGTATACCGACGGCACGGCGATCGCGGCGACCGGTTCGCTGGACGGCGGCGACGTGAAGACGGTGAGCGACGCCAACGCGCTGATCTCGCGGATCGACGTGGCGTTGACCTCGGTGAGCGACTTCGCGGCGCAACTGGGCGCGGTGCAGAACCGCTTCCAGTCCACCATCGCCACGGTGTCGGCGCAGACCACCAATCTGCAGGCGTCGCAGTCGACGATCCAGGACGCGGACTTCGCGGCGGAAACGGCGCGGCTGAGCCAGGCGCAGGTGCTGCAGCAGGCGGGCATCTCGGTGCTGGCCCAGGCCAATGCCCAGCCGCAGGGCGCGCTCCGGCTGCTGCAATAGCGGCTGGCCGCCGGCCGCCGGAGCGGCGCACGTTCCGTGCCAGACATTTGACGGCTCAAGAATGCGGTGCAGGCGCCGAAAAACGCTCAAGCGGGGTTGTCGGCCTGTTTGCGCCATTGGCGCGGGTCTTGCCTGCAACCTTCGACCCCTCGCGCGCAGGGGGCAACAAGCACGGGACGCCATTCCATGACCTCCATCCCCAGCATCGGCACCACCACGACGGGCACCACGACCGGCGGTACGACCGGCGGCACCAGTGGTACGAGCGGAAACACCACCAGCCTGGGCACGTCCGCGCTGCTCAGCTCGGCGGGCGTCGGGTCGGGTCTGGACGTGGACGCCATCATCACTGCACTGGTCAACGCCAAGCAGGCGGGCCCGGCGCAGCAGATCAGCAATCAGACCACGCAGCTGCAGTCGCAGGAGGCCGGACTGACCGCGCTGAGCAGCTCGCTCAGCTCCATCCAGTCCACGCTGAGCGCCCTGTCCAGCAGCATCACCTACAACACCTATGCGGCCACGCTGGGCAACACGGCGATGGGCTCGGCGACCACGCTGCCCAATGCGCAACCGGGCACCTACAGCGTGGAGGTGGATCATCTCGCCACCGCGCAGTCGCGCACCAGCGGCGCCTACGCCACGGGTACGGCGGTGGGCGCCGGAACTTTGACGGTGAGCGTCGGCGGCAAGTCGATGGACATCACGGTGGGGGCCACCGACTCGATCAGCACCATCGCCACGTCGATCAACCAGTCCACCAGCAACCCCGGCGTGCAGGCCACCGTCATCTACGGCTCTGGCGGCGCGCAGTTGCTGCTCACCTCCACCAAGACCGGCGTGGCCAACGGCTTCACCGTGAGCGCGGGCGACGACAGCAGCAGCGGGCTCTCCGCGCTGGCCACCACCCTGAACACGGCGGGCAGCCACGAGGCCAGCGACGCCAGCCTGAGCATCAACGGCATCGCGGCCACCAGCGCCAGCAATTCGGTGAGCGGCGTGCTGAACGGCGTCACGCTGAACCTCACCGGCACCGGCACCACCACCCTGACGGTGAGCCAGGACACCAGCGCGGTGACCAGCGCGGTGAACGACTTCGTCAGCGCCTACAACAGCTACGTGAGCACGGTCGCCACGCTCAACAGCTACGACCCCGACAGCAAGCAGGCCGGCGTGCTGCTGGGCGACTCCACGCTGATGTCGGTGCAGCGGCAGATCAACAGCGTGCTCAGCAACAGCGTGGCGGGCAACAGCATCGGCTCGCTGGCGGCCCTGGGCATCGCACGCAACGCCGACGGCACGCTGACGGTGAACAGCGGCACCCTGAACACTGCGCTGCAGAGCAACCCCAGTGCGGTGCAGAACCTGTTCGCCGGCACCAACGGCTACGCCACCGTGCTCAACAACGTGCTGGACAGCTTCACTTCCGGCAACGGCATCATCACTTCGCGCACCAACAGCATCCAGAAGCAGCTCACCAACCTGACCCAGGAATCGGCCGATCTCACCGCGCGCATGAACACGTACGCGACGCAGCTGCGCCAGCAGTACACCGCGCTGGACACGCTGATGTCCTCGCTCAACAACACCAGCAGTTACCTGACTACCCAGCTGGATGCGTTGATCGGAAGCAATTCTTCGAAGAAATAAGGAGGCCGGCCCATGACGAACGCTTACATGCGTCAGGCCAGTGCGATGTACCAGCAGACCAGCGTCGCGGGGCGGGTGGAAGACGCCGACCCGCACAAGCTGATCGCCATGCTGCTTGACGGCGCCATCGAGCGCATCGCGCAGGCGCGCGCGCACCTGCGCCACGGCGACGTATCCGCCAAGGGCGCCGTGGTGACCAAGGCCGTGGCCATCGTGGGCGAACTGCGCGCCAGCCTGAACCACGAGGCCGGCGGCTCGCTGGCCGGGCGCCTCGACGCGCTCTACGACTACATCAACCGCCGTTTGTTGTTCGCGCAATTGAACAACGACGACCGTGCGTTGGCCGAGTGCATCGGCCTGCTCGAACCGGTGCGCAAGGGCTGGAATGGCATCCGCGATGCCTATCTCGCCAGCCGTGCCGGAGGGCAAGCGTGAGTGGAGAGTACGCCATGCTGGAACGTGCCCTTGAGGTTAGCAACGCGATGTTGGCCGCCGCGCGCGAAGGCGACTGGGACAAACTGCCGCGGATGGAGGTGGAGCGCGCGCCGCTGCTGCGCGCGTCCCACCCGCGCGACATGCGCACCCGCGAGCTGTTGCAGCAGTTGCTGGCGTGCAACGAGGAAATGCTGAGCCTGGCCGCGCGTGCGCGCGCCGAAATCGCCAACGCGCTGGTCAAGCATGGCCACGCGCACCAGGCATTGCGCACCTACGTCGATCTGGCCCGCTAGGCGAATCCGCGCGGGCGGCCCGCAGCGTGCCGGAGGAGGCGAGCAAGGATTTCGGCGGTGCTGCGGGTTTCCCTGCGGCGCCGTCACGCCTGTTCCACGTTCGCTTGGCGAGCATCTTGCTGCGGTCGGGCGATCCTTGGGCCAGTCCGGCCCGGAAAGCGCATGCGGAGCCGACATGACAGCCAGCCAGTGGAATGAATTCGAGCAACGTCTCAGCAGCGAGGAATTGCTGCACGCCGATTGCAAGCCGCTGGAGTGGCCGCCTTCGCCGGAGGTGTTGCAACGGCTGGCCGAGCGCAATGCGAACGTGCTGGCGATGCTGGCTTCGCTGGAGGAGCGCCGCACCGACCACGGCGACGAGGAAAGCCCCCTGATGCAGGAAATCCTGCGGATGGACGTCAAGCTCACCGCGCTGGTGGAAATCGTCAACCAGATGCTCGCGCCCGATACCTCGCTGCCGCCGCGCCAGACGCTGCGCTTCAACGCCGTGGGCGCGGTGCTGCCGACCGCGCTGGTGCCGAAAGGCGAGGGCATGCTGCTGCGCATGCGCTTCGATGCCTGCCGCAGCCTGCCGCTGGAACTGCCGGCGCGCGTCTCGCGCACGCTGGACGATGGTCGAAGCTTCGTGGAGTTCACCTTGCACGGCGATGCCACGAGTGACGCGATTGAGCGGCTCGTGTTTCGCCATCACCGACGCAAAGTGGCAGGCGCGCGTCAGCAAGTTGGCTAAGGCCTCGGCGTCATATGTGACGCGCATCACGTATGCGAAAACCGCCAGAAAATTCTCCCTGCGCACATGGCAGGAAACCGGCCGAGCGCGGCTCCGTCGTCCGCTTCGGCAAAAAGCCATACATGGCATGTGTTTACATGGGGCGTTACATGCGCCCGTGTCATGCGGCTTGCGTGAGGGTGCCGTGAATTCGTCGCCATTGACGTTTTGTTGTCGTGCAAGCCGTCAAAGTTGGCCTCGTTGTTGCTCGTCGTTCAGCACGCCGGTGACGGAAAGCTGGCACTGATGAAGCGACGTATCCCGCAGGGAGCCCAGGGGTGCGTGATGGGTTAAGGAACGGGGGTCATGCACAAATTCGATTTTCTCGTCATCGAGTCCAACGCGACTCGTGCGGAGGCCGTGATGTCGGCGCTGCACTTCCTCGGCTATCACCCGCAGCGCGCGGTGGATTGCCAGGGCGTTGAAGAAGCCACGCATGCCTGGCAAGGCGTGTACGTGGGGAGCGACGGCGACGAGGCCATGGTGGAGCGCCAGCTGGGTCTGCTCGGCAGCGCGGCGAAGCGTGCGGCCATGCTGGTGGCCGCCGACGCGCCGCTGGCCGCGCATTACGTCAAGGCGGCCGCGCCGCGCGCGGCGCTGGTGGATATTCCGCTGCTGTACGAGCAGGTGTCCGAGGCGCTGCGCGGCATCCATGCGCGCCTGCTCGGCGGCAACACCGGCGGGCTGCGCTTCGTGGGCCATTCGGCGCCGATGGTGCACGTGAACGCGTTGATCCGCCAGGTGGCGCCGTTCGATTCCACCGTGCTGGTGCTGGGCGAATCCGGCACCGGCAAGGAAATGGTGGCGCGCGCCATCCACGAGCAGTCCGCCCGCCGCGACAAGCCGTTCGTGGCGATCAACTGCGGCGCGATCCCCGCCGAGCTGCTGGAAAGCGAACTGTTCGGCCACGAGAAGGGCTCCTTCACCGGTGCCATCAGCGCGCGCAAGGGCCGCTTCGAGCTGGCCGAGGGCGGCACGCTGTTCCTCGACGAGATCGGCGACATGAGCCTGCCGATGCAGGTGAAGCTGCTGCGCGTGCTGCAGGAGCGCGTCTACGAGCGCGTCGGCGGCACCAAGACCCAGCGCTGCGACGTGCGCATCATCGCCGCCACCCACCGCGACCTGGAGAACTCGATTTCCGAAGGCCGCTTCCGCGAAGACCTGTATTACCGCCTCTCGGTGTTCCCGCTGGAGCTGCCCGCGCTGCGCGAGCGGCTGGAAGACCTGCCGGTGCTGATCGACGAATTCAACCAGCGCCTTGTCCGCCGCGGCCTCGACGTGGCGCGCTTCAGCGCCGGCGCGATGCAGGCGCTGGGCGAGCATGCCTGGCCGGGCAACGTGCGCGAGCTGGCCAACCTGGTCGAGCGCATGGCGATCCTGTGCCCGCACGGCGAGGTGCGCGCCAGCGAGCTGCCGCCGAAATACCGTCGCGTGCCGGCCGGCGAGGAAGTGCGCGGCGCAGCCCTGCTGGCGCTGATGGAAACGCCGCATCCCGTGATCGGCGCCATCGGCCTCCAGGCGGTGGACGAAGCGCAACGCCTGTTGCCCGAAGAGGGCATCGACCTGAAGGATCACCTCGCCGACATCGAAGTGGGGCTGATCCGCCAGGCGCTCGACATCACCGATGGCGTGGTGGCGCATGCGGCGCGCCTGCTGCACATGCAGCGCACCACCCTGGTGGAAAAGCTGCGCAAGTACGGCCTGCAGGCCAACGGCATGGCGGCCTGAGCGTCATCTGTCCGCGGGAGCGCTTCGCGCGCGAATGCCCTGGCGCAAGGGCTTCCGCGCACCGGATGCGCTGCCGCAAAAGCCGAAGCACAACCGCGACAGCCATGGCACGGCTCGTGCATTTGCCTTGACGGAGCCCGTCTCGCGACGGGATTCCGTCTCCCATCCATCACCGTGGGGCCGCGCCATGAGCACCATCGACATCAACAACCTGCTCGCCCAGATGCGCCAGATGACGGCGCAGACGCGGCTGCCGGAAACCGCGGTGCAAGCGCGGCCGAGCGGCGGGCCGGCGGATTTCGCCACGCTGCTGCGGCAGTCCATCGCCGCGGTGGGCGACACCCAGATGGAGGCGGGGCGCATGGCCGCGAGCTTCGAGCGCGGCGATCCCGGCGCCGACCTCGCCAAGACCATGATCGCCGTGCAGAAGGCCGATCTCTCGCTGCGCACGACGGTGGCGGTGCAGAACAAACTGGTAGGCGCCTACCAGGACATCATGAACATGTCGGTTTGATCGGCGCCCCGATCACCGAGCAACCCTGACCGACGAGCATCAGCATGGCCGACAACGCCATCGCGACGACCGGCAGCGACAACGCCGGCGTACGCCTGGACTCCTTCAAGCAGATCGCCCGCACGCCCGCGGCGCGCCAGCTCATCCTGCTGGTGGCGGTGGCGGCCGCAGTGGCGCTGGGCGTGGCCGTGGTGCTGTGGTCGCGCGGGCCCAACTACGGCCTGCTCTACGCGGGGCTCGACCAGAAGGACGCCGCCGCGATCACGCAGGAGCTGCAGGCCAACGGCACGGCGTACAAGCTGAGCAACGACGGCAGCTCGATCATGGTGCCGGCCGCCGACCTCGGCGCGCTGCGGCTGCAACTGGCGTCCAAGGGCCTGCCGCAAGGCAGCGTCGCGCTCGACGCGCAGTCGGCCAACGACTCGCCGTTCGGCATGAGCGACCTCGCCGAGCGTACGCGCTACCAGCAGATGCTGGAGAACGACCTCGGCTCCACCATCGCCTCGCTGCAATCCGTGCGCGCCGCGCGCGTGCACCTGGCCCTGCCCAAGCCATCGGCCTTCATCCGCGACAACCACGAAGCCAGCGCCTCGGTGCTGCTCACGCTCTATCAGGGCCGTTCGCTGGATGCGGGGCAGGTGGCGGCCATCGTGCACCTGGTGGCGTCCAGCGTGCCGGGGCTGGATCCCGGCCAGGTGTCGGTGGTCGACCAGCAGGGCCAACTGCTCACCAGCAACGCCGACGCGCCCGGCAGCACCAGCGACAACCGCCTGCGCCTTGCCACGCGCATCGAGAACATCTACGCCCAGCGCATCGAGGATCTGCTGACCCCGCTGGTCGGCCCCGGTCGCGTGCATGCGCAGGTCAACGCGGATCTGAATTTCAGCCAGACCGAAAAAGCCACCGAAACCTACAACCCGGACAACCCCGCGCTGCGCAGCGAGCAGGTCAGCAGCGAGCAGCGCACCGGCGGCGGCGCCGCCGGCGACGTGCCCGGCGCGCTCAGCAACCAGCCGCCGAAGACGGTGGCCCAGCCCACTGCGGCCAAGCCCAACGCCGGCACGGCCGCCACGCCGGGCAGCACCGCGGCCTCCTCCGCCCGCGACAGCGACAGCTCCAGCAGCGCCACGCGCAACTACGAGCTGGATCGCACCATCAGTCACGTCAGCGATCCGGCGGGACGGCTCGATCGCCTCACCGTGGCGGTGGTGGTGGACGACAAGCTGGTAAGCGCCGCGGCCACCGCCGGCGCAAAGGCCGCGCAGAAGGAGGTGCCGTTCACCGCGCAGGAACTGCAGCACCTCACGGATCTGGTGAAGAACGCGGTGGGTTTCGACGCCACGCGCGGCGACAGCGTCAGCGTGATCAACCAGCCGTTCCACCACAACCTCACGCCGGACGCCGAACCGTCGGTGCCGCTGTGGGAGCGTCCCGGCATGCTGGATCTCATCAAGCAGGCCGCCGGCATCCTGGTTGCGCTGCTGGTGGCGTTCGGCCTGCTGCGGCCGTTGCTCAAGGGCCTGCTGCGCGGCGCGCCGGAAAGGGCCGCCGCCCTGCCGACGCCGCTGCCCAGCGTGTCCGTGCGCGTGGGCGACGACGAGCCGCAGCCGCGCGAGCAACTGGGCCAGCAGACGGCGCATGCCGCGCGCATCGACACCACGCCCTCGCGGGTCTACGAGCAGCGCGTGGAGCAGGCCCGCCACATGGTGGGCGAAAACTCCAAGCAGGTGGCGCAAGTCGTCCGCAACTGGGTGAACGAAGATGGCAACTAACCGCCACGACGCACCCATCACCGGCGCGCAGCGTGCGGCCATCCTGCTGCTGACGCTGGGCGAGCAGGATGCCGCCGAAGTGCTCAAGCACCTCAGCGCGCGCGACGTGCAATCGGTCGGCACCGCGATGGCGGGGCTTTCCAGCGTGTCGCGCGAGCAGGTCGAGAAGGTGCTCGACAAGCTCGACGAAGACATGGGCATGCAGACCTCGCTCGGCGTCGGCACCGAGGAATACATCCGCAAGATCCTCACCAACGCGCTGGGCGAAACCAAGGCCGGCGGCCTGATCGACCGCATCCTGCTCGGCCGCAGCAGCAAGGGGCTGGAATCGCTGAAGTGGATGGAGAGCCGCGCGATCGCCGAGATGATCAACCAGGAGCACCCGCAGATCATCGCGCTGGTGCTGGCGCACCTGGAGCCCGACCAGGCCGCCGAGGTGATCGGCTACCTGCCACCGCGCACCCGCAGCGACGCGGTGATGCGCATCGCCACCCTCGACGGCGTGCAGCCGCACGCGCTGAACGAGCTGGACGAGATCATGGAGCGCCAGTTCAACGGCAACACCAAGAAACTCAAGTCCGCCAACGTGGGCGGGCTGAAGGCCGCCGCCAACATCCTCAACGCGATGGACAGCAGCCGCGAGGCCGAGCTGATGACGGCGATCCGCAGCCACGACAACGCGCTGGGCAGCCGCATCGAAGACCTGATGTTCGTGTTCGAGGATCTAGCCGAACTGGACGACCGCGGCATGCAGACCCTGCTGCGCGAAGTGCCGTCGGGCATCCTCATCACCGCGTTGAAGGGCGCCGAGCCTTCGATCCGCGAAAAGATCTTCGCCAACATGTCCAAGCGCGCCGCCGACATGATGCGCGACGACCTGGAAGTGAAAGGCCCGGTGCGCCTTTCCGAAGTCGACGCGGCGCAGAAGGAAGTGCTGGCGGCCGCCCGCAAGCTGGCCGACGCCGGCCAGATCACCCTGGGCGGCGGCGGCGGGGATGAGTACGTGTGATGGCGGCCGCGATCCACCATGCCGGCACGGATTTCCAGCGCTGGGAGCTGCCCAACGTCGGCGACGAGCCCGACCCGGCGCCGCAGGCCGCGAACGAGCTGCCGCCGCAACCCACCGTGCGCGACCTCGAGGCGCTGGAACAGCAGGCGCGCGACGAAGGCCGCGCCGCCGGGCTCGCCGAGGGGCGTGCGCTGGCGCAGCAGGAGCTGCTGCAGCGCCTGGCGCAGTTCGACGCCGTGTGCGAAGCGGCGGCGCGCCCGCTGCAGGCGCTGGACGAACAGGTGGTGCGGGAGCTGACGCAACTGGCGATGGTGGTGGCCGGCCGCGTGGTCGCGCGCGAACTGCAGCTGTCGCCCGAACTCGTCGCGCGCGCCGTGCGCGAAGCGGCCGGCGCGCTGCCGGCCGCCACCCGCGAATTGCGCGTGCGCCTGCATCCGCAGGATCTCGTCCTGCTGCAAAGCCTGGGCGCGGTCGAAAAGCACTGGCGCCTGCAGTCCGACCCCACGCTGGCGCGCGGCGACTGCGTGCTGGAGAGTGAACGTTCGAGGCTGGACGCACGGGTGGAAACCCGGCTCGCCGCACTGGCCGAGGCCGTGCTCGGCGAAACCGACGAACCGCACGGCGGCGAACCATGATTCCCGCCGTCGACCCGGTCGCGCGGAGCGAACGCTGGCAGCGCCAGATCGCGCGGCAGGCCACGCGTGCCGAAGCCGCGCACACGCTCACCGTGGAAGGCAGCCTGCGCCGCGTGGTCGGCCTGACCCTGGAAGCCGAGGGCTGCGAAGCCGCGCTGGGCGCGCGCTGCCTGGTCGACACCGCCGTTGGCGGCGAACTGGAAACCGAAGTGGTGGGCTTCGCCGACGAGCGCCTGCTGCTGATGCCGGTGGGCGACATGCACGGCGTGCTGCCGAACGCGCGCGTGCGCCCCTGCGCGCGCAGCGGCGGCCTGCCGGTGGGCGCGCACCTGCTGGGCCGCGTGGTCGGCGCCGACGGCCTGCCGCTGGACGGCGACGGCCCGCTCGACCTCGACGAGCACGCCGCGCTCAAGAACGAACCGATCAACCCGATGGCGCGCAAGCCCATCGACGCGCCGCTGGACGTGGGCGTGCGCGCCATCAACGCGCTGCTCACCGTGGGCCGCGGCCAGCGCATCGGCCTGTTCGCCGGCTCCGGCGTGGGCAAGTCCACCCTGCTCGGCATGATGACGCGCTACACCAACGCCGACGTGGTGGTGGTGGGCCTGATCGGCGAACGCGGGCGCGAGGTGAAGGAATTCGTCGAGCACACGCTGGGCGAGGAAGGCCGCCGCCGCGCGGTGATCGTGGCCGCGCCCGCCGACGCGCCGCCGCTGAAGCGCCTGCGCGGCGCGCAATACGCCACCGCCATCGCCGAATGGTTCCGCGACCGCGGCCAGCGCGTGCTGCTGCTGATGGATTCGCTGACCCGCTACGCCCAGGCGCAGCGCGAGATCGCGCTGGCGATCGGCGAGCCGCCCGCCACCAAGGGCTATCCGCCGTCGGTGTTCGCGATGATGCCGGCGCTGGTGGAACGCGCGGGCAACGACGCCGAGGGCAAGGGCTCGATCACCGCGTTCTACACCGTGCTCACCGAAGGCGACGACTACCGCCACGACCCGATCGCCGACGCCGCGCGCGCGATCCTGGACGGCCACATCGTGCTCTCGCGCGACCTCGCCGAGGCCGGCCACTACCCGGCCATCGACATCGAGGCCTCGATCAGCCGCGTGATGCCGCAGGTGGTGGCGCGCGAACAGCTGCAGGACGCGCAACGCTTCCGCCGCGTCTACTCCGCCTATCGCCAGCAGCGCGACCTGATCGCGGTGGGCGCCTACCAGAAAGGTTCCGACCCGCAGGTCGACCAGGCCATCGAGATGTGGCCGCAGCTGCGCGAGTTCCTGCAGCAGGAAGTGGACGAGCCGGTGACGCTGGCCGCCGCCGTCGAGCGCCTCGCCCTCATCGCCGAACGGGTGACCACATGAACTCGCGTGCCAAGCGCTTGCAGCCGGCGGCCGACCAGGCCCACCAGAAAGCCGAGGACGCGCTGGCGAGGCTGGCCATCCAGCAACAGGCGCTGGCCAAGGCCGAGCAGCAGCTGGGCGAGCTGGAACGCTACCGGCGCGAATACGCCGAGGCCGGCGCCGGCGCGGTCAGCGTCACGGCGCTGCTCAATCGCCAGCAGTTCGTCGCGCGCATCGACCAGGCGATCGCCCAGCAGGTGGCCGAAGTGAACCGCCAGCATCGCCGCCTCGACCAGGTGCGCGACCACTGGCAACAGGCGCATGCGCGCGAAAGCGCGCTGGACACGGTGATCGCGCACCACCAGGAACACGAGCGCCGCGCCGAGGAGCGGCACGAACAAGCCGAGATCGACGAACGCATGCAGCATCGGCGGCCGCGCTGAAGCGCCGCGCCTGCCGCCCGCACTGGAGTTTTGCCATGCCCGCACCCGCCGCACTTCCCCCCATGCCTACGCCACCCGTCCTGCTCGCCGCGCCCGCCAGCGCGCCGGGCAGCGATGCCGCGCTCACGCCGTTCGACCAGCACTTGCAGGCCGCGCGCAGCGCGCAGGCCAGCGATGCGCCGCCATCGGCGAACGCGCCCGGCGCATCGAACGCAACCCGGCCGGATGCGGGCGGCCAGGGCGATGCATCCCACGCCGATGCCGCGGGCAAATCCGCGCAGGAGTCGAACATGTCCTCGGTTGCCACGCCTGCGACGGCATCCGCCGCCAGCAACGCGTCCGCGCCGGCCACGCCGTCGGCCGGCGCCGCGTCGACGGATGCCGCCCTGATCGATGCCGCCCTTGCCACGGCCCAGGCCGCGTCGGCGGCGATTGCCGGCACGGGCGCGGCGGCGGCGGCCAAACCGGCGACCGCGCCGAAAACCGACGAACCCGGCAGCGATGCCGCCGCCTCGTTGGCCGGCAGCATGCTTGCCATGCTCGGCCAGATCGCCGGCACCGCCAATGGCGCTGCCGACACGGATGGCGACAAGGTGTCGGGGGATGGCGCAGCGGGGCGCGGCAAGGCCGCCGCCTTGCTGCAGGCGATGGCGCAGGACGGACAGGTCGTCGCCGCCACGCCCGCCGCCACGTCCATGGCCAGCCTGGCCAGTGCGCTTGGCACCGCAGCCGCCACGCCAGCCAGCGCCGGCACGCACAAGGATCGCGCGCTGGATGCATTGACGCTGGCGACGGCGACGAACTTGACGGCATCGACGCCGGCGCCGGCGCCGAGCGTGCCGCAGCTGCAGTTGTCGTCGTCGCCGGGCAGCGCCGGCTTTGCCGGCGACCTCGGCCAGCAGGTGGTATGGCTAAGCCAGCAAGGCGTGCAGCAGGCGAAGGTGCGTCTGCATCCGGAGGATCTGGGTTCGCTCGACGTGAAACTCAGCGTGAGCCATGGCCGCGTGGACGTGGTGTTCAGCGCGCAGCACCCCGCCGCCGTCGCCGCCGTGCAGCAAGGCCTTCCGCAACTCGATCACATGCTGGCCCAGCATGGCCTGGCGCTGGGCCATGCCGAAGTGGGGCAGCAGCAAAGCCAGGGCAACGGCCACGCGCACGGCGATGGCGATGCGGCGTCGGCCACCGGCGATGCCGGCGACGTGCAGGACATGGCCTCGACGGCGGCCGTGGCCAGCCGCATCGGCCTGCTCGACGCGTTCGCCTGAGCGAAGGGTTCGTCCGCGCTCCCCGGGCGCGCCCGCCTGGAGATCGCGCGTGCGCAGACGCCCGCTTCATCCCGGTTCCGCTTACATGGGGCGTGTCGCGATTGCGACGCGGCGTACGTCCGGCGTGCGTCAAGAAAGCGCCGCCGGGAGAAGTCCGGGGCCAGGACGCAGTTTCCCATATCGCGCGGCAAGGCCAGGCGGCGCGGAAAGCCGCATCCCGATTTCCGGGATTTTCTTTGGCACATGGATTGCATTGAACACTTCACTCAACACGGCGGATCGAGGTTTCCATGGCAGACGAGGAAAAGGCGGCGGCACCGGCGAAGAAGTCGCGCAAGCCGATGATGATGATCGGCGCGGTAGTCGTGCTGGCGCTGGCTGGCGGCGGCTATTTCTGGAAGACGCAGAAGGCGGCGCATTCGGAAGGCCAGACGCAGGCGGAATTGGCCAAGGTCGACCTCTACCTGCCGCTGGATCCGCCCTTCGTGGTGAACTTCAAGGACGGCGAATCGCTGCGCTACCTGCAGGTGGGCGTGACGCTGATGTCGCGCGACCCCAAGGCGATCGACGCGGCGAAGAGCGCCGGCCCGGAAATCCGCGACGCCCTGGTGTCGCTGTTCAGCAACCAGGAATACTCGGTGATCGTCACTGCACCCGGGCGCCGCAAACTGCAGGATCAGGCGCTGGAAACCGTGCGCAGGATCGTCAACGAGCACACCGGCAAGCCCGGCATCGACGCGTTGTACTTCACCAGCTTCGTGATGCAGTGACGGAGGCACCGCGCGCATGAGCGACCTGCTTTCCCAGGACGAGATCGACGCACTGCTCGACGGCGTGACCGATGGCGCGGTGGAAACCGGCAGCGACCAGCCGCTGCCGCCCGGCACGGTGCTGTCCTACGACTTCACCCAGCAGGATCGCATCGTGCGCGGCCGCCTGCCCACGCTGGAGATGGTCAACGACCGCTTCGCGCGCTACTTCCGCACCGGCGTGTTCAGCGTGCTGCGCAAGACCTGCGAGGTCTCGGTGCTGGGCGTGAAGATGGTGAAGTTCGCCGAGTACGTGCACAGCCTGGTGGTGCCCACCAATTTGAACATGGTGAAGATCAAGCCGCTGCGCGGCACTGCCTTGGTGGTGTTCGAGCCGCGCCTGGTGTTCACCGTGATCGACAACTTCTTCGGCGGCGACGGCCGCTTCCATGCACGCATCGAGGGGCGCGACTTCACCGCCACCGAGAACCGCGTGATCCAGATCCTGCTGGCCGAGTTCTTCACCGCGATGGCGGAGGCGTGGGCGCCGGTGCTGGGGCTCGGCTTCGAGTACCAGAGCTCGGAGATCAACCCGCAGTTCGCCAACATCGTCAGCCCCACCGAGACGGTGGTGGTGTCGCGCTTCCACATCGAGCTCGACGGCGGCGGCGGCGAGATCCACCTCACCATGCCCTACGCGATGGTGGAGCCCATCCGCACCCTGCTCGACGCCGGCGTGCAGAGCGACCGCGTGGATCGCGACGACCGCTGGGCCGAGCTGCTGCGCGAGGAAGTGCTGGACGCCGAAGTGCCGCTGAGCTCGCAGCTGCTCGACATCGAGATCACGCTGGGCGACTTCCTGCAGTTGCGCACCGGCGACGTCCTGCCGATCCAGCTGCCCGAGCTGTCCACCGTCTATGCCGAGGACGTGCCGCTGTTCCGCGGCCGCTACGGCCAGGCCAACGGCCGCAACGCCGTCCGTTTCCAAGCCCCGGTCGGGCGGCGCGAGATGCGCACCGCCGGCGACCAGTTCAACCCGGAAGAAAACGCATGAACCAGCCCACTGAAGCGATGGCCGGCGCCGCCGACGAACGCGTCGAGTTCGATTCGCTGCGCGGTAGCGCCGCGGGCGGCGCTCACGAAGTCAATCTCGACATGATCCTGGACGTGCCGGTGACCCTGGCGATGGAGGTCGGCCGCACCCGCATCAGCATCCGCAACCTGCTGCAGCTCAACCAGGGCTCGGTGGTGGAGCTGGATCGCGCCGCCGGCGAGCCGCTGGACGTGTTCGTCAACGGCACCCTGGTCGCGCACGGCGAGGTGGTGGTGATCAACGAGAAGTTCGGCATCCGCCTGACCGACGTGATCAGCCCGGCCGAGCGCGTGCGCAAGCTGCGGTGACGACAGCTATGATTCGGGATACGGATCGCGCAGGCTGGATGACGGTGTGGACATCGGCGCAGCCGATGGCACGCAGGGCAGGCCGCCGGTGCGGCGAGTCATGCCTGATTCGCAGGGCGCTCGCGTTGGCGCCGGCCGCCGTGCCGGCGGCGGACATCGACGTGGGCGGCGAATTGCTGCGCGTGCTGCTCAGCCTTGCCGCGGTGGTGGCGCTGATCTTCGCGGCGGGCTGGCTGAGCCGGCGCATGCAGGCGCGCAGCCGGCCCGGCGGGCGGCGCATCCGCTGCGTGGAGGCGATGGCGGTGGGCGCGCGCGACCGCGTGCTGCTGATCGAGGCCGACGGCAAGCGTTTGCTGGTGGGCGTGGGGCCGGGCGGCATGCGCACCCTGCACGTCTACGAAGGCAGCGCGCCGGTGGAGGACGACCCGGTCGCCCTGCCGGCCGTGCCCGATCTCGCCCAGCTGCTGTCGCGCTGGAGAGGCAAGTCGTGAGCCGCCGTCTTGCCGCCGTGCGCCGATGGCTGGCGCTCGTCCTGCTGCTGTTGCCGGCGCTCGCGCTGGCCGCGCCGCAGTCGGCGCGCAACGCCGCGCCGGCAGGCAACGCGCCGGCGCTGTCGATGCCGGCCAGCCCGTCCGGCATCGGCGGCGCGGGCATCCCCGTGCTGACCGTGCGCAACGCGCCGGACGGCGCGAAGAACTGGACGCTGTCGCTGCAGATGCTGGCGCTGCTCACCGCGCTGACCATGCTGCCGGCGATCTTCCTGATGATGACCTCGTTCACCCGCATCATCATCGTGCTGGGCTTCCTGCGGCAGGCGTTGGGCACGCAGTCCACGCCGCCGAACCAGGTGCTGCTGGGGCTGGCGCTGTTCCTCACCCTGTTCGTGATGTCGCCGGTGCTCAACCGCGCCTACGCCGACGGCGTGAAGCCGTACATGGACGGCCAGCTGAGCGCCGAGCAGGCGCTGCCGGCGGCCAGCGCGCCGTTCAAGCGCTTCATGCTCGACCAGACCCGCGAGGCGGATCTGCAGCTGTTCACCAAGCTGGCCGGCGAGCAGCCCTACGCCAGCAAGGCCGACGTGCCGTTCAAGGTGGCGATGCCGGCCTTCATCACCTCGGAACTCAAGACCGCGTTCCAGATGGGCTTCCTGCTGTTCATCCCGTTCCTCATCATCGACCTGGTGGTGGCGAGCGTGCTGATGTCGATGGGCATGATGATGGTGTCGCCTTCGCTGATCTCGCTGCCGTTCAAGATCATGCTGTTCGTGCTGGTGGACGGGTGGACGCTGCTGCTGGGAACCCTGGCCGGGAGCTTCTACACATGAGCGCCGCGCTGCTGTTCACGCCCTCTCCCATGCGGGGAGAGGGCCGGGGTGAGGGGCGGGTGCTCGCGATGCCCTTCGTTTCCCCTCTCCCGCTTGCGGGAGAGGGGCGGGAGAGAGGGGCTTTTGCTTCCGTGCTTCCGGAAGTTTCAAAGCGGTTTCGTCTGCCTGTCGGCAGCCGAGCTACTTCTCTTTTGCTTGTCCAAAAGAGAAGTAGCCAAGAGAAAACGACACCCCGATTGGCGCTTGCCGGGCTTCGTGCCCGGCAAGTTCGTGAGCCGGGGCCGGGCTTTTCGAGCGGGCTCCTGCCCGCGCGAAAAGGCGAGCCCGTCCTTGGGCTCGCCCGCTGCGCGGCCTTGTCGTCCCCGCCTCACCGCCGCCCAGGGGCCCCGGAGGAGCAGGTGCGCATCGTGCGCGCCAGAAGCCAGAGCGCCGCAAGCTCGCGGCCCTTGCTCTTGCTCTTGCTTCTGCGCGCTGGGAGCGCGCTGCTTTTCCGGGGCCCCTATGGTGTGGCGGGTGGGCAGAGGAAAGTCCGCAGGATGGCCCGCAGGGATGAGGGCCAGTTTTTCGCCGGGACAGGAGTCCCGTCGAAAAACCCCGTAGCCCACCCGCGCACCCAGAAGGCAGGATGCCTGGAGGGCACGCCACCGGGGTGGCCTCTCTTTTGGTCACTTTTCTCTGGCCACGCAGAGAAAAGTGACTCGCCCTCCGAAGGAGGACGAAAGCTTTTTGTCGCTGTATCGGCGAGCCGAGCCGAGGGTGTGTCCCCATGACCCCCGAATCCATCATGGAAATCGGCCAGCACGCGCTCTACGTGGCGATGCTGGTGGCCGCGCCGCTGCTGCTCACGGCGCTGGTGGTGGGCCTGCTGATCGGCGTGATCCAGGCGGCCACGCAGATCAACGAGATGACGCTGAGCTTCATCCCCAAGCTGATCGCGATGGCGCTGGTGGCCTTGATCGCGGGGCCGTGGATGCTGCGCCTGCTGGTGCACTACACGGCGGAATTGATCCAGGGGCTGCCGGGGATGATGCGGTGACCGTGCTGGACGTGGCCATGCTGATGCCGTGGATGGATCGGTTCCTGTGGGCGCTGGCGCGCGTGGGCGGGGTTTGCCTGGTCGCGCCGGTGTTCGGCGCCTCGGTGGTGCCGATGCGCGTGCGCGCGTGCGTGGTGTTGCTGCTGACCTTCGTGCTGGTGCCGCTGGCGCCGGACGTGACGGACGTGCTCGGCGCGGCCGGCATGGCGAACCTGGCCGGCCAGTTCGTGGCGGGCGCGGCGGTGGGCTTCGTGCTGCAGCTGGTGTTCGACGCGGTGCAGTTCGGCGGCGGCCTGGTGGGGCAGGGCATGAGCCTGGGTTTTGCCGAGGTGGTCGATCCGCAGGCCGGCGGCAACGCCAACGTGCTGGGCCAGTTCTACCTGGCGCTGGTGACCCTGCTGTTCCTGGCGATGGACGGCCACCTGCAGTTGATCGCGCTGCTGGCCGACGGCTTCCGCCATGCGTCGCCGGGCGAGGCCGCCATCGACGCCAACGGCCTGCATGCGGTGATGGCCTTCGGCGTGCAGTTGTTCGGCGGCGCGGTGCGCGTGGCCCTGCCGGCGATGACCTCGCTGCTGCTGGTGAACATCGGCTTTGCGGCGATCAGCCGCGCGGCGCCGTCGATGAACCTGTTCGCGGTGGGTTTCCCGATCACCGTGTCGCTGGGCTTCATCGCGCTGTGGCTCTCCCTGCGCAGCCTGCCCGGCGCGTTCGCGACCTTGCAGGACGCCGCCTGGAACCTGATGCGCCAGTTGCTGGGCGGTTAGGGCCGAACCGTGGCCGACGACAGCGACCAGGAAAAAACCGAACAGCCGACAGAAAAACGGCTGAAGGAATCGCGCGAGAAAGGCGAGGTTCCGCGATCGCGCGACCTCTCCGGCGCGGCGGTGGTGCTGGCCGGCGTGGCGGCGCTGATGGCCGGCGGGCGGGCCTCGTTCGGGCACGCGCGGAACATCTTCCTGCTGGGCCTGGGCTATTCGCGCGAGGCGCTGTTTTCCGACACGTTGCCGGGGCGCACGCTGCATGTGGCGGTGAGCGAGGCGCTGGCGCTGTTCGCGCCGGTGGCGTTGGCCACCGTGCTGGCCGCACTGGCCGCGCCGCTGCTGCTGGGCGGTCTCAACTTCAGCACGCAGGCGCTGGAGCCGAAGTTCAGCCGCCTGGATCCGGTCGCGGGCCTGGGCCGCATCTTCGCGATACGCGGCCTGGTGGAGCTGGGCAAGGCGCTGCTGAAGGTGGTGTTCATCGGCGCGGTGCTGGCGCTGCTGATGCGCCATTGGCAGGCCGGCATCCAGGCCACCGGGCGCGGCTCCGCGGTGGACGGCATCGTGGAGGCGATGAGCCTGATGGGGCAGGCCGCGCTGTGGTTCGGCGGCATCCTGGCGCTGCTCGGCGGCATCGACGCGGTGTACCAGAAGTACGACTACAACAAGAACCTGCGCATGAGCCGGCAGGAGATCAAGGACGAGATGAAGGAGAGCGAGGGCAGCCCCGAGATCAAGGGCCGCATCCGCCAGGTGCAGATGGCGCAGGCGCGCCGCCGCATGATGGAGGAACTGCCCAAGGCCGACGTGGTGGTGGTCAACCCCACCCACTTCGCGGTGGCGCTGCGCTACGACGACGGCCGCATGGGCGCGCCGCGGGTGATCGCCAAGGGCGCGGACATGCTGGCCCAGCAGATCCGCCTGGTGGCGGGCAGCCACCGCATCCCGCTGGTCGAGGCGCCGCCGCTGGCACGAGCCTTGTATGCCTCCACCAAGCTGGGCCAGGAGATCCCCGCTGCGCTCTACGTGGCGGTGGCTCAGGTGCTCGTCTACGTCTACCAGCTGAAGCAGGCTGCGGCGCATGGCGAAGCGCCGCCGGCCGCGCCGAACCCCGAGGTCGATCCCGACCTGATGGGGCCATATCGCTGACGGGCTGCCAAAACAGCCTGCCATCCTTCAACACGCAGCACGAGTCAAAACCATGACGGGCACGCAGGTACTGGGCAGTTTCAAGCAGCTGGCGCGACGGGGCGCCGGCGCGCCGGTGATGATGCTGGTGATGCTGGCGATGATGATGTTGCCGCTGCCGCCGTTCCTGCTCGACATCCTGTTCAGCTTCAACATCGCGCTGTCGCTGGTGATCCTGCTGGCGGTGGTCTACGTGATGCGGCCGCTGGAGTTCGCCGCATTCCCCACCGTGGTGCTGATGGCCACCCTGCTGCGCCTGGCGCTCAACATCGCCTCCACCCGCGTGGTGCTGCTGCACGGCCACGACGGCGCCGGCGCCGCGGGCAAGGTGATCGAGGCGTTCGGCGAGTTCGTGATCGGCGGCAACTTCGCGGTGGGCCTGGTGGTGTTCGCCATCATCACCATCATCAACTTCGTGGTGGTCACCAAGGGCGCCACCCGCGTGTCCGAGGTGACCGCCCGCTTCACCCTGGATGCCATGCCCGGCAAGCAGATGGCGATCGACGCCGACCTCAACGCCGGCCTGCTCACCCAGGAGCAGGCGCGCGAGCGCCGCCAGGAAGTGCGCGAGGAAGCGGACTTCTACGGCTCGATGGACGGCGCCTCCAAGTTCGTGCGCGGCGACGCCACCGCCGGCATCCTGATCCTGCTCATCAACATCGTGGGCGGCTTCTTCGTGGGCGTGATGCAGCACGGCCTGTCCGCCAGCGAGGCGGCGCAGACCTACACCCTGCTGACCATTGGCGACGGCCTGGTGGCGCAGGTGCCGGCGCTGATGCTGTCGGTGGCCACCGCGATCATCGTCACCCGCGTCTCCAAGGCGCAGGACATGGGCCGGCAACTGGCCCGCCAGGTGTTTGGTCAGCCGCGCGCGCTGGCGGTGGCGGCGGCGGTGCTGATCGCCATGGGCCTGGTGCCCGGCATGCCCAACCTCGCCTTCCTGCTGCTGGGCGGCGTGTGCGCCGGCGCAGCCTGGCTGCTGTTCAAGCGCCAACACGAAACGCGTGAGCAACTCGCCGCCGGCCCCGCCGAGGCGCCGGTCGCCGCGGCGCCCGCCGAGCGCGTGGAGCTGGGCTGGGAGGACGTCGCCACGGTCGATCCGCTGGGGCTGGAAGTGGGCTACCGGCTGATCCCGCTGGTGGACGCGCATCAGGGCGGCGAGCTGATGGGGCGGATCAAGTCGGTGCGCCGCAAGCTGTCGCAGGAGCTGGGCTTCCTGATTCCCGCGGTGCACATCCGCGACAACCTCGACCTCGGCCCCAACGCCTACCGCATCATGCTGATGGGCGTGCCGATGGGCGAGGCCGAGGTGCATACCGAGCGCCTGCTGGCGATCAACCCGGGCCAGGTGCACGGCACGCTGGCCGGCATCGCCACGCAGGATCCGGCCTTCGGCCTGGAGGCGGTGTGGATCGAGCTGGGCCAGCGCGAGCTGGCGCAAAGCTACGGCTACACCGTGGTCGATCCGGCCACGGTGATCGCCACGCATCTCTCGCACATCCTGCAGGGCCACGCACACGAACTGCTCAGCCACCAGGACGTGCAGCAACTGCTGGATCGCCTCGCGCAGAGCGCGCCCAAGCTGGTGGAGGATCTGGTGCCCAAGCGCCTGTCGCTGGGCGTGGTGGTGAAGGTGCTGCAGAACCTGCTGGCCGAGCGCGTGCCGATCCGCAACATGCGGAGCATTGTCGAATCCTTGGCGGAGCATGCCGGGCAGAGTCAGGATCCCGGCATGCTCACCGCTGCCGTGCGCGTGGCGCTGGGCCGGCAGATCGTGCAGGAGATCGCCGGCCTGGGCACCGAGATCCCGGTCATCACGCTGGCGCCGGAGCTGGAGCAGATCCTGCTCGGCTCGATGTCCGGCGCGGGCGGCATGGCCGGCGCGGCGGTCGAACCGGGCCTCGCCGACCGCCTGCAGCAGAGCGTGGCCGACGCCGCGCGCAAGCAGGAAATGAGCGGCGAGCCGGCCGTGCTGCTGGTCGCGCCGCAGCTGCGGCCGTGGCTCGCGCGCTTCACCCGCCATGTGGCACAAAACCTGCACGTGCTGGCCTACAACGAGGTGCCCGACAACCGTCGGGTGCGCTTGGTACAGGCGTTGGGGCGGTAAGAACCGGGGTTCGGGATTCGGGATGGTGGATTCGTCAAAAGCCGGGGCGCCGCAAGCTCGTCGCGCCGCCGGCTCTTTCGGATCCCCAGGCCCCGATCTCCGATCCCGCTTGCGGAGCAAGCTATGAAGATCAAACGTTTCGTGGCGCCAGACATGCGCCAGGCAATGCGCGAAGTGCGCGAGGAGCAGGGGCCGGACGCGGTGATCCTGTCCACCCGGCGCATGGACGACGGCATCGAGGTGATCGCCGCCATCGACTACGACGAGGCGCTGGTGCGCGAGGCGGCCAGGCACGGTGGGCCGGTCGAAGCGGTGGCCGCACCGCAGTCGCAACAACAGCCGCAGCCGCAGCCGGTGGCGAAAGCCGCGCCGGCACCTGCCGCGCCGAGCCGTCCGCGCGCGCCGGTGCCGCCGGTCGCCGCGCCGGTGGCCACAGTGCAGCCGGCAACGACGCATCCGCTGATGGAACGCGCCGCCCGCGACACCGCGCAGTTGCGCAGCGACTTCAACGAACTGCGCGCGATGCTGGAGGTGCAGCTGTCCAGCCTCGCCTGGAACGACATGGAGCGGCGCCAGCCGCTGCGCGCGCGCATCCTGCGCGAGATGACCCGGCTGGGCATCGAGCCCGACGTGGCGCGCACCCTGGTGAACGAGCTGCCGGAACAGATCAACGCCGATCAGGCGCGCTACCTGCCGCTGGGCATCCTCAGCCGCAGCCTGGCGGTGAGCGGCCGCGACCTGTGCGGCGACGAGCGCAGCGTCACCGCCCTGGTCGGCCCCACCGGCGTGGGCAAGACCACGACCATCGCGAAGCTCGCCGCGCGGGCGGTGATGCGCCATGGCGCCGCCAAGGTGGCGCTGGTCAGCACCGACCACTACCGCATCGGCGCCGCCGCGCAGCTGGAACACTATGGCCGCCTGCTCGGCGTGCAGGTGTACCCGGCCTACGACGCGCGCAGCCTCGGCAAGGTGCTGGAGATGCTGGCCGGCCGCCATACCGTGCTGATCGACACCGCCGGCATGGCCGGCAGCGACCCGCGGCTGTCGCAGCAGCTGGAGATCCTCGCCGGCGCCGGCGAGCTGCGCTCCTGCCTGGTGCTGGCCGCCAATGCGCAGAGCCATTCGCTGGAAGAGGCGATGGGCGCCTACCGCGAACTGAACCCGCACGCCTGTATCCTCACCAAGCTGGACGAGGCGCCGCGGCTGGGCGGCGCGCTGTCGGTGCTGATCCGCCACCGCCTGCCGCTGGATTACGTCACCGACGGTCAACGCGTACCGGAGGATATTGCCACCGCCGACGCACGCGAACTGGTGTGCCGCGCCGCCCGCGCCGTCAAGGCGAGCGCGAATCCCGACGACGACATGATGGCCGAGCGCTTCGGCCTGGCTGTGGCAGAGGCATGAGTGGAGTGTTTGCGATGAATCAGGCTTCCGGGTTGACGCAGTTGCTGGCCGCCATGGTGGTGCCGCCCACGCCAGCCCAGATGCCCGCCGCCGGCCACCAGGCCGACGGCCTGCTCACGGCGGTGCCGTCGTCGCGGCGGCATTGCAAGACCATCGCGGTCACCGGCGGCAAGGGCGGGGTGGGCAAGAGCACGCTGGCGGTGAACCTCGGCGCGGCGCTGGCCGGCGCCGGCCGCGAGGTGATGCTGCTGGACGCCGACACCGGCCTGGCGAACGTGGACGTGATGCTCGGCCTGTCCCCCACCCGCCACATCGGCCACATGCTGGACGGCGAATGCTCGCTGGAATCGCTGGTGATGCCCGCGGCCTGCGGCCTGCAGGTGGTGCCGGCCGGCTCCGGCGCGCGCCGGCTGGCGCAACTGGACAGCAATCAGCTGGCGGCGATCATCCGCGCCTTCGACGAGCTGGCGCGTCCGCCGGAGTTCCTGCTGGTGGACACCGCGGCCGGCCTGTCCGACAGCGTGACGATGTTCGCTGCCGCCGTGGACGACGTGGTGCTGGTGGTGTGCGACGAGCCGGCCTCGCTCACCGATGCCTACGGGCTGGCCAAGGTGCTCAGCCGCGATTTCGGCGTGCGCCGCCTGCGCATGGTGGCCAACATGGTGCGCAACGAGGCCGACGCGCGCCTGCTGCACCAGAAGCTGGCGCGGGTCAGCGACCGCTTCCTCGACCTGGTCATCGAATTCTGCGGCTGGATACCACACGACGAAAGGCTGCGCCAGGCGATCCGCCGCCAGGCAGCCGTGGTAGAACTGTGGCCGTCGAGTCCGTCGGCCAGGGCATTCAAGAAACTGGCCGAGTCGGTCGATAAGTGGGTCGAGCCCGGTCGCGCGGGTCTCGATCGCATCTCCTTCTTCGGTGGCCGGGCGGTTCCGGCCGGGGGAACCCCGGGATGAGCGCGACTTCGGAATATCTACAATTCTCCCGCGGAAGTGCCGACGAACTGGTACGTCGGCACGCGCCGTTGGTTCGGCGGATCGCCTACCACCTGATGGGGCGGCTGCCGGCCAGCGTCGATGTGGGCGACCTGATCCAGGCGGGGATGATCGGTTTGCTTGAGGCAGCGCGCCATTTTGCCAACGACAAGGGGGCCAGCTTCGAGACGTTCGCGGGCATCCGCATCCGTGGCGCGATGCTGGACGAGCTGCGCCGCGCCGACTGGACGCCGCGCTCGGTGCACCGCAAGACCCGCGAGGTGGCCGAGACGATCCGCCAGATCGAGGCCGAGACCGGCGCCGAGGCGGACGACGCCGAAGTCATCCGGCGGCTCGGCATCAGCGCGGAGGAGTACCACCAGGTGCTCTCGGACGCGCTTTCCTCGCGCCTGCTCAGCCTCACCTCCTCCGACGACAGCGAAGAGCCCAGCGTGTACGACGTGGCCGACGAGAACAGCCTGTCGCCGGACGAGGGCATCGAGCACAGCGGCATGCGCGAAGCGCTGGTCGAGGCCATCGTCGAACTGCCCGAACGCGAGCAACTGGTGATGTCGCTGTACTACGAGCAGGAGCTCAATCTCAAGGAAATCGGCGCCGTGCTCGGCGTCAGCGAGTCGCGCGTGTGCCAGATCCACGGCCAGGCCGTGATCCGGTTGCGCGGCAAGCTCTCCGGCTGGCGCACCTGAGCCGCGAACCCGCATCCCCCGCAGACCCTCGTTACGTGGAGCAGTCGTTTGGACAAGAACATGAAAATCCTGGTGGTGGACGATTTCTCCACCATGCGGCGCATCGTCAGGAACCTGCTGGTGGAGCTCGGCTTCACCAACACCCTGATCCAGGAGGCCGACGACGGCAACAACGCGCTTGCCATGTTGCGCGCCCAGCCGTTCGACCTGGTGGTCACCGACTGGAACATGCCGAACATGACCGGCATCGACCTGCTGCGCGCGATCCGCGCCGAGCCCTCGCTCAAAGGCATGCCCGTGCTGATGGTGACGGCCGAGAACAACCGCGACCAGATCATCGCCGCCGCGCAGGCGGGCGTGAACGGCTACGTGGTCAAACCTTTCACCGCGGCCACCTTGCAGGAGAAGCTCACCAAGATCTTCGAGCGGATCGCCGCCAGCGGAGCCAACGCATGAGCACCCTGATCCCCCTGGCTGGCGACGAGAACCTGCCGTCCGAACTGCGCGACCTGCTGAACAGCCCGGAGGGCCCCGCCTTCGAGCACGCGCTGGACACCATGGTGCGCCAGCGCGAGCAGCACCTGTTCCGCGCGCTGGGCCAGCTGGCCCGCGAGCTGCACGACGCCGTGCGCCGCCTCGGCGGCGAGCTGGCGCAGGAGGGCGTACCCGGCATCGTGGCCGACGCGCGCCAGCACCTGCAGGACGTGCTGGAGATGAGCGCGAACGCCGCCAATCGCAGCATCGACTTCGCCGAGCGCCTGCGGCCGCAGGCCGAAGCGCTGGCCCAGCACGCCGGCGACGTGCTCAAGCGCGCCGACGGCGACGAACTCGCCGCCGGGCTGGCGCGCGACGCGGGCGGCTTCGCCGAAACCTGCCGCACCGGCCTCGCCGACATGGTGGTGGCGCAGTCCTGGCAGGATCTCTCCGGCCAGCGCATCAAGAAGGTATCCGCCTTCATCGGCACGGTCGAAACCTCGTTGCTGGAGCTGGTGCGTCTCACCGGCGCGCTGGCGGGCGCCGAGGTGCCCGCCGACGTGGACAAGATCCACAGCCAGGAGGACGCCGACCGGCTGCTCAGCGAATTCGGTTTCTGAGGGCGCGGGCGCAGTGAACGCTGATTTCGACAACGAGCTGCGCCAGGACTTCCTCGTCGAAGCGGGCGAACTCGTCGAGCGCCTGGGCGAGCAACTGGTGGGGTTGGAAGCGGCGCCGGGCGACGGCGAACTGCTGAACGCCGTGTTCCGCGCCTTCCATACCGTCAAGGGCGGTGCCGGCTTCCTCTCGCTGGAGCCGATGGTGCAGTTGTGCCACAACGCCGAGGATCTGCTCAACCAGGCCCGCAACGGCAACCTCACGCTCGATGCCAGCTACATGGATGCGTTGCTGCAGACGCTGGATCGGCTGGTCGAGATGATGGCCGCGCTGGCCGCCGGCACGCCGCTGGCGACGCCGCCGGCCGAGCTGCTCAAGGCGCTGCTGCCGCGTGGCGTGGCGGCGGCTGCGCCGGCACCTGCGCCGGCTCCAGTGTCCGCGCCTGCGCCGGCCGCCGGGGCAGACAGCACCATCGACGACAGCGAGTTTGAGGCGCTGCTCGACAGCCTCTACGGCACCGCGGTGCCCGGCACCATCGAGCCCGCCGCGTTGCCGCCGGTCGCGGCTCCCGCGCCGGCCCCCGCCGGCACCATCGACGACGACGAGTTCGAGGCGCTGCTGGACACGTTGCACGGCAAGGGCGGCCAGCCCGGTTCGGCCGCGCCGCCGCCCGCACCCGTGGCCGCGCCGGCGCCCGCACCGGCGGCACCGGCCGCTCCCGCCGCGCGCCAGGCCGCGCCGCCCGCCGCCGAAACCACGGTGCGCGTGGACACGGCGCGGCTGGATCTGCTGGTCAACCATGCCGGCGAACTGGTGTTGGCGCGCAATCGCCTGCTCAGCCTCGCCGCGCGCCACGGCAGCGAGGCGCTGGCCGCGGCGACCGGCGAACTGGATCGCATCACCGACGAACTGCAGGGCGCGGTGATGGGCATGCGCATGCAGCCGGTGGGACGCCTGTTCCAGCGCTTCCCGCGCATCGTGCGCGACCTTGCCCGCCAGCTCGGCAAGGAGGTGGAGCTGGTGCTCGAAGGCGAAGGCACCGACCTCGACCGCAGCCTGGTCGAGGCGCTGGCCGATCCGCTGATCCACCTGCTGCGCAACGCGCTGGATCACGGCCTGGAGCAGCCCGCCGACCGCGAGCGCGCCGGCAAGCCGCGCAAGGGTCGCGTGGTGCTGGCGGCCAGCCAGCGCGGCGAACGCATCGTCATCACCGTGTCCGACGACGGCCGCGGCATGGATCCGGAGATCCTCAAGCGCAAGGCGGTGGAAAAGGGCGTGATCGACGCGGCGCAGGCCGCGCGACTGTCCGAAAGCGAGTGCTACGAGCTGATCTTCCGCCCCGGCTTCTCCACCGCTGCCACCGTGTCGGACATCTCCGGCCGCGGCGTCGGCATGGACGTGGTGAAGACCCGCATCACCGAGCTGGGCGGCACGCTGGCGGTGCATTCGCGCCTGGGCCACGGCAGCGAACTCGAACTGGCCGTGCCGCTCACGCTGGCCGTGGTGCGCGTGCTGATGGTGCGCGTGGGCAACCGGCTGCAGGCGCTGCCGCTGGGCAACGTGGAAGAGGTTTTCGAGCTCGATCCCGGCCAGGACAGCCTGCTCGACGGCCGCCTGGTGGCGCGCCACCGCGGGCGCGCGCTGCCGCTGGTGGACATGGTCGCCTGGGCCGGCGCGGCACCCGAGGCGGTGCGCCACGTGGCCGTGCTGCACATCGGCCACCAGCGGCTGGGCTGCCTCGTGCACGAAGTGCTCGGCCGCGAGGACGTCATCGTCAAGCCGCTGGGCCACCTGTTCGCCGGCGTGCCCGGCGTGGCCGGCGCCACCGTTACCGGCGATGGCCGGTTGGCGTTGGTGATGGATTTGGCCGGCCTGGCCGACGGCGCCGCGAAACCCTTCGCCCCGCTGGCGCAGACCGGTTGAGAGCCTGCTCATGGATCTGATCAGCATCATCGCCACGGTACTGGGCTTTCTGGTTCTCATCATCGGCACCATCCTCAAGGGATCGAGCGTCGATGCGTTGTGGAACGACGGCGCGTTCGTGATCGTGATATTCGGCACCGTGTCGGCGCTGCTGCTGCAGAACCAGGGCGGCGTGCTCAAGCATGCGCTGAAGATGGCGGCGATGATCTACAGGCCGCCGAACCACCGCCCCGCCGACCTCATCAGTCGCGTGGTGGGCTGGAGCGAGATCTCGCGCCGGCAGGGCCTGCTGGGACTGGAGGCGCAGATCGAGGCCGAGACCGACCCGTTCGTCAGCAAGGGCCTGCAGCTGCTGGTCGACGGCGGCGAGCCGGAGGCGATCCGCAGCGTGATGGAGGTGGAGCTGGAAACCCGCGAGGCCATCGACCTGGCCGGCGCCAAGGTGTTCGAAAGCGCCGGCGTCTTCTCGCCCACCATGGGCATCCTCGGTGCCGTGATGGGCCTGATGGCGGTGATGCAGAACCTGGCCGATCCCAGCAAGCTGGGCCACGGCATCGCCGCGGCGTTCGTGTCCACCATCTACGGCGTGGGCCTGGCCAACCTGTTCATGCTGCCGATGGCGGCGCGGCTGAAAAGCCTGGTGCACAAGCAGACCAAGATGCGCGAGATCCTGATCGAGGGGCTGGTGTCGATCGCGCAGGGCGACAACCCGCGCCAGATCGAGGCGCGCCTGCAGGGCTACGTTTCGTGAGCCGCAAGCACAAGCACGAGGAGCACCTGAACCACGAGGCCTGGGCGATCCCCTACGCCGACCTCATCACCCTGCTGCTGGCCTTCTTCGTGGTGATGTACGCCGTCTCGGTGGTCAACGCGGGCAAGTACCGGGTGCTTTCCGAGGCGATGATCGAGGCGTTCAACGGTTCCAGCCATGTCATCGCGCCGATGCCGCCCTCCAAGGTGAAGCCGCACAACGTCGATCCGTCCATCGCCTCGCCGGAAGGACAGGCGGGCGCGGTGGCGGTGGTCGCCGTGCCGATCCCGCCGCATCCGGTGGCGCTGCAGGGCGGCAACGGGCGCAACGTCGGCGCCGGCTCCGGGAAGGACAACCTCAAGCGCATCGAATCCGAGGTGCGCAAGGCGCTGCAGCCGTTGATCGACAGCAAGCAGGTGGTGGTGCGCAACAAGCAGCAGTGGCTGGAAATCGAGATCCGCACCGACATCCTGTTTCCCAGCGGCGTGGCGCAGCTGTCCGACAAGGCGCAGGTCGTGCTGCACAACCTGGCCGTCGTGCTGGCCGGCTTCAGCAATCCGCTGCGCATCGAAGGCTTCACCGACAACGTGCCGATCAGCACCGCGCAGTTCCCCTCGAACTGGGAGCTTTCCGCGGCGCGCGCGGGCAGCGTGGCGCGCCTGTTCATGGACGGCGGCATCGCGCAGGACAGGCTGGGCATCGTCGGCTGGGGCGAAACGCATCCGGTCGCCGACAACGGCACCGCGGACGGCCGCAACGCGAACCGCCGCGTGCTGGTGGTGGTGATGGGCGAAGGCTCGGCCCCGCAGCGCACGCAAAGCGACGTCGGCCAGATCGACCGCCAGTCCGGCATCTCCGTCGCTTCTTCGGTCGCCGCGCCGGCCGCCGGCTTGCCTGCCGTGCAGGTGCTGCGATCCACTTCGCCCGTGCCTGCGGACACGGCGCGCCAGCCGGAGGCCTCCGTCACCCATACGCTGCCCACCGCCACGGTGACGCCGGCGTCGGCCACTTCGGCCGCCGCCACGCCCGGCGCCGAACCGCACGCCAAGGACGCCCCATGAACACGCCCGCCATCCAGAACCATTCGGACGACGATCGCCACTGGCTGACCTTCCGCATCGGCGCGCAGCTGTATGCCGCGCGGCTGGCCGACGTCAGCGAGGTGATCCGCGACGACGAGCTGACCCCGGTGCCGGGTTCCGCTCCCGATCTGCTTGGCGTGCGGCACCTGCGCGGCCGCATCGTGCCGGTGATGGACGGGCGCCGCCGGCTCGGCCTGCCGGCGCAACCCGAAGCCGATCCGCTGGGGATTCGCATCATCATGCTGTCGCACGCGGGGCAGTCGTTGGGCCTCAAGGTCGACGCGGTGGGCGAACTGCTGGATGGCGATGGGCTGGAGATCGCGCCGCCGCCGCCCGGAAGGGTCAGCCGCGACGACGACCCGGTCAGCGGCGTGCTGCCATGGCGGGACGGCTTTGTGGTGCTGCTGGATGCGCGCCGCCTGTACCGCCTGAACGGAGGCGGCGACGATGTGGCTTGAACTTGGCGTGGTCGCATTGCTGCTGGTGGCGGCGGGCCAGAGCGTGCTGCTGGTGCTGTTGTGGCGGCAGTCGCATCGCCTGCAGCGGCGTGTCGATGCGCTGTGGCAGAACGCGGCGGGCACCAGCACCGACGTGCCCACCTCGATGCTGGTGACGGCGCTGGGCCGCGTCGAGCGCAAGCTCGGCCAGGTGGAGCGCCCCGTGCTGCCCGATCGCTCGTGGGAGCTGGCCAAGCAACTGGCGCGCGAAGGCGCCGATGTCGAACAACTGGTGGCGTGCTGCGGGCTGTCCAGTGATGAGGCGAAGCTGATTCTCGCCATGCGGACGCCGACGTAAACAGGCTCTGAGCTATTGCTCCGCCGCCGCGTCGTACACGGCGGCCAGCACCGAGGCGGCGGCGGCGTAGAGCAGCACCGGCACGTCGTCGCGCAGGCGCAGGCCGGCCAGCAGGGCGGCGATCTGCGGATCGGGGTGCAGCGGCAGGCCCATCGCCTGCGCGCGCGCGCGCAGGGCCTCCAGCGATTCCGGCGGCAGGCTGGCCCGGGATCCGACGGTGCCGCCGCCGGAAATGCGCAGGCTGACCCGGCGCACCGGCGGCGGTGCGGTCGGCGTATTGTCCGGCGCGCTCATGCGGTGGCCTGCAGCAGCACGGCGCTGTAGCGGTTCGGCGGTTCGGGCAGGCCGAGCTGGCAGGTCAGCTGATCGAGCAACAGGCCGCAGGCGGAGAGCCGCTGGCGCAGCGCGGTGAACTGGCGCTCCAGCAGGTGCACGGTGTCGGGCAGGGCGGCCCACAGGCGCACCGACAGGCGCGGTTCGCGCAACTGCAGCTCGCCCTGGATCGCGCCCAGCGTGGGCAGGTCGAGCGCGAAGCCGAGGTTCCAGCCACGGCTGCCGTCGCCGTCGTCGACGGTGTACTCGAGCTGCACCTGCAGCACGTCGCTGCCGCCTTCGCCGTGCATGGGGATTTCGATCATCCATGCCGGCAGCGGGCCGGTGCCGGACTCCAGTTGCGCCACCTCGACCCGCGCCAGTGCGGCATGCACCTCGCCCTGCAGGCGGCCCAGCAAGGGCGTCACGTCGTCCATCGGCAGCTCGGGCAAGGGCGCGCGCGGTTGCGCCTGCAGGCCGCGTTGCAGCAGCGGGGGCGCGGTTTCGCCGGCGTTCTGCCCCGGTGTTGCCGGTGATGCGGGCGCGCGGCTGTCCAGCGTGGCGGCAAGGCGCAGCAGTGCGGCCTTCCAGTCGTCCTGCAGTGCCGGCGGGGGCTGGCCCAGCGAACGGGCGAGCGTGGCTTCGAGGAACAGCCCGCTGTGGGCGATGGCTTCGCGCAGCCCTTCGCCGCGGGTGACTTCCGCCGGGCTGCGCAGCGCCTGTTCCAGCGAAGCGAGCGCGGTGCGCAGATCCGGCGGCAACTGGCGCAGCATCGGGCGCTGCGCCAGCGCATCGAGCGTGGCCAGCAGCGGCGCGTAGCCGTTCTGCTGGGGCAGGCTCTCGCGCATGGCGCGCTGCAGGGCGGCGTCGGCCGGCGGCGTGAGCATTTCCAATTGAGGCTGCGCGCCCAGGCTGAGCACGCGCACCTGGAACTGCGTGGGGAGCTGGCTGCTGAGCACGTCGGCTTCCACCGTCAGGCTGCCGATCTGCAGTATCTGCAACCCCTGCGGACTCACCCCCAGCGGCCGCGCGGACAGCACGGTGCCGATGCGCCAGCTTGGCGCGGCAGTGCCTGCGGCGGCGCCGGCCCAGGTCAGGGCGGCAAGGCTGGTCGGCTGGATGATCAAGTCGGATCCCGCATAAAAGGTATGGGCCTGAGTCGGCTAATCGGAAACGGCATCGGCGGCGTCTGCACAAACTTTAGAGCCTAAAGGGGCTAGCGTGCCGGCCGATAAGCCAGCAGTCAGCGCCAGGTGGCGCGAAAGGGGCGACGGCATGGCCGGCAAGCGGGCAGCAAGGCAGGACGAAGGACAGGCGGCGGGCGAGAAGGCAACCGTGGTGTTGCCGGCGGATTGCCGCATCGCCGCGCAGGCGGCCTTGCAGGCCGAACTGGCGCAGGCGCTGCAGCACGGCGCCATCGAGCTCGACGGCAGCCAGGTGGAGCGCGTGGACACGGCCGCGCTGCAATTGCTGGTGCTGTTGCGCCGCGCGCTGGACGGGCGCGGCGGCACGCTGGCCTGGCGCGGCAGCAGCGCCGCCTTGAACGACGCGGCCGGCCTGCTCGGCCTGGCACGGATTCTGGAACTGCCGGCCGTCGGGCCGGCCTAACTGAGGTGGCAGCATGGCAAAGATTCTGGCGGTAGACGATTCGACCTCGATGCGCGGCATGGTGGCCTTCACCCTGCGCGGCGCGGGCCACGAAGTGACCGAGGCCGAAAACGGCCAATTGGCGCTGGACGCAGCCAGCGCCAGCGCGTTCGACCTGGTGCTCGCCGACGTCAACATGCCGGTGATGGACGGCATCAGCATGGTGCGCGCGCTGCGCGCGAGGCCCGAGTACCAGGGCGTGCCGATCCTGATGCTCACCACCGAGTCGAACACCGAGAAGAAGATGGAAGGCAAGGCCGCCGGCGCCACCGGCTGGCTGGTCAAGCCGTTCGATCCCGAGCAGTTGCTGGCGACCGTCAAGCGCGTGCTGGGCTGAGGAAACGCATCCATGGCCACGGTCGACCTGACCCAGTTCCACAAGACCTTCTTCGAGGAAAGCCTGGAAGGCCTCGACGCGATGGAGGCCGCGCTGCTGGCGCTGGACTCGGGTTCGACCGACCACGAGCTGGTGCACACCATCTTCCGCGCGGCGCATTCCATCAAGGGCGGCGCGGCGACGTTCGGTTTCGCCGACGTGGCCGCGTTCACCCACGTGGCCGAATCGCTGCTGGAGGAAGTGCGCAGCGAGCGCCGCGCGGTGGACGCCGGCCTCACCGACCTGCTGCTGCGCTCGGTCGACTGCCTGCGCTCCATGCTCGACCGCACCGCGAAGGGCCAGCCCGCCGCCGACGCCATCAGCGAGTCGCTGCGCGCCGAACTGGCGGAGCTGGTGGAAGGCGAAGCCGCGGCGGCGCCCGCGGCGGCCAAGGCGAAAGCCGCGCCGGTCGCCGGCTGGAACATCCGTTTTGTGGCGATGCCGCACCTGCTGCAGACCGGCAACGAGCCGCTGCGCCTGTTCCGCGAACTGCAGCAGCTCGGCACGCTGGAAGTGGTGCGCGCCTTCGTCAGCGACGCCGCGCCCGCGGAGTTCGCCGCGGTCGATCCCAGCCAGTGCTACCTGGGCTGGGAGCTGCGCCTGCACGGCGCGGTGGCGCGCGCGAATCTCGACGCCGTGTTCGAGTGGCTGGACGGCGACTGCGAACTGGCCATCGCGCCGCTGGCCGCTGCTGCGGCCGAGGTTGCCGCGCCTGCTCCCGCGCCGGCGCCGCCGGCTGTTGCTGCGGCCGTCCCCGTCGCGGCGCCCGCCGCGCCTGCGGCTGCCGCGCGCGAGGCGGCGGCTTCCGGCCATGGCGAAGGCGGTTCGATCCGCGTCGGCATCGACAAGGTCGATGCGCTGATCGACATGATGGGCGAGCTGGTCATCACCCAGTCCATGCTCAACGACATCGGCACCAATTTCGACCTTTCGCAGCTGGAGCGCCTGCGCGAGGGGCTGGCCCAACTCGAACGCAACACGCGCGAGCTGCAGGAAAGCGTGATGCGCATACGCATGCTGCCGATCGGCTCAGTGTTCAACCGCTTCCCGCGCCTGGTGCGCGACCTCGAGCGCAAGCTCGGCAAGCAGGTGAAGCTGGAGCTGCAGGGCGAGCAGACCGAGCTGGACAAGACCGTGCTGGAGAAGATCGGCGATCCGATGGTGCACCTGGTGCGCAACGCGATCGACCACGGCCTGGAAATGCCGGAGCAGCGCCGCGCCGCCGGCAAGCCGGAAACCGGCACGCTCACGCTCGACGCGCACCACGAAGGCGGCAACATCGTGGTGCGGATCAGCGACGACGGCGCCGGGCTCAACCGCGAGCGCATCCTGGCCAAGGCGGTCGAGCGCGGCCTGGTCGCCGCGGGCCAACAGCTCAACGACGACGAGGTGGCCGAGCTGATCTTCCAGCCCGGCTTCTCCACCGCCGCCGTGGCCACCGACCTCTCCGGGCGCGGCGTGGGCATGGACGTCGTGCGCCGCAACGTGCGCGACCTCGGCGGCACCGTGGGCGTGAAGAGCGTGACGGGCAAGGGCAGCGTGTTCACCATCGCGTTGCCGCTGACCCTGGCGATCATCGACGGCCTGGTCACCGCGGTGGGCGCGGAGCGCTACATCGTGCCGCTGATCTCCATCGTCGAATCGCTGCGTCTCACGGCCGATGTCGTGCGCAGGATCGCCGGCGGCGGCGAGGTGTTCCAGTTCCGCGGCGAATACCTGCCGATCATCCGCCTGCACCGCGCCTTCGGTTGCGCCGACGCGATCGCCGAGATCGAGCGCGGCATCGTGGTGGTGGTCGAGGACGAAGGCCAGCGCGTGGGCCTGCTGGTCGACGAGCTGCTGGGCCAGCAGCAGGCGGTGATCAAGTCGCTGGAAAAGCATTACGAACGGGTGCAGGGCGTATCCGGCGCCACCATCGTCAGCGACGGTTCGGTAGCGCTGATCGTGGACGTGGGCGGCGTGGTGCGGCTGGGGCGGCGCGTCAAGGCCGCCTGACGCGGGCGGCCCGGCCGGCATCCGGAAGGGGGGCGAGATGTCGTTTGAAAAATGGTCGTTCCAGCGCATGAGCCTCAATGCGCGAACCGTGCTGGTGGTCGTGGTGGTGATCGCGGGGCTGCTCGCGCTCACCGTGACGAACGCGTTGCACGGCCGCGCCAACCAGATGCACGGGCTGGAAAGCCTGCTGAAAAGCGAGGTCGAGTCGGCCCTTTCGATCGCCAAGGCCTACGACGCGCGCGCCGCCAAGGGCGAGTTCGGCCAGGCCGAGGCGCAGAAGCGCGCACTGGCCCAGATCCAGAACATGCGCTGGGACAACGGTGCGGGCTACGTGTTCGCGTTCAGCGACGACTACACGCTCACCGAGCATCCGGTGCTGCTCGACAAGATCGGCAGCAACGTCGGCGGCATGGCCGATCCGCACGGCAGGCTGGTGTTCAAGCTGATGCACGACGTCGACGCGAAGAACGGCAGCGGCATCAGCGAATACGAGTGGCCCAAGCCCGGCACCAAGAAGATCGTCGGCAAGGTCACCTATTCCGAGTTCTACAAGCCGTGGAACATGCATTTCGGCGCCGGCGCCTACTTCGACGACGTCGACGCGCAGTTCCATCGCGAGCTGATGTCCAGCCTGCTGTGGGTCGGCCTGCTGGGTGCGGTGGTGACCGCGCTGGTGTGGCTGTCGATGAGCAGCATCCGGCGCAGCATCGGTGGAGAGCCGTCGGTGTCGGTGGCGCTGGTGAACCGCATGGCGGGCGGCGACCTGTCGCTGAACGGCGCGGAGAAGCTCGACCTGCCGGCCGGCAGCATGATGCATGCGATGCAGCGGCTGCACGTGAAGCTGGTGGAAGTGATCGGTCAGGTGCAAAGGGGCTCGCAGGTGGTGAGCGGAGCGGCGCAGGAGATCGCGCGGGGCAACGACGACCTCAGCCAGCGCACGCAGGAGCAGGCGTCGAGCCTGGAAGAGACGGCGGCGTCGATGGAGGAGATGACCTCGACGGTGAAGCAGAACGCGGAGAACGCGAGCCATGCGAACCAGCTGGCGAGCGGGGCGCGGGCCCAGGCGGAGCAGGGCGGCACGGTGGCGGCGCAGGCGGTGTCGGCGATGGGCGAGATCACGGCGTCGAGCCGGAAGATCGCGGATATCGTTGGGCTGATCGACGAGATCGCGTTCCAGACCAACCTGCTGTCGCTGAACGCGGCGGTGGAGGCGGCGCGCGCGGGCGAGCAAGGCCGCGGCTTCGCGGTGGTGGCCAGCGAGGTGCGCAGCCTGTCGCAGCGCAGCGCGTCGGCGGCGAAGGAGATCAAGGCGCTGATCGGCGAGAGCGTGGAGCGGGTGGAGGCGGGCAGCGTGCTGGTGGAGCAGACGGGGACGGCGCTGTCGGAGATCGTGGAGAGCGTGCGCAAGGTGACGGACATCGTGGCGGAGATTGCGGCGGCGAGCGCGGAGCAGTCGACGGGGATCGACCAGGTGAACCGTGCGGTGATGCAGATGGACGAGGTGACGCAGCAGAACGCGGCGCTGGTGGAGCAGGCGTCGGCGGCGGCGCAGGCGATGCAGGAGCAGGCGGCGGAGCTGCGCAACCAGACGGCGTTCTTCCGGCTGGATGGCGGCACGGCGGCAGTGGAGACGCAGGCGATCAAGCCGGTGCCGGTGGCGCGCAAGGCGTCGCGGTCGCTCTCGCGCGAACTGGCACGTCCGGCCAAGCCCACCTACAGCGTCACGGCCGCACCTTCCGACGGCGGCTGGACGGAATTCTGAAACGGGGTTTCCCGCTTCATCTTCGCTGGTCGCCGTCGCGTGGCCGGCACGCACTTCATACAGGCGGATGTCCGCGATGAAAGCAACGAAGTGGTCGTTGAACAACATGAGCCTCAACGCCCGCGTCGGCGTGGTGATCGCGGTGGTGCTGGTCGGCCTGATCGCGCTCACCGTGATGAGCGCGTGGCAGAGCCGGAGCGTGCAGATGTCGGATCTGGAGCATCGGCTGCAGAACCAGATCGAAACCGCGGCATCGATAGCGCAGGGTTTCCACGATCGCGCCGCCAAGGGCGAGTTCAGCGAAGATGCGGCGCAGAAGCAGGCGCTGGCGCAGATCCACAACATGCGCTGGGACAACGGCACCGGCTACGTCTTCGTGTTCGGCACCGACCTGGTGATGCGCATGCACCCGCTGCGGCCGGACTGGGCCGGCAAGGACATCAGCGCCGAAACCGACGCCAACGGCATGCCGCACTACCGCATGATGTCGGAGGGCGACGTCAAGAATGGCCACATCCTGATCCGCTACTCGCAGAAAATGCCCAAGGGCGGCGCCAAGGACAAGATCACCTACGCGCAGTTGTTCAAGCCGTGGAACCTCAATTTCGCCGCCGGTGCCTACTTCGACGACATCGACGCGCAGTTTCGCCACGACCTGATGGTGCATCTGGCCTGGGCCGGCCTGCTCGCCCTGCTGGTGATCGGCGTGGTGTGGCTGTCGATGAGCAGCATCCGGCGCAGCATCGGCGGCGAGCCCGCGTTCGCGGTGATGATGACCGGGCGCATGGCCGATGGCGACCTGTCGCTGAACGGCACGGAGAAGCTCGATCTGCCGGCCGGCAGCATGATGCATGCGATGCAGCGGCTGCACGTGAAGCTGGTGGAAGTGATCGGTCAGGTGCAGAGGGGCTCGCAGGTGGTGAGCGGGGCGGCGCAGGAGATCGCGCGGGGCAACGACGACCTCAGCCAGCGCACGCAGGAGCAGGCGTCGAGCCTGGAAGAGACGGCAGCGTCGATGGAAGAGATGACCTCGACGGTGAAGCAGAACGCGGAGAACGCGAGCCACGCGAACCAGCTGGCGAGCGGCGCGCGCGCGCAGGCGGAGCAGGGCGGCACGGTGGCGGCGCAGGCGGTGTCGGCGATGGGCGAGATCACGGCGTCGAGCCGGAAGATCGCGGACATCGTGGGCCTGATCGACGAGATCGCGTTCCAGACCAACCTGCTGTCGCTGAACGCGGCGGTGGAAGCGGCGCGTGCGGGCGAACAGGGCCGCGGCTTCGCGGTGGTGGCCAGCGAGGTGCGCAGCCTGTCGCAGCGCAGCGCGTCGGCGGCGAAGGAGATCAAGGCGCTGATCGGCGAGAGCGTGGATCGGGTGGAGGCGGGCAGCGTGCTGGTGGAGCAGACGGGGACGGCGCTGTCGGAGATCGTGGAGAGCGTGCGCAAGGTGACGGACATCGTGGCGGAGATCGCGGCGGCGAGCGCGGAGCAGTCGACGGGGATCGACCAGGTGAACCGTGCGGTGATGCAGATGGACGAGGTGACGCAGCAGAACGCGGCGTTGGTGGAGCAGGCGTCGGCGGCGGCACAGGCGATGCAGGAGCAGGCGGCGGAGCTGCGCAACCAGACGGCGTTCTTCCGGCTGGACGGCGGCGTGGCGGCGGTGGAGACGCAGGCGATCAAGCCGATGCCGGTGGCGCGCAAGGCCTCGCGGTCGCCCTCGCGCGAACTGGCGCGCCAGGCCAAGCCCACCTACAGCGCCACGGCCGCACCTTCCGACAGCGGCTGGACGGAATTCTGAGCAGGCTCGCACAAGGAAGCAGACCAATGCGCACGATCCTGCGTTCCATGGGCGGCCGGTCGCGGTACGCCCGATCCGCGATGGCCGGCCTGCTGCTGCTCGGCCTGGCCGCCGGCGCGGCCCATGCCGGCGACTTCACCTTCGGCGGCAAGGTGTTTGCCGACATCAGCAGCCTGCAGCAGAACAACTACAAGACCGATACCAGCAACCGCGCGTGGAATGGCGACCTCAAGCGCCTGTACCTGGACGCGGACTACGCGTTCGACCCGGCCTGGTCGGTACACCTCACCACCGACGTCAACTGGCTGCGCGGGCAGGTGCACACCACCGACGTGTGGGTGAAGCACCTCTACCTGCAGCGCAAGTTCGCCCCCGGCACCACCCTGCGCATAGGCGCGAGCGACATGCCCATGCTGGCGCTGACCAGCCAGTGGTACGGCTACCGCTACGTGGATGCCATCGGCAGCTCGATGGCCAAGATCGACTCGGCCGCGGATTGGGGCGTGCACTTCGCCGGCCGGCTATCGCCGGCGTTCGACGTGGCCGTGTCCGTGGTCACCGGCGGCGGCTACAAGGAGCCGCACACCGGCGACCGCGTCGACGTGGAGGCATATGCCGCGTGGCATCCCGTCAAGCAGGCGGTGGTCGCGCTGGGCGGCTACGACGGTCAGCTGGGCGACGAGGACGACGCCACCCACACCCTGCGCCACACCGCGCGCCGCCTCGACCTGCTGGCGGCCTGGGCGGACAAGGTCTGGCGCCTCGGCATGCGCTACAGCTACGGCAGCAACTGGGCCAACCTGTATACCGTGCCCAGCGAGCGCGTGCGCAACGTCTCGACCTGGGCCAGCCGGCAGCTCACGGCGCAGTGGAGCGTGTTCGCGCGCTACGACTACACCTGGCCCAACCGCCTGCAGGATCCCTCGCGACGCAGCCGCTATGCCGACGCCGGCGTCGAATGGCGTCCGCAGAAGTGGCTGCGGCTGGCTCTGGTGGGCAAGCACACCGCGGTGCTGCGCCAGGGCGTGCCCCTGGCCACCACCAACGAACTGGGCGTGTGGAGCGAACTGTCGTTCTGATTCAAGTGTTCGCGGATCCGGCCGATAGCGCTCGTAACCGGCCGTCCCGAAACGATCCTCACGAGGTAGGCGATCCATGCACGAAAACACTGCGGACACGGCGCCCGCCGTGCAGCAACTCACCTTCAGCCTGGCCGGCGAGGAATACGGCGTCGACATCCTGTCGGTGCGCGAGATCCGCGGCTGGACGCGCGTCACGCGCATCCCCCAGGCGCCGGAGCACCTGCTGGGCGTGCTCAACCTGCGCGGCGCCATCGTGCCGGTGATGGACTTGCGCCTGCGCTTCGGGCTGGAGCGCGAGGCCTACGGCGACGCCACGGTGATGATCGTGGTGGCCGTGGCCGACCGCCTGTTCGGCATCGTGGTGGACTCGGTATCCGACGTGGTCGACATCGACCCGGCGGCTATCAAGCCGGTGCCGGACATGGGCGCCATCGTCGATACCCGTTACCTGAAAGGCCTGGCCACCCACGTCGAGCGCATGGTGATGCTGCTGGACGTGGAAAAGCTGATGCGCCCCGAAGACGTCGACGCGCTGGACTCCGCACTGCCCGAAGTCCGCGACGTCGAAGTTTCCGCCTGATCCTGGAATCCTGATGAACATCAAGAAATTCATTGCAAGCTTCCGCCTTTCCAAGCTGTCCGCCCTCTCCGTCAAGGCCCGCCTGGTCGCCATGATCGGCCTGATGTCGATCATGCTGGTGGTGGGCGCGGCCGTGGGCCTGGGCGTGATGTCCTGGCAGAACGAAGGCATGCGCAAGAGCTACGAAGACGGCATGGTGCCGGTGCAGGTGATGAGCGAGTTGCGCAACCGCTCGCTGATGAACTTCATCGTGCTTGGCGAGGCGGCGGCCGTGGTCGGCAAGCCGGATCAGGTGAAGCAGAAGCTCGCCGAGTTCCAGGAAAACCAGAAAGCCATCCCGCCGCTGAACAAGCAGCTGGGCGCGATGCACTTCGCCCCGGCGGTCGAGAAGCAATACGAGGCGATGACCGCCACCGACAAGGACTACGTGAACAGCCTTAAGGACGTCACCGATGCCCTGAGCCAGGGCGACGACGGCTCGCACGACCTGCTGGAGATGGAAGTCCGCCCCGCGCTGATGCTGCGCATGGACACGCTCAACAAGCTGATCAAGATGCAGGGCGAGGAGGTGAAGCAGACGTACACCAACCAGGTGAGCCGCTACAACAAGGTGCGCGTGCTGGTGTTCGCCGGCATGAGCATCGGCCTGCTGATCGTGCTGGTGACGGCGACCCTGCTGGTGCGTTCGCTCACCTATACCCTGAAACGGCTGATGACCGTGGCGCATGCCATCGCCGAAGGCCGGCTGGGCCACGACATCAAGGTGGATCGGCAGGACGAGCTGGGCAACCTGCTCGAAGCCTTCCGCACCATGGACGAACGCCTGAGCGGCATCGTGGACGAAGTGCGCCAGGGTTCCGAGGCGGTCAACAGCGCGGCGCAGGAGATCGCGCGCGGCAACGACGACCTCAGCCAGCGCACGCAAGAACAGGCCTCCAGCCTGGAGGAAACCGCCTCGTCGATGGAGGAGATGACCTCCACGGTGAAGCAGAACGCGGAGAACGCCAGCCACGCCAACCAGTTGGCGCGCGGCGCGCGCGAGCAGGCCGAGCATGGCGGCGAAGTGGCCGGCAAGGCGGTTTCCGCCATGGCCGAAATCGATGCGTCCAGCCGCAAGATCGGCGAGATCGTGGGGCTGATCCAGGACATCGCCTTCCAGACCAACCTGCTGGCGTTGAACGCCGCGGTGGAAGCGGCGCGCGCCGGCGAGCAGGGCCGCGGCTTCGCTGTCGTGGCCAGCGAGGTGCGCAACCTGGCGCAGCGTAGCGCCGGCGCGGCGAAGGAGATCAAGGGCCTGATCGCCGAGAGCGCGGAGAAGGTGCGCAGCGGCTCGGAGCTGGTCAACCAGTCCGGCAAGGCGCTGGCCGACATCGTCGAGAGCGTGAAGAAGGTCACCGACATCGTGGCCGAGATCGCCGCGGCCAGCAACGAACAGTCCGCCGGCATCGACCAGGTCAACAACGCCGTGATGCAGATGGACGAGATGACCCAGCAGAACGCGGCGCTGGTCGAGCAGGCCTCGGCCGCCGCCCGCGCCATGCAGGAGCAGGCCTCCGACCTTACCGCGCAGGTGGGCTTCTTCCGCCTCGGCGGCGACAAGGCGGCCAAGGGCGGCAAGGGCGCGCCGCCGTCGCGCGCGAAGGAAGTGACCAAGGCCACCGAGGCGGTGTTCGCCGCCGTGCGCAAGGCGCCGCCGTCGCGCGCCATTGCAGTCGAGTCGGATGCCGGCGCCTGGAAGGAGTTCTGAGCATGCGTGCCGCCGCGGCCGGTGCAACCCGTAACGACGCGGCGACCGCGGCCGACGACGGCAGCCTGCTCGGCGACGCCGAATTCCGCTTCATGCGCGATTTCGTGTACCAGCACCTCGGCATCTCGCTGGGCGAGCACAAGCGCCAACTGGTGCAGGGGCGGCTGGCGCGGCGCCTGCGCGCGCTGCGCCTGCCCGACTACGCGGCCTATTGCGAGCTGCTGCGCAACGAGCCGGACGCGGAGCTGGGCGAACTGGCCAGCGTCATCAGCACCAACGTCACCTCGTTCTTCCGCGAGCCGCACCACTACGAGCTGCTCGAAAACGAGCTGTTGCCGCAGTGGATCAAGCACAAGCGCCGCGACGGCGACCGGCTGCGCATCTGGTCGGCCGGCTGCTCCACCGGCGAAGAGCCCTATGCGCTGGCGATGGTGCTGGCCGAGGCGCTGGAAAAGCACGGCGCCAGCGGCATCGACGCCAAGATCCTCGCCACCGACCTGTCGCCGCAGGCGCTGGAGGCGGCGCGCAACGGCGTCTACGCGCTGGACAAGCTCGGCGGCATCAGCGAAGAGCGCCGGCGCCGCTGGATGAAGCGCGGCTCCGGCCAGTACGAGGGCTACGCCTGCGTGCATCCGCTCCTGCGCGAGCTGGTGACGGTGAAGCCGCTCAACCTGCTGCACGACTGGCCGATGCGCGGGCCGTTCGACGCGATCTTCTGCCGCAACGTGGTGATCTACTTCGACCAGCCCACCAAGCAGAAGCTGTTCAGCCGCTACGCCGCGCTGCTGCCGGCGGGCGGCCACCTGTTCCTCGGCCACTCCGAGTCGCTGCACGGCATCAGCGACGATTTCGACCTGATCGGCCGCACCGTCTACAGGAAGCGAGGCTGATGGACGCGCGCCGATCCGAACGCCGTGCGATACCCACGCTGCCGGAGGCGATGCCCGGCTTCGAGCACCTGCGCCGCTACTGGGATCCGGTGCAGGGCTGCATGAACGTCAAGGTGCTGCCGGGCGAGTTCTACGTGGGCGCGCAGGAGGAGCTGGTGAGCACGGTGCTCGGCTCCTGCGTGTCCGCCTGCATCCACGACCCGGTGCGCGGCATCGGCGGCATGAACCATTTCATGCTGCCCGAGCCCCGCGGCGCCAGCGACAGCTGGTCGTCCACCGTGGGCCGCGCCGCGCGCTACGGTTCCGACGCGATGGAGCACCTCATCAACGCCCTGCTCAAGGCGGGTGCGCAACGCTCGGATTTCACCGTCAAGCTGTTCGGCGGCGGTCGCGTGCTGGCGCAGATGAGCGACGTCGGCCAGCGCAACATCGAGTTCGTGCGCCGCTACATCGCCACCGAGAAGCTCCGGGTGGTGGCGGAGGATCTGGGCGACGTCTATCCGCGCCAGGTGCAGTTCTTCCCGCAGAGCGGCAAGGCGCGCGTACGCCTGCTGCGCCGTGGCGACGACGTGAAGCTGGTGGACAACGAGCGCAAGTACCTCAAGCAGCTGGCGAACGATCCGATAAAGGGTGAGGTCGAGCTGTTCTGACGCTGTGGCGTCCGGCGCCGGCCCTTCTTTGGGCCGTCGCCGGCCTCGGCCCCGCATAGCCCAAGGTGAGCAATGGAAAGAGTGCGCGTACTGGTAGTCGACGATTCCGCATTGGTGCGCAAGCTGATGTCGACGATGCTCGCCTGCGATCCGGAGATCGAGGTGGTGGGCACGGCGCCCGATCCGCTGATCGCCCGCGACAAGATCAAGCAACTGAATCCCGACGTGCTCACCCTGGACGTCGAGATGCCGCGCATGGACGGCCTCACCTTCCTGGAAAACCTGATGCGGCTGCGGCCGATGCCGGTGGTGATGGTGTCCACCCTCACCACCGCCGGCGCCGACGTCACGCTGCGCGCGCTGGAACTGGGCGCGGTGGATTTCTACGCCAAGCCGAACACCGACCTCGCCGCCAGCTTCGGCGACGCCGCGCAGGAGCTGTGCGCCAAGGTCAAGCACGCGGCCAAGGCCAGGCCGCAGGCGCGCACCACCGTACGCAAACTGGAGGTGGCGCCACGCCTCTCGGCCGACGCGGTGCTGCCGCGCTCGCAGATGGCGGGCAGCCGCGGCGGCAGCCCGATCATCGCCATCGGCGCCTCCACCGGGGGTACCGAGGCGGTACGCGTGGTGCTGGAGATGATGCCGCCCGACGCGCCGCCGATCCTGGTGACGCAGCACATCCCGGCCGCCTTCAGCGGGCCGTTTGCCGCACGCATGGATCGCTGCTCGGCGATGCGCGTGTGCGAGGCGCAGGACGGCCAGCCGATCCAGCCGGGCACCGCCTACATCGCGCCCGGCAGCCACCACCTGCTGGCGATGTGGGATGGCGCCAGGTACGTGTGCCGCCTGCATGACGGTCCGCCGGTGAACCGCCACAAGCCCAGCGTGGACGTGCTGTTCCGCTCGATGGCCGCCAGCGTGGGCAAGGCCACCGTGGCCGCACTGCTCACCGGCATGGGCGACGACGGTGCGCGCGGCCTGCTCGAACTGCGCCAGGCCGGCGCCGCCACCCTGGTGCAGGACGAGGCCAGCTCGGTGGTCTGGGGCATGCCCGGCGCCGCGTGGAAGCTCGGCGCCGCCCCGGAAATGTTGCCGATCGACAATATCGCGGCCCGCCTGCTCGCGCTGGCGCACCACGTCCACCTTGGCCCCACTGCCAGCGCCAAAGGCGCCTGACCCGGATCGCGGATCATGTCACTCGTTTCCCCCATTCTTTCCCGACGCCCGCTGGCCGGCTGGATCGCCAGCGCCGTCGCGCTGCTGCTCACGCTGGTCTGGCATCCGGCCTGGCTGGCGCCGCTGGTGGTGCTGGCGCTCACCGCGGCCTGGTTCGTCGCCACGCGCGCCGAGGCGACGGTCGAGGCCGCCGCGCCGGCCGCCGTGGCCGCGCCTGCCGGCGCCGGCCCGGTGCGCGAGGCGCTGGAAGACGTGCGCAGCGCCCTGGTGGACGAACTCGGCCACGCCACCCGCGAGCTGCACCAATGCCTGGATCTGCTGCGCGACGCGGTGTCCGAACTCGGCGGCGGCTTCGACGGCCTGTCCAACAAGACCGCGCTGCAGCAGTCGCTGCTCAAGCAGATCATCGGCGTGCAGAACGGCGGCGTGTCGGTGCAGGATTTCGCCGCGCGCACCGGCGACCTGCTGGAGCACTTCGTGGGCATGATCGTGCAGATGTCGCGCGAGAGCCTGCGCATCGTCTACCGCATCGACGGCATGGCGAAGGAAATGGACGCGGTGTTCGGCCTGCTCAAGAACGTCAGCACCATCGCCGAGGAAACCAACCTGCTGGCCCTGAACGCCGCCATCGAGGCGGCGCGCGCCGGCGAGTCGGGCCGCGGCTTCGCGGTGGTGGCCGGCGAGATCCGCAACCTGGCCAGCAATTCCAACCAGCTCAACGAGCGCATCGGCGGCCACGTCGAGCGTGCGCGCACCGCGATGGAGCAATTGCGCGGCCTGATCGGCACGATGGCTTCGCAGGATCTCAACGTGGCGCTGTCGGCCAAGGGCGGCATCGACGCGATGACCGCGCACGTTACGGAGAGCGACGCGCGCACCAGCAAGGTGGCCGACCAGGTGGTCGAGATCAGCCGCGGCCTCACCAGCGACGTTTCCACCACCGTGCGTTCGCTGCAGTTCGAGGACATCCTGCGCCAGCTGATCGGGCAGACCCGCGAGCGCCTCGTCGAACTGCAGGAAGTGACCAGCGAGTGCACCCGCGACATCGAGGAACTGGCCTGCGCCACGCTGGAAACCGAGGTGCTGGAGGCGCGAGCGCAGAGCGTGCGCAACCGCTTGGCGATCCAGCGCGAGAAGGCGCGCCTGCGCGCCCGCGGCCCGGCGCTGCAGAACTCGATGGACGCCGGCGAGATCGAACTCTTCTGACATTGAAGGCCGGGAACGTGCCCTGCATCTTTCCGGCTTGCCCAAGCCCGGTGCGTGCCCGGGCCTGGCCACGAAAGATCAGGCACGTCGTGCTTGATTGGCGCACGATCCATCCACGGATCGCCGTTCTGAACCGGGAAACGCTTCCATGAGCCTCATTGTCCACCACGATGCCGAGCTCGACTGCCTCACCCTGCAACTGGGCGAACGCTTCGATTTCAGCATCCACCGCGATTTCCACGACGCCTGCCTGGGCGAAGGCAAGCGCGCGCGCAGCTACGTGATCGACCTCGGCGAGGTCACCGGCATGGACAGCTCCGCACTGGGCATGCTGCTTCTGCTGCGCGAGCACGCCGGCGCCGACCGTGCCGACATCCGCATCGTCAACGCATCGGGCGAACTGCGCAGCACGCTGCGCGTGGCCGGTTTCGACAAGCTTTTCGTGCTGCATTGATCCAGACAAGGCGAGATCCGGATCGAGGCGTGACCGCTAAAGTTTTCCGCGCGTCAACCGAAACATGGGCATAGCATTTCCCACCGTCTCCGGAGACCTGCATGAAAGTTCTTGTCGTTGCCGCCGTCCTGCTGCTGACCCCGTTGGTTACCCATGCCGCCTGTTCGGTTACCGATTTCGCAATCAAGGACTTCAAGCCGGGCGTGGTTCCAGGTGGACACATGAGCTTGCGCGGCGAGTTAGTCAACAACTGCGCCACCCCCGCCGCTGCGCAGATCCGCATCGAGATCAAGGATGCGTCGGGTGGTGTGTTGCAGAGCAAGCAGGCATGGCCGGCGGGCACCTCCAACATTCCCCCTGGCGGCTCGGTGAGCTTCGACTTGGGCCGCATGTTCCGCGCGACGCCGGATGCGAACAGCTTCACCGCCAGCGTGGCGGACGTGCGTACCTGGTAAATCCATCGCCTTCCCCTCGGCGAAACGGCGGCATGGCGGAAACGCCGCGCCGCCGTCTTGTTAATCTTCGTGCCACTGCCCGCGCACGAGGTGCCTCTTGGTGAAGCGATACATCCTGACGCTGGATCAGGGCACCACCAGCACGCGGGCGATGCTGGTCGATGCAGGCGGCTGCGTGGCAGGCATCGCGCAACGCGAATTTGCGCAGGTCTATCCGCAGCCCGGCTGGGTGGAGCACGACCCGCGCGAGATCCTCGCCAGCGTCCATGCCACCGTGGCCGAGCTGCTCGCGCGCACGCAGGTCGAGCCGGGCGAGCTGGCCGGCATCGGCATCGCCAACCAGCGCGAGACCACGGTGGTGTGGGATCGCCGCAGCGGCCAGCCGATCCACAACGCCGTCGTGTGGCAGTCGCGGCAAAGCGCGGCGATCTGCGAGCGGCTGCGGGCGGACGGCGCCGAGTCGATGGTGCGCGCGAAGACCGGCCTGCTGATCGACGCCTACTTCTCCGCCAGCAAGATCCGCTGGATCCTCGACCACGTCCAAGGTGCGCAGGCGCGCGCCGAGCGCGGCGAGCTGCTGTTCGGCACGATCGAGAGCTGGCTGGTGTGGAACCTCAGCGGCGGGCGCCTGCACGTCACCGACGCCAGCAACGCCGCGCGCACCCTGCTGTACGACATCCACCGCCGCGACTGGGACGACGAGCTGCTGCGCCTGTTCGGCGTGCCGCGCGCGATGCTGCCCGAGGTGCGCGCCTGCAGCGAACATTACGGCGATACCGATCCCGCGCGTTTCCTCGGCGCCGCGGTGCCGATCGGCGGCCTTGCCGGCGACCAGCAGGCGGCGTTGTTCGGCCAGGCCTGCTTCGAGCCGGGCATGGCGAAGAACACCTACGGCACCGGCTGCTTCATGCTGATGCACACCGGCGCGCAGGCGGTGCCGTCGCGGCACGGCCTGCTGACCACCATCGCCTGGGAGATCGGCGGCAAGGTCGAGTACGCGCTGGAGGGCAGCATCTTCGTCGCCGGCGCGGTGGTGCAGTGGCTGCGCGACGGCCTGCGCATGCTGGAGCGTGCCGCCGACTCGCAGGCGCTGGCCGAGAGCGTGGCCTCCAGCGACGGCGTCTACCTGGTGCCGGCTTTCGTGGGGCTGGGCGCGCCGTACTGGCGCAGCGAGGTGCGTGGCGCGATGTTCGGCATCACCCGCGGCACGCGACGCGAACACCTGGTGCGCGCGGCGCTGGAATCCATGGCCTACCAGTCGCGCGACGTGCTGGCGGCGATGGAGGCGGACGCGGGCATCCCGCTGAAGGAGCTGCGCTGCGACGGCGGTGCGATCGCCAACGACTTCATCGCGCAGTTCCAGAGCGACATGCTGGACGTGCCGCTGCTGCGCCCGCGGGTGCAGGAAACCACGGCGCTGGGCGCAGCCTATCTGGCCGGGCTGGCGCTGGGCTTCTGGGAAAGCCGCGAGCAGCTCGCGCAGCTATGGCAGATGGAGCGCCGTTTCGAGCCGCGCATGTCGGCGCCGGAGCGCGAGCGGCGCTACCGCGGCTGGCAGGCGGCGGTGCAGGCCGCCTGCGCGTTTCCTGCCGGGTGAAGCGGTTTGGGATTTTGCCCGTCATCCCGGCGCAGGCCGGGATCCAGGGATGGCGGACAGGTGCCGGTTTGCCGGTTGTCCGGGCTTGCCTCAGTCCAGCGCGTAGCCGAACTGTTCCTTGAACGCGGCGGCGAACTGCGCGTAATCGAAGCGCTGGTTCTGCGTGCCGGGGTGCTCGACCTTCAGCGCGCCCATCAGCGAGGCCATGCGACCCACGGTGGGCCAGTCCTTGCCGCGCATGATGCCGAAGATCAGGCCGGCGCGGTACGCGTCGCCGCAGCCGGTGGGGTCGACGATCTGGCGCTCGTGCGCGGGCGGGATCTCGTGCGTGGCGCCGTCGGCATGGATCAGCGAGCCGCGCGGCCCCAGCGTGACCACATAGGCCTTCACGCGGCCGGCGATCTCCTCGGCGCTCCAGCCGGTGCGCGTCTGCAGCAGCTGCGACTCGTAGTCGTTGACGATCACGTAGGTCGCTTTGCCGATCATCGAGCGGAACTCGTCGCCGCTGAACAGCGGCATCGCCTGGCCCGGGTCGAAGATGAAGGGCACGCCGCGCGCGGCGAATTCCTCCACGTGCTGCAGCATCGCCTCGCGGCCGTCAGGTGCCACGATGGCGAAGTCGATGTCGGGGATCTCGCGCACGTGGTTGTCGTGCGCGCTGGACATCGCGCCGGGGTGGAAGGCGGTGATCTGGTTGTTGTCCAGGTCGGTGGTGATGAAGCACTGCGGGGTGAACTGGTCGTCGAACACGCGCACGCGGTCGAGCGGGATGCCGCACTTTTCCATGTGCGCGCGGTAGGGCGCGAAATCCTGGCCCACCGCCGCCACCGGCAGCGGGTCGCCGCCCAGCAGCTTGAGGTTGTAGGCGATGTTGCCGGCGCAGCCGCCGAACTCGCGGCGCATCCGCGGCACCAGGAAGGACACATTCAGGATGTGCATCTGGTCGGGCAGGATGTGGTTCTTGAACTGATCCTGGAACACCATGATGGTGTCATAGGCCAGCGATCCGCAGATGACGGCTGACATGGTTGCGTGATTGCCCCGGTTGCGATGGTGGATGGCGCGCGGCGTCGCGGCCGGCAAAGGTTCGCATCCTATCGTGAACGGACGTTCATGGCGAATCCGTGCAGCTGAGGCGGAATCTCCGGAATGTGCGGAAAGCGGCGTTGCACAAGGGTTTTTTAACGTCTTTCCGGTTGCGCGCGCTGGTCGCGCTGACTAGACTGGCCAGCTTGTTTTTTACTCAGGCCGGCGCGCGGCGAACCCCATGTTCAAGAAGTTTCGCGGGATCTTTTCCAACGACGTCTCGATCGACCTCGGCACCGCCAACACGCTGATCTACGTGCGCGGGCAGGGCATCGTGCTGAACGAGCCCTCGGTGGTGGCGGTGCGCCAGGATCGCGGCCCGGGCGGCCCGCGCGCGATCGCCGCGGTGGGCAGCGAGGCCAAGCGCATGCTGGGCCGCACGCCCGGCAACATCGCCACCGTGCGTCCGATGAAGGACGGCGTGATCGCCGACTTCACCATGACCGAGGCGATGCTGCAGTACTTCATCAAGCAGGTGCACAAGTCGCGCCTGCTGCGCCCCAGCCCGCGCGTGCTGGTGTGCGTGCCCTGCGGCTCCACCCAGGTGGAGCGCCGCGCCATCAAGGAATCGGCCGAGGGCGCCGGCGCCCGCGACGTGTTCCTGATCGAGGAGCCGATGGCCGCCGCGATCGGCGCCGGCATCCCGGTGCACGAGGCGCGCGGCGCGATGGTGCTGGACATCGGCGGCGGCACCTCCGAGGTGGCGGTGATCTCGCTGAACGGCATCGTCTACTCGCAGTCCGTGCGCGTGGGCGGCGATCGCTTCGACGAGTCCATCATCAACTACGTGCGCCGCAACCACGGCACCCTGATCGGCGAATCCACCGCCGAGCGGATCAAGCTGGAAATCGGCTGCGCCTTCCCGCAGGCCAACGTGAAGGAGATCGAGATCTCCGGCCGCAACCTCGCCGAGGGCGTGCCGCGCATGTTCACGATCAACTCCAACGAGATCCTCGAGGCGCTGCACGAGCCGCTGGCCGGCATCGTGGCCGCGGTGAAGTCGGCGCTGGAGCAGACTCCGCCCGAGCTGTGCTCCGACGTGGCCGAGCGCGGCATCGTGCTCACCGGCGGCGGCGCGCTGCTGCGCGACCTCGACCGCCTGATCTCCGAGGAGACCGGCCTGCACGTGCAGGTGGCGGACGATCCGCTCACCTGCGTGGCGCGCGGCGGCGGCAAGGCGCTGGAGCTGATCGACCAGCACGGCAGCGATTTCTTCGCCCCCGAATAAGCCGAGCGAGCCGGCCCAGTCGTGGCGCGCACGCGTGACGAGTCTTCGCCCCTGTTCGCCGGCAACGCCGCGGGCACGCTGCGGCTGATCGTCTACCTCGCCCTGGCCATGGTGCTGATGGTGCTGGATCACCGCAACGGCTGGCTGTGGCGCGTGCGCGGCATGGCGTCGGTGGTGGTGGAGCCGATGTACCGGCTGGCCGACCTGCCCGGCGCCGGCATGCGCACGTTGAGCGTGGCGTTCGCCGACCGCAAGCTGCTCACCGAGCAGAACCAGCGCCTGCGCGAGGATCTGCTGCTGGCCAACGCGCGGCTCAACCGCATGGCCGGCGTGGCCGAGCAGAACCAGCATCTGAAAGAGCTGCTGGACACCCGGCGCAGCCTTGACCTCAAGGTGCAGCTGGCGCGCGTGGTCGGCGTGGATCTGGGCGCATGGCAGCAGCGGCTGGTGCTGAACCTGGGCGCGCGCGACGGCGTGAAGCCAGGCCAGCCGGTGATCGATGCGCACGGCGTGATGGGGCAGGTGGTCGAGGTGCTGCCGACCACGTCGGTGGTGATGCTGGTGACCGACCCCGCGCATGCGATCCCGGTGGTGGTGGATCGCTCCGGCCTGCGCACGGTGGCCTACGGGGCGCGCGACGGCAGCGGGCTGGTGCTGCCGAACATTCCGCTGTCCGCCGACGTGCGGCCGGGCGACCGGCTGCTCACCTCCGGCCTGGGCGGCCGCTTCCCGCCGGGCTTCCCGGTGGGCAAGGTAACCGAGGTGGCGCCGGGCGTTTCCGGCATGTTCCGCGTGGCGCAGGTGCAGCCGGCGGCCGATATCGACCGCAGCGAGGACGTGCTGTTGCTGCACGACCAGGCCGAGCCCGACGGGCCGCCCGCGCCGGCGATTCCGGCCGGGCCGCCGGCGGCGCTGGCGCCCGCGCCGGGCGCCGCCGCCGTGCCAGCTTCCGCCGCATCGGCGGGTGCCGTGCGGACGACCCTGCCGCGCGCCACTGCCATCCTGCCCGCCGCCGATCCAAGCGCATCGCCCGCCGCGGCCGGGAGCGCGCGATGAACCGCCAGCGCCTGTCCACGTGGTGGTTCGCCGGCACGCTGCTGTTCGCGCTGCTGTCCATGCTGGTGCCGCTGCCGGCGGTGCTGGAGCCGTTCAAGCCGTACTGGCCCGCGCTGGTGCTGCTGTACTGGGTGCTGGAGTCGGAGGATCGCGTGGGCCTGGGCCTGGCCTTCCTGCTCGGCCTGGCCGCCGACCTGTTCGACGGCGTGCTGCTGGGCGAGCAGGCGCTGCGCCTGTGCGCGCTGGTGTTCATCGTGCTGCGCTTCCGCTCGCGGCTGCGCTTCTTCACCATGTCGCAGCAGATCCTGGCGGTGCTGGCGCTGCTGTTGAACGACCGTGTCCTGCTGCTGCTGGTGCGGCTGCTGTCCGGCGCGCCGATGCCGCCGGCGAGCTGGTGGATCGCCCCGTTCATGGGCGCCGCGCTGTGGCCGTTCCTGTTCCTGCTGCTGGACGACCTGCGCGTGCGGCTGCGGATACAATGAGACGTGAACCGGCGACATGAAGCTGCGGCGCGCGATCAAGGACTCACGCAGCGAAGGCGAGCTGTTCCGCCGCCGTGCGCTGGCGGGCTTCGCGCTGATCGTGCTCGGCCTGCTCGGCCTGCTCGGCCGCTACGCGACCCTGCAGGTGGCGCGCTACGACGAGTTCGCCGCGCGCTCGGAGAACAACCGCGTCAAGCCCATCCCGATCCCGCCGGCGCGCGGCCTGATCTACGACCGCAACGGCGTGCTGCTGGCCAACAACGTGCCGGCGTTCCGGCTCGAGGTGGTGCCCGAGCAGGTGACGGACATGAAGGCGATGCTGGCGCAGCTCGGCCAGGTGATCCCGCTCAGCCAGGACGACCTCGACGCCTTCCACAAGCAGCTGAAGCAGAGCCGCCGCTTCGAGAGCGTGCCGCTGAAACTGCGCCTCACCGAGGACGAGATCGACCGCTTCGCGGTGAACCGCTGGCGCTTCCCCGGCGTGGACGTAGTGCCCTACCTCAACCGGCGCTATCCGTTCGGCGGGCTGTTCGCGCACGTGATCGGCTACGTCTCGCGCATCGACGCGGACGACCTCGACCGCCTCGACCCCGCGCGCTACAAGGGCACCACCCACGTGGGCAGGATCGGCATCGAGCGCTCCTACGAGGACGTGCTGCACGGCACGCCGGGCTACGAGCTGGTGGAGGTGAACGCGGACGGCCGCACCCAGCGCGTGCTGCAGACGCATCCGGCCACGCCCGGCAGGAACATCTACCTCAGCATCGACGTGCGCGTCCAGAAGGCCGCCGAGCAGGCCCTGGCCGGGCAGACCGGCGCGGCGGTGGCGATCGACCCGCGCAACGGCCAGGTGCTGGCGATGGTCAGCGAGCCGACCTTCGATCCCAACCTGTTCGTGGACGGCATCAGCCACGCCGACTACAACGCGCTGACCAGCGCGCCGGACAAGCCGCTGCTGAACCGCGCGCTGCGCGGCGTGTACCCGCCTGGCTCCACGGTGAAGCCCTTCGTCGGCCTGGGCGGGCTGGAACTGGGCCTACGCACGCCGGCGGACACCGTGCTTTCCACCGGCACGTTCTGCCTGCCGGGCACCACGTTCTGCCGCCGCGACGACCGCCGCGGCGGCTTCGGCACGGTGAACCTGCGCATGGCCATCATGTGGTCGGTGAACACCTACTTCTACAAGCTGGCGGTGGACATGGGCATCGACCGCTTCAGCGCGTGGATGGCCCGGTTCGGCTTCGGCAAGCCCACCGGCATCGACCTCGACGGCGAAGCCGGCGGCGTGCTGCCTTCGAGCGAATGGAAGGCCAAACGCTACAGAAAGGCCTGGTACCCCGGCGAGACGATGATCGCGGGCATCGGCCAGGGCTACTGGGCGGTGACGCCGGTGCAGCTCGCGCATGCGCTGGCCACGCTCGCCGGGCATGGCGTGCCGTATGCGCCGCGGCTGGTCATGGCCACGCAGGCCGGGGTGGATGCGCCCAGGGTGCCGCTGCCCAATCCGCCGGAAGGCCCGTCCGTCATCGGCAATCCGTCCGAATGGCAGGCGGTGGTCGACGGCATGCAGATGGTGGTGAACGACCCGCGCGGCACCGGCTACGGGCTGGGCAAGGGCTTTCCGTACACCATCGCCGGCAAGAGCGGCACCGCCGAGCTCTACTCGCGCCACACCGACGCCTACAACGACAACACCAACCTGGCCTACCTCGCCAGCCGGCATCGCGCGTGGTTCGAGATGTTCGCGCCGGCGGAGGAGCCGCGCATCGCGGTGGCGGTGCTGCTGGAGAAGGGCGCGTGGGGTGCTTCCTCCGCCGGCCCGATCGCGCGCAAGATCCTCGACGCCTGGCTGGCCACCCAGCCGAACGCGCCGCCGGACACGCCGCTGCCGCCGGGCGGCCTGCCTCCGCCCGGCGCGGCGCCGGGCGCTCCGGCGATACCGGCCGGCACGCCAGCGGAAACGCCGCAGGATGCCCCGCCGGATGCGTCCCAGGACGTGCCGCACGACGAGCCTGCCGAAGCGTCGTCGCAGGAGAACCCGCCATGATCGAGATGCTGCAAGTGCGGTGGGCGCGCCTGCTGCGCCGTGTGCTGACCCGGCCGCGCATCGACCTGCCGCTGGCGGGGGGGCTGCTGCTGCTGGCGGTTGCCGGGCTGTGCACCCTGTACACAGCGGCGGGCGGCGGCATGGCGCTGGTCGGCGGGCAGGCCGCGCGCTTCGTGCTCGGTTTTGCGCTGATGCTACTGATCTCGCGCATCCCGCCCGCCACGCTGCGCAACTGGACGCCGTGGCTGTACGCCAGCAGCGTCCTGTTGCTGGCGGTGGTGGCGGTGCTGGGCGAGGGCCGCGGCGCGGATCGCTGGCTCAACCTCGGCGTGATGCGCTTCCAGCCGTCCGAACTGGTGAAGCTCACCATGCCGATGATGGCGGCGTGGTACCTGCACCCGCGCCAGCTGCCGCCGGGCTGGAAGGACATTGCGGCGGTGGGCGTGCTGATCGCGATTCCCGCCGGCTTAATCGCCAAGCAGCCCGACCTCGGCACGGCGCTGCTGGTGGCGGCCGCCGGCGCGTTCGCGCTGTTCCTCTCCGGCATGGCGTGGTGGCGCATCGGCCTGCTGCTGGCGGGCGTCGGCGCGATGGTGCCGGTGGGCTGGCACTTCATGCACCAGTACCAGCGCGACCGCGTGCTGACCATGCTCAATCCGGAGTCCGACCCGCTGGGCAACGGCTGGCACATCATCCAGTCGCAGATCGCGGTGGGCTCCGGCGGTGCGTTCGGCAAGGGCTGGATGCACAGCTCGCAGGCGCAACTGGACTTCCTGCCCGAGCACACCACCGACTTCATCTTCGCGGTGTTCTCCGAGGAGTTCGGCCTGCTCGGTGTGTGCCTGATGATGGCGCTGTACGCCTTCATCATCGGCCGCTGCCTGTGGATCGCGATGGAGGCGCGCGAAACCTACTCGCGCCTGCTCGCCGGCGCGATCGGCATGAGCCTGTTCGTCTACGTGTTCGTCAACGGCGGGATGGTGTCCGGCATGCTGCCGGTGGTGGGCGTGCCGATGCCGATGGTGAGCTACGGCGGCACCTCGGCGGTGACCCTGCTGACCGGTTTCGGCATGCTGATGTCGATCCATGCGCACCGCAAGCGGCACGACTGAATCTCTGCCTTTCGCGCGGCCCGCGCGCGCCACGGTTTGCGCCGGAGTGCGTGTTACGCTTCGGCGAAGTCGTTGCCGAAGTCGATCAACCATGCCCGTGCCTGCCGCGTCGCGCCGTTTGCGCAGCCTGTTTCCGCTTGCCCTGCTGTTGATCGTCGCGTCGTCGCCGGTGCTGGCCGACACGCATCCCGGCCAGTCCGCGCTGGTGCAGGAGGTGGCGCGCGACACGGGCAAGGATCCGGCGGCGCTCAATGCGCTGCTCGACGGGGCGCGGATGCAGCAGAGCATCATCGACGCGATGAATCGCCCGGCCGAATCCAAGCCGTGGAGCGCGTACCGGCCGATCTTCCTCACCCAGAAGCGCATCGACGACGGCGTGGCGTTCTATCGCGAGCACCGCGCGTTGCTGGAGAGCATCGGCAAGCAGTACGGCGTGGCGCCGCAGTACCTCGTGGCGATCATTGGCGTGGAGACGTTCTACGGACGCAACACCGGCAAGTACCGGGTGCTCGACGCGCTGGTGACGCTGGGCTTCTACTACCCGAAGCGCGCGCCCTATTTCCGCCAGCAGCTGAAGACCCTGCTGGAGCTGCCGGACAACCGGCTCGCCGGCCCGCTGAACACGCTCACCGGCTCCTACGCCGGCGCGCAGGGCTGGGGCCAGTTCATGCCCGACAGCATCCGCGACTACGCGGTGGACGCGGACGGCGACGGCCGCATCGACCTGATGAACTCGCTGCCCGACATCCTCGCCAGCGTGGCGAACTACTTCGCCAGGCACGGCTGGATCGCCGGCGGCCCGGTGGCGGCGCGCGCGCAGCCGGACGGCGCGGCCAAGCCGCTGGGCGACTGGCAGGCCAAGCCGCAGTGGCCGCTGGAGCAACTGGAAGCGTGGGGCTATGCGCCGTTCCAGCACCTGAACCCGGGCGAGCCGACCAGCCTGCTGACGCTGGACGGCCTGGCCGGGCCGGAGCAGTGGTTCACCTTCAACAATTTCCAGGTCATCACCACCTACAACCGCAGCCCGATGTACGCGATGGCGGTGCACCAGCTGGCGCAGGCGATCATGGACGGCGTGCGCGCCGCGGACGGCGCGGGCAGCGCGCAATGAAGCTGGCGCGCGGGCTGATCCTGCTGGCGGCGGCGATGCTGCTGGCCGCCTGCGGCGGCCGCCATGCCACGCGGCCCGCGGCGCCGCCGGAAGCCGCCGCCGCGCCGGCCCCCGCGCACCACGGCTGGTTCTCCTTCCGCCACGGCGACGACACCAGCCTGCCGCAGGACAAGCGCTACGGCGACAGCAGCGACAGTTCGCCCGCCGGCGCGCCGCCGTCGTACATTTACACCTTGCCCGAGCCGGTGCCGAAGGCGGAGCCGCGCTCGCTGTACGGCAACAAGTCGCCCTACAGCGTGCTGGGCCAGACCTACCGCGTGCTGCCCACGGCGCGCGGCTACGACGAACGCGGCATCGCCTCGTTCTACGGCAACAAGTTCCACGGCTACAAGACTTCCAGCCTGGAAAACTACGACATGTACAAATTCACCGCCGCGAGCAAGGTGCTGCCGCTGCCGAGCTACGCGCGGGTGACCAACCTCGCGAACGGCAAGAGCGTGATCGTGCGCGTCAACGACCGCGGGCCGTTCCACGAGAACCGCATCATCGACCTGTCCTACGCCGCGGCGGTGCGCATCGGCATCTGGCCCAAGGGCACCGGCCTGGTCGAAGTGCAGGGCATCGATCCGTCCGCTCCCGGCAGGGAACCTCCGCCGCCCGCGCCGGTCGCAAGCCGTGGCGGGTCGCCGGGCATCTACCTGCAGGTGGGCGCGTTCTCCGATCCGGCCAATGCCGAGCGGGTGGCCGCGCAGCTGCGCCAGGCCAACTTCGCGCCGGTGCAGGTGGAGCAGGTTCAGGTCGATGGCCGCACCATCCGCCGCGTGCGGGTGGGGCCGCTGGAGAGCGTGGATCGCGCCGACCAGCTGACCGGCCGCATCGAGAACATGGGCCTGCCGCGGCCGCAGGTCGCGGTAGACTGACAAACTTTCTTCCCGTCGGCGGTGCCCGCGAGTGCCGCCGGCAATCATCCGGAACACGATCACGATGAGTTTTATCCGCCGCATCCTGACCCCATTCGCCGCTGCCGCGCTGGTGGCCGGCGCAGCCTTCGCGCAGACGCCGCCGCACCCCGTCGCCATGCCGCCGCATCCCAGCGGCGTGCCGAACCCGGTGGTGGCGCCGATGCCGGTGCCGCCGCCGCCGGACGTGGACGCGCAGAGCTGGGTGCTGATGGATTACGCCACCGGCCAGATCATCGCCTCGAAGAACCCCGACGACCGCCGCGCACCGGCCTCGCTGACCAAGGTGATGACCGACTACGTGGTCTCCGCCGAGATCGCCAACGGCCGCTTGCATCCGAACGACACCGTGACCATCAGCGAGCACGCGTGGAAGTCCGGCGGCGCCGGCACCGACGGCTCCACCAGTTTCCTCAAGCTGGGCAGCCAGGTGCCGCTGGAAGACCTGCTCAAGGGCATGATCGTGCAGTCCGGCAACGACGCCGCCATTGCGCTGGCCGAGCACGCCGCCGGCTCCGAGGATGCGTTCGCCAACCTGATGAACGCCTACGCCAAGCAGCTCGGCATGGTGAACACGCATTACGTCAACGCGTCCGGCTATCCGGTGGACGGCCACTACTCCACCGCGCACGACATCGCGATCCTGTCGCGCGCGCTGATCCACGACTTCCCCGCCGACTACGCGATCTCCGCGATCAAGGAGTACGAGTGGAACGGCATCAAGCAGCAGAACCGCAACGCGCTGCTGTGGCGCGATCCTTCCGTTGACGGCATCAAGACCGGCCACACCGCCGCCGCGGGCTTCTGCCTCGACGCCTCGGCCAAGCGCGGCGACGAGCGCATGATCGCGGTGGTGATGGGTTCCAGCACCGACAAGGGCCGCGCCGACGCCGCGATGGCGCTGCTCAACTACGGCTTCCGCTTCTACGAGACGCACAAGCTGTACGACGCCGGCAAGCCGCTGGCCAGCCCGCGCCTGTGGAAGGGCGAAGCCGACACGCTGCCGCTGGGCGTGGCTGACGACGTGCTGGTGACGGTGAAGACCGGCCAGTACGACAAGCTCAAGGCCACCATGGACATCCCAGCCACCCTGATCGCCCCGTTCAAGAAGGGCCAGCAGGTGGGCACGCTGCGCATCGCGCTGGACGGTCAGCCGATCCAGAGCGTGCCGCTGGTCGCGCTGAACGACGCGCCGCAGGGCGGCTTCTTCTCGCGGCTGTGGGATTCCATCCTGCTGTGGTTCCGCGGCAACAAGAAGACCGACGTGCCGGCGCTTGCCCCGGCCGCCGCGCCGGGTACGAAGTGATGCACGAGATCGATTTCAGCCAGGCGAAGCGGGAAGGCAAGGGCTTCCAGTTCCCCGGCGAGTTCGAGATCACCGCGGTGGGCAAGGCCGACGCCGGCCTGCCTGCGCGCGTGCCGCAACTGCTCGAAGGCGCCGGCCTGCACGTGCTGCACGAGACGGTGAAGCACCGCCATTCCGGCGGCGGCAACTACGTCTCCGTCTCCGTCCGCTTCCGCTGCGACAGCCGCGAGCAGTACGACGGCGCGCACGCCGCGCTGCGCGCCGATACGGCCATCCGCTACACCTTGTGACCGGCCGGGCGGCTGCCGCGCCGCCCTTGGCTTTCCGCCGTCCGGCCGCATCTTTCCATCTCCGTTCTGCCAGGTTTCGCCATGTCCCTGCCGCTCAAGATCCGCCACCTCGGCCGCCAGCCCTACGCGGCGACGTGGAAGGCGATGAGCGCGTTCACCGACAACCGCACCGCCGACACGGTGGACGAGTTCTGGCTGCTGGAGCACGACCCGGTGTTCACCCTGGGCCAGGCGGGCAAGATGGAGCACGTGCTGGCGCCGGGCGAGATCCCGGTGGTGCCGGTGGATCGCGGCGGCCAGGTGACCTACCACGGCCCCGGCCAGATCGTGGGTTACCCGCTGATCGACCTGCGCCGCGCCGGCGTGGGCGTGCGCGAGCTGGTCAACAAGATCGAACAGGCCATCATCGATACGCTGGCGCACTGGAACATCGTCGCCGAGCGCCGCGAGGGCGCGCCGGGCGTCTACGTGGCCGAGGCCAAGGTGGCCGCGCTGGGCCTGCGCGTGCGCCGCGGCTGCAGCTTCCACGGCCTGGCCTTCAACGTGAACATGAACCTAGAGCCCTTCCACCGCATCAACCCTTGCGGCTACAAGGGTTTGGCGGTGACGCAGGTGCTAGACTTGGGCGGCCCGTCGCGTTTGGCGGACGTGGAAGATGCGCTGGTGGAGGAGTTCTGCCGCCAGTTCGGGTTCCGCGCCGAACCGGCTGCCTCCGTCATCCCCGAACTCCCCCCACGCGAATCCGCATGAGCGACGCCTCCGCTTCACCCGCCAAGTCCATTCCGATCAGCGTCGTCAGCGGCGCGCCCGCGGTCGACAAGCAACTGGGCAACGACAAGATCGCGCTGAACCGCGCCGGCTTCGACACCGCGGTGCCGGTGCTGCGCAAGCCGAGCTGGATCCGCGTGCGCCTGCCGCAGGGCAATGCCGTGCAGCAGCTCAAGGCGCGCCTGCGTGAGAACGCGCTGGTGACGGTGTGCGAGGAAGCCTCGTGCCCGAACATCCACGAGTGCTTCAGCAAGGGCACCGCCACCTTCATGATCCTCGGCGAGGTGTGCACGCGGCGCTGCTCGTTCTGCGACGTGGCGCATGGCCGCCCGGCCGCGCCCGATCCGCTGGAGCCGGCGCGTCTCGCCGAGACGATCCGCGACATGCGCCTGAAGTACGTGGTGATCACCTCGGTGGATCGCGACGACCTGCGCGACGGCGGCGCCGAGCATTTCGCCGCGTGCATCCGCGCGGTGCGGCACGCCAGCCCGGCCATCCGCATCGAGATCCTCACGCCCGACTTCCGCGGCAAGGGCCGCATGGAGCGCGCGCTGGAAGTGCTCGCGGACTTCCCGCCGGACGTGTTCAACCACAACCTCGAAACCGTACCGCACCTCTATCGCGAAGTGCGTCCGGGCGCCGACTACCAGTGGTCGCTGGATCTGCTCAAGCGCTTCAAGGCGCAGCACCCCGACGTGCCCACCAAGTCCGGCATCATGCTGGGCCTGGGCGAGACGCGCGAGCAGGTGCTGGAGACGATGCGCGACCTGCGCGCGCACGACGTCGAGATGATCACCATCGGCCAGTACCTGCAGCCCACGCCGCACCATCACCCGGTAGTGCGCTACTGGACGCCCGAAGAATTCGACGACCTGCGCAGGGAAGGCGAGGCGATGGGTTTCCATCACGTCGCTTCCGGCCCGCTGGTGCGTTCCTCCTACCACGCCGACCTGCAGGCCCACGCGGCCGGCGTCGCCTAATCTGCCGAGAGCCGCCATCCCCATGACCTTCCGTCCCGCGCTGGCCCTGCTGCTGGGCTTGACCGTCACCTGCGCCTTCGCCCAATCCGCTGCCGACCTCGGCGCAGGCGGCAACCGCAAGGCGGCCACGTGGCCGCTCAAGCCCACCGCCACGCAGGCGCAGGCGGCGCAGCTTTCCGCGCGCTTCCTCACCCGCTTCCACTACGACGCGCAGCCGCTGGACGACGCGATGTCGGCGAAGATCTACGCGGACTACTTCAAGCTGCTGGATCCGGACAAGGTGTTCTTCACCCAGCAGGACATGAACCGGTTCGCGCCGGATCAGACCAAGCTGGACGACGCGATCTGGAACCAGGATCTCTCGATCCCGTTCGACATCTACAACCAGTTCCTGCAGCGCGCCGTGCAGCGCATGACCTATGCGCGCGGCCTGCTCAAGGCCGGCTTCAGCTTCGACGGCGACGAGAGCTACCAGTACGACCGCAAGGACGCCGCCTGGGCGAAGGACGACGCGGCGCTGGACGACCTGTGGCGCAAGCGCACCATGAACGACTGGCTGCGCCTGAAGCTCGCCGGCAAGAGCGACGACGACATCCGCAAGACGCTGACCAAGCGCTACAGCAACTACATCGAGCGCGTGAAGCAGCTGGACGGCGACGATGCCTTCCAGACCTTCATGACCGCGTACGCCGAAACCACCGATCCGCACACCGACTACTTCACGCCGCGCAAGGCCGAGGATTTCGCGATCCAGATGAAGCTGTCGCTGGAAGGCATCGGCGCGCAGCTGCAGTCGCGCGACGACTACACCATCATCTTCAGCCTGGTGCCCGGCGGCCCGGCGGAGAAGTCCGGCAAGCTCAAGCCCGGCGACCGCATCCTGGGCGTGGGCCAGGGCGACAGCGGCCCGTTCACCGACGTGATCGGCTGGCGCATCGACGACGTGGTCAACCTGATCCGCGGCAAGAAGGACACCACGGTGCGGCTGGAGATCCTGCCCGCCGACGCCGGCCCGGACGGCAAGCACGAGGTCGTCAGCCTGGTGCGCAAGAAGGTCAACATCGAGGAAAGCGCGGCCAAGAAGAAGATCATCGAGGTCAAGGACGGCGACGCCGTGCGCAAGATCGGCGTGATCGACCTGCCGAGCTTCTATTCCGATTTCGGCGCGCGCAGCGAAGGCGACAAGGATTACCGCAGCGCCACCCGCGACGTGGCCAAGCTGGTCGGCGAGCTCAAGGCGGCCGGCGTGCAGGGCATCATCATGGATCTGCGCGGCAACGGCGGCGGCTCGCTGGCCGAGGCCGACTCGATGACCGGCCTGTTCAACGGCAAGGGCCCGGTGGTGCAGGTGCGCGACGCGCGCGGCCAGGTGGACGTGCAGGGCGCGGACGACGCCGCGCCGCTGTGGAACGGCCCGTTCGCTGTGCTGGTGAACCGCGGCACCGCCTCGGCCTCGGAGATCTTCTCCGCGGCGATCCAGGATCGCGGCCGCGGCCTGATCATCGGCACGCCCACCTTCGGCAAGGGCACGGTGCAGACCCTGATCGACCTCGACCGCTTCAGCCCCGACCCCGCCGGCAAGCCGCAGTACGGCGAGCTGAAGATGACCGTGCAGGAGTTCTTCCGCATCAACGGCGGCTCCACCCAGATCAAGGGCGTCACGCCGGACATCGAGTTCCCGCGGAACGGCGACTCCAAGGATTTCGGCGAATCCACCTACGACAACGCGCTGCCGTGGACGCACATCGCCCCGGCGGATTACCAGCCCGACGGCGACGTGAAGCTCTACCTGCCGAAGCTGGAGAGCCTGCACGAGGCCCGTACCGCGATGTCGCCGGCGTGGAAGCTGATGCTGGACGAGCTGGCGCAGTACAAGACCATGCGCGCCAAGACCTCGGTGTCGCTGAACTTCGCCAAGCGCGAAGCCGAGCGCAAGCAACTGGACGCGATACAGGCCAGTTTCCGCGACCGCCAGAAGGCGATCGACGGCAGCGACGCCTACATGAAGGACGAGGACAGCGCGCTGGACGATGGCCTCGATCCCGGCGAGCGCAGCCTGAAGAGCGAGCTCAAGCAGGAGAAGGACGCCAAGGACGCGCCCGACGCCCAACTGCGCGAGGCCGCGCACATCGTCGCCGACGAGGTGGGCATGCTGAAGGCCGATCCCAAGCTGGCCAGCGGCATCCTGCCGCCCGGCAGCGACTACCTCGCTGCGCTGGCGGCAGCGCACAAACCCGCTGCCGCGGCCTCCAGCGCCGCACACTAAGAGCCTGTTTACGATCTCCGCATGGCCCGCGTTGCCTTGACGTGGTCGTCAGGTGGTAGTGCGTGGCGCAGCGCCTGCCTGGCTGGCAGGCCAAGCCGCGCGCTGCCGCATGGCGGCCACGGCAAGGCAACCCATAGGGCCGGGTCTGTTTGCCCCCATCTCGGCGTCATCACTCGGTCGTGGACAGACGTCCACTCCCTCCTTCTTCCTGGGCCTGCGCGCAAACAGCTCCCGGCGCGGGCATGCGGAGATCGTAAACAGGCTCTGGGGCCATCCATGCTGGCCATGCGGACAGGGGCGCCACGGCGCCCCTGTCCGTTTCCGCGGCTGGCGGTTGCATGCACCGTGTGCACTGGCGCTTGACGCCGTGGCGGCGGCGCGCGAGCGTGGCACCATTCGCGGCCTTGCCGGTTGCCGGGAGCCTGCCCATGGATCCGCTGTCGAACGTCGCACTGGCCGGAGGCCTGGCCTGGGCCAGCGGTTTCCGCCTCTATGCCACGGTCTTCGCCGCCGGCCTGCTCGGGCGGCTGGGTTGGGTGCACCTGCCGCCGGGGCTGGCGATGCTCACCGATACCTGGGTGCTGGCGGTGTCCGGCGTGCTGGCGCTGGGCGAGTTCCTCGCCGACAAGATCCCCGCCTTCGACAGCGTGTGGGACGCGATCCACACCTTCATCCGCGTCCCGGTGGGCATGCTGCTGGCGTGGGGCGTGTTCAGGGATTCGGGTGCCGGCACGCAGGTGGCGGCGGCCCTGCTCGGTGGCGCGCTCACCGCGGGCACGCACTTGGCCAAGAGCGGCGGCCGCGCGCTCATCAACACCTCGCCGGAGCCGCTGAGCAACTGGACGGCCAGCGCCGGCGAGGATCTCACCTGGCTGGGCGGCCTCTACCTGATGTGGCGTCACCCGCTGGCCATGCTGGTGCTGCTGGCGCTGTTCGTGCTGCTGTTGTGCTGGCTGCTGCCGAAGCTGGTGCGCGGGCTGCGCACGCTGGGGCAGCGGCTGCGCCGGATCGGCGGCTTCCTCACCGGCGCAAGTTGACGACGGCTTGGGAGGCCCTGGCTGCGCTCGTCATTCCTGGCTTGCGCAGGAATGACGAGCAGGAAGCCGGTCGATCAGGCTCTTACTGTTTTGCCGCCTTGCTCTGCGCGCGCTGCTGCTTCATCCACTGCTGGAACTCGGTGACGCGCGGCTCGTCGCGCAGCAGCAGCGAATGCGGGTCGATGGTCACCAGCGCGCCGGCCGGCGCCGCGAGGCTGCCGTGACCGCCGTCCATCGGCACGGTGTGCACGGCGTCGCCCACCTTCACTTCCACCGGCATCGGGAACGGCAGGTCGTGCGGCGCGTGCCAGGCGAGATCCAGCGTGTCGCCGCGGCGCTGCACGTCCAGCCTGGGCAGCGCGGCCTGGTAGAGGTACACCTTGAAGAACCAGTCGTAGTCCTTGCCGGTGACCCGGTTCACGATGCGCATGAAGTCCGCGGTGGTGCGGTATTGCGGCTGGAAGTTGCCGGGCTTCGGGTCGGGCCGGCCGTACACCAGCTCGCGGATGGAGTCGTAGAACGCCTGCTCGCCGATCAGGTGGCGCAGCGTGTCGAGCATCAGCGCGCCCTTGTTGTAGATGTCCTGGCCGGGGCCGCCGCGCGAGTCCTCGTACACGGCCTCCTCGGTGCGCGGCGTGCCGGACACCACCGGATGATGGTTCTCGATCATCATGCGCAGGCGGGCGAGCCAGGCGTAGTAGATGGCGTCGCCGTCGAGGTATTGCGCGTACAGCGGCTGCATCAGGGTGGCGAAGCCCTCGTGCAGCCACATGTCGTCCCAGTTGGCGTTGGTCATCTGGTTGCCGAACCACTCGTGCGCGAACTCGTGCTGCAGCAGGTCGTCGAAGCCGCTGCCGTTCTTCGCGTAGTGGTTGCCGTATGCGTTGATGGTCTGGTGCTCCATGCCCTTGTACGGGGTTTCCACCACGCCCATCTTCTCGTCGCCCCAGGGGTAGGGGCCGATCTTCGCCTCGAAGAAGTCCAGCATGCGCGGGAACTCGGCGAACAGCGCCTTCGCCTGCGTGTCCTCGCCGTCCAGGTACCAGTACTGCAGCGGGATGGTGTTGCCGTAGCGGCTCCTGTACTCGCCGGTGAGCTCCTTGTACGGGCCCACGTTGATCGAGATGGCGTAGGTGGTGGGATGCTTGGCGCGCCAGTGGTAGGTGCGCGTGCTGCCCTCGTCGGCGACGCCGACCAGCACGCCGTTGCCGGGCGCCACCAGCGGCTTGGGCACGTTCACGTAGAGGTCGACCAGGTCGGGCTTGCCGTCGGGCTGGTCGATGCAGGGCCAGAACAGGTCGCAGCCTTCGCCTTCCACCGCGCTGCCCACCCAGGGCTGGCCGTCCTTCGTATGGCTCCACACGAAGCCGCCGTCCCACGGCGCGTTCTTCGCCACGTGCGGCTTGCCGCCGTAGGCGATGGTGGCGACGACCGTGCCGCCCTTGGCCACGGCCTGCGGCAACTGGATGCGCAGGCGGCCCTCCGGGTTGCTCCATGCGCTGGCGGGCAGCGCATGGCCGTCGATGCTGATCGCGCTCACCGGCAGGTTGCGATCCAGATCCACCATCAGCACGTCGGTGGCCGCCAGCGCGCCGAAGGTGAGCGTGGCCTTGCCGGCGATGCTCTGCGTGGCCGGATCCACCGCGATGTGCAGCTCGGCATGCTCGAAATGCACGCGCTTCTGCTCGGCCGGCATCGGCGTGCCGGAGTCCTTGGTCAGGGCGGTGAGCGGCGGCTGCGACGGCGGCGTGGCGTCGGCATGGACAAGGGCGGCGGCGCCCAGTCCGAGGGCGAGGCTGAGCGCGAGCAGGGTGGGGCGCATGGCGGTGACTCCGCGGGGAATTCGACACGGCACCATGCCACTATGCGCGCGGGCGGGACATCGCCGGAAGTCATGGTTGCGGGCGATCCGGCGGCTGCGCGCGCCTTGCGCCGGCTCAGGGCGGGCTCACGCCCACCACCGGAATCCCCAGCGGGCGCACGTCCAGCCGTTCGGGCAGCCCCATGCCCATGCGCAGGCTGCGGCCGATGCGGTCGGCGTAGTCCTGCATCTGCGCGGCGTCGGCTTCGTCCAGCACTTCGGCCGTGGTTTCGCGCCACAGCTCCAGCCAGCGCGCGAAGTGCACGGCGCGGATCGCGGGCTGGCCGCGGTGCACGGCCATCGGGTTGCCGCGATAGCTTTGCGCGCCCAGCGCCACCGAGCACCAGAAGCGGGTGAGCAGGGCCTTGTGCCCGGGCCAGTCGTGCACGGCGGCGTTGAAGATCGGGCCGATGGAAGCGTCGGCGCGCACCTTGTCGTAGAAGCGGTCGACCAGGGCGGCGATGCGGGTTTCGTCCAGTGTGCTCATGGTGCGGGCGTGTCGTCGTCGTGCGTGGTGGCGGCGTCCGGCGCGGCCTCGTCCAGCAGCGGCAGGATGCCGGGCGTGTCGAGGTCGTCGAACTGCTGGTGGTTCACCGCCCAGAAGAACAGCGCCACGCCCAGCAGCACCACCAGCGCAGTCACCGGGATCAGCACCAGCAGGATGTTCATGCGCGCAGCTCCTGTCGTGGATGGCCGTCGTCGCGGCCGGCGCGCAGCGCGTTGAGCACCACGGCCAGCGAGCTGAGCGACATGCCGATGCCGGCCAGCCACGGCGGCACGAAACCGAACGCGGCGAACGGCACCGCGCACAGATTGTAGACCAGCGACCAGCGCCGGCCCTGCGCCACGATGCGCTGCACTTCGCGCGCGACGGCGCGGGCGCGCACCAGGCCGTCGAGGCGGTCGTCCATCAGCAGCAGGTCGGCCTGCGCCTGCGCGAGACCGGTGCCGCCCGCCAGCGCGGCGGAGACGTCGGCGCCGGCGAGGATAGGCGCGTCGTTGCTGCCGTCGCCCACCGCGAGCACTACGTGGCCGGCGGCGCGCAGTTCGTGCAGGCGCGCGAGCTTGTCGGCGGGCGTCTGGCGCGCGCGCCAGTCGGCGATGCCGAGCTGCGCGGCCAGCGCGGCCACGCGTTCCGGCGCATCGCCGCTGGCGATGCAGGGCGCGATGCCATCGGCCCGCAGTGCGGCCAGCGTGGCCGGCGCGTCGGGGCGCGGATGTTCGGCGAGATGGAAGCGGGCGATGGCGCCGTGGTCGTCGGCCAGCAGCATGGCGTCGTGCTGGCCGGCCTGCGCGCGATCCAGGGCGAAGTCGGCGTGGCCGAGGCGCAGCGCGCGGCCGTCGACCGTGCCGCGCAGGCCGGCGCCGGCCACGGCTTCCACCTGTTCGGCGCGCTTCGGCGGCAGCGACGGATCGGCGGCCCCGGCGATGGCGCGGGCCAGCGGGTGCGAGCTTTCGCGCGCCAGCGCGGCGGCCAGCGCCAGCGCTTCCTCGCGCGTGCCGCGCAGCGGTTCGATCGCGGCGGGATCGAGCCGCGGCACGCCCAGCGTGCCGGTCTTGTCGAACAGCGCGGTGTCCACACGCGCGAGGCGGACGAGCGCGGCGGCATCGGTCGCCAGCACGCCGTGGCGCGCCAGTGCGGTGAGCGCGCGGGTGAAGGCAGCGGGGGCGGTGAGCGCGAAGGCGCAGGGGCAGGCCACCACCAGCACGGCGAGCGCGGCGTCGAAGGCGCGCGCGGGCTCGACCAGCAGCCAGCCGACGGCAGTGAGCGCGGTGAGCGCCAGCACGCGCAGCACGAAGCGGGCGGCGTCGCGGTCGCCGGCGGCGGCGAAGCGGCGTGCCTCGCGCGCCCGCGCGGCCAGCGCACCGATGCGCGCCACCGTGGTGGCCGCGCCGCTGCGTTCCACGCGCAGCGTGACCGGGCCGTCCAGCAGCACGCTGCCGGCCACCAGCGCTTCGCCGCGCCGGCGCAGCACGGGGCGCGCTTCGCCGCTGAGCGGGGCCTCGTCCAGCCGCGCCGCCTCCGACTCCAGCACGCCGTCGGCGGGTACGCTGCCGCCTTCGGCGACGTGCACGCGGTCGCCGGCGCGCAGCGCCAGCGCGGGCACGGTTTCCAGCGTGCCGTCGGCATCGAGGCGTTGCGCCAGCAGCGGCGCGGCGTCGATGGCGGCGTCGGCCTGCGCGTTGCCGCGATGGCGCGCGCGCAGCTCCACGTAGCGCGCGGCGAGCAGCAGGAACACGAACATGCTCACCGAGTCGAAATAGATCTCGCCGCTGCCGCGCAGGGTGTCGTACGCGCTGGCGAGGAACACCAGCGCCACCGCCAGCGCCACCGGCAGGTGGATGCCGAGGCAGCGCCTGCGCAACTCGCGCCATGCGCCGGCGAAGAACGGCTGCGCGGAGTAGGCCACCAGCGGGATGGTGGTGAGGAAACCCAGCCAGCGGAACAGGCCGCGCGTGGTGAAGTCCACGAAATCCACCGCGCCGAGGTAGATGACGAGGGCGTAGGCCATCACCTGCATCATGCACATGCCGGCCACCAGCAGGCGCTTCAGCGCGTCGTGCAGTTCCGCGGCGCGCGCCTCGTCGGCGTCGTCGTGCGGTAGCGGTTGGGCCGGGCAGCGCATCGCGTCGCAGTGTTCGACCAGCGCGTCCAGTGAGAGCCGGTGCGCGTCCCACACCACCCGCAGCCGGCGCGCGGCGGGCAGCACGGCCACGCGCTGCACGCCGGGCAGGGCGCGGATCGCCTGTTCCAGCGCCAGCGCGCGGCGCGGCTCGCCCAGCGCGTCCACGCGCAACGCCACTTCGCTGCGGCCGTCGCGGCGCGGCCGCAGCACCTGGGCGAGCAGCAGCGGGTGACCCCAGGCGGCGTGCGCGTTCATCGCGTGTCGGCGGCGTGGCTGCTGCGCGCGCTGGCGGGCACGCCGAACACGACGTGCGAGGTCGGCAGCGGGATGTCGGCGCTGCGCGCGCTGGCCACGATGATCCACACGCAGCCGGCGATCGAGGCGACGAAGACCACGATGCCCAGCCACAGGATGGGCTGGCGGTACCAGCGGCCGCCGGCTTTATTCGGCGGCACCGGCATCGGGGTGCGACAGGTGGTAGACGTAGGCCGCGAGCACGTGGATCTGGCGGTCGTCGAGGCGCTTGTCCCACGCCGGCATGTGGCCCTGGCGGCCGTCGTGGATGGTGGCGTGGATGTCGGCCACGCTGCCGCCGTGCAGCCAGATGTGGTCGGTGAGATTGGGTGCGCCCACGGCCTGGTTGCCCTTGCCGTCGGGGCCGTGGCAGGCCGCGCAGGTGGCCTTGAAGATCGGCTCGGCGGCGGCCGCCATCTTCGCATCGTGCGGTTCGCCGGACAGGCTCAGCACGTATTGCACGAGGTTGTCGTCGGTCTGCTCGCCCAGACTGTTCCATGGCGGCATCACGCCGCCGCGGCCGTCGTGGATCGAGGTGGTGATGTCCTTGCCGCTGCCGCCGTACAGCCAGTCGTTGTCGGTGAGGTCGGGCGCGCCCAGTTGCTGGTTGCCCTTGCCGCTGCGCTGGTGGCAGGCGGCGCAGTTGTCCTCGAACAGGCGCTGGCCCATCTGCAGCGCGGCAGGGTCGCCGGCCAGTTGCTCGGGCGTGTACAGCGCGAAGCGCTGCATCAGCGGCTCCAGCTTCGCGTCGTTGGCGGCCTGCTCGCCGGCCAGCTGGCGGTGCGAGGTCCAGCCCAGCGCGCCCTTGTGGTTGCCGAAGCCGGGGTACAGCACGAGGTAGATGAAGGCGGACACGAACATCGCGCCGGAAAGCAGCACCCACCACGTCGGCAGGCGGCGCACGCCTTCGCGCAGCACGCCGTGCGCCCAGACGTGGCCGCTGGTGCCGTCGGGCTGGGTGGGGATCTTCGCGCGCGGCCCCCACAGGTACAGGAAGAAGGTGATACCGAGGTTCAGCACCACCAGGAACATCACCCACAGCGACCAGCCGGCGCTCATGGCGTCTTCTCCTGCGTGGTGGGCGCGGCGGGCAGGTCGTCGTCCTGCATCGGCAGTTGCGCCATGCGGTCGAACACCGGCTTGTGGTACTTGCGCCAGGCCCAGATCCAGATGCCGACGAAGCTCAGCATCATCAGCACGATCATCACGCCGGCCAGGTGGCCCCAGAACGGACTCATGGCGCACCTCCGTCGCTGGCCGGCGGCGTGTCGTCCGGCTCGTTCTTGATGCCCAGGCCCTGCAGGTAGGCGATCAGCGCGTCCAGCTCGGTCTTGCCCTTGACGGCCTCCGGCGCGGCGGCGATGTCGGCGTCGCTGTACGGATCGCCCAGCTTGCGCAGCACGCGCATGCGCGCCTGGATGTCGGCGCCGTCGATGCCGGCCTTGGCCAGCCACGTGTAGCCCGGCATGTTGGATTGCGGCACCACGCTGCGCGGATCCATCAGGTGCATGCGCTGCCAGTCGTCGGAATACTTGCCGCCCACGCGCGCGAGGTCGGGGCCGGTGCGCTTGGAACCCCACTGGAACGGGCGGTCGTAGACCGACTCCTCCGCGGTGGAGTAGTGGCCGTAGCGCTGCGTCTCGAAACGCAGCGCGCGGATCATCTGCGAGTGGCAGAGGTAGCAGCCCTCGCGCACGTAGACGTCGCGGCCGGCCAGCCGCAGCGGGTCGTACGGATGCACGTTCGGCGGCGCCTTGAGCGAGTGCGCCTCGACGAACAGCGGGGTGATCTCGGCCAGCCCGCCCAGCGAGACCATGATCGCGATGCCGACGCCGAGCAGGCCGGCGTGCTTCTCGATCGCTTCAAAATGCCTGTAGGCCATGATTGAGCTCTACTTGAGGAGTGCGGCCATGGATGGCCGCGGTTGGACTTGCCGAATCGAGCTGCCTTCCCGCAGCGGGAACCGGGTCGAAGCGGCGATCACGGACGAGCGCATCAGATCGAGGAGTGTGGCCATGGATGGCCGCGGTTGGACTAGCAGAATCGAGCCGCCTTCCCGCAGCGGGAATCCGACCGAAGCGGTGATCACGGACGAGCGCATCAGGTAACGGCCGCCAGCGGGGCCGGGATCTGGTGCGGCACCGGCTCCGGGATCGGCACCGGGATCGGCTTGATGATGCGGGCGCGTGCGTCGGCGGCGGTGTGCCACAGGTTCCACGCCATCACCCACATGCCGGAGAGGATCAGCACGCCGCCGAACCAGCGGATCAGGTACATCGGCTTGATCGCGATCAGGCTGTCCAGGAAGCCGTACTTCAGCGAGCCGTCGGGCAGGGTGGCGCGCCACATCTCGCCCTCGGTGACACCGGCGGTCCACATCGAGCCGACGTACAGCAGGGTGCCGGCCATGTGCAGCCAGAAATGCAGGTTCATGCCGCGCACCGAGTGCATCGCCGGGCGGCCCAGCGCGCGCGGCGCCATCGCGTACAGCGAGCCGATGGTGATCATCGCCACCCAGCCCAGCGAGCCGGAGTGCACGTGGGCGATCGTCCAGTCGGTGTAGTGCGACAGCGAGTTCACGGTCTTGATCGCCATCATCGAGCCTTCGAAGGTGGCGGCGGCGTAGAACACCAGCGACATCACCATGAACTTCGCGGCCGGGTCGTCCTTCAGCTTGTGCCAGGAGCCGTTGAAGGTGAGCAGACCGTTCGCCGCCGAGCCCCAGCTCGGCATCAAGAGCACCAGCGAGAACGCCATGCCCACCGACTGCACCCAGTCAGGCAGGGCGGTGTACATCAGGTGGTGCGAGCCGGCCCACATGTAGACCGAGATCAGCGCCCAGAAATTGACGATGGAGAAGCGGTAGCTCCACAGCGGCTGCTGGGCCTGGCGCGGCACGAAGTAGTACATCATCCCGAGGAAGCCGGCGGTGAGGAAGAACGCCACCGCGTTGTGGCCGTACCACCACTCCACCATCGCGTCGACCGTGCCCGAGTAGATCGGGTAGGACTTGCTCCAGGACACCGGCAGCGACAGGTGGTTGACGATGTGCAGCAGGCCCACCGCGATGATGAAGGCGCCGTAGTACCAGTTCGCCACGTAGATGTGCTTGATGCGCCGGCGCGCCAGCGAGCCGAAGAACACCACGCCGAAGCACACCCACACCACCGCGGTGAACAGCGCGATCCACCATTCCGGCTCGGCGTATTCCTTGCTGGTGGTGAGGCCCAGCGGCATCGACACCATCGCCAGCACGCAGACGATCTGCCAGCCCCAGAACGTGAAGCCGGCCAGCCGGGTGAAGGCCAGCCGCGCGTGGCCGGTGCGCTGCACCACGTAGTAGCAGGTGCCCATCAGCGCGGAGCCGCCGAACGCGAAGATCACGCCGAAGGTGTGGTCGGGACGCAGCCGGCTGAAGGTGATCCACGGCAGGTCGAAGTTGAGCGCGGGCCACATCAGCTCGGCGGCGATGTACACGCCCACCGACATGCCGATGATGCCCCAGACCGCCGCGGCCAGCAGGAACTGGCGCACGACCCTGTCGTTGTAGTACTCGGTGGTCGGCATGGAATTTCCCCGGGAGACGTCGCGGGTATTGTCGCCAGCCCTTGTCGACGCGCCATGATGGCCGTCAAGCGGCTGCGGCAATTTGTCCGGGGATCGCCTGCGCGAGGGGGCCACTGATCCAGGTCATGGCCGCTCCCGGCGCGGCGGGCGATGCTGCACGGACACCGCGAACCCGGATCGAGCGCTTTCCCTCATGGCCCACGTCGTCACCGAGAACTGCATCAACTGCAAGCACACCGATTGCGTCGAGGTGTGCCCGGTGGACTGCTTCCATGAAGGCCCGAACTTCCTGGTGATCGACCCGGACGAGTGCATCGACTGCACGCTGTGCGTGGACGAATGCCCGGTGGGCGCGATCTTCCCCGAACTCGACGTGCCGGCGGGGCAGGAGGGTTTCCTCGCGATCAACGCCGAACTGGCGCGCGAGTGGCCGGTGCTGACCCGCAGGATTCCCGCGCTGGAGGATGCCGGCAAGTGGGACGGCGTGCCGGACAAGCTGCCGTTGCTGAAGCGCCGAGGAGGAGAGGCATGGCCGCGAACTTGAGTATCGCCATCCCGGCGCAGGCCAGACAAGCGCGAAGCGCGCAGAACGTTCGGAGGGCGGCCCCGTAGGGGCGCGCGTAGCGAGTCATCCCGTAGCGGCAACGCCGATGCAGGCCATACGGTTGCTGGATTCCGGCCTTCGCCCACTACTGTCCGGAATAATTTTGAACATTCGTGGCCGCGGTCTTTCTCGTCATTCCGGCGCAGGCCGGACAAGCGCGAAGCGCGCAGAACGCCCGCAGGGCGGCCCCGAAGGGGCGAGCGAAGCGAGTCATCCAGTGGCCGTGCGGCCTGAGCGAACATGGTCGCTACTGGATCCCGGCCTTCGCCGGGATGACAGTCTGGATAGGTGGTCGTTATCGGAAATGAAGTCGCCTTCTCGCAATGCTTCGTGCAAGCGGCGCGGGTCTTCATCCTTCGACACCATCCCCGGATTATTCCGGACAGCAGTGGGCCTGCGCCGGAATGACGAGCTCGGGGCACCCCAATTCGGATCCTGGGTGGGAGCTACGAAAAAGCCCGCTTGCGCGGGCTTTTGATTCTCGCGATCAGGGACGATCGCCAGGATCACGCCACCACGCGCACCATTTCCAGGCACTTGTTGGAGTAGCCCCACTCGTTGTCGTACCAGCTCACCAGCTTCACGAAGGTGGAGTCCAGCGCGATGCCGGCGTCGGCGTCGAACACCGAGGTGCAGGTCTCGCCGCGGAAGTCGGTGGCGACCACCTTGTCCTCGGTGTAGCCCAGCACGCCCTTCAGCGCGCCCTGCGACTGCGCCTTCATCTCCGCGCAGATTTCCGCGTAGGTGGCGGGCTTTTCCAGCTCGCAGGTGAGGTCGACCACGGAGACGTCCGAGGTCGGCACGCGGAAGCTCATGCCGGTGAGCTTCTTGTTGAGCTCGGGGATCACCACGCCCACGGCCTTGGCCGCGCCGGTCGAGGACGGGATGATGTTCTCGAGGATGCCGCGGCCGCCGCGCCAGTCCTTGTTGCTCGGGCCGTCCACGGTCTTCTGCGTGGCGGTGGCGGCGTGCACGGTGGTCATCAGGCCGCGCTTGATGCCCCACTTGTCGTTGAGCACCTTGGCGATCGGCGCCAGGCAGTTGGTGGTGCAGCTGGCGTTGGAGATGATCGCCTCGCCCTTGTAGGTCTTGTCGTTCACACCGTAGACGAACATCGGCGTGTCGTCCTTCGACGGCGCGGACAGGATCACCTTCTTCGCGCCGGCGTCGAGGTGCTTCTGCGCGCTGGCCTTGTCCAGGAACAGGCCGGTGGACTCGATCACCACGTCGGCGTGCACCTCGTTCCACTTCAGCGCGGCGGGATCGCGCTCCTGGGTGAGGCGGATCGTCTTGCCGTTGACCGCCAGCTGGCCGTTCTCGATGGACACGTCGCCCTTGAAGCGGCCGTGCACGGAGTCGTAGCGCAGCATGTAGGCGAGGTAGTCCGGCTCCAGCAGGTCGTTGATCGCAACGATTTCGATGTCGCTGGCGAAATTCTGCACTGCTGCGCGCAGCACGTTGCGGCCGATGCGGCCGAAGCCGTTGATGCCGACCTTGATGGCCATGGGCAACCTTCCTCCGGTTCGATGGAATGGGAACGGACGGCCGGTCGTGGCCGCCGAAACGCCATTCTAGCCCGAACCACCGGGTCGTGATCCGCTGCGGGTCGTCGATCCGCGCCTCATCCGGACAGGCGGGCCTTGACGTACGGCTGCAGGGCCGACAGGCCGGCCGATTTTCCGGTGGCCATGGCCTGTCGCGCGCTTTGGCCGTCGACCCATGCCGCCTTCAACGCCAGCAGCGCCGCGACACGCTGGCCGCTGGCGCAATGGATCAGCAGGGCGGCGTCCGCGTGCGCGTCCAGCGCGCTTGCGAGTGCCTTGGCGTTGGCCGGGGTGAGATCCTGCGGGCCGGCCACCGGGATATGCACGTAGGCCAGGCCAAGCCGGCGGGCGATGGCGCCTTCGTCCCATCCGGTCGTTTCCGCCGCGGGGCGCAGGTTGACCACGCAACCGTGCGGATTGGCCGCGGCGAAGTCCGCGAGTTGCGCTTCGCTGGGCTGGCCGCCGCAGAGCAGGCGTGCCGCCGGGCAGCACTGGTTCGGTAGATAGCTGCTCATTCGGGTTCCGGTATTTGCGTCGATGGAAGTAAATTAGTATTGTCTAATGTATTGGTCAAGTCCGTGCAGGAGCGGCACATGCATCCGAACGTCATTCCCTTCCGCCACGAGGGCACGGCCACCTGGACGTACCTGGTGCACGCGCCCGGCGACGATGCGGCCGTGCTGATCGATCCGGTGCTGGATTTCGACGTCGCTTCGGGCGAGGCGCGCGCGCAGAGCGCGGCGAAGGTGCTGGCCGCCGCCGAGGCCTCGCGCCTGCGCATCGAATGGATAATGGAAACCCACGCGCATGCCGATCACCTGTCGGCCGCGGCGTGGTTGCGCGAGCGCACCGGTGCGCGGGTGGCGATCGGCGAAGGCATCGTCCGCGTGCAGCGAACCTTCAAGGAGCGCCTGAATCTCGACGACGACGCCCTGGTCGCCGACGGGCGGCAGTTCGACAGGCTGCTGGCCGACGGCGACATCCTGCAGGTGGGCGCGCTGGCCGTGCAGGCGCTGGCCACGCCCGGCCATACCTCGGACAGCATGAGCTATCTGGTCGGCGACGCGGTGTTCGTCGGCGATACCTTGTTTTCGCCGAGCAGCGGTTCGGCGCGCTGCGATTTTCCGGGCGGCGACGCCCACGCGTTGTATCGTTCGGTGCAGCGGCTTTACGGCCTGCCGGCGACACGCATGTTCCTGTGCCACGACTATCCGCCGGCCGGCGCCGAGGCGCGTGCGGAGATCCCGGTGCAGGAGCAGCGGGCGGCGAACATCCACCTGCACGACGGCATCGACGAGGCGGACTTCGTGGCGATGCGCAACGCACGCGACGCCACACTGGCCGTGCCGCGATTGTTGTGGCCTGCGCTGCAGGTCAATATCCGCGGCGGCCGGCTGCCGCCGCCGGAAGGCAACGGCGCCAGCTACCTGCGGCTGCCGGTGCGCTTGCGCGACGAGGACGCGCACAGCGGCGCTTCCTCGGGGGCGCAGTAGATCCCGTAGAGCGTGGCGATGATCTGTTCGGCCGGCCCGTGCGCCAGCGTGTACCAGATCGTCTGCGATTCACGCCGCGTGCGCACCAAGCCTTCGTCGCGCAGCTTGGCGAGGTGCTGCGAGAGCGCCGACTGGCTGAGATCGGCCAGCTCCTCGTTGAGCTGGCCCACCGACATTTCCTGACCGACGAGCAGACAAAGCACGCGCAGGCGCTGCGGGTTGCCCAGCGCCTTCAGCAGCCGCGAGGCTTCCTCGGCCCGCTCGCGCATGGCGTTCAAGTCGTGTTTGGCAGTGGCTGGCATGACGCCTCCGAAGAACCGATCCGGCAGATTCGATGCTTGACTTTAGCGCAATCATCTAAATAAGATAAATCTAATTTAGTTAAGTTGAATTATATCGTCGCTTGAGATGAATCAAGGGGCCCGCAAGGGCGGCTACCCATCCTGATATCGGCTAGGGGGAAGGCTCCATGGCAAAGATCGTGATCCTGGGCGCGGGGCTGGGTGGTACGGCCGCCGCATACGAAATCAAGGCGGCGCTCGGCGCGGCGCACGAGGTGACGCTGGTCGGCGACAGCCCTTATTTCCAGTTCACCCCGTCGAACCCCTGGGTGGCGGTGGGCTGGCGCAAGCAGGAGGCGATCCGGGTCGCGGTGGCCGAGCCGATGCGCCGTCACGGCATCCGCTTCATCGACGTGCCGGCGCAGCACGTGCTTCCGGCCGAGAACCGCGTGCGCCTGGTCGATGGCCAGGATCTGCCTTACGACTACCTGGTGATCACCACCGGCCCGCGGCTCGCGTTCGACGAGGTGCCGGGCCTGGGGCCGGATGGCGGACACACGCACTCGATCTGCACCGGGCCGCACGCCGACGAAACCTGGCGCGCCTACCAGGCGCTGCTGGCGAATCCGGGCCCGGTGGTGATCGGCGCGGCCCCGGGTGCCAGCTGTTTCGGGCCCGCCTACGAATTCGCCTTGATCGTCGACGCGGATCTGCGTCGGCGCAGGCTGCGCGATCGGGTGCCGATGACCTTCGTCACGCCCGAACCCTATATCGGCCACATGGGCCTTGGCGGCGTCGGCGACTCGAAAGGCCTGCTGGAATCGATCCTGCGCGAGCGCGACATCCGCTGGGTCGCCAATGCGCGCGTCACCTCGGTCGAAGCGGGCAGCCTGAAGCTCGACGAGGTCGACGCCAAGGGGGCGGTGGCGCAGTCGCGCGAGTTGCCGTTCGCCTTCGCCATGCTGCTGCCGGCATTCACCGGCATTCCCGCGCTGCGTGGCATCGAGGGGCTGACCAATCCGCGCGGGTTCGTCCTCATCGACGAGCACCAGCGCAACCCCGCCTATCGCAACATCTTCTCGGCCGGCGTGTGCGTGGCGATTCCGCCGGTCGAGGCCACGCCGGTGCCGACGGGCGCGCCGAAGACCGGCTTCATGATCGAATCGATGGTCGGCGCGATCGCCGAGAACCTGCGCGACGAGCTGGCCGGCCGGCCGGTACAGGCGCGCGCCACCTGGAACGCCGTGTGCCTGGCGGACATGGGCGATACCGGCGCGGCGTTCGTGGCGCTGCCGCAGATCCCGCCGCGCAACGTGACGTGGGCCCGCGTCGGCAAATGGGTGCACTACGCCAAGGTGATGTTCGAACGCTACCACCTGCGCAAAGTCCGCACCGGCAACACGCATCCGTTCTACGAGCGGCTGATGCTGAGGATGCTGCGGATCGAGTCGCTGAAACCCGATGCGTCCCGCCGTTGAGACGCTTCCTTGCCGCGGAGTATTCCCATGAACATCGATCGCTTCGTACTCGGATTCGCCGGCAGCATGGTGCTGCTGAGCGTCGCGCTGGCCCATTTCGTGTCGCCGTGGTGGCTGCTGCTCACGCTGTTCGTGGGCGCCAACCTGCTGCAGTCCGCGTTCACCGGCTTCTGCCCGCTGGCCATGGCGCTGGCGCGCTTCGGCCTGCGCGCCGGCTGCGCTTTTCCTTCCCGCAAATAATGCTTGCCCGCACCGGAACCGTGCCGTGAATCGAGCCCTCCGAATCCTGTGGCCCGCGTTGCTGGCCATGGCGCTAGCCGCCTGCGGCGGCGGCAAGCAGCCGCCTGCGCGGCAGCATGGCGCCACGCCGCCGTTGGCTTCGCTGGTGGTACGCCCCGACGAAGCGCCGAACCGGCAGGCATGGGACGGCACCGTCGAGGCGGTCAACGCGGCCGTGCTCACGGCGCAGACCGACGCCCGCGTGATGGAGTTGCCGCACGACGTGAACGACGTGGTGCAGGAAGGCGCGGTGCTGGTGCGCCTCAGCAACGTGGAGCAGAAATCCGCGGCGCGCGCCGCGCAGGCGCAGATCGCCTCGGCGCGGGCCGGCTACGTCAATGCCGAGGCCAGCTTCAAGCGCTTCGCGGCGATCTATCCGCAGGGCTACGTGTCGAAGGCGGACTACGACCAGGCGCTGGCGCAGCGCAATGCCGCCAAGGGCGCGCTGGAGGCGGCGCAGGCGCAGTGGAGCCAGGCCGGCCAGGCGGAGAAGTACACGGTGGTGCGCGCGCCCTACGCCGGCGTGATCACCAGGCACTACGTGCAGGTGGGCGAGGCCGTGACCGGGCCGCCGTTCGCGCAGCAGCTGATCGGCATCGCCTCGCTCAAGGATCTGCGCGTGGAAGTGAAGGTGCCGCAGAGCGTGGCCGAGGCGATCCGGCGCTCGGGCACGGCCGAGGTGCAGTACGACGGCGGCCGCGAGCGGCTGGCGGCGGGCAAGGTCACCGTGTTCCCGTATGCCGACCCGGCCACGCACACTTTCAGCGTGCGGCTGGATCTCTCCGGCGAACACGCCGGGCTTTACCCCGGCATGACGGTGAAGGTGGCCTTCGCCACCGGCGAGGCGAAGCAACTGCTGGTGCCGCTGTCCGCGCTGGTGGAGCGTGGCGAGCTGCAGGGCGTGTACGTGATCGACGGCGACCAGGTCGCGCTGCGCCAGTTGCGCACAGGCGACGTGTCGGGCGATCGCATCCAGGTGCTGGCCGGGCTGGACGGCGGCGAGCGCATCGCCACCGATCCCGCCGCCGCCGCGCGCTGGCTGATCGCCCGGCGCCGCGAGGAGGCGCGATGAACGCGTCGCGGCTCGGCTTTGCCGGGCGCATCGCCCGGATCTTCCAGTCCTCGCCGCTGACGCCGATCCTGGCGGTGGCCGCGTTGCTGCTCGGCCTCACCGCGATGGCGATCACGCCGCGCGAGGAGGAGCCGCAGATCGACGTCACCATGGCGAACGTCACCGTGCCGTTCCCGGGTGCCGGCGCGCACGACGTGGAAAACCTGGTGACCTTCCCGCTGGAGCAGAAGCTTTCCGAGCTGCAGGGCGTCAAGCACGTCTACTCGGTCAGCCGGCCGGGCGTGTCGATGATCACGGTGGAGTTCCAGGTCGGCGTGCCGCGCCAGGCCGCCATCGTGCGGCTGTACAACCAGATCTACCAGAACCGGGATTTCGTGCCGCGCGGCCTCGGCGTGGGCCAGCCACTGATCCGTCCGATGGGCATCGACGACGTGCCGGTGATGGCGTTGACGCTGTGGAGCGACCGCCCCGATGAAGGCCCCACCCAACTGGCCGAAGTGGCCCACACGCTGGAGACGGTGCTGAAGCGGGTGCCGGGCACGCGCGACGTCTACACCATCGGCGCACCCGACCGCGCGGTGGTGGTGCAGCTCGACCCGGCGAAGCTGGCCTCGTACGGCATGTCGCTCACCGACCTGTCGAATGCGCTGAAGGCCGCCAACGTGGTGGCCCAGGCGGGCGACCGGGTGGCCGGCAACCGTGACATCCCGGTCACCGCGGGAACCTTCCTCGCCAGCGCGGACGACGTGGCGCACCTGGTCATCGGGCTCAAGGACGGCCAGCCGGTCTATTTGTCCGACGTGGCGAACGTGCAGCAGGGTGCCGACCTGCCTTCGCGCTACGTCTGGTTCGGCTCGCCGGCCGGTCGGCCGGGGCCGGCCACCGGCAATGCGCCGGCGGTGACCATCGCGATCGCCAAGAAGGCCGGCACCAACGCCGCCGACATCACCACGGCGATCCGCGCCCGGCTCAAGGCCATGCAGGATGTCGACATCCCCGCCGGCGTGCACGTGGCGGTGACCCGCGACTACGGCCAGACCGCCACCGCCAAGGCCAACAGCCTGCTGCTGCACCTGCTGCTCGCCGCAATGTCGGTGGTGCTGCTGGTGATGTTCGCGCTGGGCTGGCGCGAGGGCGTGGTGGTGGGCGGCGCGGTCGTGATCACGCTGGCGCTCACCCTGTTCGCCTCGTGGGCGATGGGCTTCACCATCAACCGGGTCTCGCTGTTCGCGCTGATCTTCTCGATCGGCATCCTGGTCGACGACGCCATCGTGGTGGTGGAGAACATCCACCGGCACATGGCGCTGGGCGGGCGCAGCCTGCGCGAGGCGATTCCGGAGGCGGTCAGCGAGGTCGGCGGGCCGACCATCCTGGCCACCTTCACGGTGATCGCCGCACTGCTGCCGATGGCCTTCGTCTCCGGCCTGATGGGGCCGTACATGCGGCCGATCCCGATCAACGCCTCGGCGGGCATGCTGCTGTCGCTGGCGGTGGCACTGATCGTCACGCCGTGGCTGGCGCTGCGGTTGCTGCGGCATGTGCATCGCCACGAAGAAGCTGCGGGCGAAGCGAACGGCGGTGCGCGCCACGAGGCTGCCGGCGGACGCCTGCTGCGGCTGTTCCAGCGCGTCATGCGGCCCTTCATCGACGGCGACCGCGCGCGCCGCCGCCGTCGCCTGCTGTTCGCCGCCATGGGGCTGCTGGTGCTCGCTTCGGTGGGGCTGGTGATGGTGAAGGCGGTGGTGCTCAAGATGCTGCCATTCGACAACAAGTCGGAATTCCAGCTGGTGGTGGACATGCCGGAGGGCAGCACGCTGGAGCGCACCAACCAGCTGTTGCACGACCTCGCCGCGCAGGTGGCGACGATTCCGGAAGTGCAGGATTGGCAGGGCTACGCTGGCACCGCCTCGCCGATCACCTTCAACGGCCTGGTGCGCCAGTACTACCTGCGCCAGGGGCCGCTGGTCGGCGACCTGCAGGTGAACCTGGTGGACAAGTCCGATCGCCACCGGCAGAGCCACCAGATCGCGCTCGCCGCCCGCCCCGCGCTGGCGAAGATCGCCGCGCGCTACGGCGCGTCGCTCAAGGTGGTCGAGGTGCCGCCCGGCCCGCCGGTGCTGGCGCCGATCGTGGCCGAGGTCTACGGGCCCGACTACCGCAGCATCCGCAAGGCGGCGCTGGGTATCGAAAACGTATTCCGTGCCGAGCCCGGCATCGTCGACGTGGACACCAGCGTGGAAGCCGATGCGCCGCGCGAGGTGGTGGTGGTCGATCGTGCCCGCGCGGCGCGCCTCGGGCTGTCCCAGGCGGGCATCGCGCAGGCGCTGCGTACGGCCTTGTCCGGCGATGACGCCACCTACCTGATGGACGGCCACGCCAGGTACGCCGTGCCCGTCCGGCTGCGCTTGCCCGCGGGCGACCAGGCCTCGATGGATCAGTTGCTGGCGCTGCGCGTACGCGCGCAGGGCGGCGCGCTGGTGCCGCTGTCGGAAGTGGTGCAGGTGGAACCGGCCAACTGGGAGAAGGCGATCTACCACAAGGATCTGCTGCCCTACGCCACGGTCACCGGCGACGATGCCGGTTCCGCAGACAGCCCGCTGTACGGCATGTTCGACCTGGTCGGCAAACTCGACCACCGGAAGATCGACGGGCAGGCCGTGGCGCAGCATTTCATCGCGCAGCCGCGGAGCACCGCCGGCCTGTCGGTGAAGTGGGACGGCGAGTGGCAGATCACCTACGAGACCTTCCGCGACATGGGCCTGGCCTACATCGGCGGCCTGGTGATGATCTACCTGCTGGTGGTCGGCCAGTTCAGGAGCTACGTGGTGCCGCTGATCATCATGGCGCCGATCCCGCTCACCGTGATCGGCGTGATGCCCGGCCACGCGCTGGCCGGCGCGCAGTTCACCGCCACCTCGATGATCGGCATGATCGCGCTGGCCGGCATCATCGTGCGCAACTCCATCCTGCTGATCGACTTCATCAACCACGCGGTGGCGGCGGGCAGGCCGCTGGGCGAGGCGGTGGTCGACGCGGCCGCGGTGCGCGCCAAGCCGATCGTGCTCACCGCGCTGGCGGCGATGCTGGGCGGCTTCTTCATCGTCGACGACCCGATCTTCCAGGGCCTGGCGGTGTCGCTGATCTTCGGCGTCCTGGTGTCGACGGTGCTGACCCTGCTGGTCATTCCGCTGCTCTACTACGCGTGGCTGTCGCATGGCGCGCACCGTCGCGAGCGCGCGGCGCAGTAAGCGGCAGGTGGATCGCCGGGCCCGGCCCGGGAAAATGGCCGGCGGCGACGGGGCGGCACGGGCGGGGGCGGCTGTCACGGTCGCTGTGGCAAGATGTCCGTCCGCTTTTCCGGACAAGGTTCTCGCATGTCATCGATTCGACGGGCCGGCATGATCCTGCTGGCCGCCCTTCTGGCCGTTCCTTCCGCGCAGGCCTGGGGGCCGCTGGGCCACAGCATCGTCGCCGCGCTGGCGCAGAAACACCTGAGCCCGGCCGCCGAGGCCGAGGTGGAGCACCTGCTTGCGCTGGATCACACCACGCAGCTCGCGGACATCGCCAGCTGGCCGGACGAGATCCAGGACAACCCCGCGCTGGACGCGCTGTGGAAGCGGACGCGCAAGCTGCACTACATCAACTTCCGTGGCGGCCCGGCCTGCGACTACGTGCCGCCGCGCGACTGCCGCGACGGCGAATGCGTGGTGGGCGGACTGGCGCACTACGTGGAAATCCTCCAGGACAAGTCGCAGCCGGACGCGGTGCGCCTCGAAGCACTGAAATTTGTGGTGCATTTCGTGGGCGACGAGCACCAGCCTCTGCACGACGGCTACCGCGACGACCTCGGCGGCAACAAGTACCAGGTGCAGTTCGAGGGCAAGGGCAGCAACCTGCACAAGGTCTGGGACTCGGGCATGCTGAAGACGCGCGGCCTGGACTGGCAGGCCTACGCGCAGAAGCTGGACGCGGAAGGCCCGGCGGCGCTGCCGCAGCCCATCGCGCCGCTGGACAACCCCTATGCGCAATGGGCGGAGGAATCCTGCCGCATCACCGCCACGCCGGGCTTCTACCCGGACGGCCACAAGATCGGCCAGGCCTACGTCGACGCCGAACTGCCGGTGGCCGAGAACCAGTTGCGCATCGCCGGGCGCCGCCTGGCCGAGGTGCTCAACCTCGCGCTGGCGCCGTGACGCGTTACATGCGGCGTTACATACGAATGCAGGCTGGCATGGCGTCGGCTATCTGCTAGCCTCCACGGCTCGACCGGAATTTAGACGTCCATAGCTCACCAGGCCACCGCATGACCAACACGCCGCTCCGCCGCACCAAGATCGTCGCCACTCTCGGCCCCGCCACCGATGCGCCGGGCATGCTCGAAAGCATCATCGCCAACGGCGTCGACGTGGTTCGTCTCAATCTGTCGCATGGCCAGCCGGACGACCACCGCGCCCGCGCCGCGGCGGTGAAGGCGGCGGCGGCGGCGGCGGGCCGCGAGGTGGGCGTGCTGGCCGACCTGCAAGGGCCGAAGATCCGCGTGGAGAAGTTCGCGAACGGCCCGATCCAGCTCGAGGTCGGCAAGCCCTTCGTGCTGGACTGCCGCGCCGACGCGCCGCCCGGCGACATCGACCGCGTGGGCGTGAGCTATCTCGGCCTGCCGCAGGACGTGCGCCCCGGCGACGTGCTGCTGCTGGACGACGGCCTGGTGGCGCTCACCGTCAACGAGGTGGCCGGCACCGAGATCCACTGCACCGTGCTGGTGGGCGGCAAGCTGTCCGACCGCAAGGGGCTCAACCGGCAGGGCGGCGGGTTGTCCGTCACCGCGTTGTCGGACAAGGACAAGGCCGACATCAAGCTCGCCGCCGAGATCGGCGCCGACTTCCTCGCCGTTTCCTTCGTGCGTTCGGCCGACGACATGCACCTCGCGCGCCGCCTGCTGCACGAGGCCGGCGGCAGCGCCGCGCTGGTGTCCAAGATCGAGCGCGCCGACGCGATCCCCGTGCTGGGCGAGATCATCGACGCCTCCGACGTGGTGATGGTGGCGCGCGGCGACCTCGGCGTGGAGATCGGCGACGCCGAGCTGCCCGGCCTGCAGAAGAAGATCATCCGCGAGACCGTACAGCGCAACCGCGCGGTGATCACCGCCACGCAGATGCTGCAGTCGATGGTGCGCTCGCCCATCCCCACCCGCGCCGAGGTGCTGGACGTGGCGAACGCGGTGATCGACGGCACCGACGCGGTGATGCTGTCCGAGGAAACCGCCGCCGGCGCCCATCCCGACAAGGCGGTGGCGGCGATGGCGCGCATCTGCCTGGGCGCCGAACGCCAGTTCGAGCCCAAGGAAGACCTGGCCAACGCCGGCCATCACCTCAGCCGCACCGACCAGGCCATCGCGCTGGCCGCGATGGTGCTGGCGGCGCAGCTCGGCGTGCGCGCCATCGTGGCGCTCACCGAGTCCGGCGCCACCGCGCAGTGGCTGTCGCGCTACCGCAGCGCGATCCCGATCTACGGCCTGTCGCCGTTCGCCGCCGCACGCCGCCGCATGCAGGTGCTGCGCGACGTGCGCGCGGTGGAGTTCAGCCACGGCGAAAACCAGAGCATGGCCGCCTCCACCCGCGCCGCGGTGCGCCTGCTGTTCGGGCAGGGCAAGCTGGCCGAGGGCGACAGCGTGGTCATCACCTATGGCGATCGCGTGGGCCACGTGGGCGGCACCAACACGCTGAAGCTGCTCGCGGTGGGCGCCGACGGCGCGGTGGACAACATCCGCGACCTCTGACGTTTGCCCGCGTGGCGGAACGGGGAAGGGAATGAAAACCACGCTCTACACGGTGCTGTGCGTCGCCATTCGCCTAGGCGCGGTCTTGATGGCCGTCGGCCTGTTCGAGCGCTTGCCGGTGTTCCTGTGGCAATCCCCGGAGGGCGGGTTCGCCCTCGATGCGGTATTGCTTGCCCTGTTCGGTCTGCTGATTGCGGGGGCGCTGTGGTTGTGGCCCGGCGTCCTTGCGCGCTGGGCCGTCGGCCGTAGCGGCCACGAAACGCTGGAAGTGGGGCTGGGCGCCGACGCCTTGATGGCGGTGGCGCTGGCCGTGACTGGCGCCATGCTGGCCGTGTCGGGCGTGGCCGGCCTGTTCGGGCACGGCCTGAGCATGCTGTTCTTCAAGAGCCGCCTGGCCGATTCCTCCACGGGCCTGCTGCCGGTGGCGGAATGGCACTGGATGATTTTCTACCTTGCGCAAGCGGCGTGTGGCTTGGCGTTGATCCTGGGCGCACGCGGCCTGGCAAGCCTGGTGTGGCGCCTGCGTGGCTATCCGATGCGGCCGGCGGCCGAGGGTGACGACGGGATCGCGCCGCGCGACTAGACTGTCGGCGTCCCCAACCCCGCCGGAGTACCCGTCATGAACTCGAACGCCTCCCGCCTGATCCGTTCCCTGCTGCTGGTGCCGGCGCTGGTTTGCGCCTTGCCGGTACTGGCGCAGTCGTCGCACCGGATCGATCCGCAGAACCAGTACCACTACTGGATCCGCCTCAATACCAAAGTACAGACGGATCTGCCCAACTCGGGCGACAACCTGGACAAGCCCGGCTGCGCGGCGGTGACCTACACCATCGGTTCCGACGGCGTGCCGATGAACGTGCAGCTGGCCAAGCTGGTGCCCAGGAGCGACCTGGGCAACGCCGCGGTGACCGCGGTGAAGAACTTCCGCTACGGTCCTTCGCTCACCAACCGCATCGACCAGCCGATCGACACCTACTACATCGTGCCGTTCAACGCGCCTGACGGCCCGGAGGGCATGCAGAAGGTGATGGAACCCTGCAAATTGCCCGGCTACGGGCAGTGATCGGCGCAAGAACCTGCTCGATTTCTCCGCGGGCCATGCGGAGATATCGAGCAGGCTCTCAGTCGGTTTCGTTATAATCCGCGGCCTTACATCCCGCCGCCCGCCAGGGCGGCATCCACCTTGAACGGGCGGATCACGCCTCGTCGTACGGAGCCGTCATGAGTATCGAAGATCTCGAAAGCGTTGCGCTGGCCATGGTCGCCCCCGGCAAGGGCATCATCGCCATCGACGAGTCGACCAACACCATCAAGAAGCGTTTCGAGGCCGTCGGCATCGAGAACACGGAAGAGAACCGCCGCGCCTACCGCGAGTTGCTGCTCACCACGCCGGGCCTCAACGAGCACATCTCCGGCGCGATCCTGTACGACGAGACCATCCGCCAGTCCACCAAGGACGGCGTGCCGTTCACCCAGCTGATGAAGAAGCTCGGCATCATCCCGGGCATCAAGGTGGACAAGGGCCCGGTGCCGCTGGCCGGCTTCCCCGGCGACGTGGTCACCGAGGGCCTCGACGGCCTGCGCGAGCGCCTCGCCGAATACGTGAAGCTGGGCGCGCAGTTCGCCAAGTGGCGCGCCGTGATCAACATCAGCGAGGACAACCCGTCCTCCACCGCCATCGAGGCGAACTGCCACGCGCTGGCGCGCTACGCCGCGCTGTGCCAGGAGGCCGGCCTGGTGCCGATGGTGGAGCCGGAAGTCATCATGGACGGCGACCACAGCATCGAGGTGAGCTACGAGGTGCACGAAGCCGTGCTGCGCAGCCTGTTCGGCGCGCTGTACGAGCAGAACGTGATGCTGGAAGGCACCATCCTCAAGGTCAGCATGGTGATCCCGGGCAAGGATTCCTCCGAGCAGGCCGACGTCGAGGAAGTGGCCGAGGCCACCGTGCGCGTGCTGAAGACCTGCGTGCCGGCCTCGCTGCCGGGCATCGTGTTCCTCTCCGGCGGCCAGACCGACGAGCAGAGCACCGCCCACCTCAACGCGATGAACCGCATCGGCCCGCACCCGTGGCCGCTGTCGTTCTCCTACGGCCGCGCCATGCAGCAGGCCGCGCTCAAGCTGTGGGCCAAGGACATGAAGGCCAACTACGCCGAGGCGCAGAAGACCGTGCACGCGCGCGCCAAGGACAACGGCCTCGCCGCGCTGGGCCGCTGGAACGGCTGAGTGTTTGAATTTTGCGATCGACTGCGATCGCGAGAGCCAGGCGGGCGGCCATCCGTGGCCGCGCCGCTCAAACGAAACGGGCGCCTCGCGGCGCCCGTTTCGCTTTTGCCTGAAACACGCCTCAGAAGCGATATTCGGCGTTGACCGAGAAGACGCGCGTGCCGATCTCGTACTCGCCGCGGCTGCGCATGTTGTAGTAGTCGAAAGCCGCTCCCACGCTCCAGTGCTTGTCGATGTCGTAGCCGGTGCCCAGGCCGGCGTACCAGCCGAGCCCCTGCTTGCTGGCGCGGTCGGTTTCCGTGAAGGTGCCGTCGTTGATCGTGGCAGTGGCCTTCAGCTTCCACAGGAAGCCGCCGGCGCGGGCCGACATGTACCAGTGGTCGTTGAAGTTGAAGTGGCCGTTCAGGCCGAGCGTCCAGCCATCGCCCTTGAGCTTGTAGCGGTCGCCGTAGCTGTCCTTCGAGCTGACGCTGCCGAGGTTGGTGTAGCCGGCCTCGAAGCCGAGGATGCCCTGGTCGCGGTAGCCCGCGTTGAGCATGAAGGCGGTATTGCTGTCGGTGCCTGTGCCATCGCCATCGACCGTGGCCTTGTAGTGGGCGGTGCCGACATTGCCGTTGACGAACCAGCCATTGGTCTGGTCGGCGTGGGCGGTGGCGGCGAAGAGTCCGCAGGTGGCGGCGACGAGCGTAAGCAGTTTCCGGTTGTCCATGAAGGGTTTTCCTTGTGCCCTGAGAAATTGTCGTGTCGCCCTTTCCAGCGACCGCCGGATGTTAAGGGCGTGTTTGCAAGGCTTCAAGGATCGCCAAACGGACGAAGGGCGCCTTGCGGCGCCCTTCGTGGTTGCGTGCAACCGGCGATGGCCTGGTCAGAAGCGGAATTCCGCGCTGGCCGAGATCATGTCGGTGCTGAGGTCGACGTTGTGCTTCTTGGCGTCGAAGTAGTCGTAGTTCAGGCCGACGCTGACGTTCTGCGTGAGGTTGTAGCCCACGCCCACGCCGCCGTACCAGCTGTTGTCGTCCAGGCTCTTGCGCACCGGGTTCACGTCGTTGCTCATGCCGTGGCCGGTCCAGCTGTAGAGGCCGGTGCGGGCGCTGAGATACCAGCTCGGGCTGAGGTCGAGGTGGGCGTTCACGCCGGCCGTCCAGCCGTGCAGCTGCGACTTGCCGGGGGCGACCACAGGCTGGCTGTTGAAGATGTTCTTCGCACGGATGTTGCCCAGGTCGTTGTAGCCCACTTCCGCGCCCAGCGCGAAGTTCGGCGACAGTGCCCAGCGGTAGCCGCCGTTCAGCGCGTAACCGGTGTCGTGGCCGTCGTACGGGCCCTTGTCGATGGCGGTACGGCCCACGTTGCCGTTGATGAACCAGCCGCCGTTGTCGGCCGGCGCGTTCTGCGCGAAGGCGGCGGGGACGGCCAGCAGGCCGGTGGAGGCGAGGGCAAGGGCGAGCAAAGTCTTCTTCATGGAGAGTCTCCTGTTATGGGAAGGCGGTCGCCGGTCATGGGGAAAGAGCCGGTGCCGCATGTCCGGCATCGGGGAAATGCCGGACACAGTGCTTGGATGGTTGCCGGGGGCGAAAGATTCAATACTTGCTAGTTCAGTATTAAGTCGCGATTAACTTTTGCGGCAAGGCGCCCACGAGGCCATCGAGCGGTCATCGTGCGCGACAGCCTCGTGCGGATCGGGGACAATGCGCGTTTTCCGTCGCCGCCCGGAGCTTTCCCATGACCACCCGCCGCCAACTCGCCAATGCCGTGCGAGCCCTTGCCATGGATGCCGTGCAGAAGGCCAATTCCGGTCATCCGGGCATGCCGATGGGCATGGCCGACATCGCCGAGGTGCTGTGGAACGATTTCCACAGCCACAACCCGGCCAACCCGCACTGGTTCAACCGCGACCGCTTCATGCTTTCCAACGGCCACGGCTCGATGCTGCAGTACGCGCTGCTGCACCTCACCGGCTACGACCTGCCGATGAGCGAGCTGGAGCGCTTCCGCCAGCTGCATTCGAAGACGCCGGGCCACCCGGAGGCGCACCACACGGTGGGCGTGGAAACCACCACCGGCCCGCTGGGCCAGGGCATCGCCAACGGCGTGGGCTTCGCGCTGGCGGAGAAGGTGCTGGCCGAGCGCTTCAACCGGCCGGGCTTCGACGTCGTCGACCACCACACCTGGGTGTTCTGCGGCGACGGCTGCCTGATGGAAGGTGTTTCGCAGGAGGCGATCTCGCTGGCCGGTACCTGGAAGCTGGGGAAGCTCACCCTGGTCTACGACGACAACAACATTTCCATCGACGGCGAAGTGCCGGGCTGGTTCACCGACGACACCGCGATGCGCTTCGAGGCCTGCGGCTGGCACGTGATCCGCGACGTGGACGGCCATGACGCGGAGAAGATCAAAGCCGCGCTGGCCGCCGCCAAGGCCGAGACCGCCAGGCCCACGCTGGTGATGTGCAAGACCATCATCGGCTTCGGCTCGCCGCACAAGGAGGGCACCGAGGCCTGCCACGGCGCGGCGCTGGGCAAGGACGAGGTGGCCGCCGCGCGCGACATGCTGGACTGGCGTTCCCCGCCGTTCGAGATTCCCGCCGAGATCTACGCCGGCTGGGACGCCAAGGCCGCCGGTGCGAAGCGCGAGGCCGAGTGGAACGCGCTGTTCGACGCCTACGCCAAGGCGCACCCCGAGCTGGCCGCCGAGCTGAAGCGCCGCCTCGCCGCCGAGCTGCCCGCGGACTGGGCCGCGAAGTCGCAGGCCTGGGTCGACAAGCTGCAGGCCGAAGGCCCGGACGTGGCCAGCCGCAAGGCCTCGCAGATGACGCTGGACGCCTACGGCCCGCTGCTGCCGGAACTGATCGGCGGCTCGGCCGACCTCGCGGGCTCCAACCTCACCCTCTGGAAGGGCTCGGTGAGCGTCACCGAAGCCAGCCCGAACGCCAACTACATCCATTCCGGCGTGCGCGAGTTCGGCATGACCGCGATCGGCAACGGCATCGCGCTGCACGGCGGCTTCATCCCCTACGACGCCACCTTCCTGGTGTTCTCCGACTACGCGCGCAACGCGGTGCGCATGAGCGCGCTGATCCCCGCGCACTCCATCCACGTCTACACCCACGACTCGATCGGCCTGGGCGAGGACGGCCCCACCCACCAGCCGGTGGAGCACCTGGCCAGCCTGCGCATCATCCCCAACAACCGCGTGTGGCGCCCCTGCGACGCGGTGGAATCGGCGGTGTCGTGGAAGGCCGCGGTCGAGCGCCGCGAAGGCCCGTCCTGCCTGGTGTTCTCGCGCCAGACGCTGAAGCACCAGCAGCGCACGCCGCAGCAGCTGGCCGACATCGCGCGCGGCGCCTACGTGCTGTCCGACCCGGCGGATACCAAGTTCAAGGCCATCCTGATCGCCACCGGCTCCGAGGTGGAACTGGCGATGGAGGCGATGCGCACGCTGGCGCAGCAGGGCGTGCCGGTGCGCGTGGTGTCGATGCCCTGCACCGAGACTTTCGATGCCCAACCACCGGAATACCGCGAAGGCGTGCTGCCCGGCTGGTGCCGCGCGCGCGTGGCGGTGGAAGCCGCCATCACCGATTTCTGGCGCAAGTACGTGGGCCTGGACGGCGAGGTGATCGGCATGACCACCTTCGGCGCCTCGGCGCCGGCCGAGCAGCTGTTCGACTACTTCGGCATCACCGTGGCGAACGTGGTCGATGCGGTGAAGCGCGTCGCCGGCTGACGCCTTTGCGTTTTCCCTCTCCCCTCTGGGGAGAGGGCAGGGTGAGGGGCTGCACTCGCGTGGATCCATCCAGAAACAATGCCGGCTCCATCACGGCCCTCGTCTGCGCGAATTCAGGCGTGCAGTAATTGGGGTAGCTGGCCGGGCTCGTCCGCCAGCGCCTGCGCGCCGGCCAGTTCCAGCTCCTCGCGGCTGCCGAAGCCCCACAGCACGCCGACGGCGCGCACGCGATTGGCCAGCGCGCCTTCGATGTCGAAGCGGCGGTCGCCGATCATCGCGGCCTGCTCGGGCGAAGCGCCGAAATCGGCCAGCGCGGCAGCGATCATCGAGGCCTTCTCGCTGTGCGGACTGTCCGGATCGGGGCCGTACAGGCGGCTGAACGCCGCGCCGAACGGCAGGTGCTCGACGATGGGGCGCGCGTGGAGTTCGGGCTTGCTGGTGACCACGGCCAGGGTGTGCCCGGCCGCCTGCAGCCGCTCGATGGTTGCCGCGATGCCGGGGTAGACCGCGTGCTCGCGCCAGCCCAGCGTGGCGAAGCGCTCGTGGTAGTAGTCCACCGCCGCCTCGACGCGCGCGGCGTCATGCTCCAGCAGCGGCGCGAAGCCGTGCCGCAGCGGCGGGCCGATCCACGGGCGCAGGTCGGCCGGCGCCGGCACGCCCAGCTTGTCGAAAGCGTAGCGGATGCAGGCGGTGATGCCCGGCTCGGAATCGATCAGCGTGCCGTCGAGGTCGAACAGGCAGAGCGTCACTGGCCGGCGCGCGCCTTGAGCGCGGCCACCGCCGGCAGTTCCTTGCCTTCGAGAAATTCGAGGAACGCGCCGCCGCCGGTGGAAATGTACGACACGTCCTTCTCGATACCGTACTTGTCCACCGCGGCCAGGGTGTCGCCGCCGCCGGCGATGGAGAACGCGGGCGAGGCGGCGATGGCGCGCGCCAGCGTCTCGGTGCCCTTGCCGAAGGCGTCGAACTCGAACACGCCGACCGGGCCGTTCCACACCACGGTGCCGGCCTTGGCGATCAGCGCGGCGTAGTTCGCCGCCGTCTGCGGGCCGATGTCGAGGATCATCTCGCCGTCGCGCACCTGATCCACCGGCTTCACCGTGGCCGGCGCGTTGGCGGAAAACTCCGGCGCCACTACCACGTCCACCGGCAGCGGCACTTCGGCGCCGCGGCGCTTGGCGTCGGCCAGCACCTTCTTCGCGGCGTCGAGCAGGTCGGGTTCGACCAGCGAATTGCCCACCGAATGGCCCAGCGCGGCGATGAAGGTGTTGGCGATGCCGCCGCCCACGATCAGCTGGTCGACCTTGCCGATCAGGTTCTCCAGCAGGGTGAGCTTGGTGGAGACCTTGGAGCCGGCCACGATGGCCAGCAGCGGGTGCGCGGGGTTCTCCAGCGCCTTGCCCAGCGCGTCCAGCTCGGCCGAGAGCAGCGGGCCGGCCGCGGCCACCGGTGCGAACTTGATGACACCGTGGGTGGAGGCCTGGGCGCGGTGCGCGGTGCCGAAGGCGTCCATCACGAAGATGTCGCACAGCGCGGCGTACTTCTTCGACAGGGCTTCGTCGTCCTTGCCCTCGCCCACGTTCATGCGGCAGTTCTCGAGCACCACCACCTCGCCATCGGCCACGTCCACGCCGTCCAGGTAGTCGCGCACCAGGCGCACCGGCTTGCCCAGCTTGTCGCCCAGCCAGGCCGCCACCGGCGCCAGCGAGGAGGCCTCGTCGAACTGGCCTTCCTTTGGGCGGCCCAGGTGCGACAGCACCATCACCTTGGCGCCGGCGTCGCGCGCGGCCCTGATCGTCGGCAGGGCGGCATCGAGGCGCTGGGTGGAGGTGATCCGGCCGTGGTCGTCGATCGGCACGTTGAGGTCTTCGCGGATCAGCACGCGCTGGCCGTGGAGGTCGAGGTCGCTCATGCGCAGGACGGTCACATCAGGCTCCGGGAGTGGCGATGGCCGCGGCGGCGGCAGGAACCGCGTATTTTCACGCCCGTTAGGAGGGGATGCAAATTACACTGCGCACTTTCGGCGGCGGGGCGCGCGTCATGACCTACGATCTCGTGCTGTATGGCTACTGGCGTTCCAGCGCCGCCTATCGCGTGCGCATCGCGCTGAACCTCAAGGGACTGGGCTACGAAAACCGCCCCGTGCACCTGGTCAAGGACGGCGGCGAGCAGCACGCGCCGGCCTACGCCGCGATGAACCCGCAGCAGCTGATACCTTGCCTGTGCGATGGCGACCGGGTGCTGACGCAGTCGCTGGCGATCATGGAATACCTCGAGGAACTGCATCCCGAGCCGCCGCTGCTGCCGGCCGATGCGCGCGGCCGGGCGCAGGCGCGGGCGATGGCGCAACTGGTGGCCTGCGACATCCATCCATTGGGCAACCTGCGCGTGCTGCAGTACCTGGAGGGCGAACTGGGCGCCGACGAGGCGCAGCGCGGCGCATGGTCGCGGCACTGGATAGCCACCGGCTTCGCGGCGCTGGAGGCGATGCTGGCGGAAAACGCAGCCACCGGCCGCTTCTGCCATGGCGACATGCCGGGCATGGCCGATGCCTGCCTGATCCCGCAGGTGTACAACGCGCGGCGCTGGAAACTGCCGCTGGACGACTACCCGACGATCCGGCGCATCGACGCGGCGTGCAACGAGCTGGAGGCGTTCCAGGCGGCGGCGCCGGAAGTGCAGCCGGACGCGCCGAAGGGCTGACCCGGCGCCTTGAGGCGTGGCACGGGGTTCAGAACCCCATGCCGTACGGGTCGTTGCTGCCGCCCATCAGCGCGTTGCTGTCCGAGCCGCTGCCACCGCCTTCGGCAAGGCGGATCTTCAGCGCCAGGCCGTCGCGGGAGTCGGCCTTGTTGAGCGCTTCCTCCAGCTCGATGCGGCCTTCCTTGTAGAGCCGGTACAGCGACTGGTCGAAGGTCTGCATGCCGTCCTGCAGGCTGCGATCCATCGCCTCCTTCACCTCGTGGATCTGGCCGCGACGGATCATGTCGCGGATCAGCGGGGTGTTCAGCAGCACCTCCACCGCGGGTATGCGGCGGCCGTCCTTGCCGATCACCAGGCGCTGGCTGATCACCGCCCTGAGGTTCAGCGCCAGGTTCATCAGCACGTTCTTGTGCGCCGACTCGGGGAAGAAGTTGAGGATGCGCTCCAGCGTCTGGTCGGCGTTGTTGGAGTGCAGGGTGGCCAGGCACAGGTGGCCGGTCTCGGAGAACGCGATGGCCGCTTCCATCGTGTCGGTGTCGCGGATCTCGCCGATCATGATGACGTCCGGCGCCTCGCGCATCGCGTTCTTCAGCGCCTCGTGGTAGGTGTGCGTGTCCAGCCCCACCTCGCGCTGGTTGACGATGGAGCGCTTGTGCCGGTGCAGGTACTCGATCGGATCCTCGATGGTGAGGATGTGGCTGGACGAGTTGGTGTTGCGGTGGTCGATCATCGAGGCCAGCGTGGTGGACTTGCCCGAGCCGGTGGCGCCCACCACCAGGATCAGCCCGCGCGGCTCCATGATCAGCTCGCGGAAGATCGGCGGCAGCTGCAGCTGCTCCACGTTGGGGATCTCGCTCTTGATCGCGCGGATCACCATGCCCACTTCGCCGCGCTGCTTGAACACGTTGATGCGGAAGCGCCCGGCTTCCTTCACCGCCAGCGCCATGTTCAGTTCGAGGTCGCGCTCGAACTGCGGCACCTGGCCTTCGTCCATCAGGGAGTAGGCGATTTTCTTCACCATGCCGCCGGGCAACCCGGTGTTGCCGAGCGGGTAGAGCTTGCCCTCGACCTTGATGTTCACCGGCGCGCCGGTGGACAGGAACATGTCCGAGGCGCCCTTGTCGACCATCAACTTGAGGAAGTAACCGATGTCCACGCCGAGTCCCCTGTCTGTTCTCGTTGCATTGAGCGAATGCGCACGCCCACAATAAGCGCAGAAGCTTAATCAGGAATGCGTGATGGTGCACATCTCCCTTTTATCGACCCGGCGTCCGACCGGCTTGAGCGCGCCGGTGCGGGCGGGTCTGCTGGCCGGGTTGCTGCTGCTGGCCGGTTGCGCCAGCGTACCCCCTCCGAACGAATCCATGAACCTGGCGCAGTCGCAACTGCAGGCCGCGCATGACGCCGGCGCGGCGGATTACGACCCGGTGGATCTGGGCTTCGCCCAGGACAAGTTCCAGCAGGCGCAGGGCGCCATGGCCGCCCGCAAGTACGCGCTGGCCGCCGACCTGGCGGCCGAGTCGCGCGCCGACGCCGATCTGGCGCGGGTCAAGGCCGACCTGGGCGCGGCGCGGGCGCAGATCCAGGCCAAGATGGACGCCAATGCCGAGTTGCGCGAAAAGGGCGCGCAAGCCGCCGCCGCGGCCGCCGCCGAGTTCGCGAAGCCCTTGCCGATGCCGGCCGTCGCCGGCTCGGCGGCACCGCCCGCCAGCGCCAGCACGCTGCCGCCGGCCGCGCCGGTGGAGGATATGCCGGCGCCGCCGGCGTCCGTGCTGTCGGCGCCCTCGTCGGGCGATGGCTTCCAGCCCGCGCCCGCGCAGAACCAGGATACCGACGCAACACAGGGCTTCCAGCCCGTGGGAGGTCAGCCATGAAGCGCGCCGCCATCTTGTTCGCCACCAGCCTGCTCGCGCTGGGCGCGGCCGGCGCCGCGCAGGCGCGTCGCGACGACATCGACGTCAGCCGGCTGACCAGCAACCTCAACCAGCTCGCCGGCGACCCGGTGCTGGGCAATTACGCGCAGGCCGAGCAGTCGCTGGCCCGCAACGCCATCGCCCAGCTGGCACAGGCCGGCTCCAGCGAGCGCCCGCACGCGCTGTACATGGCCGAACGCCTGGTAGACACGGCGCGCGCCTCCGCGCAATTGCAGGATGCCCAGATGAAGCTGGCCCAGCTCGACCGCGAGCACGACCAGATCCAGCTGGAAAACACCCGGCGCGAAACCGAGACGGCGCGCCGCGAACTGGAGCGCCAGCGCCTGCAGTACCAGATGGCGCAGGAAGAGGCGCAACGCCTGCAGGAGCAGGGCGAGGCCTATTCGCAGGCGGCTCAGCAGGCCCAGGCCGAGGCCGCCAAGGCCAAGAGGCTGGCCGAGGCGCAGGGCCGCGTGGCGCGCGCCGCCAAGCGCGAAGCCGCGCTGGCCGCCAAGGCCGCCAAGGCGATGCGCGCGCAGATGCAGCAGGACGCGGGCGGCAAGCCTTAGTTTTTGCGATCGTCCTTGATCGCGGAGATCAAACGGGAGTGGTCTTTGCAATCGTCCCTGATTGCGAAAGTCAAACGGGCAGCCATCCATGGCTGCACTCCTGGACAAAGCGGCTACCGATTCACCTGCAGGCACGGCGCCGCGAAAGCGGCGCCGTGTGTTTTTGGGGCAGGCGCAACAAGCTGCTCCGGCAGCTTTTCATGCCTGTTTCACGCCGTTTTAGCGGTCAGGAACACCGGCTTCCGCGTGGGCTTGCGGCACTTTTCCGGGGGGAGTAGGGTCGAACCCATGGAGCCGTTCCGCTCCATGCCTGCCGGTTCGAACCATGCCCCACTTTCCCGTCCATGTTCCGCCCGCCAACCGAGTCGTCGGTGCGGGTGGGCGGGAGCGTGTGCGCGTGGCTCGCACGGGTGGATGGGCGCGCTCGTGCGCCCGCATGCTTACTCACGAGGAGGTTGGATCATGTTCGAAAACCAGCAGCGTGATGACGTCGAAGCATTGATGAAGGCCAATGCGGAGTTCCGCCGGCTCTTCCAGCACCACCGGGAACTCGACAGCAAGGTGCACGACGCCGAGATCGGCGTGCTCCCGCTCGACGACTTCACCCTCGCCAGCATGAAGAAGGAAAAGCTGCACGCCAAGACGCGCCTCGAGCGCATGTGGGAAGGCCGGCGTTCGCTTTCCAGCTGATCGCAGATCCGCCCGCGTCAACGACGGCCCCGGCCCGCTTCCGCGCAGGAAGCCGACCGGGGCCGCGACGTTTCGCGGGGGCGTTTCGGCGCTCGGCTATCATGGATGCCTTTCCGGCGAGCGATGGTTTCTCCATGACGATACGGCGCAGTGTCCTCGAACTGATCGGCAACACCCCGATGCTGCGCGCGCAGCGCCTGGACACCGGGCCGTGCGAGCTGTTCCTGAAGCTGGAGAGCGCGAACCCGGGCGGCTCGATCAAGGATCGCATCGGCCTGTCGATGATCGAAGGCGCCGAGAAGGCCGGCAAGATCAAGCCCGGCGCGATCCTGGTCGAGGGCACCGCGGGCAACACCGGTCTGGGCCTTGCCTTGGTGGCGCAGGCCAAGGGCTACCGGCTGATCCTCGTGGTGCCGGACAAGATGAGCCGCGAGAAGATCTTCAACCTCAAGGCGATGGGCGCCGAGGTCGTGCTCACGCGCTCGGACGTGGCCAAGGGCCATCCCGAGTACTACCAGGACATGGCGGAACGCATCGCGCGCGAGACGCCCGGCGCGTACTTCATCAACCAGTTCGGCAACCCCGACAACCCGCGCGCGCACATCGAAACCACCGGGCCGGAAATCCTCGAGCAGATGGACGGGCGGATCGACGCCATCGTGGTGGGTTGCGGTTCTTCCGGCACCATGACCGGCCTGTCGCAGTACTTCGCCGAGACCTCGCCGCAGACCGAGATCGTGCTTGCCGATCCAGTGGGTTCCATCCTCGCCCAGTACATCAACGAGGGCACGCTCTCCACCAAGTCGTCGAGCTGGCTGGTAGAAGGCATCGGCGAAGATTTCCTGCCGACCATCAGCGATTTCTCGCGGGTGAAGAAGGCCTACGCGATCAGCGACAAGGAGAGCTTCCTTGCCGCGCGCGAACTGTTGGCGAAAGAAGGCGTGCTGGGCGGTTCCTCCACCGGCACCCTGCTCGCCGCGGCGCTGAAGTACTGCCGCGAGCAGACGGCGCCGAAGCGCGTGGTGACCCTGGTCTGCGACACCGGCAACAAATACCTCTCCAAGCTCTACAACGACTACTGGATGCTGGACAACGGCTTCCTCGATCGCGAGCAGCACGGCGACCTGCGCGACCTGCTGCTGCGCCCGTTCGCCAAGCGCGACACCGTGGTGATCGGCCCGCACGAGCTGCTGATCACCGCCTACACGCGCATGAAGCTGTACGACGTCTCGCAGTTGCCGGTGATGGACGGCGACCGGCTGGTGGGCATCGTCGACGAATCGGACGTGCTGCTGCACGTGCACGCCGACGAGACGCGCTTCCGCGACCCGGTGTCGGTGGCGATGATCAGCGACCTGCAGATGCTCGACGTGCGCTCGCCGATCGAGTCGCTGCTGCCGGTGTTCGAGCGCGGCCACGTGGCGATCGTGATGGACGGCGAGCAGTTCCTCGGCCTGATCACCCGCATCGACCTGCTGAACTGGCTACGCCGCAAGGTGAACTGACGAGCTGACATCGGTGTCGAAAGCCGGTTGAAACGCGTGGGCGGCACAGTCCCCGCCTTCGCTTGCATCCACCGACACGGAGCTTCGCCATGTGTGGAATCGTTGCCGCCGCCGCCCAGCGCGACGTGGCGCCGTTGCTGATCGCCGGCCTCAAGGCGCTGGAATACCGCGGCTACGATTCGGCCGGCCTGGCCGTGCTGGAAGGCGGCGAGATCCGCCGCGTGCGCGCCAAGGGCAAGGTGCGCGAGATGGAGGCGCAGTACCAGGCCGCGCCGTTCCCCGGCGGCACCGGCATCGCGCACACGCGCTGGGCCACCCACGGCGTGCCGAACGAGGCCAACGCGCATCCGCACGTCGCCGGGCGCGTCGCCATCGTGCACAACGGCATCATCGAGAACTACGCCAGCCTGCGCGAGGAGTTGAAGGCGCGCGGCCACGTGTTCACCTCCGAAACCGACACCGAAGTGATCGCGGCGCTGATCGAGCAGCGCCGCGCTGCGGGCGCGAACCTGCGCGACGCGGTGCTGGCCGTGGTGCGCGAACTGGAAGGCGCCTACGCCATCGCCGCGATCAGCCGCGATGAGCCCGGTCGCGTGGTTGGCGCGCGCCGCGGTGCGCCGCTGCTGGTGGGCGTGGGCATCGGCGAGCACTTCCTCGGCTCGGACGCGCAGGCGCTGATCCAGGTCACCAACAAGATGATCTACCTCGACGAGGACGACGTCGTCGAGATCACCCGTGAGCGCGTGCAGGTGTTCGGCCTCGACGGCCAGCCGGTCGAGCGCGCGGTGCACGAGAGCGAGCTGTCCGCCGATGCGGTGGAACGCGGCGAATACCGCCACTACATGCAGAAGGAAATCTTCGAGCAGCCGCGCGCGGTGGCGGACACGCTGGAATCGCGCATCGGCGCGCACGGCGTGCTGCCCAACATCTTCGGCGTGGGCGGCGACGAATTGCTGGCCAAGGTGCGCGGCCTGCACATCATCGCCTGCGGCACCAGCTACCACGCCGGCCTGGTGGCGAAATACTGGATCGAGGAATACGCGCGCCTGCCGGTGAGCGTGGAGGTGGCCAGCGAATACCGCTACCGCGAGGCGGTGGTGCCGGAGGGCACCTTGTTCGTGGCGATCTCGCAGTCCGGCGAAACCGCCGACACGCTGGCCGCGATGCGCGAGTCGCGCCGCCGTGGCTACCTCGGCACGCTGGCGATCTGCAACGTGCCCGAATCCTCGGTGGTGCGCGAGGCCGACCTCAAGCTGATGACCCGCGCGGGCCCTGAAATCGGCGTGGCCTCGACCAAGGCCTTCACCACCCAGCTCGCCGCGCTGGCGCTGCTGGCGCTGCGGCTGGCGCGGCAACATGGGCTGGACGATGCGCGCTACGCCGACCTGTGCGCGCAACTGCAGCACCTGCCGCATGCCATCGCGGATGCGCTCAGGCTGGAACCGCAGATCGTGGAGCTGGCGGCGCATTTCATCCCGCGCCACCACGCGCTGTTCCTGGGGCGCGGCGCGCAGTTCCCGGTGGCGCTGGAAGGCTCGCTCAAGCTCAAGGAAATCTCCTACATCCACGCCGAGGCCTATCCCGCGGGCGAACTGAAGCACGGCCCGCTGGCGTTGGTGGACGAGGACATGCCGGTGGTGGCGGTGGCACCGAACGGCCCGCTGCTGGACAAGCTGAAATCCAACCTGCAGGAAGTGCGCGCCCGTGGCGGCGAACTGATCGTGTTCGCGGACAGCGCTGCGCCAATGGATGGCAATGCCGCCCGCGGCCACCTGCTGCGCGTCGACGCCGGCGGCGACTTCATCGCCCCAGCAGTGTTCACCGTGCCGCTGCAACTGCTGGCCTACTACGTGGCCGTGCTGCGCGGCACCGACGTGGATCAGCCGCGCAACCTCGCCAAGTCGGTGACGGTGGAGTAGGCCTTCCGCCTCTGTGCAGCCTTTACCGCGTGACCGTGCCTCTCACGGGCACGTAGGGATTGCGGTTCAACGCGGCGAGTACGGCCCATGCCGTCGCCGCGAGGTGCGGCTGGTGGTAGTAGTACGAATACGCTGCGGTGATGCGCGCCTGGGGCGTGGCGTAGAGGAAGCCGCCGGGCGATGCTTGTCGTGCGACCGACGCCAGCAGCTTGTCCGCTTCGACCTTGCGGCCCAGCCAGCGATAGGTGAGCGCCGCTTGCGCGGTGCCTTCCGTCCATAGCCCGTCGCGCGCGTCGGTGAAATCGAAGCCGCCTTCGACGGCGTTCGTGCGTTCCACCCAGGCGAGCGCGCGCCGCCATTGCTTCGGCGCGTTCGGCAGGAGCTGCGCCCACAGCTGCACGTCGAGGGCGGAGGGCGTGCGCAGCGGCGTCGCGCCGTCCGGCAGGGTGCCCATCCAGAAATGGCCGCTCGCCGCGTCCCATTGGGCGGCGACGAAACCGCGCGCTTGCCTTGCCGGCGCGGCCCAGTCGCCCGGTGCGGCGATGCGCTGCAGCCACTCGAACAGCGCGGCGAGGTCGATGTTGTGCTCGGTGGATTTCCACGTCGCCTTGCGCGGTACCAGCAGCCAGGATTCGATGCCGCCGTCGAAGCCGCCCGCGCCACGCGCGTCCGATGCGTGGGCTACCACCCAACCAGCGAGGCGGATCGCCGCGTCGCGCCAGCGCGCCTCGCCGGTGGCGTCGTGCAGGGCCAGCAGCGCCAGCGCCGCCCACGCGACGTTGCCGCACGAGGTGCCGTCCTGGTACGCGCTGGCGTAGTCGTGCGCGGCGTCGATCCAGCGCTTCCGCCTTGCGTCCCACCAGCCGTTCGGCTGCGGCCCGTCGCTCCCGACGGCGCACGCGCGGTAGGCGTCGCGCAGGCGCGTGCCGTTCATTGCCGCGAGTCGCAGCGCTTCGCCGATGCGCGCGGCCTGTGGCCGCTGGCCACAGGCGAGCAGGGCGATGACGGCCAGCGCGTTGTCGTAGGTGAAGGCCGCCGAGTGCAGTGGCGGAAGATCGGGCGCACCTTGTCCGCGCCGGCTGTCGTAGCTGCGCAGCAGGACGGGGCCGTTGCCCGGTGTCGCATCGACACGCCCGGCGATGGCGCGACACGCCGCGTTCGCCAGGCTTTCGTCCCTCGCTGCGGCCGTCGCGATGCCGCCGCTCCACGCGGGCATCGCGGCCGCTGGCACACAGGCGGCCAATGCCAGGCCCATGGCGATCATGCCCAACCGGCCGTGGCGCGGCTTGCCGAAACGGGTCGCGGGAAACGCAGTCATCAACCACCTTGCCGTTTCGGCTGCGAAAGCGCGAGCGTGTCGCAGCCATGGCCGCGCGGACGAAAAAAATGCCTTCATGCCAGCCTGCCGGCATCGGCATGAAGGCAACGGGGAATGGAGTGCCGCAACCGTCCTGCCTCGCCGGTACGCCGGCGAGGCAGGAGCGGGTCGCCCGCGGTCAGAAGCTCGCGCGCAGGCTGAGGTTGTAGCGAGTGTCGTTGCGGAAGAAGCCCTTGGGCACGGTCAGGCCGTCGGTGTTGACCACCTCGCGGGTCTTGAACGTCGAGTTCAGCAGGTTGGCCACCTGCAGCGCGACCTTGACGTGGTCGTTGAGCGAGTAGATCAGCGAGCCGTCCAGCTGCCCCTGCGGGTCGGCCAGAACGGGCAGCAGCGGGAAGTCCGCTTCCTGGTTGGTGAGCAGGAACTGCGAGCGCCAGTTCCAGGCCAGTCGCGCCGACAGCGGGCCCTTTTCGTAGTACACGGTGAAGTTGAAGGTGTCGCGCGACAGTTCCTGCGGCGGCAGCTTGTGCTGGTTGGTGCACTGCGTGGCCGTCAGGTAGGTGGTGGGGCAGTAGTTGACCGAGCCGAATCCCAGGCCGTGCGGCTTGATGTAGGTGTAGTTGATCTGCGTGCCGAAGCCGGACAGCCAGCCGGGCAGGAAGTCGTACTTCTGCTGGTAGGCCAGTTCCGCGCCGCCCACGCTGCCCTTCTGGTCGAGGTTGGCCAGGCCCACCGTGTACTGCTCCGGATAGGTCACGCCGTTGTTCGTCACCGAGGTGCTCACCACGTTGGTGATGTACTGGATGGTGTGGTTCAGCTGCTTGTAGAACAGCATGCCGGTGAGGGAGCCGGCATTGCCGAAGTACCACTCCTGGGTCAGGTCGAAGTTGTGCGCCGTGATGGGCTTGAGGTAGGGGTTGTGGCCGCCGTTGTTGCCCTCCACCGTGGGCGTGGAGGTGGCGTTGGTGCCGTAGGGCATCAGTCCGGTGACCGATTGCCCCGCCGCCAGCTGGATCAGCGAGGGGCGGTAGATCGACTCGGAGAACGCGAAGCGGGTGATGAGGTCGTCGGTCCAGCCGACGGCGAGGTTGAAGCTGGGCAGCCAGTTGCCGTAGCTGTTGCTGGCCGTGATCGGGGCGTACGCGCCGTTGGCGAAGGCCAGGTACTGCTGTTGCTGCTCAGGCGTCAGCGAGCAGAAGACGTCGCCGGCCTGGGTGTTCGGCCCCGACTTGCAGTGCTCCGCGATGCTCTGCCCGTTGAGCACGGTCTGCTGGTTCGGCAGGAACAGGTAGCCCGAGGCGTCGTCCTGGGTATGCACGTAGCGGATGCCCACGTTGCCGCTGATCTGCAGGCCGCTCAGGAAATCCATGTTGCCGTTGCCGAAGTTCAGGCGCAGGTAGGTGGCGTTGGTCTTCTCGTCGTTGGCGGAGACGTCCTGCGGCAGGTAGGAGGTGCCCGGGATGAAGGCGTAGGGCGAGTTGTACAGGTCGCTTTCGTAGGTGGTGTAGTAGGGGTTGGGCTTCGAGCCGGGGTTGGCGGCGAAGTACTGCTGGTTGGCCTGGTACCACATCTGGTTGATCTGCTTCATGGCCGCGACGGACGGCCAGAACTGCGTGATCGGGTTCATGTTGAAGAAGGGAGCGACGATGCCGAAATTGCCGTTGGAGAAGGCCGGCAGGTCGAAGTTGTACGGGGCGACGAACCCGGGCGTGTCGCCGGCGGTGATCACGTTGGCGCCCGGGCCGCTCGGCGAGCTGACGGCCTGGTAGTTGAAGCCGGTGTCCTGCACCGTCTCGCCCTGGTCGCTGTGCCGGAAGCCGAACTGGATGTCGTCCAGCGGGCCCTTGTCCACCTCGAAGGTGCCGTCCAGGCGGAAGGCGCGCTGGTTGCCCCAGGAATAGCGATGGGAATCCTGCGCCGAGGCCCAGTAGGTGTTGGCGGGATTGGCGAAATACTGCGCCGCCGTCTCCTTGGGATCGGGCGACAGCACCGCGACCGTGGGCACGTTGTTGCCGTGCAGGGCCATGTACCAGTTGGCGTTGGTCAGTTCGCGGATGTAGTAGTAGGCGTAGTCGTAGTCGGAGTGCGTGTCCTGCGCGTCCAGGCTGAGGTGCAGCCGGTCGTTGACGTTCCACTTCAGGTTGAAGCTGTAGTCGTTGGTCACGTAGCGGCTCTTGAACGCGGTGTTGTCGAGCTGCGTCGGGAAGCCGCCGTAGCCCGGGTAGGTGTAGCCGGGGTTGGGCAGGGCCGTGATGGTGCCCGACTGGAACACGCCGTTGGCGTCGTAGGTGGGCGTGGTGCCCGTCAGCGGGATGCCGCAGGTGGCGGGAAGCGACCAGCCGCAGCCGTCGGTCGAGGCCTGCAGGGTGTGCTCGTAGGTGGTCTCGGTGTCCGAGGCGCGATCCCATTCCAGCGTGGCCTGCCAGGTCTTGTCCGGGCTTTCCCACTGCGCCGCGAGCACGTGGCCGAAGCGCGTGCTGGTTTCGTCCTGGCTGCGCAGGTCGCCGCCGACCGGCACGTAGTAGTAGGGGCCGTTGGTGCCCTCGGCCAGGCCGGGGTAGCTGTCGGCGCTGGGCGCCCAGGCGGGCATCGGCACGATGCAGCCGTTGCAGCGCCGCTGGAAGTTCACCAGCGAGATCCCGTTGTCGGTCTGCTCGATGCGGTCGTAGGCCAGGTTGGCCAGCACGCCGAAGCGGCCGATGTCGGTGTTCCAGTTGTGGCTGACCAGGCCGGCGATCTGCGGCGTGCCCTTCTTGGCCAGGTCGCCCCAGTAGTCGCCGAGGGTGACGGAGGCCTGCGTGTCCTTGTTGCTGTCGAAGGGCTTGCGCGTGTTGAGGTCGATCGAGCCGGCGATGCCGCCTTCCAGCATGTCCGCCGTCTGGTTCTTGCTCACCACCACCGAGCCGATCAGCTCAGGCGACACCGTGGAGAAGTTCAGGCCCTGGCCGCCGCCGGCGGAGAACACCTGGCGGCCGTTGAACAGCGTGCTGGTGTAGGGCAGGCCCTGCAGGCTGATGTCCGTGCCCTGGATGGAGAAGTGATCCGGGTCGTTGGGGATGCCGGCGGCGCTGACCGCCACGCCCGGCACGCGCTGCAGGGCTTCGGTCACCGACAGGTCGGGCAGCGAGCCGGCGTCCTGCGCCGAGATGGCGTCCACCACCGTGTCGGAGAAGCGCTTGATGTCCTGCGCGCGGTTCAGGCTGGACGAGTAGCCGTTGACGGTGAGGCCGGTGAGCTGCTTTGCTGCCTTCTCGTCGGCCGCGGTCGCGGCCTTCGCCTTGTCCGCCTTGCTGTCCTTCTTCGCGTCGGGCGCGGTCTGCGTGGCCTGGTCGGTCGTCGCGGGCGCGGTCTGCGCATGCAGTTGCCCGGCCGCGAACAACGCCATCGCGATCGCGAGGGACAGTCGGCACGGTTGCTTGGTGTGGCGCGCTTGCGTGGATTGCTGGTTCATTTTCCCCTCCGGAGCTGCAATGAGTACTCGACTGTTGCGGCTTTGCGCCGCGTTGTTTGTCACTTGTCCCCGCTGCCGGCCGGGCGCGGTTGCAGACTGGCGCACGGCAGGTCGCGGCGGTTCGCGGTGGCGATGGAGCTGATGCGGATGTCCGCGAAGGACGCGGCGAACGGCGCGTCGGCCGCGATCTCGAACGGCACGTCGACGTGCGCCAGGTTCACGCCGCGCTCCGCGAAACATGCCAGCGGGATCGACACGCTCTGCCGCGTGCCGGTGGCGTAGCCGGCGAGAACCGGGCCGAGGTCGAGCTGGCCGCCGCAGTCGCTGCCGCACTCCATGCGCAGCGTCACCGGGCCCTTGGCGGGCGCGTCGACCACCACGTCGAACTGCAGCGCCGCGCGGGCGGCAGCGAGTTTCGTCAGGTCGACCGGCTGCGCGCTGCGCGCGAGGAAGCGGCCGGCGCCCTGCCATGCGACGGCCTTGGCGTCCTGCTGCGTGTCGACCTGCGCGGTGCGCAGGCGCAGCAGCGGGTGGTCGCCCGGCCACGCGATTTCGGCGTTGAGATCCGAGCCCACGGCGCGTTCGCCGTGCGCCGCGTCGGCGAGATACAGCGCGAACGGCGCCACCGCCAACGTGTGGAACACCGGCAGGCTGGCCGCATCGGCGCAGGCCTTCACGTCGGCGTGCTCGGGCAGCGCGGGCAGGTCGTGCCGTGTGGGATAACGCAGGCCGTAGCCCGGCTCGAACAGCCAGGGCGACGCGCCGGCTTTGCCGGCGTCGGGGCAGGGTACGCCGGGCCAGGGGCGCGGCAGCGTGCCGCTGAAGTTGTCGCGCTGGCTGCCCTGGCCGGCGGCGAACAGCACGTCCGCCACGCCGCCGCCTTCGCTGCCGGGCAGCCATGCCATCACGAAGGCGTCCGTCCGGTTGAGCAGGGAATTCACGAACAGCGGCCGACCCGCCACGAACACCGTCACCACAGGCTTGCCGTACTGCGCCACCTTCTTCAGCAGGGCCGCGTCCTCCGGATAGCGGTCGCCGAAGCGCAGGGTGGACGACGGCGCGATGTCGCCCATCATCTCCGCCGACGGCGTCTCGCCGATCACCGCCACGATGGCGTCGTAGTCCTTTGCGTCCACGCCCTGCGCGTTCTCGCTGTAGGTGACGTTGGCCGCGCCGTCGGCGTTGCGCAGGCCATTGAGGATGCTCTGCGCGTTGGGGAAATCGGCGTTGGCATTGTCGGTGCCTTGCCAGGTGAGCGACCAGCCGCCGGCCTGGTTCGGCAGGCTGTCCGCGCTCTTGCCGACCACCAGCAGCTTCATGCCGCGCTTCAGCGGCAGCACGCCGTGGTTGTTCTTCAGCAGCACCAGCGATTCGCGCACCGCGCGCCGCGCCAGCGCGCGATCCTGCAGCAGGCTGGCGTCGCCGGCGCCGGGCAATTGCGAGGGGCGCTTGCCGTCGAACAGGCCCATGCGCAGCTTGGCGCGCACGATGCGGCTCACCGCGTCGTCGATGCGCGCCATCGGGATCTGGCCGTCCTGCACCTCGTGCATGGTGTTGGCGATGAAGGCCTTCCAGTCGCCCGGCACCATCGCCATGTCGATGCCGGCGTTGATCGCCTGCGGGCAGCTCGCGTTGCTGCAGCCGGGCAGCTGGCCGATGGCGTTCCAGTCCGACACCACGAAGCCGCGGAAGCCCATCTTCCGTTTGAGCGCGTCGGTGAGCAGGGCGTGCGAGCCGGACATCTTGCCGTAGTCCACGCCGTCGGCGCGGTCGTTCCAGCTGTTGAACGAGGCCATCACGCTGAGCACGCCGGCCTCGAACGCGCCGTAGTAGCCCGCGCCGTGCACGTTGACCATGGTGGACTTGTCGACGCGGGCCTCGCCCTGGTCGGTGCCCTGCCAGGTGGCGCCGTCGCCGACGAAATGCTTGGCGGTGGCCATCACGTTGTGCGGGCCGAAGGCGCCCTGCATGCCTTCCACGTAGGCGCGCGCATAGGCGTGCACCCATTGCGGCTGGCTGGAGAAGCTCTCGTAGCTGCGGCCCCAGCGCACGTCCTGCGCCACCGCCAGCGTGGGGGCGAAGGCCCAGTTGACGCCGGTGGCGCGCACGGCCCTGGCGGTGGCGGCGCCGACCTCGCGCGCCAGTTCCGCGTCGTGCGCTGCGCCCAGGCCCACGTTGTGCGGGAACAGCGTGGCGCCGTACACGTTGTTGTCGCCGTGCACCGCGTCGGTGCCCCAGATGACGGGGATCTTCACCGCCATGTCGGTGTGCATGGAGGCGTCGTAGTAGCTGTCCGCCAGCGCCAGCCAGTCCCTGATCGAGGCGTGCTTGTCGTTGTTCGGCCAGGTGCCGCCGCCGTTGAGCACCGAACCGATGTAGTAGCGGCGCACCTCGTCCGGCGTGATCGACTTGATCTCCGCCTGGGTCATCTGGCCGACCTTCTGCGCCAGCGTCATGCCGGCCACGATTTGACGCACGCGTGCGTCCAGCGCGGGATCGTCGCCGTAGGCGCCCTTGATCTCCGGCCAGTCGGCGTAGTGCGTGGCCGGCGGCACGTCCCGCGCAGCGGTCTGGCCGCCGGCGATGCACGCCAGGGCAGCCATCGCGGCCAGCCGGCTCCAGTGACGATTGTTCATCAACCCTATCCCTCGCATGTTGCGTGTTCCCCGCCGGGCCGGGCATGGCCGAAGCCGCGCCGCCCGCATTGCGGACGATTCGCCGGATGGATGTTCCCCTTTCCCCGTGCGTTGCGAACCGCGCCGCACGGGTCTTGCGTTCGTCGCAAGCTAGTCAAATCTACAAGCGCTGTCAACAGAAAATACAAGCGCTGGACTTTTTGAGCGAAACGGGCGAATCCGGGCGACCGTGCGCCGTCCACTTCGGGTAGCATGGGCCGCTGCAAGCCATACAGGGGCAAGACCGCACATGCCTGCGAGAATCGAAGATGTCGCTGCGCATGCAGGCGTATCCACCAAGACGGTGTCCCGTTTCCTCAACGGCTATCCGAACGTGCGCGCGAAGTTGCGCGAGCGCATCGAGGCTTCGATCCTTGCGCTGAACTACGTGCCCAATCCGTCCGCGCGCGGCCTGGCGGGAAACCGCTCGTACCTGGTCGCGCTGCTGTACGACAACCCGATGGCCGGCTCCAGCTACACCATGGAGTTGATCGTCGGCGTGCTGCAGGCGTGCAAGGGGACGCCGTACAACGCGGTGCTGCATCCGTTCGAGGCGACCGACGACCTGGCCGCGCAGATCGACGGCTTCGTGGCGCAGCACCGCCCGGACGCGCTGGTACTGGTGCCGCCGCACGCCAACAACGCCAGGCTGCTGCAGCGCCTCGACGAACTCGACATACGCTATTCGACGATCTCCTCGAAGCTGCGCCAGTCGCGCATCGACATCGGCTTCGACGAGCGCCGGGCCGCGGCGGAAATGGTCGAGCATCTCGTATCGCTGGGGCACCGGCGCATCGGCCACATCACCGGGCTGAAGGGGCACGGCGCGCACGCCTGGCGGCTCGCCGGCTATCGCGACGCCCTGCGCCGGGCCGGCATCGCCTTCGACGAGTCGCTGGTGGTGCCGGGGGATTTCACCTTCGCATCGGGCGTGGCCGGGGCAAGGGCGCTGCTCGACCGGCGCCGTCCGCCCACGGCGATCTTCGCGGCGAACGACGACATGGCCTGCGGCGTGATGCGCGAAGCCTACGAACGCGGCTTGACGATTCCCGGCGACCTGTCGGTATGCGGCTTCGACGACACGCCGGCGTCGCTGCTCGTTTCGCCGGGCCTGACCACGGTGCGCCAGCCGTGCCGCGAGATCGGCTGCCAGGCCGCTGAAAGCGTGCTGCAGTCGATCCGCGACCCGTCTCTGCGGCAGCAGGCGCGGGTGCCCTATCAGGTGCACCTGCGCGAATCCACGGCCGCGCCCGGAAAGCCGTAGGATTGCCCCGTGCCGCCATGGCGCCTGCGAAGGCCCGCGTGCGGATCCATGGGGATGCGGGACGGTGATCGACGACAAGCTTGAAGCTGCTGCGCGCGGACTCCCGCAAGCCGGTTCGGTTGCCGGCGAAGTGCCGTGCGCGTGTTCCGTCGGCTGGCCGTTCATCGCGGCCTACGGCGTGGCCTACACGGGCCTGTGGATGGCCTTGCTGCCGCCGATCCTGGTGGGGCTGGCGATGCGCGTGCGCGAGATCGCCCCGGCGGACGCGACCGCCAGCCTGTCGCTGGTGGTGAGCGTGGGCGCACTGGTCGCGCTGTTCGGCAATCCGTTCTTCGGCCGCCTGTCGGATCGCACGGCTTCGCGCTTCGGCATGCGCCGTCCCTGGCTGGTCGCCGGCGCGCTGGGCGGGACGGCGGGACTGGCGACCATCGCGGTGGCGGCGTCGGTGCCGCAGTTGCTGCTGGGCTGGTGCATCACGCAGCTCGCCTTCAATGCGGAGCTGGCCGCGCTGGTGGCGATCTTTTCCGACCAGATTCCGGCGTCGCAGCGCGGCACGGTGTCCGGCATCGTGGGCGTCAGCCTGCCGCTGGGCATGACGGCGGGCACCTTCCTGGTGCAGGCGGTCGAGCATTCCACCCTCGCGGTCTTCCTGTTGCCGGCGGCCTTTGCGCTGGTAGGCGCGATCGGCCTGGCCTGGATGCTGCCGGATCGCCGCCTGGCCGCATCGCGGCGGCCCCGCTACGGCTGGCGCGAGTTCCTCGGCAGTTTCTGGATCAATCCGCTGCGTTTTCCCGATTTCGCCTGGGCGTGGAGCAGCCGCTTCCTGCTCTACACCGGGGTCGCGCTGCTGATGACCTACCAGGAGTTCTACCTGATCCAGCACCTGGGGCGGGCGCCGGGCGAAGCGCCGCGGCTGATCTTCCTGTCCACCCTGGTGCAGTCCTGCGCGGTGGCGGCGTTCAGCGCCGTGGGCGGCGGCCTGTCGGACGCGATCGGGCGGCGCAAGGCCTTCGTGTGCGGCGCGGCGCTGGCCTATGCGCTGGCCCTGCTGACGGTCGCCTTCGCCGGTTCGCTGCCCTGGTTCCTCGTCGGCATGGCGCTCGCCGGCACGGCACAGGGCGTGTACGTGGCCGTCGATCTCGCGCTGGTGACCGACGTGCTGCCGGAGCGCGAAACGCACGCGGCCAGGAACCTGGGCATCTTCAACATCGCCAGCGTCATGCCGCAGTCGCTGATGCCGGCCATCGCACCGGGCATCCTGCAGGCCAGCGAAGGGAGCTACTCGGGCCTGTTCGCCGTGGCGGCGCTGTTCGTGGCGCTGGGCGCCTGGGCCATCCTGCCGGTGCGCGGGGTGCGCTGAGGGTTTGTTCGAAAGCCCCATGCGGCTTATGCCGGAGGCCTTTCGCACCAAGGCTTGTTTGCTCCTGCGAGGATCTTCGTGGATCGCTGCAGGGCTCTACCCTCAGTTCTCAGATACGGTGCGGAGTGGCCGCAGTGAAGCTCGTGACGGTGGGAGTAGTTCCAACCTCCTCGACACAGCCTGCTTGTAATTCCGGCGGATTGAACTAGGCCCTTCTCTCTTGGTTACTTCTCTTTGGGCCAGCAAAGAGAAGTAACTCGAGCGCCGGCAGGCGATCGAAAGCCCGCCGCAGGCGAGCCAAAATGCGGAATCGGAAGGTTGTTGCAAGCACCCGCCCCTCACCCTAACCCTCTCCCCAAAGGGGAGAGGGAACTTGCCCTCGCGTCGGCCCGCAGTAGACGATCGTCGAGCCTTGTTCCTTGCGAAACGGGGAATCTCCGCGCCGCGCGTTGGAAACGCCGAGCAAGTAGACGCGACAACATCCCCTCGCGCGAGGCGGCAAAACGAAAAAGCCGGCATCGCCGGCTTTTTCTCGAGATAGTGCGGCCATGGCTGGCCGCCCGTGTGATCTTCGCGATCATGGATGACCGCAAAAGCCGAAGCTCACGCCCCGTGCTGGTACTGCGCCGACATCGGCATCATTAGGGAGTTCTCGTTGTACATCACCCAGATGGATGCGCCCAGCACGATCACCACCAGCACGATGGTGAAGACGAAGGACAGCATGTTCCAGCCGCCTTCCGAGCGCGTGTCCAGGTGCAGGAAGTAGATCACGTGCACGAGGATCTGCACGACGGCCAGCAGCAGCACCACGGTGATGGTCAGCCAGTGGCTCTGGAACACGTGGCCCATCACCAGCCAGAACGGGATGATGGTGAGGATGCTCGCCAGCACGAAGCCGGTGAGGTAGCTGCGCAGGCTGCCGTGGTTCGCGTGCTCGTCGTGGCCGTGCGCGGCGTGGTCGTGGGAATCGGAATGGCTCATCGCAGCACACCTGCCAGATAGACGAAGCTGAAGACGCCGACCCACACCAGGTCGAGGAAGTGCCAGAACATGCTGAGGCACTGCATGCGGCGGATGTTGGCCTCGGTCAGGCCGAACTTGCCGAGCTGCACCATCAGCACGATCAGCCACAGGATGCCGACGGACACGTGCAGGCCGTGCGTGCCGACCAGGGTGAAGAACGAGGACAGGAAGGCGCTGCGGCCGGGGCCGGCGCCGTCGGCGATCATGCCCACGAACTCGTGGATTTCCAGCGTCACGAAGCACGCCGCGAGCAGGCCGGACACGGCCAGCCACAGCATCACGGCGCCCTTGCGCTTGCGCGCCATCTCCAGCATGGCGAAGCCGAAGGTCACCGACGAGACCAGCAGCAGGGCGGTGTTGATCGCCAGGCCGTGCAGGTCGAGCACCTGCGCCGCGGTGGGGCCACCCGCGGTGCTGGTGCCGAGCACCGCGTAGCAGGCGAACAGCGACGCGAAGATGAAGCAGTCGCTCATCAGGTAGATCCAGAACCCGAGCAGGGTTCCGTTGTGCGCGTGCGGTTCCTCGTGGCAGAGGAACGGCGACCGCGCGGTATCGACAGCCATGCTGCTCATGCGTTTGCTCCCTGGGCCGCGTCCTGCCAGTTGCCGCTGTGCTCGAACGCGCGGACTTCATCCTTCGGGATGTAGTAGTCGCGGTGGTAGTTGAAGGTGTGGACGATGCTGGCGACGATGACGCCGACGAAGGACGCCACGGCCAGCCACCAGATGTACCAGACCAGGCCGAAGCAGCAGGCGAAGGACAGCACGCCGACGATCACGCCCGTGGCGGTGTTCTTCGGCATGTGGACGTCGTTGAAGCCCGCCAGCGGGCGCTGGTAGCCGTGCTGCTTCATGTCCATCCAGGCATCGCGCTGGTGCACGTTCGGCACGAACGCGAAGTTGTAGGCCGGCGGCGGCGACGAGGTGGCCCATTCCAGCGTGCGGCCGTTCCACGGGTCGCCGCCCACCGCGTACTGCTTGCGGCGCAGGATGCTGACGGCGATCTGCAGGATGAAGCTGCCGATGCCCAGCGCGATCAGCCCGGCGCCGATGCCGGCGACGATGAAGTACGGCTGCAGCGCGGGGTTGTCGAAATGGCTCAGGCGGCGGGTCACGCCCATCAGGCCCATGATGTACAGCGGGCCGAACGCCAGCCAGAAGCCGATCTGCCAGAACCAGAAGCTGCACTTGCCCCAGAACTCGTCGAGCTTGAAGCCGAACGCCTTGGGGAACCAGTAGTTGACGCCCGCGAACACGCCGAACACCACGCCGCCGATGATCACGTTGTGGAAGTGCGCGATCAGGAACAGGCTGTTGTGCAGCAGGAAGTCCGCCGGCGCCACCGACAGCATCACGCCGGTCATGCCGCCGATGGTGAAGGTGAACAGGAAGCCCATCGTCCACAGCATCGGCACGGTGAACTGCACGCGGCCGCGGTACATGGTGAACAGCCAGTTGAAGATCTTCACGCCCGTGGGAATGGAGATGATCATCGTGGTCAGCGAGAAGAACGAGTTGACGTCCGCGCCCGAGCCCATCGTGAAGAAGTGGTGCAGCCACACCAGGTACGACAGGATCATGATCGCGCAGGTGGCGTACACCATCGACGAGTAGCCGAACAGCGGCTTGCCCGAGAAGGTGGGCACGATCTCCGAATACACGCCGAAGATCGGCAGGATCAGGATGTACACCTCCGGGTGGCCCCACACCCAGATCAGGTTGATGTACATCATCACGTTGCCGCCGAAGTCGCTGGTGAAGAAGTGCGTGCCGACGTAGCGGTCCAGCGAGAGCAGGAACAGCGTGGCGGTGAGCACCGGGAAGGTGGCGATGATCAGGCCGCTGGTGCACAGCGAGGTCCAGGTGAACACCGGCATCTTCATCATCGTCATGCCGGGCGCGCGCATCTTGATGATGGTGACCACGAAGTTGACGCCGCTGAGCAGGGTGCCCACGCCGGAAAGCTGCAGGCCCCAGATGTAGTAGTCGACGCCCGGGCCCTGCTGCAGCTCGGACACGGGAGGGTAGCCCAGCCAGCCGGCGGTGGAGAAGTCGCCCACGAACAGCGACACCATGAAGGTGATCGCGCCCCAGAACGTGAACCAGAAGCTCAGGTTGTTGAGGAATGGGAACGCCACGTCGCGCGAGCCGATCTGCAGCGGCATCACGTAGTTGATCAACCCCACGATGTAGGCCATCGCGACGAAGAAGATCATGATCGAGCCGTGCGCCGTGAAGATCTGGTCGTAGTGCTCGGGCGGCAGGTAGCCCATGTTCGGGCCGAAGGCGATCGCCTGCTGGGCGCGCATCATCAGCGCGTCGGCAAAGCCGCGCAGCAGCATCACCGTGCCGAGGATCATGTACATGATGCCCAGCTTCTTGTGATCCACGCTGGTGAACCACTCGCTCCACAGGTAGCCCCACAGGCGCTTCTTGGTGATGAGGCCCAGCACGGCCAGGCCGCCGAGCATCACCGCGCAGAGGGTGACGAGGACGATGCGGCCTTCGAGGTCGGGTTGCAGGAACGGCAACGAGTCGAGCGTGAGCCGGCCGAACAGGAAGCTCCTGGCGGCGGGATGGTTGATTGGTTCAAGCATGGTCTGGATCCCGGAAAACAGATCGGTGTGCGCGGGTCAGCGCGCCTTGGCGGCCTGCGCGTCGGCAGGCTTCGCGGCATGGTTGGACGCGTCGTCGTCGTGCATGCCCGGCATGTCGGGCATGGCGCCGCCGGCATGGGCGTCGGCGGACATCGCCGGGTTCATGCAGGTCTGGCTGGCGTCGACGCAGCGCTCGAGGATGCGCGTGAACAGGCCCGGGTCGAAGCTGGCGAAGGAGCGCGCCGGCACGTCGCGCTCGGGCTGGCGCAGCTGGTCGTAGGCCTGCAGGTCGAGCGTGCCGCCGGCCGCGCGGGCCTTGGCCACCCAGCCGTCGAAATCGTGCTGGCTCAGGCCTTCGAAGGTGAAGCGCATGTCGGTGAAGCCGGCGCCGCTGTAGTTGGCGGAAAAGCCCTGGTACTGGCCCGGCTTGTTGATGACCGCGTGCAGCACCGTCTGCATGCCGGGCATGGTGTAGACCATGCCGGCCAGCTCGGGCACGGAGAACGCATCCATCATGGCGTCCCCGGTGAGCTTGAACTGGATCGGCCGATCCACCGGCGCCGCCAGCTGGTTCACCGTGGCGATGCCGTACTGCGGGTAGAAGAACAGCCACTTCCACTGCAGCGACACCACGTCCACTTCCAGCGGCTTGACGTCCGCCGGCACGGGCTGGCCCGGCGCCACGCGGTCGAGCGGGCGGTAGGGGTCGAGCTGGTGCGTGCCGATCCAGCTGATCGCGCCGACCGCGATGATGATGATCAGCGGCGCGGCCCAGACCAGCAGCTCCAGGCTGGGCGAATGATCCCAGTGGGCGTCGTAGCGGGCCTGCTTGTTGGAGGCGCGGTAGCGCCACGCGATGATGCCGATCGCGATCAGCACCGGCACGACGATCAGGGCGATGATCGCCGTGGTGACGATCATCATGTCGCTTTGCTGGCGCGCGACGTCGCCGGCGGGATCGAGCAGGGCGAGGTGGCAGCCGGCAAGCGACGCAAGCGGAAGCAGCAGCAAGCCGCGGAGACGTTTCACTGTCATGGACGCGTATGTCTTTTCTAGGGAGGCAACGGGGGAGCTGCTTACACCGCTCCCGCAGGGGGCGCCTATAATACTCCCTAACGCAGTCGAGTTTCCCGGCTGGACGGGGTCGTCCAGATGTGGTTCGGTGTCGCATCGCCGCCGCCCACAACCGGTTTGTTCGACAATACCCGTTGCACGCGCTTCTCCACGGAATCCCCATGTCTATCAGCAACGCCCAGTCGGCCGCACACCCGGCATCCCTTGCGCACGGCGCGAATCCCCACGACCAGCTCACCTCGGGCGACCTCGCCATCGGCGTGGTGATCGGCCGCATCTGCCAGTCCTTCGACCTGTTCGTGTTCGGCCTGGGCTGCGTGCTGGCGTTTCCGGAGGTGTTCTTCCCCTTCGCCAACCACATGGACGGCGTGTTCTATTCGTTCGTGCTGTTCGCGCTGGCCTTCGTCGCGCGCCCGCTGGGCTCGATGTTCTTCGTGGTGCTGCAGCGCCAGTTCGGCATCGCCGCCAAGCTGACCATCGCGCTGTTCCTGCTCGGCATGGCGACCGCCGGCACGGCCTTCCTGCCCGGCTACTCCACGCTGGGCTGGGCCGCCATCCTGGTGCTGGCGGGGCTGCGCTTCATGCAGGGCTTCGCGCTGGGCGGCAGCTGGAACGGCCTGGCCTCGTTGGCTGCGCTCAAGGCGCCGAAGGACAAGCGCGGCTGGTACGCCATGCTGCCGCAGCTGGCCGATCCGATCGGCTTCGTCCTCGCCGCGGCCCTGTTCGCCTACATCTGGGCCGCCCTCACGCCGCAGGAGTTCATCCAGTGGGGCTGGCGCTACCCGTTCTTCGCGGCGTTCGCCATCAACATCGTGTCGCTGTTCGCCAGCCTGCGCATGGTGGTGGCGCCGCGCTACGTCGAACAGCTCAAGGAGCGCGACCTCGAACCCGCGTCGATGCGCCAGCTGGTGCGCGAGCAGGGCCGCAACGTCGCCCTGGGCACGTTCGCGCCGCTGGCGAGCTACGCGCTGTTCCACCTGGTGACGATCTTCGCGCTGTCGTGGGCGGTGCTCTACACGCAGCAGTCGGTGACCAGCTTCCTGCTGGTGCAGATCGTCGGCGCCTTCGTGGCCATGCCCTGCATGGTCATCTCCGGCAAGGTGGCGAACCGCTTCGGCCGCCGCACCACGTTGGCCGTGGGCAGCTTGCTGATCGCGGTGTACAGCGGCTGGACCGCGCTGCTGCTGTCCGGCGGCGTGGTGAACAGCTACCTGTTCATCATCGTCGGCTACGCCCTGCTCGGCTTCGCGCATGCGCAGGCGGCCGGCGCGGTGAGCGCCAACTTCCCGCCGGAGTTCCGCTACTCCGGCGCCATGATCACCTCGGATCTGGGCTGGCTGATCGGTGCGGGCTTCGCGCCGCTGGTGGCGCTGTCGCTGGCCATCTACGCCGGCGTGCCCTACGTGGGCCTGTACCTGCTGTCGGGCGCCGCCGGCACGCTGGCCGCGCTGTGGTTCAGCCGGCAGGGTGGCCTGCCGAACGACTGACGGATCAGGCCTCTGCCGATCGCCTGTCGCACCATCATGCGGCGGGCGATCTTCCGCCATGAATCCCGACATCTCGAATCCTTCCGACGGCAACGAACGCCAGGTGCGTGGCCCGCTGGCGCTGGTGCTGCTGGCGTTGTTCGGCGTCGCGCTGTTCTCCGCCTTCGTGGCGCTGGGCACCTGGCAGGTGCACCGGCTGGCCTGGAAGACGGCGCTGATCGCGCGTACCAACGAGCGTGTGCATGCGCCGCCCGTGCCGGCGCCGCGGCAGGCGCAGTGGGCCACTGTCACCCCGGCCAGTGCCGAGTACCTGCGCGTGCGTCTCCACGGCCGGTGGATGGACGTCCACCAGACGCGGGTGTGGACGGCCACTGCGGCCGGTTCCGGCTACTGGATACTCACACCGCTGCGCCGCGATGACGGCAGCGTCGTGCTGGTCAACCGCGGCTTCGCACCGGACGGCTGGTGCGACTTCAAGGGGCATTGCCCGCCGCCGCCGCCGGGTGAAGTCACCGTCACCGGCCTGCTGCGCATCAGCGAGCCCTCCGCACTGTTCCGCCACAACGATACGGCCACTGACACCTGGTACACCCGCGACGTCGCGGCCATCGCCAGGGCGCGCGGCCTCACCGACGTGGCGCCGTACTTCGTCGATGCGGATGCCGGCGCGGATGCAGCGGCATGGCCGCGCGGCGGGATGACGGTGATCCATTTCCCGAACCACCACCTCAACTACCTGATCACCTGGTACGTGCTGGCGTTGATGGTGCTGGGCGCGGCGGTGTACGTGGCGCGGGACGAATACCGCCTGCGGCGCAACCTGAGGCAGCGTAAGCGGTAGTCGGGACGGGCGCTCAGGCGCGCCCGTACACGTCGTCGTAGCGCACGATGTCGTCCTCGCCCAGGTAGCTGCCGGACTGCACCTCGATCAGCTCCACCGCCACCTTGCCGGGGTTGCGCAGGCGGTGCGTGCTGCCCAGCGGGATGTAGGTGCTCTGGTTCTCGCCGAGCAGGAACACCTTGTCGCCGCAGGTGACCTCGGCGGTGCCGGAGACCACGATCCAGTGCTCGGCGCGGTGGTGGTGCATCTGCAGGCTGAGGCTGGCGCCCGGCTTCACCACGATGCGCTTCACCTGGAAGCGTTCGCCGGCCTCCAGCGAGTCGTAGCTGCCCCAGGGGCGATGTACCACGCGGTGGAAGGAATGCTCGCTGCGGCCATCGGCCTTGAGCTGCTCGACGATCTTCTTCACGTCCTGCGCGGCGTCGCGGTGCGCGACGAGGGTGGCGTCGGGCGTGCTGACCACGACCAGATCCTCCACGCCGACAGCGGCGACGAGGTGGCGACCGTGCGAGCGCAGCAGCGAGTTGCGCGTGTTCACCGCGAGCGTGTCGCCCTCGCGCAGGTTGCCCTCGGCGTCGCGCTCGCCGGCCAGCCACAGCGCCGACCACGAGCCGATGTCGCTCCAGCCGCAACTCACCGGAACCACCGCGGCACGCGCGGTCTTTTCCATCACCGCGTAGTCGATGGAATCCTCCGGCACCTGGGCGAAGGTCTCCTTGTCCACGCGCACGAAGTCGAGGTCGGCGTGTGCGGCGGCGTGCGCGGCGCGCACGGCGGCCAGCATCGCGGGCGCATGCTGGCCCAGTTCTTCCAGGTAGCGGTCGGCGCGGAACAGGAACATGCCGGAGTTCCAGTCGTAGCCGCCATCGGCGAGGTAGCCCTCGGCGGTGGCGAGGTCGGGTTTCTCCACGAAGCGCTGCACGCGGAACGCGCCTTCGCCCAATGCCTCGCCGCGGCGGATGTAGCCGAAGCCGGTTTCGGCGCGGTCCGGGCGGATGCCGAAGGTGACCAGCCAACCCTGCCGGGCGGTCGACAGCGAACGCTGCACGGCATCGACGAAGGCAGCGGTGTCGGCGATCAGGTGATCGGCCGGTAGTACCAGCAGCACCGCATCGGCATCGCGCTTCAGCGCCTCCAGCGCGCCCAGCGCGATCGCCGGAGCAGTGTTGCGCGCCAGCGGCTCCAGCACCACGGTGCCGTCGTCAACACCAGCTTCGCGCAACTGCTCGGCGGCGAGGAAGCGATGATCCTCGCTGGCCACCACGATGGGTGCGGCCATGCCGGGCAGCTCACGGGTGCGCGCCACAGTCTGCTGGAACAGCGTGCCGTGGCCGGCCAGCGAGAGGAACTGCTTGGGCAGGTTCCGGCGCGACACGGGCCACAGGCGGGTACCGCTGCCGCCGCTGAGAATCAAAGGGATCAACATCGTTCTGCCGTCCTTAGTTTGAGCAAAGTGTATTGATGACGTCGCGCAAGCCGCCTTGCCAATCCGGTGGAGCATATCCGAAGCGTTCGGCAAAGCCCGAGTTGTCCAGCACCGACCACGCTGGGCGCCTGGCTGGCGTGGGGTAATCGGCGGTGGTGATGGCCACCACGCGCGGTACGCGCGGCAGCAGGCCGCAGGCGCGCGCCGTTTCGAAGATCGCGGTGGCGAAGCCGTGCCAACTGGTGTAGCCGCTGGCGACCAGGTGGTGCGTGCCTTCCAGCGTGCGGCGTTGTGTGGTGTCGGCGGCTCGCCATGCATCCAGTGCGGCCAGCGTGCCGGCCACGATCAGCGCGGTGGACGTGGGCGCGCCGATCTGGTCGGCCACCATGCGCAGCTCGTCGCGCTCGGCGCCCACGCGCAGCATGGTGCGCAGGAAGTTGTGGCCATGCGGTGCATACACCCAGGCGGTGCGGAAGATGAAATGCGCCGCGCCGCTGTCGCGCAGGGCGAGCTCGCCGGCCAGCTTGCTGCGACCGTAGGCGCCCAACGCTGCGGTGGGCGCATCCACGGGGTAGGGCGCGCTGGCTGCGCCGTCGAACACGTAATCGGTGGAGTAGTGGATCAGCAGTGCGCCGTGCGCGGCAGCCCAGCGCGCCAGCACGCCGACTGCTTGGCCGTTGACGCGCGTGGCCAGCGCTTCCTCCTGCTCGGCCCGATCCACCGCCGTGTAGGCGGCGGCGTTGAGGATCGCCTCGGGGCGCACGCGGTCGAGCAGGGCTGGCAGCGCATCGGGTTTCGCCAGATCGGCGGTCTCGATGGCAGCGCCGTCGTAGCGCTGGCCGTCCCGGCTGGCGGAAAACAACTCGCCGCGCGCGGCCAGTCCGCCATCCTCGACGAAGCTGCGGCCAAGCTGGCCGTTCGCGCCCAGCAACAGGATCCTCATGCTGCGTACACCGGCAGGCGTTCGGCAGGCAGGTCAGCCAGCAACGGCGTCTTGGTGTCCTTGTCCGACAGCAGCGGCGCGCTGATCGGCCAGTCGATACCTAGCGCGGCGTCGTTCCAGCGGATGCCTGCGTCGGCCTTGGCGTCGTACAGCGCCGTGCACTGGTAGCTGAAGGTGGCGAACTCGGACACCACGCAGAAGCCGTGAGCGAAACCCTCCGGTATCCAGAAGTGGCGGTGGTTCTCGGCGGTCAGCATCGTTGCTGTCCATTGGCCGAAAGTGGGCGAGCTGCGGCGGATGTCCACCGCCACGTCGTATACCTCGCCCTCCAGCACGCTGACCAGCTTGCCCTGCGGGTTCGGCCACTGGTAGTGCAGGCCGCGCAGTACGCCGCGCGCGGAGCGCGATACGTTGGACTGCACGAACGTGCGGTCGATGCCGGCAGCACGATACTTCGCTTCGTTGTAGCTTTCGTAGAAGAAGCCGCGGGCGTCGCCGAACACCTGGGGTTCGATCACCACGGCACCGGGCAGACGGGTCTCGAACACTTTCATCGCACCAGCCCCTGCCGGGTCAACTGCTGGAGGTATTGGCCGTAGCCGGTCTTGGCCAACGGTTCGGCCAGCGCGGCCAACTGGTCGGCATTGATCCAGCCGTTGATGTAGGCGATCTCCTCGGGGCAGCAGACCTTGAGACCCTGGCGGTTCTCGATGGTCTCGATGTAGTTGCCGGCCTCCATCAGCGACTCATGCGTGCCGGTGTCCAGCCAGGCAAAACCGCGGCCGAGCTGTTCCAGGTGCAGCGAACCGTCCTCGAGGTAGCAGCGGTTGAGGTCGGTAATTTCCAGCTCGCCGCGCGGCGAGGGTTTCAGCGAGGCGGCGTAGTCGCAGACGCGGGCATCGTAGAAATACAAGCCGGTGACGGCATAGTGCGACTTGGGCTTGGCAGGCTTTTCTTCTAGGCCGACTACCTTGCCGTTGGCGTCGAACTCGGCCACGCCGTAGCGCTCGGGATCCTTCACCCAGTAGCCGAACACCGTGGCGCCATGCTCTCGCGCCGCGGCACGCTTCAGGCGCTCGGTGAAGCCGTGTCCGTAATAGATGTTGTCACCCAGCACTAGGCAGCTGGGCTGGCCAGCGATGAAATCGCGGCCGATGGTGAAGGCCTGCGCCAGGCCGTCCGGCGAAGGCTGCACGGCATAGTGAATCTCGACGCCCCATTGCGAGCCGTCGCCGAGCAGGCGCTGGAACATCGCCTGTTCGTGCGGTGTGTTGATGACAAGGATCTCGCGGATGCCGGCCAGCATCAGCGTGGCCAGCGGGTAGTAGATCATCGGCTTGTCGTACACCGGCAATAACTGCTTGCTCACTGCGCGGGTGATCGGGTGCAGCCGCGTGCCGGAGCCTCCGGCGAGGATGATGCCCTTGGTGGTCATTGGCCGAGCCTCTCCATGCGGTAGCTGCCGTCCAGCACGCGCTGCACCCACGGCTGGTTGGCTAGGTACCAGTCCACCGTGGCGGCGATGCCGCTCTCGAAGGTCTGCGAAGGTTTCCAGTCCAGTTTGCGCTGCAGCTTGGAGGAGTCGATCGCGTAGCGGCGGTCGTGGCCGGGGCGATCCTTCACGTAGGTGATCAGCGATTCGCGCTTGCGACCATCGGCCAGCGGACGGCGCTCGTCCAGCAAGGCGCAGATCGCCTTCACCACGGTGATGTTGGTGCGCTCGGCGTTGCCGCCCACGTTATAGGTTTCGCCCACGCGGCCGGCCTCCAGCACGCGGCGGATGGCTGAGCAGTGATCGCCCACGAACAGCCAGTCGCGGATATTGAGGCCGTCGCCGTAGACCGGCAGTGCCTCGCCGGCCAGCGCCTTGGCGGTGACTAGTGGGATGAGCTTCTCGGGGAACTGGAACGGCCCGTAGTTGTTCGAGCAGTTGGTGGTGAGCACCGGCAGGCCGTAGGTGTGGTGGAAGGCGCGAACCAGATGGTCGGAGGCGGCCTTCGACGCGGAATACGGCGAGTTCGGCGCGTACGGCGTGGTTTCGGTGAACATGCCTGTTTCGCCCAGCGAGCCATACACCTCGTCGGTAGAAACGTGCAGGAAGCGGAACGCGTCGCGCGCGGCGCCTTCCAGCCCGCGCCAGTAGTCGCGGGCGCATTCCAGCAGGCCCAGCGTGCCCACCACGTTGGTCTGAACGAACTCGGCGGGGCCGTCGATGGAGCGATCCACGTGCGATTCGGCGGCGAAGTTCACGATGGCATCGGGCTTGTGCTCGGCCAGCAGCTTCGCCACGAGCGCGCGGTCGCCGATGTCGCCCTGCACGAACACGTGGCGAGGATTGCCATCGAGCGAGGCCAGGGTGTCGAGGTTGCCGGCGTAGGTGAGCTTGTCGAGGTTCACCACGGCGAGGCCGTCGGCCACCGCCTGCAGCACGAAGTTAGCGCCGATGAAGCCGGCGCCGCCGGTGACAAGTAGGGTTTGCATGAGGACGCTTGATCCATGTAGCGGCAGAACCTCATTTTTGCATGCCCGCACCGCGACTCAAATACGCAAGCATGCCTTGTCCGGAACGGATGCCGGCTTTGGTTAAGGCAAATCCCGGCCTCGCGGGTACAATGAGCGATTAACTCACACGCGGTGGCCGGTTTCCGGCGATTGCCGCCCAGCACGGTTCCCGGTCATGCCCAAGAAGACGCCTGTCGACAGCCTCGGCCTAGGTACCCGCGCGATCCACGCCGGCCAGCACCCGGATCCCTCGACCGGCGCCATCATGACGCCGATCTACGCCACGTCCACCTACGTGCAGGAAAGCCCCGGCAAGCACAAGGGCTACGAGTATTCGCGCACGCAAAATCCCACGCGCATCGCGTACGAGCGCTGCGTGGCGGATCTCGAAGGCGGCGTAGCCGGTTTCGCCTTCGCTTCCGGCCTGGCGGCGGCAGCCACCGTGCTGGATCTGCTCGACTCGGGCAGCCACGTGATTGCGATGGACGATCTCTATGGCGGCAGCTATCGCTTGTTCGAGCGCGTGCGTCGTCGTTCCGCCGGACTGGATTTCAGCTTCATCGACCTCAACGACGGTGCGGCACTGAAGGCCGCGCTGAAGCCGAATACGCGGATGATCTGGGCCGAGACGCCCACCAACCCGATGCTGAAGCTGGTGGATCTGGCCAAGGTCGCCACCTTCGCGAAGAAGCACGGCCTGATCCTGGTGGTGGACAACACCTTCTGCTCGCCGATGGTGCAGCGTCCGCTGGAGTTTGGAGCCGACCTGGTGCTGCACTCCGCCACCAAGTACCTCAATGGTCACTCCGACATGGTGGGCGGCATCGTGGTCGCCGGCAGCAAGGTGTTGGCCGAACAGATGGCCTTCCTGCAGAACTCGGTGGGCGCCGTGGCCGGCCCGTTCGACGCCTTCCTCGCTATGCGCGGCCTGAAGACCCTGCACCTGCGCATGCGCCAGCACTGCGCCAGCGCGCTGGAACTGGCCGGCTGGCTGGAAAAACATCCGGCGATCGAGCGCGTGATCTACCCCGGCCTGAAAGGCCACCCGCAACAAGCGCTGGCGAAGCGCCAGATGCAGGGCTTCGGCGGCATCATCAGCATCGAAGTGAAGGGCGGCCTGAAGAAGGCGCGCCGCATGCTGGAGCGCTGCGAACTGTTCGCGCTGGCCGAATCGCTGGGTGGCGTGGAAAGCCTGATCGAACACCCGGCGATCATGACGCATGCCTCGGTGCCCTCTGCCAACCGCAAGCGGCTGGGCATCAGTGATGGTCTGGTGCGATTGTCGGTCGGGGTGGAGGACATCGCTGATTTGCGCGACGAGTTGAATGATGCGCTGGCCAAGTGATCCCGGTGCTGCCTGCACATTGCCTTGATTGCAATTGAAAGTAGTGGGTGTTTCAGGAAGGAATTGCATGTGAACTCTGGAAATACATATCCGACCAGTCTGCTGTATGCAGGTCAATCCCTGATTCGGCATGGGCGGCTCACCTACGACATGATCAAGCGCGAAGTGGTCGGCCGCTATCGGGGGGCCGTGATGGGGCTGCTTTGGTCGTTCTTCACGCCGATACTGATGCTGGTCGTCTATACTTTCGTGTTCGGCGTGGTGTTCAAGTCACGCTGGGTGGGGGGTACAAGCTCGCGATCCCAGTTCGCCGTGATTCTTTTTGCGGGCATGATGGTGTTCAACCTGTTTTCCGAGTGCATCAATCGTGCGCCAGGCCTCGTGCTGTCCAGCCCGAATTTTGTCAAGAAGGTCGTATTTCCTCTTGAAATACTGCCGGTGGTCGCGTTCGGTTCGGCGCTGTTCCATTTTTTCGTGAGCGTGCTGGTCTGGCTGGTGTTTTATCTTGTCGTCTTCGGGTTGCCGTCCGTCGATGCGCTTTGGTTCCCCGTCGTCATTCTGCCCTTGGCGTTGCTCACAATCGGGATATCGTGGGGTCTGGCGTCGCTTGGCGTCTATTTGCGGGACGTGGGCCAGGTCATCGGGGTCATTACCACGATAGTGATGTTCATGTCGCCCATTTTCTATTCGATGGATTCGATCCCCGAGAAATATCGCGGCTACATGTACATAAGCCCGGTCACTTATTTCGTCGAGCAAACCAGGGATTTGCTGGTGTGGGATAAGGGGATGCATTGGGTGGCGTGGTGCAAGGTGATGCTGGTGTCGCTCACCATCGCCGCCCTGGGGTTCGCTTGGTTCCAGAAGACCCGGAAAGGATTTGCCGATGTCATCTGAAAACGCCATCGAGATCAATGGTCTCAGCAAGTGCTACCAGATTTACGAAACGCCGCGTGACCGGCTGTTGCAGATGCTGTTTGGCCGGGGCGAAAGACGCTATTACCAGGAATTCTGGGCGTTGCAGGATATCGACTTCAGCATTCCCAAGGGCAAGGTGTACGGGATCCTCGGCAAGAATGGGGCCGGCAAATCAACGCTGTTGCAGATCGTCTGCGGCACGCTGGCGCCTACCACGGGCACGGTAGCGGTCAAGGGCAAGGTGGCGGCGTTGCTGGAGCTGGGTTCAGGGTTCAATCCGGAATTCACCGGCATCGAAAACATCTACATGAATGCCCAGCTCCTCGGCCTGAGAAAGGACGAGGTGGACGCGAGGCTGGATCAGATCATCGCCTTCGCCGACATCGGCAACCACGTGCATCAGCCGGTCAAGACGTATTCCAGCGGCATGTTCGCCCGCCTGGCGTTCTCGGTGACGATCCACGTGGAGCCGGACATCCTGATCGTCGACGAGGCCCTGAGCGTCGGCGATGCCTGGTTCCAGCACAAGAGCATGGCCAGCATGCGCAGGTTGATGGAAAGCGGCTGCACGGTGCTGTTCGTCAGCCACTCCATCGACGCCGTGCGTGCGCTCTGCGATCACGCCATATGGATCGAAGGCGGCAGGGTGAAAATGCAGGGCGGCGTCACCGAAGTCACCAATGCCTACATGAACGAAGTGTTCATCGAGCACAATCGCATCGTGCTGGAGTCGATGGATGACCATGCCGGATCCGGGGCCTCGGATGAGGCTGAAGTCTTCAGTGAAGCAGCCCATGACGGTCATGCAGCCGAAGTGCCAGTCGAGTTCGGCGGAAGCGTCGGGTCGGATACCTGCGACGAGATCGCGCCGGCAGAAATCGCCCCGATCCCGGCCGTCGAGGCTTCCTTCGATCATTGGATGGCCTCGCCTACACCGGGCGATGAATCCGTGTTGCGTGTCGTATCGCTGCAGGTACTCGATGCCAAGGGGTTGCCAACGACCAAGCTTGAGCAAGGGGAGAAGTTCACGCTCGCTGTCGACGTGTTGTTCCACAAGGCTATGCGGAACATCAGCGCGGGGTTCCTGATCAAGGATCAGTTCGGCCAGGAGCTTACCGGCGAAAGTGTCTTCAATACTTTTCGCAGGAGCCTGGATGTTGGCGAAGGGCAACTGGTTCGTTTCCGCTTCTCGTCGAGCATGCTGTTGCGTGGAGGCCAGTCCTACAGCGTTGCTATCCGCCTAAACAAGGTCAGCAAGTGGGATCGCAGCGATAACGTCGTCATCTACGCGGACGAGCTGGCGCTGGTTTTCGACGTGCTCTCCGATAACGACAATCCCATGTGGTTCAAGTTCAAGATGCCTTTCCGGGTGACCTACCAATGACGAATGGAATCGACGTAAGCGTTGTCCTCAACATGCACCGCGAGGCGCTCATGCTTGAGCCAACCCTGCGCTCGTTGCAGCAGTGCGCCGAAGAAGCGGTTGCTGCCGGTATCGTCGTTGAGTTGGTGGCAGTTTTCGACTGCGCCGACGACGCAACGCGGGAGGTGTTCCGTTCGGTCGAGCTTTCCGCCTACTGCCGTGTGGTGGAAGTGGAGGTCAACCTCGGCTCACTTGGCTTGGCGAGGAATGCCGGCATCGAGCAGGCCAAGGGTGAGTACATCTGGACGTCCGATGCCGACGATCTGGTGTCGTCCAATTGCATCGTCTCCCTGCTGGATACCGCGCGCCAGCACCCAAATCCCAAGGTAGTGGTTTTTCTGGAGTATCTTTGCGCCTTCGGCGACAAGTACTTCAACTGCCGTTACGTAGGCTCCGAATACCTGACGGCGGCGGACTTCGCTTTCCAGCACCCTTATGTATCGCGGATCTTCGTGAGCCGATCCACTTTCGAGTCGATCCGCTACCACGATTTGCGCGTCACTTCGGGCTTTGCCTACGAAGACTGGTATATCAATTGCGAATTGCGCGCCATGGGGTACGACATGGCCGTGGCGCCGGATACGGTGTTCTTCTACCGCCAGCGGGCGGGCAGCCTTCTGCGCCAGGCAGATGCGGCATCGGCGCGCCTGGTGCCCCACAGCAGACTCTTCGATGTCGAGCCATTCCTGGCGGACATGCGGGCTTGCCGTGAACGGGTAGGCGACTGGCAACAATTCATGCGCCGGCGCCAGGAGGTTTTTCACGCCGACAACACCCGGAGCTTGATGCAGTCCGGACGGTTGGTTGGCTACCTCCGGGATGCCGCGCGGCTCGAGCCGGAGATTGAACCTCATCGGGTCGAGTCGACGCACAGCTATTGCCCCCTGCCCTGGGATCCGAAGCATTGGGGCATGCAGATGGAGAGCCTGTACCGCATGCTTGGCGCAGGCAAGTTCACGGATGTCGTACTGTTGCCCTGGCTGAGGCCGGGTGGTGCGGAGAAATACATCCTGCACATCCTCGAGGAAATCACCCGGCAACAGCCCGATACCCGGTTGCTGGTGATTGCCGGAGAATCGGCCAGCCGGCACGAATGGGCGACCAAGCTTCCCAAGTCGACCGTTTTCATCGACATCTACAATGCCTTCCCCTCGCTCGACGACGCGGCGCGTGATGCCATGCTGATGCGTGCGATGCTGGCCGTGTCGAATGAAGGCGCGCGCTTGCACGTCAAGTCGTCGGTGTTCGCCCATCGGTTGCTGGACGCCTATGCGCCCGTATTGGCTGGCCACTTCCGGCCCGTCTATTACCGTTTCTGCGACGACACCTGCCATTGGCGGGAGCTGTCGCTGCGTGGCCCGTGGGGCGTCAAGGTGATGCGGCGGCATCTTCCCGGTTTCTGGAAGGTCGTCAGCGATTGCGTTGCCACCGTGGAGGCCGATCGGGATGTCCTGGGCACATTGCAGTCGAAATACGAGACGATCTACACGCGCTGCGAATTACCGCCGATGGTGAAGCATGGTCACAAGCCGGTGCGTCGCCTGCTGTGGGCTTCGCGGATCTGTCCACAGAAACGCCCGGGGTTGCTTGCCGGCATCGCCGGGGCGCTCAAGCTGGCCGGACTGGATAATGTCTCGATCGAGGCCTACGGTACACCGGATGCCGGCATCGACCCGAAAACCGTCTTCGGGGATCGCTCGCTTGGCATCACCTATCACGGCAAGTTCTCCTCGTTCGAGGAGCTTCCCATCGAATCCTGCGATGCGTTCCTTTACACCAGCGGCTATGACGGACTTCCCAACATCCTGCTCGAGGCCCTGGCGGCGGGCTTGCCCGTCATTGCCCCGGACGTGGGCGGCATCGGCGAGGTCGTGAGGTCCGGCATCACCGGCTGGCTGGTCGAGGGGGCCGATGAGCAGGCTCTGGTACAGGCTTATGCCCGCACCATAGGGCACTTCTACGAAAACTGGAATGCAGCGGCGGACATCGCAACCAGTGGCCGCCGCCTGATGGAAAGCCAGCATGGGGCAACGGCTTTCGCATCGCGTGTTGCAGACGTTTTTGGTCTCGGTGAGACCGTGACGAAGACAAAAGAGATGGCTTGAGCCCCATGCAGTTCTATCTGTACGCAGACAACGAAAGCGCCGAATTGCTTGCTGCAGCGCGCCCGAAGGCGTTGTTGATCGGCAGCGACTTTGGCTACGGCAACTTTGGCGACGTGCTTCAGCACCTCGGTGCGGTGAAGCTGGTTCGGGCGTGGACGGATCTCGCCGTGGTGTCGTTGTTCATGCTGGAAGCCTTGTCCCGGCAGGTCGATGCCGCATCCTTGCGCAAAAGCTATGGGGTGGATGCGTTGCTGTTCGCCTCAGAGGCGCCAATCAAGCCCGATGAGGCAGCAAGGCTCGGTTTGCGGCTGACCCATGTCGTCTGCAATGTGTCCTTCGTGTATCTGTACGGCGGCGGATACCTCAATGAAATGTGGGGGGACTCCGTTCTACAGCCTGCCGAACAGTTCCTTGGGCAACTCGTCGATGTTCCGTATGTGATATCCGGGCAACAGCTGTCCGCCGGCTTCGTGCAACAGACTCGGGAGCATGTGGAGAAGTTCAGGCCACGGCTCGTGGGGATGCGCGACAGCGCATCGCTCGATCGTGCGATTGCGGGTGGCATGCCTGCCGACTTTTCCTTCGACGATGCGGTCGAGCAGTTGCTTGAACTGCACCGCAAGTTGGACTTGCGAGAAGGCGATGGCGCATTCCTTCATCTGAACACATCCGGCTATACGGGGAACGATGCGGCGTTGGCCGAAATGGCGGCCCATTTGCGCCTGGTGGCCACCCGTGTCGGGAGTAGTGGCCATCCCGTACTTTTCCAAGCGTTTCAGGATGCGCGGGAAGCAGTGGTCGATTCCATCGAAACCGTCAAGCGCTTGGAAACCGGATTTCCGTTCTCCGACATTGAAACCGCCTTGCTGGTGCGGGCCATCCTGGGTGACGAAGACAGTGGCGCGCCGCGCGTGCTGACCGGGCGCTTCGGCTACTCCAGTTCGTACCACGTGACGCTCTGGCTCCAGTTGCGTGGCATCCCATGCTGGTTGCGCGGCAGCAACAAGTACTACGAGCAGAAGCGGAAAGCGTTGGATATCGAAGGCCGATTCGAGGATTTCCTCGAGCGCATGCAGTGCCCCGATCATGGCGAGAACCTGCGCGCACGTGCGCTGTGGCTGGACAAGCTTCAGCAGGTCATGGTGTCGATCAAGCCGGCAACGAACCGGATCGAGTGGGAGTTGCCCGATGACGGTGTGCCAACGCGTCAATTCCATTTCAAGGGCGAACCTCGATTCGAGCAGCAAGTGCGGGAGGCATGGAAGGCCTATGAAGATGGTCAGCATGAGATCACGCGGCTGGGTGCTGCCCTCGAGGATGCCAGTGCAAGGCTGACGGCGGCGGAGGCCAGCCTCGCGGCGAATCGTTCGGAGACGGATATCCTGCGTGTGCGTCTGGAGGAGCACGCATCGGAGCGAGCCAGCCTGCTGTCAAGAATCGAAGCCACGGCGGAGGAGCGTGGCGAGTTGAAGGTGCAGCTTCTTGGCGTGGAAGGGCGTGCGAACGAGTTGGGCCAGTTGCTTGTAGACCGGCAACAGCGCGTCATGGAACAGGATGGATTGTTGGAAGAAGCCCGCGCCAGCCTGCATGTTTGCAGCGAGCAACTTGCCGCGGCGGAAAACGATGCACGCCATCATCGTGATGAGCGCGCACGAGCGCACGCGGAATTGCAGGATGCGTGGGCTCGCGCGCACGAATTGTCGGAACGCTTGCAGGCATGCAGCGAGCAGCTCACGGCCATGGGCGATGAGTTGCAGCGTTGTCGCGAGGAATACGCCCAAGCCCAAGCCGACTTGCAGGCGGCGGCGATACGCGAGAGCGAATTGTCGGAGCGTTTGCAGGCATGCAGCGAGCAACTCACGATCGTGGGCAACGATGCACGGTATTTCCGCGAGGAATGCAGCCGTGCCCATGTCGACTTGCAGGCTGGCTTGGCGCGTGAGAACGAGTTGTCGGAACGCTTGCAGGCATGCAGTGAGCAGCTCACGGTCGTGGGTGACGATGCGCAGCATTATCGTGAGGAATGTGCTCAGACGCATGCCGGCTTGCAGCGGGCCTTAGTACGCGAGAACGAATTGTCGGAACGGCTGCTGGCATGCAATGAACAGCTCACCATCGTGGGGCACGATGCGCGCCACTATCGCGACGAGTACAGCTCGACGCATGCGAGCCTGCAAGATGTCTCGGCGCGTGAGCGCGAACTTTCTGCGCAACTCCAGGTTGTCCTGCAAAGCCGTTCCTGGCGGTGGACTCGTTGGATGCGGGTGGGCAACCGCTTCGTCAGAACCGGTCGTTTCGATCCCGCGGGGCAGGTGGGTTGGTTCGGTGCCGCACAGATCGTCGGGCGCAAATTGCCTGTTCCGGGTCGGTGGCGATCCGCGTTGGGGCGTCTGCTGAGGCGTTGGCGCAGGCGTTGAGGCGGGTTCATCCCGCGTAACCGGGTATCGCCCGCAAGCCGTCGAGGAATGCTTCCCAACTGAAACGGGACAGGCGTGCCTGTTGCGATTGCACCCATGCACTGCGTGTTGCCGGGTCGTTCAATGCGCGGATCGCCTGGGCAAAGCGGGCCACGTCGTCATCGGGATGGATCAGCCGTTCGGTCGGGATCAGGTCGCGGATGCCGCCAATGTCGGGAGCGACGATGGGCAGCCCGGCACTGGCTGCCTCCAGCAGCACGTTGGGCATGCCTTCCCAGGCGCTGGTGTGGATGAATGCAAGGTGTTCGGGTTGGATGATGTCCTGGAAACGTTCGTAGGCCCCGTGAAGCGTGACATTGCCCTGCTTGGCGAGCATGGCGATCAGGCGTGCTTGGCCAGGTGGGTGGGCGCCGTATACGTCCCAATGGAACTCCGGCAACGCGGCGGCGAGCCTGGCCAGCAGCTCGGGGCGTTTCTGCGGTTCCATGCGACTTGCCCAGAGCAGCCGGTTCCGGTGCGTGGAAGTCGATGCCGGCTCCCATGCCAAAGGGCTGGGAAAATGCACGGCATGGAACAGCGCAGGATTGACTCCCAGTGTGCGTTGCCATTCCAGTGGGGATGCCGTGTTGTCTGTGATGACGGCGTCCAGCCATCGCGCCGCTGCAGGAAGATAAGCTTGGGTCAGTCCGGTGCGCCGACCAAGCGCATCGCGTTCGTCGCAATACAGGGACGCGAAGATCCGGCTGCGTTGCCGGATGGCCTTGCCGAACCTGTTGATGGTGCGCCAGGCGAGTTGTGAATTGATGATGTGGATGCGGGCCGGTGCCAACTGGACGAGCATCCGCGCCAGCACGCTTTCCGGCTCCAGATTGGGATCGCTCAATGCGCCGAGTTCGGCTCCGGCCTCCAGGAAATGCACGCCGTTTGGCAACCGGCTGGCCCAGGGGGAATTCAGCCATTCGGTGGCAATGACCAGCGTGCGTTGGCCAAACGCCTCGTGGCAGGCGCGCGCGTGATGCAGCGCGCCCAGATCGGCGCCGCCCGGAATCAGCCAAGGTACCAGCAGCACGGTATCGAACGACATGCCGTGGATGCGGGAGCAGAGTCGCGCGTAGGCGGCGCCCGCCTGCGTCCAGTGGATGGGGGCGAGTACCGCTGCCGGGCGCTGCGCAAGGAAGGGCTCCGGGGCAAGCATCGGATCGACATGGAGCGCTAGATCCTCCATGTCCGTGCGTGCCCATGCCGGCATACCGCGTTGTTTCCGGGGAGCGCGCCGGAGCAGTCGGCGCGCCAGTAACCGATCGGGCGACATCGGCCAGGCACGACCCGGAAACAGGCGCCTGGCAAGGGCAAGCAGATGGCCGACCACGGCGTGTTGCACGGTTGTCGGCAGCCGCGACAGCAACAGGTAATCGAACAGGCGGTAGGCACGCCCCAGCCGGCTTTGCGAAATCATCGTGCGATGTCGAACAGGCGGGTGGGCGCAATCAGCGCCTGATGGGCGGCATGTGCGCGGTTGAGCGAGCCTGCGGCTTTCTTCCGCACGTAATGTACGGTGTTGGCAGCGATCAGGTGCGGATGCCCCAGGGCGAAGGTTTCGCAGTTCCAGTGCCAGTCTTCAAAGCCGAAGCCGGATTCGCCGGGGCGTGCACGCACGTACGGCGTCCGGAGGAAGATGTCCCGCGCCGCGAAGCAACACGAGTTCCACGGGTTCATCGCCAGCATGCAGGCGGGATCGAAATCCGGCGCGTCGCTGCCGATTTGCCACCAGAGCGCATGCTCGGCCTCGAAAGTCATCACCAGTTCGGGGTGAAGGATGGCGTTGTCGCCGGCGTTCGAGAGTGCTTCCGTGCAGCGCACGATGAAATTGGCCGACAGGTAATCGTCGCCATCGCAGATCAGTATCCGGCGGCCATGGGCTTCCGCGACCGCCGCGTTGCGGGCAAGGCCCAGGTCGCCAGTATCCAGGTGCAGCAGGCGATCCGGTTTTCCAGCACTTTGAAATGCTTTCACGACGCGCGTGGTTTCCGGGTCGGGGCGGTCGAGCGTGGCGACGACCTCGACCGAAATGCCGGCACGCGCGGCTGCCGCGCAGCACCGGCCCAGCGACAGCAGGCTCTTGTGCGCAAGTAGCCCTTCCCGATGGAAGGTGATGACCGCGCTGACATCGGGCGCAATCGGCGGCATGTCAGGCCGCCTGGGCGGAAACCCGGGACTGCCAGCGCCAGGCGTCGCGGCACATTTGCTCAAGTCCGCGCTCCGCGTGCCAGCCCAGCAACTGGTTGGCCAGGGTGGGGTCGGCATAGCAACTGGCCACGTCACCGGGACGCCGCTGCACGATGCGCATCGGAATCGGCATGCCGCTTGCGTGCTCGAAGGCGCGCACGACTTCCAGCACGCTGTAGCCGCGCCCCGTGCCCAGGTTTACGGTCAGGCCGCGTTGCTCCTTGTCCAGAAACTCCAGCGCACGGACGTGCGCAATGGCGAGGTCCACCACGTGGATGTAGTCCCGTACACCCGTGCCGTCATGGGTGGGATAGTCATTGCCGAACACTTGCAGGAACCCGCGCTGCCCGCTGGCCACCTGCGCCACATAAGGCATCAGGTTGTTGGGGATGCCGGCAGGATCCTCGCCGATCAGGCCGGACGGATGGGCACCCACGGGATTGAAATAGCGCAACGTGGCGGCATGGAAATCCGGTTGCGCCGCAGCCAGGTCGCCGATCAATTGTTCGCAGACCAGCTTGGTGCGCCCGTAAGGGTTGGTAACCCGGGTGGCCGCCGTTTCGGGAATGGGGCAAGTATCCGGTTCGCCATAGACGGTGGCCGAGGAACTGAACACGAACTTCCGTGTGCCGATTGCCTGCATGGCGCGCAGCAGGGTCAACGTGCCGGTGATGTTGTTGTCGAAATAGCGCAGGGGCTGCTGCCCGGACTCGCCCACGGCCTTCAGTGCCGCAAAATGGATGACTGCCTCGATGTGTGCGTCATCGAGCAGGCGCCGAGTGATTTCTTCGTCGCGGATGTCGCCGGTCACAAGGATCGGCATACGTCCGGAAATACTGGCGATCCGCTCGGCCACGTCTGCCTTGCTGTTGCACAAGTTGTCGAGGATGAACACGTCGTGCCCGCGTTCGATCAGTTCCACGCAAGTGTGCGAACCGATGAAGCCGGTGCCGCCGGTGACCAGAACCTTCATGCGCTTGTACTCCGCGGCAGACTGGCTCGGGGGATCGTGGTGGCGCGGGTGTGGCGCATGCTGACTCCGTTCAATGGATGAGGCGTGGTGCCGCAGGCTTGCGCAGGCGGGGAGCACGGAAACCGACAGGGTTGCCGGGCTGGATCAGGGTTTGTCTGTCGGGTCATGGAGCGATGCGTTAAGATGCACTGCCGCGGCTGTGCAAGGCATCGGCCATGGCGCAACGGCGACATTTTCTGACCATACGAGTATCTGGCGCAATGCCGATTTGTGGCCGGTCGCTCAGGCTGTATGGCAGAGAGCGTTACGGATCGCGCGAAGGCGTGGCCGTCATTCAACCATCACAGCGGAGACAAGGCATGACTATTCATGGCAAGGCGGCGTTACTGGCATCTGCGGCATTTGCCTTGGCGCTGACCGGGTGCGGCGGCGGTCACGATGCCTCGACTGACACGGCGGCACCGCAGATTCAGGCGCCGGCTGCAGCGGCAACGGCTGCGCAAGGCGCTGTGCAGCGGGATTACCCATCGGCGGCCCAAGAGGCCGCGTTGAAGCTCAACTATCCGGTATTCCTGGCCTATGGCAAGGACTCCGCACGCATCACGCCGTTCTATCCCGGCGCGAGCCAGCAGCCGGTGTCGGTCAAGCTGGCGCCGAACGCTGCCGGCTACACTCTTGCGGCTGAAGGCTCGCAGTGCCAATTTCCGATCGACTACGAGTTGAAGTCCGCCGATGGCAAGCAGTTGGCCAGCGGTGAATACAAAGGCGGAACCACGACGCTGGACGGCTGGGATGCACAGACGGGCACGGCGGTACTCGGGGTGCATATGGCCGATGGTGCCAAGAACAATTTCGGTTGCAACCTCGTCGTCAACAAGAAGTAGTGCTTCAGGAAGGCATGAGCGCGCATCCCCTGCCAACGTTGAGTTAGGGATGCGAGTTGCATGAACGCCACGGGATGAATACGGTGGAAGCGGGGAGTTGGTGCCCGGCGAGAAGATGGTTTGCCAGACTCCAGATACGGGCATGTGCAGCTCGTCATCCTTGGCCAAGGAAGTGTCGATAGAGTAGCTGAGGGTTCGGCTGGGGCATGAAAAGTGTTTTACCCCGAAGTCCACACTTGAGTGCCTCGATCTTCAGATGCGCTTCGACCAGCAGCGATTTGTGTCTGTCGTTCTTCATTTATAGCATCCCGCAGATGCTGCTTCTCGGTTGCCTTCATGCCACCGCGTTCACTGGTAGAGGCTGATCAGATTGAAGCCGTGCTTGCGGTATAACTCGCCCATTGCCATGCCTGCATCAAATTGCCTTTCAAAAAATCCGATGACACGCATGCCCACCCTCATTGTTTTGACGGTCTTTACTTGGCGTTGCGTGGTACGTTTTCATGGAGTAGGTCAGATTCGGAAAAACGAGAACGGCACGGCTGTAGGAAGGGAGTTATTTCGTCATGCAAACTAACGTTGAGCCATTGGCAAGGCGCTTCATGGAACTTGGGTCTGGCCAGGCTGGGATGCCGTTGCACATGCTTCGATCGCCGCCTTTAACATTTAGCTTTTCTCCCGTCGCTGTGGCAAAGAGACCGGGATAAGCCCACTTGTCTAGGAATGCAGACTCGTTGATGCCTGGGGCGTTATATGACAGTGGTTGTTTGTGGATTGGCCATGATGCAACTATGTAAATGGGGGTATCTTCGGGTACCTGTTGAGTAAAGCGGTTGTAGATGGCTACGGCAGTACGCTGATCCCATTGTGTAAGAAGCATCTGCTGGTAAAAGAGAGAGGATCCAATAAAGCAGAAGGAGATTGTTGGTATTATCAATGCAATGGACAGGATTCGTGCTGTATTTGGCTTAATATGATTGCATGCCAAGCAATAGGTTAATGCCAGGCAAAGTCCGATCGGGGAAAATGTGCGGGGGACAAGATATCCCCACGAAAGCGCCATTGTGCTAACTGTGGCGACCGTGCCGCACGTTAGCAAGACGAGGCATGATATGCCTTGTCTTAAATCTTTCGCAAAGCACAATGCGATTGATACGGCCATAACCGTTAGCAAAAATAACTTTAATGCGTATGGAATGATTGTCTCATTGAAAAGTAGTGCGTCACATGCAAGTTTAATTATGACTTGTATGGAATTTAGGATATTTCCATTTACATGAATGGAGTAAATTGGTGTTGCGTTTACATGCATGATTGAGCGAATCAAGGCGCTACTGAGAAAATATAGGGCAGTGGCCGCAACCAAGATAACAACAAGCGAAATGATTCCTTGAACTGCATCAAGGGGCGGGGCTCCGCTCTTGCGTTCACGGCAATAACGCGCCAGTGACCACGCGCCAGCACTGATTGAAAATAGAATCAGGATGATCTGGCTTATATGGCTACATGCGACTAGGAGTACTATGCAGGTAAGTTGGCGTAAAAGGGTCTTCCGTCCGGCTATGAGACAAAGTGATGCAAATAACGTGGCATACACACAAGCATGATTGACCAAACTCATGCGAAAGAGAAAGTAGGACGTTAGATATGGGTGGGTGGCGGCAAGTGCGGCGCTTGCATAATGGTAGGGGCGGTTGATTTTTTCGTGTTTGATAAGGGTTATTGATCCCGCGATTGCTAGCGAGATCATTGCTGACGCAAGTACAAACGAAAATTCATTGATGCTGGTGAAGGATGTGTTCAGGTAGCCCAAGGCAAGAAAAAGCAACGCATTGAGGCCGCGTCCTTGAGCAACCAAATTGTATGTCGTGTTTCCTGTTGCATTGCCAAACACAAATGAATAGTCATCGATAGACATTCCCGGTAGTAATGCCCCGGCCTTGCTCAGTATTACGGCCACGAAAGTTGCCAAGCAAAGCAACCAGAAATCACGGCGATGGAGTAGATTTTCTCCATTTATTGATGGGTGCGTGCTGGCTTCATGAGATGGAGTGATACTGTCAATTGTGAGAGAGTCGGGGCTTTCGGTGGATGTTATTGCACGAGAATTCATGGGGATTTCCACCTGATTCCGTAGGGTTGTCTTGATTAATTACTTGCCAATGCAGAATCTGCTGCCTGGAATACACGTTCCAAGTGAGTTTCCAGCCCCAGCCACAGCGGCATCCTGATTAAGCGATCGCTGATGTCGTTGGTAACGTTAATGCCGGAGGCCGTGCGTCCCAATTGTTGCCCGGCGGGAGAGGAGTGCAACGGTATGTAGTGGAATACGCACTGCACATCCTGTTCGCGCATCTTTGCGATGAACTGTGTTCTGGCTTCCAGGCTCGGTAGAAGCATGTAGTACATGTGTGCATTGTGCTGGCAGTGTGAAGGGACGATTGGGCGGCGCAGCAACCCGTTGTCTTCGTGTTTTTTCGCCCAGGCGTGATAGCGATCCCACAGCGCCAATCGTTGCGCGGTGATGCTTTCGGCCATTTCCAACTGTGCAGCGAGGAAGGCTGCCGTGATTTCGCCTGGCAGGAACGAGGAACCAAGATCAACCCAGGTGTATTTGTCCACTTGTCCACGGAAAAAGCGGCTTCGGTTGGTGCCTTTTTCCCGTACGATTTCGGCTTGCTCGGCGAAATCCTGGTCGCGGCAGAGCAGGGCGCCGCCTTCGCCGGAGATGACGTTTTTGGTTTCATGGAAGCTGTAGGCGCCCAGGTCGCCGATGGCGCCGAGTGGCTTGCCCTTGTAGGTGGACATGATGCCTTGGGCCGCATCCTCCACCACGCGCAGACCGTATTTGGCGGCAATGGCGAGGATGGTGTCCATCTCGCAGGCAACGCCCGCGTAGTGAACCACGCAGATGGCCCTGGTTCTGGGCGTGATGGCAGCCTCGATCAGCGTTTCGTCGATGTTGAGTGTGTCGGATCGAATGTCCACGAATACAGGTACGGCGCCGCGCAGCGCAAAGGCACTGGCCGTGGTCACGAACGTGTAGGACGGCATGATGACTTCGTCGCCCGGTTGCAGCCGCAACAGCAGTGCCGCCATTTCGAGCGCGGCGGTACACGAGTGCGTGAGCAGCGCCACGTGGGCACCGCTCTGTTCGCGCAGCCACTGGTGGCACTTTTTGGTGAAAGGGCCGTCGCCGGACAGGTGCCCGTTTGCATGGGCCTGGGCGATGTAGGACAGTTCGCGTCCTGTCATGTGGGGACGATTGAAAGGAATCATGTTGGGTGTCCTGTAATGCAATGCAAGAATCAGGCTTGGCTCATGATGACCAGGCCGATGACTACCGTGAGCAGTCCGATCGCTTTGGTCGCCGAAAAGGATTCACCGAAAAGCGGTACGGCAACCAGGCAGACGATGAGAAAGTTCAGCGCCATGAATGGGTAGGCCTTGCTCAGTTCAAGCTTGGATACGGCAAGCATCCAGCATAGCGAAGCCCCGAATGCTGCGACAAAGGCCGAGATGATCCATGGCTGGAACAACAGTTGTGCCAAAGGGGGCAGTCGGGAGAGCAGGCCATGGGTGGCAGCCTTGAAGGCTCCGACTTGCCATTTGATGACGAGCTGGCCGTAGCAGGTGAGCAGAATGGTCATGGCGACCATGAGCCAGGAAAACGCGGCATTCACGGCGATATCTCCGGTGCGCGGAGCCGACGGTCAATATGGTAGGTGTCGTAGGCCCGCTCCAGGGACAGCCCGGCTCGTGTCCATTGGCGTTGTACCGTGTAGTTCCATAGCTGGGTAGAAATGACGAGCCGCTGGTATGACTGGCCAGCGTAGTGGTGCAGGATGCCCTTGAGCAACCGTCCGTACAGTCCTTGCCTTGAGAACTGCGGATGAACCGCATTGAGCACGATCTCGACCTTGCTCTTGTCAGCAGAAAGGTCGCAGCTTGCAAAGCCGGCTATGCGATCTTTTGCCGTCACGACCCAAGTGCAGCTTCCCGGAGTTTCTGGCGAGAGCCGGCTTTTTGCCCATTCGACATAACCCGCAAGGATCTTGTCTTGTGGCAGCAGTGGGTTGACAGCGTAGTGCGCGCGATAGCCCGTGAAGCTGTTTTCGGCAATCTCGTGAATGACATCTCGGTTGGCATAGGTGGCTGGCCGGACGCCTTCGGGCATTGGCCCTGGGGGCAGGGAGGACAGGTCGATGCCGTAATAGACGAGAGTGTCTGCATGAATCACCGGCCATCCTTGGCGTTGCAGTTGGACGATGGCGCTGGAGTCGCCGGCGTCGGTGCGCAGGATGATCAGGTCGGCGTTGCTGCTGGAGATTTCGCTGATGATGTTGGAATTCGGCGAATTTGCCGGCACGACGCCGCGCATCACCTTGATGCCGAAACGACAGGAGTCGAGCATGGAGTCGTTCAGGAGTCTGGCGCTGTTCATCTCACGGATTCCATGTGTCTTGCCAGACGATGTACTGAGGGCGCCTTTTGGCTTCGTCATGCAGACGGCCAAGGTAGAGGCCCAAGATACCCAAACTGAACATGATGCCACTGCCGACGAGCCAGATGGAGGCGACGATACTGGTGAAGCCGGCAACCCTCACATTGCCGGTGAAGTACTGGTATACGGAGAAACCGACGATACCTATGGCCACGGCAGCCAGCAGCAATGCGCCATTCATGACCAGTCGCAATGGTTTGTCGGAGAACGACAATGCTACCCGTAAGGCCAGCTTCAACAGGGTTCTGAAACTGTAGCTGCTTTTGCCTTCGCTGCGTTGTCCGTGGGAAACCGTGACGCGTGCAGTCTTGAAACCAGTCCACCGAACCAGCAGCGGGAAAAAGCGATCCAATTCGGGCATGCGGTTGACTGTATTAACCACCTGGCGGCTATATGCCCCGAAATTGGCGGTGGTGTGGTCGTAGCGTGTATCTGTCAGCCATCCCAGGGCTTGGTAGAAAAGTTTGGAACCCAGCCTTTTGAACCAGCCATCCTGTCGGTCGATGCGTTGGCCAAGAACAACTTCTATGTCTTTCTGAGACATGGCGGCCAACAGGGAGGGTATTTCCTCGGGGATGTCTTGGAGATCACAATCCATGACGATGGTGACCTCGCCGGCTACATGAGAGAGGCCTGCCGAGATGGCTGCATGCTGCCCAAAATTGCGCGACAAGCGTAAGCCTCGGACTTGAGGGTACATGTCGGCAAGCTCGGTGATGCGAGGCCATGCGTCATCGGGGCTGCTATCGTCTACGAGAACGATCTCGAACTGGCGATCAATCTTCTTCAGCGAATGAGAGACGCGCTGAACCAATTCTTCGAGACAGTTCTTGCAGCCGTAGACTGGAACTACCACCGACACGTCGGTTGTGCGTTCACCTTGTTGCAATGACGCTACATTATTAGTGGCTGCTGTATTCAAATCGCGGCTTCCAGTTCCGGAATGATCTTGAACAGATCCCCCACCAAGCCGAAGTCCGCCACCTCGAAGATCGGCGCCTCGCCATCCTTGTTGATGGCGACGATGGTGCCGGCGTCCTTGATGCCGGTGAGGTGCTGGATGGCGCCGGAGATGCCGATGGCCATGTACAGCTCGGGGGCGATGATCTTGCCGGTCTGGCCCACCTGCAGATCGCTGGGCACATAGCCGGCGTCCACCGCGGCGCGCGAGGCACCCACGGCGGCACCGAGTTTGTCGGCGAGCTTGAAGATGATGTCGAAGTTTTCCTTCGAGCCCACGCCGCGGCCGCCGGAAACCACCTTGCTGGCGCTTTGCAGGTCGGGGCGGTCGCTCTTGCCCGATTGCAGGCCCATGTAGCGGGTGTGGCCGGGCAGGGCGACGTCCAGCGTGAGTGCTTCGACCGGCGCGCTGTTCGCGCCCGCCGCGGCCACCGGCCACGACGCGGTGCGCACGGTGGCCACCACGGTGTGCGCGGGTTCGGCCTCGACGGTGACGATGGCGTTACCGGCGTAGATCGGACGTTTGAAGGTGTGCGCGCCTTCCACGCTCATCACGTCACTGACCTGGGCCACACCGAGCAGGGCGGCGACGCGCGGCGTCACGTCCTTGCCGAAGGTGGTGGAGGGTGCGAACACGTGGCTGTAGCCGGCGGTGGCCTTAGCGATCTGCGGCGCCAGCACGGCGGCCAGCGGATGCGCGTTCTCGGCACACTCGACGGTGAGCACGCGGCTGACGCCATCGAGCTTAGCGGCTTCGACGGCCACGGCGGCGACGTTGTCGGCCAGCACCAGCACGTCGATGGCTTCGGGCTTCATGGCCGCGGCGGCACTTACAGCGCGCGCGGTGGAGGAGTTCAGCTTGCCGTCCAGGTGTTCGGCGATAACTAGGACTTTGGACATGTTCGATTCCTCGTACCGTCATTCCGGCGGATGCCGGAATCCGGTGTCTTTGGCTTGGTGTGGACTAGAGTCGCTGGCTCCCTGCAAGCGCAGGGATGACGAGCGATCAAAGCAAACCCTTCTGCTTCAGCGCCGCGACCAGTTCGGCCGCATTCTTCACCATCACGCCCTTGCTGCGCTTGGCAGGCGCGGCGTAGTGGGTAGTCTTGAGATGGTCGCCGCTGTCGACACCGAGCGAGGCGAGCTCGAACACGTCGATGGGCTTGCTCTTGGCCTTCATGATGTCCGGCAGCTTGATGAAACGCGGCTCGTTGAGGCGCAGGTCGCTGGTGATCACCGCAGGCAGTTCCACCTCGATGGTCTCCAGGCCGGCATCCACCTCGCGCGTCACCGTGGCCTTGCCACCGGTGATCTCGACCTTGCTGGCGAAAGTGGCCTGCGGTCGATCCCACAGCGCGGCCAGCATCTGGCCGGTCTGGTTGGCGTCGTCGTCGATGGCCTGCTTGCCCAGGATCACCAGGCCAGGCTGCTCCTTCTCGACCAGCTTCAGGAGCACGCGCGCGGCGGTCAGCGGCTGCACCGCGTCGGCGGTGGTGACGTGGATGGCGCGGTTGGCGCCCATCGCCAGGCCGTTGCGCAGGTGCGCGGTGAGATCGGCCGGGCCGATGCCCACGACGACCACTTCCTCCGCGATGCCCTTCTCGCGCAGGCGCAGGGCTTCTTCCAGCGCGATGTCGTCGAACGGGTTGGCGGAGAGCTTCACGCCGTCGGTCACCACGCCGGTGCCGTCGGGCCTCACCTGGATGCGCACGTTGTAGTCCACGACGCGCTTGTAGCCGACCAGTATCTTCATGGGAGATCCTCAGGCTGAGTGGCACCCATGTGAGGGGTGCCAAAAGTTTCATGCAAACACTTATTCTAACCGGGTTCGGTATCCTGCGCGTTTGCGCATGGTGGTTACGTGGTGATCTTCGCTGATGGTCAACGTGATCGTGATGCCGCGCATGTTGAATCGACTTCGGGCATCATGCTTTCACCGAATCGTTCGATTGGATGGCGTGTCTGAAATTCCCGATGATCGTATGTGGCCCTGCGGTACTTGAAGCGTCATGATTGAGACGGGCACTGGGTCGGTTTGCGCCGTAGTGGTGGTGTATTGTCCGGATTCGGTGGCGCTGCGGGATTTGCTGCGTGCCGTATCGACACAGGTTGGCGCGGTCGTAGTGATCGATAACACCCCTTCCGGTTCGTCGGGAGGGGGCGAGTGCGATGTGCCACCAGCAGTTCATTTGCTCTCGCAGCATGACAACGTGGGTCTGGCAGCCGCGCAGAACGCTGGAGTGGATTGGGCTCGGCGGCACGGATTTCGGCACGTCTTGTTGCTGGATCAGGACAGTTTGCCCGGTGAGGGCATGGTGGCCGCATTGCTCGATGCGCTGGAGCATTCAAGTCGTGCGCAAAAGGTGGCAGCCGTTGGCCCGTGCTTTCATGACCTGCGGGAGGATCGCGCCGCACCGTTCGTGCGTATCGGTTTTCCGTTGAACCGCAAGCTCTGGTGCGAGCGGGAGGGACAAACGGTGCCTTGCGACTTCCTGATCGGCTCCGGCAGCCTGATTCCGATGGACGTGCTGGATGCGGTCGGCGGCATGGATGCGGGACTGTTCATCGACAACGTCGATCTGGAGTGGTGCTTCCGAGCGCGTGCCAAGGGCTTTGGCTTGCACGGTGTCTGTGCTGCAGTCATGCACCACCGGCTCGGCGATGCGCGGCATATATTGCCGCTGGGTTTGGGGCAGGTGGTGGTGCATGGCCCCGTGCGGCTTTACTACATGATGCGCAACCGCATGCGGTTGTATCGTTTGCCGCACACGCCAAGGGTATGGATTGCGCAGGATGTGCCGCGCGTTGTGTTGAAACTGCTTCTGTTCGGTGTGCTGATTGGCCCGCGCCTGCGCAATCTGCATCTCATGTTGCGCGGGTTGGCGGACGGCGTGCGTGGTCGCACCGGTGCGTGCCCATGGCGGGCACGCGACTGAAGGTTTTACAGGTTCTGGTAGTTCGGCCCCGACCCGCCTTCCGGCGTGACCCAGTTGATGATCTGGTACGGATCCTTGATGTCGCAGGTCTTGCAGTGCACGCAGTTGGCGGCGTTGATCTGCAGGCGCTTGCCGGCGAGGGCCTTGGCATCGGCGACGATCTCGTAGACGTTGGCCGGGCAGAAGCGGGTGCAGGGGTTGCCGTATTCCTCGGCGCACTTGGTCACGCAGACCGAGGTGTCGGCCACCTGCAGGTGGATCGGCTGATCCTCGTCGTGCTCGGTGGCGGCGAAGTACACGCCGGCGAGGCGGTCGCGCGGCGGCAGTTCGCGCGGCTGCACGTAGTCGCGCTTCGGCTCCTCGCACTGGCCGAGCTTGTGCAGCGACGACCAGTCGGCCTTGTTCTTCAGCGTCCATGGCGAGCGGCCGCCGGTGATGGTTTCCCACGCGGCGTTGAACATGCCGAACCACAGGCCTTTCTTGAAGGCGGGCTTGATGTTGCGCACCTTCTTCAGTTCGGCCATGGCTTCCGAGTCGCGCAGTTTGGCATCGAAACCCTCGGATTTGAGGCCGTTCGCGGCGAGGTGCTCGGCGGCGAGCATGCCGCTGCGGATCGCCTGGTGGGTGCCCTTGATCTTGGGCACGTTGAGCAGGCCGGCGGTGTCGCCGATCAGCAGCGCGCCCGGCATCTCGCACTTCGGCAGCGACTGCCAGCCGCCGGTGACGATGGCGCGCGCGCCGGCGGAGAGGATGCTGCCGCCTTCGAGCAGATCCTTCACGTGCGGGTGGTTTTTCCACTGCTGGAAGGCTTCCCACGGCTGGTAGTTGGGGTCGCTGTAGTCGAGGCCGCTGACGTAGCCCAGCGCGATGCGATCCTTGTCCAGGTGGTAGAGGAAACTGCCGCCGTAGGTGTGGTTGTCGGCGGGCCAGCCGAAGCTGTGCACGATCTTGCCGGGCTGCGCGCGGCCGGCGGGTACCTGCCACAGCTCCTTGATGCCGATGGAGTAGCTTTGCGGATCGCTGTCGGCATCGAGCTTGAAGCGCTTGATGAGCTGCTTGGTGAGGCTGCCGCGCGCGCCTTCGGCCAGCACGGTGACCTTGGCCTTGATGTCGATGCCCTGCGTGTAGCCGGGTTTGTGCGAGCCGTCCTTCGCCGCGCCCATGTCGCCGATGCGCACGCCGGCGACCGAGCCGTCCTCGTTGAACACGGTGTCGGCGGCGGCGAAACCCGGGAACACGTCCACGCCCAGCGCCTCGGCCTGCGGCGCCAACCACGCGCACATGGCGCCCAGCGAGACGATGAAGTTGCCGTGGTTGTTCATCCCCGGCGGCACCGGCAGCTTGCGGCCGCCGGTCTTGCCGAGCAGCCAGAACTCGTCCTCGGTCGCCGGCACGCAGATCGGCGGCGGGGCGTCGCGCCAGCCGGGCAGCAGGGCGTCCAGCGGGCCGGGTTCGATCACCGCGCCGGAGAGGATCTGTGCGCCGATGGTGGAGGCCTTCTCGATCACGCATACGGTGGTGTCGGGCTGCAGTTGCTTCAGGCGTATCGCGAACGACAGCCCGGCCGGCCCGGCGCCGACCACGACGACGTCGTATTCCATGGTTTCGCGTTCGCTCATGGCTTCCCCGGCATTCAAGATGGATGGTGTCGCCCGTGCGACACATTCGGTGCGGTATTGTCCGTTTTCGCGCGCTGCGCGGCAAACCCGGCGCTCCGGGCTTGCGCAGACTTCACGGGTGATGGCGATAATCCGCCCACGCCCATTGAGGAGTGCGGCCAAGGATGGCCGCTTCTTGATCTTCGCGTTCATGGATGAACGCACAACCCAAGGAGTGCCGATGAGCTCGTTGCCGCCGATCGCCGACCTGGACCTGCGCCGCGCCACCGTGTGCCAGTTGCTGCACTGGATGGCCATTGGCCGCACCAACCCGCAGGCCGTGGCCGAGGCCTATGCCGAGGCGATCGGGCGCATCAACCCGCAACTCAATGCCTATGTGGGGCTGAGTCCGTCCCTGTTGCAGGAGCAGGCGCGCACCGCCGGGCACCGCCGCCGCGACGGCGTGATCGGCCGGCTCGACGGCATTCCGGTGGCGGTCAAGGACAACCTCGACATTGCCGGTTGGCCCACGCGTGCGGGCCTGCCGGGCCGCGACAGGCCCGCGACGGAAGACGCGCATGCGGTGGCGCGGCTGCGCGCCTCGGGCGCCGTGCTGACCGGCAAGACCAACATGGACGAAGGCGCGCTGGGCGCGGCCACCGACAATCCGCACTACGGCCCCACCCACAACCCGTGGAAGCTGGGTTTCAGCGCGGGCGGCTCCTCCGGCGGCGCGGCGGCCGCGGTGGCCGCCGGCCTGGCCGCCGCCGCAGTGGGTTCGGACAGCCTGGGCTCCATCCGCATTCCCGCCAGTTACTGCGGCGTGTACGCGCTCAAGCCCACGCATGGCGAAATCTCCGCGCGCGGCCTGGTGCCGGCCGCGCGGCGACTGGACGCGGTGGGCCTGATCGCGCGCAGCGTGGCCGACCTCACCGTGCTGTTGCAGGTGCTGGCCGGCTACGACGCCGACGACGCGCGCTCGCGCCGCCGCCGCGTGGCGCTGGATCTGCCGGACTGGGAGCCGGGCAAGCTGCGCAGCGGCCTGCTGCCGGATCTCGCCGCGGTCGGCGTGCAGCCGGAGGTGGCGGCACTGTTCGAGTCGGCGGTGGAAAAGATCGCGCACGCGCTGGGCGAGCGCCGCACCGTGGATTTCGCCGACTGGGATTTCGCGCGCACCCGCCGCGCCGGCCTGCTGCTGATGGAAGCGGAGATGCTGGGCACCTTCGCCGCCGACCTGGACGATGCAGCGCATCCGGTGTCGCCGCGCTTCCGCGAAATGCTGGCCTATGCCGGGCAGAAGAGCGCGGCCGATTACGCGAAGGCCGACCGTGTGCTCGACGCGGCTACATTGAAGATGCGCCGGCTGTTCGCGCAGATCGACGTGCTGGTGCTGCCCACCACGCCGTGCGGCGCCCATGCCCTGGGTAGCGCGGAGCCCGACAGCCATGCCGATCTCACCAGCTTCGCCAGCCTCGCCGGTTGCCCCGCGGTGAGCATCCCGATGGGCACGCTGCCGAACGGCCTGCCGGTGGGCCTGCAATTGGTGGGCGCGCGCGGCTCCGACCTGCGCCTGCTGGAACTGGCCGCGGTGTGCTCCGCCACGCTGGATGCCGATCCGGCGTATCCCGCGATGGCTTGATTCAGGCTCGTCATTCCGGCGCAGGCCGGAATCCAGTGACGGCATGGTTTGAGCAGGCGTGATCGCTACTGGATCCCGGCCTGCGCCGGGATGACGTGCCAAACCATTGGCCGTTATGCCTTCCGGTGCATTGATCCGCCGGCTTGGTTGTTTGGGCAATCGGCGGCGCTCGCGTAGGATGCCCGTTCGGCCTCGCGGGTGGCGGGCTGCACATCGTTTCCGAAGTCGGCATTCCATGAACGCACGTCTCGCTCCGCGCACTGATCATCTCGACGAACTCGAGGCCGAAAGCATCCACATCTTCCGCGAGGTGGCCGCCAGCTTCCGCCGGCCGGTGATGCTTTACTCCATCGGCAAGGACTCATCGGTGCTGCTGCACCTGCTGCGCAAGGCGTTTTATCCCGCGAAGTCGCCGATCCCGCTGCTGCACGTGGACACCACCTGGAAGTTCCGCGAGATGATCGCCTTCCGCGACCAGGTGGCCGCGCAGGGCGACGTCGAGGTGCTGGTGCACGTCAACCAGGACGGCCTGCGCCAGGGCATCTCGCCGCTCACCCACGGCGCCACTGTGCACACCGACGTGATGAAGACGCAGGGGCTGAAGCAGGCGCTGGACAAGTACCAGTTCGACGCGGCCATCGGCGGCGCGCGCCGCGACGAGGAGAAGTCGCGCGCCAAGGAGCGCGTGTTCTCGTTCCGCAACGTGCAGCACCGCTGGGATCCCAGGCACCAGCGCCCGGAGTTCTGGCACACCTTCAACACGCAGATCCGCAAGGGCGAGAGCGTGCGCGTGTTCCCGATCTCCAACTGGACCGAGATGGACGTGTGGCAGTACATCCGCCGCGAAGCCATCCCGGTGGTGCCGCTGTACTTCGCCAAGCCGCGCCCGGTGGTGGCGCGCGACGGCGCGCTGATCATGGTGGACGACGAGCGCTTCGTCCTGCGCGAAGGCGAGCAGGTGGAGATGCGCACGGTGCGTTTCCGCACGCTGGGCTGCTACCCGCTCACCGGCGCGGTGGAATCCACCGCCAGCACGCTGGACGAGATCATCGACGAGATGGCCGCGTCGCGCAGCTCCGAGCGGCAGGGGCGGGTGATCGACCACGACCCCACCGCCTCGATGGAACGTAAGAAGCAGGAGGGCTACTTCTGATGGCCGCCCTCGACGCCAACCAGGGCCTGCTGCGCTTCATCACCTGCGGCAGCGTGGACGACGGCAAGAGCACCCTGCTCGGGCGCCTGCTGTACGACGCCGGCATGGTGCCGGACGACCAGCTCGCCGCGCTCGAGCGCGACAGCCGCAAGCTGCACGCCGAGGCGGGCGGCGCGCTGGATTTCGCCCTGCTCACCGACGGACTCGACGCCGAACGCGAGCAGGGCATCACCATCGACGTGGCTTACCGCTATTTCCACACCGCGCGGCGCAGCTTCATCGTGGCCGACTGCCCCGGCCACGAGCAGTACACCCGCAACATGGCCACCGGCGCCTCCAACGCCGAGCTGGCCGTGGTGCTGGTGGACGCGCGCAAGGGCCTGCTGCCGCAGACGCGCCGCCACACCTACATCTGCAGCCTGCTCGGCATCCGCCAGGTGGTGCTGGCGGTGAACAAGATGGATCTGGTCGGTTGCGACGAGGCCGTCTACCGCGGCATCGTCGAAGCATATCGCGAACTGGCGCAGGCGCTGGGCATCGCCAGGGTCGACTGCCTGCCGGTGATCGCGCCGGGCGGCGACAACGTGGGCACGCGCTCCGCGCGCTTGCCGTGGTACCAGGGGCCGACCCTGCTGGAACTGCTGGAATCCGCCGATGCCGCGCCGGCGCGCGCGGAGGATTTCCGCATGCCCGTGCAATGGGTGAACCGGCCCGACCAGAGTTTCCGCGGCTACGCCGGCACGATCTGCGGCGGCCGCGTGTCGCGCGGTGACGAGGTGGTGGTGCAGCCGGGCGTGCAGCGCGCGCGCATCGAGCGCATCGTCGTCGCCGGCGGCGACCTGGAGAGCGCGGGCGAAGGCCAGGCGGTGACGCTGTGCCTCGACCGCGAGCTGGACGCCAGCCGCGGCGACGTGATCGCCGATGCGCTGCGCCCCGCGCCGGTGGCCGACCAGTTCGCCTGCCACGTGGTGTGGCTGGGCGACAACGCGCTGCTGCCCAACCGCACCTATGCGTTGAAGATCGGCACGCGCACCGTCAACGCGCGGGTGATGTCGATCAAGCACAAGGTGGACGTGAACACGCAGGCCAAGCTGGCCGCGCGCCATCTCTCGCTCAACGAGGTGGGCTACTGCACCATCGGCCTGGACGAGGCGATCGCGTTCGAGTCCTATGCCGTCAACCGCACGCTGGGCGGCTTCATCCTGATCGACCGCCAGACCAATGCCACCGTGGCCTGCGGCATGATCGACTTCGCGCTCACGCGTTCCGCCAACGTGCACTGGCAGCACGTGGACGTGGACAAGGCGGTGCGCGGCGCCAGCATGGGCCAGCGCCCGCTGTGCCTGTGGTTCACCGGCCTGTCCGGTGCGGGCAAGTCGACCATCGCCAACCTGGTGGAGAAGCGCCTGCACGTGCTGGGTCACCATACTTACCTGCTCGATGGCGACAACGTGCGCCACGGCATCAACAAGGATCTGGGCTTCACCCCCGAGGATCGCGTGGAGAACATCCGCCGCATCGGCGAGGTGGCGCACCTGATGGTGGACGCCGGCCTGATCGTGCTGGTCAGCGCGATCTCGCCCTACCGCAGCGAGCGGCGCTCGGTGCGCGAGCTGTTCGATGAGGGCGAGTTCGTCGAGGTGTTCGTCGACACGCCGCTGGCCGAATGCGAGCAGCGCGACCCCAAGGGCCTGTACCGCAAGGCGCGCGCCGGCGAGATCCGCAACTTCACCGGCATCGACGCGCCCTACGAGCAGCCGGAGTCGCCCGAGGTGCACCTGCACACCGCCGGCCTGCGCGCCGAGCAACTGGCCGAGGAGGTGACAGCGCAGTTGCTGGAACGCATCGCCGTGCCGGTGCACGGCGACGATGACGCCATTTGAGCGATGGCCGGCTGGCAACGCATCGTCCTGCCGGGCGCCGACGTGGCGTTGTGGCCGAACTGGCTGGAAATGGCCGAGGCGGATGCGTTGTTCATCAAATTGAAGCAGGCGGTTGCGTGGGAAAGCCATCGCATCCGCCTGTTCGGCCGTGAGGTCGCATCGCCGCGCCTGAGCTGCTGGATCGGCGATCCCGGCGCCGCCTACACCTATTCGCGCAGCCGCTTCGAGCCGCAGGCGTGGCCGGCGGCGCTGGCGGCCCTGCGGCCGCGCATCGAGCAGGCCTGCGGCACGCGCTTCAACAGCGTGCTGGCCAACCTCTACCGCGACGGCAGCGACGCGATGGGCTGGCACAGCGACGACGAACCGGAACTGGGCGCGCAGCCGGTAATCGCCTCGCTGAGCCTTGGGGCGGAACGCCGCTTCCGTTTCCGCCGCCGCCGCGCGCGCGGCGAGCCGGCGCAGCCCGGCGACACCTTCGAGCTGCCGCTGCCGCACGGCAGCCTGTTGCGCATGGCCGGCGACACGCAGCAGTCGTACAAGCACGAACTGCCGCGCATGCGCCATCTGGCCGAAGCCCGCATCAACCTCACCTTCCGCCGGGTCGATACGTCGCCGCCTTGACGCCCTGCAGCGTGGCTTGCCGCGGCAGGGCAGGGGATAATGGGCGTCTGACTTCCCCACGAGGCGCCCCTGCGATGACCGAGAAGACCGTACTCAACGCCACCCATCGCGCGCTGGGCGCGCGCATGGTCGATTTCGGCGGCTGGGACATGCCGATCAACTACGGATCGCAGATCGAGGAACACCACGCGGTGCGCCGCGACGCCGGCATGTTCGACGTCTCGCACATGACCGTGATCGACTTGCACGGCGCGCGCACCAAGGACTTCCTGCGCCGCCTCGTGGCCAACAGCGTGGACAAGCTGAAAGTCCACGGCAAGGCGCTGTACACCTGCATGCTCAACGAGCAGGGCGGCGTGATCGACGACCTGATCGTGTACTTTCTCGGCGACGAGCACTACCGCCTGGTGGTGAACGCCGCCACCCGCGCCAAGGATCTGGCGTGGATCGAGAAGCAGGCCGCGGCCTTCGGCGTGGAAGTGAAGGAGCGCCCCGAGTTCGCGATGATCGCCGTGCAGGGCCCGAACGCCCGCGCCAAGGTGCTCGCCCTGCTGCACGCGGTGGATCGTCCGCGCATCGAAAAGCTCGGCAAGTTCGCCGCCGCCGCCGCGCAGGGCCCGCACGGCATGCCGCTGTTCGTGGCGCGCACCGGCTACACCGGCGAGGACGGTTTCGAGATCGTCGTGCCGTCCGAACATGCCGTGGCCTTGTGGGAAGCGCTGGCCGCCGAGGGCGTCGCGCCGGCCGGCCTAGGCGCGCGCGACACGCTGCGCCTGGAGGCCGGCATGAACCTCTACGGCCAGGACATGGACGAAACCGTCTCGCCATGGGAGGCCAACCTGGGCTGGACCATCGCGCTGGACGAAGGCCGCGACTTCATCGGCCGCGCGGCGCTGGAGAAGCAGAAGGCCGAGGGCGTGAAGCGCGTGATGGTGGGCCTGGTGCTGGACGAGAAGGGCGTGCTGCGCCACGGCCAGAAGGTGCTCACCGCCAACGGCGAGGGCGAGATACTCTCCGGCAGCTTCGCGCCCACGCTGGAGAAGGCCGTCGCCTTCGCGCGCATTCCCGCCGGCGAGCCGGGCGCGGTGCGCGTGGACATCCGCGGGCGCGAATTGCCGGTGCGCCTGGTGAAGTACCCCTTCGTGCGCGACGGCAAGCCCTGCGAGGGCATCTGAGTCAATGTCGGGAAAGTGCCTCCTTGCACTTTCCCGGCTCGCCGAGTCCGGCGCATGCCCGATCCGGCTCCGCCGACCAGGCGCTTGCGCACCTGTCCGGCGGGCGATCCATCCATGGACCGCGTTCTTCCATCAGCCATCGTGCGGCTAGAATGGCCGCCCGACTCCGACCCTTTCCAGCCCCGACATAGGACCCGACCATGAGCGAGATCCCCGGCGACCTGAAGTTCAACAAATCCCACGAGTGGGCCCGCATCGAGGACGGCGGCCTGGTGCGCGTGGGCATCTCCGACCATGCGCAGGGCCAACTGGGCGACCTGGTCTACGTGGAGCTGCCGGAAATCGGCGCCAGCGTCACCGCCGGCAACGCCGCCGCCGTGGTGGAGTCGGTGAAGGCCGCCTCGGACATCTACTCGCCGGTTTCCGGCGAGGTGGTGGAAGTCAACGAGATGCTCAACGACAAGCCCGAGACGATCAACGAGGATGCCTGGGGCGAGGGCTGGATCTACGTGGTGCGCATGAGCGACCGCGCCGAGCTGGATCAGCTGCTGGACGCAGGCGCCTACGAGGAGCTGGTCGAGAACGAAGATCACTGACCCATCGTCCGGGCATGTTCCGACGACGGCCGCCTCGCGCGGCCGTCGTCGTTTCCGGACGGAGGGCGTGGATTGGCAAGATCGAATGGACGTCCATTTGCAGCGTCGGGCATCGTGCGCAGGCACTGATTTGACCAACGCTGCCGCAGCGTCGCCGCCGGTGCGCCGGGTGCCGATGGCGCGCGTTCGGCATCCATGACGACCGGGAAAAGCGTCCGGCGGCGACCGCCCCGGAAAATTCCGGTCGCGACCTGTTCATCTCCCCGAGAAGCTTCCGCCGACCGCGCGGCGGCTCCGGTTCCATTTAGAGCGTGCGCGTGTGCGTGCCTCGGGACGCATGCGCCGTTGAAACGGGAAACCCTTTGTTTAAAGCGCTATTCGCATATAGGCGCATGTTTCGACGAAATATGCGTTTGGACGTCCAGACATCCAAACGTAAAAAGCCGGGATGGCGTCGCCGGAGCGTGTCCGGCGTGCGCGTGGCGCCGCATGCGCCGAAAGGGTTTGATTCGCCAATCAAAATCCATTGACAGCCGAAATCTTACGGAATAGCTTTCGCCCAAGTTCACGGGGAACGGCAACATGGCATCACCGAAATTCATCAAGCCTTACGTGGAGCACGGCGAGAAAGCGAATGCAGTACGCAAGATCACCGTTTCGATTCCGCTCCACGTGTTGCGAACGCTGTCCGACCTGCGCACGGAACGTCAGGTGAAGAATTTGAGGCACGCCACGAACAGCGACCTGCTGGTCGAGGCGTTCCTCCACGCTTTTACTGGGCAACCACTGCCAACCGATGAGGAGCTAAGACGAACCATGGCCACTGCCAAGAAATCCGCTGCAAAGAAGCCGGCTGCCAAGAAGGCCGCCGTGAAGAAGGTCGCCAAGAAGGCCGCCGCCAAGAAGCCGGTCGCCAAGAAGGCCGCCGTGAAGAAGGTTGCCAAGAAGGCTGCCCCGAAGAAGGCTGCCGCCAAGAAGCCGGCGGCTGCCAAGAAGGCCACTGCGAAGAAGGTTGCCAAGAAGCCGGCAGCCAAGAAGGCTGCTGCGAAGAAGCCTGCCGCCGCCAAGGTGGTGAAGGCCGTCAAGACCGCTGCGAAGAAGTAAGCGACACAACAACAAGCGTCATTGTCGACTTGCCTCCCTGCGATGCCCAGCGCGGGGAGGCCGATTCGAAACTTCGTCCCGGCCATGCCGGGACGTTTCGTTTCCGGCCTCCGGTTGCCGCTGCCGCGCCAGCAGAATATGCGCCGTGCCGCCGAGGCGCCCGTCGCGATTTGCGCACCTTGACGCATGCGGGTACCTTTTGCCCATCCGCGCCGCGGCGTCGACGACGACGACCGCATCCTGGATACACAGGGGGGAAGCGCGGGTATCTGCCGATACTCAGCGAGAAGCCATGGATACCCGAAATACATTCATCGCTCGGCGCCGCGCGCGCGGAGCCATCAAGCTGGAAGCCGTCGCCATCGTCGCCATCATTGCCGCGCTGGCCGCCGCCGCCTACTTCCTGATCATTCGCCGCGTGATCGAGCAGCGGCAACTGGACGGCGGCGGCGTGCCCGTGGCGAGCGCAGTGGCCGGCAACGGCAACAAGGCCGCCGCAGCGCCGGCCAACCTGCAGGCGCTGGACGTCAACCAGCTGCTGGACGAAGCCAGCAAGGCCCTGAAGGATCAGCGCTACCTGGCGCCCGCCGGCAACAATGCGTTCGAGTTCTACCTGCGCGTGCTGGCCAAGCAGCCGGACAATCCGGTGGCGACCAGCGCACTGCGCGAAACCTTCCCGTATGCCGCGTCGGATGCCGAACAGGCGGTCAACTCGCGCAACTTCGACGAGGCGCAGCGCGAGATCGACCTGCTGGCCAAGGCCGATCCGGCGAACTTCACGCTGACCATCCTGCGTTCCAAGCTCGACGCGCAGCGCAAGCTGGCCGACCAGCAGCAACAGCAGGCGCAGGATCAGCAGAAAGCCGCGCAACTCGCCGCGCAGAAGGCCGCCGAGGACAAGGCGGCGGCCGAAAAGCAGGCCGAGTTGCAGCAACAGCAGCTGGCCGCCGAGCAGGCCAAGGCCAAGCAGCAGAAGCTTGCCGAGCAGCAATCGTCGTCTGCGGCGTCGAAGGCAGAGCAAGCTGCACCGACCGCGGCGGCCAGCGGCCAGAACAGCGACGCGGTGCTGCTCAAGGCCGTGCAGGCAAGGTATCCGACCGGGGCCCTGCGCGCCGGCCAGGGCGGCTGGGTGATTGTGGGCTTCACGATCACCGCGGACGGCCGTACCAAGGACGTGCACGTGATCGATGCGCAGCCGCGCCACGTGTTCGATCGCGCCGCCATGGAAGCGATCGAGCGCTATCGCTTCAAGCCAGCGATGCGCGACGGCAATCCGGTGGACAGCAACAGCCAGCAGAAGGTCGAGTTCAGCACCGGTCGCTGATCGGGGTTGCGCAACGCGCACCGGCGGAAACGGCGCATGCGAGGCATGCGCCGTTTCCGTTTGAAGCATCCGTCAGCGCCGCTTGCGTTTGCGCGCCGGCTTGGCCCTGGTGGGCTCGTCGGGTTTTTCCAGGTTGGCCCAGTCCACGTGCGGCAGGCCGAGCAGGTCGTCGAACACCATCGGCATCAGGCCGCTGGGCATGGCGCCGCTGGAGTTCCACAGCGTGACCACGCCGGCGCGGTATTTCGGAAAGAAGCCGATCATGGTGCGGTAGCCGGCCACCGCGCCGGCATGGAAGATCAGCGTCTCGCCGTCGTAGGTGTAGACGCGCCAGCCCAGCGCGTACTCCGCGCCGTCGAGCCGCGCGCGCCGCCACGGCGTGGCGCGCACTTCGGTCGGCGTGTCCACGCCGGGCGCGTGCAACACGTCGAGCAGCGCGGTGGACAGCACGTCCTGGCGGCCACCCATCTGCGCGATCAGCCACGACTCCATGTCGCGGATGCTGGCGTTGACGCCGGCAGCCGGCGCCACGCGGTAATAGGTGTCGTTCGGTTTGAACGGGATCCAGCTGTGGCGCTTGCCGGCGTGGTGCGGGCGCGCCCAGCTCGGGCTGGATTCCAGCGCGGCCAGGCCGTAGCTGGCGTCCTGCATGTGCAGGGGCTGGAAGATGCGTTGTTCGACGAGCTGCTCGAACGCATGGCCGGTGCACGCGAACAGCACGTCGCCGATCAGGCTGAAGGCCACGTTCTGGTAGCCGTAGCACTGGCCGGGCGCGCAGGTGTCGTTCACCTCGGCCAGCATGCCGGTCAGCTCGTCGTAGGGCACGTGGCCTTCGAGCAGGCTGTCGTAGGTGTTGTGCGGAAGGCCCAGCCGCTGGCCGAGCACGTCGGCCGCGGTGGCCTGCTCGGTGTACTGCGCATTCTTGAGCTGGAAACCGGGCAGCACGTTCGCCAGCTTGGTGTCCCAGCTCAGCTTGCCGTCGTCCACCATCAGGCCGGTGATCGCGCTGGCGAACGCCTTGGACAGCGAGGCCAGCCGGAACACGGTGTCGGGCGTCACCGGCGCCTGGGTGGCTGCGTCGGCGTAGCCCTGCGTGTGCTCGAACACCACCTTGTCGCCGATCACCACTGCCGTGGCGAGGCCGGCGGCGCCGTGGCGCGCGTCGAGCTGATCCAGCCAATGCAGGTAGTCGTCCAGCGTGGCCTGCACGCGCGCCGGCGGCAAGGCGGCCGGGATGGGATCCTGCGCGGCGGGCGGCGACGGGCTGGTTGTGGGTACGGCCTGCGCGGCGTGGAGTCGGCTGACGGCAAAGCCTATGGAGCAGGCAAGGGCGAGGTATCGAATCCGCATCTTCTTCGCAAGGCAGGTCGAGGCGGCGTCGCCGCGACGGAATGCGCGGACGGGATCCATGCGGCCGCGCGGGAGCGCCGATTCTCGGGCACTTCGCGGGCGGGGACAATGCAGGCGCCCGCGGATCGCAGGTGCGCGGGAACGCGTGCTAGCCTTGCGTCCTCCCGGGCCTTGCCCGCGCCGGATGCCCCAGTTGAACCCGATCCGTTCCGCCGCGATGCGCGAGGGTGCAGAACCCGCGCTGGCGGCATTGGCGTTTTTCTTCGTGATGACGTCGTACTACATCATCCGGCCGGTACGCGACCAGTTGAGCGGCGCGGTGGGATCGCAGTCGCTGCCGCTGTTCTACGGCGTGGTGTTCGCGGTGATGCTGCTGTTCACCCCGGTGTTCGGCTGGCTGGTGGCGCGCTTCCCGCGGCGGCGCCTGCTGGGCTGGAGCTACAGTTTCTTCGCCGTCTGCCAGTTGGCCTTCGTGCCGGCCTTCATGGCGCAGGATCGCATCGGCGCGCGCGAGCTGGGCGTGGTGTTCTTCGCCTGGGGCAGCGTGTTCAACCTGTTCGTGGTGTCGCTGTTCTGGAGTGTGATGGCGGACATCTTCTCCAGCGGAAGGGCGCGCCGGGTGTTCTCGCTGATTGCGCTGGGCGGCATGGGCGGGGCGATCTGCGGCCCGTTGCTCACGCGCGTGCTGGTGCGCTGGCTGGGCGTGGCGCCGTTGCTGGTGGCGTCGACGCTGGCGCTGGCGGCTGCGTTGGCGCTGTTGTTGCGGCTTTCCGCAAGCCACGAGCAGCGACAGGGCGGCGAGGCGATCGGCGGTTCGCTTTGGGCGGGCGTGCGCGAGCTGTGGTCGCGGCCGTTCCTGCGCTACATGGCCTTGCTGATGCTGTTCGGCGACGGCATCGGCACGCTGGCCTACGCACTGGTGGCCGATTACGCGAAGCTGCATTTCACGGGCAACGTGGCGCGCACCGCGTTCTACAACGACCTCGACCTCGCCACCAACACGCTGGGCGTGGTGTTGCAACTCACGCTCACGCGCTGGCTATTGGTGCGCTTCGGCCCCGGTTGGGGACTGGTGCTGCCTTCGCTGGTGAACGTGGCGTTGCTGCTGACGGTGATGGTGGCCGGCCACGGCAACGTGGTGATATTGGGCGCCGCGGTGCCGGTGCTGGCGGTGATGATGGTGACCACGCGTGGCTTCGCCTACGGCATGACCAAGCCGGCGGTGGACGCGCTGTATACGCGCGTGCCGCGCGAGACGCGCTACAAGGGCAAGAACTTCGTGGAAACCGCGGTGTGGCGCTTCGGCGACCTGGCGGTGACCAGCGCGGTGAGCGGCCTGCGCCTGCTGGGTGTGGGCATCGCCGGGCTCGCGCTGGCGGGCGCCGGCGTGGCTGCGCTGGCCACCTGGGTGTCGGCGCGCGCCGGCTGGTCGCCGGATCTCGCGCCCGAGGAAAAGCGCGCCGGCTGACGGCGCGCCCGCGGCTTCAGCCGGTGATGTAGCGCTCCAGGTGCTCGATCTGTTCGGCCTGCGCGTCGATCACCGCCTTGACCAGGTCGCCGATGGAGATGACGCCGACCACCTTGTCGCCGTCGAGCACCGGCAGGTGGCGCACGCGGCTGTCGGTGCACAGGCGCATGCAGTCGAGCACGTTGGTCTGTGGCCCTACGGTGAGCGGATCGTTGTGCATGATCTCGCCCACCGTGGCCTGCGACGAGGAACGTCCTTGCAGGATCACCTTGCGCGCGTAGTCGCGCTCGGACACCACGCCAAGCAGCTGTTCGTCGCGCATCACCAGCAGCGCGCCGATGCGGTGCTCGGCCATCCGCTTGATCGCCTCGAGCACCGGCGCGTCCGGCGCGATGCTGTAGATGGTGCCGCCCTTGCTTTCCAGCAGATGCCTGACCTGACGCATGCCTGATCTCCGATGGTGGGGCGTCGTCAGTCTAGCGCCGCCATGCACGGTGGGTGTTGCCGTGTCGTGAAGCGGCCTTGTTTGAAGATCGGGGTGATCGCAAAGGCATTGGAAAGTGCAGCCATGGATGGTTGCCTGTTTGATCCTCGCGATCAGGGGTGATCGCAGAGGTCAGTTCCGCCCGATGTAGGAAGGCCCGCCGAGCTGGCGCATCTGCCGTTCGATCCAGCCGGCGCGGCGCTGCACGTAGGCGCTGGGGCGATCCGCGTGCAGGCGCCGCGGGTTGGGCAGCACGGCGGCCAGTTGCGCGGCCTGCGCGGGATCGAGCCGGGCGGGCGGCTCGTGGAAATAGATTTCGCTGGCCGCGCCCACGCCGTAGATGCCGTCGCCCAGCTCGGCGATGTTCATGTAGACCTCAAGGATGCGCCGCTTCGGCCAGGTCAGCTCGATCAGCACGGTGAAATACGCCTCCAACCCCTTGCGCACGAAGCTGCGGCCATTCCACAGGAACAGGTTCTTCGCGGTCTGCTGGCTGATCGTGCTGGCGCCGCGCAGGCGATGGCCTTCGTCGGCGGCATCGATGGCCTTCTGGATGGAATCGAAATCGAAGCCGTGGTGGTAGGGAAAGCGCTGATCCTCGCCGGCCACCATCGCCAGCGGCACCCACGGCGACACCTGCGACCACGGCACCCAGTGCTGGCGCAGGCGGAAGCCGTGTTCGCCATGCACCCATGCGCCGACGCGGCGTTCCAGCATCATCGCCGAGGTGACCGGCGGCACGAAGCGCAGCACCAGCACCATCAGCCAGGTGATCCCCAGCCACGCCAGCCCAGCGAACGCGATCCAGCGCAGCAGGCGGCGAAGGGAAGGGCGAGGGAGCATGGCGGGCAGGCGGCGGGCGGTTGCCGCAGTATAGGTGCTGCCATTGCGCGGCGGCCGTTCGCCCCCATCATGCGGGGATTGTCTTGTGAGGTGCATCCCGTGGAAACCGTACTTGTCGAAGACGTGCTGCATCGCTTCCTGCTTGAGCGCGCCGGCGTGCGTGGCGCGCTGGTGCGGCTGGGGCCGGCATGGCGCGAGGTGGCCGGGCGTGTCGACTATCCAGCCGGGCTGCGCGGCCTGCTCGGCGAAGCGCTGGCGGCCAGCACGCTGCTGACCGCCAACATCAAGCTGGACGGCGAACTGTCGGTGCAGCTGAAAAGCGCCGGCGCGCTGCGCCTGCTGTTCGCCGAATGCACCGACCAGGGACGCCTGCGCGGACTGGCGCGCTGGGACGCGCCGCTGCCCGAGCCGCTGTTGCTGGAATCGCTGCCGCAGGCGGTGATGGCGATCACCATCGGCAACGTGGAGCGCGGCCAGCGCTACCAGGGGCTGGTGGAGTTGCGCGCGGCGGATCTGGCTGGCGTGCTGGAAAACTATTTCGCGCAGTCCGAGCAGTTGCCCGCGCGCCTGCTGCTGGCCGCCGACGGCGAGCATGCCGTGGGCCTGATGCTGCAGAAGCTGCCCGACGAAGGCGGCCACGGCGCGGCGCAGGACGAGGACGCATGGACGCGCGTGATGCACCTCACCGCCACGCTGGGCGCGGAGGAACTGCTGGCCACCGCGCCGGAACAACTGTTGTATCGGCTGTACCACGAGGAGTCCGTGCGCCTGTTCGAGCCGCGCCCGCTGGCCTTCGGCTGCAGCTGTTCGCGCGAGCGCGTGGCGGCCATGCTGCGCTCGCTGGGCCGCGAGGAAGTGGAGGCGACGCTGGCCGAGCAGGGCGGCCGCATCGAGGTGAACTGCGAGTTCTGCGCGCAGCGCTACGAGTTCGACGGCATCGATGCGGAGCAGTTGCTGCGTGGTTCGGGAGGCGTTTTCGGCACGGCGTGATGTCGGGCGGACGTCTTCGATGCGCGGTCTGCCGGCGCTTCGGTCAAGGCGGAAGCCTGTCGCGCGCGGGATGCGCTTACGGCAGGTGGTTTTCCGGCCGCAGCCAGTATTCGGCCGATTGTCCGCGCGCGTACAGGAAGCCCTGGCCGTAGCGGCAGCCGAGGTCGAGCAGGGTCTGCTGCTGCGCGGCGTTCTCGATGCCTTCGGCGATCACCTGCATGCCCAGCGCATCGGCCAGCACCTGGATCGCGCGGATCACCGCCGCGCCCTGGTCGTTGCGGTCGCTGTCCAGCTCGGTGACGAAAGAGCGGTCGATCTTCAGCGAGTCGAACGGGTACTGGTGCAGGTAGCTCAGCGAGGAGTAGCCGGTGCCGAAATCGTCTAGCGCGATGCCCATGCCCTTCTGGCGCAGGTTCTGCAGCATCTGCTTCACCTGGGCGGGATTGTCCAGCAGGGTGCGCTCGATCACCTCCACGCGGATGCGGCTGGGCGACACGTGGTGCTTCTCCAGCAGCGCCAGCAGGCGCACGTCGAAATCGGCGTGGCGGAAGTGCAGGCCGGACACGTTGATGCTGATGGTGCCCTTGCCGCCCAGCAACTGCGTGGCCTGCGCGCAGACCTGCTCGAAGATCAGCCAGTCGATGGCCTCGGCGCAGCCGGCTTCCTCGGCGATCAGCAGGAAATCCTGCGGCAGCATCAGGCCGCGTTCGGGGTGGTTCCAGCGCAGCAGCGCCTCGTACCCCGCGACGCGGCCGTCGGCCAGCGACACGATGGGCTGGTAGAACGGCACGAACTCGCGGCGCGTCAGCGCGTGGCGCAGGTCGCCTTCCATGCGCAGCTGCGACAGCGCCTCGCGGCGCAGGCGGTCGTCGAACAGCGCGACGCGATGGCGGCCGCCGTCCTTCGCGTTGTACATGGCCGCGTCGGCATCGCGCAGCAGTTCCTCGGGCTGGCGGTAGTGCGGATCGACCATCGCGATGCCGATGGAGGCGGAGGTGAAGATCTCGCGCGTGCCGAGCCGGAACGGCGTCTGCAGCTCGTTCAGCACCAGCGTGGCGACGTGCTGCGCCGCGCCGATGTCGGGCACGTGCTCCAGCAGCACGGCGAACTCGTCGCCGCCGAGGCGGGCCACTACGTCGCGGGTCTTCAGGCAGGCGCGGACGCGGCCGCCGACCTGGAACAGCAGGTCGTCGCCGACCAGGTGGCCCACCGAATCGTTGATGACCTTGAAGCGGTCGAGGTCGATGAACAGCACCGCGAACTGTTCTTTGGGATTCACGTGGTAACGCTGCAGCGCCTGTTCCAGCCGCTGCAGCAGCAGCGTGCGGTTGGGCAGGCCGGTGAGCGAGTCGTGCAGGGTCTCGTACTTCAGCCGGCGCTCGATGCGCTCGCGCTCGGCGATCTGCTCGCGCAGGTCGCGGTTGGCCAGGCCCAGTGCGCGGGTGCGCTCCGCCACGCGCCGCTCCAGGCTGGCGTAGGCCTGCTTGAGCGCGGCGTCGGCGTGCTTGCGCTGCAGCGCGTTGGCCACGTGGTAGCTGACGAAGGTGAGCAGTTCCTGGTCGCGCTCGGTATAGGTGTGCTCGGGGCTGTAGCTCTGCACCGCCAGCACGCCGCGCACCTTGTCGCCCCAGCTCAGCGGCACGCCTAGCCAGCACACCGAGCGCGAGCCGAAGCGGGTGATCTCGCCGCTGGCGAGCAGGCGGTCTATCGTCGCCGCGTCGGCCAGCAGTGGCTTGCCGGTGCGCTGCACGTATTCGGTGGCGCCGCCGCCGTGGCTGCGCGGCAGGCGCTCGCTGTCCACCTCGTCCACCGAGTAGGGGAAGGTGATGAGCTGGTCTTCCTCGTCGATCAGCGCAATGTAGAAGTTGCGCGCGTACAGCAGGCCGCCGATCACGCGGTGCACGGCGGGGTAGAAGTCGTCGAGGCTGTCGGTGGTGCCGGCCAGCTCGGCGATGCGGAACAGCGCCGCCTGCAGGCGTTCGCCGCGCTGGCGCTGCAGCACCTGCTGGCGCAACACGCGGTTGGCCTCGCGCAGCGCGGTGGTGCGGTCGGCCACGCGGCGCTCCAGTTCCACGTGGGCGCCGCGCCGCTCTATCGTCGTCTGCACGTGTTGCGCCACGTAGCTGAGCAGGTCGAGGTCGTGCCGGGTGTAGCGCACGCTGGCCCGATAGCTCTGCACCACGATGCAGCCGACCACCTGTCCGGTGCGGAACAGCGGCACGCCGATGCAGTGTTCGCAGCGTGGGCCGTGCAGGCGGAATTGCCCGCCCAGTTCCTGCGCCAGCTCGTCGGTGGCTCCGAACAGCGGGCGGCCGTGGCGCAGCAGGTTCCAGGTGATGCCGTGCAGCAGCTCGTGCAGCGGCACGCTGCGTTCGGGCGTGGGCGGGTCGGTGTCGAGGGCGTCGACGTAATACGGGAAGCGCACGCTGTCGCTGGCGGAGTCGTACAGCGCGATGTAGAAGTTCTCCGCATACATCAGGCTGCTGACGATGGTATGCAGCGAGCGCATCAGCGCCGGCATGTCCTGTTCGGTGTTGGCCTGCTCGGCGATGGCGTACAGCGCGCGTTGCAGGCGCTCGGCCAGCGCCAGCCGCGAGATCGCTTCATAAAGGCGGCTCGATTCGGCCAGTTGGCGCAGGCGGGCGTCGGCCAGCCGTCCCAGCCAGGCCAGGTGGCCGCGCAGCGGCACGGCAACCGGTTCGTCGCGGCTCAGCGTGAGTACGAGTTGGTGCTGGACGTCTTCCGCAAGATCATGGTGCCAGCCGGATGATTCTGCGGCACGGCCCGCTGGCGATTGCCAGTGCAGCCGGCCGACGATGCCGAAGTCGCCCAGGATGCGCTTGCAGATTTCCAGCACGCTCGCACTGTCCTGGGCCTTCAGCAATTGCTCGATGGCTGCCGGCACGCCCGTCAGATCCTCTGCCTTGAGGGGCATGGGCGCGGGACGCGGCGTGGAAGAGAATGGATTCATCAAGCAGGACGACAGGTGAAGCGTGCTGGGCAAGGCGTCCCTTATATCCTGCGCTTGGCGCCGCCGCCAGCAGGAACCCGGCCCCGGGAGTGCGGGTCTATCGAGAAGCCGGTCACAGCATGGGCAGGGTAACTGTACCGGGCTCTTGTATCGGTGTTAGTTAAATGTAAAATGAAGTTGAATTTCCCTGCCGAATCCGGCTGCTAGCTGTTACCTCATTTAGGTCTATCAATCATGCGCCGCTTGCTCGTCCCCTTGTTGCTGTGCCTGCTGCCGTTCGCGGCGGTCGGCCAGGGCGTGGACGACGCCAACGGCAAGCTGGCCGTGCAATTGCTGAAGCAGCCGCCGGCGCAGATGGCCGAGGTGCAGCCGGGCTTGATGGTGCCGCTGTGGCGCGGGGCGGATGGTCGCCTGTTCGTGCTCAAGGCCGACAATCGCAGCGGGAGCCTGGCGCAGCGCGATGCGCCATTGTCCTTCCATGCGGTCGACGCCAAAAGTGTGATGAGCGCCGGCCTGCAGTACAACCTGTCGCCGAACTGGCAGGCGAACGCGGATGTCAGCCAGCACTCCTGGCTCAACAGCCCGTTGCGCGTGGTCGGTAGCGAAGTGGGCGCCACCTACCTCAATGGGCCGTACAGCCTGGGCGTGAGCGTGGGTACCAGCAGCACGCCGAACAGCCCCAGCCTGCCGCGCGTGCTGCCCGGCGTGACGCCCAGCGTCGATGGCCTTTCCGGTTTCGACAGCAGCTCGCAGTTCAATGCGCGCGGACGCCTGGCGCTGGGCACCAACAGCGGCGTGGACGTGGGGGCCAGCGTCGGTCGCATCCATCTGCTGCCTGGCAACCTGCTGGGTATCAGCACGCTGGATCAGAAGGCAATCAGCTTTGGCGTCGACCACGGCCCGATCAGCGGCTCCATCATCGGCCGCACCATGCAGCCGCTGGCCGGTGTGCCGGGCAACGGCTACAGCCCCGACCGCCGCTGGAACAGCATCGACCTTGGCGTGACCTGGCATCTGCCATGGCAGGGCTCGGTGAGCGTGGGCGCGCAGAACCTGTGGTCGTCTGGCGCGCCGACCAACACACCGGTCGGTCCCGAGCCGGATCAGTCGCGTACGCCCTACGTGCAGTACCACCAGGATCTCTGATTCGGGGGTTCGCAAACAAAAACGCCGCCGCATGCCATGTGGCGGCGTTTTGCCGTGTGGTCAGGCTGTACGCATCCGTTGTTGCGTTTCCAGCGCCAGCCGCAAGGGTTCCAGCTGCCGTTCGTAGCTGCGCCACTGGCCTAGTCGCGCGCGTGTGGATCGACAGGGCGCGCGATGGCGAAGTGATCGGATCGGACTAGACAGCTTTAGTTCGACGTGCGGATGCGCAGATCGCCGCTGAAGGTTTCAACGTTGATCGTGCCCTTGCCGTTGCCCAGCGTGGCGTCGAGCTTGCTGCCGGGGCCGTGTTCGGATTTCTGCGCCGTTCCCGTGTCGCTACGCAGGTCGCCGCTGAAGCTGCTGGCGTGCACCGTGGCGTTGGTGGCGGTTGGCAATTGCAGTTGCACGTTGCCGCTCATGCTGTCGACGGCCAGCTTGCCGTCCGGCGCGAGGCTGCCGGAGAGCTGCACGTCTCCGGACACCGTGCTCAGCGTGAGCTGGCTCCAGGGGCCACCGCTGGCCTGGATGCGGCCGGAAACGGTCTGCAGTTTCGCCTGGTTACCCAGTACGGGAGCGAGGATGTCGCCGCTCACTGTTTGCAGGTTGGCCTGCGCGGCATGGCCGGCTAGTTCGATGTTGCCGCTGACGCTCTCGATGTCGAGCGATGGGCTGTTGGCGTTGATGCGCGCGCGGCCGCTCACTGTGTTGACGGAGATCTTGCCGCCGTCCATGCCGTCGACCACCAGTGGCGCGCTGACCACGCGCACGTCCAGGGTGGCGCCGCGCGGCACGTGCAGATCCAGCATGGTCGGGCCCATGCGGTTGTCGCCGCCCCAGTTGAACCAGCTGCCGCCGTTGCCTTGCGGCTGCACCTCGATGGCGAGCTTGTCGTCACTGCCGGTGATCGCCAGCGGCTTGGCGCCGTCGCCGAGCTGGCCTTCCACCTGCACGGAGGGGCGATCCCACGCGGTGACGTGCACTTCGCCGGAGACGTTGCTGATGCTGATCTGTGCGGTGAGCGTGGCGGCATGCTGCAGGTTGATCGACGTACCGGCAAAGGCCTGGCCAACGCACAGGCACAGCAGCAATGGAACGTAGCGGGCGGTTTTCATGTCGTGTCCGGCTGGATCAGCCGGCCTCCTGGGCGAAATGGCGCAATTGCGTTTGTTGCCGCTCGGTGCGCGCCAGCAGGCGTTGCAGCGAGGGCGAATCCGGGGACTGCTGCATGGCTTGCTGCAGTTCGATGCGGGCGGCGTCCAGTTCGATGGCCGCGCCGCTGAGGCGCGGATCGGATGGTTTCCACGATGCGTTGGCCAGTGCGGGCACGTTGCCCGGTGCGCCGTCGGTGGCTAGGTGCTGGTGCAAGCCGATGCCGCCGGCCAGCAGGAACACGCCGGCCAGTGCGGCGGCCAGCAGCCATGGGCGTGGCGATGCGCGATGGGCGGCCGGCGTTGGCGGCGCACTCGCATCGCGGTCTTCCAGCGCGGCATCGATGGATTCCCACAGGTCGCGGCGCGCTGCGACGGGCGTGCGCAGCTTGCGCATCTGCTGGCGCCATTCGAATTCGTTCATGAGCTTGCTCCCAGGGCACGGCGCAGCAGTTGCCGCGCGCGGTGCAATTGCGCTTTGGACGTGCCGACGGCCATGTCCAGTTCCGCGCCGATTTCCTCGTGCCGCCAGCCTTCGACGTCGTGCAGCACCAGCACGGCGCGGGCGCGCGGCGGCAACATGCCGATGGCGCGTTCGAGTTCCTCGCGCTCGGCGGCGCAGAATGGCGTATCGCCGTGCTCGGGGAGTTGCTCTTCGTCCACGAAACCCACCGGGTCGGCGCGGCGGGCGCGGATTTCCATCAGCGCCAGGTTGACGGCCAGGCGGTACAGCCAGGTGCCGAAAGCGCTTTCGTGGCGGAAGCCGGGCAGCTTCTGCCATGCGCGCACGAAGGCTTCCTGCGTGAGATCCTCGGCGCGACCGTGGTCGTAGCCGGCCAGCCGGTACAGTGCGCCGTGGATGCGTTCGACGTGCCGGCGGTACAGCCGCTGGAACGCATGGCGGTCGCCAGCGGCGGCTGCGCGTGCATCGTCGGTGTCGTTGTCGGCGGCAGCGGAGGCTGGCGGCATCGAGCGGTCGGTGGCGGGACAGGCGGCGATCATCTTGCCAGCTTGGATGCCCGCCGTGCCGAAAGGGTTTGCATCGCCGCAGGTGCGCAGCCTGCGGCGATGCCCTTCAGCGGGAGGAGCGGCGGATATTCAGGCCGTGGCGGCCTCGCGCTCGGTGGTTTCCAGTGCGCGCGCCACGCGCTGCTGTTCCTCGTGCAGGGCAGCGGGCATGCGCGGCGCGAAGCTGTCCAGGTATTCGCCGATGGCGGCGAGTTCGTCCTGCCAGCCGATCCGATCCACGGCCAGCAGTTCGGCCAGCGTGAGCCGGTCGAGGTTCAGGCCGTCGAGCTTGAGCTCGCCAGGAGCGGGCAGGATACCGATGGGCGTTTCCTCGCCACGCGCCTTGCCTTCCACGCGCGCGATCATCCATTCCAGCACGCGCAGGTTGTCGCCGAAGCCCGGCCACAGGAACTTGCCGTCCTTGCCCTTGCGGAACCAGTTGACGTGGAAGACCTTGGGCAGCTTCGCACCGGGCTGGTCGAACGACAGCCAGTGCGCGAAGTAGTCGCCGTAGTGGTAGCCGCAGAACGGCTTCATCGCCATCGAGTCGCGGCGCAGTACGCCCACCGCGCCAGTGGCGGCTGCCGTGGTCTCCGAGCCCATCGCGGCGCCCATCAGCACGCCATGCGTCCAGTCGCGCGCTTCCATCACCAGCGGCAACAGCGCGGGACGGCGGCCGCCGAAGACGATGGCACTGATTGGCACGCCCTGCGCGTCCTCGGACATCGAAGACCAGGTGGGGCACTGCCTGGCGCTTACCGTGAAGCGCGAGTTGGGGTGCGCGGCGGGGCCGTTGGCGGGGTCGTACGGACGGCCCTGCCAGTCGGTGACCGGCGTGCCGGGCAGGCCCTCCCACCACGGCTGGTTGTCGGCGGTGACGGCGACGTTGGTGAAGATGGTGTCGCGTGCGATGGACTGCAGTGCGTTGGAATTGGTGGCGGTGCTGGTGCCTGGCGCCACGCCGAAGAAGCCGGCCTCGGGGTTGATCGCGTACAGGCGGCCGTCCGCGCCGGGGCGCATCCAGCAGATGTCGTCGCCTACCGTCCACACCTTCCAGCCGTTCCGGCGGTAGCCCTCGGGCGGGATCAGCATGGCCAGGTTGGTCTTGCCGCAGGCGGAGGGGAAGGCGGCGGCGATGTAGTGCGTTTCGCCCTGCGGGTTCTCGATGCCCACGATCAGCATGTGCTCGGCCAGCCAGCCCTCGTCGCGGGCCTGGTGGCTGGCGATGCGCAGCGCATGGCACTTCTTGCCCAGCAGTGCGTTGCCGCCGTAGCCGGAGCCGTAGGACTTGATCGTGCGTTCTTCCGGGAAGTGCATGATGAAGCGGCGCTCGGGATCGAGCTCGCCGGTGGAGTGCAGGCCCTTCACGAACGAGCCCTCGCGCTCGATGCGCGCCTGCGCCGCGGTGCCCATGCGGGTCATGATGCGCATGTTGGCGACCACGTAGGGGCTGTCGGTGATCTCCACGCCGCAGCGCGACAGCGGCGAATCGATCGGGCCCATGCAGTAGGGGATCACGTACATGGTGCGGCCTTCCATGCAACCGTCGAACAGCGCGTCCATCTTCGCGTGCGCCTCGGCCGGGGCCATCCAGTGGTTGTTGGGGCCGGCGTCCTCGCGATCCTGGTGGCAGACGAAGGTGAGGTGCTCGACGCGCGCCACGTCGCCGGGGTGGGAGCGGTGCAGGTAGCAGCCCGGGTGGGTCTGCTGGTTCAGCTCGATCAGGGTGCCGTCGGCCAGCATCTGCCGCACCAGGGACTGGTATTCGGCGTCCGAGCCGTCGCACCAGTGGATCGCCGCGGGGCGGGTCAGCGCCGCCACGTCGTCCACCCAGCGTTTGAGCGCTTCCAGGTTGCTTGCCATCGTGTCCTCACTGGTCTTCAGGAAAAAAGGTGGAAGAACCGTAGTTTGCGGGCACTGGCATTGCAAGGATGGGCGCAGCATGAATAGCCTGGAGCCTTGTTCCGCAACGAAAAACGGCGCCAAAAGGCGCCGTGCGGAGCGACTGGCGCGGCGGGGTCAGGCCGGGATCAGGGTGGCGATCATGTGCTCCACGTAGGCGTCGAACTCCTCGTGGTTCAGGCGCGGCAGGCCCAGGGTGAAGTTGAGCTGCAGGAAGCCGACGTAGGCGGCGTAGGTGAGCCGCGCGCGGTTCAGCGCCTCGCGCGGCGACAGGCCAGCCTCGCGGTAGGCGGTGTTGAGGAACTCGGTGCGCCGCTGCGACACGCGAGCCATCACCGGCACCACCAGCGGGTGATCCAGCGCCTTGAGCAGGGCGGCGTAGACGCGGTGCGGCTGCACTTCGTGCGCTGCGCGGCGGAACAGTTCGGGCAGGCGCTGGTGCGGGTCGGCGATCTGCTCGATCCGGCCCAGCACTTCGTTTTCGCCGTACTGCTCCCAGCGCTCCAGCGCGGCCTGCAGCAGGGCTTCGCGGGTGCGGAAATGCCAGTAGAAGCTGCCCTTGGTGACGCCCAACTGGCGGGCCAGGGCCTCGACGGCCAGTGCGCCCACGCCCTGGTCGGCGATCATCTGCAGGGCGGCGACTTCCCAGTCCTCCGCGGTGAGGCGGGTACGTTCGGGTTTCTGGCTTGAATCCATACGCGTATGGTAGCCGTTGCGCCGGGCTTTGTAATCCACGCGGGAGGATTGACGGCGCTGGACTGGCCGATCCATACTCATCCGTATGGATATGTCGACCGCCACCGCACGCATCGAATCCGTGGCAACCCGCGACGGCGTGGCGCTGGCCGTGGAGACGCACCACGCCAGCGGCGCGCCCACCTTGCTGTTCGCCCACGGCTTCGGCCAGACGCGCGGGGCATGGAGTGGCGCGGTCGCCGCGCTGGCGGCGCAGGGTTACCGCTGCGTCAGCTTCGATGCGCGCGGCCATGGCGAAAGCGAGCGCGTGCCGGGTGGCGCGGACTCTGAAAGCGGTTACCACATGCAGCAGTTCGTGGATGACCTGCTGACGTTGGCCCGTGCGCAGCCGGAGCCGCCGTTGCTGGTGGGCGCCTCGATGGGCGGCCTGCTGGGTCTGGTGGCGGCGGGCGAGACGCGACCGTCGCCGTTCCGCGCCCTGGTGCTGGTGGACATCACGCCACGCTGGGAGACGAAGGGCGTGGAGCGCATCCTCGCTTTCATGCAGGCGCATCCCGACGGCTTCGCGGACTATGCCGAGGCGGCCGAGCAGATCGCCGCCTATCTGCCGCATCGCCCGGGCCGCAAGAGCGAGGAACAACTGCGCCCGCTGATGCGCACCGGCGGCGACGGTCGCCTGCGCTGGCACTGGGATCCGGCCCTGCTGGCCGGCGACCTGATCGCCGAGAGCGAGCGCTACCAGCCGCGCCTGTTCGCCGCCGCGGCGCAGGTGGAGGTGCCGGTGCTGCTGCTGTCTGGCGAACGCAGCGACGTGGTGTCGCAATCCACTGTCGAGGAATTCCTGCAACTGGTGCCGCACGCGCGCCATGTCGAAGTGGCCGGCGCCACCCACATGCTGGCAGGCGACGCCAACGACGCATTCACCCGCGAGATCGCACATTTCATCCAGTCACTGGACGGCGCCTTCACCCGCGCCGGTTAACCGCAACGAGGAAGTCGAGATGGCCGTGATACTCACCCTGCTGGCGGCGCTCATCGCCACCGGCGCCTGTGCCTACCACCGCAGCAGCCTGCGCACGTGGGCGATCGTGACGGTGGTCGCCACCGTCGTCGTCGGTCTTGCTACCGGCGCGCGCTGGACGACCTTCCTGCTGCTCGTCGTCGAACTGGCCATCGCGGTGCCGTTGCTGATGGACGGCTTCCGCCGCAGGCAGATCACCGCGCCGCTGCTGAAGATGTTCGCCAAGGTCACGCCGAAGCTGTCGGAAACCGAGCAGACCGCGCTGGAAGCCGGCACCGTCGGCTTCGAGGGCGAGCTGTTCTCCGGCAAGCCGGACTGGCACGAACTGCTGAAGCAGCCCAGGCCCGAGCTGAGCGTGGAGGAACAGGCCTTCCTCGACGGCCCGGTGGAAGAGCTCTGCGGCATGATCGACGACTGGCAGATCACCCACGAGCTGGCCGACCTGCCGCCGGAGATCTGGGACTTCATCAAGAAGCACCGCTTCTTCGGCATGATCATCCCGAAGCAGTACGGCGGCCTGCAGTTCTCCGCGCTGGCGCATTCGGCGGTGCTGCAGAAACTCTCCACCATGTCGGCGACGGTGGCCTCCACCGTGGCGGTGCCGAACTCGCTGGGCCCGGCCGAGCTGCTGCTGCACTACGGCTCGGACGAGCAGAAGAACCACTACCTGCCGCGGCTCGCGGTGGGCGAGGAGATCCCCTGCTTCGCGCTCACCGGCCCCTACGCTGGCTCCGACGCCACCTCGATTCCCGATGTGGGCATCGTGTGCAAGCAGGTGGTCGACGGCGTCGAGACGCTGGGCATCCGGCTCACCTTCGACAAGCGCTACATCACGCTGGCGCCGATCGCCACGGTGGTGGGCCTGGCCTTCCGCATGTACGACCCGGAGCACCTGCTGGGCGAGAAGGAAGACCTCGGCATCACCCTGGCGTTGCTGCCGCGCTCTACGCCGGGGCTGCAGATCGGCCGCCGCCACTTCCCGCTCAACATCCCGTTCCAGAACGGCCCGATCCACGGCAAGGACGTGTTCGCGCCGCTCGACACCCTGATCGGCGGCCCGCACATGGCCGGCCACGGCTGGCGCATGCTGGTGGAATGTCTGTCGGTGGGCCGCGCGATCTCGCTGCCGTCCAACGCCACCGGCGCGATGCGCGGCTCGGCCGCGGCCACCGGCGCGTACGCGCGCATGCGCAAGCAATTCGGCCTCGCCATCGCGCGCTTCGAGGGCGTGGAGGAAGTGCTGGGCCGCATCGGCGGCCTCACCTACGCCACCACGGCGCTGTCGCGCGCCACCGCTGCGGCGGTGGATCGCGGCGAGAAGCCGGCGGTGCCCTCGGCGATCGCCAAGTACCACGCCACCGAGTGGGCGCGCATAGTGGCCGGCGACACCATGGACGTGCACGGCGGCAAGGCGGTGCAGTTGGGCCCGAAGAACTACGCCGGGCGCGGCTGGTCCAGCGTGCCGATCGCGATCACGGTGGAAGGCGCCAACATCATGACGCGCAGCCTGATGATCTTCGGCCAGGGCGCGATCCGCTGCCATCCCTACGTGCTGAAGGAGATGCAGGCGCTGTCCATCGCCGACTACGGCGATCGCCTGCGCAGCTTCGACAAGGCGCTGTTCGGCCATATCGGCTTCGGTCTCTCCAATGCCGTGCGCAGTTTCACGATGGGCCTCTGCGGCGGCCGTCTGGGCGACGCCGCGGGCGACGCCTATACGCGCCGCTACTACAAGAAGCTCAACCGCTACTCCGCCGCGCTGGCGCTGTGCGCGGACACCTTCATGGGCGTGCTGGGCGGCAAGCTGAAGTTCAAGGAGAAGCTCTCCGCGCGTCTGGGCGACGTGCTGAGCTACCTCTACATCGCCAGCAGCATGCTCAAGCGCTACGAGGACACCGGCCGCCCGGAAGCGGATCGTCCCTTCCTCGCCTGGGGTTTCCACGAGTGCATGTGGCTGATCCAGAACGCGCTGGACGGCGCGATCCGCAACTTCCCGGTGCGCCCGGTGGCGTGGCTGCTGCGCGCGCTGGTGTTTCCGCTGGGCCGCCGCGAGGTGCCGCCGTCCGATCGTCTGGGCCGCCGCGTGGCCGCGCTGCTCACCGCGCCGAACGAGGCGCGCGGCCGCCTTACCGAATGGGTCTACCTCACGCCCACGGCCAACAACACGGTGGGCCGCATGAACGCGCTGCTGCCCGACGTGATCGCTGCCGAGCCGGTGGAGCGCAAGTTCCTCAAGGGTCTGAAGGCCGGCCAGTTCAAGTCGCACGACTACGACGGGCAACTGGACGAGGCGCTCGCCGCCAACGTCATCAGCCAGGCCGAGCGCGACCTGCTGAAGCGCGTTCACGAGGCGGCGTTCGAGTTCATCTCGGTGGACGACTTCGATCCTTCCGAGCTGCGCGCGGCGGTGACGCGCGCGGACGAACGCAGGAAGCAGCAGGCCGGCGCGGCCTGATATTCCATAAGCTGCCGCAAACGAAAACCGGGCGCCGTTTGGCGCCCGGTTTTCGTTTGCGCGGTCGTCAGCGCCGCCGCCAGCTCGGCGCCACGAACGAGTGCCGTCGCAGCGCGACGATCAGCAAGGCGATCGAGCACAACGAGCACAGCGCCAGTGCCACCACCGAGGCCTCGACGCCGAACACGCCGCCGCTCAGCCAGTCCGGGCCGGTGCGGGTGGAGACCAGCCAGCCATCGGCCTTCAGGCCCGACACCGGGCTGCCGTAGACCGTGCCTTCGCAGAAATTCCACGCCGCATGCAGGCCCATGCAGATCGGCAGCGAGCGGGTGACGTGGTAGATCAGGGCGAACAGCACGCCGGCCTCGATGGCGATGGCCGACGAACTCCACGCGGTGGCGCCGGGATTGAAGCCGTGTGCAAAGCCGAAGAACAGTGCCGAAACCAGCAGCGCCGCCCAGGTGCCCAGGCCTTCCTCGACGATGCGGAACAGCGCGCCGCGGAACATGATTTCCTCGCCGATACCTGCGCCGATGCCCGTCATCAGCAAGGCGGACAGCCATGCGGCGTGCGGGTTGAAGCCGGTGACGTGGTAGCTGCCCAGCAACCACATGACGCCGACGATCGCGCTGAACAGCAGCGTGCCCGCGACGATGCCGCGCAGGCCGTCCGGCAGCAGCTTGCGCGGCGCCAGTTCGTCCAGCGGGCGGCGCTCGATCAGCTTGACCAGCACGAGGTAGGCCAGCAGCGCCGTCGGCGCGCGCATGAAGAACTGGGCCAGGCCGAACTTCAGCGTCGGCGCACCCTTGCCGGCCAGCATGGCCTTGCTCACTCCGAACAGATGGTGCAGCACGGCACCCGTCAGTATCGAGCCGGCCACGAACAACACTGCGAAGATCAGGAAGCGCGCCAGCGGCGAATACACCAGCCAGCGTTTCCATCCTGGCGCCGAAGCGGGCGTGACGAAGGCGACGGATGCGTTCGACATGATGTGCGGGCCCATGCGGTGGACAGTGGCGGCAGTCTGGTCGGAGCGCGTGGCAGACGGTAGTGACACGCGTCATGTCATGCGGCTTACACCTCGACAGCGGTCGCGTGCTCGCGCGTGGCCGAGAAGCGCACCGCGGGCGAACGCTCCTGCGCCAGTTGCAGGTTCACCCGCGAGGGCGCGAGGTAGACCAGCTCGCCGGCGGCGTCGATGGCGAGGTTCATCGCGTTCTTCTCGCGGAATTCCTCCAGCTTCTTCGCGTCGTCGCAGTGCACCCAGCGCGCGGTGGCCACGGTCACCGGCTCGAACGCGGCGTCCACGCCGTACTCGTCCTTGAGGCGGTAGGCCACCACGTCGAACTGCAGCACGCCCACCGCGCCCAGGATCAGGTCGTTCGACATCAGTGGGCGGAAGAACTGCGTGGCGCCTTCTTCCGACAACTGCGCCAGGCCCTTCTGCAGCGCCTTCATCTTCAGCGGATCGCGCAGGCGCGCGCGGCGGAACAGTTCCGGCGCGAAGTTCGGGATGCCGGTGAAGGAAACCGGTTCGCCTTCGGTGAAGGTGTCGCCGATGGCGATGGTGCCGTGGTTGTGCAGGCCGATCACGTCGCCGGGATACGCGGTCTCCACGATCTCGCGGTCGCTGGCCATGAAGGTGAGCGCGTTGGCGATGCGCACTTCCTTGTTCGTGCGCGTCTGGATCATCTTCATGCCGGCGCTGTAGGTGCCCGAGCACACGCGCATGAAGGCCACGCGGTCGCGGTGCGCGGGATCCATGTTGGCCTGGATCTTGAACACGAAACCGGTGAGCTTTTCCTCCTCCGGCTGTACCTCGCGCGTAGTGGTGGCGCGGGCGCGCGGTGCGGGCGCGTGCTCCACGAAGAAGTCCAGCAGCAGCTGCACGCCGAAGTTGTTCACCGCCGAGCCGAAGAACACCGGGGTGAGCTTGCCGGCGAGGTAGTCGCCCAGGTCGAACGAGGGCGCGGCGCCCTGCACCAGTTCCAGCTCCTCGCGCAGCTCGGCCAGCGCCTCGCTGCCGATGGCGGCTTCGAGACCCGGCGCATCGAGACCCTTGAAGATGGTGGAGTCCTGCCGGGTGAAGTTCCTGCCCTGCTCGAACAGGTGCACCTCGTCCAGTAGCAGGTGGTACACGCCCTTCAGCCGCTTGCCCATGCCGATCGGCCAGGTCAGCGGCGCGCAGGCGATGCCCAGCACGGATTCCACCTCGTCCAGCAGCTCGATCGGCGACTTGCCCTCGCGGTCGAGCTTGTTGATGAAGGTCATGATCGGCGTGTTGCGCAGACGGCACACCTCCATCAGCTTGATCGTGCGCTCCTCCACGCCCTTGGCGCAGTCGATCACCATCAGCGCCGAGTCCACCGCGGTGAGCACGCGGTAGGTGTCCTCGGAGAAGTCCGCGTGGCCGGGCGTGTCGAGCAGGTTGACGATCTTGCCTTCGTACGGGAACTGCATCACCGACGAGGTCACCGAGATGCCGCGCTCCTTCTCCAGCGCCATCCAGTCCGAGGTGGCGTGGCGCGCCGCCTTGCGGCCCTTCACCGAGCCGGCCATCTGGATCGCGCCGCCGAACAGCAGCAGCTTTTCCGTCAGCGTAGTCTTGCCCGCGTCGGGATGACTGACGATGGCGAAGGTGCGGCGGCGGCGGGTTTCGTCGAGGTGGGTGGACATAGGAGGGCATCGGTCGTTCGGCTAACCGCGCATTCTAGCTTGCGCAGGCCCGGTTGGCCCCCGGTTGACCCTGAGCGGGTTGCATCGGCGCAGCCATCCCGGGGATCATGCGGCCTTCCCGATGCGGCTGCGGAGCAGCGTGCCATGAACACGTCCAGGCAATAAGCCAACGGCAAGGCGCCCGTGCGCCTCGCTTTCCATGACTTTTTGCTGGGGACGCAACCATGGGTCGTCTGAAGGGCAAGGCCGCGCTGGTGACTGGCGCGGCAAGGGGCATTGGCGCGGCCATCGCGGCCGCTTTCGCAAATGAGGGTGCATCGGTCTACGTGACCGACATCGACGCCGTGCGCGGCGAGGAAGTGGCGTCGCGGCTCGGCGGGTCGGCGGCGTTCCTGCCGCTGGACGTACGCGAAGAAACGCATTGGCTGCAAGCCGTCGATCGGGTGCTGGCGCGCTCCGGCCGGCTCGACGTGCTGGTGAACAATGCCGGCATCACGGGATTCGAGGCCGGCTTCGTGCCGCACGATCCGGAGCACGCCACGCTGGCCGAGTGGCGGCGCGTGCACGAAACCAACCTGGACGGCGTGTTCCTCGGATGCCGCGAGGCGATCCGCGCGATGCGCACGACCGGAACGGGGTCGATCATCAACCTCTCGTCGCGCTCCGGCGTGGTCGGCATCCCGGCGGCGGCCGCTTACGCATCGAGCAAGGCGGCGGTGCGCAACCACACCAAGAGCGTTGCGCTCTATTGCGCGGAGCAGGGGCTGCGCGTGCGCTGCAACGCCATCCACCCGGCCGCGGTGCTCACGCCGATGTGGGAGCCGATGCTGGGCAGCGGCGCGGCGCGCGAGGCGAACATGGCGGCCTTCGTCAGGGATACGCCGTTGCGGCGTTTTGGCAGGCCGGAGGAAGTGGCCGCCGTCGCCGTCCTGCTTGCCTCGGACGAGGCGACCTACATGACGGGCAGCGAGATCCATGTCGACGGCGGCATTCTTGCGGGCTCGGCTGCCACGCCAAGGAATGATGTACACGGCGAGGCGTGGCCGGCATCCTGAAACGAGAAAGCCCGGGCCGTGGCCCGGGCTTTCCATGAAAGCGTGCCGTTCCGCCGTCAGCGCATGATGCCGGTATGCCCCAGCGAGTAGCGGCCCGGCTGCGGCCACACCGCGATGCCGTGCGGCTCGGCGCCGACCTTGATGATGCGCACCTTGCCGGTGGCGGTGTCGAAGGCGTAGGCCACGTCGTCGAAGCGGCCGGACAGCCACAGCGTCTTGCCGTCCGCGCTGACGTTGCCCATGTCCGGGCTGCCGCCGCCGGGGATCGGCCAGTTGGCGATCACCTTGCGCGTGGCGAAATCGATCACCGACACGCTGCCCGGCCCGTGGCGCGGGCCGTGCACCTTGTTGGAGCCGCGGTTGGCGACGTACAGCTTGGTGCCGTCGCGGCTGGGGTATTCGCCGTGCGTGCCGATGCCGGTCTTGATGAAGCCGATCTTGGTGAAGCTGTCGCCGTCGATCAGGAACACGCCGTCGGCCATCATGTCGGCCACGTAGAACACCTTGCCGTCGGGCGAGACGCGGATGTCCTGCGGCATGCCGTGCCTGTCGAGGTCGAGGTAGCCCAGCACCTTGTGGTTGACCATGTCGATCTTGACCAGCTTGCCGCCGAACTCGCAGGTGAAGATCGCGTAGCGGCCGTCGATGGAGAAGTCGGCGTGGTTGATGCCCTTGCACTCCGGCGCGTTCACGCTGAACTTCAGCGCCATCGTGTGCGGGTCGCGGAAATCCAGCCGCGCGTGCGCCTCGGCCACCACGATGGCGTACTTGCCGTCGGGCGTGAAGTACATGTTGTACGGGTCGTCCACCGGAATGGCCTGGCCCGGCTTGCCGGTCTTCGGATCGATCGGCGTTAGGCTGCCGTCGGTGTGGCCCTCGGCGTTGTTGGTGACCCACAGCGTCTTGAGGTCGTAGGAGGGCACCACGTGCTGCGGGCTGCGGCCCACCGGGAAGGTGTAGAGCACCTTGTAGGTGGCCGGGTCGATCACGGTGACGCTGTCGCCGCGCAGGTTGGGCACGTAGATGCGCGGCAGCGCGCCGGCCACCGCCGGGCTGAACATGTCGTAGCCGGCGTCGCTGTAGAGATTGTTCGGATTCGTCACCGGCGGCATGCCGGGCACCGTGCGGACGGCCGAGGCGGCGCCGGCGGCCAGCGGCGCGGCGCACAGGCCGGCGAGCAGGGCGATGCGGGAGAAGCGGTTGCGTGGGGTCATGTTCGGGTTCGCTGTGGGAACGGAAAAAAGCGAGCGGCGCATTATCGCGCAGACGTGTCCTTGCGGATCGCTTCCACGGTCTGTGCCACGATGGCGTCGACGCCGAGCTGGCCCAGCGCCGCGCTGGAGCGGCGCGGGTCGCCGCCATACACGCCGTCGGCTGCGCCGGGCTTGGGCGCGGCGCGCAGGGCGTCCAGCCGCACCATCTGCGGAGCCACCGCCAATTGCAGCGAGGTGTCGGCTAGCGCGGCGTGGGTGCCGATCTCGTCGTCGCGGATGCCGTGCCGGCGCAGGATCTGCGCAAAGCCGGTGGAACTCGCCGCGTAGTATTCCGGCGGCGCGAACGCGCGTGCCGGCTTGCCGGCCCATTGCTTGTTGAGCCGTGCGACCACTTGCCGCAGGTCTTTCTGGTAGCCGCCGTGGTCGCCGAGGAAGACGACGTTGCGGAAGCCGTGCACCGCAAAACTGTTCGCGGCCGACTCCAGCAACTGTTCGAACGTGGCGTCCGGGATGGTGATGGTGCCCGGGAAGCGCATGTGCGAGGTCGGCGGCGCGTAGCCGCCTTCGGGCACGTAGTCGACGGTGGGCGCCACCAGCGCGTTGCCCAGCTGCTGCGCGATGCGCTCGGCCAGCACGGTGGCGCGCCGGTTGTGCTTGCCCACCGCGATGTACGGGCCGCTCTGCTCGGTGCCGCCGATGGGGATGATGACGGTGGTCTTGCCGGCATGGATCTGGCTGCGCAGCTCGGTCCAGGTGAGATCCTGCAGCTGCACGGTGGCCGGCGTCTGCGCGAACGCGCCCTGGGCGGCGAACAGCAGCGCGGCGAGCGCAAACGCGCGTTTCGGAAAGCGTGGGAGCATGGTGTTCCTTGCGTGATGCCTGATGGTCAGGCGGCCTTGAGCGTCACCACCAGCACGTCGCGATATGCGGCCTGTGCAGGATCCTTGGGTACCACCGGCGTGACGCCGTGAAAGACGCGATGGTCGTCGAGCAGCGCCGCGTCGAAGGCGCGGGCGAGGGTGAACTGGCCCAGCTCGCGGCCATCGGGCGCGTGGATTGTGGTGGTGCCGCGCTCGATGTTCTCGCGGTCGACCAGCAGCACCAGCACGTAGTCCACCCCGTCGCGGTGCACGCCTTCGGGCGTGGGCTCGCCGGCGGCGTCGGCGCGCGCCTCGATACGGAACTGGTGCGCCTCGATGCGCCAGCTTGCCACCTGCGGCGCCAGCGCGCCGAAGCCGTCGCGGCAGAACGCGAGGATGCGCCGCAGGCTGGCGCCCTCCGCGATGGCCGGCGCCACCGGCTCGAACCAGCGCTCGATGCCGCCCTGCAGGGTGTTGTAGGTCAGGCTCTGGTAATGCGGCTGGTGCGGCTCGTGGCGGATCGCGCCGTCGGCGCCAGCGGCGAACACCGCATGCCGCCGACGGCGATGGCGGCCGCGCGCGGCGAGGTAGCCGTCGTCGCCCAGGGTGTTCCAGCTCGCGGCGAACGCCGGCCAGTCGTCCAGCGTGGATGCGTCCAGCAGGCCGCGCATGGCTTCGGCGACGACGAAGGCGAAGCCGTCGCGCCGCAACGCGGCGTGCAGGTCGGGAAGGGCTGGGTGGCTCATCCGCGCAAAGCTAGCAGTTCGCGCATGAAGCGGCACTGGCTGGCGTGGGGCGGGATGCGGGCAGGCCCCGGAGCCTGTTCACGATCCCCGCCGGCCTCCACGAAGCGTCATCCCGGCGAACACCGGGCAAAAGCGCGCCCTTGCGCGCGTTGAACAGCCGAAGGCTGGCCCCGCAGGGGCGAGCGCAGCGAGTCATTCAGTGTCGTTGCTTTTTCAGGTCTGAGTCACTGGATTCCTGCTTGACCAGCCCTTCGGCTGTTGAAAAGCGCCTCGCAGGCATGGCGAGAGGCAGTCGCCGGGTCGACGGGGAGGTCGTGAACAGGTTCTTGCATCGGCCGGCGGATGCCTCTTGTCCCGAAAGTGGCCTGGGCGTTGCGGCAAGGCCGGACTTCTCCCCGGCGAGTGTGAGAGGGGATTCACTGTCCAGTCCACGTTCGTGCGCGGGTCTTGTGAAGCTACTATCACGAATGGCCATATGAACGTCCAGACGTTTAGACGTCTATTGACATGTTTATATGCCGCATGCAGAATCTTCCCCACTCATCGAGACCGGCTGAGGGACAGGCCCTTTGAAGCCGGGGCAACCTGCGGAATGTTCCGCGACGGTGCCAACTCCTGCGGCGGCGCGAAGGCGCCCCGGCAGATGGGCAGCTTGCGCAGCGGCGTCGTGCCGCATTCGCGCGGGGCTCCTCTCCGGCATCCGCAGGCGATGCCGAACGGAGAGACGCATGAGCCAGCCGCAGCCCGAAACCTGTAATCCCTGTGCCGCCGACGTGGTGGGGCCGTCCGTGGCGCCGCGTGCGCTCGGGGCGCAGCGCAGCACGCGGCGGCTGGTGCTCAACCCGAAGCACGGCAACGGCCCGCGCGAGGTCGACGTGCGCTACCTGTGGTGCGGCGCGCCGGATGCGCCCACCGTGATCGTGCAGGGCGGCATCTCCGCGAACCGCGATGTCACCGCGCCGGCCGGTGCCGCGGCGGGGTGGTGGCAGGCGCTGGTGGCGGAGGATGCGGCGATCGATCTCGCTCGTTTCCGCGTGCTGGCCATCGACTGGCTCGTTCCCGCGGAGCTGGGCACCGCCACCATCTCCAGCGAGGATCAGGCCGATGCGCTGGCCGCGCTGCTGGATGCGCTGGGCATCGTCAAGGCGCATGCCTTCGTAGGGTCGTCCTATGGTGCGATGGTGGGGCTGGCCTTTGCCGCCGGGCATTCGCAGCGCGCCGATCGTCTGGTGCTCCTGGCCGGTGCGCACCGCGCCCATCCGCTGTCCACCGCGCAGCGCAGCGTGCAGCGCGGCATCGTGCGGCTGGGGCAGTCCAGCGGCCAGTTGGACGAGGCGCTGGCGCTGGCGCGCCAGCTCGCCATCACCACCTACCGCGGCAGCGCCGAGTTCGGCCGCCGTTTCGCCGGCGAGCCGGAGTGGCGCGGCGAGCGCTTCCATTTTCCGGTCGAGGACTACCTGGAACACCAGGGGCGCCGCTTCGTCGAGCGCTTCGACGCCGACCGCTTCCTGGCGCTGTCCGAGTCCATCGACCTGCACGACGTGAAGCCCGAGCAGGTGCCGCTACCGACCACGCTGATCGGCTTTCCGTCGGATCGCCTGGTGCCGCTGGCCGACCTCTGCGAACTGCAGCGCCGCCTGCGCGGCCCGGCCACGCTGGAAGTGGTGGAGTCGCCCTACGGCCACGACGCCTTCCTCAAGGAACCGGAGCAGCTCGCGCCGCTGCTGCGCGAAGCCCTGCGCTGAAACCAAACGACAACAACAAGCTGCACATCTGGATTTCGGGAGTACACCCATGAGCGACAGCACCGCCCCCAGCACCCGCGCCGTGCGCGCCGGCATCGAGAGCGACACCCAGCACGGCGCGGTGGTGCCACCGCTGCATCTCTCGACCAACTACAGCTTCGAGGGTTTCGGCAAGAAGCGGCCCTACGACTACTCGCGCAGTGGCAATCCCACGCGCGACCTGCTGGCGAACGCGCTGGCCGAGCTGGAGCAAGGTGCGGGCGCCGTGGTCACCGCCAGCGGCATGGCCGCGGTGGCGCTGGCGCTGGAGCTGGTGCCAGCCGGCGCCACGGTACTGGCCGCGCATGACTGCTACGGCGGCACCTGGCGCATCCTCGACGCCTGGGCGAAGAAGGGCCGCTTCGCGGTGCAGTTCGCCGACCTCACCGATCCCGCCGCGCTGGCTGCCGGCCTCGCCGCCAAGCCGGCGCTGGTGTGGGTGGAAACACCGTCCAACCCGCTGCTGCGCATCACCGACATCCGCCACGTGGCGCAGGCCGCGCACGCCGCGGGCGCGCTGGTGGTGGTGGACAACACCTTCCTCTCGCCCGCCCTGCAGCAGCCGCTGGCGCTGGGCGCCGACGTGGTGGTGCATTCGACGACGAAGTACATCAACGGCCACAGCGACGTGGTGGGCGGCGCCGTGGTGGCGCGCACGCCGGAGCTGGCCGAGCAGCTCAAGTGGTGGGGCAACTGCAACGGCCTCACCGGCGCGCCGTTCGACAGCTATCTCACCCTGCGCGGCCTGCGCACGCTGGGCGTGCGCCTGCGCCAGCACCAGGAGAACGCCGAACGCATCGCCGCGCATCTGGACGGCCATGCCGCCGTGCGCAAGGTGTACTACCCCGGCCTCGCGTCCAACCCGTACCACGCGCTGGCCGCGCGCCAGCAGCAGGGCTTCGGCGCCATGCTCAGCTTCGAGCTGGAGGGCGACGAGGCGCAGATCGCCGCCTTCGTCGATGGCCTGGAGTATTTCTCGCTGGCCGAGTCGCTGGGCGGCGTGGAGAGCCTGATCGCGCATCCGGCCACCATGACCCATGCCGCGATGGCGCCGGAGGCGCGCCGCAAGGCCGGTATCGCCGACACCCTGCTGCGCGTGTCGGTAGGCATCGAGGACGGCGACGACCTGCTGCGCGACCTCGACGCCGCGCTGGTGCGCGCGGTGGCGGCAGGCAAATCCAAACGTGCGGTGGGCGCATGAGCGCGGTGCTGGCGGAAGCGGTGCCCCTGGCGAAGCGCGAGCCGGCATCCGACATCGCCGTGGTGTTGCTCGGCACGGGCGTCGTCGGCGGCGCCTTCCTCAAGCTGCTGAATACGCCCGCCGCCGCGTCGCTGCGGCTGGTGGGTGCGGCCAATTCGCGCCGCCAGCAGACCGAGCCGGCGAAGCTCGCCGAGCGCAACCTGCGCGAGCAGCTGAAGGGCGCCGGCGCGCAGCGCGACGACGCGGCCCTGCTGGCCGCGCTCGACGCCAGCGACGCGGTGGTCAAGGTGATCGTGGACGCCACTGCCAGCGCCGCGCTGGCCGCGCGCCACGCGGAATGGCTGGATCGCGGCTACCACGTGGTCACCGCCAACAAGTCGCTGGGCGGCGGTGAGCTGCCGGGCTGGCGTGCGCTACAGGCTGCACTGGCCAACGGTGCGCGCTACGGCGATTCCGCCACCGTGGGCGCGGGCCTGCCGGTACTTTCCACGCTGCGCCGGCTGCGCCAGTGCGGCGACGCGCTGCTCACGCTGGAGGGCGTGTTCTCCGGTTCGCTCTCCTATCTCTTCAACGGCTACGACGGCAGCCGCCCGTTCTCCGCGCTGCTGCTCGAGGCGCGCGAGCGCGGCTACACCGAGCCCGATCCGCGCGCCGATTTGTCCGGCGAGGACGTGGCGCGCAAGCTGCTGATCCTCGCTCGCAACGCCGGCTTCGCGCTGGGCTGGGACGAAGTGCAGGTGGAAAGCCTGGTGCCCGAGCCGCTGCGCGCGCTGGACACCGAGCAGTTCCTCGCCCGGCTCGAGGAACTCGACGAACCGCTCGCCACGCTGCATGCCGAGGCCAAGGCGCGCGGCAACGTGCTGCGCTTCCTTGCCCGCCTCAACCAGCGTGGCCATGCCCGCGTGGGGCTGGTGGAAGTACCCGCCGACCATCCCGCCGCGCGGCTCTACGGCACCGACAACCAGTTCGCGCTCACCACCACGCGGTATCACACGCAGCCGCTGGTGATCCAGGGGCCGGGTGCAGGGCCGGAGGTTACCGCGCAGGCGCTGCTGGGCGACGTGCTGGCGTTGGGCTGAAGACATTGCGCAAATGCCCGTCATTCCGGCGCAGGCCCACTACTGTCCGGAGTAATTTTGAACATTCGTGGCCGCGGTCTTTCTCGTCATTCCGGCGCAGGCCGGAATCCAGTGGCCGTGCGGCCTGAGCGAACATGGTCGCTACTGGATCCCGGCCTTCGCCGGGATGACGGTCTGGATAGGTGGTCGTTATCGGAAATGAAGTCGCCTTCTCGCAATGCTTCGTGCAAGCGGCGCGGGCCTTCATCCTTCGACACCATCCCCAGATTATTCCGGACAGCAGTGGGCGCAGGCCGGGATCCAGTAACGGCATGGCCTGGATGCGCGCGGGCGCCGCTGGATTCCGGCCTGCGCCGGAATGACGAACTATTGATCCGGCTCGCAAATGCGATACATCCACCGTTCGTCCTGAGCGTAGTGAGGCGAAGTCGAAGGACATCGGCGGAAACGATTTGCGGGCCGGATCAATAGGGCCATTCGCGCGTGGGCTGCGCTCTCGCAGCTAAGCCTTCGGCACGAACTGCAGGTAAGGCTCCGCCTCGCGCAGCGCGCGGGCGAAGGAGGTGCGCTCCATCAGGCGTTGCCGGTAGGCGGCGACGTGCGGGAAGCCGTCCACCGGTTCGGCCCATGCCGAGTAGAACAAGGGCGGGGCCGCGGCGCAGTCGGCCAGGGTGAATGCGTCGCCCATGGCCCAGGTGCGCTCGCGCATTTCCCCGTCGAGCAGCGCATAGGCCGTGCGCAGCTGCGCCCGCGCCTGCTCCACGCCGATCGCGTCGTGGCCGTCCGCTGGGCGCAGGCGGTCGGTGATGACCTTCTGCGTGGGCACGTGCAGGTACAGGTCGAAGAAGCGGTCGCGTTCGCGCACGTCCAGCGCGGCCTGTGGATCGGCGGGAATCAGCGCCGTGCTGCCCGGGTAGTGCAGCGCCAGGTATTCGATGATGACGGTGGATTCCGGCACGGTGCGGCCACGTGCCTCGTCGCGCAGCACCGGGAAGCGCAGGATCGGCCAGACCTTGCGGAAATCCTCGCGCGAGGCCTCGTCGTCCAGCCGCACCATGCGCGGCTCGAACGGCGTGCCGTTCTCGTACAAGGCGATCAACACCTTGTGGCAGAACGAGGACAGCGGGTGCATGTAGAGCTGCAGGTTCATGCGGGTTTCCCAAGTGGTGGCCAGGCCGCGACGGCGGCCTTTCTGCCATGGCGACGAACGGGCGCCGCCGCTTTCGACATGCCGCCTGCCTGCCGCTTCAGCGCGCCAGCAGCTCGCCCAGCACGGCCATGCGCACGAACACGCCGTTGGCCACCTGTTCGAGGATGCGCGACTGCGCGCCGTCGGCCACCGCGTCGGCGATCTCGATGCCGCGGTTGAGCGGGCCGGGATGCATCACCAGGCAGCCCTTGGCAGCCATGGCCAGGCGGCGCTGGTCGAGGCCGTAGTGGCGGAAGTAGGCGGCCTCGTCGGGCAGGTCGGTGGACGCCATGCGCTCCTTCTGCAGGCGCAGCATGATCGCCACGTCGGCGCCCGCGACGGCGCTGTCGAAGTCCTCGGTGAAGTGGCACTGGGGGAACTCGGCGGCGTCTGGCAGCAGCGCGGCCGGGCCGCACAGGCGGATATCGCCCACGCCCAGCGCGGCCAGCGCGTGCACGTCGGAGCGCGCCACGCGCGAGTGGCGGATGTCGCCGCAGATCGTCACCGCCAGGTTCTCGAAATCCGGCCGGTGCTGGCGGATGGTCAGCGCGTCGAGCAGGCCCTGGGTGGGATGCGCGCGGTTGCCGTCGCCGGCGTTGACCACCGACACGCCGCTCATCGCGTGGCGCACCAGCTCGTCCGGCGTGCCGGACACCTTGTGGCGCACCACGATGGCGTCGAGGTGCATCGCCTCCAGCGTGTGCAGGGTGTCGTACAGCGCCTCGCCCTTGTTGGCCGAGGAGAAGCCGATGTCGAAGTTCACCACGTCGGCGCCCAATCGGCGCGCGGCCAGCTCGAACGAGGTGCGCGTGCGCGTGGACGGCTCGAAGAACAGGTTGAGCACGGTGCGCCCGGCCAGCGTGTCCAGCTTGCGCGTGCCGTGCGCGCAGGCGTCGCGCAGCGCGATGGCGCGGTCGAGCAGGTGTTCGATGCTGGCGCGCGGCAGGTGTTCCAGCGTGGTGAGGTGGCGCAGGCGTGGGCTCATGGCGGGGATGCTTGAGTGGAAAGATCGGAAGGGGCGCCGGCGAGCCAGCGTTCGAGGATCACGGCGGCGGCTTCGGCGTCGATGGCGACGGCGTCGCGGCGGCGCTTGAGGCCCGCGGCGCGCGCGCCGGCGAAGCGCTGCGCGGCTTCCCGCGAGCTGTGGCGTTCGTCCACCAGCGTCACATCGGTGCCGTAGCGGCTCTTGAGCTGCTCGGCGAAGCGGCGAGAGCGCTTGCTGGCGGGTTGTTCATCGCCATCAAGGGTGAGCGGCAGGCCCACCACCAGGACATCGGGTAGCCATTGCGCGTGCAGCGCATCGAGCGCGGGCCAGTCGGGAGCGCCGTCGCGCATCGCCACGACGCCCAGCGCGCGGGCGCTGGCGGTGAACGCATTGCCCACGGCGACGCCGATCAGCTTGCTGCCGACGTCGAAGCCGAAGGCGCAGCTCATGCGTGGCCCGCGTAGCCGGCGAGCTGCAGCGGATCGACGCCGACCAGGCCGGCGGCGGCGCTCCAGCGGTCTTCCAGCGGCGTATCGAAGACCACGCGCTCGCTGGCTTCCACGGTGAGCCAGGCGTTGGCCATCAGCTCCTGTTCCAGCTGGCCGGCGTCCCAGCCCGCGTAGCCCAGCGCCATGATCGCCTGGCGTGGGCCTTCGCCGGCGGCCATCGCCACCAGGATGTCGCGCGAGGTAGTGACCGACCACGAGGCATTGACGCGGTAGCTGGATTCCCAGTGGCCGGGCTCGCGATGCAGCACGAAGCCACGCTCCTGCTGCACCGGGCCGCCGATCAGCACCGGCGCGTCGGCCAGTTCGGGGTCGCTGCATTCCAGCTTCATCTGCGCCAGCACGTCGCCGAAGCGGTAGTGCGAGAGCTGGTTCACCAGCAGGCCCACCGCGCCTTCCTCGTTGTGCTGGCAGAGCAGGGCCACGCCGCGCGAGAACGGCGGTTCGGCCAGTCCGGGCATGGCGATCAGGAAGTGGCCGGTGAGGGTGGGCGGTTCGGTGCGGCTCATGCGCGCATTGTAAGCCGGCCGGGGTGAAGGATCGGCTATTTGCTCCGCAGCACGTTGCCGGGCAGGAACTGCCAGGTGCGGGTGATGTAGAGCTGATCCACCTTGGCCGAGGCGGGCAGCGGCGGGAACGGCGCGGCCAGTTGCACGATGCGTTTGGCGGCGGCGTCCAGCAGCGGTTGGCCGGAGCTCCGGATCACGTCGATGCTGTGGATGCTGCCGTCGCGGTTGATGCCCACGGTGAGCAGCAGGTCGCCGTGCAGGTCGCGCTGGCGCGCCTCTTCCGGGTAGTTGAGGTTGCCCACCCGCTCGACGCGGTCGGACCAGCCGCGCATGTAGGCGGCATAGACGTATTCCCTGGTGCTGGCCGAAATGTACTTCTTGCGCGGCCGCTTCGCGTAGGCCGCGGCCTGGTTGCGCACCTCGGCGGCGAGCTGGGCCATTTCCTGCTGGCGGCGCAGCTCGGTGGCGCTGGGCGCGTCCTGCGGCGGCACTTCGGTCTGCGCGGTGTCGCTGGTCACGCTGAAGCTGCTCTGGCCGCTGGTGGTGACCATGCGTTGCGGCGTGGCCTCGCGCGGCGACGGCGTGGCGGCGGCGATCGACTGCATGGCGGTGCCGGGTAGCGGCTTGGGCAGGGCGCCGGAAAAGGGCTGCGAGGGCCGTGCGGCATGGTCGCTCTGGCCGCCGCCGCTGTTGTTCGCCTGCGCCAGGAAATCGGCCTGGTCGGGCGCCTCGCGGTTGGCCACGTTGACCAGGGTGACGTCCAGCGTGGGCAGGCCGGGTCGGGTCTCGGCGAAGTGGAAGGTGATGCCCAGCAGCAGCACGCCGTGCAGCAGCAGCGAGAACAGCAGGGTCGCGCCGATGGGGTCGGCGGCGGGGCGTGCGGTGGCGGAACTCACGAAGAGGCGTTCTCGATGGCGTCGAACAGCAGGCCCGCGATATTAAGCCCGAACTGCGCATCCAGCTCGCGCGCGCAGGTCGGCGATGTGACGTTGATCTCGGTGAGGTAGTCGCCGATCACGTCCAGGCCCACGAAGCGCAGGCCGCGCCGGCGCAGTTCCGGCGCCACCTGGGCGGCGATCCAGCGGTCGCGCTCGGACAGCGGCACGCCTTCGCCGCGGCCGCCGGCGGCGAGGTTGCCGCGGAACTCGTCGCCCTGCGGGATGCGTGCCAGCGCGTACGGCACCGGCTCGCCGTCGATCAGCAGGATGCGCTTGTCGCCCGCGCTGATCGCCGGGATGAATTTCTGCGCGATGGCGAATTGTCGGCCCTCGCCGTGCGGGCCTCCCGCCAGCAGGGTTTCCAGCATCGAGTTGAGGTTGCCGTCGCCGGCCTTGACCTTGAAGATGCCGCGCCCGCCCATGCCGTCCAACGGCTTCAGCACCGCCTCGCCGCATTCGGCCACGAAGCGGCGCAGCTCGGCGGCGTCGCGGCTGACCAGGGTGGGCGCGATGCACTGCGGGAACTGCAGCGCGAACAGCTTCTCGTTGCAGTCGCGCAGCGCGCGCGGGTCGTTCACCACGTCCACGCCGCCGCGCTGGGCCGCTTCCAGCACCATGGTGTCGTAGACGAACTGCTGGTCGACCGGGGGATCCTTGCGCATCAGCACCACGTCCAGTTCGCGCAGGTCGCGCCACTGCGCCTCGCCCAGCGTGAACCAGTCGCGCGCGTCGTCGCGCACGGCCAGCGGGCGCAGCCGCGCCCATGGCGCGCCGTCGCGCAGCGCCAGATCGCCCTGCTCCATGTAGTGCAGGGCGTGGCCGCGGCGTTGCGCCTCCAGCAGCATGGCCAGGCTGGTGTCCTTGGCCGGCTTGATCGCGCCGATGGGATCCATCAGCACCGCGACCGCAAGAGTCATCGTGGTTCTCCGCGAAAGGTTTTGCGACGCGGCGCGCCGACCGGGGAAGGGGCGATGTTCGCCCACGGCGCCGGTGGCGACAAGCGCGCGTGCCGCGAAGGGCACACACTTGCCGAATTGCGGCACAATGCGCACCCGCAAGGCGCCCGGCAAGGCGAATCTTGCTTGACGCAATCGCGGGCAGGCAGTAAACAACCACCTATGCAAATCCCGTGCAGCGCGGGCGTTGCGGAGCGCGGTACCGAACAAGTTGTCCAGTCACGCAGGCCCGGCGGCACGTTTGTTGCTCGCTATGAGCTGATTTTCCTGGGCCCGTGTTGGGCGACAGGGGGGAGTAATGAATCTGAACGCGAACGCGAATGGTCTGACCGGCCTGCGGGTCATGGTGATCGACGACTCCAAGACCATCCGTCGCACGGCAGAGACCCTGCTGAAGAAGGAAGGCTGCGAGGTGCTCACCGCCGTGGACGGCTTCGAGGCCCTGGCCAAGATCGCCGACCAGAAGCCGGCCATCATCTTCGTCGACATCATGATGCCGCGGCTCGACGGCTACCAGACCTGCGCGCTGATCAAGAACAACCCGCAGTTCCGGGCCACGCCGGTGATCATGCTCAGCTCCAAGGACGGCCTGTTCGACAAGGCGCGTGGCCGCGTCGTCGGCGCCGAGCAGTACCTCACCAAGCCGTTCACCCGCGACGAGCTGCTGGGCGCCATCCAGCACCACGTCAGCGCGACCGCCAACCGCTGACCACAGATCCATCAGGGGGAAACTGTGGCCGACATTCTCATCATCGACGACTCGCCCATCGACGTGCGCGTGCTCACCACGCTGCTCGAACGGGCGGGCCATCAAGTAGCCTCCGTCGGCAACGCCGAGGAGGGCATCGAGCGCGTGCGCAGCACGCCGCCCGCGCTGGTCATCATGGATGTCATCATGCCCGGCATGAACGGCTTCCAGGCCACGCGCACGCTCACCCGCGACCCGGTCACCGCCGGCGTGCCCATCGTGATGATCACCACCAAGGCGATGGAAACCGACCGCGTGTGGGGGCTGCGCCAGGGCGCGCGCGCCTTCATCACCAAGCCGGTGAACGAGGGCGAGCTGCTCGCCTGCATCAACCAACTGCTGTCGAGCGCGGCATGAACGCAAGCACCGGACTCACCCCGTTCGAAATCCTGGCCCGCTACGAGCGGCTGTCGCTGGCGCACGCCTCGGACAGCCGCGAGCGGATGGACGCGCCCGGCCTGTGGCGCGGCATCGGCTACCGCGTGGGGCCGCGTATCCTGGTCAGCGAGATCGGCGAGATCAACGAACTGCTGGCGCTGCCCCCACTCACCGCGGTGCCGCGCACGCAGCCGTGGCTGCTCGGCGTGGCCAACGTGCGCGGCAACCTGATGCCGGTGGTGGATTTCGGCCGCTTCCTGTTCGACGAACGCACGCAGCTGACCGACCGCGCCCGCCTGCTGGTGGTGCGCCAGGGCGGCGGCAGCGTGGCGCTGCTGGTGGACGAGGTGTTCGGCCAGCGCACGGTGGATGCGGGGCAGCGGCGCGAGGCGGAGCCCGAAGACGATCCGCGGCTGGCGCGCTTCGCCGAGCAGCGGGTGGGCGAGGGCGTGCAGCAGATGGCGATACTGAGCATGGGCAAGCTGGTGCGTGCCCCCGATTTCCGCCAGGCCGCGGCCTGATCCGGATCGGTTGCGGACAGCAGATCCGGCGCCGCCATGGGCCGGCAACTCCAAAAGACGACAGATTCAGGGTTTGCCCGTCCGATGACGCGGCCGACCCGGCGAAGTAGACGGACGAGGTGAACATGAGCACTACAGGGGGCGTCGGCAAGGAGCGTGGGAATACCGCACTCATTGTCCTGTTGCTGGTCGCGATCGGCTTCGCGGCCCTGGATTTCTGGCAGCTCAACGTGAAGAACGGCGAAGATCGCCAAGCCGTCGCGTTGACCACGCAGATCCAGGTGCTGTCGCAGCAGACCGCGAAGTTCGCGCTGGAGTCGTCCGACGGCAACGCCGAGTCGTACAAGGAGCTGGAAAGCACGCGCAACGCCATCGACTCGGCGGTGCGCAAGCTGAACAAGGGCGACGCCTCCACCGGCATGCACGCCTACTCCGACAACAACGCCTCGCCGGTCGGTCGCTCGTACAGCGCGCTGGAAAGCGCCTGGAACCAGCTCGACGGCGACATCGGCAAGATCCTCTCGAACAAGGCCGTGGTGCTCGACTCCGGCCAGCGCGCGGCCACCGTGTCGCAGCAGATGCCGCTGCTCAACTCCAGCATGGAGCAGGTGGTCACCATCCTGCAGCAGCGCAACGGCAGCGCCGACCAGATGCTCGGCACCTCGCGCCAGATGCTGTCGGCCGACCGCATCATCCGCCGCGTGCAGGAAGTGCTGCAGGGCGGCGACAACGCCCAGGCCGCCGCCGACGGCCTGCAGCGCGACGCGCAGCAGTACGGCATCGTGCTGCAGGCGCTGATCCAGAACGACCCGAACAGCGGCGTGAAGCCGATCGCCGACGCCAACGCGCGCAAGATCCTCACCGACATGCAGGACAGCTGGGGCAAGCTGGCCGATCCGCTGGCCAAGCTGGTGTCCGCCTCCGGCAACCTCTCCGCGGTGAAGCAGGCCGGCACCAAGGCCTCGCTGGACTCGCAGTCGGTGCTGCTGCGCGCGAACGACCTCGCCGACCAGATCGGCAAGCTGCCGCTGCGCCGCTTCTTCCCGAACGTGTGGTGGGGCCTGCTCGCCGCGATCGGCGCGGTGGCCTTCGCCCTCTTGCTGGTGGTCAGCCTGGTGCGCGACCAGCGCCGCCGCTTCGCCGAGTCCACCTCGCTCAACCAGCGCAACCAGGAGGCGATCATGCGCCTGCTGGACGAGATGGGCGCGCTGGCCGAAGGCGACCTGACGGTGAAGACCACGGTGACCGAAGAGATCACCGGCGCGATCGCCGACTCGGTGAACTACGCCATCGACGAGTTGCGCACCCTGGTGACCACGATCAACGAGACCTCCGAGCAGGTGTCCTCGTCGGCGCAGGAAACCCAGACCACCGCGCGCCACCTGGCGGCCTCGGCCGAACAGCAGGCGCAGCAGATCAGCACCGCGACCAGCGCGATCAACGAGATCGCCAGCTCGATGGATCACGTGTCGAAGAACTCTGCCGAGTCGGCCGACGTGGCCGAGCGCTCGGTGCAGATCGCCTCGCACGGCGCCGAAGTGGTGCGCGAGACGATCTCCGGCATGGACTCGATCCGCGACCAGATCCAGGAAACCTCCAAGCGCATCAAGCGGCTGGGCGAATCCTCGCAGGAAATCGGCTCCATCGTGGAACTCATCAACGACATCGCCGAGCAGACCAACATCCTGGCGTTGAACGCGGCGATCCAGGCGGCTTCGGCGGGCGAAGCGGGCCGCGGTTTCGCGGTGGTGGCGGACGAAGTGCAGCGCCTCGCCGAACGCTCGGCGAGCGCCACGAAGCGAATCGAGACGCTGGTGCAGGCGATTCAGTCCGATACCAACGAAGCGGTGAACTCGATGGAGCAGACCACCGCCGAAGTGGTGGCCGGCGCGCGCAAGGCGGAGGACGCCGGCAGCGCGCTGGGCGACATCGAGCGCGTGTCGCACGATCTGTCCGCGCTGATTCAGAACATCTCCAGCGCGGCGCGCCAGCAGTCGGCGGCGGCGACGGACATTTCGCAATCGATGAACGCAATCCGTGAGATCACCTCGCAGACCTCGCAGGGCGCCAGCCGCACCGCCGATTCGATCGGTACGCTGGCGCAGCTGGCCAGCGACCTGCGTCGTTCGGTGGCCCACTTCAAGCTGCCGGGCTGACGGCGACATTTACCGACTGGGGGCAGTCTCGATGGTGGCGTGGCGATGCGCCGCGCGACCGCTGAGGGAAGTGCATGAGACTTCAAGACAACATTGATTTCACCACCCTGCAGTGGGTACGGCCCGAGCTGGAGCAGACGCTGTCTGACGCCCGCGAGTCGCTGGAATCCTACGTCGGCAACCCGACCGACGCGGGCGCCATGCGCGTGTGCGCCGACTGCCTGCACCAGGTGCAGGGCACGTTGCGCATGGTCGAGCTGCCCGGCCCGGCGATGGTCGCGACGGAGATGGAGTCGCTCGCCATCGCGCTGCTGCAGAACAAGGTCGTCCAGCGCGAGGACGCCTACGCCGCGATGATGCGCGGCCTGATGCAGTTGCCCGACTACCTCGAACGTGTCGCCAGCGGCCACCGCGACGTGCCGGTGGTGCTGCTGCCGCTGCTGAACGACCTGCGCGCCAGTCGCGGCGAAGAGGCGCTGACCGAAGCCGCGCTGTTCCGTCCCAACCTCGACGCCTTCCTGCCCCAGCAGGCGCCCGCCGCGATGAGCGAGGCGCAGGCGCGCGAGCGCCGCGGCGAGCTGGCCGCGCTGCGCCTGCAGTTCCAGCAGCACATGCTGGCCTGGTTCCGCGGCCAGACCCAGGCGCAGCCGCTGGCCGGCATGCGCAAGACGCTGCTGGCCATCGCCGCGCGCTGTTTCCACGTGCACGGCCGGCGCCTGTGGTGGATCGCCGCCGGCGTGGTGGAGGGCCTGGAGCACGGCATGCTCGGCCCACACGCCACCGAGCTGCGCCAGCTGCTCGGCAAGGTGGATCGCCATGTCCGCCAGTTGATCGAACAGGGCGAAGACAGCCTGCGCGGCGGCGACGCCGACGACCTGTGCAACCGCCTGCTCTACATCGTGGCGCAGTCGCGCCAGCACAGCCCGCACATGGAGCTGCTGTGCCGCACCTATGCGCTGGACAGCCTGCTGCCCGACGCCGAGGAACTGGAGCACGCCCGTGGCTCGATGGCCGGGCACAACCGTGCCCTGCTCGACTCGGTGGCCAAGGCGCTCAAGGAAGACCTGCTGCGCGTCAAGGAAGCGCTCGACCTGTTCCAGCGCCAGCCGAACGCCGATCCGGCCTCGCTGGCGCCGCAGTGCGAACTGCTGGGCCGCGTCGCCGACACGCTCGGCATGCTGGCGCTGGCCGTGCCGCGCCGGGTGGTGGACGAGCAGCGCCGCGTGCTGGAAGAAGTCGCCAGCAAGCTGCGCAATGTCGACGAGGAAGTCCTGCTCGACGTGGCCGGCGCGCTGCTCTACGTGGAAGCGTCGCTGGACGACCACATCGAAAGCCTGGGCGCCGGCGAAGAGGCGCACGACACGGAGGCGCCGAGCCTGCCGCGCAGCGAGGTGCAGGGCATCCTCAGCACGGTGATGCTGGAAGCGATCCGCAGCACCGGCAAGGTGAAGGAAGCCATCGTCGCCTTCGTCGAATCCGGCTGGGAACACGCCGGGCTGGCCGACGCCCCGGCGCAGATGGCCGAAGTGGCCGGCGCCGCGCGCATGCTTTCCGCCGAACGCCCGGCCGAGCTGGCCGAAGGCATCGGCCGCTTCATCCACAACGAACTGCTGGTGGATCGCCGCGTGCCCAGCAGCACGCAGATGGATCACCTGGCCGATGCGCTGGCCGCGCTGGAGTACTACCTCGAGGCGGCGCGCGAGCACCGCGGCGGGCTGGCGCACATCATCGACGTGGCCGAGCACAGCCTTGGCCAGCTCGGCTACTGGCCGTTGCCCGACGAGCGCCCGCTGCCGGCGGCGGTGAGCGATGCGCCGGAACACGCCCACGACAACCTGTCCGAGCCGGTGAGCGTCTTCCCGGGCGACGACGCCAGCCAGCTGTTCGTGGCGCAGGAGGCGCCGCAGCAGGTGCCTACGCACGATGTCGACGGCCTGCGCCTTGCGCAGACCGAACCCACCACGCCGCCGTTGGCCGCTGGCGACGACGGCGACTGGGTCGAGATCGAGGAAGAAATCGAGGAACAGGTGCCGGCGCACGGCGCGCTGGCCGAAGGCTTCCGTTTCGACCAGCAGGCCGAAGGGATCGACGACGACATCCGCGACATTTTCCTGGAGGAAATGCAGGAGGAGATCGACAACCTGCGCGCCGCCGAAGGCGCCTGGCTGACCGACCCCGCGCAGCTTGCCGCGCTCACGCCGATCCGCCGCTCCTTCCACACGCTCAAGGGCTCCGGCCGGCTGGTCGGCATCGCCGCGCTGGGCGAATTCGCGTGGAAGGTGGAGGACATGCTCAACCGCGTGCTCGACCACACCATCGAGCCGCATGCGGGCGTACAGGCGCTGGTGCGCCATGCCATCGCCGCGCTGCCGCAGCTGCTGGCCTCGCTGAAGGGCGAGGGCCTGCCCACCGCGCCGGTCGAGGCGATCCAGCAGACCGCCGCCAAGCTCGCCGCCGGCGACGCCGCCGCGCGCATCGAGGATCATGCGCCGGCCGCGATGGAAACCGTGCGCCGCGTCGTGCGCCGCCGCGTGCCGCGCTTCGATGCCGCAGCGACCGCGATCCCCGTCGCCGCCATCACCGATGCCGCCATCAGCGCCGCTCCGGCACCGGCTCCTGCCGAGCCGCTGCTGTCGCTGGCCATCTCGCCGTTGCCGTCGGTCGATCCGGTGCTGCTGGAAATCCTGCGCAGCGAGGTCGCGCAGTACCTGCAGACCATCCGCACCGCGATCCAGCGCAGCAGCGGCGAACTTCCGGTGGGCGAAGACCTGCTGCGCGCCGTGCACACGTTGCATGGCGCCATCGCGATGGTCGACATCCCGCTGCTCATCCAGTTGCTGTCGCCGCTGGAAAGCCTGCTCAAGCGCCTGCGCCACGCGGGCCAGCCGCTCTCGGTGGAAGGCGTGCGCCTGATGGATCGCTCGGCCGACGTGGTCGACCAGACCATGGCGCAGTTCGACGTGGCCCTGCCGCAACTGCCGAACGTCGACCAATTGGCCCTACAGTTGACCGAAATGCGCGACCGCTACCCGGAAGTGCAGGGCGCCCACGTCATCGCCGAGCACCATGCGGAGGCCGCGCAGCCGCCAGCCGAGCCTGCGGCGCACGCCGCGGATGCCGAGCCGGAACAGGATGCGGCGGATGCCCTCGAGGCCCACCTCGCCGCGGCGGAGCATGTGGCGCCGGTCGTGTTGCCGGAAGACGGCGCGCACGACCATTTCGCCAACGAACTGATGGCCGCGCTGGGTGCGTTCGAGCCGGATGCCTCGGCCGAAGCCGAGCGCGCCGAGGCCGAGCAGCGCGCCCGCGAAACCGCCGAACGGGAAGCGGCCGAACGCGCCGCCGCCGAACAAGCGGCGCAAGAACAAGCAGCGCAGGAGCAGGCGGCGCGCGAGCAGGCCGAGAAGGAGCGCCTCGAACAGGAGCAGGCCGAACTGGCACGCCAGGCGCAGGAGCGCGCCGCCCGCGAAGCCGCCGAGGCGCAGATCCGCGCCGCTGCGGAAAAGGCCGCGGCCGAGCAGCGCGCCGCGGAAGCCGCGGCAGCGGAACAGGCCAGGGCGGAGGCGGAACGCGCCGCCGAAGCGGCACGCCGTGCCGCCGCCGAAGCCGTGCGCGCCGCGCCTGCCGCCGATGTGCCTGCCGCGAACGAAAGCCTGCCCGTCGACGCCGACCTGCTGGAGGTCTTCGTCGAGGAGGCACGCGAAATCCTCGATCACGCCGACGGCGTGCTGGCGCAGTGGCATGCCGAGCCGGCTGCGGTCGCGCACTTGGGCGAACTGCAGCGCGACCTGCACACGCTCAAGGGCGGCGCACGCATCGCCGGCATGATGTCGGTGGGCGACTTGGCCCACGCCATCGAGACGCTGCTGGAGAAGCCGGTGGCCGACGCGGCCCAGGCGACGCCGCTGATCGCCGTGCTGGAGACCAGCTTCGACCAGTTGCACACGATGGTGCAGCAGGTGTCGCAGAACCAGGCGCCGGCCTACCCGAAGGGCGTGATCGACCACCTGTTGGCGCTGGCCGGCCAGCAGCAGTTCGCCGACGACGCCGCGCTGGCTGCCCGTGCGGCGCCTGTGCAGCCCGCCGTGCAACCGGCGGCGCATGCGGCAGAGGTGGAGACCGAGTCGCTGCCGGAGCTGATGGCGGAACAGGCCGCCGAGGCGTCCTCGTCGCAGGAACAGATCCGCGTACGCGCCGAGTTGCTCGACAACCTGGTGAACCATGCCGGCGAGGTGGCGATCTACCGCTCGCGCCTGGAGCAGCAGGTGGGCGGCTACCGCAACAACCTGGTCGAACTCGACCAGACCGTGCAGCGTCTGCGCAGCCAGCTGCGCATGCTGGAAATCGAGACCGAGGCGCAGATCATCGCGCGCTTCCAGCGCGAGCACCGCGAGGCGGGCAGCGTCGCCGCGTTCGACCCGCTGGAGCTCGACCGCTTCTCGCAGCTGCAGCAGTACTCGCGTGCGCTGGCCGAGTCGGTGTCCGACCTGGTGTCCATCCAGGGCACGCTGGACGAACTCACCCGCCAGGCCGAAAACCTGCTGGTGCAGCAGTCGCGCGTCAGCACCGAGCTGCAGGAAGGCCTGCTGCGCACGCGCATGCTGCCGTTCGACACCATGGTGCCGAACCTGCGCCGCACCCTGCGCCAGGCGGCGCAGGAAGAGGGCAAGAGCGCGCAGTTGTACGTGGACGGCGCGCACGGCGAAATGGATCGCAACCTGCTCGACCGCATCAAGGCGCCGTTCGAGCACATGCTGCGCAATGCCGTGGCGCACGGCCTGGAGTCGCCGGAGGAACGCCGCAAGGCGGGCAAGCCGGCCGAAGGCGCGGTGCGCATCCGCGTGGCGCGCGAGGCCACCGAGGTGGTGGTGCGCGTTAGCGACGACGGCCGCGGCCTCGACCGCGAGGCCATCCGCAAGCGCGGCGTGGAACGCGGCCTGATCGCCGCCGACGCGCGCCTCAGCGACGACCAGGTGCTCGCCCTCATCACCCAGCCCGGCTTCTCCACCGCCAGCACGGTCACCCAGTTGGCCGGCCGCGGCGTGGGCATGGACGTGGTGGCGAACGAGATCAAGCAGCTGGGCGGTTCGCTCGCCATCGAGTCGCAGCAGGGCCAGGGCACCACCTTCGTGCTGCGCCTGCCGTTCACCCTCGCGGTGACCCAGGCGATCCTGGTGCGCATCGGCGAAAGCACCTTCGCCATCCCGATGACCTCGGTGCAGGGCGTGGCGCGCGTCAATGCCGACGAACTGGCCGTGCGCATGGCCGAAGCCGAACCCGTGTTCGGCCACGGCGACGAACAGTTCGGCATCCACGACCTGGCCGAACTGCTCGGCCTGCCGCCCGGCTCGGTGCCGGAAGGCGAACAGCCGCCCCTGCTGCTGGCCCGCGCCGGCGACCTGCGCGCCGCGATCCGCGTCGATGCGGTGCTGGGCTCGCGCGAAATCGTGGTGAAGTCGGTCGGCCCGCAGGTGAGTTCGGTGCCGGGCGTGCTGGGCGCCACCATCATGGGCGACGGCTCGGTGCTGGTGATTCTCGACCTGGCGCCGCTGGTGCGCAGCGGCATGGTGCGCCGCGAGCAGCGCCTGTCCGAGGGCCTCACCGCGGTCGAGCTGCCGAAGATCGAGGAGCAGCGCGCCCGTCCGCTGGTCATGGTGGTGGACGATTCGATCACCATGCGCAAGGTCACCGGCCGCGTGCTGGAGCGCCACGAGTACGAAGTGGGCACCGCGAAGGACGGCGTGGACGCGCTGGAGAAGCTGCACGAGCGCGTGCCCGACCTGATGCTGCTGGACATCGAGATGCCGCGCATGGACGGCTACGAGCTGGCCACTCACATGAAGGCGGATCCGCGCCTGCGCGACGTGCCGATCATCATGATCACCTCGCGCACCGGCGAGAAGCATCGCCAGCGCGCGTTCGACATCGGTGTGGATCGCTATCTCGGCAAGCCGTACCAGGAGGCCGAGCTGCTGTCGCAGATCGCCGAGGTGCTGGATCAGCGCGCCGAGGCGCTGGAGCGCCGTGCCGTAGAGCAGCTTGCGCAGGAGCCGCATCATGGTTGAAACGCAGCCTTCGGTGGCGTTGCTGTTCGACGATGCCGAGCTGGGCGCGCACCTGCGCCAAGTGTTGCAGGAACGCGGCGCGCGCATCGTGCACGAAGGCGCCGTCGCGGGCTTCGATGCCGGCACGCTGCGCCAGCACGATCCCGACGTGCTGGTGGTGAACCTGGACGACGAGGACGACGACGCCTTCGACCGCCTGTTCGGCATGGTCGACGGCGACCGTCCGCGCCTGGTGCTCAACGACGCCCGCGCCAGCCGCGCGCTGAGCGGCTGGGATCGCGCGCGCTGGGCGCGCCACCTCGCGGTGAAGGTGCTGGCCAGCGGCGACATCGACCCGCCGCGTCCGGCCGACGCGGAAGCGGTGGCGCCGGCCGTCGTCGCGCCCGTCGAACCGGTACCCGCATCGGAGCCGGAAGCCGCATTCGCGCCGGCAGCGGCAGCGGCAGAACAACAGCCCGTCGAACCCGAGGTGCAGGGCGAGCTCACTTCCGACGATCTGGAAGCGGAACTGGCCGCGCTGCTTGCCGAGCCCGCGCCGCCGGCACCCGAGGAGCAGGCCCACATGCCGGCCATCGAGCCTCTGCTAGAGAATTTCGACGCGGTCGCGCCGGCCGCGCAACACGACGAAGCCGGGGAGCCCGCGGCGCGTGGATCAGCCGCACCGGACGACCTGGAAGCGGAGCTGGCCGCCATGCTCGCCGGCGATTTGCTGCTGCCGGAGGAAGACGGCACGTCCGCCGTGCCGCACCAGGAATTGCCGTTGCAGGACGGCGATTTCGGCTTCGCGCCGCAGGCCGACGAGGCGCCTGCCGCGCCTGTCGCCGCACCGGCGCCGGTTGTGGAGGCCAAGGCGCCTCCGGCGCCCGGCAACTGGTCGCTGGTCGATCACGACGAAGTCGCCGCCGCGCCGCCGAAGGCCGCGGACTTCGGCATCCAGAAGCTCAGCGCCGCCGACTTCCTCGCGCCGGACGTCGAGCCCACGGCGGAGGACTTCAAGCCGACGCTGAGCCTGGAGCTGGTGTCGATGGAGGAGGCCGTGGCGCCGCAGGCCTGGGAGCCGACCGAGATGCTGCTGGACGATCTCGACAGCGCGCTCAGCCGCGTGGTGCTGTTGGGCGCCGCCGCCGATGGCCTGCCGTCGGTCTGCGATTTCCTCGCCCTGCTGCCGGCCAGTGCGCGCCACACCATCCTGCTGGTGCAGCACTTCGGCACGCAGCCGGTCGAGGCCGTGCTGGAGCAACTATCCACCCATTCCATCCTGCCGGTGCGGCTGGCCACGCAGGGCAGCCGCGCGCGCGGCGGCGAAGTGCTGCTGGCGCCGGCCGACGGCCAGGTGAAGCTGCGCCGCGACGGCAAGATCGAACTGCAAGCCGCGCAGGAGCCGTCCATCGACGCCAGCTTCAGCATGGCGGCGGGCGCGTTCGCGCGCGACGCGCTGGGCATCGTGTTCGCCGGCCGTTCCACCGATGCGGTGGCCGGCGCGCAGGCGATCCACGACCGCGGCGGCCAGGTGTGGGTGGAGGCCGTCGACGGACAGCACTACGACGACATGGTCGGCAGCATCTTCGCCGAGCGGTTGGTGAGTTATTCCGGAACGCTGCACGAACTGGCGGCGCATCTGATCGAGGTCTATCCATGAGCGTCGAGTTGCCCCGCGAAATCCGTTGCGTGCTGGTGCCGGCGGGCAGCCTGCGCCTGCTGCTGCCCAACGCCACCGTGGCCGAAGTGATCACCCTGCCGGCCCACGAGGCGGTGGAGGGCGCGCCCGAGTGGCTGCTCGGCCGCTTCGCCTGGCGCGGTTGGCGCGTGCCGCTGGTGTCGTTCTCGCGCCTCGCCGGCGCCGACGAGGGCGATGCCGAACTCACCGTGCGCGTGGCCGTGCTGAAGGCGCTGGGCGGCCACCCGCAGATGCCGTTCATCGCCGTGCTCACCCAGGGTTTCCCGCGACTGACCACGCTGAACTCCGAGCTCATCATCCCCACCCACGACGGCAACGCACTGCCGGCCGGCGTGCGCGCGCAGGTGCTGGTGCGCGACGACGTGGCGGTGATCCCCGACCTCGAAGGCATCGAGGCGGAATTGATGCAACTGCTGGATCGGCCCGGCGACGAAGCGGAAGCGCTGGACGGCGCGGCCTGACAAGACCGGCGAGGCGGCAGGCGGTTTCCGGACTCCCGGTTTCGCCGAACGTTGCCGGGGCCGCCTTCGATCCGGCCGCGCTGCTCAAAAATCCCCGTGCAATGCCTGCAACGCGGCCAAGGCCGCGAGTCCCGCCGTTTCGGTGCGCAGGATGCGCGGCCCTAGCCGCAGGCCGCGGAAGCCGGCTTCGCCCAGCAGCGCCACGTCCCGTTCGCCCAGCCCCCCTTCCGGCCCCACCGCCAGCAAGGCGCCAGCGTTGCCGGGGCGCAGGTCGCGCGCGGAAGCCGTGGCCTCGGGCAGCAGGGCCAGGCGCAGCGCCGCAGCGTCATCCAGCGAGGCCAGCCACGCAGGCAAGGTCTGCGTGGGGAGGATTTCGGGAAGGCGGGCGCGGCCGCACTGTTCGCAGGCGCTGGCCGCCACTGCGCGCCAGTGCGCCAGGCGCTTCTCGGCGCGTGCGGCGTCCAGCTTCACCTCAGCGCGCTCGGTGAGCAGCGGCACGATGCGCGCTACGCCCAGCTCGGTGGCCTTCTGCACGATCAGATCCATTTTCTCGCCGCGCGCCACGCCTTGCGCCAGTGTGAGCGGCAGCGGCGATTCGCGCTCCACGGCCTGCCGATCCAGCACCCGCACCAGCACTTCGCGCTTGCCGACGCTGGTGATCGTCGCGGTGTAGTCGTCGCCATCGCCGTTGAACAGCGTCAGCGGGTCGCCTGCCACAAGGCGCAGCACGCGCGCCACGTGTTCGCCGGCCTGTGCCGGCAGGGCAGTCTCGGTACCGATGGCCAACGGCAGGTCGACATGGATGCGGATGGTGCGCATGTCAGGCCACGGCCCGTTCGATGCCGGCCGCGGCCACCGCGACCAGGTGGTCGATCTCCGCCTCGCTCACCACGTAGGGCGGCATGAAGTAGATCACGTTGCCCAGCGGGCGCAGCAGCGCTTCATGTTGCAGCCCGTGCAGGTACACGCGCAGGCCGCGGCGGTCTTCGGCGGGGAAGGGGCGACGCGTGGCCTTGTCGGCGACCAGCTCCACCGCGGCGATCATGCCGGTCTGGCGCACCTCGGCCACGTGCGGATGGTCGCGCAACGGTGCCAGGCGGCGGGCGAGGTGCGTCGCCAGCACGCGGTTGCGTTCCAGCACCGGTTCGTCGCGGAAGATCGCCAGCGTGGCCAGCGCCGCGCTGCACGCCAGCGGGTTGCCGGTGTAGCTGTGCGAATGCAGGAAGGCCTTGCCGGCGCTGTATTCGGCGTAGAACGCCTCGTACACGTGCCGCGTGGTGAGCACGGCCGACAGCGGCAGGGTGCCGCCGGTGAGTCCCTTGGACAGACACATGAAATCGGGCGAGACGTGCGCTTGCTCACAGGCGAACAGCGTGCCGGTGCGGCCGAAACCCACCGCGATCTCGTCGGCGATGAAGTGCACGGCGAACTCGTCGCAGAGCCTGCGCAGGCCGGCGAGGTAATCCGGGTGGTACATGCGCATGCCGCCCGCACACTGTACTAGCGGCTCCACGATCACCGCGCAGGTTTCGTGCGCGTGGCGCTCCAACAGGGCGCGCAGCTCGGCCAGGCGGCGCGCGGCGACCTGCGCCGGCGTTTCGCCGGGCTCGCCCTCGTAGGCGTCGGGCGAGGGCGCGAGGATGGGCATGAGCAGCAGTGGCGCATAGGTCTTGCGGTACAGCGCCACGTCGCTCACCGACAGCGCGCCCAGCGTCTCGCCGTGGTAGCTGCCGCTGAGCGCGATGAAGCGGGTCTTCTCGCCGTGACCCTGGTTGAGCCAGTAGTGGAAGCTCATCTTCAGCGCCACTTCGATCGCCGCCGAGCCATTGTCGGCGAAGAACACCTTGTCCAGCCCGGCCGGCGTGATGCGCACCAGTTCCTCGGCCAGTTCGATCGCGGGCGGGTGGGTGAAGCCGGCGAAGATCACGTGTTCCAGCGTGCGCGCCTGTTCCGCCAGCGCGGCGGCGATGCGCGGGTTGGCGTGGCCGAACAGGTTGGTCCACCATGAACTGATGCCGTCGAGGTAGCGCCGCCCCTCGGCGTCGACCAGCCATGCGCCTTCGCCGCGCACGATGGGCAGCATCGGGATCGTCTCGTGGTCGTGCATCTGGGTGCAGGGGTGCCAGATGTGCTTCAGGTCGCGTGCGGCTAGCGCGGCGTTGCGGTCGGCGGGATTCGTCATCCGGTTATGATCGGCGTGCGTGGCTGCGCGCTCAAGTGCGCGCAAGGAACTTGCGGGAAGTCCGTTTGAAAATCCTCAGGAAAATACTTGCAGCCGTGGCCGTGCTGTTGCTGGCCGCCGCGGCACTGTTGTGGTGGCTGCCTGCGCGCTGGGCGATGCCGTTGCTGCAGCCGTCGCTGCACGGCCTGCGCCTGCAGCAGGTAGGCGGCACGCTGTGGGACGGCCACGCGGATAGCGTGCGGTCGTCGGATGGCCGCGAGCTGGGCCGCGTGCAATGGCAGTTGTCGCGCCGCGCGCTGCTCGGGCAGGCCGGGTTGCAGCTCGATTTCGCGGGGCCGCAGTTCGACTTGCGCGGGCGCATGCGGAAGCTGCCCGGCGGCCAGGTGGAATTGAACGACCTGCGCGCGCATGCGGATCTGGCGGCGCTGGCCGATCCGCGCCTTCGCCTGCCGTCGGGCCAGCCGCAGGGCGAAGTCGTGTTGAGTGCGCAGCATGCCGTGCTGCAGGGTGGCTGGCCGCTGGAACTGCAGGCCGACTGGCAGTGGCGGCAGGCCGCGATGCATATGAAAAACGGCGATGTTCCGCTGGGCAATCTGCATGGCACGCTCGCTGCGCAGGGCGGCGTGATCCATGCACAATGGCAGGACGACGGCCAGGGGCCGCTGCGCACGACCGGCGATCTCGAATTGAGCCTGTTGGGCTGGCGGCTCGCAGCCACGTTGCAGGCGCGGCATGCCGATCCGGCCTTGCAACGCTGGATCGCCACGCTGGGCAAGCCGGATGCCGACGGCACTCTCCACATTGCACGCAGCGGCGGCATGGCCGCCGCCATCACGGGAAAAACCGCACGATGAACAGCGAAACCGCCGCGCAGGCCCTCGCCGCCGCCCGCGAGGCCGCCGCCGCCGCCGCCGAGGTGATCCTGCACTACTGGAAGCGCGGCGTGGACGTGGAGATCAAGGGCGACGCCACGCCGGTGACGGTGGCCGACCGCGAGGCCGAGCAGGCGATCCGCAAGGTGTTGCGCGCGGCCTTGCCCGAGGCGGCGATCTACGGCGAGGAATATGGTCTGGAAGCAAGCGGCCTCGACGGCGCGCGCGACGGCCTGCTGTGGCTGGTCGATCCGCTGGACGGCACCAAGAGCTTCGTGCGCCGCACGCCGTTCTTCTCCACCCAGATCGCGCTGATGGATCGCGGCGAGCTGGTGCTGGGCGTGTCCAGCGCGCCGGTGTACGGCGAGACGATGTGGGCCAGCGCGGGCAACGGCGCATGGTTCGAAGGCGAGCGCGTGCGCGTGGCCGACACCGCGGATTTCGCGCAGGTGTCGATCTCCACCGGCAACGTGAAGACGCTCACCGGCGACACGCGCTGGGCCGCGCTGGGCGCGATGATCCGCGATAGCAACCGCATCCGCGGTTACGGCGATTTCTGCCACTACCACCTGCTGGCGCGCGGCGCGCTGGATCTGGTGCTCGAGTCGGACGTGAACATCCTCGACATCGCGGCGCTGGCCGCGATCGTGCGCGAGGCCGGCGGCGTGTTCACCGATCTGGACGGCCAAACGCCCACGCTGGAAACGCGCAGCGTGCTGGCCGGCACGCCGGCGATCCACGCCGAGGCGCTGCGGCGCCTGGCGCGCTGAAGCTACAATCGACCGATGCCCAAGCCGCCCATCATCCACGCCACGCGCGACGTCGCCGACAGCCGTTTCCTGCGGTTCGAGCAGGTCGACCTGGAATTCTCCAACGGCGAGCGGCGCACCTACGAGCGGATGAAGCCGGGCGGCCTGGGCGCGGTGATCATCGTGCCGCTGCTGGATGCGCAAACCGTGCTGCTGGTGCGCGAGTACGGCGTGGGGCTGGAGCGCTACGAACTGGGCCTGCCCAAGGGGCGGCTCGACCCCGGCGAAACGGTGGAGCAGGGCGCCGACCGCGAGCTGAAGGAAGAGGTGGGCTACGGCGCGCGTCGCCTGACGCCGCTGCGTACGCTCTCGCTGTCGCCGTCCTACATGAGTCATGTCGCGCACGTGGTGCTGGCGCAGGAGCTTTATCCCGAACGCCTCGAAGGCGACGAGCCCGAGCCGCTGGACGTGGTGCCGTGGAAGCTCGACGACCTGCATACCCTGATGGAGCGCGACGACGTCACCGAGGGCCGTTCCATCGCCGCGCTGTTCATGGCGCGCGAATACCTTGCCGGAAGGATGCAACCGAAGTGAGCGTGCCGTTCGACCATCCCCTGCTGCTCGACGTCGCCGTGCTGGCGCGTCGCGCGGGCGAAGCCATCCTCGACATCTACCGCCAGGACTTCGACGTCGAGCTGAAGGACGACCGCTCGCCGCTCACCGCCGCCGACCTCGCCGCGCAGCAGGTGATCGCCGAGGGCCTGGCGCGCATCGAGCCCGTGCTGCCGCTGGTTTCCGAGGAGGCCAGCCAGGTGCCGTGGGAGCAGCGCCGTGGGTGGGAGCGGCACTGGCTGGTCGATCCGCTGGACGGTACGCGCGAGTTCGTGAAGCGCAACGGCGAGTTCACCGTCAACATCGCCCTGATCGACGACCACCAGCCCGTGCTGGGCGTGGTGCTGGCGCCGGTCACCGGCGACCTGTACGCCGCTGCGCGCGGCATCGGCGCCTGGCGGCAGGCGGTGGAAGGCGGCGGCTGGGAGCGCATCGGCACCCGCACGCTGGCGCGGCCGGCCATCGCGGCCGGCAGCCGCTCGCACGGTGGCTCGCAGGAGGACACCTTGCGTTGTCTGATCGGCGATGACTACGCGTTGCAGCCGCTCGGTTCCTCGCTGAAGTTCTGCCTGCTGGCGCGCGGCGGCGCGGACATCTATCTGCGCCGCGGCCCCACCAGCGAATGGGACACCGCCGCCGCGCAATGCGTGCTGGAGGAAGCCGGCGGCGCCGTGCTCGACTTGCACGGCAGGCCGCTGCGCTACGACCGCGGCGAATCCCTGCTCAACCCCGAGTTCGTCGCGGTGGGCGACGCCGGCCTCGACTGGCCGGCCAGGCTGCGCGACGCGGGCCTGCCATGAGCGACGCTCCGCGGCGCGGCATCGACGAGCTGCTGGCGATCATGGCGCGCCTGCGCGATCCCGCGCGCGGCTGCCCGTGGGACGTGCAGCAGGACTTCGCCAGCATCGCGCCCTACACCATCGAGGAAGCCTACGAGGTGGCCGACGCGATCGACCGCGGCGACTTCGACGACCTGCGCGAGGAGCTTGGCGACCTGCTGCTGCAGGTGGTGTTCCATGCGCAGATGGCGGCCGAGCAGGGGCGCTTCGGTTTCGACGACGTGGCGCAGGCGATCAGCGCCAAGATGATCCGCCGCCACCCGCACGTGTTCGGCGAAGCGCAGTACGAAAATCTCGATGCGCAGAAGCAGGCCTGGGAAGAACTCAAGGCCGCCGAGCGCGCCGCAAAGGGCGAAGCGCACGACGCCAGCGCGCTGGCCGGCGTCTCGCGCGGCCTGCCCGAGTGGAAGCGCGCCACCAAGCTGCAGCAGCGCGCCGCCACGGTGGGTTTCGACTGGCCCGATCACCGCCCGGTGCTGGACAAGCTCGCCGAGGAAATCGACGAGGTGCGCGCCGAGTTCGACGCCGGCTCCGACCCGGCGCGGCTGGAGGACGAGATCGGCGACGTGCTGTTCGTGGCGGCCAACCTCGCCCGCCATGCCGGCGTGGATTTCTCCCGCGCGCTGCGCCATGCCAACGCCAAGTTCGAGCGCCGCTTCCGCCGCATGGAGCAGCTGGCCGCCGACGAGGGCGGCACGCTGGCCGGACGCGACCTCGCCGCGCAGGAAGCGCTGTGGCGGCGCGCCAAGCAGGACGAGGCTTGAACTTCGCGATTATCCTCATTGATCCGGCCCGCAAATACGATGCACCAGCGTTCGTCCTGAGCGTAGCGAAGCGGAGTCGAAGGACGGCGGCGCAGACCATTGGCGGCTCGGATCGATGGATCGCGAAATCAAATGGACAACTACCCTTGGCCGCCTTTTTCGCAGGCTTGCAACCTTTTGCCGCCCGGCCGCATCAGATCAGGCGATACCCAACACGGAGTCCCGCCATGCGCCGCACCGCCCTTGCCCTGTTGCTGCTCGCCCCGCTCATCGCCTACGCCGCCGACGATTGCCGATACCAGGCGCCGCGCAACCTGCAGGTCGACCTCGCCGGCGTGCACGGCGTGCAGATCGACGTCAACAGCTACGACCTGCACGTGAACGGCACGCCGGGCGCGAAGCAGCTGGTGGTGAACGGCCGCGCCTGCGCTTCCGATCAGTCGCTGCTGGACAAGCTGCAGATCACCCAGCGCCGCGAAGGCGACCAGCTCATCATCGAATTGGGTGGCGGGAACACGTTCTCGTTCCACCTGTTCGGCAGTTACTCCACGAACATCGAGGCCAACGTGCAGCTGCCGCCGGAACTTCCGGTGACGGTGCGCGTGGGCTCCGGCGACGCCAGCGTGAACGGCGTGCAGCAGCTGCACAGTTCGGTGGGTTCGGGCGACCTGCACGCGTCCGGCATCGCCGGCGCGTTCCGCACCAGCGTGGGCTCGGGCGACGTGGACGCCAGCGACGTGGGCAGCCTGCAGGCCGGCTCGGTGGGTTCGGGCGATCTCAAGGTCAGCGGCATCAAGGGCGATGCGAAGGTGGGCAGCATCGGCTCCGGCGACGTGACCCTGCGCAACGTGGGCGGCAGCGTGCATGCGGACACGCTGGGCTCGGGCGACCTCGGCGTGCACGACGTTGGCGGCGACCTAAGCCTTGGCGCCAAGGGCAGCGGTGATGTCAACCACAGCGGAGTGAAGGGCAAGGTCAGCGTGCCCAGCGACGACGATTGACCTCTGCTTGCCGAGAGGGTTTGCCCTTCGCATCGTCGCGAGGGGCAAGGCGCCAAGACTTTGCTCGTCATCCCGGCGCAGGCCGGACAAGCACGCAGTGCGCAGAACGCTCGTAGGGCGGCCCCGGAGGGGCGAGCGCAGCGAGTCATCCAGCAGCGATCACGCTCGTTCGAGCCATAAGGTCACTGGATGACCAGCTTCGCTGTTGTAAGGCACCTCCGGCCTGCGCCGGAATGACGAGCGTGAAAGTCCTCGGTTTTCAGGCATGGCGCGGCGTAGCGTGGCCACATCGTGTTGCGAAAGCACACGAGCGGAAAGGCGGACTTACCCCAGCCACCGCCACACCAGGTACACCAGCGGCGCGGACACCACCAGGAACGGAATCGACACGCGATGGAACAGCCGCAAGCCATGCGGCTGATCCGCCAGCCGCAGCGCGATGAGGTTCGCCAGCGACCCGATCGCCAGTCCGGAGCCGCCCACGTTCACCGCCACCGCCAGCGCGATGGCGTCGTGCGTGCGATCCAGCAGCAGCACGGTGGCCGGCACGTTGCTGATGATCTGTGAGATCGCGATACCGCTGACGAACAAGGTCGGCGGGCGATCCAGCGCCAGCCGGCCGAGGCCGTGCTGCACCAGCGGCAGCGCGGCGAAGTGGCCGAGGCCGAGGAAGATCGCCGCGAACGTGGCCAGCAGCAGCCAGTCGATGCGCCCCAGCACATGCCGCGCCGCCAGCGCGTAGGCCACAGCCAGCGCCAGCGCGCCCGGCAAGGCCAGGCCGTATTCCATCGCCAGCACCATCGCCGCCAGCGCGAGCAGCGAGCCGACGGCTAGCGGCGTGGCCACCGAGTGACCGTCCACCTGCGTCGGGTGGAACGTCGCGCGGCCCTTCGGCAGCCACGCCAGCGTGAGCGCGGCCACCAGCGCGAACATCACGGCGGCCACGGGCAGCATGGCCAGCGCGAAGCGCGGGAACGGCAACTGCGAGTGTTGCCACAGCAACAGGTTCTGCGGGTTGCCGATGGGGCTGAGCGTGCTGCCGGCGTTCACCGCCAGCGCTTCCAGCACCGCCATGCGCGCTACCGGCAGGTTGGAGATGGTGCCGATCGCCAGCGTCAGCGGCACGATCAGGAACAGGCTCACGTCGTTGGTCAGCACCGTGGCGAGCAGGGCGGCGCTCGCCACCAGCAGCAGGCCCAGCGCGCGCAGGCTGTGCACGCGTGCGGCCAGCGCGCCCGCCGCGTGCTGCACCAGCCCGCTGGCGCGGATGCCCTGGATCGCCAGCATCAGGCCCAGCAGGCCAGCCAGCGTGGGGATCTGCAGCCAGCGGTGGTAGTCCGCCAGCGGGTGCGGATCGAGCAGGGCCAGGATGAGCGAGAGCGTGGCGAATAGCAGCAGCAGCCATTCGGATCGCAGCCTGGCGCGCCAGCCGGGGACGATGGCGGCAGGGGTCACTCGCGATCCTGCTTGCCGGTGCCGCGGCGGCTGGCGCCGAACGCGGCGCCGATGGCGACGCCCACACCGATGCCCAGCGCCAGGTTGTGTATCGCGCCGCCGATGGCCGAGCCGATGGCTACGCCGAGCCCGATGCCGACGCCGATGTTGCGCTGGCGTCCGGGATCGGGTTTGCCGGGTGGAGTCTGGTCGGCCATGGGTGTTTCCTTGTCGTTGGAGAGCGCACTCTACAGGTTCGATCCGTCCGCGGCGGCGGCATCGCCGTCGCGCGTCACCACTCGCTCAGGCCTTCCAGTTCGTACAGCTTCTTCCAGCTCGGACGCGCGCGTACCAGGTCGGCCAGCCGCTGCAGCGCGGGCCATTCGGTGGCGGGGCGCGGCATGTTGCGCGACCAGCGCATCAGCATGGTGAGCAGCAGGTCGGCGCCGGAGAAGCTCGCGCCCAGCAGGTAGGGGCCGTCCTGCGCGAGCTGGGTGTCGAGCAGGCGCCACACCGCCTCGATTTTCTTCTGCAGGGCCGCGCGCACCTCCGGGGTGTGTTCCGCCATGCCCAGGTCGGCGGGATAGAACCAGAAGCGGTAGGCGGACATCAGCGTGTTGCTGAGATAGACCACCCACTGCTGCCAGGCCTCGCGCTCCGGCGTGCCCGGCGGCGGGATCAGCTTCGCCTCGGGATGGCGCTCGGCCAGCATCGCCAGCAGCGCGGCCGATTCGTGGCGCGGCCGGCCGTCGACCACCAGCGTGGGCACCACGCCGCGCGGGTTGAGCCGTAGGTACTCGTCGCCGTGCTGCGCGTCGCGCTCGAAATCGACCAGCTTCAACTCGTAGGGTGCGCCGGTTTCCAGCAGGGCCAGGTGCACCACCATGCTGGCGGTGCCGGGGGAGTAGTAGAGCGTGTACATGGGGTCTCCGCGTGGGTGCGAACCCGCGGATGGTGACGGCAGCCTCACCCTTCCCGCAACAGCCGCATCGGCGAGGTGCGCGCCACCTTGCGCGTGCCTGCCAGCCCCAGCAGCATCACCGCGAAGGCGCAGGCCAGCGCACCCAGCAGCAGCGGTGCCAAGGGCGGTGCGAAGCCGTCGATGCGGAACACCGCGCGGCCCAGCCACAGGCCGGCGCCCGCGCTGCCCAATGCGGCGGTGAGCCCGGCGATCAGGCCGAGCAGGGCGAACTCGCAGGCGGCGGCCACGCGCAGCTGCGCGCGGCGCGCGCCCAGCGTGCGCAGCAGCGCGGCTTCGTGGCGGCGTTCGGCGGCGCTGGCGGCGAGCGAGGCGGCCAGCACCAGCGCACCGGCGAGCAGGCTGAAGGCCAGGATCCAGCGCACCGCGCCGCCCACGCGATCCACGATCTGGCGGATGCGCGCCAGCAGGTCGTCCACGTCCACCAGGCTGAGGTTGGCATAGTTGCGCGACAGCTGCGCCATCGCCTGCGCGTGGCCCGGCGGCAGGTGGAAGCTGGCCAGCCAGGTGTGCGGCAGCGTGCCCGCGTGTGCGGGATCGAGCAGCAGGAAGAAGTTGACGCGGAACGAGCTCCAGTCCACCTGGCGGAAGCTGGCGATCCTGGCGTCGATGCGGCCTTCGCCCACGTCGAAGCTCATCGTGTCGCCCAGCTTCAGCGCGAACATGTCGCGCCACATGCGATCCACCGATACCTCGGCTTGCCTCGGTTGCGCCGCGAACCATTGCCCGGCGATCACGCGGTTGGCGGGGGGTAGCGCGCCGGCCCACGACAGGCGCAACTGGCGGTCGGCCCACTCCTTCGCGCGCGGATCGGCGAAGCGCAGGCCATCGACGGGCTTGCCGTTGATCGCGGCGAGCTTGCCCACCGCCAGCGGCATCATGTTGAGCCGGTCGGCGCCGATGCGCGTCAGCGCCTGCGCGAAGCCGTCGCGCTGTTCGTCCTGGAGATTCAGCGCGAACCAGTTCGGCGTATCGGCGGGCAGTTCGCGGCGCCAGCCGTCGAGCAGCGCGGGCGCCACCACCGACAACAGCAGCAGCGCGGTGAGGCCGAGCGCGAGCGCAGTGGCCTGCACCACGCTCAAGCCCCGGCGCCGCGCCAGCGCGGCAAGGCCCAGCCGCAAGGCGGGATGCGCCCCTGGTGCCACGCGTCGCGCCAGCCACAGCAGCAGCGCCGCGAGCAGCGCTGCCACCAGCGCCACGCCGGCGAGGCTGGCGGCAAGGATGCCGGCGAGTTGCAGCGATCCGCTCTGGCTCCAGATCAGCGCCAGCGCCACCAGCGCAGGCAGCAGGTACAGGGCGTCGAAGCGGCGCACGCGCCGCGCGAGGCTTTGGCGGAACACGGCGACGGGCGCCACCTCGGCCAGCCGCAACAGGGGCGGCAAGGCGAAGCCGGCCAGCACGGCCAGGCCCATGGTTGCGGCGCCCAGCGCGGGCAGCAGCGGCAGTTCGGTGGGGATGCCGCCGAACAGCGTGCTGGCGAACTGCCATGCCAGCTGCGCCACACCCAGCGTGAGCAAGCTGCCGGCCAGCGCGACCGGCACGGCCAGCGCGGCGAGCGTGAGGAGCAGCAGGCCGAGCACGCGCCGGCGCGGCGTGCCCAAGGCGCGCAACAGGGCCACCTCGGGCGTCTTGCGCCGCGCGTAGCGCTGCGCGGACAGCGCGATCGCCACGCCGGCCAGCAGCGCGGCCAGCAGGGCGGTGAGGTGCAGGAAGGCGCCCGCGCGGTCGAATGCCGTGCGCATGCGTTCCTGCGTCTGTTCCGGCGTGACCAGTTCCGCGCCTTGCGGCAGGGTTTGCCGCTCGGCCCACGCGCGCCAGCGCTGCACGGCTTCCGGCGTGCCGGCCAGCAGCAGGCGATGCCGTGCGCGGCTGCCGGTGCCAAGCAGGCCGGCTTGTTCGGCATCGGTCAGGCTCATCAGCGCGCGCGGCGCCAGCGTCACCAGTGCGCCGCCGTCGGGCTGCTGCACCAGCTCCGCGGCGATGCGCAATGGCTTGCCGCCCAATTGCAGCGCGTCGCCCACCTTGAGCGAAAGCGCCACCAGCGCGCGATGGTCGAGATACACCGTGCCTGCCGCGGGGCCGTGGCCGTTGTGCTGGCGACCGCCTGCATCGGCCAGCACCAGCTTGCCGCGGAGCGGATAGGCGCCGTCGGTGGCTTCCACGTCGAGCAGTTGGCTGCGGCTGTTGGCGAAGGCCACGCTGGGGAAGCCGGCGGCATGCGCGATGGCGAGGCCGTCGCGCTGCGCTTCGTCGGCGAATGCCTGCGGCACGGTCTGCGGTGCGGAGAGGCCGATGTCGCCGCCGATCAGTTCCGCCGCGCTGGCGAGGATGCCGCGTTCCACCCGCGTGGCCAGCGTGGCCACTACGCCCAGTGCCAGCACGGCCAGCAGCAGCGAGCCGGCCAGCGTGCGCAGTTCGGGCAGGCGCCATTCGCGACGCAGGTTGCGGAGGGCTAGGCGCAGGAGGTTCATGGTTGGACTCCTGCGCTAGTTTCAGAGCGGTTTCGTGCCGCTGCCGCGGCCCGAGCTACTTCTCTTTTGCGTGCCCAAAAGAGAAGTAGCCAAGAGAAAAGGGCACCCCGCGGAGGCGCTCTGCGGGCATCCTGCCCTCCGAGTCCGTGAGGCGTGGCCGGGCTTTTCGGCCGGGCCTCCTGCCCGGTCGAAAAGGCGAGTCCATCCATGGACTCGCCCGCTGCGCGGCCTGATCGTCCACGCCTCACCGCCCCCGAGGGGGCCCGGAAGTGCAGGCGCGCATCGTGCGCGCCAGAAGCAGGAGCACTGCAAGCTTGCAGCGCTTCGGTTTCGAGCTTGGCCTTGGCTTTCGTTTCGGCTCTCTCCAAAAGTGCGCGCTTGGAGCGCGCTGCTTTACCCGGGGCCCCTATGGCGTGGCGGGTGGGTGGAGGAAAGCCCGTAGGGTGGCCGGCAGGGATGCCGGCCAGTTTTTCGCCGGGACAGGAGTCCCGTCGAAAAACCCCGGAACCCACCCGCGCACCCGTAGGGCAGGATGCCCGAAGGGCGCGCCATCGGGGTGTCGTTTTCTCTTGGCTACTTCTCTTTTGGACAAGCAAAAGTGAGCTGTTCCTTGATATTCCAAGGGACGTGTCCTTGATAAACCGGGAAACAGAGGGTCATCAAGGGTAATAACGGGAAGCCGGAATGAAAACTCGTTGCGCGAGGCGAAAGGGGCGCGGGCGAGTCAGTCGGCGTCGAAGAGGGGGCGCTGGCGGGAGGCGATCTCGGCGCGTTCGGCGCGGCGCAGGATGTTGTAGATCGTGGTCATGTTGAGCTTGTAGCGGTCGACCAGGACAGCGATGTCGGCGCCCGCCGTAGCGTCGCGCACGATGGCCTGGTTGCGCTCGCTGATGCGGCTGGCCAGCCAGACCGGGAGATAGAGCTGCTGGCCTGAGTATTCGTTGCAGATGGTGCGGACGATGTCGAAACCGACCTTCGCCGCCCGGTCGCTATCCATCCCATGCTCGCCGAGCACGCCGGCGGCGATCTCCGACCAGTCTCGGATCAGAGCTGGGATCTGGTCGGTACGGAAACCCATCAGCGCGCCACTCCCGCCCGCTCGCACCACTGCTTGAGATGCTCGATGATGTGACCGGCCGCCGAGCGCGGCAGCAGGCGCGGGTCGTCCCAGCCGGCGCGCTGAGGATGGTGAGGCGCCGACTGGCTGCGCACGAAGGCGCGCAGGGCGCGGTCGGAGCCGTCCTGCACCTGGCCGGCCTGGGCGAGGCGCGTCCACAGGTGGCGAATTAGCGCCGCTTGGCTGCCCTTCTTATAGGTGTGGGCCGGCTTACCGCCACGCGCACGGTTGGCGTTGCTATCGACCCAGCCGCAACCTACCAGATGCGCCAGCACTGCCTGGCGGCCGGCCAGGTCGAGATCCTTGGCCGAACGAACGCGGCCAATCGACCACAGCATGTCGCGGTAGGTGTCGTCGTCCATGCCGAGCTGCTGGGCCGCGATGTGGATCTTCGCCAGCTCGACATTGCGAGCCGGGCTCGACTTGCGCGCCGCGTTCATGGCGTGACTCCACCCGGCGCAACGATCCAGATCGTCACGCACGGAACCAGGTTGATGCACAGGCGGCGGTTGGCCGATGACCAGTGGGCGCCGATCCAGAGCGATCCCCAGCGAAAGAGGACGCCGGAGCGGAACCGCATCGGGCCTGCGCCAGCAATCATGGGATCAATGAAGCTGCCGTAGGGGAAGCGCGCCGGTGCACGGAACAGGTCTGCGAGTTCCCTTTCACGGCGCCCCATCTCGCGGGTATAGAAGCCATGCCGCATCCAGATCCAGGCGGCACGACACCAGGCCATCAGGAGGTTCAACGGGATGGGCGCATAGATCGCTTCCCTGCGGAAATAGTCGACGAACACGATCCCGTAGCCGCGAGGCGCGATCGAGCATCCCTCGACGCGACGGATCAGGAGCTGCTTCATGGCTGATGCTCCAAGCCGCGCTGGGTAGCACCCTTCACACCACGATGCAGCCTGGCGTTGCTGCCGGCCTCATGCCCGGCCTGGGCATCGTCGTCGCGGGTCTTGCCGCGCGTGGTCAGGTCGCGGCCGGCGCTGGTGCCGGCGTCTGGGTAGCGCGCGCGCATGAACTCGTCGACCGCCAGCCGCTTATCGTCGGTGATGACTGCCTTGGGAAACAGATGCGCGACGGCATCGACCCAAGCCAAGGCGAACACCTCGCCGCGAGCCTCGCGGTTGCCGCGCTTGCGCACGCGCGCGATGTGCTTGAGGCGGTCGGCGTCCAGTTGCCGACGCAGCACGGTGAAGGCAAACGCGGCGATCTCGGCGGCGCCGTCGCAGCCGTAGAAGCGAACCACCGTGGAGCCGCTGTTCCAGTCCTTTTTGCGGCAGACGATCATCTGCGCTCCGAAACCGTCCGCTGCCAGGGACGCCAACCAGAGCACACTCCTGGCCAGCTCGGCGCCACGGGCGCGGGTGTTGACCTCGGCCTCCTCGACGTCCATCGCCTCGGCATGGCTGATGCCGTGCTCGCGCATCATGGCTTGCGCCTGGCGCAGCGCGGCGGCTGCTTCGTTCGGATTGGATGAACCGGCGAGGCGCAGGCAAGCCTTGATCTTGCGCAGGATGGCGGCGCGGTTCACTGGACATCACCATCGGACGGGCGCGGCAGCGCGAACCATTCCGCCATCCGGGCCAGCAGCCGCGACAGTTCCAGGGTGAACAGCGCGAAGCTGGCGCTTGCCTCGGCGAGAGCATCCTGATGGTCGGCGCCCAGCTCGTCGATCACTACGTCGAGGAACTTCAGCTTGCGCACGATCAGGTCTTCGCCCAGCACAAAGCTCATGCGGTCATCGAACACCAAGCCGAGCTGGAACACCTGCTTGCCGTTGCGCAGGTGCTCCTTCACTTCCTCGCTGTCCAGATCCTCGGCGCGGCCCTTCCAGCGGGCGCCGGTGCGGGTGGCCGGGTCGCGCAGCTCGCACTCGTCGCCCAGCGCCAGGCCGGTAGGCAGGTTGCCGTTCGCCAGCCAGTCGGTCATCAGCACGCGCGGGCCTTCCTCCGGCGCCAGCGGCACGGCGGGGAAGCTACCCAGCGCTTCGCGGATCTGCGTCAGCGCGTTCTCGGCCGACTTGCGGCTGGAGGTATCCAGTACCAGCCAGCCGTTCTCGGTATCCACATATCCGGAAAGCCGCGAGCTGCGCACGAAGGCGCGCGGCAGCAGTTCGGTGAGCAGGTCTTCCTTGATGCGCATGCGCTCGCGGCCGACGACCTTGCGGCTTTGTTCCTTGGCGATCTTGCGCACCTTGCGATCCAGCTCGTCGTTGACCACCGCCGCTGGCAGCAGCTTGTCCTCGCCGCCCACGGTGAGCCAGGTGCAACGCTTCACGGTGAGCGTGAGCGCGGCGTCCTCGCCGTTGCCCACTGGCGGCACGAAGCCCCTGGTGCGCAATTCCAGCGGGCCGCAGGGGCGCAGGCGGTGCTCGCCCAGCGCTTCGTCGAGGCGCTTCAGGTCGTCTCCGACGATGTTGGAAAAACGGAACAGGCTGAGGTTGCGGAAAAACATCGTTCACTCCTGGATGCGCGAACGTTCGCGCGTCTGTTCAGGTTCGGGGAGCGACCACAGGAAACGGACTCGGTGATCGCCGGTGGGAAATGGCTGGCGTGCCACACGGCCGGCCAGGTGCAGGTTCTTCAGGTGGGCGCAGGCGAGGTGCACAGACCAGCCAAGCTCGGCGGCGACTTCGCCGGTGGTGGCCGGGCCATCGCCCAGCACGCCGAGCACCTGGCCAGTCTTCGACTGCGCCGCGGCCATCACGCTTCCCCAGCCAACTGGCGTTCCAGCTCCGCAATGCGGTCGTGGAGACGCTGCACCTTGAGCGAGACGCTGTTGCACATCGACTCCGGCCACATCAGCGAGCGCTTGATGCGGTTGCCGGCTTCGGCGGCGATGGCGCTGTCCAGGGCGGTGACACCGAAGGTTGTGACGCGTGTCTCGGTGCCGTCAAAGGTGAGCACGACTACCTGGCGAAGCTCGTGGTCGAAGCACAGGGCTTCGGCTTTGGTGATGGTGTAGCCGCTCATGACGCGCGCTCCAGCTTGCGCAGGCGCCGCTCGATGGCAGTGAGCACAGTCTTCTGTAGGTTGGGCAACGCGATCGCACTGCGGCATTCCGAAGCAGTGAACTGCTTCACCATGTGGATACGATCAGTGCTGTCCACCGTCTGGCAGATCTGTCCGCAGATATTGACCATGAACGGATTGGCTCCTTTGGCGAGCATCAGCTCGTCGGCAGCCTGCTGTTCGCAGGCGCTGCAGAGATCCTCGGCGATCCAGTAGCAACCACCTGGACATGCCCGCATGTCGGTGCAGCCACAACAACGGCAGGTGCGAACGTTGATGTTCACGCCTGCGTCTCCGCCACGTCGTCGTCGTTGATCAGCGCGGCGATCAGCTTGTTCAGATCGCCGTCGACGGGCTTGAGCACCACGGCGTCCACGTCGTCGGTGATGCGCACGCCAAGGCGCTTGAGGTCGCCGGCGGGCAGGTTCTGCAGGGCGGCCTTCACCGGGGACTCGTCGACCTTGATCAGGGTGTCGACCTGGTCGGGGAAGTGCTTGCGGATCAGCTTGAGCACAGTGTCGACGTCGCCCAGCTCCAGCTTGCCGCGCTGCTTCACGAACCCGACCTTGATGCCGTGGAGCACGCGGGTCTTGGGCGACTTGAACTCGGCCGGGCTGGTGGCGATAGCCTCCTTCAACTCGCCGTGGGCGGCGGTGAAGCGCGCCAGGGAATTCTTGATGCCCTGCAGGCGCCGGCGCTTGGCGGTTTCCTGCTCGTCGCGCAGATCCTGCAGGCGGCTGGCCAACTCGTCGCGGGCGCTGGCGAAGGCCTTGGCGCGGGATTCGATGTCTTGCATTTGCATGGGGATCAGTCCTTGTACTTGGTGCCGCAGAACGGACAGTGGGTGGCCACTGCCGTGGGGGGAATGCGGCGGGTGGGGTTGTCGTACATGGCGCGCACCAACACGCGCGGGGCGCCGGCCTTGCGACCATCGCGACCGCGCGGAGTCATGGTCACCAGGCGTGCGCCGCTGGTGCGCAGTTGGCGGTCGACGTTGCGGACGCAGGTGCAGGTCATGCCGACACCGTGCTGGCCAGCACTTCGCCGAAGGCGCGGCCCGACCAGTAGGCGGCGCGGTCGCGATCCATGTCTGCGGTATAGGAATCGCCGTTCATCACTGCGTCGTCAGCACGCAGCAATGCCTTGAAGCAAAGGTCGGCGTAGAACTCGATCCGGCTCTTATGCGCTTCGGTCAGCGTCTGCGTCTTCATGCCGACTTCCTCCGGCCGCGACCGGGATAGGTCTCATCGATCTCGTTCTGCAGCTTCGTCACTGCGTCTCGAAGATCCCAGAGCTGGCCACGCAGGTATTCGTCGACCTCTTCCCACTCGCCGGCCTTGATTTCGAGGATCGAGCCGATGACCTTCATGGCGCGCAGTGTCCGCACCGCGATTTGCCTGGGAGATTGGCTCACGACGGCAACCTCCCCTGTCCAACCAGATCAGGGATCGACACGCGCTTCATCGCGCTTTCCTGCTCCAGGCTGGACATGGCGCGCGAGTGCAGGAACGCGCAGGTTTCCTGCAGCTCCTCGGCGTTGTCGGCGAGGAAGTAGCCGTCGCGCGGGTGGGCGCACACGTGGTGGCCGTCCTTGCGCAGTTCCACCACCAGCTCGCGCAGGCGGCGCTCGTCGGCAGGCGTGGGCGTGACGCCCAGCACCTCGCGGCAAAGCGCGGTGGCGGTGACGCCGTGGCGCCGGCCGATGTGATGGCGTAGCGCGGCCAGCAGGGTGTCGCGGGTGAGTTCAACGTCAGGCATCGAGAACCTCCGGGCCGTAGCCGATCTCGCGCAAGCGGGTTTCGGCCTGTTCGCGTTCGAGCAGGCCGTTCTGGTAGTCGCCGCGGATGCGCGAGAGCTTGTCCAGGCGATCCATCTGTGTGCTGGTGGTGCGGCGGTGATCGCCGCGGCGGCGCTGGTCTTCCTGCTGACGCTCCGCCTGCGCGGCGCCGCGCTCGGCGGCGGCGAAGACGATCTCCAGCAGGTAGCCGTGGCTCTTCAAAGGCAACTGCAGCTTGTCGGCGTTGCGCAGCTCCACCATCTGCTGCAGGGCATCGCGCCACAGCTCCAGCGGCGCCGGGCGCTGGTTGCCGTTGCGCTCCACCACGCCGGCATCGAGCATCGGCAGCAACTCGGCCATCAGCTTGTCGGCGCGGTCATGCGCCAGGGCGCGCGTCTTGCTGCGGAACAGGCCGAGGTATTGCGCCCATAGGCCGGCCAGCGGCGCTGGCATGTGCAGGGCACGCATCAGCGCGCTGCGCGAGGCATCCATCTGCAGGGCCACGTCAAGGCTGAAGCCGGCGCCGCAACTGGGGCACGTGATGCGCATGCTCACCTCCGGCTCGGCAGCGGCGCATCGGCGCGGTTGCGGCGGCGCGAGCCGTGCCACAGCTTCTGCATCAGCAACTGGCCGCGCTGGCGCAGTTGGTGGTCGGCGCGGCGCTCGCGGCGGTGCTGCAGCGGCTCGCGCGCAGCAATGGCGGCGGCCGTCGCGTCGATGCGGTCGATGCGCGTGAGGATCTGGTGCGGGTACGCCAGGAAGGCCTCCAGCGAGATGCCGTAGCCGCGCATGCCGCGCGCCACGTAGATGTCGGCCCAATGGTTCAAGGTTTCGTTCGGGTAACGGTGCATGGCTTGTGCTCCTGGAAAGGGGGAGTGATGCCGTTGGCTGCCAGCCATGCCGCGCGCCAGCGAAAGGCCGTGGCAACGCTGCAGCCGAAGTGTTCGCGTATCTGGTGATGGGTGGGGGCCGAATGCATCTGCTGGGCCCACAGCACGAATCGAAAGGCCAGCTCGATGCCGTTGTGCGAGCTGTCGCTTCGTGGATACAGGGCACCCATCTGGGTCATGACAGCGCCGCCTCCGGCCGCATCAGCACCTTGGCCAGCGCCCGCGCCTGTTCGCGGGTGATCTGGTTGAGCACGTCGTCGAGGCGGTCGCCCACCTGCCAGGTGGTGATGCCTGCGCGCTCGGCGCAGGGGATCAGCTCGGCAGTGACGTGCAGCGAGCTGATCTCCAGCTCCGTCAGCAGGCAGCGGATGTGCAGACGCTGGTGGGGAGTCGAGTTACCCATCACGTCCTCCGCTCACCAGGAACTCGTCCAGCGCGGCGCGCGAGCGATCGCGCGCATCGCACAAGGCGTGGTAGATGCCGACGTCCGCCACCGATGCGATATAGATCTCCACCGCATCGCACGCCGTGGCATGGTTGAACTCCAGCGCGGCGCGCACCTTGGCCTGCGAGTCGCTGGCGGCCTTGAAGTCGCGGCGCGCGGGCGTACTGCGGGGCTTGCCCTTTGCGCGAGAAGCTGCAGGCTTTTCGCTGGCGGCTGGCGGCTGGCGGCTGGCGGCTGGCGGCTGGCGGCTGGCGGCTGGCGGCTGGCGGCTGGCGGCTGGCGGCTGGGCCTCCGCTTGCTCCGCCGGAGCCGCCGCAGGTGGCTTCGGCGCGGCCGGGTGGGCGATGAAATACACCGCCATGCCGTCCTCCACGCGGGAGCCGAATTCGCCGGCCTTCTTGCGCTGGGTGAGGAGTGCCCAGACGGTGTCCTTGCTGGTGCCCTCGGGAAGGACTTCCATCAGCTGGGTGGCAGACATGCCACCGCTAGAAGCGATCGCGTCGCGGATCTGTCCGGTGAGCGTGGCCATCACACCCTCCCCACCAGCTCGCCGCTGATCTTGTCCAGGCCAAGTTCCACGGCCTGGTTGAGGCACTTCACGACCAGGTTCTGCACCACCAGCGGGTACAGCTGCGACTCCACCTCGTTGGTGCCGTGGCGGCGCCGCGTGAGGCGATTGCGCATGGCGTCGAACGCGTCGCGCTCGAACAGATCCTCGGCGCGCGCGCCGATGCGCTTGAGCTTGAGCGCGAGGTAGTCCTCCAAGTTGCCGTTGAGCGGCTTGAGGCGCGCCTGCTCGATGCGCCGGATTACCTCGCGGATGTCCGGGTTGCGCCGCTCGTCCAGCAGGTCGCCCAGCTCGGGCTGGCCCACCAGGATGATGCCGAGCAGCTTGCGGAAACCGTCCTCCAGCTCCCAGAAGCGCTTGAGGTAGCGCAGCGTGTGCTTGGTGAGGTCGTGTGCCTCCTCGATCACCAGCACATGCGAGATGCCGGTGCGCGCGCTGCTGGCGAGCAGCCGTTCCACCTGTCGGGCCTTGGCCTCCTTGCTGAGCTTGGGCGTCTCGGTGGAGATGTCGGCGATGATCGCGTCGCAGATATGGCTCGTGGTCAGCTCGCGCTTGTCCACCGTCTTGGTCTGGATGATGACGATGGGCTCGTCGTCGCGGCGGATGCGGTCGATCAGGTCGCGGCGCAGCGTGCTCTTGCCGCTGCCGGACTCGCCGATCACGGCGATGAAGCCGCCATGCTTGGCCGCGTAGTACATGCTTTCGCGGATGTAGCGCTGATCCTTGCTGAGGTAGACGTCGGCCGGGCCTTGCACGTCGTCCATGAACGGATGACGTGCCAGGCCGAAGTGTTCGCGTGCGGCGGGACTGAGCATTTCTGCCTCCGGGAATTGAAAGTCGTCGTGGTCGGCCGGGGTGGCCTCGGTGTGCTGGGCAGCGCGGAACACGCCGCGCTCGGTGTTCGGCACCCGCTCGGTGTCCTCGCCCTCCGGCACCCAGGCCGTGGCGATCTCGTCGTCGGGCACGCCGCGCGCGCGCAGGAAGTCCGCCACCTTGGTCATCACAGTGTCCGGATGCACCGTGCGCGGCCACGCATGGCGCGTGAGCAGTTGCGACAGCGTGCTGCTGGCCAGCGACTGGCCGGCACGCATGCCTGCCTCATAGACGATTGCGCGGCGCAGGTCGTCATGCGGGATGCCGTGGCGGATCAGCAGCCCGTGCAGCCGGTAGGGCTTCTCGCTGCGCTCGCTGGTGATGGGGCGGCCGGTGCGCGCCATCGTCACTGCTCCAGCGCGTACACGGGCGCCCGCGCCTCGTGCACACGGCGAACCAGGGCGCTGCGCTGGATGCGCACCAGCTGGCCGGGCATATAGCCCTCGCTGTCGTGGTTCACTGCGATCACCACGGCCCACACGTGCGCAGTCTCGGCGACGTCGCCGCCGGCGAAGGTCAGGGGCGCCAGCACTTCGCTAGGAGAGTCGAGGCGGATGAATGTGTTGCCCGGCGGGATCGCCGCTGCCTGCGCAATGCAGGTGGGAAAGACGGATGTTGCGATAGCGGTCTGTGCGTGCATGACTGATCTCCAGATCAGGTGGGTGAAGCGGATCGGTTAGAGGCGCGAAGCAAGCTCCGGCCGCGAAACATCGGAAAGGGCGAAGTTGAACGGCGACGGGGACAGCGCCAGCGCGCTGCGGATGTCATCGAGCGAAAGAGCGGTGAGGCCGGCGTCGGCCACGCGCGGGCGCAGCGACAGCGCCTCCACCTGCTCCATGAAGGCCACCGGCGTGGCGGCGGGCATGGGCACCGTGTGGCCGGACGGGAAGTACTCCGGCTCGCCCTTGCCCACGCGGCAGGCCACCACCACCACATCGAACTGGCTGTCGATGGAGAACGAGGCATCCTGCGGCCACGCCACATGGCTGCCTTGCGCATGCTCGACGGCATGGCAGCGCACCGCGCACACGCATTCCACCAGGTCGGGGCCCAGCGGGACGAACAGGTCGCCGGGACGCGCCTCGGCCAGGATGTTGGGGCTATCGATCTGGAACGTGGCTTTCATCGTGCAACTCCTCCTTGGAAAGGGATCAACCCACCACCGATAGGCGCGGGCGTTGGGGCGCCGGTGCGGCAAGCCGCAGCGCCAGGGCATCGAGTTCGGTTTCGGGGACGCCGTCGGGGTACCATTCGCGCACGGCGGCGGCTTCGGCCTTGGTGAGGACGCGTTCGAGCCGCGCCTTCAGCTCCTGCAGTGCCTGCACATGGCCCAGCGGGCGCAGCTCCACATGCACGGGGTTCGGCACGTCCAGCTCGGTGCCGCGGCGCAGGATGTGGCTGGGCGCGCGCTCGGCCGCTTCGCGCACGTGCTTGAACGGGTCGATCTGGCCGTCGAAGGCCATGCGCCCCTTGTTGCGGGCGTCGATGGCGTCGAGCGTGTCGCGCTCGCCGTAGGCGAGTTCGTTGAGATCCTTGCGCGCGGTATCGACAACGGTGTCCGCCTTGCTGGCGAACTGCTCGCCGAACACCGGCCCCACGGCGAGGAAGCCGTGCGCATCCTTGGCGATCGGCTCGCATTCCACATAACGCGTGCTGCCGTCCTCGGCCTCACCGATCACGAAGATGCTGGGCACGCGGTACGGGTTCACCGTCACCATCACGGTGTCTCCCACGCGCACGTTCGGCACGTGCTCCACCGAGTACACCGCAGGCTCGTGGCCCTTCACGGTGTATTGCACGATCAGGTTGCCCTTTACCGTGCGCGGCTGCGGCTTGCTGTGCATCAGCACCTGGCACAGCTCCACCGGCGGGCACAGGCGCAACTGGTCCTGGCGGATGGTCTGCCACAAGCCGTCGCGGGTGTGTCCGTGGCGGCTGTGCACGGCGGTGCCGTTGAACGCCCGCAGCCAGCGATCCATCTCCTGGTTGAGCTGCTCCACGCTGTCGATGCGCGTGAAGGTCAGCAGGCCCTCGAACTTGCGCTCGATGACGTTGTGTACGCCCTCCACCTGGCCCTTGGCGCGCGGGTTGCCCGGCTTGTGCGCCCAGTGGCGGATCATCAGGGCGGTCAGCAGCGCGCCGATGGCGTGGCTCTGGTTGGCGCTGCCGGCATCCCACACCAGCATCCACGGCACGCCGTGCATCACGTGCGCCTCGCTGCGCTGCATGGCCCACATCAGGAACTCGAACAGCGTGGCCTGGTCTTCGCCCGCCACGTTGTAGTAGCGGCACAGCACGTTGCCCGTGCTGTGGTCGGTGAGCGCGTAGCGCATCACGCGCTGGTTGCTCACCTTGGCCAGGTCGCGCGGCTTGCGCACGTTGAACTTGCGCTCGTCCATCACGCCCACGCGGCCGTTGCGTAGGTAGTACAGCACGCACACCGAGGCATCGAGCTGCCACACGTGGTTGGGATGCAGGCTGCGCATCTGCACGTGCGGCTCCGGTTGCGACAGCTGGCGCGGGTGGCAGTCGTGCTGGCGCATCAGCCGCAGCATCGTCACCGGCGCCACGCGCTCGGCCAGCAGGCCGTTCGCCAGGGCCACGTCGATGGCATCTCCCACCGGCAGCAGCTCCTTGCCCGTCTGCCGCTGGCTGGCGCGCAGGATGCCGGCCACCGCCTTCACTTCCGCCACGCTGACGCGGCTATCGCCCTTGTCGCTGCGCAGCTGGCGGTCGCTGCCATAGCCCAGCTTGCGCAGGCGGTTGTAGAGCGTCTGTTTGCTCACGCCCAACCAACGCGCTGCATCCGCAGCAATGTCGCCGCGGTCGCCGTGGATGGCGGAGCGCAAGCGCTCCCCCACCTGGCGCAGATAGTCGAGCTGGGCGAGATCGGCAGCGTGCATGGCTTACTCGCCCGACACCGCCGACAGCTCCGCCAGCTTGGCCTGGGCCCAGCTGGCGTTGTCCTGCAGGCGCGCCTGCACGTCGCCGTCCACGGCCATGCCTGCGTCGGCGTAGATCTGCTCGATCTCGCCAGCGATGCTCACCAGGCGCGCGATCTGCGACTGCGCCTCAACCACCGCCTCGTCGGCATCGCGCAGCAGATTCTCGGCGGATCGGCGCAGCTTGTCCTCGTCACTGCCCTTGCGCTTGTCGCGGGTGAGCTTGTTGATGCGCTCGTCCTTGGCGCGGATGATCTCCTCGTCAGCAGCCTTCTCCTCGTCGCGCTCCTTGCGCTCGGCGCGCAGCGTGGCCTTCAACTCGCGCACGGTCATGCTGTCCAGCTCGTCGAGCGTGAGGCCCGCCAGTGTGCCGCCGGTTTCCAGCGCCTCCAGCGTGTCGTCGTCCTCGCTGAGCAGCTCCAGCGCCTTGCTCACGCCCAGGCTCTGCAGGCGCGGCAGGTTGTGCAGCTTCGTTGCCGTTTGCATGGCGCGCTGGGCGAAGCGCACGCCCAGGCCGATCTGCTCCAGCGCATCGTGGAACGTGCCCTGCGGCTCACGCTCGCGGATGATCACCAGCATCCGGCCGATCTCGATCAGCCGCTGCGCGGACTCGGCCGCCTTGAGGCGAATGGTCTGGATGTAGAGGTCGAGCGAGTACGGCATGTCGATGCCGAACTCGCGCTCCACCGCGGCGACGTTGGCGCCGATGGTGGCCAGGGCGCTGCCAGCTTCGTCCAGCGCGGCATGATCGATGCGCGCGCCGGGGGCGTCCAGTTGCTCGGCAGTGCGTGCGGTCTTGGGGCGTGCCATGTGGTGGTGCTCCTATCGTTCGGTCATGAAGCGCTGGGCCACCTCGTCGACGCGCTTACGCGCATCGCCGAGGGCGTTGAGGACGCGGAGCGCGATCTGCCCCACGCGCGGGGTGATTCGCCAGCGGCCGGTGTCGGCCAACGGCTCGGCCATGCCGGCCTCGCGCAGGTTGGCCAGGTCGCGGGTGACGTTGCTGGCGCTGGTGCGCACGGCCTTGGCGATCTCGCCCGGCGCCAGGCCCATCACTTCGTGGCCGGCCAGCAGCATCAAGATGCTCAGCACGCGCTGTTGCGCGGCATTGATGTAGTTGCCTGCGGCCATCAGCGCGCTACCACCAGGTGGCCGCCCTGCGTGATGCCGGGGCTACCGCCGCGCTGCTCGCACAATTGCAGTTGCAAGCTGGTGGCTTCGCTCCACCAGAACTCCGCGTTTTCTTCGGCATAGATGCACCGGTTGCGCAGTTCATCGTTCTCCGCGGCGAGCCGCGCGGCTTCCGCGCGCAGCTGCACCAGGGCTTCGGCGTCCAGGCGCCGCTGCAGGGTGGCAAGGCTCATGACAGGCTCAGCTCCGGTTGCTGGTGCCGCTCCACCTGGGCACGCTCGTGGGCGAGCCGGGTCATGGCGGCGGTGATGTGGTCGGTGGTTTCGGCCGCGTCGCAGCGGCCCTCCGCAAAGCGCAGCAGCGCGCCGATGGCGGCGGTGCAGGCCTCCTGCAGCGCATGGATGTCCGTGCCGGTGGGCAGCCGGCCGGTGGGCAGGTCGATCAGCAGCTTGCGCGCGCTGCCGGCCAGGTACTCAGTGACGTAGGTGGCGCCGCAGGCCAGCTCGAACCCGGCGATCTTCTTGGCGGGGATGCTGCCCTGCTGCATCCACTTGTAGACCGTCCACTTGCCCTCGCCGACCAGGTCGGCGATGCGCTCCACGCTGGCGCGCGGGTCGTGGTGCTGCGCGTACAGCACGCAGCCCTCCACCGCATCCTGCAGGCTGGTGGGGCGCCACACCTTCCAATTCCGCCCCCTCATTGCACACCCCGCATAAGGGCGGGCACGGTGGCCATCCAAACACCGGCGATGTTTGACCTTGCGAAAAGGGTTTGCGCGTTGTGCAATGGCGCAAACATGGACACCAGTCCATACACAACCGGAATTCGCAGGGAGAACCGCATGAGCCGGGTGGCACTGCTCGAACAACGCGTGGACGCGCTGGAAGATGCGCTGCGGCTGCAGTCCGCCATCATCGGGCGCTGCCTGGCGTTGGCTGACGACAACACGCCGGGGCGTCCCACGCACGAATGGCTGCTGCAGCTCGGGCGCAATGCGCGCCTGCACGATCCGCAGGATCGCTTGGGCCATCCCGTCATTGCCGCGCTCCTGCATGGGAATGCGGTGGCGTGGGAGCCGACAATGGAAGCGCTAGACGATGCGCTTGCGTCGCCGCCATGAAGGCTTCGACGGTCGTGGCATACAACGTGACGCCGGCACGGATGGCAGGAAGTTCGGCAGGTGTAATCGAGCGCTCGATCACTTCCGCCCGACAGCGCATGGCTTCCAGGACCGTGTCGGATTTGTTCAGCCCCGGCTCGTCGCCGAGCAGCATGCAGGCTGGGCAATGCTCCGCATGCAGCGGGATGTATCGCCCGAGGCGGAACAGCTCGATGCGCTGTCCGCGATGTTCGCAGGTACGGCTGGTGGCCATGTCGAGGCGCCCCCGCTCAGCCGGCCAGCGCGCGGAGCGCGTCGGCGATCTCGCTCTTTTCGATGGAGCGGCGGCTGCGTGGTTGGGCGTTCGGGCCGTACCACTGGGGCCACAGCTCGGCCAGAGGCAGGCGCGTGGCGGTGGCGATGCGCACTTCGATCTTCTTGCTGCGCGCGATGCCTTCGATCACCTGGTACACCTGCGAGGGTGCGCAATGGCCGCACTGCCGAGCGATATCGGCCTGCGAGACGCCGCGCAGCTTCAGGAGGGCTTTGATGACGGACGGTTGCATGCGATGAGGTGACCTGTAGGCGTGTGCGCGATCGTTCGCGCTATAGAAATGAAGTTGCTAACGCAGATTAAGTTGACGAGTGAATTGAACTATGGAATTTGACGACATGTCAACTCCCTTGCCTTCGCGGGGGCGGTATGCACCCTGCTGAGATCAAGGCAGCCTTGGCTATCAAGGGGTTTTCGCAGGTGAGCGCGGCCGACGCGTGTGGTGTGACCCGCTCTGCCGTGAGCATGGTCGTCAACGGTCGTGGCCGAAGTAAGCAAGTCGAGGATTGGATCGCCGCCGCGACCGGTCGCACACTGCTGGAGCTATGGCCGCAGTGGTACGGCGAAGGCGAGCTGACCTTGTCCGATGACGAGCGCCAGTTGGTTCTGGTCTATCGCGATTTGAGCGCCGCCGACCGACATCGGCTGCTTGGAATGGCTCAACACGGCCTGCCGCGCGAGGGAGAGTCGCGAGCACGCGGCCACCAGGTGTTCGCTGGTGGAGGCAGCATCGCAGCAGGTGGCAGTGTGCATATTGGCCCCGGCTCCGGGGCGCGCAAGAAATAGCGATACATTCCTACGCAGCCTGTAGGCGAAGGCCCACAGCACATCGCGAGGTTTCCAACCCAGAATCGAGACTCAGCACGCAACAGGGGGCGTCATGAGCAAGCTCGGCAAGATCGTTGCCTTCAGCTTTATTGCGGGATTCGTCGCTGCAGCGGGCGCTGCCACTGCCGTCTACGCAATGCGCGGTATCAACAGTCATGCCGTCGATTTCTTGGATGGCGTGCAGCACTGGAGCGAGTACCAGGAAGCACAACATGCGGTGTTGAGCGTCTTGACCGATCCGGATTCAGCCAAGATCCGCGGCATGTTCATCTATGCCGCGTATGACGGGCACTACGTGTGCGGGCAAGTGAACGCGCGCAATCGCATGGGCGGGTACGTCGGATATCGCTGGTTCTATGTTCATTCTGGCGTCGCAACGATTCGTGATCCGGACGATCCGCATCGCACTGCGCTCAGCATTTGGTGCGGCAATAACGCACCGACCGATTGACGTCACCTATAGGGGGTGTGATGCGAATGAAACGAACGCTTTTACCGTGCTGCTTGGCATGGTTGCTATCTGCGTGCATGGCTGACACCACTTACACAGGCTCTTGGCAGAGCAGTGGCCCGCAGTATGTCGCCATTGCATCGGTGCTCGCACAAAATCATGCGAATGATTGCGGTGAGTTTTATTACAAGCTCGCGGATGGGAGTGCCGATCCAGGCAAGGCGTTGGTGTATTGCACGTTGCAACGTCCAACTTGGCATGCCTATCTGGTGGGCTACAAGTCAGGAGTATTCCAGCCACTCGGAAGCTTGCCACAGCCTCCACCAAATTAAACGTCGGATGCCACAGGGGGCACCATGCAAGACACCCAAACATCTCCTGCGTCGCGGGTGCGTGCGCGGCATCGCAGTGTGGCCGCCGGTCGCGATGCGAACATCGGCGAATGGCACGCGCACCACGGCAACCAACTCACGAGCCAGGGCGACCTTCGCGTGGCGGGACGCGACTATCACGAGCATCACCATCATGACGCCGACGTGGTCGATCCGTGGTTCCGCGAGCTGCAGCATCGCTTCGCCAAGCACGCCAGCAACCCCCGCTGCATGCACTGTGACCATTGCGGCCTGCAGGGCCAGCCGCCCAAGACCGACACCTGCCGTTACTGTGGCAATGACATAGGCGCAGAGCACCGGATCCGCGAAGCGGCCGAAGCGCGTCGGAAGTGGTGGCTGCGCCGGCTGGGAGACATGCGCTTTGGGTTGTGTTTCGTCGTGGCCGTGCTGGCCGTGAGCTTGATCCTTTACAACTATCCGAAGCTGTTGGACGGCCGGGCAAACACCACCGCGGGTGGCCTGCTGGGCATCGTGCTGTTCACTGGCTTCCTGGAGCAGCTGGTCATGCGCGTAGAGCTGTGGATGCAGCACATCGTGCCGCGCTGGATGCGACAACATCGCCTTGGCTGGCTGTTGCGCGATCCAAACTGAGTACAGGTCGTGGTAGCGTAGATGCCGATGGCTAGGCCTGCGCATCGTCCCTGATGCCTCCGTTTAATAGGCCACACTAAAAGATTCACCACCCGTGCATGGGGCATTTTCGCCCCATGAACACGAACTCACTCCCCGCACGTTTCTGGCGCCGCCTGCAGGCGGTGTGGCCCACCTTGCGCGACAAGCTGCGCGCCTCGCCGCTGCTGCTGTTCGGCGCGGCCACGTTCGTCGTGGTGCTGGTGCTCAACCCCGCCAAGGCCGGCCTGCTGATCTGGGGCGTGGCGCGCATCGGCGTGTACGCGTGGCTGGGCTACTGGGTGGATCGCGTCATCTTCCCCTACGCGCGCCCGCACACGCTCACCGGCATCGCCGAGGGCACCGCGTGGAAGCGGCGCGCATTGATCGTCGCCGCGGCGCTGATCGCCGGGTCGATGCTGCCGTGATCTGGCTCATGGGCCTGTGCTTGGTGCTGATGCTGTTGCTGTGGGTTGCCGCGGCGCGCAAGCCACAGCAGTTGCGCTGGCTGCTGCTGATGATGCTGGTCTATGCCTGCATGCTGGCGTGCTGCCCCGCATCGGCGGCGGACGGCGTGCGCATCCCCGCCGAGTCGGTGCGCTACCGCATGCAGCTGCAGCGGGCCGCGGGCGAGCGCTGGGGATTGGATGCGCCGGTGGCGCGCGTGGCCGCGCAGCTGCAGCAGGAATCCGGCTGGGATCCTTCGGCGCGCAGCATCTACGCGCAGGGGCTGGCGCAGTTCATGCCGACGACGGCCGAGTGGTTGCCGTCGATCTGCCCGAGCATCGGCAAGCCCGATCCGTGGGATCCGGATTGGTCGATCCGTGCGGTGGTCTGCTACGACGGGTGGCTGTTCGACCGCGCACCAGGGGCCACGCCCTGCGACCGCTGGGCCATGACGCTCAGCGCCTACAACGGCGGCGAAGGCGCGCGCGACCGCGAGATTCGCCTGGCATACCACGCCCGCGACGAGCCGCCTGTGTGGTTTGGCCTGGTGGCGCGCGTCCAGTCGCGCAGCGCCGTCGCCTGGCACGAGAACCGCGAATACGTGCGCCGGATCCTGCTGGTGCTGGAGCCGGCGTATCTCGCAGCGGATTGGCCTGGCACGAGGGTCTGCCCATGAAGTACGTGTATGTCTTGCTCGCGCTGCTGGCGCTGGCCGGCGCGCTGGAATGGCACGGCCACCACCGCGGCTACGACGACGGCGTGGCTGCCACGCAGCAGGCCGCGCAGGCCGATGCCGAGCAGATGCGCGCCGAACGCGACGCCGCCGCGCAGACACTGGCCGACGTGCGCCATCAGCTTGCCGACCAGAAAGCCGCATTGCGCAGCAACGCGAACTATGCCGATGCGGCCATCGCCGATCGCAACCGCCTGCAGCGCCAGTACGACCAGCTGGTGGCGCAACGAAAGACCCAGAACGAGGAAGCCGCCCATGCGAACGCCGCATGCACGGGCCTTGTGCATCTGCCTGTGTGTCCTGCCGTGGCTGAGCGGTTGCGGATTCACCCGGCAGGCCACACGCCCGATCCCAAAACCGTGCCCAGTCATTGAAGTGCCGCTCCCGGCGTGGCGGCCGCTGCCCGCGCAGCTCACCGCACCGCTGCCCGAGCCCGCGCCGCCGCCCGCGCATTGCCGCGACGAGCACGGCCAGCCGGCCGTGTGCGTGCTCGATGCGTTGAACTGGATCGAGGACTGGCGCGGCGTGCTGCACCAGGCCAATGCCGACCGCGCCACCGCCGCGAAGATTGCCGCACCACCGCCATCCGTTGCGCCGCCGGGGGACAAGTAATGCCATTCGACCTGCAGAGCCTGGTTGCCTGGGCCGCCATCGTGTCGGCGGTGTGCGCCGTCATCGCGGCGGTCGTGAGCATCAAGGCCTGGCGCAAGACCGAGTCCAAGGATCTGAGCGCCAAGATCGAACGGGGCGATCGCGCCGCGCGGCTGCATGCCGACGAGTCGTCGCGGGAGATCCGCCAGGTGCTGGCGAAGCAGTCCCAGCGGCTGGCCGAGCTGGAGGATGGCGTGGCGCGCATCGAGCAGCAGCAGTTGCACAACCTCACCGCGCGCGACCTCGGCGCCGTGCACGAAAAGATCAACCGGGTGGCCGAGAACCTCGCCGCCAACACGGCCAGCACCAATGCCATGCGCGAGCAGCTGCGCGTGCTGCAGGAACACCTGATGCGGAGCAAGCCATGAACCTCACCGAAGAACAGAGCCAGTTCCGCCGCGGCCGCATCCTGCGCATCCTGTCCGAGAGCAACGACCAGGGCGCCAGCGCGCCGCTGATCCGCAGCATGGTGCGCAGCTGGGGCTACAAGGCCGACGCCGACAGCATCGCCATCGACCTGGCGTGGCTGAGCCGCCACGGCTTTGCCGTGCTGCGCACGCTGGGCGACGTGGAGCTGGCGCGTATCACCCAGGCCGGCCGCGACATCGTCAGCGGCGACCTGGACGTGCCCGGCGTGAAGCTGCTGGAGGACTGACATGGGCCGTCGATCCAGCATCGAGCAGTTGCCGAAGGAGCTGGCCGAGCTGTGCCACCGGCTGATCCGTGAGGGCCGCACGATCCACGAGATCACCGACGCTCTGAACGGGCTGGACGCGGAGGTGAGCAAGTCGGCGGTGGGCCGTTACGTGAAGGGCGCCCGCGAGCAGATGGCGCACTACCGCGAGGCGCAGGCCGTGGCCGGCCAGTGGGTGAGCCAGCTCAGCGAGAACCCCGGCGGCGACGTCAGCGCGCTGCTGGCGGAGATGCTCAAGACGGTCGCGTTCCGCACGCTCGCCGACATCGGCAGCGAGGACGGCCCGCGCGGCAAGGACGGCAAGCCGAAGGCGCCGAACCCGATGGACATCATGTTGCTGGCCAAGGCCATCCGCGACATGGAGGCATCGACCAAGGCGAGCATCGAGCGTCGCGAGAAGATTGAGCGCCAGGCACTGGAGCGCCAGACCAAAGCCGCCGAGAAGGTGGCGAAGAAACAGGGCATGTCGTCGGAGCACTGGGCGCAGCTGCGTGCGCAGTTCCTCGGCATCCCGGTGGAGGCCGATGCCGAGGCCGCGCCGTGACGCCGGAAGAACGCGAGGAAGCCCTGCAGCTGGTGGCGGACAAGCAAGCCGAGCGCGCCGGCGTGGCGCTGGCGCAGGCGCCGGCCTCGGAGATCCCCAGCATCCTGCTGCCGTACCAGGTGCGCTGGCACCTGGACAACGCCGACGTGCGTATCTGCGACAAGGGTCGCCGCATCGGCTTCACCTGGGGCGCATGGGCGCCGGAAGCCGTCGGCGAGGCCGCGCGCGACCAGGGCGGCATGGATCAGTTCTACATGGGCTACAACCAGGGCATGGCCGCCGAGTTCATCGGCGACTGCGCCAACTTCGCGCGCTGGTTCAACGTGGCTTGCAGTCAGATCGACGTGGCCTACGAGAAGGCCATCATCGACAACGAGCGGCGCGACGTTGTGCGCTACAAGATCACGCTGGCCAGCCACCACAAGATCGAGGCGCTCTCGGCCATGCCGTACAACTGGCGCGGTCGCCAGGGGCATGCGCGCATCGACGAGGCCGGCCACATCGACAACCTCGGGCCCGTGATCGACGGCGCGATGGCGTACCTGATCTGGGGCGGGCGTGTATCCATCGGCGGCACGCACAACGGCGAGGACAACCCCTTCAACGACCTGCTCAAGGACGTGAAGGCCGGCAAGCTGCCGTGGTCGCACCATCACGTGCCTTTCAGCCAGGCAGTGCGCGAGGGGCTCTACCGGCGCATCTGCCTGGTGACCAAGAAGCCGTGGTCGCCAGAGGCCGAGGCCAAGTTCGTGGCCGACGTGCGCAGCAAGTACCGCACCAGCGAGGCCGCCGACGAGGAGCTGGAGTGCATCCCCATGCGCGGCACCGGCGTGTATTTCAGCCGGCTGCTGCTGGAGAAGTGCGCAACCGAAGCCGTGGAGGTGCTGCGCTATGCCAGGAAGCCCGAGTTCGTGCTCGACCCGGATCGCCTGCGCATCACCCAGCAGTGGATCGACGACGTGCTCAAGCCGGCGGTGGATGCGCTGCCGCAGGATCGGCGCACAGTGCTCGGCCAGGATTTCGCGCGCGACGGCGATTTGTCGCCCATCGTCATCGGCCAGGCCGTGCCGGCATCGCGCCGCTGGCGCACGCCGCTGCGCGTGGAGCTGCGCAAGGTGCCGTTCGACTGCCAGAAGCTGATCGTGGCGTGGCTGCTGCAACACCTGCCGCTGTTCCACCATGCCAAGTTCGACGCGCGCGGCAACGGCCAGAGCCACGCCGAGGCGGCGCTGCAGCTGGTCGGCCCGCAACGCGTGGAATGCGTGCAGCTCACTGGCGCCTGGTACGACACCTGGTTCCCGCGCTACCACCAGGCGTTCGAGGACGGCGACATCGAGACCTTCGGCGACGAGGACTGGATCGCCGATCACCGCAGCGTGGTGCTGACCAAGGGCAGCCCGCGCATGAGCGATGCCCGTATCAAGGGCAGCGACGGCGGCGACCGCCACGGCGATACCGCGGTGTCCGGCGTGCTGATGTGGGCGGCGGCGCGTCAGGAGGCGCAGCCCGCGGCGGGCGAGTCCGTGGAGGCGGGCACCGACACCTACCGCGCCGGCGGCTTCGGCCGCGGGCTGCAGTCGTCCATGTTCGGCCGCCGGGCCGATCTTCAAAACAGCCCCCAGGAGCGCCGCGCGCGCCCTGGGCGCCACGATGGGACACGGTGAGGCCATGAATGACGCTGTGAATTTTCAGGAAAAGTCCCAGCCACGGTTCTTCGGTCGCCTGCTGGGCTGGTTTGCGGGTGCAACCCCGGAATCGACCGAATCCGATGCCAAACCTCTGCGCGAAGCCGCCGGTACCACGGTCGATGCCGACGAGGAAGGATGGCGCCGCCTGACCGGCGACGGACGTCGCGATCTCACCCCGCTCACCCAGCAGCGCATGCAGCGCCTGGCGCATTACCAGTGGGAGACCAACCTGCTGGCGAACCGGCTGATCGAGCTGCCGGTGGCCTACCTGCTCGCCGGCGGCGTGCGGCTCACGGCGAAGGACGACGATGCGCAGCAGATCCTCAAGCGGCACTGGAACGACGGCCTCAATGCCTGGGATCTGAAACTGCCCAAGCGCGTGCGCGAGCTGGGGCTGTTCGGCGAGCAATGCTACCCGGCGTTTCGCGACGCGAACACGGGTTTCGTGCGGCTGGGCTATCTCGATCCGGCGCTCATCGAAACCGTGGTGACCGACCCGGACAACCGCGAGCAGCCCATCGGCATCGTGACCAAGAAGGACAAGAAGGGCATCGCCAAACGCTACCGCGTGATCGTCAACGTGCCCGAGACGGCGTTCGCCGAAACCGCGCGGGCCATCCGGGCCACCTGCACCGACGGCGATTGCTTCTACTACCGGGTGAACGACCTCAGCAGCGCCAGCCGCGGCCGCAGCGACCTGCTGGCGCAGATCGACTGGCTGGATGCCTACGACCAGTACCTTTTCGGCGAGCTGGACCGCGCCAGCTTCCTGCGCGCCTTCGTGTGGGACGTGACGTTGACCGGCTCCTCGCCCGACGAAGTGAAGGAGCGCGCCAAGCACATCACCGCGCCGCCGCCCGGCAGCGTACGCGTGCACAACGACAGCGAGGCCTGGGAGCCGAAGGCGCCGAGCCTGCAGGCGGCCGATGCCGCCGAAGGCGCGCGCCTGTTCCGCAACCACATCCTCGGCGGCGCCACGCAGCCGGAACACTGGTTCGGCGGCGCGGAGAACGTGAATCGCAGCACCGGCGACAGCATGTCCGAGCCCACCGAGAAGGTGCTGGCGATGCGCCAGAGCCTGGTGGGCTACATGCTCGCCGACATCGGCCGCTACGTGCTGCGCAGCGCCTGGGATGCGCTCGACCGGGAGCTGACGGACGCGGAGCAGGACATCCTCACCGACGTGGAAGTGGCGTGGCCGGAAATGACCAGCAAGGACATCACCAAGTACGCCGCCGCGATTATGCAGGTGGTGTCGGCCATCGCCGGGTTGCTGGAGGAAGGGCTTGTCACCCGCGAAACGGCCTTGCGCCTGGTGACGGCGCTGGCCGACCGGCTGGGCGTGACCATCGACGTGGAGGCCGAGCTGGAAGCGGCCACCAAGGAACATGCCGACCGCGGCGGTGGCGAGCTGCTGGGCTTTCCGCTTCGCACTACGCCGAAGGCGACCCCGGACGACAGCGTCGGCGCCGACGCGTCCTGACGATGGACGCTGACGAACGCGCCCGCCGCTTCGCGGCGTCGGCCAGCTCCGAGTCGGGCTCGCTGCCGCGCGTGCAGAAGGACGTGCTGGCCGAGATCATCAAGCAGCTCGGTATCGCGCAGCAGCTGGTGATCGCCCAACTTTCAGCATCGCCCAGCCAGGCGGCGCAACGCCGCCTGCGCCAGCTGCAGCGCGAGATCGAGAACGCGATGGAAGATTTTCGCCAGGCCGCCCTGGCGGCCAGCACGCAGGGCGCCGACACGGCCTGGAGCGGCGGCATCCGCGCGATCAGCGCGCCGTTCGACGCCGCCGGCGTGGCGCTCAGCGGCTTGCGCATCGACGCCGGCAAACTGATGGCCAGCAAGCGGCTGCTGACCGACCGCATCACCGACATCAGCACGCGCGCGCTCAACAAGCTCAACGGCGCGCTGATGCAGCACATCATCGGCGCCGTGCCGCTTTCCGACACGATCACGCAGGTGCAGACGATCCTCGGCGGCGCGCCGCGTGCGCGGGCCATGACCGTGGCCTACACCGAGATCGGCCGCGACTATTCCATCGCGCAGGACGCCGCCATGCAGCAGGCCGGCAGCATCGTGCCGGATCTGCGCAAGCGCTGGCTCAAGAGCGGCAAGCTGCATCCGCGCGTGGCGCACGTGCAGGCAAACAACCAGATCGTGCCCTACAATCAGCCTTACCTGGTCGATGGCGAGAAGCTGCAGTTTCCGCGTGATCCTGCAGGGAGCGCCGGCAATACGATCAACTGCGGTTGCCATTCCATCCCCGTCGTCGACGGCTCCAGTTTCGGCGCCAGCACCATCCGCTTTACCGACGACGGCGCCCTGCGCAAGGTGGTCGAGGTTTAATAGGCTGCACTAAAAGATTCCACGCCCGTGGATGGGCAAAGTCGTCTCCACACCGCATTGCGTGCGGCGAACTGGAGACGACGACGATGCCCCCCAAGTCCAGCGATCCGAAGCCGACGACCGACACCAAGACGCAAACGCCTGCGCCGGCGGCGGATGACGCCAACCAGGCTGCTGCGCCCGCAGCCGATGCGACGGCCGAAGCCGCGTCCGCGCCGGCAGCCGAGCCCACCGGCACCAAGGAATCCCCGAGCAAGGCTGCCAGCGCCTCCGCGCTGAAGAAGCTCGGCATCGAGATCATCGCCGAGGCCAAGCATGCCGAGGATCTGATCTGCCGCGTGCTGAGCGACGGCAAGCGCGTGTGGAAGGAGTTCTTCCATGAAGCGTAAGCCGATCCCGGCGGCGGGTATCGTCGGCGAGACGGCGCTGCGCGAGGCGGCGGCCACCGAGTTCGGCCAGATGATGCAGCTAGTGCGCGCCGCGGTGCAGCGCGTGGATCCGTCGATCTGGAACTTCGGGGCGTTCTATGGCGACCGCGTGATCGTGTGCAACAGCGACGGCCGCCAGTACGCCTACCCGTACACCATCGACGACAACAACCAGGTCACCCTGGGCACGCCCTACGAAGTGGTGTCGCAGCATGTGCCCGCCACGGACATGCGCGAAGCCGCACCGAACAACATGCCGACGGAGAGAGGGAGCGGCCGTATGGAGCGCCGCAAGGATGGCCGGGAGAGCCCGGCCATCCTCCACGGGGATGCCTTCATCGAAGCGGTCGACGGCGAAGACGGCAGCGCGCCCAGCCGCTACCTGGTGCGCGTCATCAAGGCCGGCACCAGCCTCAACGGCGTCACCTACCCCAAGGACGTGCTGCGCGAGGCCGCGCCGTTGTTCGACGGCGTGCGCGTGTTCGTGAAGTCGGACGCCGAGCACATCAAGGGCGGCGGCAAGGATTTCCGCCAGCTGGTCGGACAGCTCAGTGACGCGCGCTACGTCGAGGCCGACGGCGGCCAGATCCTGGCCACGCTCGACGTGCTGGAGTCGAGCGACGTGGCCGCCAAGCTGCGCGAAGCCGTGCAGCGCGGCATGACCAACCTGTTCGGCCTCTCGATCGACGCGAGCGGCAAGAGCAAGACCACCGGCAAGTTCCGCGAGGCCACCCGGCTCACCAAGGTGGCCAGCGTGGATCTCATCATCGAGCCCGGCGCCGGCGGGCAAGTCATCCGTTTCGCCGAAGCTCACCAGGAGACCGACACCATGCTGCGCCAGCAGATGATCAACGACATCGCCGCCCGCGACCCGAAGCGCGCGGAAGGGCTGGCCGACGCCAGCGACGAGGCTGTGCTGACCGCGTACCGCGAAGCGGTGGCGGCGCCGACCAAGGACAACGACATCCAGGGCGGCATCACCGCCGAGCAGGTGCAGCAGCAGATCCGCATGGTGGAGGCCCGCGCCGATGCGCGCGTGGCCATCGCCGGCAGCAAGCTGCCCGCGCCCGTGCAGGAGCGGCTTGTCCAGCGCTTCGTCGAAGCCGCCAGCTTCACCGCGCAGGATGTGACCGACGCCATCGATGGCGAGCGCAAGTTCCTCGGCCGGTTGGTCGAGGGCGCGCAGGTGCGTGGCCTGGGCGAAGGCATCGAGATGGGCGAAGGCCGCGCCGAGAAGGTCGGGAAGATGCTGGACGATTTCTTCGACCGTTCCAAGCGCTCGATGTCGTTCCGCGAGTGCTACATCGAGATCACCGGCGACCGCAAGGTGACCGGCCTGCTGCGCGACATGGACATGGATCGCCTGCGCGAAGCGGCGGGCGAACGCGCCTTCCGCGAGGCGATCTCCTCGACCACCTTTGGCGACGTGCTGGGCGATTCCATCACCCGCGCGATGATCCGCGAATACGCCAACCTGCCGACCTGGAGCGACTGGCGCTGGCTGTGCGACATCGTGCCGGTGCATGACTTCCGCACGCAGGAGCGTACCCGCGTGGGCGGCTTCGGCGATCTTCCGGCCGTGGCCGAAGGCGCGGCCTACACCGAGCTGAACCCACCGGATGACGAAGCCGCGAGCTATGCCGCTTCCAAGCGCGGCGGCTTGCAGACAATCACGCTGGAAACCATCGCCAACGACGACGTGGGCTTGATCCGGCGCATCCCGCTCAAGCTGGCCACGTCCGCCGGGCGCACGCTGTACAAGTTCGTCTACAAGTTCCTGGACGCCAACGCGGTCATCTACGACACCAAGGCATTGTTCCATGCCGACCACGGCAACCTGGGCACCACGGCGTTCTCGGCGGCCAGCTTCGCGGCGGCGCGCCTGGCAATGTTCCAGCAGACCGAGCTGAGCAGCAACGAGCGTCTGGGCATTCCGATGCGCCACCTGGCGATCCCCAGCGATCTGCAGCAGACCGCCTACGACATGTTCCAGCGTGCGACCAACCTGGACAAGACCTTCGTGCAGAGCCAGGACCCGACGGTGCATGTGGTCACGCACTGGACGGACGCCAACAACTGGTACGCCACCGCTGACAACGCGGACGTGCCGCTGATCGAGCTGGGCTTCTACAACGGCAACGAGGATCCCGAGTTGTTCGTGCAGGATCAGCCCACCTCGGGCAGCGTGTTCACGAACGACAAGATCACCTACAAGATCCGCCACATCTACGGCGGCACTGTCCGCGATTACCGCGGCTTCTACGGCGCCATCGTCGCCTGATCGCTTCGCTTGCGTGCAACCGGCCACGGATGGCCCCTTCTTCTTCGACGACGACTCCCATGTCCCTTGCCGACATCCAGACCCTGGTGGACGACCTGGTGCGCGACCGCGACCAGGTGGTCACCTCCGATCAGCGCGACGCCGCAATCACCGCGGCGCTGGCGCGCTATTCGGTGGATCGGCCGCGGCAGGTCGTGGTGGACGTCGTTTCCGCCGGCGGCCAGCGCATCGCGCTGCCGGCCGGCTTCACCGACGATTCGAGCCTTATCGGCATCGAATACCCGGTGGGCCAGATCCCGACCAGCGAGCTGCCGATGGGCGACGTGTCGATCTACGCCGCGCCCACGGAACGCCAGCTCGACCTGCCCGTGGTGACGGTGGACGGCGACACCTTGCGCGTTACCTACACCGCCGCGCACCTGCTCGATGCCGACGACGACACCGTGCCGGCGAAGCATCGCCAGGCGCTGGCCAGCCTGGCCGCGAGCATCGTGTGCGGACAGCTGGCCAGCTACTACGCCAGCGAAGGCGAGGCCAGCATCCAGGCCGATACGGTGGACTACAAGGACAAGAGCCAGCGCTGGCGCCTGCGCCAGAAAGACCTGGCGTCGGACTACGTCGACGTCGTGGGCCCCGCGCCCAGCGACCGCGCGCAGCCGGCCAGCGTGACGGTGCCACTCCAGCGCACGAATGCGCTGGGCGGCCCGCGTCTGTTCCACCCCACCCGCTACTGGCCGCGCTGATGGATATCGCGATGACCACCGGCGACCTCGACGGGCTGCTCAAGCTCTGGCAGCGCGCGCCCGAGATCACCGCCGAGGAAATGCAGCGCTCGACGACCGAGGCCGACCTGCTCTGGCAGGGCGAGCTGATGCAGAAGCTGCCGCGCGGCGCCGGCGGTTTGCACGGCGCCGGCCTGACCAGCTCGATCTTCCGCGAGGAGCACGTGTTGGCCGACAGCGTGATCGGCCTGGTGGCCACCAACGAACCCTATGCCGAATACGTGGAGACGGGCACCAAGCCGCATCCGGTCGGCGAGAGCGCCATCCAGTCGCTGGCCGACTGGGCGCAGGCGCGCATCGGCCTGGACGAGAAGGCCGCCAAGGATGCCGCCGAGGGCATCGCCTGGAAGATCCGCCACCACGGCACGCCGGCGCAGCCCGTCTGGCAGACGGTCTACAAGACCAAGCTGGGCGAAGTGAAGGCCAAGCTGGCGCAGGGCGTGCAGCGCATCGTGCAGCGCCTGGCCGGAGGTGCGGCATGAGCGCCAACACCGACATCCGCGCCGCCATCGTTGCCGTGATGCAGGCCGTGCCGGACATCGGCATCGTGCAGAACCGCGAGCGCTACGCCAAGAGCCTGGCCGACCTCAAGCCGTTCTACAGCACGCCAACGCTGGGCCTGCGCGGCTGGTTCGTGCGGCGCATCGCCGTGGCCGAGCGCGACCGCGTGCTGCCGCGCTCGAACGAATACACGCGCTGGCGCATCCAGGGCGTGATGGCGTTCGACGATGCCGCGGCCAGCGAGCTGGTGTTCGACGACCTGGTCGAGCAGCTGCGCGATGCCTTCCGCGCGAACGACACGCTCAGCGGCACCGTGAACCAGTGCGCGCTGCCCGACGGCAGCGAGGCCGGCCTGCAGCTGCTCGATGCCGGCACGGTGAGCTTTGCCGGCGTGGTGTGCCACAGCGCGCGACTGCAGCTCACCACGCAACGCCTTCTCTGATTTCACCGCGAGGACATCCGCCATGACCACCGTGTACCGCGACAAGCAAGGCAACGTGACCCGCACCGACGCCGGCACGCAGCCGCGTGCGCGCAAGCCCCAGCCGGCCGCACCGGCGCCCGCGCCCAGCCCGGCGCCTGCGCCCGCGCCGACCACCAGCAACAAAGCCGCAGCTACCCCGAGCCCGGCACAGACGGAGAAGTAAGCCATGACCCTGCGCGCCAAAACCCTACTCGTGATCGCGATGGCGGAGGTGACCTACGGCACGGCCGTGGCTGCCGCCGGCACCGGCGCGATCGTCACCAGCAACGCCCAGCTCAGTCCGCTGGAAGGCTCCACGGTGAGCCGCAACCTGGACCGGCCCACCTTCGGCAACGACCTGCAGCTGCATGTAGGCACGCACGTGATGTTGCAGTTCGACGTGGAGCTGGTGGGCAGCGGCACGCTGGGCACCGCCCCGGCGTGGGGCCCCTTGCTCAAGGCCTGCGCGGTGAAGGAGACCGTGACCGCCGCCACCTCGGTGGTCTATGCCCCCGACTCGGCCAGCACCGAATCGCTCACGCTGTATTTCAACATGGACGGCCAGCAGCACATGCTGACCGGCGCGCGCGGCACCTGGACGTTGTCGGTGGAGAGCGGCCAGATCCCGCATTTCACCTTCACGTTCACCGGCATCTACAACACGCCGGCCAGCGTGGCGGCGATCGCGCCGGCCGCGGGCTGGGCCAAGTTCAAGGTGCCGGTGCCGGTGACCTTCGACAACACGCAGGAGGTGACCCTGCACACGCTGGCCAGCGTGTTCAAGACGCTGAGCTTCGACTGCGGCAACACCGTCACGTACTTCGACAACCCCGGCGAGCAGGAAGTGGTTATCACCGACCGCGCCAGCAAGGGCAGCATCTCCATCCTGGCGCCGGCGATCAGCGACAAGAACTACTTCGAGAGCACCAAGAACAACGAGCTGGGCAACCTCAGCTTCGCGCACGGCACGGACGACACGCTGCGGGTGGTCTTCAACTCCACCCAGGCGCAGCTGCTCACGCCGAAATACGGCAACGATTCCGACCGCGCCACGCTCGACGCCGACCTCAGCTTCGTGCCCACCGACGCCGGCGACGACGAATGGGAGCTGCGCCTCGAAGCCGCGTGATTCCCCCGAGGGGCGCCGCTGGCACAGGGCGCCCATTTCTTCCACCCGCAACACCGTTCCACCCCACACAAGGACACACGCAATGTCTCTGCAATTGAAAAAGGTCGAAACGTTCAAGACCCGCGTGGACGTCGTCTTCCCCGACGGCTCCAAGGGCGACTACCAGGGCGAGTTCAAGTACTACACGCGCCCGCAGCTCGACGAGCTGATGGCGGAGAGCCTGCCCGACCGCGACTTCGTGGAGCGCGTGCTGGTGAACGTCACCGGCATCGTGGACGACGACAAGCAGCCCGTGCCCTTCACCGTGGTGCTGCCGTCGATCCAGGACGATCTGGCGCTCAGCTCGGCCACGATCCGCAGCTTCTGGCAGGCGCTGGGCGGCGCGCCCGCAAAAAACTCGCCGACGTCGCGCGGGCGCTGACCACCGGCGCGGCGTGGCATGGGCAGGGCGAGAGCCTGGCCGAGCAGCTCCGCGCGATCGGCGCGCCTGCCGACGTGGTGGCGGAGGCCGAGACGGCCGCCGCCACCGACACGTCGGACGTGATCGAGGTGCTGGCCTGCAACTGGGTGGCGGTGGCGGTGTTCCAGGCCTGCCAGCTCACCCGCCTGGTGGGCATGACCAAGGTGGTGTGCACGGGCATTGCCGCACTGGAGATCGTCGCCGCGCTTCAGCTATGCGGCGTGCCGCAGCAGGACTGGCACGAGGTGGGCGACGGCGCGCGGCTGATGGGCCTGGCCGCCGCCAAGGCGATCAACGAAGCAGGCGCCAGGTAGCGCGCAGCACGAGAAAGACGAGGTAGACGATGACCGCGCCGAACAGCAAGCCGCAGACCCAGCCTGCCGACCGCGTGGCCACCACCGCCAGGATGATCGCCCAGCCGGCCAGCACGGCCGGCACGGCGATGCGGGCGGGGATCGGTGGCGTGGGCTTGTTCTGCGGCATGGGCGGAGTGTAGCGCGATGGCCGATTACACGCTGGCGCTCAAGATCACCGGCGACGGCCGCCTGGCCGTGCAGGCCGTGAACGAGGTGACCGACGCCACCAAGGGCATGGGGCAGACCGCCGCCAGCGCCAGCAACGCGGCGGCGCAGAGCTTCAGGATCGCCGGCAACGCCGCGGTGAGCATGGACGCGCAGATCCAGCGCACCATCAGTACCGTCGGGCACTGGGCCGCCGCCATCGGCAGCCTGCACGTGGCGAAGGAGTTCGCCGCCGAGGTGGTGGAGGCCAGCAACAAACTGATCGGCTGGCAGTACGGCCTGCAGGCCGCCACCGGCAGCACACAGAAGGCCGCCGATGCGCTGGGCTACGTGCGCAGCATCTCGGACAAGCTCGGTACCTCGATCGTGCAGAACGCCGATGCGTTCACTCAGCTCGCGGCGGCCACGCGCAACACCTCGCTGGAAGGCGCGAAGACGCAGGAGATCTTCACCGCGGTGAGCGAGGCCGCACGATCACTGCACCTGTCGTCGCAGCAGACCGCCTCCGCATTGCTGGCGCTCAACCAGATGGTGAGCAAGGGCACCATCCAGGCGCAGGACTTGAAGCTGCAGCTTGGCCAGGCGCTGCCTGGCGCGGTGAAGCTGCTGGCCGATGCGCTGGGCGTGTCCACGCAGCAGCTGGACAAGATGATGGATGCGGGGCAGATCCTCAGCGAGGATGCGCTGCCCAAACTCGCCGCCCAGCTGCATGCCGTGTACGGCGCCACCGCGGCGGAAGCATCCAGCGCCGCGCCGGCGCAGATCGAGCGCCTGAAGAACGCCATCTTCGACCTGAAAACAGCTATCGGCGATGCTGGCTTCATGGATCTGGTCGGCGAGGGTGCGAAGGCCGCCACCGTCGGTATCAAGGCGCTGGGCGACAACATCGAGGCGGTGGAAACCATCGTGGTGACGTTTGCCGCGGCGCGTACCGCCAGCATGGTCGCCGCGCAACTTTCGCAAGCGCAAACCGCCAAGCAGGCCGCCGCCGAACTGTCCGCCGCAGAGGCTGCCGAGGTAGAAACCACCGCCGAACTGGCCAAGCTGCGTGCGCTGGAGCTGGTGACCCCCGGCGTACTCAATTTGACGCGCGCCGAAGGAGCATTGGCGCTGGCCCAGGCACGCACTGCCGCCGCCACCGAAGCCGCCACGGCGGCTGGCGTGGGCCGGGTGGGCTTGCTCGCGCGCATGGGTAACGGGTTGCTGGCCTTGGTGGGTGGCCCGATCGGTGCCGTGGTGCTCGGCCTCGGCGCACTGGCGGCGGCGTGGGTGGCCGTGAACGAGGCGGAGCAGCGACGCCAGGCTGCCTTCAAGGCCACGCTCGACCAGATGGACGAAGCGAACCAGAAGGCGCAGGCGTTGCACGTCACGCTGACCAGCCTTGCGAACACGCCGCCGCTGGCGGATTCGGTCAAGACCCTGCTGGACGACTACGACCAACTCGCCAAGGCGCAGGATGCCGTGGCGCAGAAGCAGGCGCAGATTGCAGCGCTACGCCAGAGCCAGCAGTTCTCCGGCTCGGTCGGTGGCGCCAGCGGCCTCGCGGCCAATTCGAGCTATTCGCGCGAGCTGCAGGACGAGGAACGTGAGCTGACGCAGCTCACGTCTAAGGTCGACGACCTGCGCACGTCCAGCAATCTGCTGGGCGATGACATGCAACAGCGTTTCGCGCCCGCGCTGCAGGTGGCGATCAGCAAGCTGGGCGAATTGCGCAATGCCGCCAGCCTCAAGGACGTGTTCAACGACCTGATGGGAGGCGCGAGCGCCTACGCGGGATCCGTGGACAAGATCGTCAGTTCGGACGTGCAGGCCCAGTCGCTGGCGAAGAAGATCGCCGAGCAGCAAACCGAAGTGGCCACCAAGCTGCAGACGGCCGGCAAGACGCAGGTTCAGATTGCGCAGCAGGAAGCCAAGGCGCAGATGGATGCGGCGAAGGCCGCGAACTGGACGCCGGCCGCGCTGGCGAACCAGCAGAAGCTCAACCAGGCCTACGTGGATTCGGTGGCCAAGCTGCAGGCGCTATCCGCCAAGCACAAGGATCTGACCAAGGTCGACCAGGAATACCAGGAAGCCGAGCGCCAGCTGGCGCAGAAGGCGGCCGAGGCCGTCAACACCTACATCAACAAGACCGAGACGCCGCTGCAGCAGGCGTGGAACGACTACGCCACCGTAGTGCGCAACGTCGCCCAGGCCGAAGGCGAACGCATCCAGAAGGCCATTGACGCGGCCAAGGCCGGCGACAAGAACGTGGACGTGGCCAAGGTGGAGGCCGATGCGCAGCGCGCCACCGCGCAAGCCATCGACGATCTCTCTGCCGCGCGCGATCGCAACGTCGAAGCGGCGAAGCGGCAGATGGATGTGGCCGGCAAGATGATCCAGCAGCTCCAGCAGGAAGCGCAGCTCTCGACCATGAGCGCGCGCGACCAAGCGATAGCGCGCGCGGGGCTGGAATACGAACAGCAGATGCGGGAGAAGAACTACGGCCTGACGAACGACCAGATCCAAGCCAACAAGGCACTCGTGGAACAGGCGGCCGCCTCCGCCTACGACATGCAGCAGTACGCGCAGCAGCAGAACCAGATCGCGCAGGAGTTCGCGGGGTTCTGGGAGAACGGCGCCAGCTCCATCGCCAAGGCCTTCGGCGACCTGATCACCGGCCAGACCAAGAGCTGGAAGGATTTCTACAGCAACATCAAATCCATCACGCAGCAGTTCGTGAGCGACCTCATCTCGCAATACCTGCGCCTGCATGTGATCGGGCCGCTGCTCTCCGGCGCCATGAGCACCGTGGCCAGCTGGCTCGGCATCACCGGCGACCTGAGCGGCAGCATGCTGTCGCTGGCCGGTGGCTATTACGGCGGCGGCAGCACGCTGGGCACCACGGCGGGTTCGGTGGGCACTGGCGCCACGGGCGCGGGCGCAGCCGGTGGCGCGAACACCTACGCAGGCTTCCTGCAGAACGGCGTCAGCGCCTACAAGGCCTACCAGTGGGCATCCACCGGCGGCCTGTGGGGCAGCGCCGGCACGTCGTCGCTGTCGGCGCAGGCCGGCACCGATGCAATGGGCATCAACCTGCCGGGCGGCCAGATGGCCTACGTGGGCAGTAATGGCCTGATGGTGGGATCCGGCGGTTATGCGCCCGTCGGCGGCGTGGGCTGGGGCGGTGTGCCTTATGCCAGCTATGCCGGCGGCCTGATGGGCGCCTTGTACGGCATGCACCAGGGCGGCGGCGGCATCAGCACGGGCATGAGCACCTTGAGCTACGGCGCGCTGGGCGCGGGCATCGCGGGCACGGCGGCGGGCGTAGCCGGCGGCGCGTCGCTGGGTACCGCGGCTACCAGCGCGTTCGGCGCGGCGGCAGCGAGCACTTCGTGGATCCCGATTGTAGGTTGGATCATGGCGGGCCTGGCCGCACTCGATCACTTCTCCGGCGGCAAGGTGTTCGGCACCGGTTGGTCGCCGGCGCAGTCGAACGTGAACCTAGGCATCAGCCCGGACGGCAGTACGGCTAGCGCGAACGAGCTGCTATGGAAGTACAAGGGCCAGACGGGCCTCAGCCTCGGCGGCTTCCTCACCGGCGGCCTGTCGCAGCTCAGCTGGTGGGGCGACAAGAAGACCAAGACCGAGCAGTTGGCGGTAACGCCGGAAATGCTGCAGGCCGCGCAGCAGCTCTACGACAACGTGGAGAAGGTGCTGGTATCCGGCGCCACGAAACTGGGCATGGCCGTGCCCGACATGATCACCGCGTCGCTCACTGCGCAAACCACCTACAACAAGAAGGGCAAGGCGCAGGGCACCGATTACCTTGTCACTTACCTCGGCCAGACCTGGAAGGAAGCCACCGCCGATGCCGCCGCCGAGCGCATCGGCGCCGACGCACTGCTGTCCGTCGTGGCCGCCAGCGCCGGCGACGTGGCAAACCAGATCGCCAAGCAGTGGCAGGACAGCGCCGACACGCTGCAGGACGGCGTGCAGACGTTGCTGCAGGCGCAAGCCGATATCGTCCACGGCAACAGCTTCGTGGCGCTGGGCACCGGCGCCACGCTGAAAGAGGTGATCGGCTTCGTGCAAGGCCTGCAGGCCGACGGCGAGAAGCTGGCCGATACGTACACGCGCCTGATGCAGGCCAGCCAGGCCTACGAGCAGTTCGTGGGCCAGTTCCAGCCCACCAGCAACAACTTCGGCGCCAGCCTGGAAGCAATCGCCAAACAGATGCAGGCGAACATCGACCAGGCCAACCAGCTCGCGCAGGCGGCGGGCATGCAGGCCGCGGCGGAAAGCGACTTGGCCAACATCCACGAGGCTGCCGCCGAGCAGGCCGCCACCGCGATCGCGCAGCTCAGCAGCTCTGCGCAGGATCTCGCCGCCAAGCTGTACGACGTGAGCAATAACACGCTCTCGGCCGTGTCCGCCCAGCTCGACAAGCTGCAGGGCAAGACGCAGACCGCGCTGCAGCTCGCCATCGGCGACAACTCGCCGCTCAGCGGGAAAGAGAAGCTCGATCTCGCGCTCAGCGGCCTGCGCAGCGGCCTCACCAGCGCCGACGACGTGCTCTCGCTGGGCCGCTCGCTCTACTCCAGCAGCGCCGACTACACCGGCCTCTACAACCTGGTGCAGTCCATCGTGGGTGGCAGCTCCGACGGCACGTCGCAGAGCGTGCAGGACATGGTGAAGCAGTACAACGCGTTGTCGTCGCAGCAGCAGAACCTGCAGGCGCAGGCCAATGCCACCCAGCGCTTCAGCGATGCCAAGACGCTGGCGCAGTACGTCGCCGAGATCAGCTCGGTGCACGGCATCGGCTACACCGAGGCCGCACAGGGGCTGGGCTTCAACCTCAACGACCTGGCCAAGGATCTCGGCGTGCAGAACATCACGGGCTACCTCGACAGCCTGAAGCTGCAGGACGTGGCCGGCAGCGCGATGGGCGACAGCGCCAGCATCGTGGATGCCATCCAGAAGCTGGGCCGCGATCTGATCGCCACGCTCACGGGTGCGCCGATCACGAGTGCCACCGGCGTTGCCGCCAGCACCAACACCGCCACGGCGGAACAGACCGCATTGCTGAAGTCGATCGATCAGCGCCTGGCTGCCATCGAGGGCAGCACCAGCGACACGGCGTCGACGAACAAGAGCATGGCCAACAACACGAAGAGCGACCTGCTCAACCGCCTGGCCAGCTCGCCGCGCGCGGGGCTGACGGCATGACGCGGCGCATCGTGCTGGTGGACATCGGCGAAGGGTTGTCGCTGAGCGGCGTGCTGCCCAGCGTGGCGTTGCATGCGGCCTATTCGGCGAAGCTGGTGGCGCGCGGCGGTGTGGCGCCGTACACGTTCACCACGGCCAGCACGCTGCCTGAGGGGCTGACGCTGGATCGGGCGACGGGGGTGTTCTCGGCGCCGGATGTGGCTACGCCGGGGACGTTTGCCATTGTGGTGACGGTGATGGATTTGAGTGGGGCGACGGCAGTACGGACGTTTTCGCTACAGGTCGTACCACAACCGCTATCTCTCTCTGGAGATGCGCCAGACAGCACGTACGCGTTGCATTACTCCTATACCTATCAAGCCACTGGTGGCGTACCTCCATACGTTTGGCGCATCGCTGGATCATTGCCGGAAGGTATCAATCTCGACGACGTCACAGGTGAGCTGTCAGGTGTCCCGATGACGACTGGGGATTTTGCCTGGTCGATCTCTTGCTCCGACTCGAATGGTGCTGAGGCTACGATCACCGATGGCATGAATGTGACTTGGTACCCAAGTGCTCTGTTTGTGTCGGATACCGTGGGGGGATGGTGGGATCCTTCCGATCTATCGACTCTGTTCCAGGATGCTGCCGGGACTATCCCGGTCACTACGGCGGGACAAGCCGTGTCCAAGATGCTCGACAAATCGGGGAATGGACTGCATTGGAGCTGCGCGGCAACGCTCGCCATCGACGTGGACGGGACACCTTATCTCGCGTTCGATGGAAGCACCTCTCATGCCAGCTTTGGTGCTATAGGCGGAGGGCTGCTACGCCACCTCACGATGGCGAATTCGCTGCATAGCACGAGCGGGACGCAGATATTTTTGGAGTCCAGCACCAACTACAACAATGCGCCTTACGGCCAGCTCCTGATCTCAATCGAAGATGGATCGTCCAAAGCGTCCCAGCGGGTAAACGGATCCACCAATCAGAGCATCGCGTACACGCAGAAGCAATTTGGATCCTCAACGTTCAAAACGGTGTCGTCGTATGAGTTTGACCGTACACAGACCACTGTTTCCCAGCAGATCAGAGGCTGGGCAAATGGAAGCGAAATATCAGGAGCGATGACGTACCCCGCTGACGGACATGGCCTCGAATTTCCGTCCTCCACACACTACGTGGCCGCGCGAGCGGGCAATTCGTTTTTCACAGGCATGGATTGGTACGGCGGTGTCTATCTCAATCGGGTGCTGACCGCTGCTGAATTCAATTTGCTGGTCGACTTCATGCGCCAACGGATAGGCACATGAGCCTACGCTTCTCAATTTTCGACCAGTCCTTGCTTGGTACAAGTTTGGAGCTAGAGCAGTCTGGGACTGTGCTCACCGTGACCGATGTCGCCGACATCAATCGCACCGCGCTTGTGATCCAGCCGCAGGCCTCTGGTCGCTGGTACGCCGAACTGCTGGTCTTCGGCACAGGCGACCTGCTGGCCAGCCTTGGCATCGCGCGGGCCGGCGCCTCGCTGGCGACCTATGCTGGCGGCGACGCCAACGGCTACGGCTACCGGCTCGCTGACGGCGAGATTCACAACGCCGGCGCCAGCGTGGCCACCGTCGCCGCCGCGGCGAAGGGCGACATGATCGGTGTGCTGCTCGATCTCACGACGAGCACGCCCACGGTGACGTGGTATCGCAACGGCCTGCCGGTCAATACGCAGACGCTGGACAGCACCGGCCCGTGGATGCTCGCCGGCAGCCTCGGCGCCAGCGAAGCCTACGGGCTGCGCTGCTTCCTCAATGCCGGACAGCGTGCTTTCGAGTTTGCGCCGAATGGCGTCGATGGCTGGTACGCGCCGACGCAGACCATCCACGGGTTGCAACTGGCCAGCGAGGACTGGCTGAGCGATCCGTCCGACGATGTGCCGAACGCGCGCTATAGCGGCGTTCTGAGCGGCCAGGATAACGAGCTGCGTGCAGTGCGCAGCCTGGACTTCTGGCCGTGGCAGCGCGGCATTAAGACCGGCGCGATGGTGCTGACTGCGCTCGATGCCGACGGCATGTTCGCCGAGCTGCTGGCCAGCGACGTGCGCGACCTACCGGTGCGCATCGGCCGGATCCTGCACGGGCAGACCTACGCCGACCGCGTGAGCCTGTTCAGTGCCGTGATCGACAACGTGACGGCCGTCGACGACCTGCAGCTGAAGCTGACCTGCCGCGACCCGTTGGCGCTGCTGGATGTGCCGCTGCAGCGCTGGCTGATTCGCCCCGACGCCGACGTGAGCAGCGCCAACCAGCCGCGGCCGATCCTGCTCGGCGCCTGCCGCAACGTGCCGTGCCCGCTGCTGGACGCCACCACATACACCTATGCGGTGGCCGATGCGCCGCTGCTGGGCATCGGCTTTGGCCGTGACCGCGGCTATCCGCTCGATCCCGCAGCGGCACCGCCGGACTTCACGCTGGCGACGAACAAGTCGAACATCGTGCTGCATGCGCAGCCGCAGGGTGTGGTGACCATCGACGCATCGAGCGTGGGAGGCCAGCAGTTGCCGGCGCCCAGTGATGACATCCTGGACGGTGCCGGTGCGCCGTTCACCGGCACCGACGGCTCTGCGCCCACCGGCTGGGACGACGTGGGCGCCGAAGTGCCGCAAGCCACGCCCATCCTCAATTCCGGCGCGCTGCAATTTCCCTTGGTACAGGCCCAGCCGACGATCTATGCCAAGGTGCCTGTGTATACCAGTGGGGCCGTGGGCAGCGTGGCTCTGGAGCTGGACTGGATCGACGATGCTGGCAACGTGGTCGGCACCATGACGTCGATGTCAGTGACCGGCACGCAGGCCTGGTCGGATATCGACCTGATCGACACTGCACCTGCTACTGCAGTGACGGCTCGGCTGCGTGTGCCGACCACCAATCACACGGCCGGCATCATCCGCGCGGGCGCCATTGAGGCGTACTACGTACGCTACGGCGACCACACGACCATTGGGCTCACCAACGCTTCGTTCGAGGATGGGCTGAGCGGCTGGACTCCATTGAGCGCAGGATGGTCGCAAATCCCATCGGGTCACCCGATTACGCCGCATTGCGCCTATTTCACCGGCAACGGTGACTCACGGCTGACGAACAACGGTGTAGCTCCAATATCCGCAGGTGCCCGCGTGTTCGCGACGGGGTACATCGCCTTGGATACACGTGGAGGTGGTAAGCCGGCCGGTGCGTTGCGCATCATTTGGCTCGACGCATCGAACAATGAAATTGGCTACGTCCAAAGCGCCGTCGTCCATAAAGGAAATGGTGGCGAGTTCAGCATGGTTTCAGTGGCAGGTACCGCTCCAGCCGGTGCCGCTTATGCTCAACTGGGCATGCAGGCCTATGCTCCGAATTCCCCTCCGTCTGGCCCGCTGTTCGACGAATGCACGATGGATTTCGTCTTGGAGCCGTCTGATGGCGTCCGTACATTGATCGATCTGGGCGACTTCACCCAAGCAGCCAACTGGGTGCTGGGTGCCCAATGGTCACTGCAGCCAGCGGGCGCGAACGGGCCGGATGGCGCGGCCTATGCCGAGCATGCGCCCGGCGCGCCCGGCGTCAGCACTGCGCTGGTGGCAGCGCGCCCGGCCAACGTGCGCCAGGCAGTGAGTTATCTCGGCTGGGCCGGTATCAGCACGGTCAAGATCGGCGCCGGCAAGAGCTATAAGGTGGACATCACCATCGACTCACTGCCGGACGACGGGTTTACCTATATCGCGCTGGCCACCGGTATGACCATCGACTCCGTGCTGGCCAGCTGGAACAAGGCCGGCACCTACGAGGTGACCATCACGAATTCCGACGATGCCGATCACCCCCTCTACCTGCTCTCGATCCCGCTCAGCGCCGGCGGCAGCATCGTGCCGGATCCGCCGGCGGTGAGCAGCATCCAGGTGATGAGCTACGACGACACCTACACCCCTGATCCGCGCGACACCACGCCGGCGTTGCTACAGGCCATCAAGCTGGCCGACTACCTGCACGAGGTGCTCGACGTACGTGGCGCGCAGGCCGGCGTGAGTTGGTCGCAGGATGACGCCGCGGCGATCGACACCGCCACCGGCTACGCCGGCCTCGGCGTCTACCTCGACGGCGGCGAGACCATCGCCCAGGCGCTGGACATGGCGCTGGCCAGCTATACCGCCTGCAAGTGGGCGGATGGGAGCGGCAAGCTGCGGTTCTCCCGCCTGATCGACCCGGCCAGCATCGCCGCTGGCGACCGCGCTGGCACCATCGACATCAACGCGATGGACGGCGACCTGGTGCCGGTCCTGGACACCGCGCCTGGCCTGACCACACAGATGGGCGTGCGCCGCAACTGGGCCAGCCTGAGCGATGGCGACCTGGTGGCGGCCAGCCTCAACTTCCCGCTCGCCGTGCGGCAATCGATGCTGCGCGACTACCAGCAGGTGGCCAGCACTGCCACGCCGCTGGCTGGCGCGTACCGGCACGCGCTCTACGCCGCGCCGGTGGCCAGTTGCTTCGACCAGCAGGCGGATGGCCAGGCCGAGATCGACCGCGTGGCCGCGCTCTACGGCATCCCGCGCTGGTTCTACGCCGTGACCGTGGAGCTTGAGGCACTCCCCGGCCTCGACCTCGGCCAGGTCTGGACGCTCACCTATCCGAAGTACGGCCTCGCCGCCGGCAAGCCGGTGATGGTGATCGACTACGAGCCGGATCTGCTCGCCAACACCGCTAACATCATTCTCTGGGGCTGAGCCATGCTGATCTCCTACAACCGACCGAGCGATATCGCCTGGAGTCTGATCGGCGACGGCTCCGCATGGCTCAGCGACGATGCCGGCGCCGCGCTGGTCAACGGGCGCCCGGCAGCTGCGTCACGCCTGCAATGGCTCAGCGGCGCCCAGACCACGGCCAGCATCCTGATCCTGCGCGGCACGTGGGGCACGGCCATTGCGCCGCGCGTGGTGGGCCTGGTTGGGGTGACGCTGCCGGTGGGCACGCTGATCCGGCTCGCCTTCCGCCGCCCTGCCGATGCCGGCTACACCTACCTCGCGGACATTCCCCAGCAGCGCGTGGTGCTGCTGCCGGACGGCTCGCGCTGCGCCTGGTTCGTGCTGGACGACGGGCTGGATCCGGTGATCGGCGTGGAATTCCACATGGTGAACGACGTGAACGGCGCCGCCTCGATCACTGCCGGTGCCACGGTCGATCTCGGCGAAGCATGGGTGGGGCCGACGGTGGAGATTCCGCACGAAGCCGGCTGGTCGCGTGGCATTGCCGATCCGAGCGTCCTGCGCCGCTCGAAGGGCTCTCAGCTCTTTGCCAGCCCGCAGCGCAGCTGGCGCACGCTGCAAGTGCAATTCAGCCCCGATGTCGAAGCTGACGTTCGCGGCGATGGCCTCGACGGCGGCTCCGATTGGGAACAGATCGAGGCGGCGTTGCTGAGTGGCGCTCCCTGTGCGGCTGTTCCGCGCTGGCGCGGCCAGACGGCGGATTATCTGCAACGCACGGCCATGCTGATGGCTGCGACCAAGCAAGACGACATCCAGCATGCTGCCGGAAGCTACTACAGCAGGAACGTGACCTTCGAGGAGCTTCCGGCGTAGATTTCGCCCAGCGGCATTAGCTTTCGCATGGCAAAATCTTTTCGTGGACGATTTATCAAGCTTTTCCCGCCCGATTTATCTCGGCGCGCGTCACAAAAGAGAAGTAGCTCGGGCGCCAGCAGGCGCACGAAACTGCTTTGTCGCTTGCGTAAACACAAAAGCACTCATCCCCAATCCGCCACATCCCGCGGAAAAGGGAACAAAAGCACCCGCGCTCATGCGCCCACCACCACGCGCCCCTCCTCCAGCTCGATGCGCCGCCCGCAACGCGCAGCGAGCTGCACGTCATGGGTCACCAGCACGAGCGTGGTGCGATGGTCGCGGTTCAGCGCGAACAGCAGGTCGGCGATGTGGTGGCCGGTGCGCTGGTCGAGGTTGCCGGTGGGCTCGTCGGCAAACAGCAGGCGTGGGCCGTGCACGAAGGCGCGGGCGATCGCCACGCGCTGCTGTTCGCCGCCGGAGAGCTGCGCCGGATAGTGCCGGCGCCGCGCGGCGAGGCCGACGGCTTCCAGTGCCGCGCGTGCCTTCGCGCGGGCCTGCGCGTCGCCTTCCAGCTCCAGCGGAAGCATCACGTTTTCCTCGGCGCTGAGCGCGGGCAGCAGATGGAAGGACTGGAACACGAAGCCCACCAAGCGTCGGCGCAGGTCGGCGCGAGCCTCTTCGTCCATGCTTTCCAGCGCATGGCCGTCTAGCCGGATGCTGCCCGCGCTCGGTGTGTCCAGCCCGGCGAGCAGGCCGAGCAGGGTGGTTTTGCCGGAGCCGGAGGCGCCGACGATGGCGAAGCTCTCGCCGTCCGCCACCTGCAGGCCGACGCCATCGAGTATGTCCAGCCGCCCCTCGGGGCCGTGCACCGACTTGCTAACATCGCGCACATCGAGAACCAACCGGGGCGTGTCGCTCATGCGTCGTTTCCTGTTTCTGCTGCTGTTGCTGTCCGGGGTCGCCGCCACGGCGCAGGCCGCGCCCGCGCGTACCGTGCTGGTGCTGGGCGATTCGCTCTCCGCCGCGCACGACATTGCGGCGGAGCAGGGCTGGGTGCATCTGCTGGAAGTCCGTCTGGGCAAGATGGTGCCGCCATGGGCCGTGGTCAATGCCAGCATCAGCGGCGAGACCTCGCTGTCCGGGCGCAACCGCCTGCCGGCCTTGCTGGCGACGTATCGTCCCGGCGTGGTGGTGATCGAGCTGGGCGCGAACGACGGCCTGCAGGGCCTGCCGCTGACGCAGCTGCGCGACAATCTCACCGCCATGGTCAGCGCCGCGCAGGCCACGCATGCCAGGGTGCTGCTGCTCGGCATCGAGTTGCCGGTGAACTATGGCCCGCAATACCGCGACGGCCTGCGCGCGGTGTATGCCGACCTCGCGAAGCGCAAGCACGTGGCGCTGCTGCCGTTCCTGCTCGACGGCGTGGCGCTGGATCCCGCGCTGATGCAGGACGACGGCCTGCATCCCACCGCCGCAGGCGAGCCCAGGGTGCTGGAGAACGTATGGGGCCGGCTGCAGCCCTTGCTGCGCCCCTGAACGGCGTTTTCACGTCGTCATCACCACGTACCCGGTTAGCTCTTCACAAATGTGAAGCCATCATCGGAGGAGCGACATGAGCGGACTCGACGAGCAGGCTGGCCTGATTCTTCTGGTGGAAGACAACCGCCAGATCGCCGAAACCGTGGGCGCGGCGCTGGAGCGCGGCGGCTATTCGGTGGACTACGCGGCCGACGGCACCAGCGGCCTGCACCTGGCGGTCACCGGCAGCTACGACGTGATCGTGCTGGATCTGAACCTGCCCGGCATGGATGGCTTGGAGATCTGCCGCAAGCTGCGCGGCGAAGCGAAGAAGGCCACCCCGGTGCTGATGCTCACGGCGCGCGGCACGCTGGAGGACAAGCTCACCGGCCTGGAGTCCGGCGCCGACGATTACCTCGTCAAGCCGTTCGAGGTGCGCGAGCTGGAGGCGCGGCTGCATGCGCTGATCCGCCGCGACCGTCGCCAGGTGTCCGCCGAGGTGCTGCACGTGGGCGACATGACGCTGGACACCGCCACGCTGCGGCTGACCCGCGCCGGGCAGGAGCTCACCGTGTCGCCGATCGGCCTGAAGCTGCTGGCGATCCTGATGCGCGAATCGCCGCGCGTGGTGAGCCGGCGCGACATCGAGCGCGAGATCTGGGGCGACATGCTGCCCGACTCCGACACCCTGCGCTCGCACCTCTACAACCTGCGCCGCATCATCGACAAGCCCTTCGCACGGCCCCTGCTGCACACCATCCACTCCGCAGGCTACCGGCTCGCGGATCTCGACGCGGAAGTGGCGGCGGCGCGCACGGCTTGATGTGCGCCGCGAGGAAGGCTCGCGGCGCACCTTGATGTTTACTGCGACAACGACGGGCCGACCGCGAACGCGCAGCCCGTCTTCGCCTTCACCTCGTCCACCGTCACGCCGGGGTTGAGTTCGATCAGGGTGAGGCCCTTGCCCTTCTCGACCGCGAACACGCACAGCTCGGTGATGATCAGATCCACGCATTCCTTGCCGGTGATGGGCAGTTCGCACTCGTCCTTGATCTTCGGTGCGCCATCCTTGGAGGTGTGCTCCATCAGCACCACCACGCGGCGCACGCCGCTCACCAGATCCATCGCGCCGCCGGGGCCCTTCACCATCTTGCCTGGGATCATCCAGTTGGCGAGGTCGCCGCGGCAGGAGACTTCCATGCCGCCCAGGATCGACAGGTCGATGTGGCCGCCGCGGATCATCGCGAACGAGTCGGCGCTGGAGAAGAACGCCGAACCGGGCAGGGTGGTGATGGTCTGTTTGCCGGCGTTGATCAGGTCGGGGTCGACCTGATCCTCGGTGGGGAACGGGCCGATGCCGAGCAGGCCGTTCTCCGACTGCAGCACCACGTCCATGCCCGCGGGGATGTAGTTCGCCACCAGGGTCGGGATGCCGATGCCGAGGTTCACGTAGAAACCGTCGCGCAGCTCCTTGGCGGCGCGCTGCGCCATCGCCGTGCGGGTGGGGTTTTCCTTGCCGGTGTTGGCGCCGGCTAGCGTGCGGATCTCGATGCGCTTCTCGTACTTCGCGCCCTGGATGATGCGGTCGACGTAGATGCCCGGCACGTGGATGTTGTTCGGATCCAGCGTACCGACCTCGACCAGCTCCTCGACTTCGGCCACGCAGACCTTGCCGCAGGTGGCGATCATCGGGTTGAAGTTGCGCGCGGTCTCGCGGAATACCAGGTTGCCAAGGCGGTCGCCCTTCCACGCCTTGACGATGGAGACGTCGGCGTGGATCGCTTCCTCCAGCACGTATTCCTTGCCGTCGAACACCTTGGTTTCCTTGCCCTCGGCCAGCTTGGTGCCGAACGCGGTGCGGGTATAGAAACCGGGGATGCCGGCGCCGCCGGCGCGCAGCTTCTCGGCCAGCGTGCCCTGAGGGGTGAGGTGCAGCTCCAGCTCGCCCGCCAGCACCTGGCGCTCGAATTCCTTGTTCTCGCCCACGTAGGAGGCGTACACGCGCTTCACCTGGTGGGTCTTCAGCAGCGGCCCCATGCCGAAATCGTCCACGCCGGCGTTGTTGCCCACGATGGTGAGCTCCTTGGTGCCGGCTTCCAGCAGCGCGCTGATCAGGTTCTCCGGGATGCCGCACAGGCCGAAGCCGCCGGCGGCGATCGTCATGCCGTCGAACAGCAGGCCTTCCAGGGCTTTGCCCGCGCTTGCGCAAACCTTGTCCATTGCCGTGCCTTCATGCAGGGGAATTGGTTGCAAATGATACGACGGATTGTCGTCCGGCCGATTCGTACCAAAGTCGCAAGAGCTTTCGTGGCGGTGATGCCGGGGACGCTCCGATCGATCGGCTTCTTGCCTGTCATGCCTGCGCAAGCAGGAATCCAGTGCCGATGCGCTTATTGATCCGGCCAGCAAATACGTCGCGTACCCCGTTCGTCCTGAGCGTAGCGAAGCGGAGTCGAAGGACACCGAGTGAAACTGCTTGCGGGCCGGATCAATAGTGTCCTGGAGCACTGGATCCCGGCGTTCGCCGGGATGACGGGCGGGATAGGAACCTGCCAGGCTTGACGTCTTCATTTACGCATGTAAACATCGATTCACTTACATGTGTAAACGGTGGCGTCATGGCAGTCAGCGAAGCCGAGGCGGTGGTGATGGAAGTGCTCTGGCGCACGGCGCCGCGCAGCGCGGAGGAGATCCTTGCCGAGGTCGGCCCTGCGCAGGGCTGGCAGGAGGGCACGGTGAAATCCCTGCTCAACCGCCTGCTGAAGAAGAAGGCGGTGAAGGCCGAGAAGGACGGTCGCCGCTACCTCTACACGCCGCTGTTGAGCCGCGAGAAGTACGTCTCGCAGGAGAGCAAGGGCTTGCTCGACCGCCTGTTCGACGGCCGCGTGGCGCCGCTGGTGGCGCACTTCTCCGAGCAGCGCAAGCTCAGCAAGAAGGACATTGCCGAGCTGCGCAAATTGCTGAAGGAGCTCGACGATGAATGACCTTCGGGTGCCGGGCCTCGAATCGCTGGCGGCGGCATGGGCCGCGCGCGGCTGGCTGGCGCTGCTGGCCTTCACCGCGGCGGTGCTGCTGGTCGCCGCGCTGCGCAGGCCGTGCCGACGCTGGTTCGGCGCCGCGCGTGCCTTCCAGCTCTGGCTGTTGCCGCCACTGACCGTGTTGGCCAGCCAGTTGCCGCATGCCGTCGCATCGACGGCGCCGCTGCCGCCGCTGGTGTACACGATCACCTCGGCAGTCGGTACGGCGACGCCGCATGCGGACGCCGCCGGCGGTTTCGACTGGCACATCGTGGCCTTGCTGCTGTGGCTGGCCGGCATGGCGGTGGTGTCGGTGTTCGCCGTCGTGGCGCAGCGCCGCTATCGCGCGCAATTGCATGGCGCCACGCCGATGGCCGGTGCGCTGGCTTCCCGGCCGGTATTGCGTGCCGCGAGTGTCGGCGTCGGCCCGGCGCTGGTCGGCGCATGGCGCAGCCGTATCGTGCTGCCTGCGGATTTCCATGATCGATACGACTCCACCGAGCAGGAGCTGATCCTTGCCCACGAGGCCGCGCACGCACGCCGCGGCGACGGTTGGTGGGGCCTGTTCGCGCACGTGCTCGTCGCGCTGTTCTGGTGCCACCCGCTGGCGTGGTGGGCGCTGGCCGCGCTGCGCCACGACCAGGAGCTGGCCTGCGACGCCGCCGTGCTGCGCGAATACGGCGAACAACGCCGCTGCTATGCGAATGCGATGTTGAAAACCCAGTCGGCCGCGCTCGCGCTGCCCGTGGGCTGCAGTTGGTCACCTCGTCATCCACTCACGGAGCGTATCGCGATGTTGAAGCAGCATGAACCAGGAAGATTCCGCCGCATGTGCGGTTCGCTCGTCGTCTTTAGCGTGGCGCTGATGGTTGCAAGCAGCGTCTACGCGACCACACGGCCGGCGTCCCCAGCGAAAACCGCAGGGCAGGCGAATGCCGCGGAGCGCCACATGTTGAAGCTGGTGTTGGGCATCGGGAGTGAGCCGCCGCGCTTGCATGCCGCCATGTGCTTGAAGCCCGGTCAGTTCTACGAAGTGACCGAGAGCAATATCGGCAAGCTGCCGCCATGGCACGGGCGCTTCACCGTGGTTCCCGCCGAGCGCGGGCAATTGGAGGTTCAAGTCGCGATGAGTGGCGGCCCGCTGGCAAAGCCTTCCAATCCGTGGATCCGCATGTTGCCTGGGCAGCAGGGCACCATCCAGGTAGGCAAGAAGCTGGAAGACAAGGATGGCAAGGTTGTCGAGGACGACACGATCAGGATCGACCTGACGCCCAGCGTCGGCTGTTGAGTTCCGCCGCACGAAGCCCGGCAGGCACGGCTCGCCATACTTTCTCCAGTCGTCCTCAGGGAAAGAGCCCCGTGAAGCCGCGCCGCCTGTTGCCCGCCCTTGCCGCCCTCGGAGTCGCCGCGATGAGCCATGCCGCCGTGCCGCCGGTGCTGGTGATCCATGGCGGCGCCGGCGTCGTCAAGCACGACCTCACCCCGGCGAAGGAGCAGGCGATACGCGCGGCGATGACGAAGGCGCTGTTGAGCGGCTACGCCGAGCTGAAGGCCGGCTAGGGCGCGGTGGATGCGGCGAGCGCGGCCATCGTGGTGCTGGAGGACGATCCGCATTTCAACGCCGGCAAGGGCGCGGTGTTCACCCACGACGGGAAGAACGAGCTGGACGCGGCGATCATGGACGGCGACAGCCGCCGTGCCGGCGCGGTGGCCGGCGTGCAGCGGATCAGGAATCCGATCCTGCTGGCGCGCGCGGTGATGGAGCAGACGCCTTACGTGATGCTCTCCGGCCAGGGCGCCGAGGCGTTCGCGCAGAGCACCGGCATGCCGCTGGTCGATCCTTCCTACTTCCGCACCGAGGAGCGCTGGCAGCAGTTGCAGAAGGCGCTGAAGGAAGACGCGGCCGGCAAGTCGCACGAAGACGAGGAAACCGCGAAGCACTTCGGCACCGTGGGCGCGGTGGCGCTGGACGCGCAGGGCCATCTCGCCGCCGGCACTTCCACCGGCGGCATGGTCGACAAGCGCTGGGGCCGCATCGGCGACTCGCCGATCATCGGCGCGGGCACCTACGCCAACGGCGATTGCGCGGTGTCCGGCACCGGCTGGGGCGAGTACTACATCCGCACCGTGGCGGCGCATTCGATCTGCATGCAGGTGAGCGAGATGCGCGTGCCGATCAAGCGCGCCGCGGCGGTGGTGATCAACCAGGAGATTCCCGCACTGGGCGGCAACGGCGGTGCCATCGCGCTGGACGCGCACGGCAACATCGCCATCCCGTTCAACACCGATGGCATGTACCGCGGCTGGATCGACGCCAGCGGCGTGCCGCACGTGGCGATCTACGGCGACGAGGACGACGGCACCTCCGCGCCGCCTGCGCCCGCGCCGGCCGACAGCACGGATGGCGCCGACGATCAGCCGTAGCGGTGCATCCCGTGCGCGATGCCCTTTCGTTGCGTGGCGAGGAACCGTCCCACGCAGGATGCGTTCCTACGGAAGCTTTTGCAGCTGCGCCGCGGTGAGTTGCCCGCTGATGCCCTGCCGATTGCCGTTGGCGCGGATGATCTCGGTGCGCGGCGTCTCGCCGCCCCAGTTCGGGTCGATCAGGAAATCGAGGCGTTCGGGCGAGGCTTCGGCGTAGGCGCGGGCCGGATAGCCGTCCATGTGCGCCGCCTTGAGGCGGGCGGCGATTTCCGCATGGCGTGCGACGCTGTCGGTGGCCACGGTGAGCAGTTCGACGTCGTGCGGATGCGCGCGTTGCAGCTGTGCCAGCGCCTGCATGTTCGCCTCGCAATAGGCGCAGTCCAGCGACCAGATCGCGACGATGCGCACGCCGTGCGCGGGCGGCTTGAGCAAGGCAGGCACGTCGGCGGCGGTCAGCGGCACGGGCGTGCCGGCGCGGGCGAAGGCGGCCGGTGCCAGCAGGAGCAAGGCGGCGAGGAGGGCACGGCGCATCAGCGTGCCTCGACGGGAACCAGGCGGAAGCCGCCGGCGGTATTCCACGCGATGAAGGCATGGCCTTGCCGCACGAGCAGTTGCGGCGAGCCCACGGCGGCGGAAGATGTGGCGACGGCACGCGGTGCGCCGAAGTGCAGGCCACCGTCGTCGGAGACGCGCAGCATCAGCGAATAGCCGCGCGCGTCCACCTGGTTCCACGCCAGCCACACGGTCTGGCCGTGCACGGCCACGTCGGCATGGCTGGCGCCGGGGCCGGCGAGTTTCAGCACATGCTGCGGCGGCTGGCCGGGATCGAGCTGGCCGTACCAGATTGCGGGGCCGTGGCTGGCTTCGTACCACACCGCGTGGCGCGTGCCGTCGTCGCTGATGGCGAGGCCGGGGCCCTGCTCGGGGCAGGCGGCGATGTGCCAGTTGCTGAAGGTGGCGCGCTCGGCATGCGCGGGGCTGCCGTCGGTGGGCAGCAGGGCGTAGGCGTGGTCGCGGATGTTGTCGCCGAACACGCCGCGGAAGAACGTGGCGATCTCGCCGTCGGGCGCGTGCGCCAGCGCGATGCGGCAGCACTCGCAGGAGTGATCCATCACCTTGCGCTCGGGCACGAAGGTTCGGCCCTCGTCGTTGGACCAGCTGTAGTACACGGCGGCGCCGAGATACGGCTTGCCCTTGGCCTTCGCCGCCTCGAGGTCGCGCTTGTCGATCCATGCGAGCAGCACGCGGCCCCGGCCGTCCACCGCCAGCGCGTCGAAGCGGTGGGTGATCTCGGCGGTGTCGTGGTGCACGGTGATCGGCGCGGAGAAGTGCGCGCCATCGTCCAGCGAGCGGGCGAAGCGCACGAAGCCCGTCCACGGCTTCGCGCGCGGCTGCGACCAGCTCACGTACAGCTCGCCCTTGGGGCCGAACGCGATCTTGGGCCGGTTCTCGCCGGAGTCGTAGATCGGCTCGGCGATGGCGTTGACGTCCATCGGCGCGCTCAGCGTCTTGCCGAGGTCGTCGGAGTGGCGGATGCGCACGTGGCCGTCGGCGGCGTCCACCACCCACAGGCGGCCATGCGCGTCGAACGCGGCGCTGGCGCCCAGCGCGGGGCCGTGTGCCATCTTCATGCCGGGCATGTCGTGGGCGAAGGCGGTGAGCGGCAGCAGGCAGAGCAGGGTGAGGATCAGTTTGCGCATGGCGTGTCTTGAAGCGGCTGGAAAGGGAGGGGTGTGGCGCATGGCTTGCCCTCTCCCCGGCCCTCTCCCGCAAGCGGGAGAGGGAGGAAATCGCGGGGTTACAGCTCCCAGCGCAGCTCGCCGAACCAGGTGCGGCCGGCGTAGGGATGGTAGACCCAGTAGTGCTCGTTGGTGAGGTTGTCCACGCCCAGCGAGGCCGTCCACTGCGGCGCGAAGCGCCAGCGCAGCTTGGCGTCGGCCACGGTGAAGCTGCTGACGGCGCCGTAGGTGTCGAGGGTGTCGCCGTTGTTGAGGCTGTTGTATTGCCGGCCGGAGCGGCGCACGCCCAGCGAGGCGTCCCAGCCGGACGCGAAGCGCCAGTCGGCGAACACGGTGGCGCGCAGGCGCGGGATGCGCGGGAAATCCTTGCCGTCGGCCGCGGGGTACTGCCGGTCGCGCAGGGTGATCGCCTGGTTCCATGCGACGCTGGCGCTGATGTCCAGCCCGGACAGCCCGACGTCGGTGAGCACCAGTTCGCCCTCGACGCCGCGCGTGCGTACGCTGGCGATGTTCTGCACGCTGGTGACCGGCACGGGCAGGGTGATGTCGGTCTGCGAATACAGCGTGTCGGCCACGCGATCCTGGTACAGCGACGCGCGCCAGTGGCCGTGCGGCAGGGTGCGGATCAGGCTGAGGTCGGTGGACCAGTCGCGTTCCGGCTGCAGGTTCGGGTCGTTGTGGACGATGGCGCCGTTGGAGATCGAGCCCTGGAACAGCTCCTCGACGGTGGGGTAGCGCACGGCCTTGCCGGAGGACAGGCGCAGTTGCCAGTCCTCGGCCACGTCCCAGTTCAGCGACGCCTTGGGCGAGAAGTCGCTGCGTCGGCGCGCGGGGTAGGCGAGCGCGGCGCTGGCGTTGGCGAGCAGGCCGTCGTAGGCGCGCCACTGTTCCCAGCGCAGGCCGGCGGTCAATGCCCAGGCTTCGGCGAAGCTCCACACGTCCTGCAGGTAGAGCGCGCGCGTCTGCGTGCGGCCGCCGTAGGCGCTGATCTGCGCGCCGTCGGCGGGGCTCAGCCAGTCGCTGGCGGCCTGCACGCGCGAGTCGAGCACGTAGCGGTCGAGGTGCGCGCCGGCGTAGAGCATGTTCGAGCCGCCCAGCGGGCCGGAGCTGCGCAGGTCGGCGGTGCTCCAGCCGGAGCCGCCCATGTCGGCCACGGAGCCGGGGCCGCCGGCGGGCAAGGCAGCCCCGGCATCGTGCTGCAGGTCGCGCCGGTAGTCGTAGCGGCTGGCCACGGCCTCCCAGTGCCAGCCGTTGTCGAGATGGCCGTCAAGCTCGGCGCCATACAGCACGTGGGTCTGGTCGTAGGCGCTGGGCGCCAGGCCGCTGGCAGGCAATGTCCAGACTTTGCCGCCAGCGAGGATGGTGCCGCCGTAGACCGGCTGGCCGGCGGCGTCGCGGATCAGGCTGCGGGTGGCGTCGAAGGCGTCGTTGTGCCACCAGCCCAGGGTGAACAGCGCGCCGACGTGGTCGCTGATGTCCACGCCCAGCTGCAGGTTGGCCTGGGTCTGCTTGGTGTGTTCGATGGTGTTGGCGCCGTAGACCAGGCGCGGCGTGCCGCTGGGGTTGCGATCCAGCGTGGCGCCACTCACCGGCACGGCGTTGGCCGCGTTGCCGCCGGCCTGCGCGGTGGCGTACTGCATCGGCTGGCCGTGGTTGTCGAGCCGGTTGAGCGAAAGCAGCCAGCGCCAGCGGCCCTGCTTGTCGCCGAGCACGGCGGCGAGGCGGTGGCCGTCGTAGTGGCCGCCCGCGCCGTAGTGGTCGCCGTAGTCCTGGCTGAAATACTGTGCGTCGACGCTGGCGATCAGGCGTTCGGGCAGGCGGGTGTGGATCAGCACCGTGGTGCCCATCGCGTTGCCGGGATACAGCGCGGAATAGGGGCCGTACAGCACGTCCACCGCGCCGATTTCCTCGGGCGCCACCATGCCCCAGCGCGGCGCGCCGTCCCAGCCGTTGCTCATCAGGTTGGAGAGCAGCAGGCCGTCGGCGTAGAGCAGGCTGCGCGCGCTCTGCAGGGTGCCCGAGTCGCGGCCGCTGATCGTGGCGTTCGGGTCGCCGATGTAGCGCTCGCGCACCTGCAGGTTGGGCGCGTAGCGCAGCACGTCGCTGCTGGCGACGATGTTCTGCTGTTGCAGTCGCTTGCGGTCGATGCGCACCGTCACGCTGGAGGCATCCAGCACGGCGGTGTCGCTGGCGTGCACTTGCACCGGCGACAGCGTGACGGCTTGCGGCGTTTCGGCGGCCAGCGTCGTGCCTGCTGCACACAGCAGCAGCGCGAAGGGGAGGCACGAGTTCATGGGGGAAACTCTGGACTTGGGTCTAGGGTTTCTTAGTCTAGTCGCGCTTTCCGGCGGCGCCAGACGGCGCGTTGTCGCAGGCAGCGGTCAATCACCGCCGTCGGGCCGCTCGCGCACCGGATGTTTGCTCAGCTTGCGCTGCAGGGTGCGGCGGTGCATGCCGAGCCGGCGGGCGGTTTCGGAGATGTTGCCGTTGCACTCGGTGAGCACGCGCTGGATGTGTTCCCACTCCAGCCGGCGCAGCGCCAGCGGCGCCTCGGGGGCGTCGGGCAGGTCGTCGTCGTCGGCGTCGCTGCCGTTGTCGCCGTCGAGCAGGGCGCGCACCACGGCATCGGCGTCCACCGGCTTGGCGAGGTAGTCGTGCGCGCCGCGCTTGATCGCTTCCACCGCGGTGGCGATCGAGGCGTAGCCGGTGAGCAGCAGCACGCGCATGTCCGGCACCAGCGTGTGCAGCTCGGGGATCAGGCGCAGGCCGTTTTCCTCGCCCAGCTTGAGGTCGAGCACGCAATGGCGCGGCTGGTGGCGGCGCGCCAGCGCGCGCGCGTCGGCGAGGTTGGTGGCCGAGATCACCTCGAAGCCGCGCGAAGTCAGCGCACGGCCCAGCACGCGCACGAAGGTGGCGTCGTCGTCCACCAGCAGCAGCGGACGGGCGTTGGCGGGGCCGGAGTATTCGTTCATGTGCGTATTTTCGTCGCGGGCGGCACAGCATGCACGCATGCCGGGTGCGACTCAATGCCGCGATACGGCCGCCAGCGGCAGGCGCAGGCACACCACGGCGCCGTCGCCGGTGTTGCGCGCCACCAGCTCGCCGTCCAGGCGTTCGGCGGTGGCCACGGCCAACGTGAGGCCGATGCCCAGCCCGTCCTGCTTTTGCGACTGGCCCAGCCGCACGCTGCTTTCGGCGCTGGCGAAGCCGGGGCCGCGGTCGATCACCGTGAACTGCAGCCAGTCGCCTTCGCGCTCCACCTGCAGCAGCACCTCGCGCGAGTCGTGTTGGGCGGAGGCGTCGGCGGCATTGTTCAGCAGGTTCAGCAGCGCATGGCGCAGGCCGGGCGGCGCGTGCAGCGGCAGATGGGCGATGCCCTCGTCCAGTTGCAGCTCCAGTTCGGCTTCGGGATGCAGCAGCTGGAAGCGTTCGGCGCAGCCATGCAGGAATTGCGTCACGTCGAGCCGCTCCGGCTCCTGCGAGAGCTGCGCCTGGCCGAACGCCACCATCTCGCGCAGGATGTCGCGGCAGCGATCCACCTGGCCTTCGAGCAGGCTGAGATCCTCGGCCAGCGCGGTGTCGCCGGCGTGTTCGCGGCGCAGCTCGGGCAGCAGGGTGCGCATGGTGGAGAGCGGCGTGTTGAGCTCGTGCGCGGCGCCGGCGGCCTGGGTGGCGATGGCGAGGATGCCCTCGTCGCGCAGCGCACGCTCGTGTACGCGCTGGGTGGCCAACTGCTGCATGCGCAGTGCGCGCGCCAGCCGGTTGACGAAGAAGCCCAGCAGCAGCGCGGTGATGACGAAGTTCACGCCCATGCCGGCCACGTGCAGCCCGAAACCGTGGTCGCGCGCGCTGTCCGGCATCGGCAGCGGCACGTACCAGCGCATCAGCGACAGATAGGCGGTGCCGGCGATGGCGGCCACCGCGAGGATGGCGCGGATCGACAGCGCCGCGGCGGCCAGCGCGATGGGCACCACCAGCAGGGTGACGAAGGGGTTGCTGCCGCCGCCGGTGAAGTACAGCAGCACGCCCAGCACCAGCGTGTCCATGCCGATGTGCGCGACGGCTTCGGATTCGGCCACCGGCCACGGTCGGCCCAGGCGCCACGCCGCCAGCACCGCGAACACCGCCAGCAGGCCGATGCAGCACAGCAGCGGCAGCAGCGGTATTGGCAGGCGCAGCCACAGCGCGCAGACCAGCACTGCCACGCTCTGCCCGCCGATGGCGCACAGCCGCAGCCAGGCCAGCGTGCGCGCCAGCGCGAACGGGCCGATGCGGTTCTTGATGGAGCGGTGTGGCATGCGGTTCCACGACTTGCCGGGAGCCGCCGCGCGGGCGGCATCCCGGCGCTGCGATCAGGTCGCGTCGAACTCCTCGCTGCGCACGGCGGGCAGCGGTTCGCGGTTCGCCACGTCGGCGTGGCTGGCCGACAGCTTCTTCATCAGCGGCAGCACGGCCAGCGCGATCGCGGTGCAGCCCACGCCGACCAGTCCGAGCTTGTTGAACAGGTTGGTGTAGATGTCCAGCGACTGCACCGGGTCGGTGAGGCCCTCGGGGATGTGCGCGTAGTTGGCCACCACGCTGCCCAGGTACTGCGAGATGCCCGAGGCCACGAAGTAGGCGCCCATCATGAAGCCGCCCATGCGCTCGGGCACGTAGCGGGCGATCATCGCCAGGCCCAGGCCGGACACCAGCAGCTCGCCCAGCGAGTACAGGCCGTAGCCCCACACCATGATCCACGAGGACACCTGGCCGTCCACGGCCCACTTGGCGCCGACGCCGTAGATGAAGAAGCCGGCGGCCACCGCGGCGAAGCCCCAGGCGAACTTGGCGGCGACGGAAATGTCCTTGCCGACGCGGCCGAGCCCGTTGTAGATGAACACCAGCACCGGGCTCAGCAGCACGATCCAGATCGCGTTGAGCGACTGGAACTGCTCCGGGATCCAGGTGAGGACGTGCCAGCCGAACAGGCTGAAATCCAGGTTCACGTTCTTCTGCGCGAACAGGTTCAGCGAGGTGGACATCTGCTGGTAGAAGATGAAGAAGAAGATCGTCTGCACCACCAGCACCAGCGCGGCGATCAGGCCGGCGCGTTCGTCCCGGTGGCTGGAGCGGATCAGGTGGACGAAGATGCCGAGCACGACCACGCCAGCGGCATACACGCAGACGCGCGCCACCGTTTCGTTGTTGAGGATGAAGGCGGAGACGAACACCAGCGCGATGGCGCCGCCCAGCACTCCGGCCAGCTTCTTCAGGTCGACAGGCGCGTTGTCGGCCGGCGAGCCGATGTGCTTCAGAGTGCGGCTCATCAGCGCGTAATTGAACAGACCCAGCAGCAGGCCGACCGCGCAGGCGCCGAAGGCGGTGTGCCAGCCCCAGTCGTCGCTGACGTGGTTGCCCACGTAGTCGCGGATCCACGGCGTGAGCAGCATCGAGATGGTCGAGCCGATGTTCACCGCCATGTAGTAGATGGTGAAGGCGCTGTCGATCTTGCTGTCGTCGCCCTCGTAGATCTTGCGCACCAGGTTGCCGGCGTTCGGCTTGAACATGCCGTTGCCGACGATGATCACGCCCAGCGCGATGTACAGGAACGAGGCGTTGTCGGTGGGAATCCACAGCAGCGCATAACCCAGCATCAGCACGATCGCGCCGATGCGCATGGTGCGGCGGGTGCCGATCAGCTTGTCGCCCACCCAGCCGCCGATCGCCGGCGTCACGTAGATCAGCGCGGCGGCCGCGCCCCAGATCAGGTTCGCCTTGGTATCGACGAAGCCCAGCTTCTTCATCATGTAGGTGACCATCAGCACCTGCATGCCGTAGAAGCCGAAGCGCTCCCACATCTCGATCAGGAAGACGGTGCTGAACGACCGTGTTTGCGAAACGGGTGGATTCTGGGTTGCCATGCATCGGTTCCGTGCTGATGAAGTACAACGGCCGCGCTGGCGCGGCCGGCGAATCGCGGCGCCAGACGCGCCACAACCGCCGAAGCGTACCCCATCCGCCCCGCCGGCCCCGTTGCAGCGCAATATGCGGCCTGTGGCATCATTGCCGTTTGGCCCCGCGACGCGCCGGAGATCCACGTCCCATGCCCAGCCCCGGTTTCCGCGGCAACCCGCGCCAGCTCTGGAACGCCTTCCGCTGGTCGATGCTGGGCTTGCGCGCTGGCTGGCGGCACGAGGCCTCGTTCCGGCTGGAGGCGACGCTGGCGGTGGTGCTGATCCCGCTGGGCCTGTGGCTGGGCCAGGGCGCGCTGGAGAAACTCGCGCTGGCGGCGCCGGCCTTCCTCGTGCTGTCGGCCGAGCTGTTGAACTCGGCCATCGAGGCGGTGGTGGATCTGGCCAGCCCCGGTCGCCACGAACTTGCCGGCCGCGCCAAGGACATGGGCTCGGCCGCCGTGTTCCTGCTGATGATGCTGACGGTGCTGAGCTGGGGGCTGGTGCTGGGCTTGCGCTAGGCCGATTGCGCCGCCATCTCCGGGATGCTGCAATGCCAACCTCACCGGAACGGAGCCTCGCCATGAAACTCTTGCGCAATCTCGTGCTGTTGCTGCTCGCCATTGCCCTCACGGGCTGCGGCTACAACGCCATGCAGCGGCAGGACGAGGCGGTCAAGGCCGCGTGGTCGGAGGTGCTCAACCAGTACCAGCGCCGCGCCGACCTGGTGCCCAACCTGGTCGCCACGGTGAAGGGCTACGCCCAGCACGAGGAGAAGGTGTTCACCGAGGTGGCCGATGCGCGCGCCAAGGTGGGCAGCATCCAGGTGACGCCGGAGCTGGCCAACGATCCCGCTGCGCTGGCCAAGTTCCAGGCTGCGCAGGGCGAGCTAGGCAACGCGCTGTCGCGCCTGATGGCGGTCAGCGAGAACTATCCGACGCTCAAGGCCGACGGCCTGTTCCAGAACCTGCAGGCGCAACTGGAAGGCACCGAGAACCGCATCACCGTGGCGCGCCAGCGCTACGTGCAGGCGGTGCAGGACTACAACTCGATGATCCGCACCTTCCCCAACAACCTCACCGCCAAGATGTTCGGCTACACCGTGAAGCCGAACTTCAGCGTGCAGAACGAGCAGGCGATCTCCAGCGCGCCCAAGGTCGATTTCGGGGGCGCCGCGCCGGCACCTGCCGCCTCGGCGCACTGAGATGACCGCTCGCCGCCCGCATGCGCTGTGGGCATGGCTGCTGGCAGTGGCCTTGCTGCTGCCGGCGCTGCTGCACGCCGATGCCGCCGTGCCCAAGCTTGTGCGGCACGTCACCGACCTCACCGGCACGCTCAGCGCGCAGCAGGTGGACAGCCTCGACGCGCAGTTGACGGCGCTGGAGAAGGCCAAGGGCGCGCAACTGGTGGTGCTGATGGTGGGCAGCACCCAACCGCAGGATCTCGATGCCTATTCGCTAGCCGTGTCGATGGCGAACAAGGTGGGCCGCAAGGGCATCGACGACGGCGTGCTGCTGCTGGTCGCCAAGGACGACCATGCCGTGCGCATCGAGGTCGGTGCGGGGCTGGAGGGAGCGATCCCCGACGCGGCCTGTGCGCGGATCATCCGCGAATACATCGCGCCGAAGTTCCGCCAGGGCGATTACGCCGGCGGCATCAACGATGCGGTGGGTGCGCTCACGCTGCTCATCGACGGCGAATCCCTGCCGCCGCCCGTGCAGGGCGCTCCGCACGAAAAGCGGGGGCTGGATCTGCAAACCCTGCTCACCGTGGGCTTCTTCGCGTGGATCTTCCTGCGCGGCGTGCTGGGGCGTGCGCATGCCTTCGTGCGCGCGCCGCTGGGCGGGCTGGTCATCGGAGGGCTGTTCTGGCTGATGGCCTCCGCCGGCATGGGCATCTTCGGCGGTATCGCTGGCGGCCTGCTGATGTTGCTGCCGGCCGGTGCCGGGCGCTCCATCGGCGGTGGTGGCTGGGGCGGCTTCGGTGGCTGGGGCGGCGGCGGGTTTGGCGGCGGCGGTGGATTCGGCGGCGGTGGCGGGTTCAGCGGTGGCGGCGGCAGCTTCAACGGCGGCGGCGCCTCAGGGAGCTGGTGACATGGGCCGCCTGCAACGCCTGCTGACGAATCTCGGCGAAGGCTGGTTCCAGCTGCGCCGCCGTTTTCCCTCCAGCCTGCTCGACGAGATCGCCGTCGCGGTCGCCGAGGGCGAGCGCCGGCACCTGGGCGAAGTCCGCCTTGCCGTGGAATCGCGGCTGTCGCCGCTGGCCGTGCTTGCCGGGCTGGATGCGCCCACGCGCGCGCGCCAGGTGTTCGAGCAGTTGTGCGTGTGGGATACCGAGCACAACAACGGCGTGCTGGTCTATGTGTTGCTGGCCGAGCACCGCATCGAGATCGTCGCCGACCGCGGCATCGCGCGGCACGTGGCGCCCAGCGAGTGGGTGGCGGCATGCGAGCGCATGCGCGAAGCCTATGCGTGCGGCCAGTGGCGCGAAGGCAGCCTGCGCGGCATCGAGGCCGTGCATGCGCTGCTCGAACGGCATTTCCCCGCCGACGGCGAGCCGCGAAGGGACGAGCTGCCGGACAGGCCGGTGCTGCTCTGAGCCGTTTGCCGCGCCCGGTTATGGGCGCGGCAGATGGTTGTGCGGATCAGGGCGCGGTGGCGCCTTTGCCGATGTACTTGGCCAGGAAGTCCTGCATGTGCTGGTACATGTCGGTGCGATCCTGCTCGGTATAGAAGCCGTGGCCTTCCTTGGGTTTGCTCAGCCACACGTAGGGCTTGCCGGCCTTGTCCAGCGCGCTGCGCAATGCGGTGGCGTTGCGGTAGGGCACGCGCGGGTCGGATTCGCCGTGGGCGATCAGCACCGGCACATTGAAGCGGTCGAGCATGTACAGGGGCGAGATCGCGCGCGCGGCAGCCTTGTCGCCGATGGCGTCGGCGAAATAGCGCAGGCCGGAGGCGAAGTGGCTGGTGTCGCTGCTGTCCATGCCGATGGTCCAGTCGGATACGCCGGCGTAGTCGATGGCGCACTTGTATAGATCCGGCGCGAGGATCGGTTGCATCAGCGAGGAGTAGCCGCCGAAGCTGCCGCCGTAGACGCAGATGCGCTTGGCGTCTGCGTCGCCCTGGGCGATGGCCCAGCGCACTCCGTCGGCCAGATCCTGCTGGATGCGGTCGCCGAAATGCTTGAAGCCCGCATGCAGGAAGGCGGGGCCGCGTCCGGCCGAGCCGCGGTAGTTCACCTGCAGCACCGCGTAGCCGCGGCTGGCGAGGAACTGGGCATCGTTGTCGTAAAACCAGCTGTCCTCGATGCCGATCGGGCCCCCATGTGGAACCAGTACCAGCGGGTAAGGCTTGCTGCCGCTGGCGGGCAAGGTGAGGAAGCCGCCCAGTTCCTGTCCGTCGCTGGCCTTGAAGCGGATGGGTTCGCGTTGCGCCATTTGCGCGGGCTTGATCCACGGCTCCACCTGAAACAGCGGGCGCAGGCTCATCGTGGAGCGTTCGAACAGCGCATAGGTGCCGGGGTCGCGATCACTGGCGGCGTGGATCAGCAGGATGTTGCCATCGTCGCTCGCGCCCGTGATGTTGATGAACTCGTCCGGGAACTTGCCGCTGAGCGCCTGATGGATCTGCGCCAGCGGGTCGTTGCCGAAGTCGACGAAGCGCGGCCGGCCGCCGCCGATGGCGGCCGCATAGGGAGCGCCGCCTTTCGGGGCATACAGCACATCCATCACCGAGGCGAAATCGTCGCCTGCGAGCACCTTGCGCCCACTGCCATCGGGCTTGCTGGCCACCAGCGCCTCGGGGCCGCCGTTGGCGGCGTACAGCGACCACAGCGTGCTGCCGTCGGCGCTGAGGCGCAGCGGTCGCAACTGGCCGCCGACGTCGAGCTTGCGCCAGGGCTTGCCCTTGCCGTCGCGGATCCAGGTTTCCATCGTTACTGCGTTGCCCGGAGTGCCATAGGCGTAGCGGGCTACGCCATCGTGCAGCACGAAACTCATGCCGCCGCGATCGATCTCGCCGACTTCCACCGCCTTGCCGTTCGAACTGTCGACGTCGTAGACCATGCTCTTGCTGGCCTCGTACACCGTAAAGTTGCCCGAGGATTCGGGGCTGAAGTCCAGATAGATATGGCCGTTGCGCGTGGCCGGCACGCCGGCGATGCTGGCGAAGCCGCGCGGCATGTCCTGCGAGTGCAGCGTCTTGCCGCGCGTGGCCAGGTCGTACAGTGTCGCCTTGTGGCTGCCGTCGTAGTTCACCGCGACGATCTCGCCGGTCAGTTGCGGCACGTCCAGCCAGGTCGATTCGTAGGCCACCGCCACCACCAGCCGCTGGTTGCTCACCCAAACGGCGCGCGCCGGCAGGTTGTGCGGCGCCATGTCCAGCCGGCTCACCGGCTTGAGGTCAGGCAGGTGCAGCACGGCGAGCTGGTAGTTGCTGCGATCGCCGGCGTCCTTGCCGGGGATGCGCACGGTGACGGCAAGCAACTGGCCGTCGGGCGAGATGCTCGGGTTGCTGATTTGGCCGCTGCGCGCGAAGTCCGAGATCGGCAGTGGCGAGTCGACGGGCGCGGCCGGTGCCGCGAGCAGCCCGAAGGGAGACGCCAGTGCCAGCGCAAGCAGCACGCGAATGGGCAGGCGGGATGGGGTGGAGGGCATGATCGATTCCTTGAATGTCGTGAACTTTCCGCAGCGGCGCCGAAGGGCGGGGGCATGCAGCGTATCGCGACATCGGGTGCGATCGGGCACGGACAACCGCGCGACCACAGACCCGGCGCAAGACGACATGGATTCCCCCTGATTCCCCGGCGTACGGCATTGCAGGTGCCGTCGCGATCGACGCGTCGCGACGGGCGCGTCGCATCGATCTGGCCACGAGTCTAGATCAATTCCGGATGCATCGCACCCGCGACGGCAGCGGGAACTGGCGGTGTTACGCGGTTTGGGATGCGTCCGCTACACTGCCCGTTTTCGCGGCTACGCTCGGCAAGCATGGGCACACCTCCAATCGTCGACATCAACCCCATCGCCTTCCACCTCGGCCCCGTGCAGGTGCATTGGTACGGGCTGATGTACCTGGTCGGTTTCCTCAGCGCCGCCGTGCTGGGCGAATACCGGCGCCGCCAGGGGCGTCTCCCGGTGACGCGCGATGCGCTCAGCGACCTGTTCTTCTACGGCATGATGGGCGTGATCGCCGGCGGGCGCATCGGCTACATGCTGTTCTATTACACCGGCGGCCTGCGCTGGATCTGGGCCGATCCGCTGGCGCTGTTCCGCGTGTGGGACGGCGGCATGAGCTTCCACGGCGGCCTGGTCGGCGTGCTGGTGGCCGGCTTGTGGTGGTCGCGCCGGCACAAGCTGCACTTCATGGACACGGTGGACTTCGTGGCGCCGCTGGTGCCGATCGGGCTGGGGCTGGGCCGGCTGGGCAACTTCATCAACGGCGAGCTGTGGGGCAAGCCCACGCACCTGCCGTGGGGCATGATCTTTCCGAATGCGCATGGCGAGGACGTGGCCTACGCCGCCGCGCATCCGGCGTGGCAGGCGCAGTTGCAGCAGTTCGGCGGGCTGGTGCGCCAGCCCTCGGAGCTGTACGAACTGGCGCTGGAGGGCGTGGTGATGTTCGCCGTGCTGTGGCTGGTGTCGATGAAGCCGCGGCCGCGCTACCTGATCTCCGGCCTGTTCGCGCTGATGTACGGCTGCTTCCGCTTCGGGGTGGAGTTCGTGCGCCTGCCCGACATCCAGCTCGGTTATCTCGCCTTCGGTTGGCTCACGATGGGGCAGATCCTCTCGCTGCCGCTGATCGTCGCGGGCCTGTGGCTGCTGTGGCTGTCGCGCAAGGCGCCCACGCTGCGCCTGTACGAAGTGGCGTTGCCGGCTCAGGGCGATCGATGAAGGCCTACCTCGACCTGCTGCGCCACGTGCTGGAGCACGGCGCCGGGAAGATGGATCGCACCGGCACCGGCACGCGCAGCGTGTTCGGCTGGCAGATGCGCTTCGACCTCGCCGAAGGCTTCCCGCTGGTCACCACGAAGAAGCTGCACCTGAAGTCCATCGTCCACGAGCTGATCTGGTTCCTGAAAGGCGACACCAACATCGCCTATCTCAAGGAAAACGGCGTCAGCATCTGGGATGAATGGGCCGATGCCGCCGGCAACCTCGGCCCGGTCTACGGCAAGCAATGGCGCGCCTGGCCCACCGCCGACGGCGGGGCGGTCGACCAGATCCGCTGGGTGGTGGACGAGATCCGGCGCAACCCCGATTCGCGCCGGCTGATCGTCAGCGCGTGGAACGTGGGCGAGCTGCCGAAGATGGCGCTGATGCCCTGCCACACGCTGTTCCAGTTCTACGTGGCCCCTGCGGCGGCCCCGGGGCAGGTGGGCAAGTTGAGCTGCCAGCTCTACCAGCGCAGCGGCGACATCTTCCTCGGCGTGCCGTTCAACATCGCCAGCTACGCGCTGCTCACCCACATGGTGGCCCAGGTCTGCGGCCTGGGCGTGGGCGACTTCGTGCACACGCTGGGCGACGCGCACCTGTACAGCAACCACGTGGAACAGGCGCGGCTGCAACTGACGCGCGAACCGCGCCCCTTGCCGCGGCTGGTGCTGAACCCCGGCGTGCGTGCGCTGGAGGATTTTCGCTACGAGGACGTCGCCATCGAGGGCTACGAGCCGTACCCCGCGATCAAGGCGCCGGTGGCGGTGTAGCGGCGCCGTCACGCGCCACGCATCCACGAATCGCTACAATGTTCCACTGATCGCGCCACGGTGGCGCGATTCGATTTCGTGAACCCAGCAGGGAGTTCAGATGGCTATTTCGTTGATTGCTGCGCTGGACGAGAACTTCGCCATCGGCCGCAAGGGGCAATTGCCCTGGCAATTGCCGGACGACCTGCGCTGGTTCAAGCAGCTCACCGTGGGCAAGCACGTGCTGATGGGCTACAACACGGCACTGTCGATCGGCCGTGCGCTGCCGGATCGCACCAACCTGGTGTTGTCGCGCCGGCACGAGGCGCCGTTTCCCGGCCAGATCACCGTGCGTTCCATCGAAGAAGCGCAGGTGCGCAGCGACCACAGCGGGCTGATGGTGATCGGCGGCAGCCAGGTGTTCCGCGAGGCCTTGCCGCTGGCGCGCCGGCTGTACCTCACCTGGGTCAGTGCGGCGGTGGATGGCGCGGACGCCTTCTTCCCCGGCGTGCATTTCAGCGACTGGACGGAAGTCTCTCGCGTGCACCACAAGCGGGACGCCGAGCACGCCTACGACTTCGACATGGTCGAGTACGTGCGCGGCAGCTGAGCAGGCCGGTGAGCGACGCGCCGTTGCACGTGCTGGCCGGCGCGCTGCGCGACCGCGATGGCCGCGTGCTGCTGGCCGAGCGGCCTGCGGGCAAGCATCTGGCGGGCCTGTGGGAATTCCCCGGCGGCAAACGCGAGCCCGGCGAGACGCAGCTGGCGGCGCTGGCGCGTGAGCTGGAGGAGGAACTCGGCGTCACGCCGGTCGAGGCCGCGCCGCTGATCCGCGTGCCCTGGTGCTATGGCGAACGCATGCTGCTGCTGGATGCGTGGGTCGTGACGCACTGGCGCGGCGAGCCGCGCCCACTGGAAGGGCAGGGCCTGTGCTGGCGCCTGCCGGCGGAGGTGGATCCGGCGACGCTGGCGCCCGCCGACCACGCGATCCTGCAGGCGCTGCGCCTGCCGCCGCGTTACCTCATTACGCCGGCGGATGTGGCATTGCAGGAACGCAATGCATGGTTCGAGCGCATCACAGGCGCCATCGAAGCCGGCGAGCGCCTGCTGCAGTTGCGCCTGCCGCTGTGGCCGCGCGATGCCGTGCGCGAACTTGCCGTGGCATTGTCGCCCGTGGCGCACGGACATGGCGCGCAGTTGCTGCTCAATGCGGATATCGAAGGCGCGCTGTCGCTGGGCGTGGGCGTGCATCTGACCGGCGCGCAGCTGGCGGCGCTCGATGCGCGCCCGTTGCCGCTGCGGCAAACCGTCGGCGCGAGTTGCCATGACGCCACGCAGCTAGCGAAAGCGCTGCAACTGGGCGCGGATTTCGTCACGCTGTCGCCGGTGACGGCCACGGCCAGCCACCCGGATGCAGTGCCGCTGGGATGGGCACGCTTCGAAACGTTGGCCGAAGCCGCCGCGATGCCGGTCTACGCGCTGGGCGGCATGTCGCCGGTGCAACTGCCGCAGGCACACGCGGCAGGCGCGCAGGGCGTGGCGGGCATCCGCGGTTTCTGGCCCGCAGCGTAGCGGCGCCGCTGGCGCGCACTGGCTGCCGCTGCGCCTAGGCTTCGTCGCCTTGCAGCGACTTGAGTAACTGGAACAGCTCCCGGAACGCGCGCGGCGGCTTGTTCGGCGTGGCTTTCTCCACGCGCGCCTGGCGGATCAAGGCGCGCAGGTGCTGGCGATCCACGTCCGGGTATTGCTCGATCAGTTCGGAGGCCGCCGTGTCGCCGTCGTCGCCCAGCAGGCGCTCGCGCAGCGCTTCCATGCGGTGCATCGCGGCGGTTTCCTGCCGCTGGCGGTCGCGGTTCTCGCCCAGTGCGGCGCGCACCGAATCGAAGGCCGCGCTGTCGTGGCGGCGCATCAGCTTGGCGAGGAAGGCCAGCTCGCGCTTGCGCGCGATGTGCGAGGTGATGCGGCGCACGTGGGCGATCTCGTCGCGCACGTCGTCGGGCAGCTCCAGCTTCGCCAGCCGCGTCGGCGGCAGTTCGACCAGCAGGCCGGCCAGCTCCAGCACAGCCAGCGCGTCGCGGCGCTGCTGGGTGCGGGTAGGGCCGTAGTCGTGGTCGGGATCGTCGGTGTAGTTGCGGTTCATGGGTTTTCCAGCAGGCCCGGATTTTCGAGCAAGCCAAGTTCGGCCTGTTCCAGCGCGAAACGGGGCACGGTTGCGCCGTCCACGGTCACGCTTTCGGCGAACATCGCCACGGGGCGTACCCACAGGCCGCGTTCGCCGTACAGCGCCTGGTACACCACCAGCTGTTCTTCCGTCTCGCTGTGGCGGGCGGTGCCCAGCACGCGGTAGCGCTGGCCTTTGTAGTGGCGGTAGAGGCCGGGGACGACCGACATGTTCGGCTTCGCGATGCGTTGCGGGTGGGCCGCGGCGCCCCCATGTGGAGACGGCACGGCGCGGATCGTGCATTCTACCCGTTTGATTTGCCTGAGAGCTTCCCGTGAGCGAGATCGCCCCCCGCACCGACCGCAGCCTCGATGAGCTGGATCGCCTCGCCGACCTGGCCGGGGACGTGATCCGCCGCGCCCGCGCGGCCGGCGCCAGCGCCGCCGAGGTGGCCGCCAGCATCGACACCGGCCTCAACGTGAACGTGCGCCTGGGCGAAGTGGAGACGGTAGAGCACACCCGCGACCGCGGCTTCGGGCTCACCGTGTACTTCGGCCAGCGCAAGGGCTCGGCCAGCACCGCCGACCTCAACCCCGATTCGATCCAGGCCACATTGGATCAGGCCTGCGCCATCGCCAAGTTTACCGAGGAGGATCCGGCCGCGGGCCTGGCCGACGCCGCGCGCATGGCGAAGGATTTCCCCGATCTCGACCTGTGGCATCCGTGGGCTATCGACACCGCGTGCGCCATCGAGCTGGGCCGGCGCATCGAGGATGCCGGCCGCGCGCACGCGGGCATCGCCAACTCCGACGGCGCCGGCGTGCAGATGGGCGAGAGCCTGTCGGTGTACGCGAACTCGCACGGCTTCGTCGGCCGCGAGCGCGGCACGCGGCATTCGCTGTCGCTGTCGCTGATCGCGGGCGAGGGCGAGCGCATGCAGCGCGACTACTGGTACGACAGCGTGCGCAGCGCCGGCGATTTCATGGGCGCCAAGGCGCTGGGCGACAAGGCCGCGGAACGCACGCTGGCGCGGCTGGACGGGCGCAGCCTCGCCACGCGCGAATGTCCGGTGCTGTTCGCGCCGGAGATCGCGCGCGGGTTGGTCGGCCATCTCGTCGGCGCGGTGAGCGGCGGCGCGCTGTACCGCCGCGCCAGTTTCCTGCTCGACCACGCCGGCAAGGCGATCATGCCGGCGTGGTTGCAGATCGACGAGCAACCGCTCCTCCGGCGCGGTCACGGCTCGGGCAGTTTCGACGGCGAAGGCGTGGCCACGCGCGACAGCGCGCTGGTGCAGGGCGGCGTGCTGGCGCGCTACGTGCTGGGCAGCTACTCGGCGCGCAAGCTCGGGCTGGCATCCACCGGCAACGCCGGCGGCATCCACAACCTGGCGGTGGCGCCGGGTGCGGACGACGGCGAGGCCAGCGACTTCGCCGGCATGCTGCGCCGGCTGGGCACGGGCTTGCTGGTCACCGAGGTGATGGGGCAGGGCGTGAACACCATCACCGGCGATTACTCACGCGGCGCGGCCGGTTTCTGGGTGGAGAACGGCGCGATCGCCTACCCGGTGGAGGAAATCACCATCGCCGCCAACCTGCGCGACATGTACGCCGGCATCCGCGCGGTCGGTACGGACGTCGACCCGCGTTCGCACATCCTGTGCGGTTCCATCCTCGTGGACAGGATGACAGTGGCGGGTGAGTGATTCCTGCGGCATGCTGCGCAGGCGTTTGACCAGTCCGCGCAAGGCCGGCTGTCTGCGGTGCGCGGCTCACCCACCGTGGAGGATCGTTCATGAGCACACCGTCGGATCAGATACCGCCGTCGCCGCCCGCCGCCACCGAAGCCAGCAGCGATGATCGCAACCTGGCCATGCTCACCCACCTGTCGGGTTTCATCCTCAGCGTGATCGTGCCGCTGATCGTGTGGCTGGCGCACAAGGATCGCGCCGACAAGGCCTACCTCGTGGGGGAGGCCAAGGAAGCCTTGAATTTCCAGATCACCGTGCTGATCGGCTACGTGATCTGCGGCGTGCTCGCCGTCATCCTGATCGGCGCGTTGCTGGGCTGGCTGCTGTGGCTGGCGAACCTGGTTCTCTGCATCGTCGCCGCGGTCAAGGTCAGCTCGGACGGCAGCTATCGTTATCCGTTCGCGCTGCGGCTGGTGAACTGACAACGCCTGGATTTCCCCGTGCGCGGCGTGTTCTGCGCACGGGGAAACGTTCCGTCCGCGTGCTTCACATGAATTCATCAAGGGAAGGTTGAGTCATGGGTTTTTTCGATTGGTATCTGGGCTGCATCAAGGGGCATTACGCGGATTTCGAGGGGCGTGCGCGGCGCAAGGAGTTCTGGATGTTTTTCCTGGTCGACCTGCTCGCTGCCGCGGTGGCGGAGGCGATCGGCCAGGCCATTCACCTGCCCGCGTTGAGCAGCCTCTATGGTTTGGCCACCCTGCTGCCGTATGTTGCGGTCGGCGTGCGCCGCCTGCACGACACGGGGCGTAGCGGCTGGTGGATGCTGATCCAGTTGATCCCGCTGATCGGCGCGATCTGGCTCATTGTGCTGCTCGCGACGGCCGGCAATTCCGGCGGCAACCGGTACGGTTCGGATCCGGAGGCTGCGGCGATCCGGTCGGCATGATCCGGGATAGGCTCTGGATGGGAGAAAGGGAGGACGCGGATGGATAATGAAACACTGAAAGACATTCTTCTGGCTCGGGGAGAGCTGGAGCGCTACTACGATGGTGAGGTGCCATTGAATCTCTGGCGAGCGCTGAACGTTCGCAGAAGCGAGCGCCTCTTTGACCTCGTTGAATCGCCCTTCAAGATGTCCAACGGTCGTGTCCGGAGGCCTGATATAACAATAGAGAGGGATTGGGTGCGGGTGCGCTCCGTGCCACGCGGTGCCAGCACATTTGATCGAGCCGGAGTGCCGGGTGGCAAAGACTGGGCCTACTACAGGATTCCGAAAGGCACGATACTGCCGCCTGGCCTTGCCATCGTGAAAGATTCATACAATGAACAGATGCAGGCGACGCACTATACGATTGCGCCTGCTTATGACATGCCGCTTGCGGTATTTAAGAGGCTGCTGAACCAGTTGGCCATGAGCGCCTTGAGGGAGTCAGCATGATCGAGATATCCAGTGCGGCCGCACCGCTTCTTATCCAGGCGTTGAGGGATGCGGTCAGATACAACGAGCAGCTTCTCAAAAGCCAGACATTGCGTGATCGCGCCGATTATGAGCAATACTTTATGGATCTGACTCAGTTGTTTTCCGAGATCAAGGCGGAGTACAAACGCAAGGAAGCACAGGCGGGAATTTCTCTGGAAGATCTTCTTTGATCTCATTGAAGCCAGGATTATCGGGAGAGCCAGGCAATTCGCTGTGACCAACTGCCATCCGGCTGCGCTGGTTTCCGGCGTTGAATGAAAGAGCGGCGCAGGCCGCTCTTTTCGTTTCAGTGGATGCGATGGGCGGCGTAGAGCGCCAGTTCGGCCAGCCATTCGCCACGCGCACCCAACGGCGCGATGGCGTCGAGCGCAGTCGCGGTGAGCGCGGCCAGCCGCGCGCGCGAGGCGTCGAGGCCGATGATCGAGGGGAAGGTGGGTTTGTCGGCGGCGGCGTCCTTGCCGGCGGTCTTGCCGATCACCGCGGATTCGCCTTCCACGTCGAGGATGTCGTCGCGCACCTGGAAGGCCAGTCCCACCGCGGTGGCGTAGCGATCCAGCGCGGCAAGCGCGGTTTCGTCCGCGCCGGCGGCGAGCGCGCCCAGTTGCACCGAGGCGCGGATCAGCGCGCCGGTCTTGCAGGCGTGCATGTGTTCGAGTTCGGCCAGCGTGAGCTTGCGGCCCACCGCGGCGAGATCCAGCGCCTGGCCGCCGGCCATGCCTTCGGCGCCGCAGGCGCGGCCCAGCGCGCGCAGCATGCGCATGCCGGTGGCGTCGTCGGGCGCCGCGCCGGGGGCGGCCAGCAGCTCGAAGGCCAGTGCTTGCAGCGCGTCGCCGGCGAGTATCGCCATCGCCTCGCCGAACGCGACGTGGCAGGTGGGGCGGCCGCGGCGCATGTCGTCGTCGTCCATCGCGGGCAGGTCGTCGTGCACCAGCGAATAGGCGTGGATCAGCTCCACCGCGCAGGCGGAGGCGTCCATCGCGGGGCCGTCGTGGCCCAGCGCGTGGGCGGTGGCGTAGACCAGCAGTGGGCGCAGGCGCTTGCCGCCGCCGAGCACGGCGTAGCGCATCGCGCGGTGCAGTTCGACTGGGGATTGTGCGGCCGGCGGCAGGCTGCGCTCCAGCGCCTGTTCGGCGCGGGCGATTAACGGTTGCAGGGCAGGGCCAAGCTCAGTGTTCGGGTTCAAACGGTTCGGCGCTGTCGGGGGCTTCGGGATCGAGCAGCAGGCGCACGCGCAGTTCGGCCTGCTCCAGCGCCTGCTGGCAGTGGCGGTACAGGCCGATGCCGCGCTCGAAGGAGGCCAGCGATTCGTCCAGGCTCTGCTGGCCGCCTTCCATCTTCGCCACCAGTTGCTCGAGTTCGTCCAGCGAGTGCTCGAAATCGGCGGCTGGCGGCGTCTTGGCGGCGGTGGAAGCGGTCTTGGCCATGGGCCGCAAAGCTAACGCAGCGGGCCTCTGGAATCAATGCGATGCAACGTGCCGACGGCGAAGACTTGGCGGATCACGCGGCAGGTTGCCAGTGCGGCAGGCTACCGGCGGCATCGAACAATGCGCGGCCGCGCGAGCTGATCCAGCGGTCGGCCACGGCCACCAGCTCCTCGCCTTCGTACAGCAGCGGGCAGGCAGGGCGCTGCCATGGCGGCAACATGGCTTGCTGGAACAGGTCGCGCAGTTCGCGGGTGTGCGCGTCGCCAGCAGGCTTGATGCGCTCGCCGCCCTGGCGCAGGCGCACGGCCAGCGGCGCGGGCAGGCGCGCGTGCGCGTCGTGCAGTGCGAGCTTGCCGCCATCGGGCAGCGCGAGCGGTTCGCCTTGCCACGCTGCCTGCCAGCCGGGGTCGATGGCGGGGACAGGAGCGCGCGCCCACAGTCGCCCTTTCCATACGTGCAGCTCCGCGCCGCGCCAGCGGATGCACGGCGACTGGCCGGCGCGCGCGCGGCACTGGCGCTCGATCTGCATGCGTTGCGCGGTGGTGGGCGCAGGCAGGCCGCGTGCGTGCAGCCAGTGATCCAGCAGCGGTTCGCGCAAGGCGGGCGCGAGCGCGAGCCAGCCGGTAGCGTCGAGGCTGCCGGTGGCGGTGTCGTGCAGCGTGGCGAAGGCGGCCAGCCATTGCGTGCGCAAGGCATCGGCGGCGGCGCGGCTGAGCGCGGCGCTGTGCAGGATCGAATCCGTCGCCTGCGGCCAGTGCGCGGCGATGCGTGGCAGGATTTCGTGGCGCAGGTGGTTGCGCGCGAGCCGGGTGTCGGCGTTCGACGGATCGTCGATGCAGGGCAGGCCGTGCAGGGCGACGTAGTCGCGCAGTTGTGCCCGCGTGACGTCGCGCAACAAAGGCCGCCACAGTTCGCCTTGTCTCAGCGGGCGGCGCTCGCGCATGCCGCCCAGCCCTTCTGGCCCGGCGCCGCGCAGCAACTTCAGCAGCACTGTCTCGGCCTGGTCGTCGCGGTGGTGGGCCAGCAGCAGGGTTTCGCCGGCGCGGAGGTGCGCGGCGAAGGCGGCGTAGCGCGCATGGCGCGCGGCGGCTTCCACGCCTTCGCCGCGGTGCGTTTGAACCTGCACGCGCGCCACCTCGCAGTCCAGCCCGAGATCGGCGCAGAAGTGCCGGCAGTGCGCGGCCCACGCCGCGCTGTCCGCGTGCAGGCCGTGGTCGACGTGCAGCGCGCGCAGGCCGCGCGCACGCGCCGCGGGCAGCTGCGCCAGCGCGTGCAGCAGGGCGGTGGAGTCGGGGCCGCCGCTGAAGGCCACGCAGAGCGCGGTTCCGGGCCAGTCCGCCAGCGCGGCGTCGAGGTGGCGGGACAGCGAAAGCTTCACTTCTTGCCGCTTTGGGGGCGCACGTAGATGTGCTTGCCGTTGCCGATGTGCCGTTCCTCGGTCTCGAACAGGCCGACGCCCTTGATGAGGCCGCTCAGCTTGGCGTAGCCGTAGTTGCGCGAGTCGAAGTCGGGCGACTGTTTGTTGAGGATGCTGCCGATGGGGCCGAGCCCGGCCCAGCCGGAATCGTCGGAGGCCGCCTCGATGGCGCCGCGCAGCAGGTTCATCAGTCGCGTGTCGCCGCGTAGCTCCTTGGCCGAGCGGGGCTTGGGCGCCGCCTCCGCCTCGCTTTCGTCGGCGCGCACAAGCACCTCGGTGTAGATGAACTTGTCGCAGGCGGTGCGGAACGGCTCGGGCGTCTTCTTCTCGCCGAAGCCGTACACGGTGAGGCCGGACTCGCGGATGCGCGAGGCGAGCCGGGTGAAGTCGCTGTCGCTGGAGACGATGCAGAAGCCGTCGAAGCGCCCGCCGTAGAGCAGATCCATCGCGTCGATGATCATCGCCGAGTCGGTGGCGTTCTTGCCCACGGTGTAGCGGAACTGCTGGATAGGCTGGATCGAGTGGCGCAGCAGCGCTTCCTTCCAGCCGTTGAGGTCGGGCTTGGTCCAGTCGCCGTAGATGCGCTTGACGTGTGCGGTGCCGTATTTGGCGACCTCGGCGAGCAGGCCCTCGACGATGGCGGGACGGGCGTTGTCGGCGTCGATCAGTACGGCGAGCTTGTCGTGGGCCATGGCGTTTTCCGGCAGCCTGGGGATGCCGCCGATGGTAGCGCCGGGCGCGCTGCTGCGACGTTATTCCTGGAACGCGCCGTGGCCGCGCAGGCGCCGGTAGCGCTGTTCCAGCAGATCAGCCGTCGGCAGCGCCTGCAGCTCGTCGAGCTGGTTCATCAGCACGGCCTTGAGGCGGATCGCCATGGAACGCGGGTTGCGGTGGGCGCCGCCCAGCGGTTCGCGGATCAGCTTGTCGATCAGGCCCAGCTCAAGCAGGCGCGGCGCGGTGAGGCCCAGCGCCTCGGCGGCGTCCTTGGCGCGCTCGGCGCTGCGCCAGAGGATGGTGGCGCAGCCTTCCGGGGTGATCACGGAATAGGTGGAGTACTGCAGCATGTTGATGCGGTCGCCCACGCCGATCGCCAGCGCGCCGCCGGAGCCGCCTTCGCCGATCACGGTGCAGATGATCGGCGTCTTGAGGTCGGCCATTTCCAGCAGGTTGCGCGCGATGGCCTCGCTCTGGCCGCGCTCCTCGGCGCCGATGCCGGGGTAGGCGCCCATGGTGTCGATCAGGGTGAGCACGGGCAGGCCGAAGCGCTCGGCCATCTTCATCAGGCGCAGCGCCTTGCGGTAGCCCTCGGGGCGCGGCATGCCGAAGTTGCGCCTGAGCTTGCCCTTGGTGTCGCGCGCCTTCTGGTGGCCCACGATCATCACGGCACGACCGTTGATGCGGCCCAGGCCGCCCACGATGGCGCCGTCGTCGGCGTACATGCGGTCGCCGGCCAACTCGTGGAATTCCTCGCACATCACGCCGATGTAGTCGAGCGTGTACGGCCGCGCCGGGTGGCGCGACATCTGCGCGACCTGCCACGGGCTGAGGTTCTTGAAGATGTCGTTGGTCTTGAGCTTGAGCTTTTCGCGCAGCTTGCCGACTTCCTCGTCGATATCCAGCGCCTGGCCGTGGCTGGTGTGGCGCAGCTCCTCGATCTTCGCTTCGAGCTCGGCGATGGGTTGTTCGAATTCGAGGAAGTTGGGATTCATTCGCCGAGGTTCATGGCACGGAAGCGCGGCAGTATAGCTGGCGCGCGGAAAACCGGAGAACGGCGGCGTATGGCCGGCGGGGCGGTTCACGGCCGCGCAGGCAGCCGGTTCACTCCAGCAGCGCCTTCAGCCGCGTGCGCGTCAATGGCCCGAAGCGCAGGCGCTCGCACAACGCATCGAGCGCGGCCGCATCCCCGCCCGCGCGGTGCAGGGCATCGGCGCCTTCGGGCACGGGAGCGTCGAGCGCGATGCGGGTGAGGCGGCGGTAGAGCAAGGCCTGCTCGCCGTGCTCGCGCAGTTTCGCGGCGCAGCTGGCGGCGCCGCGGATGCGCAGGAAGGGGATTTCGTCCACGCGTTCGAGCAGGGCTTCGAGGTTGCCGAAGTGGCCGAGCAGGGCGGCAGCGGTCTTGGCGCCGATGCCGGGCACGCCGGGTATGTTGTCCACCGCGTCGCCGCACAGCGCGAGGTAGTCGGCCACCTGGTGCGGATGCACGCCGAGCTTCTCGTGCACGCCGGCGGGGCCCCAGCGCAGGTTCTTCGCGTAGTCCCACTGCTCGTCGCGCTCGCCCAGCAACTGGCCGAAGTCCTTGTCGGCGGAGACGATCACGCCGGGTACGCCGTGCGCGCGCAGGCTCCACAGCGCGCTGCCGATCAGGTCGTCGGCCTCGTAGCTGTGGTCGATCATCACCGGGATGCCCAGCGCCGCGGTGACTTCGCGGCACAGCACGAACTGGCGTTCCAGGTCGGGCGGCGGCAGTTCGCGGTTGGCCTTGTAGGGCGGGTAGATCGCGTTGCGGAACGAGCTGGTGAGCGAGGCGTCGAAGGCCACCGCGAGGCGCTCCGGCCGCGCCCGTTCCAGCAGCTCGCACAGGAAGCGGGTATAGCCGTGCACGGCGTTGGCCGGGTGGCCGTCGGCATCGTGGAATTCGTCCGGCATCGAGTGCCAGGCGCGGAACACGTAGAGGCTGCCGTCCACCAGATGGGCGGCGTCGCGGCGGTTGGCGTTCACGGCGACCACGTGGTCAGCAGGCCGTCCAGCGCGGGACGCTCGCGGTCGGGCACGCCGAGCTGCGGCGTGCCGAGGTGCACGAAGGCGACCACGTGCTCGTTGGCGGCCAGGCCCAGCAGCGCCGCCACGTCGGGGTCGTAGGCGGCCCAGCCGGTGAGCCATTGCGCGCCGTAGCCCAGCGCGTGCGCGCCGAGCAGGATGTTGTAGGCCACGCAGCCGGCGCTCAGGCGCTGCTCGATCTCCGGAACGCTGCTGCCGGTATCGACGTGCGCGACCACGGCGATCACCAGCGGTGCGAAGGTGTAGCGCAGCTGTTCCTTTTCGCGCTTGGCGTCGGATAGCTCGGGCTGTTTGCGGATGGCGAGTTCCGCCAGCCGTTCGCCGAAGCGCAGCTTGGCGTCTCCTTCGAGGCGGATCAGCCGGAACGGCGCCAGCTTGCCGTGGTCGGGCACGCGGATCGCGGTGGCCAGCAGCTCGCGCAGCGTGGTCTCGTCGGGCGCGGGCGCGCCGAGCTGGCGCGAGGGCACGGAATGGCGGTGCTGGAGCAGGGACAGGGCTTCGGACATGGCGCGGGCCGCGGTGCAAAGGCTTGCATGCTAGCGACCCGGCCGGCTCCGCGCGAATCCGGGGCGGCCCGGCACGGGGCAGGCCTGCGCGCCCGGCCGGCAATGTCGACCGGTTCGCACAAAAGGCACGCGTCGCGGCGACGGCATCTGCCATTCAAAAAAACATCATGTCCATGCCTCAAGATGGGCGGTGCAGGGGGGCTTTTCAACAATGGAGGGGAATCATGAAGTCACGTTACATGTCGGTCGCGTTGCTGGGCGTGTCGGTGATGCTGGGCTCGGTTGCGCACGCGCAGGACAACTACGTCAGCGGCATTTTCGCGCCGGCGAAGAAAACGACCACGTATCCGTGCGACGACGCGCAGTTCCTGCAGGACCAGCAGGCGTTCGAGGACGGCGTGATCGAGGCCGACCAGCCCGAGGACGTCTGCGGCATCGTCACCGCGGTGCTGCCGGAAAAGAAGACCCGCAGCGGCCACCACGGCTACTTCTACGTGCAGGTGGCGTCGGGCGTGGTGATCGAGATCGTGTCGGATCTCGACCAGATGAGCGCGCCGAAGTGGCCGTGGGTGGCGGTGGGCGACACCACCTACGTGAAGGGCCGCTACTACTACGACAACATGGACAGCCAGGGCATCGACTGGACGCACCACGGCACCAGCAAATCCTGGCCATATGCCGGCTACGTGGTGGTGAACGGCAAGAAGTACCAGTAAGCAAGTGCGCTTGCGGGAAGGGTGGCGCCGCTGGCGCCGCCCTTTTCGTGTCCCGCGCGGTCAGGGCGCCGCCGGCGATCCGGCGCGCAGCCGGAAGGCACCGGGCAGCAGGGCCGCCACGCTGGTCTGGGCGGTGTCGCCGCGCAGGTTGGCGAGCAGCACCGGCATGTCGGCGTCGCACAACTCGATCATCACCTGGCGGCAGGCGCCGCAGGGGCTGACCGGCCCATCGCAGTCGGCGATCACCGCGATGGCGGCGAAATCGCCTGGCTTGCAGCCTGCGGCAACGGCGGCGAACAGCGCGGTGCGTTCGGCGCAGTTGCACAGGCCATAGGAGGTGTTCTCCACGTTGCAGCCGGCGAAGCGGCGGCCGTCGCGGGCCAGCAGGGCGGCGCCCACGGCGAAATGGGAATACGGTGCGTGGGCCTGTTCGCGCGCATGGCGCGCCAGCGCCAGAAGCTCGTCGTGCGGGATGGAAACGGGCATCGTGCTCTCCGAGTCCCCCAAGCGGTGGATCAGATTAGCGCGCCGCGGCGGGGCATCCAAGCCTGCGCAGTCGTGGCAAGATGCGGCGACCTTCCACGAGGGATGCACGATGCCGACCACCGTAGCCGCCCTGCGCGAAACCGCCCCCGGTGAACGCCGCGTGGCGATCACGCCCGAGATGGCGAAGAAGCTCCATGGCAAGGGCCTGCGCGTGTTGCTGGAGCGCGGCGCGGGCGCGGCGGCGGGTTTCCCCGACGACAGCTATGCGGACGCGGACTTCGCCGATGCCGCAGGCGTGCTGGCGCAGGCCGACCTGCTGGCCTGCGTGCTGCCGCCGGAGGACGCGGTGTACGCGCAGTTGCGCGAAGGCGCCGTGGTGGTGGGGCAGTTGCGGCCCTACGGCGCGGCCTCGCGCATCGCGGCGCTGGCCGCGCGCAGGCTCACCGCGTTCGCGCTGGAGCTGCTGCCGCGCACCACACGCGCGCAGGCGATGGACGTGCTGAGCTCGCAGGCGGCGGTGGCGGGCTACCGCGCGATGCTGATCGCCGCCGAGGCGGCGCCCAAGTTCTTCCCCATGCTCACCACTGCGGCGGGCACGATCCGCCCCTCGAAAGTGCTGGTGATCGGCGCCGGCGTGGCCGGCCTGCAGGCCATCGCCACCGCGCGCCGGCTCGGCGCGCAGACCGAGGGCTACGACGTGCGTCCGGAGACGCGCGAGCAAGTGGAATCGCTGGGCGCGAAGTTCCTCGACCTCGGCGTCAGCGCCGCCGGCAGCGGCGGCTATGCGCGCGAACTGTCGGCGGAGGAGCGCGCGGCGCAGCAGCAGGCGCTGGCCGAACACCTCAAGGCGTTCGACGTGGTGGTGAGCACCGCCGCCGTACCGGGCCGCGCGGCGCCGAAGATCCTCACGGCCGCGATGGTCGCGGGCATGAAACCGGGCGCGCTGATCGTGGATCTCGCCGCCGAAAGCGGCGGCAACTGCGAATTGACCCGGCCCGGCGAGCGCGTGGAGCAGGGCGGCGTCGCCATCCTGGGCCCGCTCAACCTGCCGGCCGGCGCGCCGCTGCACGCTTCGGAGATGTATGCGCGCAACGTGGTGAACTTCGCCGAGCTGCTACTGAAGGACGGCGCGCTCGCGCCGGACTTCGACGACGAGCTGGTGGCGAAGAGTTGCGTGGTGCGCGCCGGCGAGGCAGCGTTCAAGGAGGGGTGACGCGCATTCAGTGCCTCGGTGTGTGCAACCACCGCAACCGCTGCGCAGGCGGCATGGCGTGCCACTGCTGCATCAGCCTGGCGCGCTGCTCCGGCGGCAACTTCTGGAAGTGCTGGTAGGCGGCATGCAGCTGTTCGCGCTGCGCGGGCGGCAATTGGCGGAACAGGCGCTGGTTCTCGCGCGCCTGCTGGCGTTCCGCCGGCGTCATCTGCTGCCAGCGCGCGATGCGCTCGCTGATCTTCGAGCGCTGTTCGGGCGGAAGGGTCACCCACTTCCTGCTCTTTTCCAGCAGGTGCTGTTGCCGCTGCGGCGGCAGGCCGTTCCAGTCCTGCCGCAGCGGCGACAGCACGTCGCGCTGGGCCGGCGTGAGGCTGCTCCACGAGATTGGCGCGGGTGCGGCCTGCGCATGCAAGACGGGCGCGACGAAACTGCCGAGCAGGACGGCGAGGGCAAGCGACTGCAGCGGGCGTGCGAACAAGGCCATGGATCAGTGGGCAGGGGGCGGGTTGTCGTTGGCGGCCAGCCAACCGTAGAAGTCGAGATTCTGGTACAGGTTGGGATCGGCCTGCTCGGGGTCGGGCGGCAGCGTGCCGTCGGCTTCGCCGCCGGCCGTGGCGGTGATCGCGGTAGCGGCCGGCATTCCGCCGTCGGGGTGCGGCGCGGACGGCCATGCCAGCAACGCTGCCAGCGCGATCGCCGCGCACGCGCCGGACGGCACCAGCCAGCGCGCGACGTGGTGCTGCGCCTGCCGCGTGCCGGCCAGCGCGTCGCGACGCGCGGCGCGCAGGCGGCCGGCGACGGCCGGATCGAGATTGCGCGCGGCTTCGTGGTAAAGCGCACGGGCGCGCTGTTCCAGCGGGGTGTTCGACAAGTCGTTGCCAGGCGTGTTCATCGCCAGTCCTCCAGTTGTTCGCGCAACCGTTGCATGGCGCGCGACAGATGCGTTTTCACGCTGCCCTCCGAGCAGCCCATGGCACGTGCGGTTTCCGCCACGTCCAGTTCTTCCAGCATGCGCAGGGTGAAGGCCTCGCGCTGGCGCTGCGGCAGCTTGCGCAGCGCGGCGCCGAGATCGCTCCACGACTGCGCGTCCTGCAGGCGATCCAGCGGGCCCGGGCCGCGGTCGGCCGGATCCCAGCTGGGCAGTTCGTCGCCCTCGTCGTCGCGCCCGCCGCCCAGCCAGCCCACCACGATCGAGCGCACCTTGCGGCGGCGCTGCAGATCGACGATGCGCCGGCGCAGGATGCCCCAGAACAGCGGCGCCCATTCGGCGGCCGGCTTGTCGCGGTAGTGCTTGACCAGCCGCAGCATGGCGTCCTGCACCGCATCCAGCGCGTCTTCGCGATTGCGCAGGTTCAGCTCCGCCACACGGAAGGCGCGCCGCTCCACCTGCGCCAGGAAGGCGTCGAGGGTGGCCGGGGTCTCCTGAGCGGTTTCGGTCAGCAGTTCGGCGTCGAGCGTGCCGGCGAGGCTGTTCATGGCAGCCTCGTCCGCATCGTCGGCAGATGCATGCTTGCGCTCCATCGGTTCGACACCCGTGCTCAACGCAGCAGGCTCGCACGGGTTGACCGGCGCCCGTATGATGCGGGGACGACGGTGTCCGGGCGGGCGGCACTCAATGGGAGCGGGGTCATGATCGACGGGTTCCTGGCGCTGTATATCTTCATGCTGGCTGCGTTCACCGGCCACGAGATCATTGCGCGGGTGCCGGTGATCCTGCACACGCCGCTGATGTCGGGCTCCAATTTCGTCCACGGCATCGTGCTGGTGGGCGCCATGATAGCGCTGGGACACGCCAGCACGCCGTTCGAGACGGGCCTGGGCTTCGTGGCGGTGCTGCTGGGGGCCGGCAACGCCGCCGGTGGCTACGTGGTCACCGAACGCATGCTGGAGATGTTCAAGCCCAGCGGCAAGCAGCCGGGGGACAAGGCATGAGCTGGCTGCCCACCTTGGTCAAGGCCTGCTATTTCCTCGCCGCGCTGCTGTTCATCCTGGGCCTGAAGCGCATGAGTTCGCCGCGCACCGCGCGCGGCGGCATCGTGTGGGCGGGCGTGGGCATGCTGCTGGCGGTGCTGGCCACCTTCGCGTTGCCGGACATGCACCACCGGGGGCTGATCCTTGCCGCGGTGCTGATCGGCGTGGCGGCGGCATGGTGGAGCGGCCGCCGGGTGGCGATGACCGCGATGCCGCAGATGGTGGCGCTGTACAACGGCATGGGCGGCGGCGCGGCGGCCGGCATCGGCGCGGTGGAGCTGGTGGCGCACGTGCAGCGTGCCGCGGTGGCGGTACCGGATACCTCGCCGCTGCGCCCGGAGAGCTGGGCGCTCGACGCGCTGCACCAGCTTCCTGCGGTGGCCCCCCTTTCGCCGGTGGCGCTGGTGCTGGGCGTGCTGGGCGCGCTGATCGGCGCGGTGAGCTTCTCCGGCTCGCTGGTCGCCTTCGCCAAGCTGCAGGGCTGGATGGATCGGCGCTTCGTGTTCCCCGGCCAGCGCGCGGTGAACCTGCTGGTGCTGCTGCTGGCGCTGCTGCACGGCGCGATGCTGGCGACGGGGCACCTCGAACTGCCGGTGATCGCGGCGTTCTTCGTGCTTTCGCTGCTGTTCGGCCTATTGATGACCCTGCCGATCGGCGGCGCCGACATGCCGGTGGTGATCTCGCTGTACAACGCGTTCACCGGCCTGGCGGTGGCGTTCGAGGGCTACGTGCTGGGCAACGAGGCGATGATCATCGCCGGCATGGTGGTGGGCGCGGCCGGCACCCTGCTCACGCAACTGATGGCCAAGGCGATGAACCGCTCGCTGGGCAACGTGCTGTTCGGCAGCTTCGGCGCGGCGGCGGGCGGCGCAGCGCAGGAAATCGCCGGCGCGCAGAAGCCGATCGAGGCCGCCGACGCGGCGGTGATGATGGCCTACGCCGAGCGCGTGGCGATCGTGCCCGGCTACGGCATGGCGGTGGCGCAGGCGCAGCACAAGGTGTGGGAGTTCGCCAAGCTGCTGATCGAGCGCGGCGTGAAGGTGAAGTTCGCGATCCACCCGGTGGCGGGCCGCATGCCCGGCCACATGAACGTGCTGCTGGCCGAGGCGGGCGTTCCCTACGACCTGATCGAGGACATGGACGACATCAACCCCGAGTTCCCGAACACCGACGTGGTGCTGGTGATCGGCGCGAACGACGTGGTGAACCCGATGGCGAAGACCGACCCGTCTTCGCCGATCTACGGCATGCCTATCCTCGACGTGGCGGCGGCGAAGCACGTCATCGTCATCAAGCGTGGCAAGGGCACCGGTTTCGCCGGCATCGAGAACGCGCTGTTCTACGCCGACAACACCCGCATGCTGTACGGCGACGGCCAGGCCGCCGCCGGCCAGCTGGTCAGCGAGCTGAAGGCGCTGGATACCTGATTCCCGTGATCAGGGATGATCGCAAAAGTACAGGGATCACGCGGCCACGGGCCGCCCAATCGCAACCAGCAAGATTCAGTGTCGCGGCGTGGTTCTGCGCCCCGCCAGCCACGCCGCCAACAGCGTGCCCAGCACGTACCAGACGAGATCGACCGGGCTCGCCCCCAGTCGCGCCAGCGCCAGCAGCATGCCGGCGCCGGCCGTGCGCAGCGCCTCGGGCAGCCCCATGTCGAAGTTGCCGGCGAGCAGGAGCGCAGCCATCAGCACGTTGAAGTAGAGCGCCGCCAGCGCGGTGGCAAAGGCCGCCATCGCCGCCGCGCCCGTGCCCGGACGGCGGATCCAGTGGCGGATCGCCCACGCCAGCAGCACGCCCGCCGGCAGTGCCAGCCACGGCGCGGGCCGTTGCACGTACATCGCCGCCACCATCCACGCCGCGCCCACGGCCAGGCCCATCATCGCGGCGCAGAACAACCCGAACACGAACAGCGGAACGCGCGATTTCATGGCGCGAGGCGGAAAAGGGAAAGACAGGGCATGCGGCGATCCGGCAGGCAACAGAGCGCCGATGATAGCTGGTCGCCGGCCGCGTCCCTGATCCAGGACAGGCGGGCCGCGGCGCCTGCCGGCATAATAGGCAGTCTGGCGCGCTGCACGGCGCCCATCATTGACGACGGATTGGCGAGTGGCATGAGCGGTTTCAGTCTGAGCAGCGAACCCTTCACCCTGATGCGCGACTGCGAGGCGGTGATGGTGCCGCAGGGCGAAGCGGTGAGCTTGCCCGCCGGCCAGATCGGCTACATCACCCAGGCGCTGGGCGGCAGCTTCACCGTGTACGTGGAAGGCAACCTGTTCCGCATCGCGGGCAAGGACGCCGACGCGCTGGGCAAGGAGCCGCCGCCGCCGATCGAGGTGCCGGCCGACGCCACCGACGCCGACGTGGAGAAGCTCTGCTGGGATCAGCTGCGCACCGTGTTCGACCCGGAGATCCCGGTGAACGTGGTCGAGCTGGGCCTGGTCTACGACCTCAGCCTGGAGCAGCGCGAGGACGGCCAGCGCAAGGTCTACGTCAAGCTCACGCTCACCGCGCCCGGCTGCGGCATGGGCGACATCCTGGTGGACGACGCCCGCACCAAGCTGGAGATGATCCCCACCGTGGCCGAGGCCGACATCGACCTGGTGTTCGACCCGCCGTGGAACCACTCGATGATGTCCGAGCTGGCGAAGCTGGAAACCGGGATGCTCTGATCCGCGTTTGCACGGCTTGCGCGGCGTGACCCGCGTCAAGCTTCGTGCGCAGCAGCATCGAAATATGTTGCGAAATTCTCCCGCAAGAAATAGTTTCCATGGATTCGCCGTGGGACATGGGGGCGGCGAATGATTCCGATGCGGCGCCATTGCCGCCATGCCGTAGTACGTCCGCACGCTGTATGGCCAGGGATGCCATGGGGGAGCAGCAAGCCGACGCGGCTTCGGGGTCGCTAGACAGCAATCGAATGGGGACCGTGCCTTGCACGGAAATTCTTGCGTGGGGCCTGACCGGCCGCATCGGGTCGGCTTGCCCCCAAAAAATGTCTAGGAGTCTAGGATGCTCAACGATTACCGCTTGAAACTGCTGGTTGCCGCCATCGGCATGGCCACGGCCTCGATGGCCACGGCGGCCACCACGCAGGTGTTGCGCGCGCAAAGCCTCGGCGCGGTGCCGGCCAATGCCCTGGCCAGCCACCTCGGCCTCGCCGCGCAGATGACGCTCGCGCCGCACGGTACGGCCGCCGCCGTCGCCAACGGCCACAAGGTGATTCGCCAGCAGCAGATGTACCGCGGCGTGCCGATCTACGGCCGCAGCATCGCCGTGGTGCAGGATGCGCAGGGCAACGCGCTGCGCGCCACCGGCGAGCTGATGCAGGGCACGCCGGTCGGGCTGGCCTCGGTGGCGCCGAAGCTGGGCACCGACCGCGCCATCGCCGCGCTCAAGGCGCATGCGCACACCATGCTGGTGGGCGGCGCCACGATGAACAACCAGAAGGCCGAGCTGTTCGTGTACCCGATGGACGACGGCACGGCGCGGCTGGTCTACCGCGTGTCCTATTTCGTCAACAGCAGCACGCCGACCCGCCCCACCGCCATCGTCGACGCCAACACCGGCGAAGTCATCAAGAGCTGGGAAGGCCTCACCGACGCTTCGGCCACCGGTCCCGGCGGCAACCAGAAGACCGGCAAGTACGTCTACGGCACCGATTACCCCGCGCTGGACGTCACCCAGTCCGGCAGCACCTGCAAGCTGCAGAACACCAACGTCGTCACCTACAACCTGAACCACGCCACCAGCGGCGGCAGCATCGTCAGCTTCGCCTGCCCCAACAGCGACACCGACGCCATCAACGGTGCCTACTCGCCGGTCAACGACGCCCACCACTTCGGCGGCGTAGTGCACGACATGTACACGGCCTACATGGGCGCCGCGCCGCTCAACATGCAGCTGCGCATGAACGTGCACTACAAGTCGAACTACGAGAACGCGTTCTGGGACGGCACCGCGATGAACTTCGGCGACGGCGCCAGCGACTTCTACCCGCTGGTGTCGCTGGACGTGACCAGCCACGAGATCAGCCACGGCTACACCGAGCAGAACTCCAACCTCGAATACGACGGCCAGTCCGGCGGCATGAACGAGGCGTACTCGGACATCGCCGGCGAAGCGGCCGAGTTCTACGACCGCGGCCACGCCGACTTCCTGGTGGGCGCCGACATCGTCAAGGCCAGCGCCGGCCTGGGCGACGCGCTGCGCTACATGTGCAACCCGACGCAGGATGGCGGCTCCATCGACAACGCGGCGAACTACACCTCCAGCCTCGACGTGCACTACTCCAGCGGCGTGTACAACAAGGCGTTCTGCGTGCTGGCCAAGACCTCCGGCTGGGACGTGAAGAAGGCCTTCCAGTCCTTCGCGCTCGCCAACAAGAGCTACTGGACGGCTACCTCCACGTTCAACTCCGGCGCCTGCGGCGTGGAGTCGGCGGCCACCGACCTCGGCTACAACGCCAACGACGTGATCGCGGCGTTCACTGCCGTGGGCGTGACCTGTCCGGGCACCGGCGGTGGCGGCACTGGCGGCGGCACGGGCGGCAGCGCCACCGAGCTGCAGAACAACGTCGGCGTGGGCGGCGTGTCGGGCGCGTCGGGCGCCGACACGGATTTCTTCGTCACCGTGCCGGCCGGCGCCAGCAACCTGGTGATGTCGATTTCCGGCGGCAGCGGTGATGCCGACCTCTACACCAAGTTCGGCAGCGCGCCGACCACCTCCAGCTACGACTGCCGCCCGTACAAGAGCGGCAACAGCGAGAGCTGCACCGTGGCCTCGCCCAGCGCGGGCAAGTACTACATCAAGGTGCACGGCTACTCGTCGTACTCGGGCGTCACGGTGAAGGCGTCGTGGAGCACGGGCGGCGGCAGCGGCGGCGGTAGCGGCGGGCTGCAGAACGGCGTGCCGGTGACCGGTCTCGCGGCCGCCAAGGGCAAGACGCTGAGCTACACGGTGACCGTGCCCTCGGGCAGCAGCCTCACCATCGCCTCCTCGGGCGGCAGCGGCGACGTCGACCTGTACGTGAAGAAGGGCTCGGCGCCGACCACCTCCAGCTACGACTGCCGCCCGTACAAGACCGGCAACAACGAAAGCTGCTCGTTCAGCGGCGCCTCCGGCACCTACTACATCGTGCTGCGCGGCTACGCGGCGTTCTCCGGCGTGTCGTTGAAGGCCAGTTGGTAACCCCTCCGGCGGATCAGGGACGATCCGCCGTTTTTCCGCATGGGCCCGGCCAGGCGGCCGGGCCTTTTTTCAGCCCATCGCTTCCTCGAAGCGGTTCTCCGCCCGGTTCTTGCGCACCTTGGCCGGATCCCACACGCGCCCGTTCATCGCGATGTAGACGCCGTCCGGCAGGGTCTGCACCGCGGCCACCGCGCAGCCGATGTTGAACACCGCATCGGAACCCTGGAAGCGCGCCGGGTTCAGCGCGCCGGTGAGCACGATCACCTTGCCGGGGATGGCGGCCAGCACCTTGGCGGTTTCCACCATGGTGTCGGTGCCGTGGGTCACCAGCACGTGGCGGTGCGGCTGCGCCTCGATGGTGGAGCGGATCAGCGCGCGGTCCTCGTCGGTGACGTGCAGGCTGTCCTTGCGCAGGATCGGGATCACGTCGAACTGGAACGCCACGCCCAACTGGCCGAGGATCTCGCCGATCTGCGGCGCGCCGATCTTGTAGTCCGACTTGTCGTCGAAATAGATCTTGTCGATGGTGCCGCCGGTGGTGACGATGGTGAGATGCTGCATGGTCGGAGCCGGGTCGAAAAGGGTGCGCCAGTCTAACGCCCTGCCGCGCGAGACCGGAACCGCGGGTTCCCGCGGCGGCTCCGCGGGCCGCTCATCGTTCGAGGCCCCACTGCCGGTAGCACGCGTCGATGGCATGGGCGGACGCGAGCCGGATCTTCGGCAACCGGATCTGCGGATAGAGCTCCGCGTAGCGCCTGCGGTTCCGCGGTGTGGCGATGGCGATGTGATGGATCATCTCCCACTTGATGTGATCGCGGGCGCCTGCCAGTCCGCCCGGCCAGTCCGCCCGGCCTGGCCCCGCCGGACAGGCACCGCCGTGTGTAGCGGAACAGGCTGAGCGGCGTGGATATGTCCAGCAGGATGAGGCCCGTCGCCCGCTTGAATCGCTGCGGCATGCACCGGGAATAGTTGCCGTCCATCACCCAGGCATCGCCAAGGATCGCCTCGTCGTGCAGGGCCGCGAATTCGTCCGCAGGGCGCGGCTGCCAGTCCGTGCCGGGAAGATGATGGAGCTGGTCGAGATGGATCGCCTGCAGGCCGCGCCTGCGCGCAATCGCATCCGCCAAGGTCGACTTGCCGCTGTTGGATGGCCCGAGGATGCAGATGCGCCTACCCAGCTCGGCCAGTTGCATGGCGTTCAACCGAGCAGCAGGCCGCAGTCGTCGATGTCCACGTCGGCCAGCCGCAGCAGACCGTGGCCGAGGAAGCGGCGCAGGGCCGCCGCAGGGCGCGTATCGCCGCGCGCCTGCGACCACGCCGCCTGCCGTGCCAGCAAGGCCGCCGCCGCGCAGCGCGCCAGCGTGAGCGCGATGCCGCGCGCGCCGGCCTCCAGCGTGGCGCGTTGCGCGGGTTCGGCATCGAGATGCGTTGCGGCGGCATTCAGCGCGGCATCGATGGCGAAGGCGGCATGCGGGTCGCCGCCCTGCTGCCACGCGGCGATGGCGGTGCGCAGCACACCGAGCCCGTCGCCCGCCAGCGCGCGCAGCGCGTCCAGCGCCAGTACGTTCGTGGTGCCCTCCCAGATCGCATACACCTGCGCGTCGCGCAGCAGTTGCGGCAGGCCGGTGTCCTCGATGTAGCCGGCGCCGCCGAAGCACTCCAGCGCCTCGGAGCAAATGCGCACGGCGAGCTTGCCCGTCCACAGCTTGGCCAGCGGCGTGAGCAGGCGCAGCAGCGCAGCCGCGTGCGGCGCGGCCGTGCCGTGTTCCACGCGGCCCAGCAATTGCGCCACCTCGAAGGCCAGCGCGAACGCGCCCTCGAATTCCGCCTGCATGTCGGCCAGCGTCTGCGCGTGCAGCGGCTGCTCGATCAGCGGACGGCCGAAGGCCTGCCGGCGCGTGGCGTAGTCGCGCGCCAGCGCGATCGCCCGCGCCATGCTGGCGATGGCGCATACCGCGTTCCAGGTGCGCGTGACGTTGAGCATCGGCGCCACCTGGCGCACGCCGTTCGCCAGCTCGCCCAGCGGCCACGCGGGCAGGCCGTCGAGGTGGATCTCGGCGGTGGGCAGTTCCTGCGTGCCGAGCTTGTCCTTGAGGCGGTCGATGACGAGCTGCGGCTTGCGCTGTGCGCCGTCCATCGTCTCCACGTAGAACAGCGCCAGCGCGCCTGAGCCGGCACCCGCGCCTTCGGGCCGCGCCAGCGCCAGTGCCGCCTCGCCCACCACGGCGGAGCTGAACCACTTGCGGCCGTAAAGCCGCCACTGGCCGTCGGCATCCTGCCGCGCCACGGTCTCGGTGTGGCCCACGTCCGAGCCGCCGTGCGTCTCCGTCATCCACTGGCCGCTGAGCCAGAACGTGCCCGCATCGCGGCTGAGGAAATGCGGCAGCGCGCGTTCGATCAGCGCGCGGTTGCCGGAAGCCTTCAGCGCGGTGGCCGCGCCATCGGTCATCGCCAGCGGGCAGGTGTAGAACTCGCTGGCCAGGTGGTAGAGGTAGACGCGCGCGAACTCCTCCAGCCGCGCGTGCTCGTGGTTTTCGTGGCCCGCGGCGAGCACCGCGTGGCGTGTGGCGACGTGCGGGCCTTCCTGCCACGCCGCGGTCAGCTCGATGCGATCCACCCGCCGCCCCCACGCGTCCCACTGTGTCAGCACCGGCTTGCGCCGCGTGGTCGTGGCGGCGCGTTGCCAGGCCATCAACGCGTAGTCGCCCAGCGCATCGAGGTCGTGGTCGAGCGCGGCGCGCCGCCCGGTGGGCAATGCACGATCGAGCAGCGCGTGCAGCAGGCGCTCGCTGCGCCAGGGATGCGGCAGTTGCGGGGCGGCTTGCAGGAAGGACATGGCGGGCCTCGTGCATTTCGTGGAGTACGGCCATGGCTGGCCACCGGTGATTTTCCGCGAAAAGTTCTCGCGGTGCGTGGCGCAAGGCTTGGTGCTCATGGGCGGATGCCTCTGCCAAGAACTTGCGCCGCATGCTGACCCATAATCGGCGCAGCGTATTGTCGGCATTGCCAGGTCGATCCAGCGTATCGGGGCCGGGCCAGGGACAGGCGCACACCATCCACAGCACGAGGGAATGACCATGGCACTGACGCGGCAAGTGATCTCGACCCTGCAGGACAACGGCACGGACATCATGGGGCCGGATGTGCTGGCCTACCACTACCCGGATGCGAGCATCGTCTCGGGCAGCTTGTTGACGGTGGAAGCCAACCATTTCGCCGTGCTCAAGTCGCGCGGCGCGGTGCTCGGCGTCTACGACACCGGGCAGTACCCGATCCAGACGCCGGACAAGCCGCTGGTGGGCGGCTTCGTCAGCGGCTTCTTCGGCGGCAACTCGCCGTGGCAGTACGAGGTGCTGTACGTGAACCGCGCCAAGCTGCTGGTGCGCGCCAGCGGCGTGGCTACCTCGGCGGAGATGGCCGAGATGGTGTACCAGGTCGACTACTACATCCACGTCGACAGCAAGGACGACGCGCTCAAGCTCACCACGCACATGCCGTTCAGCGGGCACTACATCAAGGCCGACGAGGTGGCCAGCTATGCGGCGCCGGTGGTCGAGCAGGCGATCAACCAGATCGTGCAGGTCACGCCGATGGAGCGGATCAACGAGCACATCCACGAGGTGGTCGAGCTGCTGAAGGAGCACATGAGCGCGTTCCTCGCGGTGTTCGGCATCACCCTGAACGACGCCAAGGTGCTGATCCTGCCCAAGGACGACCGCATGCGCGAGCTGATCTCGCTGCGCGCGTTCGGCCTGAGCGAGGTGGAGGCGGTGCGCTACTACACGGCGTTGAAAATGGCCGAGCGCGGTTTGGTGTCCGCGCCGAACATGGCGATAGGCGCGCCGTTCTCGATCGGTGGCGCCACGATGGGTACGTATGCGGTGCCCGATGGCCATGCTCCGGTGGTGCCGTCCAAGGCGTGATGGCCGTTCATGCGAGCCGCGCCTGCGTGGCGCAGTTCGTCCACGGGACTGGAGACGCGACATGGAACTGAAAACGACGGACAACCCGATCGAATCCGCCGGCGCGATGAAGCAGGTGTTGTCCAACCTGTTCTACGGCTGGGGCTACAACTTCTATCGCAAGGAAAACCAACTGCGCGCCGACGATTTGTTGATCCGCGCCAAGGTCAGCGAGATGCTGGGCGCTATGCGCACGCACCTGGCCGGCCTGGAGCGGGACTGGCGGCGCGAGCGCCTGCCTGCGCCGACACGCGAGCATCCGTTCCCCGACGCTGCGGCTGTGGCCACGGCGCAAGCCCTGCAGCGCGCGCAGCAAAGCGTCGAATCGCTGGAAACGAAAGTGCGCACGGCGCCCGTGCCGGAGATGGATCGGGTGACGCAGCGGCACGTCAACGAGCGCGATGCACTCGAACGCCTCGCGGTGGTGGACGGCGAGCTGGTGGCGGCGGCGAAGTCGGCGCTCGACGCGTCGGCTGGTCTGCTCGACCCGGTCACGGCGGCGAGCGGATTGTCTGCGATCCTCGCGCAATCAGGCATGGAGGCGTTGTTGGCGCGGCGTGCCGAGGTGCTGTCGGTCATCGCGATGGCGTGACCCGCTGCCGCGGTTGTATGGCCGCAGGCGTGGAGCCTGCGGCCATCACCCCGGTTCGATCGCGTCGAAGTCCACCAGGTCGCCTTCGTCGCCGCGCATGTACAGGCGCTTGCGGCGATGCGGGTAGTCGCAGACGTCCTGCTCCAGCCGCTGGCCGGCGACCAGCAGCACCAGCGGCGCGTCGCCGGTGTTGGTGATGACGTGGGCAGGGCCGTTGCGCGCGAAACCGAGGAAATCGCCGGGGCCGATGGCGTGGGCCTGCTCGTCGATCAGCGCGCGGCCTTGCCCCGCGAGCACGTAGACGAATTCTTCCTCGTACAAATGGCGATGGTATTCGCTGGAGTCGCGGCCGGGCGGAAGTTCGATGCGGTGCACGCCGAGCCGGGTGAGGCCGGTGGCGTTGCCCAGCGACTTGCGCAGGCGCAATGCGTTCGGGTTCAGCGGGTGGGGGCGCGCCACCGCCTCCATGGCTTCGATGTCGGCGGCGGTCAGCAGGGCGGAATGCGACATGCGGATCTCCCGGTGGTTGATGTCAGTCCCGTGGCCGACGCACGCCCGCGCCCAGCGTGCCGATCAACAACAGGGTGAGCGCGATTTCGGCGACGGCAAGCATGCGTTCGACCGGCGAGCTCCATGCTTCGGCCACGCCGTGGCAGAAGTAGAACAGCGCGAGGATGCCGACCCAGAGCAGGGCGCGATGCGGCTTGCGCAAGGCGGCGAGCGGCAGCAGCAGCGGAACCACGGTGATCGCCAGCACCGGTATCGTCGGCACGTCTTGTGGCGGCAGCAGCCAGCCATGCCAGGCCAGCTGCAGCGCGGTCAGCGCGGCCCATGCGGCGAGGCCGAGCTTCTGTTCGATGGGCAGGGCGGCTGTACTCATGCGTTCGCGGCCAGCTTGCGCGTGGTGTCGGCGAGGCGGCGGCCCAGCGCGCGGGCCAGGTCGCGCTCGTGTTCGCTGATCGCGTTCTCGCCCTTGCTGCCGGCGACGTGGCTGGCGCCGTAGGGCGAGCCGCCGGTCTGCGTGATGCTGAGCGCGGGCTCGGTGAACGGGATGCCCACCAGCAGCATGCCGTGATGCAGCAGCGGCAGCGCCATCGTCAGCAGGGTGGATTCCTGCCCGCCGTGCATGGTGCTGGTGGAGGTGAACAGCGCGGCGGGCTTGCCGGCCAGCGTGCCGCTGGCCCATTCGGCGCCGGTGGTGTCGAGGAAATGTTTGAGCGGCGCGGCCATGTTGCCGAAGCGGGTGGGGCTGCCCAGCGCGAGGCCGCTGCAGTCGGCGAGATCCTGCTTCGTGACGTAGGGCGCGCCCTCGTCCGGCACCGGCGGCTGCGCGGTTTCGGTGACGGGCGCCACCGGCGGCACCTGGCGCAGGCGCGCGCGCATGCCGGGCACTTCCTCGATGCCGCGGGCGATCAGCCGCGCCAGCTGCGCGGTGTGGCCGGTGCGGCTGTAGTAGAGGACGAGGATGTCGTTCATGTGTTTGGGTGCGGTCTGAGCGATGCGTTAGTGTAGAAGTTACCTCAACCCCCGTTCGCCCTGAGCGTAGGCCCGCAGGGCCGAAGTCGAAGGGCAGGGAATGCCGGGGCTGGTGTTTCGACTTCGCGGAACTTCGTTCCGCTACGCTCGACACGAACGTACCGGATTTTGCGAGCCGCCCATGCAACTGCGTTTCGACCGCGACCGTACGCACAGCTTCAGCCGCTTCCTGTGGCAGCGCTTCGTCGACGACAAGTGCTTCGAGACGGCGGGCGCGCTGTCGTACACCACGCTGGTGTCGCTGGTGCCGCTGATGGTGGCGGCGCTGGCGATGTTCGCGGCGTTCCCGGTGTTCGCGCAGTCGCGCGACCTGCTGCTGGACTTCGTGTTCCGCAACTTCGTGCCGGCGGCGGGCCACCACATCCAGGACGCCTTGCAGGGCTTCGCCGGCAACGCCAGCCAGCTCACCGGCATCAGCATCCTGATGATGCTGTTCAGCGCGGTTTCGATGATGGTGAGCATCGAGGATCGGCTGAACCGCATCTGGCGCGTGCAGCGGCCGCGCAGCTGGCCCGCGCGCCTGCTGCTGTACTGGGCGGCGCTGACGCTGGGGCCGGTGCTGGTGGGCGGCGGCATCGCGGCCAGTTCCTACCTGAGCGCGCAGCCGCTGCTGCAGGGCGCGTCCGCCGTCGCGTCGTCGTCCGGGTTGGGCGTGTACGTGCTGCGCGTGGTGCCGTTCGTGGCCACGTTCGTGGGCCTGTGGCTGATGTACGTGCTGGTGCCGAACCGCCGCGTCTCGCGGCGCGACGCCACCGTGGGCGCGCTGATAGCCGCGATCCTGTTCGAGTTCGCGCGCTGGGGCTTCCGCCTGTTCGTGCTCGGGGCGCACACCTACCAGCAGATCTACGGCAAGGCGCTGGCGGCGATCCCGATCTTGCTGGTGTGGATCTACCTGTCGTGGATCATCGTGATCCTCGGTGCGTCGATTGCCGCCTCGATCTCGGCGTACGAGTACGAGCCGCCGGCCGAAAGGCTGCCGGAAGGCGCGGAGTTCCTCGGCCTGATGGTGGTGCTCAGGCACCTCGTGGATGCGCAGCGGCGCGGCGAGAGCGTGGATCCCGCCTCGATCTGCGCCAGCGAGCCGCGCCTGCGCAACGCATTGGCATCGGCCTATTTCGACGATCTTGCGCGTGCCGGCCTGATCCAGCGCAGCGAAGCGGGCGGCTGGTTGCTCAGCCGCAGCCTGGACAGTGCCGACCTGCTGCGCGTATACCGGCGCACCTGCTATCGCCTGCCTTTGCAGCCGGCGCAGGAGGCGGAGGCGCTGAACCTGGCGTTGCCGCAGGAATTGCTGGCGATGCTCGACGAACTGGCGGCCGCGATGCGCTCGACCTTGGGCACGCCGCTGTTGCAAGTGTTTCCCGCAGCGCCTGCTGCTCCGGAGGAATCTTCACCATGAAACGGCACGTCTGGCTTGCGGCACTCCTGCTTCCGCTGGCGCTGGCAGGCACGGCGCGCGCCGCGATGCCCGCGCATCCGGCCATCCACATCACCACGCTGGACGGCAAACCCTACGACCTGGCCGCCGAGCGCGGGCACTGGGTGATCGTGAACTTCTGGGCCACCTGGTGCATACCGTGCGTCGCCGAGATGCCCGAGCTTTCGCGCTACGTGGCCGCGCACAAGAACGTGCGCGCCATCGGCCTCGCCTACGAGGACAGCGAGCCGGGCGACATCAAGGCCTTCCTCGCCAAGCATCCGGTGGTGTATCCCATCGCGCAGGTGACGCTGGACAAGCCGGTCAAGGATTTCGACGAGCCACTGGGCCTGCCCACCACGTACCTGATCGCGCCGGACGGCACGGTGGCGGCGCACTTCCTCGGCCCGATCACTGCCGCGAAACTGGATGCGGCGATCGGCAAGGCGAAGTGATGCCTGCTGCGCGCTTCCTCGTCGCCGGCCGCGTGCAGGGCGTGTTCTTTCGCGCCAGCACGCGCGAGCAGGCCTTTGCACTGGGCATCGCTGGCCATGCGATCAATCTGCCGGACGGCCGTGTCGAAGTGCTGGCCGTGGGCGATGCCGCCGCGCTCGATGCGCTGGAGCGCTGGTTGCGGCAGGGGCCGCCCGCGGCGCGGGTGGATGCGGTCGAGCGGGCGGATCTGCCGGAGCAGGCGGCGGGCGGATTCCGCGTCGCCTAGCAGGCGGTCTGCTGGCTAGTACGTATCCGGCACCCAGTGGGCGTGTTTGGTGACGTGCTCCTTGCACGGCTTGTCCTTCAACTTCGGCAGCTTCACCGGCGGGGCGGGCTTGTCGTGCATGGGCATCTGCTGCAGCAGGTGCCGGATCAGGTTGATGCGGCCGCGTTTCTGGTCGTTGAAATCGGCCACGAACCACGGCGCTCGCTCGCTGTGAGTGCGCTCGATCATCGTGTCGCGCAGCCGTCCCATCTCGGCGTATTTGCGCCGCGCCTGCAGATCCACCGGCGACAGCTTCCAGCGTTTCAGCGGGTCGCTGGCGCGTTCGGCGAAGCGCTGCTCCTGCTCGGACTGATCCACCGTCAGCCAGTACTTCAGCAGGATGATGCCGTCGTCGACCAGCAGTTTCTCGAACGCCGGCACCGCCTGCAGGAAGGCTTCGTACTGGGCCTTGCTGCAGAAGCCCATCGCCGGCTCGACCACGGCGCGGTTGTACCAACTGCGGTCGAACAGCACGAGTTCGCCGGCGTTGGGCAGGTGGGCGACGTAGCGCTGGAAGTACCACTGTGTGGCCTCGGCGTCGCTGGGTTTGGGCAGCGCCACGATGCGGCAGCCGCGGGTATCCAGCCTTTCGCTGATCGCCTTGATGGTGCCGCCCTTGCCGGCGGCGTCGCGGCCCTCGAAGATCACCAGAAGCCGTTTGCCGCTGCTGCGCAGGCCCTGCTGCAGGCGGGTCAGTTCGACCTGGAGTTCTTCCAGGGTTTTGCGGTAGCGCTTGCCCATGTCTGCTCCGCCGGTTGCGTGGTCGGACAGACTATACCCGCCGCGCGTCAGGCGCTGCCGAGCGCCTGCAACTGATCCGCCTGGTTCTCGCGGGTGAGCGTGTCGACCAGTTCGTCGAGGTCGCCCTGCATGATTTCCGGCAGGCGGTACAGGGTGAGGTTGACGCGGTGGTCGGTGATGCGGCCCTGCGGGAAGTTGTAGGTGCGGATGCGCTGGCTGCGGTCGCCCGAGCCCACCTGCAGGCGGCGCTCCTGCGCCTGCGCCGCGGTCTGCTTGGACTGCGCCTCGTCCAGCAGGCGCGCCTGCAGCAGGCTCATCGCGCGGGCGCGGTTCTTGTGCTGGCTGCGCTCGTCCTGGCATTCCACCACCGTCCCCGTCGGCAAGTGCGTGATGCGGATGGCCGAGTCGGTCTTGTTGACGTGCTGACCACCCGCACCCGAGGCGCGGAAGGTGTCGATCTTGAGGTCGGCGGGGTTGATCGCGATTTCCTCGATCTCGTCCAGCTCGGGCAGGATCGCCACCGTGGCCGCCGAGGTGTGGATGCGTCCCTGCGACTCGGTTTCCGGCACGCGCTGCACGCGGTGGGTGCCGGACTCGAACTTCAGCCGCGAATACGCGCCCTTGCCTTCGACGCGCGCCACGATTTCCTTGTAGCCGCCGTGCTCGCCGTGGCTCTCGCTGAGGATTTCCACCTGCCAGCGCTTGTGCTCGGCGTAGCGCGCGTACATGCGGAACAGGTCGCCGGCGAAGATCGCCGCTTCGTCGCCACCGGTGCCGGCGCGCACTTCCAGGTACAGGTTGGCCTCGTCGCGCGGATCCTTCGGTAGCAGCAGGATCTGCAGCTCGCCGTCGAGTTCGGCAAGGCGCTGTTCCAGCCGCGCGATGTCGTCGGCCGCCATCTCACCCAGATCCGGGTCGTCCAGCATCGCGCGGGCCTCGGCCAGTTCGCGCGTGACGGCTTCGTGCTCGCACAAGGCGGCGACGACGGGCTCCAGCTGCGCGTACTCGCGCGACAGTTCGCGGAAGCGCGCGCCGTCGGCCAGCACGTCGGGCTGGGCCAGCAGCAGGCCGATTTCCTCGTGGCGCTCGGCGAGGGTTTCGAGTTTGCGGCGGATGGAAGGCGTCATGGGAAAGAGGCAGGAAGGCGGGAACGAAGCGGCCGGGACGTTGGCCGCGTGAATGCGGAAGAGGCGGCAGCCAGCCGCCCTCGCTAGGCGTTCCGCGTGTCCTGGTCTTCCTCGTCCAGCCCATACAGCCGCCCGGCCGCGTGCAGCAGGTCGAGGTCGCCCGACAGCGCCGCCTCGCGCAGCCGCGCGCTGGGGTGATGCAGCAGCTTGTTGGTGAGCGTATGGGCGAGGAAGCCCAGCGCCTCGTCGGGCGACTTGCCGCGCGCGAGCATGGCGCGGGCCTTTTCCAGCACTTCGTCGCGGTAGACCTCCGCGTGCTGGCGCAGGTCGAGCGCGGGGTTGTGCACCCCCAGCGCGCGGCGCCAGGCCATGTAGCGATCCACCTGCAGGTCGATGATGGCGTCGGCCTCGCGCGCGGCGGCGGCGCGCGAGCGGCGGTTGTCGTCGATCACCTGCTGCAGGTCGTCGATGCCGTAGAGGTAGACGTCCGGCAGCTCGGCCACGGCCGGCTCGATGTCGCGCGGCACGGCGATGTCCACCATGAACATCGGCTTGCGCCGGCGCGCGGCCAGCGCCTGTTCCACCATGGCGCGGGTGACGATAGGCGCGCGCGCGGCGGTGGAGGAAATCACGATGTCGGCCTCGGCCAGGTGCTGCGGCAGGTCGGCCAGCGCGATGGCGTAGCCGCCGTAGCGGCCGGCAAGTTCCTGCGCGTTCTCCAGCGTGCGGTTGGCCACGATCAGCCGGCGCGCCTGCTGGTCGGCGAGGTGGCGTGCGGCCAGCTCGATGGTGTCGCCCGCGCCGATCAGTAGCACGCAGGCCTCGCGCAGGTCGGCGAACACCTGCTCGGCGAGGCGCACCGCGGTGAACGCCACCGACACGGTGTGCGCGCCGATGCGGGTTTCCGTGCGCACGCGCTTGGCCACGGCGAAGGCGTGCTGCAGCAGGCGATCCAGCGGCGCCTTCAGCGCGTTCGCCTCGCGCGCGAGCTGGTAGGCGTCCTTCACCTGGCCGAGGATCTGCGGCTCGCCCAGCACCATCGAGTCCAGCCCGGTGGCGACGCGGAACAGGTGGCGCGCGGCGGCCTGCTCGTCGTGGCGGTAGAGGAACTCGTCCAGCTTGCCTGGGGTCAGACGGTGGTGGCGGCTCAGCCACGCCTGCGGCAGCTGTTCGGCGCCGGCGGCCACACCCACGTAGAGTTCGGTGCGGTTGCAGGTGGACAGGATCATCGCCTCTTCCACGCCGGGCTCGCCCTGCAATTCGTGCAGGGCCGCGGCAATGGCTTCGGGGTCGAACGCCACCTGCTCGCGCAGGGAAACCGGCGCGGTGAGGTGGTTGAGCCCGAGGGCGATCAGAGGCATGAGGTGACGGAGATCCCGGCGTGTATCAGGCGGCGTAGGCTAAGCTTGTCGTCGAGGCGCCGTGGATTCGGACACGGTGTGGCGTGTGTGCAGACGTAACGGACAGACGATGGTCAGTGTGCGAAGCAGGCGTTGCGGATTCAAGCAGATGCGGCATTTTACGGCAGGCGCCGTGCTGATGCTCGGCCTGGCCGCCTGTGCGCAGGCGCCGCTCAAGCCGGGCGCCAGGCCGGCGGCAGCGCCGCAGCCGCTGGCGCGCATGGTGGTGGCGACGCCGGATGCGGATCACGACCTGCTCGCCCAGCTCATGGCCGGCGAGATGGCGCTGGGCCGCACCGACCTGAAGTCCGCCGCGCTGCATTACGGCAAGGCCATGGCGATCAGCAACGACCCCGCCGTGGCCGAACGCGCCGCGGCGCTGGCGATCGCGGTGCACGATGACGCAGCCGCCGGCCGCGCGCTGGATCGCTGGCAGGCGCTGGGCGGGAAGCCCGAGGCCATGGCGCAGGCCCGCGCGCAACTGGCGCTGGATCGCGGCGACACGGCCGAGGCGCAGCGCCAGTTGCGGATACTCACCGACAGCCACGACAAGAACGCGTGGCGCAGCTTCGGCCAGGTGCTGGTGGCCGCGCGCGACCAGGCGCAGGCGGGACAATTGCTGGAAGCGCTGGCGACGCCGCAGCGACTGCCTGCCGACCCGCAGGCCTGGCTGGCGATGAGCGAACTGGGCGACAAGCTGGGCCGGCACGCTTATGCGCAGCGCATCGCGGACGCCGCCATCGCGCGCTTCCCCGGCAATGCCGAGGCCTATGGCTGGGCGGCACGGTTGATGGCAGGCAACGGCAACGACAAGGGCGCGCTCGCCCTGCTGAAGCAAGCCGTCGCCAAGGCACCGGACGACGTGCATCTGCGCCTGGTCTACGCCAGCCTGCTCAGCGAGGCCGGCGATTACGCCGCGGCCGCGAAGCTGCTGGAGCATGGCCCGCAGAGCGCCGACACCTGGCAGTTGCGCGTCGCGCTGGCGGCGCACGCCAAGGACGACAAGGCGCTGGCGTCGCTGTATCGCCAGTTGCAGCGGGCCGCGCCCGACGTGCGCCAGAAGAGCGCCTTCCTGCTTGGCCAGTTGGCCGAGATGCAGCATCGCGACGCCGAGGCGCTGGCCTGGTACGACCAGGTCGGCGACGACGATCCGCATGCCTTCGACGCCGACCTGCACAGCGCCGTGCTGCTGCAGGCGCAAGGCAAGAGCGCCGACGCGCACCAGTTGCTCAGCCAGATGCAGATGGACTACCTCGACCAGCCGGCCCAACTGCGCCAGGCCTGGCAGCTCGACGCCGAGATCTACATGCGGGAGCGGAACTACCCGCAGGCGATCAACGCCTTCGACCATGCGTTGCAGGTGGCGCCGAACGATCCCGGCCTGCTGTACGGCCGCGGCCTGGCCTATGCGAGCGCAGGGCAGGTCGATTCCGCGGTGCAGGATTTCCGCAGCCTGCTCAAGCTCAAGCCCGGCGACATCGACGCCAGCAATGCGCTGGGCTACACGCTGGCCGACGCGAACCGCGACCTGCCCGAGGCAGAGCAGCTGATCGCCAAGGCGCGAGCGGCGCGGCCGGACGATCCTTCCATCGCCGACTCCTGGGGCTGGGTGCAGTACCGCCTGGGCCATCTCGACCAGGCGGCGCAATCGCTGCGCAGCGCATGGCGATCCGGCAAGGACGCCGACATCGGCGTGCACCTGGGCGAAGTGCTGTGGAAGCAGGGCGACCACGGCGACGCGCAACGCGTGTTCGAGGCCGTGCGCAAGCTCGACCCGCACAACGCCAGCCTGCGAAGCACACTCAAGCGGTTGAAGCCATGAAGCGCCACTTTCGACTTTTCGCGGCGGCCCTGCCGCTGCTGCTGGCGGCTTGCGTGCCGCAGCAGGCGGTACGCCTCAAGGGCGACGCCGGCCTGATGGGCGCGCAGCTCGCGCGCGAACAGGCGCTGGCGCACGCCGACCACTGGACGCTGGAAGGCCGGCTCGGCGTTTCCGACGGCCATACCGGCGGCAGCGGCGGCTTCACCTGGACGCAGGACGGCGACGGCTACAGCTTCGTGTTCCGCGCGCCCATCACCGGCCGCAGCTTCGAGCTGAGCGGCGGCCCCGACGGTGCCGTGCTGAAGGGGCTGGACGGCGGCCCGCTGCAGGGAGCGGATGCCGAATCGCTGATGCGCCGCGCGCTGGGCTGGGAGGTGCCGTTGCACGACCTGCGCGCCTGGGTGCTGGGCCTGCGCGCCGACAGCGGCCCCGCCGAGCTGGCGTTCGGCGACAACCGGCTGCCCTCGCTGCTCACCCAGGACGGCTGGTCGGTGGACTACCGCGCCTGGGACGCCACGCGCCAGCCGCCGCTGCCCACCACCATCTTCGCCACGAGTCCGCCGTACAAGGTGCGGCTGTCGATCGAGACGTGGAGCCTGCGTTGAGCGGGCCGTCGCGCCGCGCGCCGGCCCTGTGATCCGTGCGCCAGTCCGGCAGTTAAGCTAGACGGCTTTCTTGAACCCGCCGATCCATGTCCATCCGCATCGAGCGCGCCCGGCTGGCGCAGGTTGACGATCTCCGCGACATCGAGCGCGCGGCGCAGGAACTGTTCCGCGGCCATCCCGCGTGGCCGTCCTACGCCAACGCGCCGATGGACGCACAGGCCCTGGCCGAGGCGATCGGCGCGGGGCAGGTGTGGGCGGCGCTGGACGAGGGCGGTCGCGCCGTGGGCTTCGTGGGCGTGGCGGTCGAGGACGGCGAAGCGGCCATCGCCGAGATCGACGTGCTGCCCAGCCACGGCCGGCGCGGCATCGGCTCGGCGCTGCTGGAACACGCCTGCGCATGGGCGGCCGAGTCGGGCTATCCGTCGATGGTGCTGGGCACGCTCGCGGACGTGCCGTGGAACGCGCCGTTCTATGCGCGCCACGGCTTCGAGGCCATCGATCCGAAGCACTACACGCCGGCGTTGGCGGAGCACCACGCGCACGATCGCGAGCGTGGCTTTCCCATGCACCTGCGCGTGTACATGCGCCGCCGCCTGCAGGCTTCGCCCGGCGGCTGGACGCGCTGGCCGGCGCCGGCCAAGCTCAACCTGTTCTTGCGCATCACCGGCCGCCGTCCCGACGGCTACCACGAACTGCAGACCGTGTTCCGCCTGCTAGCCTGGGGCGACGAACTGCGCCTGCGCGTGCGCGCGGACGGCGCGATCCGCCGCCTCGGCGACATGCCCGGCGTGCCCGAGCAGGACGACCTGGTGGTGCGCGCCGCGCGGCTGCTGCGCGAGCACGTGGGCGGCACGGCGGGGGTCGAGATCGAGCTGGAAAAGCGCATCCCGATGGGCGGCGGCCTGGGTGGCGGCAGCTCGGACGCGGCCACCGTGCTGGTGGCGCTCAACCACTTGTGGCGCTGCGGGCTGGACGAGGACGCGCTGGCCGAGCTGGGGCGCCGGCTGGGCGCCGACGTGGCGGTGTTCGTGCGCGGTCGCTCGGCCTGGGCCGAGGGCGTGGGCGAGCGGCTGACGCCGCTGGCGCTGCCGGGCCGGCATTACGTGGTGCTCGATCCGCACGAGCACGTGCCCACCGCGGCGCTGTTTCAAGCGCCTGAATTGACACGAAATGCGCTCCGGGCGACAATTTCGTCCTTTGTTTCGGGCGAAACGACGGAGAACGCCTTCGCACCGGTAGTGCGCGAGCGCCATCCGCGCGTGGCGTCGGCGCTGGACTGGCTGGGACGCCACGGCGCGGCAAGGCTTTCCGGCAGCGGCGGTTGCGTGTTCCTGGAAACGGTGACACGTGAGCAGGCCGAGGCCGTGGCGGCACGATGTCCCGGCGAGTTCGGTGTCCATGTGGTGAAAGGCGTAAACCATTCGCCGCTGCTGGCGGCATTGAGCCGTCACCGTGCGGGTTTGGCCAGAGCGAAAACAAGTTGACCTGACGCCGTGGTCGAAGCGGCGTTTGCTCATTGAAGAGTCCGGCCCGGATGGCCGGTGGAGCTGTCCGCCGCATGGATGCGGCGTGGTGAACAAAACATCCGGCCAGGATGACCGGTGGAGCTTTCCGTCGCAGGGATGTGGCGCAGTGAACAAATTTTGGGGCGTCGCCAAGCTGGTTAAGGCACGGGATTTTGATTCCCGCATGCGCAGGTTCGAATCCTGCCGCCCCAGCCACCCAGCACTTTGCAGCATTTCCGAGGAATGCAAGCGTGGACAGGTCCAGCCCGATGATGCTGTTTGCCGGCAAGGCGCACCCTCAGCTCGCCGAGGACGTCGCGTCGCGTCTGGGCATGCCGCTGGGCAAGGTGCTGGTCAGCACCTTCAGCGACGGCGAGGTGCAGATCGAGATCGAGGAGAACGTGCGCAACCAGGAAGTGTTCGTGCTGCAGCCCACGGGCGCGCCGAGCGCGAAGAACCTGGTCGAGCTGCTGGCGCTGGCCGACGCGCTGAAGCGCGCCTCCGCCGCCAGCGTCACCGCGGTGATCCCGTACTTCGGCTACGCCCGGCAGGATCGCCGCCCGCGCTCGGCGCGCGTGCCGATCACCGCGAAACTGGTGGCCAAGATGATCGGCACCGCCGGCATCGACCGCGTGCTTACGGTGGATCTGCACGCGGAGCAGATCCAGGGCTTCTTCGACATCCCGGTGGACAACGTGTACGCCTCGCCGGTGCTGCTGGCCGACATCTGGCGCAACCACAGCATGGACGACATGATCGTGGTGAGCCCGGACGTGGGCGGCGTGGTGCGCGCCCGCGCGCTGGCCAAGCGCCTGGACGACGCGGATCTCGCCATCATCGACAAGCGCCGTCCCAAGGCCAACGTGGCCACGGTGATGAACATCATCGGCGACGTGGCCGGCAAGACCTGCGTGATGGTGGACGACATCGTCGACACCGCCGGCACGCTGTGCGCGGCGGCGGCGGCGCTGAAGGAGCGCGGCGCGAAGAAGGTGGTGGCCTACTGCGTGCACCCGGTGCTTTCCGGCGCGGCGATGAGCAACCTGGAGAATTCCCAGCTCGACCAGCTGGTGGTCACCAACACGCTGCCGCTGAGCGCCGAGGCGCAGGCCTGCGCGAAGATCCGCGTGCTCTCGGTGGCCGAGCTGCTGGCCGAGACGATCCGACGCATCGCCTTCGGCGAGTCGGTGAGCTCGCTGTACATCGATTGATGTTTGAAAGTCTGCCCAGGACGGGCGGTTTGGAAGTTCCGCTTTTCGCGGCAGGGACGCCGCATAGAAGTAACGGACTTTTCTGGTCGCGGAAAAGTCGAACGGCCGCCGCGAGGCGGTTCATCAACCCAAGGTAGTACCGAAATGGCACAGACTCATGAAATCAAGGCCGAGAGCCGCAAGGACGAGGGGAAAGGTGCGAGCCGCCGCCTGCGTCGCGCGAGCTACGTGCCGGCCGTCGTCTACGGTGCGGGCCAGCCCCCGCAGAGCATCCAGATCGAGCACAACACCATCCTGCTCGCCGCCAAGCACGAGTGGTTCTTCTCCTCCGTGCTCGACCTGAACGTCGACGGCAAGGTGCAGAAGGTGCTGGTGCGCGACTGGCAGAAGCACCCGTTCAAGCAGCAGATGATGCACATGGACTTCCTGCGCATCGACGAGAACGCCAAGCTGCGTGTGAACGTGCCGCTGCACTTCCTGAACCAGGAGAAGTCCGCCGCCGCCAAGACCTCCGGCGTGGTGATCTCGCACAACCTGACGGAAGTGGAGATCTCCTGCCTGCCGAAGGATCTGCCGGAGTTCATCGAGCTCGACCTGGCCGACCTCAAGCCCGGCGACATCATCCACCTGTCGCAGCTGAAGCTGCCGAAGGGCGTCGAGATCGTGGCGCTGCACCTCGGCGCCGACCACGACACCACGGTGGTCACCGCGAACGCGGTGAAGGAAGAGGTCGAGGAAACGCCGGCCGCCGACGCCGCCCCGGCTGCCGACGCCAAGCCCGCCGCCCCGGCCAAGGACAAGAAGTAAGCCGCCGCGGCCCGCGCCCGCCCGGGCGCGGGCCGCGTGCGCTTGCTTGCCTCCATGGCGGGTCTGCGACTCATCGTCGGGCTGGGCAATCCCGGCGCCGAATACCTCCGAACCCGGCACAACGCCGGGTTCTGGTTTGTGGACGCCCTCGCGGCGGGGCAGGGCGAGCGCTGGAGCTTCGACGGCAAGCTGCACGGCGAGGCCTGCAAGGTTCGTCTCGGCGGCGAGCCGGTGTGGCTGCTCAAGCCCGCCACCTTCATGAACAAGAGCGGCATCGCGGTGGCCTCCGCGCTGCGCTACTACAAGATCGAGCCGGACGAGTGCCTGGTGGCGCACGACGAGCTGGATCTCGATGCCGGCACCGTGCGGATGAAGTTCGACGGCGGCCACGGCGGCCAGAACGGGCTGCGCGACATCGTGGCCCACCTCGGCCACGGCAAGTTCCATCGCCTGCGCATCGGCATCGGCCATCCCGGCCACAAGGACAAGGTTACGCCGTGGGTGCTCGGGCGCCCTTCGGCGCAGGACGAGGACGCCATCACGGGCGGCATCGCGCGCGCGCTGGACGTGCTGCCGCTGGCGGTCGAGGGGCAGTTCGACAAGGCCATGCAGCGGTTGCACACCGCTGACGGCAAATAATTTCCCGGTGCCGTTGCCGCTTTCGCGGAACGGCGCCTGCAACAGTACAAACGCTTCCGGAGTTTTCCATGGGCATCAAATGCGGCATCGTCGGCCTGCCCAACGTCGGCAAGTCCACCCTGTTCAACGCGCTGACCAAGGCCGGCATCGCCGCGGCGAACTTCCCGTTCTGCACCATCGAGCCCAACGTGGGCGTAGTGCCGGTGCCCGACCCGCGGCTCAACGCGCTGTCGGCCATCGTCAACCCGCAGAAGGTGATCCCGACGGCGGTGGAGTTCGTCGACATCGCCGGCCTGGTCGCCGGCGCCTCCAAGGGCGAGGGCCTGGGCAACAAGTTCCTCGCGCACATCCGCGAGGTGGACGCGATCGCCCACGTGGTGCGCTGCTTCGAGGGCGACGTGATCCACGTGGCCGGCAAGGTCGATCCCATCGCCGACATCGAGACCATCGACACCGAGCTGGCGCTGGCGGATCTCGACTCGGTGGAGAAGGCGCTGAACCGCGCCGAGCGCGCGGCCAAGGCCAACGACAAGGAAGCGCTGGCGAAGAAGCCGGTGCTGCAGAAGCTCGCCGCCGCGCTCAACGAAGGCAAGTCCGCGCGCAGCGTGAAGCTGGACGACGAGGAAAAGGCGCTGGTGCGCGACCTGTTCCTGCTCACCCTGAAGCCGCTGATGTACATCGCCAACGTGCTGGAAGACGGCTTCGCCGACAACCCGCACCTCGACGCCGTGCGCGCCCGCGCCGCCGAGGAAGGCGCCGAGGTGGTGCCGGTGTGCGCCGCCATCGAGGAGGAACTGGCCCAGCTCGACGACGCCGACCGCGACGAGTTCCTCAAGGATCTGGGCCTGGACGAGCCGGGCCTCAACCGCGTGATCCGCGCCGGCTACAAGCTGCTCGACCTGCAGACCTATTTCACCGCCGGCGTGAAGGAAGTGCGCGCCTGGACGATCAAGCGCGGCTACACCGCGCCGCAGGCGGCCGGCGTGATCCACACCGACTTCGAGCGCGGCTTCATCCGCGCCGAGACGGTGGGCTACGACGACTTCATCCAGTACAAGGGCGAGAAGGGCGCCGCCGATGCGGGCCGCCTGCGCAAGGAAGGCAAGGACTACATCGTCAAGGACGGCGACGTGCTGCACTTCCTGTTCAACGTCTGAGCCGCGAAGCCCGCATCGCGCGGGCGGCACGCGCCGGCGCCCTTCGTTCCGTGCAAGGATGCGCGCCGTCCGGCAGGTTGCGGGGGGGGGCATGGCGAAGGCGGTGTTGCGGATCCGGTTGGGCCGTCCCGATGACGCGCGCGCCGTGAGCGCATTGGTTCGTCGCCTGACGCGACGCTGGATACTGCCCGACCAGTCGCGCGAGGCCGGATTGGCGCTGCTGTCGCGGCAAGGCGCTGCGGCCCAGCGCATGCGCATGGCCGAGGGTCATCGCTTCCATCTCGCTTGGCTTGGCGACACCCTGGTGGGCGTGGCGACGATGCGCGACGACAGCCATCTCACCCAGCTCTTCGTAGGCACCCGCTACCACGGTCGCGGTATCGCGCGGCGCCTGTGGCTGCGCGCGATGGCCGATGCGGTGCGCCGCGCCGGCACGCGCCGTTTCACGCTCAACGCCTCGCGCTGCGCGCTGCCGGTGTACCGCAGGTTCGGGTTCGTGGCCACCGGGCCGGAGCGCCCGTCGCCGAATGGCGCGCTCACCACGCCGATGGAGCTGGAGTGCGCGCCGGTGCGTGGCCAGCGGGCATAATGCGGGCTTTCCCGCCGCGGTGATCGGAGCGCGCATGCCAGGCCAGCAGCACGAAGTCACTTTCCGTTTCCTCGCCCAGCCCACCGACGTCAACTTCGGCGGCAAGGTGCATGGCGGCATGGCAATGAAGTGGATCGATCAGGCCGGCTACGCCTGCGCGGTGGCATGGAGCGGGGCGTATTGCGTCACGGTGTCGGTCAGCGGCATCCAGTTCGTGGCGCCTATCCTGATCGGCGACCTGGTCACGGTGCGCGCGCGGCTGATCCACACCGGCACCTCCAGCATGCACCTGGCGGTGGACGTGCTGGCCGGCGACCTGCGCAAGAACGAGCAGCGCCTGGCGACCAGTTGCGTGATGGTGTTCGTTGCGCTGGACGCGCCCGACGGCAAGCCCACGCCGGTGCCGCACTGGGAACCGCGCGACGCTGCCGAGCGCAGCCTGCAGGCGCATGCGCGGCGCCTGCAGGAGCTGTCGCGCGAGATGGAGCGCCTGGTCGACGCGCAGGACGGCGAAAGCCTGCAGGAATCCGGCTGAAATCCGTGCGCGATCGTGCCCGCAGGTGTTGACAGTCGGCGGGCCGATCCACACAATACGCGTTCTTTGTTGGAGGGATACCCAAGCGGCCAACGGGGGCAGACTGTAAATCTGCTGGCTTACGCCTTCGGTGGTTCGAATCCACCTCCCTCCACCAGTCGATTCGCGCAGGTTGCGATTGGGCTGGTTCGCCGGATCGATCTTCGGTTCGGCAACGGGCTCCGCGCAGGGCGGGAGTAGTTCAATGGTAGAACCTCAGCCTTCCAAGCTGATGGTGCGGGTTCGATTCCCGTCTCCCGCTCCATTGGATTGCTGGGCACAAAAGTTCCGCTGCTGAATGCAACATCCCGGCGCGCTTTTGTGAAGAGTCCGGCATGGATGCTGGTCTTGTCTTTGCCGTCATGGATGTCGGCTGAAAATTCCGCTCATGTAGCTCAGTCGGTAGAGCACTTCCTTGGTAAGGAAGAGGTCGCTGGTTCGATTCCAGTCATGAGCACCATCTTTGTTGCTCGCCCGTTCCGGGCGGTTTTTCTCTCACTGACTCCACCGGGATTCTGGTCATGGCAAAGGGCAAGTTCGAGCGCACGAAGCCCCACGTGAACGTGGGCACGATTGGTCACGTGGATCACGGCAAGACGACGCTGACGGCGGCGCTGACGAAGGTCGGCGCGGAGCGTTTCGGCGGCGAGTTCAAGGCCTACGACGCGATCGACGCGGCGCCGGAAGAGAAGGCGCGCGGCATCACGATCTCGACGGCGCACGTGGAATACGAATCGCCGACGCGCCACTATGCGCACGTGGACTGCCCCGGCCACGCCGACTACGTGAAGAACATGATCACGGGTGCGGCGCAGATGGACGGCGCGATCCTGGTGTGCTCGGCCGCGGACGGCCCGATGCCGCAGACGCGCGAGCACATCCTGCTGTCGCGCCAGGTGGGCGTGCCGTACATCGTGGTGTTCCTGAACAAGGCCGACATGGTGGACGATGCCGAGCTGCTCGAGCTGGTCGAGATGGAAGTGCGCGAGCTGCTGTCGAAGTACGACTTCCCGGGCGACGACACTCCGATCATCAAGGGTTCGGCGAAGATGGCGCTGGAAGGCGACCAGTCGGAAATCGGCGTGCCGGCGATCATCTCGCTGGTGGACGCGCTGGACACGTACATTCCGGAGCCGCAGCGCGCGATCGACCAGCCGTTCCTGATGCCGGTGGAAGACGTGTTCTCGATCTCGGGCCGCGGTACCGTGGTGACCGGTCGTATCGAGCGCGGCATCATCAAGGTCGGTGACGAAATCGAAGTGGTGGGCATCCGCCCGACGCAGAAGACCACCGTGACCGGCGTGGAAATGTTCCGCAAGCTGCTGGATCAGGGCCAGGCGGGCGACAACGCGGGCCTGCTGCTGCGCGGCCTGAAGCGCGACGACGTGGAGCGCGGTCAGGTGCTGGCGAAGCCGGGCACGATCACCCCGCACACGGAGTTCGAGGCGGAGGTGTACGTGCTGTCGAAGGACGAAGGCGGCCGTCATACCCCGTTCTTCAAGGGCTACCGTCCGCAGTTCTACTTCCGCACCACCGACGTGACCGGCGCGATCGAGCTGCCGGAAGGCGTGGAGATGGTGATGCCGGGCGACAACATCAAGATGAAGGTGACGCTGATCCACCCGATCGCGATGGATCAGGGCCTGCGCTTCGCGATCCGCGAAGGCGGTCGTACCGTCGGCGCCGGCGTGGTCGCCAAGGTCATCAAGTAAGAACAAGCCAAAGGCCGCTACGCAGCGGCCTTTGGTGAAAAGTCCGGCCAGGGATGGCCGGCTTTTGGCTTTCGCGAACACGGATGTGAGCACAAATCTACGCCAGTAGCTCAATTGGCAGAGCAGCGGTCTCCAAAACCGCAGGTTGGGGGTTCGAGTCCCTCCTGGCGTGCCATCTCTCCGAGGATCGACGACGGATGGCGGCAATCGGCGGCTCCATGCGTCCGGTTTCCGACGACATCCGCAGGCTGCGCATGAATACCAAGGCAGAACAGTCCAGGGGCACGAGTGCCGCCGATATCGCCAAGCTGGTGCTGGCCGCCGTGATCCTGGTGGCTGGCATCGTGGCGTATTCGTGGTTCGGCAACGATGCCAGCGTGCCGCCGGTGGTGCGCCTGCTGGGCGTGCTGGCCGCACTGGTGATCTCGCTGGCGATCGCCGCGTTCACCGGGCTGGGTCGCCGCGTGCGGCGCTTCCTGGCCGAATCGCAATTCGAAATGCGCAAGGTGGTCTGGCCGACTCGTGACGAGACGATCAAGACCACCGGTGTCATCATTCTCGTGGTCATTGCCTTGTCGGTGCTGCTGGGCCTGATCGATCTGTTATTCAAGTCGGTCATTCTCGACTGGCTGCTCAAGCTGTGAGGTCGAAGCCATGAGCAAGCGTTGGTATGTGGTGCACGCCTATTCGGGCTTCGAGAACCAGGTTCGCCGTGCGCTTTCCGAGCGCATCCAGCGCGCCGGGATGGAAGAGAAGTTCGGCGAGGTGCTGGTGCCTACCGAGGAAGTGATCGAGATGCGCGGCGGCCAGAAGCGCCGCAGCGATCGCAAGTTCTTCCCCGGCTACGTGCTGGTGCAGATCGAGACCAACACCGAGGGCAAGGCGCCGCGCATCGACGACGAGTGCTGGCACTTGGTCAAGGAAACCCCCAAGGTGATGGGCTTCATCGGCGGCACCGCCGACAAGCCGCTGCCGATCCGCGACAGCGAAGCCGACGTCATCCTGAGCCGCGTGCGCGAAGGCGTGGAAAAGCCCAAGCCCAAGGTGCTGTTCGAGCCGGGCGAGATGGTGCGTGTCACCGAAGGCCCGTTCAACGACTTCAACGGCGTGGTCGAGGAAGTCAACTACGAGAAGAGTCGCCTGCGCGTGGCGGTGCTGATCTTCGGCCGCTCTACTCCTGTGGAACTGGAGTTCGGCCAAGTCGAGAAGGCCTGATCTGGCTGAGGCGTTCGGGCAAAGCGGCATCGCACCGCACGTTCGCCTCCTCTCCCCTCCGGGGAGAGGATTGAGGTGAGGGGCGGGGCTTGCGCCGAGCTTGATTCAAAGCGCTCCCTGATCTGGCGTCAGCGCCGGCTTGACCCCTCATCCGGCCCTTCGGGCCACCTTCTCCCCGGGGGGGGGAAAGGAATCGGCACAGGGCTTGCTTAGGAGCTGGTCAATCTTTATACTGCACGGTTCCCGCCGGGGTCTTTCGACCCGGCGTGTCCGTGTTTCAGGAATCCGCGGGATGCGGATTCCCCTCTCAACCAGGGAATGTTGCACAGCGAGGAGCCGCAAGGCGCCTGAACTCGCGAGGAAAATCCAATGGCAAAGAAAGTAGTCGGCTACATCAAGCTGCAGGTCAAGGCCGGTCAGGCCAACCCCAGCCCGCCGGTCGGTCCGGCGCTGGGCCAGCGCGGCCTGAACATCATGGAGTTCTGCAAGGCGTTCAACGCCGCCACGCAGAAGATGGAGCCGGGTCTGCCGATCCCGACCATCATCACCGCGTACTCCGACCGCAGCTTCACCTTCATCACCAAGACCCCGCCCGCCACCGTGCTGATCAAGAAGGTCACCGGCGTCGCCAAGGGTTCTTCCAAGCCGAACACCGACAAGGTCGGCAAGATCACCCGCAAGCAGCTGGAAGACGTTGCGAAGCAGAAGGAGCCGGATCTGACGGCTGCCGATCTGGACGCCGCGGTGCGCACCATTGCCGGTAGCGCGCGCAGCATGGGCCTGGTGGTGGAGGGTTAAGACATGGCAAAGATCACCAAGCGTATGAAGGCCGCCCAGGCCGCTGTGCAGCCGGGCAAGGTCTATGGCCTCGAAGAGGCCCTGAAGATCGTCAAGGACAACGCCAAGGCGAAGTTCGCGGAATCCGTCGACGTGGCCGTGCGCCTCGGCATCGACGCCAAGAAGTCCGACCAGGGCGTGCGCGGCTCCTCGCTGCTGCCGCACGGCACCGGCAAGACCGTCAAGGTCGCCGTGTTCGTGCCGGCCGGTGAGAAGGCCGAGGCCGCCAAGGCCGCCGGTGCCGACGCCGTCGGCATGGACGACCTGGCCGAGCGCATGCAGGCCGGCGACCTCGACTTCGGTCGCGTGATCGCCACGCCGGACGCGATGCGCGTGGTCGGCAAGCTGGGCCAGCTGCTCGGCCCGCGCGGCCTGATGCCGAACCCGAAGGACGGCTCGGTCACCGCCGACGTCGCCACCGCGGTGAAGAACGCCAAGGCCGGCCAGGTGAAGTTCCGCAACGACAAGGCGGGCATCATCCACGCCACCATCGGCAAGGCCACGTTCGAGGCCGCGCAGCTCGCGGACAACCTCAACGCGCTGGTCAACGATCTGCTGAAGGCCAAGCCGGCCACGGCCAAGGGCCAGTACCTGCAGAAGGTTGCGCTGTCGTCCACGATGGGCGTCGGCGTCGCTGTCGATACCTCGTCGCTGAGCATCGCGGCCAAGTAAGCACGTGTTTTTCCCGCGCGGCAGTGTGCCGCGCGGGCCGTTTTTGAGGGCAGCCCGGTCGCATGGCCGGGCAGCCGTCAAAGACCGCAGGCGCGATCAGCGCGCGACGACGACGGGCAGGGAGCTCGCTCATGGCAGGGAATCGCCGTCGCCGCCAAGCCGGTCGCTTAATCGGGTGCGAGTCATCCGGCCTGCGCAGATGGTGTCGCCCCCACTGGAATGATTCGTCGTTCTGGAAAGGCCACCACCCGGGACGCTCCGCGTCTCCGACGTCACGGAAGGCGTCGCCCAGGACCGCAAGCGGCAGGAGCCGTGAGCGGAGTTCATTTGGAGGAGTGCAATGGCTCTCAATCTGACCCAGAAGCAAGAAGTAGTCGCCGAGCTGGCAGAAGTCGCCGCGAAGGCCCACTCCCTGGTCGCTGCCGAGTACGCGGGCACCACGGTCGAACAGATGACCGCGATGCGCAAGAAGGCCCGCGAGACCGGCGTGTTCTTGAAGGTTGTCAAGAACACCCTGGCATCGCGCGCCGTGGCGGGCACCGAGTTCGACGTCGTCAAGGACGTCCTGACCGGTCCGCTGCTGTACGCGTTCTCGACCGAGGAGCCCGGCGCTGCCGGTCGCCTGATCAAGGAATTCGCGAAGACCAACGACAAGCTCAAGGCCAAGGTCGTCTCCGTGGAAGGCAAGCTGCTGCCGGCCGCGCACGTGGACGTGCTGGCCTCGCTGCCGACCCGCGAAGAAGCGCTGGCCATGCTGGCCCGCGTGCTCGCCGAGCCCGCCGCGATGTTCGCCCGCGCCATCAAGGCCGTGGCCGACAAGCAGGGCGGCGGCGAAGTCGCCGCGGAAGCCGTGGCGGAAGCCTGAGCTCGACGCTTATCCCATTCGAATCAATTTCCAGAGGAAATCAACATGTCCCTGACCAACGAACAGATCGTTGAAGCCGTCGCCGCCAAGTCGCTGATGGAAGTGATGGAGCTGGTGAAGGCCATCGAAGAGAAGTTTGGCGTGTCCGCCGCTGCCCCGGTCGCCGTGGCTGTAGCCGGCGCCGCTGCCCCGGCTGCCGAAGAGCAGACCGAGTTCGACGTGATCCTGAAGTCCGCCGGCGACAAGAAGGTCGACGTGATCAAGGCCGTCCGCGCCATCACCGGCCTGGGCCTGAAGGAAGCGAAGGATCTGACCGAGGCCGGCGGCGTCGTGAAGGAAGCCGCTTCGAAGGACGACGCTGCGAAGTTCAAGAAGGATCTGGAAGCTGCCGGCGCCACGGTCGAACTGAAGTAATCGGCGCTCTTGCGCGCCGTCGGTTCGACCTAGCGCAAGCCAAGCCTGGGGGCGAAAGCTCCCGGGCTTTGGCCGCTTAAGGAGCCAGGCGGCGCGAAGCGCCGCCGCGGGCCAGGATGGCCCGCCGTGGAACAGGCGCCTTGGCGCCTGTTCCAGCGGAGCCCGCCTCTGGCGGGCGAGCAATAAATGGGCAGGAGCCCATTTATTGCTCATCGAGCACGGATGCTCTTGCTTTGGGGTATGGCGGCTGCGGACTCACATCGAGCCCTCAACCGCGATCCCCCAGATCCAAGCATCCCCATTCAGCCGGTGCGTGCACCACCGGCGTCACTGCGAACCGAGGCGTCAACCATGACCTACTCGTTTACCGAGAAGAAGCGCATCCGCAAGGATTTCGGCAAGCGGCCCCCCGTGCTGGGCGTGCCCAACCTGCTGACCATCCAGACCGACTCCTATCGTGAGTTCCTTCAGGAATTCGTCGCGCCCAAGCAGCGCGAAGACAAGGGTCTGCATGCCGCCTTGAAGTCGGTGTTCCCGATCGTGAGCTACTCGGGCAACGCCGCACTGGAATACGTGGACTACCGCCTGGGCGAACCGGGCTTCGACGAGCGCGAGTGCCGCAACCGCGGCATGACCTTCGGTGCGCCGCTGCGCGTCACCGTGCGCCTGGTGATCTACGACAAGGACAGCCCGGCCTCGAAGAAGGCCGTGAAGTACGTCAAGGAGCAGGAGGTCTACATGGGCGAGATCCCGCTCATGACCGACACCGGCACCTTCATCATCAACGGCACCGAGCGCGTGATCGTCTCGCAGCTGCATCGTTCGCCGGGCGTGTTCTTCGACCACGACCGCGGCAAGACGCACAGCTCGGGCAAGCTGCTGTTCTCCGCCCGCGTGATCCCGTACCGCGGCTCCTGGCTGGACTTCGAGTTCGACCCGAAGGACGCGCTGTTCACCCGCATCGACCGTCGCCGCAAGCTGCCGGTGACCGTGCTGCTGCGCGCGCTGGGCTACACCAATGAAGAGATGCTGGCCATCTTCTTCGAGCACAACGTGTTCCACCTGGGCGCCAAGGGCGGCACCACGCTGGAGCTGGTCGCCGAGCGCCTGCGCGGCGAGACGCTGTCGTTCGACCTGGCGATCGGCGGCAAGGTGCTGGTGGAAGCCGGCAAGCGCATCACCGCGCGCCACGTGCGCCAGCTGGCGGCCGAGAACATCACCGCGCTGGAAGTGCCGGACGACTACCCGGTGGGCCGCATCCTCGCCACCGACATCGTCGACGCCAAGACCGGCGAGCTGCTGGCCGCGGCCAACGACGAGATCACCGCCGAGCAGTTGGAGAAGTTCCGCAAGGCCGGCATCGAGACGGTGCCGACGCTGTACGTGAACGATCTCGATCGCGGCGCGTACATCTCGCACACCCTGCGTATCGACAACACCAAGACGCCGCTCGAGGCGCTGGTGGAGATCTACCGCATGATGCGTCCGGGCGAGCCGCCGACCAAGGACGCCGCGCAGAACCTGTTCTTCAACCTGTTCTTCACCTTCGACCGCTACGACCTGTCGGCCGTGGGCCGCATGAAGTTCAACCGCCGCGTGGGCCGCAAGGACATCCTCGGCCCCGGCGTGCTGTACGACCACAAGTACTTCAGCGAGCGCAAGGAAGAGGAGTGCCAGCGCCTGGTCAAGGCGCAGGGCGAGTCGTCCGACATCCTCGACGTGCTGAAGGTGCTGATCGACATCAAGAACGGCCACGGCACCGTGGACGACATCGACCACCTCGGCAACCGCCGCGTGCGCTCGGTCGGCGAGATGACCGAGAACACCTTCCGCATCGGCCTGGTGCGCGTGGAGCGCGCGGTGCGCGAGCGCCTGTCGCTGGCCGAGGCCGATGGCCTCACCCCGCAGGATCTGATCAACGCCAAGCCGGTGGCGGCGGCGGTGAAGGAGTTCTTCGGCTCCTCGCAGCTCAGCCAGTTCATGGATCAGAACAACCCGCTGTCGGAAGTGACGCACAAGCGCCGCGTCTCCGCGCTGGGCCCAGGCGGCCTGACCCGCGAGCGCGCGGGCTTCGAGGTGCGCGACGTGCACCCGACCCATTACGGCCGCGTCTGCACCATCGAAACGCCGGAAGGCCCGAACATCGGCCTGATCAACTCGCTCGCCGTGTATGCGCGCACCAACCAGTACGGCTTCCTCGAGACGCCGTACCGCAAGGTGGCGAACGGCAAGGTCACCGACAAGGTGGATTACCTGTCGGCGATCGAGGAAGGCGACCACGTGATCGCGCAGGCGAACTCGCCGCTGGACAAGCACGGCGCCTTCGTCGAAGAGTTCGTGTCCTGCCGCTTCCGCGGCGAGTCCGAGCTGCGTCCGGCCGCCGAAGTCGACTACATGGACGTCTCGCCCATGCAGACCGTGTCGGTCGCTGCCGCGCTGGTGCCGTTCCTCGAGCACGACGACGCGAACCGCGCACTGATGGGCGCGAACATGCAGCGCCAGGCTGTGCCGACCCTGCGTTCGCAGACCCCGCTGGTGGGCACCGGCATCGAGCGCGCCGTGGCGCGCGACTCCGGCGTCATCACCACTGCCAAGCGCGGCGGCGTGATCGACCAGGTCGACGCGGGCCGCATCGTGGTGCGCGTGAACGAGGACGAGGTGGGCGAGCACGACGCCGGCGTCGACATCTACACGCTGACCAAGTACACCCGCTCCAACCAGAACACCAACCTCAACCAGCGCCCGCTGGTGAACGTGGGTGACGTGGTGGCGAAGGGCGACACGCTGGCCGACGGTTCGTCGACCGACCTGGGCGAGCTCGCGCTCGGCCAGAACATGCTGATCGCCTTCATGCCGTGGAACGGCTACAACTTCGAAGACTCGATCCTGCTCTCCGAGCGCGTCGTGCAGGAAGACCGCTACACCTCGATCCACATCGAGGAATTGGCCTGCGTCGCGCGCGACACCAAGCTGGGCGCCGAGGAAATCACCGCCGACATCCCGAACGTGGGCGAGCAGGCGCTGGCCCGCCTCGACGAGAGCGGCATCGTCTACATCGGCGCCGAGGTGAAGGCGGGCGACATCCTGGTCGGCAAGGTCACGCCGAAGGGCGAGAGCCAGCTGACGCCGGAAGAAAAGCTGCTGCGCGCGATCTTCGGCGAGAAGGCGAGCGACGTTAAGGACAGCTCGCTGCGCGTGCCGCCGGGCATGGACGGCACCGTCATCGACGTGCAGGTGTTCACCCGCGACGGCATCGAGAAGGACAAGCGCGCGCGCCAGATCGAGGAAACCGAGGTCAAGCGCATCCGCAAGGACTTCGACGACCAGTTCCGCATCCTGGAAGGCGCGATCTACAACCGCATGCGCGCCCAGCTCGTCGGCCAGACCGCGGTGAGCGGCCCGGGCGGCCTGAAGCGCGGCGCCGAGATCACCGACGCCTACCTCGACGGCCTGAAGAAGGACGACTGGTTCAAGATCAACGTCAAGGACGAGTCGGTCACCGAGTTCTTGGAGCGCGCCAGCGACCAGGTCAAGCGCCACAAGGAAGAGTTCGACAAGCGCTTCAAGGAGAAGCAGGGCAAGATCACCCAGGGCGACGACCTCGCGCCGGGCGTGCTGAAGATGGTCAAGGTGTTCCTGGCCGTGAAGCGCCGCATCCAGCCGGGCGACAAGATGGCTGGCCGTCACGGCAACAAGGGCGTGGTGTCGAACGTGGTGCCGGTGGAAGACATGCCGCACATGGCCGACGGCACGTCGGTGGACATCTGCCTGAACCCGCTGGGCGTGCCCAGCCGTATGAACATCGGCCAGATTCTGGAAGTGCACCTGGGCTGGGCGGCCAAGGGCCTGGGCAAGAAGATCCAGCAGATGCTGGAGGCGCAGGCCAAGGTCAAGCAGATCCGCGAGTTCCTCGACCAGATCTACAACCACCACGTCGCCGGTGCGGTGCAGCACGTCGATCTCAAGTCGCTCACCGACGACGAGATCCTCGCGCTGGCCAAGAACCTGCAGGCCGGCGTGCCGATGGCGACGCCGGTGTTCGACGGCGCCGAGGAAACCGAGATCAAGGCGATGCTGAAGCTGGCGGACCTGCCCGAGTCGGGCCAGACCACGCTGTTCGACGGCCGCACCGGCGAGGCGTTCGACCGCCCGGTCACCGTGGGCTACATGCACTACCTGAAGCTCAACCACCTGGTCGACGACAAGATGCACGCGCGCTCCACCGGTCCGTACTCCCTGGTCACCCAGCAGCCGCTGGGCGGCAAGGCGCAGTTCGGCGGCCAGCGCTTCGGCGAAATGGAAGTCTGGGCGCTGGAAGCCTACGGCGCGGCCTACACCCTGCAGGAAATGCTGACGGTGAAGTCCGACGACGTGCAGGGCCGCAACCAGATGTACAAGAACATCGTCGACGGCAACCACGAGATGGCGGCAGGCATGCCGGAATCCTTCAACGTATTGGTGAAGGAAATCCGCTCGCTCGGCATCGATATCGATCTGGAAGAGGTCAAGTGAGCCTTGTGATCCGGCATCCGGGATTCCGCGCGGGCGACAACCGTCGCCGCCGGATTCCCGCTGCCGGATCCATGATGCAGCCCACCTGACCACCGGCCCCGTCCAAAGAATTCGCTCCGACCGGAGACTCCCATGAAAGACCTGCTCAACCTGTTCAACCAGCAGCGCGCCACGCCCGAGTTCGACTCGATCAAGATCGCGCTGGCCTCGCCGGAGCTGATCCGCTCCTGGTCCTACGGCGAGGTGAAGAAGCCGGAAACGATCAACTATCGCACCTTCAAGCCCGAGCGCGACGGCCTGTTCTGCGCCGCCATCTTCGGCCCGGTGAAGGACTACGAGTGCCTGTGCGGCAAGTACAAGCGCATGAAGCACCGCGGCGTGGTCTGCGAGAAGTGCGGCACGGAAGTGACGCTGGCCAAGGTGCGCCGCGAGCGCATGGGCCACATCGAACTGGCCTCGCCCACCGCGCACATCTGGTTCCTCAAGTCGCTGCCCTCGCGCATCGGCCTGATGCTGGACATGACCCTGCGCGACATCGAGCGCATCCTGTACTTCGAAGCCTTCGTGGTGATCGATCCGGGTCTGACCGCGCTCGAGCGCGGCCAGCTGCTGAGCGAAGACCAGTACCTCGAGGCCGTGGAAGAGCACGGTGACGAGTTCGATGCCCGCATGGGCGCCGAGGCGGTGTACGAGCTGCTGAAGTCGCTGGATCTGCCGGGCGAAGTGATCCGCCTCAAGGAGGAGATCACCTCCACCAATTCCGAGACCAAGCTGAAGCGCCTCACCAAGCGCGTGAAGCTGATCGAGGCCTTCCTGGAATCCGGCAACAAGCCGGAGTGGATGGTGCTGACCGTGCTGCCGGTGCTGCCGCCGGATCTGCGTCCGCTGGTGCCGCTGGACGGCGGCCGTTTCGCCACGTCCGACCTCAACGACCTGTACCGCCGCGTCATCAACCGCAACAACCGCCTGAAGCGCCTGCTCGAGCTCAACGCGCCCGACATCATCGTGCGCAACGAGAAGCGCATGCTGCAGGAGTCGGTGGACGCGCTGCTCGACAACGGCCGCCGCGGCCGTGCCATCACCGGCACCAACAAGCGCGCGCTGAAGTCGCTGGCCGACATGATCAAGGGCAAGCAGGGCCGCTTCCGCCAGAACCTGCTCGGCAAGCGCGTGGACTACTCCGGCCGCTCGGTGATCACCGTGGGCCCGACGCTGCGCCTGCACCAGTGCGGCCTGCCCAAGAAGATGGCGCTGGAGCTGTTCAAGCCCTTCATTTTCGCCAAGCTGCAGGCCCGCGGCGAAGCCACCACCATCAAGGCCGCCAAGAAGCTCGTCGAGCGCGAGGAAGGCCAGGTGTGGGACATCCTGGAAGAGGTGATCCGCGAGCATCCGGTGCTGCTGAACCGTGCGCCGACGCTGCACCGCCTGGGCATCCAGGCGTTCGAGCCGATCCTGATCGAAGGCAAGGCGATCCAGCTGCATCCGCTGGTCTGTACCGCGTTCAACGCGGACTTCGACGGTGACCAGATGGCCGTGCACGTGCCGCTGTCGATCGAAGCGCAGCTGGAAGCGCGCGCCCTGATGATGTCCACCAACAACATCCTGTCGCCCGCCAACGGCGAGCCGATCATCGTGCCGACGCAGGACGTGGTGCTGGGCCTGTACTACATGACCCGCGAGCTGGTGAACGCGAAGGGCACCGGCATGGCGTTCTCCAGCATCAGCGAAGCGCGCCGCGCCTACGACAACCGTGCGGTCGAACTGCACGCCAAGGTCAAGGTGCGCATGAAGCAGGTGCACATCGCCGCCGACGGCAGCCGCAGCGAGGAGACCAAGCTGGTCGAGACTACCGTGGGTCGCGCGCTGCTCGCCGAGATCCTGCCGGAAGGCCTGCCGTTCCAGCTCGCCAACACCGAGCTGACCAAGAAGGCGATCTCGCGCCTGATCAACGCCAGCTACCGCGGCCTGGGCCTGAAGGAAACGGTGATCTTTGCCGACAAGCTGATGTACACCGGCTACCGTTTCGCGACGCGCGCCGGCATCTCCATCGGCATCGACGACATGAAGATCCCGGCCGAGAAGAAGGCGATCCTCGAGGAAGCCGAGAAGGAAGTCGTCGAGATCCAGCAGCAGTACCAGTCGGGTCTCGTCACCGCCGGCGAGCGCTACAACAAGGTCGTGGACATCTGGTCGCGCACCAACGAACTGGTGGCCAAGGCGATGATCGACGGCATCGGCACCGAGACGGTGACCGACAGCGCGGGCAAGCAGGTCGCCCAGAAGTCGATGAACTCGCTGTACATCATGGCCGACTCCGGCGCGCGCGGTTCGGTGGCGCAGATCCGCCAGCTGGCCGGCATGCGCGGCCTGATGGCCCGCCCGGACGGCTCGATCATCGAGACGCCCATCAAGGCGAACTTCCGCGAAGGCCTGAACGTGCTGCAGTACTTCAACTCCACCCACGGCGCCCGCAAGGGCCTGGCGGATACGGCGCTGAAGACCGCGAACTCCGGTTACCTCACCCGCCGCCTGGTGGACGTGGCGCAGGACGTGGTGATCACCATGGACGACTGCGGCACCGAAGACGGCCTGATCATGCAGCCCATCGTGGAAGGCGGCGACGTGGTCGAGCCGCTGCGCGAGCGCGTGCTGGGCCGCGTGGTGGTCGAGGACGTCTACGCCCCCGGCAACGACGACCAGCCCATCGTCGAGCGCGATACCCTGCTCGACGAAGCCCTGGTCGAGAAGCTGGACAAGGCCGGCGTGCAGTCGATCAAGGTGCGTTCGCCGATCACCTGCTCTGCCAGCCACGGCGTGTGCAAGCTGTGCTACGGCCGCGACCTGGCCCGTGGCCACCTGGTCAACATGGGCGAGGCCGTGGGCGTGGTCGCCGCGCAGTCGATCGGCGAGCCCGGCACCCAGCTGACCATGCGTACCTTCCACATCGGCGGCGCGGCTTCGCGTGCGGCTGCCGTGGACAACGTGACGGTGAAGACCACCGGTACGCTGAAGTTCAACAACATCAAGACCGTGCAGCACGCCCAGGGCCACCTGGTGGCGGTGTCGCGTTCGGGCGAAGTGTCGGTGCTCGATACCAGCGGCCGCGAGCGCGAGCGCTACAAGGTGCCTTACGGTGCCACCATCGCGGTCAAGGACGGCGATGCGGTCAAGGCCGGCCAGGCCGTGGCCAACTGGGATCCGCATACCCATCCGATCGTGTCGGAAGTGGCCGGTACCGTGCGCTTCATCGACTTCATCGATGGTGTCACCGTGCAGAGCCAGACCGACGAGCTGACCGGCCTGGAGTCGGCGGTGGTGACCGATCCGAAGCGCCGCGGCACGGCCGCCAAGGACCTGCGCCCCATCGTGCGCCTGGAAGACGCCAAGGGCCGCGAGCTGAAGCTGCCGGGCACCGACGTGCCGGCGCAGTACATGCTGCCGGCCGGCGCCATCGTGTCGATCCAGAACGGTGCGGCGGTGGGCGTGGGCGACGTGGTGGCGCGTATCCCGCAGGACGCCTCCAAGACCCGCGACATCACCGGTGGTCTGCCGCGCGTGGCCGACCTGTTCGAGGCGCGCAAGCCGAAGGAGCCGGCGATCCTGGCCGAGCGTTCGGGCGTGATCAGCTTCGGCAAGGACACCAAGGGCAAGCAGCGCCTGATCATCAAGGACGTGGACGGCAACGAGCACGAAGAGCTGATCCCGAAGTGGCGCCAGGTCATCGTGTTCGAAGGCGAGCACGTGGAGAAGGGCGAGACCGTGGTGGACGGCGAGCCCAGCCCGCACGACATCCTGCGCCTGCTGGGCGTGGAGCCGCTGGCGGCTTACCTGGTCAAGGAAATCCAGGACGTCTACCGCCTGCAGGGCGTGAAGATCAACGACAAGCACATCGAAGCGATCATTCGCCAGATGCTGCGCAAGGTCGAGATCACCGAGCCGGGCGACAGCCACTATCTGCGCGGCGAGCAGGTCGAGCGCGTGCGCATCAATGCCGAGAACGACCGTGCGGAAAGCAAGGGCGAACGTCCGGCGGAGTACCAGTCGGTGCTGCTGGGCATCACCAAGGCTTCGCTGGCTACCGAGTCCTTCATCTCGGCGGCCTCGTTCCAGGAAACCACCCGCGTCCTTACCGAGGCGGCGGTGCGCGGCACGCGCGATACCTTGCGTGGCCTGAAGGAAAATGTTATCGTCGGACGTCTGATTCCTGCAGGTACCGGCCTGGCGTACCACGCCTCGCGCCGCAGCCAGGGCGGCCTGTCCGCCTCGGATTTCGAGACGCTCTCCGGTGCCGCTTCCGCCGTCTCGTTCGCCGAGGCGCCGGTCGGTGGTGACGGTGGTGCCGAGTAAGCCCGATACGGGTCTTGCTCGCTAGACATACGAAATGAGGTGCACGGACGCACCTCGTGTTCGGGTCATGGAAGGCGGGACGCTGGCTTGCCCATGGCAGGCTGTCCGTGTTATATTCCCGCTTCTTGGCAGACCGAGCTTGTTCGGGCTGCCTTTATGTTTTCAGAATAGGCTACGCATGGCGACTATCAACCAGTTGGTGCGCAAATCCCGCAGCCCGAAGAGCTACAAGAGCGATTCGCCTGCCCTGCAGAACAGCCCGCAGCGTCGCGGCGTCTGCACGCGCGTGTACACGACCACCCCGAAGAAGCCGAACTCGGCGTTGCGCAAGGTTGCCAAGGTGCGCCTGACCAACGGTTACGAGGTCATCAGCTACATCGGCGGCGAAGGCCACAACCTGCAGGAGCACTCGGTGGTGCTCATCCGCGGCGGCCGCGTCAAGGATCTCCCCGGCGTGCGCTACCACACGGTGCGCGGCAGCCTCGACTGCGCCGGCGTCACCAAGCGTCGCCAGTCGCGTTCGAAGTACGGCGCCAAGCGCCCGAAGGCCTAAATCGAAGAGTGCGGTCGGGATGACCGCTTTTCTTGGGGCATGGATGCCTACTCAAAGAGACAATAACTATGTCGCGTAAAGGTTCCCATCCCGCCCGTGTGGTGCTGCCCGACCCGAAGCACGGCAGCCAGCTGATCGCCCGCTTCATCAACATGGTGATGAAGAGCGGCAAGAAGTCGGTGGCCGAGAGCATCGTCTATGGTGCCCTTGAGCACCTGGGCGAGAAGCACGCCGAGCCGGTGGCTCTGGTCGAGAAGGCGCTGAACAACGTCGCGCCCGCCGTCGAAGTGAAGTCCCGCCGCGTCGGTGGCGCCACCTACCAGGTGCCGGTCGAAGTGCGCCCGGGTCGCCGCATGGCGCTGGCGATGCGCTGGGTGATCGAGGCTGCGCGCAAGCGCGGCGAAACCTCGATGCCGCGCAAGCTGGCTGCCGAGCTGCAGGAAGCCTCCGAGAGCCGTGGTGGCGCCGCCAAGAAGCGCGAGGAAACCCATCGCATGGCGGAAGCCAACAAGGCCTTCTCGCACTACCGCTGGTAATTCAGCGGTAAATGCGCCGCCCGCAGGTGCGGGCGGCGCCAAACAAGCCGGCCTCGTGCCGGATTTTTTCATGACCAGTGCGGCTCGGATGGCCGCCGCTGCCCACATCGGGGATGGATCTCCGTCGGATTACGACTATGGCACGCACCACTCCCATCGAGCGCTACCGCAACTTCGGCATCATGGCTCACATCGATGCCGGCAAGACCACGACCACGGAGCGCATCCTGTTCTACACCGGCGTCTCGCACAAGATCGGCGAGGTGCACGACGGTGCGGCCACGATGGACTGGATGGAGCAGGAGCAGGAGCGCGGCATCACCATCACCTCCGCCGCCACCACGGCGTTCTGGAAGGGCATGGATGGTTCGATGGAGCAGCACCGCTTCAACATCATCGATACCCCCGGGCACGTTGACTTCACCATCGAAGTGGAGCGTTCGCTGCGCGTGCTCGACGGCGCGGTGTTCGTGCTGTGCGCGGTCGGCGGCGTGCAGCCGCAGTCCGAGACCGTGTGGCGCCAGGCCAACAAGTACCACGTGCCGCGCCTCGCCTTCGTCAACAAGATGGATCGCACCGGCGCGAACTTCTACAAGGTCGTCGACCAGCTGAAGGCACGCCTGGGCGCCAACCCGGTGCCGATGGTGGTGCCGATCGGCGCCGAGGATGACTTCGAGGGCGTGGTCGACCTGCTCAAGATGAAGGCGATCATCTGGGACATGCCGTCCCAGGGCATGAAGTTCGAATACCAGGACATCCCGGCCAACCTCGCGGACAAGGCTGCCGAGGCCCGTTCGTTCATGGTCGAGTCCGCCGCCGAAGCCAGCGAAGAGCTGATGAACAAGTACCTGGAAGAGGGTGACCTCTCCGAGGACGAGATCATCGCGGGCATGCGTCAGCGCACCCTGGCCAGCGAAATCATCCCGGTCTATTGCGGCACCGCCTTCAAGAACAAGGGCGTGCAGGCGATGCTGGACGCGGTGGTGCACCTGCTGCCGTCGCCGGTGGATCGTCCGCCGGTGGCCGGCGTGGACGAGAACGACCATGAGGCGCACCGCGACGCCAGCGACACGGCGCCGTTCTCCGCGCTCGCGTTCAAGATCATGACCGACCCGTTCGTCGGTTCGCTGACCTTCTTCCGCGTCTACTCGGGCGTGCTGAATGCCGGCGATGCCGTCTACAACCCGGTGAAGTCCAAGAAGGAGCGCATCGGCCGCATCCTGCAGATGCATGCGAACGATCGTCAGGAACTGAAGGAAGTCCGCGCGGGCGACATTGCCGCCGCGGTCGGCCTGAAGGACGTGACGACCGGCGACACGCTGTGCGCGCAGGATCACGTCATCACCCTGGAGCGCATGACGTTCCCGGAGCCGGTGATCTCGATGGCGGTGGAGCCGAAGACCAAGTCCGACCAGGAAAAGATGGGTATCGCGCTGGGCCGTCTGGCCGCCGAGGATCCGTCCTTCCGCGTGCGTACCGACGAGGAATCCGGCCAGACCATCATCTCGGGCATGGGCGAGCTGCATCTCGACATCATCGTCGACCGCATGCGGCGTGAGTTCAACGTCGAGGCGAACGTCGGCAAGCCGCAGGTGGCCTACCGCGAGACGATCCGCAGCAGCGACGTGAAGTCCGACTACAAGCACGCCAAGCAGTCCGGCGGCAAGGGCCAGTACGGCCACGTGGTGATCGAGATGTCGCCGATCAGCGACGCCGATCGCGCGGACGAGAAGATCGCGGCGCAGATCAAGGACGACTTCCTGTTCATCAACGACATCACCGGCGGCGTGATCCCGAAGGAATTCATCCCCTCGGTCGAGAAGGGCCTGCGCGAAACCATCACTAGCGGTCCGCTGGCCGGCTTCCCGGTGGTGGGCGTCAAGGCGAAGCTGGTGTTCGGCTCCTACCACGACGTCGACTCGTCCGAAATGGCGTTCAAGCTGGCCGCCTCGATGGCGTTCAAGCAGGGCTTCGCGAAGGCCTCGCCGGTGCTGCTCGAGCCGATCATGAAGGTCGAGGTGGTGACGCCGGAAGATTACGTGGGCGACGTGATGGGCGACATGAGTCGTCGTCGCGGCATCCTGCGTGGCCAGGAAGACACGCCGTCGGGCAAGACCGTCGACGCGTTCGTGCCGCTGGGCGAAATGTTCGGCTACGCCACGAGCATCCGCTCGCTGACGCAGGGTCGTGCCACCTTCACGATGGAATTCGACCACTACGCCGAGGCGCCGAACAACATCGCCGAGCAGGTCATCAAGAAGGCTTGATCTTTGCGGTCATCCTTGACCGCGAAGATCAAACGGGCGGCCATCCTTGGCCGCACTCTTCAGGAAAAGCATCGCGGTCTTGATGGGCTGCGAAGTTTGGAAGCAAAACCAGTGCGGCCCCGGGTCGCGTAAATCAAACGACGCGGCGCAAGCCGCACTGACAGAAAGCATCATCTAGAGGTCATCATCATGGCAAAGGGCAAGTTCGAGCGCACCAAGCCCCACGTGAACGTGGGCACGATTGGTCACGTGGATCACGGCAAGACGACGCTGACGGCGGCGCTGACGAAGGTCGGTGCGGAGCGCTTCGGTGGCGAGTTCAAGGCCTACGACGCGATCGACGCGGCGCCGGAAGAAAAGGCGCGCGGCATCACGATCTCGACGGCGCACGTCGAGTACGAATCGCCGACCCGCCACTACGCGCACGTGGACTGCCCCGGCCACGCCGACTACGTGAAGAACATGATCACGGGTGCGGCGCAGATGGACGGCGCGATCCTGGTGTGCTCGGCCGCGGACGGCCCGATGCCGCAGACGCGCGAGCACATCCTGCTGTCGCGCCAGGTGGGCGTGCCGTACATCGTGGTGTTCCTGAACAAGGCCGACATGGTGGACGATGCCGAGCTGCTCGAGCTGGTCGAGATGGAAGTGCGCGAGCTGCTGTCGAAGTACGACTTCCCGGGCGACGACACCCCGATCATCAAGGGTTCGGCGAAGATGGCGCTGGAAGGCGACCAGTCGGAAATCGGCGTGCCGGCGATCATCTCGCTGGTGGACGCGCTGGACACGTACATTCCGGAGCCGCAGCGCGCGATCGACCAGCCGTTCCTGATGCCGGTGGAAGACGTGTTCTCGATCTCGGGCCGCGGTACCGTGGTGACCGGTCGTATCGAGCGCGGCATCATCAAGGTCGGTGACGAAATCGAAGTGGTGGGCATCCGCCCGACGCAGAAGACCACCGTGACCGGCGTGGAAATGTTCCGCAAGCTGCTGGATCAGGGCCAGGCGGGCGACAACGCGGGCCTGCTGCTGCGCGGCCTGAAGCGCGACGACGTGGAGCGCGGTCAGGTGCTGGCGAAGCCGGGCACGATCACCCCGCACACGGAGTTCGAGGCGGAGGTGTACGTGCTGTCGAAGGACGAAGGCGGCCGTCATACCCCGTTCTTCAAGGGCTACCGTCCGCAGTTCTACTTCCGCACCACCGACGTGACCGGCGCGATCGAGCTGCCGGAAGGCGTGGAGATGGTGATGCCGGGCGACAACATCAAGATGAAGGTGACGCTGATCCACCCGATCGCGATGGATCAGGGCCTGCGCTTCGCGATCCGCGAAGGTGGCCGTACCGTCGGCGCCGGCGTGGTCGCCAAGGTCATCAAGTAAGCCCGTTTCAGGGTGCCGGCATGCCGGCACCCTGAAACGCTTCCCTTGCGGGAAATTTGTCGTTATACTTCCCAGCTCCCTAGTCGACCGAACGTGATTTCGGTCGACTCACCGCGAAATGAGGCGCAGGAAGTGCTTCGAGTTCGCAGGCCGTGGACGGCCATCGCATTCGGCGCAGTTTCGGGTTGATCCCGTTGCCACGCCAAATTGCGCAGCAGGATTTGCGCCAGGCGAGCAGACCAATGCTCGCTTGGCGTTTTTCGGGTTGGGGTTTCGCCTTGGCGCAATCCCGATGGTTCCAGAGAGCAGTGCGGAGCGGTGAGAAGCCGCTTCGTTGCACATTCAAGTTCTTTTGATAACAGGACACGGTTTATGGCGAACCAGAAGATTCGCATTCGGCTCAAGGCGTTCGATCATCGTCTGATCGACCGTTCGGCCAGCGAGATCGTCGAGACGGCCAAGCGCACGGGCGCCACGGTGCTCGGCCCCATCCCGCTCCCGACCAAGATCGAGCGTTACACCATTCTGGTGTCGCCGCACGTCGACAAGGACGCACGCGACCAGTACGAGACCCGTACGCACAAGCGCGTGCTCGACATCGTCGATCCCAACGACAAGACCGTGGACGCGCTCATGAAGCTTGATCTCGCCGCTGGCGTCGATGTTCAGATCAAGCTCGGTTGAGCGATAGACAGGATACGAACATGAGTATCGGACTGGTAGGCCGCAAGTGCGGCATGAGCCGGCTCTTCACTGAAGACGGACGCTCGATTCCGGTGACGCTGATTGAAGCGACCCCGAACCGCGTCACCCAGCTGAAGACCGAAGACAACGATGGCTACAGCGCGGTGCAGGTCGCGGCGGGCGTGAAGCGCGCCAGCCTGCTGACGGCGCCGCTGAAGGGTCATTACGCCAAGGCCAAGGTTGAGCCGGGTCGTGGCCTGTGGGAATTCCGCGTGTCCGCCGACGACCTCGGCAAGTACAGCGTGGGCGCGGAGATCAAGGCGGACGAGGTGTTCTCGGTCGGCCAGATCGTCGACGTCGCCGGCGTCTCGAAGGGCAAGGGCTTCCAGGGCACCATCAAGCGCCACAACTTCAAGATGGGCGACGCGACGCACGGTAACTCGCTGTCGCACCGCGCGCCGGGCTCGATCGGCCAGCGCCAGACGCCGGGCCGCGTGTTCCCGGGCAAGAAGATGTCGGGCCACATGGGTGCGGTGAACCGCACGCAGCAGGGTCTGGAAGTGGTCAAGGTCGACGCCGAGCGTCACCTGATCGCGGTGAAGGGCGCTGTCCCCGGTGCGACCGGCGGCGACGTCGTCATCCGTCCGACCACCAAGGGTTGAGGAGAGACGCCATGGAACTGAATGTCATTGGCGCCAAGCCGCTCAGCGTGTCGGACGAAGTGTTCGGCGGCGAGTTCAAGCAGGCCCTGATCCACCAGGTGGTGGTTGCGTACCAGGCCGGCGGTCGCGCCGGTACCAAGGCGCAGCTGTCGCGCGGTGAGCTGTCGGGCACCACCAAGAAGTTCAAGAAGCAGAAGGGCGGCGGCGCCCGTCACGGCGACTACCGTGCCCCGATCTTCGTGGGCGGTGGCGTGACCTTTGCCGCGAAGCCGCGCAGCTACGAGCAGAAGGTCAACCGCAAGGCCTACCGCGTGGCGATCCGCTCGATCCTTTCCGAGCTTAACCGCCAGGGTCGCCTGAAGGTGGTCGAGGGCTTCGGCGTCGATCAGCCCAAGACCAAGGCGATGATCGCCAAGCTCAAGGAGCTCGAGGTTTCCGGCCGCGTGCTGCTGGTTTCCGAGGATGCGAACGAGGCGCTGTACCTGGCCGCGCGCAACATCCCCTACCTGCACGTGCTGGACGTGATGGCGCTGAACCCGGTCAGCCTGGTCGGTTCCGACCACATCGTCATGACCGTCGACGCCGTGAAGAAGATCGAGGAGTGGCTGGCATGAGCAACGAACGCATTCTCGACACGCTGCGCGCGCCGCACATCTCCGAGAAGTCGGCTCGCGTCAGCGAGCACAATCAGTACGTTTTCGTGGTTGCCCCAACGGCGACCAAGGCCGATGTCCGCGAGGCGGTGGAGAAGATGTTCGACGTCAAGGTCGAGCAGGTGAACCTCGTCAACAGCAAGGGCAAGGCCAAGTCCTTCCGTTTCCGCGCCGGTAGCCGTCAGGGCAAGCGCAAGGCCTACGTACGCCTCGCTGATGGCCAGACCATCGACGTGTCGGCCAAGGCCTGAGCCAGGAGTTCCTCGAGATGGCACTAATCAATCACAAGCCAACCTCGCCGGGTCGTCGTGACGCTGTCAGCGTCCGCACCGAGGGGCTGCACAAGGGCGCTCCCTACGCGCCGTTGACCGAAAGCCAGTCGAAGACGGGTGGTCGCAACCATTTCGGTCGCATCACCACGCGTCATCGCGGCGGCGGTCACAAGCAGGCTTACCGCATCATCGACTTCAAGCGCGACAAGGAAGGCATCGCCGCCAAGGTCGAGCGCATCGAATACGATCCGAACCGCACCGCGCACATCGCGCTGCTGTGCTACGCCGACGGCGAGCGCCGCTACATCATCGCGCCGAAGGGCGTGCAGGTGGGCGACCGCCTGCTGTCCGGCCACGACGCACCGATCAAGGTCGGCAACTGCCTGCAGCTGCGCAGCATCCCGGTGGGTTCCACGATCCACTGCATCGAGATGAAGCCCGGCAAGGGCGCGCAGATCGCCCGTTCCGCCGGCGCCTCGGTGCAGCTGGTGGCCCGCGAGTCCGGCTACGCCACGCTGCGCCTGCGCTCCGGCGAAATGCGCCGCGTGCCGGTCGAGTGCCGCGCCACCATCGGTGAAGTGGGCAACGGCGAGCACAGCCTGAAGAAGCTCGGCAAGGCCGGCGCCAAGCGCTGGCTGGGCATCCGTCCGACCGTTCGCGGCGTCGTCATGAACCCGGTCGACCACCCGCACGGCGGTGGTGAAGGCCGCACCTCCGGCGGCCGTCACCCGGTCAGCCCGTGGGGCACGCCGACCAAGGGTTACAAGACCCGCAACAACAAGCGCACGCAGCAGTTCATCGTGCGTCGTCGCAAGTAACAGGAACCCGACATGCCACGCTCTCTGAAGAAAGGTCCGTTCGTCGACCTTCACCTCGCCAAGAAGGTGGAAGCCGCGGTTTCCGCCAACAACAAGCGCCCGATCAAGACCTGGTCGCGCCGCTCGATGATCCTGCCCGAAATGGTGGGCCTGACCATCGCCATCCACAACGGCCGTCAGCACGTGCCGGTGCTCGTCAACGAGAACATGGTCGGGCACAAGCTCGGCGAGTTCGCGGTGACCCGCACCTTCAAGGGCCACGTCGGCGACAAGAAGGGCAAGTGATGAGCACCGAAGCCAAAGCGATCCTGCGCGGCGCCCGCATCTCGGCGCAGAAGGCACGCCTGGTGGCAGACCTGGTTCGCGGCATGCCCGTGGGCCGGGCCAGCGACGTGCTCCAGTTCACCAACAAGAAGGCCGCTCACCTTGTCCGCAAGGTGCTGCTGTCGGCCGTCGCCAACGCCGAGAACAACCTCGGCGCCGATGTCGACGAGCTGAAGGTCGCGCGCATCTTCGTGGACGAAGGCCCGGCCATGAAGCGCATGTATGCCCGCGCCAAGGGTCGCGGTTCCCGCATCCTGAAGCGCACCAGCCACATCACCGTGGTCGTCGGCGAGTAAGAGGAGAAGACGATGGGTCATAAAGTTCATCCCACCGGCATCCGCCTCGGCATCGCCAAGGACTGGAACGCCAAGTGGTACGCCAACAAGGGCGACTACGCGAAGTATCTCGTGGCCGACATCAAAGTCCGCGAGATGCTGAAGAAGAAGCTGGCCGCCGCCGGCATCTCGAAGATCCAGATCGAGCGCCCGGCCAAGACCGCGCGCGTGACGATCCACACCGCCCGTCCGGGCGTGGTGATCGGCAAGAAGGGCGAGGACATCGAGAAGCTGCGCAAGGAAGTCAGCGACCTGATGGGCGTCCCGACGCACATCAACGTCAACGAAGTGCGCAAGCCCGAGCTGGACGCCCAGCTGGTGGCCGAGTCGATCGCGCAGCAGCTCGAGCGCCGCATCATGTTCCGCCGCGCGATGAAGCGCTCGGTCGGCAATGCGATGCGCCTGGGCGCGCTGGGCATCAAGATCAACGTGTCCGGCCGTCTGAACGGTGCCGAGATCGCCCGTTCCGAGTGGGCCCGCGAAGGCCGCGTGCCGCTGCACACCCTGCGTGCGGACATCGACTACGGCACCGCCGAGGCGAAGACCCAGTACGGCATCATCGGCATCAAGGTGTGGGTCTACAAGGGCGAGATCTTCGACGTGGCCCAGATCGGCCAGGAACCGAAGGACGAGTCCCCGGCGCCGTCGTCGCGCCGCGAGGGTGGCGAAGGCCGTCGTGACCGTGAACCGCGTCGTGACCGCGATGGCGAAGGCCGTCGCGAGCGCGCGGCGAAGTAAGGAGAGTTGCCATGTTGCAACCCAAGCGAACCAAGTACCGCAAGCAGTTCAAGGGCCGCAACGACGGTCTGGCGCAGTGCGCCAACCTCGTCAGCTTCGGCGAATTCGGCCTGAAGGCGACCACCCACGGCGCGCTCACTGCGCGCCAGATCGAGGCCGGCCGCCGTTGCATCACCCGCTTCGTGAAGCGCGGCGGCAAGCTGTGGATCCGCGTGTTCCCGGACAAGCCGATCACCAAGAAGCCGATCGAAGTGCGCATGGGCGCCGGCAAGGGCGGCGTGGAATTCTGGGTCGCCCCGATCCAGCCCGGCCGCATGCTTTATGAAATCGAGGGCATCGACGAGGCTTCGGCGCGCGAGGCGTTCCGCCTGGCCGCCGCCAAGCTCTCGGTGCAGACCCAGTTCGTGACCCGGGCGGTGATGTGATATGGCCATCAAAGATCTGACCACCAAGTCGGCCGAAGAGCTCAATCAGCACCTGCTGGATCTGCGCAAGGAGCAGTTCAACCTGCGCATGCAGAAGGGTGCCGGCCAGCTCAACCAGCCGCATCAGCTGCGCCGCGTCAGGCGTGACATCGCCCGCACGAAGTTCGTGCTCGGCGCGAAGAAGTAAGGGAGCGCCGAGATGAGCGACAACAACAAGCAGGCGCGCACCCTCGAGGGCCGCGTCATCAGCAACAAGATGGACAAGACGGTCACCGTCCTGATCGAGCGCCAGGTGCAGCACGGCCTGCTGGGCAAGATCGTGCGCCGGTCGACCAAGCTGCACGCGCAGGACGACCTCGGCGCGAACGAGGGCGACCTCGTGCGCATCGCCGAATGCCGTCCGCTGTCCAAGACCAAGCATCACCGCGTGGTCGAAATCGTCACCCGCGCGGCCGTCTAAGGGGAGGGTGCAGACATGATCCAGATGCAAAGCACGCTCTCCGCGGCGGACAACAGCGGTGCCAAGGAACTGATGTGCATCAAGGTGCTCGGCGGCTCCAAGCGCCGCTACGCCGCGATCGGTGACGTGATCAAGGTCACCGTGAAGGATGCCATTCCCCGCGGCAAGGTGAAGAAGGGCGAGGTGTACAACGCCGTGGTGGTACGTACCGCCAAGGGCGTGCGCCGTCCCGATGGCTCGCTGATCCGTTTCGACGGCAACGCAGCGGTGCTCCTCAACAACAAGCTCGAGCCGATCGGCACCCGTATTTTCGGGCCGGTCACCCGCGAGCTGCGCAGCGAGAAGTTCATGAAGATCGTCTCGCTCGCGCCCGAAGTGCTCTGAGCGAGGTCCTGAACATGAACCGTATCCGCAAGGGTGATCAGGTCCTCGTGATCACCGGCAAGAACAAGGGTCAGCGCGGCGAAGTGCTGCGCGTGGAAGGCGAGCGCGTGTTCGTCTCCAACGTGAACCTGATCAAGCGCCACACCAAGCCGAATCCGCAGGCCAACCAGGCCGGCGGCATCGTCGAGCGCGAGGCTTCGATCCATCTCTCCAATGTGCAGCTGTTCAACCCCGCCACGAACAAGGGTGAACGCGTTGGCACCAAGACGCTCGCTGATGGGCGCAAGGTCCGCGTGTTCCGTTCGAATGGCGAGGTCGTGGACGCGTAAGGATTAATGACATGACGCGCCTTGAGACGTTTTACAAAGAGCAGGTAGTGCCGAAGCTCACCGAGAAGTTCGGCTACCAGAACGTGATGCAGGTTCCCCGCATCACCAAGATCACGCTGAACATGGGCGTGGGCGAAGCCGCGGGCAACAAGAAGATCCTCGAGAACGCCGTGGCCGACATGGCGAAGATCTCGGGCCAGAAGCCGATCACGACCAAGGCGCGCGTTTCCGTGGCCTCGTTCAAGATCCGCGACGGCTGGCCGATCGGCTGCAAGGTCACCCTGCGCCGCGCCCAGATGTTCGAGTTCCTGGATCGCCTGATCAACATCTCGCTGCCCCGTACCCGCGACTTCCGCGGCGTGTCGGGCCGCGCCTTCGACGGCCGTGGCAACTTCAACTTCGGCGTGAAGGAACAGATCATCTTCCCGGAAATCGACTTCGACGCCGTCGATGCGATGCGCGGCATGGACATCGCGATCACCACGACCGCGAAGACCGATGCCGAGGCCAAGGCGCTGCTGGAAGCCTTCAGCTTCCCGTTTAGGAACTGAGAGATTACTTATGGCAAAGACCTCGATGGTCAACCGCGACATCAAGCGGACCAAGCTCGTCAAGAAGTACGCCGCCAAGCGTGCGGAACTGAAGGCGATCGTGCTGAGCACCACCGCCTCCTACGAGGAGAAGATGGAAGCGCAGGGCAAGCTGCAGAAGCTGCCGCGCGACGCCAGCCCGATCCGCCAGCGCACCCGCTGCGCGCTGACCGGCCGTCCGCGCGCCGTGTACGCCAAGTTCAACCTCGGCCGCAACAAGCTGCGCGAAGCCACCATGCGTGGCGACGTGCCCGGCCTGCGCAAGGCCAGCTGGTAAGATCCACACTGGGGTAGGGCGGGAGCGATCCTGCCTGACCCGATGCGGCGGCAGTCCTTGAAGACTGCCGTCGCCGGCGCAATTTTGGCGCCGATGTTCGCAAAGCCGGTAAAAGCTGCTATAGTCGTTGGTCTGCGCAACGCAGGCTGGCGCTTTGCCAGCATCACAATCTAGAAGATTTCCGGTTTTATCGGATATCGGTGCACTCTGAAGGATGTTTTCATGAGCATGACTGATCCCATCGCCGACATGTTCACGCGTGTCCGCAATGCCCAGCTGATGGGCAAGCCGACGGTGAGCATGCCGTCGTCGAAGCTGAAGGTGGCCATCGCCAACCTTCTCAAGAACGAAGGCTACGTACTCGACGTGCAGACCGCCCAGGCGGAAGGCAAGCCCGTTCTCGAAATCCGTCTGAAGTATTTCGAGGGCCGTCCGGCCATCGAGTCCATTTCCCGCGTCAGCCGTTCCGGTCTGCGCATCTACCGCGGCAAGGATGAACTGCCGAAGGTGCTCGGCGGTCTGGGCATCTCGATCATCTCGACGTCCGCCGGTTTGCTGACCGACGCGCAGGCCCGTTCCAAGGGTCTGGGCGGCGAAGTCATCGGCCAGGTCGCTTAAGGAGCCGACGATGTCACGTGTTGCCAAGAAGACGATCAATCTGCCGAAGGGCGTGGAGCTGAAGGCTGCGGCCGACGGTGTTTCCGTGAAGGGCCCGAAGGGCACCCTGTCCATCCATGCGCTGCCCGGCGTGTCGCTGAAGGTTGAAGGCGATGCCGTCAACATCCAGCTGGCCGAGGGCGCCGACGACAAGTTCGGCGGCACCGCGCGCGCGCTGCTGGCGAACATGGTCAAGGGCGTGTCCGAGGGTTACGAGCGCAAGCTGGAGCTGGTCGGCGTGGGTTACCGCGCGTCCATGGCCGGCAAGGCGCTGAACCTGAGCCTGGGCTTCTCGCACCCGGTGGTGTTCGAGGCTCCGGAAGGCATCACCCTGGAAACCCCCACGCAGACGGAAATCCTGATCAAGGGTGCCGACAAGCAGGTGGTGGGCCAGGTGGCCGCCAAGATCCGCGCCTTCCGTTCGCCGGAGCCCTACAAGGGCAAGGGCGTGCGCTATGCCGGCGAGAAGATCACCCTGAAGGAAGCCAAGAAGGCCTGAGTACGCTTTCCCTGCGTGTGGAAGCGGCCATCCATGGCCGCACTACTCACAAGAGCATTGCGTAACTACTGCCGATCCGCTTTCGAGGAACAGACAGATGAACAAGAACGAATCCCGCCTGCGCCGCGCCAAGTCCACGCGTTCGCACATCCGCAAGCTCGGCGTGGCGCGCCTGTCGGTGCATCGCACCGGCCAGCATCTCTACGCCCAGGTGTTCGCCGCCGACGGCCAGAACGTGGTGGCAGCCGCCTCCACCGTGCAGAAGTCGGTGGCCGAGGGCCTGAAGGGCACCAAGAACCTCACCGCCGCCGCTGCAGTGGGCAAGGCCGTGGCCGAGCGCGCACTGGCTGCCGGCGTGGAGTCGGTGGCGTTCGATCGCTCCGGTTTCCGCTACCACGGTCGCATCAAGGCACTGGCCGATGCGGCGCGTGAGGCTGGCCTGAAGTTCTAAGTATTGGGGCGGGATTCCCTGAGTCCCTGCCTCGCATCAGCAGTACACAACAACAAGCGGCCCAGCCGCAAGCAAAGTCCCGGATGGTCCGGGCACACGGAATCGAGAAATGTCTTCGAACGATCGCGAAAATTCAGACGGCCTGCTCGAAAAGCTGATCGCCGTCAACCGCGTGGCCAAGACCGTCAAGGGTGGCCGCCAGATGAGCTTCACCGCGCTGACCGTGGTCGGCGACGGCGAGGGCAAGGTTGGCTTCGGCTATGGCAAGGCGCGTGAAGTGCCGGTCGCCATCTCCAAGGCGATGGAGCGCGCCCGCCGCAACATGGTGAACATCGACCTGAACAACGGCACCCTGTGGTACGCCATCAAGGCCAACCACGGCGCGGCCCGCGTCTACATGCAGCCGGCCTCCGAAGGTACCGGCGTGATCGCCGGCGGCGCCATGCGCGCGGTACTGGAAGTGGTGGGCGTGAAGAACGTGCTGGCCAAGGCCGTCGGTTCGCGCAACCCGATCAACCTGGTGCGCGCCACCATCAAGGGCCTGCAGGCGGTCGCTTCGCCGAAGCAGATCGCCGCCAAGCGTGGCAAGACCGTGGAAGAGGTGCTGGGCAATGGCTAAGAAAAACGAAACCGCCGGCACCGTGCGCGTGCGCCTGGTGAAGGGCCTGCGCGGCGTGCAGGCGCGGCATCGCCTCAGCGTCAAGGCGCTGGGCCTGAACAAGACCAACGACGTCAGCGAGCTGAAGGACAGCCCGCAGGTGCGTGGCCTGATCAACACGGTCTATTACCTGGTGCAGGTCGAGGAGTAATCATCATGCGTCTCAACGACATCAAGCCCGCCGCCGGTTCGCGCAAGACGCGCCTGCGCGTGGGTCGTGGCATCGGCTCCGGCCTCGGCAAGACGGCCGGCCGCGGCCACAAGGGTCAGCACGCCCGCGCCGGCGGCACCCACAAGTACGGCTTCGAAGGCGGCCAGATGCCGCTGCAGCGCCGCCTGCCCAAGGTCGGCTTCCGCTCCAAGCTGAAGGCCGAGAGCCAGCAGGTGTTCCTGTACCAGCTCGCCAGCCTCAAGGCCGACGTGATCGACGTGGTCGAGCTGCACAAGGCCGGCCTGATCGACAGCCGCGCCAAGAAGGTCAAGGTGGTGCTGAAGGGCGAGATCGGTCGTGCGGTGAAGCTCTCGGGTCTGCTGGCTACGGCCGGCGCCAAGGCTGCCATCGAGGCGGCCGGCGGCAGCGTGGAGTAATCGCGTGGCCCAGGCCAACGGCAACGCACTCGGCAAGCTCGGCAAACTGACCGAGCTGCGCCAGCGCATCTTCTTCGTGATCGGTGCGCTGATGGTGTTCCGTCTCGGCTCGTTCATTCCCGTGCCGGGCGTGAACCCCGATGCGATGAGCAATCTGGTCAACGGCAACGGCCTGATGGACATGTTCAACATGTTCTCGGGCGGCGCCCTGTCGCGCTTCTCGGTGTTCGCGCTGGGCGTGATCCCCTACATCTCGGCATCCATCGTGGTGCAGATGATGGGGTCGGTGATCCCGAGCCTGCAGGCGTTGCGCAAGGAAGGCGAGTCCGGCAAGCGCCGGATGACGATGTATACCCGCATCGGCACCGTGGGCCTGGCGCTGTTCCAGTCCTTCGGCATCGCGGTGGCGCTGCAGAAGCAGGTGGCCGCGGGCGGCGCGCCGGTGGTGTACATGCCGGGCTTCGGCTTCGTGTTCGCCTCGGTGGTGGGCCTGACCGCCGGCACCATGTTCCTGATGTGGCTGGGCGAGCAGATGACCGAGCGCGGCATCGGCAACGGCATCTCGCTGCTGATCTTCGCGGGCATCGTGGCCGGCCTGCCGGGCGCGGTGGTGCACACCCTGGGCATGTCCAGCAACGGCGAGCTGTCGGTGCTGATGCTGCTGGTCGTGTTCGCCGTCGTGCTGGGCGTGACCGCGTTCTGCGTGTTCATGGAGCGCGCGCAGCGCCGGATCACGGTGAATTATGCGCGGCGTTCCGGCGGCCAGCGGGCCTACCAGAACCAGAGCTCGAACCTGCCGCTGAAGATCAACATGTCGGGCGTGATCCCGCCGATCTTCGCCTCCAGCCTGCTGATGTTCCCGGCCACCGCGATGAGCTGGTTCGGCACCGGCCACCAGGCGCGCTGGCTGCAGGATATGACCCAGGCGTTGAGCCCGGGCGAGCCGCTGTACGACATCGTGTTCGCGGTACTGGTGATCGGCTTCGCGTTCTTCTACACCGCCATCGTGTTCAACGCGGACGAGACGGCGGACAACCTCAAGCGCTCCGGCGCGCTGATTCCGGGCATCCGTCCGGGCCGCGCCACGTCGAACTACATCGACGGCGTGATGACCCGCTTGACCGGTGTGGGCGCGCTGTACCTGGTGCTGGTCTGCCTGGTGCCGTCGTTCATGCAGAAGTTCTGGCACGTGCCGTTCTACTTCGGCGGCACCTCGCTGCTGATCGTGGTGGTCGTGGTGATGGATTTCACGGCGCAGGTGCAGGCGCATCTGGTCAGCCACCAGTACGAAAGTTTGCTCAAGAAGGCCAATCTCCGCCGCAACTAGTGGCTGCTGGGCGCGGGAGATGGGTCGAAACCCCGGAGGGCCGGGCGGTGTTGAGCGCCGCAGGGCTTTCCTGACAAGTTGATTCAAGATAGAATTGCGCGTTTACCGCGCACGAAAGCACTCGGAGAAAGCACATCATGGCGCGCATCGCAGGTGTCAATTTGCCGGTCCAGAAGCATGTCTGGGTTGGCCTGCAGAGCATTTACGGTATCGGCCGCAGCCGGGCCAAGAAGGTCTGCGCGGACGCTGGCGTGGTTCCCACCACCCAGATCAAGTCGCTCAGCGAGGGCGAAGTGGAAAAGCTTCGCGCGGAAATCGCCAAGTACATCGTGGAAGGCGATCTGCGCCGCGAAGTGGGCATGGCCATCAAGCGCCTGATGGATCTGGGCTGCTATCGCGGCCTGCGCCATCGTCGCGGCCTGCCGGTGCGCGGCCAGCGCACGCGTACCAACGCACGCACCCGCAAGGGTCCGCGTCGCGCCATCAAGAAGTAACGGATCGAGAATATGGCCAAGCCTGTCAAGACCAAGAAGAAGATCAAGCGCGTTGTCACGGATGCCGTGGCCCACGTGCAGGCCTCCTTCAACAACACCATCGTCACCATCACCGATCGCCAGGGCAACGCCCTGTCGTGGGCGACTGCCGGCGGCGCGGGTTTCCGCGGTTCGCGCAAGTCGACCCCGTTCGCTGCCCAGGTCGCCGCCGAGAAGGCTGGCCGTGCCGCAGGCGACTACGGCGTGAAGACCGTGGAAGTGCGCATCAAGGGCCCGGGCCCGGGTCGTGAGTCGGCCGTGCGTTCGCTGAATGCCTTGGGTTACAAGGTGCTCAACATCATCGACGTCACGCCGATTCCGCACAACGGCTGCCGTCCCCCCAAGAAGCGTCGAGTCTAAGGAGCACAACCATGGCACGTTATCGTGGAGCTACCTGCAAGCTCGCCCGCCGCGAAGGCGCCGACCTGAGCCTCAAGAGCCCGGCCCGCGCGATCGACTCCAAGTGCAAGCTGGAGAACAAGCCCGGCCAGCACGGCGCCAACAAGCGCATGCGCATGTCCGACTACGCCGTCCAGCTGCGCGAGAAGCAGAAGGTCAAGCGCATCTACGGTGTGCTCGAGCGCCAGTTCGGCAACTACTACACCAAGGCTTCGACCCTCAAGGGCAACACCGGCGAGAACCTGCTGCGCCTGCTCGAGAGCCGCCTGGACAACGTCGTCTACCGCATGGGCTTCGCGGTCACCCGCGCCCAGGCCCGCCAGATGGTTTCGCACAAGGCGGTGCTGGTCAACGGCAAGAAGGTCAACATCCCGTCCTACCAGGTCAAGCCCGGCGACGCGATCGCGCTGACCGAGCGTGCCCGCAGCCAGCTGCGCGTGCAGGAAGCGGCGACCGTGTTCGACACCATGGATCTGCGTCCGGGTTGGGTCGAAGTCGACAGCAAGAAGTTCGAAGGCACGTTCAAGGCGGTGCCGGATCGCGGCGACCTGCCGTCCGACATCAACGAAGCCCTGATCGTCGAACTTTACTCGAAGTAATCACCGGAGCCCTGCATGGCAGTTTCGTCTACTAGCGTGCTGCGGCCGCGTGGCCTCAGCGTCGAACAGCTTGGCGCCAATCGCGCCAAGGTGGTGGTCGAACCGCTCGAGCGCGGTTTCGGCCACACCCTGGGCAACGCGCTCCGCCGCGTCCTGCTTTCCTCGATCCCCGGCAGCGCCATCGTCGAGGTCGAGATCGACGGCGTGCTGCACGAATACACCACGCTTGAGGGGCTGCAGGAGGACGTGATCGAAGTCCTGCTGAACCTCAAGGACGTGGCGATTCGCCAGCACACCGGCGACGAAGTCACCCTGACCCTGTCCAAGAAGGGCAAGGGCGTGGTCACGGCCGGCGACATCGTCGTCGACCACTCGGTGGAAATCATCAATCCCGAGCACGTGATCTGCCACCTGACCAAGGACATCGCGCTCAACATGCGCCTGAAGGTGCGTCGCGGCGTGGGTTACCAGCCGGCCAGCTCGCGCGTCCATCCGGACGACGAGGCGCGCCCGATCGGTCGCCTGCAGCTCGACGCCTCGTTCGCGCCGGTGCTGCGCGTGGCCTACGAAGTGGACGCCGCTCGTGTCGAGCAGCGCACCAACCTCGACAAGCTGGTGCTGGACATCGAGACCAACGGTACCATCGGTGCCGAGGACGCGGTGCGCAAGGCGGCCGAGATCATCAACGACCAGCTGTCGGTGTTCGGTGACTTCTCGCGTCGCGAGAGCGCCACCGACAAGGCCGAGAAGAGCGGCTTCGACCCGCTGCTGCTGCGCCCGATCGACGATCTGGAGCTCACCGTGCGTTCGGCGAACTGCCTGAAGGCCGAGAGCATCTACTACATCGGCGACCTGGTGCAGAAGACCGAGGTCGAGCTGCTGAAGACCCCGAACCTGGGCAAGAAGTCGCTCACCGAGATCAAGGACGTCCTTGGCTCGCGCGGTTTGGCCTTGGGCATGAAGCTGGAGAACTGGCCGCCGGCCGGCCTCTCGCACGGCATGCAGTTGGGTTGATGAGTTATTTGTGCGATCGTCCTTGATCGCCGTGTAGCAAATCCTCAAGCGGGGCGCATCTTGCGCTCCGCTTGAGCGCTAAAAGCGGCCATCCATGGCCGCACTCCTCACAAGAGCTTTCGCTCCGATGGGGATTTAAAGGAGCCTCGCGTTGATGAGGCCATAAAAGCGGGTAACCGCGGGGTGCTGGACACAGGTGCCAGCGCTTCATAACAACAGACCACATAGAGAGTATTCGCCATGCGCCACATGAAATCCGGTCGCAAGCTCAACCGCACCAGCGCCCACCGCGAAGCGATGTTCAAGAACATGGCTTCGTCGCTGTTCAAGCACGAGCTGATCAAGACCACCCTGCCGAAGGCCAAGGAACTGCGCCGCGTCGCCGAGCCGCTGATCACGCTCGCCAAGACCGACGGCGTCGCCAATCGCCGCCTCGCTTTCGCGCGCCTGCGCGACAAGGAAGCGGTGGGCAAGCTGTTCGTCGAACTGGGTCCGCGCTACCGCGAGCGTCCCGGCGGCTACCTGCGCATCCTGAAGTGCGGCTTCCGCGACGGCGACAATGCTCCGATGGCCTACGTCGAGCTGGTCGGCCGTCCGCAGGCCGAGGCTGTCGACGCCGAGTAAGCATCGCCGCATACGGACATCCAGACGTCCAAAAGAAAACCCCGGCCGGGCGACCTGCCGGGGTTTTCTTTTGCGCGGAGAAGCGCCCCGCAGGCGGATGCTGACAGCCCGGCGGCAAGCGGGTAATGTCGCGTCTTCGCCTCATTTTTCTCCGCCCATGAATCCCTTGCGTTGGTCGTTTCGCATCAGCCTGCTGGCGGGCTTCCTCGTCTGTGCCGGCCTGATCGGTTTCGCGCTGTACGCGCAGTACGTGCTGCAGATGGATCCGTGCCCGCTGTGCATCCTGCAACGCGTGGCGTTCATTGCGCTGGGCGTGGTGTTCCTGGCCGGCGGCCTGCATGCGCCTCGCGGCGGCGGCCGATGGTTCTACGTGGCGCTGCTGGTGCTGGTTGCGCTGGTCGGCATTGGTATCGCCGCGCGCCATCTGTGGATCCAGTCGCTGCCGCTGGATCAGGTGCCGAGCTGCGGCGCGCCGCTGGGTTACCTGCTGGAAACGCGTGCCAGCAACGGCGGGCTGGTGCGTGTGCTGCTCAAGGTGCTGAGCGGCTCCGGCGAATGCGCCAAGGTGCAGCCCATCCTCGGCCTGTCGATGCCGTGGTGGTCGCTGATCTGGTTCGTGCTGCTGGGCGCGTGGGCGGTGCTGGCCGGCGTGCGCCGCCCGACGGCGGCGCGGCGATGAACCCTGGCCAGGACTGGACACCTTCGTCGTGGCAGCAGCGCACGGCGCTGCAGCAGCCGCAGTACGAGGATGCCGTCGAACTGGCGCAAGCCACTTCGCAGCTCGCGCAGCAGCCGCCGCTGGTGACTTCCTGGGAGGTGCTGGCGCTGAAGCAGGCACTGGCCGAAGCGCAGGAAGGCAAACGCTTCCTGTTGCAGGGCGGCGATTGCGCGGAGAGTTTCGCCGACTGCAGCAGCCCGATCATCTCGAACCGGCTCAAAGTGCTGCTGCAGATGAGCCTGGTGCTGGTGCACGGGCTGAAGCAGCCGGTGCTGCGCGTGGGCCGCTTCGCGGGCCAGTACGCCAAGCCGCGTTCGGCCGACACCGAGACGCGCGATGGCGTGACCCTGCCCAGCTTCCGCGGCGACGTGGTCAACGGCCCCGAGTTCACCGCCGAAACGCGTCGCGCCGATCCGCAGCGGCTGATCCGCGCCCATGCGCATTCCGCGCTGACGATGAACTTCGTGCGCGCGCTGATCGACGGCGGCTTCGCCGACCTGCACCATCCGGAATACTGGGATCTGGCCTGGGTCGAACACTCGCCGCTGGCCGCCGAATACCGCCGCATGGTGGCGGGCATCGGCGACTCGCTGCGCTTCATGGAAACCCTGGCCGGGCCGATCGCCGGCTTCACCAAGGTGGATTTCTTCACCTCGCACGAGGCGCTGCTGCTGCACTACGAGCAGGCGCTCACGCGGCAGGTGCCGCGCCACCCGGGCTGGTTCAACCTGTCCACCCACTTTCCGTGGATCGGCATGCGCACCGCGGCGCTGGGCGGCGCGCACGTGGAATATTTCCGCGGCATCCGCAACCCGGTTGCGGTGAAGGTGGGCCCTTCGGTGACGCCGGATCAGTTGCTGCCGCTGATCGACGCGTTGAACCCGCAGGACGAGCCGGGCCGGCTCACCCTGATCCATCGCATGGGCAACGCGAAGATCGCCGAGGCGCTGCCGCCGCTGCTGCAGGCGGTGAAGCGCGAAGGCCGGCGCGTGCTGTGGGTGGCCGATCCCATGCACGGCAACACCGAGAGCACCGCCAACGGCTACAAGACGCGGCGCTTCGACAACATCCGCGGCGAACTCGACCAGGCCTTCGACATCCACGCCGCTGCCGGCACGCGGCTGGGCGGCGTGCACCTGGAGCTGACCGGCGAGGACGTCACCGAATGCACCGGCGGCGCGCGCGGCCTGTCCGAGTCCGACCTCGAACGCGCCTACAAGTCGATGGTCGATCCGCGCCTCAACTACGAGCAGTCGCTGGAATTGGCGATGCTGATCGTGCGCAAGTCGGCGGGCGGGCAAGCGGACTGAGCGTGCCGGAGGCGACGGGTTCAGCCCGTCGTTTCCAGTGTTTCTTTCGCCTCGCGCGCCTCGCCGTCTCCGGGCGGCGGGAAGTGGTACCACGCCTCGTGCGGCGACGCCCGTTTGCAGGACAGGCACTGTGTCATCGCCCAGTGGTGGCCGCAACCGGGGCAGCAGCCGGCCGTCCAGAACGTATTCCATCGCGTGCCGCAGCCGGAGCCGGGTTCGCCGGGCGAGCAGTACCAGCGGCTGTCGGGGCGCGGCTCCCAGGCGCAGAGCGGGCAGTGGATGTGGGGTTGGCGTTCCATGCGGCTTCCTTGGCTTATCGCTTCGACGATGCGGCTACCGGCTTGCCGTCCACCGTATCCAGGAACCTTGGCGCCTGCCACGCATGCGTGTGCTGCTCGAAGCCGTAGGCGATGGCGATGAGCGTGGGCTCGCTCCACTTCGCGCCGAACAGCACGATGCCCACCGGCAGGCCGTGCGCCCAGCCGGCGGGCAGGGTGATCGAGGGGTAGCCGGCCACGGCGGCAGGCTGCGAGGGGCCGCCGATGGTGGGATCGCCGCTGACCACGTGGTCGCCCAGCACGAGGTCGGTCATGAAGGCAGGCCCCCACGATGGCGCGAGCAGCGCGTCGAGATGTTGCGACTGCAAGGCGGCATCGATGCCCTCCGGGCCCGACAGCCGCTTCGCTTTCGTCAGTGCGTCGAGGTAGGCCGGATCGGTGAGCGGGCCGCGCGCCTCGGCCTGCTCGAAGATCTCCTGCCCGAACCACGGCATCTCTTCGGCAGCATGCGCGTCGTCGAAGGCGATCAGGTCGGCCAGCGTGTGCACTTTCAGACCGGTGCGCGTGGCGAGATAGGCGTTGATGTCGTGCTTGAAGTCGTACTGCAGCACGGTGTTCTCGGCGTCGCCGAGTTCGTTGATGTGCGGCAACTGCACCGGGTCGACGATGATCGCGCCCTGCGCCTTTATCGCGGCGATGGCTTCATCGAGCACACGGTCGGCGTTCGGCTCGACGCCGCCCAGCGCGCGCACCACGCCGATGCGCTTGCCGCGCAGGCCGTTCGGGTCGAGGAACCTGGTGTAGTCGGTGGCGTGCTGGTCGGCATCGGCGGTGGCCGGGTCACGCGGGTCGCTGCCGGCGATCGCCGAGAGCAGGGCGGCCGCGTCGGCCACACTGCGCGCCATCGGGCCGGCGGTGTCCTGGTTGTGGCTGATCGGCACGATGCCGGCGCGGCTCACCAGGCCCAGCGTGGGCTTGATGCCGACCAGGCCGGTCATCGAGGCGGGGCAGATGATGGAGCCGTCGGTTTCTGTGCCGATCGCCGCCGTCGCCAGCCCGGCGGCCACTGCCGCGGCGGAACCCGTGCTGGAACCGCAGGGATTGCGATCCAGCGCGTAGGGATTCTTCGTCTGGCCGCCCACGGCAGTCCAGCCGCTGCTGGCGTGGGTGGAGCGGTAGTTGGCCCACTCGCTGAGGTTGGCCTTGCCGAGGATCACCGCGCCGGCCGCGCGCAGCTTCGCCGCCACGGTGGCATCGTGCGGCGCCGGCGCGCCGGCCAGCGCCAGCGAGCCGGCGGTGGTCTGCTCGCGGTCACCGGTGTCGATGTTGTCCTTCAGCAGCACGGGGATGCCGTACAGCGGGCCGTGCCTTTTCGTGCGCTTCGCATCGAGCGTGGCGGCGATCTTCAGCGCGTCGGGATTGGCCTGCAGCACCGAGTGCAGCGCGGGGCCGTTGCGGTCGATGCGCCGGATGCGCGCGAGGAAGTCCTGCACCAGCGCCCTGCTGCTCAGGCTGCCGTCGTCCATGCGCTGCTGCAGCTGGGCGACGGAGGCGTAGTCGTCGCGCTGCTGCGCGGCCAGCGGCAGGCTGGCGAGCAGGGCGGCGGCCAGCAGCGAGCGGGCGAACAGTCTGCGCGTCATGGCATTCCCCGGCGGTTGCGACATGCTGTCGCGATGTGCGGAGCATACCCCGGCCACGCTGCCCGATCTGCATATACTCCGCAGCATGAAATCCCCCATGTCTTGCCTGGCGCATGCCGTTGCCGCGCGCCTCGCGCGCTGCCTGACGGCGCTCGCCTTGCTGTCGCTGCCGCCGGCATTTGCGGGTACGCCGGCCGTTTCGTCGAGCGCCACCGCGCCGCCGGTGCCCGATACCTTGCAGCAGCGCATCGCCGCCTGCGTCGCCTGCCATGGCGCGCATGGCGAGGGCTCGCCCGGCAGCGGTTTCTTCCCGCGTCTTGCCGGCAAGCCGGCGGGCTACCTCGCGCGGCAGCTCGCGGATTTCCAGAACGGCCTGCGCCAGTACGCGCCGATGGAATACACCGTGCGCGGATTGAACGCGGACTACCTGCGCGAGATCGCCGGATACTTCGCGGCGCAGCAGGTGCCGTATGCGCGCTCGCCGCTGCCCATCCTGCCCGCGCAGGCGCTGCAGCGCGGCGAGCAGCTCGTCACGCAGGGCGATGCCGCGCGCGGCGTTCCCGCCTGTTCGCGCTGCCACGGCAGCCAGCTCACCGGCGTGCAGCCGGACATCCCCGGCCTGGTGGGCATGCCGTACGACTACATCAGTGCCCAGCTCGGCGCGTGGCGCACGCACACGCGCGCCACCGTGGCACCGGACTGCATGGCCGAAGTGGCGGGCCGGCTGAGCGAGTCCGACATCACCGCCGTGGCGGCGTGGCTGGCCAGCCGCGAACTGCCTGCCGACATGCACGCGCAGCCCGCTGGCAGCGTGCAGCCGCCGCTGCGTTGCGGCGTGCTGGCCGGCAACGGAGCGGGCACGTGAGGCGGTTGCTGCGTGCCCTGTTCGCCGCGGTTTTGCTGGCGCTGGCGCTGCTGGCGGGATGGCTGTTGCGTCCGCTCGGCAACGCTTCGGTTCCGCGCAGCGCCAGCGCGGTGAGCGAGGCCAGCTTGCGCGACCCTGCGCTGATCGCACGTGGCGCGGCGCTCGCCGCGGCCGGCGATTGCGCCGCCTGCCACACCGCGCAGGGTGGTGCGCGCTATGCCGGCGGCCGCCTGCTGCCCACGCCGTTCGGAAGCATCGCCACCACCAACCTCACGCCTGATCCCGCCACCGGCATCGGCGACTGGAGCTTCGAGGACTTCTGGCAGGCGCTGCACTCCGGCATTGGCCGGCAACGAGAGCCGCTGTATCCGGCGTTCCCCTACACCTCGTACACCCGGCTCACGCGCGACGATGCGCTGGCGATCTTTGCGTACCTGCAATCGCTGCCGCCGGCGCATCGCGCGGACACGCCGGACGAACTGGCGTTCCCGTACAGCGTGCGCCGTCTGCTGGTGGCGTGGCGCGCGCTGTATTTCCGCGAAGGCATCTACCGGCCTGATGCGAAACAGACGGCCGAATGGAATCGCGGCGCCTACCTCGTGCAAGGCTTGGCGCATTGCAACGAATGCCACACGTCGCGCAACGCGCTGGGCGCGGTCGAGCCGGATCGCTTCCTCGCCGGCGGCGAGATTCCCGCGCAGCACTGGTACGCGCCCGCGCTCGCCGCGCGCACTTCCGGCTGGAGCGCCCAGGACATCGTCAACCTGCTCAAGACCGGTCAGTCCGCCCGTGGCACCGCCTTCGGCCCGATGGCCGACGTGGTGCGGCAGAGCACGCAATACCTGGGCGAGGACGACCTGCACGCCATCGCCGGCTACCTGTCCACGCTGTCGTCGTCACCGCCGCCGCCGGCCTCGCCTGCGCTGTTCGACGCCGGACGCCTGGTGAAACAGGGCGAGAAAATCTACGGGCAGCGCTGTGCCGACTGCCACGGCGCCGACGGCCGCGGCGTTCCGGGCGTCTATCCGCCGCTGGCCGGCAATGCCTCCGTGGTCGAGCCCACCGGCATCAACGCCATCCGCGTGGTGCTGCTCGGCGGCTTCGCGCCCAGCACCGCCGCCAACCCGCGGCCGTATTCCATGCCGCCCTATGCGCAGCCGCTCGACGACGACGAAGTGGCTTCCGTGGCCAGCTACATCCGCCAGGCGTGGGGCAATCGCGCTAGCGCGGTGAGCCCGCAGGAAGTGGCCCGGTATCGGCATACGCCGGAGGACTGACGGTCTTCCGCGGGCGGGAGCGGGGCCGTCGACCTGCGATAATGCCGCGATGACTTCCCTGAAATTCGATCTGCTCGCCACCGACGGCGCCGCCCGTCGCGGCCGCCTTTCCTTCCCGCGCGGCACGGTGGAGACGCCGGCCTTCATGCCGGTGGGCACCTATGGCTCGGTGAAGGCGATGACCCCGCGCGACGTGCGAGAGACGGGCGCGGAGATCATCCTCGGCAACACCTTCCACCTCTACCTGCGGCCCGGCCTGGAGATCGTGGAGAAGTTCGGCGGCTTGCATCGCTTCATCGGCTGGGACAAGCCCATCCTCACCGATTCGGGCGGCTTCCAGGTGTTCTCGCTGGCGCACCGGCGCAAGCTCACCGAGGAGGGCGTGACCTTCGCCTCGCCGGTGGACGGCTCCAAGGTGTTCCTGTCGCCCGAGGTGTCGATGCAGATCCAGCGCACGCTGGATTCGGACATCGCGATGATCTTCGACGAGTGCACGCCGTATCCGGCGACGGAGAAGGTTGCCTCCGACTCGATGGAACTCAGCCTGCGTTGGGCCGAGCGCTCGCGCCGCGCCTTCGACGACCTGCGGAATCCCAACAACCTGTTCGGCATCGTGCAGGGCAGCGTGTACGAGCCGCTGCGCCGGCGCTCGGCCGAGCGGCTGGTGGAGATCGGCTTCGACGGCTACGCGGTGGGCGGCCTCGCCGTGGGCGAGCCGGAAGAGGAACGCAACCACACGCTGGACTTCACCGTGAACCTGCTGCCGCAGGACAGGCCGCGTTACCTGATGGGCGTGGGCCGGCCGGAGGACATCGTGGCGGCGGTGTGCCGCGGCATCGACATGTTCGACTGCGTGATGCCCACCCGCAATGCGCGCAACGGTTTCCTGTTCACCGCCGAGGGCACGCTGCGCATCCGCAACGCCAAGTACGCCGACGACACGCGGGTGATCGAGGAGGGCTGCGACTGCCACGCCTGCGCCAACGGCTTCAGCCGCGCCTACCTGCGCCACCTGGATCGCTGCAACGAAATCCTCGGCAGCCAGCTCGCCACCATGCACAACCTCCGCCACTACCAGCGCCTGATGGCGGGCCTGCGCGAGGCGATCGCGGCGGGGCGCCTGCAGGATTTCGTGGCCGCCTTCCATGCACGCAGGCGGGGTGCCGCGGTCGAGGCTTGAGTTTTCCGTGGCCGTCCGCGCGCCCGCGGCCTTGCAAAGCGTGTCGGGCGCCCCGACTGCATCCGACGGCCGGGCGGGGGTGTCCGGCGCACCGTGCGGTGGATGGGAACGCATGGCATAATCCGTGGTCTTTTATCGGATGTTCAGCGGAAATCCCTGCTGGCGCCATAACTTGCGAGACGAACCGATGAGTCTTCCGATGTCTTTCACGCTGGCCCAGGCCGCCCCGGGCGCCCAGGGCGGCGGCCTTTCCATGATCATCATGATGGTGGTGCTGTTCGGCCTGATGTACTTCATGATGATCCGCCCGCAGATGAAGCGGCAGAAGGAGCATCGCACCATGGTTTCCGCGCTCGCCAAGGGCGACGAGGTGGTGAGCAACGGCGGCCTCGCCGGCCGCGTGGACGACGTGGGCGAAACCTTCATCACGGTCGAGATCGCTCCGAACGTGAAGGTGAAGCTGCAGAAGGGCGCGGTGTCGCAGGTGCTGCCCAAGGGCTCGCTCAAGTCCGTCTGAGCCGCAAGGCCGGGACATAGGCTTTTACGAACAGTGCGACCACGGATGGCCGCTTCTAGACCCTCGCGGTCATGGACGATCGCAAAAATGAACCACGGCCACGGAAGGGCGGCTGGCTGACGTCTGCAACACGGATGGCTGCAAAGGAATACCGATGAGCGATTTTCCACGCTGGAAGTACGTGCTGGTGGTGCTGGCGATGCTGTTCGGCATCCTCTACGCGCTGCCCAACGCTTTCCCGCCGCTGCCAGCAGTGCAGGTTACCGCCGCCAACCAGGGCGGTGCGCCGGTCGACGGCGCGCTGCGCCAGAAGGTGGCCGACGCGCTGGCCAAGAGCCACATCGTTGCGGGCGAGGTCGTGGTGCAGGGCGATCACCTGCTCGCCACCTTCACCAACGCCGACGCGCAGAAGAACGGTGCCGACGCGATCGGCGCCCTGCTCGGCGACGGCTATACCGTGGCCTTCAAGCTGGAGCCCACGGTGCCGCATTGGCTCTCCATGATCGGCGCCAGGCCCATGCCGCTGGGCCTGGATCTGCAGGGCGGCGTGCATTTCCTGATGCAGGTGGATCAGAGCGGCGTGCTCGACAAGCTGGAGAACAGCTATGCCGACGACATCCGCGGCCAGCTGCGCGACAAGAACATCCACTACGAATCGGTGGTGCGCAGCACGGTGGACGGGCAGGGCATCGTGGTGGTGCTGCGCTCGGCGGCCGACCGCTCCAGCGCGGCCGACCTGATCGCCGGCAACTCGCCCGACCTCGCGGTGACCGACGGCCCCAGCACCGGCGACCGCTACGTGCTGTACGCCGCGATCAAGCCGAACAAGCTGCGCAACATCGCGCTGGGCACGATCAAGCAGAACCTCGCCACGCTGCGCAACCGCATCAACGCGCTGGGCGTGTCCGAGCCGCTGATTCAGCAGCAGGGCGAAGACCACATCGTGGTCGAACTGGCCGGCGTGCAGGATCCCACCGGGGCGAAGCGGCTGATCGGCGCCACCGCCACGCTGGAATACCGTTCCAGCGACGGCTATCCCGGTGACCCGCGCGCGCAGGACGCCGCGCGAACCGGCAACATCCCGCCGGAAGACAACCTCTTCTACACCAGCGCCAACCTGGGTCATCAGCCGGTGCTGGTGGGCAAGCGCGCCATCGTCACCGGCGATCAGCTGGTGGACGCCAGTTCCGGCGTCGACCCGAACAACGGCACGCCTTCGGTGAACGTGACGCTGAACGCCAGCGGCGCGTCGAAGATGCAGGACTTCACCAACAACAACGTGGGCAAGCCGATGGCGGTGCTGCTCATCAACACCGTGTACGAAACCAGCACCGTGAACGGCAAGGAAGTGCGCACGCCCAAGACCACCACCGAGGTGATCAACGACGCGCGCATCGAGAGCCCGTTCGGCAAGGTGTTCTCCACCAACGGCCTGGGCAGCTCCAAGGAGGCCTCCGACCTGGCGCTGCTGCTGAAGAGTGGCGCGCTGGCCGCGCCGATGGACATCGTCGAGCAGTACGTGATCGGCCCCAGCCTCGGCCAGGAGAACATCAAGAAGGGCTTCGAAGCGGTGATGCTGGGCCTCGGCCTGGTGCTGCTGGCGGCGGCGGTCTACTACAAGCTGTTCGGCCTGGTCGCCGACATCGCGCTGTTCTTCAATCTGCTGATCCTGGTCGCGGTGATGTCGATGATCGGCGTCACGCTCACCATGCCGGGCATCGCCGGTATCGTGCTGACCCTGGGCATGGCGATCGACGCCAACGTGCTGATCTGCGAACGCGTGCGCGAGGAACTGCGCAACGGCTCCACGCCGCACGCGGCGATCCACGCCGGCTACGACAAGGCCTGGGCCACGATTCTCGACGCCAACGTCACCCACCTGATCGCGGCGCTGGCGCTGATGACGATGGGCACCGGCGCGATCCGCGGCTTCGGCGTCACGCTGGGCATCGGCATCCTGACCTCGATGTTCACTTCGGTGGTGATGACGCACGCGTTCACCGCGCTGATTCACGGCCGCCGCAAGCTCAAGACTTTGTCGGTCTAAATTGAAGAGTGCGGCCATGGATGGCCGCTTTTACCCCGGAAAGGGATTTCCGTATAGAGAAGCCAATCCATGGAAATCTTCAACCACAACAGCAATATCCACTTCCTGCGCATCCGCGTCTTCAGCGTGGCGGTGGCCGTCGTGCTGATGCTCGCCTCCATCGCGCTGCTCGCCACCAAGGGCCTGAACTACGGCCTGGACTTCACCGGCGGCGTGTCGCTGGTGGTGGACTACGTCCAGCCGGTGCAGACCGGCGACGTGCGCGACGCGCTGGACAAGGGCGGCATCGAGAACACTGTGGTGCAGAGCGTGGGCGGCAGCCACGAGGTGTCGATCCGCATGCAGCCCACCAAGGCGATGCTGGACGCCAAGGGCCAGGTTGATCTGGATCGCGTCTCCGGCACGGTGATGCAGGCGCTGAAGGTCGCGCGCAGCGACGCCTCGCTGCGGAGCCGCTCCTCGGTCAGCGCCGAGGTGGGCGCGGAGCTGAAGAGCGACGGCATGGTCGCCGCTGTGTTCGTGATGCTCGGCATCATGGCCTACCTGTGGATCCGCTTCGAGCGCCGCTTCGCCATCGCCGCGGTGCTCACCGAAATCCACGACACGCTGGTGACGCTGGGCATCCTTGCCCTGACGGGACGCGAGTTCGACATGACCGTGCTGGCCTCGGTGCTGGCGGTGATCGGCTACTCGATCAACGACAAGGTGGTGGTGTTCGACCGTATCCGCGAGCTGTTCCGCCTTGCGCGCAAGGCCGAGCCGGAGGAGATCCTCAACCGCTCGATCAACAGCACGCTGTCGCGAACCATCATCACCTCGCTGTTCACCGGCATCACCATGGCCGCGCTGTTCTTCTTCGGCGGCCCGGCGGTGCACAACTTCGCGATCACCATGCTGATCGGCATCCTGGTGGGCACGCTGTCGTCCATCTTCGTGGCCAGCCCCATCCTGCTGTGGCTGGGCGTGTCGAAGAAGGATCTGATGCCGGTGACCCGCGAGAATCCGGAGCTTGCCCGCCGGCCATGAGCCTGCATCGCCCGCGTGGCTGGCGATCCTGATTGCTCTCCCCCGCTTGAGGGGGAGTGGCGCGGAGGGTAGAGCGGACTCTTCCGCGATGCAGACGACGGCCCGGATTCTTCCGGGCCGTTCGCGTTTTCGCGATTCAGTTCGTGAGCGTGGCGTCCAGTTGCGCCAGGCGCTCCGGCGTGCCCACGTCCGTCCAGCGCCCGCGATGCAGCGAGCCGGCCAATGCACCGTGGGCCATCGCCGCTTCCAGCAAGGGGCGCAGCTTGAAACGCGGCGGTTTGGCGTCCGCGCCGGTGGCATCGCCCACCGCTTCGCGCCAGCCGTCCAGCAGTTCGCGGCGGAATACGCCGATGCCGCTGTAGGTGAGCCGCGGTTCGCCATCGGCGTGCAGCCGGCCTTGCGCGTCCAACCGGAAATCGCCACTGGAATGGTGTGCAGGGTTGTCCACCATCAGCAGGTGCGCGAGGCCATCGGGCTGGGCGGGCAGGGCGGCGAAGTCGGCGTCGCACCACACGTCGCCGCTGATCGCCAGCACCGGCTCCGCGCCCAGCATCGGCAGTGCGTTGAGCAGGCCGCCGCCGGTTTCCAGCGGCGTGGCGCCTTCGTACACGTAGCGGATGCGCAGGCCCCAGCGCGAGCCGTCGCCCAGCGCTTCGGGGAACTGCTCCGCGAGATGCGAGGTGTTGATCGCCACGTAGTTCACGCCGATCGCGGCGAGCTTCTCCAGATGCCACACGATCAGCGGTTTGCCGCCCGCGCGCAGCAGCGGCTTGGGCGTGCGTTCGGTGAGCGGGCGCATGCGTTCGCCTAGCCCCGCCGCGAAGATCAGCGCGTGCCTCATGCCGCACCCTTTTCGCGGCGGCAGGGTGTCGTCATCCCAGCGAAGGCCGAGATGACGGGCGTGGAAGATCGAGGGGTTCCCGTCATGCGCACGCCACCTGCGGGAGGTCGCGGCCCGCGGCATGCCGTTCCAGCAAGGCCGCGAAATCGGCCAGCTCGGGATAGCTCCGCGCCACCTCGATCACGTAGCGGTACACCTGCGGCACGTCCTTGAGGTAACCCGGTTTGCCATCGCGGTACCACAGCCGGTAGAACTGCCCCAGCACGCGCACGTGGCGGTGCAGGCCGGTGAGGTCGAACCAGCGCAGGAAGCGCGCCGCATCGACGTTGTCGTCGATCACGCCGGCGCCGAGCAGGCGCTGCCGGTACGACTCCACCCAGCCCTCCACGCGCTCGCGCGGCCACGCGATGTAGGCGTCGCGCAGCAGCGAGGCGAGGTCGTAGGTGAGCGGGCCGTGCAGTGCGCCCTGGAAATCCAGTATTCCCGGACTCGAGAGTCCGCGAGCGACGATGCCGGGGTTGTTGTCCTCCGCCACCAGCAGATTGCGGCTGTGGTAGTCGCGATGCACGAACACGTGCGGCTGGGACAGCGCCTCGCGCATGATCACGTCGAACGCCGCCTCAAGCACGTCCCACTCTTCGCAAGTCGGCGTGTGGCCCAGGTGGCGTTCGAGAAACCATGCGGGCATCACTTCCAGCCCGTTCACCAGCACGGTGTGGTCGAACGGCGGCAGGTCGTCGCAGGCCACGCGCGTCTGCATCGCGAGCAGCGCATCCATCGCGTCGCCGTAGAGCCTGTCCGCGTTCGCGTCGTTCAACTCCGCGAGATAAAGCCGCGAACCCAGATCCTCGATCAGCAGGAAACCCTGCTCCAGATCCTGCGCCGCCACCTTCGGCACGTGCAGCCCGGCGGCGGCCAGCCGCGCGCCCACCGCCAGCCACGGGCGCGGATCTTCGCGCTCCGGCGGCGAGTCCATCACGATCCAGCTTTGCCCGGCGCGCGCGGTGCGCCAGTAACTGCGGAAGCTGGCGTCGGAGGAGGCGGGTTCCAGCGTGAGCGTGGAATCGCCGAGCGTGCGGCGAGCCCACGAGAGGCGAGCGGTGGCGCGGTCGGGTGCGGGAGCGGGCATGGCGAGCGGAGGATTGAAAACACCCTGCAGCTTAGCGATGCGACGGCCGCCGTGCGAGTTGCCGCCCATGGCGGTTCAGGTGTGGGGGAGCGCTCAGGTCGAACGCTTGTGGGCCGCGACGGCGAGCATGGCGATCAATTCGCGCACGAGTTTGCGTCGTGCTTCCGGCAGATCCAGGAACGCCTCGAAGGCGAGACGGTCGTGGCCGCGGACATGATCCGGCCATGTGACATTCGCCTCGCGCACGCCCCTGCGCGTTTGCGCGCCGAACTGCAGCTCGTGCGGCGGCAATCCCACGATGTGGGCCAGAGCCTGCATGTTCGCCTGCTTGGGCAGGTGCTTGCCGGTGAGCCAGCCCGAAACCGCCTGCGCGGTCACGGTTTCGCCGCCGTACTGGGGCACCAGTTTCTCCAGCACGGCAGGGCTTGCCTCGATGCCCGCCGCTTCGAGTGCGGCGAGCAGATGCTTGGCGAAGGCGGACTGTTCGGTCTTCATGGGCGATGACCATAGGCTGCGCCTCTACCTGGAAAGGAAATTCATGCTTTATATAAACATAAAGTTTTGCTTTCATTGGCGGCGAGATTCCTGCCGGTTGCCACCATGCCAAAGTCCCTGCTCGAACAGTTGCCCGAGATCGTTGCCCGCGGTCGCCAGCAGGCGGAGAAGATCCTGGAGAGCCTGGAAGGGCGGCATCGCGTGGGCCTGCAGACGCGCGAATGGGTGTTGCCGTCGAAAGACACGCGCGACAGCGACTGGATCGCCGCCGCAAGCCGACAGGCGCATCTGGGCACGGAAGGCGAGGGCGGTTGGACGAACTGGCTGATCTACGGCGACAACCTGCTGGCGATGGCGGCGCTCTTGGCCGGCGACGAGCACACGCCCAGCCTGCGCGGCAAGGTCGACCTGATCTACATCGATTCGCCGTTCGATTCCAAGGCCGACTATCGCACCAAGGTCATGCTGCCCGGCGTGGAGCTGGAGCAGCGGCCCACGGTGATCGAGCAGTTCGCGTATTCCGATACGTGGTCGGATGGGACGGCGTCGTATCTGGCGATGATCACTCCACGGTTGATCCTAATGCGGGAGCTGTTGGCTGATACCGGATCGATATATGTGCATCTGGATTGGCATGTCAGTCACTATGTGAAAATGGCGCTCAATGAGGTTTTCGGCAAAGCCAATTTCAGAAATGAGATCGTCTGGAGCTATTTTGGTTTCAAACGATCCACATCGCAAAAATTTCCACAAAAGCATGATGTGCTGTTCTCGTATACCAAGTCCGAAGACTATTTCTGGAAAACTCAATACAAGCCACACAATCCAGATTACTTGAAGGGGTTCTACCCCGAAATCACGGACGGTTGTGAAAGGGTGGAAAACTTCAGATCCTGCCTTGCCTGCCTGCGCCGCATCCTCGAATTGTGGAACCGCTCAATGTATTCGAACACATCGGCTCTTGCTGCATCGAGCGTCGGGTACCTCATGCGGTAGATGCGCTCACGCTTGAGCTGGCCGAAGAAGCCCTCGCAAGCCGCATTGTCCCCGCAATGGCCGACCGCGCTCATCGAGCACACCAACGCATTGGCCACCAGATAGTCCTGGTAGTCGCCGCTGCGGAACTGGCTGCCGCGATCCGAATGCAGGATCACCGGCTCGCCTCCCTGGCGCTGCCATACCGCCATCTGCACGGCCCGGATCACCATCTGCCGGTCTTGCCGATGATGCATCGACCCACCCACGACCCGGTGGTCGAACAGATCCAGCACGATGCACAGATACAGCTTGCCTTCGTCGGTCTTGATCTCGGTGATGTCGGTGACCCACTTGGTCTCCGGCTCCAGTGCGGTGAAGTCCCGTTCCAGCCTGTTGCGCACGCCCGGTGGGGCCAGCCCCGGTTGACCCCGCTGGCCGCGCCGCTTCTTGCGTGGCCAACCCTGCAGGCCATCGGCCGCCATCAGGCGCGCGACCCGGTTCAGGCTGGCCGACTCGCCTTCCGCGGCCAGATCCTCATGCATCCGTCCCGCTCCCAGCACGCCACGGCTGTCCTCGTGCAGTTCACGGATACGGCCGAGCAGGCGATCGTTGTCGGCTTGGCGGGCACTGGGCGAGTGCTTGCTCCAATCGTAGTAGCCGCTGGTCGACACACGCAGACAGCGGCACATCAACCGAACCGGAAACTCGTCGCGGCAACGTTCGATCACCCGATACCTCAGGATGATCCCTTGGCAAAGAACGTCGCCGCTTCGCGCAAAAAATCCCGCTCCTTCTTCACGCGCGCCAGCTCGCGTTTCAGGTGCGCCAGCTCCTCGTCCCGGGGCGTCCCGGTTCCGCCGAAGGCCACCTTGCCCTGGCTCTGGGCTTCACGCTTCCAACGGGTCAGCAGGTTCTCCCCGATCCCCAGCTCGCGGGCCACCTGGGCACAACTGACACCCGGTTGGCGGGCCTGCTCAACCGCGCCGCGCTTGAACTCTGCACTAAACTTCCTTCGCTTCGACATGAACACTCCTCAGGGCCTCGATCGGCCTTCTCGTAAGTGTCCGTGAAATCGGGGGGGCCCTAGGAGTATGCGTGGGTTCTGCGTGCGGAACATGGCCTGCGGTAGCCTGACACCAAGAAACGAAGTGGTGTGCCCACGAACCGAAAGACGGCGAAGCGACAACTTCTGTGGAGATCAGCATGCGCACTCTGTGTGTCACGGCGGCCGATGAGGCCTATGCACCGCTCTTGCGCGGACTGGTGCGATCCTTGTTGCCGTGGCAAGCAAGATCTTCCATGTCCTTGGCCTGTTTCGACTTGGGGCTGGCCGTGGAAACGCGGCAATGGCTGAGCCAGCACGTGGCCCACGTGGTGGAGCCGGGCTGGGATCTCGAGGTGGACGGAACGTTACGCATGCAGCAGCCGCACTTGCGGGCGCTCACGGTGCGTCCCTTTCTTCGCGACTATTTTCCTGGCTATTCCGTTTACCTCTGGATTGACGCCGATTGCTGGGTGCAGAAGCACCATGTGCTGGATTGGTACCTTGCGGCCGCATGGCAGGGTAACCTGGCCATTACGCCGGAAGTCCACCATGCCTACCGGCATCAGGCCCTGCAGTTTGAATGGCGGTTGCGGCGCTTGCATGCCTGTTTCGGCCGGAAAGCTGCCGAGAGCCTGCACTGGGCGACTTATTTCAACGCCGGCGTCTTTGCGCTGAAGGACGATGCGCCGCATTGGAACCATTGGCGGGAGACGTTCGATAACGGGCTACGGGCCACCGAGGGCGTGCTCTGTTGCGACCAGACGGCGCTCAACCACCTGCTGTGGACGCGGAGACTGCCGGTTGCTCCCTTGCCTGCGACATGCAACTGGCTATGCCACCTGGCTGTGCCCCGTTACGACACCGTGCGCAAGCGGTTCTGCGAGCCGGTGCTCCCTGGAGCCCCCTTGGGAATACTGCATCTGGCTGCGGGAGCTAAGGACATGCGATTCAAGGTACGCGACGCGGACGGAACGCGCGACATGTCGCTATATTTTCCAGGCGGCCTCGAGACGCCAGCGGAGGCCCGCCCCGATGGCCATGCCCGCGGCACAGCATGATGTGGGTTTGGCGTGGTGCCCCGAGCGCCGGGCATGGCGTTGGAAGTCGCCTACGTGGGACTCAGTCCCGTGCCCCCTGACGCAATGATCCTTTCGACCACGTCGAGGAGCTGGCCGGGATCGAGGCTGTCCTTCCGCGAAGCGGCGGACTGTTGTGTTCCCTCCTCGTGCTTGGCGCGGCAAAGGTTTGCCGCGTGAAATGGATGGCCGAAGCGCGCGGCATGTTCCTGCAGCAGGGCCGAGGGCTCGCCAGTGGAAACCGCGTGAACCAGCAGCGGGCTAAGGCAGGCCACCTGGGTCAGCAAACGTATCGGATAGATGCGCCCGAGCCTTGTGAGGAAGTCGGTACCGATCGTGGTGGCGTGAATCCGCTCCGGCCCCAGGTGCGAGAACAGTTCGATGGCGGCGTGATGCAGAAAATCCAGCAACGGGTGCCCTCGATCGAACACCATGACGGCGTTATTGATGTTTCTTGTATGGTGAATCTCCCCCTGCCCATCGCGCTGAGTCCAGATTTCATGGCAAAGCATGGCTCCGCTCGGCGTAGGGATGTGGAAGTCGTGAGGCCGAAAGATCACCACGTCGGCATCGACCCATACGGCGCGGGCGTATCCGGAGGCAAGTTTCTCGCGCAGCAGGCCAAGGCGCGCCAGGTCGGTCAGTGGGAGCAACGATAGAGGCGCGGGTGCGCGGAAGCGCGAAGGGACGTGATCGAACAGGGCATCATCGACGAAGGTGTAGTGGTATCCATTGGCCTTGGCCCAGTGCCTGACCGTCTGCATGCATCGCTGGAGCCACGCGGGAATGCCGTTGTTGCGATACGACTGGAGAATGATGGTGTGCATACGCGGCTTCCGTGACGTGTGATCGGTTGCAGGCGAGGATAGGCGTGGCGTAGCGAAGTCCGATCATTGGCGTATGGCCTTGGCCGTGCAGTGCCGGGCCTGGATTGCCGGTTTTCGTGGGAAGTCGCGGTGTCCGGCAGAATGGTCCCCGGAAGCCTGCGAAAGGATGTTGGGACGACAGTACAGGGAATGGTTCGCATGGGGCGGGGTGGCTGACATGGATTGGGATGCGCTGTATCGGATTGCGATTGACGAAACCGGAGCGGTAACGATGCCGGTCGACCTGTTTGCGGCACGGCTTGACGCCACGGTGCCCGATATCAGCGCCGAGGCCGTCGGGCTCAACGAGCTCGGTAGCCGATTGTTCCGCGCGAAAGCCCATGAACTTGCCAAGGTGTGCTATGCGCGTGCCGCGGAAGACGGCACGGCCATCGGCGCGCGGGCCAACCTGGGGCGCTGCGACATTCGCCTTGGGCGCCCTGGCGAGGCGGAGCAGGCTGCACGATCCATGCTGCTCGACCATCCCGAGCTTTTGCCCGGTTGGCACCTGCTGGCGGAGTCGCTGATGGCTCAGGGAAAATACAAGGAGGCAGTAGCGGCCTATCGGCATGCGATATCCGTCGCCCCCCGGCACCTGGCATTGCACGGCCAGTTGGGGCTGGCGTGCGAGGGGGCCAATGATCCCGAGGCGGCTTGCGCGGCCTATGGGCATGCCCTGGCTCTGGATCCGGACGACAGTCGTAGCTTGTGTTCGCTCGTGATTCTCAAGCGGCGGATTTGCGATTGGGACGAGTTGGATGATCTGAGCGCGAGACTCAAGGCGCATGTGGCGACGGGTTGCGGCAATGTCTCGCCTATCGATTTCCTGTCCGAAGGTGCGAGTGCATCGCAGGAATTCGCGTGCGCAAGCCGCCAGGCCATGAAGCTGCATGATGCTGCTGTTGCCATGCGCGAACCGATGCCCGCGAATTCCAATGTGGCTTCGCCGGATGATCCTCTGCGCGTGGGCTTTGTCTCCAACGGTTTCGGCCCTCACCCGACCGCCGTACTGACGTCGGCATTGTTCGAGCAATTGCGCTCCTCGGCGATCGAGGTGCATCTGTTCGCGACCAGCGACGACGAGGGAAACGCGTTGCGGCGCCGGCTCACGGCTGCGGCCCGCGGGTTTCATCAAGTGGCCCATCTTGCGCCCATGGCACTGGCACAACGGGTGCGGGAGTTGGGCATCGAGATACTGGTCGATCTAGACGGCTACTGCGGATCGTGCAGACCAGCGGTGTTTTCTTTCCAGCCGAGCCCGATCCAGGTGAACTGGCTGGGCTATCCCGGCACCACCGGGGCCCGTTTCATGGACTACGTGATTGCCGATCGCTTCGTGCTGCCCAAATCCCTGCAGCAGCATTTCTCCGAGCGCGTGGTGTACTTGCCGCGTTGCTACCAAAGCACCGATCCGACCCGTGTCGTGGGTACGCCGCCGCCGCGCGAGGATTGCGGTTTGCCTGCGAAAGGAGTCGTGTACGCATGCTTCAACGCGTCCTACAAGCTGAATCCGCGCAGCGTGATGCGCATGCTGAGGATACTGACAGCCGTGCCGGGCAGCGTGCTTTGGCTCCTGAAGGCACCGGGGGCGGCCGCGGAACGGTTGCGCCGCGTGGCCCATGCCGCAGGTGTGCAACCGGAGCGTCTCGTGTTCATGGACAAACTGCCGCACTTGCCTTACTTGGCGCGCTACCGGCATGCAGACCTGTTCCTCGATACCGAGTACTACAACGCACATACCACCGCATCGGATGCGCTGTGGGCGGGTTGTCCGGTTCTGACCCGGCCGGGCGAAACCTTTGCCACCCGCGTGGCGGGTAGCCTCAACCACCATCTGGGCATGGACGAGATGAATGTCGGCAGCGACGAAGAGTTCGTGGCGACCGCTGTCAGATATGGACGTGACCGGGCATTTCGCGAAGCGATGCGCGCGAAACTGGTTCGCCAAAAGCGACTGTCCGGACTCTTCGATATTGCAGGATACTCGCAAGATTTTGCGAAATTGCTGTCACGCCTCTCTGCGCATCATCGGAGGGGTGGCACGCCTGCTGATTTTCCCGATGATGAAGCGTATCCAGAACCGCACTAAGCCCTACGCAGGCCCTCGACCAATTCGGCGAACTGCTTCTGGAGCACCGGGTTGGTATCGAACGCCTTGTCGATGGCGTCGGCCATGGAAGAAAACTGCGAGTCGTTGCGAAATTCGCCGCCGAATTCCCAGAGGAGGATCTCACGCACTGCAGCGCTTCTGGCATCGGTGGCGGAGTTCGCATCATCCATGTCCACATTCGCGACGGTATCCCGCAGGCGCTGGCGCAGGGCGGTTACATCGTGCCGTGGGGCGACGTGGGTGCCGGGCTTCGCGCCGCTTCCACGCCGTGTGCCATTGGAACGTGCAGGCGCGATGGCTCGGAGCGTTTCTAGCAGTGTCGATGCAGGCGTGATGCGGTTTGTGGACATGGCTTTGCGGGAGTGGAGGTGAGGGCGATGGCAAATGAAAGCAGATGACGCCGCAATAGCGCATCTAGCCTCATGGTCATTGAATCACAAAGGGGGCGGGTGCTTTCCGATTACCAGTTTCGTAACTTAATGCGAAATCCATTCCGCAACAAATTGCTATTGCGTATCGGGCATCCGGGATCGTTGACATTGCCCTTTGCGTCATGCGTAGATAAAAAAGCATGATTCAAGCTGCCCGCAAGGGATGCTTGCTGGGATGCATGGCCGTCACGTGCCGCCAGGATGGCGTGGCGAAAAGGATGAGTAGGGGGCGTTTGAGCTTGACTCGAACGCAGGGAGTAGGGGGTTATGCAGTGCCGCGGGTCTGCTGGCATTACCGCCAGCTTCTTTTGGGTTGATAGCTGTATCCCGGTTTCACAGCAAAAGTTTAGGGGGGCGCCTTGAATCGGGCGTCCCAGTTGGCGGCGTGGGCCGACCATGATCCGCTGAATCCGATCCTGCTGTGCGACCTGCTCGATGAACTGCTGGCCCACGGTCTTGCCGATGAAGCTTCGGCAAGGCTCGCTGTGACGCCCGAATCGATGCTCAACCTGCCCGGAGTCCGCTTCCGCGAAGCGCGCTGCGCGTTGATGCGAGGCGACGCCAATACGGCGATCGGCGTGCTGCGACCCTTGATGGATCATCCGGGGGAAGTCCCGGCCGGCATCGGTCATGACTTGGCATACGCCCAGTTCGTGGTTGGTCAGTACGACCAGGCCTTGCAGACTCTGGCTTCAGTGCATGGGCAAGCCGGCGACGCCGTGGCGCTTGCCCTTTTGGAAGCCCGGATTCTCCACCGTCAACAGAAGATCGACGCCGCGCTCGAAGCGCTTGCGCGTATCGATGCGGGCCAGTATCCGCGGGCAGCCGAAGTCGAAGGCCTGCGGGCCCTGCTGTGGCTCGATGCTGGCGATCTGGCGCAGGCCGGCGCCTGTGCGGACAGGGCGCTGAACGCCGACCCGGATCAGCATGAGGCCGGCATCGTGCGCGGCACGCTGGCGCTGTGGTCGCGGCAGTTGGACGAATCGACGGCGGTACTCGAGCGCGTGGCCGCGCTGCACCCCGAGTCGGGCCGGGCATGGCTGGGACTTGGCGAGGGGCAGATGCTGCGGGGAAACGTGCCGGCAGCTCGCGCGCTGCTGGAACGCGCGACGCACGAGATGCCGGATCACATCGGCACATGGCATGCCCTGGCCTGGTGCCAGTTGCTGGAGGGTGACCTCGCCGGTGCCAGGCAAAGTTTCGACAAGGCCTTCGCACTCGACCGCACCTTTGGCGAGACGCATGGCGGTTTTGCGCTGGTGCACGCGCTGCGCGGCGATCGCAAGGAAGCGGAGGAGTCGATCAAGCGTGCCATGCGGCTGGATCCGCAGGGGCGATCGGCGCGCTATGCGCAAAGCGTATTGCTGCTGGATGAAGGCCGCACCGATGATGCGCGCGCAATCGTCGAGACGATTCTCGACCGCACGCCGGGTCTTGGTGGAGCCGTCTCGGCGGACTTCATCTTCCGGTTGCGCGACCTCGTGCGGCCGAGGAGCTGACCATGGACGGTGATGTCGCCATGCATCTGCTCTCCCAGACGTTGCTGACGGCGGCAAAGGTCGCCGCCCCGATCCTGGCGGTGACCCTCGTGGTCGGGCTGGTGATCTCGGTGCTGCAGGTGGTTACCCAGATCCAGGAAATGACGCTGACCTTCATCCCGAAGCTGATTGCGGTCGTGGTCGTGTTCCTCATGACCGGCGCATGGATGATGGCCGTGGTGGTCGAGTTCACCAAGCATCTCTTCGGGTTGATCGGCGGGATGTGACCAGGCATGGAGAGCATGGACGCCCAGGTCGGCACCTTCCTTCTCGCGATGGCGCGGTTCGCGCCGTTGCTGATGGTGCCCGCCTTCACGCCGTTCAGCTGGGCGCCGGCGTCGATCCGCATGTGCGTACTGCTGGCGTTGACGCTGCTGGCCACCGGAGTGAGCCATGCGCCAACCGTGACGCTGGATCCCGCGCAGCCGTTGCCTTTCGTCCTGGCCATGGGCGGCGAATGCGTCATGGGCTTGTCTCTCAGTCTGGCCGTGTTCCTGCCTTCAGCCGCGCTCGGGTTTTCCGCGCGCGTGGTGGACATGCAGTCGGGCGTGGCGGCGGCCAGCCTGTTCAATCCGGCCACGCACGCCACCGAAGCGTTGGCCGGCACGGTCGTTCAATGGGCCGGCACGTTCGTGTTCTTTGCACTAGGCATGCACCTGCTGTTGTTCCGGGGGCTGGTGGCATCCATTGCCCTCGTGCCGCTTGGAAGCGGCGTGATGCTGGTATCCCCGGGTCTCTTGCTGTCGAAGCTGTCGTCCCAGTTCCTGCTGGGGTTGATGGTGTCCGCGCCCACGATACTGGGCCTGTTCGCGATCGACCTGGCCGTGGCCTATGCAAGCCGCTCGATGCCGCAGGCGAACATCTACTTCGTGGCCTTGCCCTTGAAGATGCTGGCGGGGTTCCTGCTGCTGGCCGGGTCGCTGCGCTATGCGCCGCCGTTGATCGAGCGGATGTACAGGGATGCCTTCGCGATCCTGCCCGTGTGGAGGGTGCGCTGATGTCCGACGACCAGCAGACCAAGACCGAGCAGCCGACTCCGTTCCGGTTGCAGGAAGCGCGCGAGCGCGGGCAGGTGCCGCGGAGCGCCGAGGTCAGCGGCGTGGTGGTGGCGATCGTCTTCACCGTCGCCCTGTTGGTTTCGGTACGCGCCGTGGCCATCGCTTTTGCGCATTCGGTCGGGCAAACCATCCGGATGGCCGGCAATGCGCCGGCACCTACGGCGAACCTGGCGGCGTGGCTGCAGAAGACCTTCCAGCCGGCATGGCAAGCGATCGTGCCCATCGTGATCGCGATGCTGGTGGCGGCCGTGGTCGGCAACATCGTGCAGACCGGGCCGACGTTCAGCACGACGCCCATCAAGCCGGATTGGACGCGGATCAACCCTGCGCAGGGAGCCAAGCGCCTGTTCTCGCTGCGCCTGCTGTGGGAGCTGTTCAAGCTCGTCATGAAGCTGGTTTTGCTGGGGGCGCTCGGCTGGTTCCTGGCGAAGGGCGTCGATGGCCGCGTGCAGTCGGCTTCCTTCATGGCGCCGTCGGGCATCGGTGAGCTGTTGCGGACGACGTACGCGGAGGTGGCGACCTGGGTGCTGGTGGTGCTTGCCCTGATGGCGTTGCTCGACTGGTGGTTCACGCGCCGCGAGTACCTGCGCAAGCTGCGCATGAGCCATCGCGACATCAAGGACGAGGTCAAGCGACGGGAAGGCGACCCGGACATCCGGCAGAAGCGCAAGCGGCTGATGTCCGAACTGGTGAAGCGCGCCCGCTCGGTGCGCCGCGTGCCGGAGGCGGACATCGTGCTGACCAATCCCACCCATCTGGCGGTTGCGCTCAAGTACCGCCCGAAGAGCATGCGTGCGCCGGTCGTCCTGGCCAAGGGGAGCGACAAGATGGCGGCGCACATCCGCATGGTGGCCGCGCGATCCGGCGTGCCTTGCCTGCGCTCGCCGGAACTGGCGCGTGCCCTGTTCCGCGAGTGCAAGGTCGACCGTGCCGTGCCGTCCCATCTCTTCAAGTCGCTATCGCCGGTCTATCGCTGGCTGATGAAGCGCCCGGGCAACAGGATCTTTTCGTGAATACCCTGTTTGGCCAGCTCTGGAAGGGCAAGCGCGACGTCGCCCTCGTGCTCGGGATGATCGGCATCCTGATCATCCTGTTCACGCCGATCCCGCCCGGGCTGCTCGATTTCCTGCTCGTGCTCAACTTCACCTGTGCCTTGCTGGTGCTGTTGATCACGTTCTTCACCGAGACGCCGTTGAGCTTCTCCACGTTCCCGTCGCTGCTGCTCATCACCACGCTGTTCCGCCTGGCCCTGAACATTTCGGCGACCCGTTTGATCCTGGATCACGGCAACGCGGGCCGCGTGATCAACGCCATCGGTTCGTACGTGGTGGGCGGCAACTACGTCATCGGCCTGGTGGTGTTCCTGATCCTGGTGGTCGTGCAGTACGTGGTGGTCACGAGCGGCGCCCAGCGCGTGGCCGAGGTGGCGGCGCGGTTCACTCTGGACAGCATGCCCGGCAAGCAGATGAGCATCGACGCCGACATGAACATGGGGCTGATCGACGACAAGGAAGCGCGGCGGCGCCGCGGCCTGGTCGAAAAGGAAGCCAATTTCTACGGTGCGATGGATGGCGCCACCAAGTTCGTGAAGGGCGATGCGATCGCCGGCATCCTGATCATCCTGATCGACATCATCGGCGGCCTGACCGTGGGCATGGTGCAGCACGGCCTGTCGTGGGGCGATGCCGCCCATCGCTACACCTTGCTGACCGTGGGCGACGGCATCGTGACGCAGATCCCGTCGCTGGTGATCGCGGTGGCCACGGGCATCATCATCACGCGCGCGGCATCCGACGCCCAACTGGGCACCGAAATCGCCCGCCAGGTGCTTTCCAATTCGCGCACCCTGCTGATCGTCTCTTTGGCGTTGCTTGGCCTGCTGGTGTTGCCCGGCTTGCCGGCATGGCCGGTGTTGCTGGTGCTGCTCGGCGTGGCCGGGTTGACCTTCTTTGCATCGCGCTCGGCGCCGCCGCCCGAGGATGCCAAGGAGGAATCGACGGCATCGCAAGGCACAGGCGAGGAAGAGGATCTCTATAAGCAGTTGAGCGTGGAGCCGATCGAGATCCACCTGGGAAGCGGTATCGCGGCGACGTACAAGTCCCGCGGCATGGATCTGGGCGACCGCATCAGCGCGTTCCGCAAGCAACTGGCGCTCGAATGCGGCTTCATCCTGCCCAAGGTCAAGCTGATCCAAGGAGCGGCCATGGCCGAGGATGCCTACGAGATACGGGTGCAGGGATCGCGGGTCGGGCGCGGCGAGCTTCATTTCGATGCCTTGCTGGCGATCAATCCGGGCGGCAAGCGGCCACGGCTGGAAGGCCGCGAGACGCGCGATCCGGCGTACGGGTTGCCTGCGCAGTGGATCAGCCCCGAGCAGCGACAGTACGCGAAAGGCGCGGGCTACACCCTGGTGGATCCCGAGACGGTGCTTATCACGCATCTCGGCGAAGTCGTGAAGCGCCAGGCGCCTGAATTGCTGACGCGCGCCGAGACGGAGCGTCTGGTGGCGCGCGTGCGTGAGCAGCAGCCGTCGCTGGTCGACGAGCTGATTCCGGGCGTCATGTCCTACACCGACGTCCAGAAGGTGCTGCAGCAGTTGCTGCGCGAGCAGGTCAGCATCCGCAATGCCGAGGCCATCCTGGAAGTGCTGGTGGATGCGGGAAAGACGCTCAAGCAGACCGACGAACTGGTCGAGCGCGTGCGCGAACGGCTGGGCCCCGTGATCTGCCAGCGCGTCAGCAATGCCCAGGGCGAACTGCATGTGCTGACGCTGGCCCCGGAACTGGAGCGCGCCATGATTTCCGCCGTGCGCCAGCGGGAGGGCACCGGCGCCTTGGTCGCCGACCTGGGCCAGCTCGAGGCGCTGCTCGGCGGCCTGGCCAAGCAGTCCGAGTCGATGATGGCGCGCAGCCATCTCCCGGTGCTGCTCTGTCCGGGCACGGTGCGTCGCCACCTGCGGTCGCTGATCCAGCGCAGCCTCCCCCATGTCACCGTGCTCGGCATCAACGAAGTGCCATCCACGGTCATGGTCAAGGCCTTCGGCACCGTCTCCGCTTCCGCCGCCTGAGGAACCCCATGAGCCAAGTCATTCCAAGTGTCGCCCGCTACCTCGCCAGCGACGTCGATGCCCTCGATGCCCTGAGCCAGAACGTGGCCAACATGCGCACGGTGGGGTATCGCGCCGAGCACCAGAAAGTGGATTTCAAGACGGGCGTGATCGACGAGGCGCCATCGCTGGATCTCACGGACGGTGGCCTTTCGGTCACCGGCCACCCCCTCGACCTGGCGATCCGCGGGCACGGCTTTTTCGCGGTCAGCGTCGGCGGGCAGGCGATGCTGACGCGGAATGGCCAGTTCCATGTCGATGCCAACCAGCAACTGGTGGATGCCGCGGGCGATCCGGTGCTCGGCCGATCCGGGCCGATCACGCTGGCGCATCCGAACGTGCACGTCGATGCGGCGGGCAACATCACCGACAACGGGGAAAACGTGGACGCCCTGCAGATCGTGGCGGTCGACGATCCGTCGGCGCTGCGCGAAATGGGCGGCGGCCTCTACACCTATTCCGGGCAGCCGGGGCAATGGATCGGGCGCGTCCAGCAGGGGGCGCTGGAGCAGTCCAACGTTTCGCCGGGCGAGGAGATCGTCCGCCTCATGGCGCTGACGCGCCATGCCCAATCCGTCCAACGCGCCATCCAGGCCTACGACGCGGCCATGCAGGAAGGCATCAACCACCTTGGCGACAATTCGTGAGGACATGACCATGGTCGACGCGCTTTACATCGCAGCATCCGGTTTGCAGAGCCAGCAGACCCAGATCGACACCTTGTCGAACAACATCTCCAACATGCAGACGCCAGGCTTCAAGAGCCAGCGCGTGTCCTTCGGCGATGTCGCGGTGATCTCGCCCGAGCAGGTGCAGGCGGGACTAGCACCGGAGCAATCCGGCGCGGGCACCGAGGTGCTTTCCACTTCATCGGTGTTCTCGCAAGGGCAGATGATGCAGACGGGCAACACCTGGGACATCGGCATCCAGGGACAGGGCTTCCTGGAGGTAGTGGATGCCAACGGCAACCATCTCTATACGCGCGACGGCCAACTTCACGTGGACAGCGACGGTTACCTGGCGACGGTCGGCGGTAGCCGCCTAGCGCAGCAGATCCAGATTCCCCCGGACGCCACGCACATTCGCATCGACCAGGGCGGCGGCATCTACGCAATCGTGGGTAGCAACACCAACGAGACGCTGCTGGGCACTCTCGAGTTGAGCACCTTCCCGTCGCCGGACGGCCTGCAATCGGTCGGCAGCAACAACTACGTGCCGACGCAGAGCTCGGGCGACCCCACCGTCGGCAAGCCCAATGAGGATGGCGTGGGAGCGATCCTGCAGGGCTCGCTGGAAGGCTCGAACGTTGACATGGTGAGTGAGATGGCCACGCTGGTCATTGCGCAGCGCGCGTACCAGCTCAACGCGCGTGTCCTGCAGGCGTCGGATCAGATCCTCGACACCATCAACAACCTGCGCCAGTGATCGTGGACACGGTACTCGCGACCATGCTGCTTGCAGCGACGCTCGCGCAGCCGGCCTCGTCGCCGGCGTTCCAGACCGTGGCGTCCTCGCGCATGGTTGCCGCTGCGCAGGCCCGTCTGCTTGCCAGCCTGGGCAGCGATGGGGCCAGTGCACGGATATCCGTGGTCGGAAAGCCCGAAGACGTGACGGTTCTGCCCGGGCACCTGGCGCTCGATGCGCGCCAGCCCGCGGGACACTTGCCGCGCGAACGCGTGGGGATCCCCGTCGACGTCAGCGTCAATGGCGAGGTCGTCCGCCGGGCTACGGTCTGGTTCGCCGTGAGTGTCCATCGGGACGTGCTTGGCTATTCGGCCGATGCGCCCAGGGGCAGCCTGCCCGCAGCGTTGAAGTTGACCCGGCAGGGTGCCGACGTGGCCGACGTGCACGGTGATCTGGTCGCCGATCCCTCCCAGTTGGATGGGATGCGGCTGCGCCACGCGGTGTTGGCCGGTAGCCCCGTGCTGCTGGAGGACTTTGAACGCGTGCCGGACGTGGATCGCCAGCAGCGCGTCGAGGTGGATGTGGCCTATGGTGCGATCCGGATGCAAACCAAGGGCACGGCCCAGGCTCCAGGCAGCGCAGGCGACATCGTGCCGGTGCAGGTCGATGGCGCAGACGTTCCCGTGCACGCGAGGGTCACCCGCAAAGGAGTGGTGGAAGTTGATCAATAAGCGTTGCCTCATCGCCATGCTGGCTGGCCTGCTTGCCGGGTTTGCCAGCCATGCGCAGACATCCTCCGGCTCGATGATCGATCCGGACACGTATCGCGGACTGGTGGCGGATCGCCGCGCGCACCAAGTAGGCGACACCCTGATGGTCATCGTCACGGAGACCGCTACGGCCACGGCGAGCGCCAATACCAATGCCGCTGGCGGCGTGCAGCTGGGTGCCAGCACGCAGACGCGCTTTGGCTCGCACCAGTACGGGCTTGGCCTGTCGGGCGAGGACGGCGGGCAGGGCAACACCACCCGTGCCGGCAGCCTGCAGGCGCAGATCGCCGTACGCGTCATATCCGTCGGTAGCGACGGAATGCTGCGCGTCCAGGGCGAGCAGACCATGGTCATCAACGGCGAGAAGCAGAGGTTCATCCTCACGGGGCTCGTTCGCCCGGAAGACATTTCTTCCGGCAACACGATCCTCTCGAACCGCATCAGCGAAGCGGACATCAAGTTCACGGGCCAGGGCGACATTTCGGAAGCACAGCGCCACGGCATTCTCTATCGCATCGTCCGTTGGCTGGGGTTGATATGAAGCCGGTTCTTGCTGCTGCCTTTCTTGCCGCGCTCGCGAGCTTTCCGGCGTTTGCCGCCAACGGAGCCGTGCGACTCAAGGAGATCGCGCGCGTCGAGGGGGTGCGCGACAGCGCACTGGTGGGATATGGCCTAGTCATCGGCCTCGCCGGCACGGGCGACACCAGCAAGAACCGCCTCACGGTTCAGTCGGTGGCCAACACGCTCAGCCATTTCGGCGTCAACGTCAGCCCGGGCGACCTCGACAGCCGCAACGTCGCCGCGGTGATGGTCACCGCCACATTGCCGTCGTTCGCCTCGTCGGGGCAGAAGCTCGACGTGTCGGTTTCCTCGTTGGGCGATGCGCGCAGCCTCAGCGGCGGCATCCTGCTGCTGACGCCGCTGGATGGGCCGGACAGCAAGCTGTATGCCTTGGCGCAGGGAGCGCTGTCCGTAGGGGGATACGAAGTCCATGCCTTCGGAAGCTACGACCAGAAAAACCACCCGACGGTCGGCCGGGTGCCCGATGGCGCCACGGTCGAACGGGATGCCCCCGTCGGCTTGCCCGAAGGCAGCCGCACGCTGGACGTAGTGCTATACCAGCCGGATTTCACGACGGCGGAGCGCGTAGCCGAATCCCTGCAGCGCAATGCCGGGGTCGACGCGATTGCCGAGAACGCGGGGAAGATCCGCGTGACGTTCGCCGCGCCGCCGGCGAACCTGGTGCGTGCCATCTCCACGATCGAGAGCGTACCGGTGACGCCGGACGATGTGGCGCGCGTCGTCGTCAACGAACGCACCGGCACCGTGGTGGCGGGCGGAGACGTGAGGTTGGGGAGCGTCACGATTTCGCAAGGCGACCTGCGCATCCAGGTGCAGACGGATTACCTGGTTTCCCAGCCCAACGGAATCCTGGTGCACCCGTCGCGCAACATCGGCACGGCGGTCGTCCCGCAGGCGAACATCCACGTGCAGGATCCCGAGGCGCGCCTGGTCAGCATTCCGCAGGGAGCCACCGTGGCGGATCTGGTGTCCGCGCTGCGCGCGATCCACTTGTCCACCCGGGACGTCATCACGGTTCTGCAGTCGATCAAGGACGCTGGCGCATTGCGCGGCGAACTGGTCATTCAATAGAGGAGGTATCGATGGATCTGACTACCGAAGCCTTGCGCCTGGGCATCGCCATGTCGCGCGTACGTGCCGAAGTCGCCAGCGCGAATATCGCCAATGCGAACGTGCCCGGGGCCTTGGCCCGTGGCGTGGATTTCTCGCAGGCCGTTGGATTGTTGCACCAGGCGGCGGTTGATCCCGACATGGATGCAAGCCGCCTGCGGGCGGTGACGTCCCGGTCGCTCGGTGCGACTGCGCACGCTCTCGACGGGAGCACGAACCTGGATGGCGAAGTGGCCGACATGGAAACCGCTGGCGCGGATTTCCAGGCATTGACGACCGTGATGTCCAGGCACTTCGCATTGATGCAACTTGCTCTGGCAGGGAGGGATTGAGATGGTCATCGACTCGATATTCGCGGCAACCCGGTTCGGCCTGGAATTTGAACGGATGCGACTCGAGGCGGCGAGCCACAACATCGCCGTCGCCGATACGCCGGTGCAGCCGGGAGTTCCTGCGCGCCTGATGCAGGTTTCCGTCGCCGGGCAGGCCCACTTCGGTCAGGCGCTGGGGGGGGCGGACGCGGGCACGCATGCCGCTCCGCTCATGGTGTCGACCGATGCGCCGACGCGCATGGAGCATGATCCGGGCGATCCCTCCGCGGACAAGCAGGGCATGGTCAGCTATCCGCGCGTCGACATGGTGTCGGAGATGAGCACGCTGATCGATGCCGATCGCGCCTACGAGGCGAACGTGCGTGCGTTCAATGTCCTCCGCAGCATGGCACTGCACGCCCTGGATCTGGGGGGCGGCGCATGAACGTGGCGCCCATCCAGCTCGTGTCCATCCGCCCCGCAACGATGCCCGAAACCGCGGTTGGCGAGGTATCGCAGACGGGCCCTTCGTTCATGCAGGCGCTGGGCTCCGAAGTCCATCAACTCGATGCCAGCCTGAACCAGGCGGATCAGGCAGCGCGTGCCTTGGCTTCGGGAGACGGTTCCGTGCCCGTGCACGACGTGATGATCGCCATGGAAAGCGCGCGCCTGAGGCTGCAGATGGCAGTCGAAGTGCGGAACCGGGTCGTCGATGCCTACCAGAACCTCACGAACATGCAGTTGTGAACTCATGGCGCATTCGTACCAAGGCAGGCTCGATGTTGAGCGGTATCGCGACGAGAAGGTCACAAGGGAAGTACTGAAGTGAACGTACGGCAATTCTTTGCATCGATGTCCAACCGCGCGCGCATCGCCTTTGGGACAGGGCTGCTGCTGATCGTGTGCCTGGTGGGCGCTGGGCTATGGTGGATCGCGCATCCGCCTTACGGGGTGCTGTACGGCAACCTGCGCGAGGCGGACGCCGCGGAAATCACCGCCACGCTGGGGCAGATGCAGGTGCCCTACCGGTTGGCCGATCAAGGCAAGGTCATCCTCGTGCCTTCCGATCAGGTCTACGAAACCCGCATGCAGCTCGTCTCGCGTGGCGTGCCGAAGGGCGGCAGCGTCGGGTTCGAGCTGTTCAAGGACTCCGACTACGGAGTTACCGAGTTTGCCCAGCACGTGAATTACCAACGGGCGTTGCAGGGCGAACTGGAGCGCACGATCGCGGCACTGAGCGAAGTGGATTCGGCACGGGTGCATCTGACGATCCGTCGTGCCGAGCTCTTCCAGACGGATCCGGATCCGTCCAAGGCTTCGGTGACCCTGACCCTGCGCCAGGGCAAGAGCCTGGACGCCAAGGAAGTGGCGGGCATACAACGGCTGGTGGCATCGGCTGTCGATGGCCTCGCGCCCGCTTCCGTGGTCGTGCTGGACGATCAGGGCAGGGTACTGTCGGGTTCTGCCGCCAATGGCCCGAGCAATGCGCTCGACAGCGACAGCCTGAGCGCTCGCACCCAGATGGAAGGGCAGCTACGCACGCGCGCCGACGAGCTGTTGCGCAGGGTGCTGCAGACCGACAACTTCACGGTTTCAGTAAACGTCAGTCTCAACTATGACCACGTCAAGCAGGTACGCGAGCAGTTGATACCCCAGGGCAAAGACGGCAACGGCCTGCTGGTGCGCGAAAAGATCGACTCGAGCGGGCATGCGTCCGGCGACGGCGATGCGAACCCGCCTGTCGGCTCGGCGACGAGCAGCGACCGTGAACTCGAGTACGCGCATGGCAGCGAACAGGAAGAGGTCGACCAGGCGCCAGGCCGCATCGAGCGCGTTTCGGTGGGCATCGTGGTGCCCGGGACGCTGCCCAAGGAGGAAATCGACAAGCTTTCCGGCGTGGTATCGGCCAGTCTCGGCTTGGATCCGACGCGGGGAGACAAGGTCGACATCGTTGCACTTGCCCCAGCGGAGACGGTGAAGGCAGCGCCCGGTTCCGTCTCCCATGCAGCGACGGCCTCGGCGCACGCTCCGCACGGCGCTGGCGCATCGTCGCCGATGAATGCGGCGGCGGCCGTTGCCGCACCCGCAGCCCAGTGGGGGATACATGCATGGTTCTATCCGATCCTGGCCGTGCTGGTGCTTCTGGCGCTGGTCACCCTGCTGGTGACCAAGCGTACCGAGGCGCCTCGCCGACTGACGGCATCCGAACGTGAGGATGCCTTGCTGCGCCTGCGCCAGTGGATCGAATCTTCCGAGGCCGAACGATGAAGGGCATGGGCATGCGCAAGGCAGCACTTGCGTTGGCTGCCATGCACTCCGCGGACAGGCGCTGGATGCTGGGGAAGTTGCCCGGCGCCGCGCGCGGCGCCCTGGACGCGCTGGTCGACGAAGCCAAGCGGCATACCGTGCTCGACGCGGATCTTCTGCGTGCCGTACTGGCGGACGAACCGGTGCACTTGGCCAGGGATCTGCCGCCGCCGGATGTGCTGATCGTGATCCTGGATCGCCTTTCCGCGGCGTGGACTGCCAGGATTCTGGCGGCGACGGCCATGGATCATGCGGAGATCTATCTGTCTGCTTGCGCGCCGCTGCGCGCAAAGGCGATCCGCGACGAGATGAGCCGCTTGCCTCCCCGGTTTCCGCCGTCCTTGGCGGACGCTCTCTCCGCCCACCTCTGCGAGGTTGCCGTGGAAGTGCGGATGACGGGGAGCGGTCGATGATTCGCCGCCTCCAGCATGCGGATGTGTCGGAGGCTACGGTGCGCCGTTGCGTGCCGGGAAGCCGCGCGGCGCCTTCGGACAGTCCCGGCGTCGATGCAAACGTGGGCGTCGATGCGGAAGCCTACCGGCAGGGTTATGCCGAAGGCTTCGAGGCCGGCGAGCAGGACGGCAAGCGCGAGGCTGTTCGATTCCACGAGGTGTGGGAGTGCGAAACCAGGCAGCGCCTGGAGGACGAAGCAGCCGCCATCGCGGAGGAAAAGGAAGCATTGATCCGGCTGAACGAGGGATTGCACGCGGCCCTTCGCGATCAGGCCGAAGCCATGCAGGAACTGGCGTTTGAATTGGCTCTCGCGGGCATGGCCCGCGCGTTCGGCTCCATGCAGGGCGATGGGGAACTGCTTCGCCGCCTGTGCGCGCAGATGGCGGAGGAATATCGCGTGCGCGCCGAAAAGCTGCTGGTATCGCCGGCCGATCGCGCCTCACTGCCGGATGACTTTGGCGGCTTGGCCGTCCATGCGGAACCTGAGCTGCGCGTGGGCGAATGCCGCATCGAGATGGCGCGCGGCCTGGTGGAAAGCTCGATCGGCGCGCGTCTCGACGCGATACACGATGCCATGCTGGCATCGCTCGGGATCGAACGGCCATGAATACGGCCGCCGCGTACGAGCGCTACCGGCAATCGCTGGCGAACCAGCCCATGGCCCAGGAGTACGGCCATCTCCTGGGATTCAATGGCCTGGTCGTCGAGGCGGACGGCCCGGACGCGCGTATCGGCGAACTGTGTGAGATCGACGCGCCGGCTCTTGGGCGGGGAATCAGCGCCGAGGTCGTCGGTTTCCGGGATGGCCGAACCTTGCTGATGCCGTTCGGCCACCTTCGCGGCATCGCCGCCGGGGCGCGCATCCGCGGACTGGGGCGCAGCCTGCGCGTGCCGGTGGCGAAGGCCATGATCGGGCGCGTGCTCGATGCCTTCGGGGAGCCGCTCGACGGCGGCCATGCCATCGTGCCGGAATGCTGGCGCGAGATTCAGTCCGCTTCCATCAACCCGTTGCGCCGCGCACCGCTGGACGAGGTGCTGGAGACAGGCGTTCGCGCCATCGACGGCGTGATGCCGATCGCCAAGGGGCAGCGCGTCGGCGTTTTCGCCGGCAGCGGCGTAGGCAAGAGCACCCTGCTCGGCATGATGGCGCGCCACGTGAAAGCCGATGTCGTGGTGGTCGCCATGGTCGGCGAGCGAGGCCGCGAAGTCGGCGATTTCCTGCAGGAGTCGCTCGGCGCGGAAGGCCTTCGCAAGTCGGTGATGATGGTGGCCACGGCCGACCAGTCCGCACTGGTGAGGACGCATGCCGTGCATGCCGCCCATGCCGTGGCCGAGTATTTCCGCGATCTGGGCAAAGACGTCCTGCTCATCGTCGATTCGATCACGCGCTTCGCGATGGCGCAGCGCGAGGTGGGCCTGGCCGTGGGCGAGCCGCCCACGTCGCGCGGCTATCCGCCATCGGTATTCAATCTTCTCCCGCAAATATTGGAGCGCGGCGGGCGCATGCGCGACGGCGGATCCATTTCGGCGATCTACAGCGTGCTGGTCGAAGGCGACGACATGAACGAACCGGTCGCCGACCACATGCGCGCGATCCTCGATGGCCACGTAGTGCTCTCGCGCGACCTGGCCAGCCGAGGGCAGTTGCCGGCGATCGACCTGCTTTCAAGCGTCAGCCGCCTGCTCACGCGCGTTGCCGATGCGGATCAGCAGCAGCTCGTGCGGCGAGTCAAGACGCTCATGTCGACTTACGAGGGTTCGCGCGACCTCGTGGACATGGGGGCCTACCAACCTGGCACGAATCCCGCACTGGACGAAGCGATCGCCGCCCATCCGCATCTGGTCGACTGCCTGCGCCAGGGGCCGGCCCAGTCGTCGAGCATGCGGGAGACCCTGGCGGGCCTGCAGAAGGCCTTGTCGATGGCGCAAGGAGAGCGCGCATGACGGATCGCAAGAAACGGGCATACACCACGCTTCTCCGCATGGCGAAGGTCAAGGAGGTGCGCGCCGATGTCGCCCTGGCGCAGGCTTCCACTGCGGAGGCGGAACAACGCCGCCATGTCGACCAGGTGTCGGCCGCGCGCAATGCAGTGGCCGCGGCGAGCCATGCGTGTACCGGCGAAGGAGTGCGCCTGGATCTTGGGCGCTACGAGATGCTTGCGCTTCTCGACATGGCCTTGGCGGACAAGCATGCAGCCGCGTCGCAACGCCTGGATGAGGCAAGCCGGACGCGCAAGGAGCGCGCATCGGAAAACGTGCTGGCGAAACGCTACCGCGAACGCGTGGGGGAGAAGCTGGACGACGTCCGTTCCACGCTGATGCGCGAGCGGCTGGCGAAGACGCAAGAGGAGATGGTCGAGCTCTGGATCGGCCACACGGGAGAGGCGCCATGACTGCCATCGTCGGCATCGCGGCCAAGGAACTGCCTCGGCACGAGCATGGGCAGCCGAAGCCTTCCAAGGATTTTTCCCAAGAGCTGTCCAAGCAGCATGTGCCGTCGCACGACGATGTCAAGGCGCCGATCGGCGACGAAAAGGCCGAGCTTCACGAAGCCACGGTTTCCGAGAGCTCGAAACCCGATGTGTCGCTGGAACTCTTTCACGTGGAGATGCTCGATCAGGTTCGTGCTGTTCCTGTGGATCAGCTTTCCGAGGCCATGCAGCCGCTGGATCGCGCAACGGCACAACCCGTAGGTGTGACGGAGGCATTGCTGGGCGCCCGTGTTTTCGGGTGGCATGCCCTGGCCCAGTCCTATCTTTCCGAATTGGCGGCTTTCGACGTCGTGCCGGCGGGGGACATGCCGCCGGCGGAAGCCCCGGTGTCGCTGATGCCTATGGGATCCCGTGCTCCGGTGGGAACGATCGAGGAGGCGCCTGCAGCGATTGAGGCGCCTGCCACGGCGCAAGCGTCAGCAGCGTCCCCTGATGCGGAACAGGCGCCCGAAGCCGGGAGTGCGGGCGATCCTGTCGACGCCAGTGCCCCGAGCATGGCGGTCATGGCTTCCGCGGATTGCTGGGCGGAGCGTTCGCTGCGTTTCACTCGCCAGTCCGATGGGCAGGGTGTGGCATGGCTGCGTGACTACCGCCTCGATCCGGACAAGGCGGGTCAGGTGGTGCGGCTGGTGCTGCAGGAGGCCAGGACGAAAGGCTTCACGCTGGACAGGATCATGTTGAACGGTCGCGAAGCCTGGTCTTCGCGTGGTCAGGTTTGAGGAGGAACACCATGACGGTTGCAGCCATTGGCAGTCAGTTGAACACCGCCGATCCTTCGGGCATGCCCAACTCGGGCATCAACGAGCAGGATTTCATCCAATTGTTCGTCAACGAGCTGAAGTTCCAGGATCCGATGCAGCCACTGGACAACAGCCAGTTCCTGACCCAGCTCGCCCAGTTCGTGAGCATCGAGCAGCAAAGCGAAGAAGTGGGCGGCATCGACAACCTGTTGACGCTCAATTCCTCCGATCAGACCCTCGCCCTGCTGTCGCACACCGTGCAGGTCGCCAATGCCGACGGCTCGACGACCGTGGGCAAGGTGACTGGCATCCAGTACGGCACCAGCGGTGTTCAATTAACCGTGACGACGACGTCCAACAAGGTGGTGACCGGCGTCGATCTCTCCCAGATCCAGCTTGTTACGCCATAAGGGGAAAACCATGGCCAGCGGCATCATGCAGGCGCTTTACAACAGCGTGTCGGGTCTCTTCGGGTTCTCGCAGAGCCTCAATACGATCAGCAACAACATCAGCAACATGAATACGCCGGGATTCCGCGGCGAGGATTCCTTCTTCGAGAACGTCATGGATGGCGACGGCACACGGGTGGCCGGCGCGGGGCAGGATCTGAGCGAAGGCCAGATCGAACAAACCAGCACGGGGACGGACGTCGCCATCCAGGGCGATGGCCTGTTCATCCTCAAGGATCCCAGCGGCAATCTTTACTACACCCGCTCGGGCCAGTTCGAGTTCAATTCCTCGGGACAGTTGGTCGATTCGGTCAACAAGTACCTGGTGCAGGGTTACGACGCGTCCGGCAACTTCGGAGACATCAACATCAGCAGTCTGAAGACGTTGCCTGCCCAGGCCACGTCCACCGTGAACATGACGGGAAACCTTTCCCCGAGCGATCCCACCGATTCGGTCAGCGACGTCACGATCTACGATGTGCAGGGCAACGCGCACACGTTGACGCTCACGCTGAAGAACAACAATTCATCGGCGACCACAGGCACTCCGTCCACCACGACCAGTTGGGCCGTGACCATCGCCGACAGCTCCGGCAATACGCTCGGCAGCGGCACGATCAGTTTCGGCCAGGACGGCACACCCGTGTCTGGATCGAACCAGATAAGCATGACGGCAACGCTTGGCGGCAAATCACAGACCGTGCTGTTCAATTTCGGCACACCGGGTGGACTGAGCGGTGCAACGGGACTCAGCGGCGTGGCGTCCAGCCTCTCGGCACAAGTGACGGACGGCCATGCCGTGGTGGGTCTGACGACGGAAGCTTTCGACACCAAGGGCGTTCTGCAGCTTACGTACGCCGACGGCTCGACCAAGGCCGGGCCGCAATTGGCGCTCACCACGTTCCCGGACGAGAGTTCAATGCAGGAGATCCAGGGAAACCTGTACCTGCCGCCGCAGAACCAGACCGTGCAGACCGGCCGGGCCGGTTCGGCGGGTTTCGGAACGATCCAGGGCAGCAGCCTTGAAATGTCCAATGTCGATCTCACGCAGGAGCTTGCCGACATGATCGTCCTGCAGCGGGGCTATCAGGCCAGCTCGCGCGTGATGACCGTTTCCAGCGACATGCTGCAGCAGCTCTACAGCGCCGTGCAAGGTAATTGACGCATGGCCAGGGAGATCCATTTCGGCTGGATTGGGGCTTCGCGCCGATCGGCCTTGCGAGTCTTGCTTGCCGATCTCGGCAACGAATGGGGAAGGGCATGGTGGCTGACTTCCGCGTTCGACGACATCGACCTAAGCGATGCCACCGATGCGCCGGAATATGCGGAGCGGGGCACACCCCTGGTGGCATCCGGCGAGGAGGGCTCCGTCGTCATGAGTCTCGGCGACACGAGCGTCGGATCCATCGGACGATGCCTTGCGGCAACCACGGATGACCAGGGCGGGGGGCTGGCACGGCGCATCGGCGAGAAGGCCCTGTCCGACCTGGCGATCCGGATACAACGCCGTGCAGGGTGCCGCAAACCGCTGGAACCGGCGCCGGCCGAAATGCCCACGAGCGTCAAGGATGCGCGGTTGGGGGCCTTCGCCTTCGACATGTCCCTCGGGCCGTTGTCGTGGCGCGTCGCCGTCGATCGCCGTATCGCGGACGGGCTCGTTGCGCCAGGCAGGAATCGCGGCGCTCCCTTGTCGCCGCGGCGCGATGCGCTCGCACGCGTTCCCGTGAGCGTACGGGCCGTGATGGATTTTGGATCAGTGGATCTGGCTCATCTGGCCGGCCTGCGCGTCGGCGAGATTCTGGTCGGAGAACACAAGTTGGAGGATGCCCTTCAGGTTCACCTGGAGGGGCAGGGCATCGTCGCCAAGGGTCATCTGCGACGGTCGGGAGAACGGCGGGCCATCACGCTCGCCAGCGCAAACATGCAGGACAGGCACACGTCATGAACGATATCGTCGTTGAACCCATTGAACTGGAAGAAGCCAGCCATGCCCCTGCGGAAGGCGAGCCGCTGATCAAGCGCAACCTGGCCTTGCTTGGCCACGTCAACGTGCGGCTGGACGTGATGCTCGGCTCGGCGCGGATCGACGTGGAAAGGCTTTTCTCCCTTTCCAGCGGAGACACGATCGCACTGGATGCCGATCTCGACGCGCCGGTCACCCTGCAGCTCGATGGCAAACCCATCGCACGCGGACAACTGATGGCGATCGACGATTGCTTCGGACTGAAGATCACAGAGATCCTGTGACCATGCACGCCTGGATGACGTTGGCCTGGCAACAAGCCAAGGCGGCTGCCTTGGCGCCTTCGCCGGATATCCCGTACCGGACAGCCGCGCCGGTCTCAACCGGCACGTTCGCCTTCGCCTTGCTGGCTACGGTTCTCCTGCTGGTTGTGCTGGTCGGCGGCCTGCTCTTTGCGCGCAAGCGCGGATGGATCGCCGCCCCTACCAAAAAGCGGAGCAGTACCCAGACCGAAAGCATCGAATTGATCGCCTCGCGCAGGTTGAGCATTGCCACGACGGCACACCTGGTGGTTTGCCGGGGCCAGTCATACTTGGTCGTCGAAAGCCTCCGTGGCTCGTCCGCCACGCTGCTGCCGCTGAGTGAACAAGGGACGGGTGGCGAGGTGACGCCATGAGCCGCCGCATTCCCTTGCTCCTCACGATCGCGTTCGTCGGCCTGTGCTTTCCGCTGATCGGCCGGTGTGCCGACCCCATCCAGGACGTCATCGCGCAAGCAGCCAGCGAGGATTACTCGCCGATCCTGCGCTCCTTCCTGCTGCTCTCGCTGCTTTCCTTCATTCCCCTGATGGTGATAGCGCTGACCTCGTTCACGCGCATCATCGTCGTGCTCTCGCTGGTTCGCAGCGCGCTGGGCTTGCAGCAGACGCCGCCCAACAGCGTGTTGATCACGCTGGCGATGTTCCTCACCCTGTTCTCGATGAACCCGGTGTTCCAGAGCGCCAAGCAGGCCGGCCTCGACCCCTACCTGCACAAGGAAATACCGGCCCAGGTCGCCGTGGGCAGGGCGTTCCAGCCGTTCAAGCTGTTCATGATCCGGCAGACGCGCGAGGAGGATCTGCTGGCCGTGGTGAACATGGCCAAGGTGCCGCGGCCGAAATCCGTGCAGGACATCAACGCCCTGCAGTTGATCCCGGCCTTCATGCTGAGCGAGCTTCGCACGGCTTTCCAGATCGGCTTCGTCATCTTCCTGCCGTTCCTGCTGATCGACCTGGTGGTGTCGGCCATCCTGATGGCGCTTGGCATGATCATGCTGCCTCCCACGACAGTGAGCCTGCCGCTGAAGATCCTGCTGTTCCTGCTCATCAACGGTTGGACCCTGTTGGCCCAGGCGTTGCTGAGCGGATACCACACCTGAGCCGGGAGAGGCCGTACCTTGGAAGGCCAGGAGGGCATGCTGTGGCAGCGTTGGCAACAGGGGCGCGACCCACGGGCGCGCGATGCCCTCATCCTCCATTATTCGCCGTGGGCGCGAACGGTGGCACGGGACGTGTACATGCGCGTCTACCTGATCCGCGATGCATGGAACGACTGCGCGCAGAACGCCTTGCTCGGCTTGATCGAAGCCATCGAGCGCTTCGATCCGTCGCGAGGCGTGCCTTTCCAGCCCTATGCGCGCCATCGTGTCCGCGGCGCCGTTTTCGACGGAGTGCGCGCACTGCGCACGGGTACGATATTCGCCAGTGGCCATGCCGGCGACATGGTGGTGCGGGAGCGCGTGGAATCCATGCAGGAAGATGGCCCGGCGGATCCTCTGGAGGCTTTCGTCGCCACGACCGTTGGATTGGGGCTGGGATTCCTGCTGGACATGCAGTCCATGCCCGATCCGTCCCAATCCGCCGAAGGCTACGCGGAGCTGGAGAAAGCTGAATTGAACGCAGCGGTGAGCGAGGAGATGGAACGGCTGCCAGAGCGTGAGCGCCTGATTCTCCAGTTGCACTACCACCACCAGATTCCCTTCGTGGATATCGCCGGGCAAATGTCCTTGACCAAGGGGCGTATTTCACAGCTTCACAAGCGTGCACTCGAGCGGCTGCGCGTCGGACTGCGCGAGCGCATCTTGTTGGAATGCTGAGCGCGGACGGGGATGGCGACATGCGGCTTGGTTCTGCCATCACACTGCTGCACTACGACCAGTTCAAGAGCTTTCGTGCTGCAAGTCCCTTGGTTGATCTGCTTAATCGTCTCCGTTCCCTTATGCGGAAGGCGCCCACCTGCTGGCCGTTGACGTAGGCGTAGTGGGTGTTGCCGGCGCCGCCCTGGGCCTGGAACGCCCCGTTGCTGTTCTGGCCGTCGCGTCGTAGGCGAAGATGCGCACGGTGTCGGCGAGGGTGCCGCTGCTCAGCGTCACGTGCTGCACGATGGCGTCGTAGTCGCTGGTGTCGGTGGCCGGGAGATAGTTGGTGTTGCTGCTGGTGCCGCTGGTGGCCTGCTCCAGGTAGCCGTCCTTCTTGAGGTAGCTCACCGTGTAGCTTGCCCCGAAGCCGCCCGTGCTCGTGCCCGGCGCCGGGTTCTGCGTGTAGCTGTACGCCGTCACGTTCCCTGCATGGTCGAACGCCGTGTAGTCGGTGACCGAGCCTACGGCCAGCGGGCCGTCGCTGCTCAGGCTGGGCACCGCGTCCTGGCCGCCGTCGGGCAGCGTGCCGTCGTTGGCGTAGCGGTTGGCGATGGCCAGCCAGTCGCGGTCGGGAGCGCGGTAGCTCACCTGCGCGGTGACCTGGCCGTCGGCGTCGTAGCCGCTGACCTCGCCCGTCGCCAGCCAGCCGCCGGTGGGCACGTAGACCCACCCCTTCGGCAGGTCGGTGGTGCCGTATACCGCCTGCTCCGCGTCGCTGCGCAGGTAGGTGTTGTCGCTCAGCCGGTGGCCGTCCGCGTCGTAGGTATCGTGATCCTGCGCGCCCAGGCTGCCCTCGTGCTGGGTCAGGTCGATCGCGTAGTCGCTCTCGGTCAGTTCGTTGCGCGTGTCGTACACCAGGCGCTGGCTCATCACGTCGCCGGCCGCGTAGGTTTTCTGGTGGGCCAGTACGCCGGTGGTGTAGGTGCTGGCGTTCACGGTGGTGCGGGAGGCCACGTTGCCCGCCGCGTCGTACTGGTTCGCGTAGGACGGATCCGCGTAGCTGCCCGCCGTCACCACGATCTGGCCGTCCTGCAGCGCGCCGTTGTTCACCACCACCCGGTTGTCCGCGTCGTAGGTGAACCAGTAGCTCTGGATGTCCGGCGCCGGTGCCGGCGCGGCGGCTGCCTGGACGGTGGCCGCCGTGCGCATCTGGGTTTGCAGCCGCACGGCCTGGGTGCCGCCGCCCGTGCCCACGAAGTACAGGTCGAAGCTCACGCTCACCGACTTGCCGTCCACCGGATCGGTGGCCGTCAGCACCATCGTTCCGTAGTTGTGGTCGTTCTTGATCTTGGGCAGCGCGGCCGTGCTCAGCATGCCGGTCGTACTGTTGAAGGTCACCGTCGCGGGGTACGACCCGGACAGCGCATACGTCAACGCGCGCCCGGTCGGGTTGGTGAAGGCCCCCGCGGGCGGCGCCCAGCTGTTGGATCGCCCGTAGTAGAAGTCCACCTCCGACGGCACGCCGCCGTGGTACACCGGAGGCTGGTCGACCGGCGCACTCACTGTGAGCGTGAAGGTGGCCGAGGTGGAGGCCCCCTGGCTGTCGGTGGCCGTGTAGGTGATGGTCGAGGTGCCGGTGGCCGTGGGCGTGCCGCTGAACGTGCGCGTGGCGGGGTCGAAAGCGATCCCCGCCGGCAGGCCCGTGGCGCGGTAGGTGATCGCGTCGCCGTTGGGGTCGGTGGCTGCCGGCGCCACGTAGGCGGTCATCGCCGTGCCGCTGACCGCTGTCTGGTTCGCCAGGGCGCCGAGCACCGGCGCCTCGTTGGCCACGGTCACCGTGAAGGCCGCGCTGCCCGCATGGCCCAGCCCGTCCGTCGCCGTGACCTTGATCGTGTAGCTCCCCGCCGCCACCGCGCCCACATCGAGTGAGGTGCCGCTCCACGTCAGGCCGCTCGGCAAGGCCGCCCCGCTGGACAGCGTGGCCGTATAGGTCAGGCCGTGGCCGTAGGGATCGCTGAAGGTGGTGCCCTGCACGACGGCCACCCAGCCTTGCCCCGGGTTGGCCGACACGTTGGACAGCGCCTGCTGCGGGGCCGGCGGCGCGAAGTCGTTGGTCAGCGTGAAGGTGCCGGCGACCGAACCGGCCTGGCCGTTCGTGGCGATGATCTCGATCTGGTAGCTGCTGTCGTTCTGGTAGGAGCCGCTGCCTATGCTGGAGGTCTGGTAGCTCAGCGTGGTCGGCACGCCGGTGATCGCGCCCGTGGCGGCGTTGATGCTCAGCCCCACGTTGCTCAAGTCCACCCAGTGCGCCGGCACGTCGCGGCTGCTGGTGTCGGTGCCGCCGTTCACCGGGTAGTCCAATTGGTGATCCGGCACCAGCACCTGTGCGCTGTAGGTCAGCGCGCCGCCATCGGGTTCGGTGAAGGCACCCGAGGGCAGCGCGAGGTTCAGCGACGAGCCGCCGATGACGCCGGTCTGGTTGGCTAGGGTGCCGTGGTACACCGGCGCCGGCTGCACGTACTGGGCCACGCTGACGGTAAAGATGGCCTGGGCCGTCTGCCCCTGGGGGTTGGTCGCCTTCACGTACAGGGTGAAGCTCTGCCCCACGGCGCTGGTGGGCGGCGTGCCGCTGAAGGTGAGCGTGCCGGCGTTGAAGCTCATCCAGCTCGGCAGCGCGCTGTCGGTTTCCGTGCTGCCGCTGGTGGTGTACGAGCCGGCGCTGAAGGTCAGCGCGTCGCCGTCCGCTTCGCTGAAGTCGCCGGCGGCGAAGGCGAAGCTGAAGGAGCGCCCGCCGTAGGTGGTCTGGTTGCCCACCCCGCCGACGTAGGACGGCGGCGTGGGGGCCACGGTCAGGGTGAAGGATTCCGAGACGCTGCCGCCGCCGTTGGCGGCGGTGGCCGTCACCTGCAGGCTGTAGCTGCCGATGCTGCCGGCCGGCGGCGTACCGTTGAAGGTGAGTGTGGCGGCGTTGAAGCTCAGCCATGACGGCAGCGTGCCAGTCCAGGCGGAGCCGTTGTAATAGCTGGCGCTGTAGGTGATGGCCGCGCCGTTGGCGTCCGTGGCGCCCGGTACGGTGAAGCTCAGGGCGCCGTGCACGCTGCCGCTCTGGTTGGCCGGGCTGCCGGTGAAGGCCGGCAAGGCGGTGCCCACGGTCAGGGTGAACGTGGTGCTGCCGGTGTGCCCCAGTCCATCCGTGGCCGTCACCTTGATCGCATAGCTGCCCGCGGCGACCGTGCCCACGTTGATGCCTGTGCCGCTCCACGACAGGCCGCTGGGCAGCGCGCTGCCGTTGGCGAGCGTGGCGCTGTAGGTCAGGCCGTGCCCGTAGGGATCGCTGAAGGTGTTGGCCTGCACGACAGCCAGCAGGCCCGATTGCGGCTTCACCGAAGGGTTGGCCAGTGGATTGGCCAGCGCGGGCGGCGCGAAGCTGTTGGTCAGCGTGAAGGTGCCGGCGACCGAACCGGCCTGGCCGTTCGTGGCGACGATCTCGATCTGGTAGCTGCTGTCGTTCTGGTAGGTGCCGCTGCCCACGCTGGAGGTCTGGTAGCTCAGGGTGGTCGGCACGCCGGTGATCGCGCCCGTGGCGGCGTTGATGCCCAGGCCCACGCTGCTCAAGTCCACCCAGTGCGCCGGCACGTCGCGGCTGCTGGTGTCGGTGCCGCCGTTCACCGGGTAGTCCAATTGGTGATCCGGCACCAGCACCTGTGCGCTGTAGGTCAGCGCGCCGCCATCGCATCGGCGATGCGATTTTTCAACGGTTGCCACCCTGGCAGAGCGCAGCGTCTTACTCCTTGTCGAACCCGTGGCGCAGGCGCCACACCACGCGGCTCCAGAAGCCTGACGGTGGCGGGTATTCCGTCATGTCGTCGTCGTCATGCAGCGTGACCCCAGTCAACCCCCACCGACTCGCCATGCGCATGAACTGTGCTGCTTTCTTTTCGCCAAGGAACAGCGTGTAGCTCTTGCCTGCGCGCAGACGCTCGATCACCTTCATTACGTCCGGGGTATCGCCACACTCCCTGTGGAACCAACGGCCGAAGCCGTCGATATCCACTTCGGACGAACAGCCGCGAACAACGACGTAGCTCATGATTCGATACCCTTCGCCGCCGCACGAGAAGTTGCGCCACGGCCTGTGCCAAAAATTTGTCTCTGGCACTTTTTAGGAACTGTACAAATCGTCCATTTCGGACGACGATCACTTCAGAGAAAGAACCGTACCGGGGGCACGGGAGGGTCATTCGGACAGCTGACGGCACAACGGCACAGCGTCGGCACGACCAACACAGTCCCTTCCGGGCTTACTGGAATAGGATTGGGATATCTCGCTGAACTCCCTTTTCAGCCAACCCTCGCAATCGATCCACCAAGGGCTCGCCATCTACGTCAAAGAAGCAGTCAAGCAGGTTTTTGGGCTTCAAGCCAAGTGCCGTCGCAACCTTCTTCTTCCATGCTGAGTTGAACTCCACAGGTGGCAGTTCACGCAAGGCCTTTCCTATCAAGTCGAGTTCAACAATAAGCTGCGAGGACTCCTCGGAAGACCACTCGCCATCGCTGTCGTGATGTTCCACTAGCGTAGGGCACTGGCTTCCACGGTTGCCATTTTCCACAGCAGCAACAACTGCGTCCCTGAAAAAGTTGAAGTCCGCGTATGAACCGATTTCGACGCCATCTATTTCTTCAGCACCGTCAAACGCGCATAGGTAGAGGCCCATCAGTAGTTCTCCCTAACCATGGACTTGCCGCACTTAATCATGAGATCAGTCAGTGAATCATCGAACACACATGCCTCTGGAACACGTAAAACAAGCTGCATCCCTTTATCCAATGCCTTAAATGCAAGCAATCGTATCTGGTACGTCGCTCTAAGCCTCGAAACATTCTTGACAAGATACATCCTGTTGAATGCCTCTGCATCAGGCATCGCACTCCGAGCAACTTGATGCTTTGTGAACTTAAATTCCATAACGCACCTCAATACGGCAAAGGTTGAACGGACACACCCCATCTGGTGAGGTAGTTCTGGAAAGTAGGATTCACTGGTCGGCTCGTATAGATAGTCAGCGGAGTGTCGTTAACAAGCGCCCCGTAGGTCTGCAGCCTAAGCTGGTAGGAAGAGTCCAACGTACTGAAACCTGTTTTGATCTCGGCAAGGCCATCTTCATTCAAGCCATCGTAGATCGTGCCTACGAGATCGCCACTTGTCGTGTACTGGGGCTCTCCGACGATCACTCGGAACGCCGCACTGTTTACCTGATCGGGTGTTGGAGTAAAAGGAACCTTCCCTGTTGAATTCAACGCTGCTAGCTGCTGAGCCTCAGCAGCTTGGCCACTGACCAACTGTGGCGGAGAACCCGATGCACCTGCTGCCGCATCGACTGTCGTGTTTGGAACACTTACCTAAGAGCAAGGTCACTTATGCGCGCCTGAAGCAAGCCTCAACTAATTATATTCGGCTTATTCGGCTCAATATTTTTTAAATATTTAACCAGCAAATCAAAGCGTTTTGAATAAAAACCATTGTTATCAACCGCCATAACGTCACCATAAAAAGAAACAAGCCGATCGTAATCTTTGCGATTAGTTAACCTGGCAATGATTATTCCTGTTGAGCAGCGAAACCACGCGAGACCACCACGAAGTTTAGGAACTCGTAAAGATGGATCGTCGTTGAGTGCGCTATCTACATTCTTGATATTCGACCAATTGCTAAAGTACGGCAGTGCAATATTTTCAAAAGAGGCAATCACTTCCCTTGCAATCGACTCCAGCTCCGTATCCGATTCGAGAATAAACTCACAACCTCTAGCCGTTTCTCCCAAAATGATTCCCAGCGGAGCTCCGACCGTGACCGTATCCTTTTGATATTTTGCCTCAAAGCCCGACACGTGATGAAAAATATCCTCTACGGTGTCAAAGCGAACGCCAGCATTGGGTTGAATACGCCATCCTGGTTTACCATCGAGAAAAACCAGCTGGAATACATCAACTCGATCGGCGTGCTTTCGCAGGAAGCTTTCCCTGCTTCCTTGCCGTTTAAAGCCACGCTCCGCCAGTTGAGGAACGAGCAATTCAAGCAACATTTTTTTAATGTTATTCACGTTTTTCATTTCATACCTTAAAAATCACCGGGCCTCAAGACCTTCACAGCAGTAGGTGGAATCTGCGTTCCTGCCGGATACAACGCGCCACCATTGCCACCTACTATCTGACCACCGTTCTGCTGAATAAGCGGATAGCCCGTGGTCTGATTTGGTGTGAATCCAGCCGTTGGAGAGGATTTGAACTCAGTTAACAACAGGTTACCGCTATCATCCGTACCCACTCCATCTACTCGAACAAAATAGTCAGCCAGAGAACCATCGTCGTTATATGGCCGAATAGCAACTTGCGATACAACATCATTCTGAACGCCTTCAAGATACGTCAGTCCTGCTTGTTCGAAAACGCGCCCTTGAACGGCATTTTGCAGAATATTCGAAGTTGATCCAGCATCTACGCTACTTGGAACATCCAACGCCGTGTCCATGATACCAGCGCCCGGCCTGACGCCAGAGAGGTCGCTCCCCACGGCACCCAACTGGCTGTTGCTTGTCAGCGCACCATAGCCATCCCCCGACCCGACAAACCGCAAGTCACCCAACTGGTCGATCACGCCACTCAGGCCACCGATCAGTTCCGGTGCCTTGCTCGCCAGCGACACCGCACCTTCACCCAGGGTTGCCACCGTGAAGACGGTATCCAGCCCCTGGGCGCCGCCCGCTTGGTCGGCATTGCTGTAATCAAACACCATGGGCAATTGCGGAGTCGGTGCACTGTCGATCGCATCCGCCAATCCCGATTCGCCTTGCGACCACGCATAGGCGCCCAAGCCTTTTTGCGCCAGCAAGACAAGGCCATTGGCCGTCTGTGGCAGCAGGTTCACCACCGCCTTGCCCGCGCCGATCAGGCCCTGGCCCAGCATCCCCAGTTGGGCTGATTCGATTTGGGAAATGCGGGCATTGATCTGGGCCTGGTGTTGCCGGTCGGCAGCCTCTTCCAGCTTGATCCGGGCTTGCTCGCGCTCGTCCTGGAAGAACTCGGCCTCGGTCTTGCTGCCACTGTTGAACAGCCATTCGTCATAGGACGAATAAGTGGGATCGACCCAGCTACTCGTGGGGGTGACGTGTATCTCGCCGAGTTGTTTGATGTTGTCCGGCGCGGTCGCCGGCGCAGTCGCCGGATCGTAGTCGGCCGCATGCCATTCCGTCACCGTACCGTCGTCACTGGCCGGGCTCGCCTGGCCACTGACCGGATTCGCCACCGCGGATCCGATGGAGGCGAGCTCGCCAGGGTCGTCCATGACATCCAGCGTCTGCGGCCCGAGTTGGATCTGCGGCTTCTCGGGCTCCACCGGAATCGGTGGCAGCGCGCTGGCGGCGTTGATGCCGGCGATAGCCGCATTGCCCAACGCATTGCCGAACGCATCCTCGGTGATGCCCGCCCAGCTGTTGGTCTGCCGCTCACCCAACGCCTCGGCCGTGAGCTTGTCCACGCCACCGCTCAACAAGCCGCCGGCGAGGTCGCCCTGCATGGAGCCGCTGCTCAGACCCATGTGCTGCTCGATGCCGTCCGGCTCGCCGGCGTAGTTCGTGACCGCGCTGGAGGCCGCCGTGGCCACCACGTCCGCCCACTGGAAGTGCGTCGCCTGCCCGGTGACCTTGGCGGCGGCGATGCCGGTGCCGTAGCTGCCCACGCCTTCGATGGCCGCGCCGAGCGGGGTCAGCGCATGCATCGTCTGTCCCGCCGTCTCGCTGGTGGTCGCCAACGAGGTATTGCCGCTGCCGGCCAGCGCGCCGCCCAACTCCGAGCCGACCGCCGCCGTCAGCCCGCCTTCCAGCATCTGCCCGAGCGAGAAGCCGTGGCTCACGCCCAGGGCGTCGCCGGTCAGCTGGCCTGCGGCGCTGCCGGCCATGCCGCCCACGAGGGCCGCTCCCGCCAGTTCGGTGGCGCCGAGGCCGGCGGTCACCCCCGCCGCGACGCCGGTCATGGCACCCACACCCGCCGACATGGCGGCACCGAAGCTGAAGGCCTCGCCGCTCAGCGCCAAGGCCGCGGCACCCGCCGTGAAGATGCTCGCCACCACGATGACGGCGATCACCACGATCTCCGCGATCGGGTTGCACCCGGCGCTGCTCGGTGGCGGCGGCGGTGCCGCCGGCAGGTTGGGCGTGGTGCTGCCCACGATCTGGCCCGGGTCGTACGGCTTGAACGTGTTGGCCGTGTTCGCCTCCGTGCGCACCGTCGGGATCGTCAGGGCCTGGCCCGCCACCAGATCCGCGTCACCGTTCGCCAGCCCGTTCGCCTCCGCGATCAGGTAGCCGTACTGGCTGTCGCCGTATTGCGCCTGCGCGATCCCGGCCAGCGTGTCGCCCTGCTGCACCACGTACTGGCCCGGCTCGCCGCTGGTGAAGTCCGTGCTGGATCCCGGGCCGCCGATGTCGCCCGCCTCGTCCAGCGTGCTCAGCGCCTGGCCGTTCGCGTACACGTAGTGGTCGCTCGCGTTGCCGCCCGTGCCGCTGAACGTGCCCCCGCTCACCGTGCCCTTGCGCTGCGTCAGGATCTCCCCGTCGCCGTCGTAGCCGTACACCCGCACCGTGTTCTGCGCCGCGCCGCTGTTGTCCTGGCTCGTCTGCGCCACCGCGATGCGCTGCCCAAACGCATCGTAGTCGCTGGTATCCGTGGCTGGCACGTAGCCGGACACCGACGGCGTGCCGCTCGTCGACTGCTCCAGGTAGCCGTCCTTCTTGAGGTAGCTCACCGTGTAGCTTGCCCCGAAGCCGCCCGTGCTCGTGCCCGGCGCCGGGTTCTGCGTGTAGCTGTACGCCGTCACGTTCCCTGCATGGTCGAACGCCGTGTAGTCGGTGACCGAGCCTACGGCCAGCGGGCCGTCGCTGCTCAGGCTGGGCACCGCGTCCTGGCCGCCGTCGGGCAGCGTGCCGTCGTTGGCGTAGCGGTTGGCGATGGCCAGCCAGTCGCGGTCGGGAGCGCGGTAGCTCACCTGCGCGGTGACCTGGCCGTCGGCGTCGTAGCCGCTGACCTCACCCGTCGCCAGCCAGCCGCCGGTGGGCACGTAGACCCACCCCTTCGGCAGGTCGGTGGTGCCGTATACCGCCTGCTCCGCGTCGCTGCGCAGGTAGGTGTTGTCGCTCAGCCGGTGGCCGTCCGCGTCGTAGGTATCGTGATCCTGCGCGCCCAGGCTGCCCTCGTGCTGGGTCAGGTCGATCGCGTAGTCGCTCTCGGTCAGTTCGTTGCGCGTGTCGTACACCAGGCGCTGGCTCATCACGTCGCCGGCCGCGTAGGTTTTCTGGTGGGCCAGTACGCCGGTGGTGTAGGTGCTGGCGTTCACGGTGGTGCGGGAGGCCACGTTGCCCGCCGCGTCGTACTGGTTCGCGTAGGACGGATCCGCGTAGCTGCCCGCCGTCACCACGATCTGGCCGTCCTGCAGCGCGCCGTTGTTCACCACCACCCGGTTGTCCGCGTCGTAGGTGAACCAGTAGCTCTGGATGTCCGGCGCCGGTGCCGGCGCGGCGGCTGCCTGGACGGTGGCCGCCGTGCGCATCTGGGTTTGCAGCCGCACGGCCTGGGTGCCGCCGCCCGTGCCCACGAAGTACAGGTCGAAGCTCACGCTCACCGACTTGCCGTCCACCGGATCGGTGGCCGTCAGCACCATCGTTCCGTAGTTGTGGTCGTTCTTGATCTTGGGCAGCGCGGCCGTGCTCAGCATGCCGGTCGTACTGTTGAAGGTCACCGTCGCGGGGTACGACCCGGACAGCGCATACGTCAACGCGCGCCCGGTCGGGTTGGTGAAGGCCCCCGCGGGCGGCGCCCAGCTGTTGGATCGCCCGTAGTAGAAGTCCACCTCCGACGGCACGCCGCCGTGGTACACCGGAGGCTGGTCGACCGGCGCACTCACCGTGAGCGTGAAGGTGGCCGAGGTGGAGGCACCCTGGCTGTCGGTGGCCGTGTAGGTGATGGTCGAGGTGCCGGTGGCCGTGGGCGTGCCGCTGAACGTGCGCGTGGCGGGGTCGAAAGCGATCCCCGCCGGCAGGCCCGTGGCGCGGTAGGTGATCGCGTCGCCGTTGGGGTCGGTGGCTGCCGGCGCCACGTAGGCGGTCATCGCCGTGCCGCTGACCGCTGTCTGGTTCGCCAGGGCGCCGAGCACCGGCGCCTCGTTGGCCACGGTCACCGTGAAGGCCGCGCTGCCCGCATGGCCCAGCCCGTCCGTCGCCGTGACCTTGATCGTGTAGCTCCCCGCCGCCACCGCGCCCACATCGAGTGAGGTGCCGCTCCACGTCAGGCCGCTCGGCAAGGCCGCCCCGCTGGACAGCGTGGCCGTATAGGTCAGGCCGTGGCCGTAGGGATCGCTGAAGGTGGTGCCCTGCACGACGGCCACCCAGCCTTGCCCCGGGTTGGCCGACACGTTGGACAGCGCCTGCTGCGGGGCCGGCGGCGCGAAGTCGTTGGTCAGCGTGAAGGTGCCGGCGACCGAACCGGCCTGGCCGTTCGTGGCGATGATCTCGATCTGGTAGCTGCTGTCGTTCTGGTAGGTGCCGCTGCCCACGCTGGAGGTCTGGTAGCTCAGGGTGGTGGGTACGCCGGTGATCGCGCCCGTGGCGGCGTTGATGCTCAGGCCCACGCTGCTCAAGTCCACCCAGTGCGCCGGCACGTCGCGGCTGCTGGTGTCCGTGCCGCCGTCGCATCGGCGATGCGATTTTTCAACGGTGGCTACCCTGGCAGAGCGCAGCGTCTTACTCCTTGTCGAACCCGTGGCGCAGGCGCCACACCACGCGGCTCCAGAAGCCTGACGGTGGCGGGTATTCCGTCATGTCATCGTCGTCATGCAGCGTGACCCCAATCAACCCCCACCGACTCGCCATGCGCATGAACTGTGCTGCTTTCTTTTCGCCAAGGAACAGCGTGTACCTCTTGCCCGCGCGCAGACGCTCGATCACCTTCATTGCGTCCGGGGTATCGCCACACTCCCTGTGGAACCAACGGCCGAAGCCGTCGATATCCACTTCGGACGAACAGCCGCGAACAACGACGTAGCTCATGATTCGACACCCTTATCGCCGCACGGAAAGTTGCACCACGGCCTGCGCCAAAATTTGCCTATTGTGTTTGGAACACAAGATTCTCAGGCTTGGTCGAGCCAAAATTTCTTACCATCCGAAGCAATCAGTCTCGAAAAAAAGCTAGAAATGCTTGGAGAAATCTCCCTCCAATTATCCGGAGTTGTTTCAAGAAAGCAGTCCATGACGGGGCTTAGACTCTTATCGGATTTAGTCGCCAAATATGAGCCGTCCCCGAGGCATTCACCAAATACTAAAATCGAATCATCCCATTCCGATGGATCATAGGAATCTCTTATTTGCCCAGTTCTTGAAACCAAATCCTCGATGCCGAAAATTCGATAACCATCTATTCCTTTAAAATTGTATATATCAAATCCGTCACTAATGGATAATAACGACTGCAGCTCGGACGGGACAAAATATTCTCCCAAAGCGATATGATTGAGCAATCCACTTGAGGCGGGTTTGTTATATCTGAAATTTCTTTCGATAGCTCTGCCTTTTTCATCCACACATGACTTTGAGCCCGAACGAGTGTCTTCCATCAATTTTTGAAATTCCGAAAACAATACTTTACTCATGGAAAACTCCTCCACCAAGTAGTGAATGGCAGATGTTGTTCAGGGCTTAAAGGCACCAAATTTTCGAATGCATTGGTTCCCCCCTTTGACAGCGGTTGAATGTGATGGATTTGAACGTCACCATCAGGCCAGTCATATCCCTGATCGCTCCACCAATCTCGGAAGTCGGATTTGTAAGCCGTGGTGAAATCAGACCTAAGAGCGACATTGCTTGGGGTATATGGCCCATCTGGGAAAGGAACTTCGCCATACGTGGGGACATCGATTGTCGGATATGGCACCCCCTTGGCATTTACTGGCCAAGGGATCGTGTTTATTGTTTGTTCCGCAGATGCCACATCTCCTGCGTCTGGAAATTCTGTAGTCTCCTCTGTCAAGTTGACCAACGGCGACCTGACGTTCAGCGGGACACCCGAGTTGAGTTGCCCCAGTGAGCTGTCGAGATACAGCGGCGATCTTACCGCATAGGTTGTGTCGAGCGTCGTCAGGGTGATGCCGTCACGCCCGATTCCAAGCTCCGCGTTGAGCAACGAATTGGACGGCGCCATGCCTGTCAACGGATCAACCACGGCACCCGCTCCCGTGAAAGCCGTTGCCCCCGATTGAACCGCCTGCAGGTAGGCAAGCACCTTGTCATCCGTGTTGCTCGACAAACTGGCTACCGCCAGCGACTGCCCCATGAGGCTTGCCTGGTAGGGGACGTTTTCTATCCCGTTGCCGACCATGTCCAGGAAGGCAACCGGCGCACTCACGAGGCTCACCACACCGGACATCAAACGATTGCCGAAGCTCGCATCCGGATCGAACAAGGTATTGACCGCATCGTTGTACGTTGTGGCAATGCTGTCCGGTGGCACGTACAGCGACGTATCGAACGGAACAGAGGATGTCTGTCCGGTCGTTCTTGGGGCTCCACTCATGGTGGTCAATTGCAACTGGGCCTGTTGCGCTTGCAACTGATCCTGTGTCGACCCACTCATCGACCCGGCCAGTGCGATTTGCGCCAGCAATTGCCTGTCCTTCGCGCTACCCGGCACCACGTCCATTTCCTGCAGCCGAAGCTGGTTCACCACCGAATCGCTACCCGGGTAGCTCCAGGCGCTATCGGGGACATTCGTGCTATCGCCAACGCCTGCATCCGTGGTTACCGGTGTGGGATCCGATGCAGGCCACGGCGCCACATCGACGGCCAATTGCTTCTGGTACATCGCCGCCGCGATCTGGGACGACATGTTGTTGCTGTCCTGTTGGCCCAGCGCATCCATATCGCCAGCCACATCGACGCTTGTCTGTTGGTCGAGGTCAGAGCCGATCCTTGCTTGCTGCTGATCCAGCAAGGCATTCATTTGGGCGTTGAGCTTTTTCTCCGCGGCGTTCATCTGAACATCGTGGATGCCCATGGCCGCAGCGTTGCCCAACGCATTGCCGAACACGTCCTCGCCGACCTGCGCCCAGCTCTGCACACGGTTGCTGCCCATGGCCACGCCCACTTCGCGCTGGGTCACGTCCTGCGCCACGTTGGCTTCGACGCGATCCCAGTAGACCTCGCCCGTGTCGCCGGCACTGGCCTGGGCGTTGGTCGGCCCGAGTTCGCCACCCGCCGCCGATCCGGCGGCCGAAGCCACCAGGCCGGCCCAACTGAAGGAGCTGGCTTGCCCGGTGAGTTTTCCAGTCTCGTAGGTGCCGGCATAGCTGGCCGCCCCAATCAAGGTATTGCCGGCCGTGTTGATGCCGTTGCCCGTTTCACTGGAAAAAGTATCGGCCAGCGCACCGCCCTGGCTGAACGCTTGGCTCAAACCGCCACCGATGGCGCCGCCCACGGCGCCTTCCAGCACCTGTCCGAACGAGAAGCCGTGGCTGACGCCCAGCGCATCGCCGGTCAACTGGCTGGCGGCCGAGCCCACGGCACCGGCAACCGCACCGGCGGCAAGACCCGCGAATTCGCCAAGGCTCGCAAATGCAGCCGCCGCCGCCCCTGCGGTCAAGATGGTCGCCACGACGGCCACCGCAATCACCACGATCTCCGCGATCGGGTTGCACCCCGCGCTGCTCGGCGGCGGCGGTGGTGCCGCCGGCAGGTTGGGCGTGGTGCTGCCCACGATCTGGCCCGGGTCGTACGGCTTGAACGTGTTGGCCGTGTTCGCCTCCGTGCGCACCGTCGGGATCGTCAGGGCCTGGCCCGCCACCAGATCCGCGTCACCGTTCGCCAGCCCGTTCGCCTCCGCGATCAGGTAGCCGTACTGGCTGTCGCCGTATTGCGCCTGCGCGATCCCGGCCAGCGTGTCGCCCTGCTGCACCACGTACTGGCCCGGCTCGCCGCTGGTGAAGTCCGTGCTGGATCCCGGGCCGCCGATGTCGCCCGCCTCGTCCAGCGTGCTCAGCGCCTGGCCGTTCGCGTACACGTAGTGGTCGCTCGCGTTGCCGCCCGTGCCGCTGAACGTGCCCCCGCTCACCGTGCCCTTGCGCTGCGTCAGGATCTCCCCGTCGCCGTCGTAGCCGTACACCCGCACCGTGTTCTGCGCCGCGCCGCTGTTGGCCTGGCTCGTCTGCGCCACCGCGATGCGCTGCCCGAACGCATCGTAGTCGCTGGTATCCGTGGCCGGCACGTAGCCGGACACCGACGGCGTGCCGCTCGTCGACTGCTCCAGGTAGCCGTCCTTCTTGAGGTAGCTCACCGTGTAGCTTGCCCCGAAGCCGCCCGTGCTCGTGCCCGGCGCCGGGTTCTGCGTGTAGCTGTACGCCGTCACGTTCCCTGCATGGTCGAACGCCGTGTAGTCGGTGACCGAGCCTACGGCCAGCGGGCCGTCGCTGCTCAGGCTGGGCACCGCGTCCTGGCCGCCGTCGGGCAGCGTGCCGTCGTTGGCGTAGCGGTTGGCGATGGCCAGCCAGTCGCGGTCGGGAGCGCGGTAGCTCACCTGCGAGGTGACCTGGCCGTCGGCGTCGTAGCCACTCGCTTCACCGTTTGCCAGCCAGCAGGGCCTAAACCAACGCGCTCCATCGCGGATAAGTGTTTCATGACATCCACGAAGCTTCTGCTCTCCCTGATGTGCGGGCTGCTGTCTTTGGTCGGGCTGGACTGGCTACGTCGCCGGTGGCCCTTGCCTCGATGGCGGCGTGCCCATGCTTGGCGACGATATGGGCGGCGCCTTGCCTGTGCGCCCCACCGAGTGTGCACCCGCGCCAAGCCGGCATGGGTGCGCGAGGAACTCATCGCACTGGCGGCTCGCTGCACGGGCCTAGGGTGTCGCGTGCTGGCGGATATTTTCAATCGCCGACACGTCGGAGGCATGCGCGTCGGCAAAACCTTCGTTGCCGATCTGCTCAAGCAGCACCAGGCCGACATCCGGCTGGAAAGACAAACGCTCAGGCGACGCAAACACACACCCGGCAGACCCAACCTCGTCTGGGGCCTGGACGGCACCGGCAAGACGGACGAAGCCGGCGAACAGCATTTCCTGCTGGGCATCGTCGATCATGGCACGCGGCGATGCCTCACGCTCGAAGCACTCAAGGACAAGGCTGCCGTGACCGTGGTGCGCATGCTGTGCGAAGCCGTCGAATGCCACGGTGCGCCGAAGGCTGTCCGTACCGACAACGAAGTGGTTTTCCGCAGCACCACGTTTCGCATGGCCTTGCGCCTGTTGGGCATCCGCCACCAGAAAACCGAACTGCATTGTCCATGGCAGAACGGTCGTATCGAGCGCTTCTTCGGTACGCTCAAGGGCAAGCTCGACCACTGGGCGGTAGCCGACGCCGACGCGCTGCAAGCGTCGTTGGCGGTCTTTCGCGGCTGGTACAACCATGTGCGCCCGCATCAGCACTTGTGCGGTCTCACACCCATGGAGGCCTGGGAAGGCACCGACATCCGCCAACCACCTCGGCGGCGGCTGTGGTTCGAGGGGTGGGATGGGTTGTTGCAGGGCGAATACCTGCAACGCTGACGCCACACAACACCACACCACGGCGACGCCATGGCCATGCCTGTCCGGATCGCGGAAGGCTCAAAGCCGTTCGTATCGTCAAAGAACTGCGGTTTTGGCGTGGAAATCCTGAAAAAAGCGCACGTCCGACAAGCCGGAGGGGCGTTTATCAGACACTGCCGGCGCTGGTCGCTTCGAAAAAAGGGCCTGCCAACGACCTGGAAGGGCTATTCGGACAGCGGACGGCACACCGGATCACGGAAGGCTCAAAGCCGTTCGTATTGTCAAAGAACAACGGTTTTGGCGCGGGAATCCTGGAAAAGCGCATGCCCGACAAGCCGAAAAGGCGTTTATTGGCCACTACCGGCGCTGGTCGCTTCGGAAAAAGGGGCCTGCCAACAACTCGGAAGGGCTATTCGGACAGCGGACGGCACAGTGCGACCGAGGAAGCGCGGCGTATGCAAGCGGCGTGACGGCGGTGGGGTGGGGTGTTTCACTGGCCCGGGTTCGACGAAAAAACTTTCGTCCGTTCGATCCCTTGAAGTCGCGAGCAGTCGCCCGTCCGATTCAGCACATAGACGTCCACGTGATCGTCCACGAAGAAGAAACGGAACCCATAAAAGCATGGCGGATTCTCGACGAAGCTCCGGATGGGAGCAGTGATGTCGTGCACCTTGCTATCCGCAGAGATCCAATGGATCTCCGCCGATTCTGGGATCGGAACCGTGAGATCTTCAGAAACAGCGATCATATGACTCGGCTTGTAATCGCTATTTGCCGTGCCGGTCGGTATTACAAAGTTCCCGTACTGGATTCTGACGTCATGCACTTCACCTTTGCCATCATTTCCGAATTCAAACATCTGCAACACTTTCCCGCTCATGGCCATCTCCGCGCGAACACATCCCACTGTCAACATCGCCACGATCGCGACAATCATCATCTTCGACAATCTGGTCTTCATGTCCAATTCCTCGGTTTCAGTGATCCGACTCTGGATACAGGAGCTTCGGGTTGGGGCTCGGGTTGACGTAGATCGTGCGATTCAATTGCAGCCCAAAGTTATGCAGGACGTTGTCGATCGGCCAGCTTGAATCGTGCACCCGCATGTTGTCCTGCGAGTAGTCGTTCACGTTGTAATCGTAACCTTGGTTGTTGTTGTCGTAGCCTACGCTGGGGCTCGTCAAAGAATTGAGCGGCACGCCAAGCTGTTGCAGGAAGCTGTATCCCATGTCCAGCGAGTAATACGAATACGGATTGGGATAGCTGCCGCCAATGTCCGAGTGCACGCCTGGCATGGTCAATTCCACGACTTGCCCGTCGTTGTAGAACCCGTTGGTTTCCTCACTGGGATCAACTGCAGAGGTCAACGGGAAGAACAGCCGCGATTCGTCTCGTGCCGTGATTTCAAGCACGTGTTCCGCGCTCGACGGAATGTTGAGGTCGTAACCCAGGTTGATGTCGCTCCCGGCAATCCCAAAGGACGCCACCGGATCATAGAGCACCATCGCCCCGATCTGCGGCGCCTGATCGCCGCTGTACGTCAGCGGATTCCCATTAGCATCGAACTCGCCGGGAATGGGCACGCCTTGTTGTACCAGATTTCCGAAGTCGATGGATTCCGCCGCGCCACGGCTGAACCCGATCGTGTTGACGATGATGTTGGCTTGAGGGTCATTGCCGTAAATTTGTTGCATTCGGCCTTCGAGCTCAAGCATCGCTCTATCTACGCGGTCTTGACCACCTAAGCCAAATGCACCCCCCATAAACGACCCTTCATCGCCAGTGCCAACCCCTTGCTCGTAAATCTTGAAGGATTGCTGACCATCAGCCTGCAGCAAACTGTCAGCAAAGATTCCTGGGTTCGTTGGATCGAGCATTTGCCTAAAATCATCGTCCGTGCCGTCAAACACCGCAGTGATGTAGTACGTGTGCGGATCGTTCGCCGGTGCCAGCGGCGACAAACCCAAGCCTTGCACATTGCCCAATTGCGTTGAAGCCATTTGAAGATCACCCGCGGGAAGCAGCATGCCCGTCGGATCAACGATCGAAGCCGGCCCCTGTAATCCGCCGTTCTCAAATATGTTGATCCCTTGCTGGTCAAGGAGTTGCGCTCTCGCCAGCGCAGCATCCTCGTCAACACCTTGACCTACCTTCTGGTCATAGAACGCTTTGGCTTCAGGGCTTAGCTGCTTGATGGCTGCGTTGCGCTGTTCAACGTGGTTGATCTCACCAACCACCGCATTCCCCAGCGCATTGCCAAACGCATCCTCACCGATCTGCTGCCAGCCTTGCACGTGATCGTCGCCGAGCAATTGCGAGGTCTCGCGGTCGAGGCCGCCGGACAGCAGCCCGCCGGCCACGTTCTGGACGAAGCTGCTGTCGGTGGCCGCGCCGATCCGTTGCAGCGGTTCGCCCTTCAGGTTCGCTGCACTCGTGACACCTGAGGCCACCGCCGCCGCCACCACCCCCGCCCAGCTGAAATGCTCCGCCTGCCCGGTGACCTTGTTGGCCGCCACGCTGGCCGCATAGTTGCCCGCGCCGAACGCCGCCGCGCCCAGCGGACGCAGGTTGCCATTGCCGTCCGCCAGTACCGAGAACTCGCCCCCGGTCGCGCTGAGTGCTTCGCCCACGCCAGCGGTGAGCCCGGCGCCCAGCCCCGCCGACAGCATCTGGCCGAATGAGAACCCGCTGCTCACGCCCAGCGCATCGGCCGCCAGTTGGCCGGCCGCGTTGCCTACGGCCCCGCCGATCGCCGCCGAGGCGATTATTTCGCCCGTGGTGAGCCCGAGTCCGGCACTGCCGCCTGCCAGCACGCTGGCACCGGCCGCAAAGGTGGTGGACGCCGCCGCAGTACCTGCCGCGGCGGCGGTACCCGCCGCTGCCGCGCCTCCTGCAGCCGCACCACCGGCCGCTGCACCGCCCGCGGCGGCCCCGCCTGCCGCGGCTCCACCGGCACCCGCGCCGGCACCAGCACCCGCGCCGGCGCCGGCAAACCCCTCCGCCGCCGCTCCCGCGGTGTAGATCGTGGCGATGATCACCACCACGATCACCACGATCTCCGCGATCGGGTTGCACCCCGCGCTGCTCGGTGGCGGCGGCGGTGCCGCCGGCAGGTTGGGCGTGGTGCTGCCCACGATCTGGCCCGGGTCGTACGGCTTGAACGTGTTGGCCGTGTTCGCCTCCGTGCGCACCGTCGGGATCGTCAGGGCCTGGCCCGCCACCAGATCCGCGTCACCGTTCGCCAGCCCGTTCGCCTCCGCGATCAGGTAGCCGTACTGGCTGTCGCCGTATTGCGCCTGCGCGATCCCGGCCAGCGTGTCGCCCTGCTGCACCACGTACTGGCCCGGCTCGCCGCTGGTGAAGTCCGTGCTGGATCCCGGGCCGCCGATGTCGCCCGCCTCGTCCAGCGTGCTCAGCGCCTGGCCGTTCGCGTACACGTAGTGGTCGCTCGCGTTGCCGCCCGTGCCGCTGAACGTGCCCCCGCTCACCGTGCCCTTGCGCTGCGTCAGGATCTCCCCGTCGCCGTCGTAGCCGTACACCCGCACCGTGTTCTGCGCCGCGCCGCTGTTGTCCTGGCTCGTCTGCGCCACCGCGATGCGCTGCCCGAACGCATCGTAGTCGCTGGTATCCGTGGCCGGCACGTACCCCGACACCGACGGCGTGCCGCTCGTCGCCTGCTCCAGGTAGCCGTCCTTCTTGAGGTAGCTCACCGTGTAGCTTGCCCCGAAGCCGCCCGTGCTCGTGCCCGGCGCCGGGTTCTGCGTGTAGCTGTACGCCGTCACGTTCCCTGCATGGTCGAACGCCGTGTAGTCGGTGACCGAGCCTACGGCCAGCGGGCCGTCGCTGCTCAGGCTGGGCACCGCGTCCTGGCCGCCGTCGGGCAGCGTGCCGTCGTTGGCGTAGCGGTTGGCGATGGCCAGCCAGTCGCGGTCGGGAGCGCGGTAGCTCACCTGCGCGGTGACCTGGCCGTCGGCGTCGTAGCCGCTGACCTCGCCCGTCGCCAGCCAGCCGCCGGTGGGCACGTAGACCCACCCCTTCGGCAGGTCGGTGGTGCCGTATACCGCCTGCTCCGCGTCGCTGCGCAGGTAGGTGTTGTCGCTCAGCCGGTGGCCGTCCGCGTCGTAGGTATCGTGATCCTGCGCGCCCAGGCTGCCCTCGTGCTGGGTCAGGTCGATCGCGTAGTCGCTCTCGGTCAGTTCGTTGCGCGTGTCGTACACCAGGCGCTGGCTCATCACGTCGCCGGCCGCGTAGGTTTTCTGGTGGGCCAGTACGCCGGTGGTGTAGGTGCTGGCGTTCACGGTGGTGCGGGAGGCCACGTTGCCCGCCGCGTCGTACTGGTTCGCGTAGGACGGATCCGCGTAGCTGCCCGCCGTCACCACGATCTGGCCGTCCTGCAGCGCGCCGTTGTTCACCACCACCCGGTTGTCCGCGTCGTAGGTGAACCAGTAGCTCTGGATGTCCGGCGCCGGTGCCGGCGCGGCGGCTGCCTGGACGGTGGCCGCCGTGCGCACCTGGGTTTGCAGCCGCACGGCCTGGGTGCCGCCGCCCGTGCCCACGAAGTAGAGGTCGAAGCTCACGCTCACCGACTTGCCGTCCACCGGATCGGTGGCCGTCAGCACCATCGTTCCGTAGTTGTGGTCGTTCTTGATCTTGGGCAGCGCGGCCGTGCTCAGCATGCCGGTCGTACTGTTGAAGGTCACCGTCGCGGGGTACGACCCGGACAGCGCATACGTCAACGCGCGCCCGGTCGGGTTGGTGAAGGCCCCCGCGGGCGGCGCCCAGCTGTTGGATCGCCCGTAGTAGAAGTCCACCTCCGACGGCACGCCGCCGTGGTACACCGGGGGCTGGTCGACCGGCGCACTCACCGTGAGCGTGAAGGTGGCCGAGGTGGAGGCCCCCTGGCTGTCGGTGGCCGTGTAGGTGATGGTCGAGGTGCCGGTGGCCGTGGGCGTGCCGCTGAACGTGCGCGTGGTCGCATTGAAGGTGATCCCCGCCGGCAGGCCCGTGGCGCGGTAGGTGATCGCGTCGCCGTTGGGGTCGGTGGCTGCCGGCGCCACGTAGGCGGTCATCGCCGTGCCGCTGACTGCCGACTGGTTCGCCAGGGCGCCGAGCACCGGCGCCTCGTTGGCCACGGTCACCGTGAAGGTCGCGCTGCCCGCATGGCCCAGCCCGTCCGTTGCCGTGACCTTGATCGTGTAGCTCCCCGCCGTCACCGCGCCCACGTCGAGCGACGTGCCGCTCCACGTCAGGCCGCTCGGCAAGGCGGCCCCGCTGGACAGCGTGGCCGTATAGGTCAGGCCGTGCCCGTAGGGATCGCTGAAGGTGGTGCCCTGCACGACGGCCACCCAGCCTTGCCCCGGGTTGGCCGACACGTTGGACAGCGCCTGCTGCGGGGCCGGCGGCGCGAAGTCGTTGGTCAGCGTGAAGGTGCCGGCCACCGTACCCGCGTGCAAGGCGGGCACTCTGATTGTTCACAGGACGCCATCGCCTTTGCGCGCTTCGTACTCTTTGAACCGGTTCGGGAACACGATGTTCTGGAAATCCTGCAGCAAATGAGCCCCCTTTTTTCGCTCACCCTGCTGATAAGCTGCCAAGGCGTCACGTAGCAAGTCCCTGAGCTGTTGCAGAACTGCAGGATCTTTGATCGTCTTTTCTACCAGAGGAAGACCCTCATGGTGGAGTTCATCAAAAGCGATCAAGAGGTTCTTTTTTTGATCGGAGCCGAAGGGCCCGATAATTGGAAAGCGATCCGGTGCGGTTAGGACAATCGAGTTCACTCGTGCCTTCAAATCGGAAAGCCTTTGGAGCTTGGCAGCCATAGAAATTCCCTCTCTCACCAAGGCGGCAACACGCTATAAGAGCCGCCCATCTGGGTGGGTCTCACGATCGTTATATTGCTGCCACGGGAGTAGTCAAAGAAGCCTCTCACTTGAGGCGTACCCCACGTCTTATTCGCGAGCGTGGCATCGAAGATTTGATTGGCGTCGGGGATGCTCACGTCGGGAATTCTGTACGCACTCGGATTCGACGGATCGCGTAAATAGCGGTTGATCTGGATCAACTCGCCATTACCTTCGCCGATTCCTTCATCCGCGATCCAGCGCTGCATATAGTCGCGTGCGTAGTCGTCCGTAAACTGACCGAGCACCGTGTTCTTGCTCACACCCGAGGGCGCCGTTAGGAGCCCATCATCCCAAGCCTGGTTCGCCAGCGTGAAACCATCGTCCACGAAACCCTGGTACTTCACGTAGGCCGCCTGTGAGAACTCCTGCACGGAGGCGTACCCCGATTTGCCGATCGAGGTGGCTCCCGCGTTTGGAACATCAAACCTGCCAAGCCTTCAAAAGGTTGGTGCGCAATGACTCATTGCGCCAAACCGAACAAACATACGCCAAATAGTCGTGATCCTCATCCAGCTCCGGAACTGCGAGCAGATTTTGGGTAAGCCCCCTCCACCAAGCCGGGTACGAAATATCAGTGCGACGAGCATCATCACTAACTGAAAAAAATGTTGTTTGGGTAGGCACGTCATGTCTATACGTGATACGAAGATTTTTACCCAAAGGCCACCTCGCCTCGTCAATCTGAAGGTATAGAACACCACCCTCGGCGTACATAGAAACGCAATGCTCACCAACCGACTGTATATTTCCGCTGACAGACCCGACAAAATCATCCGGCAGCAATCTAATCACACCCTTTTCAGGACTGAATTCAACCATCTTATTTTTAGCGAAAGGCATCTTAAGTATCATTTTCAATGGCCTGCCACCGTAGCTATACCCGTAAGAACATCCATGGTTGGATTAGTTCTCATTCCCGCCTGTATTACACCTTGGGGCGTGCCGTATTTTGCCAACTGCATTTCATAGGTTGGGCCTAATGCGTTTTCGTAAGTAATCATATTGCGCTCGTATACCGCCGGCAGCTCGCTCTCAGAATAATAAGAAAGCCGGCTTTGGTTTCTTAACTGACTAGCTGCTGGGCAATCTCTTCATCTGAAACCCCCTGACCCTGAAGAGATTGCACAAAATCACTTTCAGCCTGCAAGCCACTATGGTACTGAAGGCGAATCGCTTGCGCGTTTGCGACCTGCTCGGAATCGGTCCAATCAACGGGCCACCTTGTTGAGGCAAAAGGTGACTCCTCGGTAGGTACATAGCCATATACACCTCGCGAATCTGCAACAAGATCGGCGGGCAACTCCTGCAGCGTGTATGAAAATTTCGATAGCGTGTCTGGAATTCCTCGACCAAATGCACCCTCCAATTCTTGCCCAACTGCATCGGCGCCACCTTCCAACCAACCTACGCCTATCATTGCAGCATTCGCTGCTGAATTGAATCGGATATCCCAAGCTTCCTGCCCCATGACAGAGCTGCCGGTGAACGGATTGATGCCTTGTTGGGTCACGACATTATCGGTGGACCACAAGGCACTCCAGCCAGCATAGATGTTGCCCATCCCCGCAACCAACTTGGGGGCCATCAATTGCGCGGCTGCCATTGTTGGATTGATTGCCGCATCCATCGGCGTGACCGCTTGGGCATTGTTCTGCAGGCCATCGTAAAACCTGTTGAGCGCAGTCTCCGGCGTAGCGTGGAAACCGTACCTGTCTGCGTTTTCACGAGCAATTCTTGCGTCGTAGGCTTGTTGTGCCTGTTGTGCCCACAGCCGGGTTTGCTGGCTTCGATATGCGTCAAGCGCCGCCTGTGAGGTGGTGGCCAGCGGTGCCGCCTGGTGGTTCAGCAATGCCCATTCCCACAGGTTGGCGTAGTCGGCATTGAACTGGTCATTCTGCGTCACCATCACCTCGGGCAGTAATGGGACATGGGTGGGCACAACAGGCGTCGTGGACGGATCGTAGTCGGTCGAGTGCCACTCCGTCACCGTACTGTCGTCACTGTCACTGACCGGACTCGCCGCTACGGATCCGATGGAGGCGAGCTCGCCAGGGTCGTCCATGACATCCAGCGTCTGCGGCCCGAGTTGGATTTGCGGCTTTCCGGAATCCACGGGAATCCTCGGCAACGCACTGGGGTCGTTGATACTCGCGATGGCTGCGTTCGCCAGCGCATTGCCGAACGCATCCTCGCCGATCTGCTGCCAGCCTTGCACGTGATCGTCGCCGAGCAATTGCGAGGTCTCGCGGTCGAGGCCGCCGGAGAGCAGCCCGCCGGCCACGTTCTGGACGAAGCTGCTATCGGTGGCCGCGCCGATCCGTTGCAGCGGTTCGCCCTTCAGGTTCGCTGCACTCGTGACACCCGAGGCCACCGCCGCCGCCACCACCCCCGCCCAGCTGAAATGCTCCGCCTGCCCGGTGACCTTGTTGGCCGCCACGCTGGCCGCATAGTTGCCCGCGCCGAACGCCGCTGCGCCCAGCGGACGCAGGTTGCCATTGCCGTCCGCCAGTACCGAGAACTCGCCCCCGGTCGCGCTGAGTGCTCCGCCCACGCCAGCGGTGAGCCCGGCGCCCAGCCCCGCCGACAGCATCTGGCCGAATGAGAACCCGCTGCTCACGCCCAGCGCATCGGCCGCCAGTTGGCCGGCCGCGTTGCCTACGGCCCCGCCGATCGCCGCCGAGGCGATTATTTCGCCCGTGGTGAGCCCGAGTCCGGCACTGCCGCCTGCCAGCACGCTGGCACCGGCCGCAAAGGTGGTGGACGCCGCCGCAGTACCTGCCGCGGCGGCGGTACCCGCCGCTGCCGCGCCTCCTGCAGCCGCACCACCGGCCGCTGCACCGCCCGCGGCGGCCCCGCCTGCCGCGGCTCCACCGGCACCCGCACCCGCGCCGGCAAACCCCTCCGCCGCCGCTCCCGCGGTGTAGATCGTGGCGATGATCACCACCACGATCACCACGATTTCCACGATGGGGTTGCACCCCGCGCTGCTCGGCGGCGGCGGTGGTACCGCCGGCAGGTTGGGCGTGGTGCTGCCCACGATCCGGCCCGGGTCGTACGGCTTGAACGTGTTGGCCGTGTTCGCCTCCGTGCGCACCGTCGGGATCGTCAGGGCCTGGCCCGCCACCAGATCCGCGTCACCGTTCGCCAGCCCGTTCGCCTGCGCGATCAGGTAGCCGTACTGGCTGTCGCCGTATTGCGCCTGCGCGATCCCGGCCAGCGTGTCGCCCTGCTGCACCACGTACTGGCCCGGCTCGCCGCTGGTGAAGTCCGTGCTGGATCCCGGGCCGCCGATGTCGCCCGCCTCGTCCAGCGTGCTCAGCGCCTGGCCGTTCGCGTACACGTAGTGGTCGCTCGCGTTGCCGCCCGTGCCGCTGAACGTGCCCCCGCTCACCGTGCCCTTGCGCTGCGTCAGGATCTCCCCGTCGCCGTCGTAGCCGTACACCCGCACCGTGTTCTGCGCCGCGCCGCTGTTGTCCTGGCTCGTCTGCGCCACCGCGATGCGCTGCCCGAACGCATCGTAGTCGCTCGTCTCCGTCGCCGGCACGTAGCCGGACACCGACGGCGTGCCGCTCGTCGACTGCTCCAGGTAGCCGTCCTTCTTCAGGTAGCTCACCGTGTAGCTCGCCCCGAAGCCGCCCGTGCTCGTGCCCGGCGCCGGGTTCTGCGTGTAGCTGTACGCCGTCACGTTCCCTGCATGGTCGAACGCCGTGTAGTCGGTGACCGAGCCTACGGCCAGCGGGCCGTCGCTGCTCAGGCTGGGCACCGCGTCCTGGCCGCCGTCGGGCAGCGTGCCGTCGTTGGCGTAGCGGTTGGCGATGGCCAGCCAGTCGCGGTCGGGAGCGCGGTAGCTCACCTGCGCGGTGACCTGGCCGTCGGCGTCGTAGCCGCTGACCTCACCCGTCGCCAGCCAGCCGCCGGTGGGCACGTAGACCCACCCCTTCGGCAGGTCGGTGGTGCCGTATACCGCCTGCTCCGCGTCGCTGCGCAGGTAGGTGTTGTCGCTCAGCCGGTGGCCGTCCGCGTCGTAGGTATCGTGATCCTGCGCGCCCAGGCTGCCCTCGTGCTGGGTCAGGTCGATCGCGTAGTCGCTCTCGGTCAGTTCGTTGCGCGTGTCGTACACCAGGCGCTGGCTCATCACGTCGCCGGCCGCGTAGGTTTTCTGGTGGGCCAGTACGCCGGTGGTGTAGGTGCTGGCGTTCACGGTGGTGCGGGAGGCCACGTTGCCCGCCGCGTCGTACTGGTTCGCGTAGGACGGATCCGCGTAGCTGCCCGCCGTCACCACGATCTGGCCGTCCTGCAGCGCGCCGTTGTTCACCACCACCCGGTTGTCCGCGTCGTAGGTGAACCAGTAGCTCTGGATGTCCGGCGCCGGTGCCGGCGCGGCGGCTGCCTGGACGGTGGCCGCCGTGCGCACCTGGGTTTGCAGCCGCACGGCCTGGGTGCCGCCGCCCGTGCCCACGAAGTAGAGGTCGAAGCTCACGCTCACCGACTTGCCGTCCACCGGATCGGTGGCCGTCAGCACCATCGTTCCGTAGTTGTGGTCGTTCTTGATCTTGGGCAGCGCGGCCGTGCTCAGCATGCCGGTCGTACTGTTGAAGGTCACCGTCGCGGGGTACGACCCGGACAGCGCATACGTCAACGCGCGCCCGGTCGGGTTGGTGAAGGCCCCCGCGGGCGGCGCCCAGCTGTTGGATCGCCCGTAGTAGAAGTCCACCTCCGACGGCACGCCGCCGTGGTACACCGGGGGCTGGTCGACCGGCGCACTCACCGTGAGCGTGAAGGTGGCCGAGGTGGAGGCCCCCTGGCTGTCGGTGGCCGTGTAGGTGATGGTCGAGGTGCCGGTGGCCGTGGGCGTGCCGCTGAACGTGCGCGTGGCGGGGTCGAAAGCGATCCCCGCCGGCAGGCCCGTGGCGCGGTAGGTGATCGCGTCGCCGTTGGGGTCGGTGGCTGCCGGCGCCACGTAGGCGGTCATCGCCGTGCCGCTGACCGCTGTCTGGTTCGCCAGGGCGCCGAGCACCGGCGCCTCGTTGGCCACGGTCACCGTGAAGGCCGCGCTGCCCGCATGGCCCAGCCCGTCCGTCGCCGTGACCTTGATCGTGTAGCTCCCCGCCGCCACCGCGCCCACATCGAGTGAGGTGCCGCTCCACGTCAGGCCGCTCGGCAAGGCCGCCCCGCTGGACAGCGTGGCCGTATAGGTCAGGCCGTGGCCGTAGGGATCGCTGAAGGTGGTGCCCTGCACGACGGCCACCCAGCCTTGCCCCGGGTTGGCCGACACGTTGGACAGCGCCTGCTGCGGGGCCGGCGGCGCGAAGTCGTTGGTCAGCGTGAAGGTGCCGGCGACCGAACCGGCCTGGCCGTTCGTGGCGACGATCTCGATCTGGTAGCTGCTGTCCCTCTGGTAGGAGCCGCTGCCCACGCTGGAGGTCTGGTAGCTCAGCGTGGTCGGCACGCCGGTGATCACGCCCGTGGCGGCGTTGATGCTCAGCCCCACGCTGCTCAAGTCCACCCAGTGCGCCGGCACGTCGCGGCTGCTGGTGTCGGTGCCGCCGTCGCATCGGCGATGCGATCTTTCAACGGTGGATACCCTGGCAGAGCGCAGCGTCTTACTCCTTGTCGAACCCGTGACGCAGGCGCCACACCACGCGGCTCCAGAAGCCTGACGGTGGCGGGTATTCCGTCATGTCGTCGTCGTCATGCAGCGTGACCCCAGTCAACCCCCACCGACTCGCCATGCGCATGAACTGTGCTGCTTTCTTTTCGCCAAGGAACAGCGTGTAGCTCTTGCCTGCGCGCAGACGCACGATCACCTTCATTACGTCTGAAGTATCGCCACACTCCCTGTGGAACCAACGACCGAAGCCGTCGATATCCACTTCGGACGAACAACCACGAACAGCGACGTAGCTCATGATTCGACACCCTTATCGCCGCACGGAAAGCTGCACCACGGCCTGCGCCAAAATTTGCCCACTGTGTCTGGAACATCTATTTTTTTTTAAGCTACAAGTTCTGTAACCGCGCGCTTCCAAAACGTTGATTGTTCATCAGTGCAATTGAAGTGAGCGCAGCACAGGTTCATTTCAGACAGCGCATTGGATGGCGACTCTTGATGGAAAAAAGATATTGCATGGAGATTCCCAGCAAGCAAAAGGAAGACCTCAAAATTCTCCGCAATATTGGCGCTCTCAACTGCCGGAGATGACATTACATCAAGCAGCACTACAACATCTGGCCGCTTGCTCTCTATCGACCCAACGCAAATTAGATTTGCTTCCTGCCTACCCACAATTAGCAGGGCTGCGTTGCGTGCGGCCATTTCCCCTGAAGTGGATCCGGAATTCGCCTTCAACAGTGACTCAACCAAGCTCCCATTGCGATTGAAGGTAGGCCAAAGTGCGAAGTATCCCAGTGACACACCAAATACACCGACCTCGCGGATACAACGAACATACAGCGGCGGCAAAGCAATGCCGCGCGCCAAGATATCTAACGCGTCCTTTGACACACCTTCAGGTTTTATTGCGACCTCGTCGGCAATTTGTGGAACCTTCTTCGCCAATCCATTTGTATAGGCCACGAGCTCACTAAGATTCTTAATCATCGCTGTACTCACTGTCCTGCGTGGTTGGGATGCCAAATACCCCAACCTGGTTGTTGACTATGCACTGAGCCAGGTAGCGGAATCGCATCAGGGCCATAGTCTAGATGATGATGAATAAGCGTTTCACCGCTGTAGTCGGCGTGTTCCGGGAATTCACTGATCCATGTGTCATCCACTATCGGCGATTGCCCCATCTGAATCCGCGCAACGTTGGCATCACTCAAGGTCTCCGGGTAAGCGTCCGACCATTGTGACCAGAACTGTCTTGCATTTCGGATACCCCCATTGAGCGTCTGAGTTCCACTAGTAAAAGTGGTGCTATCAATCGCCATCGGCCCGCTGCCAGTGGCTGGGTTTATTCGAACAAAGTAGGGGCTACCAAGTTGCTGAGGTGGCAAATCTACATTGCTTGGAACAACCACCTCCGGCGGCATATTCGCGCCGGGCGTCGCTATTGACAACGACACCGGCTCCAATGGCGTCGATGATACCGGTATTTCCGCAACATCTGCCCGGCCGCCGCCCACCAAGGCCGGCAAATTCATTCCCATCAAGATGATGCCCAAGCCGTTCAACTGCCGCTGCTGAGCTTGCAAGGCAAGCAATGAAGGCGTTGCATCCTGCATGGTCGGCCACGGGCGGCCCCCGTTGGCCGCCAGTTCCTGCTGGTTCTCCTGCATCTGTAGCCGCATGCCTGCCTGTTGCGCGGCGGCGACGTCGAGCGGGTTGCTGCTGGCGTACCCTTGCACCACCATCTGCCGCAGCACTTGCGTGTCCTTCGCGCTGCCCGGCATCAGATCCATTTCCTGTATCCGCAGCTGGTTCATCACCGAATCGCTGCCGGGGAAGCTCCATCCGCCGTCGGTGCCTGCCGCCGCATCCACCGGCGGGATCGCGGGCAGGGTGTCGGGCACCAGGTTCGGTATCGTCAGCGACGTATCCAGACTCCCGACCAATCCATCGGGCACCGTGGCCGTCACCGTCACCGGGCTCTCGTCGGAGACGGTGTCTCCGTTCAGCAGGTAGGGCGTGCCGTCCGCATTGGTTTCGAGCATGGCCGTGTAGCCATCCAGGCCGATGGGCTGGATGCCGTCGATGGTGCCGGTCGTATCGCCCGGCAACCCGTAGATGCCGGTGCGGAAAGCATCGTCGCCGACCGCCGCTACACGGGGTGTGGTGTCCAGGTAATCCGACGCCGCCTGATCCCAGGCCGCGTCGGCCTGGAAACCCTCGGCGTTGTATGTCGCCAGCGGGTTGTTCGGATCGTAACTGCCTCGGTTTTGCGTCGGCTTCGTCGATGGCACGATGGCATTGCCCAGCGCATTGCCGAACGCATCCTCGCCGATCTGCTGCCAGCCTTGCACGTGATCGTCGCCGAGCCACTGCGAGGTCTCGCGGTCGAGGCCGCCGGAGAGCAGCCCGCCGGCCACGTTCTGGACGAAGCTGCTATCGGTGGCCGCGCCGATCCGTTGCAGCGGTTCGCCCTTCAGGTTCGCTGCACTCGTGACACCCGAGGCCACCGCCGCCGCCACCACCCCCGCCCAGCTGAAATGCTCCGCCTGCCCGGTGACCTTGTTGGCCGCCACGCTGGCCGCATAGTTGCCCGCGCCGAACGCCGCTGCGCCCAGCGGACGCAGGTTGCCATTGCCGTCCGCCAGTACCGAGAACTCGCCCCCGGTCGCGCTGAGTGCTCCGCCCACGCCAGCGGTGAGCCCGGCGCCCAGCCCCGCCGACAGCATCTGGCCGAATGAGAACCCGCTGCTCACGCCCAGCGCATCGGCCGCCAGTTGGCCGGCCGCGTTGCCTACGGCCCCGCCGATCGCCGCCGAGGCGATTATTTCGCCCGTGGTGAGCCCGAGTCCGGCACTGCCGCCTGCCAGCACGCTGGCACCGGCCGCAAAGGTGGTGGACGCCGCCGCAGTACCTGCCGCGGCGGCGGTACCCGCCGCTGCCGCGCCTCCTGCAGCCGCACCACCGGCCGCTGCACCGCCCGCGGCGGCCCCGCCTGCCGCGGCTCCACCGGCACCCGCACCCGCGCCGGCAAACCCCTCCGCCGCCGCTCCCGCGGTGTAGATCGTGGCGATGATCACCACCACGATCACCACGATTTCCACGATGGGGTTGCACCCCGCGCTGCTCGGCGGCGGCGGTGGTACCGCCGGCAGGTTGGGCGTGGTGCTGCCCACGATCCGGCCCGGGTCGTACGGCTTGAACGTGTTGGCCGTGTTCGCCTCCGTGCGCACCGTCGGGATCGTCAGGGCCTGGCCCGCCACCAGATCCGCGTCACCGTTCGCCAGCCCGTTCGCCTGCGCGATCAGGTAGCCGTACTGGCTGTCGCCGTATTGCGCCTGCGCGATCCCGGCCAGCGTGTCGCCCTGCTGCACCACGTACTGGCCCGGCTCGCCGCTGGTGAAGTCCGTGCTGGATCCCGGGCCGCCGATGTCGCCCGCCTCGTCCAGCGTGCTCAGCGCCTGGCCGTTCGCGTACACGTAGTGGTCGCTCGCGTTGCCGCCCGTGCCGCTGAACGTGCCCCCGCTCACCGTGCCCTTGCGCTGCGTCAGGATCTCCCCGTCGCCGTCGTAGCCGTACACCCGCACCGTGTTCTGCGCCGCGCCGCTGTTGTCCTGGCTCGTCTGCGCCACCGCGATGCGCTGCCCGAACGCATCGTAGTCGCTCGTCTCCGTCGCCGGCACGTAGCCGGACACCGACGGCGTGCCGCTCGTCGACTGCTCCAGGTAGCCGTCCTTCTTCAGGTAGCTCACCGTGTAGCTCGCCCCGAAGCCGCCCGTGCTCGTGCCCGGCGCCGGGTTCTGCGTGTAGCTGTACGCCGTCACGTTCCCTGCATGGTCGAACGCCGTGTAGTCGGTGACCGAGCCTACGGCCAGCGGGCCGTCGCTGCTCAGGCTGGGCACCGCGTCCTGGCCGCCGTCGGGCAGCGTGCCGTCGTTGGCGTAGCGGTTGGCGATGGCCAGCCAGTCGCGGTCGGGAGCGCGGTAGCTCACCTGCGCGGTGACCTGGCCGTCGGCGTCGTAGCCGCTGACCTCACCCGTCGCCAGCCAGCCGCCGGTGGGCACGTAGACCCACCCCTTCGGCAGGTCGGTGGTGCCGTATACCGCCTGCTCCGCGTCGCTGCGCAGGTAGGTGTTGTCGCTCAGCCGGTGGCCGTCCGCGTCGTAGGTATCGTGATCCTGCGCGCCCAGGCTGCCCTCGTGCTGGGTCAGGTCGATCGCGTAGTCGCTCTCGGTCAGTTCGTTGCGCGTGTCGTACACCAGGCGCTGGCTCATCACGTCGCCGGCCGCGTAGGTTTTCTGGTGGGCCAGTACGCCGGTGGTGTAGGTGCTGGCGTTCACGGTGGTGCGGGAGGCCACGTTGCCCGCCGCGTCGTACTGGTTCGCGTAGGACGGATCCGCGTAGCTGCCCGCCGTCACCACGATCTGGCCGTCCTGCAGCGCGCCGTTGTTCACCACCACCCGGTTGTCCGCGTCGTAGGTGAACCAGTAGCTCTGGATGTCCGGCGCCGGTGCCGGCGCGGCGGCTGCCTGGACGGTGGCCGCCGTGCGCACCTGGGTTTGCAGCCGCACGGCCTGGGTGCCGCCGCCCGTGCCCACGAAGTAGAGGTCGAAGCTCACGCTCACCGACTTGCCGTCCACCGGATCGGTGGCCGTCAGCACCATCGTTCCGTAGTTGTGGTCGTTCTTGATCTTGGGCAGCGCGGCCGTGCTCAGCATGCCGGTCGTACTGTTGAAGGTCACCGTCGCGGGGTACGACCCGGACAGCGCATACGTCAACGCGCGCCCGGTCGGGTTGGTGAAGGCCCCCGCGGGCGGCGCCCAGCTGTTGGATCGCCCGTAGTAGAAGTCCACCTCCGACGGCACGCCGCCGTGGTACACCGGGGGCTGGTCGACCGGCGCACTCACCGTGAGCGTGAAGGTGGCCGAGGTGGAGGCCCCCTGGCTGTCGGTGGCCGTGTAGGTGATGGTCGAGGTGCCGGTGGCCGTGGGCGTGCCGCTGAACGTGCGCGTGGCAGGGTCGAAAGCGATCCCCGCCGGCAGGCCCGTGGCGCGGTAGGTGATCGCGTCGCCGTTGGGGTCGGTGGCTGCCGGCGCCACGTAGGCGGTCATCGCGACACCGCTGGCCGCCGTCTGGTTCGCCAGGGCGCCGAGCACCGGCGCCTCGTTGGCCACGGTCACCGTGAAGGCCGCGCTGCCCGCATGGCCCAGCCCGTCCGTCGCCGTGACCTTGATCGTGTAGCTCCCCGCCGTCACCGCGCCCACGTCGAGCGACGTGCCGCTCCACGTCAGGCCGCTCGGCAAGGCCGCCCCGCTGGACAGCGTGGCCGTATAGGTCAGGCCGTGGCCGTAGGGATCGCTGAAGGTGGTGCCCTGCACGACGGCCACCCAGCCTTGCCCCGGGTTGGCCGACACGTTGGACAGCGCCTGCTGCGGGGCCGGCGGCGCGAAGTCGTTGGTCAGCGTGAAGGTGCCGGCGACCGAACCGGCCTGGCCGTTCGTGGCGATGATCTCGATCTGGTAGCTGCTGTCGTTCTGGTAGGAGCCGCTGCCCACGCTGGAGGTCTGGTAGCTCAGGGTGGTCGGCACGCCGGTGATCGCGCCCGTGGCGGCGTTGATGCTCAGGCCCACGCTGCTCAAGTCCACCCAGTGCGCCGGTACGTCGCGGCTGCTGGTGTCGGTGCCGCCGTTCACCGGGTAGTCCAGTTGGTGATCCGGCACCAGCACCATCGCACTGTAGGTCAATGCGCCGCCATCGGGCTCGGTGAAGGCGCCCGAGGGCAGCGCGAGGTTCAGCGACGAACCGTCGATGACACCGGTCTGGTTGGCCAGGGTGCCGTGGTACACCGGCGCCGGCTGCACGTACTGCGCCACCGTGACGGTGAAATGGGCCTCGGCCGTCTGCCCCTGGGGGTTGGTGGCCTTCACGTACAGGGTGAAGCTCTGCCCCACCGCGCTGGTGGGCGGCGTGCCGCTGAAGGTGAGCGTGCCGGCGTTGAAGCTCATCCAGCTCGGCAGCGCACTGTCGGTTTCCGTGCTGCCGCTGGTGGTGTACGAGCCGGCGCTGAAGGTCAACGCATCGCCGTCCGCTTCGCTGAAGTCGCCGGCGGCGAAGGCGAAGCTGAAGGAGCGCCCGCCGTAGGTGGTCTGGTTGCCCACCCCGCCGACGTAGGACGGCGGCGTGGGGGCCACGGTCAGGGTGAAGGATTCCGAGACGCTGCCGCCGCCGTTGGCGGCGGTGGCCGTCACCTGCAGGCTGTAGCTGCCGATGCTGCCGGCCGGCGGCGTACCGTTGAAGGTGAGTGTGGCGGCGTTGAAGCTCAGCCATGACGGCAGCGTGCCAGTCCAGGCGGAGCCGTTGTAATAGCTGGCGCTGTAGGTGATGGCCGCGCCGTTGGCGTCCGTGGCGCCCGGTACGGTGAAGCTCAGGGCGCCGTGCACGCTGCCGCTCTGGTTGGCCGGGCTGCCGGTGAAGGCCGGCAAGGCGGTGCCCACGGTCAGGGTGAACGTGGTGCTGCCGGTGTGCCCCAGTCCATCCGTGGCCGTCACCTTGATCGCATAGCTGCCCGCGGCGACCGTGCCCACGTTGATGCCTGTGCCGCTCCACGACAGGCCGCTGGGCAGCGCGCTGCCGTTGGCGAGCGTGGCGCTGTAGGTCAGGCCGTGCCCGTAGGGATCGCTGAAGGTGTTGGCCTGCACGACAGCCAGCAGGCCCGATTGCGGCTTCACCGAAGGGTTGGCCAGCGGATTGGCCAGCGCGGGCGGCGCGAAGCTGTTGGTCAGCGTGAAGGTGCCGGCGACCGAACCGGCCTGGCCGTTCGTGGCGACGATCTCGATCTGGTAGCTGCTGTCGTTCTGGTAGGTGCCGCTGCCCACGCTGGAGGTCTGGTAGCTCAGGGTGGTCGGCACGCCGGTGATCGCGCCCGTGGCGGCGTTGATGCCCAGGCCCACATTGCTCAAGTCCACCCAGTGCGCCGGCACGTCGCGGCTGCTGGTGTCGGTGCCGCCGTTCACCGGGTAGTCCAGCTCATGATCCGGCACCAGCACCATCGCACTGTAGGTCAGTGCGCCGCCATCGGGTTCGGTGAAGGCACCCGAGGGCAGCGCGAGGTTCAGCGACGAGCCGCCGATGACGCCGGTCTGGTTGGCTAGGGTGCCGTGGTACACCGGCGCCGGCTGCACGTACTGGGCCACGCTGACGGTAAAGATGGCCTGGGCCGATTGGCCCTGGGGATTGGTGCCACGCAGATAAAGAGTGAAGCTCTGGCCCACGGCGCTGGTGGGTGGCGTGCCGCTGAAGGTGAGCGTGCCGGCGTCGAAGCTCATCCAGCTCGGCAGGGCACTGTCGGCTTCCACGCCGTTGACGATGGTGTAGGTACCGGCGCTGAAGCTGAGGGCGTCGCCGTCCGCTTCGCTGAAGTCGCTGGTGGCGAAGGCGAAGCTGAAGGCCCGTCCGCCAAAGGTGGTCTGGTTGTTCACGCCGCCGGCGTAGGACGGTGGCGTGGGGGCCACGGCAAGGGTGAAGGATTCCGACGCGCTGCCGCCGCCGTTGGCGGCGGTAGCCGTCACCCGCAGGCTGTAGTTGCCGATGCTGCCGGCCGGCGGCGTGCCGGTGAAGGTGAGCGTGCCGGCATTGAAGCTCAGCCAGGATGGCAGCGTGCTGGTCCAGGCGGAGCCGTTGTAATAGCTTGCGCTGTAGGTGACGGCATAGCCGTTGCTGTCGATGGCCGCAGGAACGGCAAAGCTCAGCGGGGTATGCACGCTGCCGGTCTGGTTGGCGGCGCCGGCAGCGAACACGGGGGCCACTACCGGAACGGTGATGGAGAACGTGGTGCTGACGCTCTGGCCGTTGACGTCGGTGGCGGTGACCGTGACGGCCCAACTGCCGGAAGCGGTCGGCGTGCCGCTGAAGTTGCCGCTGGCCGGATTGAAGCTCAGCCACGACGGCAGGGCGCTGCCGTCGGACTGGCTCGCCGCATAGGTCAAGCCGAAGCCGACGTTGTCGGTGAAATCGCCGCCGACGCCGAAATTCCAGATTTGGCCCGGCGTGGCGGTCTGCGCGGCGATCGCCGCGGCCGTGGGCGCGCCGCCGTTGCCGCCGATGGCGCTGGAGTTCGGCCCGTAGGCGCTCTGTACGAATATGGCGCGGCGGTTGCCGGCGGCATCGTAGTTGATGGCCTCGCGCGAGGTGGTGGCGCCGGTGGCGGTGTCCTGGGTCGCGACCACGCTCAGGCGGTTGTGGCTGTCGTACTGGATCAGCGTGGTCTGATCCAGCGTCTGGCCGGCGCCGTCGACGCCCGTGTGCGTGTCGCTGACGGTGTTGCCGTTGGCGTCGTACCGGTAGGTGTCGCTGCCCACGACCGTGCCGTTGACGGCCTGGGTGAGCTGCGCGATCTGGCCGTCGGCTTCGTAGCTGTAGGCTTGCGTGCTGCTGCCGTCCAGGCCCGCGTCCAGGTAGCCGGGGTTGGTTTGGCCGGCGGGTGTCCAATTGCTGGTCACCGTGGTGAGCAGGCCGGAGTTGGCATCGTAGGTGTAGGTGGTGGTAGCGCCGCTGAGATCCACGTGCGACTGCACCCGCCCGAAGTAGTCGTAGACCCAGGACTGGTGGTCGCCGTCGGCGGTGGTGTCGCCGGTCTTGTTGCCGTTGGCGTCGTAGGTGAAGGTTTCGGCCCAGCCGTTGGCATGCTGGATCGGGGTCTGGCTGCGCAGCACGCGATGCTGGCTGTCGTAGTCGTAGTAGGAGGCATTGCCTAGCGCGTCGGTGACCTGGATGCGATCGCCGTTGCTGTTGAGCACGTAGGTCTGCTGCGCCTGCAGGGTGCGCGCGGTACCGGCGGCATTGAGCTGGAAGTCGCCCTGGGCGACGACCCGGTTGAGATTGTCGTAGGCCGTGTAGGTAATGTGGGCGACCGGGCCGATGGCGGTGTTGGCCGGAGGCGTCTGCCGCGCCACTGCGCGCCCCAGCGCGTCGTAGGCGACATAGGTGTCGTTGCCCACCGCATCCTGCGACAGGGCGAGGTTGCCGCCTGCGTCGTAGCCGTTCCACGACGAGTGGCCGTTTTCGTCGGTGGCCCCCATGAGCTGGCCGTCGACGTTGTAGTACCACTCCTTGCTCGGCGTATTCCACGCGCGCGTGCCGGTCGCCGAGACGACCAGGGCGTTGGGCTCCAGTTGCTGGATCAGGTGGTTCTGGCTGTCGTACTGGAGGGTGGTGACGTTGCCATTGTTGTCAGTGACGGCGGTGGTGTTGCCCCAACGATCGTAGGTGTAGTGGACAGAAGTGGACTTCTCGCCGGTGGCGCTGGTGCTACTGGCGCTGCTCTGGTACAGCGTGCGGCCGGCCAGGTCGAGTACGTTGGACGTCCATACGTAGTCGGTGGGGCTGCCGGTGACTTGATGACCATCCACCATCAAGTGGCCGGCCAGGTCATAACCGTAGTTGTGGTATGCCGCTGTGGTGGGGTCGGGCGCATACGCCAATTGGCCGGCAGTGTTGTAGGTATAGGTAGCCTCATAGCCGGCATTGTCGCCCTTGGCCGCGACTTCGCCGAAGGCGTTGTACTGCACCCGCACGTATTGGTCGTAACCGCTTTGGCCGTTGCGCTGCACGGCGGTGGTCAACTGCTGGTTGTCCGCGTCGTAGGTATAGGTGCTGGTGACCGTGCTGTTGCCGGTGTTGCCGGTGAGCGTGTAGCTCTGGCTGAGCACGTTGCCATTGGCGTCGTAGCTGGCGTAGTGCTCGATGCCATCGGCGTCTTGCGTCTGGATTTGATTCCCTCGCGCGTCGTACCAAGCCCAGGTCTGCTCGGCGAGGCCACCGGCCTGCGTCGTGGTGTTGAGCGTGTTGCCCAGCGCGTCGTAGATGTAGTACGTGAGCGGGCTGGCCGTGGTGTACAGCGCGGCAGTGGTGAGATCCCAGGTGGGGTTTTGTTCCAGCAAGGTCTGCCAATTGCTCACCAACGCCGGACGTGCCGGTGCCGTGACCGTGAGCACGCGGCCCAGCGCGTCGTAGGTAGTCGTGGTGGTGGCGCCGTTGACCGTCACCGAGGTGACATGGTTTTCGCCATCGTAGGCGAGCGTAGTGACGCTGCTGGCCGAGGCAAGACCGACCGTACCATTGAGCTGCCCCACGGTACCGCCGGTGTAGTTGTAGCTGCCGGTGTCGGTTTCGCCGACCTTGCGGCCGATGGTGTCGTAGGTATAGGTGGCGACCCGGTTGGCGCCGCTGGCGGCGGTCGCGGCCCCGGGCAGGGCCGGTGGCGTGGTGGTGTTGATGCTGCTGGTGCTGGTCGCTTGGGCGTACTGCGTGGTGGACGTCACGTCGCCGAAGGCGTTGTAGGCCGTGGTGGTGACGTAACCTTGCGGAGAGGTGTACTGCCCGGCCGGTGCGACGACCATGACTGCGCGGTTGAGGACGTCGTAGTAGGTATAGGTGGTGGCCCACACCGCAGGAATGGTGGTTCCGTTGGTGGTCTGAGCGTCCTGGATCAGCACGGCGGTGCTGGTCAGATTGCCATAGGCGTCATAGGTGTAGGTGGTGGTTGGTGTCCCGGTGACCCATCCGCCGGCCAGGGGCCCCATGGTCGGCGTGTAACTGATGGCCGACTGCTGAACCTGGATTTTCTGGTTGCGCTGGTCGTAGGTGGTGGTAACCGTGCGGTCGCTGGCAGAGGTCACCAGGCCGGCCTGGATCTGGGCCAGGCTGAGTGGCTGGCCCGCGCTCCAGCCGCTGATGGCTGCGGTGTTCAGCGCCGTGGCGTAGCGCGTTACGGAGGTGACGTTGCCGAAGGCGTCGTAGCCCGTGGCGGTCACGTAGCCATTGGCATCGATGCGATAGGCCGGCCAGCCCATGCTGGTGTAGGCGATGTATTGCCAATGACCGTTGGCATCCTGGTCGGCGACGGCCCGGCCCAGGGCGTCGTATTGGACGTGCGTGCTGGCGCCGCCCGGATAGGTGGTCTGGATCTGGTGGTTTGCGGCGTCGTAGGCGTAGGTGGTGGTGCTCAGGACGGTGATATGCGCTGCGTCTGCGCCGCTGCCTTTGCCGATCGCGGTGACGTTGCCGACGCCGTCGTAGGCATAGCTGGTGTAGAGATAGGCCGTGCCCTGCTGGAAGGCCCCCGTACTCGACCAGCTACCAACGTTGACCGATGGCGATTGTTCCAGCGTCGTGCGGCCTGCCTTGTCGTACGTGTAGGTGGTGACGTGGCCGTCGCGATCGGCCCGGGTCAATTGCAGGCCGGTGGCGTCGTAGGTGTAGGTGGCATTGACGCCCAACGCGTCGCCGGTGGTGAGCACGCGGCCGGCGGCGTCGTAGGCGGTGGTCTGGATGCGCGCGCCGGTGGTGCCGGCGGCGGCCACTTCGGCTGCGACGCTGGCCACGCTCAGGCTGGCTGGCAGCACGATCGGGTTGGCGTAGGCCAACTGGGCGGTCACCCGCCCGTCCGCGTCGTACTGCGTCTCGGTGACGTGGCTTGTGGTGTCGATGCTGTAGCGCAGGCGGCCGGCGCTGTCGTACACCGATTGCGAGAGGTGGTTCGGTGCCGTGGCCAGCATCTGCGCCAGGCCCTGCGTGCTCACCTGCGACGTCAGGGGCTGGCCGGTGCTCAGCGGTATCGTCGTGCCGTAGGCGAGCGTGGCGATGACCCGGCCCGCTGCATCGTAGCGTTGCTCGCTGACGATGCCGACGAGCTGGCCGTTGACGGTATTGGTCTGCACGGTAAAACATGCGCGGCCGTCGGCGTCGTAGGTGGTGAGGGTGGTTTCGTCCTGGGCCGATGCCTTGACCAGCGCGGCGATCGAGGCAACTGTCGGCGAGGTTCCCGCGGGGGCCGAACTCAGGAGGGTGGCGTAACGCGTGGTCGCAACCAGGCGCCCGGCAGCGTCGTAGCTCATCTGCGTGACGTGCAGACCCACGCCATCGAGTTCGTAGATCGCGAGCCCTTCGGCGTTGTAGGCCGTCTGGCGGAAGCTGTCGACGTTGCTCGCAGTGACCAGCGCGGCCACCTGCGTGCTGGTCGGCGTGGCGCCCAGGCTGGTCAGTTGGGCGGCCGTGAGCGCCGTGGCATAACCGCGGGTCTGGGTCAGTCGGCCATCGGCGTCGTACCAGTTCTGTGTGACGGCGCCGGTGGGATCGATCGTGAAGACCTTCTCGTTGGCCTCGTCGTAGACGTAGCGGGTGGTGTTGCCGTTGGCGTCGGTGACGCTGGCGAGGTTGCCGTTGGCGTCGTAGGTGTAGCCGGTGGTGAGCTTCAACCCGCTGGGATCGACGATCGTCTGGCTGAGCCGCTCGAGGTTGTCGTAGACGTACTGCGTGGTGCGCGCCGCGCTGGTGCCGGCGCCGACGGTCGTCGTGAGGGTCTTGCCGGCTCCGTCGTAGGTGTACGTCGTGGTGAGGGCAAGGCCGCCGGCATCGACCACCTGGCTCAGGGTGTTGCCGGCGGCGTCGTAGGTGTAGGTGGTCGTCGATCCGGCCGGATCGGTGATGCTGAGCAACTGGCCCCGGCCGTCGTAGCTGTACGTGGTGGCGAGGTCGAGGCCCGCCGGATCCACTGTCCGGGTCAGCACCTTGCCGCTGGCGTTGTACGTGTAGGCGATCACGTGGCCGGTGGCATCGGTGGCCTGGATCAGGTCGCCGTCGGCGTCGTACCGGTTCGTGCCGGTGTTGCCCAGCGCGTCGGTGGTGGTAAGCAGGCGCCCGTCGGCGTCGTAGGTGTACGTCGTGGTGTCGCCGGCGCCGTCGGTCACGCTGACCGTATCGCCGAAGGCATCCTTGACCGTCGTCATCGTCACGCCGTCGGGCGTGGTGACGATGGTCTTGTGGTTCGCCACGTCGTACTGGTAGCTGGTGACGTTGCCCAGTGCATCGGTACGAGTCACCACACGCCCGAAGGCGTCGTACGTCGTCACGTCCGTGCGCGTCGCGCCGCCCACCGTCTGTCGGGTCGACACCTGCCGGCCCAGGTTGTCGTAGCTGTAGGTGATCGTGTGGCCATCGGCATCCGTGGCGCTCGTCACGCGGCCAAAGGCGTCGTAGGTGTCGCTCGTGCTGCGTGCGGCGGACGTGCCGATGCCGTCGGTTTCGCTCAGCCGGTCGCCGCGGTTGTCGTAGGTGTACTGGATGAGCGTGCTGTTGGCGGCGCTCGGCGCGTTGCCCGGCTGGCTCAGCTGCTGCTGGACTTGCAGGGCATCGCCGAACGCATCGTACTGGTACGCCTTGGCGTACCCGAGGCCATCACTGACGTTCGCGACCTGGCCGTCCAGGGTGTACTGGTAGATCTGCGCATCGTCGATCGCGGGGTTGGCCACCGCGGATACGGCCTGGCCGACCTGTGCCGGCGTGGCCGTCGTCAGGTCGAGCGAGGCCAGGCTGAGAGGAGTGGCGTAGCTGACGGTCTTTTGTACCTGGCCGAAGGCGTTGTACGTGATTTTCTTGAAATCGCCCAGCGCATTGGCATGGCCCGCGCTGTCGGCGAGGCCGGTGACGACCCAGTTCACGCGACCGTCGGCGTCATAGACATACCAGGTCGTGTTGCCCAGGGCATCGGTCGAGGTGATGCGCTGACCCAGCGCGTTGTAGCCGTAGGTCGTGGTCGCGCCGGCAGCATCGGTCGAGGTCAGCGCGTCCCCGAACGCATCGTAGGTGGCGCTTGTCCTGCGCGCCGCCCCCTGGCCGCTGGACGGCGTGACCGTGGTGCTCAGCACCTGGCCTGCGGCGTTGTACGCATAAGCGGTGATCGTGCCGTCCGTTGCCGTGGACGCGAGCGTCCGGCCGTCGGCATCCACGGTGACGCTGCTTTGCTCGTGGGCCGTCTGGGTGCCCAGCAGGCCTACCAGCGCCGCCACACTTTCCGTTCCGGTCAGCGCGGACAACTGCCCGGAGGTCAACGCCGCGGCATAGCGCGTGGTCGTCGTGGTGCGCGTGGTTTCGTCGTAGACCGTGACGGTAAGGTAGCCATCCGCATCCACCTGCGCCACCGGGCGGCCATCACCGTCGTAGTAGGCCAAGGTGACCTGGTCGCTGGCATTGGCGGTCAGATCCGCCTGCAAGGCGGCCAGGCTTGGCGCATTGCCGAGCGCGTTGCGCTGTGCCGCCGTCAGGGCAGTGGCATAGGCATGGGTCGATACTGCGTTTCCGGCGGCGTCATAGGCCGTGACGGAGGCATAGCCGTCGGGATCGACGACGGCGACGACGCGGCCATCGGCATCATGGAGAGTGCGCGTGGTGCGATCGCTGCTGCTGGGCGTCAGGTCGGCCTGCAGCGTGGCCAGGGTCGGCGCGCTGCCCAACGCCGTGCGCTGCGCCGCCGTCAGCGCCGTGGCGTACTGCGTGGTCGACGTCACACGGCCGGTGCCGTCGTAGGTCGTCGTCGTGACATGGCCTTCCGGGTCGATCGTGGCGACGGCTTCGCCCGCCGCGTCATAGACCGTAGTCGTCGTGCGGTCGCTGGCCGTGCTGGCGGGTACCGGCAGGCTCGCGGGGAAGCTGGCGGTGAGCGCACCGCCGCTGATCCAGCTCGCCGTATTGACCGACGTGGCGTACTGCGTGGTGCCGATGACCCGGCCGTCGGCATCGTAGGTGTAGGCGACGACCGCTCCGGTCGCATCCACCGTGCCGGCAATCCGTCCGTCGGCGTCGTAGAAGGTGTAGGTGGCGTTGCCCGCCGGATCGATCGTGACGATCGGTTCGCCAGCAGCGTTGTAAAGGTGCGTCGTGGTGCGACTGGTTTGGCCCGCCGCCGACTGCACGCTGCTGACCAGTTGCCCCGCGCTGTTGTACGCCTGCGTCGTCGTCAGCCCGTTGGCCTGGGTGATGGCGATCGTGCCGGCACTGTCGGTGTAGACGTAGCTGGTCACGTTGCCCAATGGATCGGTCTGGCTGATCACGCGCCCCCGCCCGTCGTAGGCGTAACGGGTCGCCTGCACCGTGCCGCGATCCGCTCCCGTCGCCGTCCCCGTCAGCAGCAACCGCCCCCGTGCGTCATAGGTCGTGGTGGTGATCACCGTCCCGTTCGTCAGCACGCCGTTGCCCTCGGCATCGACCGTGTCGTACTGGGTCTGCGTGGCCAACTGGCCGCGTACGTCGTAGCTGTAGTCCGTGCGCGTGGTCTGGCCCAAGGTGGCCTGCACCGGGCTGCTGGCTGCCCAGGCCTGCAGTTGCGCCAGGGTCGGCAGCGCGCTCGGCGAGAGGCCGCCCAGGGGGTAGCTCGCGCCCAGGTAGTGGCGCACTGAGGCCAGCTCGCTCAGCCCACCGGCCGTGGTCGTGTAGTCGTACTCGGTGACGTTACCCAGCGGGTCGATGGCATAGGCCAATTGCCCGCTGGCGGTGTAGACGTAGTAGGCGGTCTGCGCACCGCTGGGCGCCACGTAGCCGGGTTCGCCGGGCGTGCCCTGGGCCGGCACCGTGTAGACGGTCTGGCTGGTGACCTGATCCTGCGCATCGTAGGTGGTGCCCACCGTGTGTCCGGCGCCGTCGACCACACTGAGCCGGTTGCCGTTGGCATCGTAGGCGTAGGTGGTGACCGCCCCGTCCGGGTCGGTCATCGTCAGGACATTGCCCTGGCTGTCGTAGGTGTAGGTGGTGGTAGGCGACACGCCATTGACGGCCGGGGCCATCACCGCCGTGAGGTGGCCGGCCGCGTCGTACTGGTATGTCGTGGCGTTGCCCAGGCCGTCGGTGACGGTGGTGCTGCCGGTGCCGTAGCTCAGCGTGAGCGCCTGGGCGGCGGCGCCACTGCCGGTGGTGATGCCGGTGACCTGGTACACCCCGGCCGCGTCTTCGGTGTAGGTGTAGCTCACCACCGTGCCGTCGCCCTGGGTGACCGAGGCCACCCGGTCGCTGCTGCCGTCGTAGGTGTAGGTGGTGGCGTAGCTCGCGGTGCTGCTGTCGGTGTCGGAGGCCAGCGCGATGGTAACCGTACTCAAGCGCCCCTGGCTGTCGTAGCCGTAGCTGACGGTCTGCCGGGTCACCGCGGCCGTCTGGCCCGGCGGCACTTCCTGGATCGACAGGCTGATCAGCCGCTGCTGGGCGTCGTAGCCGAACAGCAGGGTGTCGCCGTCGCCGGCCACGACCCGGCTGAGCTGGCCGTCGTCGTAGTCGAAGCGGTAGCTGGCGCCATTGGCCAGGTCGCTCAGCGTCGCGAGCTGGCCCGCGGCGGTGTAGGTTTCCTGGCGCTGGTCGGCGGCATCGCTCCACGTCCAGGTCGACGTCGCGGCATCCCAGCGCAGCGTGTCCTGCGCACCGCTTTGTCCCTGGCTGACGTACACGCCCTGGCTGGCGTCGTAGGCGTAGGTGACCGCCGAGCCGTCGTCGTCGGTGCGGGTCACCGTGCTGCCGGCGGTGTCGAGGGTGCCGGTCAGGCTGCCCACGCTGCGGCTGAATCCGTAGCTCCAGCCGTCCGAACCGTTCAACTGGCCCAGGCTGTTGTAGGTGCGTACCGCCGATAGGGACAGGCCATCGAACAGCAGCCCTTCGTCCGCCCCTTGCAGGATCAGGTTCCCGGTGGCGATGTTGACGTCGTTGGCCGCGCCGCCCTGGCCCAGGACAGCGGGCCCCCCTTGGCCGCCCACGGTGCGCTGCGACGTGTTGCCCAGGCCCAGGCCGTTACCGCTGATCACTGCCACCATCGTGCTGTCCCCGTCCAATCCCATGGCAGGCAGGCCACTCCGGCTGCCCGATCAAAAATGACTAATCGGGGAATGCTCGCGAGAGTTTAGGGGGGCTTCAATCTGGCCCGGAGGGGCGTGCAGTGAACGACCCCGAGGAACAGTCCATCCCGGGCCCTGGGATGTCTAGGAAAGACTGGGCGATGTTGGGCAACAAAAAGGGCCTGCATCGCTGCAGACCCTCTGAACTGGCGCCCGAAGTTGGACTCGAACCGTGGCCGGGGCGCGTCGATTGGCGCACCCCAGTCGCTGCGGTGCATTGCATGTGTCGAGAGGCTCTCAGTCGGCCGTTGCTCCGGTTTTGGACGCCGGGCTGATCGGCCCGATCATCGGCAGCGTGCCGTTGCCGCCCACCACCTGCGGCAGCACGCCGTTCCATTTCTCCACGGCCTTCAGCTGGATGATCTGCGGCGTGATGGTCTGCTGCAGGAGTTTCTGCGCCTCTGCCTGGCCCTGTGCCTGCGCGACCTCCTGTTCCGCCTGGATCTTGGTGCGCTGGAGGTCGTAGGTGGCCTGCAACGCGCGCTGCTGGGCAACCTGCTTCTGTTCGATGGCTTCGGTGTAGGCGTGGCTGAACTGGAAGTTGGTGATGTTCACGCCCTGCACCTGCACTTTGTACCGGTTCAGCGCCGTCACGATCTGCTGCTGGATCTCGGTGGCCACCTTGTCGCGGCTTTCGATCAGATCCTCGGCGTTGTATCGGGCGGCCACGGCCTTCACCGCGTTCGACACCACCGGTGCGATCACCTTGCTGGTGAGCTCGGATTCGTCGCCGAGGCGCTGGTACACCCATTCCGCGTCGACGGGGTTGATCGCCCAGTTCACGGCGACCTCGGTGGAGACGTTCTGCAGGTCGCGGCTCGCGGCCGTTTCGGTGGTCTGCGACTTCTGGATCTGCACGTTCATCTGCTTGACCGACTGCACGAACGGCAGCTTGAAGTGCAGGCCAGGAGTCAGCACGCCCTGGTGCACCGCACCGAAGGTCATCAGCACGCCGCGGTTGCCGGGGCCGATGGTGACGATGCTCGACCACAGCGACATCAGGATCATGACGGCGACGACCAGCCAGATCGTGCGCTTGCTGCCTCCCTGGAATGCAGCGGAACGTTTGAAGCTGGTTTCCATGCATGGCTCCCGTTGTTGGTGCGCCGATTCTTGCAGGGCGCCGGCGCCTGCGGAAGCGGCGCCGATGTCGGGGGCGCCCCTTCATTGCGCGGACGCGCATTTGGCGGCTTCCGCGGCATTGGCACTGGCGCCGCGGACGCGGCCCGAGTTGGAGATCACCACGACAAGCGCCTGTTCCGAGTGGCCGCGAGCGCAGATGCGCAAGGTGTTGGTCGTGCCGGGTGCGCTACCGTCGGCGCGGAAACGAACCAGCGGGCGGCCGCTGTCGCCGATAATGGTGACGCCAGCGTAGCTGGGCTGCGTTCGCAGCGCGCCTGCATCGGGCTGGCCGTTGCGATCCTGGTCGTGGCCGATCAGCCAGCCGGATTCCCAGCGTGTTCCGCCGCTGCACTGCGCACCATCGCGGCTGGGGCAGAGCAGGGTGGATTTTCCGGCGGTGATGGCGACGCCGCGCGCGTGCTGCAGGGCGGCGATGAAATCCGCCTGGGCGACTTGCACGCGGTTGCGCTGGAGCATGCGCGCCAGCGGCGGCATGGCGATGGCCGCGAGCACGCCGAGGATGGCGATGACCATGATCTGTTCGACCAGCGTGACGCCGCGTTGCCTGCCAGCCTGCCGCATCGCCATGACGCGCTCCTGCCCGGACGGAGCGGCCATGCTAGGAAGGCGCCTCCGCGCGGCCTGCCGTCTGTCGGCGGGCTGTCGCGTCGGGTTCTGCTGACAGGGGCTGTCAGCAGCGGCGATTTAGAATGCGCGCATCCGCCCGCATCTTGTCCGTCATGACCGACCGTTTTGAACTCGTCGCACCCTACCAGCCCGCCGGCGACCAGCCCGAGGCGATTCGCCGCCTCAGCGAGGGCTTCGAGGCGGGCCTGGCCGCGCAGACCCTGCTGGGCGTCACCGGCTCGGGCAAGACCTACACCATCGCCAACGTGATCCAGCAGGTGCAGCGGCCCACCATCGTGATGGCGCCGAACAAGACGCTGGCGGCGCAGTTGTACGGCGAGTTCCGCGAGTTCTTCCCGAACAACGCGGTGGAGTACTTCGTCAGCTACTACGACTACTACCAGCCGGAAGCCTACGTGGTGGCGTCGGACACCTTCATCGAGAAGGACGCTTCGATCAACGACCACATCGAGCAGATGCGGCTGGCCGCGACCAAGGCGCTGCTGTCGCGGCGCGACGCGATCATCGTGGCCACGGTGTCGGCGATCTACGGCCTGGGCAACCCGGAGGATTACCTCAGCCTGCGCCTGATCCTCGCCAAGGGCGAGCGCATCGATCAGCGCCAGCTGATCCGCCAGCTCACCGAGCTGCAGTACACCCGCAACGAGATGGAATTGCGCCGCGGCACCTACCGCGTGCGCGGCGAGATCATCGACGTGTTTCCGGCGGAGTCGGAAACCGAGGCGCTGCGCATCGAGCTGTTCGATGGCGAGGTGGAAGGGCTGGCGCTGTTCGATCCGCTCACCGGCGAGACCGTGCGCAAGGTGCCGCGCTACACGGTCTACCCGCGCACGCACTACGCCTCCACGCGCGAGAGCGTGCTCAACGCGATCGACACCGTCAAGGACGAGCTGAAGGAGCGGCTGGAAGTGCTGTACCGTGACAACAAGCTGGTCGAGGCGCAGCGGCTGGATCAGCGCACCCGCTACGACGTGGAGATGATGGCCGAGGTGGGCTACTGCCAGGGCATCGAGAACTACTCGCGCCACCTTTCCCGGCGCGCCCCCGGCGAGCCGCCGCCCACGCTGTTCGACTACCTGCCTGCCGACGGCCTGCTGGTGGTGGACGAATCGCACGTCACCGTGCCGCAGGTCGGCGCGATGTACAAGGGCGACCGCTCGCGCAAGGAGACCCTGGTGGAGTTCGGCTTCCGCCTGCCGTCCGCGCTGGACAACCGTCCGCTGCGTTTCGAGGAATGGGAGGCGCGGGTGCCGCGCGCGATCTACGTCTCCGCCACGCCGCGCGAGTACGAGCTGCAGAAGTCCGGCGACGCCATCGTCGAACTGGTGGTGCGCCCCACCGGCCTGGTCGATCCCGAGGTGGAAGTGCGCCCGGTGCGTACCCAGGTGGACGACCTGCTGGGCGAGGCCAACAAGCGCATCGCGATGGGCGACCGCGTGCTGGTCACCACGCTGACCAAGCGCATGGCCGAGAACCTCACCGAATACCTCTCCGAGCACGGCGTGAAGGTGCGCTACCTGCACTCGGACATCGAGACGGTGGAGCGCAGCGAGATCATCCGCGACCTGCGCCTTGGTGAGTTCGACGTGCTGGTGGGCATCAACCTGCTGCGCGAGGGCCTGGACATGCCCGAGGTGTCGCTGGTGGCGGTGCTCGACGCCGACAAGGAAGGTTTTCTGCGCTCCACCGGCTCGCTGATCCAGACCATCGGCCGTGCCGCCCGCAACGTGCGCGGCAAGGCCATCCTCTACGCCGATGAGGTCACCCGTTCGATGCGGGCGGCGATGGACGAGACCGCGCGCCGCCGCGAGAAGCAGCTCGCCTACAACGAGGCGCACGGCATCACGCCCAGGACGGTGGAACGGCGCATCGCCGACATCATGGAAGGCGCGCGCAGCGAATCGCCGCGTGGCCGCGGCGGCAAGGGACGCCAGCGTGCCGCCGCCGTGGCCGAGTCGCCGGCCGGCTACGAAGCGATGGATCCGGCCAAGGCAGCCGCCGCGATCAAGAAGCTGGAGGCGCAGATGTACAAGCACGCCCAGAACCTGGAGTTCGAGGCGGCGGCCAAGCTGCGTGACCAGATCCACCAGCTGCGCGAGCAGGCCTTGCGCTGAGGTGCCCTGGCAGCGAGCAGTTGTGGCGTCGCGGCAAGTCGCCTATACTGCGCGGCTCGCGCGGCCTGCAGTCACGCGAATCGGGCGGTTAGCTCAGCGGTAGAGCACTACCTTGACATGGTAGGGGTCACAAGTTCGATCCTTGTACCGCCCACCAGATACCATGCGACGGCGCGAACCTCGGTTCGCGCCGTTTCTTTTTCCGGCTGGAGCGTCGCGATGGTCTACCTCTGGATCAAGTCCTTCCACGTGCTGTTCGTGATCGCCTGGATGGCCACGGTGTTCTACCTGCCGCGCATCCTGGTGAACCTGGCCGAGGCCGGCGACGAGCCGGCGGTGAAGGCGCGGCTGTTGCTGATGGGGCGGCGGCTGTACAAGTTCGGCCACAACATGTTCGGCATCGCCTTCCTGTTCGGCCTGACGTTGTGGCAGGGCTGGCGGCTGTGGCCGTCGACGTTGCCGAACGTGGCGGCGGGCATGCACTGGATCGACGCCAAGCTGACCCTGGTGGCCTTGCTGCTGGCCTACTTCGTGTGGGCGGGGCGGATGCTCAAGCGCTGCGAGAAGGGCGGCGCGCTGCCTTCGTCGAAGGCCTTGCGCTGGCTCAACGAGTTGCCGGTGCTGCTGCTGCTGGGCGTGATCTTCCTGGTGCTGGCCAAGCCGTTCTGAGCGTCGGTGCGTTACCGCTTGAAATAATCGCGGTACCACGCCACGAAGCGCGCCACGCCGTCCTCGATGGAGGTGTCCGGCGCGTAGCCCACGTCGCGTCGCAGCGCCGACACGTCGGCCCAGGTGTCGGGCACGTCGCCCGGCTGCATTGGCAGCAGGTTCTTTTCCACCGTGCGTCCCAGGTGCTGCTCCAGCAGTTCGATGAAGCGCAGCAGCTGCACCGGCTGGTCGTTGCCGATGTTGTAGACGCGCCAGGGCGCGTTCGAGGTGCCGGGGTTCGGCGATTGCGCGTCGTAGGCCGGATCGGGAGCGGCCGGATGGTCGAGCGTGCGGATCACGCCCTCCACGATGTCGTCGACATAGGTGAAGTCGCGGCTGTGGTTGCCGAAGTTGAACACGTCGATGGCTTCGCCGCGGCTGATGCGGTCGGCGAACAGCATGGGCGACATGTCCGGCCGGCCCCACGGCCCGTACACGGTGAAGAAGCGCAGGCCGGTGGTGGGCAGGCCGTACAGGTGGCTGTAGCTGTGCGCCATCAGCTCGTTGGCCTTCTTGGTGGCGGCGTACAGGCTCACCGGATGATCCACCGCGTCCTCCACCGCGAACGGCAGCTTGCGGTTGGCGCCGTAGACCGAGCTGGACGAGGCGTAGACCAGGTGCTCGACGCCGCCGCGGCGGCAGGCTTCGAGGATGTTGCCGAAGCCGACCAGGTTGCTCTGCACGTAGGCCTGCGGGTTCTTCAGCGAGTAGCGCACGCCGGCCTGCGCGGCCAGGTTCGCCACGCGCTGCGGCCTGAAGCTGGCAAAGGCGTCGTTCACCGCGGCGGCGTCGGCCAGGTCGGCGCGGCGGTGGGTGTAGCCGGCATGGTCGGCGAAGCGGGCGAGGCGCGCTTCCTTCAGCGCCGGGTCGTAGTAGTCGTTGTGGTTGTCGATGCCCAGCACTTCGTCGCCGCGCGCCAGCAGGCGCTCGGCCAGGGCGGCGCCGATGAAGCCGGCGGTGCCGGTGACGAGGATGCGCATGGCTTCGTTCCTTCGCGGGGAGGGTGGCATTGTAGCCGGCGCGACCATGGCTCGATTGACGGCGCGGGTGGCGCTAGACTACGTTTTCGACACTATTTCCAGCGACAAGGTGGCCCGCGCGCAAGCGCCGGCCGAGCGTGCGACATGTCCACTACCCATCGCCCACGTTGAATTTCCGCCGAGCCCTACCTTGTCGAAAGGACGCTGCGGCGTCCTTTTTCGTTTCCGGAGCATCCGTTTTCCCATGATCGAGATCACGCTACCCGACGGCAGCAAGCGCCCGTTCGACCACCCCGTGTCCGTGCAGGACGTGGCCGCCTCCATCGGCGCCGGCCTGGCCAAAGCCACCCTCGCCGGCAAGGTGGACGGCAAGCTGGTGGACGCCAGCTTCCCCATCGAGCACGATGCCAGCCTCGAGATCGTCACCGAGAAGAGCCCCGAGGCGCTGGAGATCCTGCGCCATTCCACCGCGCACCTGATGGGGCAGGCGGTGCAGCGGCTGTATCCGGGCGCGCAGGTCACCATCGGCCCGGTGATCGACAATGGCTTCTACTACGACTTCGCCTACGAGCGCCCGTTCACGCCCGAGGATCTGCCGAAGATCGAGGCTGAGATGCACAAGATCGTGGCCGAGCAGTTGCCGGTGACGCGCAGCGTGAAGTCGCGCGACGAGGCGGTGGCGTTTTTCCGCGGCCTGGGCGAGGCGTACAAGGCGGAGATCATCGAGTCGATTCCCGCCGGCGAACAGTTGTCGCTCTATTCGCAGGGCGAGTTCACCGACCTGTGCCGCGGCCCGCACGTGCCCAACACGGGCAGGCTGCGCGCGTTCAAGCTGATGAAGGTGGCCGGCGCGTACTGGCGCGGCGATTCCAGCAACGCGATGCTCACGCGCATCTACGGCACGGCCTGGCTCAACGACAAGGATCTCAAGGCCTACTTGCACCAGTTGGAAGAGGCCGAGAAGCGCGACCACCGCAAGATCGGCAAGGCGCTCGACCTGTTCCACCAGCAGGAGGAAGGCCCGGGCATGGTGTTCTGGCACCCGCGCGGCTGGGCGATCTGGCAGCAGGTGGAGCAGTACATGCGCGGCGTGTACAGGAAGAGCGGCTACCAGGAGGTGCGCTGCCCGCAGGTGCTGGACGTGGCGCTGTGGAAGAAGTCCGGCCATTGGGACAACTACCAGGAGAACATGTTCTTCACCGAGTCGGAGAAGCACGTGTTCGCGCTGAAGCCGATGAACTGTCCTGGCCACATCCAGGTGTTCAACACCGGCCTGCACAGCTACCGCGACCTGCCGATCCGCTACGGCGAATTCGGCGGCTGCCACCGCAACGAGCCGTCCGGCGCCCTGCACGGCATCATGCGCGTGCGCGCCTTCACCCAGGACGACGGCCACATCTTCTGCACGCCCGAGCAGATCGAGCCGGAGGTCACCGCCTTCCACCGGCAGGCGATGCAGGTCTACGCGGACTTCGGCTTCGACAACATCGCGCTGAAGATCGCGCTGCGCCCGGACAAGCGCATCGGTTCCGAGGACGTGTGGGACAAGGCCGAGGCGGCGCTGCGTTCCGCGCTGCGCGCCGCCGGCGTGGAGTGGGAGGAGCTGCCGGGCGAGGGCGCCTTCTACGGCCCCAAGATCGAGTACCACATGAAGGACTCGATCGGCCGCGCCTGGCAGGTCGGCACCATGCAGGTGGACTTCATGATGCCCGAGCGCCTTGGCGCCGAGTACGTGGACGAGCACAGCCAGCGCCAGCACCCGGTGATGCTGCACCGGGCCATCGTGGGCTCGATGGAGCGCTTCATCGGCATCCTGATCGAGCACCATGCCGGCCTGCTGCCGCCGTGGCTGGCGCCGGTGCAGGCGATGGTGTTCAGCATCACCGACGCGCAGGCCGATTACGTTCGCGAAGTGACGCAAGCCCTTGTCGACAAAGGTTTCCGGGTCGAGGCCGATTTGCGCAACGAGAAAGTCGGTTATAAAATCCGCGAGCATACGTTGCAGAAAGTGCCCTACCTGCTTGTCGTCGGTGATCGCGAGAAGGAGTCCGGGGCGGTTTCCGTGCGTACCCGTTCGGGCGAAGACCTGGGCAGCATGTCGCTGGCCGCCTTCGTCGAGCGTCTGGAGGCCGAAACGCGGCGCTGATGCCGCGTCGGCCAAAATCAACTTCTTCTGGAGGATAGTGGTATCGCCACTACAGAAACCAAGGGCAATCGCCGCAACCTGGAAATCCGTGTCCCGCGCGTGCGCGTGATCGGTGCCGATGCGGAGCAGCTAGGTATCCTGACCCGTGACGAGGCGCTTGCGCTGGCGCAGGAAGCCGGCATGGATCTGGTCGAGATCCAGCCGAACGGCGACCCGCCGGTCTGCCGCATCATGGACTACGGCAAGTTCAAGTTCGAAGCCCAGAAGAAGGCCCAGGCCGCCAAGAAGAAGCAGAAGCAGGTCGAGATCAAGGAAGTGAAGTTCCGTCCGGTCACGGACGTGGGCGACTACGAGATCAAGCTGCGCAACATGCTTCGCTTCCTCGAGGAAGGCGACAAGGTCAAGGTCACCATCCGCTTCCGCGGCCGCGAGATGTCGCACCAGGATTTGGGCCAGGAAATGGCCAAGCGCATCCAGGCCGACATCGGCGAGAACGGCCAGGTGGAGTCCTTCCCCCGCCTGGAAGGCCGCCAGATGGTCATGATGATCGGCCCCAAGAAGAAGCAGTGAGGCGAGCGGTGGCCCTCGGGCTGCCGCTTCGCATGGGCCAAGGGCGGGTTCCTGCCCGGATGCGCGCCACGGGCTGGCGCCAGTCCCGTTTTCTCCGTACAATTGGCAGTTCGACCCGCCAGGAAGGGTCGTGAACCGATGTCGGCAGGATGGAAAGCGCGGCCTTGCGGTCGCCGCCGAATCAGTCAGAAACCGGCTGCTCTCACTTAAGGAGGGCAAGCCCCATCAAGGAGCATTCCCATGCCCAAGATCAAGACCAACCGGGCGGCGGCGAAGCGTTTTCGCAAGACCGCTTCCGGCAAGTTCAAGGCCGGTCACGCCTTCAAGTCGCACATCCTGACCAAGAAGTCGACCAAGCGTAAGCGCAATCTGCGCGCCACCAACCACGTCAAGGCGTGCGACACCAAGGGTGTGGCGCGCATGTTGCCGTATCTCTGAACCGGGAGGACTAGACCATGGCTCGTGTAAAGCGTGGCGTTACCGCCCGTCGTCGTCACAAGAAGATCATCGGCCGCGCGAAGGGCTACTACAACGCCCGCCGCAAGGTTTTCCGCGTTGCTAACCAGGCCGTCATCAAGGCCGGCCAGTACGCGTACATCGGCCGCAAGCAGAAGAAGCGCCAGTTCCGTGCCCTGTGGATCGTGCGCATCAACGCTGCCGCCCGCCAGTTCGGCCTGTCCTACAGCCGCCTCATCAACGGCCTGCTGAAGGCCGGCATCACGGTCGACCGCAAGGTGCTGGCCGACATCGCCGTGCACGACATCAAGGCGTTCGGTGCGATCGCGGAAAAGGCGAAGGCCGCACTGGCCGCTTGATCGTCGCTCACTGACGATATGATGTGAATCAAGCGGGGAGGAGGCCAACGCCTTCTCCCCGTTTTGTTTTGGTAGCGCGCTTTTTGCGTTCGCCTCCTCTCCCCGCCGGGGAGAGGATTGAGGTGAGGGGCCAAGGCTTGCCCCGAACGTCATCGAAGCTCGCTTCGAGCTGGCGTCGACGCAAGAGCACCCCTCACCCCAGCCCTCTCCCCGAAGGGGAGAGGGAGAGAAGCGAGAGTCGCATCGATGGATGATCTGGATAGCCGTGCGGTAGCCGCGCTGGCCGATATCGACAAGGCCAATACGCTAGACGCACTCGAAATCCTGCGCGTCGGCCTGCTCGGCAAGAGCGGCATCGTCACCGCCGCGCTGAAGACGCTGGGCTCGCTACCGCCGGAAGAGAAAAAGTCGCGTGGCGCCGAGGTGAACCGCGTCAAGGAGCGCCTCGCCGACGCGCTGGCCGCGCGCAAGGCCGCGCTGGAGCAGGCCGAGCTGGATCGCCGGCTTGCTTCCGAAACCATCGACATCTCGCTGCCCGGCCGCGACGGCGAGCGCGGCGGCATCCATCCGGTCACCCGTGCGCTGGAGCGCATCGCCGCGATCTTCGCGCGGCTGGGCTACCAGCGCGCAGACGGCCCCGAGATCGAGGACGACTGGCACAACTTCGAGGCGCTGAATTTCCCGCCGCACCATCCGGCGCGCGCAATGCACGACACCTTCTACTTCGGCGACGGCCGCCTGCTGCGCACGCATACCTCGCCGGTGCAGATCCGCTCGATGAAGGGGCGCCAGCCGCCGATCCGCATCATCGCGCCGGGCAAGGTGTACCGCAGCGACTCGGATCAGACGCACTCGCCGATGTTCCACCAGATCGAGGGCCTGCTGGTCGACGAGACCTCCAGCTTCGCCGACCTCAAGGGCACGCTGGCCGAGTTCATCCGCGCGTTCTTCGAGCGCGATTTCGAGATGCGCTTCCGCCCCAGCTACTTCCCCTTCACCGAGCCCTCGGCCGAGGTGGACATCCGCTGGGAGACCAAGGACGGCGAATCGCGCTGGCTGGAAGTGCTGGGTTGCGGCATGGTGCATCCGAACGTGCTGGCGAACTGCGGCATCGACCCGGAACGCTACACCGGCTTTGCTTTCGGCCTGGGCGTGGAGCGCTTCGCGATGCTGCGCTACGGCGTCTCCGACCTGCGTGCGTTCTTCGAGAACGACCTGCGCTTCCTCAAGCAGTTCGCCTAAGGAGCGGGATTCGGGGTTGGGGATCGGGGATTCGCAAGAGCCTCGTTCCCGTTTTCCCGAATCTCCAATCTCCCATCCCGAATCCCGGATCCGACCCATGAAATTCTCCGAGAACTGGCTGCGCCACCACGTGCCGACCAAGGCGTCGCGCGACGAGCTTTCCGCGACGCTGACCGCCATCGGCCTGGAAGTCGAGGACGTCACCGCACTGGGCGATTCGCTGGCCGGCGTGGTCGTGGCGCGCATCGTCAGCGCGCAGAAGCATCCCGAGGCCGACCGCCTGCAGGTGTGCGAGGTGGACACGGGCAGCGGCACCGTGCAGATCGTCTGTGGCGCGCCCAATGCGCGCGCCGGCCTGGTGGCGCCGTTGGCCACGGTCGGTGCGGTGCTGCCGGGCGGCATCGCCATCAAGGCAGCGAAGCTGCGTGGCGTCGAATCGTCCGGCATGCTGTGCTCGGCCAAGGAGCTGGGCATCGATCCGGATGCCTCGGGCCTGCTCGAACTCCCGGCCGACGCCCCGGTAGGCACGCCGCTGGCGGCCTACCTCGGCCTGCCGGACGCCAGCATCGAGATCAAGCTCACGCCCAACCGCGCCGACTGCTTCAGCGTGCGCGGCATCGCGTTCGACGTCGCCGCCGCGCTGGGCGGCGAGGTGCGGCCGCTGGACGCCGCGCCGGTAGCCGCCGGCAGCGACGCCACGATGGAGGTGGTGCTCGACGCCGGCCCGCGCGTGCCGCGCTTCGCCGGTCGGGTGATCGATGGCGTGGACGCCCGCGTAGCGACGCCCATGTGGATGGCCGAACGCCTGCGCCGCAGCGGCCTGCGTCCGATCAGCTTCCTGGTCGACGTCACCCAGTACGTGATGCTGGAGCTGGGCCAGCCGATGCACGCCTTCGACAAGGACAAGCTGGAGGGCGGGATCGTCGTGCGTCCGGCGCGCGCGGGCGAGCCACTGCAGTTGCTCGACGGCCGTAGCGTCGAGCTGGACGGGGATTTCCTCGTCGTCGCCGACGGTCGCGGCGGCAGGGGCGCGCGCGCAGTCGCGCTGGGCGGGATCATGGGCGGTGCCGAGACGCGTGTGACCGACGCCACCCGCAGCGTGTTCCTGGAAGCCGCCCACTGGATTCCCGCGGCGATCATCGGCCGCAGCCGCCGGCTTGGCATGCACACCGACGCCGGGCACCGTTTCGAGCGCGGCGTCGATCCCGAGTTGCCGCCCATCGCCATCGAGTACGCGACCCGGCTGATCCTCGACATTGCCGGCGGCGTGGCCGGCCCCTTGCTCGACGTCACGTTGCCGGGGCAGTTGCAGGCGCCGCAGCCGATCGTGTTGCGGCGCGCGCGGCTGGAGCGTGTGCTCGGCCTGGCGGTGGCCGATGCCGAGGTCGCGCGCATCTTCACCGCGCTGGGCATGCAGGTCGAGCCGCTGGCCGAGGGCTGGCGGGTCACCGCGCCCAGCCGCCGCTTCGACATCGAGCGCGAGGAAGACCTGATCGAAGAGGTCGCGCGCATCTTCGGCTACAACCACATTCCCACCGCCACACCGGCGGGCGCGCTGGCGCTGTCCGCCGAGCCGGAAGCGCGCATCGGCGAACTGGCGTTGCGCGAGCAACTGGCCGCGCGCGGCTATTTCGAGGCGGTCAACCTGTCCTTCGTGTCCGCCGAGCTGCTGGCGCAATGGAGCCTGGCGGGGCAGGGCGTGCCGCTGGCCAATCCGCTGTCGGCCGACCTGGCGGTGATGCGTCCCTCGCTGCTGCCGGGGCTGGTCGAGGCGCTGCGCCACAACCGCGCGCGCCAGCAGGAGCGAGTACGGCTGTTCGAGGTCGCCCGCGTGTTCGCGGCGGGCAACCCGCCCGTGGAAACCCCCAGTCTCGCCATCGTCGCCAGCGGCAACGCCCATGCCGAACAGTGGGGCGAGCCGTCGCGCGCACTGGATTTCTTCGACCTCAAGGGCGACCTGGACGCACTGCTGGCCTGGGGCGGCGAAGCGCACCGCTGGACGATGCATGCCGATGGCCTGCCGGCATGGCTGCATCCTGGCCGTGGCGCGCGGATCGCACGCGATGGCGAGACGGCTGGCTGGCTGGGCGCCCTGCATCCGCGGCTGGCCAAGGCGCTGGATCTGGGGCCGGACGTACACGTGCTGGAGCTGGCGCTGGAGCCGCTGCTGGCCCGCCGCCTGCCCAAGGCGCAGCCGGTCGCCCGTTTCCCCGTCGTGCGCCGCGACATCGCCGTCGAGGTGTCCGAAGAGGTGACTTGGTCACGGATCGAGCAGGTGGTTCGGAGCAGCCTTGGCGAGGCGCTGGTGGAGCTGCGTCTGTTCGACCGCTACAGCGGCAAGGGGGTCGAAGTGGGCCGAAAAAGTCTCGCTATGGGCTTGATTTTGCAGGATGCTTCCCGCACCCTTACCGACGAAGACGCAGACCATTGCGTGCGGCAGGCCATCGCCGCACTGGAGCAAACGTGCAAGGCCAAGTTGCGAGGGTGAGATGGCTCTGACCAAGGCGGATATGGCCGAGCGGCTTTTCCTCGACGTGGGCCTCAACAAGCGGGAAGCCAAGGAATTCGTGGACGCCTGTTTCGAGGTCGTCCGCGAGGCTCTGGAAAGGGGGGAGCAGGTGAAGCTGTCCGGTTTCGGCAACTTCGACCTGCGCGAGAAGAACCAGCGGCCCGGGCGCAACCCGAAGACCGGCGAGGAGATCCCGATCTCCGCACGCCGGGTGGTGACGTTCCGTCCGGGTCAGAAACTCAAGGTGCGAGTCGAGGGCTATGCTGGATCAAGGGAATAACACCGAACTGCCGCCCATCCCGGCCAAGCGCTACTTCACCATCGGTGAGGTGGGCGAGCTGTGCGGTGTGAAGCCGCACGTGCTGCGCTACTGGGAGCAGGAGTTTCCCGCGCTGAACCCCGTGAAGCGCCGCGGCAACCGTCGCTACTACCAGCGCCACGACGTGCTGATGATCCGCCAGATCCGCGCGCTGCTATACGACGAAGGCTTCACCATCACCGGCGCCCGCGCGCGGCTGGAAGGCCCGCAGGCGCGCGTCGAGGCGAGCATGTCGCACCAGATCGTGCACCAGGTGCGCCTGGAGCTGGAAGAAGTTCTCGCCCTGCTGCGCCGCTGAGCGTGTTCCTCTGCTACAATTCGCGCTTTCCGATCGCATGATCGCGAAGCACGAAAGGCGGCCACGTTGCCGCCTTTCAAGTCCAAGTCGGGGCGTAGCGCAGCCTGGTAGCGCATTTGCCTGGGGGGCAAAGGGTCGTCGGTTCGAATCCGGCCGCCCCGACCATCTAGCTTGAAACGACAACGGCGCCCTCAGGGCGCCGTTGTCGTTTCTGCCGCCTGCGTTCCCTGGGCATGGCGGCACCGCGAGGTGTCGCCATGGCTGCGGCTGGTCGTCAGTACAGCACCCGGCTGCGCAGTGTGCCCGGGATCGCCGCGAGCTTGTCCTTCAGCACGTTCGCCTGCGCTTCGTCGGCGGCCACGTCGATCACCACGTAGCCCACTTCCGCGTCGGTCTGCAGGAACTGCGCGTCGATGTTGATGTTGCCGGCGGAGAACAGTTCGTTGATGCGCGACAGCACACCGGGCACGTTCTTGTGGATGTGCAGCAGGCGGCGGCTCCTGGTGTGTTCCGGCAGCGACACCTCGGGGAAGTTCACCGCCGACAGGGTGGAGCCGTTGTCGCTGTAGCGCACCAGCTTGCTGGCGACCTCGATGCCGATGTTGTCCTGCGCCTCCAGCGTGCTGCCGCCGATGTGCGGGGTGAGGATCACGTTGTCCAGGCCGACCAGCGGCGACACGAAGGGGTCGTCGTTGCCCTTGGGCTCCACCGGGAACACGTCCACCGCGGCGCCGGCGAGATGGCCGCTGCGCAGGGCTTCGGCCAGCGCGTCGATCTCCACCACGCTGCCGCGCGAGGCGTTGATCAGCATCGCGCCCTGGCGCATCGCGGCGATTTCCTTCGCGCCGAACATCAGCTTGGTGGCGGGCGTCTCGGGCACGTGCAGGGTCACCACGTCGGAGCGTTGCAGCAGGTCTTCGAGGCTGGCGGCGGCATGGGCGTTGCCCAGCGCCAGCTTGGTTTCCACGTCGTGGAAGATCACCTGCATGCCCATGCTTTCGGCCAGCACACCCACCTGGGTGCCGATGTGGCCGTAGCCGATCACGCCCAGCACCTTGCCGCGCGCCTCGTAGCTGCCGGCGGCGGACTTGCTCCAGCCGCCGCGGTGGCATTGCGCGTTGCGCTGCGGGATGCCGCGCAGCAGCATGATGGCCTCGGCGATCACCAGCTCGGCCACGCTGCGCGTGTTGGAGTAGGGCGCGTTGAACACCGGCACGCCCAGCCGCTCCGCCTCGCCCAGGTCGACCTGGTTGGTGCCGATGCAGAAGCAGCCCGCCGCGATCAGCCGCTTGGCGTGGCGCAGCACCTCGGCGGTGAGCTGGGTGCGCGAGCGCAGGCCCACGATGTGGGCGTCGGCGATGCGTTCCAGCAGCTGCGCTTCGGGCAGCGACTTCAGGTGGTACTCGATGTTGGTATAGCCGGCGCGCTCGAAGGTTTCCACCGCGGTGCGACTCACGCCCTCCAGCAACAGCACCTTGATGTCTTGCCGGGGGAACGAGGTCTTCATGGCGGCTCCAGCGCGAAAGGAACTGCTACTATGCCAGAATTGCGGCGACGCAGCACAGAAGTGTTTGGACGTCCAAACGCCGCGCCAGGCATAACCCGACGGAGACCCCATGAGCGACGCCCTGGACGATCTTGCCCGCCGCCTGCCCGCGTTGCGCCTGCTCTCCGAGCCCGGCGACCTGGAGCACTACGGTCGCGACTGGACGCGCCGCTGGACGCCCGCGCCGTTGGCCATCGCGCTGCCGGCCACGGTGGAGGAGGTGCAGGGCATCGTGCGCTGGGCCAACGAGCGCGGCGTGGCTGTCGTGCCCTCGGGCGGCCGCACCGGGCTTTCCGGCGGCGCGGTGGCGGCCAACGGCGAGCTGGTGCTGAGCCTGGAGCGGATGAACCGCGTGCTGGGCTTCGACGCCGCCGACCGCACGCTCACCGTGCAGCCGGGCATGCCGCTGGAAGCCGTGCATGCGGCGGCGCGCGAGCACGGGCTGGTCTATCCGGTGGATTTCGCCGCGCGCGGTTCCTGCTCCATCGGCGGCAACGTCGCCACCAACGCCGGCGGCATCCGGGTGATCCGCTACGGCAACACCCGCGAGTGGATCGCCGGGCTCAAGGTGGTGGCCGGCAACGGCGAACTGCTCGACCTCAACCGCGCGCTGGTGAAGAACTCCAGCGGCTACGACTTTCGCCAGTTGATGATCGGCTCGGAAGGTACGCTGGGCATCGTGGTGGAAGCCACGCTCAGGCTCACCGACCCGCCGCCGCCCGCGCAGACCATGCTGCTGGCGTTGCCCGACATGGACGCGGTGCTGGCCGTGTTCGGTCTGTTCCGCTCGAAGCTTGCGCTGCAGGCTTTCGAGTTCTTCACCGACATCGCGCTGAAGCACGTGCTGGCGCACGGCGCGCAGCGCGCGCTGGATGGCGAGCATCCGTACTACGTGGTCACCGAGTTCGACGCGCCGGACGAAGCCGCGCAGGAGGCTGCGCTGGCGGTGCTCGGCGAAGGCATGGAGCAGGGCTGGATCGTCGACGGCACGCTCGCGCAGAGCGAGGCCCAGGCCGCCGCGCTGTGGCGGCTGCGCGAGGGCATCACCGAGAGCCTAGCGCCGCACAAGCCGTACAAGAGCGACGTGTCGGTGCGCATCGGCGCGGTGCCGGCCTTCCTGCACGCGATGCAGGCGCTGCTGGCGCGCGAATACCCGCAGATCGAGGTGGTGTGGTTCGGCCACATCGGCGACGGCAACCTGCACATCAACGTGCTCAAGCCCGCCGGTATGGCGGATGCGGATTTCATCGCGCAGTGCGAGCACGTCACCAAGCTGCTGGCCGCCACGCTGAAGGAACACGGTGGCAGCATCTCGGCCGAGCACGGCATCGGCCTGGTCAAGAAGCCCTACCTCGACAGCACGCGCAGCGCGGCGGAAATCGCCTTGATGCGCGGCGTGCGCAAGGTGTTCGACCCGAACGGCATCCTCAATCCGGGCAAGCTGTTCGAAGCGGAGTGATCAGTGCGGCGATGTGTTCGCGACCGCGCGTGCCAGGTCGGCGAACAGCGCCTCACGCTGGGCTTTCGAGGCGGTTGAGGCCGTAAGGAAGGCAGCCACGATCACGCTGCGGCCGTCGGGCCAGGTCAGGATGCCGATGTCGTTGTAGGCAGCGGTGAGCCCATCCAGCGTGTAGGACGTGCCGCATTTGTCCGCGAGCCGCACGCCGTGCGGCAGGCCTTGTCGCAGACGGCTCGGTTGTGTCTGGGCCTGCATCAGCGCGAGCAGGGCGTGCGTCGACGCCGGCGAAAGCAAGGTGCCGCGCTGCAATTGGCGCAGGAAGTCCGCAGCGGCATCCGGCGTGCTGCGGTTGCGCGGGTCGGCCAGATAGGCGCGATAGCCGCGCTGCAGGCGCGACGCCTCCGCTTGCGCCGTCTCGGTTGCCGGCGGCTGCTGGCCGGGGGCGAGTTGCTCGAACACGCCGTCGACGCCGGCCTCGCCCATGTCCACGCGCATGCCGGCGATGCCGTGCGCGCGCAGGAAGGCGGTGACGTCCTGAGGGGGAACGAGCTTCAGCAGCGCATCGACGGCGGTGTTGTCGCTGTCGCTGACAGCCGCCGCGAGCAGCTGGAGCACGGTGAAGCTCATGCGCTCGCCGCGGAAGTGCGCGCCGATCGACGGTACGGCGGAACCGGCGACGATGTCCGCGCGCGTCAGCGTCACCGTCTGTTCCATCGACAGCGGGCCGCTGTCGATGCGCGCGAATACCGCAGCGGCCACGGGCGCCTTGAACACGCTCATCATCGGGTAGGCGCGGCCGGCGTTGACCTGCCATCGCTCGCCGCTCTGCGGGTCGAGCACGGCGATGCCGAGCACGCCGGGCTGTGCGCGCCTGGCCAAGGCTTCGAGCTTGCCTTGCAGCGCCGCGTGGGTAGCCGGAGCAGGGGCCGCCGGCAGCGTCGTCGGCGCGATGAAGGCGAGAGCCAGGGCGAACAGGCTGGTGAGGCGAATGGGGTGCATGCGGGCTCTTGGCAGGAGGATGACGGATGCCCAGTCTTCCATGCGAAAAGGGCGGGACGATGGCATGCGGACGGCTGGGTGGGGTCGCAATCGTGAACGGTCGTGTTAGCCTTTTCGAGCTCCTTGCGATCCGTCGCGATCGCGTGAATCGATCCTCTCCAGACTGGACACGCCCATGACGCAGGAACGTCGCACGCTGTATCCCGAAATCGAACCCTACGACCGCGGCATGCTCAAGGTGTCGGAGCTGCACACGCTGTACTACGAGCAGAGCGGCAACCCGCACGGCAAGCCGGCGGTGTTCCTGCACGGCGGGCCGGGCGGCGGCACTAATCCCAAGTGCCGGCGTTTCTTCGACCCGGCGGTGTACCGCATCGTGCTGTTCGACCAGCGCGGCTGCGGCCAGTCCACGCCGCACGCGGAGCTGCGCGAGAACACCACCTGGGATCTGGTGGCCGACATCGAGCGCGTGCGCGAGCACCTCGGCATCGCCCGCTGGCAGGTGTTCGGCGGCTCGTGGGGCTCCACGCTGGCGCTGGCCTACGCGCAGACGCATCCGGACAAGGTGACGGAGCTGGTGCTGCGCGGCATCTTCATGCTGCGCCGCTGGGAGCTGGAGTGGTTCTACCAGAAGGGCTGCGACGCGCTGTATCCGGATGCATGGGAAACCTACCTCGCGGCGATTCCCGAAGTGGAGCGAGGCGACCTGATGAGCGCCTACCATCGTCGCCTCACCAGCGATGATCCCGCGGTGCGCATCGCCGCGGCGCGGGCGTGGTCGGTGTGGGAGGGTTCCACCAGCTACCTGCACCAGGACGCGGCCAGCATCGGCGCGCACGACGAGGACGAGTTCGCGCTGGCCTTCGCGCGCATCGAATGCCACTACTTCGTCAACGGCGGTTTCTTCGCGCACGACGACCAACTGCTGCGCAACGTGGAGCGCATCCGCAGGATCCCCGCCGTGATCGTGCAGGGCCGCTACGACGTGGTCTGCCCGATGCGCAGCGCCTGGGATCTGCATCGTGCCTGGCCGGAGGCGGAGCTGTGCGTCGTGCCGGACGCCGGCCATTCGGCGTTCGAGCCGGGAAACGTCGATGCGCTGATCGAGGCGACGGATCGTTTCGGCCGCGGTTGAATCCGGTTTTTGGGGAAGCCCTGATTTTGCTCGTCATCCCAGCGCAAGCTCACTACTGTCCGGAATAATTTTGAACATTTGTGGCCGCGGTCTTTCTAGTCATCCCGGCGAAGGCCGGGATCCAGTAGCGGTCATGCTTGCTCAAGCCGCACGGCAACTGGATTCCGGCCTGCGCCGGAATGACGAGCGAGAAGCTGATCGGTCAGACCTTCCCTAGCGTGGCTCGCGCGCGGCCGCCTGGCGTGCCGCGCGCGTCTGCATCGCCACGCGCACCAGGTACACCACGATCGCCACGTTGCCGAGCAGCGCGGCGAGCTTGAGCCAGCCGAAGTGGCGCAGGGCTTCGTAGAGTTCGATGGGAATGAGCGAGGCGGTGGCGATCACGGTGAACCACTCGGCCCAGTACTTGCCCATCAGCAGGCCCACGCCCTCGATGCCGAACAGCACGGCGTAGCCCAGCGCCACCACGCCCACCGCCACGAAGCGGCTGGGGCCGAAATCCTGCAGCGCGCCCACCAGCCGCCAGCGCAGCGCGTTGCTGCCGGTGAGCGGCAGGTGCTCCAGCCAGTGCACCAGTTGCTGGAAGTTCTGCTCGTGGTTGAGGTGGAAGGCGGCGACGGCCACCAGCACGAGGCAGATGGTCTTGACGACTTCGTAGATGGCGATGACGCGCAGGCCGGTACGGTGCTGCGCGGCGGGCGGGGCGATAGCGGTTTCTTCGGTTCGATGCATGAGGGGGGTCAGGGTGCGATGGGCACGCGATCCATGGCGGCTTCATCGCCGCTGGCGGCCTGGCGCTTGCGCAGCCAGTACCGGAACGCTTCCGCGCGCATGGGCTTGCCGATGAAATAGCCCTGCATCAGGTCGCAGCCCAGCGCAGCCAGCATGGCCTGCTGCTCGGCGCTTTCCACGCCCTCGGCGACCGTGGTCATGCCCAGCCGCTTGCCGATGTCCACGATGAAGCCGGCCAGCGGGTTGGTGTTGTCCGGCTGCAGCGCGTGGACGAAGGAGCGGTCGATCTTCAGTTCGTGCAGCGGCAGTTGCTGCAGGCGGGCGAGCGAGGAGTAGCCGGTGCCGAAGTCGTCCAGCGACAGCCGGAAACCGAGGTCGGACAAGCGCTGCAGCGTCTGCCGGGCCGCGTCGAAGTCGTCCAGCAGCACGCTCTCGGTCAGCTCCAGCGTCAGCTCGCCGGGTTCGACGCCGGCCGCGCGCACCTGCGCCGCGATGGCGTCCGCGAACTTCGGCTGGGCGATCTGCCAGGGGCTGACGTTGATCGCCAGGCAGATGCCGTCGGCGAGGCCGGACTGCTTCCATTCCCGCAACTCGCGGCAGGCGGCAGCGACCACCCATTGGCCCAGCGCGTGGATCAGCCCGGTTTCCTCGGCGATGTGGACGAAGCGGTCGGGTGGCAGCATGCCCAGCGTCGGGTTGTGCCAGCGCAGCAGCGCCTCGGCGCCGGCGAGCCGGCCGTGCGCGTCCACCTGCGGCTGGAAATACAGCGCCAGCTCGTCGCGCTGCAGGGCCAGGCGCAGGCCGCGTTCCAGTTCCAGCCGGGTGTCCGCCTCGTCCTGCATGTGCGGCTCGAACAGGCGCGCCGCATGGCGTCCGGCTGCCTTGGCGCGGTGCAGGGCGATGTCGGCGCGGCGTGCGATGTCAGCGGCGCCGCTGCCGGCGTCGGGAAAGGTGGCCACGCCGATGCTGACGCCGATGGCCTGCGCGCGGCGTTCGATCGCCAGTGGCTTGGCCAGGTGCGCCAGCACGTGCTCGGCCATCGCCATGCCGTGCTGCGCGGCGGTGCCGGCATCGGCGGAAGTGGCGGCCAGCAACACCATGAATTCGTCGCCGCCGAGGCGCGCCACCGAGACGGCGTCGGGCACCGCGTCGGCCAGGCGCTCGGCCACGGCCTGCAGCAGCAGGTCGCCGAAGCGGTGGCCCAGCGATTCGTTGACGGTCTTGAAGTGGTCGAGGTCGACCAGCAGCACGCTGCCGTGCAGGCCGTTGTGCTCGGCCTCGGCCAGCAGGCAGCCCAGCGTGTGCTGCGCATGCAGGCGGTTGGGCAGGCCGGTCAGCGCGTCGTGCCAGGCGGCGTGGCGCAGCCCCTGCTCCGCCTGGCTGCGGGTGGCGGCCTCGGTGCGCAGCTGCGCGGTGGTGCGTTCGAGCTGCACGGTATGCACGCGCATCTGCTCGACCAGCGACAGGCTCATCAGCACCACGAAGGAAAGAAAGGCGAACGCGTCGGTGGCCGGATAGGGGCGATCCATCGCGTCGATCACCACCGCGCTCCACATCAGCGCGAGGAACTGCACCAGCAGGCAGGCCAGCAGCATGGCGCCGCGCAGGCGCTGGCGCCGCACTGTGCATTGGCGCGCCGCGCGGTAGAACGTCCACGCGAACACCGCGTAGCAGAACCCGTAGAACACCCTGCCCGATGCCGAGCGCACGCCGTCGATGCCGTGCAGCGATTCGCCCCAGGGCATCTGCATCAGCGCGCTCGTCTGCACCGATGCGAAGAGCACGGTGCCGGGTTCGAGCAGGTTGAGCGCGGACATGGCCAGCGTCACCAGCAACAGCAGCGCGGCCAGCGGCCGCGGCATCGGCTTGCCGGTGTAGCTGGCGACGAAGAACATCAGCGCCGGCAGGGCGAGCAGCACGGCACCGGCGAAGACGCGCAGCGCGAGCATGGCCTGCGCGAGGGTCTGCGCCGAGTAGATGCCCGCGCGGCCGAGCGCCACCGTGGCCACGCACAGGCACAGCGCCGCGAAGGCCAGCGGCGTGCGGTCGCGCTTCTGGCGCCAGCCGATCAGCAGGAATTGCAGGCCGGCGCCCACCGCGACCACGGCGGTGGCGATCAGTGCGGTGACGAAGTATCCGAAGCTGACGGGATTGGGTGCTGCGGGCATGCCCTGCGACTCTGGAAACGCGAAACCCCGCCGGATCGCTCCGGCGGGGCCACGGGAGTACGCGCCCATTCTAGCAGCAGCGCCCGCCGCCGCCCTTGTAGCGGGCTTCCTGGCGCTCGCGGAAGAACTCGGCGTAGCTGGGCACCTTGCGCTCGGGATGGTGTTCGCGCAGGTGCTGCACGTAGGCCTCGTAGTCGGGCACGCCGCAGCACAGGCGGGCGGTCTGCACCGCCCGCTTCCGGAATGCCTGCAGTCGCGCGGCGAGTTTCATGGCCTCAGTGTACCGCCACGTCGGCCAGCGCCACGTAGGGTTCCTCGTGGGCGGTGGGGTGGTTGGCCTTCCAGGCCTTCGCCAGGGCGTTCAGGCAGAACAGCGTCATCGCCACCACCAGCGCCATGAACAGCCCGGTCATCACCATGTCCACGCGGTTGTTGGTGACGATCTGCTGCATCGCCGCGGCGGTCTTGGCCGGCGCCAGCAACTGCCCCCGCGCCAGCGCGGCGGCGTACTTGTCGGCGGCGGCGGTGAAGCTGATCGGCCCCGCCAGCTTCTCGTAGCCGGCGGCCAGCGTGCACACGATCAGCCAGATCGCCGGCACGCCAGGCACCCACACGAAGCGCTCGCGCTTGAGCTTCACCACCACCAGCGTGGCCAGCATCAGCGCGATCGCCGCCAGCATCTGGTTGGCGATGCCGAACAGCGGCCACAGCGTGTTGATGCCGCCCAGCGGATCGACCGCGCCCTGGTACAGGAAGTAGCCCCACAGCGCCACGCAGATCGCGGTGGCGAGCAGGTTGCCGGCCCACGACTCGGATTCCTGCAGCGGCTTGTGGATGAGGCCGGCGATCTCCTGGATCATGAAGCGGCCCACGCGCGTGCCGGCGTCCACCGTGGTGAGGATGAACAGCGCCTCGAACAGGATCGCGTAGTGGTACCAGAACGCCATCATGCCCTCGCCGGGCAGGATGTTGTGCAGCAGCTGGGCCATGCCCACCGCCAGCGTGGGCGCGCCGCCGGCGCGGCTCAAGATGCTCTGCTCGCCCACGTCCTTCGCGGTCTGCACCAGCGCGTCCGGCGTCACCACGAAGCCCCACTGGCTGATGGTCTGCGCCGCGTGCTCCACCGTGGTGCCGATGATCGCGCCCGGCGCGTTCATCGCGAAGTACACGCCCGGGTGCAGCGAGGCCGCCGCGATCATCGCCATGATCGCCACGAAGGCCTCGCACAGCATGCCGCCGTAGCCCACCATCAGCGCCTGGCCCTCGTTGGCCAGCAGCTTGGGCGTGGTGCCCGAGGCGATGATGGAATGCCAGCCCGACACCGCGCCGCAGGCGATGGTGATGAACAGGAACGGGAACAGGTTGCCGGCGAACACCGGGCCGCTGCCGTCGATGAACTTGGTCACCGCCGGCATCTGCAGCATCGGCGCGGCGAGGAAGATCGCCAGCGCCAGCAGCGCGATGGTGCCGATCTTGAGGAAGGTGCTGAGGTAGTCACGCGGCGCCAGCAGCAGCCACACCGGCAGCACCGAGGCCACGAAGCCGTAGCCGATCAGCCACCAGGCCAGCGCCTTGGCATCGAGGTCGAAGAGCGGCGCCAGCGTGGCCGAGCCGGCCACGAAGCGCCCGGCCCAGATCGACAGCAGCAACAGCGCAAGGCCGATGATCGACACCTCCAGGATGCGCCCTGGCCGGAACCAGCGCAGGTAGGCGCCCATCAGCAGCGCGATCGGGATCGTCGCCGCCACCGTGAACGTGCCCCACGGGCTGTGCGTGAGCGCCTTCACCACCACCAGCGCTAGCACCGCCAGCACGATCATCATCAGCACCAGCACGCCGATCATCGCCACCAGGCCGGGCACCGGGCCCAGTTCCTCGCGCAGCATGTGGCCCAGCGAGCGGCCGTCGCGGCGCAGCGAGAGGCCCAAGATCATGAAGTCCTGCACCGCGCCGGCGAACACCACGCCGAACAGGATCCACAGCGTGCCGGGCAGGTAGCCCATCTGCGCCGCCAGCACCGGGCCCACCAGCGGGCCGGCGCCCGCGATCGCGGCGAAGTGGTGGCCGAACACCACCCACTTGTCGGTGGGCACGTAGTCCAGGCCGTCGTTGCGCAGCACCGAAGGCGGCGCGCGCGTGGGGTCGAGCCTGAGCACGTAGTGCTCGACGAACTTGCCGTAGAAGCGGTAGCCGATGGCGAAGATGGCCAGCGCGGCGGCCACCATCCAGATCGCGTTGATCGGTTCGCCGCGGCGCAGCGCCACCACGCCCAGGCACCAGGCGCCCACGATGGCGATGGCGGCCCACAGGATCTTCGCCGCCGGGCCCGGTCTTGCGGTTGCGGTATGCATGCGCTGTCTCCAGAAGGCAGTGCCGCAAGAGTCTCGCCGGGGCGCGGGAGGGTCAATGCCGGTGGCCTTAGCCTTTGGTCGAATGCCGGTACACTGGCCGCCCGACCCGAGGAGCCCGTGCCATGCGTTCACGCCGTGGTTTGCTGCTGTCCGTCGCCTTGTGTGCCATCGCCGCGGTGCCTGCCGCCGCCGTCGCCGGCGGTCAGTTCAAGGATCTTTTGAACAAGGCGAAGCAGGCCGTGCACCCCTCCGGCTCCACGCAGGCCGGCGCCAACCTGCCCAGCAGCGACATCGCCGCCGGCCTCAAGGAGGCGCTGGCCAAGGGCACCACCAACGCGATCAACAGCCTGGGCCGCAACGGCGGCTTCTGGAACAACCCCAAGGTGCGCATCCCGCTGCCCGGCAAGCTGGAACAGGCCGCCAGTCTCGCGCGCAAGGTCGGCATGGGCGCCAAGGTCGACGCGTTCGAGCTGAGCCTCAACCGTGCCGCGGAAAAAGCCGTGCCGCAGGTGGCCGACATCTTCGGCGACGCGATCCGCAAGATGACGCTGAGCGACGCGCGCGGCATCCTGACCGGCGGCGACCACGCCGCCACCGACTACTTCCGTCGCGTGGCCGGCCCCGCGCTCACCGCGCGCATCGAGCCCATCGTGGCCAAGGCCACCGACAGCGTGGGCGTCACGCAGAAGTACAAGGCGTTCACCGCCGGCAACGGCGGCGGCGCGCTGGGCGGCGTGCTCGGCTCGCTCGGCGGCAAGCAGGGCAGCGGCAACAGCCCGCTGAACCTGGACGACTACGTCACCGGCAAGACCATCGACGGCCTGTTCACCACCATCGGCGAGCAGGAGAAATCCATCCGCGACAACCCCGCCGCGCGCACCACCGATTTGCTGAAGAAGGTGTTCGGCGGTTGAACGCGCTGCTGAACCCGCTTGCGGGTTCAGCACATAGGCACGCGGCTTCGTTGCCGTTGAGGCATGGGGCCGCGTATTCCCGTTCGCCCTGAGCCCTTCGACGGGCTCAGGTCAGGCGTAGGCGCGTAGCGCCGGAGTCGAAGGGCATCGCACCAACGACTGTCATCCAGCAGCATTCAAGGCGAAACCCGATGATCCGCGAAATCCTCAAGATGGGCGACCCTCGCCTCTTGCGCGTTGCTCCACCGGTGCCCGACGCCATGATGGGCAGCGCGGAACTCGACGCGCTGATCGCCGACATGTTCGACACCATGCACGCCGCCGGCGGCGTGGGCCTGGCCGCGCCGCAGATCGGCGTCGACCTGCAACTGGTGATCTTCGGCTTCGAGCATGCCGACCGCTATCCCGACGCGCCTGCCGTGCCGCAAACCATCCTGCTCAACCCCGTCATCACCCCGCTGTCGCAGGACATGGAGGAAGGCTGGGAAGGCTGCCTCTCCGTGCCCGGCCTGCGCGGCGCGGTGAACCGCTACAGCCTGATCCGCTACCAGGGCGTCGACCCGCACGGCGCGCCCATCGACCGCACTGCCGAGGGCTTCCATGCGCGCGTGGTGCAGCACGAGTGCGACCACCTGATCGGGCGCTTGTACCCGTCGCGCATCACCGACTTCGGCAAGTTCGGTTTCACCGAGGTGCTGTTTCCGGGGATGGAGGTGGCGGACGACTGAGGGTGTCCTGATCCTGCCCTTCGTCCCGCTGGCTGTCCTTCACGTCTCCGGTGGGTGCCTTGCGGGTTGCTTCATCGGCAGGACGGGCGGCTTGGGGGCTGGAAGAAATGTCGAGCCGGCAAACACCCTGACGCTGGAAACGCAGCTGCCCGCATTGAGCTGGGTTTCCGGTATGGGCGCCGGTTGCACGGGAATTTCGACGGACAGATTCGCCTTTGCGTAATTCCGCGCGAACATCACTGCCGAAGCGTAGGGATTGGGATCGGGTGGAGGGGTGTCTTTCAAGCCGTAGCGGGCGATGACCATCTCGGCGTTGAGGCACGCCTTTTTGTCCAGGAAAATCTCCAGACGCAGAATGGCCTTCGATTTCCCCAGCGTCTCGGTTGAGATCTTTTCGATGCCCGGAGTGCCGTTCGACTGGCCTTCGAAAGTGCGGAATTCGACGATATCCGACGTTTGCCTAGCGTATTGCCAGTGTCCGACAGGCACGCCCTTGCCGGTCGCATGGAAGATACGGGGGATGCCGCGGATCGTCATCGTCTGGCCGGAACGGAGGGACTGGTCGAGCCGATCCAGCGCGCGAAGGATGCCCTGGTTGTCGCTTGCATGGCTGACCGAAGACACGGCAAGCGCGCTTCCGAGCGCGAGCAGGAAAGTGTGGCCGCCTCGGATCATGTGCATTCCCTCTGGTTTCCAATGCGAGAAAGAATACCCTTTGCTTGCTCGTTGTCTCCGGTGCCGCCACCATCGCGGCTCGGCACGACGGGGCGGGGCGCATGCGCGATACGGTTCTTTCCACGGCAACGGGGCGCGCGGTTGCGCGCAATCCCGGCATCGACCTGCTGCGCGGGCTGGCCATCGTGCTGGTGGTGTTCAACCACCTCGGCCTGCGCATGCCGCTGGAGAAAAGCGCGCTGGCCGCGGTGCTGCCCGCGTGGCTGCTGAACCGGCTGAACTGGAACGGCTACGAGGCCGTGTACGTGTTCTTCGTGATCTCCGGTTTCCTGATCGCGGGCAACGCGCTGCGCCGCTGGGGCAGCCTCGCGGCGATCGATGCGCGCGCTTTCTACGCGCGGCGTTTTGCGCGCATCGCGCCCTGCCTGCTGGCCTTGCTAGCGGTGCTGAGCGCGCTGCACCTGCTCGGCGCGCAGGACTACGTGATCCATCGCGCCGGCCAGTCGTTGCCAGGTGCGCTGCTGGCGGCGCTGGGCCTGCATCTCAACTGGTACGAAGGGCGCACCGGCTACCTGCCTGGCTCGTGGGACGTGCTGTGGTCGCTGTCGATCGAGGAGGCGTTCTACCTCGGTTTTCCGCTGGCCTGCCTGCTGCTGCGGCGTCGCGCCTTGCTGGTGCCGCCGCTGGTGCTGCTCGCCTTGTCGCTGCCGTGGGCGCGCGCCGCGCTGCACGGCAACGAGATCTGGCTGGAGAAGGCCTATCTGCCGGGCATGGCGGCGATCGCCACCGGCGTGCTCGGCGCCTTGCTGGCCGACGCCTGCCAGCCGCCGCAGCGCACGGTGGCGATGCTGGGCTGGCTGGGCGCGTTGGGCCTGGGTGCGGTGCTGCTCGATGGCTGGGCGATGTGGCACTGGCTGCGCGACGGCTACATGCTGGTGCTCACGGGCTCCACGCTGTGCCTGCTGCTGTGCTTCCGGTGGCGAGCCGGGGAAGGCGCCGCATCGCCGCTGCGCGGTTTCGGCTGGCTGCGTTCGTGGGGTCGGATGAGCTACGAGATCTACCTCACCCACATGTTCGTGGTGTTCGCCGTGCTGCGTGCGTACCGTGCATGGGATGGCGACCTTGCGCATGGCTGGCTGTGGTACCTGCCGGCGCTCTGCCTGTGCTGGCTGCTCGGGTCGGGCGTGGAGCGCTGGCTCTCGGTGCCGTGCGAGCGCTGGTTGCGCACGCGTCTGTCGGGCGTCGGCTGATGGCCTGATGGGTCGGGCTGGTACTCAAGCGCTGCGGGCTTGTTGCCGATAAGGCAACCATGTTCTCACCCGGATTCAACTTTCGTGCGGCTACCTTCGCAGATGTTTGCGAAGGCGCCTGCATGTGTGCGTGCGTCAAAAATCCCGCATGCCCCGTGCCGGGGCAAGGTTTTTCGTTGGCATGAGCCGGGACAAGAAGTCGCCGTATGGCAACAGCGTGGATTGGAACAACGCGGATCTCAAGGCGTTGCTCGACAAGACCGAGGGTTGGGGGCTGGACAACCGCGGCGTGTACTCGCCCGTGGCCTGCGAGCTGCACATCGGCTGGGGCGCCAGCACCGGCCGCAGCGCCACCTTGGTCTACGAGCGCGAAGGGGTGATGGTGGTCGAGACGACTTTCATCATCCCCCAGGGCGAACACGTGCGCGTGGATCGCCTCCAGTACGGCACGCCGCGTTCGACCTGGGGCACAGTGATCGAAGGGCGCGAGGGTTTCCGCGCCGAGGATCGCGCCAACGGCATCTACGTGTATTGGCTGCACGTGCGCTGAGTTGCACGACGTACAGCCGGTGTCGCGCACGGGCGATGCTCGCGGGGTCAGCCGCTACCCAGACCGAAGTTCCACACAGCCTGAAAAGCCAGCATTGCAACGGCAATGATTGCCAGTCCTCCGCGTGCGGGGCGGCGCAGGTCGGGCGAACGGGCGTACAGCGTCATGCCGATGGCGATGGTGCCGGCTTCGAACAGGAAATCCGCCCATGGCGTTGCGTAAAGATGCAGGCCAATCACAGGGCCATGCCGCCACAGTGGCAACCGGCTGGTGAGGTAGTCGACTGCCACGTGCGATAGCACCAGCAGGCCAGCACCCAGAGCCAGGTCGGCGCGACGAAAGACCAGGGCCGTGACGGCCGCAACCACGATGGCCGCTGCGCAGACGCCGGGTATGGTGTGGGTGTCGGATCCGATGCCAAGTGCGGGAACCAGGTTGCCGAGCACGTCGTGCAGATCGGGTTCGATGGAGGCGAACAGCAGCCATGCCATGGGCAGCGGCCGCAGCCAGCGGCGTGCGCCCAGCGCGATGGCGAAGTGGCCCATGTACATCAGCGCGCCCGCCGGGTGAGATGGCGATGGATCAGGCAGATGACGGCGCCGGGAACGACGAAGCCCAGCAGCATCAACCAGTCGAAATACCTCATGCTTCCTTTCCTTGATGACAGGGACAGGTGTCCGGCCAATGAGCCGTCGGCACCTGTCTTGCCGGCTTCAACGGGTGGCATGCATGCGCTGGACGCGCACCACGCTGCCGCTATCGTAGGTCACCACATAGGTGGATCCCTCGTGCGTTTCCTGCGCGACCCGTACCGGATCGCTGCGCTCGGCCCTTTGCAGCGCCTGCCGGTGGAACGCCACGAGATCGCCGGTAGGAATCAGCGTCAGCGGCGGGCTGATTTGCTGGAAGCTGGTGAAGTGGCTGCCGCACTTGGTGGTTTCGTTGCTGAACATGAGCCAGCCCTGGCCGCAGCTCTGGCCCGACACTTCCGGAAGGCGCTTGAGCCAGATGAAGTACTTGTTCTCGTGCGTGATCCGCACGCGGTTGTAGCGCGCATCCTCGCCGCCGATGTTGTCCGCGCTCCAGAAGCGCACGATGCTGGCCTCGTGGCAGTCGGCGGACGCGCACTCCTGCAGCACGAGGTATTCGTCGTCCTGCAGCGACATCGGTTCGATGCTGAGGATGTCGCCCTTCACCAGCGCCTGCGCGGGAAACACCACCGACGGCATGCGCGGATCGACCTTGAAGTCGCCGGAGATCAGATAGCCGCCATGCTGCGACGAGTAGGGCGGTGCGGTGACCTTCACCGCAGGGAGATCGGTTTGCGCCAAGGCCGCGAAGCTCGCCAGCACGCACCAGCCGGACAGCAGGATGGCCAAGGGCTTCATAACACTCCTGTGATGCGTCATGGTCGACCGGTTCGACGGTCAGGACGGCTCCCTGCGCAGCATACGCCCGTAGGCATGCACCTCGTCCACCAGCACGCGCACGTGCTCGGGGTCGACCTCCGGCGTGATGCCGTGGCCCAGGTTGAACACGTGCCCGGGGTGGTTGCCGTAGCTGTCCAGCACGGCGCGCGCCTCGCGGCGGATCACTTCGGGGCTGGCGCGCAGGATCGCCGGATCGAGGTTGCCCTGCAGCGCCACCTTGCCGGCCACCGCGCGGCGGGCGTCGGCGAGATCGATCGTCCAGTCCACGCCCAGCGCGGCGCAGCCGGAGTCGGCCATCGCGGCGAGCTGGGCGTTGGCGCCCTTGGAGAACAGGATCACCGGCAGCTCGCGCGCGTGCGCGTCGTTCTTCAGCTCGGCGACGATCCGCGCCATGTAGCGCAGCGAGAACTCGCGGAACGGCGCGGGGCCGAGCAGGCCGCCCCAGGTGTCGAAGACCATCAGCGCCTGCGCGCCGGCCGTGGCCTGCGCGGCGAGATACGCGGCCACGCTGCGCGCCAGCACGTCGAGCAACTGGTGGGCGAGCGCGGGCTCGTTCCAGCACATCGCCTTCAGCGTGGCGAAGTCGCGCGAGCCGCTGCCTTCCACCATGTAGCACGCCAGCGTCCACGGGCTGCCGGCGAAACCGATCAGCGGCACGCGGCCGTCGAGTTCCTTGCGGATCAGCCGCACCGCGTCCATCACGTAGCGCAGCTCGCCGTCCATGTCGGGCACGGCCAGCCGCGCGACGTCGGCGGCGCTACGCACCGGGCGCGCGAACTGCGGGCCTTCGCCCTGCGCGAAGGAAAGCCCCAGGCCCATCGCGTCGGGGATGGTGAGGATGTCGGAGAACAGGATCGCCGCGTCGAGCTCGAAGCGCGCCAGCGGCTGCAGCGTCACCTCGCAGGCGAACTCGGGGTTCTGCGCCAGCCCCATGAAGCTGCCGGCGCGCGCGCGCGTGGCGCGGTACTCGGGCAGGTAGCGGCCGGCCTGGCGCATCACCCAGATCGGCGTGGTGTCCACCGGTTCGCGGCGCAGCGCGCGCAGGAAACGGTCGTTCTTCAGCGGTGCGTTCATCGGGTCAGCGGCCGTAGGGGCCGTCGAGGCCCTGGCTGAACATCAGGCGGAAACCGCGCTTGAGCTGGGCGTCGCGCGCCTTCTCGAACGCGGCAATGGCCTCGTCGCGTTCGAGGAATTGTTCGCGCTTGAGCGTGGCCTTGCCGCCCTGCTGGCCCGTTTCGCGGTACAGCGTCCAGCCGCCGAGCAGATCCTGCTCCAGCACGATCTGGACGTAGCGTGGCGGCTCGGCGCTGCCGGGCAGGTTTTGCAGGTAGAGGCGCATGGGGCAGGGCGTTGGGCGTGAGCCGGAGCGCAGAGTTTATTGGCAACGCCTCCGCTTTGCAGGGGAGATGCGCGCGACGGACGGATTCCGTGCATCGCGCGCTCCCAGCGCCCATTCAGCCCAGCCGCATGGACAGCTCCACGTCGTCGGCGAACGGCACGGACAGGTAGCCGGAACCCGGCGCGCGCACCAGGGCGAGGTACTCAGGGCTGTAGTCCGCGTTGTCGGCGACCACGAAGGCGCCCGGGCGCAGGCGGCTTTGCACCAGCGCGAGGATCTCCGGGTACAGCGCCTTGGCGCCGTCGAGCAGCAGCAGATCGATGGCGTCGGGGAGGCCGGTGGCCAGCGTCTGCAGCGCGTCGCCTTCGCGCAGTTCCACCAGGTCGGCGAGGCCGCTGGCCGCGAGGTTGTCCCGGGCACGCGCCAGCTTGGAGGGCTCGAACTCGCTGCCGATCACGCGCCCGCCGCCGTTGTCGCGCAGGGCCGCAGCGAGGTGCAGGGTGGAAATGCCGATGGATGTGCCGAACTCGACGATGGATCGCGCTCGGCAGCCGCGCGCCAGCATGTAGAGCAGGCTGCCGGTTTCGCGCGAGACGGAAAGCGGCAGATCCTTCAGCTGGCCGTAGAAGGCGAGGTAGTCGGTCTTGCTGCGCATCAGGCGCTCGCGTTCGTCGCGGGACAGCGCGGCAAGGGCAGGGTTCGTCGCGGGTGACATGGCGGCGTCCTCGTCGAACAGGCGGTCGAGCAAGGGCGCAAGCGGGGCTGTGGCAAGCGTATTCATGCGGTTCTCCGGTGTCTGGGTGCGCCGGTTGCGGCGTGGGACTAGAATGCGATCAATCCATCGCATTCGCCATTCGCATTCCCGGAGCGCCCGTGAACGACCGCAGGAAACCGCGCATTTCCCAGCGAAAACAGCCCCAGCAGGCACGCTCGACCGAACTGGTCGCCGTGATTCTCGAGGCGGCGGTTCAGGTTTTGGCGAAGGAGGGCGCGCCGCGCTTCACCACGGCGCGGGTGGCCGAGCGCGCGGGCGTCAGCATCGGCTCGCTGTACCAGTATTTCCCGAACAAGGCGGCGATCCTGTTCCGCCTGCAGAGCGACGAGTGGCGGCACACCGCCGGCATGTTGCGCGACATCCTCGAAGACACCGGCAGGCTGCCCCTTGAACGGCTGCGCACCCTGGTGCATGCCTTCGTCCGCTCGGAGTGCGAGGAGGCTGCGATACGCGTGGCGCTCGGCGATGCGGCGCCGCTCTACCGCGACGCGCCGGAGGCCCGCGCGGCGCGCGCGTCGGGCGAGCGCGCCATGCGGGCCTTCATGCGCGAGGTCTTGCCGGATGCGACGGCATCCGTCCGTTCGAGGGCGGGCGAACTGATTGCCACCACGCTCGGCACGGTGGGCAAGCGCTTTTCGGAGCGGCCGCGAACGCCGGCGGAGATCAAGACCTATGCCGGCGCGATGGCCGACATGTTCTGCGCCTACCTCGAAAGTCTCGCCGGCGTTCCAGGCAGACGGCGCAAGCGGGGCGCGCCGTCGGCGTGACGCTACGCGCGGGCTTGCGCCAGCACCGCGAGCACGTCGGCCTCGTCCACGCCCGCCACGATCTCCGCCTTGCCGACGCCGCGCCACAGGATCAACCGCAGCGTGCCGGCGGTGTTCTTCTTGTCCAGCCGCATCAGCGCGAGCAGTTGCTCCGGGTCGAAGCCCATGGGCACGGCGGTGGGCAGGCCGATGGCGTCCAGCAGGCGGTGCAGGCTCGCGGTGTCGGCGGCGTTGCCCATGCCCAGCCGCTCGGACAGGCGCGCGGCCAGCAGCATGCCGATGGCGACGCCCTCGCCGTGCAGCAGCGTGGTGTAGCGGCCGGCGGTTTCCAGCGCGTGGCCGAAGGTGTGGCCGAGGTTGAGCAGGGCGCGTTCGCCCTGTTCGGTTTCGTCGCGTGCCACCACGCCGGCCTTGTAGCGCAGCTTGCGCGCGATGGCTTCGACCACGGCATCGTCGTCGCGCGCGGCCAGCGCGTCGGCATGCGCTTCCAGCCACGCGAAGAACGGCTCGTCGCCGATCGCCGCGCCCTTGATCACTTCGGCGAGGCCGGCGCGGTATTCGCGGTCGGGCAGGGTGGCCAGCGTGTCGATGTCGGCCACCACCGCGCGCGGCTGGTGGAAGGCGCCGACCAGGTTCTTGCCGGCGGGCAGGTTAACGCCGGTCTTGCCGCCGACGGAGGAGTCCACCATCGCCAGCAGGGTGGTGGGCATCTGGATGAAGTCGATGCCGCGCATCCAGCACGCCGCGCTGAAGCCGGCGAGGTCGCCCACCACACCGCCGCCCAGCGCGATCACGCAGGCGTCGCGGGTGGCGCCGAGTTCGGCCAGCGCGGCCAGCGCGCGTTCCACGTTGGCGAAGCTCTTGTGCGCCTCGCCGTCCTCGATCAGGAAGCTGGCCCACTTCAGGCCATCGAGGCCGCGCGCCACGCGATCCAGGTAGAGCGGCGCCACCGTGGTGTTGCTGACCACCAGCGCGTGGCGGCCGCGCAGGCGCTCGCGCCAGCGCGCGGCGTCGGCCAGCAGTCCGCGGCCGATCCAGACCGGATAGCTGCGTTCGCCGAGGGTGACGTCGAGGGTGGTGAGGGTGTTGTGGTTCATGCGATGGAGGTTTGGCGCTGCCAGTGTTGGTCGATCAATGCGATGGCCTGCGCCTTGATGGCGGCGATGCCGTGGATGGCGGGCAGGGCGAGATCGGCGAGTTCGCGGTACAGCGGTTCGCGGATCGCCGCCATCGCCTCCAGCCGCGCGCGGCGATCCTCGCCGGCCAGCAGCGGGCGCCTGGTGTCGTGCGCCAGCCGCTCCAGTTGCTGTTCGATGGTGGCCTGCAGCCACAGCACGTAGCCGCGCTCGGCCAGCAGCGCGCGGTTGTGCGCGGCCAGCACCACGCCGGCACCGGTGGCGACCAGCATGCCGTCGCCCGCGCTGAATTCTTCCAGCAGCGCGCTCTCGCGCTGGCGGAAGCCGGCCTCGCCCTCGATCGCGAACACGGTGTTCACGTCGGTGCCCGTGCGGCGTTCGATCTCGCGGTCGAGGTCGACGAAGCGCAGGCCATAATGCGCGGCGAGGCGCCGGCCGGCCGAGGTCTTGCCGGCGCCGGTCGGGCCAATCAGGAACAGGTTGCGCGACGGATTCATTCCTTCACTTTAGCAGCAGGCGTTTGGATGGCTGAACGGATTTTGCTCGCGGGTTGCGGCGACGTGGGATTGCGGGTGGCGGCGCGCCTGCTGGCGCAGGGCGACGAAGTGTGGGCGCTGCGCCGCAGCCCGCCGCGCGAAAGCGTGCCCGGCCTGCGCTGGCTGGGCGCCGACCTCATGGCGCCGCACGCGCCGGGAAGCCTGCCCGCCGGCATCGCCCGCGTGGTCTACCTGCCCGCGCCCGATGCGCGCGACAAGGCGGCGTATCGCGCGCTGTTCGTGGACGGCCTGCGCCACCTGCTGGAGGCGCTGGATGCGCGTGCGCTGAAGCAGGTGCTGTTGGTGTCTTCCAGCGCGGTGTACGGCGAGCACGACGGCGACTGGGTGGACGAGGACACGCCGCCCGCGCCCATGGGCTTCAACGGCACGCTGCTGCTGGAGGCGGAGCAGTGGCTGGCCGCGCAGGCCGTGCCGTCCACTGTGCTGCGCCTTGCCGGCCTGTACGGGCCGGGCCGCATGCAACTGCTCGAACGTGTGCGCAGCGGCGCGCAGCGCGTGCCGCGCGAGGTGCCGCACTGGGCCAACCGCATCCACGTCGACGATGCGGCGGCGGCCATCGCGCACCTGCTGCGCCTGCCCGCGCCGCTGCCGCTGTACCTGGGCGTGGACGACACGCCGCTGCCGCTGGACGAGGTGTGCGACTTCCTCGCCCAACTGCTCGACGCGCCGCCGCCGCGCGAGGGCCCGGCGCCGGTCGGAGTGGGCAGCAAGCGCCTGCGCAATGCGCGCCTGCGGGCGAGCGGCTGGGCGCCCGCATGGCCGGATGCACGCGACGGCTACGCGGCCTTGCTGGATACTTGAGCGGGGATGCCTGCACCCTCCATCGTTCGTCCTGAGCGTAGGCCTGCAGGGCCGACGCGGAGAGCGGCCATGGATGGCCGCGTTCTGAGGAGCGAGGAAGTCGAAGAACTTCGGAGCGCTGGCGCTTCGACTCCGCTTGCTTGCGCAAGCTACGCTCAGCGCGAACGGTGTGGTGTGGCGCCCCCGTCGATCATTCCATCAGGAGAACACGCATGGCCAACCTACCGATCCCCCACGGCATGGTCACCACCGGCAACGACCTGCACGGTTACCGCGTCACGCGCTCGCTGGGCATCGTGCGCGGCATCACGGTGCGTTCGCGCAGCGTGGTGGGCAACATCGGCGCCGCGCTGCAGACCCTGGTGGGCGGCAACATCACGATCTACACGGAGCTGTGCGAGAAGGCGCGCGAGGAGGCCTTCGAGCTGATGCTGCAGCACGCCGCCGCGATGGGCGCGAACGCGGTGGTGGCGATGCGCTACGACGCCAACGACGTGGCCGAAGGCGTCACCGAGGTGCTGTCCTACGGCACGGCGGTGCAGGTGGAGCCCGCGTAGCGGGCTCCGGGAAAGTGCAGGAAGCACTCTCCCGGCATTAGGCAAGGCGGTTGCTGTATTTCGAGCCCGCCGAACCCTCACCCCCAACCCCTCTCCCGGAGGGAGAGGGGAGCAAGGCGTCAGGCGTGCGTGAGCCCGGTCATGTGCCGCTCGTCGTCGTACTCCACGCAGCTGTCGGCCAGCGCGGGCAGGGTGGCCAGCGCGTGGCGGCTGAGCCGCTCGAAGTGCTGCAGGAAGCGCGTCATGGAGGCCGCGTCCATCGCCAGCGGCGCGCGCCGCGCCAGCAGCTCCTGCTCGGTTTCGCCGCGCCAGCGGCGCACCACGTCCCAGCTTGGCGCCTGCAGCACGATCAGCGCGTCGAACTTGCGCCACAGCGGCTGGTAGCCGCGCAGCTGCTTGTTGACCCAGTGGCGCCAACTGCCGTCGGCGTCTTCCTCGCGCTCCAACTGGTTGACGGGTTCCTCCAGCGCGGCCTGCACCTGCGGCCGGATGCCCAGCGCCCAGCCTTCCACGATCACCAGTCTGGGCGGACGGGTGACGCGCGGCCAGCGCGAGGGCGGCATGCGCGTGTCGCGGCCCTTGTCGAAGCGCGGCCAGGACACCGGCAGCTTCTCCGAGGCCTGCGGCAGCGCGGCCAGCACGGAGAGCAGCAGCTCGATCTCGTGGGTGCCCGGCACGCCGCGGGTGCGCAGCAGCGGATGGATCTCCTGGGCCATCAGCTCGCGGTCGCCGCGCGAGTAGTAGAAGTCGTCCAGCGACAGCACCTCGGTGGGCCAGTCGCGTGTCTCGGCCTGTGCCTTCATCTCGCGCGCCAGCGTGCTCTTGCCGCTGCCCTGCAGGCCGGACAGGCCGAGGATGTAGGGTCGCCGCGAGCGGGCGATGCGCCCGGCGTACTGATCCAGCAGGTGGCCGGCCAGCGAGGCGTTCGGCGCGGGCGGATGCGGCTTGGCCGCACTCACCGGCGCGCACCGGCTTCGGGCGGGCGCAGCCGGCCGTGGGCCCGGGCGGGGTGGGGGATTGCGTTAAGATATGTCTGTTTCATCCGCGTCATGATGGCGCGAGCGCGCCACGATTCAAGGGAAAAGTTTCGAAGCCATGCTGAGCCCCGAGATTCTGCAGACTTTCAGGCAGTTGCTGGACGAGGCCAAGGCCTCCGGCGACCCGGAACCCACGGCGATGAACCTGGCCAGCGCGGACGCCGACGGCCGCGTGGCCTCGCGCATCGTGCTGCTCAAGGGCGTGGACGAGCGCGGTTTCCGCTTCCACACCAACTACGACAGCGACAAGGGCAGCCAGCTGGCGGCGCATCCGCAGGTGGCGCTGTGCTTCCACTGGAAGCAGTTGCGCCATGGCGTGCAGGTGCGCGTGGAGGGCGTGGCGCGCAAGCTGCAGCCGGAGGAATCAGACGCCTACTTCGCCACCCGCCCGCGCGGCAGCCAGATCGGCGCCTGGGCCTCGCTGCAGTCGCAGAACCTGCCCGACCGCCACAGCTTCGACGAACGCGTGGCGCGCTACGAGCGCGAGTTCGAGGGCCGTGACGTGCCGCGCCCGCCGCACTGGGGCGGCTACCTGGTCGAGCCGGACGTGGTGGAGTTCTGGTACGGCGCCGAGTTCCGCCTGCACGAGCGCGTGCGCTGGAGCCGGCACGGCCAGACCTGGACGAACCGTCTCCTGTATCCCTGAGCACGGGCGTGGCCGACCCGTTCCCGCAGCGCATCGTCTGCCTCACCGAGGAGCCGACCGAAGTCCTCTACGCACTGGGCGAGGAGCGGCGCATCGTCGGCATCTCCGGCTTTACCGTGCGTCCGCCGCGGGCGCGCAGGGAGAAGCCGAAAGTCTCCGCGTTCACCAGCGCGAAGATCGGCGAGATCCTGAAGCTGGAGCCTGACCTGGCGATCGGCTTTTCCGACATCCAGGCCGACATCGCCCGCGAACTGGTGAAGGCCGGCGTCGAGGTGTGGATCAGCAACCACCGCAGCGTGGACGGCATCCTCGCCTACATCCGCCGCCTCGGCGCGATGGTGGGCGCGCACGACAAGGCCGAGGCCTACGCGCAACGCGCGGAGCGGCACGTCGCGGCGATCCGCGCGGCGGCGGCGCAGTTGCCGCGCCGGCCCAGGGTGTACTTCGAGGAATGGGACGAGCCCATCATCACCGGCATCCGCTGGGTGGCCGAGCTGGTGCAGATCGCCGGCGGCGAGGACTGTTTCCCCGAGCTGGCGCGCGAGCCGCTGGCCAAGCAGCGCATCCTCGCGAACGGCGACGAAGTGGTGCGGCGCGCGCCGGACATCATCCTCGGCTCGTGGTGCGGCAAGCGCTTCCGGCCGGAGAAGGTGGCGGCGCGGCCGGGCTGGGACGCGATCCCCGCGGTGCGCGACGGCGAGCTGCATGAGATCAAGTCGCCGATCATTTTGCAGCCGGGGCCGGCGGCGCTGTTCGACGGGCTGGAGGCGATCCACGCGGTGATCGCCGCCTGGGCGCGGCGCTGAGGCGTCCGGCTCGCGCTTGCCGGCACACCGGTTATGCCGTGCTGCAGCATGGGCTAGAATAGGCGTTTCCACTCGTGCAGCGCCGTTCCCCGCATGATCGCACTCGACGGGCAGAGCGCCCTTTCGTCCTTCCGCCTCGAACGCCTCAACGCCCGCCTCGATGCCCTGCATCGCGGCGCGCATGTGCAGGCCGCGTGGTTCGTGTATTTCCTCGATGCCGCCGCCGCGCCGGAAGGCGCGCTGCGCCAGCGCCTGCTGGAGGTGCTGGAGGCGAAGGACGCCGCGCCGGCGCCCGCCACGCTGTGGGTGGTGCCGCGGCTGGGCACGATCTCGCCGTGGTCGAGCAAGGCCACCGACATCCTGCACGGCGCCGGTTTCGACCTGCGCCGGGTGGAGCGCGGCACGGCGTGGCACCTCACCGGCCTGCCCGCGGCGGGCACGCCGGCCCACGAGGCCGTGCTGGCGCAGTTGCACGACGCGATGACGCAGTCGGTGCTGGCTTCGCTGGACGAGGCGCAAGGCCTGTTTCTCGCCGGCCAGCCCGGTGACCTGGTGCACGTCGCGCTGGGTGCCGATGCTCGCGCCGCGCTGGCCAAGGCCAACGCCGAGCTGGGCCTGGCGCTGGCCGACGACGAGATCGACTACCTCGCCGAACGCTACGCCGAGCTGGGCCGCGATCCCACCGACGCCGAGCTCTTCATGTTCGCCCAGGCGAACTCCGAGCACTGCCGCCACAAGGTGTTCAACGCGAGCTGGACGGTGGACGGCCAGGAACAGGACAAGAGCCTGTTCGCGATGATCAAGCACACCCACCAGTGCTCGCCCGCGCACACGCTGTCCGCCTATCACGACAACGCCGCGGTGATCGAGGGCAGCACGGGCAAGCGCTTCTTCGCCGACGCGAACCAGGTGTGGCGCGCGCACGAGGAGCAGATCGACTACGCGATCAAGGTGGAGACGCATAACCACCCCACCGCGATCGCGCCATGGCCCGGTGCGGCTACCGGTGCCGGCGGCGAGATCCGCGACGAGGGCGCCACCGGCCGGGGCGCCAAGCCCAAGGCCGGGCTCACCGGCTTCTCCGTCTCCGACCTGCGCATTCCCGGCCACCCGCAGCTGTGGGAAGTGGAGCGCCCGCTGCCGCCGCGCATGGCCAGCGCGTTCGAGATCATGCGCGACGGCCCGCTGGGCGCCGCCGCGTTCAACAACGAATTCGGCCGGCCGTGCCTGGGCGGCTACTTCCGCAGCTTCGAGATGGAAGCCGGCGAAGCCGGCCTGCGCCGCGGCTACGACAAGCCCATCATGCTGGCCGGCGGCCTCGCCAACATCCGCAGCGGGCACGTGCAGAAGCACGAGATCAGGCCCGGCCATGCGGTGATCGTGCTGGGCGGCCCGGCGATGCTGATCGGCCTGGGCGGCGGCGCCGCCTCGTCGGTGGCCGGCGGCGCATCGAGCGCGGAGCTGGACTTCGCCTCCGTGCAGCGCGACAACGCCGAGATGGAGCGCCGCTGCCAGCAGGTGATCGACGCCTGCTGGGCGCGCGGCGAAGCCAACCCCATCGTCAGCATCCACGACGTGGGCGCGGGCGGCCTGTCCAACGCGATCCCCGAGCTGCTCAACGACGCCGGCGTGGGCGGCGAGATCGACCTCTCCAAGGTGCCCTGCGACGACCCCTCGCTGTCGCCGATGCAGGTGTGGAGCAACGAATCGCAGGAACGCTACGTGCTCGGCATCGCGCAGGAAAACCTGCCCGAGTTCGAGGCGTACTGCGCGCGCGAGCGCTGCCCGTACGCCGTAGTCGGCACGGCCACCGAAGCGCGCGTGCTGCGCGTCGCCGACCCGCGCCGCGACCTCGTGGTGATCGACCTGCCGATGGACGTGCTGTTCGGCAAGCCGCCGCGCATGCACCGCGACGCGAAGCGCATCAAGCCGCGCGTGGATCTGGTGCCCGACCTTACCGGCATCGGCATGGACGAGGCGCTGCTGCGCGTGCTGCGCCTGCCCACCGTGGGCAGCAAGAGCTTCCTGATCAACATCGGCGACCGCACCGTGGGCGGCCTCAACCACCGCGACCCGATGGTGGGCCCGTGGCAGGTGCCGGTGGCCGACTGCGCGGTGACCATGGCCGACTTCGACGGCTACCGCGGCGAGGCGATGGCGATGGCCGAGCGCGCCCCGGTGGCGCTGCTTTCCAGCGCCGACGCCGCGCGGCTGGCGGTGGGCGAGGCGATCACCAACCTGGCTGCCGCGCCGATCGCGAGCTTGAGCGAGATCCGCCTGTCGGCGAACTGGATGGCCGCGGTGAACCACCCCGGCGAGGACGCTGCGCTGTTCGACGCGGTGAAGGCCGTGGGCATGGAGCTGTGCCCGCAGCTCGACATCTCCATCCCGGTGGGCAAGGACTCGCTGTCCATGCAGACCGTGTGGAAGGACGGCGACGCACCGCAGCGCACGGTGTCGCCGGTGTCGCTGGTGATCACCGGCTTCGCGCGCGTGGACGACGTGCGCCGCACGCTCACCCCGCAGCTCCGGCTCGACCACGGCGACACTGACCTGTGGCTGCTCGACCTCGGCGCCGGTCGCGACCGCCTCGGCGCGTCCGCGCTGACCCAGGTGTTCAACCGCAGCGGCGGCGTGCCGCCGGATCTGGACGACGCCAGGCGCCTCAAGGCGCTGTTCGAGCTGGTGCAGGAGGCGAACCGCGGCGGCCTGCTGCTGGCCTACCACGACCGTTCCGACGGCGGCGTCATCGTCACCCTGCTGGAGATGGCCTTCGCCGGCCACTGCGGCCTGGAAATCCATCTCGACGGCTGGGCCGACGCCGCGCTGCGCGCACTGTTCAACGAGGAACTGGGCGCGGTACTGCAGGTGGCCAAGGCCAACCGCGAGGCGTTCGAGGCGCTGCTGGTGAAGCACGACCTCGCCGGCATGAGCTACCGCATCGGCCGACCCAAGGAGAAGCTGGGCATCAAGCTCTTCTCGGGCGGCGAGACGCTGTTCAAGTGGAACTGGGGCACGCTGTACCGCGCCTGGAACGAGACCAGCCACGCCATGCAGCAGCTGCGCGACAACCCCGCCAGCGCCGATGCCGAGCTGGACTGGCGGATGGACGACGCCGATCCGGGCCTTTCGCCGAAGCTCACCTTCGACCCGGCCGAGGACATCGCCGCGCCGCTGATCCATGCGGCGATCGCCGGCGGCGCCAAGCCGCGCGTGGCGATCCTGCGCGAGCAGGGCGTCAACGGCCAGGTGGAGATGGCCGCCGCGTTCACGCGCGCCGGCTTCGAGGCGGTGGACGTGCACATGTCCGACCTCGCCAGCGGACGGGTGAAACTGGCCGACTTCCGCGGCTTTGCCGCCTGCGGGGGCTTCTCCTACGGCGACGTGCTGGGCGCGGGCCGCGGCTGGGCCACCTCCATCCTCTACAACGACTACCTGCGCGCGGAGTTCACCGCGTTCTTCGCCGATCCGAGCAAGTTCGCGCTGGGCGTGTGCAACGGCTGCCAGATGATGAGCCAGCTCAAGGAGATCATCCCCGGCGCGCAGCACTGGCCGAAGTTCCTGCGCAACGCCTCCGAGCAGTACGAGGCGCGCGTGGCCACGCTGGAACTGCTGGATTCGCCCAGCCTGTTCTTCAAGGGCATGGCCGGCTCGCGCATCCCGGTGGCGGTGGCGCACGGCGAAGGCCGCGTGCATTTCCCCACCGCATGCAGCCCGTCCAAGGCACAGGCGGCGGTGCGCTTCGTGGACAACCGCGGCAAGCCCACCGAACACTTCCCGCTCAACCCCAACGGTTCGCCCGGCGGCCTGGCCGGCTTCACCGCCGCCGAGGGCCGCGTGACCATCCTGATGCCGCACCCGGAACGCGTGTTCCGCAGCGTGCAGATGAGCTGGCATCCGGAGCAGTGGGGCGAGGATTCGCCGTGGATGCGCATGTTCCGCAACGCAAGAGTGTGGTGCGGCTGAGCGAACCCGGGCCTGGGCGCCGGTGGCCGGCCTGGCTGCCGGCACTGGCGTGGTTGCTGCTGCTGGCCTGCCTGCCGTGGTGGCTTGGATTGCCCTTGCTGCTGGCTTGCACGTTCGCGCTGCTGTGGCACATCGGGCCGCCCGCCGCGCTGTTGCGGCGCGGCCTGCGCTGGGGGCTGGCGGGCTTGCTGCTGGCGATACTGCGCGGCTTCGGCGCCGGCCTGCTGGCGTGGCTGTGGAGCCTGCTGGCCGCGCTGGCCGGCTACTCGCTGCTGGTGCTGCTGGAGAGCTGGCTGGATCGTGGCCGCCCGCGCGAAGCCTCGCATGCGCCCGCGGGCGAATGGCCCGAGCTTGCATTGGCTCCGCTCGGGCCTGCCGCCGCGATCATCGAGCTGCGACCGCCGCAGTGGCATCCGTTGGAAGAGGGCGTTGCCGACCCCCTGGGCGGCACACTGCGCCGGGGCGACGAGGCCGTGCAACTGGCCGACGGCAGCCGGCTATATGGGGTGGAACCCTGTTGCGACTTCGGCGCCGACGGCCGCTGGTTGGCGCTGCCGCTGGCAAGGCAGCAAGGCCTGCTGCTGCTGGATCGCCGGCACGATCGCCGCCATCGCCTGCGCGGCTGGCAACTCGCCGGCTGGTACGCCGGCCAACCGTGGCTGGCGCGCGACGAGGAGCGCATGCCGCTGGCGCTGGCCCATGTGCTGGGGCGCGACGAGGGCGACTGAGCGCCGAACCGTCGCCTCCGCTGTCGCAAACTTCACCCGTCTGGCGGCAGAATCCCGCAGCCTTCCCCAACGTCCGCTACCAGCCTCCGCATCGTGAACATGCCCTCTCCCTTCCAGGCCTTGCCGCTCAGCGTGATCGTGGTTTCCGCCGACAGCGGGCCGGGTCTGCGCGAGTGCGTGCGCCGGGTGCTGGCCTGCACCACGCCGCTGGAGCTGCTGCTGATCGACAACGCCTCGCATGACGGCGTGCCGGCGGCGGTGGCGCGCGCCTGCGCGCACGACGTGCGTTTCCGCCTGATCCAGAACCACCGCAACCTCGGTTTCGGCCCGGCGGCGAACAGCGCGGCGAAGCATGCCACGGGCGAGCTGCTGCTGGTGCTCAATCCGGATTGCCTGCTCGACCAGGCCAGCCTCGACCGCCTGCTCGCGGTGTTCGCAAAAGAAAAGCAGGTCGGCCTGCTCGGCGCCGTGGTGTGCGACGCGCAGGGCGTGCCCGACCCTGCGTCGCACCGGCGCGATCCGCTGCTGCGCCGCGCGCTGGCCAGCCTGTCCGGCGGCGAGGGCGAGCGCGTGGAGGTTGGCGGCGCGATGCCGGAGGGCCTGGTCGAGGCCGAGGCGGTGTCCGGCGCGCTGATGCTGCTGCCGCGCAACCTGTTCGAGCGGCTGGGCGGTTTCGACGAAGGCTACTTCCTGCATTGCGAGGATCTCGACCTGTGTCGCCGCGTGCGCGACGCCGGCTGGCGCGTGCTGCTGGCCGGCGACGTGCGCGTGCCGCACGGCAAGGGCGGCTCCAGCCGGCATCGCCCGGTGTTCGTGAGCCGCCACAAGCATCGCGGCATGTGGCGCTGGTTCCGCAAGTTCGATCCCGTCGCGCGCAACCCGCTGGTGGCGGCCACGGTGTGGCTGGGCATCTGGACGCATTTCGTCGCGCAGATTCCCGGGCAACTGGTACGCAGGATGAGGAGCGAGTGAAGGGGAGTGAGAAGATAGGGCAAGCAGTCGCCGCTCCGCGCCTTTTCTCACTCCTCACTTCTCTCCACTCATTTCCTCCATGACATCCCGCGCCACGACCCTGCCCACCCTCGGCCTGCTGGCGATGACCGCCGTGTGGGGCTCCACCTTCGTGCTCATCAAGGACGTGGTGGCGCGCATGCCGGTGGCGGATTTCCTCGCCGTGCGCTTCGCCGTCGCCGCGCTGGCGATGCTGGCGCTGTTCCCGCGCCACGTCTGGCGGCTGGGCCGCACCGGCATCGCGCGCGGCCTCGCGCTGGGCGCGCTATACGGTTGCGGGCAGTTGCTGCAGACCTGGGGGTTGGCGCTGATCTCGCCCAGCGTCAGCGGCTTCGCCACCGGCATGTACGTGGTGTTTACGCCCATCCTCGCCACCGTGCTGTTCGGCCAGCGCATGGCCGGCGTGGTGTGGATCGCGGTGGCGCTGGCCACGGCCGGCCTCGCGCTGCTCTCGCTCGACGGTCTGTCGGTGGACGCGGGCGTGTGGCTGACGCTGGCCTCGGCGGCGCTGTACGCGCTGCACATCGTGCTGCTGGGGCAGTGGTCGCGCGCGGGCGAAGCGTTCGGCTTGTCGGCGGTGCAGATGGTCGCCATCGCCGTCGTCTGCCTGTTCGCCACGCTGCCGCACGGCGGGCCCGCGCTGCCGCCGGATCGTGCCGCATGGCTGGCCGTGCTCTATATGGCGCTGGTCGCCGGCGCCGGCGCGATGCTGATGCAGACCTGGGCGCAGGCGCACCTGCCCGCCACCCGCGCCGCCATCGTGATGACCACCGAGCCGGTGTTCGCCGCCGCCTTCGCGGTGGCCTTCGGCAGCGACGTGCTGGGCTGGCGCATGCTGGTTGGCGGCGCGTTGGTGCTGGGTGCGATGTACCTGGTGGAGCTGATGCCGCGCCGCTCGGCGGCGCTGGGCGCGGAGGCGGCGCACCACGAGGTGTGAGCGGCGCTTCAGCCGCGTGCGAGGAATTCCGCCGCCCGCTCGCCGATCATCGCGCAGGCGGCCTGGGTGTTGCCGGAGATCAGCGTGGGCATGATCGAGGCATCGGCCACGCGCAGGCCCTCGACGCCGCGCACGCGCAGCTCGGGATCGACCACGGACGCGGCGTCGCTGCCCATGCGGCAGGTGCCCACGGGGTGGTAGATGGTGTCGGCGTGCGCGCGCACGATCTCGCGCAGGCGCGCCTCGTCATCCGTCTCGGCGTCGTACAGCGCCGGCCCCGCGTAGCGCGCGAAGGCGGGCGCGGCGAGGATGCGACGCGCCAGCGCGGTGCCGGCGAGCAGGGTTTCCATGTCGCGCGCGTCGCTGAGGAATGCGGGATCGATCAGCGGCGCGCACCGTGCGTCGGTGCCGGCCAGCCGCACGCTGCCGCGGCTGTGCGGGCGCAGCACGCAGGTGTGCAGCGACAGGCCGCGCGTGGCGTGCAGGCGGCGGCTGTGCTCGTCCACGATGCCGATGCACAGGTGGAACTGGACGTCGGGCCGCTCCAGTCCGGGCCGCGTGCGCAGGAAGCCGCCGGCCTCGGCCACGTTGCTGGTGAGCAGGCCCGTGCCGCGACGGAACGGCCCGATCGCGCGCAGCACCTGCGGCACGATGGAGGGCACCGTGCCGAACAGGCCGCGGTCGTCCACCTTGCGGCTGATCACGAAATCCACGTGATCCTGCAGGTTCGCGCCCACGCCGGGGCTGTCGCGCAGCACCGGGATGCCCAGTTCGCGCAGATGCGCGGCGGGGCCGATGCCCGAGAGCATCAGCAGTTGCGGGGTGCCGAAGGCGCCGGCGCACAGCACCACTTCGGCGCGCGCCGCGTACGTGCGGCCGTCGACGCAGGCGATGCCATGCGCGCGGCCGTCTTCGAGCAGCACGCGTGCCACCGGCGTGCCGGCCAGCACGGTGAGGTTCTTCGGCGCCAGCGTGTCCAGGTAGGCGCGGGCCGCGTTCCAGCGCCGGCCGTGGCGTTGGAACACCTGGTACAGGCCGATGCCTTCCTGGCTGGCGCCGTTGAAGTCGGTGTTGCGTGGATGGCCGCATTGCACGGCGGCGTCCACGAAGGCGCGTGCGCAGTCGCTGGGGCTGGCCAGGTCGCTCACCGCCAGCGGGCCGCCGGTGGCGTGCCAATCGCTTGCGCCGCGCGCGTTGTCCTCGCCGCGCAGGAAGTACGGCAGCACGTCGCGCCAGGCCCAGCCGGTGGCGCCGAGGCGCGCCCAGTCGTCGTAGTCCTCGCGCTGGCCGCGCACGTAGATCATCGCGTTGATCAGGCTGGAGCCGCCCAGTCCGCGCCCGCGCGGCTGCACGCCGCGGCGTCCGTCCAGGGCCGCCTGCGGCACGGTGCGGTAGCTGTAGTTGCGCGCGTTGCGGAACGGCACCAGGGTGGCGATGCCCAGCGGCACGTCGGAGCGCAGGCCGCTTTTCGCGGGGCCGGTTTCGAGCAGCAGCACCGAGGCTTCCGGCCGCGCCAGCGCCAGCCGCGCGGCGGTGGCGCAACCGGCCGGGCCGGCGCCGACGACGATGTAGTCGAACGCTCCCCTTGGCGCGCGCATTCAGCCCGGCAGTTGCTTGGTGCCGAAGATCTTGTCGCCGGCGTCGCCCAGGCCGGGCAGGATGTAGCCGTGCTCGTTGAGGTGATCGTCGATGGCGGCGGTGTAGATCTCGATGTCGGGATGCGCCGCCTCGATGCGCTTCAGCCCTTCCGGCGCGGCGACCAGGAACAGGCCCTTGATGCGTGTGCAGCCGGCGGCCTTGAGCATGTCCACGGTGGCGACCAGGGTGCCGGCGGTGGCGAGCATCGGATCGACGATCAGCGCGATGCGCTCGTCCATGCGGCCGGTGAGCTTCTCGTAGTAGGCGATGGGCTGGAGCGTATGCTCGTCGCGCTGCAGGCCCACCACGCTGACTTTTGCCGCGGGGATCATGTCCAGCACGCCGGGCAGCATGCCGAGGCCGGCGCGCAGGATCGGCACGATGGTGATCTTGGCGCCCTTGATCCGCTGCACGGTGAGCGGCCCGGCCCAGCCCTCGATGTGTTCCTCGACGGTTTCCAGATCCTTGGTGGCCTCGTAGGTGAGCAGGGCGGCGACCTCGCCGGCCAGCTCGCGGAATTCCTTGGTGCTGATGCCGGCGCGGCGCATCAGGCCGAGCTTGTGACGGATCAGCGGGTGGCGGACTTCGACGGTTTTCATCGGCCAAGCATAGCCCGTGACGGCTTGCTCGGACGCGATGGCTGCAATGGCCGTGTGCGGGGGCGGCAAATCCGCGGCGCCTGTGTTCCATGGAGCGAACCGATGGAACTTCGATCCGGGCAAGCGCCGTCATGTCGAAATCTCCGTTGCGGCTGCGGCTCGGCGAAGGCCTCGATCTCGTGCCAACCGCCTGTCCAACTCGAGTACCACGCCCGAAGCCAAACAGGGCACATCTTCTTCGGCATCGGCAAGCACCGTCCGTTCAGTTGTCGATCTGGCCGTGTCTGATGGCGAACCGTATCGCCTGCGCCGTGGTCGATGCCCCGAGGCGCTTGCGGATGCGGCGCAGGTGATTCTCCACCGTCCGCTCCGACAGGCCCAGGCTGGCCGCGATGTCGGACTGGCGCTTGCCGCTGGAGACCCAGGCCAGGATTTCCCGCTCCCGTGCCGAGAGTCGCGCATCGGGCGCCTGCGGGAGCGCTTCCAGCAGCCGCCGCGCTGCCAGGAACGCTGCCGTTCCGATCAGCGAAAGCGTGGCGCGCGCCACGGGGCTGCTGTCCACCTGCAGGCCGCCGCAGCTGAAGGCACCTTCCAGCCCGGAGGATCCGAAGACCGGAACTTGCAGCCCGTGAATCCCGTGGCCGTGGGGATGCGCTACGACCCGGTAGCGCGGCCCCGCCGAGGTCTCGGTTTTGGTCCAGAAGAACGGTTCGCTGGCATCCACGATGTGGCGCGCGACCGGGCAATGACGCACATAGGTCACTGCGTCCACGCCCTCGCCGGTGCCGAACCAGTCGCCTTCGACCCAGTAGATCCGGCTGACGACGTCCTCCGTGGCCGGGGCGGCGGCGTAGAGGACGTAGCGGTCGTACCCAAACGATGCTGCCGCGCTCCGCGTGCGCGCCTGCACCGCCTGGAAGTCGCGTTCGCCTTCGATGGCGATGGCGAGCGCGATGGCGTCGCGGGCCACGCTGGCGTTCATCGCGAGGCGACATCCGACAGCAAGGTGTGGGCCGCCAGCTTGCCCAGGTGGTTGGACGCCAATGGGCTATCCCCGGTCAACAGGCGGCGGTCGCGATGAACCATGCCGGTGATGTCGGTGTTGAGGATGCGCACGCCCAGCTGCCGCAGGCGCTCGCCGACCAGCCACGGCATCTTGCCGGGGATGTAGCCGATGTCCACGTTCGCGCCCGTGTCCAGGCCGTCGGGGAAGACGCAGATCTCGTAGCCACGGTACAGGAAGTCTCCGGGTTCCTCGCCAAGACCCGCGGCCAGCAGCCCGGCCGGGCCGTGGCACAGGGAGATGACGTAGCGCTCGTTGGCGTGCGCCCACAGCAGGGTCTTCTTCACGTCCTCGCTGAAGGGGATGTCGTTGAGGGCGCCGTGGCCGCCCGGGATGAAGACGGCCAGGTAATTGCCCGCGTCCAGATCCTGGGCCACGTCGCGGAGACTCTTGGGCTTCTTCAGCTGGGATCGGTACTTGCCGTACGTTGCCTTGACGGCCTCGTCTTCGTGGGGAAAGGCCCACATCTCGAGCTTGACCGGATCACCGGACGGGGTGGCGACGTCAACCGCGAAGCCAGCAGCGTCCATGTGGTACATGGGGAGCAGCATTTCGACCGGGTGGTTGCCCGTCGAGAAGAACTTGCCGTTCTGCATCATCAGGTAGCGTTCCTGCGACGCGATCATCAGCACCTTCCACTTCCCGCCGGCATAGGGCGACGGGTATGTCGTCCCGTCGAAGTCGGTCTTGGCCGAGGTGTACTGCTTCAGGGAGTAGGGAGAGGGGAAAAACGCGTTCTCTTCGGCGTGATCCGGGGTGGGAATGCGATCGGGCGCGGCGTCGCTGGACATGGTCGTCTCCGCTTGCGTTGGATGTCCGTCGAGGCTAGTCCCCGCCATGGGCGCAGACAATGAGGGTTATCCCTCAATCGCGGATCGACGGCAGGTTCCGTAGCTCGGCCGCGCTGGTGTTCCCGGCATGTGCATCTGGCGAGCGGGCCGCTTCCCGGCGTGAGCGCACTACTGTCCGGAATAATTTTGAACATTCGTGGCCGCGGTTTTTCTCGTCATTCCGGCGCAGGCCGGAATCCAGTGGCCGTGCGGCCTGAGCGAACATGGTCGCTACTGGATCCCGGCCTTCACCGGGATGACAGTCTGGATAGGTGGTCGTTATCGGAAATGAAGTCGCCTTCTCGCAATGCTTCGTGCAAGCGGCGCGGGCCTTCATCCTTCGACACCATCCCCAGATTATTCCGGACAGCAGTGGGCGTGAGCGGGACAGTCGTTGGTTTCTCGACCATCGCTGGGTCTCGAACGCGTCATGTATTGCCGGGCTTCGAGTCGATGGCGGCCAGGCAGCGCGACCGGCAGGGAAGAACGGCAGAGCCGCCCGGTGCCAGAGCTGGCCGATGCGCAAACGGCGCTGACGCCCGACGAGAGTCAAGCCGTCGCCGGGTTCGGTCGGGTTCTTGCGCGCTTGTGAAATACCGTTCCATCAAGGCACCAGGGAGATCAGAACCCAGGTCGGACACGCTGTCCGTCGTCACGGGCCGGCGGGTCGCTTCTGCGTGGCTGGACGAGCCCATGGCCAGTGCGGATTCGTGGAGTCTTGCCGCAAAAAAGCGCCGCCATGTCGTGGCGGCGCTCTGGATGGGGCGGTGCAGCTTCTTAATGCGCGGCAGGAGCTGCGGAGGCATTGCCCTTGAGGCAGTTGCTCATGAAGTCCTTGTGCGCCTGGCCCTTGGGGGCCTTGGTCTTGGCTTCGGCGTTGCAGGCTTTCATCTTTTCCTGCTGCGTGGTCTTGGCGGCTGGCGCGGCGGCGCTTTCGCCCTTGAGGCAGGAGCTCATGAAGGTCTTGCGGGCGGCGCCGGTCTTGCCGGTGGCCTGCTTGCTGCAGTCGCTCATGCGCTGCTGCTGCGGGGTGAGCGCCTTCTTGGCGGCGGCCTGCGGCGTGGCGGCGAATGCGACGGTGGTGGCGCAGGCGAGAACGGCGCAGGCGGCGAGCTGGCTGAAACGCAAGGTCATGGTGATTCCTCCCGTGGTGACCGGCGGCTGCCGGCGTGCGCAGTCTATCGCCGCGAATGGCGCATCGATGCTGAACGGCAGAAGGGCGGCGTAGGCCGGGCGCCCGCCGCGAAGTCGGCGGCGGGCGCTGGCGTCCGTGGGCCGGTCAGGCGGCCTTGCTTTCGCTCTTGCGCGGGCCTTCCAGCAGGGCGTGGCGCACGTGCGACACCACCAGATCCACTTCCGCGCTGGTGACGTTGAAGTGCGGGGTGAAGCGCAGCGAATTGACGCCGCCGTGGATCACGCCGATGCCGCGCTCGCGCAGGTATTCCTCGGTGGAGCCGGCGCCGTAGCACTTGAACTGCGGGGCCAGCTCGCAGGAGAACAAGAGGCCGGTGCCCTGCACCTTGGTGATCAGGCCGCCCAATTCGTCCTTCAGCGCGTTGAGCTTGTCCACGAACTCCTTGCCGCGCTCGCGGATGTTGGCGCGCACGTCGTCGGTGAGTTCGCCCAGCGTGGCCAGCGCCACGTCCAGCGCGCGCGGGTTGGCGGTCATGGTGTTGCCGTAGATGCCCTTGCGGTACAGCTTGCCGGTGCGCTCGCTCACCGCCAGCACCGACAGCGGGTACTGGCCGGCGTTGAGCGCCTTGGAGAAGGTCTCCATGTCCGGCGCGGGCAGCTTCTCGAAGCCGGGGTAGTCGGTGAGCGAGAGCACGCCGTGCGCGCGCAGGCCGGCCTGGATCGAGTCGACCAGCAGCAGGGTGCCGTGCGCCTCGGTGAGCTTGCGCGCGGCGGCGTAGAACTCCGGCGTCACCGCGCGGCCCGGGTCGCCTTCGCCCATCACCGGTTCGAGGAACATCGCCTCGATGAACCAGCCGTGCCGGTCGGCGTCGGCGAACGCGGCTTCGAGCTGGGCCACGTTGTACGGCTCCACCGTCAGCAGGCTGTCCTCGTGGCGGTAGCTGGCGAGGTGCTGCTGGTAGGTCTTGCGCGAGGAATCGGAATACAGCGCCGGCTTGTCGGTGCGGCCGTGGAAGGCGCCCTTCACCGCGAGGCGCTTGATGCTGCGGCTGGCGTAGCGGCCGCCGGCGTCGGTCAGCAGCTTGGCGTTGACGTCGGCGATGCGGCAGGCCAGCGACACCGACTCCGAACCGGAGTTGAGGCACAGGTAGTGCGCGTAGGGATTGCCGCCGCGGTGGCGGCCCAGTTCCTTGTTCAATGCCTGCACCAGGCGCATCTGCGCGATGCTCGGCGTCATCACGTTGGCCATCACCTGCGGGCGGGCCAGCGCGGCCTCGATGGCCGGGTGGTTGTGGCCGAAGCCCAGCATGCCGTAGCCGCCGTTGTCGTGCACCACCGCGCCTTTCAGCGTGACGATCCATGGGCCGCGGGCGGCGGCCGGCAGGTAGGGGTTGATCGCGTCGTCGGGGTAGAAGTTGACGAAGCCGGCCTGCGCCTGCGCCAGTTGCGCGGCCTCGTCCAGCTTCAGGAATTCACCCATACCAGCCGCCCCCAGCTCGGCGCGCAGTTCGCGGTGGCGCGCCACGGCGGCGGCCACGGCTTCGCCCAGCATGGCGTCGGTCGCGGCCATGCGCTCGATGCTGGCGTCGTCCAGGCCGGTGGTGCGCGGCTTGCCGCCGAATTCGCGCAGTTCGCGCAGCTGATCGATCAAACCCATGGTGTTCTCCTCGAAATCCGTCGGCGCCTCGCACCCAGCGCGAAGCAGGCCGACGTATGGGGCGTGGCGTGCGCGGCAAGTCATCCGGCTTGGCGGGCGGCGCGCATCCACGAACGCCAAGGATAACCCGCGGGGCAGGGCGCCCGGTACCCCCTGCGGGCATCGAAACGCCTTGCACTGCAGCAACTTGCGCGCGAATGACGGCTGTCACCCGCGATGGCTGACGGCGGCGACTGGGGGCGCCGCGGCGTGCCGCCTAGCCTGTGCCGCACGGAGGAAAGACCATGACTGACACCATCGTTGCCCGACTCGCCGCCGCCGCGAAACGCTACGGCCCACTCACCGCGCTGGACGGCGTGGATCTCGCCGTGCGGCGCGGCGAACTGCTGGCCCTGCTCGGCCCCAACGGCGCCGGCAAGAGCACCAGCATCGGCCTGCTGCTGGGCCTGATCCGCCCGGATGCGGGCCGTGCCGAACTGTTCGGCCTCGACCCGCAGCGCATCGAGGCGCGCCGGCGCATCGGCGTGATGCTGCAATCGGCCAACCTGCCGCCCACCTTGCGCGTGGGCGAGTTGCTGCGCCTCACCATGAGCTACTACCCGAACCCGCGCGGCTACGACGAAACCGCCGCGCTGGCCGGCATCGCCGACATCCTGGGGCGCCCCTACGGCAAGCTCTCCGGCGGCCAGCAGCGGCGCGTGCAGTTCGCGCTGGCGCTGTGCGGGCGGCCCGAGCTGCTGTTCCTCGACGAGCCCACCGTGGGCATGGACATCGACGCGCGACAGAAGTTGTGGGCGGCGATCCGCACATTGATCGCCGAAGGCTGCGCCGTGGTGCTCACCACGCATTACCTGGAGGAAGCCGAGGCACTGGCGCAGCGTGTGGTGGTGCTCGGCCAGGGCCGCGTGCTCAGCGAGGGCAGCGTGGACGACCTGCGCAAGCGCGTGGCGCTCACCCGCATCCGCTGCGTGAGCGACCTCGACGCCGAGGCGATCGCCGCGTGGCCCAGCGTCGCCTCCGCCGTGCGCGACGGCGTGCACCTGTGCATCGCCACCGCGAACGCCGAGACGGTGGTACGCCGCCTGCTCGACGGCGATCCGGCCCTGGCCGAACTGGAAGTGCAGCGCGCCGGCCTGGCCGAGGCATTCACCGAACTCACCCGCGATCCCGCCTTGCAGGAGGCTGCCTGATGAACGCCACCATCCTTTCCGCCGCGCCCGCTGTTGCGATGCGCATGCCGGCCAGCCGCGTGTTCGGCGCCTACCTCGCCGAGGCGCGCAGCGAATGCCTGCGCTACCTGCGCAACCCCGGCTTCATGCTGCCCATCCTGCTGTTTCCCGGGCTGTTCTACCTGGTGTTCGGCATCCTGATGGCGAAGACCAACGGCGCCGACGCGGCGCGCTACCTGCTGGCCAGCTACGGCGTGTTCGGCGTGATGAGCCCGGGCCTGTTCGGCTTCGGCGTGTCGCTGGCGCTGGAGCGCGATGGCGGCCTGCTCACGCTCAAGCGCGCCTTGCCGATGCCGCCCGGCGCCTACCTACTGGGCAAGATGCTGATGGCGATGGCCGCCGCCGCGGTGGTGATGCTGATGCTGCTGGCGATGGCGCTTGGCCTGGGGCACGTATCGCTGGCGATGGCGCAGGTCGGTGGCCTGCTCGCCAGCGGCGTGCTGGGCGTGCTGCCGTTCTGCGCGCTGGGCATGTTCGTGGGCACCCTGGCCAAGGGACAAGGTGCGCCCGGCATGCTGCAGCTGATCTATCTGCCGATGTCCTTCCTGTCCGGCCTGTGGTTCCCGTTGCCGATGCTGCCGAAGGCGCTGCAGCAGGTCGCGCCGCTGTGGCCCAGCTACCACCTCGACCGCATCGCGCTGGCTGTGGTGGGCATGGCGCAGGACGCGTGGTGGCCGCATGCGTTGGTGCTGGCCGGCTTTGCCGGGGTGTTCTTCCTGCTGGCCGCGCGGCGGCTGCGCCGGGTCGGCTGATCGCGCGAACCAGACGGCACGCAACCGGGGGAAATCTATCCATGCAAGTTGACGAAGCACAGCAGGAATTGCGGCGCGTTTATCTGGGCGGCCTGGTCGGGCAGTCCGTGACTGGGATGCTGTGGCTGGCATCGTCCGCGCTGTCCACCTGGCAGTCGCCGAAGGCCGGGATGCTTTGCCTGGTGCTGGGCGGATTCGGCATCTACCCGGCGACGTCCTTGATATTGCGTCTGCTTGGCCGTCCGGCTGCGCTGGGCGCCGGCAATCCGTTCCGCCATCTGGCGATCCAGGTGGCCTTCGTATTGCCATTGTCCATGCTGCTGATGGTGCCGGTCGTTCTGTATCGCGTGGACTGGTTTTATCCGGCGATGATGGTGCTCGTGGGCGCGCACTACCTGCCGTTCGCGACGCTCTACGGCATGCGCAGCTTTCTCGCCCTGGCGGCACTGCTGGTGGCCTCCGGAGTGGTCGTGGCCGTGTATCTCCCCAGCCGCTTCAGCGTGGGCGGATGGTTTTCCGGGGTGGTCTTGCTGGCGTTTGCCGGCATCGGTTTTGCGGAGTCGCGTCTTGTCGCTTTTCCTGCCGGTCGCGCAGCGGTTGCGCCGCAACGGTTGAAGTAGGATGCCGGGCATGCCAGCCATCCCGCCCGCCTTGCATCGCCTGTTCGCCCGCTGGTTGCGGCCGGCGCCGGATTCGCTGGCGGCGCAGAGCATCCGCCGCGGCAAGTCGCCGTGGGTCGACGCGGTGCACCTGCTGTGGACGCTGTGGATCTTCATCACGCCGGTGTTCGACCACGATGCGTGGAACCTGCGCTGGATCCTGCTCACGGCGCTGTCCTACCCGGTGTTCCTGTGCCTGTATGCCGGGAGCGTGGTGGCTCCGCGCCGCACCTCGCGCGCCTATGCGGTCGGCATGATTTTGCTGTGCCAGGCGCTGATGCCGTGGTACCCTAGCGGCCTGACCTACTTCGTGTTCGGCTGCGTGATGCTGCGCGTGTGCAGCATGTCGTTCCGCCGCTACATGTCCGCGCTGGTGCTCGCCAATGCGCTGCTGCTGCTCGAAGGCTGGCTGCTGCACTACGCGTGGCAGGTCACCACGATGATGGCGACGATGACCCTCGTCATCGGCCTGATCGTCAACGCCGAGCGCATGAATGAGGAAAAGGAAGCCGACTTGCGCCTCTCGCACGAGGAGGTGCGCCGGCTGGCCGCCACCGCCGAGCGCGAGCGCATCGGCCGCGACCTGCACGACCTGCTCGGCCACACACTGTCGCTGATCACGCTGAAGCTGGAGCTGTCGCGCAAGCTGTTCGACCGCGACCCGCAGGCGGCGCGGCGCGAGGCGGAGGAGGCGGAGCAGGTGGCGCGCCACGCGCTGGCCGAGGTGCGCGCCGCCGTCACCGGCATCCGCGCCGCCGACCTCGCCGCCGAGCTGGCCTCGGCGCGCCTGCTGCTCGGCTCCTCGTCCGTGCACCTGGATTACGGCAGCGTGCCGGCCGACCTGCCCGCGGAAGTCGAACGCAGCCTCGCGCTGGTGCTGCGTGAGGCGGTGACCAACATCGCGCGCCACGCGCAGGCCACGCGCGCGAAGGTCGAATGGAGCCGCGAAGGCGACGTGCTGCGCCTGTGCGTGGAAGACGACGGCCGCGGCGGCCTGAGCGCCGAAGGCAACGGCCTCGCCGGCATGCGCGAGCGCGTGCGTGCGCTGGGCGGCACGTTGCAGCTGGATTCGCCGCCGGGCGCCGGCACGCGGCTGAGCATCAACGTGCCGTTGCCTGCGGCCACCGCGGTGCGCGTTGCCGAAGCCCCCGTGGCCGATGCGCCGATCCCGGCCTTGGCGCGGCGCGCCTCATGATGCCCGCCTTCCTCGTGCGCTGGTTCACGCCCGCGCCCGATTCCGGCGTGGCCGACGACCTGCGCCGCGGCAAGTCGCCATGGGCGGACAGCGTGCACTTGCTGTGGTCGGTGTGGATTTTCATCACGCCGTTGTTTGACCATGGCATTCACGGCTACACCTCGACGTGGCTGTTGTTCACGCTGGTGTCCTATCCGGTATTCCTGTTGCTTTTCGCCAGGATCCAGTTTGCCGCGTCGCGCACGACACACTTTTACGCTTGGGCCATGGCGGCGCTGTGCTTTGCGTCATTGCACTGGTATCCGAGTGGCCTCAGTTATTTTGTCTACGCCTGCGTGATGGTGAGCCATTGCCGGATGCATGTTCGCGGGCAATTGGCTCAACTGGTGCTACTCAATGTGCTGTATGTCGCGTTGGCGTGGTGGATCGGCTACCCATTGGCCCTGCTGGTCATTGTCCCGATTTCGGTCATGCTGATCAGCGCCGTTACCATGGTCGAGCACGTCAACAAGGAAAAGGACGCCGCCCTGCGCCTTTCGCAGGACGAGGTGCGCCGGCTGGCGGTGCTGGCCGAGCGCGAGCGCATCGGCCGCGACCTGCACGACCTGCTCGGCCACACGCTGTCGCTGGTGGCGCTGAAATCCGAACTGGCGCGCAAGCTGGCGCTGGCCGACCCGCCGCGCGCGCAGCGCGAGATGGAGGAAGTCGAGCGCGTCTCGCGCCACGCGCTGGCCGAGGTACGTGCCGCGGTCACCGGCATGCGCCGCAGCGATCTCGCCGCCGAACTGGTTTCCGCGCGGCTGATGCTGGAAGCCTCGAACATCGCGTTCGACGCGGACGCGCCGGCGACGTGCGGGCTGCTGCCGGATGCCGAGGCCACGCTGGCGCTGGTATTGCGCGAGGCCGTCACCAACATCCATCGCCACGCGCGCGCCACGGCGGCGCGGGTGGATTTCTCCAGCAACCCGGAAAGCTTCCACATGCGCATCGGCGACAACGGACGCGGCGGCCTCGCCGCCCACGGCAACGGCGTCAGCGGCATGCGCGAGCGCGTGCGGGCGCTGGGCGGCACGCTCGCCATCGATTCGCCCCCGCGGCGCGGCACCGTGCTCGACATCGTGGTGCCGCTGCGCGCGGCGGAGCGGCCGCTGGCGGCAGGCGCGCCATTGCCGGTGCTGGCCGGGCAGGAGGGCATCGCATGATCCGCGTGCTGCTGGCCGAAGACCAGGCGATGGTGCGCGGCGCCTTGTCGGCGCTGTTGAACCTCGAATCCGATATCGAAGTGCTGGGCTCCGCCTGCGACGGCGAGGCGGCCTGGCGCGAGCTGCAGCGTCTCAAGCCCGACGTCCTGGTCACCGACATCGAGATGCCCGGCCTCACCGGGCTGGAACTGGCGCAGCGCATCCAGCGGCACGAGCTGCCGGTCAAGGTCATCATCGTCACCACCTTCGCGCGCCCCGGCTTTTTGCGCCGCGCGCTGGACGCGGGCGTGTCCGGCTACCTGCTCAAGGACGCGCCCGCCGAGAACCTCGCCGAGGCGCTGCGCACCGTGCATCGCGGCGGCCGCGCGATCGATCCGCAACTGGCGCTGGAGGCGTGGTCGGAGGCCGACCCGCTCAACGACCGCGAACGCCAGGTGCTGCGCCTCGCCGGCGAAGGCCAATCCGCAGGCGACATCGCCACCGCCCTCAACCTCTCGCATGGCACCGTGCGCAACTACCTTTCCGAAGCCATCGGCAAGCTGGGCGTGGCGAACCGCATCGAGGCGTACCGGTTGGCGCGGCAGAAGGGCTGGCTGTAGGTATCTCTGATCCTGCCCGTCATTCCTGCGAAGGCACACTGCTGTCCGGAATAATCTGGGGATGGTGTCGAAGGATGAAGGCCCGCGCCGCTTGCACGAAGCATGGCGAGAAGGCGACTTCATTTCCGATAACGACCACCTATCCAGACTGTCATCCCGGCGAAGGCCGGGATCCAGTAGCGATCATGTTCGCTCAGGCCGCACGGCCACTGGATTCCGGCCTGCGCCGGAATGACGAGAAAGACCGCGGCCACGAATGTTCAAAATTATTCCGGACAAGTAGTGTGCGAAGGCAGGAATCCGGTGCCTTTGTGTTCCATGACCTGCAGACGCTGGATGACTCGCTGCGTTCGCCCCACCGTGGCCGCCCCGCGCTTGTCCAGCTTGCGCCGGGATGACGGGCAAGACCAAGAATTCCCCTAGCGACTTTGCCGCCAGCGCGGCAGTGGCTTGTCCCGCTTCGGCGACGGGACGGGTGTTTGCAGCCCGCGCACGAAGCTCGCCGGATCGGCAGGCGACAGCACCACGGTGCCGGCACTGGCGCGCAGCACCACCGCCTGCTGCCAGTCGGTGACGAAGGCGCGGTAACGGCCCAGCCTGGCGTTGCGGAACCAGCCGGAGAACGCGAACAGCCCGCCGTTGCCGAACAGGCGCAGCGAGCCGGCGCCGGCTTGCGGGTCGATGGCCGCTTCACGCAATTCGCCCAGAGCAATGCGCGTCGTCCACAGCAGGCGGCGCACGTACAGCACGCCGTCGCGCAACTCGTAGCCGCGTACCACGAAGAGTGCGGCGGGCAGCAGGATCATCGGTGGCAGCGCGAGCATGGCGGGGCGCAGCATGGGCAGATCCGCCGGCACGACGCATGCGCCCAGCAGGAACATGCCGAGCAAAAGCAGGGTCACGACGATCGAAATGCCCTTGAGGAAAGCGCCCCAGGGCGCGGCGGGATGGTGCATCGGCATGCGCGGATTCTCACCGTCCGGCGCGGCGCGGACAAGCCGGCGCACCCGTGCGCACCGCGCTGCGCGATAATGCGCGGTCGCCTGCTTCCCGTTCCGCATCCCGTGAAAAAGTCCGATTTCGATTTCGACCTGCCGCCCGAACTGATCGCCCAGGCGCCGCTGGCCGAGCGTTCGGCCAGCCGCCTGCTGCTGCTGGACGTGGCCGCCGGCCGCCGCGAGGATCGGATGTTCCGCGAGCTGCCCGGGTTCCTCCGGCCCGGCGACCTGTTGGTGTTCAACGACACCCGCGTGCTGCCGGCGCGCCTGTACGGGCGCAAGGAGAGCGGCGGCGCGGTGGAGATCCTGATCGAGCGCGTCACCGGCGCGCACGAGGCCACCGTGCAGCTCGGCGTGAGCAAGAAGCCGAAGGAGGGCGCGCGCATCGAACTGGCCGACGGCAGCCATGCGCTGGTGCTGGGGCGCGACGAAAGCTTCTTCCGCCTGCGCTTCGAGGCGCCCGAGCCGCTGGAGAAGCTGCTGCTCAAGCTGGGCGAGATGCCGCTGCCGCCGTACATCGAGCGGCACGCCGACCACAGCGACCTGGAGCGCTACCAGACCGTGTACGCGCGCGAGCCCGGCGCGGTGGCCGCGCCCACCGCCGGCCTGCATTTCGACGAGCCGCTGCTGGCCGAATTGCGCGGGCGCGGGGTGGATTTCGGCTACGTCACCCTGCACGTGGGCGCGGGCACCTTCCAGCCGATGCGCGCGGAGAACCTCAGCGAGCACCACATGCACCGCGAGTGGCTCAACGTGGGCGCGCACCTGGTCGAGCAGATCCACCGCACGCGCGCCGCCGGGGGACGCGTGTTCGCAGTGGGCACCACCGTGGTGCGCGCGCTGGAAAGCGCCACGGTGGACGACGAGCTGCGCCCGTTCGCGGGCGAAACGCAGATCTTCATCTTTCCCGGCTACCGCATCACCAGCATCGACGGCCTCATCACCAACTTCCACCTGCCGCAGTCGACCCTGCTGATGCTGGTGTCGGCGCTGGCCGGGCGCGAGTTCGTGCTCGACGCGTACCGGCACGCGGTGGAGCGGCGTTACCGCTTCTTCTCGTACGGCGACGCGATGCTGATCCTGCCGGGGGGCGCCTGAGCGCCTTCCGCCGCCGCTATGCGCCCTTCGGCGGCCTGCGCAGCGCCGCATAGATCGCAGGCACCACCAGCAGCACCAGCGGCACCTGCACTAGCATGCCGGCGATGATCGCCACCGCCAGCGGCTGCTGCATCTGCGAGCCTTCGCCGATGGCCAGCGCCAGCGGCAGCAGGGTGAGGATGGCGGCGATGGTGGACATCAGGATCGGCCGCATGCGGTGGTGGCCGGCGTGGCGCAGCGCCTCGTGCAAGGGCATGCGCTGTTCCGCCTCGCGCAGTTCGGTGAAGTAGAAGATCGCCAGCTCGGTGACGATGCCCACGATCATCGTCATGCCCATCATCGCCGAGATGTTGAGCTCGATGCCGGTGGCCCACAGCCCCACGAACACCGCTGCCAGCGCCAGCAGCGGCGCCACCATGATCGCCAGCGCCACACGGAAGCTTTCGTACAGGAACAGCAGCAGCGCGAACACCAGCGCGATGGCCGCCAGCATCACCAGGCGCAGGTCGTGGAAGGCGGCCTGCTGCTGCGCATAGAGGCCGCCCAGCTCGTGGTACATGCCGGGCGGCAGCAGGCCGGGCTTCGCCAGCACCTGCTTCACGTCGGCGGCGGTGGAGCCGAGATCGTGGCCCACGATGCGCGCGGTCACGGCGATCATGCGCTTGAGGTTGTCGCGGTCGATCTCCGGCTGGCCCCGCACGGTGCGGAGGGTGGCGAGTTCGGACAGCGGCACGACATGGCCGTCGCCCGCGCGTATCGGCAGCGCGGCGAGCTGTTCCACCTGTGCGCGCGAGGCCGGCGGCAACCACACGCGCACGCCCAGCATTTTCGGCCCCTGCGGCAGTTGCGCGGCCACGTTGCCGGCCACCGCGTCCGACACCTGCTGCGCCACCGCCGCCGGATCCAGGCCGAGCAGGCCGGCCTTCAGCGGGTCGATGCGCACGTCCAGCGCATCGCCGGCGGGGTTGATGCCGTTGCGCACCTCGGCGATGCCGTCGACCTTGCCGATCGCGGCGGCCACCTTCTTCGCGGTGGCGGTCAGTTGCGCCTCGTCGTCGCCGTACAGCTTGATCTCGATGGGCTGCGGCACCTCGGTGAGGTCGCCGATCAGGTCTTCCATCAATTGCGCGACATCGACGTCGAGACCCGGCACCTTGGCCGCGATCTGCTCGCGGATCTGCTCCATCACGTCGGCGGTGGCGGGGCGCGGGCCGTTCTTCAGGCGCACGAAGAAGTCGCCGGTGTTCGCCTCGGTGAGGCCGCCGCCGAGCTGCAGGCCGGTGCGCCGCGAATAGGTGTCCACCCAGGGGTTGGCGCGGATGATCTTCTCGACCTGCTGCAGCAGGCGGTCGGTCTCGTCCAGCGAGGTGCCGGGCGGCGAGAGGTAATCCAGCGTGAAGCCGCCTTCGTCCATCTGCGGCATGAAGCCGCTACCCACCTGCCGGTACGCCAGCGCACCGGCCAGCAGCAGCGGGATCACGCCGAGCAGCACCAGCAGGGGGCGTCGCAACAGGCGGCCCAGCGTGCGCTCGTAGCCCGCCAGCATGCGCTGCGCGAAGCGGCCCGGCGGATGTTCCGCGGCATGGCGCTCGTCGATCAGCCATTCGGCGAGCAGGGGCACCGCCACCCAGGTGAGCAGATAGGAGATCACCAGCGCGCTGGCCATGGTCAGCGACAACGCCTTGAAGAACGCGCCGGTGACGCCGCCGAGGAAGGCCAGCGGCAGGAAGATCACCACCGTGGCCGCGCTGGAGCCGGTGAGCGGACGGGTGAACTCCCACGCCGCACCGGCGATGCGCTCGCGCACCGCGCCGCTGCCGTCGCGCAGCCGGCGCATGATGTGTTCCAGCATCACGATCACGTCGTCGATCAGCAGGCCCACCGCGGCGGCCATGCCGCCCAGCGTCATCATGTTGAAGCTCATGTGCAGCACGGTCAGCAGCAGCACGGTGATCGCCAGCGTGGCCGGCACCACGATCAGCGCGACCAGGATCACCCGCGCATTGCGCAGGAACACGAACAGCACCAGTCCCGCCAGCACGATGCCGATCAGGATCGCGTCTCGCACGCTGCCGGCCGCGCCCAGCACCAGTTGCGTCTGGTCGTACCAGTTGGCGATGTGCAGGCCCTTCGGCGCCTGCTTCTGGTAATCGGCCAGGCGCTGCTTCACGTCGTTGGCGATCTGCACGCTGTTGCCGTCGGGCTGCTGGAACACCTGCATCAGCACGGCCTCGTGGCCGTCGGCGATGGTGCGCACCCACCGCGGCTCGTGGGCCATCGCCACCGTGGCCACGTCGGCCAGGCGCAGCACGCCGTGCGCGTCGGCGCGCAGCACGATGTCGCCCAATGCCTTGGCCGTGGCCGGCTGGTTGTCGGCCAGCAGCAGGTAGAGCTTGTAGTGATCCTGCAGGCGGCCCATCGCCTGGATGGTGGCGGCGTTGCCCACCGCATGCTCCACGTCGGCGAGCGCGAGGCCTTGCGCGCGCAGCTTGGCCGCGTCCACGTCCACGTGGAGCTCGGCGACGTCGCCGCCCTGCACGTCCACCTGCGCCACGCCGGCGACGCCGGAGAGCAGCGGGCGCAGCTGGAACTCGGCGATGTCGTGCAGTTGCGTCGGCGTGAGCGTGTCGGAGCGCAGGCTGTAGGCGAGGATGGGGAACACCGTGGGATCGAGCCGGATCGCCTGCACGTTCACGCCGGGCGGCAGGTGTGGCAGCACCTCGCCCATGGCGGCGTCGACATCGAGCAGGGCGCGGCCCATGTTCGCGCCCCAGTCGAAGCCGACGTTGATCTCGGCGCTGCCGCGGCTGGTGGTGGAGCGCAGCTCGCGCACGCCGCGCACCTGGCGGATCGCCTCCTCCATTGGCCGGGTGACCATCGCCACCATCTGGTCGGCCGGCTGGTCGGCGGCACCCAGCGACACGCGCACGCGCGGGAACGACACGTCGGGGAACAGCGACACCGGCAGGTTGAACGCGCCGAGGATGCCGCCGACGGCGAGGATGAAGGCGAAGAACAGCAGCGAGCGGCGATGCCGCTGCATCCAGCCGGCGATCGTCGATGGCGCGGCGATCACGGCTTGCTCTCGCTGCCGGCGTTGCCGTCCGCCTTGTCGTCGGGATTGCCGTCGCCCGTGCGCACCGCCGCGCCGTCGTCCACCTCGTAGGCGCCCTGCACGATCACCGGCAGCTTCGCATCGAGCTTGCCGAGCACGCCCACGACATCGCCTTCCGGCTGGCGCAACCGCACGTCCACGCGATGCGCCTTGCCGTGGTCGAGCTGGAACAGGTAATCGCCTCCAGCGTCATGGGCTGCGCCATCGTCCAGCACGGCGGTGCGCGGCACGGCCCATGCGGTGTAGTCGTCGCCCTGGATCGTGGCGGCCAGTGCGGCGCCGGCCACCAGGGTCGTGCCGGCATTCGCGTCGATCTCCGCCTGCATGGGCAGCAGGTGGGTCTGCGGATCGATCGCGCTGCCCACCATCGTCAGCTTGCCCGCGAAGGATTGGGTGTCGCCGTACACGCTGTGCAGCTCCACCGGCATGCCCGCATGGAGTTGCGCGCCGGCGTCGGGCTGCACACCCAGCTGGGCGAGCAGTGCATGGGCGGGCATGAAATCCAGCAGCGGCGCATTCGCGGCGAAGCGGTCGCCCAGCGCCACCGGCACGGCGACGACCACGCCATCATCCGGTGCAGTGACGGCTTCCCGCGCCGTGCCGCCGCCCAGCGCCTGCTGCGCCTGCAGGGCGGACTGCGCGTCGGACAGCGCCTTGCGCGCGGTGGCGACCTGCGACTGCGTGGCGAGGTGTTGCGCCGCCATCTGCTCGGTGCGCTGCAGTTCGCTGCCGGCCAGCGCCAGCGCGCTCTGCGCCTGCTGCCAGGCACTGCGCGCGGCCGGGTCGGGCGCGACGGTCAGCAGCACGTCGCCGCGCTTCACCGTTTGCTCCGCGCTCACTTTCAGCGCGACGACCTGCCCGCCGTGTGCCAAGCTGATTGTGCGCGCGTGGTGCGGGTCGGGCACCGCGCTGCCCCAGGCCTGCACGCTGTCGTGGAAGCGCCGCTGCACCGGCATCGCGGTGGTGACCAGGGCCACGCCCTCGGCGTCGCCGCTTGGCTTGTCGTCGTCGCCGTCGCCGCCCTTGCCGCCGCAGGCGATCAGCAGCAGGGTGGCGGCGGCCAGCGTGGCACAGCGCGCGAGCGGGATTCGCTTCATCATTTGGACGTCCGTTGCGTGACGAAATCCGTGCGGCCCAGCAGGGCTTCCAGCGCGATCGCCGTAGCGGAGCGCGACTGCCGCAATGCGATCAGGCCGGTGTCGGCGGCGAGCGCGTTGGCGCGTATCGAGAGGTAGGCCGGCCAGTCCATCAAGCCTTTCTGCCACGCCTGTTGCGCGGCGACACGCGCCGCGTCGAGTTGCCTGGCGTGTTTGGCCTGCGACTGCTGCTGCGCGTCCAGCGTCCGTAGATCGGCGTCGAGGCGCTGCATGTCGGTGCGCGTGGAGAGCAGGCGCGTTTCGTAGTCGTCCTTCAGCTGCTGCCGCGTGGCCGTCTCGATGGCGATGTTGCCGCGGTTGCGGTCGAACAGCGGCAGGCTGAGGTTGACGGTGAAGCCGTTGGACTTGATGCCGGTGTTGTCGCGCGCGTGGTCGAGCCCCACGCTGATTGCGGGGAACTGGGCGAGGATGGCGCCGCGCAAGGTCGCCTCCTGTGCGCGATAGCCGGCCTGCAGCGCGAGCAGGTCGGGCCGATGCTGCGGCAGGTCGGCCAACGCCGCCTGCAGCTGCGCGGCATCGGGATCGGCGCGGTACGGTGCGCCCACCAGATCCAGTGGCGCCGTGGGCGCGAGGCCCAGCAGTTGGCGCAGGTCGCTTTCGGCCTGGTGCAATGCCACTGCGTTGTCGGACGCCTGCTTGCGTGCGTCGGCCATCGCATCGAGTCCTGCGCTGGCGCTGTCGTAATCGAGGTTGCCCGCGCGCAGCGCTGCCTGCACGGCCTGATCCACCGGCGCCAGCGCCTGCTGCTCGGCGTCGAGTTCGGCTTGCTGCGCGCGCAGACCCTGCACCTGTCCGAAAAGCAGCCGCGCCTGTGCGATGGTCTGCCATTCCGCCCACAGCAGGTCGAGATTCACCTGCTCGGCCTGCGCGTTCGCCGCGTGCTTGCGCGAGGAGCGAAGCAGCAGGGAGCTCACGTCTGCGGCAATGCCGAGATTGTAGGCCCGGGTGACGCCGTCCTCGCCGCCGCCATGCGGGAGATCCTCGCCGAATCCCAGTTGCGGGTCGGGCAGCAAGCCCGCGGCGAACGCCTGCGCGCGGGCGATGCCCAGGCCGTCGCGCTGCACCTTGAGGTCGGGGTTGTTCGCCACCGCCAGCATCGCCGTTTCGGTGGCGTCGAGGCCGTCGGCGGGGTCAAAGCGATGCGCCGCCAGTTCCGGCACGGGCATCGCATTCGTGGGCACGCTGAGCTGAGTGGCGCTGGCGGCGCCTTCGCCCTTGCCCAGCGGCAGCGGGTGATAGGTGGCACAGCCGCACAGTATGGTTGCCGTGGCGATCAGCGTGGTGCGGATGGGAAGGCGTGGGCGCGCGGAGGGGATCATGGGGGAGCAGCTTGCCGGGGGGCGCTTAGTGCTTTCTTATCCGTGGGGGGCTTTTGCTCTTGGCGTTTTCGCAAGTTTCAAAGCGGTTTCGTGCGCCTGCCGGTGCCCGAGTTACTTTTCTCTTGCGTGGCCAAGAGAAAAGTAACCAAAAGAGAAGGCCACCCCGATGCAGCGCTCTCCGGGCATCCTGCCCTGCGAGTCCGTGAGGCGCGGCCTGATCGTCCCCGCCTCACCGCCGCATAGGGCCCCGGAAAAGCAGCGCGCTCCCAGCGCGCAGAAGCCACGGCCAGAGCAGAAACAAGGTAGAGCGAAGCAAGGCACCCAAGCGCTGCTCGTCATCCCGGCGCAGGCCGGGATCCAGTAGCGATCGCGCTTGTTCAAGCCTTGCGGTCACTGGATTCCGGCCTGCGCCGGAATGACGAGCGAAAAGCAATGCGAGGTGTTGCAAGGTTCAACCTTCAGTGCCCAGGTACGATGCGGCGTGGCCGCTGTGAAGCTCGTGCCGGCGGGAGTCGATCCAACGTCCTCGACACAGCCTGTCTGTAGCTCCGGCGGATCAAGCCAGGCCATTTCTCTGGACTCCTTCTCTTGACTCCGGGCATTCCCGGACCGAGTCCGGGACAGGCACTGCCAGCCGGCAGGCTGTCGAAACCGCCTTGTTCCTTGCGGAACACCCAAGAAAGCCTCACCCCAACAGAGCGCGAGAGACAAACTCGCCGAGCGCGCGCCACGGCCCGAGATCCCAATGCCCGCGCGCCTGCCCCGAGGGGGAAGGCAGCACGAACACCCGTGTCGCCCCGATGCTCTCGTCCTGCAGGCCATACGAAACGGCACGTCCCAGCGCTGCGCGCGCCGCGTTCTTGCTGGTGAAGGCGATCATGTGCGGCGCGTAGCGTGCGATCTTCGCTTGCAGGGCGGGCACGTCGAAGGCGCCGGGCGGCAGTTCGTCGTCGTTGCCGCTGTGGCGCTTGGCGAGGTCGGTGAGGCCGATACCGAATTGCGGCAGCAGCGGAAACTCGGCAGGCGCAAGCTGGCGCGGCGTGATGCGGGCTTCGTGCAGCGCGCGCCAGAACAGGTTGCCGGGATGGGCGTAGTAGGCGCGCTCGGCGGCGGAGCGCTTGCCGGCGGCGGTGCCGCAGAACACCAGGGCGAGGCCGGGCTGCAGCACGTCGGGCAGGATGTGGTCAGCCTTGCGTGGCATCGTCCAACAGGAAGTCGGTGAACTGGAAGCGGCCGTCGCGCAGCACGGATTCGCCGCGCTTGAGCTTGAGCGACTGCTTGAACAGCGGGCCGCCGAAGCTCAGGGTGTGGAATTCGCCGCGCTCGCCGCAGGGGTCGACGTCGTTGGGCAGCGCGTCAAGCAGGGCGGCATCATAGGCGCGGCCGCTGAAGGCGGCGTCGAGCTGTTGCGTGTCCACGCAGCACAGCACGGCGCGATGGCCTTCGGCCACGAAGCGGCGCGACAGCGCGGCGGTGTCCTCGCCCCACAGCGGAAACACCGCACGCCAGTTGTCGCGGCCGAGCTGGCGCACGCGGTAGTCGCGCACGTCTTCCAGGAACAGGTCGCCGAACGCGCAATGGCGGATGCCTGGCCAGCGCATCCGCGCCTCGACCAGCGCCTGCGCGTGCGCGGCCTCGTAGGCTTCGTTGCTGCCGGGCCAGTCCAGCAGCACTTCCACCAGCGGCAGGCCCAGCGCGGCCACCTGCGCCTGCAGCACGTCCTGCCTTACGCCGTGCATGGCGATGCGCTGGTAGTTGCGGTTGATCGTGGTCAGCAGGCCGACCACCTGCCAGCGCGGGTCGGCGTGCAGGCGCTGCAGCGCCATCAGGCAATCCTTGCCGCCGCTCCAGGCGAGCAGGATGGGCGTGGGCGTGTCGTTGTTCATGGCGTGGAGTTTTCCCGGAGGGCGGCCGCATGCCAATCCAGCACGGCATGCAGACGCTGCTGCGGATCGAGCCGAAAGTCCAGCGCGATGCCCAGCACCTGCGCGGCGGCGGCGGCAAGCGCGAGGCCGAGTCCGGCGTGGCCAGCATGCGGCAACTGCTTGCGCCAGAAGCGCTGGCCGAAGCTGGCGAGATCGGCATCGGCAAGGTCGGGCGCGGCGTTGTCGATGGCGAGGCCGCGCGCATCGGCGCGCAGCCTCACGGTGTCGCCCGCGGGCGCGTAGGCGCAGGCGTTGCCCAGCAGGTTGCCCACGATCACTTCCAGCAGGGCGGGATCGGTGCGCAGCTCCACGGGCGGTGAACCTTCGCTCGTCAGGGCGATGCCGCGCATGGCGACGGTGGCGTGCTGGCGTTGCAGCTGGCGCTCCAGCCATGGCGCCGGCACCAGCGTCTGCCATTGCGGCTGTTCCAGTCCCGATTGCAGGCGGGTGAGCAGGAGCAGGGCGGTGACGGTGGCTTCCAGTTCGGCACCGATGTTGCCGATCTCGGCGAGCAGGTCGGGCAGGCTGCGGCCGCTGGGGTAGCGTGCCTCCACCTCGGCCAGCACGCGCAGTTCGGCGAGGCGGGTGCGCGTCTCGTGGGCCAGGCCGCTGGCGAACTGGCGCTCGCGCGCGAGGCCTTCGTCCATGCGCGCCAGCACGTCGTTGAAGCGCGCCACCAGCGGGTCGAGTTCGTGCAGGCCGATGGGCGCGAGGCGCTGGCCGGGCGCGTTGGGGCCGATGCCGCGCATGCGTTCCACCAGCGCACCCATCGGGCGCAGGCCGTGGCGCACCACCAGCGGTACGGCGATCAGCGCGATGGCGGCGGCGAGCAGCGGGCCGAGCGCGAGGATCCAGTCGATCGCCAGCATCAGCTCGTCGAGCGAGTGGCGATCCTGCACGAACAGCAGGCGGCAGTTGGAGGACGTGGCGCTGCCGGGGCGGGCGAAGCCCAGTCGCACCGTGTCCAGATGGTGGCCGAGCCGGGCGTAGCGCGGCTTCGCGTCCACGTCGTCGGGCCAGCCGCGCGGCGTGGCCGGCGGTGGCGGGTCGCTGCGTTGCGGCGCGGCGCCGTCGCAGCGCAGTTCGTACCAGGTGTCCTCGCCCGTCGCGACGTGGTTGGAAGGCGCGGCCTGCTCCTGCGCGAGCATGGCGCCGAGCGCGCGGGCCTGGTCGAGCAGGCTGAGGTGGAAGCGGGTGGCCAGCTCGTGGTCGATGCGCCAGTCCATCAGCTTGGCGCCGCCGCCGAGCACCAGCAGGCAGACGATGGCCAGCAGCACGGTGACGCGGGCGGAGAGGGAGGCGGGCCTCATGCACATTGATCTTCCCTCTCCCGCTTGTGGGAGAGGGGTAGGGGAGAGGGGCCTTTGCTCTTTGCGTTGTCACTGGAAACAGAGCGGTTTCGAGCGCCTGTCGGTGCCCGAGTCACTTTTCTCTGCGTGGCCAGAGAAAAGTAACCAAAAGAGAGGCCACCCCGCGGCGGCGCTTGCCGGGCGTCCTGCCCGGCAAGTGCGTGAGGCGGAGCCGGGCTTTTCGAGCGGGCTCCTGCCCGCGCGAAAAGGCGTTGCCATCCTTGGCAACGCCCGCTGAGCGGCCTTTCCGTCCCCGCCTCACCGCCGCCGAGGGGCCCCGGAGAAGCAGGCGCGCATCGTGCGCGCCAGAAGCAACAACCAGAGCCAAGCGCCGCGCGCATGCCATCTCCCTCCCCTGCTTGCAGGGGAGGGTTGGGGTGGGGTGCTCTTGCTTCTGCGCGCTGGGAGCGCGCTGCTCTTCCGGGGCCCCTATGGCGCGGCGGGTGGGTGGAGGAAAGTCCGCAGGATGGCCCGCAGGGATGCGGGCCAGTTTTTCGCCGGGACAGGACTCCCGTCGAAAAACCCCGTAACCCGCCCGCGCACCCGAAGGGCAGGATGCCCGCAGGGCGCGCCATCGGGGTGCCGTTTCTCTTTGGTTCCTTTCTCTTTGGGCACGCAAAGAGAAAGGAACTCGGGCGCCGACAGGCGCTCGAAACCGCTCTGAAGAATCCAGCAAAGAAAAAAGCCCCCTCTCCCCCAACCCCTCTCCCGCAAGCGGGCGAGGGGCGCAGTCCGGCGGCATGTTCCCGAAACCGTTCCAGGTTCAGCGGCAGCGAAAGAGAGAGAGCCATCATGGGATCAGATATCCCGCCCCCCGTCGCGTCTCGATCAAACCGGGCACCCCCGCCGCATCCAGCTTGCGGCGCAGCCCGAACACCAGCACTTCCACGCTGCGATCCGACACGTCGGCGTCGCTGCCGGCGGTGCGGTCGAGGATCTCCTGGCGGCTGAAGGCGCGCCCGCGGTGGCGCAGCAACAGGCCGAGCACGGCGAACTCGCGCGGCGTCAGCGCCAGCGGGCGTCCATCGATCGTGGTGCTGTGCGAGCGCGGATCCCAGCTCAGCGCGCCGTGGCTGAGCACGTCGGGCTGCGCCTGCTGCGGGCGGCGCGCCAGCGCATGCAGGCGGGCCACCAGTTCGTCGAAGGAAAAGGGCTTGATCAGGTAGTCGTCGGCGCCGGCGTTCAGCGCCTCGATGCGGTCGGGCACCTGGTCGCGGGCGGACAGCACCAGCACGCGCGGCCGGCGCCCGCTGGCGGGCAGGCTGCGCAGCACGCCGATGCCGTCCAGCCGCGGCAGCATCAGATCCAGCACCACCAGTTCGTAGTCGTAGCCGGCCAAGAAGCCGCAGGCCTCTACGCCGTCGCCGGCGGCATCCACGGTGAAGCCGGCGCTCTGCAGGCCGTGGCGCAGGGTCTGGCGCAGGCGTTCGGAGTCTTCCACCAGCAGCAATTTCATGCCGGATCCATTGTCCAAGCCGGGGTAGGAGGCCCCATTGTCCCCGTTCGGGCTTAGCAAAACATTCGTTTTATTGCGCCCGCCGTCCATGGCAGACGCCCTCCGGGCCATCGCTGCGCGATGTCAAAAATCGCTCCCGGCGATTTTTTGCACCGTGTCGTGCATCGACAGTTGTAGCGGGCAACGGCTATAAAGATTGTCTATTCGGGGAGTTATGCAGTGAGCGAAGAGATCCTGATCAACGTGACCCCGCGCGAGACGCGGGTGGGCGTGGTCGAGAACGGCATGTTGCAGGAGGTGCATGTCGAGCGCGCGTCGAAGCGCGGTTACGTGGGCAACATCTACAAGGGCCGGGTGCAGCGGGTGATGCCGGGCATGCAGGCCGCGTTCGTGGAGATCGGGCTGGATCGCGCGGCCTTCCTGCACGCCTCGGACATCGTGCGTCCGGCGCTGCCGGAAGGCGCCGAGGGCAACGGCCACGGCAACGGCCACACGCCGGCCATCAGCGAGCTGGTGCACGAGGGCCAGGAGATCGTGGTGCAGGTGGTGAAGGATCCCATCGGCAGCAAGGGCGCGCGCCTGTCCGCGCACCTGTCGATCCCCTCGCGCTACCTGGTGCTGCTGCCGTACGCACACACCATGGGCATCTCCGCCCGCATCGAGGACGAGGCCGAGCGCACGCGCCTGCGCGAGGTGATGGGCAGCCTGGTCGGCGAGAACCCGCTGGGCTACATCGTGCGCACCAATGCGGAGGGGCAGAGCGCGGAATCGCTGGCCTTCGACGTGACCTACCTCGGCAAGGTGTGGCGCGTGGTGCAGGAAAACATCGCCAAGACCAAAGTGGGCGAGCGCGTGTACGAGGAACTCTCGCTGCCGCTGCGCAGCCTGCGCGACATGCTCACCGACGACATCGAGAAGGTGCGCGTGGATTCGCGCGAGACCTTCGAGAAGGTGGTGAAGTTCGTGCACAAGTTCATGCCCAGCCTGGACGACCGGGTGGAGCACTACGACGGCGAGCGGCCGATCTTCGACCTCTACAGCGTGGAGGACGAGATCCAGCACGCGCTGCGCAAGGAGGTGCCGCTGAAGTCGGGCGGCTACCTGGTGGTCGACCAGACCGAGGCGATGACCACCATCGACGTCAACACCGGCGCCTACCTCGGCACGCGCAACCTGGAAGAGACCGTCTACCGCACCAACCTGGAGGCGGCGCAGGCGGCGGCACGCCAGCTCCGGCTGCGCAACCTCGGCGGCATCATCATCATCGACTTCATCGACATGGTCGACGAGGAGCACAAGCGCCAGGTGCTGCGCATGCTGGCCAAGGGGCTGGCGCGCGACCACGCCAAGACCACGGTGTACCCGATGTCCTCGCTGGGCCTGGTCGAGATGACCCGCAAGCGCACCACCGAGAGCCTGGAGCGCCAGCTGTGCGAACCGTGCCCGGCGTGTAGCGGGCGCGGCACGCTGAAGACCGCCGAGACGGTGACCTACGAGATCTTCCGCGAGATCACCCGCGCGGTGCGCCAGTTCAATGCCGAGAAACTGCTGGTGATGGCCAGTCCCGCCGTGGTCGGCCGCATCCTCGAAGAAGAGTCCGCCGCGGTGGCCGAACTGGAGGAGTTCATCTCCAAGAGCATACGCTTCCAAGCCGAGGAACATTATTCGCAGGAACAGTTTGATGTGGTGTTGCTGTAGCCCGGCCGCTTCGGCGGCGGCTTCCCGATGAGCTCCGGCTGGCAGCGATGGCTGCACCTCGGCGCGCGCGCGCTGGGCTGGATCGCCGGCATCGCGGTGATCGCGCTGGCGGTGCTGATGGCGCTGGCGCAACTGCTGGTGCCGCTGGTGGCGCGGCATCCCGAGTGGGTGGCGCGCGAGCTGTCCGCCAAGCTGGAGCGGCCGATCAGTTTCGCCTCGCTGCACAGCGGGTGGAGCGGCTCCGGCCCGCTGTTCGTGCTGCGCGACGTTACCGTGGGCGTGCCGCCGGGCGGCGCCGGCACGGCCATCCACATTCCCGAATCGGAATTGCAGATCGACTTCGGCGGCTGGCTGCCCACGCGGCACCTGGTGAACCTGCGCGCGCGCGGCCTGCAGCTCGACCTCAGCCGCGACCGGGACGGCCGCTGGCACGTCAACGGCCTGGGCACCGGCGGCGGCTCGCAGCGGCCCAGCTTCGGCCGGCTTTCGGTGGAGCTGTGGCTGGACAACCTGCGGCTGAACATCGCCGATGAAGCCAACGGCAAGCATTACAGCTTGATCGCCGACCAGTTGCGCATCAGCCGGCAGGGCCGCCGCATCCGCGTGGGCGCGCTGCTGCACCGCGAGGGGGCGCCCGGCGTGCTGCGCGGGGCGGGCAATTTCCGCGACGACGGCAGCAGCGGGCGGCTGTGGCTGTCCGGGCGCAAGCTCGACCTCGCCGCGCTGTTCGCCGGCGTGGATCTCGGCGGCTACGGCGTGCAGGGCGGTCAGGGCGACCTCTCGGCATGGCTGGACTGGAAGCAGGGCCGGGTGGTGCGCAACTTCAGCCGCTTCGACCTCGACGGCGTGCGCATCGCCGGTGCGAGCGGCGGCGCCGACGTGCCGGCGCTGCACGGCGAAGCCGAGCTGCGGCGCAGCGCGGACGGCTTCGAGCTGCGCTGGGCCGGCGACGACCGCAGCGCGCTGGCGGTGTGGCTGCACGATCCCGGTACGCCGCGGTTCGCCGTGCAGGCGGCTGCGCGCGACCTGCAACTGGCGCCGCTGCTGCCGTGGCTGGGCCTCGTCCCCAAATTGCCGCCCGCGCTGGCGGCATGGCTGGGCGACGGGCATCCGCGCGGCCGGTTCGACAACGTGTCGCTGGCATGGTCGCAGGCCAGTGGGCTGGATCGGCTGCAAGCCACGTTCAGCGGCCTGGCCATCGACCCGGTGGGCGCGCTGCCCGGCGTGGACGGCCTGGCCGGCACGCTGCGCGGCGACGGCGAGGCGGTGTCGCTGGAGCTGCCCGCGCAGGCGACCACGGTGCGCGCCACGCACGTGTTCCGCCAGCCCTTCGTCATGTCCAAGCTGGGCGGCACGCTGGCGCTGTGGCATGCGGACGGCGACTGGCACCTCGGCGTCGACGCGCTGGATTTCGAAGGGCAGGGCTACGGTGGCCAGGCGCGCGGCGAGATTCGCCTGCACGATGCCGGCGGGCCGCCCTTCCTCGACATCTACGCCAGCGTGACGCACGGCGACGTCACCGCTGCCAAGCTGTTCTGGCCGATCGACGCGATGCCGCCGCCAACGGTGGCATGGCTGGATCGCGCGCTGGTGGGCGGCCGCATCGACCACGCCGAGGCGCTGGTGCGCGGCGACCTCAAGGACTGGCCGTTCCACCACAACGAAGGCCGCTTCGAGGCGCGCGCCGAGCTCAGCGGCCTCGATTTCCGCTACGCGCCCGACTGGCCCGACGCCACCGGCATCCACGCCATCGCCAGCTTCATCGACAGCGGCATGCTAGTGCAGGTCGACGCCGGCTCGTCGCAGGGCGTGAAGCTGGACAAGGCGGTGGCGCTGATCCCCGAGTTCGCCAACGGCACGCTGGATCTCAACGTGGACGGCAACGGCAGTGCGGCGAACCTGCTCGGCTTCGTGCTCAAGAGCCCCATCGCCAGCAAGCAGGCCGACCAGCTCGCCCAGCTGAAGCTGGGTGGCAACGGCAGCTTCGATTTCCACCTCTCGCTGCCGTTGGGCGCGCCGCAGGATTTCCTGCTCGCCGGCAACGCGCAGCTCAAGGACGTGGACGCCAGCGACGCGGACTGGGGCCTGCAGCTCGACAAGCTCGCCGGCCCGGCCACGTTCGACGGCAAGGGTTTCCACGCCGGCCCGCTGAGCGGCGGCTTCCACGGCCAGCCGAGCACGCTGGATCTGTCCATCGCCGGCGCCACCGGCGATCCGGACACCGTGCTGGCGGCGAGGCTGGGCGGCACCTACAGCCTGGCCGACCTCACCGCGGGCTATCCCTCGCTGGACTGGCTGAACCCCTTGGGCAGGGGACGCAGCGCGTTCGAGCTGGGTTTCAAACTCGCCGCGCCCGCAAGCGGCGGCGCGTTGGCGCAAACCCTCACCATCGACTCCACCCTGGCCGGCATGGCGCTGGACGTGCCGGTGCCGCTGAAGAAGGACGCCGCCAGCGAGCTGCCGCTGCACCTCGCGATGACGCTGCCGCTGAGCGGTGCCGACCTCCAGGTAGCGTTGGGCGAGCGGGCGCGCGGCCACCTGCGCCTGGCCGACGGCGACAAGCCGCTGGCCGGCACGCTGACGTTCGGCGCGCAGATGCCCGGCGAGCTGCCCGCGCAGGGTTTGCGCGTCCGCGGCCATGCAGCCGCGCTCGACGTCACCGGCTGGGTGCAGCAGGCCGTGGCGCTCGCCGCGGGCGGCAGCGGCGCCGGCGGCGGCCCCGCGCTGGAGAGCGTGGACGTGGGCACCGACCGCGCGGAATGGTTCGGTCGCCCATTGGGCGCGATGACCCTGCAAGCCACACCCACGGGCGACAACCTGCAGGTGGACGTGAGCGGCGCGGCGATGGCCGGCCGCTTCAGCGTGCCCACGACGGAACTGGACAAGCGCGGCATCACCGCGCGCCTCACCCATCTGCACTGGCCCGGCAACCCGCCCACCCCCAGCGGCAAGGCGGCCGCCAGCCAGCCCGAGGAGAATCCCGTCAACACCGGCATCAACCCGGCCTCGCTGCCGCCGTTCCACCTGTGGGTGGGCGACCTGAGCTTCGGCGACGCGAAGCTGGGCGAGGCGCGGCTGGAGACGTGGCCTACCGCGCAAGGCATGCACATCGACCAACTGCGCGCGCTGTCGCCCAGCGTGCAGGTCACCGGCGGCGGCGACTGGAACGGCACGCCCGCCGACAGCCACACCCACATGCGCATCAACTTCGCCGCCGACGACCTCGGCAAGATGCTCGCCGCGTTCGGCTACAACGGCCTCGTCAACGGCGGCAAGACGCAGGATCAGCTGGACGCCAGCTGGCCCGGCTCGCCCTCCGCCTTCAGCCTTGCCAACGCCACCGGCACGCTGGCCATCGACGTCAGCGACGGCCGCATCCCCGACGTTGGGCCGGGTGTGGGGCGGCTGTTCGGCCTGGTCTCGCTGGCCGAGCTGCCGCGCCGGCTCACGCTGGATTTCGGCGACGTGTTCGGCAAAGGGCTGGGTTTCGACTCGATCAAGGGCGACTTCCGGCTCGCCGACGGCAATGCCAACACCAACAACCTCGTCATCAAGGGGCCGGCCGCGCAGATCGGCATCACCGGGCGCACCGGCCTGCGCGCCAAGGACTACGACCAGTACGTGCAGGTGGTGCCGCACATCGGCAACAGCCTGCCGGTGATCGGCGCGGTGGTAGGCGGCCCGGTGGGCGCCGCCGCCGGCCTCGCCATGCAGGGCCTGCTGGGCCACGGCCTCAACAAGACCGCCAGCGCGCGCTACCACGTCACCGGCAGTTGGGACAAACCGGTGATGACCCTGGTGGAGAAGAGCGAAGTGCCGGCCGCTTCCGGCACGGTCACCAAGCCACCGTTGCTGGCCCCCGCAGCGCCGTCCTCCAGCTCCGTCATCACGATGCCGTTGCGCGACAGCCTGCAGTCACTGCCGGCCGCGGCGTCGTCGACGGGGCGCTGACGCGGCTTTGATTTCGCGCGCCGCGCCCCCATCCTCCCTGTACTCACCGCCATCGAACAAAGACCCATGGATTCCCTCATCGCCCAGGCCCAGAGCCGGCTGCTCACTCCCGGCGGACTCGCCACCGGCGACCTCGAGCGCGTGTTTTCGCAGCTGATGGGGCCGTCCATCGACGCGGCCGACCTGTATTTCCAGCATTCGCGCAGCGAGTCGTGGACGCTGGAGGAGGGCATCGTCAAGGACGGCAGCCACTCCATCGAGCAGGGCGTGGGCGTGCGCGCGATCTCCGGCGAGAAGACGGGCTTCGCCTATTCCGACGAAATCGTGCTGCCGCAGCTGCTGGAAGCCTCCAGGGCCGCGCGCGCCATCGCGCAGGACGGCCGCGGCGCCGGCCAGCCGCTGGCGCTGGGCAACGCGCGGCAGCTCTATCCCGCGATCGATCCGGTGGAGAGCCTGCCCAACCCCGACAAGATCGCCCTGCTGCGCGAAGTGGATGCCTACGCGCGCTCGCGCGACCCGCGCATCACCCAGGTCATCGTCAGCATGGCCGCCACCATCGACACTGTGCTGATCGCTGCCTCCGACGGCACGTTGGCCGCCGACGTGCGCCCGCTGGTGCGCCTCAACGTGCAGGTGATCGCCGAGGCCAACGGCCGCCGCGAGCAGGGCTACGCCGGTGGCGGCGGCCGCTACGGCTACCGCGAGCTGATCGAGAACGGCCGCGCGCTGGCCTTCGCCGACGAAGCGGTACGCCAGGCGCTGGTGAACCTCGATTCCGTCGACGCCCCTGCCGGCCAGATGACCGTGGTGCTCGGCCCAGGCTGGCCCGGCGTGCTGCTGCACGAGGCGATCGGCCACGGCCTGGAAGGCGATTTCAACCGCAAGGGCAGCTCCGCCTTCGCCGGCCGGCTCGGCCAGCGCGTGGCTGCGCCCGGCGTCACCGTGGTGGACGACGGCACGCTGCCCGGCCGCCGCGGCTCGCTCAGCGTGGACGACGAAGGCACGCAAACCAACTGCACCGTGCTGATCGAGGACGGCATCCTCAAGGGCTACATGCAGGACAAGCTCAACGCCCGCCTGATGGGCATGGCACCCACCGGCAACGGCCGCCGCGAATCCTTCACCGCGCTGCCCATGCCGCGCATGACCAACACCTACATGCGCGGCGGCAACCACGATCCGGAGGAAATCATCCGCTCGGTGAAGAAGGGCCTGTACGCGCCGAACTTCGGCGGCGGCCAGGTGGACATCACCAACGGCAAGTTCGTGTTCTCCGCCAGCGAGGCCTACCTGATCGAGGACGGCAAGATCACCGCTCCCGTGAAGGGCGCCACCTTGATCGGCAGCGGCCCCGACGTGCTCACCCGCGTCTCCATGATCGGCAACGACATGAAGCTGGACGAGGGCGTGGGCGTGTGCGGCAAGGATGGCCAGAGCGTGCCGGTGGGCGTGGGGCAACCCACGCTGAAGATCGATGCGATGACGGTGGGCGGCACCGCTGCGTAACGCCTGAATTAAGCCGCGCCGCGAAGCGGCGTCGGCTTGGGCGAATCGCTAGGCAGCATCTGTGGAACCGTGCGCCCGATACGAAAAGCGGCAAGTGCTCAATCCAGGAATTTCCAGGTATGCGCTCCATCGAAGCGCCTGACGACGACCGACTCCAAGAGCGCGGGTTCAAAGTTCCGCAGGTTCACTCCATGGCGGGCGCCAGGCGTGGGTTCAAGCGGCTCCCAGTGAGTGACGATCCCGCAGGTCTTGCACCGGACGTTCCTCAAGGTTCGGTCGCCCCAGATGTAGCTTTCAGTGTTCTCAGGGTGACCTTGGATAGACACCTCCCCGAAAGGGTAGTAAGCCCAGATCCCACCCGTGCGACGGCACAACGAACAGTTGCAACTCGTGGCGTCCTCTGGTGCCGCCGGCAGCGTAAGACGCACCGCTCCGCAATGGCAGGAACCTTCTAGCGACGGCATGGGTTGTTCGTGGTTCATGGGGAGGATGTGTCGGCTGTTGCGCCACCTAACGCCTGAGTTAAGCGGCGGCGAAGCCGTCCGCCTTGAACGAGTTGTTAGCCGCTACGTTACTGGCTCCGGAGAAGCGAGAACTTAGTTAAACATAAATGCTTTCGAAGCTTCTCTTGCGGAATCACAACTGCCGGCGTCGATTGATAAGTAATGCTGTCATCTCCATATTCATCGTGATAAGCACCAAGTTTGTAGTTAGACACGCAGTTCCCGTACTTGTCGCATACCTGAATTTTTGTACAAATCACTTTGTTGTCACGCTCGTAAATATAATAAGTGGCCTCCGAATATGGAGGTCGTGGGTGGTGCTCGGTGCGGACGGTTATTGTTCCCGGCGTAGACGCTGCTTCAGCCAATGTGATGTTGTTGCTAAATGCTAAACAGGTACAAAATAACCAAATCTTCTTCATGTTAAGTCCTATAGCGCTGCGGTGGGGCTAACGCCTGAGTTAAGCCGCGCCGCGAAGCGGCGTCGGCTTGAACGAATTGTTAGGCTGCGACCCCATGATCTTATGGAGTTGAGCCTTTCAGATAAACCGAAAGATCAGTTTCCGGTGGATCCATGCCAGTATCAAAGAACATCTGGCTCACCCAGCCGCGGTGATATGTTTTGTGGTTAATGACGTGGAGGAACATGGGGCCTTTTTGCATCTGAACTGACTGCGACGTCCCCCCGCCTTGAGTAGCGGGTCGGTTTAGAGTCCGGAATTACGGGTTCCCCCCCCGATTTCACGGACACTTACGAGAAGGCCGATCGAGGCCCTGAGGAGTGTTCATGTCGAAGCGAAGGAAGTTTAGTGCAGAGTTCAAGCGCGGCGCGGTTGAGCAGGCCCGCCAACCGGGTGTCAGTTGTGCCCAGGTGGCCCGCGAGCTGGGGATCGGGGAGAACCTGCTGACCCGTTGGAAGCGTGAAGCCCAGAGCCAGGGCAAGGTGGCCTTCGGCGGAACCGGGACGCCCCGGGACGAGGAGCTGGCGCACCTGAAACGCGAGCTGGCGCGCGTGAAGAAGGAGCGGGATTTTTTGCGCGAAGCGGCGACGTTCTTTGCCAAGGGATCATCCTGAGGTATCGGGTGATCGAACGTTGCCGCGACGAGTTTCCGGTTCGGTTGATGTGCCGCTGTCTGCGTGTGTCGACCAGCGGCTACTACGATTGGAGCAAGCGCTCGCCCAGTGCCCGCCAAGCCGACAACGATCGCCTGCTCGGCCGTATCCGTGAACTGCACGAGGACAGCCGTGGCGTGCTGGGAGCGGGACGGATGCATGAGGATCTGGCCGCGGAAGGCGAGTCGGCCAGCCTGAACCGGGTCGCGCGCCTGATGGCGGCCGATGGCCTGCAGGGTTGGCCACGCAAGAAGCGACGCGGCCAGCGGGGTCAACCGGGGCTGGCCCCACCGGGCGTGCGCAACAGGCTGGAACGGGACTTCACCGCACTGGAGCCGGAGACCAAGTGGGTCACCGACATCACCGAGATCAAGACCGACGAAGGCAAGCTGTATCTGTGCATCGTGCTGGATCTGTTCGACCACCGGGTCGTGGGTGGGTCGATGCATCATCGGCAAGACCGGCAGATGGTGATCCGGGCCGTGCAGATGGCGGTATGGCAGCGCCAGGGAGGCGAGCCGGTGATCCTGCATTCGGATCGCGGCAGCCAGTTCCGCAGCGGCGACTACCAGGACTATCTGGTGGCCAATGCGTTGGTGTGCTCGATGAGCGCGGTCGGCCATTGCGGGGACAATGCGGCTTGCGAGGGCTTCTTCGGCCAGCTCAAGCGTGAGCGCATCTACCGCATGAGGTACCCGACGCTCGATGCAGCAAGAGCCGATGTGTTCGAATACATTGAGCGGTTCCACAATTCGAGGATGCGGCGCAGGCAGGCAAGGCAGGATCTGAAGTTTTCCACCCTTTCACAACCGTCCGTGATTTCGGGGTAGAACCCAGACTTGCCGAACGCCACAAACAAGGTTTCCGAAGCGAAGGACTGCAAGCTGCCGTGAAGCTGGACGAAACACACGAACCGATGAAGCAACAACAAGCTACCGCCTAACGCTTGAATTAAGCGGCGGCGGAGCCGTCCGCCTTGAATGACTGGTTAGGGGCGAAGTAGACCTGCACGCTCTGCCACTTGTACATGTAGAACGTACCGACACCAACGACCAGCAGGCCCGGAAGAACATACGCTAGCATGCCGAAGAATGGACATGGTGCTACGAATGCGAGCGCCAGGAAACCCAAATACACGGCGCGAGCATATGGCTGTTTTGACGCTAGAGCCCAGGCGGTGAATGGGCCAACGATGCCTAGCAAGGAGGCAAGTACGCCGGCGCCGCTGCTCCACCACTCAGCGTAAGTGACGTGCCGACCTTGTATAGCGTATGAGTCGATTGGAATGACCGATATGACCAAGAATACGAAGCAACATGCCGCATGCGCAGTTAGAAACTTTAGAAGCTTTGGCATGCCGCTGAAGTTTGCCCACATGGCCTAGCCCCTAACGCCTGAGTTAAGCGGCGGCCCGCCAGGGCCGTCCGCTTGGACGAAGAGTTAGACGGTTGCTACGCGGTGCGCACAGGCGACGACGCTTGGCCGGGCTGAGCGCAGAGCTTGAGCAACTGACAACCCCCAACTGCCAGCTCTGAAGGCGGAAGACTTGCCGAGCGCCACGAACAAGGTTGCCGAGGCGAAGGACTGCAAGCTGCCGTAAAGCTGGGTGAAACACACGAACCGATGAAGCAACAACAAGCTACCGACTAACGCCTGAGTTAAGCGGCGGCGCAGCCGTCCGCCTTGAACGAGTTGTTAGCCGAGCCCAAGTTACTTGGCCTTTGCCGGCTTTCCGTGCTCTTCCATGAACTCGGCGAACTTTGCCCAAGACAAACGACGCTTGTTTACCGAATTACCCCTTGGAAGCCACTCGATGTTTCCCTTGCTGATGAGCAAGGTGCCGAGCTTCCCATCATCGGAGCGAACCACTACCTCGAAATCTTTGTGGGCGACGACGGCGGTGTCGATTTTGACGCGTACTTCATGTGCCATGACTTTCCCCTGTTGATAACGGCTAACGCTTGAGTTAAGCGGCGGCGAAGCCGTCCGCCTTGAACGAGTTGTTAGATGTTTGGCGAGTAGCCACCTACTTGACCCGCTTGTTGATTGCCAAGAGGCGCGCTACGACGGCTTCGCCGATTTGTTGAAACTGCTGGTCTGACAGCTCCATGTTGTCTAAGTGATCGTTGGGGTACGCGCTGTGTGTAAAGAAAACTTTGTGCCGCCATATCCGTTCGCGTGCGGTTGGATCGTCCGCAACAACATCATCGAAGATCAGGCGGGAATTCCCGTCGCCGAGATCACGAAGGCAGATGACTATTCCTTCTTTTGCGCGATGACGGCTATCTGCCTCGTTTGCCATGTGTGCTCCTTGCATCTAACGCTGGAGGTAAGCGGCGGCGGAACGCCGTCCGCTTGACCGACTAGTTAGGCTGATTGGCGATACGGCAACGCTCACTGATTGAGGTGAACGCTTTTGGTAAGAACACGGCCCGCTCGGTAGATAGTTACGGTGATGTCTTGCCCTCTCCACTGATCCAGCAACGCGGACGCCGCCTTCGGGTCGTACAGCTTTTGTCCATTCACGGACTCAACGATGTCGCCCGGCAATATGTCACTGCGGAATGCAGGAGTGCCATTTACTACGGTGTTTACGTACAACCCGCTGTTTGACTGAAGAAGTTGGCGCTCTTCGCTTTTGAGGGGGCGCCACTGGACGCCGAGAATGAACTTCTGCTTCACGAAGTAGACGGCGCCGTAGTCGTAGCGGTTTACCGTCATGGGTATATATGTTGTTCTGCTGCCATACGTTGTGGTCGTAGCGTTGCCGTATGCCGTAACCGAACCCCCGGAACCATAGGCGGTGGCGGAGCCATTTGTATACGAGGTTGTTGAGGTTGGCGTTGTAAGTGGAATCTGGCTCGTGACCGAACCGGTATAGCTTGGGTCAACGATGACAACGAGATCCGCGCCCAGTTTCTTGGCTTGGCTTATGGCCTCGGTGTCAGGTTCGTTGTGTCCGCTGTTGAACGACGAATAGCCGATTACGACGTATCCTTGTTGGGCGTACGGCTTCGGGTCAGGGAATTTCAACGCGTGATCTACTAGTGGCATGTCTGGTGCGGGAGCTGCACGTAACTGTGCGATTACCTCAGGTGTGGCGCCCGGTACCGCCCGATAGAACTTGGTATAGCCATTACCGAAGGCGCAGCCTGCAAGGCCAAGGACCAACAGCACAATCACTAGGTTCTTCATAACATCCCCCTTCAGTTGTTGTTTGAAGCCTAACTTAAATTCGATTGTTGAATGAAGCCTAATCCAGCAGCCTAATCCGGTAGATCGAGCCGCAACTGCCGGAAGCTTCCTACATAAATCAAAGGGTTCCCCTGATCGCGCCGCCTATTCCCGCAGCCTAATCCTGCAGCCTAATCCTGCAGCCTTTCCTCGGAGGCGGCGACCATGCAGCGATCCTCTCACCCGGAGCCGGCGTGGGCAAGCGCGTTTGACGCCCCCTGGCGACGTGACTGCGGTGCCTCGGTTGGGTGCGGGCGTACATGTGTCGCAGGTACGGGAGCGCTAGCCGGAATGTCGCGAGATGCAGGGCCGGCCGGATAGCCGGCCGCAAGGCTTGTCGAGGTGGCAAACCGAGGTGAGCCTAGCCGCAGGCGTCCCCTGAAACTCCAGGAAAGTGGCCGGGGCTGCGCCGGATGGCAAACCGTTGCGGTGGGCATGGGCGATGGCGGGTGAGGGCAAGGCAATCATGCGGGTCGGCGGAAGCGCCGCCGCGCACTACCCTCAAAGCAACGCCGCCACCCTCTCCGCCGTCGCCCTGGCCGATTGCGGGTTCTGGCCGGTCACCAGCCGTCCGTCGACGACGACCTTCGGAGTGAACGGCAGCAGGGCTTTCTCGTAGCGCGCGCCGCGTTGCTTCATGGCCTGCTCGGCGTTGTAGGGCACCTTGCGGGCGACCCCGGCCAACACCTCCTCCGTCCACGCAAAGCCGGTGATCCGGCGCCCGGCGACCAGCAGCGTGCCGTCCGACAGCCTGGTGTTCAGCAGGCCGCAATAGCCGTGGCAGACGGCAGCAACGATGCCGCCGCGCTCGTGGATGTCGCGCGTGATCCGCTGAAGTTCCGCGTCATCGGGGAAGTCCCACATCACCCCGTGGCCGCCGGTGAAATAGATCGCGTCGAATTCCGCCGGGTCGATCTGCTCGGGCCGCGCCGTTGCCGACAGCAGCGCCATGCGGGCGTCGTCGGCCAGCCAGGCCTTGGCGGTGGCGTCGAGGTTCGGCCATTTGAGCGAGCGCGGCTCCAGCGGCGAGACGCCGCCCTGCGGGCTCACGATCCGCTGCTCCCAGCCTTTGCCGGCGAAGGCCTGGTAGGCGTGGGTCAGTTCGGATAGCCACAGGCCGGTCGGCTCGGACGGATCGGCGTAGTGGGCGACGTTGGTGACAACGTGGAGGATGCGCTTGCTCATGGCGGGAACCCCGGTTGGCGTGCCCTTTCCATGGGTGCGGGGACGCCCGATGCAAGCACCGCCGCCCCCAAACTCGTAAAATACCCGCCTCGCATGGGCTTGCTGCCCGCTCAGGATCATTCCCGCATGAAAACCATCGAAGGCGATTTCGCCACGCCCAAGGGCCGCTTTGCCATCGTCGCGGGCCGTTTCAACGGCTTCGTCGTGGAGCCGCTGGTGGCCGGGGCGCGCGATGCGCTGGTGCGCCATGGCGTGAAGGACGACGACATCGAGTTGGTGCGCGTGCCCGGCGCCTGGGAGATCGCGCTGGCCGCGCACAAGCTGGCGACCTCGGGCAAGTACGCCGCGGTGATCGCGCTGGGCGCGGTGATCCGCGGTTCCACGCCGCATTTCGACTACGTGGCCGGCGAGTGCGCCAAGGGCCTGGCCAAGGCAGCGCTGGATTCCGGTGTGCCGGTGGCGTTCGGCGTGCTCACCACCGACAGCATCGAGCAGGCCATCGAGCGTTCCGGCACCAAGGCCGGCAACAAGGGTGCCGACGCGGCCATCGCCGCGCTGGAGATGGTCAACCTGTACGGCCAACTGTGATGCACGCACGCCCCGAAGGCATCGACCTCGCCGCGCGCTCGCGCGCCCGCCGCCGCGCGCTGCAGGCGCTGTACGCGTGGCAGCTGTCCGGCAGCCACATGAACGCGGTGATCGAGCAGTTCCGCCACGAGCAGGACATGGAAGTGGCCGACCTCGACTACTTCGAGGATCTGCTGCACGGCGTGGAGCATCACGTCGCCGAACTGGATACCGCGCTGCGCCCCTACCTCGACCGCGAGGTGGCCGAGGTCGATCCCATCGAGCGCGCCGCGCTGCGCCTGGCCGCGTACGAGCTGAAGCACCGCCCCGACGTGCCGTACCGCGTAGTGATCAACGAGGCGATCGAGGTCACCAAGCGCTTCGGCGCCGACCACGGCCACAGCTATGTCAACGGTGTGCTGGACAAGCTGGCCGGCGAGTTGCGCACGGTCGAGAAGCGCGGCTGATGCTGTGCTCCGGCGCAGCGTCCGCAGCGGACGGCTTGGTGCCGGTGCTGGAAACCCCGCGCCTGCGCCTGCGCGGCCATCGCGTGGACGACTTCGAGCCGCTGGCCGCGCTCTGGGCTGATCCCGAGGTGATCCGCTACATGGGCGGCAAGCCTTCCACGCCGCAGGAATCATGGATGCGCCTGCTGCGCTATCCGGGCATGTGGGTGCTCCTGGGCTACGGTTTCTGGGCCATCGAGGAGAAGGCCGGCGGTCGCATGATCGGCGACATCGGCTACATGGACGCCAGGCGTCCGATCGAGCCGCCGCTGGACGGCATGCCCGAACTCGGCTGGGCGCTGGCCCGCGACGCGCAGGGCAACGGTTATGCGCGCGAGGCGCTGGCCGCCGTGCTGGCGTGGGGCAGGAGCCACTTCGGTGTGCATCGCGCCGCCTGCATCATCGAGCTAGGCAATGCGGCCTCGATCCGGCTGGCCATGGATACCGGCTTCGTCTTCCTGCACGAGGTGACCTATCGCGACGTGCCGGTTCGCGTGTACGTGCGCGACGAAACCTGAGGCCATCCGGCCATGGAATTCCGCCTGATCGATCGCATCCGCGAGCGCACCGCGCAGCCGCGCGGGGACGTGCGCCTTGGCATCGGCGACGACGCCGCGCTGCTGGCCGTGCCTGCGGGGCAGGAGCTGGCGGTGGCCATCGACACGATGGTCGAGGGCGTGCACTTCCCCGTTGGCACGGCACCCGCCGACATCGGCTGGAAGGCGCTGGCGGTGAACCTTTCCGATCTCGCCGCGATGGGCGCCACGCCGGCGTGGGCCTTGTTGGCGCTGACCCTGCCGCGCCCCGACGCGGCCTTCGTCGACGGTCTGGCCGAGGGTTTCGCGCAATTGGCGAACCCGTATCGTCTGGCCCTGGTGGGCGGCGACACCACGCGCGGCCCGCTCGCGCTCAGCGTGGCCGTGCACGGCTTCGTGCAGCCGGGGCAGGCGTTGACCCGCGCCGGCGCGCAGGCGGGCGACGCGGTGCTGGTCACCGGCACGCTGGGCGATGCGGCGGCCGGCCTGCGCTGCCTGCAATCGCAGATGGACGTCCAGACGTCCATGCGCGATTTCCTGCTGGATCGGCTGAGCCGGCCGGTGCCGCGCGTGGCGGCCGGGTTGGCATTGCGCGGACGCGCCAGCGCCTGCCTCGACGTTTCCGACGGCCTGCTCGCCGACCTTGGCCACCTCTGTGCGGCCAGCGGCGTCGGCGCGGAGATCGACGCAGCCCTGCTGCCGCATTCGCCGGCCCTGCTCGGTGCGTTCGGCGAGGCCGCCGCGCGCGACTTCGCGCTGACCGGCGGCGACGATTACGAACTGTGCTTCACCGTGCCTGCCGCGCGGGCGGACGAGGTGCGGGACGAGCTTGCGCGATCCGGCTGCGGCGCCACGCGCATCGGCCGCATCGTGGCTGGCACGGGCGTGCGCGTGCGCGACGCGGACGGCGCATGGCTGGAGTCCGCGCGCCAAGGCTGGGATCATTTCGCGCCATGAGCGCATCCGCCGAACGCAAGACCCTGACGCCCGCGCAACGCCGCGCCTTGCTCGCCACGCCGGCGGGCTGGATCGCCTGCGGGCTCGGCTCCGGCCTCGCGCCGGTGGCGCAGGGCACCTTCGGCTCGCTGGCGGCGATCCTGCCGTGGCTGCTGCTGCGCGAACTCTCGCTGCCGCTCAACCTGCTGGCCATCGCGCTGGGCTTCGCGCTGGGCGTGTGGGCCTGCGAGATGGCCGGCCGCGCGCTGGGCGTGGATGACCACCGTGCGCTGGTGTGGGACGAATTCGTCGGCCAGTGGATCGCGCTGCTGCCTGCGCTGGTGGCGCCGTGGTGGACGGTGCTTGCGGGCTTCGCGCTGTTCCGCCTGTTCGACGTGTGGAAGCCGTGGCCGATCCGCGTGTTCGACCGCCGCCTCAAGGGCGGCCTGGGCGTGATGGTGGACGACGTGATCGCCGGCGTGTTCGCGGCGGCGGTGCTGGCGATTGCGCTGCGCTTCGTGCGCTGACGATGCAGGCAGGGCAAAACGCTTGGGGGGCTTTGCCCGTCATTCCGGCGCAGGCCGGAATCCAGTAGCGATTGTGTTCGTTCAGGCCTTGCCGTCACTGGATGACCAGCTTCGCTGTTGTGAAGCTCCTCCGGCCTGCGCCGGGATGACGGGTGGGAGAGTCTCCAGTGTCCAGATAAGGCGCGGCGTGTAGCCACACCCAACGCTATTTCTCGTCGTGCCCCGGCCCGTAGCGGCGATCCGGCCCGCGGTACGCCGCCACGCGCGAAAGCCGCGGCGTGCCGTAGGCGAATTCCAGCAGCACGCGCAGCCTGGTCGTGCGCACCGGGTCGAAGCGCGCGAGTTTCCTGTGGCCGATGGTGGTGCCCCAGGCAAGCGGCTGCCACGCACGGCCGTTCCACGTCTCGACGCGATGGTTGGCGATGTTCTGGCCGAGGGCGATGGCCTCGCCGAGTTCCAGCGTGTCGAATTCGATCTCGCGCGGCAGTTCGATTTCCAGCCACGCGTTGCGCACGCTGCGCGCGGCGCTCCAGTACGCGTCGGGATCGGCGTCGAGCACGCTGGCGGCCGGGTGCGCGAGGTCGCTGCTGCTGGCGCGCACGCTGGCGCCTTGCAGCAGGTCGGCGGCGAACAGCGCGGTGCGCCTCGCCGCGAAGCCCTGCAGCGAGGCGACGTCAACGTCCTCGAACAGGCCGTCGCGGTTCGGCGGCACGTTGAGCAGCAGCTTGCTGTTGCGCCCCACCGAGCTGAAGTACAGCCCCATCAGGTCGTCGGGCGAACGCACCTTGTCGTTTTCCTCGGGATGCCAGAACCAGCCGGGACGGATCGACACATCGGATTCGCCAGGGCGCCACGCGCTGCCGTGCGGATCGCCGTGGCCCAGCAGGTCGCCCACCCAGGGGCGGTCATAGCCCGGGTAGGGCACGCTGGCCGGGTCGACGCTGGCCCAGCAGGTTTCGCCGGCCACGCCCTTCTCGTCGCCGATCCAGCGCACGTCGGGGCCGGCGTCGGAGAACATGATCGCGTCGGGCTGCAGCCTGCGCACGGTGGCGTGGATGCGCGGCCAGTCGTAGGCCTGCCTGCGGCCGTCCGGGCCTTCGCCGTTGGCGCCGTCGAACCACACCTCCACGATCCTGCCGTAGTTGCCGAGCAGCTCGGTGAGCTGGGCGACGTAGTAGTCGTTGTAGGCCGCGCCGCTGCCGTAGACCTTGGCATTGCGATCCCACGGCGACAGGTACAGGCCGGCGCCCAGGCCTTCGGCGCGGCAGGCGTCGGTGAATTCGCGCACCACGTCGCCGTGGCCGTTTTTCCACGGACTGCTTTTCACCGAGTGCTGTGTGGTGGCGGTGGGCCACAGGCAGAAGCCGTCGTGGTGCTTGGCGGTGAGGATCATGCTGCGGAAGCCGGCCTGCTTCGCCGTGCGCGCCCATTGCCGTGCGTCCAGCCTGCGCGGGTTGAAGATCGTTGGCGATTCGGTGCCGTCACCCCATTCCTTGCCGGTGAAGGTGTTCACTGTGAGGTGCACGAACATCGCCAGCTCGTCGCGTTGCCAGCGCAGCTGCTGCGGCGTGGGGCGCGGACGCGTTCCGTCGTCGTCGGGTGCGAAAACGGCGTCGGCATGGCTGGCGCGCGGCAGGCCGAGCGAGGCGATGGCCGAACCGGCGATCAGGAAACGGCGACGATCCATGCGGAGCCTTGGGAACATGATGTGGCGACTACTATAGGCAAGACTTGCCTCGATCCAAAAGCAAGTCCCCTATCTTGGGTAACGCGCGGGCACGGCTTGCATTCGTCGCCGGCGCCGACGCAGCATGCGGAAGATCGCCCGCCTTGCCCCGATGGAGTTTCCCCATGCAATACCGCCGCCTCGGCCGTTCCGGCTTGCCGCTTTCCGTCCTTTCCTTCGGCGCCTGGGCCACGTTCGGCAAGGGCGTGGGGCGCTCGCTGGCGCGCGAGCTGCTGGCGCTGGCGTGGGATCGCGGCGTCAACTTCTTCGACAACGCGGAAACCTACGGCAACGGCGAGGCGGAGTCGCTGATGGGCGACGTGCTGGCCGACCTGCGTTTCCCGCGCGACAGCTGGTGCGTGTCGAGCAAGGTGTTTTTCGGTGCGCAGGAGCATCCCCGGCCCACGCAGCGCGGTTTGTCGCGCAAGCACGTGATCGAGGCCTGCCATCAGGCGTTGCAGCGCCTGCGCGTGGATTACCTTGACCTTTACTTCTGCCATCGACCCGACCCCGACACGCCCATCGAGGAGACCGTGGCGGCGATGGACATGCTGGTGCGCCAAGGCAAGGTGCTGTACTGGGGCACCAGCGAGTGGCCGGCGCAGGCCATCGTCGAGGCACATCAGGTCGCGAAGGAAAACCACCTCACTGCACCCGTGATGGAGCAGCCCGAATACAACCTGCTGCACCGTGAGCGCGTCGAGGTGGAATACGCGTCGCTGTACCGCGACTACGGCATGGGCACCACGACCTGGTCGCCACTGGCCTCGGGCCTACTCAGCGGCAAGTACGACGACGGCGTGCCGTCGGATTCGCGGCTGGCGCACCCCGACTATGCGTGGCTGCGCGAACGCGTACTGGGCGAGGGCGGCAAACGCGTGGAGCAGGTGCGTCGCCTGCGCCCGCTGGCGGACGAGCTGGGTTGCAGCACCGCGCAACTCGCCATCGCGTGGTGCGCGGCCAACCCGCACGTCTCCACCGTGATGCTGGGTGCAAGCCGGCTGGAGCAACTGGAGCACAACCTGGCCGCGCTGGACGTGCTGCCGAAGCTGGACGAGGCGCTGCGCCAGCGCATCGCGCGGGCGGTGGGGGATGGTTGACATGTTAATGAGAATTATTATCATCAACTCCGCCCAACCCCCGATGCGGAGCCGCCCATGTCGATCGCCACCACCCTGAGTCTGCCGGCCGTGAGCAGCCGGCTTGCCCGTCCGCTGCAGCGGCTTTCGTTGCGTTCGCACGTGCCGGAACCGGCGCCCGCCGCGCGCCGCATCAGCAGCCAGTCGCTGCTGGACGGCGGGCGCGAGCTGGTGATCCAGCACCAGGGCAGCGAGTACCACCTGCGCCTTACCCGCAACGACAAGCTGATCCTCACCAAGTAAAGCGCTACCTCCCGTTTCCGCGGCGACCGGCCCGAGGCGGGAATCTTCATGCCAGCACGGCGCCTCGTCGCGCCCGCGCCAGCCAGCCCACGATGGAGAACGCGATGTTCGGCTGGCTGGCTACCCATATCGCCCATGTGTGTCCGCGCGCCGCCGGCGTCGCGGTGGAACGCCGCTGGTTGCGCATCGCGCCGCGACAGTTCGCGCGTCGCCTGCCTGCCGCCGGATGCGTGCTGTACTTGCCGTGCGCGGCGCCGGCGACGATGGACGACGTCGAGTCCGGCCTGCTCGCCGCGCGAGGCGAACTCGCGCCGTTGCTGCGCGTGCGCTGGCTGGTCGCGGCCAGCGTCATCGGCAGCGACGGCCCGCACGAATGGTTGGAATGCCGCGCCCGCGACGGTCGCCTGTGCGCGCGCCTGCACCTGCTGCCGGACAGCGACTACTTGGGCTGGGATGCCTTGCAGGCTGCTGCCGTGCCGGCGCCCTCGGCGAATCGCCGGCGGATCGACGACATGCGCGTCGAAGCCGCGCAACTGCTGGATTTCCGCTGTCGCCGACTGGCCGCATTCGATGTACTGGATGCCGTGCCGGCCATGCGTATTTCCACGCTGGGCGGCGAGATCGCACGCGGCATCGCGCGGGCCGAGGGCTTGCTGCTGGCCTGACCGGCTCTCGGGCCTGTCCGCTGTCCGCGCAGTGTCCGCGGACAGCGGAATCGTCGCGAGGGTATTCGGCAAGTTGTTGCCTTGAATCGTGTTTTTCCTGGGCGCCGGCTTGGCACGTGGATTGCTGAGTACAGGTCGGGGCCGCACTGTCCGCGGCAAGGGAACACACGATGATCCGCGACACTTCCGCTCAAGACCGCATCGTCGAGATCAAGCCCAACCGCAAGCGCCGCCTGCTGTTCATCGGCGGCGGCGTGGCCTTGCTGGTGGTGCTGGCGCTCGCCATGCCGGGCATCCTCCGCCTGTTTTCCGCCGACGCCTCGGTGAGCGCGTCGCGGCTGGCTTTCGCCACCGTCGAGCGCGGGCCGTTCGTGCGCGACATCGCCGCCGAGGGCAAGGTGGTGGCGGCGAACAGCCCCACGCTCTATGCCACCTACGGCGGCGCGGTGAAGCTGCTCGTGCATGCCGGCGACGCGGTGAAGAAGGGCCAGGTGATGGCCGTGATCGACAGCCCCGAGCTGCGCAACAAGCTGGCACAGGAGCAGTCCAAGGCCGACGGGATGCAGGTGGACTACCTGCAGGCGCAGGTGGACGCGCGCACCAAGCGCGGCGCCCTGCAGAAGGCTTACGACGATGCGCAGATCGACGCCAAGAGCGCCGAGACCAACCTCGACCGCGAGCAGAAGGCGTTCGCCGCCGGCGCCGCCACCGGGGTGGAGGTGGATCAGTCGAAGGATGCGCTGGAGAAGGCGCGCATCACGCTGGCGCACGCCAAGGCGGATCTCGGCATGAGCAACGACAGCCTCAACTTCAACATCCAGGCGAAGAAGCTGGCGCACGACAACCAGATGCTGGCGGTGCAGGATCTGCAGCGCCAGGTGGACGACCTCAACGTGAAGTCGCCGGTGGACGGCCAGGTCGGTCAGCTGTTCGTCGCGCCGGTGGCCACCGTGGCGAAGGACGCGCAACTGCTCAGCGTGATCGACCTCACCGCGCTGGAAGTGGAGGTGAAGGTGCCGGAGAGCTTCGCGCGAGACCTCGCCATCGGCATGACCGGCGAGATCAGCGGCAACGGCAGCACGTGGAAAGGCCTGGTCAGCGCGATCTCGCCCGAAGTGGTGAATGGCGAAGTGGCCGCCCGCGTGCGCTTCGAGGGCACCACGCCGAAGGAGCTGCGCCAGAACCAGCGCCTGTCCGTGCGCATCCTGCTCGACAAGCGCGACAACGTGCTCACCGTGCAGCGCGGCTCCTTCGTCGACGAATCCGGCGGCAGCTACGCCTACGTGGTCAGGGACGGCATCGCCACCAAGACGCCGATCCGCGTGGGCGTGAGCAGCATCGACAAGGTGGAGGTCCTCGAAGGCCTGAAGGAAGGCGACCGCATCGTGATCTCCGGTACCGACAGCTTCAAGGGTGCGCAGCGCGTAGCCATCAGCCGGTAACCAGTGCGTTCGTCCGTGAACGCGAAAATCAAAAAGCGGCCATCCGTGGCCGCACTTTTCAAGAAAAGCCTCTCCTTGCGGAGAGGTGGCGAAAAAACCGAAGAACCATCCACCACCACCGAGGAACGTGAACCATGCTGAAGATGACCCACCTGTCCAAGGTCTACCGCACCGAAGTGGTGGAGACCTATGCGCTGCGTGATTTCAACATCGACGTGAAGGAAGGCGAGTTCGTCGCCGTCACCGGCCCGTCCGGCTCGGGCAAGACCACCTTCCTCACCATCGCCGGCCTGCTGGAAACTTTCACCGGCGGCGAGTACCACCTCGACGGCATCGAGGTGAGCCAGCTCAACGACAACGCGCGCTCGAAGATCCGCAACGAGAAGATCGGCTTCATCTTCCAGGCGTTCAACCTGATCCCCGACCTCAACGTGTACGACAACGTGGAAGTGCCGCTGCGCTACCGCGGCATGAAGGCGCCCGAGCGCAAGCAGCGCATCATGGACGCGCTGGAGCGCGTGGGCCTGGCCTCGCGCTTCAAGCACTACCCCGCTGAACTCTCCGGCGGCCAGCAGCAGCGCGTGGCGATCGCCCGTGCGCTGGCCGGCTCGCCCCGCCTGCTGCTCGCCGACGAACCCACCGGCAACCTGGACACCCAGATGGCCCGCGGCGTGATGGAGCTGCTGGAGGAGATCCACCGCGACGGCGCCACCATCGTGATGGTGACCCACGATCCCGAACTGGCCGCGCGTGCGCAGCGCAACGTGCACATCATCGACGGCCAGGTGGTGGATCTGTCCGAAGACCCGCGCTTCCACGCCAGCGTGTCCGCCGCGCGCGGCAACGCCAATCCGGCCTGAGCGTCCGCCGCTCATCACCCTGCGAGTCCAGCCCATGCGTTTGAAGCTGCTGCCCGTGCTGCTCCTGCTCGCCGTCGCCCCGTTCGCGGGGCATGGCGAAGACCTGATGGATGCCTACCGGCAGGCCGTCGCCAACGATCCCGTGCTGGCCACCGCCGACGCGCAGCGGCTGATGGTGGCCGAGGGCGTGCCGATGGCCCGCGCGGCGCTGCTGCCGCATCTGTCCGCGGGGCTGGAGCTGGATCAGATCCACAGCGGCAGCAGCGGGCAGACCACCGACAGCAACGGCAATATCGTCAGCACGGGAGGTGGCGGCCACGTGCGTGACCGCAACCTCACCGGCAACCTCAGCCAGCCCATCCTCGACCTGTCCGCCATCGCCAACCTGCGTGCCGCGCACGCGGCCGACGATGCGCAGGAGCAGACCTACCAGGCCGCGTTGCAGAACCTGTACGTGCGCGTGGCCAACGCGTACTTCAACGTGCTGGTGTCGCAGGACATGCTGGACATCGACCGCGCCTACGAGGACGCCTACAAGCAGGAATTCGACCAGACCTCATCGCGCTTCAAGAACGGCCTGTCGATGGCGGCGGACGTCAGCCAGTCCAAGGCGCTCTACCTGTACATCAAGGCACAACGGATCAGCGCGGAGGACAGTCTCAAGGATGCGCGCCGCGCGTTGCAGCAGATCACCGGCAAGCCGGTGGGCGAGCTGAAGAAGCTGCGCGACGACCTGCCCATGCAGGCGCCGCAGCCGGACGACGAGCAGGCCTGGGTGGACGCGGCGCTGAAGACCAACCCCACCGTGCTCGCCGCGCGCTACACCGTGAGCAGCGACGAGCACAAGGTGACGGCGGCGCGCGCCGGCCACCTGCCCACGCTCACCGCGGGCGTGGGCTACAACAAGTTCGGCCAATGGACGAGCAACATGCCGGGCAGTGGCGCCTACGGGCCGGCCACCACCACGGTGGGCCTCACGCTCAACATCCCGCTGTTCAGCGGCGGGCTCACGCATGCGCAGGTGAAGCAGGCGCTGTACCAGCGCGACGCCGACCAGGGCGTGCTGGAAACCCAGCGCCGCCAGGCCGCGCGCGACGCCGCCAACTACTTCAACCTGGTGCAGGACGGCATCGAGCAGGTGGCCAGCGCGCGCGACTCGGTGGACGCCGCGCAGAAGACGGTGGCCTCGATGCGCGCGGGCTATTCCATCGGCACGCAGTCGTTGACCAACGTGGTGTTTGCCATCGAGTACCTCGCGAACATGCAGAGCGAATACTCCGTGGTGCGCCACCAGTTCGTGCTCAACAAGCTGCTGCTCAAGCAGGCCGCCGGCACCATCGACGTGCGCGACATGGAAGCGGTGAACGGATTGTTGCAATAACCCTGCCCCCCTCTCCCACTTGTGGGAGAGGGGCCGGGGGGATAGGGGGGCGTGGCGAAGAACGCGCTCTCCCTCAGCCCCTCTCCCGCAGGCGGGAGAGGGTAGGAACGACGGGCCTCTCCTGCGGGCGGGGTGGATCAAACACAGAGTGACGGCATGTTCGCCTACTACTTCCAGCTCGGCCTGCGCAGCCTGCGCCGCAACCCGGCGCTCACCGCGTTGATGGTGATGGCGATCGGCTTCGGCGTGGCCGCGTCGATGATCACCTACTCGGTGTTCCGCGCGGTGTCGGGCAATCCGATCCCGGACAAGTCCGCACGGCTGTTCACGCCGCAGGTCGATGCCTGGGGCCCGCAGCAGAACCTGAAGGGTGGCGAACCGGCGGAAGCGCTGGGCTACATCGACGCGATGGAGCTGCTGCGCGCGCACGAGGCGAAGCGCCAGACATTGCTGTATCCGGTGCAGCTCTCGGTGATACCGGGCGGCAACCGCGACCTGCCCATGAACGCCAACGGCTACGCGGTCACCAGCGATTTCTTCGCCATGTTCGATGTGCCGTTCCGCTACGGCAGCGGCTGGGGTGCACAGGACGACGACGCGCGCGCCAACGACGTGGTCATCAGCAGCGAGCTCGACCAGAAGCTGTTCGGCGGCGCCGACGGCGTGGGGCGCACGCTCAACCTGGGCGGCCACGACTATCGCGTGGTGGGCGTAGCCAGCCACTGGAACCCGCGCCCGCGCTTCTACGACCTGTTCAGCACCAGCGGCTTCGCCGACGAACCGGACATCTACATGGTGTTCAACCGCGCGCTGGATCTGCAGATGCGCACCGGCGGCCGCAACAGTTGCCGCGGTTCGCTCAGTTTCACCACCTGGCAGGAGTACCTGCAGAGCAATTGCGTGTGGATCACGCCGTGGGTGGAGCTGGACAGCCCGTCCGAAGTCGCCGGCTATCGCCGCTTCCTCGCCAACTATGCCGCCGAGCAGCAGGGCGCGGGCCGCTTCGACTGGGCGCCGAACGTGCGGTTGCGCGACGTGATGCAGTGGATGGACTACGAACAGGTGGTGCCGCCGGAGAGCCGCATCTCGCTGGCGGTGGCGCTGGGCTTCTTCCTGATCTGCCTGGTCAACACCATCGGCCTGCTGCTGGCGAAGTTCATGCGGCGTGCCGGCGAGATCGGCGTGCGCCGCGCGCTCGGCGCGACACGCGGCGAAATCTATACCCAGTACCTGATCGAGGCCGGCACGGTGGGCCTGGCCGGCGGCGTGCTGGGCTTGCTGCTCACCGCGGCGGGCGTGGGTGGCGTAGGCGTGCTGTTCCGGCCCGAGATCGCAAAGCTGGCGAAGCTCGATCCGTCGCTGGTGGCGCTCACGTTTGCCGTGGCCATCGTCGCCACCGTGCTTGCGGCGTTCTACCCGGCGTGGCGCGCGGCGCACGTGCAGCCGGCCTGGCAACTGAAGTCGAGCTGAGGAGAGCGCCATGAACATCCAGATCAGGCCCGTCCTCACCGCGCTGCGCCGGCACAAGGCGGGCACCCTGCTGATCGCGCTGCAGATCGCGCTGACGCTGGCCATCGTGTGCAACGCGCTGTTCATCATCCAGCAGCGGCTGGCCAACCTGTCCCAGGCCAGCGGCGTGGACGAGGCGGACGTGTTCGTCGTCGCCAACTATTGGGCCGACGTGAACCGCTCGACGGAGCAGGTCGATGCGCAGGTGCGCGCCGACCTGATCGCGCTGCGGCAACTGCCGGCCGTGCTCGACGCCACGCCTGCCAGCGGTTACCCGCTACGGGGCGGCGGCTGGGACAACTTCGTCACCATGACGCCCGACCAGGTCAAGCCGACCACGGACGCGGCGGTGTACACCGGCGACGAGCATTTCATCGGCACGCTGGGCCTGAAGCTCGTCGCCGGGCGCAACTTCCGCCCCGACGAGGTGATGGTGATGGGCACGCAGCAGGCGATCACCCCGGCGACGGCGATCGTGAGCAAGGCGCTGGCCGAGCGCCTGTTCCCCGGCGGCGACGCGCTGGGCAAGAGCTTCTACGCGATGGGCACCACGCCCAGCACCATCATCGGGATCGTCGATCCGCTGCATCGCCAGGGCGTGGATCAGGGCAGCAACCGCTATGCCGGGCAGGCGCTGATCTGGCCGCTGCGGGCGGACGACTCGAAAGGCATCTACTACATCGTGCGCGCCAGGCCCGGCCAGCTCGCCGCCGCGATGCGCGAGGCGCCCAAGGCGCTGTACGCGCAGAGCCGCCTGCGCATCATCGATCCGAAGGACGGCATCCAGGACTACGCCACCATCCGCCACAAGGTCTACGACAACGACCGCGGCATGGCCATCCTGATGGGCATCATCTGCGCGGTGCTGCTGGCGATCACCGCCGCGGGCATCGTGGGCCTCACCAGCTTCTGGGTGGGCCAGCGCCGCAGGCAGATCGGCGTGCGCCGCGCGCTGGGCGCGCAGCGGCGCGACATCCTCGCGTATTTCCTCACCGAGAACTTCCTGATCAGCGTGGTCGGCGTGGCGCTGGGTGTCGTGCTCGCGGTCGCCTTCAACCTGTGGACGGCAACCCGCTTCGAGATGGATCACATGTCGATGGCCTACGTGGGCGTCGGCGTGGTCGTGCTGCTGTTGCTGGGGCAGGGCGCCGTGCTGGCGCCGGCGCTGCGCGCTTCGCGCGTGTCGCCGGTGGAGGCGACACGCGGCGGTTGAGTTTTTTGCTGGCTGGAGAGACTGGCATGTTCGGCTACTACATCGACCTTGCATTGCGCAGCCTCAAGCGCAACCAGGTGCTCACGGCGCTGATGGTGCTGGCCATCGCGCTGGGCATCGGTGCGTCGATGACCACGCTCACCGTGCTGCACGTACTGTCGGGCGACCCGCTGCCGGGGCGCAGCGGCTCGCTGTATTACCCGCAGGTGGATCCGCGGGACAGCCAAGGCTATATGCCCGGCAAGACACCGCCGATGGATCAAGTGACTTGGATCGACGGCATGAACCTGCTGCAGGCCAGGCGTGCGGATCGGCAGGCGCTGATGACCGGCGGGCAGGTGGCGGTTCAGCCGGGCAGCGCGGTGCTCGATCCATTCTACGAAGCGGCGCGCTACACCACGGCCGGGTTCTTCCCGATGTTCGGCGTGCCGTTCAAGTACGGCCATGCGTGGGGCGACGCGGAGGACGCGGCGCATGCGCGCGTGGCGGTCATCAGCAGCCGGCTCAACGACAAGCTGTTCGGCGGCAAGGACAGCACCGGGCAAATGCTGCGGCTGTCAGGCATGGACTTCCGCATCGTCGGCGTGGTCGGCGACTGGAATCCCAACCCGCACTTCTACGACCTGAACCGCAAAAGCTACAACGAGAACGAAGGCGTCTTCGTGCCGTTGTCCACTTCGCAGGACGCGGGTATGGCCCATGATGGGGGCGTCAACTGCTGGGGCAACGGTGGCGGCGGGAGCACGCCCGGACATGATTCGCCCTGCGTCTGGCTGCAGTTCTGGGTGCAACTGGACAGCCCGGCCAAGGCGGCGGCGTACCGGCAGTTCCTCGTCAACTACTCCGAGCAGCAGAAGGTACTGGGGCGTTTCCAGCGACCGCCAAACGTGCAGTTGCGCAACGTGACACAGTGGCTGGACTACAACATGGTGGTGCCCGACGACGTGCGCCTGCAGAACGGGCTGGCGTTCGGCTTCCTGCTGGTGTGCCTGGTCAACACGGTGGGCCTGATGCTGGCGAAGTTCCTGCGCCGCGCGGGCGAGCTGGGCGTGCGCCGCGCGCTGGGCGCATCGAAACGCACGCTGTTCGCCCAGTTGCTGGTCGAGGCCGGCGTGGTCGGCCTGGTCGGCGGCGTTGCCGGTCTGCTGCTGGCCTTCGCCGGCCTGTGGCTGGTGCGGCGGCAGCCGGCCAGCTACGCCGCGCTGGCGCATCTCGATCCGGCGATGTTGCTGGCCACCTTCCTGCTGGCGTTGGGCGCGAGCCTGCTGGCTGGCCTGCTGCCCGCGTGGCGTGCCTGCCAGGTCGCCCCGGCCCTCCAGTTGAAGAGCAACTGACATGGAACTGAGACCGATCCTTTCCACGCTGCGCCGGCACAAGGTCACCTCGTGGCTGCTGGTGCTGGAGATCGCGCTCACTTGCGCCATCGTGTGCAACGCGGTGTTCATGATCGGCCAGCGGCTGCATCGCATGAACCTGCCCAGCGGCGTTGCCGAGCACGAACTGGTACAGATCCAGCTTGGCTACATCGGCGGCAATCCGGATGCCAAGGCGCAGTCGCAGACCGACCTGGCCACGTTGCGGCGAATCCCTGGCGTGAAGCAGGCGGCGGTGGTCAATCAACTGCCTTTCAGCGACGGCGGGTCGTCCAACAGCGGCATCCGGCTCAGCCCGCAACAGCAGCAGGACACGCTCGAGGCGGCGACGTACTACGGCGAGGACGCACGCTCCACGCTCGGCGCGCGATTGGTCGAAGGGCGCGACTTCAGCCATGACGAGTACGCCGATTTCGATACGGTCATCGCCGATCTTCACGACGGCGACCTGAAGAATCTGCCTTCGACCATCATCGTCACCCGTGCGCTGGCCCAGCGGCTTTGGCCAGGAAAGGATGCGCTGGGCCAGACGCTTTATGTCGGCAAGGCACTGCCGTTCCGGGTTGTCGGCGTGGTGGCTGGGCTGGCCCGGCCTAACAATCTGAACCTCGGCGTGGAGTACAGCACGCTTTGGCCAATCCGCATGACGGTGGCCGATGGTTCCAGCTACGTCCTCCGCACCGCGCCGCAGGATCGCCAAGCGGTACTCAAGGCCGCGGTAGCCAAGCTCAAGCAGCTCGACCCCAACCGCGTGGTGCTGGTGAAGCGCAGCTACGACGAGGCGCGCCGCGAATTCTTCGCCAACGACCGCGCCATGGCCGGCATCCTGGTCGGCACGATTTTGGCGCTGCTCACCGTCACCGTGCTGGGCATCGTGGGGCTCGCCAGCTTCTGGGTGGGGCAGCGCCGCCGCACCATCGGCGTGCGCCGCGCGCTGGGCGCCACCCGCGGCGACATCCTGCGCTACTTCCAGACCGAGAACTTCCTGCTCGCCAGCTTCGGCATCGCGCTGGGCATGGCAATGGCCTTCGGGCTCAACCTGTTCCTGATGGTGCATTACGAATTGCCGCGGCTGCCCGGCATCTACCTGCCGGTGGGCGCGGTGGTGCTGTGGGTCATCGGCCAGCTCGCCGTGCTCGGCCCCGCGCTGCGCGCCGCGAACGTGCCGCCGGTGGTGGCGACAAGAAGCGCGTGAACATTTTGCTCCCCATCCCGCCGACGGGAGCGGGGAGCAGCGATTGGCCCCTCCGCAGGGAGGGGAAAGATCAACGAAGGAGTACGAGATGTTCGGCTACTACCTCGACCTTGCGCTGCGCAGCCTCAGGCGCAGCCCCGGCCTCACCGCGCTGATGGTGCTCGCCATCGGCTTCGGCGTGGCCGCCTCGATGACCACGTGGTCGGTGTTCCGCGCCGTGTCGGGCGATCCGATCCCGTGGAAATCGTCCAGGCTGTTCGTGCCCCAGCTCGACATCTGGGGGCCGGAGAGCCGCAAGAAGGGCGGCCCCGACGACATCACCGAGGCGTTCGACTACACCGACGCAATGGCGCTGATGCGCGACCACCGCGGCAAGCTGCAGTCGGCGATGTACCAGGTGTCGCCGTCGGTGGTGCCGGCGGATGCGAGCAAGCATCCGATCAACGTCACCGGCCATGCGGTGTTCGGCGAGTTCTTCCCGATGGTGGACGCGCCGTTCAAGTACGGCAGCGGCTGGAGCGCGCAGGACGACGCGAACCGCTCGCGCGTGCTGGTGCTCAGCGACAAGCTCAACCAGAAGCTGTTCGGCGACGTCAACAGCGTGGGGCGCAACGTCGACATCGAGGGCAAGGACTACCGCGTGGTGGGCGTGGTCGCCCGCTGGAACCCGCAGCCGCGCTACTACGACGTGGTGAACACCGGCGGCTTCGTCGGCGACGGCGCCGAGGACGTGTTTCTGCCGTTCAACACCGCCATCGACGTGGGCATGCCCAACGACGGCAACACCAACTGCAGCGAGATCCCGAAGGAGCAGGGCTTCGTCGGCCTGCAGCATTCCAGCTGCGTGTGGATCTCCTACATGGTGGAGCTGGACAGCCGCGCCGAAGTGGGCCGCTACAAGGACTATCTCGAAGGCTACATGCGCCAACAGCAGCAGGCCGGGCGCTTCAACTGGCCGCCCAAGTACGAGCTGCGCGACCTGCCGGAATGGCTGAGCTACGAGCACGTGGTGCCGGACGACACCAAGGTGTCGCTGCTGGTGGCGCTGGGCCTGCTGATCGTTTGCCTGGTGAACACGTCGGGCCTGCTGCTGGCGAAGTTCCTGCGCCGCAGCGGCGAGATCGGCGTGCGCCGCGCGCTGGGCGCGCCGCGCTCGGCGGTGTACGCGCAGTTCCTCACCGAGGCCGGCATCGTCGGCGCGGCGGGCGGCGTGCTGGGCCTGCTGTTCACCGGCGCGGGCGTGGCCTGCGTGGGCTGGGTGCTGCCGCGTGACATCGCCGCGCTGGCGAAGCTGGACGTGTCGCTGCTGGCCATGACCCTGCTGGTGGCGGTGGTCGCCACCGTGCTGGCCGGCCTGTATCCCACCTACCGAGCCTCGCGCGTGCAACCCGCGTGGCAGCTCAAGAGCAATTAGACGAATGACTACCTTGGTCGTCATTCCGGCGCAGGCCGGAATCCAGTGACGGTATGGCTTGGGCGAGCGTGATCGCCACTGGATCCCGGCTTGCGCCGGGATGACGGGCAAAAACCAAAGCTCCCAGGTCGCCATCCCGGCGACCCCGGCGGCGAAAGAGGACACCGGCATGACCATCCATCCCATGATCTCGGCATTGCGCAAGCACAAGGCGGGCGTGGTGCTGATCGCGCTGCAGATCGCGCTGACCCTGGCCATCGTCTGCAACGCGGTGTTCATCATCGGCCAGCGCATCCAGCGCGTGAACCGCCCCACCGGCCTCGACGAGAAGGACATGTACCTCGTCACCCAGCAGTGGGTGGGCGCGCCCACCGGCGACGACGCGGACAGCATCCAGAAGCTGGATGCCCTGCAGCGCGAGGATCTCGCCGCGCTGCGCGCCATGCCGGACGTGCAGTCGGTGACGCCGGTGAACTCGCTGCCGCTGCTGAATTCGAGCTGGAACGGCTCGATCTCGCTCAACGCCGACGCCACCCTGATCGGCGGCAACGCGCGCACCACCTACTACTTCGGCGACGAGAACTTCGTGCGCACGCTGGGCCTGCGCGTGGTCGCCGGGCGCGACTTCAACGCCGGCGACGTCGTCAACAAGGGTTTCCGCAACACCACCGAGCCCAGCGTGGTGATAGTGACCAAGGCGCTGGCCGACAAGCTCTTCCCGAAGGGCGGTGCGGTGGGCAAGGTCGCCTACCTCGACGGCAGCGGCACGCCCAGCACCATCATCGGCGTGGTCGAGCGCCTGCAGGTGCCGTCCACCGGCAGCTGGGTCAGCGCCTTCACGTGGAACGCGACGATCGAGCCGGTGCGCCTCAACGCCAACTTCTCCCGCTACGCCGTGCGCGCCAAGCCGGGCCGCCTGCGCGCCGCGATGCAGGCGACCGCGCCCACGCTGTACAAGGTCAACCCGATGCGCGTGCTCGACGACGACAGCGTGCGCGCCTATTCCGACATCCGCACCAAGGCCTACCGCGCCGACGTGGGCATGGCGATCCTGATGGGCGTGATCTGCCTGATCCTGCTCGGCGTCACCGCCGCCGGCATCGTCGGCCTCACCAGTTTCTGGGTGGGCCAGCGCCACCGCCAGATCGGCGTGCGTCGCGCGCTGGGCGCGCGCAAGGTGGACATCCTGCACTATTTCCAGATGGAGAACCTGCTGATCGCGGGCCTGGGCGCGGTGGTCGGCGTGGCGCTGGCCATCGGCCTCAACCTGTTGCTGATGAAGCACTACGAGATGGATCGCATGCCCGTGCTCTACGTGCTGGTCGGCGTGGTCGTGGTGCTGCTGCTGGGGCAGGGCGCGGTGTTCACCCCCGCGCGCCGCGCTTCCAACGTGCCGCCGGTGGTGGCGACGCGCGCGGCGTGATCGCTTCCCTTGCGAGTAGGGGCAACGTTTGGGGCCTTCTTCCCAGCGGACTGGCTAGGCGGCTGGCGGCGCGATCGGAATACCCGGGAAACCCGCGCCAGTCCCGGCACTTCCGGTGAGTGGAACTGCAACCGAGGAGAAACGAATGTTCGGCTATTACCTTGACCTTGCCGTGCGCAGTTTCAAGCGCAACAGGGTACTCACGGCGCTCATGGTTCTGGCGCTGGCGCTGGGGATCGGCGCGACGATCACCACGCTGACGATCCTGCGGCTGCTCTCGGGCGATCCGCTGCCGTCGAAGAGCGCGCAACTGTTCTATCCGCAACTCGACCCGAACGGGATGGACGGTTACGTCGCCGGGCAGACCAAGCCGCCGGCGATCATGACGTGGCCCGATGCGATGAACCTGCTGCAGGCGCATCGCGCGCGCTACCAGGCGGCGATGGCGCCGGCGCAGGTGCGCATCGTGCCGCAGCACGCGAACCAGCCGCCGTATTTCGCCGACGGCGTGATGACCACGGCGGATTTCTTCCCGATGTTCGACGTTCCGTTCGAGTACGGCGCCGGTTGGACGGCGGCCGATGAGAACAGCCATGCGGCGGTGGCCGTCATAGGAAACGCGCTGAACCAGCGGCTGTTCGGCGGCGAAAACAGCGTTGGCAGGACATTGCGCATCGAGGATCGCGATTTCCGCGTCGTCGGCGTGCTCAAGCCCTGGTCGCCGCAGCCCATGTTTTACAGCGTGGCGCAAAGCGGCCGGAGCTATGGCGACGGCACTTCGATCTTCCTGCCGCTGCAGACTGCCCGGGCGGCCCTGATGAGCCCCAGCGGCGACATCGAGTGCTACGACGCCATCACCGACATCCAGCACATCGAAACGGCGCCTTGCGAGTGGCTGGCGATGTGGGTGCAGCTCGACACGCCTGCCGCAGTCGCGGACTACAAAAGGTTTCTCGACGGCTACGTGCATCAGCAGATCGCGCTCGGCCGGCTCAAGCGGCCGGACGATTCGCTGCTGGATCTGATGGGCGTTCTGCGCGAGCAGCAGGTGGTGCCGGACGACGTGCGGCTGCAGGTGTATATCGCCTTCGGCTTCCTGTTGATCTGCGTGGTCAACACGGTGGGCTTGCTATTGGCGAAATGCCTGCGCCGCTCGAACGAGATCGGTGTGCGTCGCGCGCTGGGGGCCACGCGGCGCACCGTGTTCGCGCAGTTCATGGTCGAGGCGGGCATCGTCGGCATGGCCGGCGGCGTGCTCGGCCTGCTGTTCGCCGAGCTGGGGCTCTGGGCGATCCGCCATCAGCCCGCGCAGTACGCGAGCCTCGCGCATCTGGACATCGGCATGTTTGCCTTCACCTTCGTCGTCGCGCTGACGGCGAGCCTGATCGCCGGCCTTCTTCCCGCTTGGCGCGCCTGCGTACTGGCGCCTGCGCCGCAACTGAAAGCGTCCTGAGGTGACCATGGAACTTCGACCCATCCTCGCCACGCTGCGCAAGCACCGCATTCCAGCCATCCTGATCGTGCTGGAGATCGCGCTGGCCTGCGCGGTGCTGTGCAACGCGGTGTTCATGATCAGCCTGCGCGTCGGGCAGATGCACCTTCCCAACGCCATCGACGAGCATGGCATTTCGCTGGTCTCGGTGAACGGCACCGACCCCAAGCTGGCGGCCAGCGACATTCCGCGCAACCTTGCCGCGCTGCGCGGCATCGCCGGCGTCACCGCCGCGTCGGTAAGCAACACGGTGCCGCTCTCCACCAACAACATCGGCTGGAGTTTCGGCACTTCGCCCGACACGACGCTGTCCACCCAGCACACCGTCAACCTGTCGATGTACTTCGTCGGCGAAGGTGCGGATCAGGCGCTGGGCCTCAGGCTCAAGCAGGGCCGCTTCTTCACCAGCGACGAATATGCCGACAGCAAACTCGGCAGCGGGGTGCTGCCCGGCATCCACGTGGCCGTGCTGACCGAGAACGCAGCCGACCGGATGTGGCCTGGGCAGTCGCCGCTGGGCAAGACCTTCTATTCCAAGCCCAACTTCTACCAGGTGGTCGGCGTAGTGGCCAACGTGATGCGGCCCTGGATCGGCGATAAGGAGTACGCCTACAACGCGGTGTATTTTCCGCTTGCGCCGGACGGCATGACCAGCGGCTACATAGTACGCAGCGCGCCAGGGAATCGTGATCGCGTGCTGCAGCAAGCCACGCAGACGTTGCAGAAGCTCAATCCCGGCGCGGTGGTGAAAGGCCAGACCTTCACCGACATCCGAAACCACTTCTTCGCGGACACCAACAGCATGGCATGGATGCTGGTGCTGGTCTGCGCGGTGATGCTGGCGGTGACCGCCTTCGGCATCGTCGGCCTGACCAGTTTCTGGGTGGCGCAGCGGCGGCGCCAGATCGGCATCCGCCGTGCGGTCGGCGCCACGCGCACCGACATCCTGCGCTACTTCCAGGCCGAAAACTTCCTGCTTGCCAGCTTCGGCATCGCATTGGGAATGGCGCTGGCCTACGGCTTCAACTTGTTCCTGATGAAGCATTACGAGTTGCCGAGATTGCCAGGCATCTACCTGCCGGTGGGCGCGTTCGTGTTGTGGGGCATCGGCCAGCTCGCCGTGCTCGGCCCGGCGCTGCGTGCCGCGAATGTGCCGCCGGTGGTGGCGACGCGCGCGGCGTGAGCACGGGTTCCGCCGCGTTCTCGTGCCTGGAGATGTGCATCGTATGAAGGAGTGAAGGATGTTCGGCTACTACCTCGACCTTGCCTTGCGCAGCCTCAAGCGCAACCGCGTGCTCACCATGCTGATGGTGCTTGCCATCGCGGTGGGCATAGGCGCCAGCATGACCACGCTGACGGTGGTGCACCTGCTGTCGGGCGATCCGCTGCCCGGCAAGAGCGGCGCGCTGTTTTTCCCGCAGGTGGATCCGGAAACGCCCACCTCGCAGGATCACACTCAGCCGTATCCGGAAATGGACTACCGCTCGGCGATGGATCTGTGGAGCGCGCATCGCGCCGATCGCCAGGCGATCCTCACCAGCAGCTCCGTGAAGGTGCGCTTGCCGGACAGCGGCCAGCCGCCGCTGATGCTGAGCATGCTTTCCACCTCGGCGGACTTCTTTCCGATGTTCGACGTGCCGTTCCAGTACGGCTCCGGCTGGAGCGCGGGCGAGGACACGAGCCGTGCGCGCGTGGCGGTGATCTCGGCCGACCTGAACCAGAAGCTGTTCGGCGGGGCCAACAGCGTGGGCCGCATCTTGCGCGTGCGCGACGCCGACCTGCGCATCGTCGGCGTGCTCAAGCCGTGGCGCCCCGTGCCGCTGTTCTATGACCCGTGGAGCCAGAACTTCAGCAAGGCGGAAGACGTCTTCGCGCCTTTCAGCAGCAGCCTGGAGATCAACAAGGGCAACTTCCAGCCCTACACCTGCTGGCACGTACCGAAGGATCCGCACGACATGCAGAACGCGGATTGCGTATGGGTATGGCTGTGGGCGGAGCTGGACAGCCCGGCCAAGGTGCGCGACTACGCACGCTTCGTGGACGACTACGCGAACACGCAGAAGTCGCTCGGCCGCTTCGCCGTGGGCAGCGAGCATGCGCGGCTGCGCGACCTGATGACCTGGCTCACCGACCGTGGCCAGGTGCCCGACGACGTGCGCCTGCAGGCATGGCTGGCGGCGGCCTTTCTCGTCATCTGCCTGTTCAATGCGGTAGGCCTGCTGCTGGCGAAGTTCCTGCGCCGCAGCGGCGAGATCGGCGTGCGCCGCGCGCTGGGCGCCAGCCGTGGCGCGATCTTCGCGCAATGCCTGGTCGAGGCGGGCGTGATCGGCTTGCTCGGCGGCTTCTTCGGCTGGCTGCTGACCCTGTTCGGGCTGTGGCTGGTGCGGAAGCAGCCCGTGGACTACGCCCATCTTGCGCGCCTGGATACCGCCATGTTCTTCGCCACTTTCGCCTTGGCAGTTGGTGCGAGCCTGCTCGCCGGGCTGATACCTGCTCTGCGCGCCAGCCGCGTGGTACCCAGTTGGCAACTCAAGGCGCTGTGAGGAGGCCGACCATGCAGATCAAACCGATACTCGCGGCGCTACGCCGCCACCGCATGGCCACTTTGCTGATCGCGATGGAGATCGCGCTGGCCTGCGCCGTGCTGTGCAACGCCTGCTTCCTGGTGGCGCAACGCTGGAAAATGATCCGGCTCGACAGCGGCGTCGACGAAAGCTCGCTGGCCGTTCTCACGGTCAATGGCTTCGACCCGAACCAGGCGACGGACGTCAACGCACGCATGCTGGCCGGCCTGCAAGCCATTCCGGGCATGCAATCGGCAACCCTGATCAACCAGGTGCCGTTTGGGCCACAGGCGGGCGCGGCGGGGGTCTCACATGATCCGGGCAGTTTCAAGAACCTGATCGGCGTGGTGGACTTCGTGCTTGGCGGCCCGGGTACGTTCAAGGCGCTGGGCCTGAAGCTGGTCGAGGGGCGCATGCCGCAACCCGACGATTACCAGCCCGCCGTCAACTTCGTTCCCAATGATGCGCAGGTGTTGGTCACCCGTGCGCTGGCGGAACACGCCTGGCCGGGCGAAAGCCCGCTGGGCAAGGACTTCTGGTGCGACAAGTTTCACTTCCGCGTCATCGGCGTGGTGGATCACTTCGCACGTGCGCAGCCGCACCAGTACGACATGTCGCAGGCGGAGTGGACGGTGTTCACGCCGACGGCGCCCGGCGGTTCGCTGTCCGGCACCTACCTGTTGCGGGCCAAGCCGCAGGACGTGCAGCGCGTGCTGCAGGCGGCGCGTGCCGCGGTGGCGAAAATCGCTCCCGACGTGGTGCTGGATCAGGACGACAGCAAGACGCTCAGCGACCTGCGCGACAGCTACTTCGAGACCGACCGCATCATGATCGGCCTGCTGCTCGGCGTGGTCGTGCTCATGCTTGGCGTCACCGCGCTGGGCATCGTCGGCCTCACCAGCTTCTGGGTGGCGCAGCGGCGCAAGCAGATCGGCATCCGCCGCGCGATCGGCGCCACGCGCGGCGACATCCTGCGCTACTTCCAGACCGAGAACTTCCTGATCGTCACGTTCGGCATCGCGCTGGGCATGTTGCTGGCCTACGTGCTCAACGCGGTGCTGATGAAGTTCTACGAGCTGCCGCACCTGCCGCTGTACTACCTGCCGGTAGGCGCGCTGGCGCTGTGGGCGCTGGGCCAGCTCGCCGTGCTCGGCCCGGCGATGCGCGCATCGCACGTGCCGCCGGTGGTGGCGACGCGCAGCGTGTGAGCCTTCAGGGGAATCCATTGGCAATGCTCGGCTACTACCTCGAAATCGCCATGCGCAGCCTGCGCCGCAGCCTCGGGCTCACGGCGCTGATGGTGCTTGCCATCGGCTTCGGGGTGGGCGCGTCGATGACGGCCTATGCGGTGTTCCGCGCCGTGTCGGGCGACCCGATCCCGTGGAAGTCGTCCAGGCTGTTCGTGCCGCAGGTCGACATGTGGGGGCCGGCCGACCGCGCGGGCGACGGCGAGCCGCCGGACGCGCTGGACTACGCCGACGCGATGGCGCTGATGCGCGACCACCGCGCCGCGCGGCAGTCGGCGATCTATGCCGTCGGGCCGTCGGTGCGGCCCACGGACGCCAGCCGCACGCCGATCCCGCTGAACGGTTTCGCGGTGAACGGCGAGTTCTTCCCCATGCTGGACGTGCCATTCGAGTACGGCAGCGGCTGGAGCGTGGGCGACGATGCGCGGGCGGCGCCCGTGGCGGTGCTCGGCGACGCGCTCAACCGCAGGCTGTTCGGTGGCGCCGACAGCGTGGGCAAGGTGGTGGGCATCGCCGGCCGCGACTATCGCGTGGCCGGCGTGATGAAGCCCTGGAATCCGCAGCCGATTTTCTTCGACGTGGTGGACACTGGCGGTTTCGGCGGCGATGGCCCCGACCTGTTCCTGCCTTTCAACACCGCCATCGCGGCGAACATGGAGAACGCCGGCAGCACGAATTGCCCCAAGGACAGGATGCCCGACGCGCCCGGCTTCGCCGGCCTGCAGCACTCGGACTGCACCTGGATCGCCTACCTGGCCGAGCTGGACGATGCGGCGGCCGTGCGGCGCTACCGGCACTACCTCGACGACCATGCGCGCGAACAGCAGCGCCTGGGCCGCTTCGGCTGGCCGCCCAACAACCGTCTGCGCGGCCTGCGGGCGTGGCTGGATCACGAGCACGTGGTGCCCGACGACACCAGGGTGTCGATGCTGGTGGCGCTGGGCCTGCTGCTGGTGTGCATGGTCAACACGGTGGGCCTGCTGCTGGCACGCTTCCTGCGGCGCAGCGGCGAGATCGGCGTGCGCCGCGCGCTGGGGGCCTCGCGCGGCGCGATCTGCATGCAGTTCCTCGCCGAGGCCGCGGTGATCGGCGTGGCCGGCGGCGCGCTGGGACTGCTGCTGACGGGCGTGGGCGTGCTCTGCACCAACCGGGTGTTGCCCATGTATCTCGCGAACCTCGCGCACGTGGACGCGCCGTTGCTGCTGCTCGCACTGCTGATGGCGGTGGCCGCGACCCTGCTCGCCGGCCTGTACCCGGCGGTGCGCGCCTCGCGCGTGCAGCCTGGCTGGCAATTGAAGACGCAATGAGGGCGACGCGATGAAACTGCACCCCATCCTTGCCGCCCTCGGCCACCACAAGACCGGCGTGGCGCTGATCGCGCTGCAGATCGCGCTGACGCTGGCGATCGTCTGCAACGCGGTGTTCATCATCGGCCAGCGCATCGCGCGGATGGATCGCCCGACCGGCGTGGTCGAGGACGGCCTGATCCGCGTTTCGCAGCAGTGGCTGGACGCGCCCGCCGGCGACGATGCCGCCGCGGTGGAGCAACTGGACGCCATGCAACGCGCCGACCTTGCCGCGTTGCGCGGCCTGCCGGACGTGCAGGAGGTCGCCGCATCGGCCAGCATGCCGCTGCAAGGCATGATCTGGAGCGGCTATCTCACGCTGGCGCCGCAATCGAAAGGCAAGAGCGTGCAGGCCGCCTACTACTACGGCGACGAACGCCTGCGCAGCACGCTCGGGCTTCGCCTGGTCGCCGGGCGCGATTTCACGGCGGGCGAGATCCTGCATCGCGCCATCCACGGCACGGCCGTCGCGCCGGTGGTCATCGTGAGCCAGGCGGTGGCCGATGCGCTGTTCCCGCAGGGCGGCGCGCTGGGCAAGACGATTTACCAGGACGACAAGCCGGCCACCATCGTGGGCATCGTGCAGCGCCTGCAGACGCCGACCCTGTCGAAGTGGGGCAGTGCCTGGGCATGGAACTCGGTGCTGGAGCCGGTGCGCCTGGACGGCGATACGGCCAGCTACGCGCTGCGCGCGAAGCCGGGGCGCGCGCAGGCCGCCATGCGCGAGGCGCGCAAGGCGCTGATGGCCGTCGATCCCATGCGCCTGATGCCCGACACCTGGGGCATCCAGACGCTTGCCGGGATCCGCGCCAAGGTCTATCGCGGCGACCGCGGCATGGCGCTGCTGATGACGGCGATCAGCCTGATCCTGCTGTGCGTCACGGCGGCCGGCATCGTCGGCCTCACCAGCTTCTGGGTGGGCCAGCGGCGCAAGCAGATCGGCGTGCGCCGCGCGCTGGGCGCGCGCAAGGCGGACATCCTGCGCCACTTCCACATCGAGAATCTTTTCATCGCGGGTGGCGGTGCCGCCGCGGGCTTCGTGCTCGCGGTGGCGCTCAACCTGTGGCTGGTGCATCGCTATGCGCTGGATCGGCTGCCGCTGGCTGGCGCGCTCGCCGGCGCCGCCGCGATGGTGTTGCTTGGGCAGTGCGCGGTGCTGGTGCCGGCGCTGCGTGCGTCCAGGGTGCCGCCGGTGGTGGCGACGAGATCGGTGTGAGTTTTTCCCCTCTCCCTTCGGGAGAGGGTGCCCGCAAGGGCGGGAGAGGGTACGGGCGGAGCGTGGCTTTGCACGCTGGCCGTATGCCCTCTCCCCCGACCCCTCTCCCGCAAGCGGGAGAGGGGAGCAAGGCATGGTCTTTCCCGCACGCGGGGAAGGGAAGTTCAATCACGGAGGGATGGAAATGCTTGGCTACTACCTCGATCTGGCATGGCGCAGCCTCAGGCGCACGCCCATCCTCACCGGCCTGATGGTGCTGGCGATCGGCCTGGGCATCGGCGCATCGATGACGATGCTGACGGTGCTGCACGTGATGACCGACGATCCGATGCCGGGGCGCAGCGCGCAGCTGTACACGCCGCATCTCGATCCCTTGCCGCTGGATCAAAAGCAAGGCGGCGATGGCCCCGATGCCAGCGACAACCTCACCTGGCCCGACGCGATGGCCTTGCTCAAGGCGCATCGCGCCACGCGGCAGGCGGCGATGGCGGGCGGCTCCCTGCTGGTGCGTCCGGGCCGTGCCGATTTGCGACCGTTCTACGTGGACGGCCGCTACGCCACGGCGGATTTCTTCGCGATGTTCGGCGTGCCGTTCGAACGCGGCAACGGCTGGAGCGCGGCGGACGACGAGGCCGGCGCACGCGTGGTGGTGCTGGGCGAAACGCTGGCGCGCAAGCTGTTCGGCGGTGCCGATGCCGTGGGCCGGATGGTGCGGCTGGGCGACAACGACTTCCGGGTGACCGGCGTGGTGGCCGACTGGGCGCCGCAGCCGATGTTCTATGCGGATGCTTCGGCCAAGCGCTACAGCGATGCCGATCAGTTCTTCCTGCCGCTGTCGGCGGCGGTCGACCTGAAGCTGGACGTCAACGGCAATTTCAGCAGCTGGGGCCAGGATCATGCGGAAACGCGCATGACCAGCCCCATCACGACCTGGTTGCAGTTCTGGGCGCAACTGGACACGCCCGCACAGGTGGCCGCCTACCGGCAATACCTGACCGACTATTCCGCGCAGCAGAAGGCGCTGGGCCGCTTCCAGCGCCCGCCCGCGAACGCGAAGCTATACAGCCTGATGGACTGGCTGGCGCACGAAAACCTGGTGCCGAACGACGTGCGGCTGCAGCTGTGGCTGGCATTGGGTTTCCTGTTCGTCTGCATGCTCAACATCGTGGCCCTGCTGCTGGCCAAGTTCCTGCGGCGCAGCGGCGAGATCAGCGTGCGCCGCGCGCTGGGGGCGGGGCGGCGCGACATCTTCGCGCAGCTGGGCGTCGAGTCCGCCCTGATCGGCGTGGCTGGCGGCGCGCTGGGCCTGCTGGTTGCGCAACTCGGCTTGTGGAGCATCCGCCAACGCCCCGACGACTACGCGCACCTGGCGCAGATGGATGGGGCGATGCTGCTCGGCACCCTGGCGCTGGCCGTATTCGCCAGCGTGCTGGCCGGCCTGCTGCCCGCGTGGCGTGCCTGCCGCGTGGCACCCGCACTGCAACTGAAGACGCAGTGAGGGCGAGAACCGTCATGGCTTTTCATGTGCGTCATCCCGGCGAAGGCCGGGATCCAGTGGCTTTGCGACCTGAATGCGTGTGTTCGCTCCTGGATCCCGGCCTTCGCCCACTACTGTCCGGAATAATCTGGGGACGGTGTCGAAGGATGAAGGCCCGCGCCGCTTGCACGAAGCATGGCGGGAAGGCGACTTCATTTCCGATAACGACCACCTATCTAGACTGTCATCCCGGCGAAGGCCGGGATCCAGTAGCGACCATATTCGCTCAGGCCGCACGGCCACTGGATTCCGGCATGCGCCGGAATGACGAGAAAGACCGCGGCCACGAATGTTCAAAATTATTCCGGACAGTAGTGGGCCTTCGCCGGGATGACGACTCAAGCGCACCAGGAGGCTGATCATGCAAATCCGTCCCATCCTTTCCACCCTGCGCCACCACAAGCTCACCGCCACCCTGCTGACCCTGCAGGTGGCGTTTACCTGCGCCATCGTCTGCAACGTGGTGTTCATGGTGGCCGGCCGCGTGCAGCGCATCGACGTGCCCACCGGCATTGCCGAGAACGAGCTGTCGGTGATCCGCAGCACAGGCATCGAGAAGAACGAGAACGTGCAGGCGCGGCACGCCGCCGACCTGGCGGCGCTGCGGGCGATACCCGGCGTGAAGTCGGTGGTGGCGGTGAGCTATTCGCTGCCGCTGGGCCAGGACGAGTCGACCAGCGGCATCTGCCCCAGCAAGCAGGCGCTGGATCGCGCGATACAACTCAATTCGATCAAGGGCAGCGGCTGCGTGGAGCCCAGCGTCTACGACGGCACGCCCGGTTTGATCGACACGCTGGGCTTGCATCTGGTCGCGGGGCGGGATTTCCGGCCCGACGAATACGTGACCAAGGGCAAGCCCCCCGCTGCCATCATCACGCGGGCACTGGCACAGCACTTGTATCCGGGGCAGCCGGCGTTGGGGCAGAGCATGTACGACGGCGACAGGTTCATCCGCGTCGTCGGCATCGTCGACACGCTGTTGCGCCCGAACCTGCGCCGGCCGGGCGTCGACTACGACAGCATGATCCTGCCGCGGCTGCCCGACGACTCTGTCGTGACGTATGCGCTGCGCAGCGCGCCGCGGGATCGCCAGCGCGTGCTCAAGGCCGCGGCGGCCACGCTGGTCAAGGTCGACCCGAACCGCATCATCAATCCGAAGCGGATGCAGACCTACAGCCAGATCCGCGCCGCCTACTTCCAGCGCGACACCACCATGATCGGCCTGCTGGTGGCCTCTGCGCTGGGCCTGCTGTTCGTCACCGCGCTGGGCATTGCGGGGCTGGCGAACTTCTGGGTGCAGCAGCGCACGCGCAGCATCGGCATCCGGCGCGCCATCGGCGCTACCTGCGGCGACATCCTGCACTATTTCCAGGCCGAGAACTTCCTGATCGTCACGGCCGGCGTCGTGCTGGGCGTACTGCTGGCGATCGGCCTGAACCTGCTGCTGATGGCGCATTACGAGTTGCCGCGCCTGCCGCTGTGGTACCTGCCGGTCGGCGCGTTGTTGTTGTGGGCGCTGGGCCAGCTGTCGGTGCTGTCGCCCGCGTTGCGCGCGGCGGCGGTGCCGCCGGTGGTGGCCACGCGCAGCGCGTGAATTTTCTCCTCCCCTGCTCGCGGAGGAGGGGAGCGACCAACGTAAGGAGCAACGGATGTTCGACTACTATCTGCGCCTGGCCCTGAGCCGCTGCCGGCAGAACGTGCCGATGGTGCTGTTGCTGGTGCTGACCATGGCCGTGGGCATCGCCGCGTGCATGACGGCGATGACTATTTTCCGCGCGCTTTCCGGCGCGCCGCTGCCGGGCGTGAGCCCGTACCTCTACGTGGCGACGATGGACGCGCGCGAGGCGGTGGACAAGGACAACCCCAGCTATGAGCGGCCGGACAGCCTGCTCAAGCTGTCCGATGCCAAGGTTCTGGTGGATGCGCACCGCGCCGTGCAGCAGGTGGCGGTGGCGCAGAGCCTCACGCCGCTGGGTGACACCGATGGCGGCAAATCCGAACAGGCCTATGGCCTGATGGCCTACGGGCCGGCGGTGCAGGCCCTCGGCGTGACGTTGCGCTACGGGCGCCCGTGGACCGAGGCCGAGCAGGCGGCGAACGCGCCGGTGCTGGTGATCGACGCGCACATGGCGCAGAAGCTGTTCGGCACCGAGAACGCCGTCGGCCGCAGCGTCATGCTGGGGCAGCACGGTTTCCGCGTGATCGGCGTGTCCGCGCCGTGGAAGCCGCGCGTGCAGATCTTCGGCCTGGGCCAGAACGCCGGCGGAGTGATGGGCCAGGAGGAGAATTTCTTCGTGCCGGCGCAGGCCGCGCTGGACGCGGGCGTGGGGCCGCTCATCTCGGGCGAATGCGGCAAGGACGCGCCGGTGGTCAGCTTCCAGTCGGTGGCGGTGGCGCAGTGCCGCTGGATGGAAGCCTGGCTGCGGCTGGACACGCCGACGCAGGTGAGCGACTACGGACGGTTCCTCGCGGGCTACGCGGATGCCCAGCACGACGCCGGCCGCTTCGCCTATCCGCCGCAGGCGAAGCTGTACGGCACGCAGGCGTGGATGGCGCTGAACCACGTGGTGCCCGACGACGTGCACCTCAACCTGATGCTGGCCGGCGGCTTCCTGCTGCTGTGCCTGGTCAACGTGGCGGGCCTGCTGGCCGCGCGCTTCCTGCGCCGGCAGGGCGACGTGGCGATCCGCCGCGCGCTGGGCGCGTCGAAGCGCGACGTGTTCGTGCAGCACCTGGTGGAAACCGGGCTGCTCGGCCTGATCGGCGGCCTGCTGGCGCTGCCGCTGACCTGGCTGGGCCTGTGGATCGTGCGCATGCAGCCGGTGGGCTACGCCGACGCTGCCCGTTTCAGCCCTGGCGTGTTCGCGATCCTGTTCGCGCTCTCGGTGGGCGTGGGCCTGCTGGTCGGCATCCTGCCGGCGTGGCGCGTGTGCCGGCAGCCGCCGGCGCTGCAGATCAAGATCGCGTAAGGGGATCACCATGCGACACATCGTCAAGCCGCTGTTCCGCCACCGCCTGATGCCGCTGCTGGTCGCGCTGCAGGTGGCGCTGGCCTGCGCCATCGCCTGCAACGCGCTGTTCCTGCTGCAGCAGAAGCTGGTGCCCATCGTGACCCCGGACGGCGTGGGCCACCCGGATCGCCTGGTCGTGGCATGGAACATCGCGCCGCGCGGCCAGCCCTGGCCCACCAGCCGGCTCAACCAGGTCGCGGCGGAACTGCGCGCCATTCCCGGCGCGACCTCGGTCAGCGTGGCCGGCTCCTGGCCGATGGAAACCGTGGCGCAGATGAACGGCGGCGTGTTCGGCGAAGGCGACCATCCGGCCAAGGCCGATGCCGCGATCTACGTCGGCACCCACCTGCGCGGCACGCTGGGCCTGAAGCTGGTGGCGGGGCGCGATTTCAGCGCAGCCGAGGAGGGCGTGGCCTACGCGGGCATGGGCCTCGACGCGAACGGGCCGGCGATCATCACGCGCGCGCTGGCGAATCGGCTGTTCCCTGGCGGCGACGCGCTGGGCCACGTGGTGCGTGTCGGCGACCAGGCCGATACGGGGCAGCGCACCGTGATCGGCGTGGTCGAGCACCTGATGCGCAACAAGTTCGGCCAGGACGACCGCGAGGACATCGACTACAGCATGCTGTTCCCCGGCATCCCGTCGAACTGGCCGATGCCGATCTTCGCGCTGCGGGTGCGCTCGGCCGCGGAGGTGGACGGCGTGCTCAAGACGGCCAAGGCCACGCTCAAGCGCGAGCTCGGCCCCGAGATGATCCAGGGCATCGATCCCGCCTACGAGATGTACGGCGACATGCGCGAGCGCATGCTGGCGCAGCCGAAGGCCGCGGTATGGCTGCTGTCCGGCGTCAGCCTGATCGTGCTGCTGGTCACCGTGGTGGGCATCATGGGCCTGACCAGCTACTGGGTGCAGCAGCGCACGCGGCAGATCGGCATACGCCGCGCGCTGGGCGCGCGCCGCGGCAACATCCTGCGCGACGTGCAACTGGAGAACCTGCTGGTGGTGGGCGCCGGCATCCTGTTCGGCATGGCCTTGGCCTACGCGATCAACCTGTGGCTGATGCGCCACTACGAACTGGCCCGGCTGCCGTGGACTTACTTGCCGTACGGAGCCGCGCTGATGTTGCTGCTCGGCCAGCTCGCGGTGCTGTCGCCCGCGCTGCGCGCCGCGCGCGTGGCGCCGGTGGTGGCGACGCGCAGCGCGTGAGTTTTTCCTTCTGCCGCAAGCGGGAGAGGGGAGTCTGAGCTAAGGAGGAATGGAATGCTTGCCTACTACCTCGACCTGGCGCTGCGCAGCCTGAAGCGCAACAAGGCGCTCACCATGCTGATGGTGCTGGCCATCGCGCTGGGCATCGGCGCGAGCATGACGATGATCACGGTACTGCACGTGATGACCGCCGACCCGATCCCGGGGCGCAGCGGAAAGCTGTTCTATCCGCAGGTCGATCCGCAGGGCATGGAGGGTTACAGCAAGGACAGTGATCCGCCGGACGAGCTGACATGGCTCGATGCGATGAACCTGCTGCACGCGCGCAAGGGTGTACGTCAGGCAGCGATGTCGGCCGGTCGGGTGACCGTGGTGCCGCCACAGGGGGCGACGCACGCTTTCATTGCGGATGCCCGCTATGCCACGGCGGATTTCTTCCCGATGTTCGAGGTGCCGTTCGTGGATGGCGGCGGCTGGACGGCGAGCGATGACGACAAGCACGCGCGTGTGGCCGTGATCGCCCGCGAGCTTGCTGACAAGCTCTATGGCACGCCGCATGCGGTTGGCCAGACTTTACGGCTGGGCAAGTACGACTTCCGCGTGGTTGGCGTGATCGACGGCTGGAACCCCTTGCCACATTTCTATGACCTGTCGATGGGCAGCTACGCTGAGCCGGAAAAGGTGTTCCTGCCGTTCGAGACGGCGATGGAACTGAAACAGGGGGTCCAGGGCAGCATCAACTGCTGGGGGGATTTTCCGACGGACGGCAACATGGTGAAGGCCGACCAGTGCGCCTGGGTGCAGTTCTGGGTGCAGCTGGATACGCCGGTGCAGGTCGTGGCCTATCACGACTTCCTCGTGAACTATTCGGAACAGCAGAAATCGTTGGGGCGTTTTGCGCGGCCGCCGAACACGCGATTGCGCGATGTGATGGCGTGGCTGGACTACAACCACGTGGTGCCAGGCAGCGTGCAGTTGCAGACCCTGCTGGCATTGGGCTTTCTGCTGGTGTGCCTCGTCAACACGGTGGCGATGCTGCTGGTGAAATTCCTGCGCCGCGGTGGCGAACTCTCCGTGCGCCGTGCCATGGGCGCCTCGAAACACTCGGTGTTCGGGCAACTTCTGGTGGAGGCGGCGCTGATCGGGCTGGCTGGTGGTGCGGCCGGATTGCTGCTGGCGGCTTTCGGCCTGTGGATTGTGCGTCAGCAGCCGGTGGAATATGCCGCGTTTGCGCGCATGGACGGAACGATGCTCGCCGCCACTTTCGTGTTGGCCGTGTGCGTCACCTTGCTGGCGGCCTTGTTCCCGGCGTGGCGCGCCTGCCGCATCGTGCCGGCCCGTTTGCTCAAGACGCAGTGAGGTCATGACCATGCATCCGATCATTGCCGCACTGAAGCACCACAAGACCACCGTCGTGCTGGTGGCGCTGGAAATCGCGCTGACCTGCGCCATCGTCACCAATGCGCTGTTCCTGATCGGCGATCGCCTGGCAGCCATGCACACGGTCACGGGTGTCGCCGACGACGAGCTGGTGTGGGCGCGCACCACTGGCCTCGATCTGGGGCAAGACACCAGGATGGGCGCCGATACCAACGCCGACCTTGCTGCCCTGCGGGGGATGCCCGGCGTCGAATCGGTGGCGATGGCCAACTCGCTGCCGTTGAGCCGCAACTACATGAGCGTGGCGGCATGGCGTCGCCCCGGCGACAAGAAGAACGAAGTCAACAATGTGGTCGAGTACGTGGGGACGCCTGGCCTGCTGAGCACGCTAGGTGTCAAGCTGTCGGCGGGGCGCGATTTCCTGCCGCAGGAATACGTGACGTACACCCCCGGGCTCATGGGTGGGCCGGACAGCAAGGCGCCGCCGCCGACCGTCGTCATTGTCACGCGCACGCTGGCCAAACAGCTGTGGCCAGGAGAGAACCCGCTGGGGAAAATCTTCTGGCTGGACAGCGACGGCAAGCAGCCCGTGCAAGTGGTGGGCGAGGCGGATCATCTGCTCAATCCGAGCATCACCAAATACCAGGGTTCGGATCGCAACATGATCCTGCCGGTGAGCAAGGTGGTCGGCGGCGTGTACGTGCTGCGCGTGCGGCCGGACATGCGCGGTGCGGTCGCACGCGATCTGCCCGGCGTGCTCACCCGCGTCGACCCCGCACGCATGGTGAATGCCAAGATCTATACCGACACCATCTCGGATTACTACCACGGCGACCGCGCCATGATCTGGGTATTGGCGGTGGTCACCGGCTGCCTGCTCGCATTGACCGCGCTGGGCGTGGTGGGCCTGTCCAGCTTCTGGGTGCAGCAACGCACGCGGCAGATCGGCATCCGTCGTGCGATAGGAGCCACGCGGCGCGACATCCTGCGCTATTTCCAGGCGGAGAATTTGCTGATCGTCGGTGCCGGTATCGTGCTGGGCTCGGTCTGCGCGGTGGCTCTGAACCTGTGGCTGATGAAGCATTACGAACTGGCGCACATGCCGCTGGCGTGGCTGACCTCGGGTGCCGTGCTGCTCTGCCTGTTGGGCCAGCTCGCCGTGCTCGGCCCCGCGCTGCGCGCGGCGGCGGTGCCGCCGGTGGTGGCGACGCGGAGCGTGTGACGGAGCCGGAAACCCGCCACGTTGCCGCCTTATCGAACCACGCAATTTCGAAATCCGAAGGATCGACATGTTCCGCTACAACCTCGAACTGGCCCTGCATGGACTGCGACGCTTCCCAAGGAGCACCGTGCTGGTGGTGTTGACGGTGGCGCTGGGGCTGGCCGCGTGCATGACCACGCTGACGCTGCTGCACGTGCTGAGCGCCGACCCGTTGCCGGGACGCAGCCGGCATCTTTACCTGGCCTGGGTGGATACGGTGCTGGCCGAGCCGAAGGGCAGCGGTTCGACGGACATGGCGTTGAACGGCATCTCCTACAGCCAGGGTTACGACCGCATCAAGCTGGCCGATGCGCAGGCCTTGCTGGCGGCGCGCCGTGGCGTGCGCCAGGCGGTGGTGGCGGACATGGCCGCCAACCTCGCGTCGGAGGACGGCAAGCATGTGCAGAACCAGCAGCTGATCCTGGCGACCAGTGCGGACTTCATTCCGATGTTCGGCGTGGCATTGCGCTACGGGCGCGACTGGACGGCGGCCGAGGATGCCGCGCACGCTCCGGTGGCGGTGGTGGACACCGGGCTTGCGACGAAGTTGTTCGGCACCGCCGATGCCGTGGGGCGCGGCGTGCGCATCAACGACACCGTGTTCCGCGTGGTCGGCGTGATCGCGCCCTACGCGCCGCAGCCGCGCTTCTACGGATTGAACTTCGGCGCCTACAGCAGCGACGGCGGCGAAGGGCTGTACCTGCCGTATGCGGCCGCGCTGGATGCGGGCCTCACGCCGCCCGATGCGGATGCCTGCGATGCGTCCTACCAGGCCGCGAACCACGGCATGTCGGGCGATCCGCGGCACTGCGCCTCGTTGAGCGTCTGGGTGCAGCTCGACACGCCGCGGCAGGTCGCGGACTACCGCGGTTTCCTGCAGCGCTACGCGGAGCAGCAGAAGGCGCTGGCCGGATTCCGCAAGCCGGCGCGGTCGCGTCTCACCGGCGTGGCCGATTGGCTGAAGCGCAACGGGGTGGTGCCCGACAGCGCGCGCCTCAACGTGTGGCTGGCCGGCTCGTTCCTGCTGCTGTGCATGCTCAACGTGGTCGGCCTGTTGTCGGCGCGCTTCCTGCGCCGCAGCGCCGAGGTGGGCATCCGCCGCGCGCTGGGCGCGCCAAGGCGCGCGATCTTCCTGCGCCACGTATTGGAAGCCGGCCTCGCCTGCCTGGTTGGCGGCGTGCTGGCGCTGCCGCTGACCGGGCTGGGCGTGTGGATACTGCGCCAGCAGGGCAGCGAGTTCTCGGGGCTGGTGCGGCTCGATCCGGCGATGTTCGGCGCCTTGTTCGCGCTGGCGCTGGCGGTGGGCGTGCTGGTGGGGTTGCTGCCGGCGTGGCGGATATCGCGGGTCGAGCCCGGCCTGCAGGTCAAGAGCGAATAAGGAGGTTTGCCGTGTCCATCCGCGTTCTTCTCGCCACCTTGCGCCGGCACAGCCTGATGCCGCTGCTGGTGTTGCTGCAGGTGGCGCTGGCCTGCGCCATCCTGAGCAACGTGCTGTTCCTCTGCTGGCAGCAGCTCCAGCCCATGCTCGCGCCCAGCGGCGTGGATGCCGCGAACCTGGTCATCGTCGACCGGCTGGACGGCGGCGACCGCCCGTGGACGTCCGCCGAGGTGCATGCCGGCGCGCAGGCATTGCGCGAGGTGCCCGGCGTGCGCGCGGCCAGCGCGGCCGACAGCCTGCCGATGGTGGCCGCGTCCATCTATGCCTTCGGCCTGCAAGGGCCGAGCAGGGCCAAGGTGGGCGTCAACGTGTATGCCGGCGAAGGGCTGGCGAACACGCTTGGCGTGCAACTGCTGGCGGGGCGCGATTTCCTGCCCGACGAATACCGGGCGGAAGGCGGCTACAAGGGGACGCCGGAGCCGGTGATCGTCACCCAGGTGCTGGCGCGCAAGCTGTTCGGCAACGCGGAGGCATTGGGGCAGCCGGTGGCCGATCCGGAGAACCCGGCGGGCGCCGGCTACCGGGTCGTCGGCATCGTGCGCCACCTGCTGCGCAACCAGCTCGGCATGGCGACCGACGGCCGTGCCGACGACACCATGCTGATACCGCAGCGGGTGGGCGACACCCCCATGCCGCTGTACGCCGTGCGGGTCGATCCGGCCATGCGCGAGGCGGCATTACGCGGCGTGCGCAAGGCCATCCGGCGCCAGTTCGGTGCGCGGCTGCCGATGGAGGCGCAGCCGCGCGCGAGCTTCTACGGCACGCTCAGCAGCGCTGCCTTCAAGGATCGTCGCGCCTCGCTGTGGCTGTTCGCCGGCGTCGCGTTGACCGTGGTGATCGTCACCATCATCGGCATCATGGGGCTCACCGGTTTTTGGGTGCAGCAGCGCACGCGGCAGATCGGCATCCGTCGCGCGCTGGGTGCGCGGCGCGCCGACATCCTGCGCTACTTCCTCGCGGAAAACGCGCTGATCGTGGGCGCCGGCGTGGTGCTGGGCATGGCAATGGCCTACCTCGGCAACGCCTGGCTGATGCACTACTACGAACTGCAGCGCCTGCCGTGGCCGTTCCTGCCGTACGGCGCGGCGCTGATGCTGCTGCTCGGCCAGTTCGCCGTGCTGTCGCCGGCGTTGCGCGCCGCGCGCGTGGCGCCGGTGGTGGCGACGCGGAGCGTGTGATGCGCGGATCAGCCGAACAGCTTGTCGATGAGTGCCGATTTTTCGAGGCGGTGATGCGCAGCAACTTCGGCGAGGATGGCGTTGAGCGTGCCCGGCTTGATCGGCGAGTGGTTCGGCACGGTCAGGGCGTGCGGCGGCGTCGAGTCGCAGCTCAGGCGGATGTGGGAGCCGGCCTGCCGGGTCGGGTGGTAGCCGAGTTTCCCCAATGCCTGGATCAGTTGCCGCGCGTCGAGGTCGCGCGGCAACTTCATGCGGCGAGCACTTCGTCGCGCGTGAAATGCAGGCGGATCACCTTCGGTCCGGTACCTTCGTCGAAATGGCAATGCACGGCATCGCGCACGTTCGTGCGCAGCTCGTCCAGCGATTCGGCTTCGGTGAAGATGGCATGTCCGAGTGCGCGGGCCGTGTACCCGCCTTCGGCGGCTTCATCGACTTGGAAGATGATTTCGTTCATGGCGGGCTCCGGGGGCGCGGCAAGCTTACCGCAGCGGCCGGCAGGGACGGAACGCAGAAAGACTGCTGGGCCTCCCCCGAAAGTCATGGCAACCTTTTCCACCGGAGCTGCATCCATGCAGACATGTGCAGGAACAAGATGCGTACCGTACTGATCATTGACGACAACCCGGCGGTGGGCGAGGCGCTGTCGCTTCTGCTCTCGCTGCACGACGTGCGCCCGCTCATCGCGCTGAACCCGGAAGAGGGCATGGTGCAGCTGGAGCGCGAGCGGGTGGACGTGGTGATCCAGGACATGAACTTCACCGCCGACACCACCTCGGGCGAGGAGGGCGTGGCGCTGTTCCGCGCGATCCGCGAACGGTATCCCGACCTGCCGGTGATCCTGCTCACCGCGTGGACGCACCTGGAAACCGCGGTGGAGCTGGTGAAGGCCGGCGCCGCCGATTACCTCGCCAAGCCCTGGGACGACCACAAGCTGCTGGCGACGGTGGAGAACCTGCTGGAGCTGTCCGAGTCCACGCGCGAGGCGAGCCGCGTGCGGCGCGAGCGCCGCCGCCGCCGCGAGGTGCTGCAGAACACCTACGACCTCGGCGGCGTGGTGTTCGCCTCCGAGGCGATGGCGCGCACGCTGGATCTGGCCTGCCAAGTGGCGCGCGCCGAGGTGCCCATCCTGATCACCGGGCCGAACGGCGCGGGCAAGGAGCGCATCGCGGCGATCGTGCATGCGAACTCGCTGGTGAAGAAGGGCCCGTTCGTGGCGGTGAATTGCGGCGCGCTGCCGGGCGAGCTGATCGAGGCCGAGCTGTTCGGCGCCGAGGCCGGCGCCTACACCGGCGCGAACAAGGCGCGCGAGGGGCGCTTCGAGCTGGCCGACGGCGGCACGCTGTTCCTCGACGAGATCGGCAACCTGCCGCTGCCGGGCCAGGTGAAGCTGCTGCGCGTGCTGGAAACCGGCCAGTTCGAGCGGCTCGGTTCCGGCAAGACGCGGCAGGCGAAGGTGCGCGTGCTCTCCGCGACCAACGCCGACCTCAAGGCGATGATCCGCGCCGGCACCTTCCGCGAGGATCTCTATTACCGCCTCAACGTGATCGAGGTGAACCTGCCGCCGCTGTCCGAACGCGTGGACGACGTGCTGCCGCTGGCCGAGCACTTTCTCGCCGGCCGCGCCACGCTGGGCGACGCCGCGCGCGAGGCGCTGCTGGCCTATCCGTGGCCGGGCAACGTGCGCGAGCTGAAGAACGCGATCGAGCGCGCTGCGCTGCTGGCCGGCGGCAAGCCGATCACGCCGGAGCTGCTCAACCTGCCGCAGGTGGCGTCGGCCGCCGCGCGCAACCTGGACGAGCCCAGCCGCGAGGCGGTGGAGGGCGCGTTGCACCAGGCCGACGGCGTGGTGAGCCGCGCGGCACAGTCGCTGGGCCTGTCGCGGCAGGCGCTGTACCGGCGCATGGAGCGTTACGGGCTGACGGCATCGGCATGACTGATGTCGCTTGCGGCGATTGTGGCGGCGTGGAAAGCTGCCGCAACGCCCGCATTTACTCGTCCGGAGATTTCCATGCGCATCCAAAGTTTCGTTGCACTGCCGCTCTGCCTGCTGGCGTTTGCCGCCGCGGCGCAGACGGCGCCCGACCAGTGGGCGCGCGTGGCGCCTGCCGCCAGCGTCGCAGCCCCGCACGACTACAGCGTGCACGCCGACAAGGCCAAGCCGTCGCCGTTCAAGTTCAAGGAGCCGCGCAAGACCTGGGAGAAGGAGCCGCCGCCGCCGCGTTCCAACGACCAGAACGCGGTGATGGGCACCGGGCGCCCGTGGCAGAACGGCCAGCCGCCGGTGGATTGCGCGCAGACGCCGCACGATCCCGCCTGCCATTGAGCGGGCTTCCATGTGGCGTCGCCTGAATTCGCTGCAGTTCCGGTTGACCCTGCTGCTCGCGTTGGCCGCGGTGGCCGGCGCGCTGGTCTACGTGGGCCTTACCCAGTGGCCGTTGCCGCAACTGATCGACTGGCTGCACAAGGATCTGTCGGTGTCGATCCGCACTCCGGCGCAGTTGGGCATCTACGGCGGCCTCGCGGTCAGCGTGCTGGTGCTGTTGCCGCTGGCGTGGTGGCTGGCTTATCAGGTGATGTCGCCGGTGAGTCGCATGCTGCGCGCGCTGGAAGGCGCGGTGGCGAGCTACCGCGACGGCGACTTCAGCTTCTCCATCGCGGCGCGCCGCAGCGATGAGCTGGGCGAGCTGATCCGCATGCACAACGCGCTGGGGCAGACCCTGCGCGAGCAGCGCCAGCACCTGGTGCAGCGCGAGCTGCTGCTGGAAACGGTGGTGCAGAACACTCCGGTGGCGCTGGTGCTCGCCGACGTCAACGGCCGCGTGGTGTACTCCAACATCGCCTCGCGCCACCTGTTCAACGAGGGCAAGAGCCTCAACGGGCTGAACTTCGCCGAGCTGCTGACCGCCGCCCCGGAGGCGCTGTCGCGCGCGGTGGAAAGCGGCGAGGACGCGCTGCTCAGCGTGGAGCTGGAGGGCAACGAGGAAACCTTCCACCTCTCTCAGCGCGCGTTCCGCCTGCAGGGCAGGCCGCACCGGCTGCACCTGTTCCGGCGCATGACGCGCGAACTGTCGCGGCAGGAGGTGGCGACCTGGAAGCGGGTGATCCGCGTGATCAGCCATGAATTGAACAACTCGCTGGCGCCGATCTCCTCGCTGGCGCATTCCGGCGCGGAGCTGGCTCGCCGCGGCAACCTGGAGCGCCTGCCCGGCGTGTTCGCCACCATCGGCGAGCGCGCGAAACACCTGCACGGCTTCATCGCCGGCTACGCCAGTTTCGCCAAGCTGCCGGCGCCGCAGCCGCAGGTGGTGGAGTGGGAGCCGTTCCTCGCCTCGCTGGCGCTGCACTGCCATTACCGGCTTGCCGCGCCGGCCCCCGTGCATCCCGGCCGCTTCGACCCGGTGCAGATCGAGCAGGTGCTGATCAACCTGATCAAGAACGCGCACGAATCCGGCAGCGCGGAGGACGAGGTCAGCCTCGCCATCCTCGACGTCGGCAGCGAACTGCGCATCGAGGTGGCCGACCGCGGCCCCGGCATGAGCGAAACCGTGCTGGCGCAGGCGCTGCTGCCGTTCTACTCCACCAAGCGCTCCGGCACCGGCCTGGGCCTGGCGCTGGCGCGCGAGATCGCCGAGGCGCACGGCGGCCGCGTACTGCTCGCCAACCGCGAGGGCGGCGGCCTGCGCGTGAGCCTGCGGCTGCCGCAACACGGCGCGCGATAGGCTCGCCTATACTGCGATCCTCACTGGACAGAGGGGTGCGTCATGGGGTCGGTTCTTGCGTTGGTCATCGTGGTGCTGGTCGTCGTCACCCTGCTCAAGATGGTGCGCATCGTGCCGCAGGGCTACGAGTGGACGGTGGAAACCTTCGGCAAATACACGCGCACGCTCGAGCCGGGGCTGCACCTGCTGATCCCGGTCTACCAGTCGGTAGGGCGCAAGATGAACCTGATGGAGCAGGTGCTGGACGTGCCTTCGCAGGACGTCATCACCAAGGACAATGCCGTAGTGCGCGTGGACGGCGTGGTGTTCTACCAGGTGCTGGACGCGGCCAAGGCGGCGTACGAAGTGGCCCAGCTCGAACAGGCCGCGCTGGCGCTGGTGATGACCAACATCCGCACCGTGCTCGGCTCGCTGGATCTGGACGAATCGCTCAGCAAGCGCGACGAGATCAACGCGCGCCTGCTCAAGGTGGTGGACGAGGCCACCCACCCGTGGGGCGTCAAGGTCAACCGCATCGAGATCAAGGACATCGCGCCGCCGCGCGACCTGGTGGACGCGATGGCGCGGCAGATGAAGGCCGAGCGCGAGAAGCGCGCCAACATCCTCGACGCCGAGGGCTTCCGCCAGGCGGCCATCCTCAAGGCCGAGGGCGAGAAGCAGTCGGTGATCCTCGCCGCCGAGGGCGAGAAGGAAGCCGCCTTCCGCGCCGCCGAGGCGCGCGAGCGCACGGCGGAGGCCGAAGCCAAGGCCACCACGATGGTGTCCGAGGCGATCGCCGGCGGCAACGTCAACGCGCTCAACTACTTCGTCGCCAACAACTACGTCGAGGCGCTGAAGGCGATGGCCGCCTCGCCCAACCAGAAGATGTTGCTGCTGCCCATCGAAGCCACCGGCGTGATCGGCGCGATGGCCGGCATCGCCGAGTTGGCCAAGGAGTCGCTGGGGCAGCAGCAGGCGGCCGTCAAGGCCGTGCCGCCGCCGCGCTGACATTTGACTCCCCTCTCCCGTTTGCGGGAGAGGGGTTGGGGGAGAGGGCAACGGAGCTTGCGCCGATGCACACCAGCAATCTCGATCGCGCCAAAGTCATGCGTTCCGCGCAGACTCCTGCCGAGGAACGCTTGTGGTATTTCCTTCGTGCGCATCGCTTCCTTGGCTTGAAATTCAAACGCCAGAAGCCTGTTGGCCCTTACATCGTCGACTTCATCTGCATGGAGCGCGATCTCGCGATCGAGTTGGACGGTAGTCAACACGGCGATCAAGTCGCCTATGATCGCGAGCGGGACTCGTGGCTGGCAGGGCAGGGTTTCACCGTGTTGCGTTTCTGGAATCACGATGTAATGAATCAGACCGGGAGCGTGCTGGAGCGGATTCGCCAATTCGTCGAAGCGCTCTCCCCCCCAGCCCCTCTCCCGCAAGCGGTAGAGGGGAGCTAAACCATCGGGACGTTCCCCATGCTCGGACAGATCGCAATGCATTACCTGTGGTGGATTCTCGCCCTGCTGCTGATCGTGGGCGAGGTGATGATGCCCGGCTACTTCCTGCTGTGGATCGGCGTTGCGGCGGCGGCGATGGGCGTGCTGCTGTGGCTGTTCCCGGGGATGGGCCTGCTGCTGCAGGCGGTGCTGTTCGCCGTGCTGGCGCTGGCCGCGTGCCTGGCCTACGCGCGCTGGCTGCGGCCGCGCATTGAGCGCGAGGCGCCCGGCGGCGAGCGGCTCAACCGGCGTGGCGAGCAAATGATCGGCCAGCGCTACGAGCTGGTCGAACCCATCGTCAACGGACGCGGCAAGGTGCGCGTGGGCGATGGCCAGTGGCTGGTGAGCGGGCCGGATCTGCCGCTGGGCAGCACGGTGGAAGTGGTGGCGGTGGACGGCGCCACGCTCAAGGTGCGCGCCGCTGCATGAGTGCGCCCACCGCGAGCGCACGCCTCCCTGTCGCCGCGGCGCCGAACACGCGCATCGCCTTCCTGCTGGAGCTGGCGCGGCGTCTGCACCAGTACGGCACCTCGGCGCCGCGGCTGGAGATGGCCATCGACCTCTGCGCGCGCCGGCTGGGCCTGCAGGCCGACGTGTGGTCCAGCCCCACCGCCATCATCGTTTCCTTCGCGGATCTGGCGCAGGGCAGCGAAGGCGTGGCGCAGACCACGCAGGTGATGCGGCTCGCCCCCGGCGACGTGAACCTGGCGCGGCTGTGCGAGGCGGACGCCATCGCCGACCGCGTGATCGCGGGCGAGCTGGATCTGCGCCAGGGCTGGCGTCTGCTGCGCGCGCTGGGCGCGCCGGAATCGCGCAAGGCCAAGGCCACCACCATCGCCAGTTACGGCCTCTCCGCGGCCAGCATCGCGGCGCTGTTCCTGCACAGTTCCTGGGCCGACCTCGCGGTGGCCGCGGTGATCGGCATGCTGATCGGCGTCATCACCCTGGGCGCGGCCAACCGGCCGCGGCTGGCCGCGGCCAGCGACGCGATCAGCGCGATCGTGGCGACCGCGGTGGCGATCCTGGTCAGCGCGTTCGTGGTGCCGCTGGCGATCAAGTCGGTGGTGCTGGCCGCGCTGATCATCCTGGTGCCCGGAATGTCGCTCACCACCGCGGTGCGCGAGGTGTCCAGCGGGCACCTGGTGTCCGGCATGGCCCGCATGGGCGGCGCCACGGCGACCCTGCTCAAGCTGGTGTTCGGCACGGTGGCGGCCACCGAGGTCTGCGCCGCGTTCGGCATCCACGCGCGCGACTTCGCCTTGCCGCCGCTGCCAGGCTGGACCGACTGGCCGGCGCTGCTGGCGGCCGCGGCGGCGTTCGCGATGCTGTTCCGCGCGGCCTGGCGCGACTGGCCGGCGGTGATCGTGGCGGTGATCGCCGGCTACCTCGCCACGCGCTGGGGCGGCGAGTTTTCCGGGCGCCTGCCCGGCGCGCCGTTCGGCGTGTTCGTCGGCGGCCTGCTGGTCAGCGCGCTGGCCAACCTCTACGCGCGGCTGTGGCAGCGGCCGGGCGCGGTGATCCGCGAACCGGGCATCCTGCTGCTGGTGCCGGGCAGCGTGGGTTTCCGCAGCGTCTCCTTCCTGCTCGAACGCGACACGACGCTGGGCATGGACACGGCGCTGTTGCTGGTGACCCTGCTGGTATCGCTGGTGGCGGGACTCTTGTTCGGCGAATTGCTGGTTTCGCCGCGCCGCTCGCTGTGAAGCGGGGCGCTCGTGCGGGGAAGGGCGGCGGTAATCCGTTCCGCGAAAGGCGCATTTGCCAGCGCCAATGAAAAACGCCGGCCCGAGGGCCGGCGTTTTGGCAATGCGGGAAACGCGGCGATCAGACCAGCAGATCCTTTTCCTTCTTGCCGCCCTTCAGCGCGTCGTTGAACCAGCGCGGGCGCTTGCCGCGGCCGGACCAGGTCTGCTCGGCATTCGCCGGGTTGCGGTACTTCGGGGGCACCACGCCGCCGCTGCGGCGCTTGCCGCGGGCACCGCCGAAAATGTCGTCGAAGCTGTAGCCCTCGGCCTTGATCAGCGCGTGGATCTTCTCGCGCAGCTTGGCGACCTTTTCCTTCTTCATTTCCTGCTGGCGCGACTGCGCCTTGTTGATCAGTTCATTGAGCTGGTTGTGGTTGAGGTTCTTGATATCGATGGCGGCCATCGGAGACTCCAGTGACAGGGTGGATTTTGGGCAGGCCGGAATGTCCATTGCCGGCACGGGCGCCATTGTTACCTGAATAAACCGGATTTTGCAAAACGAGCGATTCCGTATTGGGTTATTGCGCAAGGCCGGGAGTAATCCATTCCGGTTGCGGCCATGAAAACAAACGGCCGCACAGGGCGGCCGTTTGTCGTTGCATTTGAAACCGGTTTCAGCCGAGCATTCCAAGCAGTTCGTCGCGCGTCACGGCACGGCTTTCCGCATCAACGCGGGCGCGGTATTCCAGCGTGCCGGCGGCGAGGCCGCGCTCGCTGACCACCACGCGGTGTGGAACGCCGATCAGCTCCATGTCGGCGAACATCGCGCCGGGACGCAGGCCGCGATCGTCCAGCACCGTTTCGATGCCGCGTGCGGCGAGCTCCTGGTACAGCGATTCGCCGGCGGCGGCGATTTCCGGGTTGCCCTTGGGGTTGATCACGCATACCGCCACGCGCCACGGCGCCATCGCTTCCGGCCAGACGATGCCGGCCTCGTCGTGGCGCTGCTCGATGGCGGCCGCCACGATGCGGCTGATGCCGATGCCGTAGCAGCCCATCAGCATCACCTGGGCCTTGCCCTGGTCGTCGAGCACGGTGGCGCCCAGCGCCTCGGCGTACTTGCTGCCGAGCTGGAACACGTGGCCCACCTCGATGCCGCGCGCGAGGCGCAGCGTGCCCTTGCCGTCGGGCGAGGGGTCGCCCTCGACCACCTGGCGGATGTCCTCGACGCGCGTGACGTGCGCGTCGCGCTCCCAGTTGGCGCCGGTGTGGTGGGTGCCGTCGGCGTTGCCGCCGCAGACGAAATCGGCTAGCACGGCGGCGCTGCGATCCACGATCACCGGGATGGTTCCGGGCAGTCCGGCGGGGCCGATGAAGCCGGGGCGCGTGCCGGTGGCGGCTAGGATTTCCGCTTCGCTGGCGAGCTCGACTTCGTCGGGCAATTCGGCCAGCTTGCCGGCCTTCACTTCGTTCAATTCATGGTCGCCGCGCAGGCACAGCGCCACCAGTCCGTCGTGGCCTTTCACCAGCAGGGTTTTCACGCATTGCGCGGGCGATACGCCGAGGAAGGCGCTGACTTCGGCAATGGTTTTCTGGGTGGGCGTGTCGACGCGCTTCAATTCAGCGGCGGGAGCGGGGCGCGCAGCGGCCGGCGCCAATGCCTCGGCCTTTTCCACGTTCGCCGCGTAATCGGAGCCGTCGGAAAACACGATGGCGTCCTCGCCCGAATCGGCCAGCACCTGGAATTCGTGGCTGGCGTTGCCGCCGATGGCGCCGGTGTCGGCCTGCACCGCGCGGAATTGCAGACCGAGCCGGGTGAAAATGCGCGAATAGGCGTCGTACATCGCCTGATAGGTTTCAGCCAGCGATGCCTGCCCGAGGTGGAAGGAATAGGCGTCCTTCATCAGGAATTCGCGTGCGCGCATCACGCCGAAACGGGGGCGGATCTCGTCGCGGAACTTGGTCTGGATCTGGTAGAAATTCACCGGCAGCTGCTTGTAGCTGTTGAGCTCGTTGCGCGCGTAATCGGTGATTACCTCTTCGGCGGTGGGCGCATAGCAGAATTCCTGCTCCTTGCGATCCTTGATCTTCAGAAGCTGCGGGCCGAATTTCGCCCAGCGGGCGGTTTCCTCCCACAGTTCCTTTGGCTGGATCGTGGGCATCAGCATTTCGATGGCGCCGGCGCGGTTCATTTCCTCGCGCACCACGTTTTCCACCTTGCGCAGCACGCGCAGGCCCAGCGGCGACCAGGTGTACAGGCCGGAGGCGAGCTTGCGGATCATGCCGGCGCGCAGCATCAGCCGGTGGCTGGCGATCTCGGCGTCGGCGGGCACTTCCTTGACGGTGGCCAGGTGGAATTGGCTGAGGCGCATGCGGCGGTTTCCGGCGTTGAAAGAGCCGGATTATAGCGGCGCGGAACCGTCTCGACGGTTCCGCAAATCAGGTATGCGCAAGCTCTGGCTGATCGGGTTGGCGTCGGCAGTCGTTTTGGCGAAAACCGGTTCCCACCCTCTATTGCCCCGAGCAGTACTGCTGGTATTGCGCGTTGGCGTTGGCGACCTGCTGCTTGCGCTGGGCATCGCTCAGCACGGTGGGCTTGCCACCCTGCTGCATCACCACCGGGCCGCTGCCCTGCAGGGTGGCGAGGTTGGATTTCAGCGTGGCGCACATCTTGGCGCGGTTGGCGGGCGTGTCGGCCACCGGCGCGGCGGGGGGCGGGGCGGAAGTGGAATCGTCGTTTGGCGCGGGCGTGCTGTCGGCGGCAGGCTGCTCGCCCTGCTGGTCGGCGGATTCCACGCCGCCGGCCAACTTCACCTGCTGGTACTTGGTGCCCTGCGGCGGGGCCGACTGCGAGTAATGCACCGTGCCCGAGGCGTCGGTCCACTTGTAGATTTGCTGGGCGGCGGCCAGCGGGGCGACCAGCAGCAGCGCCACGACGATCAGCGAACGGGACATGGGTTTCTCCAGAGGGCTCGGTTGGCCGGGGCTCCCCGCCCCGCGGCCAGGGCACTAGTAGAACTCCCGCGCGGCCGGGACTCAAGCGGGGGATGGTTTACACTTTCGGCACCCCGTCACGGATAGCTCCATGAGCGACTCGCTGCCCGCCCGCCAGCCCCGGCACCGCGGCATCTACCTGTTGCCGAACCTGTTCACCACCGGGGCGATGTTCGCCGGTTTCTACGCGATCCTCGCCAGCATCGGCGGCCGGTTCGCCGAGGCGGCGGTGGCGGTGTTCGTCGCCGCGCTGCTGGACGGCCTGGATGGCCGCGTGGCGCGGCTCACCGGCACGCAGAGCGAGTTCGGCGTGCAGTACGACTCGCTGTCGGATCTGGTGAGCTTCGGCCTGGCGCCTGCGCTGGTGATGTACACGTGGTCGTTGTCCGCGTTGCGCGAGTTCGGCCCGCTGTGGGGCAAGCTGGGTTGGGCCACGGCTTTCATCTATGCCGCCTGCGCCGCGCTGCGGCTGGCGCGCTTCAACACTCAGGCGGGCGTGGCGGACAAGCGCTATTTCCAGGGGCTGGCCAGCCCGGCGGCGGCGGCGGTGTGCATGTCCTTCGTATGGACGATGGAGAAGTTCGGCGTTTCCGGCGCCGGCCTGTGCTTTGTCACGCCGTGGATCGCCGCGATCACCGGCCTGCTGATGGTCAGCCGCATCCGCTATTTCAGTTTCAAATCGCTGCCGCTGGGCGACCGCCAGCACGTGCCGTTCGGCTGGATCGTGGCGGCGCTGCTGATTCTTGTGCTGCTGTACCTCGACCCGCCGCGCGTGCTGTTCGTGGGCTTCGGCATCTATCTGTTGTCCGGTCCGGCGATGACCTTGTGGGGCCTGGCCATGCATCGCCGGCGCGCACGGCGCGGGAACGGGGCGTGACACCGGCCGCCGCGCACCGCGAACGCGTGCTTCATGCCCTGGGGTTGACCTTGTGGCAACGCCGGCAGGCACCTGCTGCGCAGCCGCCGGCGACGGAGGAAGCGCCCCCGACGAGCGCAGCCGAGGCCGATTGCGTGGTGCTGTTGCCCGGCGCCTGCGGTGCGCGCGAACTCGACCTGCTGGGGCGTGCGCTCACCAGCGGCGGTGCGACGTTGGCGCGCGCCGCACGCGTGCGGGTGCAGCCCGGCGAGTCGGAAATCGCGGTGCCGCAGGCGCGCGCCTACCTGGCCTGTGGCGAAGCGCAGGCGCACGCATTGGGGCGCAGCCTGCCGATGCAGGTGACCGCCCAGGCGCAGATCGTGCTGGTGGACGAGCCGGCGCGCCTGCTGGGCGACGCCGCCGCCAAGCGGCGGCTGTGGATCGCGCTGCGCACCCTGCGGCGTAGCCTCGCGGCGGGGCGGTAGGCGCGATGGTCGCGGTGGCCAGACCGGCCAGCCACATGCGCCTGATGCGCGTGGACGACCTCGACGAGGTCGCGGCGGTGGAGCAGGCTTCCTACGACTTCCCGTGGACGCGCGGCATCTTCGCCGACTGCCTCAAGGCGGGCCATCCGTGCTGGGTGCTGTGCGTCGACGACGAGGTGGCCGGCTACGGCATCCTCTCGGTGGGCGCGGGCGAGGCGCACGTGCTCAACATTTGCATCGCCCCGGCGCATCGCGGTCTCGGTCTGGGGCGGCACCTGCTGGGCCGCCTGCTGGACGTGGCGCGCTGGAGCGGCGCGCAGCGCGTATTCCTCGAGGTGCGGCCCTCGAACCCGCTGGCCAAGGCCTTGTACGAGTCGGTAGGTTTCCGCGAGATCGGCCGGCGCCCGCGCTATTACCCCGCCAAGGACGGACGCGAGGACGCCATCGTGATGGAACTGCCCGAGGCCCGTCCGTAGGACGGTTTCGACGGGGGCCGCGGCGGCCGGGCATGCCGGGTTTGACCGCGCGCGGCTTAATCAGTACCATTTTGGTCTGAATTAAGTCCGTCCCCGGATCGCACGCTCCCCATGCTTCGTGTCAGTCGACTCACGGATTACGCCGCGGTGGTGATGACCTGCATCGCCGCCCATCCGGACGACGTGCTGAGCACGGCGCAAATCGCCGACGAGACGCACCTGGAACTGCCCACGGTGAGCAAGCTGCTGAAGTCGCTGGGGCATGCCGGGCTGGTGGAATCCTTCCGCGGCGTCAATGGCGGCTACCGGCTGGCGCGGCCGGCCGGCGCCATCACGCTGGCCGAGATCGTCGAGGCGATGGAAGGCCCCATCGGCATGACCGAATGCGGCGTCGCCTCCGAAGGCAATTGCGGGCGCGAGGCGCAATGCGGCGTGCGCGGCAGCTGGCAGCGCATCAACAACGTGCTCGACCGCGCGCTGCGCGCGGTGAGCCTGGCCGACATGCTGGGCCCGCCGCCGCGCAACGAAGTGGCGATCGACATCGGCACCCTGAAGGCCGGCATCCCGAAAGGCAGAGTCACCGCATGAGCAGCGAAACCATCGACACCGCCACCACCGCGCTGCGCGACAACGCCGAGGTCGCCGAGGCGCTGGGGCGCAACTACAGCGCCGGCTTCGTCACCGAGATCGAGATGACCGGCCTGCCGCCGGGGCTGGACGAGGAAACCATCCGCCAGCTCTCCGCGATCAAGCGCGAGCCGGAGTGGATGACCGAGTGGCGCCTCAAGGCCTACCGCCACTGGCTGACCATGCCGCAGCCGGACTGGGCCAAACTCAGGATCGACCCCATCGACTACCAGGCGCTGAGCTACTACGCCGCGCCGAAGAAGGCGCCGAAGTCGCTGGACGAGGTCGACCCCGCGCTGCTGGAAACCTACGAGAAGCTGGGCGTGCCGCTGCACGAGCGCGCCGCGCTGGCCGGCGTGGCGGTGGACGCGGTGTTCGACTCCGTCTCGGTAGGCACCACCTTTCGCAAGCAGCTCGCCGACGCCGGCGTGATCTTCTGCTCGATGAGCGAGGCGATCCGCGAGTACCCCGAGCTGGTGCAGAAGTACCTGGGCAGCGTGGTGCCGGCCGGCGACAACTTCTTCGCCGCGCTGAACTCGGCGGTGTTCTCCGACGGCAGCTTCGTGTTCATCCCCAAGGGCGTGCGCTGCCCGATGGAACTCAGCACCTACTTCCGCATCAACGCGCAGAACACCGGGCAGTTCGAGCGCACCCTGATCGTGGCCGAGGAAGCAGCCCACGTCTCCTACCTCGAAGGCTGCACCGCGCCCAGGCGCGACGAGAACCAGTTGCACGCCGCGGTGGTGGAGCTGGTGGCGCTGGAGAAGGCGCAGATCAAGTACTCCACCGTGCAGAACTGGTATCCCGGCGACGAGAACGGCGTCGGCGGCATCTACAACTTCGTGACCAAGCGCGGCGACTGCCGCGGCGCGGATTCCAAGATCAGCTGGACGCAGGTGGAAACCGGCTCGGCGATCACCTGGAAATACCCTTCCGTGGTGCTGCGCGGCGACCGCTCGGTGGGCGAGTTCCACTCGGTGGCGCTCACCCACCACTTCCAGCAGGCCGACACTGGCACCAAGATGATCCACATCGGCAAGGACACCAAGTCGAAGATCGTCTCCAAGGGCATCAGCGCCGGCAAGAGCAGCAACAGCTACCGCGGCCTGGTGAAGGTGGAGAAGGGCGCCGACGGCGCGCGCAACTACACCCAGTGCGACTCGCTGCTGATCGGCAAGAAGTGCGGCGCGCACACCTTCCCGTACATGGAAGTGAAGAACCCCAGCGCCATCGTCGAGCACGAGGCCACCACCTCGAAGCTCTCCGACGACCAGCTGTTCTACTGCCGCAGCCGCGGCATCGGCGAGGAAGACGCCGTGTCGCTGATCGTGGACGGCTTCTGCAAGCAGGTGTTCCGCGAGCTGCCGATGGAGTTCGCGGTGGAAGCGAAGAAGCTGCTCGAAGTCTCGCTGGAAGGCGCGGTGGGGTGAGCATGGAGCGCCAGCAGCACTGGGAAACGGTGTACCGCGACAAGGGCGAAGGCGAAACCAGCTGGTTCCGACCGCACCTGGACGAATCGCTGCGCCTGATCGATGCGCTCGACCTGCCGCGCGGGCAGCCGGCGATCGACGTGGGCGGCGGCCGCGCCACCCTGGTCGACGACCTGCTCGCGCGCGGTTTCCGCGACGTGAGCGTGCTCGACCTTTCCGCCAACGCGCTGGCCGAGGCGCGCCGGCGGCTGGGTGCGCTTGGCGAGCGGGTGCACTGGATCGTCGGCGACGCTATCCAGGCCGAATTGCCGGTGGCGCACTATGCGCTGTGGCACGACCGCGCGGTGTTCCATTTCCTGGTCGAGCCGGGCGAACAGGCGCGCTACGTCACCACGGCGGCTAGGGTCTTGCGTACCGGCGGCCACCTCGTGCTCGGCTGCTTCGCGCCCGACGGCCCGGAGCGCTGCAGCGGCCTGCCGGTGGCGCGACACGGCGCCGACGAGCTGATCAAGCTGTTCGCCCCCGCCTTCGATCCAGTCACCCATGCCCGCGAGCTGCATCGCACGCCCGCAGGCAAGGATCAGGCCTTCACTTACGTCGTGCTGCGCCGTCGCGACGACGGCATCGGCCTCTGACCCATCGAGTAATCCGCATGCTGAAGATCGAAAACCTGCACGCCCGCGTCGAGGGCAAGGAAATCCTCAAGGGCCTCACGCTCAGCGTGAAGCCGGGCGAGGTGCACGCCATCATGGGGCCGAATGGTGCGGGCAAGTCCACGCTGGGCAACGTGCTCGCCGGCCGCGAGGGCTACGAGGTCACCGCGGGTAGCGTCACCTTCAACGGCATCGACCTGCTGGCGCTGGAGCCGGAAGCGCGCGCCGCCGCCGGCGTGTTCCTCGCCTTCCAGTACCCGGTGGAAATCCCTGGCGTCAACAACACCTATTTCCTGCGCGCGGCGCTCAACGCCCAGCGCAAGGCGCGCGGCGAGAAGGAGCTGGATTCCATGCAGTTCCTCAAGCTGGTGCGCGAGAAGCTCAAGGTGATGCAGATCTCCGACGAGCTGCTGCACCGCGCGGTGAACGAGGGTTTCTCGGGCGGCGAGAAGAAGCGCAACGAGATCTTCCAGATGGCGGTGCTGGAGCCGAAGCTCGCCATCCTCGACGAAACCGATTCGGGCCTGGACATCGACGCGCTGAAGCAGGTGGCGCAGGGCGTCAACGCGCAGCGTTCGCCGGAGCGCTCCTTCCTCGTCGTCACCCACTACCAGCGCCTGCTCGACTACATCGAGCCGGATTTCGTGCACGTGCTGGCCGGCGGCCGCATCGTGGAGAGCGGCGACAAGACGCTGGCGCTGAAGCTGGAAGAGCACGGCTACGCCTGGGTGCGCGAGCACGGCGAAACGGCGGGCGCATCGGCATGAGCCAGCCGCTGCCTTTCGTCGATGCGCTGGGCGCGTCGCCGCTGCAGGCCAGCGGCATCGCATGGCTGGACGCATGGCGCCGCGAAAACCTCGCGGCCTTCGTGGCCGCCGGCCTGCCCGACACGCGCATGGAGGCGTGGAAGTACACCGCGCTGCGCGCGCTGGGCCAGCGCCGCCTCGCGAACGGCGATGCGCGGGCGGCGGAGCGCGCGGTCGATCCCGCCGCGTTCGCCTTGCCCGGCGTGGACGGGCCGCGGCTGGTCTTCGTCAACGGCGTGTTCCGCGCCGACCTTTCCGCGCTGGACGCGCTGCCCGACGGCCTCGCGCTGCAACCGCTGGCGCAGGCGCTGCGGCAGGACGACGAGCCGCTGCGCTTCGCGCTGTCGCGGCACGAAGCGGAGCAGGGCGATGCCTTCGTGCGGCTCAATGCCGCGTTCGCCGCCGATGGCGTGGTGCTGAAGCTGGCGGCCGGCGCGAAGCCCGCTGCGCCGGTGCATCTGGTGTTCCTCGGCGCGCCGGCCGAGGGCGACTTGGCCTGGCATCTGCGCAACCTCGTCGAACTGGGCGAGGGCGCCGAGCTCACCCTGGTGGAACACCATGCCGCCAGCGGCGAGCAGCAGCATCTCGGCACCGTGGTGAGCGATCTCGCGCTGCGCGACGGCGCGGTGCTGCGGCAGGTGCTGCTCCAGCGGGCGGCCACCGGCAGCAGCCTGATCAGGCGCAGCAAGTTGCATCTGGGCCGGCGCGCGCAGGCCACCTCGCACGTGCTGGAGCTGGGCGCCGCGCTGGCGCGCCACGACCTGCGCGCCGAACTGGCGGGCGACGGCGCGAGCTTCGCCACGCGCGGCGTGTTCATGCCGTGCGGCCGCCAGCACATCGACATGCAACTGGCGATACGCCACCAGGCCTTGAACACGGCGTCGGATTCCGTCTGGCGCGGCGTGGCCGACCAGCGCGGGCGCGGCGTGTTCCGCGGCGCGATCCTGGTGGCGCCAGGCGCCGATGGCAGCGATGCCGGCCTAAGCAACAAGAACCTGCTGTTGTCGCCGAATGCCGAGATCGACACCAAGCCGGAACTGGAAATCCACGCCGACGAGGTGAAGGCCGCGCACGGCGCCACCGTGGGCCAGCTCGACGAGCGCTCGCTGTTCTACCTGCGCTCGCGCGGCATCCCGCTCGAAGAGGCACGCGGCCTGCTCACCGCCGCGTTCTGCCGCGCGGTATTGGACGACCTGCCCGACACGGCGCTGCGCGAACACCTGGCCGCGCTGCTGGCGGTCGAGTTGCCCGCTTGATGTTTCATGCCCGTTATTCCTGCGAAAGCAGGAATCCAGTGTCTTCGCGCGCAGCGGTTCGCAGGCATTGGATGACCAGCTTCGCTGTTGTGAAGCACCTCCGGCTTGCGCCGGGATGACGGAAAAAAGCCTGCACCCGCGAGTTCGGGAAAACGGATCACTTTGACGATGAGCACTGCCGCCACCTTCGACATCCAGCGCATCCGCGCCGATTTCCCGCTGCTCGCGCGCACCGTGCACGGCAAGCCGCTGGTGTACTTCGACAACGCCAACACCAGCCAGAAGCCGCAGGCGGTGATCGAGGCGGTGGATCGCCACTACCGCGAGCACAACGCCAACGTGTCGCGTGCGGTGCACCTGCTGGGCGAGGAGGCCACCGCGGCCTACGAGGGCGCGCGCGATGCGCTGGCGCGCTTCATCCATGCGCGCTCGCGCGACGAGGTGGTGCTCACTTCCGGCACCACGCAGTCGGCCAACCTGGTGGCCTACAGCTATGCGCTGCCGCGGCTCAAGCCCGGCGACGCCATCCTCACCACCACGATGGAGCACCACGCCAACATCGTGCCGTGGCAGATCGTGGCCGCGCGCGCCGGCGCCACGGTGAAGGCGGCGCCGATCGACGAGCGCGGCGAGCTGATCGTGGAGAAGTTCGTCGAGCTGCTCACGCCCGAGGTGAAGCTGGCCTGTGTGACCCACGTCTCCAACGTGCTGGGCACGGTGAACCCGGTGCGCGAACTGGCCAAGGCCTGCCGCGAGCGCGGCATCCCGCTGTTCGTGGACGGCTCGCAGGCGATGCCGCACCGCCCGGTGGACGTGCAGGCGCTGGGCTGCGACTTCTACGCGTTCACCGGCCACAAGATGCTGGCGCCCACCGGCACCGGCGCGCTGTGGGCGAAGAAGGAACATCTGGACGCGATGCCGCCGTTCTTCGGCGGCGGCGAGATGATCCGCGAGGTGAAGTTCTCCGGCACCACCTTCGCCGAGCCGCCGCACCGCTTCGAGGCGGGCACGCCGAACATCGCCGGCTTCGCCGGCGTGGGCGCGGCGATCGGCTACGTCGAGTCGCTGGGCTTCGAGGCCGTCCGCGCGCACGAGCATGCCCTGCTCGAGCACGCCACAGCCCAACTGCGCGAGATCCCGGGCCTGCGCATCTTCGGCGAGGCGCGCGAGAAGGAGCCGGTGATCTCGTTCCTGGTCGAAGGCGCGCAGGCCACCGACCTCGCCACCCTGCTGGATCTGGAAGGCGTGGCGGTGCGCTCCGGCCACCACTGCGCGCATCCGCTGATGCAGTTCTACGGCGTGCCGGCCACGCTGCGCGCCTCGCTGGCGTTCTACAACACGCACGAGGAGGTCGACGCCTTCGTGGCGGCCCTGCTCAAGGTGCGCCGACTGCTCCGCTGAAAGGATTCCGATGCTCGCCTTCCTTCCCTCCTTCATCCGCGTGCCGCTGGTGGCGTTGCTGCTCGCGCTCAACGTGCTGCTGCACGTGCTGCCGCTGTTCGCGCTGACCCTGCTCAAGCTGCTGGTGCCGCTGGCGGCATGGCGGCGCCTGTGTTCGCGCATGCTGGTGGCGATCGCGGAGAGCTGGATCGGCGTGAACAACGCGCTGTTCGAGCTGTTCACGCGCATCCGCTGGCAGGTGGGCGGGCTGGATGGCCTGCGCCGCGACGCCAACTACCTGGTGCTGGCCAACCACCAGAGCTGGGTGGACATCCCGGTGCTGCAGAAGCTGCTGAACCGGCGCATCCCGTTCCTGCGCTTCTTCCTCAAGAGCCAGCTGATCTGGGTGCCGCTGCTGGGGCCGGCATGGTGGGCGCTGGATTTCCCCTTCATGAAGCGCTATTCGCGGGAGACCCTGGCCAGGCATCCCGAACTGCAGGGCAAGGATCGGGAAGCCACCCGCTGCGCCTGCGCGAAATTCCGCCAGTTGCCGGTGTCGGTGATGAACTTCGTGGAAGGCACGCGCTTCACGCCGGCCAAGCACGACGCGCAGGGTTCGCCGTACCGCTACCTGCTGAAGCCGCGCGCCGGCGGCGTGGCCTTCGTGCTGGACGCGATGGGCGAGGGGCTGGACGCCATCCTCGAAGTCGCCATCGCCTATCCCGGTGGCCCGTGCAGCATGCTCGACCTGATCGCCGGACGCCTGCGCGAGGTGCGGGTGAGCTTCCGCCATCGCGCCATCGAGCCGGAATTGCGCGGGGACTACGAGCGCGACGAGGCCTTCCGCCAGCGCTTCCAGGCCTGGGTCAACGGGCTCTGGCGGGAGCAGGACGCGCGGTTGGCGCGCTTGTCGGATGCCTGAATACCGCATGAGGCGGAAGGGCCGCGTGCCGTTCGCCTCCGCATGGTTGCGAGGTAGACTGGGCGGCGTAGCCGCCATGCGGCCATGCCGATGGGCAACGGGGGTTGGAGATGGCGATGGAGCGATACACACCATGAGCGAGGCGAAGCTCGCACCGAGCGGCTCGGCTGGGGCGCGCTCCACGGGCGTGTTGCAGGCCATTGCGCGGATGTCGTCCACGCGGACGAATTACTGGGTCGGCCACGTCACCGATTTCCTCGTCGCCTTCGCCCTGCTGGGTGCGTCGTTCTGGCTGGATCACAGCCAGCCGCTGTTGTCCGCGCTGGTGTTCCTGCTCGGCCTGTTCATCTTCAGCTTCATCGAATACGCCTTCCACCGTTGGCTCTTCCATGGTGCGCTGCCATTGTTCGAGCGCGGCCACACCATCCATCACGAACAGCCGCTGGGCTACGATTCGCTGCCGTTCTTCTTCCCGCCGGTAGTGGTGGTGATGCTCGCGGCGGCGCTGGCGCTGGTGCTGCCCGCGGCGATCGCGTTGCTGCTCGCCGGCGCGATCGCGCTGGGCTATGCGCTGTACGGCTTCAGCCACCTCGTCATCCACCGGCGCGGCCGTTTCAACCATCCGCTGGCGCGCAAGTGGGCGGCGGTGCACCACGTGCACCACTATCATCCCGACAAGAACTACGGTGTCACCTCGCCGCTGTGGGATTTCCTGCTGGGCACGTGGTACGTGTCCAAGAGCAAGGTGCGGTGAAGTCGCAGTAGCGCGCTCCGCGCGCTACTGCGGGAGCGGCAATCCGCGTAGCTCGACGCCATCGGCGTCCACGCGCAGCACCGAGCCCTGTTCGTACCAGTCGCCCAGCACGATGCGTTCGGCGGGCGCGCCGTCGAGCTGGAAGCGGTGGATCGCGGGGCGATGCGTGTGTCCGTGGATCAGCCGCGTGGTGCCGGCCTTGCGCATGGCTTCGGCCACGGCATCGGCGTCGACGTCCATGATGGTCTCCATCGCGCTGCCGGTGTGCGCGCGGCTTTCCGCGCGCGACTTGGCGGCGAAGGCACGGCGTGCCTCCAGCGGCATGGCGAGGATCTGCGCCTTCCATTCCGGCGTGCGCACCTGCTTGCGCACGGCCTGGTAGGCCACATCGCCGGTGCACAGCACGTCGCCGTGCATCAGCAGGGTGGGGCGGCCGTACAGCGTGTGCACCGTGCCGTCCTCCAGCAGCTCGAAGCCGGCGTGGCGGGCGAAGTCCCCGCCCAGCAGGAAGTCGCGGTTGCCGACCATGAAGTACACCGGCACGCCGGCTTCGCGCACGGCGCGGGTGGCGTGCGCGATGCGCTGCGGAAGTTCCGCATCGTCGTCGTCGCCGATCCAGGCTTCCACCAGGTCGCCGAGGATGTACAGCGCGTCGGCGCGGCGCACTTCGTCGCCGGCGAGGTAGCGCTCGAACAGTTCGGTGATGCGCGGCCGGCTGTCATCCAGGTGCAGGTCGGCGATGAACAGGCTGGCCATCGGATCAGCGCGCCCTGGTGTGCGTTGCCGTGCTGGATGCGGTGGCGGGCGCGGCGTCGCCGACCACCTGCGCGCCTTCGATCACCACCAGCGGGTTGGGCACGTCGGCGGCGAACGGGCCGATGCCGTGGGTGGGCGTGGCGGCGATCTTGTCCACCACGTTCATGCCCTTGATGACTTTGCCGAACACCGCGTAGCCCCAGGTGAGGCCGCTCTGGTTGCCCACGAAATCCAGCCGGCGGTTGTCCACCAGGTTGATGAAGAACTGCGAGGTGCCCGAGTTCGGATCGGCGCCGCGCGCCACCGCGATGGTGCCGCGCAGGTTGGATAGCCCGTTGTCCGCTTCGCTGGCGATGGCCGGGTGCGTGCGCTTGGGCTGCAGCTCGCGCGTGTACAGGCCGCCCTGCACGAGGTAGCCGGGGATCGCGCGGTGGAACACCGTGCCGGCGTAGAAACCCTCGCGCACGTACTGCAGGAAATTCGCCACGCTCTTCGGCGCCTTGTCCGGATACAACTCCAGCGTGATGTCGCCCTGCGAGGTGTGCAGCACCACTTCGGGGTCGGCCGCGTTCGCCGGCTTGGTGGCGTCCTGCGCCCACAGCGCGGGCGCGAACAGGGCGGCGGACAGGAGCAGCAGGGCGAGCTTGGGCTTGGACATGGAGGCAGGCCGTTCAAGGTATCCGCCCATGATACGCGGCCCAACGGCCGCATGTGTCTTTCGCGGTTCAGGAGATGTTTCGAGAAGTGCGGCCATGGATGGTCGCCCGTTTGATCTTCGCGCTCATGGACGGGCGCAAAAAATCTTGAGGGTGCGGCCATGGATGGCTGCCGGTGGCGCCAGAGCGGAGCGAGCGCTTGAAACTTGCGATTACCTGCTGCGCCACGGCGATTCCGGACGAATCGCACGGGCACGACATCAAGCCGCGGACAGCTCCAGTTCCAGACCCAGTTCCGCCATGGGCGCCTGTTCCTGGTGCAGGTCGGCCTCGCTGAGCGGGTGCTGCTCCAGCCATGCGGCGGGCATGCTGAGGCGCAGGCGCTGGCGCGTGGCGGCGAGCTTCATCGGCGGCAGCGATTCGGCGCGGCGGCCGCGGCGGAGCAGCACCGCGAGGCGCAGCAGCGCCGTGGTGTAGCGGGCCAGCGGGCGGTAGCGCTGCGGCAGCGCGGCGATCACCGCCTTGTCCGGCTTGCGCCGGTGCATCTCGACCACGGCGGCGAGCAGCTGCTGCTCCTGGCGCGAGAAGCCGGCAAGGTCGGCGTGGCGCAGGATGTAGGCGCCGTGGTGATGGTGCTGGCTGTGCGCGATGGCGAGGCCGATCTCGTGCACGCGCGCGGCCCACGACAGCCACTCGCGCGCCTCGCCGTCCAGCTTCCAGGCCTTTGCCACCTGGTCGAACAGTTGCAGCGCGGTGGATTCCACGCGCCGCGCCTGCGCGCGATCCACGCCGTAGCGGGTGGCCAGCGCGTCGATGCTGCCGGTGCGCGGGTCGCTGCCGGCGGCGCGGCCGAGCAGATCCCACATCAGTCCCTCGCGCATCGAGCTTTCGCACACGCGCATGCGCGCGATGCCCAATGCCTCGAACGCGGCCTCGAAGATCACCACGGCACCGGCGAGCACGGGCGCGCGCTCCTCCACCAGGCCGGGCAGTTTCAGCGTGGCGATCGCGCCCTGCGCGAGGATCGCGTCGCGCAGCCCGGCCAGCGATGCGGGGGTGATGCCGTCGTCGCTCAGTTTCATCGCCTGCACCACCGCGCCGATCGCCTTGGCGCTGCCGGAAGAACCGTAGGCCTCCTGCCAGCCCGATTCGCGGTAGTCCTCGGCGAACTGCTGCAGCAGCACGCCGATCTCGCCGCGCGCGCGCTGCCAGCGCTTGCGGTTGAGCTTGCCGCCGGGGAAGAAGCGCAGCGTGGAGGCGATGCAGCCGGCCTGCACGCTCTCGGTGTGCAGCGGCGCGAGGCCGCGGCCGATGATGAATTCGGTGCTGCCGCCGCCCACGTCCATCACCAGCCGCGGCTCGCGCGAGGCGGGCAGGTCGTGCGCGGCGCCGAGGAAGATCAGGCGCCCCTCCTCGCGGCCGGACACCACTTCGATCGGATGGCCCAGCGCGGCTTCGGCCGCGGCGAGGAAAGCCTGCGGCGCGGCCAGCCGGCGCACGGTGTTGGTGGCCACCGCGCGTACCCGCTGCGAGGGCAGGCCGGCGATGCGCTGGCCGAAGCGTGCGAGGCAGTCCATCGCGCGGGCGCGGCGGTCGGCGTCCAGCGAGCCGTCGCTGCGCAGGCCGGCGGCCATGCGCACGCTGTCGCGCAGGCGGTCGATCACCCGCGGCTCGCCGTGCTCCATGCGGGCCACGATCAGGTGGAAGCTGTTCGAGCCCATGTCCACCGCGGCCAGCAGTTCGCCGTCGCGGATCGGGGTCTGGTCGGCCTGGCTCAAGCGCGGGTTCCTTGTCGGCGTGGAGGTGCGCCGCAGCGCACATCATGCCGTATCTGCGCGCGGCTTTCTTCGTGTGCCGGCATGGTGCGACGGAGCGCCGGCGGCTCAACCGGAAGGATGTGCGGCGGTGGGCGCGCCGACCTGTTGCAGCGGCCCCACCCGGACGTGGCCCGTCCAGCCGTCGAACACCCTGGCGGCGGCCTGGTCGATGGCCTTGGTCATCACCTGGATCGGCGGGCACTGCTCCGGGTCGCTGCCCATGTCCGGGCCATCGGATGTCGCGATCCCCGCCATGCAGTAATGGCCGCCGGCACCGGTCAGGCTGGCCAGGCGGGCCATGCCCTGCGCATAGCGCTTCTCGGCGCGCACCGCCGCGGTGGCGTCGCCATAGATGGGACGCATGCGCGCAAGCAGCTCGTCGGCAGCCTGCCGCTCGGCCGGGGTGAGGGAGGCGGCTAGCCTGGCGTAGGCGGCGGCGAAGGGCGGTTGCGACCGTTCCGCCGCGAGCGCCAGCCACGCCGCCGCCAGCGGGCGGTTCACGGGTTGATGGTCGCCGTCGAGCGCCATGATGCCGAGTACGTACTGGGCCGGCTTGCTGGCCCAGCTTGCGGCGGTGGCGAAGAATTTCTGCGCGTGCGCATAGCGGTGGCTGCCGTAGTCCTGCGTGGCCAGGCAGTAGTAGTAATCGGCCGGCAGGAACTGCTCCTCGCCGATGGCGCACGTGGCATTCGCCAGGTCGGTGTCGCTCGGCGCCGAGCTGGCGGCGGCGGGCGCTTCGGGGCCGGCGCCGGCGGCCAAGGCCGGCGTGCCGGCGAGGCTTGCCAGGCAGAGGGCGACTCCCGCCGCGTGCAGCATCTTTTCGCGCAACCCGCACATGTCGTGCTCCATGGTTCGATGAGGTGGCTTGGTGAGTCCGGCTATCGGCGAAGCAACCGGTGGGCGTGGTGCGGCCTGCTCGGCGGTGTTTCGTTCACGGGCACAACTTGTCCAGCAGCATCTGCTGCGCGCTGTACGGCGCTTGCCTGCCCGGTGTGGCGCGGGTGTAGCGGCCGCCGGCATCCAGCAGCCAGGCCTGGGTGTTGTCGGCGAGGCTGTTGGCGAGGGTTTCCTCGTAGACGCGCGCGGCCAGTTCGGGATCGCGGATCGGGAAGGCGATCTCGATGCGCCGCATCAGGTTGCGCTCCATCCAGTCGGCGCTGGCGCAGTAGATTTCCGGCGCGCCGTCGTTGCCGAACCAGTACACGCGGCTGTGTTCGAGGAAGCGGCCCACGATGGAGCGCACGCGGATGCGCTCGGAGATGCCGGGCAGGCCGGGCCGCAGCGTGCAGGCGCCGCGCACGACCAGGTCGATCTCCACGCCGGCCGTTGATGCGCGGTACAGCGCCTCGATCACGTGCGCCTCGTTCAGTGCGTTGAGCTTGGCCACGATGCGCGCAGGACGGCCGGCGCGGGCCAGTTCCGTTTCGCGCTCGATGCGCTCCATCACGCCGGTATAGAGCGTGAACGGCGAATGCAGCAGGCGCTTCAGCGCGATGCGCGGGCCCAGGCCGGAGAGCTGCTGGAACACCTTGTGCAGGTCTTCGCCGATTTCGGGATCGGCGGTCATCAGGCCGATGTCGGTATAGGTGCGGCTGTTGATCTGGTGGTAGTTGCCGGTGGAGAGATGCGCGTAGCGGCGCAGCACGTTGCCCTCGCGGCGCACGATCAGCATCATCTTGGCGTGGGTCTTGTAGCCCACCACGCCGTACACCACCTGCACGCCGGCCTCCTGCAGCCGCGTGGCGAGGCGGATGTTGGCCTCCTCGTCGAAGCGCGCGCGCAGTTCGATCACCACGGTGACGTCCTTGCCGTGGCGTGCGGCCTCCACCAGCAGGTCGACCAGCGGGGTGTCCTCGCCGGCGCGGTACAGGGTCTGCTTGATCGCCAGCACGTTGGGATCGGTGCTGGCCTGGCGCAGCAGATCCACCACCGCGGCGAAGCTCTGGTAGGGATGGTGCAGCAGCACGTCGCGCCGGGCGATCTGCTCGAACTTGTCGCGGCTGGCCTCCAGCTCGGCGGGCAGCTTGGGGGTAACGCGCGGGTACTTCAGCTCGGGTCGATCCAGCCAGTCGCAGATCAGGCCGGCACGGATGATGTTGACCGGGCCGTCGCAGCGGTAGACGTCGGCCTCTTCCAGCTGGAAGTTGCGCGTGAGCATCGCGGTGATGGACTGCGGGCAGTCGTTGGCGATCTCCAGCCGCACCGGCCGCGCGTAGCCGCGCCCCACCAGTTCCTCGCTGAGCGCGCGGGCGAGGTTCTCCACCTCGGCTTCTTCCACGATCAGTTCGCTGTTGCGGGTGACCCGGAACTGGTAGGAGCCGACCACCTTGAAGCCGGGGAACATCAGGTCGACGAAGGCGTGCAGCAGCTCGGCGAGGAACACGAAGTGGTCGCCCTCGCCGCACACTTCGGCGGGCAGGCGGATGATGCGCGGCAGCGAGCGCGGCGCGCGCACCAGCGCCATGTGGCCTTCGTGGCCGAAGGCGTCACGGCCTTTCAGCACCACCGCGATGTTCAGCGTCTTGTTGAGGATGCGCGGGAACGGGTGCGCCGGATCCAGCCCCAGCGGCGACAGCACCGGCAGCACCTCGTGCTCGAAATAGCCCTGCAGCCAGCGTTTCTGGCGCGTGCTCCATTGCGTGCGGGTGAGGATGTGGATGCGCTCGGCGTCCAGTTGCGGACGCAGTTCCTGCTGCCAGATCGCGTACTGCTCGGCGACCAGCTCCAGCACGCGGGCGCGGATGCGCGCCAGCAGCTCCGGCGGCGACAGGCCGTCCGGCCCCGGCGCGGCGGAGCCGAAGGCGTGGTGGTGCTTGAGCATTGCCACGCGCACCTCGAAGAACTCGTCGAGGTTGTTCGCCACGATGCTGAGGAAGCGCAACCGTTCCAGCAGCGGCACCGAGGCGTCGCGCGCCATCGCCAGCACGCGGAAATTGAATTCCAGCGCGGCCAGTTCGCGGCTCAGGTAGAGCTCGGGCGCGGCGAGGTCGGCGGGTGTGGGTGCTTGGGCGTCGGGATGTCGCATGCGTGCATTCTGGCGCATGCGCGCCGGCCGGTGCGCGACGTGCCGCGCGGGGCTTCAGCTTTCGTCGTGGCCGCGCGCCGGCGCGAGCAGGCGCTCGGGACCGAAGTGGCAGGAGAAGGTGGAGCCGCGGCCCGGCTCGCTTTCGATGCCCAGCCGCGCCTGGTGCAGGTTCAGCACGTGCTTGACGATGGACAGGCCCAGCCCGGTGCCGCCGGTGCCGCGCGAGCGGCTGGAGGAGACGCGGTAGAAGCGCTCGGTGAGCCGGGCGAGGTGGCTGGCGGGGATGCCGTAGCCGGTGTCGCTGACCGAGTAGGTCGCGCCGTCGTCGTTGCGCCGCCAGCGTATCGTGATGCTGCCGCCGGCCGGGGTGTAGCGCACTGCGTTGCTGACCAGGTTGGAGAGCGCGCTGTGCAGATCCTTGGGCGAGCCGAGCAGGTCGAGCCCGGCGTCGGCCTCCACGGAAATGTGGTGCCGGCTTTGGCTGAGCGCCTCGGCCTCCTTGCGCAGCGTGGCCAGCAGCGGCGCCATCGGCACGCGCTCGTCCTCGACGTGGTGCTGGGTCTCCAGCCGCGACAGGGTGAGCAGGTCTTCCACGATCTGGCCCATGCGGCGCGACTGCGCGCGCATCTCGCCCAGCACCGGCGCCAGCGCGGGAGCGTCCTCGGGATCGAGCAGTTCCAGGTAGCCGTGGATCACGGTGAGCGGCGTGCGCAGTTCGTGCGAGACGTTGGCCACGAAGTCGCGGCGCATCTGTTCCAGCCGGGTGACGTGGCTGGTGTCGCGCGCCAGCAGCACCTGCTGGCGGCGGCCGAACGGCAGCAGGCTCACGCTGATCTGGCTGTCGGGGCGGCCGGGCGCCACGGTGTCGTGCAGCGGCTCGTGCTCGCCCTGGCGCAGCCAGTCGGCGAGTTCCGAGGCTTGCAGGCGCTGCTCCAGCGGCGCGCCGCGGTCGTGCGGAGCGCGCAGGCCGAGCAGGTTTTCCGCCGCGTGGTTGAACCAGCGCACGCGCTGGTCGGGATCGAGCAGCACCACGGCGTCGGGCAACTGGCTGGCGGTGCGGCGCAGGTCGCGCAGACTGGAGGCGAGGCGGTGGGTGCGCGTCATGAGGCGGTCGTGTTTCGCGGCGAGGGCGGCCGGCGACATGATGTGGCGCGTCGCATGACCGTCCCGCGTCAGCAGCAAGACGATTTCCGCCACGGCGACGATGGCCACGCCTGCAGCGATGGGGTCGCCGGCCAGCCAGCCGAAAAATGCCCCCGCGAGCAGGCCGGCGAAGCAGATGGCGGGCAGTTTCCGGTGGCGGGGAATGGACATCGAAAGGCGCGATGGTTGGCAGGCTGGATGCAGAGCTTACAAGCGTGCCCGCCGATGCAGCTTGCTCGTCATCCCGGCGCAGGCCGGGATCCAGTGACCTTGTGGCTGGAGCAAGCGAAACCGCCACTGGATTCCGGCCTTCGCCGGAATGACGAGCGAAAGGCTGGTTTCCGGCGGGTCAGACGCTCGCCGAGAAGCGATAGCCGCTGCCGCGCACGGTCTGCACCATGTCCTCCAGCTTCCACGGCTCCAGCGTCTTGCGCAGGCGGCGGATGTGCACGTCCACCGTGCGCTCCTCCACGTACACGCTGCCGCCCCACACGTGGTCGAGCAACTGCGCGCGCGAGTACACGCGCTCGGGATGGGTCATGAAGAAGTGCAGCAGGCGGTATTCGGTGGGGCCGATGGTCACCGGCTCGTCGCCGGCGAACACGCGGTGCGCGGGGCCGTCGATGCGCAGCCGGCCCAGCTCCACCATGCCGTCGCCGTCGTCGCCGTGGGTGCGGCGCAGCACCGCCTTGATCCGCGCGATCAGCTCGCGGGTGGAGAACGGCTTGACCACGTAGTCGTCCACGCCGGCTTCCAGGCCGTTGACGCGATCCATCTCCTCGCCGCGCGCGGTGAGCATGATGATGGGGATCTCGCGGCTCAGCTCCTCCTTGCGCAGGCGGCGCGCCAGTTCCAGCCCGCTCATGCCCGGCAGCATCCAGTCCAGCAGGATCAGGTCGGGCACCTGTTCGGAGATGGCGAGCTGGGCGGCGCGGGCGTCGGCGGCCTGCATCGCCTCCATGTCGGCCTTGCGCAGGGCGAAGGCGATCATTTCGCGGATCGAGGTTTCGTCTTCGACGATCAGGATGCGTTTGTGCACGCGGGCAACGTCCGTTGGACTGTGACCGGGATATTGCAATGCAGGAATGTTACGCGGCGATGACACGGGTTTGCCTATGCACTCGTCCATGAGTGCAGGATCAAACGGGCAGCCATCCATGGCTGCACTATTCACGAAAGCGGTCGCCGTTGGCCGCATCCTTAAAAAGAGCCAGAGCCCGTATCCAGGCCGAGGCACAGGCGTCCCGCGCAGCGTTCGTCCTGCAGTTGCTGCGGGCTGTCCTGGGTGGCGGGGTTGTCCGGCGTGTCGATCTTGCGCTTGCGCAGCTCCAGCACCAGCGGGGTGAGCTCGGCGATGCGCGCCTGGATGCGCGAGCGGGCGTAGTAGCTGAGGTCGTCGCGCTTGAGCAGGCGCTTGAGCTGCTCCATCGCGTCGAACGGACGGCCGGCGTAGTAGCTGGCGTCGGCCCAGGCCTCGCCGGCGCGCTCGCCGTCGCCGGCCTTGTCGCTGGCGCGGGCGTAGGCGGTGTACAGCGCGGGGTCGTCGCTGTTTTCCAGCAGCGGGCGCAACAGGTTGGCGGCGGTGCCGGCCTGCGCCTGGTCGCCGCGTTCGGTAAGCGCGGTGGCGTAGGCCAGCGCCACCGCGCGGTTGCGCGGCGACTGCTGGTTGAGCTGGCGATACAGCGCCAGCGCGGCGTCGCGCTGGCCGGCCTGCCGCTCGGCGTCGGCCAGCGCCAGGGTGAGGATCAGGTTGCCGGCGTGCGCCTGCATGAGCGGTTGCAGCTGCGCCTCGGCCTGCGCGCCGCGATCGCTGCGGGTGAGCGCCAGCGCATAGCCGTAGCGGTTGGCCGGGGTGTCGAAACCGGGTTTGTCCTTGAGGTTGCTGGCGTAGTAGTCGGCCAGCCGCAGGGCGTTGCCGCTCAGCACGCGCGCGCGTTCGCGCATCAGTTCGTAGGTGTCGAGGCCGGCCGGGCCGGCGGCGCCCGCGCCGAGCCGGATCGGCCCGTGCACGAAGGCGATCGGCGCGCTGATCTGTTCCCACTGGCCCTGGAGCAGCAGGTCGCCGGAAGGGCGCCGCTTCTGCTCGGCGATCAGCGCGCCGGCGCGCGCCTTGGCGTCGGCGATGCGGTCGCTGGTGACCGGGTGATCCTGCAGGAAGGACGGCGCCTCGCCGCCCGCGCCCGTGCTCAGCACGTCCTCCATGTGCTGGAAGAACGCGGCCATCGCGTTCGGGTCGAAGCCGGCGTTGGCCAGCGTCTTGATGCCGGCGCGGTCGGCCTCGATCTCGTCCTTGCGGGTGAAGTTGATCTCCTTCTGCGCCAGCAGGCCCTGCCCGCCGGCGAGCACCGCGATCGGCGCGTCGCCGGCGCTGCGGCCGGCCGTGCTGGCGGCGATGGCGCCCAGCAGCACCAGCGCCATCAGCGGCGCGTTCTTCTTCGAGTCCTCGAACGCGCGCTGCAGGTGGTTCTGCGTGATGTGGCCGATCTCGTGCGCGATCACGCCGGCCAGCTCGCTCTCGCTGCGGGTGATGGCGATCAGGCCGGAGTTCACCGCGATGTAGCCGCCGGGCATGGCGAAGGCGTTGATCTCGTCGTCCTTGACGATGAAGAACTGGAAATGGTCGCGCGGCTTGGCGCAGGCGGCGACCAGCCGGAAGCCGAGGTCGTTGACGTAGTCGTCCAGCAGCGGGTCGTCCACCACCATGCCCAGCGCGCGCATCTGGCGCAGCATGGAAGCGCCGTAGTCCTGCGCTTCCTGCGGCGAGATCAGCGCCTGCGCCGAGCTGCCGAGGTCGGGCAGGCGCGAGGAGTCCTGCGCGCCGGCGGCGAAGGCGAGGCCGGCGAGGATCAGGGCGGTGAGCAGGCGCTTGGCGGGGCGTCGTGGCGGCATGGGCATACGTGGGCGACAATGAGCAGCTATTGCGATCATCCTTGATCGCGAAGGTCAAACGGGCGGCCATCCATGGCCGCACTGTTCAATAAACGACCGCTTGCGGCGGTATCGGTTCACCGTGCAGCGGCTTGTTCTGGGGGCTTTTGCCCCTATTTTGCGGCGTAAGCAATCGGAGTTTCGTGATGTCCAAGATTGAAGTCTATTCCACCGCCGTTTGCCCTTACTGCGTGGCGGCCAAGAACCTGCTCAAGGCCAAGGGCCTGAGCTGGGAAGACATCCGCGTGGACACCGATCCCGCCCAGCGCGACGCCATGCTGGCGCGCAGCGGCGGCCGCCGCACCGTGCCGCAGATCTTCATCAACGACCAGCTGGTGGGCGGCTACGACGACCTGGTGGCGGCCGACCGCAGCGGCAAGCTGGCCGAACTGCTGGAGGCGGGTGCATGAGCGGCGGGCAGGGCGGCGAAAAGGATCGCGTGGCCGAGTTCACCGCGTTCCGCCAGCGCATGAACGAGCGCATCCTGGCCGAGGACAACCAGGTGGTGCGGCGCTTCTTCGCGCTGGACACGCAGACCTACAAGCCCGGCGCGCTGGACGTGAAGACCAAGGAACTGCTGGGCCTGGTCGCCTCGATGGTGCTGCGCTGCGACGACTGCATCAGCTACCACGTGGCGCAGTGCAAGGAGGCCGGGGTCAGCCGCGAGGAATTCTTCGAGACCTTCAGCGTGGGCCTCGTGGTGGGCGGTTCCATCGTGATCCCGCACCTCCGCCGCGCGGTGGATTTCCTCGACAAGCTGGAAGAGGGCGAGGCCACGGCCGACGTGGCCTGCGCCGACCACGCCTGACGCCGATTTCTCCCTCTCCCCACTGGGGAGAGGGCTGGGGTGAGGGGCGGCTCTTGCGACAGAGCTTTAGGTTTGAAGCCCGCTCTGATCGGGCGTCGCCGCAAGATTGTCCCCTCACCTCGATCCTCTCCCCGACGGGGAGAGGAAGAAGGGCGTCATGCGGGTTCCCGCAACGCTCCATGCGAGGATTTTCAACGCCTCGCACCGGCCCTTGGCTGTTCGCTGCCGTATGGATGGGCGATAATTGCAGGGTTGTCGACCCTTGCGCGCCGATCCCCCGGCGCCGGTCGACGGTTCCATTCCCCAAGGAGTTTCCCCATGAGCAAGACCATCGCGGTGATCCCCGGCGACGGCATCGGCCCGGAGATCATGACCGCCACGCTGCGCGTGCTCGATGCGCTGGACTGCGGCCTTTCCTACGACTTCGCCGACGCCGGCATGGTGGCGCTGGAGAAGCACGGCGACCTGCTGCCCAAGGCCACGCTGGACAAGATCGCCGAGCACAAGGTGGCGCTGAAGGGCCCGCTGACCACGCCGATCGGCGGCGGCTTCACCTCGATCAACGTCACCCTGCGCCGCCATTTCGACCTGTACGCCAACGTGCGTCCGGCGATCAGCTTCCCCGGCACCAAGGCGCGCTTCGAGAACATCGACATCATCACGGTGCGCGAGAACACCGAGGGCGCCTACCTGGCCGAGGGCCAGTCGCTGTCCGAGGACGGCCAGACCGCGACCTCGATGATCCGCAACACGCGCAAGGGCAGCGAGCGCATCGTGCGCTACGCCTTCGAGCTGGCGGTGAAGAAGGGCCGCAAGAAGGTCACGGCCGTGCACAAGGCCAACATCATCAAGACCGCCTCGGGCCTGTTCCTCAACGTGGCGCGCGAAGTCGCCAAGGAATACCCGCAGATCGAGTTCAACGAAATGATCGTGGACAACACCTGCATGCAGCTGGTGATGCGTCCCGAGCAGTTCGACGTGATCGTCACCACCAACCTGTTCGGCGACATCCTCTCCGACCTGTGCGCCGGCCTGGTCGGCGGCCTGGGCCTGGCGCCGGGCGACAACATCGGCGAGGGCGCGGCGATCTTCGAGGCCGTGCACGGCTCCGCCCCGGACATCGCCGGCAAGGGCATCGCCAACCCCTGCGCGCTGCTGCTGGCCGCGGCCGACATGCTCGACCACCTGGGCATGGTGGAGAAGGGCGACAAGCTGCGCGCCGCGATCCGCGACACCATGGCCAACGACCGCGACAGCGTGACGCCGGATCTGGGCGGCAAGGGTTCCACCGAGAGCTTCGGCGCGGCCATCGCCAGGCGCGTGAAAGGCTGATCCGCCTCATACGCACCTGCCGTCATTCCTGCGAAAGCGGGAATCCAGCCGTGGGGCCTGGAGATCGCGGATGACTTGGCGTGGGATACACGCCGGGGAATCGTAAACAAGGAGCCAAGGCCGCGGCATCGTCCGCGGCCTTGGCGTTTCTGGAACGGCGGCATTCTGGAACGGTGCCGCCCGCTTCGCTAGCATCGATGGCCTTGGCCGTCTCCGGCGCCTTCGCCCATCCTTGCGCGCATGACGTTATGGGTCTTCCTCTACTTTGCCGCGGCCTTGCAGGCCGCCTTGCTGGCGCTGGCGTTGTGGCGGCGACCGGCCAATCGCCAGGCTAACCGGCTGCTCGCGGTGTGGGTGGCGCTGACCGGGCTCGACCTGGCGGTTAAGGCGGCGTACTGGCACACGCTGGAGCCGGAATGGTTCCGTGCCTACCGCTTCGTGGCGCTGTTTCCGTTTCTCTACGGCAGCCTGTTCTACCTCTACGTGCGTGCACTGACGCAGGGGCGCAGCTTCCGCTGGCGCGACTGCGCGCACCTGCTCGGCTTCGGCGCGATGTTCGTGGCCGACGGCTACGTGTGGACGATGGATCATGCACGGATCGCGGCGCTGTCGGCGCGCTGGGTCGCCGGCGAGCGCAACGTCGGCGCGTGGTTCGACGGGCCGCTGTTCGTCTACAGCCTGTCCTACGTGGCTGCGGCACTGGTGCGCGTGCATCGCTACCGGCGCGAGCTGCGCGAGCGCCGTTCGGACGCCGACCGCCATTCGCTGCGCTGGATCGACGTGCTGGCGCTGTGCCAGATCGTGATCTGGGGCGTCGCCATCGTGCAGGCGGTGGTCTGGCTGCCGGTGATCAACTACATGCTGCTGTTCGGCCTGGTGGCAGGCTGGGTGTGCGTGGTGGGCTGGTTCAGCCTGAATCAGCCGCCGGTTGCGGTGGAGCCGGATCTGCCGCCCGCGCCAGCGGAGCAGCGGGCTGACGCTGATCCGGACGATGCCCGCTCCGATGCCGTCGAGGCCCGCCTTGCGGAACTGATGAGCGGCGCCGCGCCGCTGTACCTGGAGCCGGCACTGACCATCGGCCAGGTGGCCAAGCGCAGCGGTTATCCCGAGTACCTGGTGTCGGCGGTGATCAATCGCCGCTCCGGCGGCACGTTCTGGGACTACGTCAACCGGCTGCGCGTGGAGGCGGCGCGCGAGCGCCTGGCCGATGTTGGCGACACGCGCACCATCCTCGACATCGCCTACGCCTGCGGCTTCACCTCCAAGTCCACCTTCAACGCCGCGTTCAAGCGCCAGTTGGGCGAGACGCCCAGCGCTTACCGCAAATCGCAGTCGCTCACGGCGTCGGCCGGGCGTGCAGGGCCTTGATGATGGCGGCCACCAGGTCGCCGGTGTGGTCGCCGTAGTCCAGCGAGATGCCCATGCGAACCACGACGAGTTTTTCCGACGGCACGATCACCGTGTACTGCCCGAACGCGCCGCGCGCGTAGTACATGTCCTTGGGCAGCTGCGGCATGCCCCAGGGCGCGTTCCACACCGGCACCGGGGTGTCGTGCTTGATGTTGAGCCAGAAGCCGGCGCCATAGCCGGTGTCCAAGGTCTGCGAATGGCTGTAGGCCACCCAGCCTTCGGGCAGGATGCGCTTGCCGTCGACCACGCCGTCGTCGAGATAGAGCTGGCCGAAGCGGGCGAAATCGCGCGCCGTGCCGTAGCCGCCGCCCGAGCCGATCAGGGTGCCGCGGGCGTCGGTCTGGATCAGCGTATGCGCCATGCCCAGCGGCGCGAACAGCTCGCGCCGGGCGAAGCGCTCGGCGTCCACGGCGCTGCCGCCGGCGGCGTCGGTGACGATGCGGCCGAGCAGCACGTAGTCCAGGTTGCCGTAGGCCCAGGTGGTGCCGGGCGCGTCGGCCAGCGGCATCCGCGCCGCGTAGCCGGCCATGTCGCGCTGGAGAAAGCTCATGCGCGTCATCGGGCTCAGCACGTCCTCGGTCTCGTCGAACGGCAGGCCGCTGTCCATGCGCAGCAACTGGTCGACGGTGATGCTGCCATGCGGCTCGCCTGCGCGTCGCCAGGCCGGCAGCGGCGCAGGCTGATCCCGCCGCAGCTTGCCTTCGCGCACCAAGATGCCGATCAAGGCGTTGATCAGCGACTTCGTCATCGAATGCGCCCAGATCGGCGTGTCCGGCCCGTAGCCGGGCGCGTAGCGCTCGGCGATCAGCCGGCCGTCGTGCAACACCACGACGGCCTTGGTGTTGCGCGGATGCGCGGGATCGGGCTCGGCGAAGGCACGGTCGAGCGCGGCGCGGATGGCGGGATCGTCCGAAGCGACCGCGTGGCCTGGATATGGACTGGTAATCGGCGCGGGGGCGAAGCCGGCGGCCTCGGGCACCGCGTCGTCGCCGTGCAGCAACAGGCAGCCCAGCCCCGGGCGGAACACGGCGCGTGCGCGGAAGGCGCCCAGCACGCTGGCGTCCGCCTCCCGCCGGACCCTGTCCACGTGCCAGCGGAGCGCCCATTCGATGTCGCGCATCTGCGGCGCGTGTTGTTCGCGGAACACGCTGCCGGGATCGACCCGGCTGACGAACGCGGCGTCGCACAGGCCGCTGCTGACCGAGCCGGTGGCGATGCGCAGCAGGGGACGTCCCGCGGTACCAAGCCAGGCCGCGATGGACAGCAGGATCACGGCCAGGGCCGCGAGGGCGAATTTGACGATGCGCAGTGTCATGGGGCGTCTGCCTGGGAAGGGAGGCGCCAGCATGGAGTGCGGGGACATCGGCGGCGTCCGGGGCGGCGGAACCGTACTGCTGCGCCGTCTTCGCGGGTGCGATCCGGCCGGATCGCACCCGCGCGTGGCCGCTGCGCGGCGCGGCCGGCCGGCGGTATCAGTGCGCGGCGGGCTTGTAGTGGCCGCCTTCCGTACGCACGGCGATGTTGAGCCGGTTCCAGGTGTTGATCAGGCCGACCAGCAGCACCAGGTCGATCACGGCCGCGTCCTCGAAGTGCTGGTGCACCCGCTCGTAGAGCGCGTCGGACACCGATTCGTGGGAAGGCAGCTCGGTGAGTTCCTCGGCCAGCGCCAGCGCGGCCTGTTCGCTCTCGCTGTACAGCCTGGTTTCGCGCCAGGCGGGCAGCAGGTACAGGCGTTGCTCGGTTTCGCCGGCGGCGCGGGCGTCCTTGCTGTGCATGTCGAGGCAGAACACGCAGCCGTTGATCTGCGAGCAGCGCATCAGCACCAGTTCGACCAGCTTGGCGTCCAGGTGGCCGCGTTCGCGGATCTCCTGGCCGAGTTTGACCAGCGGCTGCATGGCGGCGTAGTGGCGCTGGATGGAAATGCGGGTCATGGGATGGCTCCTGCGGTAGTGGGGATTGGCGGCTGGAATGAGCCGTTCAATGCAAGGACGCGCCGGCCTGCGGATCCGTTACCGTCGCCGCCAGCCGTGCGAGCTTGCCCGGGTGGCGCAGCGCATGGATGGCGGTGATCTGTTCGCCGTCGCCCTCGATCCAGATCGCGGTGGTCAGTGTGCCGCCGGCCCAGGCCAGCAGGGCCGGCGCTCCGTTGAGCGTGCGCAGGCTGTAGCGCAACGGCTGCAGGCGGGTGTGGTGGGCGATCTGCAGGTACAGCCGCGCCAGCCGCTCGGCGCCATGCAGCGGATGCAGGGTGGCGGCCACCACGCCGCCGCCGTCGCTGATGTGGACGGCGTCCTCGGCGAACAGCGCCTGCAGCGATTCCAGCGTAGGCTGTTCCATCGCGGCCACGAAGCGCTGCAGCAGGCGCTGCTGGGCGCGGGCGTCCACGCTGTAGCGCGGGCGATCCTCGCGCAAACGCGCCTTGGCGCGATGCACGCGCTGGCGACAGGCGTTTTCGGCGATGCCCAGGATGGCCGCGGCCTCGGCATGGCTGTAGTCGAACACCTCGTTGAGCAGGAAGGCGGCGCGTTCGTCCGGGCCCAGCCGTTCCAGCAGGGTGAGGAAGGAGAGGGTGAGGGTCTGGTCGTGTTCCAGGGCCGCCTCGGGCGTTTCGGCGGTGCCGGCGTGCGCAGCTTCCTCGTCCACCAGCGGCTCGGGCAGCCACGGGCCGGGATAGTGCGCGCGTTCGGTCTTGGCGCGGCGCAGGCGATCCAGCGCCAGGCGCGTGGTCACGGTGACCAGCCAGGCTTCGGGATCGTCCAGCGCGGCGGTGTCCTGCGCATGCCAGCGCAGCCAGGCGTCGTGCAGCACGTCCTCGGCGTCGGCGGGCGTGCCGAGCATGCGGTAGGCCAGTCCGAACAGGCGCTGGCGGTGTTGCTGGAACAGGGCGGTCTGCGGATCCATGGCGGTTTCCTTTTGGAATCGCCTCAAGGACGCACCGCCGCGCGCGGACGTGACAGGCCTAGCGGACGAACGGCCACGGCGCGCAGACGATCAGCCACGCCAGCAGCAGCATGCCCAGGTATTTCAGCGTGCGGAACAGCTTCGGGTGCTTCCTCTTGAACGCACGGCTGCGCTCGCGGTTGCGCTGGTTGAGCGCGAACACGCGGTTGACGAAGCCGGTCTTCTCCTCCGGCGACTCGGTATTCGGCGAGGCGGTGATCTTGCCCATGAACGCCCCCACGCGGTGATTGATTGCTTCCATCCAGCGACTACGCAGCGGGCGCTCCACGTCGGCGAACAGGATCACGCGCGTCTGGTCGGTGGTGTTCTCCACCCAGTGCACGTAGGTCTCGTCGAACACCACGTCCTTGCCGTCGCCCCAGGCGTGTTCCTCGCCGTCCACGAAGATGCGGCAGTCGCGCGAGTTCGGCGTGATCAGGCCGAGGTGATAGCGCAGGGAGCCGGCGAACGGGTCGCGGTGCGGGTTGAGCTTGCTGTTGGGCGCCAGCGTGGCGAACATCGCCGCCTTGATGCTGGGGATGGATTTCAGCAGCGTCACGGTCTTCGGGCACAGCGCTTCGGCCGAGGCCAGCGGCTCGCCGTACCACTTCAGGTAGAAACGCTTCCAGCCCTGCTTGAAGAAGCTGTTGAAGCTGGCGTCGTTGCCGCCCTGCGCCGCGCGGATGTGGCCTTCGTCGAACAGCGACAGCGCTTCCTCGCGGATGGCCTGCCAGTTCGCCTGCAGCAGGTCGAGCTGCGGGAAACCACGGCGGTCGAGGATGGGCCGCGCCGGCACCGCGGAGAACGCGTACATCAAGAGGTTGTACGGCGCAAAGATCGCCGAGTGATCCACCAGTTGGCGGTCGAAGCGCAGCCGCGCGCGCCCGCGCAGGTGCACCAGCAGCACGCACAGCACGAACAGCAGGATCAGGATCAGCAGGACGAGGCGCGGGGTCATCGGCGTGGGCGGGAAAGGGCGGCGGGACGGAGCGCCATTCTAGCGCCCGTGCCGCACGCCACCGCAGGAGCGCGGATCAGTGCGACAACACGCGCAGCGGCGTGCCGCCGGGTTGGTAGCCGCGCGCCAGCGCGCGTTGCACGTAGGCCACGGCGTTTCGCACGGCGTTGCGCGGCGGTTGACCCTTGGCCAGTTCGGCGGCCAGCGCCGAAGCCAGGGTACAGCCGGTACCGTGGGCCTCCAGTTTCAATCGCTTGTGGCGGAGTTCCAGCACGCCGCGCGCGTCGAAGAACCGATCCACCACCTCGCGGCCGCTGCCGTGGCCGCCCTTGAGCAGTACGGTCTTGGCGCCCAGTCCGCGCAGTTCCTCGCCGGCGCGGGCGCAATCCTTCGCGCTGCGGATCGGGTAGCCCAGCAACGCCTCCGCCTCGGGCAGGTTGGGCGTGAGCACGTCGGCCAGCGGGATCAGCTCGTTCACCAGCACCGCGATGGCGTCCGCGTCGAGCAGGCGCGCGCCGCTGGTGGCGATCATCACCGGATCGACCACCAGCCAGGCCGGCTTGCGCGCTGCCATCTCATGTGCCACCAGCCGCACGATCGCCGCGCTACCCAGCATGCCGGTCTTCACCGCGGCCACGGGAAAATCATCGAACACCGCGGCGATCTGGCTGCGGATGTGCTTGAGCGGCACCGGGTGCACCGCGCTCACGCCGCGCGTGTTCTGCGAGGTGATCGCGGCAATGGCCGACAGCCCGTGCACGCCACGGGCGTGGAAGGTCTTCAGGTCGGCCTGGATGCCTGCGCCGCCTCCGGAATCGGAGCCGGCGATGGTGAGGGCGATGGGGGGCGTGGTGTGGGGCATCGGTGCTTGGTGGTTGTCGCACTATTGGGAGTCGCGGTTACTGGATTCCGGCCTTCGCCGGAATGACGGCAAGCACGAGGCACCTACTCTTGATCGTCATTCCGGCGTAGGCCGGAATCCAGTTACAGCAACGTCGGATAAAGGTCGAGCCATCCAGGATTCCCGCCTTCGATCAATCGCAGTTTCCATGCGCGCTTCCATTCCTTGAGCTGTTTCTCGCGGAGAATGGCGGACTCCATCGTTTCATGCAGCTCGTACCAGACCAGATCGTGGACGTGGTAGCGCGATGTGAAACCCTGGATGGCTTCGTTGCGGTGTTGCCAGACGCGTCCAACCAGGTTGCTGGTGACGCCGATGTACAGCGTGCCGTTTCGTCCGCTGGCGAGCATGTATACGCAAGGTTGTCGCCTGTCCATGGCGCAGTCTCCGCTGGATGCCGGCCTGCGCCGGCATGACGATCAAGAGCCTTACAGCGCCTCCGACGCGAAATCCGCCAGCCGCGAACGCTCGCCGCGCCGCAGGGTGACGTGGGCCGAATGCTCCCACTGCTTGAAGCGATCCACCGCGTAGGTGAGGCCGGAGGTGGTCTCGGTGAGATAGGGCGTGTCGATCTGCTCCACGTTGCCCAGGCAGACGATCTTGGTGCCGGGGCCGGCGCGGGTAATCAGGGTCTTCATCTGCTTGGGCGTGAGGTTCTGCGCCTCGTCGATGATCAGGTAGCGTGACAGGAAGGTGCGGCCGCGCATGAAGTTCAGCGAGCGGATCTTGATGCGCGAGGCGAGCAGGTCGTTCGTCGCCTGGCGTCCCCAGCTGCCGCCTTCCTCGGGATTGGCCAGCACTTCGAGGTTGTCGGTGAGCGCGCCCATCCACGGCGTCATCTTCTCCTCCTCGGTGCCGGGCAGGAAGCCGATGTCCTCGCCCACGCTCACCGTGGCGCGGGTCATGATGATCTCGCGGTAGCGCTGCTGATCCATCACCTGCGCCAGGCCGGCGGCGAGCGCGAGCAGGGTCTTGCCGGTGCCGGCGGTGCCGAGCAGGGTGACGAAATCCACCTCCGGATCCATCAGCACGTTGAGCGCGAAGTTCTGCTCGCGGTTGCGCGCGGCGATGCCCCAGACGTGGTGGTTGGCGTGGCTGTGGTCGTCCATCAGCGCGAGCGTGGCCTTGTCGTCGTCCAGCTTGAGCACGCGCAGTTCCACGCCGCCTTCGCCGGGCAGGTACAGGCACTGGTTGGGGTGCCAGTCCTCGTCCTCGCGTCGGTTCAATTTGTAGTAGGTGCGGCCGCGTTCGTTCCACGATTCCACTTCCGGATGCGCGTCCCAGAAGTTCTCGGGCAGCGCGTTGGAGCCGGTGTAGAGCAGGGCGAAGTCGTCCAGCGCGCGGTCGTTCTCGTAGTCCTCCGCGTCGATGCCGTAGATCTTCGCCTTGATGCGCAGGTTGATGTCCTTGCTGACCAGGATCACCGAGCGCTCGGGGTTCTGGTCGCGCAGCTCGATCACCGCGGCGAGGATCAGGTTGTCCGCCTTGCCGTGGTTGGCGCTGGTGCGCTGCTGGAAATACAGCCGTCCCACCGCGGCGCCGCGCTTGAGCTTGATGCCCTGCGGGTTCGCCAGCTCCAGCCCGTTGCTGATGCCGTGGCCGTTGCCCCGCACGATCAGCTCGTTGAGGAAGCGGCTGACCTGGCGGCCGTTGCGCGAGACTTCCGAAACGCCCTTCTTCTTCTCGTCCAGTTCCTCCAGCACCGTCATCGGGATGAACACGTCGTGTTCCTCGAAGCGGAACAGCGAAGTGGGGTCGTGCAGCAGCACGTTGGTGTCCAGGACGTAGATGCGCTTGCTTGCGGTCATGCGGCAGGAACCTCGCGTGGGACAGGACGAAGGGAGCGCGGCAGCGCGGATGCCGCGGCGGCGGCGACGTGGAGTGCTGCGGTCACTTGGCGGGAATGGCGTCGAGCACGGCCTGGGCGTGGCCCGGCACCTTCACGCCGCGCCATTCGGCGGCGAGCTTGCCGTCCGGGTCGATCAGGAAGGTGCTGCGCACCACGCCCAGGTGGCGCTTGCCGTAGAGCACCTTCTCGTGGATCACGTCGAAGGACTTGCACCAGGTTTCATCCGCGTCGGATATCAGCGGGAACGGCAGTTCCTGCTTGGCGGCGAAGTTGGCGTGGGATCTGGCCGAGTCGCGCGAGACGCCGACGATCTCGGCGTGGCGCTTCTTGAACTTCGGATAGAGGTCGCGGAAGTCCTGCGCTTCGGTGGTGCAGCCGGGGGTGGCATCCTTGGGGTAGAAATACACCACGATCCATTGGCCCTTGAGGTCGGCGAGCTTCAGCGTGCTGCCGTCGCCGGTGGTGCCGCCGAGGGCGGGGGCCTTCTTTCCGAGGTCTGGCATGGTCTCTCCGGAAACCCGGTGGGGTTTCGCTGCTGTGCGGGGAGAGACTAGCGCGATGGATGTGACGGAGACAGCCTTGTCAGGCGTCCGTCGGCGGAGCATCCTGAGCGTCCGTTTGCGTCCTGCGCGGAGCGGGCCGCGGAGAGCGTGGACAGGCCTAGAACTTCACCGGATCCATGATCGCATCCAGGTTCAGGCCATCGCACAGCTCCAGGAAATCGTCGCGCAAGGCGGCGATATGCACGTCGGCCGGAATGCCTATCGTGAACTGCGCCTGGAACATCTCCGCGCCGGTCTGCATCGCCAGGTAACGGGTGGAGTGCAACTGCTCCACGCTGATGCCCTGCTGGCTGAAGAATTCCACGATGCGCGCCACGATGCCGGGGCGGTCGGCGGAGATGATCTCCACCATGTACGGCAGCAGGTGCGAGTTCGGCTCGCGCGGCGTGGTGCGGTAGTGGGCGAGGCGCAGGTTCTCGTCGCGCGCCAGCTTGTTCAGCGCCGTCTCCAGCTTGGCCAGCGCGTCCCAGGCGCCGTTGGCCAGCAGCATCACCGAGACCTCGTTGCCGATCGTGGCCACGCGCGACTCGGCCAGGCTGCAGCCGGCATCGGCGATACGTCGGGTGAGCGCGGTGAGTGGCGAATGGGCGGCCGAGGTCAGCGCGTGGATCAGCAGCTGATTGTCGCTGCCCGAACGGGCGGTGGGCGTCGATTTCAATGGGATGGCCTGTGCCGGAGCCCGCGTGGCGCGGGAATCGCGCCAGCCAGCTTACTTGCCGCTCCCGCAAGCCCGCAAGTAACATGCAAAACTTGATTCCCGTGCGGTATTCGACCTTGGACATTCGCGGAAGCATCTGCGCGCTGGCGACGCCGTTCGCGCCCGACGGCGCGCTCGACCTGCCGGCGTTCGCGCGCCTGCTCGACCATCAGCTCGCCGGCGGCACGCAGGCGCTTGTGGTGGCCGGTTCCACCGGTGAGGCGCACATGCTCGAACACGACGAGTTCGACCGCCTGCTCGCGTTTGCGGTGGAACACGTGGCCGGCCGCGTGCCGGTGATCGCCGGCACCGGCGAGGCGGGCACCGCGAAGACCGTGGCCGTCACGCGCCGCGCCAAGGCGCTGGGGGCCGATGCCGCGCTGGTGGTGGCGCCCTATTACGTGCGACCCACGCAGGAAGGCATGCGCCGCCACTTCCTCGAAGTCGCCGAGCATGGCGGCCTGCCGGTGCTGCTCTACAACGTGCCCGGCCGCACCGCCTGCGACTTGCTGCCGGAGACCGTGGCGCAGCTTGCCGGACACCCGGCCATCGTGGGCATCAAGGAAGCGTGCGCCGACGCCGGGCGCATCGCCGCGCTTGCGGAACTTGCGCGCGCGGATTTCGTCTATCTCTCCGGCGACGACGGCTCGGCCGCGCAGGCCATGCTGGCCGGTGCGGCCGGCACCATCTCGGTGGTGGCCAACCTCGCACCGAAGGCGTTCCGCGCGTTGTGCGACGCGGCGACTGGCGGCGACCGCGCCGCCACCGCGCGTTGCGACGATGCGCTGGCGCCCCTGGTGCAGGCGCTGAACTGCGCACCGAACCCGATCGCGGTGAAAGCCGGCTTGCCGGAGCTTGGGCTGGGATCGGCGCTGCCGCGCTTGCCGCTGGTGGAGCTGGCCGAAGGCCCGGATCGCGCCCGTTTGCGCGAGGCGCTGTCCAGTCTGGCATCCTTGGCGCACGCTGCCTGATCGAAAGCCGCGTTGGCGGCTACCAACCGAAACTCCCACGGAAAACCCTTGCATGAAGAAATCCTCGCTACTCGTGACCCTGCCGGCGCTGGCCTTCGCGGGCCTGTTGCTTTCCGGTTGCGGCATGTTCCGATCCACGAAGGCGTGGGAGACGGCCAAGCAGGAGGCTCCGCTGGAAATCCCGCCGGGCCTGGACACGCCGCCGGCCACTGCGGCGCTGGTGATCCCGCCGCCGGGTTCGGGGCAGCAGCAGGCTGCGCCAGCCTTGGCCGACCAGATTTCCGACGCCTTCGTGGTGTCCGGCAGCGTCGACGGCGCCTACCAGAAGGTGGGCCAGCTGCTGGCCGCCGGCAGCGCCGGCCAGGTGACCGGCCATGACGACAACGCGCACACCTACACCGTGAACGTGGTGGGCGGCGAGGACGTGGCAAAGAAGAAGGGTTTCTTCGGCCGCCTGTTCGGCCACAAGGACAAGAGCGCCGCCGGCAGCACGCATCCGGTACAGGTCACCGTGAACCCCAGCGGCAGCAGCGCCAGCGAAGTGCGCGCGCAGGGCAATGCCGGAGCGGTCGCCAAGCTCGTGGACGCGTTGAAGAAAGGCATGGCCGGCTGATTCCGCGCCGATCCCGCCAACGAAAATGCCGCCCATCGGGCGGCATTTTCGTTGGGTGTTCCGGATGAGCGCGCCGGCTTTCGTGGAGCCGCGGCGCCGTGTTCCGGCGCTCAGCGCTGCAGCAGCTTGAGCTTGTCCGGCTTGCCTTCCCATTCCTTCGCGTCGGCCAGGCCGTCCTTGCGCTCGGTGATCACCGGCCAGGCCTTCGCCAACTCGGCGTTCAGCGCCACGAAACCTTCCTGTCCGCCGGGCACGTCGTCTTCCGGGTAGATCGCGTTGATCGGGCACTCCGGCTCGCACAGCGTGCAGTCGATGCACTCGTCCGGGTCGATCACCAGGAAGTTCGGGCCTTCGTGGAAGGCATCGACCGGGCAGACTTCCACGCAGTCGGTGTACTTGCACTTGATGCAGTTGTCGGTGACGACGAAGGTCATGGGTGGTGCTCTTGCGTTTGGGCGTTGGCAAGTATGACTGCAATGCGCGCTGGCTGAAAAGTTGCCAATGCCCGATCCGCCGCTGGAAGAGACGGAACCCGAGGGCCAGTGCAATCGTCGTGGCGCCTGCCCAAAAACAAACGGCACGATCGCTTGATCGTGCCGGCTGTTCCTGAAGAGTGCGGCCATGGATGGCCGCGGTTGGCGCTTGGGCAAGGCGGTCGCTTGAAGCTTGCCGCATTACCGCGCCGAGCGGCGATTCCGGACGAATCGCACGGGTGGTGGCGCTCCCAACGAGGTTCGAACTCGTGTTCCCGCCTTGAGAGGGCGGTGTCCTGGACCGCTAGACGATGGGAGCGAAGTCTTGCAGAGCGCGCTAGTATAGCGGAATTGTTCCGCTCGGCAATGCCGTCGCGCCGTCGCGCGGCGCATGCCGAACAAGATACCCGCAAGGATCCCAGCCGCTTGAATCCCGAAGCCAGGAACGACGCCAGGCCCGCGCTGCGCATCATCCCGCGCGAGCAGCACACGATTTCCCGCAAGAACATCAGCAAGGCCGCGCTGCGCGTGCTGTACCGCCTCAACGAGGCCGGCTACGACGCCTTCCTGGTCGGCGGCGCGGTGCGCGACCTGCTGCTGAGCGGCCGGCCCAAGGATTTCGACGTGGCCACCAATGCCACGCCGGACGAGGTGAAGAAGCTGTTCCGCAACTGCCGCCTGATCGGCCGCCGTTTCCGGCTGGCGCACGTGGTGTTCGGGCCGGAGATCATCGAGGTGGCCACCTTCCGCGGCACCGGCGAGGAGGAGGGCGCGGAAGGCGAGCGCCACATCGTCGACGGCCGCATCGTGCGCGACAACGTGTGGGGCACGATCGAGGAAGATGCCATCCGCCGCGACTTCCGCGTCAACGCGATGTACTACGACATCAGCGACTTCTCCGTGCGCGACTACGTGGGCGGCATGCAGGATCTGCAGGATCGCGTGCTGCGCCTGATCGGCGAGCCGGCCACGCGCTATCGCGAGGATCCGGTGCGCATGCTGCGCGCGGCGCGCCTTGCCGCCAAGCTCGGCTTCACCATCGACGCGGCCGCCGCGGCGCCGTTCGCGGAGCTGGGTTCGCTGCTGCTGGAAGCCTCGCCGGCGCGGCTGTTCGACGAATCGCTGAAGATGTTCCTCGCCGGGCACGGGCTGAAGAGCTTCCGCATGCTCGAGCAATGCGGCCTGCTGCAGTTCCTGTTCCCCGCCACGGCGCGCGCGCTGAAGCGCGGCGACGAAGCCTTGCGCGCGCTGGTCGAGCAGGGCCTGGCGAACACCGACGAGCGCGTGGCGGAAGGCAAGTCGGTGACGCCGGCCTTCCTGTTCGCCGTGCTGCTGTGGGGCGAGGTGCGCGACCTGGCGCACCACCAGATCGCGCGCGGCAAGGATGCCAACGAAGCCTGGGCGCGCGCCGCGATGCAGGTGGTGGCCGAGCAGTGCCAGCGCGTGGCGATCCCGCGCCGCTTCACCTTCACCATGGAGGAAATCTGGTCGCTGCAGCCGCGTTTCGAGCAGATCCAGCGCAAGAAGGTGCTGCGCCTGCTGACCCACCCGCGCTTCCGCGCCGCATTCGACTTCCTGCTGCTGCGCGCGCACGAGTCGCCGGCGCTGCGCGAGCTGGGCCTGTGGTGGGATCACGCGCAGCAGCTGCCGCACGACACGCTGGCGGCGGCACTGCCCACGCATGGCGGCGGCAACGATCCCGAGCTGGCCGTGGCTACGGCCAGTCCGCCGCGCAAGCGGCGCCGGCGCAAGCCTTCGGCCAAGCCGAAACCGGCGTGACCGCAGCCTACGTCGCGCTGGGGAGCAACCTGGGTGACCCGCGCAGGCAGGTGCTGGATGCCGTGGATGCGCTGGCGCGCCTGCCGGGTACGCAACGGCTGCGCCGTTCGCGCCTGTACCTCACGCCGCCGTGGGGCATGCGGGAGCAGCCGCCGTTCGTCAATGCAGCCGTCTTGCTCGAAACCAGCCTCGAACCGCATGTGCTGCTGGACGAATTGCTGGCGATCGAGCAGCGCGCCGGCCGCGTGCGTGCCGAGCGCAACGGGCCGCGCACGCTGGATCTCGATCTGCTGCACGTGGACGGCGTGCAACTGGACGATGCCCGCCTGACCCTGCCGCACCCGCGCATCGCCGAGCGGGCCTTCGTGCTGCTGCCGCTGGCCGACCTGGCGCCCGATCTCGTGTTGCCGGGGCAGGGACGCGTGGCCGACCTGCTGATCGCCGTGGATGCGCAGGGTTGCGAGTGCCTGGGCTGAGAGCCTGCTCACGATCTCCCCATGGCCCGCGCCAGGAGCTGTTTGCGCGCAGGCCAAGGAAGAAGGAGGGAGTGGACGTCCGTCCGCGACCGAGTGATGACGCAGGGATGTGGGCAAACAGACTGTGCCCTGCGGGTGGCCTTGCCATGGGGAGATCGTGAACAGGCTCTTCGGCCGGCTGGCCGAATGATGCGGCGCAGCGGATAATCGCCCCTCCCTGATTCGAGGCATCGCCGTGTACGTGGATCCCACCGCCATTCCCGCGCGCAAGCCGGTCACCGTCCCCGGCCTGCATGCTATGAAGGCCGAAGGCCGCCGCATCACCGTGCTCACCGCCTACGACTACAGCCTCGCCGCGCAGGTGGAGCTGGCCGGCATCGACGTGGCGCTGGTGGGCGATTCGCTGGGCATGGTGGTGCAGGGCCACAAGAGCACCCTGCCGGTGACGCTGGATCACATGGTCTACCACACGCAGGCGGCGGCACGCGGGCTGTCCGCGACGCTGCTGGTCGCCGACCTGCCGTTCATGGCCGACCGCGACGTGCCGCACGCGCTGGAAGCCGGCGCGCGGCTGGTGGGCGAGGCGGGCGCGGCGATGGTGAAGATCGAGGGCGCCGCGCCGCACATCCTGGAGGCGACCGCCGCGCTGGTGGCGCGCGCGATCCCGGTCTGCGCGCACCTGGGCCTCACCCCGCAGTCGGTGCACAAGTTCGGCGGCTTCCGCATCCAGGGCCGCGAGCAGGAAACGGCGGATCGCATCTTCGCCGAGGCGCAGGCCGTGCAGGCCGCGGGCGCGGATCTGCTGGTGCTGGAAGGCGTGCCCACGACGCTGGGCCAGCGGGTGACGCAGGCGCTGAAGATCCCGGTGATCGGCATCGGCGCCGGCCCGCATTGCGACGGCCAGGTGCTGGTGATCCAGGACATGCTGGGCATCACGCCCGGCAAACGGCCCAAGTTCAGCAAGGATTTCCTCGCCGGCCGCGATTCTGTGGCGGCCGCGCTGGCCGCCTACGCAGCCGACGTGCGCAGCGGGGCCTTCCCCGCCCCCGAGCACTGCTTCAACTGAGCCTCCACCGAGCGAGAACACGCCATGCAAACCGTGCAAGACGCCCCGGCGCTGCGCGCCGCCATACGCGGCTGGCGCGCCCAGGGCCAGATCGTGGCGCTGGTGCCCACCATGGGCAACCTGCACGCGGGGCACCATTCCCTGCTGAAGCTGGCGCGCGCGCGCGCCGACCGGGTGGTGGCCACGGTATTCGTCAATCCCACCCAGTTCGGGCCGAACGAGGACTTCGAGCGCTATCCGCGCACGCTGGCGCAGGATCAGGCAGGGCTGGCCGAACACGGCTGCGACCTGCTGTTCGCGCCGGAGGTGGCGACGATGTACCCGTTCGGCGCCGAGCAGAGCGTGAGCATCCACGTGCCCGGCATCACCGACACGCTGGAGGGCGCGCACCGCCCCGGCCATTTCGACGGTGTGGCCACCGTGGTGTGCAAGCTGTTCAACCTGGTGCAGCCTGATCTGGCGGTGTTCGGCCAGAAGGATTTCCAGCAGCTCAAGGTGATCGAGCGCATGGTCGCCGACCTGGCGTTGCCGGTGAAGGTGATCGGCGCGCCCACCCTGCGCGCCGAGGACGGGCTGGCGCTCAGCTCGCGCAACCAGTACCTCTCCGCGGCGGAGCGGGCGCAGGCGCCGCTGATCCGGCAGACCCTGCGGCAGATGCGCGAGCTGCTGGAGAAGGGCCATGCGCGGCGTATCGTGGAGGAAGCCGCGCAATCCCGGCTGGAGCGCGCCGGCTTCGTGCCCGACTACGCGGCGATCCGCCGCGCCGAGGATCTGTCCGAGCCGGCCGATGGCCAGCGCGAGGGGCTGGTGGCGCTGATCGCCGCGCGGCTGGGCACCACGCGCCTGATCGACAACTTGCCGTTCGACTGAATCGGCCCCATTTCCAGGCTGAGCCGCCGATGTTGCGACGCAGCGCCGCCGGTTCGATAATGCGCCGCCACGCGGGCCGTCCCCGCAGGAAATCGAAGTCATGCACCTCAACATGTTCAAGGCGAAGATCCATCGCGCCACCGTCAGCCACGCCGAGCTGCACTACGAAGGCTCGATCGCGATCGACGGCAACCTGCTGGACGCCGCGGGCATCCGCGAGTACGAGCAGATCCATGCCTGGGACATCGACAACGGAGCGCGCTTCGTCACCTACGCGCTGCGCGCCGAGGAAGGCTCGGGCATCATCTCGGTGAACGGTAGTGCCGCGCGCAGCGTGCAGGTGGGCGACCTCATCATCATCGCCGCGTTCGCGCAGATCGACGAGAAGGAGCTGGCGCAGTTCCAGCCCACCTGCGTCTACGTGGACGAGAAGAACCGCATCACCCACACCAACCGCTCGATCCCGAAGCAGATGGCGGCCGCCTGAGTCGACGGTTGATCCGAGTCGGCGGTTGAAACGGGAGCGGCGTCTTCCGCTCTTTGCTCGTCATCCCGGCATAGGCCCACTGCTGTCCGGAATAATCTGGGGATGGTGTCGAAGGATGAAGGCCCGCGCCGCTTGCACGAAGCATTGCGAGAAGGCGACTTCATTTCCGATAACGACCACCTATCCAGACCGTCATCCCGGCGAAGGCCGGGATCCAGTAGCGACCGTGTTCGCTCAGGCCGCACGGCCACTGGATTCCGGCCTGCGCCGGAATGACGAGAAAGACCGCGGCCACGAATGTTCAAAATTATTCCGGACAGTAGTGGGCATAGGCCGGGATCCAGTAGTGGCCACGCCCGTTCAAGCCATATCGCCACTGGATTCCGGCCTACGCCGGAATGACGGGCATTCGAGTGCCAGCGGCCCTCGACCGGCAATGGCTCAGAACGCCGGCAGCACCGCGCCCTGGTACTTCTTCTCGATGAACGCCTTGATCGCCGGGCTGGTCAGCGCCTGCGCCAGCTTCTGCACGCGCGGGTCGCCCTTGTTGTCGGGGCGGCCCACCAGGTAGTTCACGTAGGGCGAATCCTTGCTCTCGATCAGCAACGCGTCCTTGGTGGGGTTGAGGCCCGCCGCCAGCGCGTAGTTGGTGTTGATCAGCGCCAGATCCACCTCGTCCAGCGTGCGCGGCAGCATCGCCGCCTCCAGCTCCTTGAACTGCAGGTGCTTCGGGTTCGCCGTGATGTCCTTGGGCGTGGCCAGCGCGTTGGTTGGATCCTTCAGTTCGATCAGGTGGTTCTTCGCCAACAGCAGCAGGGCGCGGCCCTCGTTGCTGGGATCGTTGGGCAGCGCCACGGTGGCGCCGTCGGGCAACTGGTCGATGCTCTTGATCTTGCGCGAGTAGGCGCCGAACGGCTCGATGTGTACCCCCACGATGGGCACCAGGTCGGTGCCGTGTTCGTGGTTGAAGGCGTCGAGGTAGGGCTTGGTCTGGAAGTAGTTGAGGTCGATGTTCTTCTCGGCCACTTGCATGTTTGGCTGCACGTAGTCGGCGAACACCTTGATCTCCAGCTTCACGCCTTCCTTCGCGAGGATGGGCTGCGCCTGCTTCAGGATCTCCGCATGCGGCACCGCGGTGGCGGCCACGGTGAGCGTGTTCGCGTCCTCCTTCGGCGCCGAGCAGGCCGCGAGCAGCATGGCGAGGGCCGCGCAGCCCGCGGCGCGCAGCATCCGTGTCACGACGGCTTGCGGGCCACGCCGGCGAGCAGCAGCAGCGAGAGGATGGCGGAGAGGGCGGCGAGCAGCAGCATGGGTCATGGCGGTTTCCGGGGAAGTTCCAGACTAGGCGTCCAGACGTTGGCGGGGAAATAACCGGATCAGTGGCGCTTATAACGTGCCACGATGCGGTCGCCCAGCATTTGCAGCAGCTGCACCAGCACTACCAGCAGCGCCACGGTCACGACCATGTAGTCGGACTTGTAGCTGAGGTAGCCGTAGCGGTAGGCGAGGTCGCCCAGGCCGCCGGAACCGATCGCGCCGCCCATCGCGGTATAGCCCACCAGCGCGATCGCGGTGACCGTGATGCCGGCGGCGAGGCCGGCGCGCGCCTCGGGCAGCAGCACGTGGCGCACGATCTGCCAGGTGCTGGCGCCCATCGCCTGCGCCGCCTCGATCACGCCCTGCTGCACCTCGCGCAGTGCGGTTTCCACCAGCCGCGCGAAGAACGGCGCGGCGCCGATCACCAGCGGCGGGATCGCGCCGCGCACGCCCAGCTTGGTGCCCACCAGCGCGTAGGTGACTGGCATCAGCACGATCATCAGGATGATGAAGGGCACCGAGCGCAGCACGTTCACCAGCAGCGAGACGGTGCCGTAGAACTTCGGCATCGCGCGCAGCTGCCCCTTGCCGGTGAGGTAGAGCAGCACGCCCAGCGGCAGGCCGATGGCCACGGTGAGCGCCAGCGAGCCGCCCAGCATCAGCAGGGTGTCGATGCAGGCGCGACCCAGCTCGCCCCAGTCGTCGATGTTGGGGAACAGGCTTTGCAGCGGCGAGGTGGTCATGCGCCGATCTCCTCGATCTCGATGCCGGCCGCACGCAGGGCGGCCAGCGCGGCATCAGTGTTGTCGCCTTGCAGCGACAGCGTGAGCTGGCCGTAGGGCAGTTCCTTGATGCGGTCGATGCGGCCGGCGAGCAGGTTGAAATCCACGCCGTGCTCGCGCATCACCCGGCTCAGCACGGGCTGCAGCGCGGCCTCGCCGCGGAAGGTGAGGCGCAGCACACGGCCGGCCACGGCGGGCGCCTGCGCGGCGGTGGCCTCCTCGGGCAGCGCCTCCTCCACGAAACGCTTCGTGGTGGCGTGCCGGGGATGCAGGAACACGTCGGCCACCGTGCCGGTTTCCACGATGCGGCCGGCGTCGAGCACGGCCAGGCGGTCGCAGATGCGGCGCACCACGTCCATCTCGTGGGTGATCAGCACGATGGTGAGCTTCAGCTCGCGGTTGATCGCCGCAAGCAGGTCGAGCACCGAGGCCGTGGTCTGCGGGTCGAGCGCGCTGGTGGCCTCGTCGCACAGCAGGATTTCCGGCCGGTTCGCCAAGGCGCGCGCGATGCCCACGCGCTGCTTCTGGCCGCCGGAGAGCTGCGACGGATATTTGCTGGCGTGCTCGGCGAGGCCGACGCGCGCGAGCAGTTCGTCCACGCGTGCACGGATCTTCGCCGCGTCGCGCTCGCCCGCGAGGCGCAGCGGGAACGCCACGTTCTCCGCCACCGTCTGCGAGGCCAGCAGGTTGAAGTGCTGGAAGATCATGCCGATGCGCCGGCGCTGCGCGCGCAGCGCGGCCTCGTCCAGCGCGGTCATTTCGGTGTCGCCGACCAGGATGCGCCCGCCGCTGGGCCGTTCCAGCAGGTTGATCAGGCGGATCAGGGTGGACTTGCCCGCGCCGGAATGGCCGATGATGCCGAACACCTCGCCATCCGCGATGTCGAGGTTGAACGGCTGCAGCGCGGGAATCTCCCGGCCGTCCACGCGATAGGACTTGCGTACGTCGAGGAAGCGGATCACGGAGGTATGGCGTCGGGTCGGGCGAGTATTCTACCCGCTGACCGGCCTTCCATACGGCCATACGCGGAATCCATGCCATGAGCGACATCTACGACTTCAGCGCACGCGACATCGACGGCAACGAGCGTTCGCTCGCCGAATGGCGGGGCAAGCCCCTGCTGATCGTCAACGTGGCCTCCAAATGCGGCTTCACGCCGCAATACGCCGGGCTGGAAAAGCTGTGGCGCGAATGGCGCGAGCGTGGCCTGGCGGTGCTGGGCTTCCCCTGCGACCAGTTCGGCCACCAGGAACCGGGCAACGAGGCGGAGATCCGCAACTTCTGCAGCACCAGCTACGACGTGAGCTTTCCGCTGTTCGCCAAGGTCGAGGTGAACGGCGCGGGCGCGCATCCGCTGTACAAGTGGCTGAAGAGCGAGGGCAAGGGCATCCTCGGCAGCGAGGCGATCAAGTGGAACTTCACCAAGTTCCTGGTCGACGCCGAGGGGCAGGTGGTGAAGCGCTACGCGCCCACCGACACGCCGGAGAAGATCGGGAAGGAGCTGGAGCGGCTGCTGGGCGCGTGAGCGGGTTCAATGGCCGCCGTGCCAGCCGGCCAGCAACTGCACGATGGCATCGATGTCGCGGTTGGCGCTCGGTTCCCCGTCGCCGCGGTCGTAGTTGTTGAGCAGGATCGCGAAGGCCAGCCGCCGACCATCCGCCGTGGTGGCGTAACCGGCGAGGCTATGCACGTAGGTCATGCTGCCGGTTTTGGCGCGCACCTTGTCGGTGGCCGGGCCGTCGCGCATGCGCCATTCCAGTGTGCCGTCCACGCCGGCGACCGGCAGCATGTCGCGCAACGCGCCTGCCCAAGGCTGCGTGGCGATGTATCGCAGCAATTGCGCCATCGCCGCGGGCGTCGCCAGGTCGCCGCGTGAAAGGCCGCTGCCTTCCTCCATCAATACCGACGACGGCGCGATGCCGATGCGTTCAAGCAGTTCGCGCAGCGCGCGCAGGCCCCATGCTTCGCTGCTCAGGAATCCTGCGGGGGCGTCGGGCTGGTTTGCTGCCGCGGCCTGCGCGCTGACGCCGTCGATCTGCAGCAGGTTCTGCAGATAGAGGTTCTGCGAGCGCTTGAGTCCCTGGGTGAGGATCTCGCCCACGGGCGGCGACAGCACCTCGCCCAGCACCTGCGCGTTGGTGCGCAACGCATCGTCGCGTTCCGGCCAGGCGAGCACGCGCAGGCCGCCGGTCAGGCGTATGCCGTGGCGCGTCAGCGCCGCACGCAACTCCGCGCCGGCCTGTTGCGCTGGGTCGGGTATGGCCAGTTGGTAGGTTCGCGCCGGCGTGCCGGTGGCGATGCTGCCGAAGGCATGTAGCAACGTATCGCCGGGTGCGCGATATAGGTTGATGTCGTCGGGCGTGCGTGCCGGCGCGGTGGTCAGCGTGTTCGCCAACGGTGGCGTCGCCACGTCGGGCGCGAAGCTCAGCTGCGGCGGCTGGCCGGCGAGGAGGGCCGGCGCCACGGTGAGCGCCACGGTGTTCTCGTGCACGCTCAGCGCGGAGGCGGGCGCGGCGAACCAGCCCAGCAGGTCGCTGGCCTCCCAGCCGCTGCCCAGCGTGGGGCCGGAAAAGTACGTGGTGTCGGCAACCAGATCGCCATGCACCTCGTGGATGCCATGTGCGGCCAGTTGCGTGGCGAGCTGGTCGGCCCAGTCGGGATTGGCGCCGGGCGTGCCCAGCGTGGGATCGCCCATGCCGTACAGCAGCAGCGGGCCCTCCAGCTTGCCGTGGCGGAGGGTGGCGGACGAAAGCAGGCGCGTGGGGATACGCGTCTGCGGATCGAGCGTGGACAGCGTCAACGCAGCGGTGAACAGCTTGGCGGTGGAGGCCGGCTCGAACAGCTTGCCGGACTGGTGCGCGTACAGCGTGCGGCCGCTGTCCAGCGACACCACGGCGATGCCCCAGTCGGCGGCGGCGTAGCGCGGCTGGCGGATGATCGCGTCGATCTGCGCGGCCAGCGGACGGTGGCTTCGCGCCGCGACAGGAGTGGCGGCGAGCGCCGTCATCGGCAGCGCGACGCACGGCAAAGCCAGCAGGCACAGCAGCGAGGCGATCCACAGGGCGGGTTTCATGCGCCGAGTATCGCAAAGTCGCCATCTGCTAGGCTTGATCCTTCGTGCCGGCGCAAAACCGGCTCTTTCACCGATACCGGAACGCCCCCATGCAGATCGCCAAGAACGCCGCCGTCACCTTCCACTACACGCTCACCGACGATGACGGCCAGGTCGTCGACAGCTCCGCCGGCCGCGAGCCGCTGGCCTACCTGCACGGCCATGGCCACATCGTGCCGGGCCTGGAGAAGCAGATGGAAGGCCGCCAGGCCGGCGACAAGTTCGATGCCCACGTGGCGCCGGAGGAAGGCTACGGCGTGCGCCACGAGGAACTGGTGCAGGAAGTGCCGCGCGAGGCGTTCCAGGGCGTGGCCGACATCCAGCCCGGCATGCAGTTCCAGGGACACGGCCCGCAGGGCGTCATCAACGTCACCGTGACCAAGGTCGAGGACGACAAGGTGCACATCGACGGCAACCACCCGCTGGCCGGCAAGCCGCTGCATTTCGCCATCGAGGTGACCGGCGTGCGCGAGGCCAGCGAGGAAGAGCTGTCGCACGGCCACGTGCATGGCGCGGGCGGTCATCACCACTGACGCACGATCATGCAGGGACGCATGAAGATCGCCATCGTGGGCTATGGCGCCGCCGGTCAGGCGGCGTCGTTGTTTCTGGCCGGGCAGGGACACGACCTGAGCGTGTTCGAGCAGGCCGCCGCGCCGGGGCCGGTGGGCGCGGGCTTCCTGCTGCAGCCCACCGGGCTGGCGGTGCTGGCCCGGCTCGGCTTGCACGGGCAGGTGCTGGCGCAGGGTCAACGCATCGAGTCGCTGCATGGCTGCACCGTGCATGGCCGGCAGGTGATGGCCATGCGTTATGCCGACCATGTGCAGGATTGCTTCGGCCTGGGCTTGAGCCGCGGCAGCCTGTTCTCATTGCTGCGCGATGCGTATGCCGGTGCCCGCGATATCCATGTCGGCGCGCGCATGGTGGGAGTTGATGCGGAGGCAGGCCTCCTGTTCGATGAACACGGCGGGAGCCATGGCCCGTTCGATCTGGTCGTGGCCGCCGATGGCGCCGGCTCCCGTCTGCGCGCCGGCCTGCCCGGCCTGGCCACGCGCGACGTGACCTATCCCTGGGGTGCGATGTGGTGCCTGCTGCCAGCCGAGGGCTGGCCGCATGTCGATACCCTGCAGCAGCGCTACGCTGGTGCACGCGAAATGATTGGCTTGCTGCCGGTAGGGTGTCGCGTCGATCGCGCAGGTCGTTGGCTGACCTTCTACTTCAGCCTTCCTGGCGAACAAGTCGATGCCTTCGACGCAGAGGCCCTCGCGCGTCTACGCGAACGCGTAGCGGCGCTGTGGCCGGAGGCGTTGCCGCTGCTGGCCGGCATCGAAGCGCCGGAACAATTGCAGCGTGCGCGCTACCGCGACGTGGTGATGCCGGTGCCGCATCGCGGACGCGTGGTGTTCCTTGGCGATGCGGCGCATGCGATGAGTCCGCAGCTCGGCCAGGGCGTGAACATGGCGCTGCTGGATGCGCAGTCGCTGGCGGATGCGTTGGCCGCGCACGACAAGCTTGCGCCGGCCTTGCGCGCCTATGCGCGTGCGCGCCGTCGTCATTTGCAGGTGTATCAGTCCATGAGCCGCTGGCTCACGCCGCTGTTCCAGTCGCAGCACGACCGCCTCGCGCGGTTGCGCGACCTGGCCTTCGGCCCGCTGGGGCGTTTGCCGCTGGCGCGCGGGCAGATGCTGCGCATCCTCACCGGTACCAAGCAGGCGTGGTGGCGTTAGAGCATCTTGCGATAGACCACGAAGCCCGATTTCTCGGCGACCTGGTCGTAGAGCCGCATCGCGCTGGCGTTGCTTTCGTGGGTCTGCCAGTACACGCGCGGCGCGTGCGCCAGTTGCGCGAGTTCGTAGACGCGTTCGATCAGGGCGCGGCCCACGCCGAGGCCGCGCGCGTCCGGCGCGGTGAACAGATCCTGCAGGTAGCAGCTCGGTGCGACCTGGATCGTGCTGCGGTGGAACAGGTAGTGCGCCAGGCCGAGCAGCGTGCCGCCGCGCTCGGCCACCAGCGCATGCACCGGTTCAGCCGGGTCGTGGAAGCACGCCCAGGTGGTACGGGTGATTTCTTCCGGCAGGGCGGTGGGGCCGCTGCGGCCGTAGAACGCGTTGTAGCCGTCCCACAAAGGTTTCCACGCGGTGTAGTCGGCGGTCGCCACCGGGCGGATCGATATCGTGTCGCTCATGGGCTGCTAGCGATTGCGTGCTTTGTTGAGGAGTGCGGCCAAGGGTGGCCGCTACTTGATGCTCGCGCTCATGGATGAGCGCGAAAACCAGTGGGTGGGCCGAGTGGCTCAATACCAGTCGAGCAGGGACACGCCCACGCCGAAATACGTCGCGTTGTGGTTGTAGTCGATCAGGCTTTCGCCGTAGCCCTTGAACACCTCCATGTAGCCGCGCAGGTTGCCGGCGATGGGGAAGCTCCAGGTGAAGCGCGCGGCGCCGTGGTTGTCGGCGCCCAGGCTCAGCGAGTCGCGCAGCATCAGGCCGAACTCCTGCCCGTTCCATTCATGGACGATCTGCAGGTCGGCGCGGCCCACGTACTTGCTGATGTCCGGGTTGTCGTCGTCGCTGCGCGCCTCGGGGATGCGCCACCACGGGCGGAACATGATGGTCCAGCCGGGGCGCTCGAAGCCGACGTCGGCGATCACGCGGTTCCAGCTGCGCGACAGCGGGTTGCCGCGCCCGTTGGACTGGTGGTCGACGCCGATGCCGAGCAGGCGGCCTTCCCACCCCAGCATCGAATAGTGCGTGTCGAACACCAGCAACGCTTCCGGCTCGTAATCCGTCTCGCGGAACGGGCGCGACACCTGCGCGTTGTACACCTGCCAGCGCGAGCTCTGCGTATAGCCCACCCACAGGTCGCCGGCGTCGCCGAACACGCCCTGCCACACCTTGGTCTTGAGGCTGAGCTGGAACTTGGCCTCGACGTTCTGCAGCTGCTGCGGCGCCTGCACGGTGTTGTCCGGGTTGGGGCTGTGCGGCAGGTTGTTCTGGTTGCTGGTGGCGAACAGCGGCATCGCATACACCGGCCGGTAGCCGCGCAGGTTGAAGGTGCCGAGCTTGCTTTCGGGCGACAGCTCCCAGCGGCTGTCCAGCAGCGACAGTGGCGCCGATACCTCGGCGTTTCCGGCGTTGGCGGCTTGCCGGTCGTGCGCGAACACGCCGGCGTTCGCCGCTTCAGGTTGATTCGCGCGCTTTTGCGCGGCCGGCAACTGGTCGCGCCCGGTGGCGCGGTCGTAGCAGGCCAGACGCTGCGAATCGCTTTCGATCGCGGTGCAGGCGCGGATGTCCATCGGATCGGGATTCTGCGCGCGGCAGGCGCCAGCGGCGAAGACGCCGGCCAGCAGGAGAAGGCGAAGATGGTTCATGGCGACTCCGTCGCTCGGGTGTATGCGAAGTCTAGGCCATGCGTGGCGGCGGCCTTCCGGTTGTCCATGCGAATCGCCGCAGTCGGCCCTGGCGTCGCGCCGGCGGCATCCCATGGAGCCAAAGGTATGGCGGCAAAAAAACCGGCCGCATCGGGATGCGGCCGGCTCGGTCTTCTGCGGCTTATTGCAGCTGTTTCACCCACGCGTCGTACTGCGCCTTGCTGATGCGCTGGGCACCGTGGCTCGCGTTGAGGAAATCGTTGGCCAGCGGCGGATAGGCGGCGGCCTGCTCCTGGGTGATCGACTTGCCGCCGCCGGAGAGCTGGCTGAAAGGTGGCGGCGGAGCGAACTGCGGCGCCGGCGGCGGCACGCTGCGCACGGTCACGTCGGGCGGCGGCATCTGCGCCGGGGGCTGCGGCTGCATGGTGCCTTGCGGTGGAGGCGGAGGCGGCATCTGCTGCGACGGCGGCGGCATCTGTCCCGGAGGCTGCGACTGCATGGCGCCTTGCGATGGTGGAGGCGGCGTCTGCGCCTGGCCTGTCTGGTCTTGCGCGAAGGCCGTGCCGGCGAAGATCAGGGCGGCGGTGGCGAGAACGGGCAAGAACACGTTGCTTGCTTTCATGGTCATTTCTCCATGCCAGAATGTCTGAAGGAGCGCTGGCCCTGCTGGCGACCGCGAGCGGCGTCAGGCTTCGGCCCGGCTCGTGATTGACCCTAACAGAGGCAGCGTAAATGCCATTGCAACACTCCTGTCGATCCGGCGTGAAGCCGGCATGCCGTTGAACGCAGCTTCAGCGAACACGGTCGCGTTGAGCCTGCCGCAGGCGCGCGCGCTGCAATTGCATGCGCAAGGATTGCTGCAGGCACCGCGCCGCAAGCCGCGGCGCGACGACGTGGTGGCGGCCATCGAGCGCATGCGCCTGTTGCAGATCGACAGCATCCACGTGGTCGCGCGCAGCCCGTATCTGGTGCTGCATGCGCGGCTCGGCGACTACCCGATGGCGTGGCTGGACGAGGCGCTGGCCGATGGCCGCATCGCCGAATGCTGGGCGCACGAGGCCTGCTTCGTCGCGGCGCGCGACCTGGCCGCGCACCGAGCGTGGCGCGAGCGCGGCAGCCATTGGGCGCATCGCCACGCCGAACGCATGCATCGCGAACACAAGCCCTCGATGGATGCGCTGCTCGCGCGCATCCGCGAGCACGGGCCGGCGCTGGCTTCGGATTTCCCGCGCGAGGAGCGCGGCGTTTCCGGCTGGTGGGAGTGGAAGCCGGAGAAGCGCTGGCTGGAGGCGTGGTTCGCGCTGGGCGAGCTGATGGTGACGCGGCGCGAGCGTTTCCAGCGCGTGTACGACCTCGCCGGGCGCGTGCTGGCGAAGCTCGAGCCGCCGTTCGTTCCCAGCGAACTCGACACGGAACAACTGCGCCGGCACTTCATCGTTGAAGGCGTGCGCGCGCTGGGCATTGCGCAGGCGCGCTGGATCGCCGACTACTTCCGCCTCAAGCCGGCGGTGACCGCGCGCGAACTGGCGCCCTTGCTGGACGAAGGCGAATTGCTGGAGGTGGCGGTGCGCGGCTGGGACGCGCCGGGCTACGTGCATCGCGAGCATGCCGATGCGCTGGAACGGGCGCGCGCCGGCCGCCTGCGCGCCACGCACACCGCGTTGCTGTCGCCGTTCGATCCGCTGGTGTGGGATCGCGCCCGCGCGCTGGCGATGTTCGGTTTCGACTACCGCATCGAGTGCTACGTGCCCGCGCCGAAGCGGCGCTACGGCTATTACGTGCTGCCCATCCTGCATCGCGGCGCGCTGGTCGGCCGGCTGGACGCCAAGGCGCATCGCGCCGAGGGCGTGTTCGAGGTCAAGGCGCTGTTCCTGGAACCGGGCGTGGAGCCCATGCCGCGTCTCGCCAGCGAAATCGCCGCTGCGGTCTCGCGTACGGCCGGTTGGCATGGCACGCCGGCGATCCGCCTGGGGCGCTGCCGACCGGCGGCATTGGCGCCCTTGCTGCGCGCGGCGTGGAAGGGTTGACTCAGTTCGACGCCGGTGCGCCGCAGGAGCGGCCCTGCACGGCCTGATCCATCTGGCTGGCCAGCAGGCGGCAGCGCGCATCCAGGTACGGCCGGGTTGCGGGATCCTGCGAGGCCTGCAGCAGGATGCCGCGCATGGACTGGTAATGCGCCTGCAACTGATCCGCCGGGTAGATCGCGGCGGCGCGGTGGCAGGCCAGGTAGCTGGACAGGTAGGCGTCGCAGGAGGCCACCCCGGTGATCGCGGCGGGCGCGGCCGGGCGCACCGGCCGGGTGGTGGCGCAACCGGCCAGCAGCAGGCCGGCGCACAGCGGGAGCAACGGGCGGACGTTCAAGGCGGCGATCCCTGGTCGTGGGGCGCCCGATTCTCGCACCGGGCGGCACGCTGCGGTTATCGGGTATGATGGTGGCACTGCGTTTGCCGGGGTCGCCTAGCACCGGTGACCCGATGCAGCTGATCCGCGATCTGCCTCATCTGTTCACCCCGGGGTTGTTTTCCTTTGCACACCAGTAAGCCGGCCACCGCAATGTCGCGGCGGTCGAGTCTCTTTTTACCCATGTGGAGTGATTTATGTCTGATCGTCAGATCGGTACCGTCAAGTGGTTCAACGACGCCAAGGGCTTCGGCTTCATCGCGCGCGACAACGGCCCGGACGTGTTCGTGCATTTCCGCGCGATCACCGGCAACGGCTTCAAGAGCCTGCAGGAAGGCCAGAAGGTGAGCTTCAAGGTGGTGCAGGGCCAGAAGGGCCTGCAGGCCGACGAAGTCAGCGCAGCCTGATCGCCGCGCAAGCGTCGAACGAAACCGGGCAGCGATGCCCGGTTTTTTTATGTCCGCGACAGCTTCCGGGAGCGCCACTTGACACTTCCCTCGCATTCCTGAATTTCCGTTATGCTTGGTTCACTGCGTTTGCTTGGCCACGTGCGTGCCCGGTGTGGAGCCCCCGGTTCCATGTCGCTACACCCGACCCCGGCATGCCCAGTAAGCCGTCGGCCCGAGGGGGTCGGCTTGTCTCAAGCGTCTGGATTGGATCGGAGTGAGTCATGTCGGATCGTGAAACAGGTACCGTCAAGTGGTTCAACGACGCCAAGGGGTTCGGCTTCATCAGCCGTGAGAACGGCCCCGACGTGTTCGTGCATTTCCGTGCCATCACCGGCACGGGCTTCAAGAGCCTGCAGGAAGGCCAGAAGGTGACGTTCAAGGTGGTGAACGGCCAGAAGGGTCTCCAGGCTGAAGAAGTCGCCCCGGCTTGATCGCCGTGTCGCAAGTGGAAAGGGCCGGCGCAAGCCGGCCTTTTCTTTGGCTTTGCTTTTGCGACCATCCTTGATCGCGAAAGTCAAACGGGCGGCCATCCTTGGTCAGGCTTTGCCTTTGCAATCGTCCCTGATTGCCAGGATCAAACGGGCGGCCATCCTTGGCCGCACTCTTGATTCTTTGCGATCTTCCTTGATCGCGAGAATCAAACGGGCAGCCATCCCTGGCTGCACTCTTCATTTCGGTTTGCGATGAACATGACGATCGCCGCTGATCCTGCCGTGCTGCCGCTGGCGATGGCCGACGGTGCGCGCGCTGAACTGTTGTGCGTGGCGCCGGACGGCGAGCCGCGCGAGGCCGTGTACTGGTTGCCGGCGATGGGCGTGCCGGCGAAGCATTACTTGCCGTTGGCTATGGCGCTGGCGGCACGAGGCGTGGCGGTGGCGCTGCACGAATGGCGCGGCATCGGTTCCAGCAGCCTGCGCGCCGGTCGCCGTTGCGACTGGGGTTACCGCGAGCTGCTGCAGTTCGATCTGCCAGTCGGCGTGGCTGCGATGCGCGGGCATTGGCCCCAGGCGCGCGCATGGATCGGCGGCCACAGCCTGGGCGGGCAACTGGCCTGCCTGCATGCCGCCTTGCATCCGCACGATGTGGCGGGCATCGCCCTGGTGGCCAGCGGTTCGCCGTACTGGCGGCGGTTCCGCCACGGTGCGCTGGTCGGCATGGCCTACGTGCTGGCGCCCGTGCTGGCGGCGCTGCGCGGGCACCTGCCCGGTCGCCGCATCGGCTTCGGCGGCAACGAGGCGCGCGGCGTCGTTGCCGACTGGGCGCGCAGCGGACGCACCGGCCGCTATGCCGCGGCGGGCATGGCCGAGGATTTCGAGCAGGCGCTGGCCGTGCTGGAACTGCCGGTACTGGCGCAGCGCCTGCGCGACGACTGGCTGGGCCCGGCCGCCTCGCTGGACTGGCTGCTGGGCAAGATGCCGCGCGCCCTGCGCCGGCACGAACAGGTCACCCCCGACGATCTCGGCGGCAAGCCGGCCGATCATTTCGGCTGGATGAAAACGCCGGAGCCCATCGCCGCGCGCATCGCCGGATGGATCGCCGCGCACGACGCAGCGTTCACGGCAACGCACCGTCCCGGCCCTTGATGCGGGGCCGATGGGGCGCCACTGTAAGCGCTTCCGTCCCTACGCTGGTGGCCTGATGAAACTGTTTGAACCCCTGCCGCAACGCAGCCTGGCACTGCGCAACCGCATCGTGGTGTCGCCGATGTGCCAGTACTCGGCCAGCGACGGCGTGCCCGACCACTGGCACCTGGTGCACCTGGGCAGCCGCGCGGTGGGCGGCGCGGGCGCGGTGATCGCCGAGGCCACCGCGGTATCGGCGCAGGGGCGCATCTCGCTGGGCGACACCGGCCTCTGGAACGACGCGCAGCTTGCCGCGTGGCAGCCGATCGCCGCCTTCATCGCCGCACAGGGCGCGCTGCCCGGCGTGCAGCTCGCGCATGCCGGCCGCAAGGCCAGCGCGCAGCGGCCATGGGAAGGCGGCGGTGCGCTCGGGCCCGAACAAGGTGCCTGGATCACGGTGGCGCCATCGGCATTGCCGTTCGATGCGGGCTGGCATGCGCCGGTGGCGCTGGACGCGGCGGGCATCCGCCAGGTGATCGCCGATTTCCGCGCATCCGCACAGCGTGCGCTGGCCGCCGGCTTCAGGCTGGTCGAACTGCATGCCGCGCACGGCTACCTGCTGCACCAGTTCCTGTCGCCGCTCAGCAACCGGCGCGAGGACGCATACGGCGGCAGCTTCGAGAACCGCACGCGGCTGGCGCGCGAGGTGATCGCCGCCGTGCGCGAGGTGTGGCCGCAGGAGTTGCCGCTGTGGCTGCGCATCTCGGCCACCGACTGGGTCGAGGGCGGCTGGGACGTGGAGCAGAGCGTGCAGCTGGCGCGCGAGGCGAAGGCGCTGGGCGTGGATCTCGTCGACGTCTCCAGCGGTGGCCTGCTGCCGCACGTGAAGATCCCGCTGGGGCCGGGCTACCAGGTGCCGTTCGCCGCGCGCCTGCGCCGCGAGGCGGGCATCGCCACCGGTGCGGTGGGCCTCATCACCGAAGCGAAGCAGGCCGCCGATATCGTGGCGAACGATGAAGCCGACGTGGTGCTGCTCGCCCGCGAGAGCCTGCGCGATCCGTATTTCCCGCGTCGCGCCGCGCAGGAACTGGGTGCGCAGATCCATGCGCCGGTGCAATATCAACGAGCCTGGTGAGGGGGCGAATCGATGGATACGCAACCGACGCTGATCGACGGACGCCTGCACGACCTCGGCGACGGCTTCGCCGTGCGCCGCCTGCTGCCGGTGCTCGATGCGCGCCACGTGGGGCCGTTCGTGTTCTACGACCACATGGGCCCGGTGGATTTCGCACCCGGCAAGGGCATGGACGTGCGGCCGCATCCGCACATCGGCCTGGCCACCGTGACCTGGCTGTTCGACGGCAGCATCCGCCACCGCGACAGCCTCGGCAGCCTCGCCGACATCCGCCCCGGCGCGGTGAACTGGATGACCGCCGGCCGCGGCATCGTGCACTCCGAGCGTACGCCGCCGGAAGCGCGCGCTGCGGGCCAGCGCCTGCACGGCATCCAGGTGTGGGTGGCGCTGCCGCGCGAGCAGGCGGAGGTCGATCCCGAGTTCCACCATCATGATTCGGATGCATTGCCGCGCATCCGGCAGGCCGGCGTCGAGCTGGTGCTGATCGCCGGCACGGGCTGGGGCGCGGCCTCGCCGGTGAAGGTGTACGCGCCAATGTTCTTCGCCGAGGCGCAAATGGCTGCCGGCGCCGAACTTGCTTTTCCGGCGGAACATGCCGAGCACGGCGTGCACGTGGTCGAGGGCGAATTGTCGTGGGGCGGGCTGGCCGTGGCCGCGGGACGCATGGCGGTGCAGTCCGGCGACGCGCCCGTGCTCAAGGCGAACCGCGCCAGTCGCGTGATGCTGTTCGGCGGCGCGCCGCTGGATGGCGAGCGCCATCTGTGGTGGAACTTCGTGGCCGCCAGCAGTGAGCGCATCGAGCAAGCCAAGGCCGACTGGCGCGAGGGGCGCTTCCCCGTCGTGCCCGGCGACGAGCAGGAATTCATCCCGCTGCCGGGTTGAGGGTTCGAGATGGCCGAATTCGCCAGCTTCCGTGCGTTCTATCCCTACTACCTGGGCGAACACGCCAACCGCCTGTGCCGGCGCTGGCATTTCGTCGGCAGCACGCTGGTGCTGCTGATCCTGCTGCTGGCATTCGCCAGCGGGCGGCTGGCGTGGCTGTGGCTGCTGCCGGTGGCCGGCTACGGCTGCGCGTGGATCGGCCACTTCGTGTACGAGAAGAACCGCCCGGCCACGTTCCGCCACCCGCTCTACAGCCTGATGGGCGACTGGGTGATGTACGCGCAGATGCTGCGCGGCAAGGTCAGTTTCTAGCGCCGGCCTGCGACAGGAGCCCGTTCGCGTTGAGCGCAGCGGAACGAAGTTCCGCGAAGTCGAAACGCCTGGGGCGAACGGGCTTTTGAACGGTGCTCAGCGGTACTTCTGGTGGCAGTCCTGGCAGGCCTCGCCGACCGGCTTCAGCGCCGTGGCCAGCGCCGCGCAGGTGGCCGGTGCGGAGACGGCAGCTTGCTGCAGGCTGGCCTGCAGCTTGTTCGCGGCGTCGCCGAAGCCCTGGTCGGCGATGCCGAAGGTGGGCACGATGTCGGTGGCGGTGGATTCGAGGCGCAGCAGGTGGTGCTGGATCGTCGTCGCGTCGCACTTCTGCGCCTTCATCGCCTGCTTCAGCTCGCCCATGTGGTAGCCCATGGTGTGCATCACCGCCTTGGGCATGGGGTTGCGCGCGGCCAGCGCGTTCATCACCTGGGACGTGCCGATCACGCCGATGACCAGGCCGAGCAGGATCAACAGTGCTGCGCGCATCGTGGCGGTTCCTCGTGGAAATGCGCTGAGCATAACCCGGGCGGCGATAGAATCTCGCGTCCCGCAGCAAGGCCGTACCCCATGAGCGACTCCGATTTCCCCCACGAACGCTTCGCCGGCATCGAGCGCCTGTACGGCGCCGGCAGCGTGGCGAAGCTGGCGCAGCGCCACGTCTGCGTGGTGGGCGTGGGTGGCGTGGGCTCGTGGGCGGCCGAGGCGCTGGCGCGCAGCGGCGTGGGGCGGCTTACCCTGATCGACGCCGACGAGGTCTGCGTCTCCAACACCAACCGGCAGATGCACGCGCTGGACGGCGAGTTCGGCAAGCCCAAGGTGGGCGTGATGGCCGCGCGGCTGCATGCGATCAACCCGGCCCTGCGGCTGGAAGGCATCGAGCGCTTCCTCACCACCTCCACGCTGGACGAGCTGCTGGATCGCGGCTACGACGCGGTGCTGGACGCCTGCGACGCCTTCCGCGTGAAGCTGGAGATGATCGCGTGGTGCCGTCGCCGCAAGCTGCCCATCGTCAGCGTGGGCTCGGCCGGCGGGCGCACCGATCCCACCCAGATCCGCGTGCGCGACCTCTCGCGCACCGAGCACGACGCGATGTTCAGCCTGATCCGCAAGAAGCTCCGCACGGACTTCAACTTTCCGCGCAATCCGGATCGCTACTTCGGCGTGTCGGCGGTGTATTCGCTGCAGAACGTGCAGTACCCGCAGCCCGACGGCACGGTGTGCGGCAACCGCCCGCCCGGCGGCGATGCACTGAATCTCGCCTGCGGCGGCGGGCTGGGCGCGGCCACGCACGTCACCGGCGCGTTCGCGTTCGCGGCGGTGGGCAAGGTGATGGAGCGCCTGCTGCAGGCCGGTCAGGGCTGATTGCCGGCCTCGTCCGTTCCGCTGGTGCGGTTGCCACCCGCCTTCTTGGCCCGGTACATGGCATGGTCGGCGGCCTTGCCCAGCTGTTCGCTGCTTTCGCCGTCGAGCGGATACGTGGCCACGCCGATGCTGGCCGAGATGCGGATCATCTGGCCTTGCAGCAGGAAGGTCTGGGTCAGCGTGGTGCGGATGCGTTCGGCGACTTCCACGGCGTGCGCGGGCGCGGCCAGCGCATCGAGCAGCACCACGAACTCGTCGCCGCCGACGCGCGCCGCGGTGTCGTGCTCGCGCAGGCAGCCGCGGATGCGCGCGGCGACCTCGCACAGCAGCAGGTCGCCGACGGCGTGGCCGTGCAGGTCGTTGACCAGCTTGAAGCCGTCCAAGTCGATGTAGAGCAAGGCCGCCAGCGCCTTCGTGCGCGCGGCGTTGTCCAGCGTGGCCTGCAGGCGGCTGTGGAACAGGATGCGATTGGGCAGGTCGGTCAGCGGGTCGTGCAGGGCGAGATGGTGCAGCTGAACCTGATCCTGCTTGCGCTCGATCACCGTGCCAAGCTGGGTGGCGACGAACTCCAGCAGCTCGGCGTCGGCCTTGGTGTGGCTGGCCCCGCCCTGGCGCTCCACGACCAGCGCGCCGATCGGGTTCTTCTTCGCGTACAGCGGCACACCCAGCCAGTGCGAGCCCCCGGCGGCGGCCTGTACGGCCTTGTTGTTGCGGATCACCTCGGCGGCAAGGCTGCCGGCCGTGGGCGGCGCCTCGCCGCCGCAGGCCGCGTACGGCACTTCAAGGCGGCCGTCCGCCGGGTTGCGCAGGGCGACGATGAAGCTCGCCATGGGCAGGATGCCGTCGACGATGCGGTGCACCTGCCCGAACACGGCGGGCAGATCCTGCGCCGCATGTGCCGTCTCGGAGATCGCGTGCAGCGCCAGCCGCATCGACTCGGCGCGCTTGAGCTCGGTGATGTCGCGGGCCACGGCGATCCGCACCCGGTCGGCCTCGGACCAGCGCGCCGACCACATGATGTGCACGACTTGCCCGTCCTTGCGCACGTAGCGGTTCTGGAAATTGGATGCGTGCTGGCCGGCCATGATAGCCGCGGCGGTGCGCAGGGTGACGTCGCGATCCTCGGGATGCACCAGCTCGATCATCCGTCTGCCGATCACCTCTTCGGGGGCGTAGCCGAAGATGCGCTCGAAAGCGGCGCTGACGAAGACATACTGCCCGTCCGCGTCAACGATGCAGACGGCGTCCAGCAGCAGGTCGAGGATCTTGCCCAGCGGGGCGGAGAAAGTCGTTTCCATCGGGTTCCGGCGCGTCGCGGTGTTCGTGTCGGAAGCAGGAAAGCACGGGGCGTGCCATTGGGCCGGCGTCGTCGGGCCGGACACGGCGGATCCTTGCGACGAACCCGCCTGTCCGGCGGCGCGGCCATCACCAGCCCATGTAATGACCGCCGTTGATCGCCAGGTTCGCGCCGGTGATCCACGCCGCCTCGTCGCCGGTGAAGAAGGCCACGGCGTGGGCGATCTCGTCGGGACGGCCGAGGCGGCCCACCGGGATCTGCGCCACAATCTTGGCGCGCACGTCCTCGGGCACCGCCATCACCATGTCGGTGCCCACGTAGCCGGGCGAGACGGTATTGACGGTGATGCCGAACTTGGCGTTTTCCTGCGCCAGCGAAATGGTGAAGCCGTGCATGCCGGCCTTGGCGGCGGCGTAGTTGGCCTGGCCGTACTGGCCCTTCTGGCCGTTGATCGAGCTGATCTGCACGATGCGGCCCCACTTGCGCTCGCGCATGCCCTCGATCACCGGGCGGGTGACGTTGAAGCAGGCGTTGAGGTTGGTGTTCAGCACCTCCGTCCACTGCTGGTAGCTCATCTTGTGGAAGGTGGTGTCGCGGGTGATGCCGGCATTGTTGACCAGGATGTCCACCGGGCCGCACTGGCTGGCGATCTCCTGGATCATCGTTTCGCAGGACGCGGGGTCGGAGACGTCGCCGGACACCATGCACACCTCGATGCCTTCGTCGGCCATGGCCTTGCGCCACGCTTCGGCTTTCTCCGCGTTGCGGTAGTTGGTGGCGACCCGGTGCCCCTGCCGGGCGAGGTAGCGCACGATGGCGCTGCCGATGCCGCCGGTGCCGCCCGTAACCAAAGCCGTGCGCTGCGTCATGTCGAATCTCCTGGGGGTGGGTGGCGGCGGGCGCGGCGCGCGGCGGTCGGTGACCGGCGTTGGCCCGCACGTCGGATTTATAACTGCTCAGCCCGCAAAGTAACCGCTGCATTGCGGCATGCGTTCCGGGTCGAAGTGCCGCAATGCGGTGGCGAGCAGGGCGGCTGCGTCGGGGACATCCGCGGGCACCGGCTGGCCGAGGAAAGCCAGCGCGCGGCGCAGCGCCGGCAGCGGCTCGGCCGGATCGACCGGCAGCGCCTGCGACGACTTGGACAGCTTGCGCCCCTGCGCGTCCAGCGCCAGCGGCAGGTGCAGGTAGCGCGGCGTGGGCAGGCCCAGCAGGCGCTGCAGGTGGATCTGCCGCGGCGTGGAGTCGAGCAGGTCGCAGCCGCGCACCACCTCGGTGATGCCCTGGTGGGCGTCGTCCACCACGCAGGCGAGCTGGTAGGAATACAGGCCCTCGACGCGGCGTATCACGAAGTCGCCCGCGGCCTCGCGCAGGTTCTGCCGCTGCGGCCCCTGCAGGGCGTCGTCGAAGGCGATCTCGACGTCCGGTGTGCGCAATCGCCATGCGGGTTCGCGGGTCGGGTCGGGCGCGCTGGCGCAGCGGCCGTCGCGATGCGGCCCGGCGGCGGCCAGTTCGCTGCGGCTGCACCAGCAGGGGAACACCGCATCCATCCTGCGCAGCTGCGCAAAGGCCGCGTCGTAGGCGTCGCTGCGTTGCGACTGCCACAGTACCGGTTCGTCCGCGGCCAGGCCGAACGCCGGCAGCGCGGCGAGGATGGCGGCGGCCGAGCCGGGAACCTCGCGCGGCGGGTCGATGTCTTCCATGCGCAACAACCACTGGCCACCGGCCTGCCGCGCGCGCAGCCAACTGCCCACGGCGGCGGCCAGCGAGCCGAAGTGCAGCAGGCCGGTGGGCGAGGGGGCGAAGCGTCCACGGTAATCCATGCGTGGAAGTCTGCCTGTCTGCCAGCCTGCTGGCGAGCGGGCGCACGCTTGAAAAGGCCCGGCAACGCCTACACTCATCGCCCAGATTCCCGTTCCCGTGACTGCCAAAGAGACAGCCATGCGCCGCGTCGTCCTTTTCCTCGGTACCAACCTCGCCGTGCTGTTCCTGCTCGGCATCGTCTGCCACCTGTTCGGGGTGGATCAGATGGCCGCCGCGCAGGGTCTGGGCGGCAGCACGGGCCTGCTGATCTATGCCGCGGCGTTCGGCATGGGTGGCGCCTTCATCTCGTTGGCCATGTCGAAATGGATGGCCAAGATGAGCACCGGCGCGCGGGTGATCGGGCAACCCGAGAACGAAACCGAGCGCTGGCTGCTGGACACCGTGCGCCGGCACGCCCAGAACGCCGGCATCGGCATGCCCGAGGTGGCGATCTACGACGCGCCGGAAATGAACGCGTTTGCCACCGGCATGACGAAGAACAGCGCACTGGTGGCGGTGAGCACCGGCCTGCTGCAGCAAATGGATCGCGAGCAGGTGGCCGCCGTGCTCGGCCACGAGATCGGCCACGTCGCCAACGGCGACATGGTGACCATGACCCTGATCCAGGGCGTGCTGAACACGCTGGTGATCCTTGCCGCGCGCATCGTGGGCCGGCTGGTGGACAGCTGGCTGTCCGGAGGCCGCGACGACAATCGCGGCGGCAGCGGCATCGGCTACTTCGTCACCGTGATCGTGCTGCAGCTGGTGTTCGGCCTGTTCGCCTCGATGATCGTGATGGCCTTCTCGCGCTGGCGCGAGTTCCACGCCGACGCGGCCGGCGCGAAGCTGGCCGGGCGCGGCGCGATGGTTTCCGCGCTGCAGCGCCTCAAGGGTGACCATGGCGAGAACACCCTGCCGAAGACGCTGGCGGCGTTCGGCATCTCCGGCCCGCTGGCGCAGGGTTTCCAGCGCCTGTTCATGAGCCACCCGCCACTGGACGAGCGCATCGCGGCGCTGCAGAACGCCAGGAACTGAGTTTTCGCCGTCATTCCGGCGCAGGCCGGAATCCAGTGAAATGCCCGTGCGAAGCACTCGAAACTTCGGATGCTACTGTCACTGGATTCCGGACTGCGCCGGAATGACGACCAGGCAATCAACGCAAGAATGGATGACACGCAATGACTACCGAAACACGCAAATTCGAAGCCGAAGTCGCCCAGGTGCTGCACCTGGTTACCCATTCGCTGTACTCGCACAAGGAGATCTTCCTGCGCGAGCTGATCTCCAACGCCTCCGACGCCTGCGACAAGCTGCGCTTCGAGTCGCTGGGCAAGCCCGAGCTGCTGGGCGGCGACGGCGAGCTGCACATCGACGTGAGCTGGGACGAGGCGGCGCGCACCATCACCGTGCGCGACAACGGCATCGGCATGACGCGCGACGAGGTGGTGGCGAACATCGGCACCATCGCCAGTTCCGGCACGCGCCGCTTCCTGGAGGCGATGAGCGGCGAGCAGAAGGCCGACGCGCGCCTGATCGGCCAGTTCGGCGTGGGCTTCTATTCCGCCTTCGTGGTGGCCGACAAGGTCACCGTGCTGACTCGCCGCGCCGACGCGCCGGCGGGCGAGGGCGTGAAGTGGGAGAGCGACGGCAAGGGCGAGTACGCGCTGGAGCAGGTCGAGCAGGCCGAACGCGGCACGTCGGTTGTCCTGCACCTCAAGGCCGACGAGGACGAGTTCCTCAAGGCCTGGCAGCTGAAGTCGCTGATCCGCAAGTACTCCGACCACGTGGCCTTTCCGATTCGCGTGCCGGTGGAGAAGGACGGCAAGCCCACGGACGAGTGGGAAACCGTCAACGACGCCTCGGCGCTGTGGGCGAAGCCCAAGTCCGAGATTTCCGACGCGGACTACATCGGCTTCTACAAGTCGCTGGGCCACGATTTCAACGATCCGCTGGCGTGGACGCACAACCGCGTCGAAGGCAGCCAGAGCTTCACCACGCTGCTCTACATTCCCGCGCAGCCGCCGTTCGACCTGATGATGGGCGGCCGCGACGAGCGCAAGGGCCTCAAGCTCTACATCAAGCGCGTCTTCATCATGGACGCGGCCGAGGAGCTGCTGCCCAACTACCTGCGCTTCGTGCGCGGCGTGGTGGATGCCGACGACCTGCCGCTCAATGTCAGTCGCGAAATCCTGCAGCACAACCGCCAGCTGGAGCGCATCAAGGCCGCTTGCGTGAAGCGCGTGCTGGATCTGATCGAGAAGCTGGCGAAGGACGAGCCGGAGAAGTTCGCCACCTTCCTCAAGGCCTTCGGCAACACGCTGAAGGAAGGCATCAGCGAGGACGCGACGAACCGCGAGCGCATCGCCAAGCTGCTGCGCTTCGCCTCCACCAAAGGCGAAGGCGCGAAGCAGACGGTATCGCTGGACGACTACGTCGGCCGCATGGCGGTGGGCCAGGACGCGATCTGGTACATCACCGCCGACAGCTACGCCGCCGCCGCCGGCAGCCCGCAGCTCGAGGCGTTCCGCGCCAAGGGCATCGAGGTGCTGCTGATGTTTGACCGCATCGACGAGTGGATGGTCGGCTACCTCGCGGAATACGAAGGCAAGAAGCTGCGCAATGTCGCCAAGGGCGAGCTGCCGCTGGACGAGGCCGACAAGAAGAAGCAGGAGGAAGCGGCGAAGGAAGCCGAGCCGCTGCTAAAGAAGCTCAAGGAACTGCTCGGCGACCGCGTGGGCGATGTGAAGGTGTCCGCGCGCCTTACCGATTCGCCCTCCTGTCTTGCTCTCAACGACTACGACATGGCGCCGCATCTCGCGCGCCTGCTGCGCGAGGCCGGCCAGGAACTGCCCGAGAGCAAGCCCACCCTGGAGGTCAATCCGCAGCACGCCCTGCTCAAGCGCGTCGAGGGGGAGGCGGACGAAGCGAAGGCGAAGGATCTGGCCACGTTGCTGCTGGAGCAGGCCGAGATCGCCGCCGGCGCGCAACTGGCCGATCCGGCTGCGTTCGTGCAGCGCATGAACCGGGTGCTGCTGGGCAGCTGAGTTCACGCCAACGCCGCATGAAAAAGGCCCGTCGTTCGCGGCGGGCCTTTTTTCGTTGCGTCGCCATTTGGTAGCAGGTGCCCCAACGACGTGATCCGGGTCTCACACGCATCACGGGCTTTGTGTGCCTGTTCCCAGTGTGTGTTGGCTGAGCGCAGCAGCTCCTTGCATTCGGTCGGGAGTGTCGGATACGCCTCCAGATCCGCCAGCGCCCGGCGCAAAGCCGTGTCACTGCGCGCCATCACGATTCCGAACCCGGCCAGGATGCCGCGCAGCCGATTGTTGATAGCCAAGCCTTCGGCCTTGTAGCCCTCCCGCACACGGTGCCAAGCCAGCCGTGCCTGCTGATCCACGTCGACCGGAATAAACCGCATATTGCCTTGCCGGGCTGCGGTGGCGATGGCTTCCGGATTGTCGTGATCGTTCTTGGCCATCAGATTTTTGCGAAACGGGGCTATGAACTGGGTCGCCATCAGTCGTGGTACCAAGCCATGCTCCAAACTGCGTCGGCCCCGGTGATGCGCTCCGGTACACGCTTCCATGGCAATCACCGTGCCTGCCGGAACTTGTGCAAGCCACAGCGCAAACGCATCCCGCTGCAGATCCTGCCGACGCATCACGCGTCCTGCAGCGTTGACCCCACAGATGGAAAACACGTTTTTCGCCAAGTCGATGCCAATCGTGGTTACCGTGTTCATGGAGACTTCCTCTTCTGCTGACGGTTGTGCCAACACCATCATGGCCCTCGAGGTCGATAGGACGAGGAAGTCTCTTTATTACTCTCTGATTTATTCCCCCTATCGCGCATCCTAGCGTCATCCCATCAGACTATGCGCACCATGAAACAGACCACCTTCGCTTCATTGACCTTCGACGCCAAGAAGAAGCGCACGCGCCGTGAGGTATTTCTGGCGGAGATGGATCAAGTGATACCGTGGTCGAAGCTCGAAGCGATCATCGAGGCGCACTATTCGAAGGCGGGTTGCCGTGGTCATCCGCTGATACCGCTGGGGACAATGTTGCGCATCCACTTCATGCAGCAGTGGTCGGCCCTGAGTGGCCGAAGCGGATTCCTGCGCGCAGCGATCGCCGCACTTGCCGCCATCCTTGTGCTGAAGCTTTACCATGGGCACATGTCCGAATCGTCCGCCCTGAATTTCCGTCCGGCCGCCGCCGCTGATATCCCCGCCATCGTGGCCTTGGTCGAATCCGCCTATCGCGGAGACTCCGGCCGGCGGGGCTGGACCACTGAATCCGACCTGTTGGACGGCCAGCGCACCGATGCCGCTGATGTTTCAGTGCGCCTCGATCAACCGTACAGCGTGGTTCTGCTGGCCGAACGCGATGGAGTGCTGCTGGCGTGCTGCCACATCGAGCGGCAGGGCGACTCAGGCTACTTCGGTTTGTTCGCCGTCGATCCATTGCAGCAGGGCGGTGGCTTGGGCAAGGCCGTAATGGCTGAAGCCGAGCGCATCGTGCGCGAGGTGTGGGGTTGCCGTGCGATGCACATGACGACCATCGTGCAGCGCGCGGAGCTGATCGCCTTCTACGAGCGCCGCGGTTACCGCCGCACCGGCGAGTTCCAGCCCTTTCCCTACGGCGACGAGCGCTTCGGCATCCCGCGCCGCGACGACCTGCGTTTCGAAGTGCTGCGCAAGGAGCTGGCATGAGCCTGGCAGACGAAGGCTGGGTGTGCGTGGGCGCGCGCAGCGAACTGCTGCCGGGCGAGTTCAAGCTGGTGTACGACGGGGACACGCCCATCGCCGTGTACAACATCGACGGCGACCTCTATGCGGTCGAGGACACCTGCACGCACGACGGCGGCGATCTTGCCGGCGGCGAAGTGCACGGCTTCGAGGTGGAATGCCCGCGCCACGGCGCGCGTTTCGACCTGCGCAGCGGCGCGGTGACCTGTCCGCCGGCCTACGAGCCTATCGCGCATTTCCCCGTGCAAGAGGAAGACGGCGCGATCTGGACGCGCGACGACCGTTGATGGCCGGCGTCTCGCCATGATGCGAGGAGGGAGAGGGTGGCGATGAGGCATTCGTGGCGGGTGGTGCTGGCGTTCGCACTCCTGTGGCTGTTGTACCAGTCCGCCGAGGGCGTGGGCATGCTTTGGCTGCACAACACTGCGGTGCGTGATGTGTTGATGACGGCCAGCGTGCTGCTGGCGTGGCCATTGTCGCGTTGGCTGGGTTGGCGCGGTTTTGGCGCGTATGCGCTGGATGGAGATGGATGGTGGCGGTGGTTGCCGGGTTGCCTGCTGCTGGCGGTGCTGGCGAAGTTCGTCGCGGTATGGGCGGGGTTGCGGCTTGGCGTGTACGTGGCAGACGCGCAGGCGCCCGCGGCTACGCCGGCTGACCTGATGGCGGCCTTGCCGATGTTGTTGCTGGGTACCTTCGTGCCCTCGCTTGCCGAGGACATCCTCACTCGCGGCTACTGGTATCGCGCCGCCGGCATTCGCTGGCGCAGCGGCGCGTTGTTCGTGCTTGTTTCCGCCGCGATCTTCGTGTTCAACCACATCTATCGGCTCGGCAATGGACGGCAGGAATGGGGGCTGCTGTTCGCCTTCGGCCTGCCTTACGCGACGGCGCTATGGCGCAGCGGGAGCCTGTGGGCGGCTTTGGGGCTGGAATCTGGGCAACGGCTTGCAGGCATCGCTGATGCCGGTGGAATCGCGTGGCGTACACGGCGCTGCCATCCTGTCCATTGCGGCGCATCTGGCGATGTTGGCCATCGTGCTGCTGGCGACCTGGCGTCTTCAAGAAAGAAAGTAGACGCAGTGAGCTGGCTGCGCGAGCCGTACTGGCTTATCGAGGGGCGTGTCGTTGGGGCAGGCCGTGGCGCAGGACGGCAATGCCAGACACGACAAGGCGAGCAACAGGTGCGAACGGGACTGGACACGGGCAGGCAGGGTGCCGCGTCGCTTTGACGGGTTGTCCGTGCGCCCGGTTGTCAAAGGCGATGCATCCGTTCCGCCGCAGTTCGGCTGTCCGCCGATGGCTGAACGACTCGCCCACTACGGGGCACCGAGGGCAGCCGCCTGCGGCTGCACCAGCGCAGTGCGCGCATCGCACAAACGGGAAAGGGCGCCGAAAGGCAGCTTGCCTAACGTGCGACTCATGACCGTTGTGAGTGCGCCACTGATGCCCGTTTCCGGCTGGACCATCCTCTGTGATTTCGACGGCACGATTTCCGTCGAGGACGTGATCGACTCGTTGCTCGACCGTTTCGGTCGCCCCGGCTGGGAAGTGCTGGAGCAGGACTGGCGTGCCGGACGCATCGGCTCGCGCGAGTGCATGTCGGGCCAGGTCGGGCTGCTGCAGATGACGCGCGCCGAGCTGGACGAGCACCTGCGCGAGCTGTGGATCGACCACGCCTTCCCGGGCTTCGTGGCCAAGGCGCGCGAACTCGGCGTGCCGATCCGCATCGTCAGCGACGGCCTCGACTACGCGATCCACCAGATCCTCGGCCGCTACGGCCTGGACGACCTGCCGCTGGCCGCCAACCACCTTGCGCCGGCCACGCCGCCGAAGCAGTGGCAGCTCACCTCGCCGTTCCAGGCCGAGGGTTGCCGCAGCGGCACCTGCAAATGCGCCTGCGTGGCGCAGGCGCGCACCACGGGCGCCAAGACCCTGCTGATAGGCGACGGCGCCTCGGATTTCTGCGCGGCCGACCGCGTGGACTTCGTGTTCGCCAAGCACCGCCTGATCGAACACTGTCGCGCCGCCGGCATCCCCTATGTGCCGATCACCGGCTTCGAGGACGCGCTGGAGTTCCTGCCTCGCCTGCTCGACGGCAGCCTGCCGCGCCACGCGCACCATCACGAGACGACGGCGGCCTGATCGGCCGCTTCGCCGCATTCCCGAAATCGCTCCCCCGGAATCCAATCCATGAACATCGACAAGAACGCCGTCGGTTTCATCGACGACGCGCAACTGCTCGCCGACGAGGCCAAGTACAGCTCCTTCGGCGACACCGTGCACTACGTGGATCCGCCGAAGATCTTCCGCCACGGCGAAGGCAGCTGGATGATCGACACCGCCGGCACGCGCTTCCTCGATCTGCAGATGTGGTATTCGGCGGTCAACTTCGGCTACGGCAACAAGCGCCTCAACGACGCGCTGAAGAAGCAGATCGACGTGCTGCCGCAGGTGGCCAGCCAGTACCTGCACCAGACCCGCATCGAGCTGGCCAAGACCATCGCGCTGGACGCGAAGAAGAAGTTCGGCCTCGACGGCCGCGTGCACTTCAACGTGGGTGGTGCGCAGGCGATCGAGGATTCGCTGAAGCTGGTGCGCAACGCCAGCAACGGCAAGAGCCTGATGTTCGCCTTCGAGGGCGGTTACCACGGCCGCACGCTGGGCGCCTCGTCGATCACCTCCAGCTACCGCTACCGCCGCCGCTTCGGCCACTTCGGCGAGCGCGCGATGTTCCTGCCGTTCCCGTATCCGTTCCGCCGCCCCAAGGGCATGACGCCGGAAGAATATTCCGACAGCTGCGTGCGCCAGTTCGAGCGCCTGTTCGAGACCGAATACAACGGCGTGTGGGATCCCAAGACCGGCCAGTGCGAATACGCCGCGTTCTACGTCGAGCCGATCCAGGGCACCGGCGGCTACGTGCTGCCGCCGATGGGCTTCTTCAAGGGCCTGAAGAAGGTGCTGGACAAGTACGGCATCCTGATGGTGTCCGACGAGATCCAGATGGGCTTCTGGCGTACCGGCAAGCTGTGGTCGATCGAGAACTTCGGCGTGACGCCGGACATCGTGGTGTTCGGCAAGGCGCTGACCAACGGTCTGAACCCGCTGTCTGGCCTGTGGGCGCGCGAAGAGTTGATCAACCCGACCGTGTTCCCGCCGGGCTCGACCCATTCGACGTTCAATTCCAACCCGCTCGGCACCTCGCTGGGCCTGGAAGTGATCAAGATGGGCTACGAGCTGGACTACGAGACCAGCGTGCCGAAGAAGGGCGCGCACTTCCTCGAAGGCCTGCGCGAGCTGCAGAAGAAGCACAAGGAAATCGGCGACGTGGATGGTCTGGGCCTCGCGCTACGCGCCGAGATCTGCACCGACGACGGCTTCACTCCGAACAAGGCGCTGCTCGACAAGATGGTCGACATCGGCCTCGCCGGCGACCTGGAGCACAACGGCAAGAAGATCGGCCTCGTGCTCGATGTGGGCGGCTGGTACAAGAACGTGATCACGTTCGCGCCGTCGCTGGACATCACCCACGAGGAGATCGACCTGGCGATGTCGCTGCTGGATCAGCTGCTGACCAAGGCCAAGAAGGGCTGATGGTGTCCCTGCGGCCGGCCTGGCGTCAGCCGGGCCGGCGCAGCGGTGCATGCAGCGAGCCCATGGCCCAGCCTTCCCTGTCGCAAGGCATCCGCATCGCGGACTTCGATCCACGCTGGCGCGCTGCGTTCGCGGCGCTCAACATCGAGTGGCTGGAGCGTTGGTTCACGGTCGAGGCCTACGACCGCGAAGTGCTGGAGAACCCCGAGCGATTCATTCTCGCCAGCGGCGGGCGCATCCTGTTCGCCATCGACGAGGCGGAGCGCGCGCTCGGCACCGTGGCCCTGAAGCACGAGGGCGACGGCGTCTACGAACTCACCAAGATGGCGGTGTCGCCCGATGCGCGCGGCCATGGCGTAGGGCGCTTGCTGATGCAGGCGGCGCTTGACCTGTACCGCACGCTGCCCGCACGCGAATTGTTCCTGGAATCGAGCAGCCTGCTCGGGCCTGCGCTGGCGTTGTACGAAAGCGTCGGTTTCCGCCATCGCCCCGCGCCGCGCGCGGGTTCGCACTACGCGCGGGCGGATGTGTACATGGTCTGGGAGCCTTGAGCTGGTTCAGCCCTTGCCCTTGAGCTTGGCCACCAGCGCCTGCAGCGTGGCTTGCGTCTGCGGGTGGTAGAAGCCCTCGACGAAGTCGGCCACGGGCAACGCATCCACGTCGGCGTAGGTGGCGATCAGGTCGGCGCGGGCCACGCGGCGGGTGGCGAGCATGGCATGCGGGGGCAGGGCGAGCAGCTCGTGCATCCAGTGCAGCGCGCGCGTGGCCACCTGGTCGATGCCGGTGGTTTCGTCCACGAAGCCGCAGTCCAGCGCGTGCTGCGCGTCGATCATCGCACCGGCCGTCAGCAGGCGCTCGGCGCGGTACGCACCCACCACGCGGCGCAGCGCGAGCTGGATGCAGTCGGGCACCGCAAGCCCCACCTGCACTTCGTTGAGGCCGATCTTGTACGGGCCCTGCGCCATCACGCGGTAATCGCACATCAGCGCCATCACCGCGCCGCCGGCCGGGCTGTGGCCGGTGATGGCCGCGGCCACCGGCACCGGCGAGCAGGCCAGCGCGGCGGCGGTGGCGAAGAACTCGCGCCAGAACGCCAGCACGCCGGCCCGATCCGCCTGCAGCAGAGCGGGCACGTCCACGCCAGCGGAGAACATGCCGGGCACGCCGGACAGCACGATGCCGTGCGCGCCGTCGCGGACGCTTTTATCCAGCGCCGCATGCAGCGACTGCAGCATCTCCAGGTTCAGCGCGTTGACCGGCGGGCGCGCGAGGCGGATCTCGGCGACGGCGTCGTGGCGGGTGACTTCGATCATGGGATGGCTCCGGTTACGGCTGCGGGTGCTGATCCGCCGTCCAACTGTAGCGCACGGCATAGTCCAGCACGGCCTTGCCATCGGCGGGCACGTTCACGCGGAATTCCAGCGTGTCGGTGGTCTGTCTGGCTGGCGCGACGCTGGACGAAGCCAGCTTCCATTCGCGCCAGCGGCTGGGGTGTTCGCGCACGGTGACGGTGCGTGCGCTGCCGCCGGCGTTGGTGAGGGTGATGCGGAACGCTTCGTCCAGCGTGCGGCCGGCCTGATCCACGCGGAAGGCGGTGCGTTCGCGCGCCGCGCGCAGGTCGAACGCGGTGCCCAGCGTAATGCTGGCGTCGCCGCCCTTGGGCGTGTCCTCGATGCGGCCTTCGCCGATGAATTGCGGCGTGCCGCGGCTATCCTGAGCGAGCACGCGCAGGTAGCCGGCGGGCAGGCTGTCGAAGGCGGCGAACTTGAGCGTACTGACGATGCGGTCGCTGCCGCCGTTGTCGAAGCCGGGGGCGAGCATGGGCTGCGCCGGCTGCCACGTGCCGCCGTTCTCGACGAGGTTGCTGCGCTCGCACGCGAGGCTGCGCGTGTCGTACAGCGGCACCTGACTCACGCTGCCGTCGGGCAGATCCACCGGCGCGGGCAGGGTGTAGCTGCGGTAGTTGTCCAACTGCGCCTGCTGCGGCAGCGGCGCGGCGGCGAAGGCCTTGGCGGCCATCATCGGGCGGGGCGCGGAAGCCTTGGCGAAGTCCGGCTCGCCCGCGATCAGGGTGAGCCGGGCGTCGTTCCAGTCGCGCCCGCTGCGGTTGGCGATGCTGGCGCGCGACTCGAACTGCATGCGGCACGCATCACCTGGCTGCAGCGTCGCGACATAGGCGGCGCGCCAGCCAAGGCCCGCGGTGGGGTAGCTGAGCACGGCCTCGTTGCGGCCGCCACGCGCGGCGTCGATGCGCAGACGCAAGCTGGAACCGGTGGGGAAGCTGCCATCGCCGGTACGCACGGCGGCGTACTGGCGGATCAGGGTGGTGCTCTGCGCACCTCTCACCAGGAGGCCGTCGTTGGCACGCAGCAGGGTGCCCTGGGCCAGGGTTTCGCCATTGCCGCCCAGCACGGTCACTTCCTGGCCGACCAGGCCAACCAGCGCGGCGTTGCCGCCCTGGCCTAGCAGCAGAAGCTGCGAGACCACCTTGGCGCCGCCACCGGGAAAACCCAGCGCCAACGCTTCGGCGTCGAGATGGTCGGGCAGGTCGCCCAGGGTGACGTCCTGCAGGCCGGGCTTGAGTGTGAGCGGGCGCCGCTCGCGGATCACCGCGTAGCCGCCATCGACGTTGCCGTCGCCGCTGCTGGCATACAGCGCCGAGCTGTCGCTGCGATACAGCGTGATGCTGGCGCCGGGCGTGGCGGGCATCGCGCTGGCGCTAGAAGCGATGGCGAGGCAGGCGGCGCAGGCCAGTGCAAGGGAAGACAGGACAGGCGGGTTCATGGGGCTGCTCCTGGGGGGATCGGCCCGATCTTAACCGGGTCGAGGGCCGTCGGCCGGCGGCCAGCGAGGACGTGATTCAGGATGTGGCCGACGCCTTGGCGCCATGTGCAGTGCATGCGGGCCGATACGCGATCCGCATCGACCTCGCACCCATTGTATGTTTGTATTACTTTTCATGGCCGGTTCGTGCCGCCCGCGGCGCTTTGCCGGTGCCCGCGTCCCCAGCCCCGGAATGCCACGAATGCCACGACCGCTGATGGCCTGCATGCTCGGCCTGTGCCTGTTGATTCCCGCCGTCGCCGCGGCGGCGGTGTCCATCGTTCCACGACCGCAGCACCTGCAACTGGAGCAGGGCAGCTACCGGCTGGACGGGCGCACCCGCGTGGAGGCCCCGAAGGACGCCCGCGGCCGCGAGATCGCCGCCTTCCTGCGCGAGGCGATCCGCGCGCAGACGGGGATCGCGGTGCGCGAAGGTTCCGGCGTGCATGCCATCGTGCTGAAGCTCGATCCCGCGGTGCAGGGCGAGGAGGTCTACCGGCTCGCGGTGACGCCGGGGCGGGTCACGATCAGCGCCTCCACCGACAAGGGCCTGTTCTGGGGCGTGCAGACGCTGCGCCAGCTGCTGCCCTTGTCGAAGGCCGCGCCGGTGGAGATTCCCGCCGTGCGCATCGAGGACGCGCCGGCCTATGCGTGGCGCGGCGCGATGCTGGACGTCAGCCGGCATTTCTATCCGGTGAGCTTCGTCGAGAAACAGCTCGACCTGCTCAGCTACTACAAGATCAACACCTTCCACTGGCACCTCACCGACGACCAGGGCTGGCGCATCCAGATCAAGCGCTACCCGAAGCTCACCAGCGTCGGCGCATGGCGCACCGAGGCGGACGGCACGCGCTACGGCGGCTTCTACACCCAGGCGCAGATCCGCGAAGTGGTGGACTACGCGCGCCGGCTCAACATCACCGTGATCCCCGAGATCGAGATGCCGGGGCACAGCGTGGCGGCGATCGCTGCGTATCCCGAATTGTCGTGCAGCAAGAAGCCGGTGGCCGTGACCACCGCCTGGGGCGTGCACAAGAACATCGACTGCGTGGGCGACGAAGGCACCTTCACCTTCCTCGAGAACGTGCTGGACGAGGTGCTGCCGCTGTTCCCGTCGCAGTACGTGCACATCGGCGGCGACGAGACGCCCAAGGTCGCCTGGCACGCGTGCGCCTCCTGCCAGGCGCTGATGCGCAAGCTGGGCTTGAAGGACGAGGACGGCCTGCAGAGCTACTTCATCAAGCGCATCCAGCGTTACCTCGAGAGCAAGGGCAAGACCCTGGTCGGCTGGGACGAGATCCTCGAGGGCGGCGCCGACACGCAGGCCATCATCGAAGCCTGGCGCGGCGCGGACGAGCAGGCCAAGGCGCTGGCGAATGGCAACCGCGTGGTGGTCGCCGGCCCGTTCTACATCGATCGCGCGCTGGATTCGCTGACGGTGCAGGACGTATTCCGCACCGACATCGCCAACGACAGCAGCCCGGGTGACGCGAAGGCGGACGCCGCCCTGTTCGCGGCGCATCGCTCGCAGCTGCTGGGCGCCGAGGCGCCGCTGTGGAGCGAGCGCGCGAACCCGTACAACGCCGAGTCCAAGCTGTATCCGCGCGTGCTGGCCTTCGCCGAGAACCTGTGGCGCGGCAATGCGCACGACGATGCGGCGTGGGCGAATTTCCAGCAGCGCCTGCAGGCGCAATACCCGCGGCTGGATGCCTGGCACGTGGCCTACGGCCCGGAGGACAAAGCGGTGGTGGCGTACTCGATCACGGTCGACCCGCACGGTGGCTGGCAGTTGCACGCCAAGCGCGGCTTCGACGACCTGGTGAACCATTACACCCTGGACGGCAGCACGCCCACCGCCAGCTCGCCGTCGTTCACCGACAGCGTGGTCGTGCGTCGCGCCGGCACGCTGAAGGTGGTGCCGTTCCGCAAGGGGCTGCGCTACGACAACCCCACCAGCTTCACCCTGGTCGGCAACCTCGCCACCGGCAAGCCGCTGCATCTCGCCCAGCCGGTGTCGCCGAAGTACGCGCCTGCCGCTGCGCTGACGGATGGCGTGCTGGGCGGCGACGACTTCCACAACGGGCAATGGTCGGGCTGGAACGACGCCGACGTGGACGCCGTCATCGACCTGCGGAAGCCCACGACGATCCATGCGGTGGCGGTGGATTTCCTGCAGAACACCGGCTCGCGCATCCTGCCGCCGCGTGCGGTGAGCTTCGAGGTTTCCGGCGACGGCAAGCACTGGATCGCGGTCGATACCGAGCAGCCGAAGGCCGACGTGATGGATTCGATCGCGCACCTGTTCCATGTGGCGTTCAAGGTGGCCAAGCCGTTGAGTGCGCGCTACGTCCGCGTCGTGGCGAATCGCTACACCGCGCTGCCGGCCGGTTTCCCTGACGGTGCCACGAACACCTGGTTGTTCGCGGACGAGATCCTGGTGAAGTAGGTCAGACCGCACGCGCGCGAGGTCAGGATCATCCAAGCATGTACCGACCGCCTCCGGCAGACTGAGAGGATCAGGCTGCGGAGGCTATCGGGCATGTCGGCTGCATCGGGTACCAGCATCGTGTCGGCGCACTTTCCCGCGGACGGCGAAGCGGTGCGCGAGCTGTTCGCGGAATATGCGGGCAGCCTCGGCATCGACCTCTCCTTCCAGGGCTTCGCGGCGGAGCTGGCGCAACTGCCGGGCAAGTACGCGCCGCCTCTGGGCGACATCCTGATCGCACGCGATGCCGAAGGCCTGGCGCTGGGCTGCGTGGCGCTGCGCCCGACCCCAATGCCGGGCACGGCCGAGATGAAGCGCCTGTACCTGCGCCCCGCCGCGCGCGGGCAGGCGCTGGGGCGCCGGTTGGCGGAAGCGGTCATCGCACGCGCCCGCGAGGCAGGTCATGCGCGCCTGGTGCTGGACACCTTGGTGACGATGCACGCCGCGCGGCGGCTGTACGTGGAACTGGGCTTCCGCCCGGTGCCGCCGTACTACGACAACCCGCTGCCGGGCACCTTGTACATGGCGCTGGAGCTGGGCTGAGGCATCGTCACGCGGCGGCGGCCCAGCCATCGCGGAAGACGGCTGGCGTCATGCCGTAGGTGCGGACGAACTCGCGATTGAGGTGCGCCTGGTCATAGAAGCCGGCTTCCAGTGCGGCCTCCATCACGGGCACCTGCCGGCGCAGCAGCGTCTTCACCTGGTGCAGTGCGAGCAGCACGTGGAAGTTGTGCAGGCTGCTGCCGGTTTCGCGGCGGAAAGCGCGTGACAGGTGGCCGGCGGACATGGCGCAGCCTTGCGCGACGGCGGCGACATCGGTGTGCAGCGACTGGCGTTGCATCAGCAGCGCGGTGGCCCGGGCGGCCAGCGTGGCGGTTTCGCGCGTCGCGGTGCGGGACGCCGGCACGAAGCGCGAGACGAAGGCCCAGCCCTGCCGATCCAGCGGCTCGAAGCAATGGATCACGCCGGCCGGCACCGCCAGCGTGTCGCCGGCGGCGACGTCGCGGCAGCCGTCGGGCAGGCGCAGCCGCGCGCGGCCGGCGAGCACGCGCACGATCTCGTCGCCGACGTGGAAATGCGGACGGAAACGCCAGGCATGACATTCACCCGCGATGGTCTCGACCGGCTCGCCCGCGTCGCGGCCGACCGCGAATGCGGTGCGGGCCAAGGCGGGGCGGTGGCGCATGGCGGATGGTTGCCTAGGCAACCGCGGCGCGGATCGCTTCCGGCAGCGATACCGGCTTGCCGGTGGCCGGATCCATCCACACCATCACCACGTGGCCGTCGCAGTACAGGCGCTCGCCGTCGTTGGCGTCCACCAGGCGGTGGGCGATGGTCATCGAACTGTTGCCGATGCGCTCGCAGAAAAGCTCCACGTGCAGCTGCGCCGGCCACTCGATCGGGCGGCGGTAGTTGAGCTGCACGGCGGCCATCACCGGCATGCTGTGCTCGTCGAACCACGGGCCGGGCACGTGGCTCAGCCACTGCAGGCGCGCCTCTTCTAGGTAGGTGAGGTAGTTGGAGTTGTTGACGTGGTTGAAGGCGTCGAGGTCGCGCCAGCGCGCGGCGATGTCCGCCGTGAACAGCGGTTGCGGCATGGCCTGCGTTGCTTCGGTGGTCGCCGGTGCCGCGGCAGCAGGCTCGGCCTTCTTGCCGCGGCGTGCGGGCTTGGGCGATGCGTTGTCGGTCTTGCTCATGGGGTCTTCTTCTTTTTTCCGCGCATCGGCTTGTGCTTGTCGGCCGAGGCGATGTGCTTGAGTTCGTTCTTCGCCCGCTTCGCGGCGGTGGACTTGGCCTTGGCCTGTTTCAGGTGCGGCGCGAGGAAGCGGCCGGTGTGCGACTCGGGCGTGGCGGCCACGGTTTCCGGCGTGCCGCTGACCAGGATGCGGCCGCCGCCCGCGCCGCCCTCGGGGCCGAGGTCGACCACCCAGTCGGCGGTCTTGATCACGTCGAGGTTGTGCTCGATCACCACCACGGTGTTGCCCTGGTCCACCAACTGGTGCAGCACGTCGAGCAGTTGCTCGATGTCGTGGAAGTGCAGGCCGGTGGTGGGCTCGTCGAGGATGTACAGCGTGTTGCCGGTGTCGCGCTTGCTCAGCTCCTTGGAGAGCTTCACGCGCTGCGCCTCGCCGCCGGACAGCGTGGTCGCGCTCTGGCCGAGCTTGATGTAGTCCAACCCAACCGCGCGCAGCGTGTCGAGCTTGCGCGCGATCACCGGCACGTTCTCGAACAGTTTCAGCGCGTCCTCCACCGTCATGTCGAGCACGTCGGCGATGGTGTGGCCCTTGTAGTGGATCTCCAGCGTCTCGCGGTTGTAGCGCTTGCCGTGGCAGACGTCGCAGGGCACGTAGACGTCGGGCAGGAAGTGCATCTCCACCTTCAACATGCCGTCGCCTTCGCAGGCCTCGCAGCGGCCACCGCGCACGTTGAAGCTGAAGCGGCCCGGCTCGTAGCCGCGCGCGCGCGCCTCGGGCACCTGCGCGAACAGCTCGCGCAGCGGCGTGAACAGGCCGGTGTAGGTGGCCGGGTTGGAGCGCGGCGTGCGGCCGATCGGCGACTGGTCGATGTCCACCACCTTGTCGAACAGCTGCAGGCCTTCCACCGACTTGAACGGCGCGGGCTGCGTGCTGGCGCCGTTGAGTTCGCTGGCGGCGAGGCGGAACAGGGTGTCGTTGACCAGGGTGGACTTGCCCGAGCCCGAGACGCCGGTGACGCAGGTGAACAGCCCGGCGGGGATGTCCAGGTCCACGTCCTTCAGGTTGTTGCCGCTGGCGCCGTGCAAGCGCAACCAGTACGAATCGTCGTTGGGCTGGCGGCGCTGCTTCGGCACCTCGATGGCGCGTTCGCCGGAAAGGAACTGGCCGGTGACGGAACGCTTCGAGGCCAGGATGTCCTTCACCGTACCCTGCGCCACCACCTCGCCGCCGTGCACGCCGGCGCCGGGGCCGATGTCGAGCACGTGGTCGGCCATGCGGATGGCGTCCTCGTCGTGCTCGACCACGATCACCGTGTTGCCGAGGTCGCGCAGGCGGGTGAGCGTGCCGAGCAGGCGCTCGTTGTCGCGTTGGTGCAGGCCGATGGAGGGTTCGTCCAGCACGTACATCACGCCGACCAGGCCGGCGCCGATCTGCGAGGCGAGGCGGATGCGCTGCGCCTCGCCGCCGGACAGCGTGTCGGCCTGGCGATCCAGCGTGAGGTAGTTGAGGCCGACGTCGTTGAGGAAGGTGAGGCGCTCGCGGATCTCCTTGATGATCTTCGCCGCGATCTCGCCGCGCCAGCCGGTGAGCGTGAGTTCCGCGAAGAACGCCAGCGCGTCGTCGATGGAGCGGTGGGTGAGCGCGGGCAGCGCGTGGTCGGCAACGAACACGTTGCGCGCCGAGCGGTTCAGGCGCTGGCCTTCGCAGGCGGGGCAGGGCGTGTCGCTGATGTACTTCGCCAGTTCCTCGCGCACCGCGGTGGACTCGGTTTCCTTGTAGCGCCTCTCCAGGTTGGGGAGGATGCCCTCGAAGGCATGCTCGCGGGTCACCCGGCCACCGCGCTCGGTGAGGTAGCGGAAGGCGATCTTCTCCTTGCCGCTGCCGTGCAGGATCGCCTGCTGGGTGGCCTTGGGCAGATCCTGCCAATGGGTGTCCACGTCGAAGCCGTAGTGCGCGGCCAGCGACTGCAACATCTGGAAATAGTGCGGGTTGCGCCGATCCCAGCCGCGGATCGCGCCGCCGGACAGCGGCAGCTCCGGGTGGCCCACCACACGCGCGGGGTCGAACACCTGGGTCACGCCGAGGCCGTCGCAGGACGGGCAGGCGCCCACCGGCGAGTTGAACGAGAACAGGCGCGGCTCCAGCTCCGGCAGCGAGTAGTCGCACACCGGGCAGGAATAGCGCGAGGAGAACAGCTGTTCCTTCGCGGAGGCGTCGTCCATGTCGGCGAGGATCACCAGCCCGTCACCCAGCCGCAGCGCGGTCTCGAAGGACTCGGCGAGGCGCTGCTTGATGTCCTCGCGCGGGCGGAAGCGGTCGATCACCGCCTCGATGGTGTGCTTGATGCGCAGGCCCAGCGGCGGCACCGCGTCGAGGTCGTACACCGCGCCGTCCACGCGGGCGCGCACGAAGCCCTGTGCGCGCAGTTGCTCGAACACCTGCACGTGCTCGCCCTTGCGCTCGCGCACCACCGGGGCCAGCAGCATCCAGCGCTTCTCGGGATCGAGCGCGAGGGTGGCGTCCACCATCTGGCTCACCGTCTGCGCCTCCAGCGGGATGCCGTGGTCGGGGCAGCGCGGCGTGCCCACGCGGGCGTACAGCAGGCGCAGGTAGTCGTACACCTCGGTGATCGTGCCCACAGTGGAGCGCGGGTTGTGCGAGGTGGACTTCTGCTCGATCGAGATTGCCGGCGACAGGCCCTCGATATGGTCGACGTCCGGCTTCTCCATCATCGAGAGGAACTGCCGCGCATACGCCGACAGCGATTCCACATAGCGGCGCTGGCCTTCCGCGTAGATGGTGTCGAAGGCCAGCGAGGACTTGCCGGAGCCGGACAGTCCGGTGATCACGATCAGCCGGTCGCGCGGCAGGTCGAGGTCGATGTTCTTGAGGTTGTGCGTGCGCGCGCCGCGGATGCGGATGCGGATGGTGTCCATGCGTGGGGTCGTGAAGGGGAAAAAGTGGACTATACCAAACCGGGCAGGTTAGTTATTGCCCGATGCTGTCCGCAGGTTCCCGGCTGGTCATGATTTGACCAGCGCCGCGCCGGCTGGCTATAATCTGCGGTTCGTCCGGCCCGAAAGGCCGTGACGGAACCCAAGAGAATAACGACAGAAGGGATAATCCCATGAGCTACGCAGTCATCAAGACCGGCGGCAAGCAGTACCGCGTGCAGCAGGGCGACGTCCTGCGCGTGGAGCTGCTGGACGCCGAAGAAGGCGCCGCCGTGAAGTTCGACCAGGTGCTGCTGGTCGGCGAAGGCGAGTCGATCACCGTCGGCGCGCCCACCGTGGCCGGCGCCACCGTGTCCGCCACCGTGCGCAAGCACGGCCGTGCCGACAAGATCCGCATCATCAAGTTCCGCCGCCGCAAGCATTACAAGCGCCAGCAGGGACACCGTCAGCATTTCACCGAAGTCGAGATCACGGGCATCAACGCCTGATTTAGCCGGAGCACACAGTCATGGCACATAAAAAAGGCGTAGGTTCGTCCCGCAACGGTCGCGATTCGAACCCGAAGTACCTCGGCGTGAAGATCTACGGCGGCCAGGCCGTCGAGGCCGGCAACATCATCGTGCGTCAGCGCGGCACCCAGTTCCATGCCGGCACCGGCGTGGGCCTCGGCCGCGACCACACCCTGTTCGCCCTGGTGGACGGCACGGTGGAGTTCAAGGTTCGCGGCGAGAACAATCGCCGCTTCGTCAGCGTCGTGAAGGCCTGATCCTTTCCGAAGCTGCTGCAAGGGCCCCGCTTCGGCGGGGCTTTTGTTTTTGCAGGGCGTTCCAAAGAACCTTCGCCCTGCCTGCATCGCGCCCGACGTACCATGGGCGCGCTTTTCCCATTCCTGATCCCGAAGCCCGCCTCCCATGAAATTCGTCGACGAAGCAATCATCAAGGTTCAGGCCGGCGACGGCGGCAACGGCTGCGCGAGTTTCCGCCGCGAGAAGTTCATCCCGTTCGGCGGGCCGAACGGGGGCGATGGCGGCAGCGGTGGCTCGGTGTGGCTGGTGGCCGACGAGGGCATCAACACCCTGATCGATTTTCGCCACCAGCGCAGCTACAAGGCAGAGCGCGGCGAGAACGGCAGGGGCAGCGACATGTACGGCAAGGGCGGCGAGGACACCACGATCCGCGTGCCGGTGGGCACCATGGTCACCAATGTCGACACCGACGAGATGATCGGTGACCTCACCGCGCACGGCCAGCGCCTGCTGGTGGCGCAGGGCGGCAAGGGCGGCCTGGGCAACATCCATTTCAAGAGCTCGGTGAACCGCGCGCCGCGCCAGTTCACCAACGGCACGCCGGGCGAATCGCGCGAGCTGAAGCTGGAGCTGCGCCTGCTCGCCGACGTGGGCCTGCTCGGCTTCCCCAACGCGGGCAAGTCCACCTTCATCCGCGCGGTGTCGGCGGCCACGCCGCGCGTGGCGGATTACCCGTTCACCACCCTGCACCCGAACCTCGGCGTGGTGAGCCTGGGCACCGACCAGAGTTTCGTGATCGCCGACATCCCGGGCCTGATCGAGGGCGCGGCCGACGGCGCAGGCCTCGGTATCCAGTTCCTGCGCCACGTGGCGCGCACCAGCCTGTTGCTGCATCTGGTGGACATCGCCCCGATCGACGGTACCGATCCGGTGGAGCAGGTGCGCGCGATCGAGCACGAGCTGGCGAAGTTCAACCCGGAACTGCTGGAGCGTCCGCGCTGGCTGGTGCTGAACAAGTCCGACGCGCTGCCCGAGGACGAGCGCCAGCAGGTGGCCGAGGGCATCGTGCGCCGCCTCGACTGGCAGGAGCCGTGGTTCCTCGTCTCCGCGCTGGCGCGCGAGAACACCATGGCGGTATGCCAGCAGGTGCAGCGTTTCTTCGAGGAACAGCGCGTGGCGCGTGCGGAAGAACGTGCCGAAATCGCGCCCGGCGACGTGCGGTTGCGCGGCGAGTGACGGGGCGGTCGTTCCGGGGCCGTTCGCCCTGAGCGTCGCGCCGCAGGCGCAAAGTCGAAGGGCTGGATGGTGCGGCTGGGCAAAGTGTTTCGACTTCGCGGAACTTCGTTCCGCGACGCTCGACACGAACGGATCCCAGACTCCTACACCGTGCGATGAAGGATCAGCTCCAGTACCGCCTTGCTGCCGAAGAAGGCCAGCAGCAGCACGGCCATGCCGATCAGGCACAGGTTCACCGCGCTGCGCCCGCGCCAGCCGTGCTTCCAGCGTCCCCACAGTAGGGTGCCGAAGATCAGCCACGCGAGCACGCTGAGCACCGTGGTGTGGATCAGGTGCTGCGCACGGATGTTCTGGATGAACAGCAGGCCGCTCAGCAGGGTGAGCGTGAGCAGGGCGAAGCCGGCGCCGATCAGGCGGAACAGCAGCGCCTCGGTCTGGGTCAGCGGCGGCAGCGCGCGCACCAGCCGGATCGGGCGGTGCGTGCGCAGCGCGCGCTCCTGCACCGCCAGCAGCATCGCCACCACCGCGGCGATCGACAGCAGGCTGTAGCCGAGCAGGGCGATCGCCACATGCAGGCTGATCTGCCAGTCCAGCGGATTCGGCGTGGTGGGCGGCGCCAGGAACACGTCCAGCCCCAGCAGCAGCGCCGCCAGCGGAAACACGATCACGCCCAGCCCGGCCACCGGCTTCGACAGGTTCACCAGCAGGGTCAGCGCCGCCACCACGCAGGCGACCAGCGACAGCGCGGCGAAGAAGTGCAGATCCAGCCGCCCGCCGTGCGCGCCCAGCAGCACCGCGATGTGCAGCAGCACGGCCAGCGTTGCCGCAGCCAGGCCCAGCCGCTGCGGCGTGCGCGGGCAGCCGGTCAGTGGCGCGGCCAGCAGGCTGGCGCTACCGAAGTAGAACACGATGGCGAGGATGGTAGGCAGGGCGAGCGGCATGGTCTGGAAGTGTCGCACACGCTTCCGCGGCTCGTGAACGCGGCAAATCGCGCGACAGCACTTGCAATATTTAGAAAAATATCTAAATATCTAGAAACATTCCCTGGATGACGCATCCGATGAAGCAGCAGGAAGTGTTCAAGGCCATGGCCGATCCCACCCGGCGCGCGATCCTCAAGCGCCTGCAGGGCGGCCCGCTCACCGCTGGCGAGATCGGCGAGGCGTTCGACATCACGCCGGCCTCGCTGTCGCACCACTTCGCCGTGCTCAAGCACGCCGACCTGGTGCGTACCGAGCGTCGCGGCCAGTACATCGTCTATTCGCTCAACAGCACCGTGTTCGAGGATCTCGCGCGGATGCTGATGGATCTGTTCCCCGCCAAGGGCAAGGTTGGAGACAAGTGATGAAACCCGCACGCAGCTTGATCGTTTCCGTCGTGTTCGTGGCCATCGCCGTCAGCGTGTCGGTCTGGCTTTACCCGCACATGCCGGCGCGCGTGGCGACCCACTGGGCTGCCGATGGACAGCCGAATGGCTATTCGTCCCGATTCTGGGCCGTGGCCATGTGGCCGATGCTGATACTCGGCCTGGCAGCACTCGCGGTAGTGCTGCCGCGCATTTCGCCAAAGCGTTTCGGAATGGAATCCTTCGCCGGCATCTACGCCGCGCTGATGCTGGCGATCCAGGGCGTGATGCTGGTGCTCGGCATCGCGGTCATGCTGGCCGGCGCGGGCCATGCCGTGCCCATGGCGACCGTCGCGCCGCTGGCGGTCGGCGTGCTGCTGATGGTGCTGGGCAATTACATGGGCAAGTTGCGCCGCAACTTCTTCGTTGGCATCCGCACGCCGTGGACGCTGGCCAGCGAAGCGGTGTGGGAACGCACGCATCGGCTGGCCGGTTGGGTATACGTGCTGGCCGGCATGGCGATGGCCGTCCTCGCGCTGGCCGGCGCCATGGCGGGATGGACGCTGGCCGCCGTGGTGGTCGTGCTGCTGATCCCGCACGCGTGCTCGTACTTCATCTATCGGCGCCTCGAACGGCGCCACCCGTCGGAAGGAGATGCGTGATGAAATCTTTGTATGTCCTGTTGACTGCGGTCGTCCTGTCCGTGCCGGCCGTTCGTGCCGCCGATGCGCCCACGCCGGCCTGCGTGGCTCATGCGGCCGCGTCGCTGGATGCCCTGACAGATGGCGATTACGCCGGTGCGCGCAAGGATTTCGACGATGCGGTCGCGAGCAAGCTGGATGCCGCCAGGCTCGAACAGGTGTGGAAGCAGTTGCAAGGCACGTTTGGCGCCTATCAATCGCATGGCGTGGTGGGGCGGAAAAGCTTTGCCGGCCATGCCGTTGCCGGCGCGACGTTGAGCTTCGCCAACATGCAGCTGGGTTTCGTGGCAGCCTGCGACGCGCAGGACAAGATCGGCAGCTACCGCTTCGTGCCTGCGGAAGCGCTCGCCGCCACGGCGGTGCAGGCCCACGTCGAGGCCGATGGCGTGCGGGTGTCGCCGCTGGACGTGCCGACGCCGGTCGGCCCGCTGCACGGCGCGCTGACCCTGCCTGCGGGAACCGGGCCGTTCCCGGCAGTGGTGCTGGTGGCCGGCTCCGGCGCGCACGACATGGACGAGACCATCGGCCCGAACAAGCCGTTCCGCGACATCGCCGAAGGGCTGGCGCGCGCCGGCATCGCCTCGCTGCGCTACGACAAGCGCACCTTCGATCATTCCGAAGGCGGCGCCGGGCTCGTGATCGACGCGGAGGTGACCGACGATGCCGTGGCGGCAGCCCATCTGCTGGCGCAGCAGAAAGGGATCGACCCGAAACGCGTGTTCGTGCTCGGCCACAGCCTGGGCGCGATGATGGCGCCGCGCATTGGCCAGCGCGACCCGCAACTGGCCGGGCTGGTGCTGCTGGCGGCGCCGGCGCGGCGGATTTTCGACGTGATCGAGCAGCAGGTGCGCGAGCAGCAAGCCAAGGCGGGACGTCCGCCGGCGGCGGTCGAACAGGCCGTGCAGGCGGATGAGCGGGAACGGAAACTGCTGGCCGCCGTCGCTCCCGGCCAGCCGGCGCCACAAGGCACGTTCGCCGGCATGCCGCAGGGCTACTGGCTGAGCTGGTCGCGGGTCGATGCGGTGGCCGACGCGAAGGCGACGACGCTGCCCATGCTGATCCTGCAGGGCGGCAGCGATTTCCAGGTGTCGCCCACGCTGGACTTCGCGCGTTGGCAGCGGGTGCTGGCCAGCCGGCCGTACACGACGTTCCACCTGTATCCCGGCCTCAGCCACCTGTTCATGCCGGCGGGCAAGACCGGAACCCCGGCCGACTACAGGGCGCCTGCCCGCGTGGACGCGCAGGTGATCGCCGACATCGCGGCCTGGGTGAAAGCGCAACCGGCACGCTGAGCGGGTGGCGGCCTCGGTTATAATCATCAGTTCGCTCATACCGATGCCGCGCCCATGTTCGAATCGCTCAGCCAACGCCTCTCCGCCACCGTCAACCGCCTGCGCGGCCGCGGCCGGCTGACCGAGGAAAACATCCGCGAGGCGCTGCGCGAGGTGCGCATCGCCCTGCTGGAAGCCGACGTGGCGCTGCCCGTGGTGCAGGCGCTGATCCAGCGCGTGAAGGTGCGCGCGGTGGGCCAGGACGTGATGAAGAGCCTCACGCCCGGCCAGGCGCTGGTGAAGGTGGTCAGCGACGAGCTGACCGCGGTGATGGGCACCGCCAACAGCGAACTGAACCTCGCCGTCACGCCGCCGGCGGTGGTGCTGATGGCCGGCCTGCAGGGTGCGGGCAAGACCACCACCGTGGCCAAGCTGGCGCGCCTGCTCACCGAGCGCAAGAAGAAAAAGGTGATGGTGGTGAGCTGCGACGTCTACCGTCCGGCCGCCATCGAGCAGTTGCGCACGCTGGCCGAACAGGTGGGCGTGAAGTTCTTCCCGTCCGAGGCGGGGCAGGATCCGGTCGAGATCGCCAAGGCGGCGATCGTTGCCGCGCGCAAGGAGGTGGTCGACGTGCTGCTGGTCGATACCGCCGGCCGCCTGCACGTGGACGAGGCGATGATGGCCGAGATCAAGGCGCTGCACGCCGCGATCACCCCGGTCGAAACCCTGTTCGTGGTCGACTCGATGACCGGCCAGGACGCCGCCGTCACCGCCAAGGCCTTCGCCGACGCGCTGCCGCTCACCGGCGTGGTGCTGACCAAGACCGACGGCGACGCCCGCGGCGGCGCGGCGCTGTCGGTGCGCTACGTCACCGGCCGGCCGATCAAGTTCCTCGGCGCCGGCGAGAAGACCGACGCGCTGGAGCCGTTCCACCCGGATCGTCTCGCGCAGCGCATCCTCGGCATGGGCGACGTGCTGTCGCTGGTCGAGGAAGTCGAGCGCAAGGTCGATCAGGAGAAGGCGCAGAAGCTGGCCCAGAAGGTGATGAAGGGCAAGCGCTTCGACCTGGAGGACATGCGCGACCAGTTGGAACAGATGAACAACATGGGCGGCCTGGCCGGCCTGATGGACAAGCTGCCCGGCGTCTCCGGCCTGCCCGACAGCGTGAAATCCAAGGTCAACGACGGCGAGATCAAGCGCATGGTGGCGATCATCGGCTCGATGACGCCGAAGGAGCGCCGCCACCCCGACCTGCTGAACGGCTCGCGCCGCGCCCGCGTGGCGCGCGGCTCGGGAACCCAGCCCGCCGACGTCAACCGCCTGCTCAAGCAGTACATGCAGATGGAAAAGATGATGTCCAAGCTCTCCAGGGGCGGCGGCAAGGGCCTGCTGCGCCAGATGAGCGGTGCGCTGAAGGGCATGGGCGGGATGGGCGGCATGCTGCCGCCCCGCTAGGGGCGGCAGCGCGGGCCAAGGATGGCCCGCTCGTTCCCATCGCCATGCGATGGGAACGGAGCCAAGGCCGGCTTGCCGGCCTTGGCGAGCCCGGGAAGGGCACGACTGCCCTTCCCGGGCAGTCAGGCAAGGCTCTGGCTTTTCGAGCTGGCTGCCCCCGCTACGCCGCGAACCGCATAACCTCTTCCTTTTTCAATCACATCCCCCTAAAATGCCGCGTTTACCGCGTACGGCTTCGTGCGTGCGGCCGGCGATTCCGGCATCTCTGGAGCTTTCATCATGGTCAAGATTCGTCTTTCGCGCGGTGGCGCCAAGGGCCGCCCGTTCTACCACGTCGTGGTCACCGACCAGCGCAACAAGCGCGACGGCCGCAACATCGAGAGCGTGGGTTTCTACAACCCGGTCGCCTCGGGCAAGGACAAGCGCCTTGAGCTGAACGTCGCGCGCGTGCAGGAGTGGGTGGGCAAGGGCGCCCAGCTGAGCGACAAGGTCGCCGCGCTCGTCAAGGAAGCCGGCAAGCAGCAGGCTGCCTGAAGTGTCTGAAGCCGGTCGGCGCGTCCCGGTCGGGCGCATCGTCGGGCTGTATGGCGTGCAGGGCTGGGTCAAGATCGAATCCTGGACCGAGCCGCGCACGAAGATCTTCGACTACCACCCCTGGCTGCTGACAACGGCGCCGGATGTGGTCAAGGAGATCACGGGAGCCAAAGGGCGCCCGCAGGGCAAGGGCCTGGTGGCCTGCCTGCCCGGCGTGGACGACCGCGACACGGCAGCCGCCCTCGTCGGCAGCGACATCCACGTCGCCCGCGAGCAGCTGCCGCCTCCCGGCAAGGATGAGTACTACTGGGTCGATCTCGAAGGACTCGAGGTCGTCACCACCGAAGGCACGGCGCTCGGACGGGTCAGTCACCTGTTCGCCACCGGCGCCAACGACGTGGTGGTGGTGCGGGACGGCGGGCGCGAGCGGCTGGTTCCCTTCATCCAGGGCAGTGTCGTGCGTTCGGTGGACTTGTCCGGCGGGCGCATGGTGGTGGACTGGGATCCGGAGTTCTAGGGTCGTGCGTGTTGATGTCGTCACGCTGTTTCCCGACTTCATCCGCCAGTGCGCCGCCGTTGGTGTGGTGGGACGCGCGCAGCAGCGCGAGTTGCTGCAGGTGGAAACTTGGAACCCGCGCGACTATGCCACCGACAACTACCGTACCGTGGACGGCCGCACCTGCGGCGGCGGGCCCGGGATGGTGATGCTGATCGAGCCCTTGCGGGCGGCCCTCAAGGCCATGCGCGGGGCGGCGCCGGAACCGGCGCACGTGATTTACCTCAGTCCGCAGGGAGCGCGGCTGACGCAGGGCAAGGTGGAAGCGCTGGCCAAGATGCCGCGCATCGCCTTGCTCTGTGGGCGTTACGAGGGTGTGGATGAGCGCCTGCTGGCGCACGAGGTCGACGAGGAGCTTTCCATCGGCGACTATGTGCTGTCCGGCGGCGAGCTGGGTGCCGCGGTGGTGATCGACGCGGTGGGGCGGTTGCAGGACGGCGCGTTGAACGATGCGCAGTCCGCCGAGCAGGACTCGTTCTCGAACGGCCTGCTGGACTGTCCCCACTACGCGAAGCCAGTGCGGGACGCCTACGGCGAGGTGCCGGCGGTGCTGCTCTCCGGCGACCACGCGGCGATTCGCCGCTGGCGTCTGAAGCAGGCGCTGGGCCGGACCTGGCTCAGGCGCCCGGAGCTGTTGGCGCAACGCGCGCTGGATGCGGAATCCCGTGCGTTGCTGGAAGAATTCCGTCGCGAACATCGCGCGGCGGGTGGAAGTTGAAGAGTGCGGACACGGATGGCCGCTGTTTGATCCTCGCGATCGGGATGATCGCAACTAACCAATGACAATCGCGGTCGTGGATGGCCGCCGACAGAACTACCGCGGCACGGAACGTCGCAAACCACTGAGGTCGCCATGAACAAGATCATCCAGCAGTTCGAAGCCGAGCAGATCACCCGTCCCTTGCCGGAGTTCGGCGCCGGCGACACCGTGGTGGTCAACGTCAAGGTGAAGGAAGGCAATCGCGAGCGCGTGCAAGCTTTCGAGGGCATCGTCATCGCCAAGCGCAACCGCGGCCTGCATTCGGCCTTCACCGTGCGCAAGATCTCGCACGGCACCGGCGTGGAGCGCGTGTTCCAGGCGCACAGCCCGGCGATCGACTCGGTCGAGGTGAAGCGCAAGGGCAAGGTGCGCGGCGCCAAGCTGTACTACCTGCGCAACCTGGAAGGCAAGGCTGCCCGCATCAAGGAAGACGTCGCCGCCGCCGCCGCCATCAAGGCCGCGAACAAGGCTGCCGCCGCCGCTGCCGCCAGCGCCGAGTAAGCGCAAGCGTCTGCTTCAAGGCAACGAAAAACCCGCGGATCGCTCCGCGGGTTTTTTCATGCTTTCCGTTCCCGGTATGCCCGGTCGCCTGGGCGCCGCCGGAAACCCTGCGGCCTGGCCTGCGCGTGCGCCCTGCGACGCACGGCACGCCTCAATCCAGCCGCTGCGGCACCTGCAGGAAGTTGCCCTGCACGAAGTCCACGCCGGCGGCGAACAGCAGCGAGGTGCTGGTGGCGTCCTCGACCCATTCGGCGATGGTCAGCTTCTTCAGTTCGCGCGCCTGCTGGCAGATTTCGGCGACCTTTTTCTGGTTGTCGGGCGATTTCGGCAGGTCGGCCATGTAGCTGCGGTCGATCTTGAGGTAGTCCGCATCGATGTGGCTGAGCAACTGGAACGAGTTGAGGCCCGAGCCGAACTGCTCCAGCGCGAAGCGGCCGCCGAGCTTCTTCCAGCCGGCGAGGAACTCCTGCGCGGGGCGCAGCAGGGTCATCACCTTGCTCTCGGTCATCTCCAGCACCATGCGGCCGCGCTTCAGCGCGGCCTGCGCAAGGCGCCCGCCCAGCCAGTCGAGGAAGGTGGGATCCTGCAGCGAGGCGGCAGTCAGCTTGACGAAGAACGTGGTCTGCTGGCCCATGCCCTCGCGCCGCTGCAGCGCGGTGATGGCCTGGTCGAGCACCCAGCGGTCGATGGCGCCGGTGAGGCCGTGCTTGTCGGCGATCGGCATGAAGAAGCCCGGCAGCACCTCGCCCTGCGGGCCGTCCATGCGCAGCAGGATCTCCGAATAGTCGCCTTCGGCGTCCTGCAGGCTGATGGTGTGCTGGTGGTAGAGCATCAGGCCCTTGCCTTCCAGCGCCTTGCGCAGCAGATCCAGCCAGTAGCGCTCGCGCTCCTCGTCGGCCTTCTCGCGCGCGGCGGGGTCGTGCAGTTCCGCCTGGTTGCTGCCCAGGCTCTGCGCCGAGCGAAGCGCCTGGCTGGCCTGGTTGAGCAGCAGCTCGGCATTGGCGTTCTTTTCGCCGAGCAGGCTGCCGCCGACGCTGGCGGTGACCGCGAGCGAGCGCGAGCCGGCGTCGAAGATCTGGCTGGCGATGCTTTGCTGCAGCTTGGCGATCCACTCGCGGATGGCCTCGTCCGAACGGGCGTCGAGGATCACGCCCAAGGTGTGTTCGGCCAGCATGCCGGCGGTGTCGTTGGCGTCCAGCAGCATGCGCACGCGGTCGGAGAAGCCGACCAGCAGTTCGTCGGCCTTGCCCAGGCCGATGCCGCCCACCAGCCCGGTCCAGTTGTCCGGCTCGATCAGCAGCAGCGCCTGGCCCTTCTTGCCCTTGGCGGCGTCGGTCACCGCATGGTCGATGCGTTCCAGCATGTGCGCGCGGTTGTACAGGCCGGTGACCGGGTCGCGCTGCAGCTGTTCGAGCATGGCCGGGTCGACCGCCTGGCGGCGGAACACGATCTGCAGGCAGGGCTCGCCCTCGAACGTGGCCGGAGAAAACTCCACGTTGGCGTCGAACTGGCTGCCGTCGGCGCGGCGCGCGTGCAGGCTGACCTGGTTCGGCAGCTTTTCCTGGCGGGTGTGGCCGCGCAGCAGGCTCTTGAACTCGTCGAGGTCGACGGCATCGATCATGTCGAGGATGGGCATGCCGAGCAGGTCGTCGAAACTCTCGTGGCCGAAGGTTTCCAGGTAGGCCTGGTTGGCGCGCACGTGCACGCCTTCGTGCACGTAGGCGATGGCGTCGCGGGAGGAATCGAGCAGCGCGTCGCAGCGGCGCTCCAGTTCGCGCTGGGTGGCCTCGAGCCGGCGCAGCGCGCGGCGGTTCTGCAAGGCCTCGAATTCGCGCCGCAGCACGGCCAGCAACTGGCTGGGCATGCCGCGCGTGGCGATGCCCTGCGCACCCTGTTCGAACAGTTCGGCGATCTGGTGGTTGTCCAACGCGCCGACCAGGCCCAGCAGGGAGTAGTCGCTGCCGTGGGCGTCCAGCATGCGGATCACTTCAGGCAAGGTGACTGCGCCGTTGGCGGGATCGAACAGCACCAGATCCGGTTCCAATTCGGCCAGCGCGGCCTGCACCTGGTCGGCGGCGGTGGCGCGCGCCGGACGCACCGCGATGCCGGTGTTGCGCAGCAGGCTGATGATCTGTTCCGCCTCTTCGACCGAGTGTTCAATGAAGAGGATGCGGATGACGAAGTCTTTTTTCATGGTGTAGCCGATGTCGCGATGAGCAGGTAAGTCCGTTCGCCTTCCGGGCGGGGCGGTGCACAACTGGGTTGTAGCGGATTGTCGGCACAACTGCCAGCGGACATCCAAACGCGCATGACGGGACGCACGCCTACAGCGGGCGCTTGGACGGGTCGCCGCACACCTCGCGCACCAGCTTCGGCACCAGGTAGCCGGGCAGGCGCGCGCGCAGCGCATCCGTCAGCGCCAGCGCGCGAGCGTCGTCCACCTCGAAGTGCGCGGCACCCTGCACGCGGTCGAGCTGGTGCAGGTAGTACGGCAGCACGCCTGCGGCGAACAGGCGCTCGGACAGCGCAATCAGTGTATCGGCAGCGTCGTTGATTCCTTGCAGCAGCACCGACTGGTTGAGCAGGGTGGCGCCGGCCTCGCGCAGGCGGGCGCAGGCGGCATCCACGCCGGCATCGAATTCGTTGGCGTGGTTCGCGTGCAGCACCACCACCTTTTGCAGAGGCAGGTCTGCCAGCCAGCGCGTGAAGGTTGCGTCGATACGTTCGGGCAGCACCACCGGCAGGCGGGTATGGATGCGCAGGCGGGCGACGTGCGGAATGTCGGCCAGCCCGCGCGACAGTTCCTCCAGCTTGGCGGTGGACAGCGCCAGCGGGTCGCCGCCGGAGAGGATCAGCTCGCCGATGCTGGCGTCCTGCCGCACGTGCTCCAGCGATTTCCTCCACTGGCCGGCGGCGGCCATTTCCTCGCCGTAGGGGAAATGCCGGCGGAAGCAGTAGCGGCAGTTGATCGCGCAACTGCCGCTGGCGATCAGCAGGGCGCGGCCGTGGTACTTGTGCAGCACGCCCTGCGCCTCGCGCGCGGCGAGGTCGCCCACCGCGTCGGCGACGAAACCGGGTACCTCGTCCAGCTCGGCCAGTTGCGGCAGCACCTGCAGCAGCAGCGGGTCGCGCGGGTCGCCGGGGCGCATGCGGGCGACGAAGCCGCGCGGCACGCGCAGGGCGAAGCCGGCGTCCGCCGGCGGCAGCTTCGCGGCGAGCGTAGACAGGCCAAGCAGGGCGAGCAGTTCGGAAGCGTCGGTGACGGCCTCGCGCCACCGTTGCCGCCAGTCGCCGTCCGGCGTGCCGGAGGCAGATGTAATGCGTGCGCCGAGGCTTGCGGTTATCATGTGTGGCCTTGTCCGGGCCGTACCGGACCCTCGAACCATCCATTCTAGCCGTCCATGGCGGCGCGAGGGCGTTCGGGCCCCGACCATTCACCTCCTGGAGTTCACCGCATGGCTACCGCCGGTCTCAACGACGTCAAGAAGGGCATGAAGATCCTTCACAACAACGATCCGTGGATCATCACCGAAGCCGAGTTCATCAAGCCCGGCAAGGGCCAGGCGTTCACCCGCATCTTCATCCGCAACCTGAAGACCGGCCGCACCACCGAGCAGACGATGAAGTCCAGCGACTCCTTCGAAGTCGCCGACGTCACCGACACCGACATGCAGTACCTGTACTCCGACGGCGAGTTCTGGCACTTCATGCACCAGGAAAGCTTCGAGCAGCACCAGGCCAGCAAGGCCGGCATCGGCGAGACCTCGAAGTGGCTGAAGGGCGAGGAAGAGTGCGTGGTCACCCTGTTCAACGGCGAGATCATCGCGGTGCAGGCGCCGAACTTCGTCGAGCTGAAGATCACCGAGACCGACCCCGGCGTGCGCGGCGACACCTCCGGCGGCGGCGGCAAGCCGGCCACGCTGGAAACCGGCGCCGTGGTGCGCGTGCCGCTGTTCGTGGGCCAGGACGAAATCATCAAGGTCGACACCCGCACCGGCGAATACGTCAGCCGCGTCGGCAAGTGACGAACCGGCGCGCGGGCATTCGCCCGCGCCTTTGCCGGTTCGTCATCCCGGCGAAAGCCGGGATCCAATGAAGTACTCACGCGCAGCGTTCGATATATTCAGCGTGCTACGCACGAGTACCCAACTGGATTCCGGCCTACGCCGGAATGACGGGCAAAATGACGAGCCAAGGGGCGGCGCCGCAAGGTGGGCCGCCCTTCGCTTATCCGCCTGATGGAGTCTTTACATGAGCGACACGCAGCCCCAGTCCATCGACCTCCTCATCGAAGCCCGCTGGGTTGTCCCGGTCGAGCCGCACGGCGTGGTGCTGGAAGATCACGCGGTGGCGATCGACTGCGACCGCATCGTGGCCTTGCTGCCCATCGCCGATGCCCGTGCCGCCTACGCACCGCGCGAAACCGTGCGCCTCATGGAGCACGCGCTGATCCCCGGCCTGGTCAATGCCCACACCCACAACCCGATGACCCTGCTGCGCGGCCTGGCCGACGACCTGCCGCTGATGGTCTGGCTGCAGCAGCACATCTGGCCGGCCGAGGCCAAGGTGATCGGCCCCGAGTTCGTGCGCGATGGCGTGGAATTGGCGGTGGCCGAGATGCTGCGCGGCGGCACCACCTGCGCCAACGAGAACTACTTCTTCCCCGACGCCATCGGCGCCACCTACCGCAAGCTGGGTTTCCGCGCCGTGGTGGGTCTGCCGGTGATCGAGTTCCCCACCGCGTGGGCGAAGTCGCAGGACGAATACTTCGAGCGCGCCAGTGAAGTGCACGACAGCTTCCGCGGCGACGCGCTGGTCTCCACCGCGTTCGCGCCGCATGCGCCGTACACGGTGTCCGACGAAAGCTTCGAGCGCATCCGCGTGCTGGCCGACCAGCTCGACATTCCGGTGCACCTGCACCTGCATGAGACCGCGCACGAGGTCGAGGAAGAAAAGAAGAAGAGCGGCCTGCGCCCGTTCCAGCGCCTGCAGAAGCTGGGCCTGGTCAACGACCGCCTGATCGCCGTGCACATGACCCAACTCACCGACGGCGAGATCGCCGCCTGTGCCGAGGCCGGCGTGTCGGTGGTGCATTGCCCCGAATCCAACCTCAAGCTCGCCTCCGGCTTCTGCCCGGCGGAGAAGCTGCGCAAGGCCGGCGTGAACCTCGCCATCGGCACCGACGGCTGCGCGTCGAACAACGACCTGGACATGTTCGGCGAGCTGCGTACCGCCGCATTGCTGGCCAAGGCAGTCGCCAACGATGCCGCCGCCCTGGATGCCGCCAGCGCGCTGCGCGCGGCCACGCTGGGCAGCGCGAAGGCGATGGGGCTGGAGGCGAAGATCGGTTCCATCGAGGCGGGCAAGCAGGCCGACCTCGCCGCGGTGCGGCTGTCCGACCTGGAGACCCAGCCGCTGTACCACGTGGCCTCGCAACTGGCCTACGCCACGGGGCGTCACCAGGTCAGCGACGTGTGGATCGCCGGTCGCCGCAAGCTGGCCGCGCGCGAGCTGGTGGGTATGGACGTGGACGCCATCCTCGCCCGCACGCGCGCCTGGCGCGAACGCATCGCGACAAGCTGAATCTTGGCGCTCATCCTTGAGCGCAAAAGTCAAAAAGCGACCATTCATGGCCGCACTTTCAGATGGATTCTGCGCTCGTCCATGAGCGCCAAGATCAAAAAGCGGCCATCCGTGGCCGCACTTTTCAATAGGCTTCCGCCATGAACCGCTATCTCGTCATGCTCATGCGCCGCCCGCAGCTCGATCCGGCCGTGGTGCCGCAACACCGCGCCTTCCTCGACGGGTTGCGCGCGCAGCAGCGCATCGAGCTGTCCGGGCCGTTCGGCGACGGCAGTGGCGGTGCCTATCTGCTGCTTGCCGAGTCGCTGCCCGAGGCCCAGGCGATGGTTCACCGCGATCCCGCGTACACCAGCGGCGGCTGGGACGTCACGGTGTACGAGTGGCATGTTTGAACCGGCGCCCATCCATGGGCGCGAAGATCGGGCAGCGACCGGCCGTCGCCACCCTTTTCAATAGATTGATGCGCCCACCCTGGATCCGAACATGACCGCTGCCAACGTCAGCCCCGCCGAGATTGCCCGTTTCGACCAGTTGGCCGCGCGCTGGTGGGATCCGGACGGCGAATCGCGCCCGTTGCACGACCTCAACCCCGTGCGCGCCGATTACGTCGCCGCGCGCGCGAACCTGCGCGGCGCCAGGGTCGCCGACGTGGGCTGCGGCGGCGGCCTGCTCAGCGAGGCGCTGGCGCGCGCCGGCGCCGAGGTCACCGGCATCGACCTGGGCGACAAGGTGATCGGGATCGCGCGGCTGCACCTGCACGAGTCCAACCTCAAGGTGGATTACCGCAAGCAATCCTCGGCGGAACTGGCGGAGTCCGAACCGGCTTCGTTCGACGTCGTGTGCTGCATGGAGCTGATCGAGCACGTGCCCGATCCTGCCGCCCTGGTGCACGACCTCGCCGCCATGCTCAAGCCCGGCGGCCGCGTGTTCCTGTCCACGCTCAACCGTACGCCGGCCGCGTTCGGCGCGGCCATCCTCGGCGCGGAATACCTGATGCGCCTGCTGCCGCGCGGCACGCACCACTACGCGCAGTTCCTCAAGCCCTCCGAGCTCGCGCGCCTGCTGCGCATCGAGGGCCTGGAGCTGGAGGACGTCAGCGGCCTCGGCTATAACCCGCTCAGCCGCAAGGCATGGCTGAGCCGCACCACCGCGGTGAACTACATCCTCTGCGCAAGGAAGCCGGCATGAAGCCCTTGCCTGCGAACATCGAGGGCGTGCTGTTCGACCTCGACGGCACTCTGCTCGACAGCGCGCCCGACCTGCACGCCGCGCTGGCGGCCTATTGCGCCGAGGTCGGCGCGCCCGCGCCGGACTACGCCACGGTACGCGAGGTGGTCTCGCGTGGCAGCCGCGCGATCCTGCGCTGCGCGTTCAAGGAGAACGACGAAGCGCTGCTGGCGCGCATGCCGCGCTACCTCGAGCTTTACCAGGGCATGCTGGCCACGCACACGCGCCCGTTCGACGGCGTGGCGCCGCTGCTGGAAATGATCGAGGCGCGCGAATTGCGCTGGGGCATCGTCACCAACAAGCCCGGCTTCCTCACCGAGGAGCTGATCCAGCGCATGGACTGGGATCTGCGCGCCAGCGCGGTGGTCTGCGGCGACACCTTGCCGGTGAAGAAACCCGATCCTGCGCCGGTGCTGCTGGCCTGCGAACACGCGCGCATCGATCCCGCCAGCAGCGTGTTCGTGGGCGACGACGCGCGCGACATCACGGCCGGCCGCGCCGCCGGCCTGTACACGGTGGCGGTGCGCTGGGGTTACCTCGACGGCGGCGACCCGGACAGCTGGGGCGCCGACGCGGTGCTCGACCATCCGCACCAGCTGGCCGAACTGCTGCAGGCCGGCACGTGAGCGAACTGGGCGCATTGCAGAGCTACGTCGACAAGTGGCTGGCGGTGCAGCCGGCGCAGCGCATGGCGCTGGCCTTCGTCGATCCGGCGAAGTATCCCGGCCACGTCGCGCTGGCCGCGCTGGAACAGGAGCTGCTGTCCGCCGCCTACGGCATCCGCGAACCGCACGTGGCGCTGGGCAAGCTCAACTGGTGGGCCGAGGAACTGTCCGGCGCCGCCGCCAGCGGCGGCCGCCATCCGCTGACCCAGGTGCTGTTCGACGACGAACGCGCCCACGCCATCGCCGCCGAACGCTGGCTGGCGCCGGTGCTGGCCGCGATGGCGCAATTGGAAGAGGGCACGGCGGCGGATTTCCCCGCCCAGCTCGCTGCCGCAGGTTCATTGCATGGTGCGCTGGCCGCGCTGGAAACTGCGTGGTGGTACGGCGGCGAGGCCTCGCCGGAACGCGCCGCGCGCGTGGCCACGCTCGGCCACCTGCTGTACGCCCTGCGCCGGCTGGAAGACGACGCCGAGCGCGACCGCCTGCCGCTGCCGATGGCGCGGCTGGCCCGCTACGGCCTTGCCCGCAACGCCTTGCGCCAGCGCAGCACGGCGCGCGACGAAGCGGTCAAGGCGCAACTGGCCGACCTGCAATCGGCCTGGCGCGAAGCGGCCCGGCTGTCGGGGCCGCTCGGCGTGTTCCGCGCGCTGGAATCGCGCGAGGCCGAGCGCCTGCTGCGCCGCGCACGCGGCGCGGGCGATCCGCTGGCCGTGCTGCAGCGAGGCGGGCAGGGAGGGTTTGGCGCCACCTTTGCCGCATGGCGTGCGGCGCAGCGCTGGCGGTCGATCGCGCCCGCTTGAACGCAGCGTTTCCCGCCATCGCCTGTTGCAATGCGCCAGACCGGCCCAAAATAGACGACTCCGCTCCACGAGTACGCCCATGCACAGCCACGAGAACACCACACGCCTGATGCCCGACGTCGCCGCGCAGGCGCAGCCGCATCTGCGCGGTGCGCTGGACTGGGTGGGCATGGACGGCATCGAGGCGCCGGTGCGCTTCGACGCCGGCGACGGCGAGGCGCAGCGTGCCAGCGCCCAGGTCGGCGCCTTCGTCAACTTGGTGCATCCCGACAAGCGCGGCATCCACATGTCGCGGCTGTACCTGCTGGTCGACCATCACCTGGGCACGCAAACGCTCAGCGCGGCAGTGCTGGAAAACCTGCTGCGCGCCTTCCTCGAATCGCACGGCGGGCTGTCCGATCGTGCCCGCCTCAGCATCCGCTTCGACGCGCTGGTGCGCCGCAACGCCCTGCGCAGCGGCCACAGCGGCTGGCGCAGCTATCCCGTTTCGGTGGAAGCCAGCCTGGGGCCGGAGGGCTTCCGGCTGGAGCTGGGCACCGAGGTGGTCTATTCCTCCACCTGTCCTGCGTCCGCCGCCTTGTCGCGGCAGCTGATCCAGGAGCAGTTCGCGAAAGATTTCGATGCGGCCGCACCCGTCGACCACGCCGCCGTGCTGGCCTGGCTGGGCAGCGAGCGCGGCATCGTCGCCACGCCGCACGCGCAGCGCAGCGTGGCGCGCCTGCTGGTGCGCCTGAAGGGAGGGGTGCCGTTCGACCTGATCGACACCCTCGACCGCGTGGAGCAGGCGCTGGGCACGCCGGTGCAGACCGCGGTGAAGCGCGAGGACGAACAGGCCTTCGCGCTCGCCAACGGCGGCAACCTGATGTTCTGCGAGGACGCCGCGCGGCGCATCCAGTTGGCGCTGGATGCCGACGAGCGTCTCGCCGATTTCCACGTGCGGGTGGAGCACCAGGAAAGCCTGCATCCGCACGATGCGGTGGCCTACGCCAGCAAGGGCGTGGCGGGCGGCTTCGGTTCGCCCTGAGCCTTCAGCGCCCCTCGTCTGCCTGCGGCAGGGGCTGGGGAGCATGCGGCGCGTCCGCGCCGTCGTGGTGGTGCCTGCACCGCACGAAACGAAACCGCTCCGGCACCGGATCTTCGCCGCCCGAGCACAGCGGCTGGCAGCGCAACAGCCGCCATGCGGTGAGCGCGCAGCCGCGCCAGGGGCCGAAGCGCACGATCGCGCCGCGTGCATAATCCGAGCAAGTGGGGTAGAAACGGCAATGCTGTCCGATCAGGGGGCTGAGCCAGCGTTTGTAGAGGCGCAGCAGGAACAGCAGGAATCGGGTCGGCACATTCACGTTGCTGGAACAACTCGTCGCCAGTTAGTGTTGCGAGTATCCCAGAAGCCGGCTTGCCGGTGCAGGGTACATGGGCTATAACACCCGGCCGCCAAGGCCAATAAATGGTGAAGGAAGATGGCGAAAACCACGCGCAGTTCGACCGCAGCCAAGGCTTCGAAAGGGAAGGCGGGCAGCACCGCATCCGCCAAGGCGAAAGCCGCTGGCGCCAAGGCACCTGCCAAGAAGGTTGTCGCGAAGAAGGCAGCCAAGCCGGCCGTGAAGAAGGCGGCGGCAAAGAAACCTGTCGCGAAGAAAGCGCCGGCGAAGAAGCCAGTGGCGAAGAAGGTCGCCAAGCCGGCGGCGAAGAAAGCGGCCAAGCCCGTCGCGAAGAAGCCGGTGGCCAAGCCGGCTGCGAAGAAGGTCGCCAAACCGGCACCCAAGCCCGCGCCCAAGGTGGTCGCCAAGCCCACGGCGAAGAAGCCCGCCAAGCCGGCTGCCAAGCCCGCGACCGCGAAGAAGGCCGTTGCGAAACCGGCAGTCGTCGCCAAGTCCGCCGCTCCCCAGCCAGCCAAGGCGGCGCCTGTCGAGAAGAAACCCGCTCCGCCCGCCGCCCTGCCCAAGGGCAAGGTGGCGAGCGCCACGGCCATGGTGCTGCCGCGTGCAGCGGACGCCACGGCCAGCACCCCCCACAAGACATCGAAAAACGCCCCATCCGCAATGAACAAATCGGCAGCCAAGAACCTCGACAACGGCGTTACCCGCGAAGACGGGCGCTACGCCTTGCCGGCCACCACCCAGATCGCCTTGCCCAAGGGTTACCGCCCCTCCCCCAAGGAGGAGTACATGAACCCGATGCACCTGGCCTACTTCCGCAACAAGCTGCGCGACTGGCGCGACCAGCTCGTCGAGGAATCGCGCCAGACCATGGACAACCTGCGCGAGGAGGTGCGCGACGTGGGCGACGAGGCCGAGCGCGCCACCCGCGAGACCGAGAACTCGCTGGAGCTGCGCACCCGCGACCGCTACCGCAAGCTGATCTCCAAGATCGACAAGGCGCTGCGCCGCATCGAGGAAGGCAGCTACGGCTACTGCGAGGAAACCGACGAGGAGATCGGCGTGGATCGCCTCGACGCGCGCCCGATCGCCACGCTGTCGCTGGACGCGCAGGAGCGCCGCGAGCATCTGCAGAAGCAGATGGGGGATTGAGCAAGGCGCATCGTTACGCTATGCGTCGCAGCAAAAAGCCCCGCCGCGAGCGGGGCTTTTTGCTGGAGACAGTGAGGGAAGGGGAGCGGGAGAAGAGCCTGGGTGCAACACGCCGTTGCCTTTTTCCCCGCATCACTCCTATCCACTCGCTCCCTGGGCTTGTGCCGCCGCAGCGGCATAGCCCTTCAGCTTCGCCAGCATCGCCGCCAGCCCGTTCGACCGCGTGGGCGACAGGTGCTTGGCGAGGCCGATGGCCTGGATGAAGTCCGGTTCGGTGGCGACGATCTCCGCCGCCGGGCGGTCGGAATACACGCGCAGCACCAGCGCGATCAGGCCGGAGACGATGGCCGAATCGCTGGCGGCTTCAAAGTGCATGCGCGCGGCGTCGCCGCTGGGCACCAGCCATACCATCGACTGGCAGCCGTGCACGCGCCAGGCCTCGGTCTTGTGGTCTTCCGGGAACGGCGGCAATTGCCGGCCGAGATCGATCAGGTACTGGTAGCGTTCGCTCCACTCGCTGAAGTAGGCGAACTCCTCGGCGATCTCGCGCTGCGCCCCGTCGGCGCTGCCGCTGCTGCTGGTGACGATGTCGTTCATGCGTACATTATCGCGCGCATGCCGGCGATGCGCTAAATGCCTTCGCCATGGCGGTCACGCCTTGGCCACGCTCCAGCGCGTGCCCTGCGCGCCGTCCTCGATGGTCACGCCCATCGCGACCAGCTCGGCGCGGATCGCATCGGCGCGGGCGAAATCGCGCGCGGCGCGCGCGGCGCGGCGTTCCTCCAGCAGCGCTTCCACTTTGGCGGCGTCGACGTCGTGGCCGCCAGCCTGCTTGAACCACGCCTCGGGATCCTGCTGCAGCAGGCCGAGCAGGGCGCCGCCGCCGAGCAGGGCGGCCTTGGCCTCGGGCGTGCCCTGCACGCGCGCGGCGTCGGCCAGCACGGACAGTTCGGCCAGCGCCTGCGGAGTGTTGAGGTCGTCGCACAGCGCGGCTTCGACGGCATCGGGCACGGGCAGTTGTGCGCTGTCCACCGCGACGTGGGCGAGATCGCGCAATACGCGGTACCAGCCGTCCAGCGTGTTCACCGATTGCGCGATGGCGGCGTCCGACCAGTCCAGCGGCTGGCGGTAGTGGCCGCTCATCAGGCGCAGGCGCAGCGCCTCGGCGGGATGGTGCTTCAGCATCTCGTGCAACTGCAGCACGTTGCCCAGCGACTTCGACATCTTCCTGCCGTCGAAGGTGAGCATGCCGTTGTGCAGCCACCAGCGCGCGAAGGTCTTGCCTCCGTGGGCGCAGGTGGACTGGGCGATCTCGTTCTCGTGGTGCGGGAACAGCAGGTCGTTGCCGCCGGCGTGGATGTCGATGGTTTCGCCCAGGTGTTTCCCGGCCATCGCCGAGCACTCGATGTGCCAGCCAGGCCGGCCGCGACCCCAGGGGCTGTTCCAGCCCGGCAGTTCCGGCGTGGAGGGCTTCCACAGCACGAAGTCGACCGGGTTCTTCTTGTACGGGGCCACTTCCACGCGCGCACCGGCGATCATCTCATCGGTGTCGCGGCCGGAGAGTTTGCCGTAATCGGGGTAGCTGGCCACGTCGAACAGCACGTGGCCTTCCGCCGCGTAGGCGTGGCCGTCGGCGATCAGCCGCTCGATCATCGCGACGATCGGGCCGATGTGCGTGGTGGCGCAGGGCTCCACGTCCGGCGGGGCGATGCCCAGCGCGGCCATGTCTTCGCGATAGGCGGCGGTGAAGCGGCCGGTGATCGCCTCGATGCCCACGCCCTGTTCCAGCGCGGCGGCGTTGATCTTGTCGTCCACGTCGGTGATGTTGCGCGCGTACACCACGTTCGGATAATGCCGGCGCAGCAGCCGGGCCAGCACGTCGAACACCACCGGGCCGCGCGCGTTGCCGATGTGCACGTAGTTGTAGACCGTGGGCCCGCACACGTACATCGTCACGCGCTGCGGATCGAGCGGCGCGAAGGTTTCGGTGCGGCGGGTCAGGCTGCTGTAGAGCGAAATCGGCATGTCGTGTATCCGGGCAATGGCCGCGGTTGCGGGCCAGCCGTGCATCTTAACAAGGAGTAAGCGGACGGCGGCATGGCGTCGCAGCCCGGGAATTCTAAGCCGCGATTCAGTGTCTGTTTGCTGCAATCGGCCATGCGCCGAAGTTGCGCCTGAAATGCCGTCTGGAGTCCGCGATGTCCAAGCTTCTTGTTGCCACCTTGATGTTGGGTCTGGTTGCCGCCAGTGCCCAGGCGCAGGACGCGCGCTACCCCGGGCCGCCGCCGGGATATCCGCCGGGCGCGCAGCCCGACGACAACGCCCACTTCGGCTGGGCCGACGTGCTCCGGGTGGATCCGGTCTACGGCGTGGTGCAGGCCAACGTGCCGCGCCAGCAGTGCTACGACCAGCAGGTGGTGCACCAGGATCGCGGCAACAGCACGGCCAGCACCATCCTCGGCGCGGTGGTGGGCGGCGTGCTCGGCAGCACCATCGGCAAGGGCGATGGCCGGCGCGCGGCCACGGTGGCCGGCGCGGTAGCCGGCGGCGCGGTGGGCAACGGCGTCTCCAACCATGGCGGCAGCTATGAAACCACCCAGACCAATTGCACCATGGTCAACACGGTGAGCGAGCAGCGCCAGATCGTGGGCTACGACGTGGAGTACCGCTATCGCGGCGAGGTCTACGAATCGCGCTTGAACTACGACCCCGGCGAGCGCCTGCGCGTGCGGGTGAGCGTGACTCCCGCCGATTGACGATTCGCGCCGCCTCCGGGCGGCGCCTTCGCTTATGCCTTTGCGATCATCCTTGATCGCGAGAATCGAATGGACGGCCATCCACGGCCGCACTTTCGATGGCATGTTGCATGGCAGCGAAAATCCCGTCATGATGGCGGCTCGCCCGACTGGAACACCCATGTCCACAGCCGTCTATACCGCCAATGTCCTGACCAGCGCCCGCATGGCTGCTGGCATGACTTCGCGTGCGCGCCGACCGCTGGACGAACATCCGGCCGGGTAGGCTGTCGCGCGCTGCTGCACACGTATCGACGAAAAACCCGGCCACCGTGCCGGGTTTTTTTGTTTTTGGGCTTGTACTTCACGCGGATCCGTCCGCAAAACCCCGGCCATCCATGGCCGGACTTTCAACAAAGGCGCGGCTCCGTCCGCGAACAGCAAGCCGGCCAGTCATGGCCGGACCATTCACCAAGAGCGATTCCACCGAGGGCGATCCGAACCATGACCATCCGCCACTTCCTCACCACCCAGGACTGGAGCCGCGCCGAGATCGACGCGCTGCTGGAGCAGGCCGCCGCGTTCAAGCGTTCGCCCGCGGGCACGCAGCTGGCCGGCAAGTCGGTGGCGCTGCTGTTCTTCAATCCCTCGATGCGCACGCGCACCAGTTTCGAGCTGGGCACGTTCCAGCTGGGCGGCCACGCGGTGGTGCTTTCGCCGGGCAAGGACGCGTGGCCGATCGAGTTCGAGCCGGGCACGGTGATGGACGGCGACACCGAGGAGCACATCGCCGAAGTGGCGCGCGTGCTGTCGCGCTACGTGGATCTGATCGCGGTGCGCGCCTTCCCGAAGTTCCAGGACTGGGCGGTGGATCGCCAGGACAAGGTCATCAAGGCGTTCGCGCAATACGCCACGGTGCCGGTGATCAACATGGAGACGATCACCCATCCCTGCCAGGAACTGGCGCACGCGCTGGCCCTGCGTGAGCACCTGGGCGACCTCACGAAGAAGAAGTACGTGCTCACCTGGACTTACCACCCCAAGCCGCTCAACACTGCGGTGGCCAACTCCGCGTTGCTGATCGCCACCAAGATGGGCATGGACGTGACCCTGTTGTGCCCCACGCCGGAGTACGTGCTGGACGAGCGCTACATGGAGTTTGGCCGTCTGAACGCCGAGCAGAACGGCGGCTCGCTCAAGGTCAGCCACGACATCGAGGAAGCCTACGCCGGCGCCGACGTGGTCTACGCCAAGAGCTGGGGCGCGCTGCCGTACTTCGGCCGATGGGAACAGGAGAAGCCCATCCGCGAGGCGCACAAGCACTTCATCGTGGACGAGGCCAAGATGGCGCTGACCAACCACGGCCTGTTCAGCCATTGCCTGCCGCTGCGCCGCAACGTCAAGGCCACCGACGCGGTGATGGACGCGCCGTACTGCATGGCCATCGACGAAGCCGAGAACCGCCTGCACGTGCAGAAGGCGGTGATGGCATCGCTGGTCGGCCAGCGCTGAGCGCCTGCCATGTACATGCCCAAGTCGTTCGTCGAGACGCGTCCGGAAGCCCTGCACGGGCTGATCCGCGACTACCCGTTCGCCACCGTGGTGGCGGGCGCGGCGGACGGCGTCGTCGCCAACCATCTTCCGCTGGAATGGGTGGGCGGCGCGCTGCACGGCCATGTGGCGCGCGGCAACGAGCTGGCGCGGCTGGATGGCGCAGAGGTGTTGGCGATCTTCAAGGGGCCGGACGGCTACGTCAGCCCCAACTGGTATCCGACCAAGCAGGAGACGCACCGCGAGGTGCCCACGTGGAACTACGCAGTGGTGCATGTGCGCGGCCGCCTGAAGGTCGTCGAGGACGCAGCATGGCTGCGTGCGCTGCTGGAGCGCCTGACCGACCACCACGAGGCCGCCGAACCGCAGCCGTGGCGCGTCGGCGATGCGCCGGACGACCACGTCGAGAAGCTGCTGCGCGCCATCGTTGGCATCGAGATCGCCATCGAGCGCATCGAAGGCAAGTTCAAGCTCAGCCAGAACCATCCCGAGCGCAACCGCCTCGGCGTGATCGCCGGCCTGCGCCGCCGCGACGGCGATGGCGACGCGGCGCTGGCCGCGCTGATGGCCCTGCAGGAGGAATCGAAGGCATGAACCACCCGCATCGCTACCGTGTCGACGTGGAATGGGTCGGCAACCGCGGCAGCGGCACCGACGGCTACCGCAACTACAGCCGCAACCACGTGATCCGCATTCCCGGCAAGCCGGATCTCGCCGGCTCGTCCGATCCTAGCTTCCGCGGCGACGCCACCAGGCACAACCCGGAAGACATGCTGGTGGCCGCGCTGTCCACCTGCCACATGCTGTCCTACCTGCACATGGCCACCGTGGCCGGCGTGGTGGTCGTCGCCTACGACGACAGCGCCGAAGGCACGATGGTCACCGAGGGCGACGGCGGCCGTTTCACCGAAGTCGTGTTGCGCCCGCGGGTCGCCATCCGCGCCGGCAGCGATCCCGGCAAGGCGCTGGCCGCGCACGAGGATGCGCACCACGCCTGCTTCATCGCCAACTCCGTGAATTTCCCGGTGCGCTGCGAGCCGCGCATCGTCGTTTCTTCCGACTGACATCTTCCCCGACCAGGATTCGCAAGCCATGAGCAAAGACATCGTCCTCGCCTTCTCCGGTGGCCTCGACACCAGCTTCTGCGTGCCCTACCTCAAGGAACGCGGCTGGGCCGTGCACACCGTGTTCGCAGACACCGGCGGCGTGGACGCCGAGGAGCGTGCCTTCATCGAGAACCGCGCGAAGGAACTGGGCGTGGCCAGCCACGTCACCGTGGACGGCGGCCCGGCGATCTGGGCAGGCTTCGTGAAGCCCTTCGTGTGGGCGGGCGAGGGCTACCAGGGCCAGTACCCGCTGCTGGTGTCCGACCGCTACCTGATCGTGGAGGTCGCGCTGCAGCGCGCCGCCGAACTGGGCACGCGCGCCATCGCGCACGGCTGCACCGGCATGGGCAACGACCAGGTGCGCTTCGACCTCGCGGTGAAGTCGCTGGGCGACTACGAGATCGTGGCGCCGATCCGCGAGATCCAGAAGGAACACACGCAGACGCGCGCCTACGAGCAGAAGTTCCTGGAGGAGCGCGGCTTCGGCGTGCGCGCCAAGCAGCAGGCCTACACCATCAACGAGAACCTGCTCGGCGTCACCATGTCCGGCGGCGAGATCGACAAGTGGCAGGCGCCGGGCGAAGGCGCCCGCGCGTGGTGCAAGCCGCGCGCCGAATGGCCGTCCCATCCGCTGCAGGTGAAGATCGGCTTCGAGAACGGCGAAGCCGTGTCGCTGGACGGCGAGAAGCTCGCCGGCCACAAGCTGCTGGCCAAGCTCAACGCCTTGTTCGCACCCTACGGCGTGGGCCGCGGCCTCTACACCGGCGACACCACCATCGGCCTCAAGGGCCGCATCATCTTCGAGGCGCCTGGCCTGGTCTCGCTGCTCGTCGCGCACCGCGCGCTGGAAGAAGCCGTGCTGACCAAGCAGCAGAACCGCTTCAAGCCCGAGGTGGCGCGCAAGTGGGTGGAGGTGGTGTACGAGGGCTTCTTCCACGATCCGCTGAAGGCCGACCTGGAAGCCTTCCTCGCCTCCAGCCAGTCCACCGTCAACGGCGAGGTCACGCTGGAAACGGACGGCGGCACGGTCAACGCCGTGGCCATCGCGTCGAAGCACATCCTCAACGCCAAGGGCGCCACCTACGCGCAGTCGGCCGACTGGGGCGTGGCCGAGGCCGAGGGTTTCATCAAGCTGTTCGGCATGAGCAGCACGCTGTGGGCCGAGGTCAATCGCAGCTAACGCCGTCATCCCGGCGAAGGCCGGGATCCAGCGACCTTGGCGGCTACGCGCAAAGGCACTGGATGACCAGCCCTTCGGCCGTTGAAAAGCACCTCCTGCCTGCGCAGGAATGACGGAAGTCCCGAAACCGCAACTTCGCCAAGCGAGCCCATGAGCACCCTGCAAATAACCACGGACAAGGATAGCCTCGACATCGGGCTGATCCACCGCTTCCTTTCCAGCGAGGCCTACTGGTGCCGCGGCATCCCGCGCGCGACGGTGGAACGGGCCATCGCCGGCTCGCTGTGCTTCGGCGGTTACCTCGACGGACGCCAGGTGGCGTTCGCGCGCGTGGTCACCGACGGCGCCACCTTCGGCTACCTGGCGGATGTGTTCGTGCTGCCGGAGCATCGAGGGCAGGGCCATTCCAAGGTGCTGGTGGCGGCGGTCATGGCGCATCCACAATTGCAGGGCCTGCGACGCTTCAGCCTCGCCACCAGCGACGCCCATGGCCTGTACGCCGGCTTCGGTTTCGCCGCGCCCGCACGGCCGCAGACCTTGATGGAAAAACTCGATCTGGACGTCTACACAAGGGCATCAGGCCATCCATGAATCCGCTGCTGCAAACCACACTGGAACACCTCAAGGCGCTGGTGTCGTTCGATACGCGCAACCCGCCGCGCGCGATCACCACCGGCGGCATCTTCGACTACATCCGTGCGCAGTTGCCCGGTTTCGACATCGCGGTGACCGACCACGGCGCCGGCGCGGTGAGCCTGCACGCGGTGCGCGGCCAGCCGAAGCTGCTGTTCAACGTGCACCTGGACACGGTGCCGGATTCACCGGCGTGGACGGCCAGCCCGCACGAGCTGCGCGTGACGGCGGATCGCGCCATTGGTTTAGGCGCCTGCGACATCAAGGGCGCCGCCGCGGCGCTGCTGGCGGTGGCGAACGCCAGCGACGGCGACATGGCGCTGCTGTTCACCACGGACGAGGAGGCGAACGATCCGCGTTGCATCGCCGCCTTCCTCCGCGCTTTTCCCCCTCTCCCTTTGGGAGAGGGGAGATACCAGGCGGTGATCGTCGCCGAGCCCACCAGGGGTGAAGCTGTGCTGGCCCATCGCGGCATCCAGTCGGTGCTGATGCGCTTCGCCGGCCACGCCGGGCACGCCTCGGGCGAGCAGAAGCCCAGCGACAGCGCGCTGCACCAGGCGGTGCGCTGGGGTGATGCCGCGCTGGACTTCGTGGCGGCGCAGTCGCACGAGCGTTTCGGCGGGCTCACCGGCCTGCGCTTCAACATCGGCCGCATCGAAGGCGGCATCAAGGCCAACATGATCGCGCCCAGTGCCGAGGTGCGCTTCGGCATGCGGCCGTTGCCGACGATGCATCCCGACGGCCTGCTGGAACGCTTCCGCACGCTCGTCGAACCCGCGCCCGCGCATTTCGAGGAAACCTTCCGCGGCCCCTCGCTGCCGGCGGGCGACACCGCCACCGCCGAGGCGCGCCGGCTGGCCGCGCGCGATCTCGCCGACGAGCTGGAAATCCCCGTGGGCAACGCCGTGGATTTCTGGACCGAGGCCTCGCTGTTTTCCGCCGCCGGCTACATCGCCTTCGTCTACGGCCCCGGCGACATCGCGCAGGCGCACACCGCCGACGAGTGGGTCGCGCTGGAGCAATTGCAGCATTACGCCGAAACCATCCACCGCATCATTGAGAAGTGCGGTCATGGAAGGCCGCTTCTTGATTCTCGCGATCATGGATGAGCGCAAAGGATGACCATGGAAACCCATACGCATACACGGAAAACCATCGTCCGCCTGCTGTCGAGCATGGGCAGCGCGAAGGAAATCCAGCAGTACCTCAAGCGTTTCTCCGAGCTGGATTCCAAGCGCTTCGCCGTGGTGAAGGTGGGCGGCGCGGTGCTGCGCGACGAGCTGCAGGATCTCGCCTCCTCGCTCACCTTCCTGCAGCAGGTGGGCCTCACGCCCATCGTGCTGCACGGCGCCGGCCCGCAGCTGGACGAGGAGCTGTCCGCCGCCGGCATCGTCAAGCAGACGGTGAACGGCCTGCGCGTCACCTCGCCGAAGGCGTTGGGCATCGTGCGCAAGGTGTTCATGCAGCAGAACCTCAAGCTGGTCGAGGCGCTGCAGGCGATGGACACGCGCGCCACCGCGGTTCCTTCGGGCGTGTTCACCGCGAGCTATCTCGACCGCGAGGCGCTGGGCATGGTGGGCAAGGTGGAGGGCATCAACCTCGCGCCGATCGAGGCCAGCCTGCGCGCGAACTCGATCCCGGTGATCGCCAGCCTGGGCGAGACCGACGAGGGGCAGATCCTCAACATCAACGCCGACGTCGCCGCCAACGAACTGGTGCGCATGCTGCAGCCGTACAAGATCGTGTTCCTCACCGGCACGGGTGGCCTGCTCGACGGCGAAGGCAAGCTGATCGATTCGATCAACCTCAGCACCGAGTACGAACACCTGATGGCGCAGCCGTGGATCAACGGCGGCATGCGCCTGAAGATCGAGCAGATCGCCGACCTGCTGAACGGCTTGCCGCTCACCTCGTCGGTGTCGATCACGCGTCCTGCCGAACTGGCCAAGGAACTGTTCACCCACAAGGGCTCGGGCACGCTGGTGCGGCGTGGCGAGAAGGTGCTGCGCTTCGATTCGTGGCAAGGCATCGACCGGACGCGCATGCGCGAATTGATCGAATCCAGCTTCGGCCGCGGCCTGGTGCCCGACTACTTCGAGCGCACCACGCCGTACCGCATCTACGTGAGCGAGAACTACCGCGCCGCGATGATCCTCACCATGGAACATGCCGATGAAGGGCAGGGCCTGCCTTATCTCGACAAGTTCGCCGTGCTCGACGATGCGCAGGGCGAAGGACTTGGCCGCGCGGTGTGGCAGGTGATGCGCGAGGAAAACCCGCAGCTGTTCTGGCGTTCGCGCCACGGCAACCAGGTCAACATCTTCTACTACGCCGAATCCGAAGGTTGCTTCAAGCAGGAGAAGTGGAAGGTGTTCTGGTACGGCCTCGACGGCAACTTCGACACCATCGCCCGCTGCGTGGCGCATTGCGCGCAGCGGCAACCGACGTTGATTGGATGAGAGCAATATGACGCAGCAGAAAAAAAGTATCGGCATCGTCGGTGCCCGCGGCCACACCGGCGCGGAGCTGATCCGCCTGATCGCGGCGCACCCGGTGCTGGAACTGGCCTTCGTCTCCTCGCGCGAGCTGGACGGCCTGCGCGTGAGCGAACACAGCGACGCCTACGCGGGTGAACTGCGCTACGAGAACCTCGACCCTGCCGCGGTGGCGGCCAAGCGCGCCGACGTGGTGATCCTCGCCCTGCCCAACGGCAAGGCCGCGCCCTACGTGGAGGCCATCGACAAGGATGCGCCCGATACGCTGGTGGTCGACCTCTCCGCCGACTACCGCTTCGACCAGGCCTGGTACTACGGCCTGCCCGAACTCACCCGCGACAAATGGCGAGGTGACGGTACCTATCAAAGCAGGCGCATCAGCAACCCCGGCTGCTACGCCACCGCGATGGAACTCTCCATCGCGCCGCTGAAGGATTTGCTGGCCGCACCGCCGGGGTGCTTCGGCGTCTCCGGCTATTCCGGCGCGGGCACCACGCCCTCGGACAAGAACGACCCCGAGAAGCTGCGCGACAACCTGATGCCGTACGCGCTCACCGGCCACACGCACGAGAAGGAAGTCAGCTTCCAGCTCGGCCTGCCGGTGGAGTTCATGCCGCACGTGGCACCGCACTTCCGTGGCCTCACCGTCACCACCAACCTGTACCTGGCCAAGCCGGCGAAACGCGAGGAGATACTGGCGCGGTTTCATCATGCCTATGGCGGCGAGAAGCTGGTGCGCGTGCTGGACGAGGCGCCGTGGGTCAGCCGCATCGCGCACCGGCACCACGCCGAGATCGGCGGCTTCGCGTTGTCGGCCGACGGCAGGCGCGTGGTGGTGGTGGCGACGCTGGACAACCTGCTCAAGGGCGCCGCCACGCAGGCGATGCAGAACGTCAACCGCGCGATCGGCGTGGACGAATACACCGCCATTCCGCTCTGATTCCTCATGGCCGTCATCCCAGCGAAAGCTGGGATCCAGTGCCCTCCACCAAAGTCACTGGATTCCGGCTTTCGCCGGAATGACGATTCGAGACAGCAACGCATTTTCCAGGCACGAAACCCATGACCCAACCCCTCTGGCAAAAATCCGGCGTCCAGATCGACGCCAGGATCATGCGTTTCCTCGCCGGCGACGACGTGATCCTGGATCGCGAGTTCTTCCTGCACGACATCACGGCCAGCAAGGCGCACGTGGAGGGGCTGGCGAACATCGGCGTGGTGAGCATGGACGAAGCGGCTGCGCTGAAGCGCGAGCTCGATGCGCTGGCGGAGGATTTCAGCAGCGGCACCTTCGTGCTGGACGAGCGCTACGAGGACTGCCACTCCGCCATCGAGGCGCGCCTCACCGAACGACTGGGCGACGCCGGCCGCCGCGTGCACACGGGACGCAGCCGCAACGACCAGATCCTGGTCGCCACGCGGCTGTGGCTGAAGGAAAAGCTCGAAGCGCTGGAAGCGCATTGCCGCGCCATCGCACGGGTCTGCCTCGAACGCGCCGCGCAGCCGGCGATCCCGCTGCCGGGCTACACCCACCTGCAGCGCGCGGTGGTGTCGTCCACCGGCATGTGGTTTGCGGGCTTCGCCGAGGGTTTCATCGACAATGCTTTCCGCGCCCGCGGCACGCGCGAGCTGATCGACGCCAATCCGCTGGGCACCGCTGCCGGCTACGGCGTCAACCTCAAGCTCGACCGCGAGCACACCACGGCCGCGCTCGGCTTCATGCGCATGCAGGTGTCGCCGGTCTATGCCCAGCTTTCGCGCGGCAAGTACGAGATGGCGGTATTGGAAGCCATCGCCGGCGGGCTGCTCGACGTGCGCCGGCTGGCCTGGGATCTGTCGCTGTTCACCACCGCCGAATTCGATTTCGTGAAGCTGCCGGCCGAGTACACCACCGGCAGCTCGATCATGCCGAACAAGCGCAACCCGGACGTGGTGGAGCTGCTGCGCGCCAGCTACGCCAGCGTGGCCGCCGCGCGCACCGAGATCGAGCAGCTGCTGTCGCTGCCCTCCGGCTACCAGCGCGACCTGCAGTTCTCCAAGGGCTCGATCTTCCACGGCGTGCGCCACGGCCTGATGGCGCTGGAGCTGGTGCCCGACCTGCTGGCCCGCATGGAATGGAACGAGGCCGCGATGCGCGCGGCGATCGAGCCGGCGATGTACGCCACCGACGTGGCGATCGAGCAGGCCGCCGCCGGCGTGCCGTTCCGCGACGCGTACCGCGCCGCCGCCGAAACGGCGGCTTCGGCAGGACAGGGGCGCACGCCCGAGTCCAGCCTCGCGCAGCGTACCTCGCCGGGTGCCGGGCACGATCTTCGCCTGCATGAATTGCATGCTAGGCTTGGACGTCTGGACGTCTAAACGGAGAAAAGCATGGCGGCGGTCGGTGCGCACAATGCCGGGCACTATCACTGGGGGCAGGGTTGCGACGGCTGGCACCTGCTTGAGGGCGACGACCTCAGCGTGATCGAGGAGCGCATGCCGCCCGGCACGAGCGAGCGGCGCCATCGGCATGTGCACGCGCGGCAGTTCTTCTACGTGCTGGAAGGCGAGGCGGTGCTGGAGCTGGAGGGCGTGCTGCACCGGCTGCGCCGCGGCGAGGGCCTGCATGTGCCGCCAGGCGCGGCGCACCAGATGCGCAACGCGGGCGGCGCCGACGCGCGCTTCCTGGTGGTGTCGGCGCCGAAGAGCCATGGCGACCGCATCGATGCACCGCTGGAGACGGCACCATGAGCGCTCCCCTGCCGGAACAGGCATTGCCGAACTGGCGGCGTGCCGTGCTCAAGGTCGGCAGCAACCTGCTGGCCGCGGATGGCGGTGGCCTGACGGAGCGCTATGCCACGGCGCTGGCCGGCTTCGTGGCGGCCAGCCATGCCGCGGGCCGGCAGGTGGTGCTGGTTTCCTCCGGCGCGGTGGCCGCGGGGCGTGCCCTGTTGCGCGAGCACGCGCCCGCCGCGGGCGATCTCGCCGCTCGGCAGGCGCTGGCCGCGCTGGGCCAGGCGCCGATGATCGCGTTGTGGCAGTCGCTCGCCGCGCGGCCGGTGGCGCAGGTGCTGCTCACCCACGACGACCTGCGCAACCGCCGCCGCTACCTCAACGCACGCGCCACGCTGGGCAGCCTGCTTGCGCTGGACGTGTTGCCGGTGGTGAACGAGAACGACACCGTGGCGGTGGACGAGCTGAAGCTGGGCGACAACGACAACCTCGCCGCCATCGTCGCCGCGCTGGTCGATGCCGATCTGCTGCTGATCGCCTCGGACATCGACGCGCTGTACAGCGCCGATCCGCGCCGCGACCCGCGGGCGACGCCGATCCACCGGGTCGAGGCGCTCACGCCCGAAGTGCTGGCGATGGCCGGCGGCAGCGGCAGCGCGGTCGGCACCGGCGGCATGCGCACCAAGCTGGAGGCGGCTGCCAAGGCGGCGGCGGCGGGCATTCCCACCGCGCTGTTCAGCGGCCGCGACGCGGCGACGGTGGATGCGATGGGCCACGGCCGCCTGCGCGGCACCCTGGTCGACGCCGCCACCACGCGCATGCAGGCGCGCAAGTACTGGCTGCGCCATGCGCCGGCCGCGGCGGGCAGCATCGGCGTGGACGACGGCGCGGCGCGCGCGCTGGCCGGTGGCCGTGCCTCGCTGCTGCCGGGCGGCGTCACCGGCGCGCAGGGCGAGTTTCAGCGCGGCGACCTGGTGGAGATCGTCGATGCCGGCGGCCGGGCGGTGGCGCGCGGCCTCAGCCAGTACGCCGCGAGCGAGGTGCGCCGGCTCGCCGGCCGACACAGCCGCGACATCGAAGTGGTGCTCGGCTACAGCTACGGCAGCGAGGTGGTGCACCGCGACGACCTCGTCGCGGTCGAAACCACGGGAGGCATGGCGGCATGAGCGAGATCCGTTCCCTTGCATCGGCCTGCCGCGACGCGGCGCCGGCCATCGCCGCGCTGGACGGCGACGCCAAGTCCGCGTTGTTGCGCGACATGGCGGCGGCATTGGAAGCGCGCTGCGCCGAGGTGCTCGCCGCGAACGCGCGGGACATGGCGCAGGCCGCCGCCAAGGGCGTGCAGGGCGCGATGCTGGATCGTTTGCGACTGGACCCGGCGCGCGTGGCTGGCATCGCCGACGCACTGCGCGAGGTGGCCGAATTGCCCGATCCCGTCGGCCAGGTCACGCGCCGCGAGACGCGGCCCAACGGCCTCGTGGTGGAACGCGTGCGCATCCCGCTCGGCGTGGTGGCGATGATCTACGAGGCGCGCCCCAACGTCACCGCCGACGCCGCCGCGCTGTGCCTCAAGGCCGGCAACGCGGTGATCCTGCGTGGCGGTTCCGAGGCGATCCATTCCAACGCCGCCATCGCCGCCGCGCTGCACGACGCCTTGCGCGCGCACGGCCTGCCGACGGCGGCGGTAACGCTGGTGGAAGACCTGCGCCGCGAAGCCATGGTCGAGCTGCTGCAACTGGCGGACATCGTCGACCTCGCCATACCGCGCGGCGGCGAAGGGCTGATCCGCTTCGTCGCCGAGCACGCGCGCGTGCCGGTGATCAAGCACTACAAGGGCGTGTGCCACCTCTACGTGGATCGCGGCGCCGACCTCGACCTCGCGCTGGATCTGCTGATCGACGGCAAGACCTCGCGCCCCGGCGTGTGCAACGCGCTGGAGACGCTGCTGGTGCATCGCGACGCGGCCGCCGCCTTCCTGCCGCGCGCCGCGCAGGCGTTGCGCGAGCGCGGCGTGGAACTGCGCGGCGATGCGTACACCCGCGAACGGGTGCCTGATGCGAAGCCCGCCACCGACGACGACTACGCCGCCGAGTTCCTCGACCTGATCCTCGCCGTGCGCGTGGTGGACGACCTCGACGCCGCCATCGCCCATATCCGCCGCAACGGCTCCGACCACACCGAGGTCATCGCCACCCGCGACGAGGCCACCGCGCGGCGTTTCGTGCAGGCGATCCGCTCCGCCGTGGTGATGGTCAACGCCTCCTCGCGCTTCAGCGACGGCGGCGAGCTGGGACTCGGCGCGGAGATCGGCATCTCCACCACGCGGCTGCACGCTTACGGGCCGATGGGAGCCGAGTCGCTTACCATCGAACGCTTCGTGGTGCGCGGCGAGGGGCAGGTGCGGCACGCGGCCAGCAGGGCCGGCGCATGAGCGCCGCCGAAGCGGTGGTGCAGGAACAGCTGGACGCCTACAACGCGCGCGACATCGAGCGTTTCATGCGCTGCTGGGCGCCGGATTGCCGCTACTACGCCTTCCCCTACACCTTGCTGGCGGAAGGGCGCGAACAGGTGCGGGCGCGCCACGCCGAGCGTTTCCGGGAGCCGGATCTGCACGGGCTGCTGCTGCAGCGCATGACTCTCGGATCCATGGTGGTGGATCACGAACGGGTCGTGCGCAACTTTCCCGACGGACGCGGCGAAGTCGAGGTGATGGCGATCTACGAGGTCGAGGCGGGCCGGATCGCGCGGGCCTGGTTCAGGCTGGGCGAGCCGCACCTCGTCTGACCCGCGCTCCGGTTTTCAGCGCGCCCAGTCACGCACCGCTTCCGCGAACCTCAGGCAATCGGCGTGGCGGTTGTACAGCGGCGCGGGCGAGATGCGGATCACGTCGGGCTCGCGCCAGTCGCCGATCACGCCGTGTTCCATCAGGTGCTCGAACAGCGCGCGGCCGCGCTCGCGGCCGCCGAGCACGCGGATCGAGAGCTGGGCGCCGCGGCGCGCGGGATCAGCGGGCGTCACCACGTCCAGCACGTCGGCGAGCTGGCTCTGCACCAGCCATTCCAGGTAGCCGGTGAGCTTCAGCGACTTCTCGCGCAGCCGCGCCATGCCGGCGCGGTGAAAGATCTCCAGCGAGACGCGCAGCGGCGCCAGCGCGAGGATCGGCGGATTGCTGAGCTGCCAGCCGTCGGCACCGGGCGTGGGCACGAACTCGGGGCCCATCAGGAAACGCGACGACTTGTCGTGCCCCCACCATCCGGCGAAGCGCGGCAGCGCTGCGCGCGCATGGCGCTCGTGCACGAAGGCGCCGCCCACCGCGCCGGGGCCGGAGTTCAGGTACTTGTAGCTGCACCAGATCGCGAAGTCGGCGCCGCTGTCGTGCAGTTGCAGCGGCAGGTTGCCCACGGCGTGGGCGAGGTCGAAGCCCACGGTGCAACCGTGCCGGTGGCCCAGTTCGGTGATCGCCTTGAGGTCGAAGGCCTGGCCGGTGCGGTACTGCACGCCGGGCAGCATCACCAGCGCGATGCGCGAACCGTGCTCGGCCAGCGCGCGTTCGATCGCCGCCATCGACAACGTGCCGTTCGGCTCGTCGGGCTGCAGTTCGATCAGCGCGGTGGCCGGGTCGAAGCCGTGGAAGCGCACCTGCGATTCCAGCGCGTAGCGGTCGGTGGGAAAGGCGCCGGCCTCCATCAGGATCGCGGGGCGTTCGGCAGTGGGACGGTAGAAGCTCACCATCATCAGGTGCAGGTTCACGCCCAGCGTGTTCATCGCCACCACTTCGGACGGCTGCGCGCCGACCACTTCGGCGAGGTGGTCGCGCACGAACTCGTGGTAGTCCATCCACGGCAGGCGGCCCTTGAAGTGGCCTTCCACGCCGAGCTGCGCCCAGTCGTCCAGCTCGGCGGCGAGCGCGGCGCGCACCGCGCGCGGCTGCAGGCCCAGCGAGTTGCCGCAGAAGTACGCGCTGTCGCGGCCCTCATGCGGCGGGATCAGGAATTCATCGCGGAACGCGCGCAGCGGGTCGGCGGCATCGGCGGCTTGCGCCCATTCGGCACTGGCTTGGCAATCGGAAGACATCGGAAATCCTGTGTACGTCGAGGGTTGCCGCGTGCCGGCGCAGCCCTCTCGCGGCCCTTCCCCGCAGGCAGGGAGGGGTTTATTTCAGCTGCGCGGCGACGGCCTCGCAGCCGCGGTCGAAGGCGGCGATCCAGGCGGCGCCGGCCTGGCTCTGCTGGGGACGCACGCAGCGCAGCTGGATCGCGTAGTTGCCCTTGAACCAGTAGCGCTCGCGATAGCTGGAGGCGACGCCGGCTTCCTGCGCGGTGTAGCTGAGGTTGCCCGGGTCGGTGCCGGCGCCGGCCTTGTAGCCCGTCAGCGTCGTGGCCTTGGCGGTGGCTTCGCTCTGGTAGGCGCGGAAATCGGCGAGGTTGCCCACCTGCTTCACCGTCACCGTGACGCGCGCCAGCACGGCCTGGCCGGTGGGCGAGGGATCGGGCACCTCGAACGCGCGCACTTCCGGGTCGCCGTCGGTTTCCAGGATCTCCATCCAGCCGTCCGGCGTGCTGAAGTTCACGCTGCCGTTGGCCATGCTGACGGCGGCGGCAGGTGCGGGCGCGGCGGCGAACAGGCCGATGGCGAACACGAGGGCGGCAACGGCGTTGCGCGGAAAATCCATGCGAAATCCTCAAGCGGTGATAGCGGGCGCGAAGCGGTGCAGGGGCAGGCCCAGCCATTCCAGCGCGGTGCCGTGGAACAGGCGGGCGCGGTCGGCATCGTCCAGCCCCAGGGCCTCGATGCTCTCGCCGGGCACCTGTTCGCCCAGCGGGAAAGGATAGTCGGTGCCCAGCATCACCTGGCGGACGCCCGTCACATCCAGCAGCCAGCGCAGCGCCCGGTCGTCGTGCACGCAGGAGTCGAAATAGAAGCGCTGGAGGTACTCGCGCGGGTTGCGCGGGTTGTCGGTGGCCACCAGGTCAGGGCGCATCTTGAAGCCGTGCTCGATGCGGCCGATCGTCCACGGGAAGCTGCCGCCGCCGTGGGCCAGCATCACGCGCAGCTTCGGCAGCCGCTCCAGCACGCCGCCGAAGGCGAGGCAGCAGGCGGCGCGCGCCTGCTCGGCGGGCATGCCGACCAGCCACGGCAGCCAGTATTTCGGCATGCTGGCCATGCCCATCATGTCCCAGGGGTGCACCAGCACCGCGGCGCCGAGGTCGGCGGCGGCCTCGAAGAATGGGAACAGCTCCGGCGCGTCGAGGTTCCAGTCGTTGCAGTGCGAGCCGATCTGCACGCCCTGCAGGCCCAGCTCGTCGATGCAGCGCTCCAGCTCGCGCACGGCGAGTTCGGGCGCCTGCAGCGGCACGGTGCCGATGCCCGCGTAGTGGCGCGGAAAGTCCCGGCAGATGCCGGCCATGTGGTCGTTGAGGTGCCGGTGCAGCTCCAGCGCCTGGTGCCCCGGCGCCCAGTAGGAGAACAGCACCGGCACGGTGGAGATCACCTGGACGTCCACGCCGAAGCGGGCGTAGTCGTCGATGCGGGTCTGTGGGTCGAAGGCGGAGTCCCACACTTCGCGGAAGAACTTGCCGTCCTTGTAGATGCGGTGGCGGCCGTCGGTGTGCGTCATCACCGGGAAACGCTCGTCGCCGAACCTGGCGGCGAGGTTCGGCCAGTCCTTGGGCAGGATGTGCGCGTGGGTGTCGATCTTGAGCATCCGCCCAGTTTAGGGCTTTGCGGCATGGGCGTCGTGCGGCAGGCGCACATCGTGCGGCGGTGCACGCACAGGTCTCCGGCTCTGGCCTATAATTCCCAATCTGTGAACTGCGTCACGGAGCGATGCAAGCAGGGGGCGGCAGTGGACGAGGAGCGTCGAATACGTTACCTCCGCGCGAAACCGATCGCATTGGCGGCGCTGGATCTGGTCGAGCCGGAGCGTGAGCACTACGTTGCCGCGAACTGCGGCGATGACGACACCCTGCGCAACGAAGTGCGCTGGATGCTGGAGGCCGCCGAGGCGACTGTGGGCACCACCCTGCCGCGGCTCGCCGTGGTGCCCGAGGTGGTGGGCACCACGATCAACGCGGCAGGCAACAGCGGCTACCGCATCCTACGCCAGTTGGGCGAGGGCGGCGGCGGCGTGGTCTACCTGGCCGAGCGCTCGCTGGGCGAAGGCACGCCGGACGAGCTGCGCCAGCAGGTGGCGATCAAGTTCCTGCATACCAAGGCCTCCCCCGGCTGCGAGCCGCTGCGGCGCTTCGCGGAGGAGCGGCGCATCCTCGCCACGCTCAACCATCCCAACATCGCGCACCTGATCGACGGCGGCACCACCCGCGACGGCCGCTCGTTCCTCGCGCTGGAATACGTGCAGGGCGAGCGCATCGACCGCTGGTGCGAGCACAAGCAACTGCCGCTGCGCGAGCGCGTGGAGCTGTTCCTCAAGGTGTGCGCGGCAGTGCATTACGCGCACCAGCGGCTGGTGATCCACCGCGACCTCAAGCCGGGCAACATCCTGGTGACCGACGAGGGCGAACCCAAGCTGCTGGATTTCGGCATCGCCCGGCTGCTCGACCACGTGGGCGGCGTGGCCGCCACGCAGACGCGCACCGACATGCGCGCGCTCACCCTGGCCTATGCCAGCCCCGAGCAGTTGCGCGGCCGGCCGCTGGGCACCGGCGCCGACGTGTGGTCGCTGGGCGTGGTGCTGTACCAACTGGTATGCGGCGTGCGCCCGTTCGGCGACGACGACGAGGTGTCGCCGGTGAGCCTGTCGCAGGCCATCGACACCGGCAAGCTGCTGTCGCCGAGCCGGCGCCTGCGCCAGGCCGGCGCCGCGCCGCAGCGGCGCGAGGTGTCGGCGGACATTGACGCCATCGTGATGAAGGCGCTGCGGCGCGACCCGTGCGAGCGCTATGCCGGCGTGGACGCGCTGGCCGACGACCTGCGGCGCTTCCTGGCCGCGCGACCGGTGCGCGCGCGGCACGGCGCGGTCTGGTATCGCGCGCGGCTATACCTGCGCCGGCATGCGCTGGCCATGGGCGCGGCGGCGCTGGTGCTGGCGCTGCTGGCGACCTTCGCGGTGCAGCGCATGCAGCAACTGCGGCGGCTCGAGCTGGAACGCGACAAGACCGCCGCCATCGCCGGCTTCCTGCAGAACCTGTTCGAGAACGCCGATCCCACCCACGCGCACGGCAGCAACCTCACGGTGCGCGCCGTGCTGGATCGCGGTGCGGCCACGCTGATGGCGCGCAAGGACATCGCCGCGCCGGTGCGGGTCAGCCTGCTGCTGTCGATGGGGCGCGCCTACAACCAGTTGGGCCTGGGCGGGCAGGCGATCCCGCTGCTGGAGGAGGCGCGCAAGCTGCAGGCCTCCTACGACGCCACCGTGCTGGAGCGCGGGCGGGTGCTGGCCGCGCTGGGGCGCGCCTATTCCGCGGTGATCAACCTGGCCGCGGCGGTGCCGCTGGATCGCGAGGCCATGGCGTTGCTGGCACAGGCGCCCGGCGATCATGCCGACGAGATCCTGCGCGTGCGCATCAACCTGCTGTACAACCAGCTCGGCGGCACGCAGATGGGCGCCGCGGCCATCGCGCGCGAGACGCGCCAGATACTTGCCCGGCTCGCGGCGAACCCGGCGTCGGATCGCGAACTGCACCTGCAGGCCCGCGCCGTGCTGGCCATGGCCCAGGGCGCGATGGATGAATCCGCCGACGCGGTCGCCAGCGCGCGGGACGCGCTGGGCGAGGCGCAGCGCCTGTACGCCAAGGACGATCCGGCGCTGGTCTACTACCGCTTCGTGCTGGCGCTGGTCTCGATGCGGCACGATCCCGCGGGCGCGCTGCAGCTGTACCGCCGCTCGATCGCCGACTACGACAGGCAGGTCGGCTCGGTCGGCCCGGGCATGTCCGGCATGCTCACCTATTTCGGCGTGGCGCTGGCCCAGGGCGGCGACCTGCCGGATGCGCGCGATGCGCTGGAGCGCTCGGCCAGGCTCACGGAGGCCTTTGCGCGGGTGTCGCCCGATTTCCAGTTGTACACGCTGACCGAACTGGCCAAGGTGTACGTGCAGTTGGGGCGCACCGTCGATGCCGATGTCCTGCTGCAGCCGCAGCTGGCGCAACTGGATCAACGCGCGCGCACCGGCCTGGCCTGGGCCAGGGACAACCGCAGCAACGCCCTGGTGGTGCTGGGCGAAGCGGCGCTGGCGCGCGGCAGCGCAGCCGAGGCCGCGCAGCGATTCGGCGCGGCGTTGACCCAGATGGGCACCCAGGGCCCGCACGAGATGCCCAATGCCTGGGGGCGCGCGCTGGCCGGCCTGGGCGACGCCGCACTGCTTGAGCGCAACACGAAACAGGCGGCGCAGTGGCTGGCGCAGCTGGTGGATTTCAACCGCACGCGCCGGGTCGCGCCGACCGATCCGGGCCTGGTCGAGGCCACCCTGCTGGACGCCAGGTTGCGCCAGGCGCAAGGCGGAACAGCCGCGGTGGCCGAACTTGCCGGGCCGGCGCGCGGGGCGCCGCAGCCGGGTGGCCATTGCCGCGGCGAGGCGCTGGCAGTCGATTCGCCGTCGTCGCCGTGTCACGATGTGCCGGAGGGCGCCGCCGAGCAGGCGGCAGGCGAATCGGGAGCGAAGCATTGAACGACACGGTGGAGGTGACCCGGCTGCTGCGCGACGCGCAGGCCGGCGATCCCGACGCACTGAACGAAGCCCTGCGCCAGATGTACGACGCGCTGCGCGGCATCGCGCGGGCGCAGCTCGGCAACGAGCAGATGGAGCGCACGCTCAGCGCCACCGCGCTGGTCAACGAGGCCTACCTCAAGGTGTTCGGCGGCACCAAGCCGCCGGACTGGGCGAGCCGCCGCCACCTGCTGGGCGTGGCGGCGCGCGCGATGCGCGAGGTGCTGGTGGATTCCGCGCGCCGGCGCAACGCCGCCAAGCGCCCGCGCGAAGCCGACCGCCTGCAGCTCACCGAAATCTCGATGGAGCTGTCCGACGGCGTGGACTACAGCGCCCTGGTCGAATGCCTGGACATGCTGGCCACGCTGGATCGCCGCCAGGCGGACATCGTCGCGATGCGCTTCTTCATGGGCATGAGCGTGGAGCAGATCGCGCTGGCCATGGAGATCTCCACCAGCACCGTGCAGCGCGAATGGCGGCTGGCGCGGGCCTGGCTGCAGCGCGAACTGGTGGGGTGAGGAAGCCTCGGGCGCCTGCCGGAAGCGCGATCCGGCAAACGGCCCGATCCGGTTCTACCCTTGTCGCCGCAGCACGTGGGCCAGGGTGTTGATGTTGTTGGTCAGGCGGTCGCTGAGCTGGACGAGCGCCTCGCCGTGGCCCGGTGCGCCGGACGGTTCCAGTCCGGCGGACAAGGCCTGCTGCAGGGCACGCAGGTCGGGCAGGTTGTCGGGGGTGCGCTGTTCGCGCAGGGCCGTGGCGGTGGACTGCACGGCATCCGCGCAGGTGGCGACGAAACCGTTGAAGGCGGTGGCGCGCGGGCAGGCCCCGTCGCCCAGGGCTTCCAGCGCCATCGCGGTGCGCGCCAGCCGGTTGCCGTTGGCGAACAGGGCGCGCGCCAGTTCCAGCAGCGCCTGCGGCGTGCCCGGCTCGGTGCGCATGCGTTCGAGCGAGGCGGCGGCGTTGCTGCGGGCGGTGCGCGCCAGGCTGCGCGTTTCGCGCTGGGCCTCGCGCCGTTCCGGCGTGGCCAACGCGCGCAGGTAGCCGGCGTAGGCCTCGAGCATTTCGGCGAAAGCGCCGCGCGCGCGGCCGCGCTCCCAGGTCGGCCACATCAGGTAGGCGGCCATCGCCATGCCGCAGCCCAGCACGGTGTTGATCACGCGGTCGGCCACGGCCACGCCGGAGTCGACGCCCTCGTACGAGAGCAGGATCACCACGGTGCCGGTGAGCGCGGCCACGGCGATGCCGTAGTGGGCGTTGGCCAGCCAGCGGAACAGCATGCACAGCAGCGCCATCAGCGCGAGGTGCGCCCATGGCGACGCCGGCGTGAGATGCAGCAGAACCGTGGTCAGCACCAGGCCCAGCACGGTGCCCACCACGCGCAACAGGCCGAAGTTGAAGGTGGCGGCAAAGTCCGCGCGCAGCACGATGGCGGTGGTCATCGGCAGCCAGTAGCCGTGCGGCAGCCTGAGCAGGCGCGATGCCAGCAGCGCCGCGCTCAGGCAGACCGCGGTGCGCACGGCATGGCGGAAGGCCACCGAGCGCGGCGTGAGGTTGGCGCGCAACGCGGCCCATGCCGAACTGCTTTGCAGCGTGCGCGGCAATTGCGTTTCCTCCGCCGCCGCGCGCAGTTCGCCGCGGCTGCCGGCCCAGTTCGTGTTGCGCACGGCGGCGGCCAGCTGGCCGTCCAGCGCGCGCAGGTGCGAGTCCAGGCGATCGGGCGCGGAGCGGGCGTCGTTGCGCAAGGTTTGCAGCGCGCGTTCCGCCTGTTGCGGCGGTTCGGCGGCTTCCAGCGCACGCGAAATGGCCTCCAGCACGCCTGCGGCATCTTCGCGGTAGCGCGCGTGCGCGGCGGGGTCGGCATGCAGCGCGGAAATCGCGGTCAGTTCCAGCCGGATGCGTTCGGCCAGTTCCAGCAGTACGGTGAACGCTTCCATCGCGCGGCCATGCGCGCGGTAGCGGCCGAGCAGGGTGTGCTGCAACGACGTCATGGCGTCGGTGAGCGCGGGGTTCGCGTTTTCGTCGTCGCCCGGCTGGCGCGCCAGTGCGGCGAGGCCCGCGTACACACCTGCCAGCGCGTGGCGTTCCGGGCGATAGCGCTGCAGCGGCCACGCCGCCACCGCGAACAGCGTGAGCAGCAGGCCGCCGCAGGCGATCAGCAGGGCGGCGAGCAGGGCGTTCCTGGGGTCGATCGGCGTGGCGGCGGCGATCACCAGCAGGATCATGCTGGTCATGCCCACGCGCGCGGCATCCGTGCCGAACACCACCAGCATGCCGCCGCAGAAGCCGAACGCGGCGGTGGCCAGCAGCATCGGCAGCAACTGGCCGCCGATGGTGAAGCCCAGCAGCGCGGCCAGCCCGGCCGCCAGCGCCGCCAGCAGCAGCCGGCGCATGCGCTGGCGATAGGGGCCGGGTTGGTCGGAGAACATCGTGTCCAGCGCGCCGGCGCCCACGCCCAGGCCGACTTCCGGATACCCCGTGGCCAGCCCTGCGCCCAACGGCAGGATTACCGCGAGGGTATTGCGCAGCACCACCCACAGCGGCACGTCGGGCCGCTTGATGTGCGTCAGCGTCTCGACGAACTGGGCGCGCAGGGAATAGCCGCTGGCTGGCATGGGCAATGCGGGATGGCCGGGGAGTGGCGAGTATGGCAAAACTGCCCGCGGCTCACTCCCGGGTTTCGCTCGTTGCGATCAGGCCCTGCCGGCGAACTCGCCAGTCAACGTGTTCACCCACACCTTCTCGTCGTTGGTGATGTATTCGGGCACCTGGATCTCCACGCCGGTGTTGAGCTTGGCCGGCTTGGTGCGCTTGGTGGCGCTGGCGCCCTTCAGTTCCGGCGCGGTGTCCACCACGGTGAGCACCACGCTGGTGGGCACCTGCAGGCCCACCGGAGCATCGTCGATCAGCTGCACGTGGAAGCCCTCCACGTCTTCCACGATGTAGCCGGCGTTGTCGCCCACCAGTTCCGGGCCGAGCAGGTACTGGGTGTAGTCCTCAGCGTCCATGAACACAAAGGCCTCGCCGTCCTTGTAGGAGAAATTGGCGGCGCGGCGCACCAGATCCATCTCCTTCAGGTCGTCGTCGGCGCGCAGGCTGAGGTCGAACTTGCGGCCACCGGGGATGGAGTAGAGGGTGAAGCGGAAGGTGACGTTGCCGCCGCGCGCGGTGGGCGAGCTGCGTTCGATGTCGCGCACCTGGTACACGGTGCCTTCGTGCTCTACCACGTTGCCTTTCTTGACGTCGGAAGCTTTCATGGGTTTGAAGTCGTTGGTGGTGTGAAAAGAGCTTGCATTATCGTGGCGCGATCAGCTCATCGTGAGAGATGGATCCGGCGCGGAATTGCGTGTTGCAGCATAGGCCCTCTTGGGTTCTGCATGGCGCGGCGAATATTCTTGCGGAGCTTGGCGGTGGCATCGAATATCCGGTTGCCGAGGATGCTTTCGTCTTGAGACATGGGCATGCCGCGGCTGGCCGCCCTAGCCAGGCGTTGTTCCCGATGGTCTGCTAGTCATTCGCGGTTTCTGCGGCGGTTTTTGCTTCAGTGAGGCGTTTCAACAAATAGTCTGCCATCAGAAGGTCGTCGTATTCATCGCCCATTTCTTCGTCAATGGTTTCGCGGAGCTTGCCTTGATAGGTTCTCATGGCGACGATGAGATAAGTTATCTCTTTTGCGGTTAGGGTCATTGAAATCATGATCTTCTCCGGATTCATGGGGCGCCGTAAAACTCGTGACCGAGCGGCTTGAAGTTGACTAACGCTACAAGTTCCAGAAAGGCTCGCACGGTTTTTGGCCTGTCTACAGTCAGCGTGCAATGGCCTGGCGGTACGCCGTCGTATTTCAAGATCAGGCCAGATGGGATCGTTTGGCCGAGTTCGATCGACCACCAGTGGACTTTGACCTGGCGGCTCTTGTCGATCGTCTTGCGAAGCGAATCGTCGAGCGCGACCATGCCATCCGGAATCATCTTTTTCAAATACAGCGAGACTCCTTGGCCTGGCGACACGACATATTTGTCGGCCAAGTCGCCTTCAATCCGACCGGATTGGTCGTGGATGTCAAGGTCGATAAACCGTAAAAAATCGACGCCCGCTTTTGATGCTGCGCCTTTTCGGAAGACGGCTTTCTCAAGGTCGACATCGATGGCCCATAGGATTGTTCCAGGGGCGGGGAAATCTTCTTCGCTCTGCATGATCGTTCCTTGATGCCCTTCGGGCTGCTGTTGATCTGGCGAATTACCTTGAGATTGCCTGGCTTGAGGGTTGCCGCGTGCAGCAGACTTCGGCTAATGAATGAAGATTACTTCGCGGCCAGGCGCACCGCACCGTCGAGGCGGATCGTCTCGCCGTTGATGTAGCGGTTGCCGAGGATGAAGGCCACGGTCTGCGCGAACTCCTCCGGCTTGCCGAGGCGCGAGGGGAATGGGATCGAGGCGGACAGCGACTCCTGCACCTGCGGCGGCATGCCGTCCACCATCGGCGTCCAGAAGATGCCCGGCGCGATGGTGGCCACGCGGATGCCGAAGCGCGACAGTTCGCGCGCCATCGGCAGGGTCATGCCGACCACGCCGCCCTTCGAGGCCGAGTAGGCGGCCTGGCCGATCTGGCCTTCGTAGGCGGCGACGGAAGCGGTGTTGACGATCACGCCGCGCTCGCCGTCCTCGCCCGCCTCGTTGTGCTGCATCACCGCGGCGGCGGCCTTGGACACGTTGAAGCTGCCGACCAGGTTCACCATCACCGTGCTGGCGAAGGTGGAGAGCGGCATCGGGCCTTCCTTGCCCAGCACGCGGCCCGCGCCGAGGATGCCGGCGCAGTTCATCACCACGTTGAGCCCGCCCATCGCCTCGCGCGCGGTGGCCACGTTGGCGGCCACGCCGTCCTCGCTGGTGACGTCGGTCTTGTAGAAGCGGGCGACGTCGCCCAGCGCCCTGGCGGCGGCCTGGCCCTTTTCCTCGTTGACGTCGAACAGCGCCACCTGGCCGCCGTGGGCGACGAGGTGCTGCGCCACCGCGTGGCCGAGACCGGAGGCGCCGCCGGTGATGATCGCCTTGACCTGATCGAGCTGCATGTCGGGGTATCCCGTGGATGACGAAACGACCATTTTAGCAGCGACGCCCTCCGGCGCAGGCGGGCGGTCGGCGCGCAACGGGGATCGGCGCAGTGCCGGGGGAGGCAGGCAGATCGCGGGCCATGCGGTGCCGCTGAACAGGCTCTCAGGCCCGATCCAGGATCTTCCGGAGCGCGGCCGTCGACGCCAGGACGGAAAACGGCGTCAGCGACGGCGGCGGCACGCTCGCAGGCAGCAGCTCTTTCTGCCATACGCCGACGTCCCACCACTGTCCCAGCTTCCAGCCGCTCCGCCGCCACGTGCCGGCCGGTGCGAAGCCCATCGCTTCGTGCAACGCCACGCTGGCCGTGCCGGGCAGGGTGATGACGCCGACGGCCTGCGTGAGGCCCTGCAGGCGCATCGCCTCGAACAGGCAGCCGTAGAGCCGTCGTGCGATGCCGCGGCCTTGTGCGGCCGGATGCACGTAGATCGACGTCTCGGCGATCCAGTCGTAGGCCGCGCGCTCGCGGAAGCGATAGGCGTAGGCATAGGCCAGCACGTCGCCGCCTTCTTCCCACACCAGCCACGGATACTGCGGCAGCCGTGCGCGGATGCGTTCGCGCATGGCATCCACGCCGGGCAACACGGTTTCGAAAGTGGCGACGCCGTCGGTGACGTGCGGCGCGTAGATGGCGTGGACGGCGGCGGCATCCGCCTCGCGCGCGATTCGTATGGTCATGGCGCCTGCAGTTCGCGGATGAAGAAGCGGTCGCAGCTGAAGTGCCCGGTGCCGCCCATCGGCTGCCCGATCCGAACGAAGCCGCTGGCGAGGTACAGCGCCTGCGCCGCGTCCATGCCGGTGAGCGTTTCCAGGTAGCAGCGGCGGAAGCCGTGCGCACGCGCCGCGTCGAGGCAACGGGCCATCATCGCGCGGCCCGCGCCGATGCCGCGCGCTTCCGGCAGGAAATACATCTTGCGCAGCTCGCACACGTCAGGTTCGCCGCTCGCCAGCGGCGCCACGCCGGCGCCGCCGATCACCCGGCTGCCGCGTTCGACCACGAAGTAGCTGCAGCGCGGTTGCGCGTAGGCCGCGCACATCGCGTCCACCTCGGCGTCATGGATCGCGAAGCCGGGGCCGTCGGCACCGAACTCGGGCATCACCGCGCGGATGATGGCGGCGACGGCGACATCGTCGCGCGGCTCGATGGAGCGGATCAGGAAGGGCGGCATGGCGGCTTCGCGGCGCGGGGACGCCCGATTATTCCATTCCGCGGCACGGGCGTCAGTGCCGCTTTGAATCCAACGGTGCGGTTCGCTGCATCCAAGGCTTCGAGATCCGCGCTTACGCGGCCGACGAACCCATCCGGAGATCGCAACGATGAACCCACCCAGCCCTGTCACCCTGCCCAAGATGCGCCGACGCCTGTTGGCCTGCGCGCTGGCGCTCGCGGCAAGCATTCCCGTATCGGCGACAGCGGCCCTGCCGGCGCATGCGAGCTTGCCCGACACGCCCGTCGGCAGGCTGGCCGGTGCGCTGATCCGGCATATCGATGCCGACAGTCCGGCGAAGATCCGGCAGTGGGCTCCCGGCGTCCTGGCGGCGTCCGTCGCCGCGGGCGACAGGGCGGCGTTCGTGGACGTGCTGGCCTCGGCGGCGCGCGACAGCGGCGGCCTGGACGTGTTCGACGTGCGCACCGATCCGCGTCAGCCGGGCCTGCTCGAAGTGGCGGTGCGGGCGCGGCGCGGCGGGCAGCGGGCCTTGTTCGTCCTGGCCGCCGATGCTGCACATCCCGACCGGCTCGGACAGGCCGACCTGGTTCCCATGGACGACCCGGCGCTCTATGCCGGTTGGCCGAAGGGCGCGGTGTCGCATGCGGCGCTGGGCAGGCTGATCCATGCCGCGCTGGATCGGCTCGTGCGCACGGAGGATTTCTCCGGCTGCGTGACGGTCTCGGACGGCGGCCGCACGATCTTCGACGAATGCCGCGGCCTGGCCGAGCGCAGCTTCGGCGTGCCGGTCGACCACCAGACGAAGTTCCACGTCGGCTCGATCGACAAGATGTTCACCGCGGTCGCCATTGCGCAACTGGTTGAGGCGGGCAAGCTGTCGTGGGACGACACGCTGGCGATGCGGGTTCCGGAGTATCCCGACCAGGCGGCGGCGAAGCAGATCACCGTCTGGCAACTGCTGCACCACACCTCGGGGCTGGGCGATTTCCTCGTCCCCGAGTTCTTCGAGCATCGGGAAAAGTTCGTCGATCCGGCCGACTACCTCGGCCTCATCGCCCGCCAGCCCAGGGTGGGCAAGCCGGGCGGCGACTGGAACTACAGCAACGCCGGCTATGCGCTGCTCGGCCGCATCATCGAGAACGTCTCGGGCGAGAACTACTTCGACTACATCCAGCGCCACGTCTTCGCCCCCGCGCACATGGACGCCAGCGGCTTCGACGCCCTCGACGAGGTGACCCCGAAGTTGTCGGTCGGCTACTACCACGAGGGCCCGTTCTCCAGCGACTGGAAGGCCGACTGGATGAAGATCCCTTACAAGGGCGGCCCGGCGGGCGGCGGCTACTCCACCACCGCCGACCTGCTGCGCTTCGCCGCGGCACTGCGCGAAGGCCGGCTGGTCAAGCCCGCCACGCTGGCGAAGATGTTCGACGGCGAAGTGCCGGCCGGCCCGGGCGGCTACGCGGCGGGATTCGGCGACCGGCTCTCGCACGGCCGCCACATCCGCGGCCATGCGGGCGGCATCGAAGGCACGGACGCGGATCTGGCGATGGTCTGGGAAACCGGCGCGGCGGTGGTGCTGACCAGCAACGAAGGGCAGGGCCAGTCCTGGTTGTTCGCCGAACACATCGCCGACCTGCTCGCCGCCGAAGGCGCGCAGCCGGCTGGCGGATCCGCGGCAGGCAAATCGCGGCAGGAGCCGACCGGTGAATGACGGCATGCCGCCTTGCGTCCACGGGAGCGCTGTCGCCCCGGCGAGCGCCCGTCCGGCTCGCCTCATCCAGTCGTCCTGCCGTGGAGCGTCGCCGCTGCGCAAGCTTGCCGGAACCGCCGTGTCCGCCATCTTCCGCCATGGCCTTGTCTGCTGCCTTGCCTGCGTCACCTGTTGCGGCGCGGCTGCGGCATCGGCGTCCACGACGGTGCTGCCCGGCACGCCCGCCGGGAAGCTCGCCGCCGAGCTGATCCGCCACGTGGATACCGACAGTCCCACGAAGATCCGTGACTGGGCCAGCGGCGTGCTGTCGCCCGCCGTCGCGCGGGACGAGCGGGCGGATTTCGTCGATGGCCTGGTCTCGGCGGCGCGCGACGGCGGCGGCCTGGAGGTGTTCGACGTGCGCATCGACCCGCACCAGCCCGACCTGCTGCAGGTGGCCGTGAAGGCGCGCCGTGGCGGCCGGCGGGGCTTGCTGCTGCTGGCCGCCGATCCGGCCCGTCCCGGCAGGCTGGGGCAGGCCGATCTGGTGCCCATGGAAGATCCGGCGCTCTATGCGGGCTGGCCCACGGGCGCGGTGTCCCATGCCGAGCTGAGGTGGTTGATCCATGCCACGCTGGATCGGCTGGTGCGCACCGAGGATTTCTCCGGCTGCCTGAGCGTGGAAGATGGCGGCGCCACGGTGTTCGACGAGTGCCGTGGCTTGGCCGAGCGGCGCTTCGGCGTGCCGCTGGACGGACAGACGAAATTCCGCGTCGCCTCGATCGACAAGATGTTCACCGCCGTCGCCATCGCGCAGCTCGTCGAGGCCGGCAAGCTGGCATGGGACGACACGCTGGCCAAGCTGATCCCCGAGTACCCGGATCGCGCGGCGGGGAAGATCACCGTCTGGCAGCTGCTGCACCACACCTCGGGGCTGGGCGACTACCTGGTTCCGGCGTATTTCCGGCATCGCGAACGCTTCGTCGACCCGGCCGACTACCTCGGCCTCATCGCCCGCCAGCCCAGGCTGGGCAAGCCGGGTGGCGACTGGAACTACAGCAATGCCGGCTACGTCCTGCTCGGCCGCATCGTCGAGAAGGCCTCGGGCGAAGGCTATTTCGACTACGTTCGGCGCCATGTCTTCGTCCCGGCCGGCATGGACGCCAGCGGTTTCGACAGCCTGCAGGACGTCACCCCGAAACTGGCGGTCGGCTACTTCCGCGACGGCGCGTTTTCCAGCGACTGGAAAGCGGACTGGATGAAGGTCATCTTCCATGGCAGCCCGGATGGCTGCGGCTATTCCACCAACGCCGACCTGCTGCGCTTCGCCAGGGCGCTGCGCGAAGGCAGGCTGGTCAAGCCGGCGACCCTGGCGAAGATGTTCGACGGCGAAGTCCCGGCGGGGCCGGGCGCCTACGCGGCCGGGTTCGGCGACCGCGTTTCGCACGGCCGCCACATCCGCGGTCATGCGGGCGGCGACGCGGGCACGACGGCGAACCTGCAGATGGTCTGGGAGACTGGAGCCGCCGTGGCGCTGACCAGCAACCAGGGGCCATCGGAGCATTGGATGCTGGCCGAACGCATCGCCGACCTGCTGGCGGCGGAAGACGCCTCACCCAGGGTTGCCGGCGTGCCGGCCCGGTCACCCTGATCCACGACCCATTTCTTCAGGAGCATACCCATGGAATTCATCTTCATCCCCCTCGTCGTGATGCTGGCACCGGTGCTGATCGCGCTGATCCTGCTGCGCTACCGCTATCTGCAGACGCAGGCGCGCTACCGCACCCTGATGCAACTGGCCGACAAGGGCGTGGAGCTGCCGCCGCAGCTGCTGGTGGAGCCGCAGGTGGCCTATTGCGAACGGCGTCGCGCGCTGGTGCTGATCGGCGTCGGGCTCGGGCTGATGGCGATGCTGCTTGCGCTGCCCGGGCAGCTCGACAGCGGACGCAGCATCGGCAGCCTGTGGGGGCTGGGCCTGCTGCCGCTGATGACCGGCCTGGGCTACCTCGCCAGCTGGTGGTTGAACCGGCGGGAAGACCCGCGTGGCTGACGGCGACGCCGAGGCGCGCGTCGACCGGGCACTGGTGGCGCGCGCCCTGCTGGACAACGACCGCAGGGCGTTCGAGCAGTTGCTGCGCCGCCATCAGGGCATGGTGCGCGCGCAACTGCGCCGGCTGCTGCGCGGCGACGAGGCCACGGCCGACGACCTGGCGCAGGAAACCTTCCTGCTGGCATGGCGCAAGCTCGACCAGTTCCGCGGCGAGTCGCGCTTTTCGACCTGGCTCTACCGCATCGCCTACAGTTGTTTCCTGCAGGCATGGCGCAAGCGGCCCTTGGCCGCCGCCGAAACCGGCGAGGGCGAACTCGAACAGTTTCCGGCATCGCCGCAGCCGGTCGACCTGCAACTGGACGTCGAGCGCGCGATGCGGCGCCTGTCCGCCGCCGAGCAGGCGGTGCTGCTGCATTGCGTGCAACTGGGCCTGAGCCACGAAGAGACGGCCTATGTGCTGGCGATGCCGCTGGGCACGGTGAAGACGCACGCGCTGCGCGGCAAGGCGAAACTCAAGACGTGGCTGGCGGCGTGGCAAACCAACGCGGAGGAGCGGGCATCATGAATGACGTGCACGACGACCAAATCGAGGCGCTGCTGCGCCGGGGCTTCGACGGGCCGGTGCCCGACGCGGGTTTCAGCGAACGGGTGATGCGGCGGCTGCCGCCACGCCGGCGCCGCGTCGCCTGGCCGCTGTGGGGCGGCTTCCTGGCCGGGGCGGTCGCCGGCTCGTTGAGCCTGCTGCGTTCGCCGCTGCTGCATGCCGGCTGGCACGACTGGCTGCGCGGCGACTGGTCGGCGCCGGCGGTCGTGCTGTTGCTGGCGGTGGCCGGCATGTCGCTGCTGGCCTGCGGGTGGGGCGTGTTCGAAGCCGGCGAACGTTGAACTGCCGTCAGGCCGCGCGTCACGCCGCCGTGCGCGCCCGCGTGACGCGGCTGGCGGTGTCCTTGTGCAACTGCGCGGCCAGCCAGGCGCCGGTGGCGATGAGCAGGTCGAGGTCGACGCCCGTCTCCATGCCCATGCCGTGCAGCATGTAGACCACGTCCTCGCTGGCCACGTTGCCCGTCGCCCCTTTCGCATACGGACAGCCGCCGGTGCCGGAGACGGCGCTGTCCACCACGCGCACGCCTTCCTCGAGGCAGGCGAGGATGTTCGCCAGCGCCTGGCCGTAGGTGTCGTGGAAATGCACGGCCAGCGCCGCCATCGGCACTTCCTGCGCCACCGCGTGCAGCATCGCGCGCGCCTTCGCGGGCGTGCCCACGCCGATGGTGTCGCCCAGCGAGATCTCGTGGCAGCCGAGCGCGTGCAGCCGCTGCGCCACGCGCACCACGTCGCGTACCGGCACTTCGCCCTGGTAGGGGCAGCCGAGCACGGTTGAGACGTAGCCGCGCACCGCCACGCCGTCGGCCTTCGCGCGCTCCAGCACCGGCACGAAGCGCTCGATGGATTCGTCGATGCTGGCGTTGATGTTCTTGCGGTTGAACGCCTCGCTGGCGGCGGTGAACACGGCGACCTCGCCGGCGCCGACTTCGCGCGCGCGTTCGTAGCCCTGCAGATTCGGCACCAGCACCGGATAGCTCACGCCCGGCACCTTGCGGATGCCGTGGAACACCTCCGCCGCGTCGGCGAGCTGCGGCACCCATTTCGGGCTGACGAAGCTGGTGGCCTCGATGGTCGCAAGGCCGGTGGAGGAGAGCCGATCGATCAGCGCGATCTTCACCTCGGCCGGCAGCAGGGTCTTCTCGTTCTGCAGGCCGTCGCGGGCGCCGACTTCGACGATGCGGACGTGGTTGGATGCGGTCATGGCAGGCTCCAGTGGATTTCCTTCTCCCTCCGGGAGACGGTGTCCGAAGGGTGGATGAAGGTGCGGGCGAAGCGTTGCGTTTCAGCCGAACCCTCACCCCACCCCCTCTCCCGGAGGGAGAGGGGCTTCGAGCGTCAGTCGGCGAAGCGCACCAGTACGGCGTCGGCTTCGACGAAGTCGCCCTGGCTGGCGTTGACGCTCTCGATGGTGCCGGCGCGCGGCGCCTTCAAGGCCAGCTCCATCTTCATCGCCTCCATCACCAGCAGTTCCTGGCCTTCCTCGACGCTGTCGCCGGCCTTGGCCTTCACCAGCACGATGCGGCCTGGCATCGGCGCGACGACCTGGTTGCCGCCGGCGCTGTCCTTCGACGCCCAGGCGTAGGCGGCCGCGCGGTCGAGGCGCCAGCGGCGGCCGTCGGCGTCGTGCAGCAGCACGCGATGGGCGTTGCCGCGCAGCGCGAAGCGGACGGCTTCGCCATCGAAGCGGGCGCTGAGCGCGTCGCCGTCGAGGCGTGCGCCGCGCACTTCACAAGTGTCGTCGCCGCACCGCAGGCGGTAGTCGCCGGCGTGGCCGTGGGCCTCGATTTCGTAGCGCGCCTCGCCACGCGCCAGCGCCACGAGGCGCTTGCCGGCATGGCCCACGCGCCACGCATCGGCACTGGCCCACGGCGAATGCGGATCGGCGGGGTTCGCCGCGACGTGTGCCTCGTTGTGCAGCAGTGCGGCGGTGGCGGCGGCGAACAGCGTGCGTGCGTCGGGTTCGCCGTGGCCGGTGACGAACTCGTCGAGGTGGCGGTCGAGGTAGCCGGTGTCGATGTGCGCCTCGACGATGGCCGGATGCCGTGCCAGCCGTTCGAGGAAGGCGACGTTGGATTTCGGGCCTTCGATCTCGCATTCGGCCAGCGCCTCGCGCAGGCGCTGCAGGGCCTGCGGGCGATCAGCGTCCCACACGATCAGCTTGGCGATCATCGGGTCGTAGAAGATCGTCACCGTGTCGCCCTGCGCCACGCCGCCGTCGATGCGCACGTGGCGCGAGGGCGCGGGCAGGCGCAGCATGTGCAGCTTGCCGGAGCCGGGCAGGAAGTTCTGCTCGGGGTCTTCCGCGTACAGGCGCACCTCGATGGCGTGGCCGTGCGAGGCGACCTGTTCCTGCGTGAGCGGCAGCGCTTCGCCGTCTGCGATGCGCAGTTGCCATTCGACCAGGTCGATGTCGTGGGTGAGTTCGGTGACCGGGTGCTCCACCTGGAGGCGCGTGTTCATCTCCATGAAGTGGAAATCGCCCTGCGGCCCCACGATGAATTCCACCGTGCCCGCGCCCACGTAGTTCACCGCCCTGGCCGCGGCCACCGCGGCGGCGCCCATCGCGGCGCGCGTCTCGGGGGTGAGGAAGGGCGAGGGCGTTTCCTCCAGCACCTTCTGGTAGCGGCGCTGCGCCGAGCATTCGCGTTCGTCGAGGTGGATCACGTGGCCGTGGCGGTCGCCGAAGACCTGGAACTCGATGTGGCGCGGGTGCTCGACGTAGCGCTCCAGCAGCATGCTGGCGTCGCCGAACGCGGCCTGCGCCACGCGCTGCGCGGTGGCGAGCGCTTCGGGAAATTCCGCGTCGCTGCGCACGATCTGCATGCCCTTGCCGCCGCCGCCCGCCGAGGGCTTGATGATCAGCGGATAGCCGATGGCGTGCGCCTGTCCGGCGAGGAAGGCGTTGTCCTGGTTGTCGCCGCTGTAGCCGGGCACCAGCGGCACGGCGTGCTTCGCCATCAGCTGCTTGGCGGCGGACTTGGAGCCCATCGCCTCGATGCTTTCGGGATCGGGGCCGATGAACACGATGCCGGCTTCCTTGCAGGCGCGCGAGAACGCGGTGTTCTCGGACAGGAAGCCGTAGCCGGGATGGATGGCCTGCGCGCCGCTCTGCTTCGCCGCGTCGAGGATGGCATCGATGCGCAGGTAGGACTCCGATGGGCGCGGGCCGCCGATCGGCCAGGCTTCGTCGGCGAGGCGCACGTGCTGCGCGTCGCGATCCGCCTCCGAGTACACGGCGATGCTGCGGATGCCCAACCGGCGGCAGGTGCGGATCACGCGGCAGGCGATCTCGCCGCGGTTGGCGATCAGTACGCGTTCGAACATGCGGTTTCCTTGGCCCGGATGGCGATGCAAAGCCTCGGAAAATTAGCAGATGCGCCGCCGCGCGCCGATGCGCAGCGCAGCATGGCGGGTCAGCCCGCGCTCCATGCGGGCGGCCGCTTGTCGAGGAAGGCGGTGAGCCCTTCCTGGCCTTCCGGCGACACGCGCAACTGGGCGATCAGCTCGGCGTTGCGCTGGTCGGTGTGCTCGGCGGCATGCTCGTCCAGCCCGCCCACGCGGAAGGCGAGACGCTTGGCTTCGCGCAGCGCCTCGGGGCCGGCCTTGGACAGCATCTTCAGCGTGAACGCCACCGCTTCGTCCAGGTCGTCCGGCGCGACGACCTTGTGCAGCAGGCCGATGCGCTGCGCCTCGGCGGCGTCGAACAGCTCGCCGGTGAGGAACAGCCGGCGCGCCTGGCGCAGGCCGATGGCGGCGATCACGTAGGGCGAGATCACGGCGGGCACCAGGCCCATCTTCACTTCGGTGAAGCCGAACTTCGCGCCGTCGGTGCCGATGGCGATGTCGCAGCAGGCGATCAGGCCCAGGCCGCCGCCGTAGGCCGAGCCGTTGACGCGCGCCACGGTGGGCTTGGGGCAGAACTGCAGGCTGCGCATCAGGCGCGCCAGGCGCAGCGAATCGTCGCGGTTCGCCAGCTTGCTGGCCTTGGCCATGCCGCGCATCCAGTTGAGATCGGCGCCCGCGGAGAAGCTGGCGCCGCTGCCGGTGAGCACCACGGCGTGCACGGCGCGATCCTGGCCGGCGACCTCGATGGCCGCGGCCAGCTCGGCGATCAGCGCGTCGTGGAATGCGTTGTGCACTTCGGGGCGGTGCATGGCGAGCGTGCGCACGCCGGCGTGGTCGGTGATCTGCACCAGGGCTGTCATCGGGGTGTCCTTCGCGGAAATGTCCGCATCTTAAATCCCGCACGGCATCGGGGACGTCAAGCTGCAGTGCCGGCGGAATGTGGCTACAATGCGAACAATTCTTATTTGGTTCGGATCGAACGTGCGCTTGTCCGACTTGCCGAAGGGTACCCCCGCCGTGGTGGATCGCGTGGACGACGCGCACGCGGACGATGTGGTGGCGCAGCGCCTGCGCGACCTCGGTTTCGTCGACGGCGAGCCGGTGCGCGTGGTGGCGCGTGCGCCGCTGGGCGCCGACCCGCTGCTGATCCAGATCGGCTTCACGCGCTTCGCCTTGCGCCGTGTCGAAGCCGCGCGCGTCAACGTGCGCCCGGAGGCGGCATGAGCGCCGACGCCCTGCGCATCGCCCTCGTGGGCAACCCGAACTGCGGCAAGACCGCGCTGTTCAACCTGCTCACCGGCGGCCGGCAGAAGGTGGCCAACTACGCCGGCGTCACCATCGAGCGCAAGGAAGGACGCTTCGTGGCGCCGTCGGGGCGCATGCTGCAGATACTCGACCTGCCCGGCGCGTACAGCTTCGACGCGGTCAGCCCCGACGAGCAGATCACCCGCGACGTGCTGCAGGGCAACTATCCCGGCGAGGCCGCGCCCGACCTGATCGTCTGCGTGGCCGACGCCACCAACCTGCGCCTGCACCTGCGCTTCCTGCTGGAGGTGCGCCGGCTGGGCCGCCCGGTGGTGCTGGCGCTGAACATGATGGATGCGGCGCGCCGCCGCGGCATCGCCATCGACGTGCCGGAGCTGTCGCGCCGACTCGGCCTGCCGGTGGTGGAGACCGTCGCGGTGAAGCGCGGCGGCGCGCAGGCATTGGTGGAGCGCGTGGACGGCGAACTGCCGCTGCCCGCTCCGGCGCAGCCCGACGATGCCGCGAGCCGCGCCGACCTGCATGCGGAAGTGCGTGCATTGCTCGCCGACACCGTACGCATGCCGCGCCAGACGGCGGCGCTGGACGACACGCTTGACCACTGGGCGCTGCATCCGGTGTTCGGCCTGGTCATCCTCGCGGTGGTGATGTTCCTGGTGTTCCAGGCGGTGTATGCGGCCGGCAAGCCGATGACCGACCTGATCGGCGACGGCTTCGGCTGGCTCGGCGAACATGTCGCCGCATCGCTGCCGGCGGGGCCGCTGCAGGGGCTGATCAACGACGGCATCTTCACCGGCCTGGGCACGGTGCTTGGCTTCATGCCCGAGATCCTGGTGCTGTTCTTCTTCATCCTCGTGCTGGAGGAGTCCGGCTACCTGCCGCGCGCGGCCTTCCTGCTGGATCGGCTGATGCTGTCGGTGGGGCTGACCGGGCGCTCCTTCATCCCGCTGCTGTCCAGCTTCGCCTGCGCCATCCCCGGCATCATGGGCACGCGTTCGATCACCGATCCGCGCGACCGCCTCGCCACCATCCTGGTGGCGCCGCTGATGACCTGCTCGGCGCGCCTGCCGGTGTATGCCTTGCTGATCGGCGCCTTCATCCCGGCGCACCGCGTGTTCGGCCTGTTCAACCTGCAGGGGCTGGTGCTGTTCGCGCTGTACCTCGCGGGCATCCTCGGCGCCATGCTGGTGGGCTGGGTGATGAAGCGCATCCGCCGCGACCAGGGCGACCACGCGCTGCTGATGGAACTGCCCTCGTACCGGCTGCCCAAGGCGCGTGACGTGGCGATCGGCCTGTACGAGCGCGGTATGATCTTCCTGAAGCGGCTGACCGGCGTGATCCTCGCGCTGACCGTGCTGATGTGGGCGCTGTCCAGCTTCCCTGCGCCACCGGCGGGCGCCACCGGGCCGGCGATCGACTACAGCTTCGCCGGCCACCTCGGCCATTGGCTGGCGTATCCGTTCGCGCCGATCGGCTTCAACTGGCAGATGAGCCTGGCGCTGATCCCCGCCTTCGCCGCGCGCGAAACGGCGGTGGCCGCGCTGGCCACGGTGTACGCGGTAGGTGGCGACGCGGGCCAGCTCGCGCCGGCATTGGCGTCGCACGTGTCGCTGGCTTCGGCGCTGTCGTTGCTGGTGTGGTTCGCCTACGCGCCGCAGTGCATGTCCACGCTGGCGGTGATCAAGCGCGAGACCGGGGAATGGCGCAACGTGGTGGTTTCGTTCGGCTACCAGTTCGTGATGGCCTACGCGGCATCCTTCCTCGTCTACCAGCTCGCGAGCGCACTGGCATGAGCATGGGCCTGCTGATCCAGTACATCGTGCTCGCCCTGGTCGTGGCGATCAGCGTGCTGGTGGTGTTCCGCAAGCTGGCGCCGCAGCTCACCAGCCGCTGGCTGGCGGCGGCCTCGATCCGTTTGTCGCGTAGCGACTCGCGCGTGCTGAAGGCGCTGGCGCGACGGGTACAGCCGAAGCAGGGCACCGGCGATTGCAGTGACGGCTGCAGCACCTGCGGCGCTTGCGGGCCGAAGAAGCCGATGACGGTTTCGATTACGCCGAAAGGGCCGGATTCGTCCGGGCAGGCACGCATGGCCGTGGAGCCCATGCCGCTGCACTTCCGCCCGCGCGGACGCTGATTCACTACATCCGGAACACGCCGTAGCGTTGCGGCTCGATCGGCGCGTTCATCGAGGCCGAGATCGCCAAGCCCAGCACGCGGCGGGTGTCGGTCGGATCGATGATACCGTCGTCCCACAGCCGCGCGCTGGCGTAGTAAGGGTGGCCCTGGCGCTCGTACTGCTCGCGGATCGGCGCCTTGAAGGCATCCTCTTCTTGCGCGCTCCACGACTTGCCGGCGGCCTCGATGCCGTCGCGCTTCACCGTGGCCAGCACCGAGGCGGCCTGCTCGCCGCCCATCACGCTGATCCGCGCGTTCGGCCACATCCACAGGAAGCGGGCGCCGTAGGCGCGGCCGCACATCGCGTAGTTGCCGGCGCCGAAGCTGCCGCCGATCACCACGGTGAACTTGGGCACGTGCGAGCAGGCGACGGCGGTGACCATCTTCGCGCCGTCCTTGGCGATGCCGGCCTGCTCGTACTTCTTGCCCACCATGAAGCCGGTGATGTTCTGCAGGAACACCAGCGGCACGTTGCGCTGGTTGCACAGCTCGATGAAGTGCGCGCCCTTCAGCGCGCTCTCGGCAAACAGGATGCCGTTGTTGGCGACGATGCCCACCGGGTAGCCGTGGATGTGCGCGAAGCCGCAGACCAGGGTCTTGCCGTAGCGCGCCTTGAACTCGTGGAACTCGGAGCCGTCGACGATGCGCGCGATCACCTCGCGGATGTCGAACGGGCGGCGGGTGTCCTCCGGGATCACGCCGTACAGTTCCTCGGCGGGGTACTTCGGCTCCGCCGGTTCGCGCAGCGCCAGCGGCATGGTTTTCTTCCGGTTGAGGCTGGCGACGATGTCGCGCGCGATGCTCAGCGCGTGGGCATCGTTCTCGGCGTAATGATCCGCCACGCCGGAGATGGACGTATGGACGTCCGCGCCGCCCAGCGTTTCCGCATCGACCACCTCGCCGGTGGCGGCCTTCACCAGCGGCGGGCCGCCCAGGAAGATGGTGCCCTGTTCGCGCACGATGATGGTCTCGTCGCTCATCGCCGGCACGTAGGCGCCGCCGGCGGTGCATGAGCCCATCACCACCGCGATCTGCGGGATGCCCAGGCCCGACATGCGCGCCTGGTTGTAGAAGATGCGGCCGAAGTGCTCCTTGTCCGGGAACACCTCGTCCTGCAGCGGCAGGAAGGCGCCGCCGGAATCGACCAGATAGACGCAAGGCAGACGGTTTTCCAGCGCCACTTCCTGTGCGCGCAGGTGCTTCTTCACCGTCATCGGGAAATAGGTGCCGCCCTTCACCGTGGCATCGTTGGCGACCACCATCACCTCGATGCCGTTGACGAGGCCGATGCCGGTGATGATGCCGGCGGCCGGCGCGGCATCGTCGTACATGCCGTGCGCGGCCAGCGGCGAGAGCTCCAGGAACGGCGAACCGGGATCGAGCAGGGCGCGGATGCGCTCGCGCGGCAGCAGCTTGCCGCGGGCGACGTGTTTCTCGCGCGCCTTGGCGCCGCCGCCTTCGGCGCTGCGGGCCAGTTCGCTGCGCAGTTCGTCGGCCAGTATGCGCAGGCGTGTGCTGCTGGCGTGGAATTCGGGGGAACGCGGGTCGATCTGCGAGACGATGACACTCATGCGGGGCTGCCGTCGGAATGATCCGGTGAATGATACCGGTAGCGCCCCGCAGTGAGCCCACGTGAGCAAAAACAGGTTCGGAGCGGCTCTACTTGAAGAGTGCTGCCAAGGATGGCCGTCCATTCGGTTTTCGCGTTCATGGACGAACGCACTGATTGTGCACAACAAAAAAACGGCCGCGCGAGGCGGCCGTTTTTCCGGACTGCGGAACGGGGATCAGTGACCCTTCATCGCGTCCTTGGCCTTGTTGGCGGCATCCTTGGCGGCGCCGGCAGCGTCCTTGGCAGCGTCGGCAGCCTTGCCGGCGGCGGCAGCGGCGTCGCTGGCGGCGCTGGCAGCAGCGGCCGGAGCGCTGGGGGCGGCAGCGGCGGTGGAGGCCGGGGCGGCAGCCGGAGCAGCGGCGGTGGAGGCCGGGGCAGCAGCCGGAGCGGCAGCGGTGGAGGCGGCAGCCTGCTGAGCCTGGTCAGCAGATGCCTGCTGGGCCTGGTCGCTCGACTGGGCGTTCTGCGCGGAATCCTGCGCGCCGTTGCTGCAAGCCGCCAGCAGCGCGACGAGCGCGGAGGCGAGAAGGGTACGCGTAAACTTCATGGTGGATCTCCTTAGCCGTGGAATGCCGAATGGCGGATTATTATTAGCGCTTTCCCGCGTTGTACGCCATAACTTTCGCTGCGCCGCTTCAGGCGCTGTTGGCAGCGGGTTCAACGCGCTTTCAGCGGGTGTCAGTCGAGGCGTTCCACCGCGATGGCGGTGGCCTCGCCGCCGCCGATGCACAGGCTGGCGACGCCGCGCTTGAGGCCGCGGGTTTTCAGCGCGTTGAGCAGGGTCACCACCAGGCGGGCGCCGCTGGCGCCGATCGGGTGGCCCAGCGCGCAGGCGCCGCCGTTGACGTTGAGCTTGTCGTGCGGGATGCCCAGTTCCTTGATGGGGGCCATCGCCACCACCGCAAACGCCTCGTTGACCTCGAACAGGTCGACGTCAGCGACCTTCCAGCCGGCCTTGTCCAGCACCTTCTGGATCGCGGCCACCGGCGCGGTGGTGAACCACTCCGGCTCCTGCGAGTGGGTGGCGTGGGCGACGATGCGCGCCAGCGGCTTGAGGCCGCGCTTGTGCGCGTCGTCGGCCGACAGCAGCACCACGGCGGCGGCGCCGTCGGAGATGCTGGAGGAACTGGCGGCGGTGATGGTGCCGTTCTCCTTGCGGAAGGCGGGCTTCAGCGAGGGGATCTTGGCGATGTCGGAGCGGCCGGGCTGCTCGTCGGAATCCACCACCACGTCGCCCTTGCGGCCGGCCACGGTCACCGGAACGATCTCGCCGGCGAACGCGCCGGACTGCTGCGCGGCCAGGGCGCGTTTCACCGATTCGGTCGCGAACGCATCCTGCTCCTCGCGGCTGAAGTGGTACTTGTCGGCGCACAGCTCGCCGAACACGCCCATGGCCTTGCCGTCGTAGGGGTTGGTCAGGCCGTCCCAGGCCATGTGGTCGACCAGCTTGCCGTCGCCGTAGCGGATGCCGGTGCGGGCGTTGACCAGGTGCGGGGCGTTGGTCATCGACTCCATGCCGCCGGCCACCACCACGTGGACGGAACCGGCCTTGATGAGGTCGTGGCCCAGCATGATCGCCTTCATGCCCGAGCCGCACACCTTGTTGATGGTGGTGCAGCCGGCGGACTTCGGCAGGTCGGCGTCCAGCGAAGCCTGGCGGGCCGGCGCCTGGCCGAGGCCGGCCGGCAGCACGCAACCCATGATGACTTCGTCGACGTCGGCGGGCGCCACGCCGGACTGTTCCAGCGCGGCGCGGATCGCCGTGGCGCCCAGCTTGGGCGTGGGCACGCCGGTGAACTGGCCGAGGAAGGAACCGATGGCGGTGCGCTTGGCACCGGCGATGACGACACTGACGTCGGACATGGGGATCTCCACTGAACGTGTGGGCATGAATGGCCCGAGGTAGAACGGGGATTATCGCAGTCCCCGCCCCGGGCCGGCAAACGATCCGACGTACGTTCTTGCATGATCCGCCGCCGTACGCTTGTGCCAAACTCGCGCAGAGCGCCGGCCGCATCGAGCCGCGATGCCGCGCCGGGCCACGGATCGGATCAGCCTTGGGGACATCGACGATGAAGAGGGACTTGCATGGGGCCGGCTGCCGCGAGGCTGCCTTGTTCGTGGCGATCGCGCTGGCGTTGAGCGCCTGCGGAGGCGGCGGGGGAACCAAGCCGACGCCGGTCAGCTCCGGCGGTTCGGGCGGCTCCAATCCGCCTTCGTCCAGCACCGTGCCGCAGCCGCCGGTGGATGCCCAGCTTTCGCTCACCAATACCTATGCAGCGCACGCTGCCGGCTACACCGGCGCGGGCGTGACCATCGGCGTCGTGGACAGCGGCATCATGCGCAGCAATCCGGCGCTGGCCGGGCGCGTGAGCAAGGAGCTGATCTACGTCGACCCGTCGAGCAACAACACCAACATCGACGACGTGGTCGGCCACGGCACCTGGGTGTCGGAGATCGCCGCGGGCTCGGCATACGACAAATTTGCCGGCGGCATCGCGCCGGGCGCGGATCTGGTTTCGGCGCGCATCATCTCGGACAGCTCGCCGGACGACAACGGCTCCACGCCGCCGTCGACGGTCACGGTCAGCGACGCGCAGTTCTTCGGCCAGGTCAACAGCGACCTGATCGCCGCCGGCGTCCAGGTGATGAACAACTCCTGGGGCGGCATCACCTGGGACACCTCCGACACCAGCGTCAACCAGGCCTTCGACCAGGCCTACAGCCCGTTCGTGAACCAGCAGGGCGGCCTGGTGGTGTTCGCCGCCGGCAACGATTCGGAAGCCAACCCCAGCACCATCGCGATGCTGCCCAACGTGGCGCCGGATCTCGCCAAGGGCTGGCTGGTGGCGGTGGCGGTCAACAGCAACGACCCCACCCAACTGGAAGGCTATTCCAACAAGTGCGGCGCGGCGATGGACTACTGCCTCGCCGCGCCCGGCGACGTGATCGTGCTGGACAAGGATGCCACCGCCAGCACCGCCAACCCCACCTACTACATCGTGGAAGGCACCTCGTTCGCCGCGCCGGAGGTATCCGGTGCGGCGGCGCTGGTGTGGCAGGCCTATCCCTACTTCAGCAACGACCTGGTGCGGCAGACCCTGTTGGGCACGGCCGACCCGCTGGGCGGTTCGCAGCCCAACCCCACCTTCGGCTACGGCGAACTGGACGTGGGCCGCGCGGTGAACGGCCCGATGCAGTTCAACTGGGGCGACGTCACCGTCAGCTTCAGCGGCAGCTCGAACTGGAACAACCCGATCTCCGGTGCGGGCGGCCTCATCAAGCAGGGCGACGGCACGCTCAATCTCACTCAGCCGTCCAGCTACACCGGCCTGACCCAGGTGCAGGCCGGCACGCTCACCGCCAAGTCGCTGGCTGGCGCGGCGAGCATCAGCAGCGGCGCCATCCTCAGCGGCATGTCGTCCATCGGCGGCAACGTCGCCAACGCGGGCACGCTGGCCATCGGTACCAGCAGCGTCAGCGTGGGCGGCAACTACACGCAGCAGGCCGGCGCGCAGCTGTCGCTGTCGCTGGGCTCCACGCTCAACGTGGCCGGTACCGCGTCGATTGCGGGCAACCTGCGCGTGACCGGCACCAATTCGGGCTACACCGCGAACTCGCATACCGACGTGCTGGTCGCCCAGGGCGGGCTCAGCGGCACCTTTGCCGCCCTGACCCAGGCCTCGAACGTGACCTTGCTCACCGCCACGCTGAATTACGACGCGACCTCGGCTTGGCTCGACGTGCAGCAGGTGCAGGCGAGCGCGGTGCAGGGCACCAGCTACAGCGTGGCCTCCTACGGCGCGGCACAGCGCGTGGATGCGGCCTTCGGGCAGATCGACACGCAACTGTCCCATGCCGCGGCATCCGGCTCGCCGGCCGCCAGCAGCTTCATCGAAGGCGCCGCCGCCCTGCAGCAGACCGCTACGCTGGCCAACCTGCAGCAGTCGCTGGAAAGCCTGTCCGGCCAGCTGCACGCGGCCAGCGCGGCGATGACCTTCGAGGCGATCGACGCCGGCACGCGCGCCTTGTCCAACCGCTTCGACCAGTTGCTGGACGCGCCGAAGATCGGCGCGTGGACGCAGGGCCTGGGCTACCACGGCGACATGTCGCGCAGCGGCTACGCCAATGTGGGCTACGACCTCAGCGGCTGGCTGGTGGGACAGGATTTCCGCGTGGCCGGCAGCGGCGTGGCCGGCTTCGCCCTGGGCCGCACCCAGGGGCTGGGACGGCTGACCGAAAGCGCCGACCAGGGCTTCAGCCATGCGGTGGAAGGCATGCTCTACGGCGGAACCGTGCGCGGCAACTGGTATGCGATGGGCCGCTTCGGCATCGGCAGCTACCAGGAAACCATGCACCGCCAGCTGCAGCTCGGCAGCCAGTACGCCGGGGTGGGCAGCGACAGCCGCGGCCGTTATGGCGTGGCCTATGGCGAGAGCGGCTACCGGTTCTCGCTGGGCGGCGCGCGCATCACGCCGTATGCGAGCCTGGAGTACGCGCAGATCCAGCGCGACGGCTTCGACGAGGTGGGCGGCGACGGCTTCGGCCTGAAAGCCGGCGCGCTCACCACGGCGCGCTGGCAGGCCGGCGTGGGCCTGCGCGCCAGCCGGCACTGGCACCTCGGCCGCGCCGGCAGCCTCGCATTGCAGGGGCGGATGGCGTGGCAGCAGTCCTTCGGCCTGCGTGGCGAAGCGTTCGACGCCAGTTTCACCGGCGTGAACCAGTGGGCGCCGCTGGGCGGCGTCGGCCTGTCGCGCTACGGCGGCATGGTCGGCACTTCGCTGGACTGGAGCATGAATCCGCGCAGCAGCCTGTCGCTGGGCTACGACCAGTATTTCGGCCAGGGCCGGCAGGCGACGATGGCCACGCTGAACTACAGCTGGTCGTTCTGAGTCGTGCGAAGCCAGGCGGCGATGCCGTGCGGCATCGCCGTCGCCGGCCGGCAGCCGCTCGCCATGGACGATCTCAAGCGCGCGGGCCGCGCGCCGTCCAGCCGATGCCGCGATACGAATCCGCCACCGCCGCGGCGCCCGCCGCGATCGCGCTGGACATCAGGAAGGCCGACCACGCGTCGCTGTCGTGCGGATGCGCCAGCAGCGGCGGCAGCCACACCAGCAGGGTGATGACGCCGAGCATCGCCGCTTCCAGCGTGGCGGCCAGGCGCGGCCACAATGCGAGCAGGATGCCGATGGCCGCGGCAAGGCTGCCCGCGCCGGTGAGGTAGGCCCAGCCGTGCCGCCACGGCAGCCACGCCGGCACGAACCCCGCCGTGATGTCGGCATAGACGAAATGCGAAAGGCCGATGGTCGGCAGCGCCAGCACGAATAGCAGCCGTGCGTTGCGGATGCCGTTGCGACCCGCAAGGAAGCGCCCACCGGGGGCTGACAAGCTGGCGAAGACGATCCACGCGCCGGCCAGGATCACCGCGATCTCGCCCGCGCCCAGCCAGACGGCCTCCATCGAGGGCGCGTAGAGGATGGCCGGGAATTTCAGCAGCACCATCCACAGCAGCGCGAACGCCGACATCGTGGCTGCGGAAGCCTTGGCGACGCGGGGAACCAGGATGCCCAGGCCGGTCGCCAACTCGACCAGCGCCGCGAGGTAGACGAAGGCGTCGTGCGCGGGCAGATGGGCGATCGGGATGCGTTGCCAGACGCCGGCGAAATCGCCGAACGCCAGTCCGCGCAGACCCAGCGCGATCATGACCAGTCCCAGCAGCACCCGGCCGGGGCCGGCCCTGCGCGCAATGGCGCCGCTGGCGCCGACGGCAAGGCAGGCCGCCAGCCGCACGCGTGCGCTCGTACCGTTCACAACGGATGCTGCGTCCATCATCAACCCCTTGCCGAGCTGCGCGAGCACAAGCTGCCGAGCGTAGTCGGGCTGCCCCGCCCGGACAACCGCGCGCGCAAGGGGAGGCCGGCTGCTACGCCAGCTCGACCTGCACGCCGGCGTTGCGCAACGCTTCGACCGTCTCGGCTGGCGCGCCGTTGTCGCTGATCACCTTGTGCAACTGGCGCACCGGCGCGATCACCGACAGGCTGCGCTGGCCCAGCTTGCTGGAGTCGCAGACGGCGACGGTCTGCCGCGCCACCCGGATCATCAGCGCGTTGAGCGCGGATTCCAGCGGGTCGGGCGTGGTCACGCCCACCTCGGGATCGAGGCCGTCCACGCCGAGGAACAGCCGGTCGGCGGAGAGCTTGGCCAGCGCGTGCTCCGCATCGGGGCCGACCAGCGAGTAGGAGGTCTGGCGCAGCAGGCCGCCCAGCATCATCACGCGGACGTTGGGCAGGCCCGACAGCTCCAGCGCGATGTTCAGCGCGTTGGTGATCACGGTAAGCGATTCGAACTTGCGCTGGCGGATCTGCCGTGCGATCTCCACCGTGGTGGAGCCGGAATCGAGGATGATGGTCTCGCCGTCGCGGATCATCGCCGCCGCCGCCTGTCCGATGCGCAGCTTCTGTGCGTGGTGGCGGGTTTCCTTGATGTTGAGCGGGATGTCGCTGCTCACCGGCACCACCGGCAGCGCGCCGCCGTGCGAGCGCACGATGGCCGAGGCGTTGGCCAAGGCCTCGAGGTCGGCGCGGATGGTGACGGCGGAGGTGTGGAACTTCTTCGCCAGTTCCTCCACCGTGGCGCGGCCGTGTTCCTCCACGTGTTCCACGATCAGGCGGCGGCGTTCGCCGAGCAGCAGGCGGTGGCGGGGCTTGGCGGCGGATGCTTTGCTCATGCGGCGGGAATCTGCAGGAGTCGGGCGGCGTTGTCATGGTAGACCTTGCGCAGCACCGCGTCCGGCAGCTTCAGGCCGTAGATCGACCAGCGCCCCTGCGGCGGCACGTCCGCGGGCGCGTAGTCGAAGTATTCGTCCTCGGTTTCGAGGAAGCGGTAGTAGGTCTCGTACAGCGCATCGCCGAACAGCTGCTGCGGCACGTCGTCGCCCCACGGCGAAGGCACCGCGTCGGTGCCGAACAGGATGCGGTCCTGCCAGCGGTCAAAGAAGCGCTGCGCGATGCGCGGCTGGCGGCCCAGCTCGCCGATGCGCGCGCTGATGTCCACCATCGTGTTGGGGAAGCGCGCCAGGCAGGATTCGACGGCGGCCAGGTTCTCCGCGTTGTTGCCCACGTGCAGAAGCACGAAGGTGGTGTTCGGGTGGCGCGCGATCATGCGGTCGCGCGCGGCGATCAGTTCCGCATGGCTGGGGAACTCGGGGCCGTAGAATGACCAGTCCGGGTGGTTGGCCAGTTCCTCATAGCGTTCGTTCTCGCCGTCGGTGGGCAGGAAGAATGCCTCGGGGTCGGAGACGTGCAGAAAAACTGGCATATCAAGGCCAGCACAGGCTTCCCACATCAGGTCGAAGCGGCGGTCGTCCACGCCAACCAGCGGGCCTTCGTCGATGCCTTCGCGCAGGTACAGGCCCAGCGTCTTCAGCAGCTTCAGCCCACGTGCGCCCGCACGATGCGCGTGTGCGATCGCGTCGGCCTGGCGTTGCGGGTAGTCCGCTTCGGGGAACAGCGCGAACGAGGGTTCGGTGAGCGTGAGGAAGCGCCCGGGCGCGGCCTGGTCGAACAGCCGGATGCTTTCCTCCAGCCCCTTGCCGACGCCGCCGGTGAGGTTCACCAGGGTGCGTACGCCCTTGCGATCCATCACCGGCAGCAGTTCCTCCGGCGTGGCGAATACGGTGATCTCCTCACCCACCGACACGCCGCTGCGCACGTTCTTCGACCAGGTGAGGTGGGCATGCACGTCGATCACCGGGAAGCGCGGGCGCTCGACGCGCGTCTGCGGCACGCGCAGCATGCTGCGCGGCTTGAAATCCCTGAGGCGCAGCTCGCCCTTGCTGTCGTCGCGCGCCGTCCGCAGCGGGTTCTTGCCGCTGCCTTCGATGCGCACGGTACCGGCGCCGGTGGGCGGAGCGCAGCAGAGGCAGGATTTCTGATGGGGCATGTTTTTCATCTTCCTCTCCCCTCCGGGGAGAGGATCGAGGTGAGGGGCGGGGCTTGCGAGAGACGATGCTAGTGCAAGCCGTTTCGTCGGAAGCGCACCTCAAGTCCGGCCCCTCACCCCAGCCCTCTCCCCGGAGGGGAGAGGGAGTTCAAGGCTCAGCGCGGATACTTCGCCATGATGCCGTGCACTTGGCGTACCAGGTTCACCGCCTGGTCGAACGGGCGCAGCCACATGTTGCGGCCGAACATCACGCCAGTGGCGCCGCTCTGCATGTAGTGCTCCACCTTGCGCAGCACGGCCGCGTCGTCGTCGTTCTTCTCGCCGCCGGAGAACAGCACCATGGTGCTGCCGGCCGAGCGCACCACGCGGGCGCAGCGGGCGGCGGAGTCTTCCTGCAGCTTGTCGTACGGCGCCGGCACGTTGGCCACGCTGTCGTTCGGTTCGTGCAGCTTCACCAGGTCGGCGCCCATTTCCAGCGCCACGCGCGCGGCGTAGTCCTGCGCATAGAGCGTATTGGTGCCGCCCTTAGCGTTGACCGCGCTGCCGCGCGGGTACGACCACACCACCAGCGGCATGCCGTAGCGCTCGCAATCCTGGCGCACCTTCCCGAACTGGCGGAACTCGTCGTCCTGGCGCGGCGAGCCCACGTACATGGTGTAGCCCACGGCGTCGGCGCCGAGGCGCACCGCGTCCTCCACCGAGGCGAACAGCGGCGAGGTGGCCTCGGCGTCGCTGGGGATGTTGGTCTTGCCGTTGAGCTTGAGGATCAGCGGCACGCGGCCGCAGTACTCGGTCATGTACTTCTCGGCCAGGCCGATGCCCAGCGCGATGGCGGAAAAGCCGCCCGCTGCGGCCATCTCGAATTGGTAGCCGGGATCCACGGCGGGCGGATGGGGAAAGAAATCGGTGGGGCCGTGCTCCAGGCCCTGATCCAGCGGCAGCACCAGCAGGCTGCCGTTCTTCGGGCCGTGGCCGTACAGAAGGCGCCACAGGCGCGTGCGCTTGCCGTGCGAGAGCGGCAGTCTGGAGAACTTTTCGGAAGCTTGCGAAGGGACTTGTAAGTTCTGATTCATTTCGCCTAGGCTGCACTGGTGGACGAATGGCTTCACATTCGGACGAAATGAATCAAATGTCAACACTCGAAAACAAAACGAAAGAATTCGATAGTCTTGCCGTGCTGAAGGCTGCCGGCCCGGCGGCGCAGCGCGAGCACGGCTATGCCGACACCCTGCGCGAGATCCTGCAGCAGCCGGCGACCTGGCTGACCACGGCGGCGCTGCTGCGCGAGCCTTCGGTGCGTGCGCAGCTGCAGGCCGCGCTGGCGCCGCGCCCCGCGCACGTGGTGCTGACCGGCTCGGGCAGCTCGATCTATGCCGGCGAGTGCATCGCGCCGGATCTGCAGCGGACGCTGGGCGTGCCGGCGCTGGCGATTCCCGCGGGCACCCTGCTCACGCATCGCAAGGCGCTGCCGCCTGGCGGCGGCCTGCTGATCTCGATCGCACGCTCGGGCGACAGCCCGGAGAGCGCCGGCGTGATCGACCAGTTGCTGGCGCATGCGCCGGATTGGCGCCATCTCGCGATCACCTGCAACGCCAGCGGCAAGCTGGCCACGCAGTACGGCAATGAATCGCGCTACGGCTCGCTGGTGCTGGACGGGCGCACCAACGACCGCAGCCTGGTGATGACCAGCAGCTTCACTAACCTGGTGCTGGCCGGTAGCGCCCTCGGCGGCCGTGCCGATGACGCCGAATGGCAGGCCGGCGTGCGGCGCGTGGCCGACTGCGTGCAGCGCGTGTTCGACCACCAGTCCGATGCGCTGGCCGCCATCGCCCGTCGCAGCTTCGGCCGGGCCGTGTACCTCGGCAGCGGCGGCGCGCTGGGTGCCGCGCGCGAAGCCGCGCTGAAGATGCTGGAGATGACCGGCGGCCGCGTGGCCACGATGGCCGAAACCTTCCTCGGTTTGCGGCATGGCCCGATGTCCAGCCTCGACGAGGACAGCCTGGTGGTGGCGTATCTTTCTCCAGATCCCACGGTGCGTGCCTACGAATACGATCTGCTGCGCGAACTCGCCCGCAAACGGCTGGGCATGCTGCGCGTGCTGGTGGGCGAGGGCATCGCCGACGACGTGGTCGGCGCGCAGGACGTGGCGGTGGATCTGCAGGGCCTGCAGGCCTGCGACGACGCCTTGCCGCTGCTGGCCGACGTGGCCGTGGGCCAACTGCTGGCGCTCTTCCGCTGCCTCGCCCTGGGTGGCAGGCCGGACGCGCCTGCGCAGGGCGTGCTCACCCGCGTGGTCGAAGCCTTTGCATTGCATCCGGGAGACATCGCATGAAGCGCGTACTGGTCGCGGGCGAGATGAACGTCGACCTGGTGTTCCGGGATTGCCAGTCGTATCCCGTGCCCGGCCACGAGGTGCTGGCCGAGGACGCCCGGATGGTTCCGGGCAGTTCCTCGATGATCTGCGCGATGGGGCTGGCGCGCCTGGGCAATCCGGTGGCCTTCGCCGGCAAGGTGGGCGCGGACGGCTGGGGCGGCTTCTGCGTATCGGCCCTGCAGGATGCAGGCATCGACGTGGGCGCGGTGCGCCGCGACGCCAAGCTGCGTACCGGCATCACCGCCTCGTTCTCCACGCGCAGCGACCGTGCGCTGGTCACCTTCGTCGGCGCGATCGGCGCATTGCGTGCGGACGACATCGGCGATGCGTTGCTGGCGGGCGCCGATCACCTGCATGTGTCGTCGTATTACCTGCAGAGCGCGCTGCGGCCGGATATCAAGTCGCTGTTCGCGCGCGCGCGTGCGCTTGGACTGACTACCTCGCTCGACCCGGGCTTCGATCCCGAGCAGCGCTGGGGCAACGAATGGCCCTGCCTGCTTGCCGAAGTCGACCTGTTCCTGCCCAACGACGTGGAGTTTGCCGGCATCAGTGGTTGCGACTCGCTGCTCGACGGCCTGCGCGCGCTGGACAACGGCCGCACCTGCACCGTGGTGAAGCGTGGCCGCCAGGGCTGCGTCGCGCTGGATCGAGACGGCAGCCTGCTCGAATCGCCGGCCTTCGCGCTGGACGCGGTGGACAGCACCGGCGCTGGCGATTCCTTCGACGCCGGTTTCCTGCACGCCTGGCTCGATGGCTACCCGCTGGTGGAAGCCATGCGCTGGGGCAACGCCTGCGGCGTGCTTTCCACGCGCGGCCTGGGCGGCACGGCGCAGCAGGCCGACGCGGACGAGGCGAGGGCCTTGCTGGAAGCCGCAACGTGATTGCCGTGCTCGGCATCAACACCGCCATCGATCATCTGATGCAGGTGGACGAACTGCGCCTGGGCGAAGTCAATCGCGCGGCGCACGAGCAGGTGCTGCCGGGCGGCAAGGGCCTGCACGTGGCGCAGACCGTCGCTGCGCTGGGCGAGCCGGTGCAGCTGATCGGCCTGATCGACGCCGCGCACCGCAATCTCACCGCGCGCCACCTCAGCGAACGCGGCGTGCTGTTCCACGGCGTGGAGATCGACGCGCCGCTGCGCCATTGCATCGCGTTGCGGGACGCGCGCGGGCAGATCACCGAAGTGCTGGGGCAGGGGCCGCAACTGGGCGAGCGCGACCGCGGGGCCCTGCAGCGCGCCTTCCGCCGCGCGCTGGAGGAAAGCGACCTGGTGGTGCTCTCCGGCAGCCTGCCGCGCGGCCTCGCCGACGGCACCTACGCCGAACTGGCGGAGCAGGTTCACGCCGCCGGCAAGCGCTGCCTGGTCGATGCCAGCGGCGAGGCGCTGCGGCAGGTGGTGGCGGCGCGGCCCTTCCTGCTGAAGCCCAACCGCGACGAGGCCGAGGCCCTGTTCGGCCGCGTCATCGACGGCGTGGAAGCCGCGGTCGCCGCGCTGCGCGAACTCCATGCGCGTGGCGTGGCGATGCCCGTGCTGAGCCTGGGCGCGTTGGGCGCGGTGGGCATGGACGGCGACGGCGCGTGGCATGCCTCGGTCGAGCTGGAACAGGTGCGCAACACCGTCGGTTCCGGCGACTGCTTCCTGGCCGGCATGGCCGTGGCGATCGCGCGCGGCGAGCCGCTGCGCGAGGCGCTGCGGCTGGCGGTGGCCTGCGGCGGCGCCAACGCCGTGGGCGAGGAAACGGGTTGCGTGGAGCGACGCGAGGTCGATGCGCAGCTCGAAAAAGTGCAGTTGCGATCGCTGGATGCCCGGTCATCGAACAATTCCAAACCAGAGAGGTAGCCATGTCGCGACCGTCGTTTCCGTCCTCCTGCCGCGTCATTCGCCACGCGTTGCGCGCCACGGCGCTTGCCGCTTGCCTGTCCGCCTGCGGTCTGGCGTGCGCCGAAGACAGCGTCGCCACCGGTAAGCGGGTGCTCGCTCCCGGCGCGGCTGCCTTCGCCGACCGGCAGGGCGCGGAGAGCTTCGGCAACGCCGCCATCGAGGCACGCTGGAAGCTGGACGGCAAGCATCTCGTCGAGATGACGGTGACCGACCGCGTGCACGGCCGCACGTTCGCGGTGCCCGCGCCGTTCGCGCTGGTGCTGGCCGACGGCAGCACGATCAAGGCCACCGACATGGATCTGCGATCGCCGCCGAAGATGGTGGCGCTGCCGGTGGACGCGCAGGCTTCGCGGTTTTCCGAGCGGCTTCCCGGCAAGGCGGTGGAAGCCAGCTTCGCCGATGCCGGCGGCCGTTTCCGCATAGCCTGGAAACTGGTGCAGCGCGACGGCTCGCCCTACCTGCGCGAGGAGGTGAGCATCACGGCACTTAAGCAAGACGAGAAGATCGCCAAGGTGTCGCTGCTGCAATCGAAGGCGGATGCCCCCGAGGTGATGGGCACGGTGAACGGTTCGCCCATCGTCGACGGCGACGTCTATCTCGGCTTCGAGAACCCGCTGTCCGAGAGCACGGCCTACCACAACCTGGCGCAGCTCACGTTGTCGCGCACGCTGCCGCTGGAGCAGGGCAAGACGGTGGAATACTCGGCGGTGGTGGGCGTGGTGCGCGACGGCCAGTTGCGCCGCGACTTCAACAGCTACGTCGAACGCGAGCGCGCGCATCCGTACCGCACCTTCCTGCACTACAACTCCTGGTACGACATCGGCTACTTCACCCCCTACACCGAGGCGGAGGCGCTGGATCGCATCAACACCTTCGGCGAGGAATTGCACGTCAAGCGCGGCGTGAAGCTGGACTCGTTCCTGTTCGACGACGGCTGGGACGACCGCAGCGGCGCGTGGAACTTCAGCAAGGATTTCCCGCACGGTTTCGTGCCTTTGCGCGATGCGGCCGCGAAGTACGGCGCCGCGCCAGGCATCTGGCTGTCGCCGTGGGGCGGCTACGGCAAGCCCCACGACGAGCGCATCAAGAACGGCAAGGCCGCCGGCTACGAGATCATCGACGACGGGCTCGCGCTGTCCGGGCCGAAGTACTACCTGCGCTTCCATCAGGTGGTGATGGACATGCTCGACAAGCAGGGCATCAACCAGTTCAAGTTCGACGGCACCGGCAACGTCAGCAGCGTGTTCCCCGGCAGCCGCTTCGACAGCGACTTCGCCGCGGCGATCCAGCTGATCAGCGACATCCGCAAGGACAAGCCCAACACCTTCATCAACCTCACCACCGGCACCTGGGCCTCGCCGTTCTGGCTGCGCTACGCCGACACCATCTGGCGCGACGGCGAGGACGACTGGTACGCCGGCGTGGGCACGATGCGCGAGCAGTGGATCACCTACCGCGACCAGCAGACCTACCAGAACATCGTGCTGAAGGGCCCGCTGTTCCCGATCGATTCGCTGATGCTCCACGGCATCATCTACGCGCAGAAGAACCCGCGCCTCAACACCGACCCGGGCCACGACTTCGCCAACGAGGTGCACTCCTACTTCGCCACCGGCACCGAGCTGCAGGAGATGTACATCACGCCCTCGCTGCTCACGCCGCAGGACTGGGACACGCTGGCCGATGCGGCGAAATGGTCGCGCGCCAATGCCAGCGTGCTGCGCGACGTGCACTGGATCGGCGGCGATCCCGGCCGGCTCGACGTCTACGGTTGGGCCGCGTGGTCGCCGCAGAAGGCCATCGTCACCTTCCGCAATCCCGACGACAAGCCGCAGCTCGCGGTGGTCGACCTGCAGCGCCAGTTGCAGCTGCCGCCGGGCGCGGCGAAGCGTTTCAGCGTGCGCGACGTGTGGAAGAGCGGCGGCGCCGACGTGCCGAAGGTGCTGGATGCCGACCGCGCGGGTACGATCACGCTGGCGCCGTTCGAGGTGCTGACGCTGGAACTGACGCCGGAGACGCACTGAGCGCCGCCGCGCAGGCACCGCGACGGGAGATGCGATGCAACGCCGTGACTTCCTGAAGCTGTCCTTGCTGGTGCCGTGCCTTTCGGCCTTGCCTGCGTGGGCGGAAGCGCTGGCCGGCCGCGAGCCTGCGGCCGTGCCCGATGGCAGGCCGCATCGCTTCGAGCTTTCCGCGCGGCACTTCCTGCTCGACGGCAAGCCGTTCCGCATCATGAGCGGCGAGATGCACCCGATCCGCATCCCCGCCGAGCACTGGCGCCATCGCATCCGCATGGCCAAGGCGATGGGGCTCAACACCATCGCGATCTACCTGATGTGGAACGCACTGGAGTCCGAGCCCGGCGTGTTCGACCTCGAGACCGGCAGCCGCGACTTCGCGAAGTTCATCCGCCTCTGCCAGGCAGAGGGCATGTGGGTGTACCTGCGCCCCGGCCCCTACGTCTGCGGCGAATGGGATTTCGGTGGCCTGCCGCCGTACCTACTGCGCGACCCGCACGTGCGCGTGCGCGACAAGGGCGACGCAGGCTACATGGCCGCGGTGCGCCGCTACATCGCCACCGTCGCGCCGGTGGTGAGGCCGCTGCTGGCGGCGAACGGCGGGCCGATCCTGATGGTGCAGGTGGAGAACGAGTACGCCTCGTTCGGCCACGACCTCGGCTATCTCGAAGCGATCCGCGCACTGTGGGAGCAGCATGGCGTGCACGGGCCGTTCTCGATCTCCGACGGACTGGCCCAGGTGCGCGAGGCGAAGACGTACCTGGCGGGAGCTGCGCTGGGCCTGGACGGCGACACCGATTTCGTGGGCGCGCAGGCCATCGCGGGCGAACTGCCGGTGTGGATGGGCGAGGGCTACCCCGGCTGGATCACCCACTGGGGCGACCGGGATTTCGCGCGCGGCGATTTCGCCGACACGCTGGCCACGCTGCTGGCCGAAGGCTGCTCGTTCAACCTGTACGTCGTGCATGGCGGCAGCAACTTCGGCTTCGGCGCGGGCGCCAACGCGAACAACGACTATTCGAACTTCCAGCCGGTGATCACCAGCTACGACTATGGCGCGCCCATCGACGAGCACGGTGCACCCACGGCGGACTATCACGCTTTCCGCAAACTGCTCGCTTCGCATGCGAAGCAGCCGCTGCCAGAAATACCTGCCACGCCGCCCATGGTGGACTTCGCGCCGTTCACGCCGCAGCCGCACGCCGCATTGTGGGACAACCTGCCGCCCGCGAAGCAGGTGCGGCAACCGCAACCCAACGAGCTGCTGTTCGGCCAGGATCACGGCATGGTGCTGTATCGCCGGCCGGTGCAGGGCGGCAGCGAACTGGCCATCGACGGCGTGCGCGACTACGCCACGGTATTCCACGGCGGCCGCTACGTCGGCTATCTCTCGCGCGTCGAGCATCCGAAACTGTGTGCAGGCGACAAGCTGCAACTGTCGGCGACGAAGGGCGAAGCGTCGCTGGAAATCCTGGTCGACAGCTTTGGCCATGTCGGCTTCGGCCAGGCGATGGCCGACCGCAAGGGCATCGTCGGCGAAGTGCGATTGGACGGCCGGCCGCTGGAGGGCTGGGAGGCGATGAGCTTGCCGCTGGACGATCGTTGGCTGGCGTCGCTGCGCCCCTTGCGCGGCCAGCCCTCGCGGCCGGGTGTGTTCTTCAAGGGCAGCTTCCCACTGCAGGGAGCGGGCGACTGCTACCTCGACATGGCGGACTGGGCCAAGGGCTACCTGTGGATCAACGGCCGCCTGCTGGGCCGCTACTGGAACCTCGGCCCGCAGCGGCGGCTGTACTGCCCCGCGCCGTGGCTGCGCGCCAGCGACAACGAGGTGCTGGTGCTCGACATGCACCACACTAAGCCGGCAGTGATCCGCTGTGCGGCGTCATTGCAGGCCTGATGAGCCGGGTGGCTTCGGGCGGTGTATCTCCAGATCCAATGATCTTCGGCCAGGGCGGCTTTGCTGGCCAGGAGGGCTTGTCCGACCGACTTAGTGGAGGAGTGCGGTTCCGATGTCCATCGAATCCATAGTTGTGCATGAGCTGCACGACTGTGGCCCGTGCAGACGTGGAGGAACTGCATGCGTCATTGAGTCGTGCAGCGCCATCGGGGTGTGCTCGCGGGCGATGATCACGGTGATTCCAGTATCGAGGGGCCAAGGGGGGGGGGGGCTAAATCGTCTCATGAGGCGACGGTCGGTTTAGATCCTATGTCCGCATCCCCGGGGTGCTGCATGGAGTACCTTGATCGGCCGTATCTTAAATCGGCTCAGCATTGAGATAGCTTTCCTGATGGTGTAAGCGGAGCCTGAAAACGAAGGACAACTTCCTTCAACGCATCGCAAATGGATGTTGCCAGCTCTTCTTGCTCACGAATGCCAAACTGTACCGATCGGTCAAAATGCCTTGCCCAGGTGATACGGCTCAATGAAAAATCCACCAGGCGGATCGACGCGCGTATGCGCTCGGAGTCGACGCGTACACTCCCCTCGATCAGGTGATGAAGTTTCGCCTGCATATCGATCTGATGGGTGTCATTCCTTGAAATTGACGCCATCGGAAGCGTGGCCCTAGTCAAAATTTCACCGAATGAAAAATAAAGCTGATTGAGTAGTTCCTCGTACAATCCGATGGCAAAAGACTGCCCTTCACCGCTCTCGGCGATATGCCGAATTGGGCGTACAACAAGACAGCCGCTCTGGGTCGAGCTTCGCTCTGGTCGACTCATGCGGTGCAAGACGGGCATGTGTTGACCTACAGGTATGCTTATCATGATGCCGTCGCATGGCACTTGTTCCCTGTAATAGGAGGCGAGGCGCTGCCGCAAGCGTCCCACCTGAACCCTGACAGCGGGATCTTCGGAAACGTAATCCTTCGGATTTCTATCAAAAACTTCTATACCGATAACGTATTCGCTGGTGTTTCCATTTTTTCCGGCCAGTGCTTGTTCGATTAGAAAGCGCAGCAGGCGCCGCATGCGATGGGCTTTCACGAAGTGCTTGCTGCCCAAGATCAAATCACAAGCGGATCGAACCTCTTCATCGGTGATTGTTTCGGCTACATCGACCTTGTTCTCCACGGCGCCCCCTTGGCTTGCCTTCCTTATTGAGGATAGCCTCGCGTCAATTACGTGGCGTTCCTGTAATTGGAAGTGCATGATCAGAAGTAGTGTTCCAGGCCAGCTGCCCCTTAAGGCAGCCGCTCTGTTAATGACGATCCTATATGTTCGGCGATGAAAGCTTCCATTGTTCAGTCGTCCGGCACACGCCTATATCTCTTGAATTCAAGGCGCAAGAAATTGTCGTCGTCGGATGTTTCCTGCGACATTGGAGCAGATTGAGAGCGGTGAGGTGAAAAAGTGCCCGGGCGCGAAATGCAAGGATCTGCAAGAGTGGTGGCTGTCAGTCCTTCTTCATAGCGAAACTTGCGCTTTGCATGACTTGAGCTTGGCCTCGGGTGCCTGGATGCGGGACAGACGCGGTCGTCCAGTGTGGAAGTCCGGTCGGTCGTCGGGTGCTCTCGGGCCGGGCACGGGCGAAGAGGTGCCACGTGTCGGCGCCTCCTGCGTCCGCAAGCGGGGTGTGGTCGGAATACTTCCGATGAAAGATCCATTTCTGTTCTGCGCGATCCGTGTTGGGAGTGAGGCTTGGTTGCAGGCGTCTCCTTGATAAAGCTCCATTGTTGCATCAAAAGTCTTATTTGTTACCGTAACAAATTTGCATGGTTACGGTAATGATACTTGTGAATGGTATTTGTGTTGTTCTAGGCTGATTTCATCAATTAGATTGTCTTTCGGCTCAGGGGCGGCTAATCCATCGGAGGGGCGAATGGCTGGTCAACTACCAGAAGATATCGTTCAGGCAATCGCAATATCTAACGCGAAATCGATTGGTGAGCAGCCTGCGATATTGGCGAATCTTGCGCTTGCCCAGCAAATATTCAATCAGAATATGCAGCAGCAGATCAGCCTCAGCCAGCAGCAGGCCATGAACCAGGTTCAGATGGCTGCTGCGGCAAAGTGCGTCACCATGATCGAAAGCGCCGGTGGATGCAAAAACCAGGCGACCATTGATCAGATGGTCAAGGATATTGAGAAAATCATCAAGGAAATAGGCAGAGGGAAGGCCTCGTCGTAGCTTTCTGGAAAATGATAGGGTGAGTGCATCCGCGTGGATCGAATCTATCTGCATTCATCATGAATGCATTGGATGCCCTGAACATGGGCGAAGCAGTAAGGTCTGTTCCATCAACAATCACTGTCATCAAGGAGAATCACCATGGCTGATTTACCCGCAGAAGTTGTTACCGCTGTTGCAATCGGCAACCTCAAGGCGATTTCGGAGCAGCCGGCAATGCTGTCCAACCTGGCCTACTCCAATACGGTGGCTAATACCAATTTGTCGCAGCAGAACGCGGTGGCCAACCAGCAGGCCATGAACGAATTGGGTATTTCCATCGTCGCCAAGGCTTCCAACACTGTCAGCAACCTCGGGCCGTTGGAGGCGCGTTCTGCCGTGGATATCCTGACCAATGACGAATTGGCACAGACCATCGCCGACATGAAGGCCACGTTGCAGGCCTTCACCAAGCAATAAGATCCGGCGGATCGGGCGCTAACCTGGAGAGCAAAACATGCTTGACGAACAGGTACTCAACGCGGTGGCGACAGGCAATCTCAAGGCGATTTCGGAACAACCAGCCATGTTGTCCAATCTCGCCTACTCGAATGTGGTTTCCACCAATAACCTCGGGCAACAGAATGCGGTATCAAACCAGCAGGCCGGCAACCAGCTGGGCGTGCCACTGGTGGCCAAGGCCACCAACACCATCAGCAATACGGGGCCGCTGGCGGCTCGGTCAGCAGTGGATGTGTTGAGCAACAACGAGTTGGCCCAGACCATTGCCGATCTGAAATCCGCCGTGGACGCGTTTGCTGCACCTCACGGTAGGCATTGGCTCAAGCGGTTGGCGGGCTTTGGCCTGAGAGTCAGCCCGAAGGGCGAACTGCTGATCCTTCCGCCGGGTGCGACCTTCCTGATTCCCGAGGGTATCCGTCATGAGGACGTCAGAGTCACGGTCAATGAAGGGCGCATAACCATCAGGGTGTCGGAACGCGCATAATCACTGCAAGGCGATGAAGGTGGAGGCGCTTGCAGCCTCCATCTTCACTTGGGGATGAGGGACATGGAAACGATCGAGATCATCGTTGGAGAAGACGAGCCGTCGGGCGATCCCGTGGTTGCCGCGCTTGCGCTGAATAGCATAGTGATGGCGCAGCAATCCTCGGCCCTCAGCGACTTGGTGTATGCCAATCAGGTGAGCAGCAATGACCTGGGTGCGAAGTCGCAAGTCGCCAATCAGGATGCGATGAATCGTCTGCGTCAGACGATCCTGGCCGATGCCGTGACACGAGTCCAGGCCCTCGGGCCAACCGCGGCCCGGGCCGCCGTGGCCACGTTGACTTCGAACGCCATGGCGCAAGAGATTGCTGATCTCAAGGCCGCCGTCGAAGCCTTTGTCTCGAAACCGTGAAGACCTGTTGCATGCGAGCACATCATGGCTGAGCAATCGACTGCGGATTCGCCCATGGAAAGCTACAACCGCACACTCATCGACCAGATCAACGATCAATTGAAGCGCGGTTTCGACGCCAACTTGCGGGCCGGCGGCTATTGCGTGATCAGGGTCGGGGTCGATGGCGTCCTTTCGGTGCTGGCCTCCACGACGGTAAGCGACCAGCACGACATCGTTTTCGGGCCGCAATCGTTTGCGGCATGCATTGAATACGTCAATGGCAATCTTGTCACCCGGATGGCGGCCGGAACCGGGACGTCCCGGGCAAGTAAATCTTGAAAGCCATCACCTGGGCTTGCATCGCTGGTTTCGGGCCTTCGAGATGCCATCCGTAACTGGATTCGCCGACTTCAGTCGCACAATTCAAGGATAACCATCATGAGAATCACGACTTGGAATATGCAGGGCAGTACCCAGCAGGTATACCTCGGACGCTGATTGCTCAGAACAATCCCGACGTGATCTGCCTGCAGGAATGCGGCGATATGACCCATCTGTTGCAGAACGCGGTTGGCGTTTTCGGGTTTCCAAACTCGCTGGTCGGTATCTATCAGAATGGCATGAATATCTACAGCGTCATGTTCTGGTACAACAACGTCGATGCCAATCCGCGCAACAGTCTGGCGATCATGAGTCGCATCACCATAACCGCCTACGGCATCCGTGTGCCGGTGGCAGTGCCTCCGCCCGGATATCAGCCTGGAAATCCCCGCAATCTGCCTTGGATGACGGTAAATGAAGGCGGCAACCTGATTACCATCTATTCCTATCATGGGCCGTCCGCGGGCACGGCCAATGCCGCGAGCTACAACAATCCGCAGATTGCCGCGATAAGTGGCCTTGGCGGGACGTGGTCCGTGGTGGGCGATTTCAATGCCGATCCTACGAGCAGCGCATTTGTCGTTCCGCCAGCTGGCGCCGTGGTGCGTGGCAACCATGCGACCCAGCAGGGCGGTGGTTTGCTGGACTACAGCATTACCAACGCAGGCGCGGGCTACACGTACTCTGCGGTGGGAATCCTGCTGGGGGCATCGGATCATTTTCCGCAAGATTTCAACTATTGATGCTTTTTTGTTGGCGGTCTTGCCTCATCAGGGCTGGCCCGGATTTTGTGAAGCAAACACCAAATCGAGTTTCCGTGTCGAGTCGATCGCTGGGGATATCGGAGGCCACCGACCGGAAGGTATCCGGATCTGGAAGGCCGGCATATGCCGGCCTCGATTCCTCCAATCGATATTTGCCTGCTTGTTGCGGCGAATCAACTCTCTTCGGCTGGATCGAAGTTTTCGCAATGCCGCAGGCGAGGCAGGCCCGATGGTCATGAAATGTTCGAGAGGTTGAGGAAATGAGCAAGCCGGAATCGATGCAGCAATTGGGCAGGGTCGTCGAGCAGATTGCCGACTCGATGACGATCGTCGCGACAAATATCGCGATGCTCGGCGTTCAGGGCGATGCCGACGAGCAGATGCGGATCATCACCGAAGAAAACAACAAGGTGCTCAATCGCATCCGGCAGCTGTACAACCTGCCTGTCGCGCCCGAGAGCTAGCATGGCGGCCAGCGGCGCCATCGTCGAGGGCCCCCTTGCCGCGGCGGCGGCCTTGAATGCCGTGGCTCTCCCCAGCGCCGAAGCCGGCTACATGTTCATGATGGAGATTCTCGGAAACAACGCCACGCCACTCATCTTCGGTTCCCTGGGCTTGAGCGCCACGGCGATTGCCGAAGGGTTGGCCATGTATCAGGCGGTGATGGCCATCGCCGGTAATTGCCGGTAACGAGCATGGCCCGTGGCACACCTGGTTGGCGTCCCGTGCCGGAGCTGGTTGTCGTGGTGGCATTTCCCTCGGCCTATGGCCAGGTGGCGTGGCCGAGCGACTTGCCGTCGCCTGCAGGCGATTTCTTTGTCGTCCAGGCCGACAGCCAAGACATCGTTCTGCCGAGCCCTGTCATCGATTGGCTGACACTTTCGCCGGCAGTCGCCCTGGCCCCAGGGCTTAGCCAGGTGCCATACCTTGCCACCGACAACACACGCAGCGTGCGTCGTATTCCGGTTCCCGTGGTGGTGCGGGGAAATCGCTATTCGGTGATGTTCTTGCAACAGCCGGGCGAGCTGGTGCAGACCCAGTTGGTGGGAACGCTGAATTGCCCGTTGAACATCGACTGCCTGATCGCGATCACGTTCATCGCCGATCTGATCAAGAAGATTCCCGTACCTCCCATCAAACTTGTCGTGATGGTGGTTGCCGTCCTCGCCATCCTTGCCCTGGGGTTTGCCGTATCGGCGCTCCGGCACGCCTTCACGGCTCCCGAGCCCAAGCCTCTCTCTACCGATACCAACGGCGTGCCCATCGTCATCGTGCCGGGCGTGGCGGTTTCGCAGGGCTTGCCGCTCGCGGGCATCGCCGCCGAGGATCAAACCATCGCCCTGCAGACCATCAAGGAAATCTATTGGCTGATCAAACAGGCGGGAGCGTGATGCCACCCGCGACTTCATCACGCCTTGCCGTGGAACAGCTCCCGCCCGATCAGCATGCGGCGGATCTCGTTGGTTCCGGCGCCGATCTCGTAGAGCTTGGCGTCGCGCAGCAGGCGGCCGGCGGGAAATTCGTTGATGTAGCCGTTGCCGCCCAGCGACTGGATCGCCTCCAGCGCCACCTTCACCGCGTTGCTGGAGGCGTTGAGTAGGCAGGCGGCCGGGTCGATGCGCGACTTCACGCCGCCGTCGAACTGCTGCGCCACCATGTAGGCGAAGCCGCGCGAGCTTTGCAGCGCGGTGTACATGTCGGCGACCTTGGCCTGCATGATCTCGAAGGTGCCGATGGGCGCGTTGAACTGCTTGCGCTCGCGCACGTAGGGCAGGGTGAGATCCATCGCCGCCTGCATCAGGCCGATCGGGCCGCCGGAGAGCACCAGCCGCTCGGTGTCCAGGCCGCTCATCAGCACGCGCACGCCTTCGTTGACCTCGCCCACGATGTTCCCGGCGGGGATCTCGCAGTCCTCGAACACCAGCTCGCAGGTGTTGGAGCCGCGCATGCCGAGCTTGTCCAGCTTCTGCGCGGTGGAGAAGCCCTTCATGCCTTTCTCGACGATGAAGGCGGTCATGCAGCGGCTGCCCGCGGCGCGCGGCGCGGTGCGCATGTAGACCAGCAGCACGTCGGCGTCGGGGCCGTTGGTGATCCACATCTTCGAGCCGTTGGCGACCCACACGTCGCCCTTCAGCTCGGCCTTGCAGCTCATCGAGCCGACCACGTCGGAGCCGGCGCCCGGCTCGCTCATCGCCAGCGCGCCCACGTATTCGCCCGAGCACAGCTTGGGGATGTACTTCTTGCGCTGCGCCTCGTTGCCGTTGTGGAAGATGTTGTTGACGCACAGGTTGGAGTGCGCGCCGTAGGACAGGCCCACCGAGCCCGAGGCGCGCGAGATCTCCTCCATCGCCACCATGTGCGCGAGGTAGCCCATGCCGGTGCCGCCGTACTCGGTGGGTATCGTCATGCCGAGCAGGCCCAGGTCACCGAACTTGCGCCACAGGTCGGCCGGGAACAGGTTGTCGTGGTCGATCTGGGTGGCGCGCGGCGCGATCTCCTTCTCGGCGAAGGCATGCACGGTGTCGCGCAGCAGGTCGATTTCTTCGCCGAGCGGGAAGGGGCGCATGGACGGCATTCCTGGGTGAACGGAACACGGATGATAGCGTGCGCGTGTGCGGCGGGGCTTGGTGGTGTGCAGCAAACGGGGGGCGATGGAGCCGCTGACGGGTGATGGGGCAAAGTCGACGCGATGAACATGTCGTGCGGGCACTCATTGGAATGGTTGGTGATGTCAGTTTTTTCTGATATTCATTCTGAAGTCGTGCTTCTTGGGAAAATTTCTTGCAAACTGTTATCGAGGTAGGTGGAAGTTGGCGGGTTGCTACCTAAGTGGATGGTTGTGTCCAAAACGGAGAGAAGGGATGAAGCTCACACTAACGATGGTTCGTTGCAAGAGTCGGCATGCGGCTCTATTTTTCGCTTTGCCATTTTTGCTTTTTGCCAAAACAGGCTTTGCGCAGAACGAATGCGCGGCACACTTCACGGTCAAAGGCGATCCCCGCAATGGGGCTGGTTATGTAACTTACATCACCATTCCGAACCTCGACATTCATAGTGCTCTTGGGCAGATACAGAAGATGGGCCTCGATGCTGGTCTTTCTCCTGGTGCCGAGAACTATGAGGGGGACACGGGAACCATCATCCTCTTCAAAAAGGATAAAGTCGGTCTATTTCATTCTCAGCAGGGTTTCCCCATCATGGCGAAAGCCCAGAAGGCGGACAACCGATTGATCATGGCACTTCAGCTCAATCAGGGACAGGTCATGCAGGCCAAGGATGCACAGACCCTCCTGTGTGGCATGGCGTACCATGTCACGATGGATGGCGCCGGTGCCGCGAACGCAGCTGCCGCCCATGCCCAGACCCATAGCGATGAGATCATCAACACCACCGCGACTGAGCTGGCGCAGAAACTGACCCGGCGCGCATGGGATCTGAAAGGGCTCAATCAGGACGACCTCCAGAATGAGTATACGGGTAAGGTTTTTCGTATTGATGGTCAAGTTTCCATTACCAGCCCGATGGAAAATTATAATCGTGCACTACAGATTCAATCAGGCAATAAGTCACTCACCATTACATACAACACGTCGCAAGTGAAGTCTGGTCTTTTAAGGGGTAATGGCTTGGCTTTTCACGGTAATGTTATCTGCCATACCGACCCCAGTCAGTTGGGTCGTTTCATGGCATTGCGCAATGGCGATTACGCCACTGTCATCGGCAAAGTTACGCAGGTTGTTGCGAATCGGGATGCTGGAACCCTTTACCTTGACTGCCACTTTGAAAAATAGCGGAAGGAGGGCCGCCTGTGGGATGTTCAAGGTGGTTTCACGGGTGGCTATTTAAAGGAGTGCCGAATTTATGTTCACTTCCAAAGTCGTTTTTTTGCACTTTTCGTGGTGGCTCCAGCGTTCTCACAAACGGTCATCATGGGTCATCACATTGGAGAGGGCGTTTCTCAGTTTCTTGCCGAAGGGCCGGTTCTCCAGGGTAGAATAACTTCCTGCCGTGCGGATGAACCCGGGCCACTGACGCCGGAGTAGATTCACAGACTTTCAGGACAAGATGTCGAATGGCTGATATTGCAGGTGTGCCAGTCTGTTGTGAAATCAACTGATTCTGAGTGCCAGATAAAATTAAAACGAATGCCCTCTCGAAACGATTTGGAAAGGCTTGCTGGGCAGGGGGGCATATCGACAAGCGAATACCAGATGTGGTCGCTGCATGTCATTCGTTGCTGGCTTTGATTGCGCCGCCTTCTTCTTCGCCCATGCTCATTCAGTCGTTGCCGGATAGTGAGCCGCGCCCGCTTACTTGGTATTTCAAGAATGGCGCTCTGTTTCGGATCGATATTGATTTCGATGGTGGCGATTTCTCCGAAATTTCCAGTGACTTTACCGGTAAAGCTGATGTTGCACCGATCATCAATAACGAGATTGATAATCCGACTCTGTATGGGGCAACCATCAATGTTTCGCGCAAAGCAATTTGGCTGACGCCAGAGTTGTACGCGTTGCTCGAAGAAGATGCTGGCGCTGCCTCTGAACAGATACGTGCTTTCATCATCAGCAGAGCCGAGTACGACGTATGGATAAAAAGCCACGTGAAGCAAAATTCTTTCGATTAGAGCCTTTGTCAGATGCGCCAAGCGACAATGCCCCGGCATTACCGGGGCATTGTCGTTTCATCAGGCCGCCCTGCTCATGCTCAGGGCAGCTTGACCAGCTTGGCCTTCAGCGCGACGCCGGACATCAGGAAGCCCTTGTGGCATTCGTAGTTCTGGCTGTCGCGGTATTCGGTGCCGTTGTAGTTGCTGACGATGTCGGTCACCGCATTGGCGCCAGCCTGCTTGGCCTCGCTCTGCAGGTAGATGAGGTCGGTGGCGAGCACGTGGTTGCAGGTTTCCTCTTCGCTCTTGCCGAAGGCATTGGTCTTGCGGTTGATGGTGACGTTGTCGTTGACCACCGTGCCGTGCGGGCCGGTGCCGGCCAGGTAGAACTTCACGCTGCCGTCGATCAGGCCGGCCTTCTGGGCGGCAGCCACGCCGTTCTCGAACGACAGGTGGATCACCTTGTCGCTGGCCATGGCGGCGGCCGGGGCGGCAAGAAGCAAGGCGGTGAGGCCGAGGGTGAGTGCTTTCATGCGGTTCTGTCTCCTTGGGTGGACGGGTTGGGTGGGTCTGCTGGATCGTTCGGGATGGACAACGGTCGTGCGGGAGTCTTGGGCCGTGCGTCGATCCCGCATGCTGCCACGGCCGGCGGCGTCAGCACAGGCCGCCGTTGACGGCGAGCACCTGGCGGGTGATGTAGGCGGCTTCGGCGCCCATCAGGAAGGCCACCGCGGCGGCCACTTCCTCCGGCGTGCCCGCGCGCTGCGCGGGGATGGCCTTGAGGATCTCTTCCACCGGCACGTCGGCGTCGAGCATGTCGGTGTCGATCAGGCCGGGCGCCACGCAGTTCACGGTGATGCGGCGCTTGGCCAGCTCCACCGCCAGCGCTTTCGCTGCGCCGATCACGCCGGCCTTCGAGGCGCTGTAGTTGACCTGGCCGCGGTTGCCGATCAGGCCGGACACCGACGTGATGCACACGATGCGTCCCGGCGCGCGGCGGCGGATCATCGGCATCATCAGCGGATGCAGCACGTTGTAGAAGCCGTCGAGGTTGGTGCGCAGCACGCTGTCCCAGTCCTCGTCGGACAGCGCGGGGAAGGCGCCGTCGCGCGCGAGGCCGGCGTTGCACACCACGCCGTAGGGCGCGCCGTGTTGTGCCACGTCCGTCTCCAATGCGGCGCGGCAGGCGGCGCGGTCGGCAACGTCGAACTGCAGCACCCGCGCGGCGCGACCCATGCCTTCGATCTCGGCGCGCACGGCTTCCGCCTCGTCGCGCTTCGAGCGGCAATGCAGGGCGATGTCGTAGCCGGCCTGCGCCAACCGCAGCGCGATGGCGCGGCCGATGCCGCGGCTGGAACCGGTGACGAGGATGCAGTCAGCCATGGGCGGGCTCCGTTGCGGGCGGCTGGAACAGCGCGGCGGCGTCGGGCGGGCTGAACACGGTGAGCCGCGCCTCCGCCAGCACGCCGGGTGCTTCGATGCGGCAGGCGAATACGCCCATGCCGTTGTCGTCGTGGAAATCGCGCCGCGCCTCGACACGCAGCTCGCTGCCTGGTGCGAACGCGGCCACGTTGCAGGCGTAATGGCGCGTGCCGAGCAGGAAGCCCAGCCGCACCGGTTCGCCGGCTTGCTTGGCCTGACAGCCGGCCCACGCGGCGATGGCCTGCGCCATCAGCTCCACGCCCATCCACGCGGGCAGCGAGCCGCCGGCGTCGTGGAACAGGCCGCCGGCCGGCACGCGCCGGCTGCACAGCGCGTGCTCGGGGCCGTGCTCCAGCACGGCGTCGAGCAGGATCATCTCGCCGGCGTGTGGCAGCAGTTCCGCGATGGGCCACGGCGTCATGTGGCGTCCCCCAGGATCAGGCAGGCGTTGTTGCCGCCGAAGGCGAAGGAACTGCTCATCAGCCGGCGTGGTTGCGTGGCCGGCAGGCGTGCGCCGGCTTCGACGAAAGGCAGCGTGGGCAACTCGGGGTCGGCCTGGCCGTCCCAGCGTTGCGGCGGCAGCCGGCCATCGCGCAGGCTCAGCCAGCAGAACGCCGCTTCCAGCGCGCCGGCGGCGGCCAGCGTATGGCCGGTCAGCGACTTGGTGGACGAGCACGGCACGCCCTGCGGGAACACCGTGGCTACCGCCGGAGCCTCCATCGCGTCGTTGTGCGTGGTGGCGGTGCCGTGCAGGTTGAGGTAGTCGATCTGCGCGGCGTCGAGCTGGGCGTCGGCCAGCGCACGGCGCATGGCCGCGGTGGCGCCGCGGCCCTTGGGGTCGGGCGAGGACATGTGGTGCGCGTCCGAACTGGAACCCGTGCCAAGCAACTGCACGGCACCGCGCTCGCGCGTCATCAGGAACAGCGCGGCGGCCTCGCCGATGTTGATGCCGCGCCGCTCGCGGGAGAACGGATTGCACGGTGCGGCATCCATCGCGCCCAGCGCGTGGAAGCCGTTGAGCGGCAGCCGCGCCAGCGTGTCCACGCCGCCGCAGACCACCGCATCGCAAAGGCCGGCCTGCAGCAGGCGCTGCGCACTGATGAGGGCGCGCGCACCGGCGGTGCAGGCGGTGGAGATCGCGTAGCAGGGGCCGGCCAGGCCCAGCCACTCGGCGAGGAACTCGGCCGGGCCGGCCAGTTCCTGGTGCGCATAGCGATAGTCCGCCGGCCACGCGCCGTCGCGGCGTTGCGCGGCGAGGCCGTCGGTGGCTTCCTCGATGCCGCCGGTGCTGGTGCCGAGCACCACGCCGACGCGTTCGCTTCCGTACCTCGAAATGGCCGTCCGGACGTCCGTTTCGATTTCCTGCGCTGCGGCCAGCAGCAGGCGGTTGCAGCGGTTGTCGCGGGTGGCGGCCAGCGTTGCGGGGATGCCGGGCAGCGGCGTGCGCACGGTGCCCAGCGGTGGCGCATGGCCGGGGATCCAGCCGGCTTCGGCGTGCAGGCCATGCGCCTCGCCGCCGAACAGCGCCTCGGCCACCGCGGCCTTGCCCGCGCCCAACGCGCAGACCACGCCAAGCGCGTTGAGGAAGGCCTCGCTCATGCCAGCGCCGGCTTGCGCGCCGCCACGTTCACCAGCGTTTCCTCGCGCTGGCCGGGCGGGGGCGCGGCGCGCAGGCCCCAGCGTTCGAGCAGGCCGAAATCCTTCGAGCGGCTCCACCACAGGTAAGGCAGCGACACGTTGGCGTCGCCGAACACGAAGCCCTGCGCGCGCAGCATGTCGAGGTAGCCCTCGGCGCTCTTCTGCACGTGCATCGGGTGGCGGAAGAACCAGCGGATCACCCAGGTGTCGATGTAGGCCTTGGTGGATTCGGCGAACAGCAGCCAGCCGCCGGGTTTCAGCACGCGCCAGAACTCGGCCAGCGCCTGTTCCTGCTCGACCAGGTGATGGAAGGTCTGGTGGCAGAACAGCACGTCCACGCTGGCATCGGGCAGGTCGATGCGCGCGCAGTCGGCAGTCACGAAATCGGCGGCGATGTTCTCGCGTCGGGCCTCGGCACTGGCGCAGCGCAGGCTGTGCGGGTCGGCGTCCAGCCCGATTAGCCGATCCGGCGCGAAGGCCTCGCGCAGCAGGCGGAACGACTTGCCCTGGCCGCAGCCGGCGTCCAGCAGCACGCCGCCGCGCGGCAACGGTTCGCCGATCAGGCGCTTCAGGTCGTTGATCGCCACGCGCAGCACGTGATGCTGCCAGGTGTGCGTGGCGAGGAAGCGGAAACCGATGCGGGTTTCCTCGACGTAGGTGGGGCTGGCGTAGGTCATGGGGTTACTGGGCGTTGAGGCTGTATTCGGCAACTCCGTTCGTCCTGAGCGTAGGCGCGTAGCGCCGCACGCGGGGAGTTGCCATGGATGGCTACGGCTTTGGGGAGCGAGGAAGTCGAAGGAACCGGGCAGCGGTGCTTCGACTCCGCTTGCTTGCGCAAGCTACGCTCAGCATGAACGGTTGCCATGGCGTTGTCAGCCATGCGAGTGGGTGTGAGTTTGTGTCTGCGTGTCGGCGATGCACCTCTCCACGGCTTCAACGAAACAGGTGGGTGAAACCAACTGCATCGCCCCATCGGCAAGACTCACCGCCACCTGCACGGTGCTGGCGCGGGTGATGCGCTCGCCGCTGGCGGCGTCGTTGATGAGGTAGTGGATCTTCAGGCGGTTCTCCCATTCCACCAGTCCGGCGCGCACCGCGAGGCGCTGGCCGAAGCGTGCGGCCTGTGCGTAGCGCAACTGCACGTCGATCACCGGCCACACGTAGCCGGCCGCCTTCATCTGCACGTAGTTGTGGCCGATGCGGTCGAGCAGGGCGCAGCGGGCGATTTCCAGGTACTTCACGTAGTGGCCGTGCCACACCACGTCCATGGAATCGATGTCGAAGAACGGCACCACGACTTCGATATCCGCGTGCAGCACGCCCGGGCTACGCATCGGCGGCATTCCAGTACGGATAGAAATTGAACCATTGCTGCGGCGCCAGCAGGCACCACTCGGCAAGACGGTCGGCGTAGCGCTGCGTCCAGCCGGCGATGGCGTCGTCGCGCTGGCCGCGCTGCCACGTCGGCGCGTCGAGGAAGCGTTCCAGCCGGATCTCGTAACGACCCTCGCGCTTGATGCAGCACATCAGGTTCACCGGGCAGCCGAGCAGCCCGGCCAGCAGCCACGGCCCCTGCGCGAACGCGGCGGGTTGGCCGAGGAAATCCACCGATACGCGGCGGCCGTCATGCAGCGGCACGCGGTCGCCGGCCATTGCCAGCCACTCGCCGCGCTCCAGGCGCTGCGACAGGTCGAGCATCAGCGCGGCGTCCAGCTCGCTCACCTGGATCAGCCGCATGCGCTGTTCGCCCGCCTCGCCTAGCAGGCGGTTGAGGTGGGCGACGTGGTGCGTATGCACCAGCACGTTGAGCGGCACCTGCTCGCCCAGTTCGGCCAGCGCGCGGCAGACGTCGAGATTGCCGAGATGGGTGCCCACCAGCAGTTGGCCGCGGCCGTTGTGGCGGCTGGCCAGCAGTTGTGCGCGTATGCCGTCGGGATCGAGCAGGCGCACCTGCTCCAGCCGCAGCGCGCCGCGCCACACGTCGAGGCGATCCAGCAGGCAGTCGGCAAAGGCCATGAACTGCGCGAACACGCGGCGTGGCGTGGGACGCAGTTCGGCGCGGCCGCTCCAGGTGGCGAGGCGTTCAAGGTATTCGCGGATGCTGCGCCGCGCGGCGCGCCCGGTGAGGAAGAAGTACAGCACGATCAGGTGCAGCAGCGGCGACAGCAGGCGACGCCCGCAGCGACGCGCCACCAGGGCGGTGAAGCGCATCAGCAGCAGGCTGCCGCGCTCGCGCTGCGCCGACCAGTGGCGTGGCGTGGACAACTGCGCCTCGCTCATGCGCGCGGCTCCAGCACGAGGCGGCCGGAGGAATACGCCGCCTCGCCTTCGCGATAGGCGAAGTGCAGCTTGCCGCGCGCGCGGTCGAGGCGCAGCGCCAGCGTCACGGTGTTGCCCGGTTGCAGCAGGCGCTGGAATTTCAGTGCTTCCATCTCGCGGCATCGCGGCGAGGTGCCGAGGCGCGACGCGGCCAGTTGCAGCGCCCAGCCGATCTGCACCGCGCCGGGTAGCACCGGTGCCTGCGGGAAGTGGCCGGGGAAGTAGTCCAGATCCACGGGCACCAGGAGATGCAGGGTGCATTCGTCGCCGCTGCGCTGCTCGCCGAGGATCGCCGGGGCGGTGCGTGCGCTCATGCGTTCACCCGCAGCCGCTTGCGCAGCAGCCATTCGCCCACGAACAGCGGGCCCATGATGAAGTACACGATCAGGCCGTTGTACAGCGTCCACCACTTCAGCGGGGCCCACAGCGTGAGCGCGGCCGACATCGCGGCGTTGAACACGAAGAAGCCCACCCACACCCAGGTGACCTTGCGCGTGTAGGGAATGGCCGCGTCAGGGAGATCCGGCTCGCGCACGCGCGCGATGCGCTCCACCACCGGCGGGCCGTAGACCAGGCTGAGCCCGAAGGTGAGCAGCAGGAACAGGCTGATCAGGGTGGGATACCAGCGCAGCAGCGAGGATTCGCCGCTGACGCCCAGCAGCGCGCAATACGCCAGCGCCACGATCAGCATCCAGCGTCCGCCCGGTTCGCGCAGCAGGAACGGCGCGCGCAGCAGCCACGCCGCCGCCAGCGCCAGCGCGAACACGTGCGGCGGCACCGTCTCCATCCCGAAGTAGACCAGGAACGGATACAGGACGCCGATCAGCGGCAGCAGGATGTTGATCAGTTTGCGCATGCGGCCTGCTGGCTGGCGACGAAGGCGGCGAGGCTGGACACGGTGGCGAAATGCCGGCGCGCGTCCTTGTCGTCCGAGGCGATGTGGATGCCGTAGCGCTTCTGCAGCGCCAGCGCCAGTTCCAGCGCGTCGACCGAGTCCAGCCCCAGCCCCTCGCCGAACAGCGGCTGTTGCGGCGGGATGTCTGCAGCCTGCAGGTCTTCCAGGTTCAGCGTGTCGATGACGAGCTGGGCGATCTCCTGCTCCAGCGCGGTATGGGTCGAGGCGTTCACGAGGCGGCGAGCTCCCTGAGGAAGAGTTGGTGCAGGTGGTCGTTGAGGCGGCGCGAGGCGATCGGCATGGGCGCGTCGGCGATGAACGGCGCGGGGTCGATGTCCGCGCCCACGCGCAGCCGCGCGCGGAAGCGGCAGTGCGGGATGCGGTGCCACGGCACGCCCTTGGTGAGGGTGGGCGGGTCGATGTCGATGAACACCGGCGTCACCGTGCGCGCGCCGCGCAGCGCGATGGCCGCCGCGCCGCGGTGAAAGCGCGGCGGCTGGCCGGGCACGGTGCGCGTGCCCTCGGGAAACACGATCAGGCACTGGCCTTCGCGCAGCACGTCGGCGGCGCGCTCCAGCATCTCCACGCTGCCGTCGTTGCCGATGTACTGCGCGGTGCGCACCGGGCCGCGGGTGCAGGGGTTGCCGAACAGCCCCTGCTTCACCACGCAGTTCGCGTCGCGGATCTGCGAGATCAGGAACACCACGTCGATCAGCGAAGGGTGGTTCGCCACCACCAACTGGCCGGGGCGGCCCAGCCGCTCGGCGCCGTCGATCACGAAATCCAGCACGCGCGTGCGGTACATGAACTGCACGTGCAGCCAGAACGCTCGGCTGATCGCGGCGCGCGCGCGGCGGCGCTTGTCGAGCGCGTCGCCGGGAATGCAGCGAAGCAGCGGCAGGATCAGTACGCGCAGCAGCAGGCCGCCCAGGCCGAACAGCACGAAGCTGGCGCCGGTGGCCGCGAGGCGCCATGCCCAGAAGTCGCGGCGCGGCGGGTTCAACGCTTGCGTTGCCAGTTCCATCGGCGCGCCTTCCAGGTGTGTTGGAACGAGGTTTCGCGCGCAAGCAGGGCGCGCAGGAAATCCAGCGCATGCGGCTGCGCGCAGGGCGCGTCGCCGCTGGCGCGGTCGAGTTGCAGTTGCCAGTCGCCGTGGGCGGGCGTGTCCATGCTTGCGTCGTGCTTCCCCAGTCGCAGCGCTACAGCATAGGAGAACGGCACGTCCGCGATCCACGGCGCGTAGGCGGGCGGAGGCAGCTCCTCGGCCACCACCACCAGCGCCACCGGCGCGCCCGCCGCGAGCTGCAGCAGGCCTTCCAGCACGGCGTGCTCGAAAGTGTCGGCCTCGCTGGCGATGGCCGCGGACTCGCCGCGCTGGCCGCGCAGGATCGACCACTGGCCCGCGATGGCGTTGTGCACCGACAGGCCGAAGCGAGTGGGCGACAGCGGCTGCCCGTCGGCGATGTCCGAAAGCAGCGCCAGCGTCTGCGGGGTCTCGCCATGGCGCGAGCCGAACACGAAGGGCAACTGTTCGCCGTCGCCGCACAGCGGCCATGCCGTCTCCAGCGTCATCCGCGCCAGCCGGCTCAAGCGGCGGCGCTGCAGCGCGGGCAGGAAGGCGCAGGACGGCTGCGCCTGCGCGTCGTCGGCCACGTCGCGAGGCGATTGCGCCCAGGCCTGCCAGTCTTCGGCGGTTTCCAGTCCCGGCGCCCATGCGCGCCAGCCTTCGAGGCGGAACGCGGTCATGCGGCTGCCCCGTCGAAGCGGCGGAACAGCAACGCGGCGCAACTGCCGCCGAAGCCGTAGCTGCTGCTGAGTGCGGAGCGGATGCGTTGTTCGCGGTTCGCCGCCAGCAGCGGCGCGTCGGCGAAATCCGGATCGACCTCGCCCAGCGTCGCGCCGGCGGCGAGGAAATCGTGCTGCAGCATCAGCAGGCAGGCGATGGCGTCCAGCGCGCCGGCGGCGCCGGGCGCGTGGCCGATCAGGCCCTTGATCGAGGACAGCGGCGGCACTGGCGCGCCGCGCGCGGCGAACACGCTGCGGATGGCCTGCCATTCGGCGAGGTCGCCCTGCGTGCCGCAGGCGTGCGCGTTGACGTAGTCGGGCAGCGTGCCGGCGCGATCCAGTGCCTGGCCCAGCGCGCGCGCGACGCCTTCGGCGCCGGGGCCGACCATGCTGGCGGCGTCGGTGGTGCAGCCGTAGCCGGCGAGTTCCGCCAGCACGTGCGCACCGCGTGCCTGCGCGTGTTCCAGCGATTCCAGCACCAGCACGCCAGCGCCCGCGGCCAGCGCGAAGCCGTCGCGTTCGCGGTGGAACGGACGCGAGGCCCGCGCCGGATCGGCCTGCGGCGACAGCGCGCCCATGGCGTCGAACCACATCGCGGTGCTGGGGTGCAGTTCCTCCGCGCCGCCGGCGAGCACCACGTGCTGGCGGCCGAGCTGGATCAGCTCCATCGCGTGGCCGATCGCGTGCGCGCCGCTGGTGCAGGCCGAGCTGACCGTGTAGCTGGCGCCGCCGATGCCGAAGGCCTGCGCCAGGCTGGCGGACAGCGCGCTGCTCATGCCGCGCGGCACGGTGAAGGGCGAGACCTTGGCGATGCCGCGGACGCGATGGTTGTCCAGCGCTTCCTCGTGCTCGCTGAGCGCGGCGCCGCCGCCCAGCACCAGTCCGCAGTCGGCGCTGGCGAGTCGTTCGGGCGACAGGGCCGCCTGCGCGAGCGCCTCGTTCGCGGCGTGCCATGCGTAGCGCGCCGGCGCGGGCAGGAAGCGGCGCAGCTTGCGCGGCGGCTCCGGCTGCAGCGCGTCCGCATCCACCGGGCCGCCGACCTGGCCGCGCATGGCCAGCGCGGCGAAGGCCTCCATGCGGCGCAGGCCGTGGCGGCGTTCGCGCAGCGCGTCCAGCAGTGCGGGCACGCCCGCGCCCACGCAGCTCACCGCGCCCATGCCGGTGACCACCACGCGCGGCAGGCCGCTGGCGTCGCGCAGCCGCATCAGTCGACTGCCTTGAAGATCAGCGAGGTGTTGATGCCGCCGAACGCGAAGTTGTTGTTCATCACCACGTCGGTGGCAATGGCGCGACCGTCGCCGGTGAGGTAGTCCAGCTCGGCGCAGTCGTCGGCGCGCTGGTCGAGGTTGAGCGTGGGCGCGAACCAGCCCGCACGCATCATCTCGATGGCCCACCACGATTCCAGCGCGCCGCAGGCGCCCAGCGTGTGGCCAACGTAGCTCTTCATCGCGCTGACCGGCACGCGCGCGCCCAGCACTTCGGCGGTGGCGTGGCTTTCGGCCGCGTCGCCGCGGTCGGTGGCGGTGCCGTGGGCGCTGACGTAGCCGATGGCGCCGGCCGGCAGTTGCGCATCCTCCAGCGCGAGGCGCATCGCCACCGCCATCGTCTCGGCGGTGGGCTGGGTGATGTGGGCGCCGTCGGAGTTGCAGCCGAAGCCGACCACCTCGGCGTACATCGTGGCGCCGCGCGCCTTGGCGTGTTCGTATTCCTCCAGCACCAGGGTGGTGGCGCCTTCGCCGACGACGAGGCCGTCGCGCTTCGCGTCGAACGGGCGCGGCGTGAGCTGCGGCTCGTCGTTGCGCGTACTGGTGGCGAACAGCGTGTCGAACACCGCGGCGCCGGGGCCGGAGAGTTCCTCCGCGCCGCCGCACAGCATCAGCTTCTGCCTGCCGCAGCGGATCGCCTCGTAGCCGTAGCCGATTGCCTGGCTGCCCGAGGTGCAGGCGCTGGAGGTGGGAATGACGCGGCCCTTCAGGCCGAAGAACACGCCCACGTTCACCGCCGTGGTGTGGCCCATCATCTGGATGTAGCTGGTGGCGGTGACGCCCTGCATGGAGCCGGTGTCCAGCATGCGCCCCATCACGCGCACCGGTTCCACGCTGCCGCCGGAGGAGCCATAGGCCACGCCCATGCGGCCGTCGCGGATCGACGCGTCGTCGATCAGGCCGGCGTCGCGCAGCGCATGCTCGCTGGCGGCTACGGCGAACTGCGCGACGCGGCCCATCGAGCGGATCTTCTGGCGCGGCCACGGTGGCAGCGCGAAGTCGTCCACCGGGCAGCCGAGGCGGCCGTTCAGCGCGTCGAAGTAATCCCACTCGTGCATGCGACGCACCGCGTTGCGGCGCCCGCGCAGGCGCGTGGCGATACTGGCCCAGTCGTGGCCCAGCGGCGTGATGCCGCCCATGCCGGTGACGACGACGCGTTTCATGCAGATGGCTCCTTGGCCCGCATGGGCCGAGTGTTTCGACCGCCTGCCGGCGGCCGAGTTACTTCTCTTTGCTTGCCCAAAGAGAAGTAACCAAGAGAAACGGCACCCCGCGGACGCGCCCTCCGGGCATCCTGCCCTGCGGGTGCGCGGGCGGATTCCGGGGTTTTTCGACAGCACATCCTGTGCTGGCGAAAAACTGGCCGACCTCCTGTCGGCCACCCTGCGGGCTGATCCTCCATCCACCCGCCGCGTCCGAGGGGCCCCCGGTAGAGCGGCGCGCATCCTGCGCGCACTCGGATCGCCGCTGTGCGGCGAAAAGACAAAAGCGTGCCGCTCGCAACGGGTTGCGTGTGTTCTTGCGAGGGCTTTTCCGAAAAGTGACTCGGCCCCCGGCAGGGGGACGAAACCCCGGCCGCAGGTCGGCAACTTGCAATGAGTCGACCGGAGTTCAACGCGCACCATCCTCGTTGGCCCGGCTCGCCGGCACTAGCAACGCGGTGAACGCGATGCCAAGCAGCAACGTCAACCCGAAGTCGCGCAGCGCCGGCATCGAGCTCAGCGACAGCAGGCCGAAGGAGAGCAGGGCGGTGAGCGCGGAGAGCAGCACGCTGGCATACATCGCGCCGGGCTTGTCGGCGGTGTGCGGTTCGCCTTCGTGCAGGAACACCGCGTAGTTCGCGCCCACGCCCAGCACCAGCATCAGCGCCATCCAGTGGAACAGCGTCAGCGGCTGGCCGAGGTAGCCCAGCGCGGCCAGCGTCAACGCGATGCCCAGCACCGGCGGCGCCAGCACGCGCGGCATGCGCCGCCAGCCGTAGCGCCAGCCGAACACTGGCACGATCAAGAGCATGGCCGCGAGCAGCCACACGCTGGCGTAGCGGCGATAGCGGCCGAACAGCTGCGACACGCTGGCGGTCTTGTCGACCAGGGTGACGCCGGGCAGGCCGTCGTCGGCGCGGCGCAGCAGCGCATCGTCGTCGCCGCCTTGCGGCAGCACGATGGAGCCGCAACCGTGCGCATCGCAGCCCATCCACAGGTAGCGGAACGGCGTGGCCATCGGCGTGTCCAGCCAGGCCTTGAAGTCCAGCGGCGTGCCGGGCCAGGCATCGGCGTAGGCGGTTGCGGCAGCGCTGCGCAGTCCGCCGGCGACGAGCAGGGCATGCAGGCGGGCGCGGTCGGCGAGCGTCTGCACTTGTTGCACGGGTGCGACGGGCTGGGTGTCCGACATGGAAACCATGCCGGACGCATGCAGGCTGCGCGCGATCAGCGTGTGATCGGCCATCTGGCGCGCTTGTGAGGGCGTCATGCGGGCCAGGCCGATCCAGTCGGCGAGGCGGCCCTCGCGCACCAGCGCCTGCAGCCGCTGCTCCAGCCGTTCCTCGCGCTGCAGGGTCTGTTCGGTGTTGGCGCCCTGCACCAGATAGAACTGGCTGCCGTTGCCGAGGCCGGTGATCTCGCGGATGCGGTGTTCCTGCGTCACCAGCGAGGCGGGCGGCGAGATCAGCAGGTGCACGTCGTCGTCGTGGCCGAGGCGCCACCAGCCGGGCAGCGCAAGCAGCAGCAACAGCGCGATCAACAGCCATCCGTGCCGGCCATGGCTGGCGCGACCCACGCCGCGCTGCAGCGCCAGCGCCCAGCGCACTGGTGCTGCCGACAGCGGCCTGGCCGGGCGTTGCAGCAAGGCCGGCAGCAGCCAGAACACGCTGAGGCAGGCGGCCAGCATGCCGCTCATCGCGAATACCGCCATCTGGCGCAGCGCGGGGAACGGCACCAGGCCGAGCAGGGCGTAGCCCAGCAGCGAGGTGGCCAGCGCCAGCAGCAGGGCCGGGCGCACCTGGCGCAGGCCGGCGGCGGCCTGCCACTGCGCACCTGCATTGGCGCGCGCGGTGAGGTACTGGATCGAATAGTCCACCGCCTCGCCCAGCAGCGCGGCACCGAACACCAGGGTCAGCAGGTAGATCTGGCCGAACACCAGCAGGCTGGCCACGGTGGCGAACAACACGCCCGCCGCGGTCGACAGGAAGGCCAGCAGCAGCGGGCCGGGCGAGCGGAACATGCCGATCAGCAGCAGGGCGATGCCCAGCGTGGAGATCCAGCCGACCAGGTGGACATCGTGCTCGGCGCCGGCGCGCGCGGCGGCGGCGTAGAACACCGCGCCCGTGCGCAGCACGCGGGTGCCGGGCTGGCCGCGTTCGACCTGGCGCACCGCATCGTCCACCGCCGCTAGCACGCGCCGCTGCACGGCATCGTCGTAGGACGAGCCGGCGAGGGTGGCGGTGACCAGCACGCAGGTGCGGCCGTCGCGGTGCGCGACCAGCAGGTCGTCCTCGGGCATCAGTGACGAACGGCTCCACGGCTGCTGGTCGAACCAGTGCTGCAGCCAGCCGAACGGATCGTCCTGCAGCGTGGTGCCCACGCCGTCGAGCAGCGGCGCGTTGAGCCGCTGCGCCAGCGCCTGCGCCGGGTCGTAGCCGGGCGCGGCCAGGGCGGCGCGGTCGGCGTCGGAGAGCAGGAAGAAACGATGCGCCAGGTACGGCGCGACCATCTGCTTGAGGTCGAACGGCGGCAGCTCGGCCAGCACCGAGGCGAACACCTTGTGCGGCGCCAGCGCCTTACCCAGCGCGCGGGCCGCGGCCTTGGCGCGGTCGTCGTCGGCGTTCTCCACCAGCAGCGCGATGCGATCGCCGTTGGCGTGGGCCAGCCGCTGCACCGCGGCTTCGGCCAGCGGCTGCTGCTCGGTGGCGGGCAGCATCGCCAGCAGGTCGGTCTGGATCGGCAGGCGCCCGCGCCCGAACAGCAGCCATGCCCCCAATGCGGCGGTGAGCAGCGCGGCGACGGCGAACAGGCCGGCGCGCAGCTTCAGCGAACGCGGCGTCATGGCAGGCCGAGCGCGCGCTTTTCCGGCGCGTTGAGCGGGCCGGCGTCGCGCGTGTGGTCGAACAGGATGTCGGTGCGGCTGCCGTCCTGCATGTCGATGGCGATGCCCTGCAGGTAGTCGTTGCCGTGCAGGGTGATGCTGCCCAGCACGCGCGCCATGCGCGCCTGTTTCGGCACGAAGCGCAGTGTCCATTGCGCCGGCGTGCCGTCGGCTTCCACCGCGAACTGGCGTCGCGCCTCGTCCAGCTTGCCGCCCAGCATGCCCTGCAGCATCTGCGAGACCTGGCTGACGCCGCGGTCGCTGCGCATGGCCGTGGCGTTGCCGTCCGCGTCGATGCGCGCGCTGCGGTTGCCGGTGAGCGCCAGCGTTTCCCGGTAGGGCGACGCGGTTTGCCACAGCATGCCGTGGCCGAGCACGAATAGCAGCTGGCCCTGGCTCACCTGGGGCTTGTCCAGCGCGGGATTGCTGCGGGTCTGGGTGAAGTCGGCGCGCACCGCCGTGTGTCGGCCCAGTTCGGCCAATACGTTTTGCAGCAGGGCATCGTCGGCCTGCGCGCGGGCGAATGGCGCCAGCAGGCAGAGCAACAGCGGGAACATCAGGCGACGCATGGGCGTTCTCCACGAAGGCGGCGCCACAACAGCCGCGGCGCCCGGGGCAGCATGCCAAGCAACAACCGGGTGTGCATCGCCGAGATGCGCAGGTTGTCGCGGAACATGCGGAAGTGGGACAGCCCATTCTCCGGATAGGTCACGCGGGTCGGCAGGTTGGCCACCGGCACGCCACGCCAGGCCAGCCGCACGGCGATCTCGGTGTCGAAATCCATGCGCGCGGGCGGCGGCTTGCGTTCGATCTCCGCGCAGGCGGCTTCCAGCGGATACAGGCGGTAGCCGCACATCGAATCGCGGATCGCCAGCGACAGCGTTTCCAGCCAGACGCAGACGTGGGTGACGTAGCGCCCGTACAGGCGCGCCCGCGGCACGCTGGCGTCGTAGACGGGGGCGCCGCAGACCAGCGCGCGCGGATGCGCGCGGCCGACGTCGAGGAAGCGCGGCGCGTCATCGGTGTCGTGCTGGCCGTCGGCGTCGATCTGCAGCGCGTGGCTGTAGCCGGCCTCGCGCGCGGCGAGCAGGCCGGTGCCGATGGCGCGGCCCTTGCCCTGGTTGTGCGACAGGCGCAGCAGGAGCACCTCGTCGGTGTCGCGCGCCAGCGCGTCGAGCACGCTGCGGGTGGGCTCGTCGCTGCCGTCGTCCACGACCAGCACGGGCAATCCGCGCGCGCGCAGGGCATGCACGGTGCGCGCAATGGTGCTGCCGTGGTTGTAGATCGGGATCAGCGCGCAGGGGAGGAAGCGGCCGTGGGCGTCCGGCATGGCCGGGCTCAGCGTTCGAGCAGGCCGCGCACCGTGCTGACCACGTCGCCCACGGTACGCACGTTCTTGAAGTCTTCCGGCTTGATGCGCATGCCGGTCATTTCCTGCACCTGGATCGCCAGATCCACCGCGTCGATGCTGTCCAGGCCGAGGTCGGTGAACAGGTGGGCGGACGGCACGACGCGCGCCGGTTCGATCTCGAAGGTGTCGTGCAGCACCTCGCGCAGGCGTTCGAGGATGTCCGTGTTGCTGATGTCGGCGGCCAGGATGGTGCTCATATCGCGCTCTGTTCTCGTTGTTCCGTGCGTGTCGTGATGCCTTCCGGGGTGGCTGTTCCCTGCGGTACGGCCGGGCGCCGGCGGTGGTCGGCCAGGGCCGTGACCTGCTTCGACGTGATGGTTCCCCTGCGCGATGGACGCAAGCTGAACTGGCGTCTGTCGCGTCCGCGAGTGTAGCAGAGCCCCGTCCGGAACCGGGCGAGGATGCCGGCAACGAAAAGGCCGCCTCGCGGCGGCCTCTCGCTGGAACCGCGGCTGGGCCGGGCTTACTGGCCGCGCATGCGGCCCTGGAAACGGGTGCCGCCGTTGCCCATGTGCGGCAGCTTGATCTTGCCGATCGCGTTGATGCGCTCCTCGGCGAGGCGGTCGGCGGCCTTATAGGTGGGCACGCCCTGGGTCTTGCTGATCTCGAAGATGCGGCCCAGGTTGTAGTAGATCGTGCGCATCATGCGCATGGCGCGCTCACGGTTGTAGCCGTCGATCTCCAGCGACACGTTCATCACGCCGCCCGCGTTCACCGCGTAGTCCGGCGCGTACAGCACGCCGCGGCGCTGCAGCTCGTCGCCGATCTCGTCGGTGGCCAGCTGGTTGTTGGCGGCGCCGCAGATGATCTTCGCCTTGATGCGGTCGATGGTCTGCGCATTGACGGTGCCGCCCAGCGCGCACGGCGAGTACACGTCGGCGTCGACGTCGTAGATCTCGTCCAGGCCCACCGCTTCGCAGCCCAGCTCGTCCACGCAGCGCTGCACGGCGTCCTTGTTGATGTCGGTGACGAACACCTTGGCGCCCTGTTCGCGCAGCAGCTTGATGAACTCGCTGCCCACGTGGCCGCAGCCCTGCACGGCGAAGCTGTACTTGCCCACGTCCTCGTTGCCGTGCTTGAAGTTCAGTGCGGCCATCAGGCCCTGCAGGGTGCCGAACGCGGTGAACGGCGAGGGGTCGCCCGAGCCGCCGTGCACCTGGTGCACGCCGGTGACGTATTCCGTCTCGCGGAACACGTATTCCATGTCGTTGACGTCGATGCCCACGTCCTCGGCCGTGATGTAGCGGCCGTTGAGCGAGTTGACGAAGCGGCCGAACGCGCGGAACAGCGCCTCGGACTTGTCCTTGGAGGGATCGCCGATGATCACCGCCTTGCCGCCGCCCAGGTTCAGGCCGGCCACGGCGTTCTTGAAGGTCATGCCGCGCGACAGGCGCAGCACGTCGTTCACGGCTTCCTGCTCGGTCTTGTACGGCCACATGCGCAGGCCGCCGAGCGCGGGGCCCAGCACCGTGTTGTGGATCGCGATGATGGCCTTCAGGCCGGCGTCCTGGTTGTGGCAGAAGACGACTTCTTCGTGACCGGTCTTGGCGATGGTTTCGAAAATCATTGGAACGGCGACTCCATGGGAGGTGCCCGCGGGCATCCAGGAATGGCGGCATCGCAGCGATGGCCGCCGGGGGACAACAACGAAGCGGCCGCGTCGCCCCGGATCGGGGTAGTTCGACGAGCCAAGTCGATCATTCTAGTACGCCGGCCTGCGCGGGCCGTGCCGCGACGCAGCAAGCCGGGTTCCGGTGGTGCCGTCTTAACATGAATGAAAGATGAATGAATCTGGCCGGTGTGCACGTGTTTCAGGAGCGGTTGCGCATTGGGACATTGAGAGGCATTCCCGGCGGCGTGTTTTGCGCCGTGCGGGATAGCCGGGCTCGATGGGAATCCGGGTGCGCGCGAGGCCATCGCGCGCCTTCGTTTTCCCCGCAGCAACCGCGTGCACGGAAACCGACACCAGTACCTACATCCGGGAGACAACGCATGGCCAAGCAGAGCAGTCAGAAGTTCATCGCGCGCAACCGCGCGCCGCGGGTGCAGATCGAGTACGACGTCGAGGTCTACGGCGCGCAGAAGAAGGTGCAGGTGCCGTTCGTGATGGGCGTGATGTCCGACCTGTCCGGCGTGAACAACGCCGAGCTGCCGGCCATCGAGGATCGCAAGGCGCTGGAAATCGACGTGGACAACTTCGACAGCCGCCTGCAGTCGATGAAGCCGCGCGTCTCCTTTGCCGTGCCCAACACGCTCACCGGCGAGGGCAACCTCAACGTGGACATCACCTTCGAGAGCATGGACGACTTCTCGCCCGCCGCCGTGGCCCGCAAAGTCGGCGCGGTGGCCAAGCTGCTGGAGGCGCGCACCCAGCTCGCCAACCTCGGCACCTACATGGATGGCAAGGCCGGCGCCGAGAAGCTGATCGCGCAGGCCATCAACGATCCGGCGCTGCTGCAGTCGCTGGTGTCCGCAGCCAAGCCCGGCGACGCCGGCAAGGACGGGGAATAACCATGGCAACCGAGAAACTGGCCGAACAGGGCGGCGCAACCCAGACCCTGGTGCCCGACGATTTCGCCGCGCTGCTCAGCAAGGAATTCAAGCCCAAGAGCGATCGCGCGAAAGAAGAAGTGGAATCCGCCGTCCGCACGCTCGCCGAGCAGGTGCTGAACAAGGCCGACATCGTCTCCGACGATGTCACCCAGACCATCAACGCCTACGTGGCCGAGCTTGATCGCAAGATCAGCGAACAGCTCAACCTCGTCATGCACCATGCCGATTTCCAGAAGCTGGAAAGCGCCTGGCGCGGCCTGCATTACCTGGTCAACAACACCGAGACGGATCAGCAGCTCAAGATCCGCGTGATGAACATTTCCAAGAAGGAACTGGGCAAGACGCTGAAGCGCTACAAGGGCACGGCGTGGGATCAGAGCCCGATCTTCAAGAAAATGTACGAAGAAGAGTACGGCCAGCTCGGCGGCGAGCCCTACGGCTGCCTGATCGGCGACTACTACTTCGACCACAGCCCGCCCGACGTGGAGCTGCTGGCCGGCATCGGCCAGGTGGCCGCGGCCGCGCACGCGCCGTTCATCGCCTCGGCCAACCACACCCTGATGGGCATGGACAGCTGGAGCGAGCTGGCCAATCCGCGCGATCTGGCCAAGATCTTCTCCACGCCGGAATACGCCTCGTGGCGTTCGCTGCGCGAATCGGACGACGCCAAGTACCTGGCGCTGACCATGCCGCGCACGCTGGCGCGCCTGCCCTATGGCGCCAACACCGCCCCGGTGGACGAGTTCGATTTCGAGGAAGACACCTCGGGCGCCGACTCGTCCAAGTACACCTGGCAGAACGCCGCCTACGCGATGGCGGTGAACATCAACCGCTCGTTCAAGGAATACGGCTGGTGCTCGCGCATTCGCGGCATCGAGTCGGGCGGCGCGGTGGAAGGCCTGCCGGTGCACACCTTCCCCAGCGACGATGGCGGCGTGGACATGAAGTGCCCCACCGAGATCGCCATCACCGACCGCCGTTCGGCCGAGCTGGACAAGATGGGCATGATGCCGCTGGTGCATCGCAAGAACTCGGACATGGCCGCCTTCATCGGCGCGCAGTCGCTGGCCAAGCCGGAAGAGTACGAAAACCCGGACGCCACCGCCAATGCCGCGCTGAGCTGCCGCCTGCCGTACATGTTCGCCTGCTGCCGCTTCGCGCACTATCTGAAGTGCATCGTGCGCGACAAGATCGGCTCGTTCAGCGACCGCGAGCAGATGCAGAACTGGCTGACCAACTGGGTGATGCAGTACGTCGACGGCGACCCGACCAACTCCAGCGAGGAGACCAAGGCGCGCAAGCCGTTGTCGGCCGCCGAAGTGGTGGTGGAGGAAGTGGAAGGCGCGCCGGGGTACTACACCTCGAAGTTCTTCCTCAAGCCGCACTACCAGTTGGAAGGCCTCACGGTGTCGCTGCGGCTGGTGTCGCGGCTGCCGTCGGCGGCCAAGGGCTGAGGCAAGCGACTGGCGTGGGCGTGATCGCGGCATGCGGACGCACCCGTGTCGGGTTCGAGAGAGGGAAGGCCGATGCCATGGCATCGGCAAACACCGGGCATCGTCTGCGCGACATCGCGATGAAGGCGGCGACGGGCGTGTGGCAACCGGCCAGGGAGTGACCCCGGTCGGGCGGATCAATTCATCAACAGGCGATCGAGGAGAAGGTTCATGGCATTCGACATGCACATCAAGTTCGGCTCGGGCAAGGTCAAGATCGAGGGCGCGTCCAACCACAAGAAGCACAAGGGCGAGGTGCCGATTCTCGCGTGGTCGTGGGGCGTCAGCAACACCGGCGACCTGCACACCGGCGCGGGCGCGGCCAGCGGCGGCAAGGCGCACGTGCAGGACATCTCCATCACCAAGTACGTGGACGGCTGTTCCAACGCACTGATCAATGCCTGCTGCACCGGCGGGCGCGTGGATCAGGCCTGGCTGTACGTCACCAACGCTACCGGCGAGCAGACCGACTTCCTCACCATCGAGCTGAGCGAAGGCATCCTGATCACTTCGGTGTCCACCGGCGGCAGCGGCGGCGAGGACAAGCTCACCGAGAACATCACCCTGCACTTCGGCAAGTTCAAGTACTCGTTCCAGCCGCAGGACGACAAGGGCGGCAAGGACGGCGGTACGAAGGACTTCACCTTCGACATCCAGAAGGTCGCCGCCGCCTGAGCCTGACCGGCTACTTGCAGCCGCCTCGTTTCATCGACCCCTCAAGCACGGAAAGTGGAAATGGCTCCGGAAAACTTGCTCAAAGAAGGTCGATTGGACGAGGCGCTGCAAGGCTTGACCGCACAGGTGCGTACAAATCCCGCGGACGCCAAGCCGCGGGTGTTCCTGTTCCAGTTGCTGGCGGTGCTGGGGCAGTGGGAGCGTGCGCAAAACCAGCTGAAGGTGAGCGGCGAGCTCGACCCGCTCAACACGCTGATGGTGGAGGCCTACAGCCGGGCCTTGGCCGGCGAGCTCGATCGGCAGCAGGTGATGGCCGGCGCGCGTTCGCCCATGGTGATCGGCGAGCCCGCGCAGTGGCTGGCGCTGCTGTTGCAGGCATTGAAACTGCAGGCGGAAGACCGGCATGCGCAGGCGCAACCGCTGCGCGAGCAGGCCTTCGAGCAGGCCGAGGCGGCGAGCGGCGAGATCGACGGCGTGCCGTTCGAGTGGATCGCCGACGCCGATTCGCGCTTCGGGCCGTGCCTGGAGATGATCGTCAACGGCGGCTATGCCTGGGTGCCGTTCACGCGCCTGAAGCAACTGGTGTTCGAGGCGCCGAGCGACCTGCGCGACAAGGTGTGGATGCCGGTGCAGGTGACCTGGAGCAACGGCGGCCAGGCGGTGGGCTTCGTGCCGTGCCGCTATCCCGGCACCGAGCGCGCGCAGGACGGCGAGCTGGTGCTGGCGCGGCGCACCGACTGGCTCGACCTCGGCAACGAATGCTATGCCGGCTGCGGCCAGCGCATGCTGACCACCGACGCTGGCGATTACCCGCTGCTGGACATCCGCAGTATCACGTTCAACGCGGCCTGAGCGGAATCCCTTCGCCATGGCCGAACTCACCACCCAGGAGCGCCTGCAGCCTTCGCTGCTCGATCGCCTCACCGACGACGAGCCGGGCAAGGCCGATGAGAGCCGCGAGAAGCGGGTGATCTCGGCCACGCGCCTGCGCGACTGCGTGACGCGCGACATGTCCTGGCTGCTTAACTGCGTGAACCTGCGCGCCGACGACGAGCTGGCCGACTATCCGGAAGTGGCGAGTTCCGTGCTCAATTTCGGCATCCCCGACCTCACCGGCGCGGCGCTTTCCGGCATCAAGGCCGACGTGCTGCAACGCCAGGTGCGCGACGCCATCCTCGCGTTCGAACCGCGGCTGACGCCCGGCACCCTGAACGTCACCGTGCAATCGGACACCAAGCGCATGGATCGCCAGTCGCTGGTGTTCAACATTTCCTCGGAGATGTGGGCGCAGCCGATTCCGCTGAATCTCTACCTCAAGACCGAGGTGGATCTGGAGACGGGCCGCTTCAATGTGTCGGAGAGCTTCGGCTGAGAGCCTGCCCATGATCTCCGCATATCCCGTCATCCCAAGCCCCGATGGATTCATGGGTAGGCCCTGATCATGGATCCGCGCCTGCTCCGCTACTACAACCGCGAGTTGCAGCACGTCCGCGAGATGGGCGGCGAGTTCGCGCGCGAATACCCCAAGATCGCCGGCCGCCTCGGCCTGGAGGGCTTCGAGTGCGCGGATCCCTACGTGGAGCGGTTGCTGGAGGGCTTCGCCTTCCTCGCCGCGCGCATCCAGCTCAAGCTCGATGCGCAGCACCCGGTGTTCACCCAACACCTGCTGGAGATGATCTACCCGCACTACCTCGCGCCGGTGCCTTCGATGGCTGTGGTGCAACTGAACCCCGACATCAAGGAAAGCGCGCTGGCCGCCGGCCCGGTGGTGGCGCGGCAAACCGCCTTGCGCGGGCTTACCGGTCACGACGAGCGTACCGCCTGCGAATACCGCACCGCGCACGACGTCACGCTGTGGCCGCTGGAATTGGCCGAAGCCAAGTATTTCGAGACGCCCGCCGCGTTGGCCGCCGCCGGCATCCCACTGCCCGCGGATCGCAGCGTGCGCGCGGGCCTGCGGCTGAAGTTCACCGTCACCGCCGGTGCGCAGGCGAACATGCTGGCGCTGGACGAGTTGCCGCTGTTCATCGCCGGCACCGACGAATTGCCCAAGCGCCTGTACGAACAACTGCTGGGCAACGCGGTCGGCTACCTGGTGCGTACGCAGGGCGCAGGCGGGCTGGTCAGCGAATTCTTCGACGGCAATCGCATCCGCGACAAGGGTTTTGCCGAAGACGAAGCCCTGCTGCCCTATACCGACCGCTCGTTCAGCGGCTATCGCCTGCTGCAGGAATATTTCGCCTGCCCCGAACGTTTCCTCTTTGCGGTGTTCACCGGTCTGCGTTCGGTGCTTGCACGCTCGCAGGCCTGCGAGTTCGAGATCGTCACATTGTTCGACCGCAGCGTGAGCCGGCTGCACAACGCGGTGGACGCGGGCAACTTCCGCCTGTTCTGCACGCCGGCGATCAACCTGTTTCCGCGCCGGGCCGATCGCATCCACCTGCAGCAGGGGCGCACCGAATACCACATCCTGGCCGACCGCACGCGGCCGATGGACTTCGAGATTCACAGCATCTCGAACGTCGAGGGCTTCGGCGACAGCCAGGAGCCGGAGCAGCGCTTCCAGCCGTTCTACGGCAGCGACGAGCGCACTTGGCATAGCCGCGCCGCGGCGTTCTATACCTTGCGCCGGGAACCCCGCCTGCTGTCCTCGCGCCAGCGTCTGCACGGTGCGCGTTCCAGTTATGTGGGCAGCGAGGTTTTCATCTCGCTGGTGGACGCCAACGATGCGCCGTATGGCACGCAGCTGCGGCAGTTGGGCATGCGCCTGCTGTGCACCAACCGCGACCTGCCGCTGCAGATGCCGGTGGGCAAGTCGCACACCGATTTCACCATGGATACCGGCGCGCCGGTGGCGTCGATCCGCTGCGTGGCGGGCCCGACCAAGCCGCGCGCGCCCACGGCAACCGGCGAAACCGCATGGCGGTTGATCAGTCACCTGCAGCTGAACTACGTCTCGCTGCTGGGCGACAGCGGCGAGGACGGCGCGGCAGCTCTGCGCGAGATGCTCACGCTGTACTCCGATGAGTTCGATGCCGGCGCGCGCCGGCAGATCGAAGGCGTCAAGACGGTGGCCGCGCAGCCGGTGGTGCGGCGCATCCCGGTGCCGGGGCCGATCAGTTTCGGCCGCGGGCTGGAGATCACGCTGACCTGCGACGACGGCGCCTTCGAGGGTACCGGCGCCTTCCTGCTCGGCGCGGTGATGCAGCACTTCTTCGCGCGGCACGTCTCGGTGAACTCCTTCACCGAGACCGTGCTGCGCACCCTGGAACGCAACGAGGTGGCCCGATGGCCGGCACGGCTCGGCAAGCGCCAGATCCTGTAGCGCTGGAGCGCGCGCTGCGGGAGCAGCCGGAGGGCTTCGAGTTCTTCGAGGCGCTGCGCCGGCTCGAATGCGCGTACCCGGAGCGGCCGCGGCTGGGCGAATCGGCCAAGCCGTCCGAAGATCCCGTGCGCCTGTGCCACACGCCGTCGCTGGCGTTTCCGCCGCGCGCGGTGGATCGTTACGAAGCAGCCACCGGGGGCAAGCCGGCGCGCTTGCACGGCCTGTTCTTCGGCCTGTTCGGGCCGAACGCGCCGTTGCCGCTACATCTCACCGAATACGCCATGGATCGCCAGCGCAACGCGAAGGATTCCACCCTGATCGCGTTTGCCGACATTTTCCATCACCGCATGTTGAGCCTGTTCTACCGCGCATGGGCCAGCGCACAGCCCACCGTGCAGCTCGACCGCCCGGACGAGGATCGCTTCAACCTGTACATGGGCGCGCTGGTGGGGCTTTCCACGCGCGGGTTGAGCGCGCGCGATGCGCTGCCCGACCAGTACAAGCGCTTCTTCGCGGGCCGCCTGCAGGCGCAGGCGCGCAACGCCGAAGGGCTGCGCAGCCTGCTGGTGCACTTCTTTCGCGTCCCGGTGCGCGTGGTCGAGTTCGTGGCGAGCTGGATGCGCCTGCCGGACGAAGCGCACCTGCGCCTGGGGCGCTCGCCCGAGGTGGCCGGCCTGGGCCGCACCGCGGTAACGGGCGAATACGTGTGGGGCTCGCAGCAACGCTTCCGACTGCGGCTGGGGCCGTTGACGCGCGTGCAGTTCAACAACTTCCTGCCCGGCGGGGAGGCGCTGCGCCAGCTGGTGGCGGCGGTGAAAACCTACGTCGGCGAGGAAAAAGCCTGGGACGTGCAACTGGTGCTCAAGCGCGCCGAGGTGCCGGGCACCAAGCTTGGTCTGGGCGGGCGCATGGGGCTCACCACCTGGCTGGGCGAGCCACAGCGGGACATCGACGCGGATCACGTGATTTTGCGGCCGGTCGGCTAGGGCGGCGACCGGCGTCGTTTTCTTGGAATTCCAATCTGCCGATGTCGCGCCAACGCGATCATCGGGGCCACTACAGGGGTAGATCCATGGCAGAGATCAGTCGCAGCGCACTGTTCGGCAAGCTCAACAAGCTGGCCTACCGGGGCATCGAGAGCGCCACCGTGTTCTGCAAACTGCGGGGCAACCCGTACGTGGAGCTGGTGCACTGGGTTCACCAGATCCTGCAGTTGCAGGACTCGGATCTGCACCGCATCGTCAAGCAGTTCAATCTCAACCCGTCGAACCTGGCGCGAGACGTCACCGACGCGCTGGATCGCCTGCCGCGCGGCTCCACCAGCATCTCCGACCTTTCCAGCGACGTCGAGGAAGCCGTCGAGCGTGGCTGGGTGTTCGCCACCTTGATGTTCGGCGAGGTACAGGTACGCACCGGTTACCTCATGGTGGGCGTGCTGCGCATGCGCCATCTGCGCAACACGCTGCTGGCCGTGTCGAAGGAGTTCGAGAAGGTCAAGCCCGAGACCCTGGTGGAGAAGTTCGCCGAGGTGGTGGCCGGTTCGCCCGAGGACGGCCAGAGCGCCAGCGACGGCTTCAAGCTGGGTGGCGCGGGTGCGCCGGGCGAGGCGAGCGGGGCGATGAGCCCGGCGCAGATGGGCAAGCAGGAGGCGCTCAGGCAGTTCACGGTCGACCTCACCGAGCAGGCGCGCAGCGGCAAGCTCGATCCCATCGTGGGCCGCGACGACGAGATCCGCCAGGTGGTGGATATCCTGATGCGGCGCCGGCAGAACAATCCGATCCTGGTCGGCGAGGCGGGCGTGGGCAAGACCGCGGTGGTGGAAGGTTTCGCCCAGCGCATCGTGCGCGGCGACGTGCCGCCCTCGCTCAAGGACGTGGAGCTGCGCGTGCTGGACGTGGGCCTGCTGCAGGCCGGCGCCAGCATGAAGGGCGAGTTCGAGCAGCGCCTGCGCTCGGTGATCGAGGAAGTGCAGGCCAGCCCGAAGCCGATCATCCTGTTCGTCGACGAAACCCACACCCTGGTCGGCGCCGGCGGCGCGGCGGGCACCGGCGACGCGGCCAACCTGCTCAAGCCGGCGCTGGCGCGCGGCACCCTGCGCACCATCGGCGCCACCACCTTCGCCGAATACAAGAAGCACATCGAGAAGGATCCTGCGCTCACCCGCCGCTTCCAGACCGTGCAGGTCGACGAGCCCAGCGAGGAGAAGGGCATCCTGATGATGCGCGGCGTCGCCAGCACGATGGAGAAACACCACCGCGTGCAGATCCTCGACGAGGCGCTGGAAGCCGCCGTGAAGCTGTCGCATCGCTACATCCCCGCGCGCCAACTGCCCGACAAGGCCGTGAGCCTGCTCGACACCGCCTGCGCCCGCGTGGCGGTGAGCCAGCACGCCGTGCCCGCGGAAGTGGACGACACCCGCAAGCGCATCGAGGCGCTGGAAACCGAACTGGCGATCATCCACCGCGAGAAGACCGTGGGCGTGGACGTGGCCGAACGCGAGGCCTCCGTCAACGAGAAGCTGGCCGTGCAGAAGGTTCGGCTCGAAAAGCTGGAAGCCGACTGGCAGGCCGAGAGGGTGCTGGTCGAGCAGATCCTTGCCCTGCGCGCCAAGCTGCGCGGCGACGCCGCGCCGGTGGAAGGCACCGGCAGCAAGCTGGAGGAGGCCGCCAACGCCAAGGCCGAAGCGGAGGCTGCCCCGGAAACACCGGTGGGACTCAGCGACGACGAGCGCGCCAGCGCACTGGAGCAGCTCAAGAGCCTGCAGGCGCAACTGGCCGAACTGCAGGGCGAGAGCCCGCTGATCCTGCCCACCGTCGACTACGTGGCGGTGGGGTCGGTGGTGTCCGACTGGACCGGTATCCCGGTCGGCCGCATGGTCAAGAGCGAACTCGAGACCGTGATGAACCTGGCCAAGCTGATGGGGCAGCGCGTGATCGGCCAGGATCACGCGATGGAGATGATCGCCAAGCGCATCCAGACCAGTCGCGCGGGCCTCGACAACCCCAACAAACCGATCGGCGTGTTCATGCTGGCCGGCACCTCGGGCGTGGGCAAGACCGAAACCGCGCTGGCGCTGGCCGAGGCGCTGTACGGCGGCGAGCAGAACGTCATCACCATCAACATGAGCGAGTTCCAGGAAGCACACACCGTCTCTACGCTCAAGGGCGCGCCTCCCGGTTACGTGGGCTACGGCGAAGGCGGCGTGCTCACCGAGGCGGTGCGTCGCAAGCCGTACTCCGTGGTGCTGCTGGACGAGGTGGAGAAGGCCCACCCGGACGTGCACGAGATCTTCTTCCAGGTGTTCGACAAGGGCGTGATGGAGGACGGCGAGGGCCGCCGGATCGACTTCAAGAACACCCTGATCCTGCTCACTACCAATGCCGGCACCGAGATGATTGCCGGCCTGTGCAAGGATCCGGAGCTGATGCCGGAACCCGAAGGCATGGCCAAGGCGCTGCGCGAGCCGTTGCTGAAGATCTTCCCGCCCGCGCTGCTCGGCCGCCTGGTCACCATCCCGTACTACCCGCTCAGCCCGGCCATGCTCGGCGAGATCGTCAAGCTGCAGCTCAACCGCATCAAGAAGCGCATCGAGGCGCGCTACAAAATTCCGTTCGAGTACGGCGACGACGTGGTCAAGCTGGTGGTTGAGCGCTGCACCGAGAGCGAGTCGGGTGGCCGCATGATCGACGCGATCCTGACCAACAGCATGCTGCCGGATGTGTCGCGGGAGTTCCTGAACCGAATGATTGCGGGCAAGCCGATCGAGCGGGTGGGCGTGAGCGTGAGGGACGGGGAATTCGACTACGCATTTTGACCATGTGCCGCACCGCTACGGGCGCTTGCGGCCCGTTGTCCGGGCAGAGGAGGGTAAATTCGATGGCGATCGTTGGTTTGAGGCAGATAAATATCGCGGTGCCTCCGGCCGATCTGGAAGACCAGATTGGGCAGGCGTTGTTTTTCAGTTCGATGAACCATTTTGCGCAGTTTCTCGGCCAGCCCGCCTTGGGGTTCTCCTACAACTCCTGCAATGCCGCCGTCGCGGTGGCGCAGAGCGCGGCCTACAACAACGTCAACGTCGCCGGCGGCTTTTCCGTCGTGTACGGGTCGTCACGCCTCTATTCGGGCCTGGATCCGGACTTCAATGCCATCCACCCCGCCGCTCCAGGGCGGCCGTTTTCCAGTTCGTTCCTAGGCGAGCATGCCGAACAGACGGCGATTACCGTGGCAAGGGCGCAAGGCCTGGCATTCATGGCGTGCGGTGGGCATCACCACATTTACGTGGATCTGATTCCCTGCGGTAACTGCAATGCCTGGCTCACGGCCGATCCGGACAACTGGTTTGTCCATTATTTCGCCCAGCTGAACCACCAGGCACCGGTGGTGAATTACAAGAAGCGTGTGCGCAGCCACACCTTTGGCAGGCAGATGGAGCCGGCGAGAAAAAAGACAAAGACCTCCTGATCCACGGGCGCGGCTCGTGCCGCGTCGGGGTGGGGCGCACCCGTGTGTCGGGGCGTCGGGCAGGTCGAGGCGAGCCTTGCGCGGCACGGCGGCTCGCCTGATTCACGTTTCATCCTTTCGTTTTTGACGTGCATTTATTCCAGGAGCCTTGCATGAGCATGAGATTCGTACCTGGTTGGGAAAAGCCGAAGTTGACCGTCATTCCCAGCGATGCCGACCTGGCCACGCGCCGCACCGGCCTCAGTGGCACTCAGCAAAAGAACCAGGGTATTCACCCGAATCAGATCGAGTACGCGAAAAAGAACAATGCCCTGCGCGAAGCGGATCAGGTTTTCCTGACCTTCTTCGGTGAGGCCAGCGTGCGCGCCGCGGTGCAGAAGTCGCAGACGCTGTTCAAGCACGAGCCCGCGGTCAACAGCCTGCTGTCGAACATGGTCGCGTTGACGCCGGAGATCGTGATCGACCAGGGCACGCACCAGGCGGAAGACCGCCATGGCGGCGGCTTCAAGCTGCATTTCGACGCGCGTGACGTGGCCGGCAAGTGCTTCCACATGTACGTGGGTCAGGATGTCGAGGGCCATCTGCAGATCATCGAGATCTCGTACATGAACGCAGGGGCCGCCGTGGCCGCCCATCCGAGTGCCTGATGCGAAAACCGGGAGGCCGCATGCCGAAAACCGACGCAAACCTTTATCGCGCCATCATCAACGGCTCGATGGACGGCCCGTTCGTCGTCGATGGCGAACCGGTGACCGGGCTGCTGTATCCACGGTTCGAGCCTTCGACCTATGTCGATGGCAAGGGCGAGCAGAAGACCAGCCCAGCTGACGTCAACGTGGTGTCCGGCGAGGTTCAGACCGGCGGCGGCACGTCGATGTTCGATGTCGAGGGCTGGTTCGGCTAAAACCTAAGGGTCAGAGTGGACTTTTCGAGAAATGATCTTCCCTGCTCTGGTTTCTAAAAGTGACTCTTACTCCTGTTTCTGTGACCTTTCGTCCGATGACGGAAGGCCACTACTCCAAGTGCGGAGCTAAATGAATTCGGGGGGCTGACATGACGTACAACTTCTCGGGTGAATACAAGATTGCCATCCGACGGACGCCCGACTGTTTCCGCCAGCCGTGGGCGTGCCCCACTGGTACCTCCGGTGGTTCACAAGGGCGTGCGTTACGAACAGCTCAAGAGCGCATCGGCCGAGGGTTTGCCGCTGGGCGGCTACGTGGTCGCAACGGATGTCGAATCCGGCAAGCGGCTGTGGATCAGCCGGCTTTACGAGTCGCCGGTCAACCCGAACATCGAGGCCGATGTGCAGAACACTTTCTTCAAGAGCATGCGCCTCGATGCCAAGGATGGTGTGCTGGTGATCGAGGACGAGAAAGGACGGACATATCGCGTTGGTGTTGCCGACGGCAAGGTGCACTGACGCGGTCATGAAAGCGGCTGCGGGGCGAAGCCGGATCAGCAAGGCCTTGGCATTGGCTGCGAAAGAAGCGGAGCGTATCTGTTGAAACGCCAACTCCCGAAAAATGAGTCGGGTTTGCTTCCTGTTGGTGCAAGGATCGAGGAGGATTAAATCTATGCGGGGCGAGGCCGCCGCTGGCAGGGAGCGCTTCCACGTACATGAGTCCCGTGCAGCCTGTCTGGTATGCGGAGCTGACTACATGAATCCCTGTTGACGAATCGGAACCAAGACCATGCCATCCACACCTCTTAGTCGCGCCGAATTCACCGCCCTCGGCGAGCTCGCCAAGGCCCGCCGCCAGTTGATGGTGAACATGTTCAACGGCACCAAGCTCAAGTTCGGCACCACCAGCGTGCTGTCGTCGGGCAAGTCGCTGCTGTCCTCCGGGAGGTCGCTGAAGTCGGGGGTCAGCAAGCTGGCCAAGGGCGGCAGTACGGCGAGCAAGGTGGCCAGCGTGCCGGGCATGAAGGAGGCGTTCCAGAATTTCATGGTCGAGTGCGCCGACGTGGACAACATCCACGAAGTGATCGAGGCGATCGGCAGCGAGGCGATGCACGAGCTGGTGGCGGAGGTGACGCCTTTCCTCGGCGTGGTCACCAGTTCGGTGAAGCTCGCCAAGGCGGGCAAGGCGGTGGCGGAGGATGGCTACCACCTCTACAAGAGCGACGACTACAAGCGTGGCTTCCGCATGGGCGATCCGTATGCGGCGGCCGAGGCGATCCAGGTCATCATCAAGCGCGATCTGGCCCAGCATTCGGTGAAGCTGGCGCAGCAGGCCGCCGCCACCGGTGCCAAGATCGGCGGCCTGTTCGCAGACTTCGGCACCGCCACTACCGCGGCCATTGGCGTGGCCAACACGCTGGCCAGCATCGGCCTGCAATTGTTCTCGCTGGGGCTGGACATCAAGGACATGCGTGCCGGCAATAAGCGGCTGGCGCAGCCCAATTCGTTGGATCTCACCGTGTTCAACGATTGCCCGGTGCTCGGTTGCTACCTGCTGACCTGCGCCGACACTTCGGCGGTGGCCAACATGTTCATCGCCGACATCGGGCTGCCCGGCTGGATGGATCGGGTCGAGGCGATGAAGAAGAAGCAGATGGATCCGCTGCTCAAGATCGCCAGCAAGAACATCAGCAGTTCGCGGCTGCAGTTGGAGGGGCTGGCTTCCGACAAGGGCACGCACGTCAAGAAAGGCTTCTTCGCCAGCGTCAAGAGCAAGGCGATCAAGCAGTTGGGGCTGTCCTGAGCGCCCTTCGCCGGTGGGCATGGCTTGCGGTATGGAATGGCGCCTGATACGAATCGCCGGACGATTACGCATTGCCAAGGTAGAGGAGTCCCTATGCAACCCGCAGCACGCCTGACCGATATGCACGTCTGCCCCATGGTTACCGGCGTGGTGCCCCACGTCGGCGGCCCGATCTCGGGGCCGGGCGCGCCCACCGTGCTGATCGGTGGCCTGCCTGCCGCCCGGATAAGCGACATGGCGGTGTGCGTGGGGCCGCCGGACAGCATCGTCATGGGCTCGCCCACGGTCTTGATCGGCGGCATGCCGGCCGCGCGCCTAGGCGACTCCTGCGCGCATGGCGGCACCATCGTGTTGGGTTGCTTCACGGTGCTGATTGCGTGAGGAAGCCTGCGAAGCGGAATCCGTCCCCCGTCCCCGTTCGCCCGCCGGCCACGCTGGCTGCGATGCCCGCATGGCGCGCCGCGTTGCAGAACGCCATGCAGGCGCACCAGGCCGACGACCTCGATACGGCCGAGCGGCTATACCGCGAGGTGCTGGATCTGCGCGTGGCGCAGCCCGATGCGCTGCATTATCTCGGTGTGCTGTGCCACCAGGATGGCCGCAGCGACGAGGGCGTAGAGCTGATTCGCACCGCGCTGCGGATCACGCCGAAACACCCGGACGCGCACAACAATCTCGGCAACATCCACAAGGAATGCGGTCGCCTGCGCGAGGCGGAGGCGTGCTACCGCAAGGCGCTGGAATACGGCCCTCAGCACCACAACGCGCTGAGCAACCTGGCCGTGGTGCTGGAGGCGCAGCAGCGTCCGCAGGAAGCCTTCGAGGCCTTCGAGAAACTGCTGAAACTGGCCCCGCGTTTCGCGCAAGGCTATTACCTGATGGGGCTTTTCCTGCGCAACAACGCGCAGTGCTTCGAGCACATCGAGCAATCGGTGGACTGCTTCCGCGAGGCCTACGTACTGGAGCCGCGCTTCGTGCGGGCGCTGGAGGCGCTGAGCGTGTCGCTCTACACGCTGGGTCGGAAGGACGAGGCCAGGCAGGCCTATCGCGACTGGCTCGAGCGCGAGCCGGACAACCCCGTCCCGCGTCACATGTTGGCCGCCAGTGGGGGCGCCGAAGCGCCCGTGCGCGCGGGCGACGACTACGTGCGCGACACGTTCGACGGCTTTGCCGAAAGCTTCGACGAGCAACTGCTCAAGAACCTGGACTACCGCGCGCCCGAGGTGCTCACCGCCGCGCTGGCCTCGGTGTTGCCTGCGCCGGCGGCGTCGCTGGACATCCTCGACGCCGGTTGCGGCACCGGCCTGTGCGCGCCGCTGCTGCGCCCGCACGCGCGGCAACTGGTCGGCGTGGATCTGTCGGGCGGCATGGTGAAGAAGGCGCGCCTGCGCGGCGGCTACGATGCGCTGGAAGTGGCCGAGCTGACGGTTTATCTGCAACAGCAGCGGCAATCCTGGGATGTGGTGCTGTCCGCCGACACCCTGGTGTATTTCGGCGAGCTAGGCACGGTGCTGGCCGCGGCCCACGACGCCCTGCGGCCGGGCGGCCGGGTGGCGTTCTCGCTGGAGGCGGACGAAAGCGAGGACGACCGCGCCACGCTCACCGCCAGCGGCCGCTACCGCCACTCGCGCAGCCACGTGGCCAATGCGCTGGAACGCGCCGGTTTTGGCGACATCCGCATCGCGGAAGACAGCTTGCGCAAGGAATTCGGCCAGCCGGTTCGAAGCTGGGTGGTGCTGGCGCGGCGTGGCGGCGGGCTGCCGCCTACGCGAAGCAGTTAAAGTAGTTCCGGACTCTAAACCGACCCGCTACTCAACGCGGGGGGGGGGCGTCGGCGGGGCACAAACTTATCGTGGAGGACGTTCTGATGGCTGCAACGACCACGGGTAGCTCGACGTCGAGTGAAACCAAGGCCCAGGACATCTCGGTTGCTGACGGGTTTCGGATCACGAAGGCCGCTGCGGCGTGGAAGGGAACGCAGTATTCGTTGGTCGGTGCGCATTCGGTTAGAGGTGTAGGCGGCGACTGCAGTGGCTCGACCTGGCTCATATATGCCGCAGCCGGCTTTCCTTATGAGTACCAGGCCACCGGAACGTTTCTTGCCTACGTGCGCAAGACCGGGCGGTTTCGTGAACTGGGTGCCAATGAACGCCGGCAAGACGGCGACATCCTGTACTGGCCTAACCACATGGCGATCTACTCGACTTTCGCGATGGATCAGGCTGATGCCACCACGCCGCGTATCAACAAACAACATCATGCATGGACGCAGAAAAACGACATGTGGACGGCGTCCCACCCTGGCGGCCAGGTTTACGGGCCGGCTGAATTGCGTTTTTGGCGACCCGATGCACCACGTGTTTTCAGGTACGTAAAGTGAGCGGCAAGCTGCGGCAATATCTCCATGCAGTTCGTGTGGCTCTGCTTTTCGCAGGCTTGCCCTGGTTGCTGCCTCAAGCGTTGGCGAACGATGCGAGCAACGGCGTCATGCTGCCCGGCATGCAATCGTCTCCGTCAGGCAGTATCCGCGTGATGGCGGCTCGCGTCGTGTTGCGTGCGGACACGATAGCCGTATCGGTGACGACGGATGTGACACCCGGCGACCTCGGTCGTATCGTCATTCACGGGCCGCGATTCGGTTGGCTGGGTGAGGCCGAGCCATATCCCGAGCGACAATTTCCCGAATTGCAGGCCGCAGTCGACGGCACGCCCGTGGCCGTGACCAGCCATTTCTCGGCATTCGTGGGGTCAACCGATATCAGCGCGCTCCTTCGCGATGCGCGACTCGACCCTTTCGTGATCGCGCAAACGCCACCTTTTGTCAGCGTGGTTGCGGGGCATGAAATCGCCTTCAACCAACTGGCTGCGCTGGGTGGCATCCAGAAGTCCGACGATGGCAACCTGGCCCAATGGGAGGCGGCTCGCGATATCGAAGTGACGCTGGGCGGGGGCGGTCAACACTTGTTGGCATTGACTTATACGGCGCGACCGGCTTACGCGCTGATACCTTTCCGGCAATTGGCCACGAAGCTTCCGCTGGCTTCGTACTGCCTTTCCACGGCCATGCTTGCGCAGGTGCTCGGACGCTCGGCTGCCGATCGCTCGTTCGAGGTTCGGCAATATGCGGTGCCGGTGGGCGTCGACAACAAGCCGGTGGCGAAGGTGCGCGTCAGTGTTACGGCATCAGGCAAGCCCAAGGCCCGGCCAGCCTTGATAGCCTTTTGCGGCAGCGATGGGCGTGCGGTGATGGGTCGAACCAGCGACGTGTCGGCAGCACGGACGGATTCAAGGGGAGTCATACATATCCTTGCCATTCGCTAGTTGTCAGGCTGATGTGGCGGCTATTGCTACAGGCTGGTTCCGGCTTGTCGGCGCCAGTGAGGGCGTTAGCGGGTAGTTCGCTTTGATCGAGCCAGTGGCAGGCGGGGGCGAAAAGCCAGGAAGGTCAGTCACTTGGCGGCGTGATCGGCGAAATTCACGACCGATGACTCGAAGCGGCGGCCGATTGCGCATTACAAGTAGGAAAGGAGTCACTATGCCGCCTGCGACCTGCTTGTACCGACAATCTGTCTGCCTGTTGTCCGCACCAGCGTGTTCGCGGGGCGGCGGGGGGGGCATGCCGCCCGGTGCTTCCTTCATGAAGGGCCACTGTGGCCATCCCTTGACATTCCCCGGGAGCAATGGCGCATGAGCGACCCCGTTACCATCACTTCCAGCCAATGCGACAACTTGTTCTTTATCGGGATGAGCGCGAGCGAAGAGCTGGGCGAGCTGTTTCGGCTTGATCTGAAGTTCGAAAGCGAAGATTCCGGCATCGACTTGACCGCGCTGCTAGGCACGCCGATGACCGTGACGCTGTCGCTGGAAAATGGCTTCGAGCGGCATTTCAACGGCATGGTGTGTGAGGCGTCGCAGACCGGCGTGGCCACCATCGACACGCTGGTGTACGCGCAGTATGCAGTTACCCTGGTGCCCAAGCCGTGGCTGCTTGGGCAGTTGGTCGACTGCCGCATCTTCACCGAGATGACCGTGCCCGCGATCATCCAGAAGCTGCTGGAGGAATCCGGCTATACCGACGTCAAGAACAGCCTCACCGGCGACTATGCCAAACGCGACTACTGTGTGCAGTACCGGGAGGATTGCCTGACCTTCATCCACCGCCTGATGGAGCAGGAAGGCATCTACTACTACTTCACCCACGACAGCAGCAAGCACACCATGGTGCTGGCCGACGGCGTGGGCGCACATGCAGCCACCGCCACATTCAGGAATGTGCCGTTTTCGGCGGGTGCGGGCGGGGCGCTGGGTCGAGAGGCGACGATTGCCACGTTTGGGTCGATGCGCGGGGTGGATGGCGCGACGGTCAAACTCACCGACTACAACCCGCTCACGCCCAAGGCTTCGTTGCTTTCAACGCACACCAGTGACGGCAACCAACCGACGCCGACTCATAGCAGCTTCGATTTTCCCGGTGCGCACGGAGATGCTGGCGTGGGCCAACACTACGCCAGCGTGCGGGCCGAGGCGCTGACCGCTGCGCGTTCGAGTTGTCACGGCACCACCGACGCCTGCGGCGTGGAGGCCGGCAACCTGTTCACCTTGAGCAATTATCAGCGCAAGGAGCTCAATCAGGAATATCTGCTGACGGCCACCCAGAGCTATCTGTATAGCGGCGGCCGCGCCTCGGGCAGCGGCGGTCACCTTGAATTCCAGTGCCGGTTCTGGGCTATCCCCAGCAAAATTCCGTTCCGCAAGGCGCTCACCACGGCGAAGCCGAAGATCGACGGTTTGCAAACCGCCATCGTTACCGGCAGCGAGACTGACGAGGATATCGCTGTCGACAAGTACGGTCGGGTGCGGGTGAACTTCCACTGGAACATGCCGGACAAGCCGAACGCCAAGTGCTCTTGCCCCGTACGTGTGGCTTCGCCGTGGGCAGGCAAGGCCTGGGGCGCGGTGAGCATCCCGCGCGTGGGCCAGGAAGTGGTGGTGAGCTTCCTTGAAGGCGATCCGGATCGCCCGCTCATCATCGGCAGCGTCTACAACGCCGCCAACACCGTGCCCTACGGCCTGCCCGACAACAAGACCCAGAGCGGCATCAAGAGCCGCAGCCTGCTCGGCGGCACCGACGACTTCAACGAGCTGCGCTTCGAGGACAAGAAGGGCAGCGAAGACTTCTTCATGCACGCACAGAAGGACATGCACGAAGAGGTGGAGAACGACCACGTGGTGGCCATCGACCACGACGAGACGATCACCGTCAAGAACGACCAGACCACCACGGTCAAGCACGACCAGAAGCTTACGGTGGAGAACGACCAGACCACCGAGGTGAAGCACGACCAGACGCTCACCGTGGACAACAACCAGACCGCCACGGTGAAGAACAACCAGACGCTCACCGTCGACAACGACCAGACCGAGACGGTGAAGAACAACCGCAGCGTCACGGTGCAGAACGACGACAGCCTCAGCGTCACCAGCAACGGCTCCACCAGCATCGGCCAGAAGTTCAAGCTCGACGCCGGCACCGAGATCGACCTGGTCTGCGGCGCCGCGAGCATCAAGCTCACCAGCTCGGGCGACATCGAGATCAAGGGCGTCAACATCAAGATCAACGGCAGCATGTCGGTGAAGCTGGAAGGCGGCATGGAAGTCGGCCTCAAGGCCGGCATGAAGATGGACGTGGGCGCGGGCGTGGAGTTGAAGGTGCATTCCGACGCCATGCTGGAGATGCAGGGCGGCGCGATGACCACGGTGAAGGGGGCGATGCTTCAGCTCACCGGCTCGGGCATGGCAAAGTTGGGCGGCGGCATCACGATGATCGGTTGAGGGGGCGGTTCATGTCCGAAATCATGCAAGCAGCCATGCAGATGGATCTTTCGCCCGAGGGCAGCGCGCAGCTGCGCCCGGAGATGACCTCGCAGGCGGCGGTGCAGTCGCTGCTGGACGCCGGCGAATCGCAGGATGCGCTGAAGCTCCTGGCGCGGCTGCTGCCCAAGCGCTACGCGGTGGCGTGGCTGTGCCAGTGCGCGCGCGATCAGCCGCTGGAGCTGGAGGACAAGGCCGGCGCCTCGCTGGCGGAGAAATGGGTGCGCGAGCCCACCGAAAGCAACCGACGCGCCGCATTCGAGTTCGCCAACTCCGGCGGCTACAAGTCGCTGGGCGCATGGCTGGCCGCGGCGGCCGGCTGGTCCGGCGGCAGCCTGGCGCCGGCCGCGCAGGAAACGCCGGTGCCGCCGCCGGAACACCTCACCGCCTGCGCCACGGTGGCGGCGGTCAACATGATGGCGGCGCTGGTGGCCGAACGCTTCGCCGCGCGCCGCGCGGAGTTCGTCGCCCGCGCCCTCAGCCTGCTCGGCACCGGGGATGCCGCCGCTGCGGGCGCCAGGGGAGCGTGAGCGTGCCGATGCAGACACTGACATTGGAGGTACTCGGCCAGCAGGCCGCGCAATTCGGCAGCCGCAGCCAGAAATCCTTCCAAGGCAGCGGCGGCAGCGTGGGCCGTTCCGAAGATTGCGACTGGGTGCTGGCCGCGCCTGGCGTGTCGCGCATCCACGCCATGGTGCGTTGCCTCAACGGCATCTATTTCATCGAGGATCGCAGCACCAACGGCATGCTGCTCAACGGTGCGCCGCTGGCCAAGGGCGAACCCTCCGCGCTGAAGAACGGCGACCGCCTGCAGATCGACACCTTCGAGATTTCGGTGCAGGTATTGGCGCCCGCCGCGCCTGCACCGGTTGCCGCACCGGTTGCCGCACCGGCGCCCGTGGCCAGCGATCCGTTGGCGGACTTCGGCCTGTCCGACCTGCTCGCGCCCGTGGGCGCGCCATCCGCCGCCGCCGGCCCCAGCCTGATACCCGACGCCGCCGGCGCGATCGGCGGCGACCTCGACCCGCTGAGTTTCCTCGATGCGCCCTATGCGCCGCCGGCCGCGGCGCCCGCGCCGGCGATACCGGAGCCGATTCCCAGCTGGAACCACAGCGCGGGCATGGCCGACCATTTCCGTCCGCCGATCACCGACGTGCAGCGCCAGGCACAGATGCTGCCGGAAAACTGGGATCTGACGATGGGCGATTTCGCGCCCAAGGCGGAACCGGTCGCGCCCGTGGCGCCGCCGGTCGCGGCACCCGTCGCCCCGCCGCCGGCTGCGTCGTTCGCAGCCCCCACCGCCGCGCCCATGGCCGCCACCGGCCTGCCGCCGGAGCTGGAGCAGATCCTGCACGTGGTGGCCGACGGCGTGATGGACGTGCTGCGCGCGCGCGCCGAGATCAAGAACACCTTCCGTCTGCCGGTGACCATCATCCAGCGCTCGGAGAACAACCCGCTGAAGTTCGCGCCCACGCCGGACGAGGCGGTGCAGCGCATCCTCGCGCCCACCGGGCCGGCCTTCCTGTCCGGCAGCGCGGCGTTCCAGGACGCCTTTGAGGACATCCGCTGCCACCAGATGGCGATGCTGGCCGGCGTGCGCGCGGCGTTCGAGTCGCTGCTGGTGCACTTCAACCCCGACCGTTTCGAGCACGAGGCCGACGGCGGCGCCAAGCGCGCGGCTTTCGGCGGCAAGGGCCGCTACTGGGATCGCTACCGCGAGCACTTCGAGGAACTGATGGGCAATCCCGACGAATGTTTCCGCCGGCTGTTCGGCGACGAATTCGCGCGCGCCTATGAGGAGCAGCTGGCGCGGCTGAAATCGGCGCTGCGGGCAGGGCCGCGGCGCCCGTAATCCGCGGGCCGACGAGTACAACGACAAGCGAGCGAACGAATGACGCAGAACAACAAGGTGGTATGGAGCGAAGGCCTGTTCCTCCGGCCGCAGCACCTGCAGCAGCAGGAGCGCTACCTGGAGCGCTTCGTGGAATTGCGCGCCGGCAACCTGCGCCCGCACGCCTGGGGCTTCCACGAGCTGGAGCTGGAAACCGACCTGCTGGCCATCGGCAAGCTCGGCATCCGGCAGGCGCGCGGCGTGTTCCCCGACGGCACGCCGTTCGCGATGCCCGGCGACGATCCGCTGCCGCCGCCGCTGGACGTGGACGCGAACTGCCGCGACCAGACCGTCTACCTCACCCTGCCGCTGCGCTCGCCCACCCAGCCCGACAGCGGGCGGCCGGAAGCGCCGGCGGAAAAGCTGTTCCGCTTCCGCGTGCGCGAGGCCGAGGTGCGCGATGCCTCCGGCAGCACCGACGGCACCACGCCGCTGGAAGTGGGCGGCATGAGCGGCCGCCTGTTGCCGCAGTCGCAGCCGATGGAAGGGCTCACCCGCATGCCGCTGGCGCGCATCGTGGAATGCCGCACCGATCGTCGCGTGATGCTGGACGACGCCTTCATGCCCACCGGCCTTTCCACCCAGGCGGTGCCGCGGCTGGTGACCTTTCTCACCGAGCTGCTGGGCCTGCTGCACCAGCGCGGCGAGGCGCTGGCTAGCCGGGTGGCGCTGACCGACCGCGGCGGCGCGGCGGAGATCGCCGACTTCCTGCTGCTGCAGGTGGTGAACCGCTGCCAGCCCTTGATCGCGCACCTGGCCGAAGCGCCGCTGCTGCATCCCGAGGAGCTGTACCGCACGCTGGTGACGATGGCCGGCGAACTGGCCACGTTCACCGCGCCGGGCAAGCGCCCGGGCGCGTTGCCGCCGTATCGCCACGAGGCGCTGCGCGAGAGCTTCGAGCCGCTGATCGCCGCGCTGCGCGCCAGCCTCAGCGCGGTGATGGAGCAGACCGCCACGCCGATCCCGCTGCAGGAACGCAAGTTCGGCGTGTGGGTGGCGGTGGTGCCCGACCTCACCCTGCTGGACAACGCCGCCTTCGTGCTGGCGGCGAAGGCCGACGTGAAATCCGAGGAACTGCGCCGGCAACTGCCCGCGCAGTCGAAGATCGGCCCGGTGGAGAAGATCCGCGACCTGGTGAACCTGCAGCTGCCGGGCATCCCGGTGTCGCCGATGCCGGTGGCGCCGCGGCAGATCCCGTACAACGCCGGTTACCTGTATTTCGAGTTCGACCGCCACGCGGCGATGTGGCGCGAGCTGAAGACTTCCGGCGGCATCGCCTTCCATTTCGGCAGTGGCTTCGCAGGGCTGGACTTGCAGCTCTGGGCGATCAGGGGAGGCTGACGTGAACACTCCGAAAGGCCCGTTCGACGATGACGCGATGCGCGACGCCACCGTGGTGCGTCCGCGCGGCGCCACACCCGCGGCGACGCCCGCATCTGCGCCGGCCCCGTACGCGCCGCCGCCGGCAGCGCCCGCCTATGCACCGGCGCCGGCTCCTCGCGCGGCAGCGCAAGCCGCGCCGGCCGAGATCAGCGCCTTCCTCGGCGGCGGCATGAACCCGCTGGTGCAGGCGGCCAGCCCGCTGCTGCTGCTCTCGGTGCAACTACGCCACAGCGCCACGCCGCCCGATGCGGCCCGCCTGCGCGAGCAGACGGTGTCGCAGGTGCGCAAGTTCGAGGCGCATGCGCAACAGGCCAATGTTCCGCAGCAGACCGTGATGGCTGCGCGCTACGTGCTGTGCGCCATGCTGGACGAGGCCGTGCTCAACTCGCCCTGGGGCGAGCAGAGCGGCTGGGCGCAACAGACCCTGCTGGTGGTGTTCCACGGCGAGTCCTACGGCGGCGCGAAGTTCTTCCAGATCCTCGAACGCCTGAGCGCGGACTTCTCCAAGCATCTCGACCTGATCGAGCTGATGTACATCTGCCTCGCGCTGGGTTTCGGCGGACGCTACCTGATCGAATCGGGCGGCCGCGCCAAGCTGGCCGACATCCAGGAAGACCTGTACCGGCGCATCCGCGCGCAGCGCGCACCGGCGGCGCAGGAGCTGGCGCCGCACTGGCGCGGCATCCAGGACAAGCGCAATCCGCTGATCCGCTACGTGCCGCTGTGGGTGATCGTGGCCGCGGCGGCCTGCGTTCTGCTGGGCAGCTTCGTGTATTTCCACACGCGGCTGAACACGCTGTCCGCACCGGTCAGCGCGCAGCTGGCGCAGATCGGCCTGGAGAGCGCCACGCCGCCCGCGGCGCAGCAACTGGATCAGGCGCACCCGCCGCCCGCGCATCCCACGCTCAAGCAGTTGCTGGCGCCGGAGGAGCAGGCCGGCCAGCTTGCCATCATCGAGCAGGGCAACGGCCGCGAACTGGTGCGGCTCTCCGCCACCGGCATGTTCGCCTCCGGCGGTGTGGAGGTGGCCGATACCGAACTGCCACTGCTGCACAAGATCACCGCGGCACTGAACCAGGTGCCGGGGCGGGTGATCGTGGTGGGGCATACCGACGACCAGCCGATCCATTCGCTGCAGTTCAAGGACAACTTCGCGCTCTCCGCGGCGCGCGCGAATGCGGTGCTCAAGGTGCTGGGCGACGGCCTGGACAACCCGGGCCGGCTCGAAGCCAGCGGCGCGGGCGACTCCAAGCCCATCGCGCTGCCGCCGAACCTGCCGGCCAACCGCGCGCGCAACCGGCGCGTGGAACTGATGTACATCCCCGAGGGTTGAGCCTGTGGCCAAGTTTCTCAGCATGTTGAAAAGCGGCTGGTTCATCACCCTCGTCGGCATCCTGCTGCTGGCGGTGCTGATCTGGGTGGGCGGCCCCTACCTCGGCTTCGGTTCCTCGCAGCCGCTCACCAGCATGGCCGCGCGCCTGCTGCTGATCGTGCTGATCGTGGTGGTGTGGCTGGCGATCCTGCAGATCCGCGCGTGGCGCGCGCGCGGCAAGGCGCAGCAGATGTCCGGCGAGCTGGCCGGGCAGGGCGCGCAGGCCGACGACCGCAGCAGCGCCGAGCGCAACCAGTTGCAGGCACGCTTCCAGGAGGCGGTGGACACCCTGCGCAAGACGCGCCGCGGCAGCAACCTCTACGCGCTGCCGTGGTACGTGGTGATCGGCCCGCCGGGCTCGGGCAAGAGCACCCTGCTGCAGAACTCCGGGCTCAACTTCCCGCTGTCCGAGCGCTTCGGCAAGGAAGCGCTGCGCGGCGTCGGCGGCACGCGCAACTGCGACTGGTGGTTCACCGACGAGGCGGTGTTCCTCGACACCGCCGGCCGCTATACCCTGCAGGATTCCGACCGCGACGCCGATGCCTCGGCCTGGGCGGAGTTCCTCAAGCTGCTGCGCAAGTACCGCAAGCGCCGGCCGATCAACGGCGTGGTGATCGCGATGAGCATGTCCGACCTGCTCACGCTGGACGAAACCGGGCTGGCCGAGCACATCCAGGCGATCCGCCGCCGCCTGGAGGAGCTGGCCACCCACCTGCGCATCGGCGTGCCGGTGTACCTGAGCTTCACCAAGTGCGACCTGGTCGCGGGCTTCGGCGAGTTCTTCGACGACCTCAGCCCGGAACTGCGCAGCCAGGTGTGGGGTTTCTCGTTCCCGATCGACGCCACCATGGACGGCAGCGCGGCCCAGCGTTTCGGCGAGGAATTCGACCTGCTGCTGCGCCAGCTCGATACGCGCATCCTCGACCGCCTGCATGCCGAGCGCGACCGCAACCGGCGCGCGGCCATCCTCTCGTTCCCGCAGCAGCTGTCCGCGCTGCGCGACATCGCCAGGCGTTTCGTGGAAGGCGTGTTCACCGGCCACGCCTACGCCGCGCCGCCGCTGCTGCGCGGCGTCTACCTCACCTCGGGCACGCAGGAAGGTACGCCGATCGACCGCATGATGGGCGCGGTGGCGCGCACCTTCGGCGTGAGCGCGGAGCAACTGCATGCGCCCGGCGCGCAGCGGCGCACCTTCTTCGTCGAGCGACTGCTGAAAGAGGTGCTGTTCGGCGAGTCCGGCTTCGCCGGCACCAATCCCGCGCTGGAGCGGCAGAAGGTGCTGCTGCAGGTGGCCTCCTATGCCGGCGTGCTGCTGCTGACGGTGCTGCTGGTGGCGGGCTTTTTCACCAGCTTCGGCCACAACCGCGACTACCTCGCGCAGGTGCAGGCCGCGCTGCAGGCATATCCGGCGCAGAGCGACGTGGATGCGGCGACCACGCAGAAGGAATACTTCGCCCGCGTGCTCGCGCGGCTGGAAGGCCTGTCCACCGTGCAGGACGCGGCGAACAAGTACAAGGACGCCGTGCCGTTCGGCATGCGCTTCGGCCTGTACCAGGGCAGCGCGGTGGGCGAGGAGGTGCACGACGCCTACCTGCGCGAGCTCAACGGCCTGCTGCTGCCCGGCGTGGCCGCGCAGTTCCGCAGCGGGCTCACCGGCAATGCCGGCGATCCGCAGGCACTGTACTACTACCTCAAGGGCTACCTGATGCTGGGCGAGCCCAAGCACCAGAATGCCGACGAGCTGGTGGCGCTCACCGACATCGAGTGGCGCAAGGTGTTCCCGGGCGATACGGTGCTGCAGCAGGCGCTGTCCAAGCACTTCCACGCGCTGGTTTCGGAGCCGGGCCGGCTGCGCGCGCTGAGCCTGGATCCCACCCTGGTGGATCAGGCGCGCAACACGCTGCGCACCGCCGACCTGCCTACCCTGATCTACGGCAACCTCAAGCTGGGCGCCGGCAGCAACACGGACTATCCGCCGCTGCAGCTGGACAAGTCGCTGGGCCTGCTCGGCAACGTGTTCCTGCGCAAGAGCGGCGCGGCGCTGTCCGAGCCGATCCCGGCGCTGTACACGCAGCCGATGTTCCAGTACGAGGCCAGCAAGGGCGTGGCGCAGGCGGTGGATCAGTTCGCCAAGGACGACTGGGTGTTCGGCGCCACCAAGATCGACTCGCTGCAGAAGGCCCGCCTCGCCCAGCAGGTGATCGCGCTGTACGAGCAGGACTACATCAAGGCCTGGGACGGCCTGCTCGCCGACCTCGAACTGCAGCCGGTCGCCAGCATCCAGGACGCCAGCGCGATCGCCGCCAAGCTATCCGGCCCCAGCTCGCCGCTGAAGGCGCTGCTCAACGTGGTGCGCGACAACACCAGCGACATGATGAAGGCGCCGGCGCAGGACGCCGGGGACAAGGCGCTGGCCGGCGCGCAGAAGGCCGCGGAGAAGAAGGCGGAGCAGAAGCTCACGCAGAACGCGCTGGCCCGCGCGCTGGCATCGTCGGGCGCTGCCGCGCCCGCGGAACTGCCGGGCGCCGCGATTGCCGCGCACTTCGCCACGCTGGATCAGCTGAGCGCCGGCGCGCCGGGCGCCGCGCCCATCGACCAGACGCTGCAGGCGCTGGATCAGCTGGGCAAGACCCTGCTGACCATGACCGACTTCAGCAACGCCGCCGGCCAGCCCAATCCGCAGCTGTTGTTGGCGCAGCAGCAGGCCGCGCAGCTGCCGCCGCCGGTGTCCGGCTGGGTGGCCTCGCTCACCGGCAAGAGCGAGTCGCTGGTGGCCAGCGGCACCAAGGGCGCGCTGGGCGACCAGTTCCAGCAGGCGGTGGGCAAGGACTGCGCCAGCTTCGTGCGCGGGCGCTATCCGTTCTCGCCGGACAGCCGCACCGAGATCCCGCTGCAGAACTTCGGCGAGCTGTTCGGCAACGGCGGCAGCTTCGACGCGTTCAACAAGCAGACGCTGGCCAAGCTGGTCGACGCCAGCGGCAGCACCTGGCAGTGGAAGACCGGCCCTGGCGCGGTGGCCGGCCCGCCCGGCCTGCTGGCGCAGGCGCAGATGGCCGACGACATCCGCCAGATGTATTTCCGCGCCGGCAACGTGCCCGAGGTGGATTTCACCGTGATGGCGCCGCAGCTCGACGCCGGCATCGCCAAGCTGGAATTCGACGTGGACGGCCAGAAGTTCAGCTACCAGCCCGGCAGCGCCAGCAGCATGGCGATGAAGTGGCCGGGGCCGCAGCCGGGCCACGTCACGGTGTCGGCATGGGACGCCTCGGGCACCCTGCTCAGCACCTTCGACTACCAGGGCGACTGGGCGTTCTTCCGCGCGCTGCAGGCGGCGCACCTGCAGAAGCAGTCGGATCTGCGCTTCCTCGCCACGTTCAATTTCGGCGGGCGCACGGCCAAGCTGGTGATCCAGGCCGGCAACCTGAAGAACCCGTTCCTAAACACCGAAGTGCAACGTTTCCGGTGCGGGGGGTAAGCGCATGCCGAATCCGACAGGGGTGGGATTCTTCGGCAAGCTTCCCGGTACCGGGGATTTCGTGCAGCGGCGTTTGCCGGCGTCCTTCGTGGATGTGTGGGATCGCCATTTCGAGCAGGCGGTAAGCGCCAGCCGCGCGCGACTGGGCGACGACTGGGCGCAGGCCTGGCACGACGCCGCGGTGTGGCGTTTCGTGCTGGCGCCGGGCATCTGCGGCGAGCAGGCCTGGGCCGGCGTGACCGGCGCGGCCAGCGACCGGGTGGGGCGTTGTTTCCCCATGGCCATCGTGGCGCCGCTGGCCGACGCTGGCGCCGCCGGTGCGGCCCTGCGTAACGATGCGTGGTTCGCCGCCGCCGAACGCGTGCACCGCGAGGCGCAGGCCAGCGGCGAGGGCGTCGATGCGTTCGACGCGCGCGTCGTCGCGCTGCCCGATCCGCTCGTGCCGGCGCTGGCCGCGCATGCCGTGGTGCCTTCGCTGGACTGGCGCAGCGCCGGCCTGTGGCGCCTGCCGCTTGCGCTGGTGGCCGACGTGGACACGCTGTGCGCCCTGTGGGCGGAGCTGCCGCCCGGCCATGCGCTGTGGTGGACGCTGGGGGCGCCGCGCATGCCGGCCGGCGTGCTGGTGACGCGCGGCCTGCCGGAGCCGTCCGCGCATGCCGGCATGCTCGACGCGGCGCACGCCGACCTGCCGTGCCCACCGGCCATGCCGCCGGCCGCCGCGGCGGCATCGTCCGCGGAGCCGGCGCCGACGCCGGTGCGCCTGCCCGACGACCTTTCCGAGCTGTTCGCCGACCTCGCGCCGCGCCTCGACGCCATCGTGCCGTCGGCGAGCGAGCCCGACGCCTCGGAGATCACCCAGCGCGCCGTCGACGTGGGCGGCGCGCGCGTTCTGCACCGCTACGACTGCGCGCTGACCATGGTGGTGGCCGACGACGGAGCGCCCGACCCGCGCCGTCAGGCCGCCGCCGCGGTGAGCGAACTGATCGAACGCTTCGTGCCCAGCGATTTCGTCGCTGGCATGCAGGCATTGCGCACGCGCCTGCTGGTGCTGCACCCGCGCCTGCGCCAGCTCGCCGCCGAGCACGCCGAACCGGTGCAGGAGGATGGCGCGGTGATCGCCGTGCGCGTCACCGGGCGCTGGGCCGACCTGTTGCGCGTGGGCACCGCCAACGCGTGGCATTGGCGGGCAGGGCAGTTGCATCCGGTGTTCGCCGGCAGCGAGCCGCCGGCCGGCGATGCGGGCCTGGGCGGCGAGCTGGACGACCTGCTGTTCAGCCGCACCTCGCCGGTGGCGCCGGGGCTGGGCGCTCCCGCGCAACCGATCTGCGACGAGATCGTCCGCGAGATCGAGCCCGGCGACCGCCTGCTGCTGCTGGCCACGCGCAAGCTGGCGGAACTGCCGCCGCAGCTGCTGTCCGAAGCGCTGGCGCTGCCGTCGCCGGACGCCGCGTGCGCGCACATCGCCGCCGCCGCCAGACTGGGTTCCCATGCGGCGGGCTGGCCGCTGGCCGTGATCGAGGTGCAGCCATGACACTGCATTACCAATCCGCGGGCCGCACCGAAACCGGCAAGGTGCGCCGGCACAACGAGGACTCGATCCTGGTGCGCGACGACGTCGGCCTGTGGGCGGTCGCCGATGGCCTCGGCGGGCATGCCGCGGGCGACTACGCCAGCCAGATGATCGTCGAGCGCCTCGGCCGCCTCTCGCGCAACGGCAACGTGTTCGACTTCATCGAATCCATCGAGGACAGCCTGCAGCAGACCAACGCCGACCTGGTGGCCACCGCGCTGGAGCGCGGCAGCGACATCATCGGTTCCACCGTGGTGGTGCTGGTGCACGACAAGGACTTCATGCTGTGCGGCTGGGTGGGCGACAGCCGCGCCTACTGCAGCGAGGGAGGCCAACTGCGCCAGATCACCCGCGACCACGTGCATGGCGCCAAGGACGACGTCACCCAGTTCGGCGGCGGATCCGCGCCGCAGGCCGGGGCGGGGGTGCTCAGCCGCGCGGTGGGCGCCGAGGAACGCCTGTTCATGGACTGGGTGGTGGCCAGCAATCGCCCCGGCACGCAGTTCCTGCTGTGTTCCGACGGCATCAACAAGGAAATGGCCGACGACGAACTCGACCTCGAGTGCAGTCGGCACCCCGAACCGCAGGCCCTGCTGACGCGCCTGTTCGATCTGTCGCTGCAGCGCGCCGCCCGCGACAACATCTCCGCCGTGATCGTGCGCCTCCAGGACTGACCAGACTTAATCTTCATGACTTCTCTTGCCGAACTGATCGCCGATTACGAAACCAAGCGGATCACGCTGCCCGGATTGTTCGACGCGCTCGCCGCGCGCGGCGACGTGCCGGACGACACCATGCGCGAGGAGCACGCGCTGCTGGATGCCATGCTGGCCGATGGCCGCCTCGAGCCCATGCTGGCGCGTGCGCTGGCCGCCAAGTTGCGCAGCCTGCATCCGTCCGTCGTGCCGCCTGTGGCGGCGCCCGCGCCCGCCACGGACGACGACGCGACCCGGGTGAGCGTGACGCCGCAGCCGCCCGCGCCGCCCGCCGACGGCGACATGACCATGGTGCAGCCGACCTCGCGCCCGGCCGCGTCCTCCGGCGAGGCGGACGCCACCGTGGTCGCGCCCGCCTCGCACCGTCCCGCGCCGGAAGCACCGCAGAACACCGCCGTCACCGGCACCCAGGGCACGGCCTCCAGCAGCAGCTTCAACCGCTCCAGCTGGGAAAAGGTGGCCGGCGCCGAAGGCGGCGAGTTCGCCAGCGTGGGCATGCTGCTCAAGGGCCGCTTCCTGCTCGAGCGCGAGATCGGCCGCGGCGGCATGGGCGTGGTCTACGTCGCCCGCGACGAACGCAAGGTGGAGGCGCGCGACCGCGATCCCTACGTCGCGGTGAAGGTGCTGAACGACGAGTTCCGCCGCCATCCCGATTCGCTGATCGCGCTGCAGCGCGAATCGCGCCGCGCGCAGCTGCTGGCGCACGACAACATCGTGCGCGTCTACGACTTCGACAAGGATCGCACCATCGTCTTCATGACGATGGAATACATCGACGGCACCGACCTGCGCACGCTGATCCGCGAGCGCGCCTACAACGGCATGCCGTTGGCGCAGGCGCGCCCGCTGATCGAGGGCATGGGCTGGGCGCTGAAGCGCGCGCACTCGGCCGGCATCGTGCACTCCGACTTCAAGCCCGGCAACGTGATGGTCACGCGCGACGGCGTGCCCAAGGTGTTCGACTTCGGCATCGCGCGCGCCGGCAAGCACCTGAACGAGGCCACCGGCGAGGAGACCGTGTTCGACGCCGGCACGCTGGGCGCGCTCACGCCGGCCTACGCCAGCCTAGAGATGATCCAGGGCAAGGAGCCTTCGCCCGCCGACGACATCTACGCGCTGGGCTGCGTCACCTTCGAGCTGCTCACCGGCAAGCACCCGTTCGACAAGGTCAGCGCCGAAGTGGCGTTGAAGGAGGGCCGCAAGCCGCCGCCGGTGCCGGGCCTGACCAAGCGCCAGTACAAGGCGCTGTGCGACGCCGTGGCCTTCCACGGCGAACAGCGCCTGCAGAGCGCCGCCGAACTGATCGAGGGCCTGCGCGACATCAGCCTGCGCGAGCGGCTGGTGCCCTGGCTGGGCTACGGCGCGGTCGTCGCCGCGGTCGTCGCCGGCGGCACGTGGGGAACCGTCAGCTACCTGCACAAGCACCACATCACGCGGGTGATCGCGCGCTTCGCGCCCACCGACGCGCACCGCTACGCCAACGAGAACGAGGCGATCAAGGCGCTGGACGGCCTCGACGAGGACGACCGCAGTCGGCTGGTGCTGAGCCAGGGCGAGGCGATCCAGGACTTCCTGCTCGCGCGCATCGACACCTACTGGGATCCGTCGAAGAACCGCTACGACTTCGCCGGCGCGCAGCACGTGTTCGAGCTGCGCGACCAGCTCAAGCTGTATTCGCCCAAGCTGGACGCGCGGCGTACCGAGGTCACCCAGCAGAAGAACGACCTGCTCAATTCGCTGGATACCGAGCTGTCGCAGCGCATCGCCGCCGGCGCGATCTTCGAGAACCAGCCTGACAACGCGGTGTCCACGCTTGACCGCATCCGCGCCATCGACCCGCACAGCGCGCTGCTGCACAACGCCGAGCTGGAGCTGAAGTACGACATCGCCATCGGCCAGTCGATCGGCGCCGGCCATGCCGACGAAGCGGGCAAGCAGCTCGCGCTGGCCACCCGCCTGTTCCCCGATTCGGCGCGCCTCAAGCAGCGCGCGGCGCAACTGGCGGCGCTCGCCGCCGCCGCGGCACCTGCCGCGCCGGCGCCCGGCGCGGCGGTGCAGAGCATCCCGCAGGCGCGCAGCGCGCTGGCCGCGTTGCTGGCCGCGCCCTCGGCCAATGCGCAGTGGCAGCAGTCGGTGGCCGCCGCCATGGTCGCGCTGCATGGCGACCAGTCGCCGGAAACGCGCAAGCTGGTGGATGGGCTGGGCACGGCCATCGCGGGCGTCGCCGGCCAGCAGACCGATGCCATGCACCTGCCGCAGGATCTGGCGCTGGTGAACTTCGGCCTGCAGTACGCGCCGCAGTCGGCGCCGCTGCTCGCCCAGCGCGACAAGCTCGCCGCCCTGCAGACCCAGGCGCAGGCCGAGCTGGATCGCGAGGCAGCCACGGCCGAGGTGGAGTCGCGCATCGAGTCGGTACGCCAGGCGGCCGCCGCCAACGACAGCGCCAAGGCGTTGGAATCGCTGGCCCGCATCCGCACCCTGCAGCCGGACAATCCCTTCCTCGCCAAGGAAGGCCCGCAACTGGTGGCGCAGGCCTATCTGGGCCAGGCCGATGCGCAGTTCCAGCGCGGCCGGTACACCGCCGCGTCGAACGTGCTGGCGCAGGCGCAGAAGGATCTGGGCAGCCGCAGCGACCTGCGCAACGCGCAGGCGCGCTACGAACTGGCCGCCGCGCTGCTGAAGGCCAACGGCCGCCCGCTGGTCGAGGCCGATTACCAGCGCCTGCGCGGCCAGTTGGCCGCGGCGCGCAAGGCCGATGCGCAAGGGCTGGCCGATCTGGAATCCGCGCTCAAGCAGCACGGCCGCTTGCCGCAAGGCGACCTGTCCAGCCTGCTCGACAGCCTCAAGCCCAGTGCCACGGCGGCGGCCGCCACGCCGGCCGCACCGCCACCGGCGACGCCCACCGCGCCCGCGCAGGCGCCGACAACGCCGACGGCGGCCAACAAGCCCGCCGCCGGCACCGTCGCCACCACCAAGCCCGAGGCGGGTGCCACCGGTACGGCGGCCCCCGCGGCGGCCAACGCAAACGCCGGCGCCGCCGCCGGCAACGATCCCTGCGCGCGTCCCGAACTGGTCGGCAAGGGCCGCGCCTGCGTGGACACCCTGGGCAGCAACGGGCGCGGCCCGGCGCTGGTGGTGGTGCCGGGCATCAGCGGCGGCAAGCCGTATGCGATGTCGCGCACCGAAGTCACCATCGGCGAATTCAACCGCTACTGCCGCGCCACCCATGCCTGCAGCGAAACCTCGCCGGGCGACCGCGACGCGGCCGGCCTGCCGATCAGCAACATCAGCCTCGCCCAGGCCAAGGCCTATGCGCAGTGGCTGAGCAGCGCCAGCGGCTACACCTACCGCCTGCCGAGCGATGCCGAATGGACGCATGCGGCGCATGCCGGCAGCGGCTGGAAGCAGGCGCAGGATAGCAACTGCATCCCACCCGGCAGCGACGACAGCAGCGGCGGCAGCCCGATTTCCGCACTGGGCCGCGAAGCCAATCCCTGGGGCCTGGTGAACATGTCCGGCAACGTCTGGGAGTGGACGACCAGCGGCGGCGGCGTGATGGTGCGTGGCGCCAGCTACAACAGCTATTGGTCCGATTGCACGGTGGACGCCAGCCGCAGCGACAGCGGCAGCGCGCAGAAAGACGTCGGGTTCCGGGTATTGCGGGAGCTGAAATGAGCGAGCGTGAGCAGCGGGTCAACCAGGGCCTTCGCGTGCTGGACGAGGCCCATTACAGCGGGCGCATCAGCCGCGAGGAATACCGCAAGCGGCGCCGCCAGTTGCTTGGCTCGCTGTGCGACAGCCACGGCGTCACAGCCCGCAATACCCTGCGCACCCGCACCACCCAGCAGGGCGTGCGCATCGCCGCCGCGCCGGCAACCCCCTTGCCGCCCGCTTCCGCCGTTCGCCGTGCCGTGGCTTGGAAACCGCTGCTCGCCTTTGCCTGCGGCCTGCTGGCCTGCCTGCTGCTGCTGTACTGGCTGATGCGGGTGAACTGATCCGCTGGCTTGCAGGCGGGCAAGGTGGGGCGCGGCGGATCGCCAGCCGGGCCATTCCCGGCGCTGGGGACAATCGGGCGATGGACGGCAGGCAGGGCAGGTCAAGAGGACATATCGCCAGACATCCTAAAACGTGATGCTAGTCACATCGATTTCTGGTGGAACATGCTAGCCCGACTTGGGGTCGCTATCCATTCCAGGGCGCTCGGAGGAGAGGGAAAACGCTGCGCGCATCGGTTGCCGGGCTTTCCGCCGTGACCGGAAATCGCGCCGTTTTGCGCATTGCAAGCCAGGGATAGTCCGGTTTTGTGACTTTCGATTACGTGAAGGGGATTGCCGTGCGCAGGGTTTGTCTGGCAGCCGCGTTGGCGCTGATTCTGGGAACCGGGGAAGCGTGGGCTCAGGCGGCGGGCGGCAGCCCGCCGCAGATCCTCGTCAGTGGCGTGCCGGCCAATGCCGGGCCGGCGGCGCAGTCCACCGTGCAAGGCATCATCGACCACGAATACCAGCAGGCGATGGCGTCGGCCGGGAAAGGCGTCGCGCTGAATGCGGCGCAACTGCAGGTGCTGACGGCGCGGATCACCGAGGCGCTGCACAAGGCCGGTTTTGCCGATGCGCATGCCTACCTGCCGGAGCAGGTGGTGGCCTACACCATGCACGTGCCGGGAGCGGCGAACAACGTGGCGGCCGCGCCTGTCGAGGTGCAGCCTGCAGTGATCCCGCCGCCGCCGCCGCCACCGCCGCCCGATCGCGTGGTGCCGCCACTGCGGGATCGCGACGAAGGCAGCGCGCAGACCCAGCAGATTGTCGTGAGCGGCTTTCGCGTGGACGGCGTCGGCCAGCACAAGAAAGACGGCATCACCCCGGCCAGCATCCAGGCGCTGGCCGACGCGCAGTTCAGCAAGCTGGGCGGCAGCGCGACGCAGCCGGTCAAGCTCGGCTTCGACCAGCTGCAGGGCGTGGCCGACGTCATCACCAAGCGCATCCGCGCCGCGGGTTTCGTCCTGGCCACTGCCTACCTGCCTGCGCAGACGGTGGGCGAAGACCGCGTGGTGCACATCCACGTGCTGGAAGGCGAGATCGGCCGCATCATCGTCAAGGGCAACAAGCATTACCGCGCCAGCGTCATTGCGGCGCCGGCCGAGAAGCTGCGCGGCAAGGCGCTGCAGAACAGCGCAGTGAGCACGGCGCTGCTGTACGACCGCGACTTGCCGGGCGTGTCGGTCAGCGCCACCTTCCAGCCCGGCGAAACGACCGGCGCCACCGACCTCATCATGGTGGCGCGCGAAACCAAGCCCTACACCATTACGCTGGGCGCGAACAATTACGGCACCGAGCTGACCGGCCGCTACCGCGCGCAGGCCGGCATCACCTGGAACAACCCGCTGGGCATAGGCGACAGCCTGGCCGCCAACGTCGATTACGCGCTGGATCCGAGCCAGAACGTATTCGGCTCGCTGAGCTACCGCGCGCCCACGGTGGTGGTGCCCGGCCTGAGCGGCGTGCTGGGCGCCACGCGCAGCGAACTGCAGATCAATTCCGGCGCGTTCGCCAACCTGCACGTGAAGGGGCCGAGCACGTCCTACTTCGGCGGCGCCGACTGGAAATTCGTCAACAACACCGACCTGAAGATGCTCGGGTCGCTGCACCTGATCCGCGAGGAATCGAAGCTGGAACTGGGCGGCTTCAACTTCCCGCTGTCCGACGAGCGCTTCAAGCTGGCCGAGCTGGGCTTCGGCATGGAGCACACCGACAAGCGCTTCAACGGCGTGGATCTGCTGCAGGTGAGCGTGCGCAAGTCGATCAGCGACGACTCCAAGCAGCCTGACCTGGTCAGCCCGGATCATTCCACCAGCTTCCTGTCCGAGCGCTTCTCGTATACCCGCCTGCAGTTCCTCACCAAGACGCAGCGGTTGTACTTCAAGTTCAACGGGCAATACAGCAAGGACGTGCTGGCGCCGCTGGAGCAGTTCGCCATCGGCGGCCCGGACAGCGTGCGCGCCTACCCGATCGCCGATGCGCTGAGCGCGCGCGGCTATTACACCTCGCTGGAATACCACGTGGACGCGCCGGGCTTCAGCGCCAAGCCGTCGCCGTTCCACGGCCGGCCGTGGCGCGAGTTGCTGGAGGTGGAAACCTTCCTGGACTACGCGCGCGGCTTCCCGGTGGCGCAGGAGCGCGCCAGCGGCCTCAAGCCGGTGACCTACAGCGGCGTGGGCGCGGGCTTCATCTTCCGCCTGCCGTTCTGGCACCACCTCGAATTCCATTTCGACGGCGCCGTGCCGCTGGGTAGCCAGGATGCTTCGGACAAGCACGGCTACCACGTCTACGCCCGGTTTGGCCTCACGTTCTGACGGACAACGACCATGAACACGATTTTCCGCACCACCCAGCGCGCGTCCCGTCGGCCGGCGAAGGACTTGCCGCAGCTGCGGCAGCAGCGGCTGGCGCTGAGCCTGGCGCTGGCGCTCGGTTCGATGGCGTTCTGCGGCGGCGCGCTGGCCGCGGCCGCCGGCGGCGTGGCGGCTACCACCATGCCGGTGGGCGGCGTGATAGTGGGCGGCGTAGGTTCGATCACGCAGAGCGGCGCCAGCACCGTGGTCAACCAGCAGTCCGCGCTGCTGGCGTTGAACTGGCAGAGCTTCAACCTGGGCAAGGATGCCTCGGTGCTGTTCAACCAGCCCTCGCACAGCGCGATCGCGCTCAACCGCATCTTCGACCAGAACCCCAGCCAGATCTTTGGCCACATCAATTCCAACGGCCAGGTGTTCCTGATCAACACCCACGGCATCATCTTCGGCAGCAGCGCGCAGCTGAACGTGGGCGGCCTGGTGGCGAGCACGCTGGATCTCACGCCCGACGATTTCCTCTCCAACCATTTCAACCTCGACGCCCACGGCGGCAGCGCCGGCATCGTCAACCACGGCACCATCGAAGCCGCCAGCGGCGGTTCGGTGAACCTGATCGGCGGCAAGGTGGAAAACGACGGCCTGATCGTTGCCAACCTTGGCAGCATCAACCTCGACGGCGCGGACAAGGCCGTGCTGGATTTCGACGGCGACGGCCTGGTGGGCGTGCAGATCACCGGTGCCCTGCAGCGGCGGCTTTCCGCCGACGAAGCCGCGGTGGCGAACAAGGGCACGCTGCAGGCCGAAGGCGGTACCGTGGTGCTGCAGGCTTCCGCCGCGGAAGACCTGTTCACCAACCTCGTGAACAACAGCGGCGTCATCGATGCCCATGGCATCAGTACCGATGGCGGCGTGGTGCGGCTGATCGGCGCGGGCGGAAACACCGTCGACAGCGGCAGTATCGACGCCAGCGGCGTGCACGGCGGCAGCGTGCAGGTGCTGTCTGATCAGGAAGTGAACGTCAGCGGCAGCGTGGATGCTTCCGGTGCACTCGGCGGTGGCAGTATTCGGGTGGGTGGTGGCTGGCATGGCGGGGAGGGACTGACCACGGCGCAGGTCACCTATGTGGGTGCGAATGCCGTGCTTGATGCCGATGCAACGCAATCGGGCCAAGGCGGATCAGTTGTGGTCTGGTCCGACAGGGCGACCGGTTTTTTCGGAAACATATCGGCGCGTGGCGGAGCAGGGGAGGGTGATGGCGGCCAAGCGGAAGTTTCGAGCCATGGCTACCTGCAGTTTGACGGCAACGCCGACCTGCGCGCCGACACCGGTCATTGGGGCACGCTGTTGCTCGATCCGGGCGATGTCACCATCAGTACTTCGGCAGATTCAGGCAACGCTTTTGGTGCCGGTGGCGTTTTCAATGAAGGGGCAGCCGACCCCAATTCAAATATCAAGGTCAGTACGCTGCTGAATCAATTGAACAGCAGCAACGTCGATATCACCGCGGCTGGAAATATTGACGTCCAGAAAGCCATCACCTACACGGGTAGCGTCAACCGCACACTGACATTGGATGCCGGTGGTACTTTGTCGTTCGACAACGGTGCCGTTGTCTCGGCCACGGGTACCGGCTCGCTCAGTGGTGTTCTTACCGGCACGGGCGGTGTGACGTTCGCTACTGGCTCTGGCTTTGCCGCCAATGGCGGGAGCCTTTCGATCGATTCTGGCACCAGCATCACAGTGGATGGTGCTCTTTCCGGGCTGAGTGGAATTGCATTCTCGGGTGTGGGCCCAACTGGTGCGGGATCCATCTCTGGCAGCGGTGCGATCACGGGGCTGAGCACCACGACATTCGCCCTGACAGGCCCAACCGCGGGTACGGCTGGCGGCATCGGTTTCAGTGGATTCACTTCGGCTGATGCGACAACGGTCACGGGGGCGCCCAGCTTCGACGTGTCCACCAAGGTCGCCAACGGGATCACTTTCGCCGATGTGACCAACGTTGCGGGCAGCAGTGCCAGCGCGACGCTCACGGGCAGTGGCCAGACCTACACGCTGGACAACAGCACGGCGGACAAAGGCAGCAGCGGTAGCGTGAGCTGGACGTCGTTCGGAAACATCGATGACACGACGGGCACGGTGAGCTTCGGTACGGGCGGCAGCGTAACGGGCAACGTGACGGCGGCGACGCTGAACTACAGCAGCTACAGCAGTGCAGTGAGTTTCGGCCTGGGTGGCACGAGCACGGGGATCGGCGGCACGTGGAGCGGCGTGACGTCGGTGACGGGCAGCAGTGCCAGCAACACGATCACGGGGGCCAACCAGACCTACACGCTGACGGGTGCGAATGCGGGTGGCAACGGCACGGTGAACTGGACGTCGTTCGGGAGCATTGCGGACAGCGGCACCGGCACGCTGAAGGGTGCCGGTCAGACCTACACGCTGAGCGGCAGCAATGCCGGCACAGTCAGCACGTGGCTGACGGGCAGTTTCAGCGGCATCGGCAACGTGGTGGACACGACGGGCACGGTGGATCTCGGCACGGGCGGCATCCTGACGGGCAACGTGACGGCGAGCGTGGTGAACTTCGGCACGAACGGCACGGTGGGCGGGAACGTGACGGCGCCGACGCTGGACTACAGCGGCTACGGCAGCGCAGTGAGTTTCGGCTTGGGCGGTACGACGACCGGTGTGGGTGGCACGTGGAGCGGCGTGACGTCGGTGACGGGCAGCGGCCACAGCGACACGCTGACGGGCAGCGGACAGACGTACACGCTGACCGGCGCGAACGCGGGCGGCAACGGCACGGTGAACTGGACGTCGTTCGAGAACATTGCCGATACGACGGGAACGGTCGCCTTCGGCTCGGGCAGCAGCCTCAGCGGAAGTGTGACGGCGAAGGCACTGGACTACAGCGGCTACGGCAGTGCAGTGAGTTTCGGCCTGGGCGGCACGACGACCGGTGTGGGTGGAACGTGGAGCGGCGTGACGTCGGTGACAGGCAGCAGTGCCAGCAACACGATCACGGGGGCCAACCAGACCTACACGCTGACGGGTGCGAATGCGGGTGGCAACGGCACGGTGAACTGGACGTCGTTCGGGAGCATTGCGGACAGCGGCACCGGCACGCTGAAGGGTAGCGGTCAGACCTACACGCTGAGCGGCAGCAATGCCGGCACAGTCAGCACGTGGCTGACGGGCAGTTTCAGCGGCATCGGCAACGTGGTGGACACGACGGGCACGGTGGATCTCGGCACGGGCGGCATCCTGACGGGCAACGTGACGGCGAGCGTGGTGAACTTCGGCACGAACGGCACGGTGGGCGGGAACGTGACGGCGCCGACGCTGGACTACAGCGGCTACGGCAGCGCAGTGAGTTTCGGCTTGGGCGGTACGACGACCGGTGTGGGTGGCACGTGGAGCGGCGTGACGTCGGTGACGGGCAGCGGCCACAGCGACACGCTGACGGGCAGCGGACAGACGTACACGCTGACCGGCGCGAACGCGGGCGGCAACGGCACGGTGAACTGGACGTCGTTCGAGAACATTGCCGATACGACGGGAACGGTCGCCTTCGGTTCGGGCAGCAGCCTCAGCGGAAGTGTGACGGCGAAGGCACTGGACTACAGCGGCTACGGCAGTGCAGTGAGTTTCGGCCTGGGCGGCACGACGACCGGTGTGGGTGGCACGTGGAGCGGCGTGACGTCGGTGACGGGCAGCAGTGCCAGCAACACGATCACGGGGGCCAATCAGACCTACACGCTGACGGGTGCGAATGCGGGCGGCAACGGCACGGTGAACTGGACGTCGTTCGGGAGCATTGCGGACAGCGGCACCGGCACGCTGAAGGGTGCCGGTCAGACCTACACGCTGAGCGGCAGCAATGCCGGCACAGTCAGCACGTGGCTGACGGGCAGTTTCAGCGGCATCGGCAATGTGGTGGACACGACGGGCACGGTGGATCTCGGCACGGGCGGCATCCTGACGGGCAACGTGACGGCGAGCGTGGTGAACTTCGGCACGAACGGCACGGTGGGCGGGAACGTGACGGCGCCGACGCTGGACTACAGCAGCTACGGCAGTGCAGTGAGTTTCGGCCTGGGCGGCACGACGACCGGTGTGGGTGGCACGTGGAGCGGCGTGACGTCGGTGACAGGCAGCAGTGCCAGCAACACGATCACGGGGGCCAACCAGACCTACACGCTGACGGGAGCGAACGCGGGTGGCAACGGCACGGTGAGCTGGACGTCGTTCGGGAGCATTGCGGACAGCGGCACCGGCACGCTGAAGGGTGCCGGTCAGACCTACACGCTGAGCGGCAGCAATGCCGGCACAGTCAGCACGTGGCTGACGGGCAGTTTCAGCGGCATCGGCAACGTGGTGGACACGACGGGCACGGTGGATCTCGGCACGGGCGGCATCCTGACGGGCAACGTGACGGCGAGCGTGGTGAACTTCGGCACGAACGGCACGGTGGGCGGGAACGTGACGGCGCCGACGCTGGACTACAGCGGCTACGGCAGCGCAGTGAGTTTCGGCTTGGGCGGTACGACGACCGGTGTGGGTGGCACGTGGAGCGGCGTGACGTCGGTGACGGGCAGCGGCCACAGCGACACGCTGACGGGCAGCGGACAGACGTACACGCTGACCGGCGCGAACGCGGGCGGCAACGGCACGGTGAACTGGACGTCGTTCGAGAACATTGCCGATACGACGGGAACGGTCGCCTTCGGCTCGGGCAGCAGCCTCAGCGGAAGTGTGACGGCGAAGGCACTGGACTACAGCGGCTACGGCAGTGCAGTGAGTTTCAGCCTGGGCGGCACGACGACCGGTGTGGGTGGAACGTGGAGCGGCGTGACGTCGGTGACGGGCAGCAGTGCCAGCAACACGATCACGGGGGCCAACCAGACCTACACGCTGACGGGAGCGAATGCGGGTGGCAACGGCACGGTGAGCTGGACGTCGTTCGGGAGCATTGCGGACAGCGGCACCGGCACGCTGAAGGGTAGCGGTCAGACCTACACGCTGAGCGGCAGCAATGCCGGCACGGTCAGCACGTGGCTGACGGGCAGTTTCAGCGGCATCGGCAACGTGGTGGACACGACGGGCACGGTGGATCTCGGCACGGGCGGCATCCTGACGGGCAACGTGACGGCGAGCGTGGTGAACTTCGGTACGAACGGCACGGTGGGCGGCAACGTGACGGCGCCGACGCTGGACTACAGCGGCTACGGCAGCGCAGTGAGTTTCGGCCTGGGCGGCACGACGACCGGTGTGGGTGGCACGTGGAGCGGCGTGACGTCGGTGACGGGCAGCAGTGCCAGCAACACGATCACGGGGGCCAACCAGACCTACACGCTGACGGGAGCGAACGCGGGTGGCAACGGCACGGTGAACTGGACGTCGTTCGGGAGCATTGCGGACAGCGGCACCGGCACGCTGAAGGGTAGCGGTCAGACCTACACGCTGAGCGGCAGCAATGCCGGCACGGTCAGCACGTGGCTGACGGGCAGTTTCAGCGGCATCGGCAATGTGGTGGACACGACGGGCACGGTGGATCTCGGCACGGGCGGCATCCTGACGGGCAACGTGACGGCGAGCGTGGTGAACTTCGGCACGAACGGCACGGTGGGCGGCAACGTGACGGCGCCGACGCTGGACTACAGCAGCTACGGCAGCGCAGTGAGTTTCGGCTTGGGCGGCACGACGACCGGTGTGGGTGGCACGTGGAGCGGCGTGACGTCGGTGACGGGCAGCAGTGCCAGCAACACGATCACGGGGGCCAACCAGACCTACACGCTGACGGGAGCGAATGCGGGTGGCAACGGCACGGTGAGCTGGACGTCGTTCGGGAGCATTGCGGACAGCGGCACCGGCACGCTGAAGGGTGCCGGTCAGACCTACACGCTGAGCGGCAGCAATGCCGGCACAGTCAGCACGTGGCTGACGGGCAGTTTCAGCGGCATCGGCAATGTGGTGGACACGACGGGCACGGTGGATCTCGGTACGGGCGGCATCCTGACGGGCAACGTGACGGCGAGCGTGGTGAACTTCGGCACGAACGGCACGGTGGGCGGCAACGTGACGGCGCCGATGCTGGACTACAGCGGCTACGGCAGCGCAGTGAGTTTCGGCCTGGGCGGCACGACGACCGGTGTGGGTGGAACGTGGAGCGGCGTGACGTCGGTGACGGGCAGCGGCCACAGCGACACGCTGACGGGCAGCGGGCAGACGTACACGCTGACCGGCGCGAACGCGGGTGGCAACGGCACGGTGAACTGGACGTCGTTCGAGAACGTGAGCGACGCGACGGGCACGGTGAACTTCGGCGCCGGCGGCAGCCTGAGCGGGAACGTGACGGCACAGTCGCTGGACTACAGCGGCTACGGCAGCGCGGTGAACTTCGACCTGTCGGATGGCAGCGGGACGAGCACGGGGATTGGCGGCACGTGGAGTGGCGTGACGTCGGTGACAGGTAGCGGCCACAGCGACACGCTGACGGGCAGTGGGCAGACGTACACGCTGACCGGCGCGAACGCGGGCGGCAACGGCACGGTGAACTGGACGTCGTTCGAGAACGTGAGCGACGCGACGGGCGCGGTGAACTTCGGCACCGGCGGCAGCCTGAGCGGGAACGTGACGGCGCAGTCGCTGGACTACAGCGGCTACGGCAGCGCGGTGACGTTCGACCTGTCGGACGGCAGCGGCACGAGCACGGGGATCGGCGGCACGTGGAGCGGTGTGACGTCGGTGACGGGCAGCGGCCACAGCGACACGCTGACGGGCAGCGGACAGACGTACACGCTGACCGGCGCGAACGCGGGCGGCAACGGCACGGTGAGCTGGACGTCGTTCGAGAACGTGAGTGACGCGACAGGCGCGGTGAGCTTTGGCACCGGCGGCAGCCTGAGCGGGAACGTGACGGCGCAGTCGCTGGACTACAGCGGCTACGGCAGCGCGGTGACGTTCGACCTGTCGGACGGCAGCGGCACGAGCACGGGGATCGGCGGCACGTGGAGCGGTGTGACGTCGGTGACGGGCAGCGGCCACAGCGACACGCTGACGGGCAGCGGACAGACGTACACGCTGACCGGCGCGAACGCGGGCGGCAACGGCACGGTGAGCTGGACGTCGTTCGAGAACGTGAGTGACGCGACAGGCGCGGTGAGCTTTGGCACCGGCGGCAGCCTGAGCGGGAACGTGACGGCACAGTCGCTGGACTACAGCGGCTACGGCAGCGCGGTGAACTTCGACCTGTCGGACGGCAGCGGCACGAGCACGGGCATTGGTGGCACGTGGAGCGGTGTGACATCGGTGACGGGCAGCGGCCACAGCGACACGCTGACGGGCAGCGGGCAGACGTACACGCTGACCGGCGCGAACGCGGGCGGCAACGGTACGGTGAACTGGACGTCGTTCGAGAACATTGCCGATACGACGGGAACGGTCGCCTTCGGTTCGGGCAGCAGCCTCAGCGGAAGTGTGACGGCGAAGGCACTGGACTACAGCGGCTACGGCAGCGCGGTGAACTTCGACCTGTCGGACGGCAGCGGCACGAGCACGGGGATCGGCGGCACGTGGAGTGGTGTGACGTCGGTGACGGGCAGCGGCCACAGCGACACGCTGACGGGCAGCGGGCAGACGTACACGCTGACCGGCGCGAACGCGGGTGGCAACGGCACGGTGAACTGGACGTCGTTCGAGAACGTGAGCGACGCGACGGGCACGGTGAACTTCGGCGCCGGCGGCAGCCTGAGCGGGAACGTGACGGCACAGTCGCTGGACTACAGCGGCTACGGCAGCGCGGTGAACTTCGACCTGTCGGATGGCAGCGGGACGAGCACGGGGATTGGCGGCACGTGGAGTGGCGTGACGTCGGTGACAGGTAGCGGCCACAGCGACACGCTGACGGGCAGCGGGCAGACGTACACGCTGACCGGCGCGAACGCGGGCGGCAACGGCACGGTGAACTGGACGTCGTTCGAGAACGTGAGCGACGCGACGGGCACGGTGAACTTCGGCGCTGGCGGTAGCCTGACGGGCAACGTGACGGCGCATGCGCTGGACTACAGCGGCTACGGCAGCGCGGTGACGTTCGACCTGTCGGACGGCAGCGGCACGAGCACGGGCATTGGTGGCACGTGGAGCGGTGTGACGTCGGTGACGGGCAGCGGCCACAGCGACACGCTGACGGGCAGCGGGCAGACGTACACGCTGACCGGCGCGAACGCGGGTGGTAACGGCACGGTGAACTGGACGTCGTTCGAGAACGTGAGCGACGCGACGGGCACGGTGAACTTCGGCACCGGCGGCAGCCTGAGTGGGAACGTGACGGCGCAGTCGCTGGACTACAGCGGTTACGGCAGCGCGGTGACGTTCGACCTGTCGGATGGCAGCGGGACGAGCACGGGGATCGGCGGCACGTGGAGCGGTGTGACGTCGGTGACGGGCAGCGGCCACAGCGACACGCTGACGGGTAGCGGGCAGACGTACACGCTGACCGGCGCGAACGCGGGCGGCAACGGCACGGTGAACTGGACGTCGTTCGAGAACATCGCCGACAGCGGCGTGGGCACGATCCAGGCTGCCAACCAGACATGGGCGCTGACCGGTCACAACCAGGGTACGGTGACTGATCTTTCCGGTTCGTTTTCGGGTATCGGCAATCTCACCGATACGGGAAGTGGAACCTTCCTGATGCATCAGGGAGCCGATGGCGACCTGTCCGGCAATCTCGTGGCGGGCACCGATGGCACGTTGAATTACACCGGTTACACCACGCCGGTGAATGTGAACCTGTCGGGCGCCGGCACGACAGGCGTGGGTGGCAGCTCCTCGGGCGTGGGCGCGATCATCGCCGACAGCAACCTCAGTGTCAGCGGTACATCCGGTACGTCGCTTGACATCGCCACCTCCGGTACCGGGGTCACGACCACCCTTGGTTCGCTTGCGGTGGGATCGAATCTGACGATCAACGCAAGCGGAGCGGTTTCGCAGAATGGCAGCGGAATCACGGTCGGCGGCGCGACGGTCATCGACGTCGGCAGTGGTGCGATCGCCCTGACCAATTCCGCCAACGATTTCGTGGGAGCGGTGACCGTTTCCGGGCAAGGCATTGCCCTGGCCGACAAGAACGACCTCACGGTGGCCTCGCTCACCGACAGCGCCAACGGTGCGGTGAGCCTGATCGCCGACGGCACGCTCTCCTTGTCGGCGACAACGGTCGACGCCGGCAGCGGCGATGTCACGCTGGCATCCAACGGAGGTGCGCTGGCGACGGCGGGGGCCATCTCGGGCGGCGACGTTTCGCTGGCCGGCTACAGTGACCTGACCCTCGGCGGCCCTGTCGCTGCCGCGGGCACGTTGAGCCTGACCAGCAGCCATGGCGCGATCAGCCAGTCGGCCGGAACCATCGTTGCCGGCGTGCTGACCGGCAGTTCGATGGGCAGCACCGCACTGAACGGCGCGAATGCCGTCGGCACGCTGGGCAGTTTCACCGCGAACGGCTTCAGCTTGACCAATGCGCAGGCGCTGGCGGTAACTGGCACGGTGGATGGTGGCGCCAACGGAACCCGGCTGACGACCAGCACGGGCAATCTGACGATCAACGGCACCGTGGGCAACACCGGCGGCGTCACCACGCTGAAGAGCGCCGGTTCCATTGGCGAAGGCACGACCGGCGTAGTGAACGCCTCCACGTTGACCGGCAGTTCGGCAGGCAGCACGGCGCTGAACGGCGCGAATGCCGTCGGCACGCTGGGCAGCTTCACCGCCAACGGCTTCAGCTTGACCAATACGAAGGCGCTGACGGTCACCGGTTCGGTGGATGGGGGTACGGGTGGCACGTCGCTGACCACCAGCGCGGGCGATCTGACGATCGATGGCGCTGTGGGCAACACGGGCGGCACGACCACGCTGGCGAGCGCCGGCGCCATCGCCGAAGGCGCGAACGGCGTGGTGGATGCAGCCACGCTGATCGGCAACGCGGTGGGCAGCGTTGCGCTGGGCAACGCCAACGGCATCGCGAACCTGGGCAACTTCACCGCCAACGGGTTCAGCCTGACCGACGCACAGGCACTCACGGTGAGCGGCACGGTGGATGGTGGCGCCGGCGGCACCACGCTGACCACGAGCAGCGGCGGCTTGACGGTGAACGGCTCCGTGGGCGGCACGGGCGTCGGTCTGGACAGCGCCGGCGACCTGGCCATCAACGGTGGCCTGAACAGCGGCAGCGGCGCCGCCACGCTGGCCAGCGGCGGCGCGATCAGCGAAGGCAGCGGCGGCGTCATCACCGCCGCCACGCTGACGGGCAGCTCGACCGGCAGCACGGCACTGAACGGCGCGAACCGTGTCGGCACGCTGGGCAACTTCACCGCGAACGGCTTCAGCCTGACGAACGCACAGGTGCTGACCGTGGCCGGCACGATCGACGGCGGCAGCGGCGCCACCAGCATCGCCACCACGGCGGGTGCGCTCACGGTGTACGGCAACGTTTCCGGCGGCTCCGTGGCACTGGGCGGGCAAGCCGGCCTGGGCATCAACGGTGACGTGGACAGCGGCTCCGGCACCACCACGCTCACCTCCGGCAGCACCATCAGCGAAGGCAGCGGCAGCGTCATCACTGCAGGCACGTTGACGGGCAGCTCCAGCGGCGCGACGGTGCTGGGCGGTGCCAACGTCGTTGCGAAGCTTGGCAACTTCACCGCAAACGGTTTCAGCTTCACGAATGCGCGGGCATTGACGGTCAGCGGTGCGGTGAACGGCGGCAACGGCACCACCAGCCTCGCCACCACCGCGGGTGCGCTGACCGTAGCCGGCAGCGTCGCGGGCAGCGCGGTGAACCTGAGCGGCGCCGGCATTGCGATCGACGGCAGCGTGAACAGCGGTAGCGGCACCACTACCCTGAGTTCGACTGGCGACATCGGCGAGAGCGGCAGCGGTGTCGTCACGGCGGGCACGCTGGTCGGCAACGCCTCGGGCTCGGCCACGTTGAACGGCGCTAACCAGATCGGCAACTTGGGCGGGTTCAGCGCGAACGGCATCGGCCTGACGAATGCGCAGGCGCTGACGGTGGCCGGTGCGGTGAACAGCGGCAGCGGCGCGACGAGCCTTGTCACCACGGCGGGTGCGCTGACGGTCAATGGCAATGTCGCCGGCAGCGCCGTGACGCTCAACGGAAACAGCGGCCTGGTGATCGACGCGGGCGTGAACAGCGGCAGCGGCATGACCACGCTGCTCTCGGGCGGCTCGATCAGCGAAGGCAGCAACGGCGTGGTCACGGCCGGCCTGCTGACCGGCCAGTCGACGGGCAGCACCTCGCTGGATCAGCCGAACATGGTCGCCACGCTGGGCAGCTTCACCGCCAACGGCTTCACCCTGCTGAACGGCGAGGCGCTGACGGTCGCGGGCCCCGTCAACGGCGGCAGCGGCATCACGCTGCAGACGACCAGCGGCGGCCTGACGATCGACGGCGCGCTGTCCGCCAAGCTCGTATCGCTGCAGTCCGCCGGTGCCATCGACGGCGGCGCGGGCGGCAGCATCACGGCCGCCACGCTGACCGGCAGCGCGGTCGGCCCGACCGTATTGGGTTCGGCCACGCAGTTCATGGGCAACCACGTCGGCACGCTGGGCGGGTTTGCCTCCACCGCCGGCTTCAGCTTCACCGATGCGCAGACCCTGACGCTGGCTTCGGTGAACGGCAGCGCGTACACCGTGAATGCCGGCACGTCGGCGCTGTACCTGGGCGTGCAGGGCGACCTGCTGCAGCAGGGCACCACCTGGGCCTACGACGGCGGAGGCACCTGGTCGGCGACGGGGCGCCTTGGCACCGCTGCCGCACCGATCTACGTCACCGGCGTGAGCGAGCAGGTGGCGGCGCTGGTGGGCTCGCCGCCGGGCTACTTCTATGCGGTGGATGCGCAGGGCAACCTGCTGCCCGTGGTCGGTGCGCCCAGCGTCAACGTGCCCACCTCGGCGTTGACCGGCCGCGCGCAGAACGGCAACCACGGCGACGCCTACATCGACCCCAGCGTGGTCACCGCGAACTACCGTTCGTTCGGCATCGTGCCGTCCGGCATCCTGCTGCCACCCGACCAGCAGGACTGCCAGCCCGGCCAGCCGGCCTCGGCGAGTTGCCCGGACGATGAGTAAGCCGCGACGGGAAGGCAGCCTGTCCCGCCGGCTGGTTGGCTTCGCGCTGCTGCTGGCCGCGGGTGGATGGGGCGCGTACGCCGCGGCGCAGGACGCCGCGCGTCCCACCGGCGATTACGTGCTGGCGCAGCTCGACACGGCGCAGCATGGGCTCGCGCAGCAGGCGAAGGCGCATCCGGATGCGGCGCTGGGCACGGTCGCGCAGCAGCTCGGCCAGATGGAGGATGCGCTGCGCAAGCAACTGGGCAGCGCGATGAACCAGCCCATCGAGATCATGGACGGCAAGGTCAAGGGGGCGGCGCAGCGCGCGAACGCCGCCGCGCAGCGCACGCAGGCCTACCTCAAGGCCGTCGCCGCGTGCCGCGGCAGCGACGCGCAGGCGCTGGCGGCATCGCTGGCGCTGGCGGTCGACCAGCTCGCCAGGGCGCCGGTCACCGACAAGGCGGCGGCGCCGGTGATCGATGCGGTGGAGACGCCGGAGCAGCAGCCGCTGTTCGTGATCCATCCGGCCGAGCAGCCGCTGGCCTTCGTGGTGCGCGGCACGAACCTGCTCGATCCGCAGTGCGCCAACCCGCAGCTGAGCCTGACCGACGTGCAGGGCCAGCCGCTGACCATGCAACCCGTCATCACCGGCATCACGCCGCAGAGCATCGCGCTCAAGCTGGCGAGCACCGCCGGCCTGAAGCCGGGCGGCTACGTGCTGCACGTGGTGCCGCAGCGCAAGGCTTTCCTGGTGGGTTGCACGAAGCAGCCCGAGGCGGTGGCGACCATGCTGGTGGCGCCTTCGCTGCAGGTCGCCATCGACTACACGCTCACGGCGACTTGCCGCGGGCAGGGCACGCTGACCCTGGGGCACGGCAGCCTGCCGGCCATCGCGCGCCGCGGCGCCAGCGTGTCGCAGGCCATCGACACGGCGTCCTGCGCGAACCCCGAGAGCTACACGATCAGCGCGACCGCGCATCTCGGCGGCAGCGACCAGGTCACGGTCGGCCCGATCACGCAGCCGGCGGACGCAGGAATCACGGTCGGATTGCCGGGCGGTTTGACGCTGAGCTGGGATCCCAGCGTGCACACGTTGTTCGCGCGCAGCGGCGCAGCGGTTTGCCCGGGCGTGGATTGAGGTTCGGGCAACGGCCTCATCGGCCTGTGCCCGCGGGCGCAGCCAGCGGCAGGTGCAGCACGAAGCGGCTGCCTTGCCCCGGCGTGCTGTGCAGCTCGATGCGTCCGCCGAGCAGGCCGGTGACCAGGGTGTAGGTGATGTGCAGGCCCAGCCCCGAGCCGCCCTTGCCGAGCCTGGTGGTGAAGAACGGGTCGAAGACTTTCTGCTGGTTCTGCACCGGAACGCCGACACCGTCGTCGCTGACGGTCAGGCTCAGCCAGCCTGACCCGGCAGGGCCGGCGCGCAGCGCGATGGTGCCGCGTTCGCGTCCTTCGAAGGCATGGACGATGGCGTTGTTGATCAGGTTGATGAGGACTTGCCCGAGCGGGCCGGGGAAGCTGTCCAGCACCAGATCCGGCGGGATCTCCGTCTGCAGCTCGAACGGCGTCTTGCGCAACGCGGGGCGCATGGTCATGGCGATTTCCTGCACCACGTCGTTGAGCGCGTAGGAGCGGCGCTGGTAGCTGGTCTGATCCACCGCGAGCTGCTTGAAGCCGCCGATCAGCTCGGCGGCGCGCGCGAGGTTGCGCTCGATGATGAGCCCGCCTTCCTCCACGTCGCCCAGGTATTCGGTCAGCGCGCTGCGGGTGAGCCCGGTCTCGGCGAGGCTCCGGAAGCGCTTGTGCGCCTGCACCAGGGTCGAGGCCACCGTGACCGCGGTGCCGATGGGAGTGTTGAGCTCGTGCGCCATGCCGGCCACCAGGGCACCGAGGGAGGCCAGCTTTTCGTTTTGCAGCAGCTCGTTCTGGGTCTTGCGCAGGCCGTCGAGCGCCGCGCTGAGTTCGGCGGTGCGCTCGAGCACGCGCTGCTCCAGCATGGCGTTGAGCTCGTGGGTCTTTTCCTCGTGCCGCTTGCGTTCGGTGATGTCGATTTCCAGGCCGTCGAACACCACGTGGCCGTTGTCCGTGTGCCGGGGCGACGAGGTGATCATGATCCAGCGCATGCGGCCGTCGGGCGTCAGGCAGCGGACTTCCATGCTGAAGTCCTTCAGCTGGGCGATGCATTCGCGCTCGCGGGCTTCCAGCGCGGGGCGGTCTTCGGCAACGATCTTTCCGTAGAGCAGCGCGGCATCGTGCAGCGCGGCGTTGGTGGGCAGCCCGTACAGGCGCTGCACGCCGTCGCTCAGGTAGGTGAACCTGCGCAGTTCGCCGGCCTCGCCGCAGTCGAGCTGGAACACCATGGTGTCCGGCAGGTTGTCGCTGATCAGCCGCAGGTGTTCCTGGCTTTCGCGCAGCCGCGCCTGGGCCTGCTTGAGCGAGGTGACGTTGACGTGGGTGCCCAGCGTCCGGCTGGTGGGCCTGTCGTTGGCGTCGCGCAAGGTGCTGCCGCGCGACCAGATCCACACCCATTCGCCGTTGGCGTGCAGCAGGCGGAATTCGGTTTCGTACATGCCCTGCGAACCGCCCGCGAGGTAGGCGGCGAAGCTGCGCGTCGCGCGCTCCCTGTCGTCCGGATGCATCAGCTTCAGCCAGACGTCGCTGATGTCGGGGAAGTCGTCGGGATCGCGGCCCAGCATGCTGAAGTATTCCGGGCTGGTCCATTGGGCGCCGGTGGCGTCGTCCCACTCCCACACGCCGGTATTGGAGACCCGGGCCAGCGCCACGAAACGTTCGCTCTCCTGGCGCAGCGCTTCTTCCGCGCGCTTGCGCTCGGTGATGTCTTGGCAGGCGCCCATCAGGCACAGCGGGCGGCCGTTCGCGTGGCGCTGGGCGACGCGCCCGTTGTCCAGCATCCACACCCAATGCCCGGCCTTGTGGCGTATGCGGATTTCGCAGGTGTAGCTCTCCTGCCTGCCGGCAAGGTGCGCCCTGAAGCCTTCGCGGCGGCGGGCCAGGTCGTCGGGATGGCATAGCCGCGCGAAGTCCCGGCTGCCGATGGGCTGCAGCTCTTCCAGCGCGTAGCCCATGATCTCGGCCAGGCGCCCGTTGATCGTCACCTGGTCGGTTTCCACGTTCCATTCCCAGGTGCCGGCATGCATGGATTCCAGGATGTTGGCCAGGCGCTGGCGCTCGCGCGCCGCATCCGTGGCCAGCCTGCGCATGGGCAAGCCGAAGTGCCGGCTGATGCGCAAAGTCGCCAGGATGCCGGCAGTGGACAACAGCAGCAGGCACAGCAGCGCGATCATGGCGCCCTGGCGATCCGGCAACTGCCGGTAGGCGGAGCCGGGCCGCCCGTTTTCCGCCGGTTGCGGGAGCGTGCCTGTTCGCTGCCGTCCAGCGTGGCCTGCGGCATCGGTCGCGGCGTGGCTGGCCATGGGGGCCGGCCGGGCCTGATCCTGCGCCATGATGCCGCGCACATACCAGGCTCCGGTCAGCAGCGTTGCCAGCATCAGGGAGAAGATCAGCAATCCGAAGACCAGCGCCATCCGGCGGTCGATGTTGGCGAAGCGCTTGTCGTCGGGAGCCTGGGCGGGCGCGGTGGAGCGGGTCATGCGGCGACGCTCGCTTTGCGGCGCCAGGCTGGGCGCCTGGACGCGCGTCCTGCGATGGGTCGCGCCGTGGCGATCCGCGCGGGCGGACGGCTTACGGGAAGAAATGCCGGGGTCATGATCCTGCGATCCATGGCTTGCCTCTGCATGCGGACAAACGTCGGGGCGGGGCTAGCGCGGATTGCCCCGGCCTTGCAGCCACGCGAGGAAGTCCGCCTCGCCCAGCGGCCGCGAGAACAGGTAGCCTTGCCCCTCCTGGCAGCCCGCGGCCAGCAAGGCGTCGCATTGGGCCTGCGTCTCCACGCCTTCGGCGATGGTGGACAGGCGCAGGTGGTCGGCCATGGCGATCACGGTGCGCGCGATCTCGAACGAGCCTTCGCCCACCTGGCTGCCGCTGACGAAGCTGCGGTCGATCTTCAGGTGGTCGAGTTGCAGGCGCTGGATCACGCTCAGCGACGAATAGCCGGTGCCGAAGTCGTCCATCGCGACGCGGATGCCGCGTCCGCGCAGCGCCTGCAGTTTCGCCGTCAGCTTGTCGAGGTTGTCGATGGCCACGGACTCGGTCAGCTCGATCTCCACCTGCGGCCCCTGCAGGCCCGAGTCGTCGAGGATGGCGAGGAATTTCTGCGCGAAATCCGGTTCGGCGAACTGGATGCGCGACACGTTGATCGCCACCCGGAAATCCTCGTCCACGCGGCCGCGCAGGCTCGCGCGCCAGCGCATGGCGGTGCGCGCCACCCATTCGCCCAGCGGGATCATCAGGCCCGACTGCTCGGCGATGGGCACGAACTGGTCGGGCGGGATGAACTGGCCTTCGGCGTTTTTCCAGCGCAGCAGCGCCTCGGCGCCGACGACGCGATTGTCCTGCAGGCGCAGGAAGGGCTGGTAGTGGAGGAACAGGCGATCCTCCGAGAACGACGTGCGCAACCGGTTGAGCATCTGGATGCGGTCGCGCGCGGCGTCGGCCTGCACGGCCTCGAAATACAGCGTCTTGCCGCGCTGGAAGCGTTTGGCCTGCTTGAGCGCGGCGCCCGCGTTCTTCAGTACGGCCACGCCGGGTTGCGGTTCCTCGGGCAGGCGCACCAGGCCGGTGGTGGCGGACAGGCGCATGGGCTCGCCGTTGCTCGTGGCGAACGGCTCGGCGAACACCGCGGCGATGCGTTCCGGCGTGACCTGCCTGGTCGGGCCGTACACGCCGAACAGGTCGCCGCCCAGGCGCGCCACCATGGTTTCCTCGGGGAAGGAGCTGCGCAGCTTGAGCGCGACCGACTGCAGCACGGCGTCGCCGAAGCTGTCGTCGAGGATGCTGTTGATGTCGGCGAAGCCGTCCAGGTCGACCAGCGCGACGGTGGTCGGCTGCGGCCCGCGCCCGTCGATCGCCAGCACCAGCGCGTTGCGGTTGGGCAGGTGCACCAGCGAGTCGTTGAAGGCGAGATCGTTGATGTTGAGGTAGAGCTGCAGGTTCTCGAAGGCCACCGAGATGTTGCTGCAGAAGACTTCGAGCAGCTCCTTTTCGAGCGGCTGCAAGGGGCGCTGCACGTCGACGAAGGCGGCCAGCGCCTGGCCGTCGTAGCCCTGGAAATACAGGCTGGCGCCGTCGCCCAGCGAGTGCCGCCGTCGCAGCAGGGCATGCTGCAGGTTGTCGCGCACCCTCGGCTCGGGGACGTCCTGCAGCGGCAGGCCGATCCAGGTGCTGTAGCCGCCGCCGGCCGCCAGCACGTAGGGCGTGTGTTCGGTGGGATGCATGGCGGCGCACACCAGGCATTGCGCGTCCACGTTGAGCAGGGCGCACAGCTGGGTGACCACGCCGCCGGCGAACTTCTTCAGTCCCACCAGTTTGCCCAGCTCGACGGAGGCCGCGAGGATCTGCTCCAGGCCGTGCCGGCCGGCTTCCATCTGCCGGATCTGCGCATAGGCGCGCACGGCCATGGTCAGGCAGGTGAACAGCCGCACCTGGGTCAGTTCGGACTTGGTGCGGTAGTCGTTGATGTCGTATTGCCGGATGGTGTCGATTTCCGGCGCGTAGCCGGGCTGGCCGGTGCGCAGCACGATGCGCAGCGACTGGTTGTCCAGCGACTCGCGGATCTTCCGTACCAGCTGCAGGCCGGCGTCGTCGCTTTCCATCACCACGTCGACGAAGGCCACGGCAAAGTCGTTGGGCGCTGCCAGCAGTTTCAGCGCCTGCGCCGCGGAGTGGGCGTGGCTGAAGGCGAGGGCGCGCCCTTCCACGTGGATGCCCTTGAGCGCCAGCTTGGTGGCGGCGTGCACGTCGGGTTCGTCGTCGACGATCAGCACGTGCCATGCGCCGCCCGGCGAGGGGTGCGGCGGCGCGTGGCCAAGCCCGGCCGGCTCGTCGGCAAACGAAATCAGCGCGTCGTCGTGATCGGCCATGCCTTTCCCCCCGTGCTCGATGACAACTATCTCGTTGTAGCGGTGTACGGCAAGTCATGGCGCCCGTCCCGGGCTCGGGTTTTTATTCCTCGCTGCTGCCCGAGATGACCTGGAACTCGGACAGGCCGCCCGGCGCCAGATCCTTCATCAGGTCGACGAAGTTCATGCCGACCAGCCGCTGCGCGCGGCGCAGGATGTGCGGCACCGGGCTGGAGGGCTCGCGGCGCTCGTAGTACTCGCAGATTTCGTCCAGCTTCTTGATGACGTCCTGCGGCGTTTCGATGCGCCCGCCCGCGGTGCTGGCGGGAGCGCCACTGCCGGTCGGGGCACCGCCGCCATCCTCGGTGCCGCCCGACGTCTCGCCGTCGCCGGCCGGCGCACGCTTGGCGACCTCGCCGTCGAGGAATTTCTTCAGCTCGAAGATTTCGCCCAGCAGCGGCTTGAGATCCGGCCCGGCGGTGCCGATGCGATCGTTGAATGCGGTGTCGATGGCGCGTGCGTGTTCCATCGCCGCGGCCGTCGCGCTGGCGGCGGCCAGCAGCTGTTCCTCGCCACTATCCAGGCAGCAGGCCTCGATGTCGGTCATGCTCGGCAGGCTGGATTCGTCCTCTACCGCAACTTTCAGCGTGCCGTTGGCGATGCGCAGGTCGCGCAGCGAGAACCGGCCCAGCCGCGGCGACTGCACGAACGGCGTGGCGCGGAAGTAGCCGAGTATTCCCTGCATGTCGACCAGCGGCATCACCGCGTTGACGCGCGCGGTGGGGTCGTTGTCGTCTTCGGCGTCCAGTTGCGGATGCACCGTGTCCCAGAGGTTTTCCAGCAGGCCGCGAACCAGCGCCAGGCCGTCGGCCCAGCCGGCGAGGCCGTGCATGCGCGTCCACGCGGCGGTGAGGTGCACGGCGACGCGCAGGTCGCGGCTGCGGCCGAGCAGGCTCTCGCCCAGGCTGTTCACCTTGTCCCAGTCGGGTTCCTCGGCGGTCTTCACGCTGTCGCCGACCGCGCGTTCGGCCTTGGGCGTGGCGGTGCGTTCGAGGTTCTGGAATTCCGGGTCGTATTCCAGGTCGGGGCCGCTCGGCGCTTCGTCGTCCAGCGGCGTCAGCAGCGATTCCAGGTCGCGGTTGGCCATCGATGTTCCCCCTGTGTGCAAGCCACGGATGGTACATCAGGCACGCCGCATGCAAGCGGTGCGGGGCACGCCGGCGCACGCGCGAGGCGCGCGCCGGCGTGGCTTGCTCAGAACTGCCAGTCGAAGCTGCCGCGGAAGCCGCTGTCCCTCGATTGATGGGCGAACTGGCCATGCCAGGACAGGTCGAGCGCGGCGTGCCTGGCCACCTGCAGGGTGAGGCCGGCATCGGCGGCGAGCGCGTCGCGGGCGATCGGCAGGCCGTCCACCACGAAGGGCGTGCCGCCGGCGAAGGCCATCGTCGCGGCGGTGCCGTTGCGGCCCCAGGCGCGTTGCCAGCCCAGCATGGCATGCGCGCTCACCTGCTGGTTGCCGAGGAACGGGAAGCCCGTCGCCATGCGTGCGCCCAGCGTGCTGTAGCCGACGGAACGTTGCGTGCCGTCGCCCGACAGATCCGCCAGACCGCCGTGTTCCTGGAAGCCGTCCGTATGCAGGCGTACCCATGCGGCCTGCGCGAAGGGTTCCAGCGAGGCGTGCTTGAACGTGAAGCGGTAGCCGGCTTCGCCGAACACCTGCGCGGTGTCGGCGTCGTAGCGGCTCAGCTCGTGCCCCTCCAGCCCCGGTACGGTGATCAGGCGCGTACCGTCCAGCGAGTGCCAGCCGTAGGCGGCGCCGGCGCGCAGGCCGAGGTTGCCGAGCTGGGTGCCGATGTAGGCGCTGAGGTCGAGGTCGCGGCTGGACAGCGACGAACCGCGCGCGGCCGTGTTGATCGAGGTCTGCGTGTAGCCGGCGGCCACGCCCAGGCGCGAATGCTCGCCAAGCGCATGATCCGCGCCGAGCAGCAGGCCGCCGCTGGTGTGCTTGGTCGAAGCGGCGTTGCCGTCGCCGTCGTGCTGGCCCCACTCGCCGACGAACTGCCCCCACCACGCGAGGCCGCCCTTGCCGTCCCGCACGGTCGGGCCGTCCGCCGCCGTTGTGCCTTCGCCTGCCTGGCGCAGGCGGCCAGTGACCGCATCGCGCACGTAGCGGCTGTCTTCCAGCAGCACGCCTTGCGCGGTGGCGTGGATTTCGCCGGAGAGCTGGTCGGCGGCGGCACGGATCGCGGCATCGGTGGGCAGGTTGGCCAGCGCATTGAACACCGTGCTGGCGGAGGTGCCGCCGATTGCCGTGGCCTGCCATGCGGAGGCATGCAGGCCGGAGCCGGTGGGCGTCGCCTGCGGCGACAGGCTCTGCGCGCCGGCCAGCGTGGCCACCTCGTTCGGCGTGCCGCCCACGGCGGTCAGCGGACGGGTCTGCACCACGGTCAGGTAGACGTGGTTGGCGTCGTAGCTGGGCGCGACGCCGAGCACGGCGCTGAGCGCGCCATCGTCGATGAGCTGGTAGTTGCCGCTGAGTCCGTTCTGCGCATCCAGCACGGTGTAGCGCGTGCCGGTGCGGTACAGACCGCCGGAGGCCGAGGACAGGCCGATGCCGGCACCGCTCGCCAGCGTCGCGCTGCCGCCCACTGCGAGCAGGCTGGACACGCCGGCCTGCGCCGGATCGAGCTGTACCAGGTAGGACGCGCCGGCGCGTTGCGTGTAGTCGCCGTCCACGGTCAGCGTCTGGTACTGCCCCGGCCCGTTGCCGGGCGCCACGATGCCGGTGTTGGCCAGGCTGCCGCCGACGCGGCCCTGGCCGATCATCAGGCCGCCGTTGGCCACGTTGCCCAGGATGCTGCCGTTGTCGGCCAGCGTGCCGAGGTTGACGGCGCCGCCGGCCAGCGAACCCTCCACGTCCAGCGCCGCGCCGGCGCCGACGCCGGTGGCGCCGGTGAAGGTGTTGTCGCCCGTGAGCGTTTCGTGGCCGCCGGACACGATCAGCCGGCCGCCGGTGCCGCCGCCGATGCCGCCATCCGCGATCTCGCCGCCGAAGCTGCCGCTGGCATTGGTGAGATCCAGCGTGGTGTCGCCCAGTTGCACGAGGCCGGCGCCGGAGAGCGACTGCACCGTGGTGACCTGCCAGGTGCGCGAGATATCGAAATAGCCGTCCACATGCACGTCGGACGAGGCCGCGATGCTGCCGGGGCCGGCGAGCGCGAGCCAGCCGCCCTTGGCGATGTCGGTGGCACCGGTATAGGTGTTGGTTCCGCTGAGATCGGCGATGCCGCCTTCGGCCACCTGCAGCGGGCTGCTGCCGGAAATCGTGCCGGCCAGGCCCAGCGGGCCCATGTCCGGCGTCACCGTGAAGCCGGTGGCTATGTTGGCGGTGGTGACGTAGAACGGCGTGTAGCCGGTGGCCTGGTTCTGCAGGTCGTACATCACCGCGTTGTGCATGAAGAACGACAGGCCGTAGATCGCCGCGTCGGGGAAGCCGCCGTACGGCCCCAGCGTCACCACGTTGCTGTAGTCGCCCTGGCTGTCGTCGCCGCTGGTCACCGAGGTCGGCAGGCCGGAGATGATCAGGCCGTTGGCGGTGATCGCCAGGCCGGTGGCGGTGAGCGTGATGCCAGGCACCAGGTTGCCATTGGGGTTGAGGTTGCCGGCGGCCTGTTCGGCGCTGGCCAGGCCAAGGTCGCCGTTGTCGATCAGCATGATGTTCGGCGTGCCGGTGTCGAACAGCGTCATCATCGGCGCGCTCACGCTGTTGCCCTTGCTGTCGGTGAGCGTATAGAGGAACGCGGTGTCGAACTGCCACGCCGAGGGCGCGCCCGACAGCGGGAACGGGGTGGTCTGGCCGTCGGTGGGGATCCACGGCGCCACGCTGAGGAACTGCGCGCGCAGCGCAGGCGTGAGGCCTTCGATCAGGCAGGCCTGGGCGCAGTTGCCCGGAGCCTTGCCGGTGCCGTTGGCCTCCACGATGTAGCCGGTCTTGGTAAGCGAGCCGGACACGCCGTTGCCGAAGTCGCCGGCGCCGAAGGTGCCGTAGAAGACGCCTTCCTCGGGCGCTTGGCCCTTGTCGAGGTTCTGCTGCCAGGTGAGATCCTGGTACAGCGTGACGCCGCCTTCGGTGGTGATCGCCGGGCCCAGCGTGTCGCTGCCCGCGCTTTGCGGCGTGACCATCCAGTCGGTGGCCGCGGCCACGGGCAGGCCGCCCGGCGTGGCGTAGCTGGCGGCCTGCGCGCCAGTGGACGAGTCGTAGAACTGCACGCTGGCGACCGTGGTGGAGGTCTGCCAGTAGCCGTAGGTGCCGTTGCCGTACAGGTAGGCGTACGGAGCGCTCTGCGCCACGCCCGGCTGGCTGGGGAACCACGTGGGCGAACCGTGGCCCACGTCGATGTTGAAGGAGTCCGAGCCGGTGTCGAACAGGTATTCCTCGGGCGTGGCGCCGTTGACGCCCACGTTGATGCCCAGGCGATAGCCGTACTGGCCGCCGCCGTAATTCTCCTGGATCAGATCCAGCGGAATGCTGGTGCTGGTGGTTGCGTCGGCGGCGAAGGCCGCATGCATGGGTGCCAGCAGGCAGGCCAATGCCAAAGGCAACGGCCGCAGATTGAACTTGTTCACCAACGATTCTCCCGGTTGTGCTTCGGATTCCGCGTCTTGTCTTCTGCCGTCCAGCCATTCCGCGGCTGGACGGTTGTGTCCATCGGGAGACAGACGGACGAGGGGCGGAAAATGGAAATGCCGGGAAAGGCCGGCACGGAAAAACGAAGGGCCCGGCGTGGCCGGGCCCTTCGTTTTCGATTCGGTGGTGGGCGGTACAAGGATCGAACTTGTGACACCTGCCGTGTGAAGGCAGTGCTCTACCGCTGAGCTAACCGCCCGCCGAGAGCGCGCAAATATACGGGGTGAGGGCGGCGAGGTCAACCATGGCGCGGCGCTCGCGTAAAATGCCGGGCTTTCCCGCCGACCGGATCAGCGCCATGTCACACGACCTTTCCCACGCCCTGCAGGCGCTGCAGCAATTCCAGTTGACGCCGTGGAAGGCGGTCGGCCTGCTGGGCTCGGTGATGTTCACCAGCCGCTGGTTTGTGCAGCTGTACTACACGCGCAAGCACAAGCGGGTGGTGATGCCGTTGGCGTTCTGGTGGCTGTCGGTGGTCGGCAGTTCGTTGCTGCTGGCTTATTTCCTGGTAGGCAAGAACGATTCGGTGGGCATCATCTCGAACTTCTTCCCCGCCTTCGTCTCGGTCTACAACCTCGTGGTGCATCTGCGCCACCACAAGAACAACCTCACCGGCGACGAAACGCCCTGAGTACAGGTCACTCCGGATCGTAGTCGAGGTTGGGCGCCAGCCAGCGCTCGGCTTCCTGGCGCGTCCAGCCCTTGCGCCCGGCGTAGTCCTCCACCTGCTCGCGGGTGAGGCGGCCGACCACGAAGTACTGGCTGCCGGGATGCGAGAAGTACCAGCCGGAGACGGCCGCCGCCGGATACATCGAGAAGCCTTCGGTGAGTTCGATGCCGGCGTTGTTCGTGGCGTCGAGCAGCTTGAACAGTGTGGCCTTCTCGGTGTGGTCGGGGCAAGCGGGGTAGCCGGGGGCGGGGCGGATGCCCTGGTACTTTTCCGCGATCAGCGCGTCGTTGTCGAGGCTTTCGTCGCGCGCGTAGCCCCAGAATTCGCGCCGCACGCGTTCGTGCATGCGCTCGGCGAAGGCCTCGGCGAGGCGGTCGGCCAGCGCCTTGAGGATGATTGCGGAGTAGTCGTCGTGCTCGGCGTGGAAGCGAGCAAGGTGCGGCTCGATGCCGAGGCCGGCGGTGACGGCGAAGCCGCCGATCCAGTCGCGCTTGCCGTGCTCCTTCGGCGCGATGAAGTCGGACAGGCAGAAATCGGGGCGTTCGACGGGCTTGTCGGCCTGCTGGCGCAAGTGGTGCAGCATGATTTTCCCCTCTCCCGTCGGGAGAGGGTGCCCCGAAGGGGCGGGTGAGGGTTCGGGCGAAGCGGGGTGTTGCGCTTCGCCCGAACCCTCACCCCCAGCCCCTCTCCCGGAAGGAGAGGGGAGAAGTTCGATGTCGTCGCCGATGCTGGCCGCGGGCCAGAAGCCGATCACGCCACGGGCGGTGAGCCATTTTTCCGCGATGACCTTGTCCAGCATCGCCTGCGCGTCGCGGAACAGTTCGCTGGCCTGCTGGCCGACGATCTCATCGGTGAGGATGGCGGGGTAGTGGCCGGCCAGTTCCCACGCGTTGAAGAACGGGCTCCAGTCGATGTAGCCACGCAGCTCGGCGAGATCGTAGTCGTCGAACACGGTGAGGCCGGGCTTGTTCGGTTGCGGCGGGGCATAGTCCGCCCAGTCGCAGGCGAAGCGCTGAGCGCGCGCCTTGGCCAGCGGCACCAGTTGCTTGCCGGGGCCGCGGTTGCGGTGGCGCTCGCGCACTTCGGCGTATTCGGCGCGGATCTTCGCCATGAAGTCGTCGATCAACTCCTTGCTGACCAGCGACTGCGCCACGCCCACCGCGCGCGAGGCGTCCTTCACCCATACGCAGGGCGACTTGTAGTGCGGCTCGATCTTCAGCGCGGTGTGCGCGCGCGAGGTGGTGGCGCCACCGATCAAGAGCGGGATGCGGAAATCCTGCCGCTGCATTTCGCGGGCCACGTGGCTCATCTCCTCCAGCGAGGGCGTGATCAGGCCGGACAGGCCGATCATGTCGGCGTTCTCGGCGATGGCGGTGTCGAGGATCTTCTGCGTGGGCACCATCACGCCGAGGTCGATCACGTCGAAGTTATTGCAGCGGAGCACCACGCCCACGATGTTCTTGCCGATGTCGTGCACGTCGCCCTTGACCGTGGCCATCACGATCTTGCCGTTGCTCTTGCCGGCGTCGCCGGTGCGCGCCTTTTCCTCCTCGATGAAGGGCAGCAGGTAGGCCACCGCCTTCTTCATCACGCGGGCGGACTTCACCACCTGCGGCAGGAACATCTTGCCGGCGCCGAACAGGTCGCCGACCACGTTCATGCCGTCCATCAGCGGGCCCTCGATCACGTCGAGCGGGCGCGCGACCTGCTGGCGCGCTTCCTCGGTGTCCTCGACCACGTACTGGTCGATGCCGTGCACCAGCGCGTGGCTGAGTCGGGCGCGCACGTCCTTCTCGCGCCAGGCCAGCGTCTCGACGATGGCCTCGCCTTTCTTCTTCTTGTAGTTGTCGGCGATTTCCAGCAGGCGCTCGGTGGCGTCGGCGCGGCGGTTCAGCACCACGTCCTCGACGCGTTCGCGCAGGGTGGGGTCGAGGTCGTCGTAGATCGCCAGCGCGCCGGCGTTGACGATGCCCATGTCCATGCCGGCCTGGATGGCGTGGTACAGGAACACCGAGTGGATCGCCTCGCGCACGGTGTCGTTGCCGCGGAACGAGAACGACACGTTGGAGACGCCGCCGGAGATGTGCGAATCGGGGAAGCGCCGCTTCAGCTCGCGGGTGGCCTCGATGAAGTCCACCGCGTAGTTGTTGTGCTCCTCGATGCCGGTGGCGATGGCGAAGATGTTGGGATCGAAGATGATGTCTTCGGGCAGGAAGTCGAGTTCCTGCGTCAGCAATGCATGGGCGCGCGAGCAGATCTCGATCTTGCGCTCGGCGGTATCGGCCTGGCCCTGCTCGTCGAACGCCATCACCACCGCGGCGGCGCCGTACTGCTGCACCTTGCGCGCGTGTTCGAGGAACGCCGCCTCGCCTTCCTTCATCGAGATCGAGTTGACGATGCCCTTGCCCTGCAGGCAGCGCAGGCCGGCCTCGATCACGCTCCACTTGGAGGAGTCCACCATCACCGGCACGCGGGCGATGTCGGGTTCGGCGGCGATCAGGTTGAGGAAGCGCACCATCGCCGCCTCGGAGTCGATCAGGCCTTCGTCCATGTTGACGTCGATGATCTGCGCGCCGTTGGCGACCTGCTGGCGTGCGACCTCCACCGCTTCCTCGTAGCGGTCTTCCTTGATCAGCTTCTTGAACTGCGCCGAGCCGGTGACGTTGGTGCGCTCGCCCACGTTGACGAACAGCAGATCGGGCGTGATGACCAGCGGTTCGAGGCCGGAGAGTCGGGTGTAGCGGGCGGTGCTCATGCTTCTGCTCTTGCTTCCTCTCCCCGGTGGGGAGAGGATTGAGGTGAGGGGGCGAGGCTTGCGACAAGATTCGGTGATGCGGGCGCGGGGCCAGCGTGACCCCTCACCCCAACCCTCTCCCCGTAGGGGAGAGGGAGCCGGTTCGCGGTGTTCATGCGGCTTCCCGTTTTTCGCCCGGCAGCGCGCGCGGCGGGTACTCGCGCACGGCTTCCGCGATGGCCTTGATGTGCGCCGGCGTGGTGCCGCAGCAGCCGCCGACGAGGTTGAGCAGGCCGTCGCGGGCGAAGCCGCGGATCACGCCGGCCATCTGCTCCGGCGTCTCGTCGTACTCGGCGAAGGCGTTGGGCAGGCCGGCGTTGGGATGCGTGCTGACGTGGCATTCCGCGAGGTCGGCGAGGGTCTGGATGTGCGGGCGCAGGTCGGCCGCGCCGAGCGCGCAGTTCAGGCCGATGGACAGCGGCCGCGCATGGCGCACGGAATACCAGAACGCCTCGGCGGTCTGGCCGGAAAGCGTGCGGCCGGAGCGGTCGGTGATGGTGCCGGAGATCATCAGCGGCACGCGCGCGCCGCGCTCGCGGAACAGCTCGGAGAGCGCGTACAGCGCGGCCTTGGCGTTAAGCGTGTCGAAGATGGTTTCCACCATCACGATGTCGGCGCCGCCGTCGACCAGGCCGGCGGCGGACTCGCGGTAGTTGGCCGCCAGTTCCTCGAAGGTGACGTTGCGGAAGCCGGGGTCGTTGACGTCCGGCGACAGCGAGGCGGTGCGGCTGGTGGGGCCGAGCACGCCGATCACGAAGCGCGGCTTGCCCGGCGTGAGCGCGGTGAATTTGTCGCAGGCGGCGCGTGCGAGCTTCGCGCCTTCCAGGTTCAGTTCGTGCGCGAGGTGTTCCAGCTTGTAGTCGGCCTGGCTGATGCGGGTGGAATTGAAGGTGTTGGTTTCCACCAGGTCGGCGCCGGCTTCGAGGTAGGCCTCGTGCACGCCGCGGATGATCGCCGGCTGGGTCAGCGTGAGCAGGTCGTTGTTGCCCTTGAGGTCGCAGCCCGGGTGGTCGTGGTGGTGCGCGTGGGCGCCGTCGTGGCCGTGCTCGAAACGTTCGCCGCGGAAGCCCGCTTCGTCCAGCCGGTGGCCTTGCAGCATGGTGCCCATGCCGCCGTCGAGGATCAGGATGCGTTCGGCCAGCGCCGCTTCCAGCAGGGCGACGCGTTCGGGGTGCAGCCAGGGCAGGGCGCTCATCGGTGGCTTCTCACTTCTTCGGCTTCTGCGCGAGCAGGCTGATGACTTCGAAATGCGGCGCCTTGCGCTCGCGGCTGATGCGGTTGCAGCTGAGCACCTGCAGGCCGGCGGCGCTGGCGTGATCGCGCAGCTCCGCCTCGGTGAAGCCGAGGTTGCGGTGGTCGAACGGTTCCACCGCGGCGCGGTGGTCGTGCTTGCCCAGCGTCACCGCGAGCAGGCGTCCGCCGGGGCGCAGCAGGCGCGCGGCTTCGGCCACGGCCTGCGCGGGGCGTTCGGCGTAGGTGAGCGCGTGCAACATCAGCACGAGGTCGAAGCGGCGTTCGCCGAGTTCCAGCGCGTGCATGTCGCCCTGGTGCACCTCGACGTTGCGGTAGGCGTGCAGGCGCTTGCGCGCGGCCTCGACCACGCGTTCGCTGGAGTCCACGCAAACGACGGAGTGGGCGTGCGGCGCCAGCAGTTCGGCGGTGATGCCGTCGCCGGAGGCGATGTCCAGCACGTCGCCGGTGCCCAGTAGCTGCAGCAGCGCGCGCGCCAGCGTTTCCCAGGTGCGGCCGGGCGAGTAGTGGCGTTCCATGTCGCCAGCGACGGTGTCGGCCCAGCCTTCGGCGCGGGCGCGGTTGGCGAGCACGGCGGGCAGGCGGTCGGCGTCCTCGCGCAGCAGGGCGTCGTCGATGTTCTCGCGCAGCGCGGCGATCAAGGTGTGCTGGTGCTCGTCGCCCTCGCCGTTGGCGCGGTAGTAGGCGGAGACGCCGGCGCGGCGGTCGCGCACCAGGCCGGCTTCCTTCAGCTTGGCCAGATGCGTGGAGACGCGCGGCTGCGCCAGGTGCAGCACCGCGGCCAGTTCGGCCACGGTGAGCTCCTCGCCCTCCAGCAGGGCCAGCAGGCGCACGCGGGTGGGGTCGGCCAGCAGGCGCAAGATGCTGGACGCGGTGGCCAGATCCATGCGTTATCCCTATATCGCGATAAAGAGATGCGAAGTCTGGGCCGGCGCCCGCCGTGCGTCAAGGGCTTGTCCGTGGCGCATTGTTGCGCTCGCACAAGGCCTTTCGGGCGGCCACGCTAAAATGGCGGGCTTTCTTCTCCCATCGGAGCCCCTCATGGATTTCAGCTTTACCGAAGACCAGTTGGCCATCCAGGCCATGGCCCGCGACTTCGCCCAGAAGCGCATCGCGCCGGTGGCGGCCGAACTGGACGAGAAGGGCGAGTTCCCGCTGGAGAACATCCGCGAGATGGGGCAGCTCGGCCTGATGGGCATCGAGGTGCCGCACGAATACGGCGGCGCGGGCATGGATCCGATCGCCTACTCGCTGGCGATGATCGAGATCGCTGCGGCCGACGCCGCCACCGCGACCATCATGTCGGTCAACAACTCGCTGTTCTGCAACGGCATCCTCAAGCACGGCAGCGAGGAGCAGAAGCAGAAGTACGTGCGCGCCATCGCGCAGGGCGAGGCGATCGGCGCCTATGCGCTGACCGAGCCGCAGTCCGGCTCCGATGCCTCGGCCATGCACACCCGCGCGCAGAAGAACGCGAACGGCGACTGGGTGATCAACGGCAAGAAGAGCTGGATCACCTCCGGCATGGTGGCGCGCTACATCATCCTGTTCGCCATAACGACACCAGGTATTGGAGCAAAGGGCGTGTCGGCTTTCATCATCGACACGCAGCTGCCGGGCTTCCACGCCGGCAAGAGCGAGCCCAAGCTGGGCATCCGCGCCTCGGCCACCTGCGAGATCGAGTTCACCGACTATGTGTGCCCGAAGGCGAACCTGCTGGGTGCGGAGGGCAAGGGCTTCGCGATGGGCATGAGCTTGCTCGACGCGGGGCGCATCGGCATCGCCTCGCAGGCGGTGGGCATCGCACGTGCGGCCTACGAGGCGGCGCTGCAGTGGTCGCGCGACCGCAAGGCCTTCGGCCACCCGATCGGCACGTTCCAGATGACCCAGGCCAAGATCGCCGACATGAAGTGCAAGCTCGACGCCGCCACCCTGCTCACGCTGCGCGCCGCCTGGGCGAAGGGCGAGGCGGAGAAGCACGGCGGCCGCTTCGGTACCGAGGCATCCATCGCCAAGCTCACGGCGTCGGAGGCGGCGATGTGGATCGCCCACCAGGCGGTGCAGATCCACGGCGGCATGGGCTATTCGCGGGAGATGCCGCTGGAGCGCTACTTCCGCGACGCCAAGATCACCGAGATCTACGAAGGCACCAGCGAGATCCAGCGCATCGTGATCGCACGCAACGAGACGGGCTTGCGCTGAACCTTCAACTCCCACCCCATTGGGGAGTGGGTTGGGGTGAGGGGGGACTTGCGTATCAACAAGAAGCCCGGGCGGGGTAACCCGCCCGGGCTTCTTGTTGAAGTGAGATCAAGAACCTACTTGTTCATGCCACGCCAGTTTTCCTTGCTCTCCTCGATCTTCTGCCTGATTTCCTCTTGCTGCTCTTGTTTGGTCGGCATGGAACGCAGCATCAAGGCGAACGCCGCAACGGATACCAAGATCGCCGGAAACATTGGCAGGAAATGGAATGCCAGTCGTGCCAGCAAGAGCCACAGAAAACCCAAAAACAAGTTGAATGTCGTGGATTTTCTGTGGGGCCTTTTCATCTCAATGGCCGCGCCGCGGATCGGAGTCGAACGACTGCATGCCTGCCCCCGTGGCCGCCTGGGGCTTGCTATCGCCATCCAGCTTGTCGCCCAGCAGGCGCCGCACCACGATGTAGAACACCGGGATCAGCAGCACGCCGAAGATGGTGGCGAACAGCATGCCGCCGATCACGCCGGTACCGATGGCGTGGCGGGCGTTGGCGCCGGCGCCGGTGGAGATGAACAGCGGGAACACGCCGAGGATGAAGGCCAGCGAGGTCATCAGGATCGGGCGCAAGCGCAGCCGCGCCGCGTCGATGGTGGCCTCGCGCAGCGTGCGGCCGGCCTTCTGCTCGGCCACCGCGAATTCCACGATCAGGATCGCGTTCTTCGCCGCCAGGCCGATCACCGTGACCAGGCCGATCTTGAAGTAGATGTCGTTGGGCAGGCCGCGCAGCAGGGTGAACACCACCACGCCGAGCAGGCCCAGCGGCACCACCAGCAGCACCGACACCGGGATCGACCAGCTCTCGTACAGCGCGGCCAGCGCCAGGAACACCACCACGATGGACAGCACCATCAGCAGCGTGGCGGCGTTGCCGGACAGGATTTCCTGGTAGGACTGCCCGGTCCAGTCGAAACCGTAGCCCTTGGGCAGATCCTGCGCGACGATCTTCTGCATCTCGTTCATCGCTTCGCCCGAGGCATGGCCCGGCGCCGGCGAACCCACGATTTCCACCGCGGAGTAGCCGTTGTAGCGGGTCAGCGCCGGCGAGCCCATGCCCCATTTCGCCTGCACCACGTTGGAGATCGGGATCATCGCCGGCGTGCCGTCGGCGTTGGTTTCCGTGCTGCTGGGCGTGAAGAAGTGCTGCAGCGCGTCCGGGCCCATGCGATAGGGCGCGTCCGCCTGCATGATGACGCGCTTCACGCGGCCGCCGTAGGTGAAGTCGTTCACGTACACCGGCGCCAGCATCAGGCTGACCGCGTTGTACACGTCGCTGATCGACAGGCCCATCGACTGCGCCTGCACGCGATCCACCTTCAGGTCGAGCTGCGGCGAATCCTCCAGCGCGTTCGGACGCACGCCGGTGAGCAGCGGATCCTTCGCGGCCTTGCCTAGCAGCATGTTGCGTGCCTGGGTGAGCGCGTCGCGGCCCAGGCCGGCGCGATCCTGCAGGTACATGTCGAAGCCGCCGAACTGGCCCAGGCCTTGCACGGTGGGGATGTTCACCACGAAGATGCGCGCGTCGCGGATCGCGAACAGCTGCATGTTCGCGCGCTGGATGAACTGCATCGCGGTGACGTCGCGCTTGGCCCAGTCCTTCAGCTTGATGAAGGCCATGCCGGCGCTTTCGCTGGAGCCGATGAAGCTGAAGCCGGTCACCTGCAGCACGCCTTCCACCGCCGGATCCTTGTTGAGGATCGTGCGCATCTGCGCCATCACCTCGCCGGTGCGCTGCTTGGTGGCGCCGGGCGGCAACTGGATCACGGCCAAGGCGTAGCCCTGGTCTTCCTCGGGCAGGAAGCTGCCGGGCAGGCGGGTGTACAGGAAGCCTGCCAGCACCGCGAGCAGCACGAACACGAACATCCAGCGCGGCGCGTGCCGCACCGCGCGGCCCACGTGGCCGACGTAGCTGCGCGTGGCCCACTCGAACAACTCGTTGAACTTGCGGTAGACGACGTTCTTCTTCTTGTGGTGCTCCGGCTGCAGGAAGCTGGCGCACAGCGCCGGCGTGAACGACAGCGCGAGGAAGGCCGAGAACGCCATCGACATCGCGATGGTCAGCGCGAACTGCTTGTAGATGATGCCGGAGGCGCCCGGCTGCAGCGCCGACGGCACGAACACCGCCGCCAGCACCACGGTGATCGCCACCACCGCGCCGGTGATCTGGCCCATCGCCTTGCGCGTGGCCTCCTTCGGCGAGAGGTTCTCCTCGGTCATGATGCGTTCGACGTTCTCGATCACCACGATCGCGTCGTCCACCACGATGCCGATCGCCAGCACCATGCCGAACAGGGTGAGCTGGTTGATGGTGAAGCCCAGCACCAGCATGCCGAGGAAGGTGCCCAGCAGGGCCACCGGGATCACCAGGGTGGGGATGACGGTGGCGCGGAAGTTCTGCAGGAACAGCAGCATCACCAGGAACACCAGGATGATCGCCTCGACCAGGGTATGCACCACCTCGTCGATGGAGATGTGCACGAAGGCGGTGCTGTCGTAGGGGCTGAACCAGCTCACGCCGGGCGGGAAGCTGGGCGTCAGCTCGTCCATCTTCGCGCGCACCGCGGTGGACACGTCCAGCGCGTTGGCGCCGGGCAGCAGCTGGATCGCGAAGGCGCCGATCGGCTTGCCGTCCCAGGTGGTGTCGAAGCCGTAGTTGCCGGGGCCGAAGCTGATCTTGGCCACGTCGCCCAGCTTGACGGTGGTGCCGTCGGCGTTGGCGCGCAGGATGATGCCGGCGAACTGCTCGGGCGTGGTGAAGCGGCCCTCGGTGGACACCGTGGCGGTGAGGCCCTGGCCGGGCACGGCCGGGTCGGCGCCCAGCGAGCCGGCGGCGAACTGCACGTTCTGCGCCGAGATCGCGTTGAACACCTGCGTCGCCGACAGGCCATAGCCCTGCAGCTTGTCCGGGTTCAGCCAGATGCGCATGGCGTATTCGGAGCCGAACTGCTGGGTGCTGCCCACGCCGGGCACGCGCGAGATCTGATCCAGCACCTGCGAGCCGACGATGTCGTTGAGGCGGTCGCGGTCGATGTTCGGGTTGTCCGACTTCAGCGCGATCACCATCAGGAAGCCGGCGTTGGCCTTGGCCACCACCACGCCCTGCTGGGTCACTTCGGAAGGCAGGCGTGGCGTGGCCAGCGCCACCTTGTTCTGCACCTGCACCTGGGCGATGTCCGGATCGGTGCCGGTCTCGAAGGTCAGCGTGATGCTGGCGTGGCCGCTGGCGCTGGACGAGGAGCTGAAGTACAGCAGGTGGTCGATGCCGGTGAGCTGCTGCTCGATCACCTGGGTGACGGTCTTCTCGGTGGTGTCCGCGCTGGCGCCGGGGTAGGTGGCGTTCACCGTGACCGACGGCGGCGCGATGTTCGGATACGACTCCACGCCCAGGTTGAGGATGGCTAGCACGCCGCCCAGCGAGATCAGGATGGCCACCACCCAGGCGAAGATCGGGCGGTCGATGAAGAAACTTGGCATCGTCGGACTCCGTTACTTGCCGGCAGCCGGCGCGGCGCCGCCCGCGGCGGGCTGCGGCTGCCACGGCGAGGCCTTGGCAGGGGCACCCTCGTGCACGTTCTGCACGCCGGACACCACCACCTGGTCGCCGGCGGCGAGGCCGCTGGTGATCACCCAGTTGCCGCCGCTCATGCCGTTTGCGGCGACGTCATGGCGCTTGACGTTGCCGTCGCTGCCCACCACGAACACGTAGGCGCCCACGGTGTCGCGCAGCACGGCCGCCTGCGGGATCAGGAACACCTTGTGCTGCTCGCCCAGCGTGGCCTGCAGTGTCACGTACATGCCTGGCAGCAGGCTGTGCTTGGGATTGGGAATCTGCGCGCGCAGGTTCATCGCGCCGGTGGCCGGATCCACCGTGGCGGCGGTGAAATCCAGCGTGCCCGGCTCGGCATACGTGCTGCCATCGGGCAGGGTCACGCGCACGCTGGCCTGGTTGGCCTGCGCGAGGGTGACGCCACCGCTGCTCTGCGCCTGGCGCAACTGCTCCATGTCGGCCACGCTCATGGTGAAGTTCACGTACAGCGGATCGATCTGATCCACCGTGGTGAGCAGGGTTGCGCTGCCGTTGCCCACCAGCGCGCCTTCGGTCACCTGCTGCTGGCCGGCGCGGCCGTCGATGGGCGAGGTGACGTTGGCGTAGCCGAGGTTGATGCGCGCGGTCTGCACGTTGGCCTGCGCCGCCTGCACCGCCGCGGCGGACGTGCGCTCGGCGGCCAGAGCGTTGTCGAGGTCGGATCGGGAGATGTAGCCCTTGGGCGCCAGCTCGCGCGAACGCTTGGCGTTGACCTTGGCGTTGGTGTAGGTGGCCTGCGCCTGCGCCAGCGAAGCCTCGGCCGCGGCCAGCGCGGCCTTCAGCGGCGCCGGGTCGATCTCGAACAGCAACTGGCCCTTCTTCACGTCGCTGCCTTCGACGTAGTCGCGCTTCAGCAGCACGCCGGCCACGCGGGCGCGCACGTCGGCGCTGCGGAAAGGCGACAGGCGGCCGACCAGATCCTTGGTCAGCGGCTCGTTCTGCGGCTGCGCGTTGACGACGCCCACCTGCGGCGGCGGCATCTGCATCTGGCCTTGTTCCTTCTTGCCGCAGGCAGCCAGGGCCAGCAGGCCGAGGCACAACGCGGGGGCGCGCAGGGACGGGGATTTCATGGGGACTCCGGGGCGTGCTGATCGTGGTCGACGGTAAAGCGTTTCCGCGGCTCGCGGGGACGAGCACGGTGGGGCAGGTGGCTACTATACCGTACAGTTTACAATTTGTTACAGGGCTTGCGGAAAGGTTTTCTCGTCGACGCACGATCCATGGCGACCGCTCTTCGCCACGTTGGTCGTGCACGCCGCGAAGACCTGAATTGCGCTGCAATGCATGACGCTATGCACAAGGCGTTTTGAGGAGGCGAAGCGTATCCTTTTGGGGCTTTGTCGCGTCACTTTCGTTCCCACTACAAGCAGATGCCATGAATGCCATTCGCGCAGCCCATGAAGTTCCGTTTCAGTCCGCCGTGTTCGAGGCGCTGAAGCAAACCGGATTCCCCGCCCAGCGCCTTGATGAGGCGCAATTTTTTATCGGAGCCTTCTTCGCACGGATCAGCGCGGGCGATTTCGGCTTGCACACCCCGGCGCAATGGGCTGCGGTGGTCGATGGCCTGCTGCAGTTCGCGCAGCAGCGCGCGCCCGGCCGCGCGGCGGTGCGCGTGCTGAGTCCCGAGGTCGGCCACGGCCAGTTGCAGATCGTCACCGACGACATGCCGTTCCTGGTCGATACCGTGAGCATGGTGGTTTCCGCGCACGTGCAGATCCATGCCGTGGTTCACCCGGTGCTGCCGGTGCGGCGCGATGCCGGCGGCAAGCTGCTGGCGCTGGGCGGCGAGCAGGGCGCGTCCGAGTCGGTGATGCACTTCGAGATCGACCGCGTGGCTGGCGCCGACCAGGCGCAACTGGTCGCGCAGGTCGAGGCCGCGCTGGACGACGTGCGCGCCGCGGTGGGCGACTGGGCGGCGATGCGCGACAAGGCGCTGGCCATCGCCGGCGAACTGCCGCAGCGCAAGCCGGCGCTGGACGAGGCTTCCGCGCGCGAGGCCGGCGATTTCCTGCGCTGGCTCGCCGCCGACAACTTCACCTTCCTCGGCTATCGCGAGTACGAAGTGGCCGACGCCGACGGCGAGCACGTGCTGCGCGCCATCGACGGCTCGGGCCTGGGCATCCTGCGCAAGAACGAGCAGTCGATGGCGCCGCGTTCGCTGAAGACGCTGGCGGCCAGCGGCCTGCCGCATTCCGGCGCGGTGGACGCGGTCATCCTGACCAAGACCAACGCGCGTTCGCGCGTGCATCGTTCCGGCTACATGGATTACATCGGCGTGCTGCGCTTTGGCGCCGACGGTCGCGCCATCGCCGAGCAGCGCTTCCTCGGCCTGTTCACCTCGAACGCCGGCATGGCGCGCCCGCAGGACGTGCCGCTGGTGCGCCACAAGGTGGAGGCGGTGCTGGCGCGCTCGGGGCTGAAGCGCGACTCGTACTCCGGCAAGTCGCTGCGCCACACGCTGGAAACGCTGCCGCGCGAGGAACTGCTGCAGAGCAGCGAGGACGAACTGTTCGCCATCGCCACCGGCATCCTCGAACTGCGCCAGCGCGCGCACACGCGCCTGTTCATGCGCCGCGACCGCTACGGCCGCTTCTTCACCTGCCAGGTGTTCGTGCCGCGCGAACGCTTCAACACTTCGGTGCGCGAACGCATCGAGGCCTTGCTTGGCGAGGCGCTGCACGCCGACCAGGTCGACTCCTCTGTGCTGATGGGCGAGGACGCGCTGGCGCGCTTGTACATCGTGGTGCGCCCGAAGATCGGCGACCAGCCCGGCTACGACCTCGCCGCGCTGGAGCAGGGCGTGGCGGCCATCGCGCGCAACTGGCACGACGACGTGCGCGACGCGCTGGTGAAGCAGTGCGGCGAGCACGAGGGCGTGGCGCTGGCCAACCGCTACGCGCGCGCGCTGCCGCCCGGCTACATCGACGACGTGAGCCCGGCGGTGGCCGCCGAGGACGTGCGCCAGCTGTCGCTGCTGGAAGGCGACAACGCGCTGCGCATGTCCTTCTACCACCCGCCGAAGGCGCCGGAGACGCTGCGCTTCAAGGTCTACCGCTCCGGCGGCGACATCGCGCTGTCCGAAGTGCTGCCGCAGCTGGAGAACCTCGGCCTGCGCGTGCTCACCGAGCACGTCTACGAGATCCACGGCGCCAGTGTGCCGTTGTCGATCCAGGACTTCGAAGTGCAGCCGGTGGGCAAGCTCACCTTCAGCGTCGAGCAGGTCGGCTCGCTGTTCGAGCACGCGTTCGAGCAGATCTGGCGCGGCAACGCCGAGAACGACGGCTTCAACCGCCTGGTGCTGGGCGCCCAGCTGAGCTGGCGCCAGATCGCTATGCTGCGCGGCTACTGCAAGTACCTGCTGCAGGCCGGCACGCCGTTCTCGCAACCGTACATGGAGGACACGCTCAACCGCTATCCGGCCATCGCCGGCCTGCTGGTGGAGCTGTTCCTGGCCAAGTTCGACCCGCGCCGCGAATCGCTGTCGGACGACGAGCGCAGGCTCGCCGCCAAGCTGCTGCACGGCGAGATGTCGGCGCTGATCCCGGCCAACGTGCAGACCGCGAACCCCGCCCTGGTCGACGGCCTCGCCGCCGCGCTGGCGCAGCCGCGCACCGAGCAGGTGAAGACCATCGAGGCGGCGATCAACCTGCTGCTGGAGAACGTGGCCAGCCTCGACGAGGATCGCATCCTGCGCAGCTTCGTGGCGGTGATCCACGCCACCTTGCGCACCAGTTTCTTCCAGCAGTGGAACGGCGCGTACCGCGACTACATCAGCTTCAAGCTCGACTCGCACGCGGTGCCCGAGCTGCCCAAGCCGGTGCCGTACCGCGAGATCTGGGTGTGCGCGCCGCGCGTGGAAGGCATCCACCTGCGCTTCGGCCCAGTGGCGCGCGGCGGCCTGCGCTGGTCCGATCGCCGCGAGGACTTCCGCACCGAGGTGCTGGGCTTGGTGAAGGCGCAGATGGTGAAGAACACCGTGATCGTGCCGGTGGGCTCGAAGGGCGGCTTCTTCGTCAAGAAGCCGCCGCTGGGCGGCGACCGCGACGCGCAGCTGGCCGAGGGCATCGCCTGCTACAAGCTGTTCATCAACGGCCTGCTCGACATCACCGACAACCTGGTCGAGGGCAAGGTGGCGAACCCGCACGACGTGGTGCGCCACGACGCGGACGATCCGTACCTGGTGGTGGCCGCCGACAAGGGCACGGCCACGTTCTCCGACATCGCCAACGCCATCTCGATCGAGCACGGCTACTGGCTGGGCGACGCCTTCGCCTCCGGCGGCTCCAACGGCTACGATCACAAGGGCATGGGCATCACCGCCAAGGGCGCGTGGGAGTCGGTGAAGCGCCACTTCCGCGCACTGGGCCGCGACAGCCAGAGCGAGGACTTCACCTGCGTGGGCATCGGCGACATGTCCGGCGACGTGTTCGGCAACGGCATGCTGCTGTCGCGCCACATCAGGCTGGTCGCCGCTTTCGATCACCGCCACGTGTTCCTCGATCCGAACCCGGACGTGGAGCGTTCCTTCGTCGAGCGCGAGCGCATGTTCAAGCTGCCGCGTTCGAGCTGGGAGGACTACGACAAGTCGCTGATCTCCGCCGGCGGCGGCGTGTGGCCGCGCACGGCCAAGGCGATCCCGGTGTCGCCGGAAGTGCGCGCGGCGCTGGGCCTCAAGGCCGACGTCACGCAGATGGCGCCGAACGACCTGCTCAACGCTATCCTCAAGGCGCCGGTGGATCTGCTCTGGAACGGCGGCATCGGCACCTACGTCAAGGCCAGCAGCGAGACCCACGCCGACGCGCGCGACCGTGCCAACAACGGCCTGCGCGTGGACGGCAACGAACTGCGCTGCAAGGTGGTGGGCGAGGGCGGCAACCTCGGCATGACCCAGAAGGGCCGCATCGAGGCGGCGCAGAAGGGCGTGCTGCTCAACACCGACTTCATCGACAACTCCGCCGGCGTGGACACCTCCGACCACGAGGTGAACATCAAGATCCTGCTCAACGATGCCGTGCAGCGCGGCGAGCTCACCGAGGCCGCGCGCAACACCCAGCTCGCCGCGATGACCGACGAAGTGGGCCAGCTGGTGCTGTGGGACAACTACCGCCAGAACCAGGCGATCACCTTGATGGAGCACCAGTCGGCGAAGCGCCTCGGCTCGATGGCGCACTTCATCCGCACACTGGAGGCCGAGGGTTCGCTGGATCGCCAGGTGGAGAACCTGCCCAGCGAGGCCGAGCTGACCGAGCGCAAGACGCGTGGCCAGGGCATGACGCGTCCGGAACTGTCGGTGCTGCTCTCCTACGACAAGATCCGCCTGTTCCAGCAACTGCTCGACTCCGACGTGCCGGAAGACCCATACCTTTCCAAGGAACTGGTGCGCTACTTCCCCGCGCCGCTGCACGAGAAGTACGCCGCGCACATGCAGCGCCACCGCCTGAAGCGCGAGATCATCGCCACCGCGGTGACCAACTCCACGATCAACCGCATGGGCGCCACCTTCATGATGCGCATGCAGGAGGACACCGGCAAAGGCCCGGCGGCGATCGCCAAGGCCTACACCGCCGCGCGCGAGATCCTCGACGCGCGCGAACTGTGGGCCGAGATCGAGGCGCTGGACAGCAAGGTGGCCGAGGGCACCCAGGTCGACGCGGTGATGCAGGTGTGGTCGCTGCTGCGCCACATGACCCGCTGGCTGCTCAACCGCCCAGGCGGCACGCTGGAGATCGCCGCCAACGTCGAGCGCTACCAGGCCGGCGTGAGCGCCCTGCGCAAGGCTTTGCCGGAAGCGCTCACGCCCACCGGCAAGGGCGATTTCGCCAGCAGCCAGGAGAAGTGGGAAGGCCTCGGCCTGCCCGGTGAGCTGGCCGTGCGGCTGGCGCGCCTGTCCGAACTGCGCGCCGCGCTGGACATGGTGGAAGTGGCGCAGCAGACCGGCCAGCCCGTCGAGAAGGTGGCGGGCGTGTTCTACGAGCTGGCCGAGGCGCTCGACCTCGAATGGCTGCGCGGCCAGATCGAGGCGCTGCCGGTGGAAGGCCACTGGCATGCGCAGGCGCGCGGCTCGCTGCTGGACGAGCTCAACCACCAGCATCGCGCACTGGCGCAGCAGGTGCTGAAGATGGGCGGCGGCAGCAAGGGCGTCTCGCCGGTGCAGGCGTGGCTGCAGCGCGACGATGCCACGTTGCAGCACACCCGCGGCATGCTGGCCGAGATCCTCACCCAGAACGCCGACTACCCGATCGCCTCGGTGGCCGTGCGCCGCCTTGCCCAGTTGGCGCAGGTTCCGGTGTGACGCTCCTCCTCCCTCTCCCCTTCGGGACGCGGGGAAGGGCCATGGATGGCCCTGCCTTGAGGAGCGAGGAAGAGGGTTGGGGTGAGGGGCGATCTTGCGACAATCTTCATGCGGCACACGAAGCCCCGGCCCGTCCGGGGCTTCGCTTTTGCATCGTCCCGCCGCATCCATGCGGTAAGCTCCGACGCATCTCCGTGGAGCCAACCGCAGCCATGCGCCTCGCCTTCGTCGCCAGTGACACCAGCGTCGCCCAGCAGGCGCGGCGCAAGCTCGTGGAGCGCTACGGCGACGCGCATGTCGAGGAGGCCGAACTGATCGTGGCCCTGGGCGGCGACGGTTTCATGCTGCGCACCCTGCACGCGCACCTCGCGCTGGGCGTGCCGGTGTACGGCATGAAGCTCGGCCGTGTCGGCTTCCTGATGAACAAGCACCGCCTCGACGACCTGCCCGAGCGCGTGGCGCGCGCGCACGCCGCCGAACTGTTCCCGCTGGAAATGCAGGTGACCGACGCGGCCGGCCACGCACACACGGCGCTGGCCTTCAACGAAGTCTCGCTGCTGCGCCAGAGCAACCAGGCCGCGCACATCGAGGTGAAGCTCAACGACGCGGTGAAGCTGCCCAACCTGATCTGCGACGGCGTGATGGTCGCCACGCCCGCCGGTTCCACCGCCTACAACCTTTCCGCGCACGGGCCGATCCTGCCGCTGGACGCCAACGTGCTGGCGCTCACCCCGATCAGTCCGTTCCGCCCGCGCCGCTGGCGCGGCGCGATTCTGCCGCATCGCACCGCGGTGAGCCTGCGCGTGCTCGACCCCGGCAAGCGCCCGGTCAGCGCCACCGCCGACTTCCACGAAGTGCGCGACGTGCGCGAGGTGTCGGTGCGCCAAGCCGCGGGGCAGGGCGTGCGCCTGCTGTTCGATCCCGAGCACAACCTGGAGCAGCGCATCCTGGACGAGCAGTTCGCACAGGACTGAACGCCACATCCGTCATGGCGGCCTTGTTCGGCATCCCGGTTTTGTTCGCCATCCTGGTCTCGTTCGTCATCCCAGCGAAAGCCCACTGCTGTCCGGAATAATTTTGAACATTCGTGGCCACGGTCTTTCTCGTCATTCCGGCGCAGGCCGGAATCCAGTGGCCGTGCGGCCTGAGCGAACATGGTCGCTACTGGATCCCGGCCTTCGCCGGGATGACGGTCTGGATAGGTGGTCGTTATCGGAAATGAAGTCGCCTTCTCGCAATGCTTCGTGCAAGCGGCGCGGGCCTTCATCCTTCGACACCATCCCCAGATTATTCCGGACAGCAGTGGGCGAAAGCCGGGATACAGGGTCTTTCGCACCGCTGCGAGGAAATCCAAGTCGCTGGATCCCGGCTTTCGCCGGGATGACAAGATAGGCGGTGTTCCGATACGGGATGACGGGATATAGGCGATGGGGTATGCGATGACGTGAAGGTGCTGCAGGCGGCGATCATCCGTTTTTTGCGCTAGATTCACGGCCATGTCCAAGCGCCACGACGATACCCACGACCCTTCCTCGTCCACCGACAACCGCCTGGTCGTGGCGATCTCCTCGCGCGCGCTGTTCGACCTCGGCGACAGCCACGCGCTGTTCGAGCGCGACGGGCTCGACGCCTACCGCAACTTCCAGATCGAGCACGAGAACGAGATCCTGCAACCCGGCGTGGCCTTCCCGCTGGTGCAGAAGCTGCTCGACCTCAACAAGCTGGCGGGCGACGTGCCGCCGGTGGAGGTGATCCTGCTGTCGCGCAATTCCGGCGACACCGGCCTGCGCATCTTCAACGCGATCCAGCATCACGGGCTGGAGATCAGCCGCGCCGCCTTCACCAGCGGCGCCCCCACTTCCGACTACATCGCGCCGTTCAAGGCCGACCTGTTCCTTTCCGCCAACGCCGAGGACGTGGGCCGTGCGCTCAAGGCCGGCGTGGCGGCGGCCACCATCCTGCCCAGCGTCGCGCCGCCGCGGATGAGCGAGCAGTTGCGCATCGCCTTCGACGGCGACGCGGTGATCTTCGGCGACGAGGGCGAGCGCGTCTCGCGCGAGGAGGGGCTGGAAGCCTTTCATCGCAGCGAGCACGAGCACGCTGACGAGCCGCTGTCGGTGGGCCCGTTCCGCGGTTTCCTCACCGCGCTGCACCGCTTGCAGGCGGCGTTTCCCGCCGAGAACTCGCCGATCCGCACCGCGCTGGTCACCGCGCGCTCCGCGCCCGCGCACAAGCGCGTCATCCTCACCCTGCGCCGCTGGGGCGTGCGCATCGACGAGGCGCTGTTCCTCGGCGGCCGCGACAAGGGGCCGTTCCTCGACGCATTCGGCGCCGACATCTTCTTCGACGACTCCCCGGCCAACGTGGAGTCGGCGCGCAGGCACGTGGCCACGGGGCACGTGCCGCATGGAGTAAGCAATCGGTGAGCGTAGATGGAGGCGAGAACCGGTTCCCTGCGCGGGAAGCGTTCGAGTACGCCTACAGAAATTTCCACGAAGCGCTGGAAATCCTGTCGTGTGAGCCGGCCGAGCAGGTGCGCCTCAACGGCAACTGCAACACGGCATTTGAGGTGGTGCTCGACGTGTCCGATGGGCGTTACCTGCTGACGTCGGAGGCTGGCTATCTTTCCGATCGACAAAAGACCGCCATCGGCACTTTTCTCGATGGGATCGACAAGCTCCCCTTCAGGCGACACTCCGGACGCGAAGCCGATTCCGAGGCGCGGTTGGCATCGAATCTGACCGACATGCTTCAACCCTGCCTGGTGCCGATCCGGGCGCAGGCCAAAGAACTGATGGGCGTGCTTGCCTCGGCAACCCTGTTGAACAGGGGCTACTTCCAGAGTCTTTGGTAGCTCTCTGGCGCCTGGTGGTTGGCAAGCGCCATCTGCTACGGCACAGGGTGCCCCTTGCTGGCCGTCCAGATCGCGTACCAGTCCTCGGTGTCCAGCGAAACGTCCAGCGCGGCCACGGCCTCGCGCAAGCCCTCGATGCGGCCGCTGCCGGTGATCGGGTGGGGGCGCGAGGGATGCCGCAGCACCCAGGCGAAGGCCAGTGTGGCGAGGCTGATGCCTAGGCGTTCGGCGATGCCCTGCATCTCGGCGCGCACGCGCATCGCCTGTGCGTCCTCGCCGGTGAACAGGCGACCGCCGGCCAGCGGCGACCACACCATCGGGCGCAGGCCGAGCTGCTGCGCCTGATCCAGCGTGCCATCGTCAAGCGCGTCCATGTGCAGGGGCGAAAGCTCGACCTGGTTGGTCGCGAGCGGGTGGAACTGGTCGAGCAGGGCGAACTGGCTGGCCGAATGGTTGGACACGCCCCAGTGCGCCACCTTGCCTTCGCGGGTGAGCGCCGTGAACGTCTCTGCCAGCGCGGCGGCGTCCATCAGGTAGTCGGGGCGATGGATCAACACCAGATCCAACTGTTCGGTGTGCAGCTTGCGCAGCGACTGCTCGACCTGTGCCCGCACGTAGGCTGGCGAGGCGTCGTAGTGGCTCACCCGGTACGGACGCTGCGCCGAGCGCAGGCGGATGCCGCACTTGCTCACCAGCTGCATGCGCCGGCGCAGCGCGGGCGCCGCCTGCAGCGCTTCGCCGAACAGGGCCTCGGCGCCGTAGTCGCCGTAGATGTCTGCGTGGTCGAAGCTGCTGATGCCCAGCTCCAGCGCCTGCTCGATCCAGCGCACGCGCTCCGGCACGGACAGGTTCCAACGGGCGATGCGCCACAGGCCGGCGACGATGGGGGAGAGCTGCGGCGTGGCTGGTGCGCGTGTGTTCGTCATGGCGGGTTCGGCGTGGGCGGCGGGTTTGGGCGACCATTATGGTGCAGGCGTTTCGGGTGACGCTTGTCACTGGGCTGCCCGGCCAGGCGTGTCTATCGTTGTGCCATCTTCCGGAGGGGAACGACGATGGCAGACAACGATACGGGCTTCAGCGGGCGGCGCGGCAGCCGCATCATTCCGGCCGTGCTGGTGATCGCGGTGGGCGTGCTCTTCCTGTGCGTCACCCTGGGCGTGCAGTTTCCCTTTCTCAATTGGGCGAACTGGTGGGCGTGGTTCATCCTGATCGGCGCGGCGTGGCCGCTGTCCGAAGCCTGGGAGCGCTACCGCGCCACGGGCGCGCTGGACGATGCGGTGTGGCATTCGCTGCTGCACGCGCTCGCCGTCGTGATGGTGGCGGCGATCTTCATCCTCGGCCTGTCGTGGGCGAAATGGTGGCCGTTGTTCGTGATCTTCGGCGGCTTGCACATGCTGGTGCGCGATCCGCGGGGCCGGAGCGGGCAGGAGGTGCGGTAGTCTGCGCCTTTCGCTTCGCGTGCTGGGGTGCCGGTGCTGATCGCCGTCCTGACGATACTGTTCATCGCCAGTTTCATCCGCTCGGCCTTCGGCTTCGGCGAAGCCTTGATCGCGGTGCCGCTGCTGGCCTTCGCGATGCCGGTGGATACGGCGGCGCCGATCGCCGCGCTGGTGTCGATCACGGTGGCGGGCGTGGCCGTTGCGCAGGACTGGTGGCACATCCATTTCCGCAGCGCGGGCCGCTTGTTCCTGGCCACCGCGGTGGGCACGCCGCTCGGCCTGTGGGCGCTGCACGCACTGGATGGGCAGCGGGTAAAGATGGCGCTCGGCGCGGTGGTGATGGCGTTCGCGGTGTTCGCCCTGCTGCGCCGCCGGCAAGCCGCGCTGCACGACGACCGCCATGCCTGGATCTTCGGCTTCGGCGCGGGCGTGCTCGGCGGCGCGTACGGCATGAACGGGCCGCCGCTGGTGGTGTACGGCACGCTGCGCGGCTGGTCGCCGCGGCATTTCCGCGCCACTCTGCAGGGCTATTTCCTGCCGGCCAGCCTGATGACCATGGCCGGTTACGGCTTCACCGGCTTGTGGACGCCTGTCGTGACCCGCGACTACCTGCTGGCGCTGCCCGGCGTGCTCGTCGCCATCGTGCTTGGACGCATGTTCAACCGGCGGCTGGGCGGAGAGGCGTTCGTGCGTTGCCTGCACGCGGGCCTCGTGCTGGTCGGCGCAATGCTGCTGTTGCAGTCGAGGGGCTGGCTGGGCGACTAGTCACAGCACTTTCGCGCGCCGCCACCAGCCCGTCATCTTCTCCTCGCGCACCAGCGTGAACAGCCCCGCGCCGAGGATCATCACGATGCCGGCCAGCATCGGCCAGTCGAGGCGGTCGCCGAAGAACCAGTAGCCGAACGCGATGGCCCACAGCATCTGGCTGTACTGAGTGGGCGCCACGCGGTTGGCGTGGGCGATCAGGGTGGCATGCATCAACAGCACGTTGGCCAGCGCGGCGAGCAGGCCGTAGCCGGCGAGCAGCAGGGTCTGCTGCAGGTCGGGCCAGGCGAAGTGCGGCAGCATCAGCACGCCGCCGGCCACCAGCGGGCCGATGATGCCGGCGCCGTACAGGCTCGCGCGCTTTTCCTCGCTGCCGGCCATGCGCAGCGCCACCACCGACCCCGCCGCCGCGATGCCGCACAGGATCGCCGCCAGGTGGCCGACGCCCAGCGAGCGGAAGCCTGGACGCAGCACCACCAGCACGCCCGCGAAGCCCACGAACACCGCCGTCCAGCGCCGCCAGCCCACGTGCTCCTTCAGCAGCAGTACCGAGAGGATGGTCACGAAGATCGGCATCAGGAAGATCATCGAGAACACCTCGGCCATCGGCAGCAGGGTGAACGCGGTGACCGAAGTGATGTTGCCCACCGCGCCGGCCAGCGCGCGCACCCACCACAGCGCCGGGCGGCGCGCCGAGAACACGTCGTGCCAGCGGTCGCCCTTGTCCATCACGAAAGGCAGCGCGACGAGGCCCAGCAGGCCGCCGAAGAACACCGACTCGTAGGGCGGCACGCCGCCGTGCACGGCCTTCACGAAGGCATCGCTGATCGCGAAGGCCGCAAAGCTGGCGAAGCCCAGCAGCACACCCTTGAGCATGGAGTTTCCGGGGCAGGGGGAGGACGGGCCATGATCGCATGCCGCCCGCTGCTGCGCCCCGTCATGACCCGCGCCGGGCGCGCGGGTAGAATTGGCGGTTTCCCCTTTCCACCACTGGAACGCCCATGGCTGCCGCCCGCCTGAACCCGCTCGACCTGTACGACGTCCGCTCGCTGCTCTCCGACGAGGAGCGCATGGTGCAGGACACCGTCGGCCGCTTCGTCGACGAGAAGGTGCTGCCGATCATCGGCGACGCGTTCGACCAGGCGCGCTTCCCCAGCGAGCTGATCCCGGAGATCGCCAGCCTCGGCCTGCTCGGCGCCACCATCCCCGAGAAGTACGGCTGCGCCGGCATGAGCGGCGTCAGCTACGGCCTGATCTGCCAGGAGCTGGAGCGCGGCGACTCGGGCCTGCGCAGCTTCGCCTCGGTGCAGAGCTCGCTGGTGATGTACCCGATCTACGCCTACGGCAGCGAAGAGCAGAAGCTGGAATACCTGCCGAAGATGGCGGCGGGCGAGATCATCGGCTGCTTCGGCCTCACTGAACCGCACGGCGGCTCCGACCCGGCCAACATGAAGACCCACGCCAGGAAGGACGGCGGCGACTGGGTCATCAACGGCGCCAAGATGTGGATCACCAACGGCAACCTCGCGCAGATCGCCGTGGTGTGGGCGCAGACCGAGGACGGCATCCAGGGCTTCATCGTGCCGACCAGCACGCCGGGCTTCACCGCCCAGCAGATCCACAAGAAGATGAGCCTGCGCGCCTCGGTCACCAGCGCGCTGTTCCTCGACAACGTGCGCGTGCCGGACGCCAACCGCCTGCCCAACGTGAAGGGCCTGAAGGGCCCGCTGGGCTGCCTCACCCAGGCGCGCTACGGCATCACCTGGGGCCCGATCGGCGCCGCGCAGGCCTGCCTCAAGGAAGTGATCGACTACACCGCCGAGCGCGTGCTGTTCGGTCGCCCGCTGGCCGCCAACCAGGCGATCCAGCTCAAGCTCGCCGACATGGCCCGGCGCATCACCACCGCGCAGCTGCTCTCGCTGCAGCTGGGCCGCCTCAAGGACGCGGGCACCATGCAGCCCACCCAGGTCTCGCTGGCCAAGTGGAACAACTGCCGCATGGCCATCGACATCGCGCGTCAGTGCCGCGACATCCTCGGCGGCGCGGGCATCACCACCGAGCACGGCGCGATCCGCCACGCGCTGAATCTGGAATCGGTGATCACCTACGAGGGCACCGAGACGGTGCACGAGCTGGTGGTGGGCCGCGAGCTGACTGGCATCAACGCGTTCTGACCACCCACTCCCTCTCCCCTGCGGGACGCGGGGAAGGGCCATGGATGGCCCTGCCTTGAGGAGCGAGGAAGAGGGCTGGGGTGAGGGGCCGGATTCGCGGCAGCCTTCATTCGAAGCGTGCTTCGATCAGGCATCGTCGCAAGAGTGTCCCCTCACCTCGATCCTCTCCCCGAGGGGGAGAGGAAGAAACCTTGTCCCGACTATCGCATCCGCATCGAAACCAACCGCCTGATCCCGCGCACCCATTTCGACGCATGAGCCACATCCCGCCCGCGCTGTTCGTCGCGCTCACCGAGCTGGTGCCCGACCTGCATGTGCATTGTGCCGAGCCGTGGTGCCTGATCGGCAGCGCGGCGGCGCGCCTGCTCGGCGCCGAAGTGAGCGTAGCCGATGTCGACGTGCTGGTTTCGCGCGCCGATGCCGAGGCATTGACGACGCTGTGGGCCGATCGCCGCGACGCCGCGCATGTCCCCGCCGGCAATGACCGCTTCCGCTCGCATTTCGCCCGCTTCCGCTTTCCCGGCCTGCCGGTGGAAGTGATGGGCGGGCTGCAACTCGACCAGGGCGAAGGCTGGCGGCCCGTATCGCCGGGCCGGCTGGTGCTGGCCGGCGTGCAGGGCATAGCCGTGCCGGTGCCTGCGCTGGACGAGCAGATCCGCATCCTCGAATCCTTCGACCGCGACAAGGATCGCGAGCGTGCCGCCGCCTTGCGCCGCCTGCGCCAACCTTCCGTGCTTTCCATCGTTTCCTCTTCCTGACGATACCGCCATGACCATTACGCCCGCTCCCATCGCCGCCCGCCACAAGGGCTTCAACCGCGCCGAGATCGTCGACCAGAATTTCACCGAGTTCGTGCAGCAGTGGCAGGGTGAGGTGCATGCCGCGCCGCGCGACGACGCGCCGGTGCTGCCGGGCAGCGCGCTCGATGCGCGCGGCTTCCGCGAGCTGCTGGAGTCGCAGCTGATCTCGCGCCATCTCGACCTGATGGCGCGCGTGCTGCGCGTGCAGAACAAGGTGTTCTACACCATCGGCTCGTCCGGCCACGAGGGCAACGCGATGGTGGCGCGGCTGACCCGCCACACCGACCCGGCCTTCCTGCACTATCGTAGCGGCGGCTTCATGGCCGAGCGTTTCCGCAAGCTGCCGGGGATGGATCCGGTGATGGATTCGGCGCTGAGCTTCGCCGCCAGCAAGGACGATCCGGCCTCCGGCGGTCGCCACAAGGTCTGGGGCAGCAAGCCGCTCTGGGTATTGCCGCAGACCTCCACCATCGCCTCGCACCTGCCCAAGGCGCTGGGCACGGCAGTGGCCATCGATCATGCGAAGCGCATCGGCCACACGCTGCCGATCCCCGACGACTCCATCGCCATCTGCTCGTTCGGCGATGCCTCCAGCAACCACGCCACCGCGCAGACCGCGTTCAACGCCGCGGCATGGACGGCCTACCAGAAGCTGCCCGCGCCGGTGCTGTTCGTGTGCGAGGACAACGGCATCGGCATCTCGGTGAAGACGCCCACCGGCTGGGTCGCCAGCAACTTCCAGTCGCGCTCCAACCTCGATTATTTCTACGCCGACGGACTCGACCTCGCCGAGGGCTACGCCCAGGTGCAGCGCGCGGTGGAGCATTGCCGCGGCACGCGCCGCCCGACCTTCCTGCACCTGCGCACCACCCGCATCATGGGTCACGCCGGCACCGACTTCGAGATCGAGTGGCGCAGCATCGAGGAGCTGGTGGCGGTGGAGGCGGGCGATCCGCTGCTGCGCTCGGCGGCCATCGCGCTGGAGTCGGGCCTGTACACCAAGGCCTCGCTGCTGGAACTCAACGAGGCCATCCGCAAGCGCTGCTTCGCCGCCGCCGAGGAGGCCGACCGCCGGCCGAAGCTGGAGCGCCTGGACGACGTGATGAAGCCGCTGGCGCCGTATACGCCGGCCAAGGTGAAGGCCGAGGCCGAACGCGCCGACTATGCCGACGCGCGCCTCAAGGCCTTCGGCGGCGAGGCGAAGCTGCCGGAGAACCAGCCGCCGCGCCACCTCGCCATCCAGATCGGCCAGGCCCTGCACGACGTGATGGCGAAGTACCCCGAGTCGCTGCTGTTCGGCGAGGACGTGGCGCAGAAGGGCGGCGTGTACACGGTGACCAAGGGCCTGCACAAGGCGTTCAGGAACACCCGCGTGTTCAACACCCTGCTGGACGAGACGGTGATCCTCGGCCTGGCGCAGGGCTACGCCAACATGGGCATGCTGCCGATCCCGGAGATCCAGTACCTCGCCTACTTCCACAACGCGGGCGACCAGATCCGCGGCGAGGCGGCGTCGCTGCAGTTCTTCTCCAACGACCAGTACCGCAACCCGCTGGTGATGCGCGTGGCTTCGCTGGGCTACCAGCGCGGCTTCGGCGGCCACTTCCACAACGACAACTCGATCGCCGCGCTGCGCGACATCCCTGGCCTCGTGGTCGGCTGTCCCTCGCGCGGCGACGACGCGGCCACCATGCTGCGCACGCTCACCGCGCTGGCGAAAGTGGACGGCCGTGTCTGCGCCTTCCTCGAACCCATCGCGCTGTACATGACCAAGGATCTGTACGAGGCCGGCGACGGCCACTGGCAGTTCGCCTATCCCGCGCCGGGCGAGGCGATGACGCTGGGCGAGGGCCGCGTCTACGACGAGCAGGCGAACGACCTGGTGGTGTTCACCTTCGGCAACGGCGTGACGATGGCGCTGCGCGCCGCGCGCAGCATCGAAAAGGAACTGGGCTGGAAGGTGCGCGTGGTGGATCTGCGCTGGCTGGCGCCGCTCAACGACGCCTTCATCGCTGCGCAGGCGAAGAACGCCAAGCGCATCATCGTGCTGGACGAGGGCCGCAAGAGCGCTGGCGTGGGCGAGGGCGTGATCACCGCGATTGTCGAGGCCGGCTTCGGCGCCACGCCGCTGGAGCGCGTGGTGGGTGCCGATACCTTCACCCCGCTGGCCGGCGCCGCCTTCCTGGTGCTGCCGGGCGATGCGGACGTGGTGGCGGCGGCGCGCAAGCTGGCGTGAACGGGGCGGTACGTCTGGGAGCGTGAGTCACTCACGCTCCTGGCCGGGCGGGATCAGCCGGCCAGCAGCGCGCGCCCCATGCCGGCCAGCGCCATCAACAGCACCGCGGCCCAGCCCAGCATGCCCAACAGATAGCCGCCGCCGCGGCGCGCGGCGTCCTTGAGATAGCCCAGCACGTACCACACGCGGCCGACGATCCACACCAGGCCCGCCACGCCGGCCCAGCCGCCGTAGCCGTAGTGCACGGCCAGCCACAGCGTGGGCAGGAACAGCAGCACCGCTTCCAGCGTGTTCATCTGCACGCGATAGGCGCGCTCGAACGCAGGGTGGCCGCTGGTGGCCGGCGCCTTGATGCCGTACTTGCCGCGCGCGTGGCCCACCACCCACATCGTGCCGAACTGCAGCAGCACCGCGAGCAGGACGACCAGTTCAGGCAACTGCTGGAGCATGGCGTTTCTCGTTACGGAGGGTGCGCCACTGTAATGGTTTGGTGCGACGATGTGCGAGGCGCTATCGTCGCGGCGCATATCGACACGGGAGGGGAACATGGACTGGCAGAAGGGCGAACGCAGTCAGAACGTCGAAGTCGACAGCGGCGGTGGTGGCGGTGGCGGCATGGGTTTCGGCGGTGGCCGCGGCCTGGGGCTGGGCGGCATCGTGATCCTGGCCATCATCGGCTGGGTGTTCTTCAAGAACCCGCTGGCGCTGCTGTCGGGCAACCAGACGGGCGCCGCGCCGCCGGCCGCGAACAGCCAGCCGGCGCAAGTGGATCCGCAGCAGAAGGACTTCGTCAGCGCGATCCTCGGCTCCACCGAGAAGACCTGGGGCGACTACTTCGCCGCGGCGGGCAAGACCTATACCGATCCCAAGCTGGAGCTGTTCAGCGGCGGCGTGAACACCGCCTGCGGCGCGGCGTCCACCGCGGTGGGCCCGTTCTACTGCCCGGGCGACAAGAAGATCTACCTCGACCTGGATTTCTTCCGCGAGCTGCAGGATCGCTTCCACGCCAGCGGCGATTTCGCGCGCGCCTACGTGATCGCGCACGAGGTGGGCCACCACGTGCAGGACGAACTCGGCATCTTCGACAAGGTGCGGCAGCTGCAGCGCCGGGGCGTGCCGATGGACGGCGCCGACGGCCTCTCGGTACGGCAGGAGCTGCAGGCCGACTGCTTCGCCGGCGTGTGGGCCAACCGCAGCGAGCAGCGCCTGCAGTGGCTGCAGCCGGGCGACGTGGAGTCCGCGCTCAACGCGGCCAGCCAGATCGGCGACGACACCCTGCAGCGCGAGGCGCGCGGCACCGTGGTGCCGGATTCCTTCACCCACGGCACCTCGGCGCAGCGCGTGAAGTGGTTCAAGGCCGGCATGCAGAGCGGCGACATCAACAGCTGCAACACCTTCGCCGGCGAGCCCTGAGCCTGCCGGCAGCGGGCGGCATCTTCCGCCGGCGCGTGGGCGGCCCTAGAATCCGCCCGCTGCGCGCCTCGGGGTGCGCCTTCGCCGGCTTGTCATGAGTCACCCCTGCCTGAGTTGCGGCGCGTGTTGCGCCTATTTCCGCATCGCCTTCCACTGGTCGGAGACCGACCCGTCGCTGGGCGGCACCGTGCCCGTCGAGCTCACCGAGAAGCTCGACCCGCACCGCGTGGTGATGCGCGGCACGCAGTCGAAGACGCCGCGCTGCGTGGCGCTGGTGGGCGAGATCGGCGTGGCCGCGCACTGCGGCATCCACCCGATCAAGCCCTCGGTGTGCCGCGAGGTGGAGCCGTCGTGGGAGTTCGGCCGGCACAGCCCGCAGTGCGACAAGGGGCGCATCGCCCACGGCCTGCGTCCGCTGACGCAGGCGGACTGGGCCGGCGTCGACGGAGCGGAACCGGCTTAGTCCGAACGACGGGCGACGATCAGGGCGCGGCGCTCTTCTGCAGGCGCTGCACGATGGCCAGCGACTGCTTGACGTGATCCTCGGGGTGCAGGTGGTCGGCCTCCGAGGACAGCATGGAGACGATCTTGCCGTCGCGCCCGATCACGAAGGTGGTGCGCGGGATGAAGCCGTGGTCGATGGCCTGGCCGTGCACGTCGGTCGCGCCGGGTTCCGCCGGGTGCAGCTTGAGTCCGTAGGACGCGGCGATCTTGCCGTCGGCGTCCGAGGCGACCGGGAACTTGCCGGCGCAGTAGTTCGGGTCGGACGAGAACGTGTCGAGGCGCTGGATGCTGTCGGCCGAGACGCCGATGATGGTGGCGCCCGCGGCGTCGAACTTCGCCTTCTGCGTGGCGAAGGTGTGCGCCTCGATGTCGCAGCCGCCGGTGTAGGCCGCCGGATAGAAATACACCACGACCGGCCCCTTCTTCAGGGCGTCCTGCAGCGAGAAGCTGAAATCCTTGCCGGCGAGGCTGGCCTCGGCGGTGAAGTCCGGCGCCTTCGCGCCCTGGCCCAGTGCGGCGGATGCCGGCGTCGCCAGCAGCGCCGTTGCCGCGAGCGCGCTCGCCGTCATGAGGCTCATGTATCGATTTTTCACTGCGGTCGTCCTCTCGGTGGGGGTGGGGTCGATCAACGCGCGTCGCCGGTGGCGCCGCCGCCAGCGCGCAGATCCTGCGCGAATGCGCGCAGCGCGGCGGGATCGACGTCGGAGACCGCGACGTAGTGCATGCCGCCATCGATCCAGCGCAGCACGGTGTAGCCGTGCTGCCGCGATTCGCGCTGGGCGGCGTCGGCGCCCGTTGTGGCGGCGGGCCCTTCGTACACGCTGATGATATGCAGGTGGCGGCGGTACACCAGTGCCGCGACGCTGCGGCCGTCCAGCGCGTCCAACCGGCCACCCACCAGCGGGAAACCCGCGCCGGCGAGATCCACCACCCGCGGCGAGAAATCCAGCCTGCCGTCGAACCACGGCTTCACCGTGTGCTGCTCGGTCGACACCACGTCCATCCGGTGCTGCGGCTGCAGCGCGCGGTGTGGCGGCATCGTGCCGCCGGCGTCAGTCCGGCCGTGCGCCATCGAAGCGGTAGATGTCCATCGCGAGGAAACCCAGGTCGATACCGGCGTCGATGCGCTGCGCATGTGCGCCGTCGCCGGCCGCCCCGAGGGCGAAGAACAGCGGCAGCAGGTGTTCGTCGGTGGGATGGGCGCGCTGGGCGAACGGCGCCTGGCGGCGGTAGCCGAGCAGGGCGTCGACGTCGCCCGCGGCGAGATTCCGCTCGATCCACTGGATGAACGGGCGCACGTAGGGCGCTTCGCGCTCCGCGCTGTAGCCGGCGCGCAGGTCGTGCAGGTTGTGGGTGATGCTGCCCGAGCCGATCAGCAGCACGCCCTGCTCGTGCAGCGGCGCCAGCGCGCGGCCCAGCGCGAGCTGGTGCGCGGGGCCGAGGTTGGGCTGGATGGATACCGGCACCACCGGGATGTCGGCTTCCGGATAGAGCAGGCGCAGCGGCACCCATGCGCCGTGATCCAGCCCGCGATGCGGATCGAGCTGCGGCGCAAGACCGGCGCGGTCGAGCAGTTCTGCCACCTGTGCGGCGAGCGCAGGCGCGCCCGGCGCGGGGTAGCCGAGTTCATGCAGCTCGCGCGGAAAGCCGTAGAAGTCGTGGATGGTTTCCGGTTGCGCGGCGCCGCCCACCAGCGGCGTCTGCGCCAGCCAGTGCGCGCTGGCGATCACGATGGCGGCGGGGCGCGGCATCGCCTGCGCCAGTTCCGCCAGACGCGTACCGGTGGCGCCGGGCTGCAGCGCGGTCATCGGCGAGCCGTGGGAGACGTACAGGCTGGGCAGGGCGGCGTGGGTATCCATGCGCCCAAGATAAGACCGCCACCCGCGCTTTTCACGGCGGGCAGGGGGAACGCAGCGTTGCGTCAGGCGAACGCCGGCAGGCCCAGGCCGAGCCGCAGCGGATCGAGCAGCGCGCCGTAGTGTGCCGCCCGCGCCGTGTCGCGGCGGATCGGCTGGCGCACCTGCGCCGCGCTGGCGGTGCGCACGCTGCGCGTGGATCTGTGGAACTCCAGGCAGGCTTGGTCGAACGGCAGGCCGCAGAACGCGAGCAGGGCGCGGATCTCGGCCTCCGGCGCGGCCAGCAGCGCTTCGTAGGACTGGAGGCGGATGGCCTGCGGCGCCAGCGCCCCCCACGCGTCCATCGTCGCCATGCAGTCGCGCGTGTAGGCCGCGATGTCGGCGAGGTCGCAGGCGAAATGCGGCAGGCGGTAGAACTGCTGCTTGAAGCACGACCAGCCGGCTTCGAGCGGATCGCGGCGCGCGTCGATCACCCGCGCGCCGGGCAGCATCGCGCGCAGCGCGCCGACGTAGAGCCAGTTGCCGGGCATCTTGTCGGTGTGGCGCGGCGCGTGGCGGCGCCAGCGCGCGGTGCGGTCGAGATAGGTCTGGCCCAGCCGGCGCCAGTCGTCGGCGCCGGCCTGCGCACACCAGTGCGGAAACGGCTGGCCGCGACGCGCGGATTCGTCGTCGAGCACCGCTTCCAGATCCGGCAGCTCGCTGGCGCCTTCCACCTGCGGATGCGCGGCGAGGATCTGCTCGAACAGCGTGGAGCCCGAGCGCGGCAGGCCCACGATGAAGATGGCCTGGTGGCCGAAATCCGCGTCCGAGATGGCGGGCAGGGCGCGCGTGCAGTCCAGCACCTGTTCGACCTGGCGGCGGAAATCCTCGCGCCGCCACGGCGCCAGCGCGCGCATGCGCGCGTTCGCCGTGGCCAGCGTGGCGAAGGCCTGCGGATGGTCGCCGCGATCCTCGCGCGCCTTGCCCAGCGCGAAGCCCAGCGCGATGCGATCCGGTTCCGCGAGATCGGCGCGCGCGAGCTGGCGTTCGAGTGCGGCCAGGTCGCCGTCGGCCAGCGGCACGGTCTTGATGTTGGACAGGCCGCGCCATGCGTCGCCGCAGGCCGGATGCGAGGCAAGCGCGGCGCGATAGGCGGATGCGGCCTCCTCGAAGCGGCCGAGGTGGGCCAGTGCGTCGCCGGCCAGCACGTGCGCGGGCCACAGGTCTTTCGCCAGTGCGCGGGCGCGGTCGAGTGCGGCCAGCGCTTCGGCACTGGCGCCGAGTTGCTGCAGGTTGCGTCCGAGGTTGAACCAGGCCATCGGGAAATCCGGCGCGTGGACGCAGGCTCGCCGCCACGCTTCGACGGCATCGTCCATGTGGCCGTTGCCGGCCAGCGCCGTGCCGAGGTCGTTCCAGATCAGGCCGTCTTCCGGCGCCGCGATCAGGGCCTGCCGCAGCGCCGCCGCCGCCGCGTCGGGACGGTGCAGGCGGTTGTGCAGGATGCCTTGCAGGCGCAGCGCTTCGGGATGGCCGGGCGCTTCGGCGAGCACGCTGTCCAGTTGGCGCATGGCCGCATCCGCTGCGCCGTCGCGGATCGCGCGCGCGGCGGACTGCAGGCGTGCGACCTGGTCGGGCGTGAGGCCGGCCATGCGCTGGTCGGCGGATGGCGAGGCGTTCATGGCGTGCTTCCGCTGCGTGGCATCCGGCCATGGTACGTGGCGGACGGTGGCGGAATCGAGCCGTGGGCCGCGCCTCGCGCGGAAAGGTTCTACTTGCCGCGCGGTGGCTTGCCGTCGTGCGCACGCGGCTTGCGCGCGCCCGGCTTGAAGCCGTCGTTCTTGCGGAAGCCCCCGGGGCGGCGGGCGGGATGCGCGCCCTGCGCGTCGCCGGCATCGTCCTTGCCGTCCCACTCGCGGATGTTCAGCTGCTGGCGCGCCACCCACACCTTTTTCAGGTGCGCGAAGATTTCCTTGGGCATGCCCTCGGGCAGGTCGATCAGGCTGTGGTCGCCGCGGATGTTGAGGCGACCGATGTACTGGCTGTCCAGCCCCGCCTCGTTGGCGATGGCGCCGATGATGTTGCCGGGCTTCACGCCGTGGTCGTGGCCCACGTCGATGCGGTAGGTGATCTTGCCGGCCTCGGTGTGATGCGGACGCGGCGCATGGTGGGCGAAATCGCGCGCGGGTGCGCGTTCGCCGCGCTCGCGGCCGGCTTGCTCGCGCGGAGCGCGTTCGGGCTTGCCGTGGCGCTCGCGGCCCTCGTGCTCGCGCGGAGCGGATTCGCGCTTCGGTGGGGGCGTGAGCAGCAGCGGACGGTCGCCCTGCGCGATGCGCGCCAGGGCAGCGGCGATCTCGATGGCCGGCACGTCGTGCTCCTGCTCGTACTGTTCGATGAGCTGGCGGAACAGGTCGAGTTCGCCCACCGCCAGCGTGTCGCTGATGCGCTGCTTGAACTTGGCGATGCGATGGTCGTTCACCGCTTCCACCGTGGGCAGCTTCATCTCCTCGATCTTCTGCCGGGTGGCGCGCTCGATCGCGTGCAGCATGCCTTTCTCGCGCGGCGTGACGAACAGGATCGCCTCGCCACTGCGTCCCGCGCGTCCGGTGCGGCCGATGCGGTGCACGTAGCTTTCGGTGTCGTACGGGATGTCGTAGTTCATCACGTGGCTGATGCGCTCCACGTCGAGGCCGCGCGCGGCCACGTCGGTGGCGACCAGGATGTCGAGCTTGCCGTCCTTCAACTGCTGGATCACCCGCTCGCGTTGCGGCTGGGCGATGTCGCCGTTGATCGCGGCGGCGGCGAGGCCGCGCGCCTGCAGCTTCTCGGCCAGTTCCTCGGTGGCGGATTTGGTGCGCGCGAACACGATCATCGCGTCGAACGGTTCGGCCTCGAGGATGCGCGTCATCGCGTCCAGCTTGTGCATGCCGCTGACGAACCAGTAGCGCTGGCGGATGTTCGCCGCGGTGGTGGTGGCCGCCTTGATGGTGACTTCGACCGGCTCTTTGAGGTGCTTCTGCGCGATCTTCCGGATCGGCGCCGGCATGGTGGCGGAGAACAGCGCCACCTGGCGGGTGGGCGGGGTGGCTTCCAGCACCTTCTCCACGTCGTCGATGAAGCCCATGCGCAGCATTTCGTCGGCTTCATCGAGCACCAGGTACTTCAGCTCGGAAAGATCCAGCGTGCCCTTGTCCAGATGGTCGATCACCCGGCCCGGCGTGCCGACGATCACCTGCACGCCGCGGCGCAGCGCGTGCAGCTGCGGGCCGTAGCTCTGCCCGCCGTAGATCGGCAGCACCTGCAGGCCGGGCAGATGGGCGGCATAGCGCTGGAACGCTTCGGCCACCTGGATGGCCAATTCGCGCGTGGGCGCCAGCACCAAGGCTTGCGGCTTGCCGGGCTTGAGGTCGATGCGCGACAGGATAGGCAGCGCGAACGCGGCGGTCTTGCCGGTGCCGGTCTGTGCCTGGCCCAGCACGTCGCGACCCTCCAGCAGCGGCGGGATGGTGGCGGCCTGGATCGGCGAGGGCGCTTCGTAGCCCACGTCGGCCAGCGCTTTCTGCACCTCGGGCGAAAGCGCAAGCGCGCCGAAGCCGGCGGTTGCCGGGGCGGAATCGGGAGACGGGGCGGACATGGGGAACCTCGGGGTGGCATGCGCGGCGGCATGCGGGAGAATGGCAGGCATTGTAACAGTCCTTGCGCGCGCTCATTGGCGCCCTTGCCTGCACCGTTCACCCTGAGCGTAGCGAAGCGGAGTCGAAGGGTGGCTGCGGGGCGCTTCGACTTCCTCGCTCCTCAATGCCAGCGCCATCCATGGCGCTTCCCCGCGTGCGCTTGCTGCCGCAAGCTACGCTCAGCGCGAACGGAAACTTCTTGAGGAGAGAACCATGCAGAGCCGCCTGAAAGACCGCATCGCGCTGGTGACCGGCGCTTCCTCCGGCATCGGCGAGGCGACCGCGCTGGAACTGGCGCGGCAGGGCGCCAGGGTGGCGATTGCGGCGCGACGCCGCGAGCGGCTGGATGCGCTGGCCAGGGAACTGGCCGCACTCGGCGCCGAGCCGCTGGTGCTGGTGGCCGACCTGGCCGACGAAGCCGACGCGCAGCGCATCGTGCGCGAGACCGAACGGCATTTCGGACGTCTGGACATCCTCGTCAACAACGCCGGCGTGATGTACCTGGAGCCGGTCGCCGAGGCCGACCTCGGCCGCTGGCGGCACATGCTGGAGCTCAACGTGCTGGGCCTGATCGCCGCCACGCAGGCGGCGCTGGCCGGCATGCGCGCGCGGCGCGAGGGCCATATCGTCAACGTCTCCTCCACCGCCGGCCGCATCGCCAACCCGAACGCGGGCGGCTACGCGGCCACCAAGTTCGGCGTGGTGGCGTTCTCCGAGGCGCTGCGCCGCGAGGTGTACAAGGACAACATCCGCGTCAGCGTGATCGAGCCGGGCGCGGTGGCCACCGAGTTGCGCGAGCACATCGGACACGCCGCGACCAAGGACGCGCTCAACGCCTGGGCGGAAAGCATGCGCCAGCTGCAGAGCCAGGACATCGCGGAGGTGATCGCCTTCTGCGTGAGCCGGCCCGCGCACGTCAACATCAACGAAGTGCTGGTGCGGCCCACCGACCAGGAACGCTGAGGTGGGCCTCGCGCCGCAACTGCGCACCGCGCGCACCTGCATCCGCCTCGCCGGGGAGGCGGATGCGCCGGCCTTGCTGTGCTACCGCACCGCGAACCGCGTGCATCTCGCGCCGTGGGAACCGTTGCGCGAGGAGGCGTTCTACACGCTGGAACACTGCGTGCAGGCCATCGCCGAAGGCCGCGAGCATGCGCGGCTGGATCGCGGTTATCCGTTCCTGGTGTTCGACCGTGACGAGGCGGAAATCCTCGCCACCTTCACCCTCGCCAACGTGGTGCGCGGCGCCTTCCAGGCCTGTCATCTCGGCTATGGCACGGCGGCGCACGCACAAGGGCAGGGGATCATGCACGAGGCCCTGCAAGCCGGCCTGGACTGGGCCTTCGGCGAGCTGGGCCTGCATCGCGTGATGGCGAATCACCTGCCGCGCAACGAACGTAGCGCGCGCCTGCTGGCGCGGCTGGGTTTCGAGCGCGAGGGGTATGCGAAACGCTACCTGCAGATCGCCGGTGTGTGGGAAGACCACGTGCTCACCGCCCGGGTTCGCCCGGACGGTTGAGCCGGATCATCAAGCCTTCGCGGCAGGACGCGGCCGGTGGCGACGCTTGCGGTTGCCCGCGGCGTGTTCGCCGTTGCCCTGCTTCTGGGCATGGCCGTGCGGGCGATGCGCCTGCGACGCGCCTTGCGGCTTCGCGCCCTGCTGGCGTTGCGGTGCGCGCGGCTGGCGCTGGCCCTGCTTGGGGCGCGGCGCGCCGGCGTCCAGACGCAGCGGCGAGGAGGGTTCGAAGCCGGCCACGTCGGCGACGGCGATCTCGTCCTTGAGCAGCTTGCGGATGTCGCGCAGCAGGCCGGATTCGTCGTGGCTGACCAGCGACACCGCCATGCCCGTGCTGCCGGCGCGGCCGGTGCGGCCGATGCGGTGCACGTAGTCCTCGGCGACCATCGGCAGGTCGAAGTTGATCACCATCGGCAACTGGTCGATGTCGATGCCGCGCGCGGCGATGTCGGTGGCCACCAGCACGGTGATGCGGCCGCTCTTGAAGTCGCCCAGGGCCTTGGTGCGCGCGTTCTGGCTCTTGTTGCCGTGGATCGCCGCGGCGCGCAGGCCGGCCTGCTCCAGGTACTTCACCAGCTTGTCGGCGCCGTGCTTGGTGCGGCTGAACACCAGGGTCTGGCGGCGGCTGTCCTGCGCCAGCACGTGCAGCAGCAGGTCGCGCTTGCGCTCGGCGTCCACCGGATGCACGTGGTGGCTGACCGTGGCGGCCACGGTGTTCGGCGGGGTCACCGTGACCTCGCGCGGCTCGCGCATGAACTGCATCGCCAGCGCCTTGATCTCGGGCGCGAAGGTGGCGGAGAACAGCAGGGTCTGGCGCTGCTTCGGCACGGCGCCGAGGATGCGCTTCAGCGCGGGCAGGAAGCCCATGTCGAGCATGCGGTCGGCCTCGTCCAGCACCAGCGTCTCGACGCCGGAGAGGTCGATCGTGCGCTGCTGCATGTGGTCGATCAGGCGACCCGGCGTGGCGATCACGATGTCCACGCCGCGGCGCAGCGCGTTGATCTGCGGGCCCATGCCGACGCCGCCGAAGATGGTGGCGGCGCTGATGCGCAGGTGCTTACCGTAGGTCTGCACGTTGTCGAGGATCTGCGCAGCCAGTTCGCGGGTGGGCGTGAGCACCAGCGCGCGCGGGCGGCGCGTCATGGTCGGGCCGGCGCTGGAGAGCTTGTGCAGCAGCGGCAGCGCGAACGCGGCGGTCTTGCCGGTGCCGGTCTGCGCGGCGGCGAGCAGGTCGTGGCCGGCCAGCACCAGCGGGATGGAACCGGCCTGCACCGGGGTGGGTTCGGCGTAGCCCTGTTCGGCGAGCGCACGCAGCAACGCGGGCGCGAGGCCCAGCGATTCGAAAGACATTGGAACGACTCCTGTGCAACCCGGAGCGTTCAAGCGGAACCGTGTTGCGATCTGAGGGGGATGGGGCGGCAAGGCCGCTGACGGCGGGGAGGCCGTGCGCACAGTGTAGCCGATAAGCGCCCCGGCTGCGTGCTAGGAGTGTGGGCGGTAGAAACCAAGCAGGCGAGGCGAAGCCGTTTTGAGGCAGGTTTCGTGGTGTTTTGAAGGCCCATAGTGGTTCTATGGGCCGAAAAACGACGCGAAAGATGCCCAAAACGGCAAAGCCACAGCCGCTTGCGTTTCTACCGCCCACGCTCCTAGCCTGCGCCATCGCCCCGAGGAGTGCCTGCCATGTCGCTGCTGTCGTCCCTGCGCGAGCTGAACCGCGAGCAGCGCCACACCGTGCTGGCCAGCCTCCTCGGCTGGACGCTGGACGCATTCGACTACTTCCTGCTGACCTTCGTGATCGTGGGCGTGGCGAAGGAGTTCCACACCGACAACCAGGCCGTGACCTACGGCCTGTTCCTCACCCTGGCCGCGCGGCCGCTGGGCGCGCTGATCTTCGGCCGGCTGGCCGACCGCTACGGGCGGCGGCCGATCCTGATGCTGGACGTGGTGCTGTTCTCGGTGTTCGAGCTGGCCACCGCGTTCTCCACCTCGCTGGCGATGTTGCTGGCGTTGCGCTTCCTGTTCGGCGTGGCGATGGGCGGCGAGTGGGGCATCGGCGCCTCGCTGGCGATGGAGTCGATTCCGCCGAAATCGCGCGGGCTGGTCTCGGGGTTGCTGCAGAGCGGCTATCCCTGCGGCTTCTTTCTCGCCGCGCTGGTGAACTGGCTGCTGGTCGACGCGATCGGCTGGCGCGGCCTGTTCGTGGTGGGGGCGCTGCCGGCGCTGCTGGTGCTGTATATCCGGCGCACGGTGCCGGAGTCCCCGGTGTGGCAGGCGGGGCGGCAGACGCACGGCAAGGTCGGCGTAGGCGATGCGATGCGCGGGCACTGGAAGCTGTTCGCCTACATGATCGTGCTGATGTGCGCGTTCAACGCCTTCAGCCACGGTTCGCAGGACATGTACCACACCTTCGAGGAAGTGAACCTGCACCTGCCCACCGGTTCGGGCGCGGCCTTCCTGCTGGTGGCGCTGCTCAACCTCGGCGCGCTGGCGGGTGGCCTGTTCTTCGGCGCGTGGTCGGAAAAGGTGGGGCGCCGCCGCGCGATGATCGTGGCCGCGCTGCTGGCGATCCCGGTGATTCCGCTGTGGATGCACGGCGGTTCCTTGTTGCTGCTGGGCCTCGGCGCCTTCCTGATCCAGGTGATGGTGCAGGGCGCGTGGGGCGTGGTGCCCACCCACCTCAACGAACTCTCGCCGGATGCGGTGCGCGGCACCCTGCCGGGTTTCGCCTACCAACTCGGCAACCTGCTCGCCGCGGGTACCGCCACGGCGCAGACCTGGATCGCGCACCGGCACGGCGGCGATTTCGCTTTTGCCATGTCGCTGTGGATCGCGGTGGTGGCCGTGGCGCTGGCCCTGCTGGTGTGGCTGGGGCCGGAGGCGCGCGGCGTGGGCTTCGGCAGGCGCGCGTCCTGACGGGGTGGCCTGATAGAATCGCCGTTTTGCACCATTCGAGAGACAGGCAATGAAGGCTGGCAAGGACAAAGTCGTCGCGCTGCATTACACGTTGCACGTGGACGGCGAAAAGGTGGAAAGCTCGCACGACAACGGCGAACCGCTGTGGGTTCTGCTCGGCCACGGCCAGTTGATCACGGGCCTGGAAAAGGCGCTGGAAGACCATGCCGCCGGCGACGAGGTGAAGGCCACCATCGCCCCGGCCGACGGCTACGGCGAGCGCCAGGAAGGCCAGATCCAGCGCGTGCCGAAGAAGTATTTCCAGCACGCCAAGCACCTCAAGCCCGGCATGACCACTGTGCTGGCGCTGAAGGAAGGCGGTCAGCGCGCGGTGACCGTGCACAAGGTCGGCATGAGCACCATCGACGTCGACCTCAACCACCCGATGGCCGGCAAGACCCTGGACTTCGACGTGAGCATCCAGGAAGTGCGCGATGCCAGCGAGGAAGAACTGAAGCACGGGCACGCCCATCCGCCGGGCAGTGCAGAGCACTGACCGGCGGATCAAGAGTTAAAGCAAAACGGCGCCCGTAGGGCGCCGTTTTTCGTTGGCTCCCTCTCCCCGCCGGGGAGAGGGTTGGGGTGAGGGGCCAATCTCGCGAAAGACGGTTTTCGCTCTGATCCTTGTCCGACTTCCTATCTTCGGAACGACAGCATCAAGACACCCCCTCCCCCAACCCCTCTCCCGCATGCGGGAGAGGAGAGGGGAGACTTAGTCCAGCACCCTTCTCCCATACGCAAAATGCTCGCGCCAGTACGGCCCGTCGATGTCGTCCAGCCGCACCGTTCCGCCGCTGTTCGGCGCATGCACGAAGCGGCCCTTGCCCACGTACACGCCGACGTGGCTGATGTGGCCGCCGATGTCGAAGAACACCAGGTCGCCGCTGACCAGCCCGGTCATGCGCTTGACCTTGCGCGCGTCCATGCCGGCCATCTCGCCGGAGGTGCGCGGCAGTTGCAGGCCGGTGGCGTTGCGGTAGATGTAGTCGACCAGGCCGCTGCAATCGAAGCCGCCGGCGGGGGTGTTGCCACCCCAGTGGTAAGGCGTGCCGACCAGTGCCATGGCGCGGAACAGCACGTCGTTGGCGGCGGCGATTTCGCCGTCGGGGCCGCGTGCCGGTTCGTTGGCCAGGGCGGATGGCGCGATGTGGCGGCGTGGCGCACTGGCGCAGGCGGCGAGCAGGGCGATGGCGAGAGCCAGCAGCGCGAGCCGTGCGATGCGCGCGGGCGAGGCGGCGGATCGGATGGCGGAAGGCAGGTTCACGCGACAACCTCGGCACGGGGTGTGCCGAGGTTATCAATTCAATAATTCACATGCAAATCAATCTTCTAGTTTCTGTTTCGTATTTGATTTCTCAGTGTGATTCAGCGTGGGGCCAAGCCTATATTTCGGACAGCGAGAACGTGACGGGCACGCGCGCATAGCCGTCGATCGCCTTGCCGTCCTTCAATTGCGGGTTGAAACGCCACTGCCTGGCGGCGTGGGTGGCGGCCTCGATCAGGTCGGCCGAGGTGGTGGTGCTTTGCTTGGCATCGTAGGTGATCGTTCCAGTGGAGCCGTCGGCAAGCACCTGGATGTCCAGCACTACCGTGCCTTGTTCCTTGCCCTTGATCGCTGCCGCCGGGTAGCGCGGCCGGATACTGGTGTTGTAGGCCTGGTTCTCGCCGGCCTGCTTATTTGCTTGGTTTCCCGTGGACGCCTGTGCCACGAGCGTGCCGCCAGCCAGCAATGCGGCAATCGCAAGGACACCCGCACGACGCCGCAGCGCGCCGGGACGATGATGCTGGATCATGGTGAGTCGCTCCTTCAGTTGAGGCTCGGCGAGCCTGGGAATCAGCGCCGGCATGGGTGACAGGCCGACGCTGCGCAGCAAGGTGTGGGCATAGCCGGCTTCGTCGTGTGGCGCATCGCGCAGCACGCGCTCGTCGCAGGCCAGTTCCTGATCGAGCCGGAAGCGCGACCGCGCCAGCCACGCCAGCGGGTGGAACCACAGCAGCGCGAACGCCAGTTCGGCGACCAGGCTCCACAGCGCGTCGCCTCGGCGCAGGTGGGCGAACTCGTGGCGCAGCACCAGGCGGCGCTCGTTGGCATCGAAGCGTTCGAGGAAATCCGCCGGCAACAACAGCAGGCTGCGCGGCGCCCACAGCAGAGCGGGGCCGGCCGGGTGCAGGCGCAATCGGCGCGGCTCGAAGCCATCCAATTCATGCAGCATGCGCTCCGCCATCGCTGCAGGCAGCGGACGGCCATGGCGGTGCAACCGTAGGTAATGCGCGATCAGCCGCAACGCCATCGCGAGCGCACCGGCCAGCCACAGCCAGCGCAGCCACGGCAGGCGGGCAGAAGCTTGCGGGACGGCCGCGCCGGCAACGGCCGTGCCAGGCAGGATGCGGATGGCCGGCAACGTGAACCACGGCACATGCAGTCCGGGCAGGTAAGGCAGTGCGAGCGCCAGCATGGGCAGCAGCCACAGGCCGAAGGCGGGGCCGGCGCCAAAGGCGCGCCGGGCGGGGCGTCGCGCCAGCAGCACGAACGCAAGCGCCCCGGTGGCGAGCGTCAGGCCGCGCAGCAGCAGTGTGTCCATTTCAGCGCCCCTTCTTCTCGATGGCGTCCAGCAGTTTGCGCAGCTCGGCGACGTCCTTCGCACCCAGCTTCTCGTGTTCGCTGAAGTGCGCCAGCAGCGGGCTGAGCCGGCCGCCGAACACGCGATCGAGCAGGCTGCGGCTTTCCTGCGACTGCCATTGCTCGCGGCTCAGCGTGGGCGAATACAGGTAGCGGCGGCCGTTCCTCTCCGCGCTCACCGCGCCCTTGCCGAGCAGGCGGCCGAGCAGGGTACGGATGGTTTTCTCGTGCCAGTCGCTGTCCCGTTGCACGGCGGCGACGATGTCTTCGGAAGCCTGTGGCGCCTTGCGCCACAGCGCTTCCATCACGCGGCTTTCGGCTTCGCTGATCGCGGGTACGGGATCGGGCATGGTTGCACCTGCAAAGGATTACGGGCGTAGTTTTATTTGAGACTACGCTTGTAATCCTTTTGGCGCAAGGGTCATGGCGGCGCTATTGCGATGTCGCTTTGCGACAGCGTGTGACCGTCGCTGTCGCTGGCGCGCAGCCGGTACGAGCCGGGGTGCAGATAGAGCTTGCTGGTTTCGGTGGGCCCCATGAAGGCGTAGCGGTCGGCGGCGATGGCGTCGTCCGGTTCGCCGGGGTAGTAGGCATCGACCACGCAGGGGATGGAGCCCCTGCACAGGGTGGTGTCGATCGGATAGGCGCGCCGCTTGTCGTCCAGCGAGAGCCAGGCCGCCCGCTGCATTTCGTTGTAGTCGAGGACGTGCGGCAGGCCGGCCTGCGCGTAGCTGAGCTGGTATCCGTACTTGTACTTGCCGAAGGCCTCGAGGCTGAGGCCGGCAGGCAGGATCACGTCGATGTCGTAGGCCGCCGGTCGTGCGCTCCATGGCTGGCCGGTCTGGCGGTTCAGCAGGATCTCTGGCTTGCCGGACGGGAACGCGCGCGCGAGCCGGTGGTAGGTATCCGAGGCATCCAGGCCGGTTTCGAGGAAGTCGGTCTGGTCGATGGAAAGCGGCACCAGCCCGGTGAGCTTCTGCAGCTGCATCGCCATCGGATGCCATTCGCCCAGGCGGCCCGGCGCCTTGTCGATGTGCGCGTAGCCGGCATGCACGAACAGGCGTGCGTTGGGATCCTTCGCGAACACCTTCTCGTACAAAGTCTCGGCCTGTGCGGTTTCGCGCGCCTGGCCGGTGAGCGCGTTGTCGTAGGGCACGAGGGTGAAGCCCAGCCGGATCGCCTCGCGCACGATGTCGCCGTACATCGGGTCGCGCAGGTATTCCGTGCCGCTCTTGCGCACGGGATAGCCGCGTTTGGCGAGGTCGGGATCGTTGTCGCCCAGCGCCTCGGCGGCGAAGTAGGTGAAGCCCAGCGCACGCAGCCGCGGCAGCAGCGCCAGCGTGAGCTGCCGGGTGTGCGCGTCGTGGTGCGCCTCGTTGACCATCACGATGCGCCGCTGCGCCGCGAGCGCGGCGATGGCGTCGACGGCGTCCGTCGATTTCCACTCCGCCGGCGTCGGCAGCTTGAGGTCGTCCGGCAGGTCGTTCTTCAGCGGGAAATCGAAGACGGCCTGGTCGTAGAGGCCGAGTTCGTTCTGCGAAAAGGCCATGAACTGCATCGCCAGCAGCTGATCGCCGGGCGACAGCGATGGCGTCTTCCGGACGAGGTACCGGTAGCGCGCCAGCGTGGTCGGCGCACGCTCCATGGCGCGCAGCAGTTTCAGCGCGGAAGGGTCGAACGACTGCGCGGCAGCACTGGCGCAAGCCAGCAGCGCGGCGATGAAGCCTGCACGAACGGCGAGTCGGGCCAACATGGTCATGCCTTTGGGGAAGAGGCGGCTCGCATCGTGCACGTTGCCTGCGGCGCGCGCATGACGCGACGCAGCAGGCGGCTACAATGGCCCGATGGATACGACTCGCGGGGACGTACTGATACTAGGCGGCGGCGTGATCGGCCTCGCCTGCGCCTTGCACCTGCTGCGCAAGGGCGTGGAGGTACGCGTGCTGGAGCAGGGCACGCCAGGCTGCGGCGCCTCGCACGGCAACTGCGGCACGATCACGCCCAGTCATGCCGCACCGCTGGCGATGCCCGGCACCCTTGGCATGGCCTTGCGCTCGATGCTGCGCGCCGACGCGCCGCTCTACCTCAATCCGCGTTTCGATGGCCCGCGCCTGCGCTGGCTGCTGGGTTTTGCGAGGCATTGCAACTGGGCCGATTTCCAGCGTGCCGCGACGGCGCGTTCGGCGATCCTGCAGCGTTCGCGCCGGCGGCTGGGCGAGCTGGTGCGCGACGAGGGACTGGACTGCGAATTCGCCGAGGAAGGCGAGCTGTACGTGTACCGCGGCGCGAAGCTGCTGGCGGCCGACGAACGCCACCATGCCGCCGTGCTGGATCGCCTCGGCGTCGAGGTGCAGCGCCTGCGCGGCGACGCGGTGGAGGCGATGGAGCCGGCGCTGAAACCCGGCGTGGCCGGCGGCCTGTTCCATCCCGGCGATGCGCGGCTGCGGCCGGATCGCTACGTGGCCGAACTCGCGCGGCGCGTGCGCGAGCTGGGCGGCGCGATCGAATGCGGCGCGCGCATCGAGGGCTTCGACACCGACGGCAAGCGCATCGCGCTGGTACGCACCTCGCGCGGTGCCTTCGCGGGCGATCGCGTGCTGCTGGCGCTGGGCGCTTGGTCGCCGCTGCTGGCGCGAGCATTGGGTCTGCGCCTGCCGATGCAGCCGGGCAAGGGTTATTCGATCACCTACACGCGGCCGGCGCGTGCGCCGCGCCATGCGCTGGTGCTGCGCGAGGCGCAGGTTTGCGTCACCACCTGGGCCGACGGCTACCGGCTGGGCAGCACGATGGAGTTCTCCGGCTACGCCGAGGGACTCAACCGTGCGCGCCTCGATGCCTTGCGGCGTGGCGCGGCGCAGGGCCTGCACGAGCCGGAAGGGCCGCAGCGGTTGGAAGAGTGGTGGGGCTGGCGGCCGATGAGCGTGGACGAGGTGCCGATCATCGGCCCGAGCGCGCGTTGGGCCAACCTGCACCTGGCCACCGCGCACGGCATGCTGGGCGTGAGCATGTCGGCTGCCACCGGCGAACTGGTCGCCGGCCAACTGTGCGGCAGCGCACCGGCGATCGATCCGCGGCCTTACGCGCCGGCGCGTTTCGGGCTCTGAAACGCGCAAGCTGAAGCGTGGATATCTGCCGCCGCCGCGCTCCCTGAAACCCGCGTTCCGTTCAGTCCCGGTATGCCAGGGGGGCTGCTATCGTGGCCACGTCGCGCCACCCGTGGCGCCGGGTTCCGGCCGGGTTCGCGATACACAAAAAAATCATCGAGGTTCGCCATCATGCGCAAGTTCGCGATTGCTTCCCTGCTCGTCGCCGGCGTGGCTCTGTCCGCTTCCGTGTTCGCCCAACAGGCCGAACCGGCGGCTGCCCCGGCGCCGGCCCAGCAGGCGGCTCCCGCCGCCGCTCCGCACGCAGCTGCCCCTGCCGCCACCGGGCACAAGGCCGCCAAGCACAAGTCGGGCAAGCACCACGGCCATCACAAGAAGGCCGCGAAGAAGGCCAATGCGGCCACTCCGGCTGCTCCGGCCAAGGCCGGTTGATCGCCAGGAAGGTTCTTGGCGAAACGAAAAACCCGCCGGTTTCCGGCGGGTTTTTTTTTGATGGCCACCGGCTCGAACTGTGCGATCAGGGGCGATCGCCGAGGCCCGGCGCTGCTACGCATTTCAGCTCGATGGCGATGGGCGTGGGCAGCGCGGTGATGCCCAGCGTGGTGCGGCAGGCGTCCACGCCGGCGAAATGTTCGGCGTAGAGGCGGTTGTACGCGGCGAAGTCGCGCGCCATGTCGGTGAGGAAGACGGTGACGTCGACCAAGTCCTCCCAGCGTGCGCCGCTGGCTTCCAGCACCGCGCGCACGTTGGCGAACACCTGCCGGCATTGCGCCTCGATGTCGTAGGCGACGAGCTTGCCGTCGGCATCGTGCACGTTGCCGGGAATGGCGTTCGTGCCCGGCTGGCGCGGCCCCACGCCGGACAGGAACAGCAGGTTGCCCACGCGCCGCGCGTGCGGGTAGGCGCCCACCGGTGCCGGCGCCGCGTCGGTGCGCACGACGTCGCTCACTGCGCGTTCCAGCGTTCGGCGAGCGTGGCCAGCACGCCTTCGTAGGCGGCAGCCAGCTGCTCGTGGCCGCGCACGTCCAGGCCGAGGTCGGTGATGTGGCCGTCGTCCAGGCCGTAGATCCACGCGTGCACGGCCAGCGGCTGGCCGCGTTCCCAGGCCTCGCGCACCACCGTGGTGTGGCACACGTTCACCGCCTGCTCGAGCGCGTTCAGTTCGCACAGGCGCGCGTGGCGCACCGCGAATGCCACGGCCGGGTCGAGCCTGTCGGGGTGCTTGAGCGCGACGTCGCCGATATGGCGCAGCCAGTTGTCGATCAGGCCCAGCCGCGACTGCTTCAGCACCGCGCCCACGCCGCCGCAGCCGTAGTGGCCGACCACCAGGATGTGCTTCACCTTGAGCACGTCCACCGCGAACTGGATGGTGCTGAGCGCGTTGAGGTCGGTGTGCACCACGACGTTGGCCACGTTGCGGTGGACGAAGATCTCGCCCGGCGGCAGGTCGACGATCTGGGTGGCCGGCACGCGCGAGTCGGAGCAGCCGATCCACAGGTACTTCGGCGACTGCTGGCTCGCGAGCTTCTCGAAGAAGTCCGGTTCCTTGGCGGTGGTTTCGGCGGCCCAGCGCCGGTTGTTGGCCAACAGGTCTTTGATCGAGTTCATCGGTGCCCTTCAGTAGCGGATGCAGACGTTCTTGGGTTCGGTGAAGAAGCGCAGCGCTTCGTTGCCGCCTTCGCGGCCCAGGCCCGAGTGCTTCACGCCACCGAACGGCGTGCGCAGGTCGCGCAGCATCCAGCAGTTGATCCACACGATGCCGAATTCCAGTTGCGCGGCGAGCCGGTGCGCGCGGTTCAGGTCGCGCGTCCACAGCGAGGCGGCGAGGCCGTAGCCGGTGCCGTTGGCGATGGCCAGGGCTTCCGCTTCGTCCTCGAACGGGATCAGCGTCACCACCGGGCCGAAGATTTCGTGCTGGTTGGTGGCGGCTTCGTTCGGCAATCCCTCGATCACCGTGGGCGCCACGAACCAGCCGCTCGCGCAGCGGCCGGGCACGGCGACGGCCTCGCCGCCGACCGGCACGCGACCGCCTTCGGCGCGCGCCTGCGCGATGCAGGCCATCACCTTGTCGAAATGCGGCTTGGACACCAGCGCGCCGAGGTCGCTGGCGTCGTCGTCCGGATCGCCCACGCGCAGTCTGCGCACGCACTCCAGGTAGCGCTCGCGGAAGCTGTCGTAGATCGAGCGCTGCACCAGCAGGCGCGAGCCGCACAGGCAGATCTCGCCCTGGTTGGCGAAACCCGAGCGCACGATGGCGTCGAGGTTGGCGTCGGAGAGATCGGCGTCGGCGAACACGATGGCCGGGTTCTTGCCGCCCAGCTCCAGCGACACCTTCTTGAACTGCGCGGCGGCCACCGCGGCGATGTGCGCGCCGGTGGCGGTGCTGCCGGTGAAAGAAACCGCCTTGACCGCCGGATGTTCAACGATGGCCTGGCCCACCGTGGGGCCGCGGCCCTGCACGATGTTGAGCACGCCGGGCGGAAAGCCGGCCTCGATGCTCAACTCGCCCAGCAGGGCGGCGGTGCAGGGCGTGACTTCCGAGGGTTTGGCTACCACGGCGTTGCCCACGGCCAGCGCGGGTGCGATCTTCCAGGTGAACAGGTACAGCGGCAGGTTCCATGGGCTGATGCAGCCCACCACGCCCAGTGGCTGGCGCAGCGTGTAGTTGATCGCGCCCTGGTTCGATGGGCCCAGCGCCATCGCGTGCGACTCGCTCCCCCAGGTTTCCGCTGCGGCCGCGAAGAAGCGCAGGTTGCTCACCGCGCGCGGGATGTCCACGCTGCGCGCGAGCTTCACCGGCTTGCCGCTGTCGCGTGATTCCAGCGCGGCGAACTCGTCCAGCCGCGCCTCGACCAGGTCGGCGAGGCGATGCAGCAGTCGCGCGCGCTGCGCCGTCGGCGTGGCGGCCCAGCCCGGCGCGGCGCGTTGCGCGGCCGCGACCGCGGCGGCGACATCGCTGGCGTCGGCATCGGGGCAATGGGCGAAGATTTCGCCGGTGGCAGGCTCGAACACGTCGAGCCAGCGGTCGGCCTGGGGCGGCGCGAGGCGACCGTCGATCAGGTTGGCGAGGCGCATGGAAGGCATCCCTGCAAGCTTACGCTGCGCGGCCGGCGATTGCACCGGACGCCTGCGTACGCGGGCGATGCGATTCGCCTTGCCCGGACTTACAGCGAACGCAGGCGGCCGCCATCCACCGGCAGGCTGACACCGGTGATGTAGCCCGCGGCGGGGGAGGCGAGGAAGGCCACCGCGGCGGCGATTTCCGCCGGCTCCGCAAAGCGGCGCATCGGCACCTCGGCTTCCATCGCCTGCTGCACTTCGGCCGGCGGCTTGCCGCTTTTCTGCGCGCGTGCGGCGACGATCTGCTCGATGCGCGGCGTGCGGGTGGCGCCGGGCAGCACGTTGTTGACGGTGATGCCGAACGGCGCGAGTTCGCCGGCCAGGGTCTTGGCCCAGTTCGCCACCGCGCCGCGCGTGGTATTGGAGACGCCGATGCCCGGAATCGGCTCGCGCACCGAGGTGGAGATCACGTTGACGATGCGGCCCCAGCCGACCGCGCGCATGCCCGGCACCACGGCCTGCGCCAGCGTGTGGTTGGCCAGCAGGTGCTGCCGCCACGCGGCGAGGAAATCCTCCGGCGCGGCGTCGAGCACTCCGCCGGGCGGTGGCCCGCCGCTGTTGTTGACGAGGATGTGCACGGGCGCGGCGGCGACCAGCGAGTCGGCGCGCGCGCGCAGCGCGGCGGTGTCGCCCACGTCGGCGACCACGAAATCGTGGCGCTGGCCCGCATGCGTGCGTGGAAGTTCGGCAGCGAGGCTTTCCAGCGCCTCGGCGCGACGTGCCAGCAGGGTGACGTCGGCGCCGAGCAGCGCCAGTTCGATCGCGCTGGCGCGGCCGATACCTTGCGAGGCGCCACAGACCAGGGCGTGGCGGCCATCGAGGTTCAGTTGCATGGTCGAGCTCCCGTGGTGTCGATCAACCCCAGCGCAGGCGCATCGCCAGCGCTGCCAGCCAGCACAGCCAGCCAGCACAGCCAGCCCAGCCACTGGCTGTAGCGCCAGATGCCGCGCCAGCGGTTGATGTCGCGGTCGTCCAGCAGGGCCAGCGCGGGCGAGCGCAGCACGTATTGCATGCGCATCCAGGTGCGCAGCGGGCCGATCCTGCCCTTGGTCGACTCGGCGACCACCTGCCAGTGCTGCGGATGGCGTTGGCGCATGAAGGCGGCGACGCGGAACGGCGCCACGTAGGACAGCATGAACAGGACGACGCCGGCGACCAGCAGGCCGAGATAGAGAGCCAGCACGCTCAGCTTCCTTTGGCGCCGTCGGCGGCGGGGCCGGGAGCCGTGTTCGAGCCCGTGCCGTTGTTGCCGTTACCCGTGCCGCCGTCCGGACTGCCGGTGCCGCCGTTCCACGGCAGGGCGGTGCGCAAGGTGTTCAGCACGCCGTCGCCCTGCTGCGGTTTCTTGCAGATCGCGTTGTCCACGGCCTTGGCGTAGGTGGCGTCCATCATGCCCACCCAGATGGTGCCGTCGGGGCCGTGCTGCACGCTGAAGCTGCCGCTGGAGTTCATGTCCAGCGTGGCCTGGGTGGAGAACGCCGTGGGCGACTGTTCCCAGTAGGTCTTGCCGTTCTGCTGGCTGGCCGAGCTGTAGACCAGCAGGTAGCGCGCCTGCTTGCTGTCGACGGTGTAGCTGCCGAACGCGCCGGAGGTGGCGTCGCTCCAGCCCATGTGTTCGCACAGCGAGATGTCGTCGGAAGCTATCGGCTGGAAGCCGCTGTCCAGCACCACCACGGTGGGGGCGAACAGGTAGCTGGACTTCAGCCAGCGGCCGTTCAACTCGGACTTGAACGCGATGCGGTAGGGCTGCTTGGCGTCGTCCGGAAGGCGGAACGCGAGGAAATAGCTGTGCGTGCCGTTGATGTTCGCCACGCTGCTGCCGCCGCCCAGCGTGTAGGGCCGCGGCTGCCACGGCAGCAGGCTCTGGTAGGAGAGGTCGGCGAAGCTGGTGCAGCAGGGCGTGGCGTCGAGCAGGCGCTGCTGCGCCTCCTTGAGCGGGTCGCTGGTGTTTTCCGGCGGGCGCAGGTTCGGTGGCACCAGGCTCGTCGGCACCAGGTTCTTCACGGTGTGGCAGCCGGCCAGCAGCGCGCCGGCGGCGAAGATCGGGGCGAGTGCGGTGAACCGGCGTTTCATCATCAGAATTCGGCTGTCCCTGCGGCGCGCGGGTAGGGGATGGCGTCGCGGATGTTGGAGAGACCGCACACATAGACCAGCAGGCGCTCGAAACCGAGGCCGAAGCCCGCGTGCGGCACGGTGCCGTAACGGCGGAGGTCACGGTACCAGCCATAAGTGGCAGGATCGAGTCCGAATTTGGCCATCCGGGCGTCCAAATGATCCAGGCGTTCCTCGCGCTGGGCGCCGCCGATGATCTCGCCGATGCCGGGCGCCAGCACGTCCATCGCGGCCACGGTCTTTTCGTCGTCGTTGAGGCGCATGTAGAAGGCCTTGATCGCCTCGGGGTAGTTCATTACGACCACGGGGCGGCCGATATGTTTCTCGGCGAGGTAGCGCTCGTGCTCGGTCTGCAGGTCGATGCCCCAGGCCACCGGGTATTCGAACTTCTGCCCGGATTTCTTGAGGATCTCCACGGCCTCGGTGTAGTCGATGCGCTCGAACGGCTGGGCGATGAAGTTCTCCAGCCGGGTGACGGCCTCCGGCAATACGCGCTCGGCGAAGAACGCCATGTCGTCCGCACGCTCCTCCAGCACGGCCGTGAAGATGGCCTTGAGGAAACCCTCCGCGCAGTCCGCGTTGTCGTTGAGGTCGGCGAAGGCGATCTCCGGCTCCACCATCCAGAATTCGGCGAGGTGGCGCGGCGTGTTGGAGTTCTCGGCGCGGAAGGTGGGGCCGAAGGTGTAGACCTTGCTCATCGCAAGGCAGTACGCCTCCACGTTGAGTTGGCCGGACACGGTGAGGAAGGCCTCGCGGCCGAAGAAATCCTTGCGGAAATCGACCTTGCCGTCCGGCGTGCGCGGCAGGTTGGCCAGATCCAGGGTGGACAGGCGGAACATGTCGCCGGCGCCTTCGGCGTCCGAGGTGGTGATGATCGGCGTGTTGATCCAGAAGAAGCCTTGCTCGGTGAGCCAGCGGTGGATCGCCGTCATCATGGTGTGGCGCACGCGGGTCACGGCGCCGAACAGGTTGGTGCGCGGGCGCAGGTGCGCCACTTCGCGCAGGAACTCCATGGTGTGCGGCTTGGGCTGGATCGGGTAGGTCAGCGGGTCGTCCACGAAGCCGGTGACTTCCACTTTGTCGGCCTGGATCTCGAAGCGCTGGCCCTTGCCCTGCGACGGCACCAGCGTGCCGGTGACGATCAGGCCCGCACCGGTGGTGAGGTGCTTCACCTCGCTTTCGTAGTTGGCCAGTTTGTCGGTGACCACCGCCTGGATCGGGTCGAAGCAGGAGCCGTCGGTGACGTTGACGAAGGACAGGCCGCCCTTGGCATCGCGGATCGTGCGCACCCAGCCGCGTACCGTGACGACCTGGCCGGCTTCGATGGCACCGGAAAGAGCCTGTTTCACGCTCGATAGGATCGGGCTGACCGCCGTCATGGATCGGAACTCCTGTTGAAATGCGCCGCGACGGGCGCATCTATAGGGGGAACGCGCGCCCTACGGAGCGCGTGGACAAACCCGCATGATAATCTAGGCCTTGCACGTGCCGCGACCGGAAAGGCATGCGCCTTGCCACGTTTCCCAAGATTGCCCGCAGCCATGACCATCACGATTACCCCCGCCGCCAACGAACGCATGCGCCGTTTCCTCGCGCAGTCGCCGGATGCTGCCGGCGTGCGCTTCGGCGTGAAGCGCACCGGCTGCTCGGGTTTCGGCTACGTGGTGGATCTGGCCCAGTCGGTGGGCGAGGGCGACCAGTTGGTCAGCATCGACGGCGTGCCGCTGGTGGTGGACGACAAGAGCCTGCCGCTGGTGGACGGCACCGTGATCGACTTCCAGAAACAGGGCCTCAACGCCAGCTTCGTGTTCCACAACCCCAACGCCACAGGCGAGTGCGGTTGCGGCGAGAGCTTCACGGTAGGGTGATCGGAGCGGGCGGTACGGATGCGCTCGTCCATGAGCGCGAAAGTCGAACGGGCGGCAATCCTTGGCCGCGCCTTCAAGATTCAATCACTTGCGCCGTGTCCCGCGCTCCGCTTACAATTCCGCTTCTGTCCGCTCTGAAAGGGGCGTGACGGACACTTGCCTCACCGCATCCGGCGGGAGGCTGCGAGGCCATTCCGGCCGCATCCACAAGGAGTCGAACCACGATGTCCCTGCGACATTACGAAGTCGTGTTTCTGGTCCACCCTGACCAGAGCGAGCAAGTCCCCGCCATGATCGAGCGCTACAAGTCGCTGATCGAGGCCGACGGCGGCAAGATCCACCGCCTGGAAGACTGGGGCCGCCGCCAGCTGGCCTACCCGATCGTCAACCTGGCCAAGGCGCACTACGTGCTGCTGAACATCGAAGTCGGCCAGAACGCGCTGAACGAGCTGGAGTCGGGCTTCCGCTTCAACGACGCCGTGCTGCGCCACCTCGTCATCAAGCGCGATGGCGCCGACACCGAGCAGTCCTTCATCCTGAAGAGCAAGGAAAAGGACGATGCCCGTTCGTCGCGCCGCCGCGACGACGAGGGTGACGGTCGCGACAACGACAGCGACAGCGAAGACTGAGAGGAATCACGACCATGTCCAAGTTTTTCCGCCGCCGCAAGTTCTGCCGCTTCACCGCGGAGAAGGTGAAGGAGATCGACTACAAGGATCTCAACACCCTGCGCCAGTACATCACCGAGAACGGCAAGATCGTGCCGAGCCGCATCACCGGCACCAAGGCGCGCTACCAGCGCCAGCTGGCGACCGCGATCAAGCGCGCGCGCTTCCTCTCGCTGCTGCCGTACACCGACAATCACGACGTTTGATGCGTGTTCCCTTCTCCCCGTCGGGGAGAAGGTGCCCGCAGGGCGGATGAGGGGCGGGTGCTCGCGATGACGCTGGTCGAAGTCCGCTTCGAAGCAGTTTCTCGCAAGACCGGCCCCTCACCCCAGCCCTCTCCCCGATGGGGAGAGGGGGCTAAGATCAATCATTCGGACACCCGTCCACGGCTGCGCCGGCCATCCCGGCGCTAACGAAAAGGAATACCCATGGAACTCATTCTTCTGCAGAAAGTGCGCAACCTCGGCGACCTTGGGGACAAGGTCAGCGTGAAGCCGGGCTACGGCCGCAACTTCCTGATCCCGCAGGGCAAGGCCGTGCGCGTGAACGCCGCCAACCTGGCCGCGTTCGAGCAGCGTCGCGCCGAGTACGAGGCCAAGGCCAAGAACGCGCTGAGCGAGGCCGAGGCCCGCAAGGCCAAGCTGGCCGACGTGTCGGTGACGATCGAGGCGCACGCCAGCCCCGAAGGCAAGCTGTACGGCTCGGTGGGCCCGCGCGACATCGCCGAGGCCTTGCAGGCCATCGGCCACGACATCCACAAGGGTGAAGTGATCCTGGGCGAAGGCCCGCTGCGCAACGTGGGCGAGTTCGAGGTGGCCATCCACCTGCACGCCGACGTGCAGACCAGCGTCAAGGTGATCGTGGTCGGCGAGAAGAAGTAAGCCGCCACCGCACGTCCCGCGAACGGGCGCCCTCGGGCGCCCGTTTGTTTTGGATGGCCCGAAATGCGGGGTGGAGAGGTGCGCTGCCTTATCCCCAACTTTCCCCAGCTTTTCCACAGGTTTCCATCTCGACCCGTGAGACGCCGCCGCGCATCATGTGGGTCTTGTCCGTCGCCGTGCGTCGGCGCCTGCCGCAGCGGTGGCCGGCTCGTCTTTCCGAGGTAACCCGATGTCCTTCGTGCCCGAACGCAAGCCTTCGTCGCCGGCCATCGAGGCGTTGCGCGTGCCGCCGCATTCCATCGACGCCGAGCAGGCGGTGCTGGGCGGCCTGATGCTGGCGCCCGACGCGCTGGACAAGGTGGCCGACAAGCTGGGCGAGGACGACTTCTACCGCCGCGACCACCGCCTGATCTGGCGCGCCATCACCGAGCTGTCGAACAAGGGCATGCCCTGCGACGCGGTGACCCTGGGCGACTGGTTCGAAGGCAACGGCCTGGCCGAGATGGTCGGCGGCGCGAGTTACCTGATCGAGTTGGCCAACAGCACGCCCAGTGCCGCGAACATCGCCGCCTACGCGGAGATCGTGCGCGAGAAGTCGGTGCTGCGCCAGCTGATCGACGCCGGCACCTCGATCACCGAGGACGGCTACCGCCCCGAAGGCAAGAGCGTGCAGGAGGTGCTGGAAAGCGCCGAGCAGGCGGTGTTCAAGATCGCCGAATCCGGCGCGCGCGGCAAGAAGGATTCCGTCTCCATGCGCGAGGCGGTGAAGGACGCGTTCCGCCTGCTCACCGAGCGCTACGAGAACCGCGGCCAGCTCACCGGCATCACCAGCGGCTTCAGCGACCTCGACAACCTCACCTCGGGCCTGCAGCCCTCCGACCTCATCATCGTGGCCGCGCGCCCCTCGATGGGCAAGACGGCGTTCGCGCTGAACATCGCCGAGAGCGCCGCGCTGCGCGCGAAGAAGGCGGTGGCGGTGTTCTCGATGGAAATGTCCGCCTCGCAGCTGGCGTTCCGCCTGATCTCCTCGGTGGGCCGCATCCACCAGCAGGCGCTGCGCAACGGCGACCTCAACGAGGAGGACTGGCCGCGCGTCTCCAACGCCATTGCCATCCTCTCGGAGGCGAAGATCTTCATCGACGACACGCCGGGCATGTCACCGGTGGAAATGCGCTCGCGCGCGCGCCGCCTGCACCGCGAGCACGGCGGCCTGGGCCTGATCGTGATCGATTACCTGCAGCTGATGCAGGTGCCCGGAAACAAGGAGAACCGCGCCACCGAGATTTCAGAAATCTCGCGTTCACTGAAGGGGCTCGCCAAGGAACTCAACGTGCCCGTGATCGCCCTCTCGCAGTTGAACCGCTCGCTGGAACAGCGCGCCGACAAGCGTCCGATGATGTCCGACCTGCGCGAGTCGGGCGCCATCGAGCAGGACGCCGACGTGATCATGTTCATCTACCGCGACGAGTACTACAACAAGGAATCGCCGGACAAGGGCCTGGCCGAGATCATCATCGGCAAGCAGCGCAACGGCCCCACCGACACGGTGAAGCTGACCTTCCTCGGCCACTACACCAAGTTCGAGAACTACGCCGCGGACTCGTTCGTGGGCGGGTTCGAGTGATCGCGCGCCACGCATGAGCCGCACCACCGTCGCCACCATCCACCTCGGCGCCCTGCGCCACAACCTCGCCCGCATCAAGGCGATGGCCGCGCCGGCCAGGGTGATGGCGGTGGTCAAGGCCGATGCCTACGGCCACGGCCTGGAGCGCGTGGCGCGCGCGCTGGACGCCGAGGCCGAATGCTTCGCGGTGGCCGCGCTGGGCGACGGCCTGCGCCTGCGCGCGGCAGGGCACCGCCAGCGCATCGTGGTGCTGTCCGGCCCCGACCAGGCCGGCGACATCGCCGAGATGCAGCGGCTGGGACTGGACGCGGCGATCCACCACGAGGCGCAGCTGGCGTGGCTGTCCGAGGCCAGCGCCACGCGTGGCCGCCTGCGCGTGTGGCTGAAGATCGACAGCGGCATGCATCGGCTGGGCTTCGCGCCGGAGCGCGTGGCGGAGGTGCATGCGCGGCTTGCCGCAATGCCAGGTGTCGATCCCGAAATCGGCCTGCTCACGCACTTCGCCGAATCCGAAGTGTTCGACGGCGATGCCACGCGCGCGCAGATCGCGCGTTTCAACGAAGTCACCCGGGGCCTGTACGGGCCGCGCTCGTTGTCCAACTCGGCCGCCGTGCTGGGCTGGCCCGAGGCACGCGCCGACTGGGTGCGCACCGGCGGACTGCTGTACGGCCTGTCGGTGGTGGACGGCAAGAGCGGCATGGATTTCGGTTTCCGTCCCGCGATGACGCTGTCCACGCGGCTGATCGCGATCAACTGGACGGCCAAGGGCGAGCGCATCGGCTACAACGGCACGTGGACTTGCCCCGAAGACATGCCAGTGGGCGTGGCTGCCATCGGCTATGGCGACGGCTACCCGCGCAGCGCAGTCAGCGGCACGCCGGTGCGGATGGGCGAAACGCGCGTGCCGCTGATCGGCCGCGTCTCGATGGATCTGGTCACGCTCGATCTGCGCGAGGCGCCGCAGGCGAAGGTGGGCGACCGCGTCACCCTGTGGGGCGACGGCCTGCCGGCGGAAACCGTGGCGGCGCACGCCGGCACGATCAGCTACGACCTCACCTGCGGCATGACGCGTCGTGTGCTGTTCGTCGAGGACGAGGGCTGACGCTTCGCATTGGCGTTGCCGTCTCGTCGCTTGCGATGGGCGCCGGTTACCCTTGGTCGCATGACTTTGCACTCGTCCTTGAGCGCAAAGGTCAAAAAGCGGCTATCCATAGCCGCACTATTCACCAGGAACCTCAGCATGGCCAAGGCCAAGACCGCCTATGTCTGCACCGATTGCGGCGCCGAGCATCCCAAGTGGCAGGGCTCGTGCGTGGAGTGCGGCGCGTGGAATACGCTGTCCGAGATCGTGCTGCAGCCGGCGGTGAAGTCGGCAGGTGCCGCGCGCGGCGGCTATGCGGGCAAGGCGGCGGGCGCATCGAAGGTGATGCCGCTCACCGAAGTCGCCGTGACCGCCGAAGCGCGCACGCTCACCGGCATAGGCGAGCTGGATCGCGTGCTGGGCGGCGGCCTGGTCGAAGGTTCGGTGGTGCTGGTGGGCGGCGATCCCGGCATCGGCAAGTCCACCCTGCTGCTGCAGATGCTGGGCACGCTGGGCGCGCAGTTGCCCAGCGTCTACGTCACCGGCGAGGAGTCGCTGGCGCAGGTGGCCGCACGCGCGCAGCGTCTCGGCCTGCCGCTGGAACCGCTGCAGGCGTTGGCCGAGACCTGCATCGAGCGCATCCTCGAACAGGCCGCGGTAGCGAAGCCGCGCGTGCTGGTGATCGACTCGATCCAGACGATCTGGACGGAACTGCTCACCGCTGCGCCGGGTTCGGTGTCGCAGGTGCGCGAGTCGGCCGCGCGGCTCACGCGCTTCGCCAAGGAAACCGGCACCAGCGTGTTCCTGGTCGGCCACGTCACCAAGGAGGGCGGCATCGCCGGCCCGCGCGTGCTGGAGCACATGGTGGACGCGGTGCTGTACTTCGAGGGCGAATCCGGCAGCCGCTTCCGCGTGCTGCGCGCGTTCAAGAACCGCTTCGGCGCGGTCAACGAGCTGGGCGTGTTCGCGATGGGCGACAAGGGCTTGCGCGAGGTGCCCAACCCCTCTGCGATCTTTCTCTCCGCGCACGCCGGCCCCACGCCGGGCAGTGCGGTGATGGTGACCCGCGAGGGTACCCGGCCGCTGCTGGTCGAGGTGCAGGCGCTGGTGGATCAATCCTCGCTGGGCAATCCGCGTCGCGTGGCATTGGGCCTGGAGCAGAACCGCCTGGCGATGCTGCTGGCGGTGCTGCACCGGCACGGCGGCGTGGCCGCCTACGACCAGGACGTGTTCATCAACGTGGTGGGCGGCATCCGCGTGCAGGAGACGGCGGCCGACCTGCCGGCGCTGCTGGCGGTGCTGTCCTCGCTGCGCGACCGGCCCTTGCCGGAGAAGACCATCGCGTTCGGCGAAGTGGGCCTGTCCGGCGAGATCCGCCCGGTGCCGAACGGCGAGGAGCGCCTGAAGGAGGCCGCGCACCACGGCTTCCGCCGAGCCATCGTGCCCAAGGCGAACGCGCCGAAGTCCGGTCGCGTGGGCGAGCTGGAAGTGGTGGGCGTGGAGCGGCTGGCGCAGGCGATCGACGCCTGCCGCTGAGCGCCTTGCGTCTCGCCCAATGGGTGTCGACGCGTCGATAGACCACCACCGTTCGCCCTGAGCGCAGGCCCAAAGGGCCGATGCGGAGAGCGGCCATGGATGGCCGTGCTTTGAGGAGCGAGGAAGTCGAAGGGTGATCGCCGCTTCGACTTCACTTGCTACCGCAAGCTACGCCCAGCGTGAACGGAGTTTTTTACCCTGGCTTGACGTTAATCGAGCGCGTGCAGAGTGAGGACACGCAAAAAAGCCGGCCAAGGCCGGCTTTTTCGTGACGCGCGATGGAACGGGCTTACGCCAGTTCGCGGATCTTCGCGTTCAGGCGGCTCTTGTGGCGGGCGGCCTTGTTCTTGTGGATCAGGCCACGCGAGGCGTAGCGATCCATCACCGGCTGGGCGGCGGCAAAGGCTTCGACGGCGGCTGCCTTGTCCTTGGCCTCGATGGCCTTGACGACCTTCTTCAGCGCGGTGCGCACCATGGAACGGGCGCTGATGTTGCGCAGGCGGCGCTGCTCGGACTGGCGCGCACGCTTCTTCGCGGACTTGATGTTGGCCAAGGTAAAACTCCCGAATCGCGGGTTGCAGGTTGGAGAAAGACGCGAATTATGCGGTCGATTCGCCCGTGCGTCAAGCATTTAGGCGGCGGCGAACGAGGCCTTGCCCGCATTCGGCCATGATCCGGCGGTGATCTTGCCTGCGCCGGCTGGCAGACTGTGCGCCCGTTGCCCGCCCGATCCAGGAAATCCCATCGGCATGAAGTCCCCCAGCATGTTCCGCGGGCTGCTCTCGTTCAGCAGCATGACGATGGTGTCGCGCGTGCTCGGCCTGGCCAGGGACGTGGCGATGAGCCACGTGTTCGGCGCCTCGGCCGCCACCGACGCCTTCGTCATCGCGTTCCGCATCCCCAACTTCATGCGCCGGCTGTTCGCCGAGGGCTCGTTCTCCACCGCCTTCGTGCCGGTGTTCACCGAGATCAAGGAAACCCGCAGCCACGCCGAGCTGAAGGAGCTGACCGCGCGCGTGGCCGGCACCCTCGGCGGCGTGCTGCTGCTGGTGACGGCGCTGGGCATGCTGTTCTCGCCGCAGCTGGCCATGGTGTTCGCGCCCGGTGCGGTGCACGAGCCGCAGAAGTTCGCGATGATCGTGGGCCTGCTGCGGCTGACCTTCCCGTACCTGCTGTTCGTCTCGCTGACCGCCCTGGCGGGCGGTGCACTGAACAGTTTCCATCGCTTCGGCCTGCCGGCGATGACGCCGGTGATCCTCAACGTGTGCATGATCGCGGGCGCGTTGTGGCTGGCGCCGCGGCTCGCGGTGCCGATCATGTCGCTGGGCTGGGCGGTGCTGGTGGCGGGCGTGCTGCAACTGCTGTTCCTGCTGCCGGCGGTGCGCGGGCTGGATCTGCTGACGCTGCCGCGCTGGGGCTGGCGGCACCCGGCAGTGCGACGGATCATGAAGCTGATGGTGCCGACCCTGTTCGGCGCCTCGGTGGGACAGCTCAACCTGTTGCTGGACACCATCCTGATCACCCTGCTGGTGACTGGCTCGCAGACTTGGATGTACCAGTCCACCCGTTTCCTGGAGCTGCCGCTGGGCGTGTTCGGCGTGGCGTTGGGCACGGTGATCCTCCCGGCGCTGTCGCGCCATCACGTGGGCACCGATCGCATCGGCTTCTCGAAGGCGCTGGATTGGGGCGTGCGCACCACGCTGCTGATCGCGGTGCCGGCGATGTGCGCGCTGCTGCTGCTGGCCGAACCGCTGGTCAGCTCGTTCTTCCAGAACGGCCAGTACACCGTGTTCGACACCCGCATGACCACGCTGTCGACCATGGCCTTGAGCTGCGGCGTGCCTGCCTATGCGCTGGTGAAGGTGTTGCTGCCAGCGTTCTATTCGCGCCAGGACACCCGCACGCCGGTGCGCGCGGCGGTGGTGTCGCTGATCAGCAACATGGTGTTCAACGTGCTGCTGGTGGCCCTGCTGTACCTGCTATGGGCCACGCCGGCGCAGCGCCAGGCCGGTTGGTTGCAGGGCATTGCCGCCATTCCCGGGCTGCACGTGGGGCTGGCGGTGGCGAGCGTGCTGTCCAACTACCTGCAGTTCGCCCAGCTCTGGTACTGGCTGAAGCGTGCCGGCGTGTACGACCCGCAGCCGGGCTGGCTGCGCCACTGGCTGCGGCTGGCGTTCGCCTGCGCCGCGATGGTGCTGGTGCTGCTGGCCGGGCGCTGGCTGTGGCCGCACTGGACGGTGGTGCCGGTGCACACGCGCCTCTGGCACCTGGCGGTGCTGGTGGTGGCCGGGGCGGCGGCCTATGCAGGCGGCTTGTTCGCCACGGGCTTTCGCTTGCGCGATCTGCGTGGAAGTTGATGCCGGCCCGATATACTGGTGCGATGACGAAACTTTCCCGCGATATCGCAGGCCCCTGCCTGGCGCCCAACGGCAGCGTGGTGGCCGTCGGCGCGTTCGACGGCCTGCACCGGGGCCACCAGGCCTTGTTCGCGCAAGTGCAGCGCCGCGCGCGATCCCTGGACTGCGCATCGGCGGTGGTGACGTTCGAGCCGCTGCCGCGGACTTATTTCTCCCCCGAGCCGTTGCCCCGCCTTTCCAGCGTGCGCGAGAAGCTGCTCGGTTTTGCGGCTGCGGATTTCGGGCGTGTGCACATGCTGCGCTTCAATGCCGGGCTGGCAGCGATGTCCGCCCGGGACTTCGTGCAGCGCATCCTGGTCGAGCGCCTGGCCGCGAAGGAAGTATGGGTGGGCGCGGACTTCCGCTTCGGACACAGGCGCGAAGGCGATGTGGCCTTGCTGCGCGAGCTGGGCGAAAAGGCCGGTTTCGCCGGCTGCGTGATGCCGTCGATCCTGCTGGATGGCGCCCGCGTCTCCGCCAGCCGCGTGCGCCAGTTGCTGGGGGCAGGCGAGTTCGCCGGCGCCGCCGTGCTGCTCGGTCGCCCGTTCGTGATCGAAGGCAAGGTGGAATACGGCAACCAGCTCGGCCGCACGCTGGGTTTCCCAACCGCCAACATCCACCTGCGCGAGCGGGTCAGCCCGGTGCAGGGCATCTTCGCGGTGCGCGTGGGCCTGGGCGAGAGCGAGTGCAGCTGGCCGGGCGTGGCCAGCCTGGGCGTGCGGCCTACGGTGAACCAGGTCAGCGAGCCGCTGCTGGAGGTGCACCTGTTCGATTTCGAGGGCGATCTCTATGGCCAGCGCATGGCGGTGGAGTTCGTCGCCAAGCTGCGCGACGAGCAGAAATTCGACGGGCTGGATGCACTCAAGGCGCAGATGGATCATGATGCGCGTTCGGCCCGGGAAATCCTGGGCATGAATCCGGTACTGGCCCGCGCATGAGCAACCGCGACAAGTCCAACCCGAAATACGCCACCCGCGCGCGCGCCGGCGCCGTCGCGGCGATCATTATTATTTGAAGACATCCGCCCGCAGCGCGTGCGCCTGCCGCCGCGCGCGGTGGGCGGTACAACAGCGCTCCGGGCCGGGCGGCTTCGGGGCGGGACTGAAGAGGCACCCGAAGCGATGAGCACCGATTACAAGAGCACCATCAACCTGCCGCAGACGGATTTCCCGATGCGCGGCGACCTGCCCAGGCGCGAGCCGGGCTGGCTGGCCGAGTGGGAGCAGGTCGGGCGCTACGCGCAGATCCAGGCGAAGACCGCCGGCCGCGACAAGGCCTTCGTGCTGCACGACGGCCCGCCCTATGCGAACGGCGCGATCCATATCGGCCACGCGGTCAACAAGATCCTCAAGGACATGGTGGTGCGCTCCAAGCTGCTGGCCGGCCATCGCGCGCCCTATGTGCCGGGCTGGGACTGCCACGGCCTGCCGATCGAGATCGCGGTGGAGAAGCAGCACGGCAAGCCGGGCGAGAAGCTCGACGCGCGCGCGTTCCGCCAGAAGTGCCGCGAATACGCCGCCGAGCAGATCGACACCCAGCGCGCCGGCTTCAAGCGCCTGGGCGTGCTGGGCGACTGGGAGAACCCGTACCGCACGATGGACTTCAAGTACGAGGCCGACATGGTGCGCGCGCTGTCGCGCATCGTCGCCAACGGCCACGTGGTGCGCGGCGCCAAGCCGGTGTACTGGTGCTTCGACTGCGGCTCGGCGCTGGCCGAGGCCGAGATCGAATACGGCGACAAGGTCTCGCCGGCGGTGGATGTGGCCTATGACGCGGTGGACGCCAAGGCGTTGGCCGCCAAGTTCGGCGTGGATGCGGGCGACGCCATCGTGGCCGTGCCGATCTGGACCACCACGCCGTGGACGCTGCCGGAAAGCCAGGCGGTGTCGCTGGGTGCGGAACTGGAATACGCGCTGGTCGAAGGCCCGGCGCGCAACGGCAAGCGCGTGCTGCTGGTAATTGCTGCGGCGCTGGTCGACAAGGCGCTCGCCCGCTATTTCCCTCTCCCTCCGGGAGAGGGTGCCCGCAGGGCGGGAGAGGGTACGGGCGGAGCGCACTCTTCCGGCTCCGCCGAATCCTCACCCCCGACCCCTCTCCCGCAGGGAGAGGGGAGGGTTCTGGGGCATGCTGTCGGCACCGCGCTCAACGGCACGAAGCTGCGCCACCCGTTCTACGACCGCGTCGTGCCGGTGATCCTCGGCGAGCACGTCAGCGCCGAGGACGGCACCGGCGCGGTGCACACCTCGCCCGACCACGGCGTGGAGGATTTCGTGGTTGGCCGCGAGAATGGCATCGGCCTGCTCAACTACATCGGCGCGCGCGGCACCTACCGCGACGACACGCCCAAGGCCGGCGACCTCGACCTCGCCGGCATGCACGTGTGGAAGGCCAACGACGCCATCGTCGAACTGCTGCGCGCGCGCGGCGTGCTGCTGGCGCACGCGAAGATCGAGCACAGCTACCCGAACTGCTGGCGCCACAAGACGCCGGTGATCTTCCGCGCCACGCCGCAGTGGTTCATCGGCATGGAGCAGGCCGGCCTGCGCGCCACGGCGTTGAAGTCGATCAAGGACGTGCGCTGGGTGCCGGGCTGGGGCGAGGAGCGCATCGCCGGCATGGTGGCCGGCCGCCCGGACTGGTGCATCAGCCGCCAGCGCACCTGGGGCGTGCCGATCGCGCTGTTCGTGCACAAGGCGACGCAAGAGCCGCATCCCGATTCCGTGGCGCTGATGGAGCAGGTGGCCAAGCGCATGGAGCAGGGCGGCATCGACGCGTGGTACGACCTCGATCCCGCCGAGCTGCTGGGCGACCAGGCGAAGGACTACGACAAGGTCACCGACGTGCTGGACGTGTGGTTCGACTCCGGCGTCACCCACTTCGGCGTGATCGGCCAGCGTCCCGAGCTGCAGCAGGGTGATGCGCGCGAGTACAAGGTGATGTACCTCGAAGGCTCCGACCAGCACCGCGGCTGGTTCCAGTCCTCGCTGCTCACCTCGGCGGCGATCCATGGACGCGCGCCCTACGACGACGTGCTCACCCACGGTTTCACCGTGGACGCCTCGGGCCGCAAGATGTCCAAGTCGCTGGGCAACGTGGTCGCGCCGCAGAAGGTGATGGACACGCTGGGCGCCGACGTGCTGCGCCTGTGGGTGGCCTCGGCCGACTACCGCAACGAGATGAGCGTCTCCGACGAGATCCTCAAGCGCGTGTCGGACGGCTACCGCCGCCTGCGCAACACCGCGCGCTTCCTGCTCGGCAATCTCGACGGCTTCGATCCCGCGAAGCACCTGGTGAAGGTGGAAGACAGCCTGCCGCTCGACCAGTGGGCTGTGCAGCAGGCCTGCGACGTGCAGCAGGCGGTGGTCGCCGCCTACGAGCGCTACGACTTTCCCGAGGTGGTGGCGCGCGTGCAGAACTTCTGCACCAACGAGATGGGCGCGCTCTACCTCGACATCACCAAGGATCGCCTCTACACCATGCCCACCGACAGCCACGGCCGGCGCAGCGCGCAGAGCGCGATGTACCGCATCGCCGAGGCGCTGGTGCGCTGGCTGGCTCCGATCCTGAGCTTCACTACCGAGGAGATCTGGCAGGCGCTGCCCGGTCAGCGCGGCGAGAGCGTGCTGTTCGAAACCTGGTACGACGGCCTGGCCGCCACCCAGGCCTCGCCCGAGCAGCGCCGCTGGTGGAGCGACCTGCTGGCGATCCGCGACAGCGCCGCGCGCGTGCTCGAAGGCATGCGCAAGGCCGAGCGGATCGGTGCGGCGCTGGAAGCGAAGCTGGTGATCCACGCCGATGCCGACACGGTGGCGCGCTACGCGCCGGCGCTGGACGAACTGCGCTTCTTCTTCATCACCTCCGACGCGCAGCTCGCCACCGCCGAAACCCAGCCCGAAGGCGCGGAAGCCGTGGAACTGGATGGCGCCGGGGCATGGGTGTCGGCCAGCGTCAGCGAGGCGGCCAAGTGCGTGCGCTGCTGGCACCGCCGTGACGACGTGGGCAGCCATGCCAACCATCCGGAACTCTGCGGCCGTTGCGTGGACAATGTGGATGGGCCTGGCGAGATGCGGCGCTGGTTCTAGCCGTGCTTTTCTTCCTCTCCCCTCCGGGGAGAGGATCGAGGTGAGGGGCGGGTGCTAGCGAAAGCCTTTCCATCGAACTTTGCCGCAAGATTGACCCCTCACCCCAACCCTCTCCCCGGCGGGGAGAGGGAGACACTCCATCGAACCTTGATGTGCCCATGACCACCAAACCCAACGCACTCCCCTGGCTGCTGCTCTCCGCCCTCGTCATCGCCCTCGACCAGCTCAGCAAGTGGTGGGCGCTGGCCACGCTGCAACCGGAAGGCGTGCCGCATCCGGTGATCCCTGGCCTCCTCAACTGGACGCTGGCTTACAACACCGGCGCAGCCTTCAACTTTCTGGCCTGGGGCGATGGCTGGCAGCGCTGGGTCTTCGTGGTTTTGGCGCTGGTCATCAGCGCGGTGCTGGTGGCGTGGCTGACGCGCACCGCGCGCCGCGACTGGCGCACCGCGCTGCCGCTCGCACTCATCATAGGAGGCGCCATTGGCAACCTGATCGATCGTCTGCATGCGGCGGTGGTCACCGATTTCATCGACGTATATTTCAAACACTGGCATTACGCCACGTTCAACATCGCCGACTGCGGCATCACCGTGGGCGCCGTGCTGCTGGTGGCGTTCGGCCTGTTCGGCGGGAAGGGGCAGGGTGGCGTGCGATAATCGCCGCCTGACCTGTCGCGGTACGTTCATGGACATCCTGCTCGCCAATCCCCGCGGTTTCTGCGCCGGCGTCGACCGCGCCATCGCCATCGTCGAACGGGCGCTGGAGTCGTACGGCGCGCCGATCTACGTGCGCCACGAGGTGGTGCACAACCGCTACGTGGTGGACAAGCTGCGCCACGACGGTGCGGTGTTCGTGGAGGAACTGCACGAGGTGCCCGACGGCGCCACGGTGATCTTCAGCGCCCACGGCGTGTCGCAGGCGGTGCGCGAGGAGGCCGAGCAGCGCGACCTCAAGGTGTTCGACGCCACCTGTCCCTTGGTCACCAAGGTGCACATGGAAGTGGCGCGGCTGGGGCGCATCGGCCGCAGCGTGGTGCTGATCGGCCACGCCGGCCATCCCGAAGTGGAAGGCACGATGGGGCAGTGGAACGCCGCCAACAGCGGCGAGATCCTGCTGGTGGAATCGGTTGAGGACGTGGCTGCGCTGGCGCCGAAGTTCCCGCACCAGCTGTCTTACGTCACCCAGACCACGCTGTCGGTGGACGACACCAAGGCGATCATCGCCGCGTTGCGCGCGAAATTCCCCGACATCGAGGGGCCGCGCAAGGACGACATCTGCTACGCCACGCAGAACCGCCAGGACGCCGTGCGCCGGCTCGCCGACGCGGTGGATCTGATGCTGGTGGTCGGCTCGGTCAACAGCTCCAACTCGAACCGCCTGCGCGAGCTGGCCGAAAAGCAGGGCGTGCGCGCCTACCTGATCGACGGCGCCGAGCACATCGAGCGTGCGTGGCTGGACGGCGTGCAACGCATCGGCCTCACCGCCGGCGCCTCCGCCCCCGAGAAGCTGGTGCGCGACGTGATCGCCCGCCTGCAATCCTGGGGCGCTGGCGCGGTGCGTGAGCTGGATGGCGAACCGGAAACCATCACCTTCGCCCTGCCCAAGGAATTGCGCCTGTTCGCCGGCAGCCCCGCGGAGGGCTGATCTGATCGGCAGGACGACGAAAGACCCGCAGCGATGCGGGCCTTTTGCTTGTTCGATGGGGGAGACAGGAGTCGAACTGCGCTTGCCATGCGATCAGGCAGGCGCCGCTTGCCTCGACGCGGTGGATTGAGCAAACCCTGCAACTGCGTGCCTTGCCGAATCCCTGTGGCCGCAGGGATTCGCCGAAGGGCAGGCCAAAGCCTCATTTCGAGTGCCGGTGAGTCAGCCCGTCTCGAAGAGGGTCTGGAAGTCGCCGAGGTTCAGCAGGAAAGAAGACTTCGCGTTTCCCTGCGTATCGTCGCGCCGGTGGATATAGCCATGCTCGGGCGTGCCGCGTTCGATCAGCCTTGCGACGTCGGCGAACGGCAACCGGTAGATGCCCGCCAGATAGTCGACCCGGCCAAACTTCGATTCGGTCTGCATCCAATCCACCCAGAAGTAGATGTCTATTCCCGGGTAGAGCGACTTGTATCTCTCGTAATCCTTGCGGTTGAAGGTGACGGAGCGACGGGGATCCATTCCATAGCGACCCGAGACGAAGAAGGGAGTGTTCTGAACCTTCAGGTCGGCCAGTCGCCCGCCCACGACCAGATCCGGGGCATACGGATCGCTTTTCTTGGCCGGGTTGATCGCCGCAGCCAGGCCCAGCCTGGACTGGCAGATGTCCACGAACGCCAGCTCGAGCCGCACGCCGTGCTGGCACCACCAGCCCTTGTCCTCGGTGTTGTGCGAGACGCCATCGTTTCTTCCGCTCATCGTGCTTCCCTGACAAATCGGCGGCCCTCACTGTATTACGACTTCTGCAAGCGATGGCCAGAGAGGTGGTCGTTCGCGCCCGCGGGAAAGCGGCCTGGCGCCCGGCGACGGAAGCAAGAAGGGCAGCCTTTTGGGCTGCCCTTCTTGTCTCACTTGGTGCCGGAGATAGGAATCGAACCTACGACCCCATCATTACGAATGACGTGCTCTACCAACTGAGCTACTCCGGCGATGTTGAACGGTGGATTTTACGGGGCGGCCGGGTGGGGCGCAAGCCGCTCGGCCAGGCCGGAGTGGCGCCGGGTGCGGCGGGCGATGGCCTGCTCCACGATGGCGGCGCTGCCGAGCAGGCTGAAGCGGCGGCGGGCGCGGGTGATCGCGGTGTAGAGCAGTTCGCGGCCGAGCACGCCGTTGGGATCGGGCGGCAGCAGCAGGGCGGTGTGCCCGAACTCGGAGCCCTGCGACTTGTGCACGGTCAGCGCCCAGGCGGTTTCCGCGTCGGCCAGCCGCGCGGGCGGGACGAAGCGCAGCTTTTGCGGGCCGCCGCTGCGATCCGGGGCGGCGAGGAAGGCCACCATCAGCCGAGTGCCGTTGCCGCCATCGGCGGCGGGCAGGCGCAGGCACAGGCCGACGTCGCCGTTCATCAGGCCGAGGCCGTAGTCGTTGCGGGTGAGCAGCACCGGGCGGCCTTCGTACCAGTCCGAGCCGTCGAAGGCATGGCCGTCGTCGATCAGCCCGCGTGCGCGCAACGCCGCGGCGAGCTGCCGGTTCAGCCCGTCCACGCCGTGCGGGCCGCGCCGCAGCGCGCACAGCAGCTGGAAGCGGTTGAAGGCCTCCAGCGCGCCGCGCGCCCAGTCCGCGTGCGCCGCCTCGCCGGCATCGCTGGCCGGGCGGTGCGCGCGCAGCCATTCGAGATAATGGCGGTAGCCGCAAGCGTCGCTGCCGTCCGATGCGACCGAGCCGTCGATGGCCAGCGCTGCCAGCGTGGCGGTGTCCGCGTCGCGTTGCCAGGCAAGGTCGGCTGCGGGTGCCTGCAACAGCGCCAGTACGGCGGATGCGTCGCCCGCGTTCACCGCCTGCGCCAACCGGCCGATGCCACTGTCGGCACCGAAGCGGTGGCTGTCGCGCAGCATCGCGATGTGCTGGTCGAGCGGTTGCGCGTCGGCCTGCACGAAGGCCGCGACGTCGTCGCCGGTGGTCGTGGCGATCCACTGCGCGGTGGCGTCGTCGTAGTGGCCGGCTTCCGCGCGCCGGCACAGGTCGCCCAGCACCGCGCCGGCTTCCACCGAGGAGAGCTGATCCTTGTCGCCGAGCAGGATCAGCCGCGCCGATGCCGGCAGCGCATCGAGCACCGCGGCCAGCATTTCCAGGTCGACCATCGAGGCCTCGTCGATCACCAGCACGTCGAGATGCAGGGGATTGCGGCGGTCGTGGCGGTAGCGGCGCGTGTCCGGCCGCGCGCCCAGCAGGCGGTGCAGGGTGAGCACCTCGGACGGGATGGCCGCGCGCACGGCGTCGTCCACGTCCAGGTGCGCGAGCTGCGCGGCGATGGAGGCGTTGAGCCGCGCAGCGGCCTTGCCGGTGGGCGCGGCGAGGCGGATGCGCAACGGCTGCGCATGGTCGCGCAGTCGCAGCGTCTGCAGCAGGCCGAGCAGACGCACCACGGTGGTGGTCTTGCCGGTGCCGGGGCCGCCGGTGATCACGCCGAAGGCGCTGCGCGCGGCCAGCGCGCAGGCGATGCGTTGCCAGTCGGGCGACGCGGCGTCGGGGAACAGCCGCGCGAGTTCGGCGGCGAAGTGCGCGGCGGGCGCCTCGTTGCGCGCCACGCGAGCCAGGATGCCCTGCGCCACGCTGCGCTCGTGGTTCCAGTTGCGGCGCAGGTAGAGTCGCGTGCCGTCCAGCACCAGCGGCGCATCGGCCGGTTCGCCATCGCCGTTCGCGGCGAGCAAGGGCGAAGCGGGCAGGCGCAGGGCGTCGCCGTCGTGCAGCGAGTCGGCGAGCGCGCGCCAGTCCTCGGGCCAGTCCTGTTCCTGCGCCAGCGCGGGCAGCATGTCGAGATCGAGGCAGAGGTGGCCGTCGGCCAGCTGCCGGCTGAGCAGGGCGGCCAGCCACAGCAGCGCGGGCGCGAGTTGCGCGTCGCGTTCGGCGAGGAAGCGCGCGAAGGCGACGTCCAGCGGGCGCAGGCGCTGCTGTTCCAGCGCGCGGTCGAACAAGGCGTCAGGCCGCATGGGTGGAGCCTCCCGTGGCGAACAGGCGATCCAGTGCATCGACCAGCGCGAACGGCAGGCGCTCGCCATGCACGCCGTGGCCTTCGCCGTCCACGCCGCGCAGGTAGAGGTAGAGCACGCCGCCCATGTGGCATTCGTAGTCGTAGCCGGGCAGGCGCGCCTTGAGCTGGCGGTGCAGCGCCAGCGTGTAGATCGCGTACTGCAGGTCGTAGCGGCTGTGCAGCACCGAGTCGCGCATGGCTTCGTCGGTGTAGGCCGCGGCATGGCCGCCCAGCCAATTGGATTTGTAGTCGGCCACGTACCAGCGGCCTGCGTGCTCGAACACCAGGTCGATGAAGCCCTTGAGCAGGCCGTTGACGTGGTTGGGCGGCAACGCGGGACGCGCCGCGCCATCCAGCGTGTACGCGCTCACGAGGCGATCCAATGCGGATGACGTGACGTGGTTGGCCTCGAACCAGAACTCCAGTTCGGCGCGATAGCGCGCGGGATCGCCGAGCGCGGCCAGCGGCATCGCGCCGCCGTCGGGCAAGGCCAGCGGCGTGCGCAGCAGCGCGGGCAGCCAGGCCGTCAGCGGCTTGATCCAGGCTTGCCAGCCGCGCGCCTGGCAGCGTCGCGCGATGGTGTCGCGCAGGCCGGCGGAAGGCGCGGCGGCGCGCGCGAAGCCTTCGTCGGCACAGCTTTCCAGCAGGTCGTGCAGGAAGGTGCCGGCGTTGGCGCCGCGATGGAAGGCGTGGATGCCGTGCACCTCCGTGTCGGCCGCTTCCGCATTGCCTGCGGCGACGTTCTCGGCGAGCGTGGCCTGGTTGGCGGTCTCGGGCGCGTGGCGTGGTGCCGCGCCGTCGTCGCTGTGCGCCAGCGCGCTGTAGCTGGCGATCCACCATGGCTCGGCCGGCTTCAGCGGGAAGCTGCGCGCGGGGCGGGCGAGGATGGTTGCCGTGGCGCCGTGGTGACGGCGTTCGTCGGCGGGCTCGACCAGTTCGGTGACCTGGATGGATGTGCCCTCGCCGGCGAGCGCGCGCACGCGCGCCAGCAATTCGCCGGGCGGGATGGGTTGGCCGCCCGCGAGCACGTAACCGAACGCGGACTTGTGCAGGTCGGAATCCTTCCTGTTGCCGTGCTTGAGGTTGGCCACGCCCAGCCAGCAGGCGTGGCGGGCACGGGTGAGCGCCACGTAGAGCAGGCGCAGGTCTTCCTGCAGGCGTTCGCGGTCGGCTTCGCGCAGGGCGTCTTCGCCGGGCTGCAGGTCGAGCTGCGCGCGGCCTTCGCCGTCGCGCACCTGCACGGCCTTGCCGGCGTCCACCTCGCGGAAGCCGCAGGCGAAGGGCAGCAGCACCACGGGATATTCCAGTCCCTTGGACTTGTGCACGGTCACCAGCTTGACCAGCGCCGCTTCGCTTTCCAGTCGCACCAGTTGCGCCTCCGCGCTTTCGCCGCTGCCGGGGCTGGCGATCTGCGCGGCAAGGAAGCGGATCAGCGCGTGCTCGCCGTCCAGCCCGGTGGCGGCCTGCTGCAGCAGTTCGGCCAGGTGCAGCAGGTTGGTGAGTGCGCGTTCGCCGCCGTCGCGGGCGAGCAGGCGCGCGGGCAGGTCGAGGCGGTGCAGCAGTTCGTGCAGCATCGCCAGCACGCCGTGGCGCTGCCACAGCGCATGCGACTGGCGGAAGTGTTCGTCGCAGGCTTCGCGTGCGGCGTCGTCGCCGTCGAGGCTGGCCAGTTCGGCGAGGCTGCGCGCCATGCTGGGCGTGGCCAGCGCTGCGCGCATGGCGCGGTCGTCGCCGGGACGTGCGCAGGCATGCAGCCAGCGCAGCAGGTCGGCGGCCTCGTCGCTGGCATATACCGACTGCTGGTCGGACAGGTAGACGTGGGCGAGTCCGCGCCGGCGCAGGGCCTCGGCCATCGCGGCGGCGTCGTCCTTGTCGCGCACCAGGATGGCGACGTCGCCGGGCTGCAGCGGCGCGAACGCACCGTCCTCCGCCATGAAGCCGCAGCGGCCGGCTTGCGCGGCGTCCAGCCAGGCGACCAGTTGCGCGGCCGCGTGGCTCGCCATGCTTTCGCGCCATGCGCTCATGCTGGCGGGTTCGGTGGACGGATGGACGGCCATCTGCATCGCGGGCAGCGGTGCGCCATCGAGAAGCAGGACTTCGCGGCGGCCCTTGGCCTTCACCGCGACGAAGGGCAACTCGCTGCCGAAGCAGAACGCGCCTTGCGGCTGCATGTCCGCCTGCTCGAACACGCGGTTCACCGCGGCCACCAGAGCCCTGGTGGAGCGATGGTTGGTGTCCAGCGTCCAGTGCGGCCGGGCGGCGCTCTCGCGGGCGCGCAGGTAGGTGTGGATGTCCGCGCCGCGGAAGCCGTAGATCGCCTGCTTGGGGTCGCCGATCAGCAGCAGAGCGGTGTCGTCGTGCCCGCCGTAAATGCGCTGCAGGCTGCGCCATTGCAGCGGATCGGTGTCCTGGAATTCGTCCACCAGCGCCACCGGGTACTGCGCGGCGATGGTGCGCGCCAGCGCGTCGCCGTTGGCGCCGTGCAGGGCGGCGGCGAGGCGCTTCAGCATGTCGTCGAAGCCGAGCAGGGCGCGCGCGCGGCGGGTTTCGTCGAGGCGCTGCGCGATCCAGGCGGCGGCGTGGGCGAGCAGCAGCGGCTGGAGCGCGTCGGTGCCGGCCCGCGCCGCCAGCACGGCGTCGATGGCGGCGAAGAACGCATGCGTGGGCGTGGACTGGTTCTTGCGCGTCGCGCTCTGCAGCTTGGCGGTGGAGTGGCGTTCCAGCGTCTTGGCCTTGGCGAGTTCGTCGACACTGGATAACTCGCTGCGCTCGCCCCTGCGGGGCCGCCCTTCGGGCGTTCTGCGCGCTTCGCACTTGTCCGGTCTGCGCCGGGATGACGTTGAGGGAGCTTGGTGGGTATCGCCAGCCCATGCGTCGAAAGCGGCGTGGTCGGCAGCCAGCGTGGCGGGCTTGTAGCTGGCGGCGTTGAGTACGCCGTGCTCCATCGCATCGCGCATCAATTGCGCGATTTCCTTGCCTTGCTTGTGCCAGAGCGTGCATGCCCGTGCTTCGGCATCGCGCAGCGATGCGGCAGCCGCATCCAGCGCTTCGGCAGGATCGGCGATGGCCGGCACCGGCTGGCCACCTAGACGCAAGGCATCGGGTGCGCCGGCAAGCAGCGGTTTGACGGCGCGGCGCAGCGCGTCGGGCTCCTTCCATTGCCGCGCGACCAGTGCGGCGGCGTCGCGATCCAGCGGAAAGAAGAAGCGTCGCCAGTAGTCGCGCACGGCTTCGGCCAGCAGCTCGCCTTCGTCGGCGATGCCGTCCTCGCTGACCGCCTCGCCGCTGTCGAAGGCGTGCTGCACCAGCATGCGCTGGCACCAGCCGTGGATGGTGAACACCGCGGCCTCGTCCATCCACTGCGCGGCGAGTTCGAGCCTGCGTGCGGCGGCGGCGCGCGCTTCGCCGTCCGGGTATTCGGCGATCAGCGCCTGCAGGAAATCGTCGGCCGCGCGCTGGCCGCGGAAGGCACCGGCGGCCTCGGCGAGCCGCTCGCGGATGCGCTCGCGCAGCTCCGCGGTGGCGGCCTTGGTGAAGGTCATCACCAGAATCTGCGCGGGCAGCAGCGCTTCGGCGCGGCCGTGGCCGAGCACCAGGCGCAGGTACAGCGCGGCGATGGTCCAGGTCTTGCCGGTGCCGGCGCTGGCCTCGATGAGTTGCGTGCCGGCCAGCGGCAGTTGCAGCGGGGACAGCGGCTGGGGCGCGTTCATGCGGCGCCTCCGTCGTTGCGCGCGGCGCTGAGCAGCGGCCGGTACAGGTGCAGCCACTGCTCGAAGCCGGCGGCGTGCAGCGCGTCGAAGTCCGGCCACTCGCGCTGCAGGCAGATGTCGTCCTCCACTTCGCCGCGGCCATGTTGATGCCCGGCGCGGTCGTAGCTTTGGCGTGCGGCGCTGGCGGGATGCTTCCGCTTGTCGTCCGCAAGGTTCCGGTTGGCGGCTTCGACCCGCAGCCAGGCGAACGCCGTCCTGCGTGCGATGGGCAGCGGCGACTGCATGCCGGCGCGCAGCGCGGCGAGCAGTTCGTCGAGCAGGGCGGCGGCCTCGCCGGCGGCGAGCGGCGGCAGCGTCAGCGTGGTGTCGGGGCCGACGAGGTGGCTGGTGAGCCGCAGCGCGTGGGCGTTGGCGAGCAGGTGCGCCACCCACGCGTCGAGCAGCTTGTCGTGGCGCACGGCGCCATCCTTTGCCAGTGTGCTGGCCGTGGCGAGCAGGCGCACGTGGCCGCCTTCGCCGTCGTCGCGCAGGTCGTCCAGCCAGTCCTCGATGCGCAGGCCATGCGCTTCGTGGCCAAGTTCGCGCATGCCGGCGGCGTACGGCCAGCGCGCGTCGAGTGCACGCCAAGCGCTGCCGGCGGCGTGCGCGGCCTGTTCGACGGGTTCCAGCGCCAGCGTGCCGAAGCTGCCGGGCGGCAGGCCACCCTGTTCGCGCAGGCGTTGCGCGGCGTAGGGCAGCGCGTCCGTGCCGGCATCCATGGCGGTGCGCAGCAGGGCATCGGTGGCCTGGTGGCGTTCGAGGCCGTCGAGCGCGAAAGCCTCGTGCTCCGTATCGGCGTCGTCAAGCATGTCGAAGCGCACGCCGAGGCGCGTGGCGTAGAAGGTCTTCGCGGGCGACCTGAGGAAGCGTTGCAGCAGGCCGAGGTCGAGCGCGGCCTCCGGTTGCCATGCGGGCAACGGCGCGGCGTCGCCCAGGGGCACGGACTGGCGTGCGCGTTGCCACTCGCGGGCATAGGTGAACAGGCGCGGGTCGGCACTGGCGTCGAAGTAGCGCTGGCTGAAGGCCTGCAGCGGGTAGTGGGTGGTGAGCGCGTCGGGCAGGCTGGCGTCGCCCGCGCAGCGCCAGCCGGCGGCAAGGTAGTCGCGCAACTGGCCCACCAGCACCGAAGGCGGCAGCTCGGCGTTGTCGCGAGCGCTGCGGCCCATCCAGCTCACGTGCAGCGCGTCGCGGGCGGAGAGCAGGGCTTCGAGGAACAGGTAGCGGTCGTCCTCGCGGCGCGAGCGGTCGCCGGGTCGCTGCTGCTTCGGCAGCGCCATCAGGTCGAAGTCGGGCGCGTCGTGGCGGCGCGGGTAGTCGCCGTCGTTCATGCCGAGCAGGCAGACCACGCGGAACGGGATCGCGCGCATCGGCAGCAGGGTGCCGAAGCTCACCGCGCCGCCGAGGAAGCGCTGCGACAGCCGGCTTTCGTCGATGGCGGCGAGCCAGTGCTCGCGCACCACGGTCAGCGGCAGCGCACCGTCGAAGTTGGCGTCGAGGCAGGATTGCTCCCAGACGGCGAGTGCGTCGGCCAGGCGTTGCAGGGTCAGTGCGTCATCGTCGTCGCGTCCCGCGTCGAAAATGTCCGCGAGCAGTCCGCGCAGGCGGCCCGCCCATTGCGCGGGCGTGGCCGGCATGGCGAACGTGCGCCAGCCGTGTTCCAGCCGTTCGAGCAGCATGGCGAGCGGGCCGACCAGCGCGGCGTCGAGGCCGCCCACCTCGGCGTAGGGCGCGATGCCGTGCAGCGACGCGCCCTCGCCCACGGCGTAGCCCAGCAGCATGCGGCGCAGGCCGAAGCGCCAGCTGTTCTGTTCCTCGGGCGGCAGGCCCAGGCTTTCCTTCTGCGCGCCGTCCAGGCCCCAGCGGATGCCGGCGCCTTCGATCCAACGGCGCAGCACGGGGAGGTCGGCCTCGTCCAGGCGGAAGCGGCGGCGCAGCGCGGGTGCGTCGAGCAGGTCGAGGATGTCGCCTGCGGCGAAGCGCGACTCGGGCAGGCGCAGCAGCTGCTCCAGCGCCACCAGCAGCGGCGCGCTGCCGCGCGCGGGGCGGTCGGCGATGCTGCACGGCAGGTGGCGCGGATCGTCTGGCAGGATGCGGCCGAACACGGCCTGCACGTGCGGCGCGTAGGTCTGGATGTCCGGCACCATCACCATCACGTCGCGCGGCGCCAGCGGTCGGCCCTCGCGTGCGGCACGCTCGAACAGCGCCAGCAGTTCGTCGTGCAGGATCTCCACCTCGCGCTGCGGGTTGTGCGCCACGTGGAAGCGCAGCGATTCGTCGCCGTCGTTCCACTCCTGACGTTGCGCGGGATCGGCGGGCAGCGGTTCGAGGTCGAGGATGGCCTGCTGCACCTGGTGCAGCAGCGTGTCGCGGCCGGGATCGGCGAACAGGTCGATGTCGCGGTTCAGCGCGGCGAAGCGCGCGCGGTAGATCTCCGGCGCGTCGAAGCCGTCGAGCAGGCGGATGTAGTCGCGGCCCTGCTTGCCCCAGGCGGCGAGCAGCGGGTTGGCGTGCAGGTGCAGTTCCTCGTACTGCGGTGTTTCCGGCGCGCCGGGCTTGGCCGTCTGGCGATGCCGCTCGGCCTTGAGCAGTTCGCGATCCTCGACGATGTCGGCCCAGTAGTGCCGGCACGGATTGGTCACCAGCAGGAACACCTGGCACACGCGGCCCAGCGCGGTGAGTGCCTCCAGCGTCTGCTGCGGCAGCGAGGAAATGCCGAACACCACGATGCGTCTGGGCAGCGCGGCCGGCCGCGCCTCCAGCACGGCGGCGCGCGCGAGGAAGGCGCGATGCACGGCGGCGCGGTGGTTGTCGCGTTGCGTGGAGCCCACGTCGCGCAGCAGCGCGCGCCACAGCTGCGCCTGCCAGCGCTGCGTGGCGGGCAACGGCAGGCGTTGCCCGCGCGGATCGCGCAGCGCGTCGCGGTCGTGTTCCCAGTCCTCCAGCCAGTCGGCGCGGTAGACCTGGTACTGGTCGAACAGGTCGGCGACCTGCCGCGCGAGCTGGAACAGCTTGACGGGATCGACACGGCCCTCGCCCAGAAAGTGGCGCAAGGGCGCGAAGGCTTCGTCGCCCAGCTGCGCGGGCAGCAGGCGCATCAGGCGCCAGGCGAGGCGCGACTTGTCGAACGGCGAATCCGCCGGCACCGCCTCGCGGCCCAGCACGGCGCGGTACGCGCGCCACAGGAAGCGGCCGGGCAGCTGCATGTCCACCGCCGCGCTGATGCCCATGCCGCCCGCCTCGCGCGGGCGCGCCAGCGCCAGCTTCAGCCACTGCGCGATGCCGTTGCTCTGCACCAGCATCAGCTCGTCTTCCAGCGGTGCCAGCGGCGCGCGCGCCAGCCATTCGGCCAGCAGGTCGCGCAGGTCTTCCAGGCGGTTGCCGTGCACGACCATCAGGCCGGGCTGGATGTCTTCCGTGAGGGGCGGGGGTGTCGGCATCCGTCGATTTTGCCGTCCTTTGGTCTCGCCGTCTGCGACCGTCCTGAAGACGGCGCCGGGAGGCGGGTTGCAAAAACGAAACGGCCCGGAATGCCCGGGCCGTTTCCTTGAACCGTGCGGCCATGGATGGCCGCCCGTGTGATCTTCGCGATCAGGGGTGATCGAAAAGATACGGCTTCAGCCGTTCACCCACACGCCCACGCGGAAGTGCCAGCCGTCGCGACGTTGCTCCCAATGCGGATGAACGTAATGGTAGCCGGGGCGGATGGCCTCCCAGTGCCCGGCCACACCGACGTAGCGGTGCCCGTTCCAGCGCCAGTAGCCGCGTGTCCAGATGAAGCCGGGACGCGGCGGCGGCACCATTTCCACGATGGGCGGCGGCGGGGGCTGCGGCGCGATCACTTCTTCCACCACTACCCGCGGCGGGGGCGGTGGCGCGTAGACCACCCGGTGCGGACGCGGCGGCGGTTCGACCACGCAACCCGCGGCGGAGAGGGCTGCGACGGCGACAATCAACAAGCTTGCGAGACGGTGAGACGGCATGAGGTTCCTCCCTCGTTTGGTGTGATGGGCCAAGACCGCACGACGTTGCCGCGCCGCGAAGTGATGGGAGTCTAGAGGCGATTGCCGCGACGGAAAGCGGCGGCGCACGGCCGGTTCCGTCGCAGGTTGTTGCGCGTTCAGTGCGCCCAGTAACCCTGGTTGAAATGCCAGCGTCCGCGTGGGCCATGCACCCAGTGCGGCGGCAGGTAGTGCCAGCCCGGCCGCGCGTGCATCCAGCGGCCAGCCACCCACACGTGGCGATGCATGCGCGGATTCCACATCCAGTAACCCGGCGCCCAGACGTAACCCAAACGCGGCGCCGGCACCGCCTCGAAGCGCGGCGGCGGTGGCGGCATGCCGATGCCCACGCCCACGCCGATCGACACCTGCGGCGCCGCCTGCGCGGCCGGCGTGGCGACGAAGCCGGCGCTGGCCAACGCCAGGCCGGCAGACAGCATCAGGGTGGAAGACTTGCGGCTCATCGTGCTCTCCATGGTCGTCGCGAAAGGCGGCGTGCAGTACGAGAAACGCCGCTTGGCGGAAGGGTGTTGACGCGGCCTCGATGAGGCGTTCAGGTTCCCGCATGTCGCAGCGCATCAGTGGCGATGCGCTGCGCCGCACTAGAATCGGCGGGTTCAAGCACACGATGTCGGAGTCGCCATGAGTTCCCCCGCCAAGCACGTCCCCGCCGGCGCCCCCCAGGCCGAGACCACCCCGTTGCGCTTCGTCACCGCGGCCAGCCTGTTCGACGGCCACGACGCGGCGATCAACATCATGCGCCGCATCATCCAGAGCCAGGGCGCCGAGGTGATCCACCTGGGCCACAACCGCTCGGTGGAGGACGTGGTGCGCGCGGCATTGCAGGAGGACGCCGACGCCATCGCGCTGTCGTCCTACCAGGGCGGCCACGTCGAGTACTTCAAGTACATGGTCGACATGCTCAAGGAGCGCGGCGCCGCCCACGTGCGCGTGTTCGGCGGCGGTGGCGGCACCATCACGCCGGAGGAGATCAAGGAGCTGCAGGCCTACGGCGTGGAGCGCATCTACCATCCCAACGACGGCATGAAGCTCGGCCTCACCGAGATGATCGAGGACGTCATGCAGCGCGCCGGCCGCGCCGCCGCGCAGCGCGCGCCCGACACCGCCGCGTCCAAGGTGGACGTGGATGACGAGATATCCATCGGCCACATGCTCAGCGCCATCGAAGAGGGCAAGCTCTCCGCCACCGACCTCGACCACCTGCGCAAGCAGTGGAAGCTGGCCGGCAAGGCCACGCCCGTGCTCGGCCTCACCGGCACCGGCGGCGCGGGCAAGTCCAGCGTGGTGGACGAGCTGCTGCTGCGCTTCCTGCACGCCTTCCCGCAGATGCGCATCGCCGTGCTCGCCATCGACCCCACCCGTCGCCGCTCGGGCGGCGCGCTGCTGGGTGACCGCATCCGCATGAATGCGCTGCGCAGCCACCGCGTCTACATGCGCTCCATGGCCACGCGCCGCCAGCACGCCGCCACCAACGAAGTGCTGCACGACTGCATCGACTTCCTCAAGGCGCAGCCCTACGACCTGGTGATAGTGGAAACCGCCGGCATCGGCCAGAGCGATTCGGAGATCGTCGACCTGGTGGATTTCCCGGTCTACGTGATGACCAGCGACTACGGCGCGGCCAGCCAGCTGGAGAAGATCGACATGATCGACTTCGCCGCACTGGTCGTGCTCAACAAGTTCGACAAGCGCGGCGCGGAAGACGCCCTGCGCGACGTGCGCAAGCAGTGGAAGCGCAACCGCACCGCCTTCGCCGTGAAGGACGAGGACGTGCCGGTGTACCCCACCATCGCCAGCCAGTTCAACGACCCCGGCGTCACCTGGATGTTCGCCAACCTGTGCCGGCTGATGCGCGACAAGCTGCACCTGCCCACGGACAAGTGGACGCCGCAGCTCGACACCACGCTCAAGGAGCCGCGCGCCACCGTGCTGATCCCCGGCAGCCGCGTGCGCTACCTCGCCGAGATCGCCGAGCAGGGGCGAGGCATCAACGCCTCCGTGCTCCACCAGGCCGAGGCCGCCAGCAAGGCGCAGCACTACTACGAGTCGCTGAAGGAACTGGGCGACGACAAGCTGCCGAAGCCGCTGGAGCTTTACCACGGCGACGATTTGCATCCCTCTCCCGCCGGGAGAGGGATCGAGGGTGAGGGTACGGCCCTTGCCTCAAGCGCCACGCAAGCCCCGAACCCTCACCCCCAACCCCTCTCCCGAGGGGAGAGGGGAGAGGCGGATCGCACCCTTCTGCTCCTCCGCCAACGCTACAACGCCGCACTGAAGGAACTCACCCACGAGTCCATCCACCTGCTGCGCGACTGGCCCAAGCTGCGCGAGTCCGTCACCACGGACGTCAACGAATACAAGGTGCGCGACAAGACCATCCGCGTCGAGAACTACCGCGTCTCGCTCAGCCACCAGAAGATCCCCAAGGTGGCGCCGCCCAAGACCGAAAGCTGGGGCGACCAGCTCATGTTCCTCGGCAAGGAAAACCTGCCCGGCCACTACCCCTACACCGGTGGCGTGTATCCGTACCGCCGCAGCGGCGAGGATCCCACCCGCATGTTCGCGGGCGAGGGCACGCCCGAGCGCACCAACCGCCGCTTCCATTACCTCAGCCAGGGCGGCGCCGCCACGCGCCTCTCCACCGCGTTCGACTCGGTCACCTTGTACGGCGAAGACCCGGCGCCGCGCCCGGACATCTACGGCAAGATCGGCAACTCCGGCGTCAACATCGCCACGCTGGACGACATGAAGAAGTTGTACTCCGGCTTCGACCTCAGCGCGCCCAGCAGCTCGGTGTCGATGACCATCAACGGCCCCGCGCCGATCATCCTCGCGATGTTCATGAACACCGCGATCGACCAGAACGTGGAGAAGTACCTCAAGGAAGACCCCGCGCGCTGGGCCGAGGCGGAAAAGACCATCGCTGCGATGTACCCCAACGGCCGCCCGCAGTATTCGGGTGAGCTGCCCAAGGGCAACGAAGGCCTGGGCCTCGGCCTGCTTGGCGTCACCGGCAACCAGCTGGTGGATGCGGAGACCTACGCCCGCATCAAGGCCGAAACCCTCAGCAGCGTGCGCGGCACCGTGCAGGCCGACATCCTCAAGGAGGATCAGGCGCAGAACACCTGCATCTTCTCCACCGAATTCGCCCTGCGCATGATGGGCGACATCCAGCAGTACTTCGTGGAGCACAAGGTTCGCAACTTCTACTCCGTCTCCATCTCCGGCTACCACATCGCCGAGGCCGGCGCGAACCCGATCAGCCAGCTCGCCTTCACCCTGAGCAACGGCTTCACCATCGTCGAGTACTACCTCGCGCGCGGCATGAAGATCGACGACTTCGCGCCCAATCTGTCGTTCTTCTTCTCCAACGGCATGGATCCGGAGTACACCGTGATCGGCCGCGTGGCCCGCCGCATCTGGGCTCGCGCCATGCGCGAGCGCTACGGCGCCAGCGCGCGCAGCCAGATGATGAAGTACCACATCCAGACCTCCGGTCGCTCGCTGCACGCGCAGGAAATCCAGTTCAACGACATCCGCACCACGTTGCAGGCGCTGTATGCGCTGTTCGACAACTGCAACAGCCTGCACACCAACGCCTACGACGAAGCCATCACCACGCCCACCGAAGAAAGCGTGCGCCGCGCCGTGGCCATCCAGATGATCATCAACAAGGAGCTGGGCCTCAACTTCAACGAGAACCCCTGGCAGGGCAGCTACATCGTCGAAGAGCTCACCGACCTGGTAGAAGAGGCCGTGTACAAGGAGTTCGAAGCCATCAGCGAGCGCGGCGGCGTGCTCGGCGCCATGGACACCATGTACCAGCGCGGCAAGATCCAGGAAGAGAGCCTGTACTACGAGCACAAGAAGCACGACGGCTCGCTGCCGCTGATCGGCGTCAACACCTTCCTGCCCAAGGACAAGGGCGGCGAGATCGCCACCGAGATCGAGCTGATCCGCTCGACGGAGGAGGAGAAGGGGCAGCAGATCGCCAACGTGCAGGCGTTCCAGAAGGCGCGGAATGTGCTGGCGCCTGCGGGCGAGACGTCACATGCGCATGGCACCGACTCCACCGACGAAGAAGCCTCCGTTCACCCTGAGCGTAGCTCGCCGCAGGCGAGCGGAGTCGAAGGGCACGGCCTGGCCTACCTGCAGAGCACCGCGCGCGAGCGCAAGAACGTCTTCGCGGCGCTGATGGAGGCGGTGAAGACGCATTCGCTGGGGCAGATCAGTCATGCGTTGTATGACGTGGGTGGCGAGTACCGTCGCAACATGTAACGCGCTTTACTCCCTCTCCCCCGGCTGCGCCGGGGGAGAGGGTTGGGGAGAAGGGGAAAGCTCTTGCTTGGTATCGTCTGTCCAGTGGCGATTGATTCCGACGCTTATCTCACTGGAGCAAGCCCATGTCCCGCCTAGTCGAGCAGATCAAGCAGGCCATCGTCGCGTTCGCCGGCTGTAAGACGCCGCCAGCCTTGATCAGCGGCTTGGCACTGGCTGCAATCAGGTGGTACGCGCTACCCGTGACGTGGACTTCCTGGCCGATGTGGACGATGCGGATCGTCTGCACGGCATCCTGCTCGACCTGGGCTATCGCTGTGTGCATTGCAGCGAGGACGCCGCCAACTACCTGCGCGACGACGAAGGTCTGGACCTGCTCTATGCCCACCGTCCCATCGCAAGGCGTCTGCTGGGCGAAGCCAGCGAACGCGCCACGGCGCTAGGCACCCTGCGGGTGATCAGCGCGGAAGGATTGATAGGCTTCAAACTGCAGGCGCTGGTCAACAACCCATCCCGTACCCGCGATCTCGACGACATCCAAGCGTTGTTGCGGGCGCAGCGTGGAAAGCTCAACATGGCCGAGGTACGCGAATACTTTGCGCTGTTCGATCGCACGGAATGGCTCGATGAACTGCTTGCCCAAATTGCCGATGAAGCATCCTGACCGGGTGGCCGAGCCACTGGCCGGGAGCTATGTCGTGTCGGCTCCACTACCTGGGAAGGGGGATCTTTCCGACTGGGTGGAGTTGATGGAGGTGGTGGAGGCGTTGTGTCCGATGTGGCCGGAGAGGGATGGCAGGGGAGAGATGGGGAAGTGCAAGCTTTGAGGGTGGTTTAATTGCCTCCGTCTCCTTATCGCCGCGGTCATGGCTTCGCTCGGCCTGTCGACCCAGGGCGCCACGGGCTACCAGAGCAAGTTTGGCCTCACACTCAAGCCTACGCTCACCCTCATCGAGGGCAACACCGCACCTGTCACGGGGATGACCACCCATGCAGTTTCCGAAACAACCGACACCGCGAATGTCGCGTCGTCCCTTTTGACTGCGCCACCCCTGGCACAACCCACCACTTCGACAACAACGGAGGACGATGCCATGGCAACGTCAGCTTCAACATGGCTTTCCAGCCTAGCATTGGGAGCTGCGGTATCCACCACGGCCGTGGCTACGACCCAAGCGACGCCGATCCTTGCGATGGGCGAATGCCAAACCACCTCCACTGGAACAAATGGACAAGGGACACAACTCGCTCCAACAGTTAATGCCGATACCTACATGACGGAGTATCTGAGCAAGAGCCATCCATCCCTTAAGAAATATGCGGCAGATGGGTATTCCTTCGTAGGGGCCAAGACTCAGATCCTTGTTCACCCAAGGCACGGCCATGTAGTGCCGAGCTACGATGCTCCAACCAATGCTTTTGATAAGGGCTTATATTCTTATCTTGCAGACAAGGATTTCTCGGGAGAAGACACCATCGTTATACAAGTAGAAAAATACGGAATAAAAATCGATATTCATTACACCATCGAAGTTCCAGCCTCATATGAAAATCCCAGTGGCTTGTGCCAGGGCCTGGGCGAATGGAAAATCTCCCAAATCGACGTCACCGGCGCCGATGGCACGCAGCTAGCCTCGACCACCTTCACGCCCTCTAACCCCTTCCAGCCCGACGCGCCCGCGCCACCCGGCCAGCCCCTGCCGCAGTTGCCGCTCGACCTGTCACTGCTGGCGCTGGCCGCCCGCCGCAAGTCGTCGGCCAGCGACTCGTCCTCGGAGACCGCGTCCAATGCCTTGACCCTGACCACGCCGCGCGCCGACGTGACCACTGCCACCACCCTCGCCAATGGCGACTTCGCCAGCAGCACCGGCTGGTCCACCACCGGCTCCGTGAGCCTCGCCAACGGCTCCGCCGTGCTGGACGAAAACCACGTCAGCCAGACGCGCCTGAGCCAGTCGTTCACCCTCGGCGCCAACGACCGATTCCTGCGCTTCACGGTGAGCAACGTCGCCCTGCAAAACCCCGGCGACCGGCTGGAGGATGCCTTCCAGGTCGCTCTGCTCGATGCCGCCACCGGCGCCTCGCTCGCCGGCGCCCTCGACCTCAGCCAGACCGATGCCCTGTTCAACCTGCAGGGCGACGGCAGCGCGCACCTGGCGCAAGGCGTCACCGCCGTCACCAACGCCGACGGCAGCACGACCTACATCGTCGATCTCCACAACGTGCCCACCGGTACCCGATAAGGGGACGGAGGGAATTAAACATCCCCCGGCAGGATGCCGGATCGCCGTGGCCGGCCGCGTGGGCGCAGTCGGGCGGGGCGGCCCAGGGCTTTTTCGATCATGGCCTGGAACTTGGTGTCGCCCAGCGCCCGCACCGTCGGCAGATGGAGGCGAAGATGGTAGGCCATCGCCTGGAGGCCGAGTCTCTTAATTCCCTCCGTCCCTTTTGGTGTCCCTTTTGGCGGGCTGGAAGGCGTCCTCCGGCCGGTCGCCGGGGTTTTGCAGGGCGACGTTGCTCACCGTGAAGTGCAGGAAGCGGTCGTTGGCGCCGAGGGTGAAGGGCCGGCTCAGGCGCGTCTGGCTGGCGGGGTTTTCGCCCAGCACGGCTTCGCCGTTGGCGATGGTCACGGAGCCGGCAGTGGACCAGCCGGTGTTGCTGGCGAAGTCGCCGTTGGTGAGGGTAGTGGCGGTGGTCACGTCGGCGCGCGGTATGGCCAGGGTCAAGGCATGGGATGCCGCATCAGAGGACGTGGTCGTGGCCGACGATTTGCGGCGGGCGGACAGCGCCAGCAGTGACAGGTCGTAGGGCAGGGATGGCAGCGGCTGGCCGGGGTCGGGGGTGGGCAACGGTGACGACTCCATGCCGCTATCCGAGATCTTGAAAGAACCGAAGTTTGGGTGGCCGTCACACCACGGATTGTCATTGGCGATATCCAGAGACGGAAGGCCGTCGAACGACTGAACATCGTAATAAATGGTCACGTCATACTTCTTGTCCCATACGCGCACCGAGAATTTGTCGTGACCGACATATCCTTCATTTGCTACGTAAGTCGTGTTCTCTGCATGCGCGGCTGGGAATGGCTGATTCGGTGCATCAACAGGGGCCGATTCCAGGACTCCGTGCTTCGGCTCGGTGAGAATCTTGATTTGGGCATCATGAAAATCAAAATCTTTGAAAAAGATCTCGGCATTTGTAATTGGAGACAGACCATAGTTGTTGTGTATCGAGCCGAGACCTGAGTCCAGCACATCGCATTCGCCAATGGCATGCTTTTGAAGGTGTGTTGTCACAACCGCCGGCGGCGCCTGCGGTGGGGATGGCATAAACATGGTGTCTCCTGAAGCTGTAAAGGACGGATAAGGACGGATAAGGGGACGGAGGGAATTAAACATCCCCCGGCAGGATACCGGATCGCCGTGGCCGCCCGCGTGGGCGCAGTCGGGCGGGGCGGCCCAGGGCTTTTTCGATCATGGCCTGGAACTTGGTGTCGCCCAGCGCCTGCTCTTGTTCGAGGTGCGCGCGGATGCCCAGCAGTTCGTCCTCGCCGGCGCCTTCGCGCAACCATGTCCAGTAGGCTGCCGTGCGCGCTTGCGAGACGCCACGCTGGGTGACATGGAGGGGATTCCCTGGAAGCTGAAGGCGCGGACGACGTGGCATGTCGCAAGCTTGGCGTCAGGTGAGCGCCCGCACCGTCGGCAGATGGAGGCGAAGACGGTAGGTCATCGCCTGGAGGCCGAGTCTCTTAATTCCCTCCGTCCCTTTTGGCCAACACCTTGGCGTCGAACGCACAGCTTGCACGCGTCGGCTTGCCCAACCGCGCCTGCATGTCTTCGAAGGTGCTTGCGGCACCGCTGCCGCCCATCGTGCAGAAGAACGCCACCATGGACAGGCTCGGCCCGTAGCCCTTGAGGAACCGGCGCATCGGGGCCGCGGCGCGCCCGCCCCAGACCGGTGTCCTAAGCACGATCAGGTCATAGCTATCCAGCGGCACCTTGATCGGGGCGATGGGTGGCAAGGTATTGAGCAGGCGATCGAGCGCTGCCCGCCAGACGGACACGCGGCCCTGCGCCCGCGCGTCCTGGATCGCCACCTCGTCCGCGCCCAGGCGCTGGGCCAGGGCATGGCCCACGCGCGCGGTGGTGCCGCTGCGGCTGTAGTAGACGACGAGCGTGCGGTTGGCGGGTGTCATGGCTTGTCCTCTCCGCCCGGCGAGGTGGTCGTGAGCTCCATGCTGGGGCTGTGGCGGGCGGTGGTGTTGATGAAGGTCAACCGGAAAAGGCCGGGTGCACTGACGGCAATCCCATCGTTGCGTGGCGAGTCGCATGCCAACGATGCGCAGGCCTAGCTTGCCAGCCAGGAAGACGCGTCAGGTTCACTTGCTGTCGTTTGAACCGCAGCGTGGCGGCCCCTGCGCTGGCCTGACGCCGGCAAAGCGTTGGGTCTTGGCTTCGATTATGGCGCGGAAGTCGTCTCGACCCCGTTCTTCCGCGTTATGCGATCTCCACCCGATTGCGTCCGTTGTGCTTGGCGCGATACATGGCTTCGTCGGCGCGCTTGACCAGTTCGGCGGGTTCGATGCCGGCCACCGGCAACAGCGCTGCCACGCCGAGGCTGGCGGTGCCGGGGAAACCGGCTTCGGCCGCGGCCTGGACGAAGCGCCGGCGCACGTTGTCTGCGCGCTCGGCGGCGGCTTCCGTGGTCAGGCCGGGCAACACCAGCGCGAATTCCTCGCCGCCGTAGCGTGCGGCCAGGTCGCGCGGCGCCAGTGCTTCGGCCGCCAGCGCCTGGGCAAGGCGGCGCAGTTGCGCATCGCCTTCCTGGTGGCCGTGGGTGTCGTTGAAACGCTTGAAGTGATCGACATCGAGCATGACCACGGCCAATGGCTCGCCGTGTTCGCCGCAACGCTGCCATTCGCGTTGCAGCGCCTGCTCCAGTGCGCGCCGGTTGGCGACGCCGGTCAGCCCGTCGCGGGTGGCCTGTTCGGCCAACTGGCGGTTGGCGTCTTCCAGTTCGGCGGTGCGCTCGAAGACTTTCCGGGCGAGATCGCGGTTGTGCGCGATGACCTGCCGGTTGCGCCACCACGCCACTGCCAGCGCGATGCCGACCACCGCCAGCAGGCCGGCCAGCCAGGACAGCGCACGCACCCAGCCGCGTTCATACCAGTACGGCTGCACCCGCAGCGGGTAATGCAGCGGAGTTCCCGCACGCCCGCCGCGAATGCGCGCATCGAGTTCGAGCGTGTGTTCGCCGGGCGGCAACTTGCGGATGTTGAGCACCGGATCCGCGTTCCACTCCGACCAGGCATCGAGATAGCCGGGGATGCGGTAGCGATATTCGACGTTCGGCTCCATCGTCGCCGTGCCGAAGCGCAGCGACAGGCCGGAGCCGGGCGGCAGCGGCGGTGCGGCGGCATCCGGCAGCAGCGGCAGCAGCGATGGCGCCGCGTTCGGCGGGTGTTGTTCGATCCGCACCAGGCCGGCGTGCAACGGCGGCACGGTGGGTTCCGCAATGCTCGGATCGAACTGCAGCAGAGTGTTGCCGGCGGCGATGCGCAGGATGCCGTCGCCGTCGACTTTCAGCGAGCGATAGTTCGGTACGCGGCTGTTGCTGATGTGCAGCGGCTGGAAATCGCTTCGACCCGGCGATCGCCGCCAGAGCTGACGCGACGTCCAGACGAATGTGCCCAGCGCGTTGTCGTCGCTGCGCAATTCCCACGGACGCTCCAGACCGGGCAGGATGGGCAGCCGCGCATCGACGAAACGTTCGCCTTGCAGCCTCTGCACGCGCGCACCGGAAATCGCGTACAGCGCGCCATCCAGCGTGAACATGTGGCTGCCCAGGTCGTGGTCGGTCGCAAGTCCGTCCGCTGCGCCGAAATGGCGGCGTTCGCGCACCGCGCCACTGGCGAGGTCGATGCGCCAGCGCCATGCGCCGCCGAGGCGGTCGCCGATCCAGAATTCGCCGGGCGCGGTTGCGACCACGCCGCTCGGCTGCCCGATCCCGGAATCCCACTGCGCCGCCAGTTGCCAGTGGCCATCGTGCAACGCCAGCCACACCGCGCGCCGGTTGCCGGACAGAGGCCCGCCCAGCCCCAGCACGTGGTCGGCGTCGTTGCGCGCGCGCCACAGGCTTTCGACGCCGGAATTGTTTTCCACCTGTTCGAGCAGGCGTCGCGGTGTTTTCGCGCCCGGTTCCACCACCAGCACGCCGGTGCGCTCGCCGATCAGCAGGCCGGCGCGGGTGTTCTCCAACGCATAGGCCTCGAGGTCGTTCTGCACCCAGTGTTGCGCGACGAAGCGCGGTGCGGCCCCGCCCTGCGCGGGCGCGGCACGGCGCACGTCATAACTGCCCACCCACAGCGCGCCGTCGTGCCAGGCGCTGTCGAAGACCAGATTGTCCAGCCCGTGGCGCTGGTCGTACACCGTCCACGGCGAGGGCAGCCGCAGCCGCGCCAAACCATTTTCACCGGCGATCCACAGGCCGCCTTCGCGATCCTGCGCGGCGTTCACCAGCGCGCCCAGGTTCGGCGAAAAACTGTCGAGCAGGCGCAGCTCGGGCGAGAACCGCATCAAGGTGCCATCGAAGCTGCCCAGCACGACACTGCCGTCGGGCAGGCGCGCGCTAAGGTAAGGCTGGTGCGCGGCGAAAGCGGTGTCGGCATCGCCGGGCAACTTGCGGATGCCGTCGGCGTCGGCGAAATAAAACCCGTCGAAGCCCGCGATCAGCTGGCCATCGCGCCAAGGCCAGATGGCAACGATCGGCAGCTTCGCGAATACGTTTCCGCCCGTCACCGGCACTGCCTTGCCGCTTTCCACGCGGCACAGGCCGACACCGTCGATGCGCGCATACACCGCATCGCCGACCGCGAACAGCAACTGGCGCGTATTCGGCGACAACGCCCAGCGTCGCGCACCGCCGTCGCGGGCGAGCAGGAACAGATCGGTGCCGGCGAGGAAATACACGCCGCGCGGTGTTTCCACGATGGCGGACACATAGCCGACGGTGGCCGGTTTGCCGTCGCGCGCGAACTTCGGCAGCAGATCGATGAAGCGGAAGCTGCCGTCGGCCTGCGTGCGCAGCTCCCCGAACAGACCGGTGCCGCCGACATACAACTTGCCGTCGGAAGCAGCGAACAGCGAATTGGCCGCGGTCTTGCGCGGCAGTTCGACGGTTTCCCATTCGCCGCCGCGATAGACCATCACGCCCTCGGCTGCAGTGACGAAGGGCGTGCCCTTCGCATCCACCGCCATGACCGTGTCGATGGTGAGGTTGGCGGAGGGCAGATCATCGCGTTCGAAGCGCTGCATCAGCGGCAGGCCGTGCATCGACGCCGGCGGGGCGGCAGATGCCAGTCCGGCGTACAGCGCAAACGACAGGATCAACAGGATGAAGGAGCGTCGCATCCGCGCAGTGTGCCGGAATTTTCGCCGCGTCTGTGGTTGCGGGGCACGACGCAGATCAAGCTGGCCGCCGCGGAAAACAGGGGGCCGTGTGCACTTTTCGGGAATTGCTCCGCTGCACCGTTTGCCGCGGCCACCAACCTGCCCCCAGGGGTGATCCAGGTTCACTTACGCCCGTTTGATTTTCTGTGTGTGAGTCTGTGCGCTGGCCTGACGCCGGCAAAGCGTTGGGTGTTGGCTTCGACCATGGCGCGGAAGTCGTCTCGACCCAAGGCGCGTTCGCCGGGATGAAGCCGGCCGGATTGATGGCCAGGAATTCCGGGTCTTTCTCGACGCCGGCCAGCAGATCCACTGGTCGCAAGCGGTACGGCAGTCCCATCTCTTCCAGCAGCCAGACGACCCGAAAGCCTCTTCCTTCGCCAAAGACCGTGATCATCGCCAGTCATCCTCGGGAGTTCGGCCCCATCGGCCCCACGACAGGAAGACGAACGGGGCCTTCGAAAATCGACACCGACCGTTTGCCTGTCGCGCGGCACGTTTTCGATTCGAGCGCGTTGATCAAGCCACGACGATCAAAATCCCGCCGGCCGCTCCGCGGCCACTGCCACCCTAGCCTCCAGCGCACGGCCCACGCGCCCCAGCGTGCCTTCCTCGAACAGCCGGCCGATCAGGGTGACGCCATAGGGCACGCGGTGCGGCTTGCTCAGCTTCGGCAGCGGGTGGTTCGGGTCGGGAGCCCAATCGCTGCGCACCTGGCTCACTTCCACGAAGCCGGTGCGCAGGGTGAGCGAGGGGTGGCCGGTCATGTTGGAGATCACCATCATCTCGTCGCGCAGCGAGGGCACCAGCAGCAGGTCGACTTCGCCCATCACACGCTCCATTTCCCTGGCCACCTTGCGGCGCAGGCGGTCGGCCTGCACGAAGTCCACGGCGGAGAGGAAGCGCGATTCGCGGAACAGGTTGGGCCAGGCGTCCGGAGTCTGCACGCGCATCCGGTCGGCAGCGCCGGAGAGGGTGAGTTCCTCGAAGGCCGCGGCGGATTCGGCGAACAGCAGCACGTTGAGGTCGTCGTAGGGCCAGTCAGGCAGGGACACTTCGGTGGGCACCAGGCCGAGCGCGCGCAACTGGTCGAGTGCGGCGCGATCCAGGTCGGTGGCCGGCGCCTCCTTCATCCAGACGGGGAAGTAGCCGACCTTGAGGCCCCTGATGGACTCGGTCGCGTCGTAGTCCAGGTGCGCCGGCACGCTGGCGCTGTCGCCGGGGTCGGTGCCGCGGATGGCGTCGAGCACCAGCAGGGTGTCCTCCACCGAGCGGGCGATGGGGCCGAGCTTGTCCATCGTCCAGCACAGCGTCATGGCGCCGGTGCGCGGCACGCGGCCGTAGGTGGGGCGCAGGCCGGTGGTGCCGCAGCGCATGCACGGGCTGATGATGCTGCCCTGGGTTTCGCTGCCGATGGCGAACGCCACCAGGCCGGCGGCGGTAGCCGAGGCCGGGCCGGCGCTGGAACCGGAGGCGCCTTCCTTGAGCAGCCACGGGTTCATGGTCTGGCCGCCGAACCAGATGTCGTTGAGCGCCAGCGCGCCCAGGCTGAGCTTGGCCACCAGCACCGCACCGGCGGCGTTGAGCTTGCGGGTGACCGCGCCGTCGTCCTTCGGCACGCGATGGCGGAACGGTTCGGCGCCGTAGGTGGTGGCGATGCCGGCGGTGTCGAGCAGATCCTTCGCGCCCCAGGGGATGCCGTGCAGCGGGCCGCGGTAATGGCCGGCGGCGATCTCCTTGTCGGCCTGCGCGGCCTGTGCCAGCGCGTGTTCCTCGCACAGGGTGATGACGCAACGCAGCTCGGGGTCGAAGCGTTTCAGGCGCTCCAGGTAAATCCTGGTCAGGCGGGTGGAGGTGAGCTTGCGCGCGCGGATCCACGCGCCGAGCTGGGCAACGGAGGCGAAGGCGATGTCCTCGTCTTTCGCCGGCAGCGGCATGGCCGCCACGGTGGACGGCACGAAGCGGTCGCGCGCGGGGCCGACGTGGGCGCGCCCCATTGCCGGGAACCAGGTGGTGGCCGGCGCCAGCCCTTCCTCCAGCGATACCTTGCGTGGGCCGATGCGGCGCTCCAGCAGCGCGGCCATCGAGGTGGGCCAGTTGGCCACCGCTATGGCGCGTTGCGCCTCGCTCATGCTCACCTGCGCGAGTTTCTCGGCCTCCACGAAGGTGGCCGTGGTGAGCTTCGGCCCCACCGGCGGCGCGGTGTTGAACGCGCCGGGCGAGCCGGGCGGCGGCGTGGTCGGTGCGGGGTTCTGCCCGGTCTGCGCCACTGCGCTGCCGGCCACCACGGCGCCCAGCAGGCCCAGCGGCGCCTGGGTGAGGAAGTCGCGACGAGTCTTCATGGTTCTCCCCGATGCGCCTCGCGGTGGAAGCGCGTTGCTGTCGAATCCGACGAGGGTGCGGCTCGCGTTCCCCGATGGCTGTCCACTGTGAGCGAGTCCTGGTGCGGGCACAACTTCGGGCATGAGCGGAGGGAGGGAATCAAGCGTTCCCGGCTCGATGCCGGATCGCCGTGGCTGGCCGTGCTGGCGCAGTCGGGCGACCCAACCACCCGGCCATGCCTCTCACGTTCAAATTGTCCATGGCAGCTTTTGGCCTTCCAGATGGCTGTTGCGGGGTTGGTGCGGAAAGCTCACCATGGTCGAGGCGCGCCAACGCTTCGTCTTGTTCAAGCGCGCGACATGGGGTAATGGACGCCTTGCCGGCAAGGCCGGGAGGCTGCACGGCTGGGCCGGCTTCGGCACCGGGGAAGAGGGGTTTTCCGCTGGGTGGCGTTGCTAGTGGCGATGGAAGCGTCGTGGCCGGAGAGGGCCGGTGGGGCAGTGAGGGGTAAGTACCAGCTTTGAGGCGGGCATGAGCGCCGCGTTTCCCGGGTTCCGCGCGGGAGCAACGGCGAAGCGTGCCATCGGGTTCGGCTGCGTTCCGGCGTCATGATCGACATGGTGCAGGTTCCGGCCGGATCACCCGTTGCGGAAAGAGCCTACAGGGGGCGTGTCATGGCCACGAACTACGCGCAATCGCTCTATTTGCCCGCCAGGCCGCTGGCCCTGGCGATCGACCGCTGGATCTGGGTCTTCATGGCGGCCTTCTTCATCGCCGTCACGCTGGCCGGATTCGCCCCGGATTCGATCGCCAAGGTGGAAATGGTGCGGGCCGGGGCGAGGCCGCCGTTTCCGCCGATCCTGCATGTGCATGCCGTGCTGATGGGGTGCTTCCTGCTTCTGCTGCTCGCGCAGTCCTGGCTGATGGCGACGGGCCGGCGCGATCGGCACATGCTTCTGGGGCGCGCGGCTTTTGTATTGTTTCCGGCGATCGTCGTCGTCGGCTTCTTCCTCATCCCGGCGATTTACCAGCAGGTGTGGAACGGCGCCCAGGTTGCGCCGCCGCCGATCCAGGCAAGGCTCCGGCAAACGCTCCATTTCCTCGACAATCTTGCGCTGGTTCAATTCCGCACCGGCATCATCTTCCCCGTGTGCATTGGCTTGGCCTTGCATGCGCGGCGGCGCGACCCCGGCTTCCACAAGCGGATGATGTTCCTGGCGACGGCCGTGCCCCTGCAGGCGGCGATCGCCCGGCTGGCTTGGCTGCCATCCACCTTCCCGGCCAGCCCGCTCTCGTTGGATCTCTATGTGCTACTCGCCGTGTCGCCGATGTTCCTGTGGGACGTGATCGGGCATCGGACGGTGCCACGGGTTTATCCGGTCTGGCTGGGGTTGTTCCTGCTTTCCGCCGTTCCCGTCTATGTGTTGTGGGATATGCCGGCATGGCATGCGCTGGTGCCGCGGATACTGGGGCCGTGAAGCGGAAAGGCGCAGCCGCCAAGCGCGCCTGATTCCATGGGAGCCCGCTACGGAAGCGGCAAGGCGTGTTGGCGCAGGCTGTCGAACACGACGGAGGTTTCCGCTCGCAGCACGACGTCGTGACGGTTGAAGCGCTGCCCCGAGCCCAGCGCGCCAGTGCCCCGATCTGGGAAGGCTCGAACGTTGTCGCGACAGTGCCTCTCGCCAGGCATGTCGAGCGTGTTGCCGCAGCCGGGGCGGCGTGGGTTCGCGCAGCGCGATGAGGTGCGGAAAGGCCATGCACTGGATCCTGCGGCAGGTGCAGGCGGGGCAGCTGTTCCGTAAATGCGGGAGCAGGCCTGCGGGAACGGAGAATCGCACTCGATCCTCCGTCTTGCCCATCCTCAAGCCTTGCTGAAGCCCATGCCCGTGATGCCGGACTCGGCGATGCGCTTCTCGAGTTCCGATTTCGCGGCGTCGTTGGCGTAGATGCTCGAGGGGTGGGCGGCATCCTTGAATATCGCCGCCTGGGTCGGGATCGAGGATTCCTTGAATACCGGCCTTTTTACGAACCCGCCCGGCAGCACCTCCGACCTGTCGAGGTCGATGCAGTCAATGACGTTGGTGATGTTGTAGTAATACTCGACCTCGCCAAGCACGTCGATTTCGAGCAGTTGGCCGAACCGGCCGAGGAAATCACCCAGCGCATCGCGCGCCTTGGCATTGAGCGCAAGGCTGCCGGGCATGAAGGGGCTTATGTCAGCGCGAGGTTTCTGCTTCGACCGCTTCTTGTCCACGAACGGTTGCAGCTTGGGCGGCTTTGTCCAATGGATCGGCGACCCGTCGCCCCCGAACTGATCCCAGAAGCACAGGTTGGATCGATCGTCTTCGGTCACCACGAGCATGGGTGCCTTGTCGATCGAGTCGTTCGCAATTTCCCAGATGGTCATCGCATGGCCCGGCCAAAAGGGAGGAGGCCATCAACCGTGAAACGGCGCTCCGTGCACGGGCCGCCACGTAGCTGCCTTGCGATGGCCATTCTCAACCCAGGCTGGTGAGCTGGTAGCCCACGTACAGCACCAGGAACAGCGCAAGCCCGACCAGCAGCGTCGTCAGCACGCGTTCGACCACGGTGCCATGGTAGGCGGCTTCGGCCTCGGCGCGGATCAGCCGGGCGTTGCGGTAGTAGCTGCGGGTGGCGAGCAGGATCAGCACGCCGCCAAGCAGGATCATGCCCAGGCCCAGCCATTCGGACGCGCGCAGGTGCAGGCCGGTGTTCAGCACGGCGCCGCGCGTGGTGTAGACGAGGAACACGTCGAAGCGCTCGATCAGGAAGCCGAAGCCCATCAGGGATACCGCGGTGCGGATCCAGGCGAGGTAGGTGCGTTCGTTGGCGGAGAGGTCGCTGAAGTGGGGGATCATCGGGCTGCCCGTGCGGGAGGGTCGATCCAGTCTAGTTCGCATCCGTGAAACATGAAGCCGAGGCGCGTCTTTGCTTGCTGCGCGGCGCACTTGGAGGCTTCACGGTGCCCGACGTCATGGTGATGAAGCGACTTGCGTCGAGGACGGAGGCTGGGAGCCGCCCCGCGTCGGCTTTCCGACCCCATGTTAGCCTCCGGCACTCCCATTGCCGGCAACGCCCCATGCTGACCGTCCACCACCTCGACAATTCCCGCTCCCAGCGCGTGCTCTGGCTGCTGGAGGAGCTCGATGTCCCCTACGAGATCCGCAAGTACCGGCGCGACCCGAAGACGATGCTGGCGCCGCCGGAACTGCGGGCGATCCATCCGCTGGGCAAGTCGCCGGTGATCGAGGACGACGGGCAGGTGATCGCGGAGTCGGGGGCGATCGTCGAATACCTGGTCGACCGCTACGACACGGGGCGACTGGCGCCGCCGCGAGGCACGCCGGAGAGGCTGCGCTTCGACTACTGGCTGCATTACGCCGAGGGCTCGGCCATGCCGCCGCTGTTGCTCAAGCTGGTGGCCTCGCGCATCGCCACGGCGCCCATGCCGTTCTTCGCCAGGCCGATCGCGCGGCGGATCGCCGGCAAGCTGCAGTCGTCCTTCGTCGATCCGCAGCTGGCGCTGCACCTGGGTTACGCCAACGACGCGCTCGCGCGGACGGGCTGGTTCGTGGGCGGCGAGTTCAGCGCGGCCGACATCCAGATGAGTTTTCCGATGGAAGCGGCGATGGCGCGCAGCGGATTGGGCGAGCGGTTGCCGCACGTCGCCGCGTTCGTGCAGCGCATACGGCAGCGGCCTGCGTATCGTCGCGCGCTGGAGCGCGGCGGCCCCTACGCGCTGGGCTGACCGCGCCGGCTGCCATGCCGTCCGCCGGTCGGAAGGCGGTCGGGCTTGCCGGGGACGCTACACTGCTGGCCAGTCTCGCGGATGCCTGACGGTGCCCATGCAAGAGTCCGAAGACAGTTACGTCCGCGTCGCCGTCCTGATCATGTTGTGGCTGGGGCTGTTCGCGGGTGTCTGCGCCACGCTGATCCACTGGCTGGGGCCGGTTCATCGCACGATGGATCTGATCGTGCCGCCCACCAGTTGCGTGGTGTCCGGCAGCCTGATCGTGGCCTTGATGCGGCGCCCATGGTGGCTGCAGGGCATCGTGCGGGTGGCGTTGGCGGCTGCGGCGCTGGCGCTGATCGCGCCGGCGTGGTTCTACACCCTGCATGCGGCATCGACGCCCGGCGTACGGCTGATCGATGTGCTGCCGCCGGTGCCGTCGCTGTTCGTGATGCTGCTGGTGATGGTGATGGTGTTCATCCATGGGCGCCGGGCCCTCATGCTGGCGCTGCTGTGCTGGCTGCTGATCGCGTTGCCGGTGCTGGCCTACCTGGCGCTTCACACGCGCGAGATGTGGACGCCGCGCGGCACCGACCTGCTGATGGCGTACGGGCCGGTCAGCATTCTGGTGGTGGTGCTGTTGCCGGTGCAGCGCGGGCTGGCCGGCACGATCCGGCGGATGGCGTCCGAGCGCGAGCGGATGGAGGTGATGCTGCATCGCGACCCGCTCACCGGCATCCACAACCGCCGCCTGGGCGAGCGCATGCTCAGGGAGCTGCTCGGCGGCGCACGTGCCGCCGGCGTGATCATGCTGGACGTGGATCGCTTCAAGTCGGTCAACGACACCCACGGCCACCCGGTGGGCGACCAGGTGCTGCAGGCGGTCGCCGCGCGCTGCAAGGCGCTGCTGCGCGCGGACGAGTGCATCTCGCGCTGGGGCGGCGAGGAGTTCCTGGTGATCGTGCCGGGCCTCGATGCGGCCGGCCTGCACATGGTGGCGGAGCGCCTGCAGATGGCGGTCGCGCGCCTGCCGGTGGCGCCGGTGCGCCAGCTCACCGCCTCGTTCGGCGCCACCATGATCGACGATGCGGACGACTTCGACAGCGTGCTGCAAAGGGTCGACCGCGCGCTGTATGCGGCCAAGGAGCAGGGCGGCAACTGCGTGGTGCTGATCCCCTGAGGCGCGAGCGGGTATCAGTAGGGATGCTGCCGGTAGAACAGCTCGAGCTGCCGGTAGATCTCCGGCAAGTGTTGCTGCAAGACGGCGGGCGTTTCGAAGAACTGCTCGCTGGCGACCGCGAAGAACTCGGCCGGGCTTTCGAGGGCATACGGGTCGATCGGCAGCGCAAGGCCGTTGTTCCGGTCGTCGCGCAGGCGATCCCACGCATCCGAGAAAGCCGCCGACCAGGCGCGGCGATCCATGCGTCGGTGCAGGGGCGGGAAGCCGTTGGCGTCGCCGTTGAGCATGTCGAGCTTGTGCGCCATTTCATGGACGACCACGTTGTGCCCCGGCTTCCTGCCGGCATCGACCACGTCCGCCCACGACAGGATCACCGGCCCGCGCACCCAGGCCTCGCCGGCCAACGCGGTGCGGGTCGGGTGTTCCACGCCCGCCGCGTCGGTGTGCGTGCGGCGCGGAACGAATGCGTCCGGATACACGACGATGCTGTGCCAGCCGTCGTACCAGTCCAGGCCGAGTTTCAGGATGGGGATGCAGGCGTGCGCGGCGAGCAGCACGCGGTCGGCATCGCCAAGCTCCAGTCCCTGGACCGGCTCCAGCGACTTCTGCTCCAGGAACAGCGTGGCCAGCACGCGCAGCGCGGCCTGGTCGGAAGCGCCCAGCCGACGCGCCGGCGCGCAACGCGCCAGCGCGGCCTGCCACAGCGGCTCGGGAAGCGGATGCCTGGCGACGATGCGTCGCACGCGCCAGTTTCGGAGTTTGTCGAGCATGTCCCACGCGGGAGGAGTCCGGGCGCTACCAGCATCGGGGCGAAGCACGTTTTCTCAAGTGCGTGCGGCATGTTCGCCACGCGCGGTTTGCCGCGTGCGCCGCTCGCCGGATCTACATCGACGCGGTTCGCACCTCGCCCTCGCGCACGTAGCGGATCACCACGTTCCCCTTCGTCGAGGCCTTCGAACCCTCCAGCCGGAACGCCGCCGGTTGCGTGCCGGCGTCGAACAGGCGCTTGCCCTTGCCGAGCAGGATCGGGACGACGATCAGGATCAGCTCGTCGACCAGATCCGTCGCCAGCAACTGGTGCACCAGGTCGCTGCTGCCCTGCACGAGCAGGTCGGGGCCGCCGCTGCGCTTGAGTTCGCGCACCGCGGCGACGGCGTCGGGCCCGAGGGCGCGGCTGCGGTTCCAGTCGAGCGTGCCGGGGCGGTGGGTGGCGACGTGCTTGGTGGTGCCGTTGAACAGGTCGGCGGTTCCGCGCAGCGGGGAATCCTCCGCTACGTGCGGCCAGAACCCGGCGAAGATGTCGTAGGTGCGGCGCCCGAGCAGCAGCTCGAACGGACGCTGGAACAGATCGTCCATCGCGTCCGTGGACTCGTCGGCGTACGGCCAGAACCAGCCGCCGAGGGCGAAGCCGCCGCCGGCGTCTTCCTCCGGGTTGCCGGGCGCCTGGATCACGCCGTCGATGCTGGTGAAGGCGGGGACGATGAGCTTGCGCATGACGTGCTCCTGTGCGGATCGGTGTGGTTGCCTGTCTTGCCGACGAACGGGACAGCGGGAAATCGACAGGGCGGAATCGCGGCGGGTTCGCCTGCATGGGGCACCGAAGGAGTGCCCGACTGGCGCTTCCGTCGCTGTCCGCGCATGCTTTGGCACCGCGCGGCGCATTGTTGGCGCGAAGGAAGCACGAGAGGCTCTGGCGAGGCGTGTCATGCAGGAATCATTGAAATGGCCGGCCATCGTCGTGATGGGCGTTTCCGGCAGCGGCAAGAGCCATGTCGGCGCCGCGCTGGCGCGTGCGTGCGGCGTGGATTTCGTGGAAGGCGACGCGCTGCATCCCGCCGCGAACATCGCCAGGATGAGCGCGGGCATTCCGCTGGACGACGCGGATCGCCGGCCGTGGCTGGAGGCGATCGCCGCGGCGATCGCGGCGCATCGCGGGCAGGGCGTAGTGGTCGCCTGTTCGGCGCTGCGCCGCGCCTATCGCGACGTGCTGCGCCAGGCGGATCCCGCGTTGCGCCTGCTCTACCTGCGCGTGCCGCGCGACGAACTGGCGCGCCGCATGCGCGAGCGCCAACACTTCATGCCGCCGGTCCTGCTCGACAGCCAGCTGGCGACGCTGGAGGAACCTGCCGCGGCCGAGCGCGCCATCGTGCTGGAAGCCGGCGACGATCTCGCCGCTACGGTCGCCATGGCCGTGCGGGCGTTGTCGGTGCCGCCTGCTTCAGCTCACTTGCGGGCCTGAGTTCTGGCTGGCGCTGTCGGCGACCGTCCCCGCGATCTCCCGCAGCGCGCGCTCGAACACTTCCGGCGGCTGCCCGCCCGAGATCAGGTGCGTGCCGTTGACGATGGTGGCCGGCACGGAATGGATGCCGGCCTGCTGGAAGCGCCGTTCCTGCGCGCGCACCTCGTCGGCGTACCCGCCGCTGTCCAGCACGCGGCGCGCTTCGTCGGCGTCGAGGCCGGTGCTCCCGGCGATGCGGACGAGCACATTGCGGTCGGAGACGTTTTCGCCGTCGCTGAAGTAGGCGCGCAGCAGCGCCTGCTTCAACGCCAGCGCGCGTGCGTTGTCCTGCAGTTCGGCCCAGTGCAGCAGCCGGTGCGCGTCGAAGGTGTTCCAGATGCGGCTGCCGTGCCCCACGTTGTAGGCGAAGCCGAGCGCCGCGGCGCGCTCGCGGATCGCCACGCGGTTGGCATCCATGCGGGCCGCGTCGATGCCGTACTTGCGCATGATGTGCTCGCCGGCGTCCTCGCCTTCGGCCGTCATCTGCGGGTTCAGCTCGAACGGCTGCAGGTGGATTTCCGCACGCACCTCGCCGTCGAGCCTGGCCAGCGCCTGCTGCAGGCTGGCGAGCCCGACCGCGCACCACGGGCAGGCGACGTCGGAAACGAAATCGATGCGGAGCGGGGCAGGGGAAGTCATGAGCGATCCAGTGCGGGTTCGGATTTCCTCGATGTGGAGGCGGCGGCGCGCATCTCAATCGCGTGGCGTGCGATGGCCTGTCGGGCGGCATGCCCGGTGCGAGGGCGTTTTCTGCGGCTGTCGTCCGCGCATGCGGCCTGGATCGTCCCGGCACCTGTGACGCAACTTGACGGCTGTCGCGTCGGTACGCCACTTTCCGTCACTGGATCAAGTGAGCGGCTGCCACCCATGCGACGCGAGATCGCTATCGTCGTTTTCCCGGGATTCCAGCTGCTGGATGCCGCCGGCCCGGTCGCTGTGTTCGAGATGGCGGAGCGCTTCCGGCCGGACAGCTATTCGATCAGCGTGCTCGCCCCCGGCGGCGGCCTCGTGCGCAGTTCCTCGGGCGTGAGCCTGGCGGCCATGCCGTTGCAGTCGGGCCGTTTCGACACGGTGATCGTTTCGGGCGGCAACCTGGCGCAGGTCGAGGAGCACCAGTGCGACGTCATGGCCTGGCTCGGCGATGGCGCGTCGCGCCGGACGGCGGGCGTCTGCTCCGGCGCGTTCTTCCTCGCCGAGGCCGGCCTGCTCGACGGCCGGCGCGCCACCACGCACTGGGACGCGGCCGAGCGTTTCCGCTTGCGCTATCCGAAGGTGCGGCTCGATGCCGACCGCATGTTCGTCAGGGACGGCGAGGTGTGGACGTCGGCGGGCATTTCCGCGGGGATCGATCTCGCGCTGGCGCTGGTCGAGGACGATCTCGGCCCCGCCCTCGCGCGGCGTGCCGCGCAGCAGCTCGTGGTGCACCAGCGGAAGCACGGCGGCCAGTCGCAGTATTCCGCCCTGGTGGAGCGTGGCGGGCGCACGGGCCGCTTCGGCGAGCTGATCGGCTGGGCGCGCGCACGCCTCGGCGAGCCGATGACGGTCGAGCGGTTGGCCGAGCGCGCCGCGATGAGCCCGAGGAATTTCGCCCGCGCCTTCGTGGCCGAGATCGGCGCGACGCCGGCGAAGGTCGTGGAGGGCCTGCGCCTGGAGGCCGCGCGCATCGCGGTGGAGACCAGCCATCTCGGCCTGGATCACATCGCGGCGTCCACCGGATTCGGCGATGCCAGCCGCATGCGCCGCGCCTTCGTCCGCGCCTTCGGCATGTCGCCGCAATCCCTGCGCCGCAGCGCGGGCGCCTGATCGCCCGCCGCACTGGCGCAACGCGACGCGTGCAGGGCGTGCATTCCGCGGTGGCCGTTTTTGTCCGGAAATTGTCCTTGCGGGCCGGAGCTTGGCCGGCCATATAAGTGGCGCCTGCTGCGCATCGGTCGACGCATGTTCATCGGCCTTCCGTTGCACGGGTGCCCGCGGTTTGCCGGGCAAGACACCACAACACTTTTGCGTGAGGATTCACATGCGCCTGATCCGGTTCGTTTCGGCATTGCTCCTTTGCATGGGCGCCGCGCAGGCTTCGACGCCTGCTTCCGCTTCCGCTTCCGCGGCGCCCGCTACGCGGCTCGACCACATCCTGCTGTGGGGGCGCGGCATCGACCAGACCACGGCGGTCATGGCGGTCAAGCTGGGCTTCCAGGTGCGGCCGGGGCACGACCCGGGCGGGGTGGCCAACCGCTACATCCGCTTCGCCGACAGCAGCTTCATCGAGCTGCTGGGCATCACCCGCTCCGATCCCGCGTTCGATCCCGGGATGAAGGAAGACCAGCAGGCGCTGAAGGGCGGGCCGGGCTCGCGCACCTTCGGCTTCCGCACCTCGTCGCTGGATGCGATCCATCGCTCGCTGCAGGCGCTGCACTACGCGGTGACGCCGTTCTTCACCGGGCCGGACAGCGCGAAGCCGGGCTGGCGGCTGTTCGCGTTCGACCGCGCGCCGCTGTCGAGCAACACCTTCTTCATCGACTACGCCGCGGGCTACGCGCCCGACCAGTTCGATCCCTCCAATGCCGGCGATTACCGCGCGACGCGCGAGCATCCCAACGGCGCGCGCGAACTGTCGGCGATCTGGCTGGTGTCTGGCGACGCGGAAGCCGACCGCAGGCAGCTGGAGAAGATGGGTTTCGGCCACGCCGTGCCGGTGAAGCTGCCCGAGCTCGGTGCCGTGGGTTTCTGCGTGCCGGTGGGGCCGACGGCGCTGCTGGCGCTGCAGCCGGCGGGCAAGGGCGTGGCCGCCGAAACCATGGCGAACGGTGGCCCGCGCGTGCTGGGCGTGAGCTTCGGCGTGAGCGACCTTGGCCGCGCGCAACGCTGGGTCGAGCGTGGCTACGAGCGTTCGCTGGCCACGTATCGCGGCCTGTGGGGCGAATCCTTCCTGGCGCCGACGCGGGATGATCTCGGCCTGTCGATCGAATTCCATGCCATCGCGGCGAACCGGGCGCCGTGTGCCGGCGCGATGGAGGGGCCGGCGGCGAAGTAGGCTTTCGGGCGATGGAACGGCATGCGTTGGCCGGCAGGGAAGACGCCACACTCCGGCTCCGGTAGCCCATGCCTTCCGCCAGTGGCGTATCGTCCGGCTCTGTCGGAAGGTGAGTCCGGGTCGCGGGCTGATCCGGCGGCCGTACTCATCCATTACCGGGAGCACCCATGAACCATCCCCACGAAGCCATGCGCCCCGGCCGTCGCCGTTTCCTGCAGTCCACCGCGCTGGGCGCCGCGGCGCTGCCGCTGGCGATGCTGGGCGGCAGCGCGACGGCGGAGGCGGCCGGCACGGAGGCCATCAAGCTGCCGGCGTCGATCCTCGCGCTGCAGCCGGTGCAGTCGCAGATCGTGCCGATCACCGATGACGAGCGCCGCAGCCGGCTGGCCAGGGCGCAGGAGCTGATGGGCAGGCTGGGGATGGACGCCGTCTATCTGGACGGCGGCACCACGCTCGACTACTACACCGGCATGCGCTGGTGGACCAGCGAGCGCCTGATGGGCATGCTGCTGCCGCGCTCGGGCGACCCGGTGTACATCACGCCTGCGTTCGAGCGCAGCCGCGCGCTGGAACAGATCCGCTTCGGCCACGACGTGCGCACCTGGCAGGAGAACGAAAGCCCCTATGCGCTGGTCGCGCAGGCGATGCGCGAGAAAGGTGCCGGTACGGGCACGCTGGGCATCGAGGAGAAGGTGCCGTTCTTCCGTTCCAACGGTCTGGCCGAAGCGATGCCGCAGGCGAAGCTGGTACTGGCCACGCCGGTGACCGCCGGTTGCCGCGCGATCAAGAGCCCGACGGAACTGGCGCTGATGCAGGTGGCGAACAACGCCACGCTGGCCCTGTACAAGGCGATCTGGCAGGGGCTGGAACCCGGCATGACCCAGCAGGACATCACGGCGTGGGTGGACGCCGGCTACGCGCGCATGGGCTTGCGCGGCGAGGCCAGCATCAACGTGGGCACCTACACCGCGCTGCCGCACGGCTCGCGCGAGCCGCAGGTGATCCGCGAAGGCACGCCGGTGATGCTGGACGACGGCTGCTTCGTGGAGGGCTACCAGAGCGACATCACGCGCACCTTCACGCTGGGCAAGGCCAGCGACAAGATGAAGCGAGTGTTCGACATCGTGCGCAAGGCGCAGCAGGCCGCGCTCGCCGCCGCGCATCCGGGCGCGGCGATGGAGTCGGTCGATGCCGCCGCGCGCAAGGTAATCGCGGACGCCGGCTACGGCCCAGGCTACAAATATTTCTCGCACCGCCTCGGCCACGGCATCGGCATGGACATGCACGAGTGGTACTACCTCGTGGAGGGCAACATGCGGAAGATCGAGGCCGGTATGACCTTCAGCGACGAGCCCGGCATCTACATCCCCGGCGAGTTCGGCGTGCGGCTGGAGGACGACATGCACGTCGGCGCCGATGGCGCGCGCTGGTTCACGCCGCAGAGTCCGTCGATCGAGCGGCCGTTCGGTTGAACCATTCGTCATTAGGGTTCGCATCCTGACGATGGCAGTATCGGGGGAACCCTGTTCTCCCGACCCCATCCCGGAGCTTCATCCATGATCCAGCGCATCGACGCCGGCCCGCGCATGTCCGAGGCCACCATCCACAACGGCATCGCCTACCTTGCCGGGCAGGTTGCCGAGGACGACGGCGCGGACATCGAAGGGCAGACGCGCCAGGTGCTGGCGGCCATCGACGCGCTGCTGGCGCAGGCGGGCAGCGACAAGACGCGCATCCTGCGCGCGCAGATCTTCCTGGCCGACATCGCCGATTTCGCCGGCATGAACCGCGTGTGGGACGCATGGGTGGTGCCGGGCCAGGGGCCGGCACGGGCCACGGTGCAGGCGAAACTGGCCAAGCCGGAATGGAAGGTGGAGATCGTGGTCACGGCGGCGGTCTGAAAAGAGCGGCGCGGCCGGTCGGGTCTCGCCGCCTTTCCGTTGCAGGTGCCCGGCATCGCTAGGCGAGCAGGGCCTCGAACGCGTCCAGCGGCAGCGGCCGCGAGAACAGGAAGCCCTGGAACGCATCGCAGCCCTGGGTCAGCAGGAACTGCCGCTGCGCCTCCGTTTCCACGCCCTCGGCGACCACTTCCATGCCCAGCCCGTGGCCCATCGCGATGATGGTCTGCGCCACCATCGCGTCGTTGGGATCGTCCGGCAGGCGCGCCACGAAGGACTGGTCGATCTTGAGCTGATCCAGCGGCAGGCGCGAGAGGTAGGCCAGCGAGGAATAGCCGGTGCCGAAGTCGTCCAGCGCGGCGTGGATGCCCAGCGCGCGCAGCTGGGCGAGCTTGGCGGCGGAGTCGTCGAGGTCGTCCAGGATCGCCGTCTCGGTGACCTCCAGCTTGAGCCGCGCCGGGTTGGCGCCGGTGGTGGCCAGCGCGGCGCGCACGCCGTCCACGAAATCGGCCTGGGCGAACTGCCGCGCGCTCACGTTGACGGCGAGCGACAGCCCGCCGTAGCGCTCGTCGCCGGCCCAGGCGACCAGTTGCGCGCAGGCACGCCGCAGCACCCAGCTTCCCAGCGGCAGGATCAGGCCGTTTTCCTCGGCGATGGGAATGAAGGCGCACGGCCCGATGCGGGTGCCGTCGGGGCGCGTCCAGCGCAGCAGCGCCTCGGCGCCCACGATGCCGCCGCGCCGGTTCACCAGCGCCTGGTAATGCAGCTCCAGCGCATCGTCGGCGATGGCCCGGCGCAGGTCGCCGACCAGCGCCTCGTACTGCGCCAGTTCGTCCTGCATCGCCGGCTCGTAGCGGCACGCCTGGTCGCGGCCGGCGGCCTTGGCGTGGTACATCGCCAGCTCGGCACCCTTGAGCACCGATTCGTAGCTGCCCTGGCCCGGCGCGATCAGGATCCAGCCGATGCTGACGGTGACCAGCACCGGCGTGCCGTCGAGCAGGAACGGCTCGCGCAGGGCGTGGCGCAGGTTCTCGGCGCATTCGCCGGCCCGCGCCGGCGGCATCGTGGCGCCGTCCTCGCAGGTTTCCAGCAAGGCGAAGGTGCCACCGCTGAAACGGCTGAGCACGCCGTGTTCGCCCAGGCCCTGGCGCAGGCGCTGCGCGATCATGATCAGCAGGCGGTCGCCGGCGGCGTGGCCGCGCAGGTCGTTGACGCGCTTGAAATGGTCGAGGTCGGCCAGCAGCAGCGCGCCGCCGCTGGCGGCGGATTCCAGCAGGTGCTGCAGGCGGGCGTGCAGGAAGTAGCGGTTGGGCAGGTCGGTGAGCGGATCGAAGTACGTCATGTGGTCGACGCTGGCATACGCCTCGCGTTCGCGCGTCAGGTCGACGATGGAGCAGACGTAGTGGCTCACCTTGCCGTCGGCGTCGAGCACGTGCGACAGCGTCATCCGCGCGGCCTTGGGCTCGCCCTGCGCGGCCTGCAGCCACAGCTCGCCGTGCCAGGAGCCGCTGCGCGCCACCTGCGCCCACAGCTGGTCGTAGAACGCGGTGTCGTGGTAGCGCGAGCGCAGCAGGTTCACCGGGTGGCCGATCACCGCCTCGGGGGTATGGCCGGTGAGCGCGGTGAAGGCCTGGTTGATCCGCTGGATGACGTGGTTCGCGTCCATCACCAGCAGCGCATCCTGCGAGTCGAAGGCCGCCGCGGCCAGCCGCAGCTCGGCTTCCGCGCGCTTGCGCTCGGTGACGTCGCGTGCCACGCCGAGGGTGGCGTAGGCCGCGCCGCCGGCGTCGCGCAGCGGCACGTTGATCACCTCGAACTGCAGGCGCGCGCCGTCGCTGCCCTCGGCCGACAAGACGTAGGTGTCCTGCGCGCCGCGGCGTATCGCGCGGGCGTCCATCGCGCGCACCTCGGCCGCCTTGGCCGGCGGGAACAGCACGTCGTCGGTATGGCCGAGCAGTTCCCTGCGTTCCATGCGCAGCAGCTCGAACACGCGGTCGTTGCACTCGCGGTAAACGCCTTGCAGATCCTTCACCCACATCGCGTCGGGGTTGGCGTCTATCAGCGCGCGCAGCTTGGTTTCGCCCGCCTGCAGTTCGCGCGTGCGAGCGGCCACGCTGCGCCGCAGCGCCCAGATCCACGCCAGCATCAGCATGCCCAGCGTGAGCGTCACCGCCAGTGCGATGACCGCGATGCGCCCGTAGGGCGACAGCGATGGCGGTTTCTGCAGCCAGCGCTCGTCCAGCGCGCGGTTCTCCGCGGGCGTGATGCTGGCCATGCCGCGTTCGATCAGCTGCAGCATCGCGGTGTTGCCCTTGCGCACGGCCACGTGGAAGTGGTTGGTGTCGAGCACGAAGGCGCGGTCGAAGCTATGCTGCGCGCCGAGCTTGCCCAGGTAATGGTAGGCGCGGTTCTCGTCCATGCAGAAGACGTGCGGCGCCGTGCTTATCGCCGCCTTCACAGCATCTTCGTATTTGCCGAAAGGCCGCAGGTCGGCGAAGCCGAGCCCGGTCAGCGTTCTCTCGCAGGCGCTGCCGCGGCCCACGTTCACCGCCAGGCCGTGCAGCGAGGCGGTGTCGCGCACATCGGTGTCGTGCGCGTCCACGTAGATGCCCTGCGGCAGGGTGGCGTAAGGCGAGGAAAAGTCGAACTTGGCCTCGCGCGCGTTGGTGCGGTAGATCAGGTCGATCGCGTCGGCGCTGCCGGTCAGCACGTCCTGCTTGGCGGCGTGCCAGTCGATCAGGTCGAGTTCGACGCGGATGCCGGTATGCCTCTCGAACAGCCGCCAGCGATCCGCCACGTAGCCGCTGACCTGGCCGTCGGCGTCGCGGAACAGGTACGGCGCGTAGTCCCCGGGAGCGACCACGCGGATGCGCGCCGGGGCGGCAGGCGCGGGCGTGGCCGCCAGCGGCGCCGCGAGCGCAACGCAGCATAACCATGCGACGCACGCGAATCGTCGACCTTTCACGTATACCCCGGTATCCAGACGATCCCGATCTGCCGGCCGTGTCGGCCCATGCCGGCGGGCGCGCAAGCCGCGTCCGCGGGGGAGGGGCGGTTCCCCGTCCACCGCGGGCATGCCATGTATCGGCCACGGCTGCGGCTTCTGTAGCTGGCGCCGCGCACCGGCCTGGGCTCGCCGATCCGGGGACGCGCGCCACGAAGCGGGCGGGAGCGGATCAGCGGACCGCCGCCACGGGCAACAGCACGGCGCTGCGCCCGTCCGCGCCATGCTCGATTGTCACCGTCGCCTTCTGGTAATCGGAAGGCTTCGCAAACAGGATGTTGGGCACATACGTCTGCGGGTTGCGGTCGTAGAGCGGGAACAGGCTGGACTGGATCTGCACCATGATGCGGTGGCCGGGCTTGAACTCGTAGTTCACCGTGGGCAGGCGGAACTTGTATTCCTGCACCACGTTCGCCGGGATCGCCGACGGCTCGGCGAAGCTCTTGCGGTAGCGGCCGCGGAAGATGTCCAGCGACACCGGCAGCTCGTAGCCGCCCATCTGCGGATCGGCGGGATCGGTGCCGGGGTAGACGTCGATCAGCTTGACCACGAAGTCGCCGTCGGTGCCGGTGGTGCGGGCGAACAGGTCGGCGATCGGCGCGCCCTGCACGGTCACGGTCTGCGTCAGCACGGGCGTGCTGTAGGACAGCACGTCGGGGCGATCCGTCACGAAGCGCTGATCCTCGACCAGCCAGGTACGCCAGTGGTCGTTCTTCTGCGGGATCGGGCGCGGCAGGTAGGGCACCGGCTTGGCCGGATCGGCGACGTAGCTGTCACCGCCGCCGCCCGGCTGCTGGAAGCCGAGGCCCATGCCCGCCTGCAGATAGAGCGGGGTGAGCGATTGCTCGCTGGCCGGCTTCCAGTGCGCGAAGCTGTCCCAGCGCTGCTCGACCGGGTTGTAGATCATCGCCTCGGGCAGCGGCGTGGCAAGCGGCGTGCCGCGCAGGTAATGGTCGAACCAGGGGATCATCACCTGCTGGCGGAACTCGGCGGTGGTGTTGCCGGGCCACTTGAGCGGGCCCAGGTTCCAGCCGTCGCGGTTGATCTGGCTGTGCCACCACGGGCCCATCACCAGGTGGTTGTTGCCGCCGTGGCCGGCCTTGTCCAGCGCCTCCCAGGCGTGCACGGCGCCGTAGATGTCCTCCTGATCCCACAGGCCCTGCAGCCACATCGTGGGCACGTCGGAGGGATGCGCGGGGAGCAGCTTGTCCAGCGCCTGCAGTTGCCAGAACGCGTCGTAGGCGGGATGCGCGGCGAAGCGGTTCCACCACGGCAGTTGTTTGAAGCCGTGGGCCACGGCGTAGTCGCCGGCCGAGCCTGCTTCGAGGAAGTTGCTGTAGTCGTCGTAGTTTCCGTGCGGCACGGGTTCGCCCGAGCCTTTCTTGGTCATCTGCTCGGTGAAGTAGTCGAGGTTGACCTGGCGCAGGGCGCCGTAGTGGTACCAGTCGTCGCCCATCCAGCCGTCGACCATCGGGCTTTCCGGCGCGGCGACCTTCAGCGCGGGGTGCGGGTGCAGCAGGGCCATGGCGACCGTCCAGCCATCGTAGGACGAGCCGATCATGCCGACCTTGCCGTTCGACTCGGGCACGTTCTTCACCAGCCAGGCGATGGTGTCCCAGGCGTCGGTGGTGTCGTCGGTCCGGGTCGGGTTGAGCGGGCCCATCGGCGGGCGCGTCATGATGTATTTGCCTTCCGAGCCGTATTTGCCGCGCACGTCCTGCCACACCAGGATGTAGCCGGCGTTGGCCCAGTCCTTGTCGCCCGACCACACCGCGTCGGCCATGTGCGGGCTGTTACTCACGACGAAGCCGCTGGCGTCGTAGGGCGTGCGTTCCAGCAGCATCGGACTGTCGTGCGCGTCCTTCGGGATCAGGATCACGGTGTGCAGCTTCACGCCGTCGCGCATCGGGATCATCACGTCGCGCTTGACGTAGTCGAAGTTGCCCTCAGGCTGCGTCCAGCCGGCGGGGATGTCCGACGCGGTCTGGATCATGTCGGGCGTGACCTTCGCGGAGTCCTGGCCCGCCGGGGGCATGGCGAACGCGGCGGTCGTGAGGACGCAGGCGAGCGGGGCGAGCAGCGGGCGGAGGATGGCCTTGTTCATTGCGGGGAATCCTTGCGATGGATGCTTTTCTCCTCCATCGCGTGCGGGAGGAGGCCGGGTGGGCGAGCAGCGAAGGCATCCCCCTGCAGGCAGGGGGAAGATCGCGCGGGTCAGTGGCTGCCGCCAGCCACGCAGGGTTGCGTCGTGCCGGCCGGCGACGCGTCCGCGGCCCAACTGGCCGCCGGCAGCATCACCTTGCCCTCGCCCTGGAACGACGTCGCCGAATGTCCCAGTTGCAACTGGTAGTCGCCGGCGGGCCGTTGCCAATGCTGGCTCTTGCCGTCGAAGTCCACCAGCAGGCGCGGATCGGCGGCGACCGTCAGGTGCGCGGACTGGCCGGGCTTGAGGTCGACGCGGCACCAGCCGGCCAGGCGACGCACTTCGTTCGAGCCGGGCAGGGTCACGTAGAGCTGCGGCACGTCAACGCCCGCGCGCGCGCCGCGGTTGGTCACGGTGAACGAGGCGGTGACCTTGCCGTTCGCCACGCGCGGCGCGAAGCCGCTGTAGTCGAAGTGCGTGTAGCCGAGGCCGTAGCCGAACGGGAAAAGCGGTTCGAGGTGCTTGCGCTGGTACCAGCGGTAGCCCACGTCGGCGCCTTCGATGTTGTAGTCCACGTCCTGCGCGGGCTGGCCTTGCGGCGGCTGGCCCATGGCGGTGAGCACGGCGCCGGGGATTTCGGGGCGCGGCAGTTGCGACTCGTCGCGCGGCCAGGTCAGCGGCAGGCGGCCGGAGGGATCGACCTCGCCGTACAGCAGCCGCGCAATGGCCTCGCCGCCGGCCGCACCGGGGTACCACGCTTCCAGCACCGCGCCGACCTGGCCCAGCCATGGCATGGCGAGCGGGCCGTTGTTCTCCAGCACCACGACGGTGTGCGGGTTGGCCTTGGCCACGGCTTCGACCAGCGCATCCTGGTTGCCGGGCAGGGTCAGGTGCGGCGCGTCGATGCTTTCCGCCGCCCACTGCTCGACGAATACCACAGCGACCTTGGCCTGCGCGGCCAGCTTAGCGGCGGCGGCGATGTCGTCGCCGCTGGCATAGCTCACCGTGCCGTGCGCGCGTTGCCGGATGGCGGCCAGCGGCGCGGACGGCTGGTAGAGGCGCGGCCCAGGCCATTCCGCGGGCGGCAAGCCCGGCACCGCGTTGCCCTGCGGCGATTGCACTGCCGAGGAACCGCCGCCGGTCAGCACGCCCTTGTCGGCATGGCCGCCGATCACCGCCACGGACTGCGCGGCGGACAGCGGCAGCAGCGCGTCCTGGTTGCGCAGCAGCACCGCGCCGGCTTCCTCGGCGCGCTGTGCCACCTTGCGGTCGGCGGCGAAGTCGATGGGCGACTGCGTGGCCGGATGATCCATCACGCCATCCGCGAACAAGCTGCGCAGGATGCGCCGCGCCATGTCGTCGAGGCGCGACTGCGGCACTTCGCCGGAGGCCACCGCAGCGCGCAGCGGCTTGTCGAAGTACACCTCCTTGTCGAAGGTCTCGCCGGCCGACTCCTGATCCAGCCCGGCCAGCGCGGATTTCGCGCCGCTGTGCACCGCGCCCCAGTCCGACATCACGAAGCCGGGGTAGTGCCAGTCGTGCTTCAGCACCTGGTTGAGCAGCCAGTCGTTCTCGCAGGCATAGACCGTGTTGATGCGGTTGTAGGAGCACATCACCGAACCGGGATGGCCGGCGGCGATGGCGATCTCGAAGGCGAGCAGGTCGGACTCGCGCGCGGCGGCCTGGTCGATGTCCGAGCTCACCGCGTTGCGGTTGGTTTCCAGGTCGTTGAACGCGTAGTGCTTGACGGTGGAAACCAGGTGCTGGCTCTGGATGCCGGCGATGGCGTGGCCGACGATCACGCCGGCCAGCAGCGGATCCTCGCCCGCGTATTCGAAATTGCGGCCGTTGCGCGGGTCGCGCACCAGATCCACGCCGCCGGCCAGCATCACGTTGAAGCCGCGGCGATGCGCCTCGCCGCCGATCATCGCGCCGCCGGCGTAGGCAATAGCCGGATCGAAACTGGCCGCGGTGGCCAGGCCCGAGGGCAGTGCGGTGGCGCCGAGCTTGAGCGGCTTGGCCACGCCGAGGCCGGCGTCGCTTTCCTGGATGGCGGGCAGGCCCAGCCGCGCGATCGCCGGGCCGTAGCCGGCGGAACCCAGCGCGCCCGCTGCCATGACGTGGCCGTTCTCGGTGTCGCCGAAATCGACGCGGATCAGGCGGAACTTCTCGTCCTGCGTCATCGCCTTCAGCACGAGGCCGGCGCGCTGATCGGGCGACAGCTTCGTGTTCATCCAGGGGCGCGCATTGCCGCCAGTGCTTGCCGCGGCGCTGGTGCCGCCAATGGCCAGCAGCGCCATGCCGATCAGGGTGGCCATGCTCGTCTTGCGAAGTGTCATCGCGTTTCCTTCGTCGTTTCCCGGGCAGGCCGCAAGCATGCGCACAGGCGGCGGGGATGACAAGCGCGATGCGCGGCGGCCGGTCGTTTCGCAATGGCCGCGACAGGAAGCATGAAACGCGATGGCTTGCGCGGGCGTGCCGTCCCGCATGTTCCCCGTGCGGAGGGAGCGGAGTGCGCGAGCAGGGGCGATGGATGGCGGCTTGCAAGACAACGTTGTCAAAAAAGTCCGATCATTTTCACGCGGATGTCTAGACGCCTAAAACGATCTAGTTGCGCCGCATCACGCGCCACGAGCGTTGCATGGCGAATTTCTGGTCGATTTGATGCTGCAATGCGCGATATTGCCGGATGGAATTTTCGCAAGAACATGCGTCGACAACCTTGTATGTTCGCAACGGGCGTCACAGAACGGTTCCAGTTTGTTGGACAACGTTGTCATGCGATGACGCCAGGACAGTCCGGCCGCGGTTGCGGCAATCGCGCGGACTGGGCGATTCGAACCAGGGGGATGCAACCAGGGAGCACGCGCCGTCTGCCGCGGAGACCACCTTTTGCCTCAATGACGCAACACAACCAGGAGACGCTTTCATGCATTTGAAGAAGTCGGTTGTCTGTATACGCACGGCGATCCACGCCATCGGTACCGCCGCGGGCGGCGCGATGGCCATGAGCCTGATGACGATGGCGCCCGTGCAGGCGGTGCACGCGCAGACCGTGACGGCCTGCGCGGCGGCGTGGAGTTCGACCACGGCCTACAACGGCGGCGCCGTGGTCAGCGAGAACGGCACCAACTACGTCGCCAACTGGTGGACGCAAGGCAACGACCCGGCCACCAGCAACGGCGCCGGCGGTTCGGGCCAGCCGTGGACTTCGCAGGGTGCATGCGGGGGCTCGGGCTCCGGTTCGGGCAGCGGCTCGGGCGGCAGCAGCGGTGGCGGCGGCTCGGGCGGTTCGGGCGGCACCTGCGCGGCGGCATGGGCGGCCTCGCAGGTCTACACCGGTGGCCAGACGGCCAGCGAGGACGGCGTCAACTACGTCGCCAACTGGTGGACGCAGGGCAACGACCCGGCCACCAACAACGGCGCGGTGGGCACCGCCGAGCCGTGGACGTCGCAGGGCACGTGCACCGGCGGCAGTTCCGGCGGCGGCACGAGCGGTGGCGGCAGCGGCGGCGGCACCGGCGGCGGCACGGGTGGCGGCACGGGTGGCGGCACGGGAGGTGGTACCGGTGGCGGCACCGGCGGCAGCGGCCCGGCCAACCCGCCGGGCATGGGCGCCAGCCTGCTGTTCAGCCCGTACAAGGACGTGACGATCAACATGAACTGGAACACCGACACCATGCAGACCGCCGCGGCAACGGGCGCGTCCATCCCGGTTGTCGGCACGGGCAGCCTCAAGTCCAACTACGTGACCAACCTCAGCGCGATCACGCTGGCCTTCGCCACCGGCGAGTGCGGCAGCGAGAACTGGGGCGGTGTGCCGGGTGCGAACTTCGCCAGCGCCAACATCCCGGCGCTGTCCAGCGCGGGTCTGCCCTACGTGGTTTCCACGGGCGGCCAGGCCGGCACCTTCACCTGCGGCAGCACGGCGAACTTCGCCACCTTCCTGTCGCGCTACATGTCGCCGCAGATGGTGGGCGTGGACTTCGACATCGAGGGCGGCCAGACCCAGGCCGGCATCAACAACCTCGTGGCCGCCGCGGTGTACGGGCAGTCGCTGTATCCCAACCTGCGCTTCTCGTTCACCATCGCCACGCTGGGCGCGTCGGACGGCAGCTACGGCGGCGTGAACAGCCTGGGCGACATGGTGGTGAAGGCGGTGAAGGCCTCCACGCTCACCAACTACACCATCAACCTGATGACGATGGACTACGGCGCGGCCGGTTCCGGCGTGTGCGTGGTGTCGAACGGTTCGTGCGACATGGCGCAGACGGCGATCCAGGCCGCGGTGAACCTGGAGCACACCTACGGCATCTCGCCGAACAAGATCGAGCTGACCCCGATGATCGGCGTCAACGACGTGTCCAGCGAGAACTTCAGCATCGCCAACGCCGACACCTTGACCAGCTATGCGGTTGCCAACGGCCTTGCCGGCATCCACTTCTGGTCGCTGGATCGCGACACGCCGTGCAGCCAGGGCACCGCTTCGCCCACCTGCAACTCCGTGTCCACGACCACGCCGCTGGAGTATACCAAGCGCTTCCTGAGCGACCTGGGGAGGTAAGCGGTTTCGTCCCCGGCGCGTAGCCGGGGCGAGCGTTACGCGACGGGCGCCGCAGCGATGCGGCGCCCGTTTTCATGGGTGCGCGGATCGCTCAGGCCAGCGACCACGCCACCGCTTGCCCCGCGCGGAACGGCACGCAGCGGCTGTCGCCGAAGGGCAGGGCGTCGGGCACCGTCCACGGCTTGCGCTCCAGCACGATGGTGTCGGCATTGCGCGGCAGGCCGTAGAAGTCCGGGCCGTGGAAGCTGGCGAAGGCTTCGAGCCGATCCAGCCTGCCGGCCTGCTCGAACGCCTCGGCGTACAGCTCGATGGCGGCGTGCGCGGTATAGATGCCGGCGCAGCCGCAGGCCGCTTCCTTGGCTTCCTGCGCATGCGGCGCGCTGTCGGTGCCGAGGAAAAAATGCGGGTCGCCGCCGGTGGCGGCTTCCACCAGGGCTTCGCGGTGCGTCTCGCGCTTCAGTACCGGCAGGCAGTAGTGGTGCGGGCGGATGCCGCCCTCGAAGATCGCGTTGCGGTTGAGCAGCAGGTGGTGCGCGGTGATGGTGGCGCCGACGTGTGCCGGCGCCGCGCGCACGAATTCCGCCGCGGCGCGCGTGGTGATGTGTTCCAGCACCATGCGCAGTTGCGGAAAACGCTCGCGCAGCGGAACCAGGTGGCGGTCGATGAACACCTGCTCGCGGTCGAAGATGTCCACCGCCGGATCGGTGACCTCGCCGTGCATCAGCAGCGGCAGGCCGTGTTGCTCCATGGCTTCCAGCGCGGCCCGCACGTTCGCCAGGTCGCGCACGCCGGCCTGCGAGTTGGTGGTGGCGCCGGCGGGGTAGTACTTCACCGCGTGCACGATGCCGCTGGCCTTGGCGCGGGCGATCTCTTCCGGCGTGGTGGCCTCGGTGAGGTACAGCGTCATCAGCGGCTGGAAGCGCGTGTCCGTCGGCAGCGCGGCGAGGATGCGCGCGCGGTAGGCCTCGGCCTGCGCCAGCGTGGCCACCGGCGGCTTTAGGTTGGGCATCACGATGGCGCGGCCGAACTGCCGTGCGGTGTCCGCCGCCACCGAGCCCAGCGCCGCGCCGTCGCGCAGGTGCAGGTGCCAGTCGTCGGGACGGGCGATTTCGAGGCGCGTGGCGGTCATGGGTCGGCTCGGTGGGTGAATCGGGGGCGACATGGTATCGCGTGCATGGGATGATCGGGCCGATGAGCAGCAGACCGGCCCCGGCGCATCGCCTGCGCGACCTCGCCCTGTTGCGTCGCGTGCGCGACCGCATCGACCGCGAGTACGCGCAGCCGCTGGACGTGGAAGCGCTGGCGCGCGGAGCGCACATGTCGGCCGGGCACTTCAGCCGCCAGTTCAAGCTGGCCTTCGGCGAATCGCCCTACAGCTATCTGATGACGCGGCGCATCGAGCGCGCGATGGCGCTGCTGCGCCGTGGCGATGTCGGCGTCACCGAGGCCTGCTATGCGGTGGGTTGCGCCTCACTGGGCACCTTCGGCACGCGCTTTGCCGAACTGGTGGGCATGTCGCCCGGCGCCTACCGGCGCGAAGCGGCGCAGGCGACGGCGGGGCTGCCGTCCTGCGTGGCGCGGCAGGTGACGCGACCGGTCAGGACGCAACCGATCAGGAATGGAGAAGCGCCGGCCGATGCGCCCGGACTAGCATGACCGCTCCTTCCGCCACGAGCGCAACGCCATGGACATCAGCATCCACGCCAGCTTCCTCCCGCACGACGACCCGGACGCCTCGCTGGCGTTCTACCGCGACATGCTGGGCTTCGAGGTGCGCAACGACGTGGGCTACAACGGCATGCGCTGGATCACGGTGGGGCCGGCCGGCCAGCCCGGCACGTCCATCGTGCTGTATCCGCCGGCCGCCAGCCCCGGCGTCACCGACGGCGAGAAGCGCACCATCGCCGAGATGATGGCCAAGGGCACCTACGCAATGCTGTTGCTGGCCACCGCGGACCTCGATGCGGCGTTCGGGAAGATCCAGGCCAGCGGCGCCGAGATCGTCGAGGAGCCGACCATGCAGCCCTACGGCGTGCGCGATTGCGCCATCCGCGACCCGGCCGGCAACCTGCTGCGCGTGCAGGAACGGCGCTGACATGCCGACGAAGGAGATTCCGATGAGCTCCGCCGTAAAGAAAACCGCACGCAAGGTTGTCCCGAAGTTCAGCGCCGAGGAGCAGGCCGCGATGAAGGCCCGCGCCAGGGAGCTGAAGGCCGAGGCGCGCGCGAACAAGGGCCGGGAGGAAGGCGAGCGCGAGCTGCTCGCGGCCGTCGCCGCGCTGCAGGAGCCGGATCGCGCCATGGCGACGCGGCTGCACGCCATCGTCGCGGCCACCGCGCCTGCGCTCATGCCCAAGACCTGGTACGGCATGCCGGCCTATACGATGGACGACAAGATCGTCTGCTTCTTCAAGGCCGCGCAGAAATTCAAGACGCGTTATGCGACGCTGGGTTTCAGCGACAAGGCGAAGCTGGACGACGGCGCGATGTGGCCGACCGACTTCGCGATCAAGGCGCTCACCGCGGAAGTGGAGAAGCGCATCGTGGCGCTGCTGAAGAAAGCGGTGGGCTGAAGCGGCGCCAGCGGCTACGATCCCCTGCCTGTCCACCGACCGAGGTCGTCCGTCATGCGCAAGATCGTTCCGGGTTCGTGCTGTGCGTTGTTCGGCATCGCGTTGGCATTGTCCGCGCCGTGCGGCATGGCCGCGGAGGCGCGGCCGATGGCGAAAGTCGCCGACGGCATGCTGTCGGGCATCCACGACGCCAAGGCCGGCCTGGACGAGTTCAAGGGCATCCCCTACGCCGCGCCGCCGGTGGGCGCGCTGCGCTGGAAGCCGCCACAGCCGGCGGCTGCGTGGAGCGGCGTGCGCGCCGCCGATCGTTTCGGCCCGCGCTGCATGCAGCGGCCGCTGTACGGCGACATGGTGTTCCGCTCCAACGGCATGAGCGAGGACTGCCTCTACCTCAACGTGTGGACGCCCGCGCATCGTGAAAAAGGCAAGCTGCCGGTGCTGGTGTACTTCTACGGCGGCAGCATGCTGGCGGGCGATGGCTCGGAGCCGCGCTACGACGGCGCCAGCCTCGCGCGGCGCGGCATCGTCGCCGTCACGGTGAACTATCGCCTCGACGTGTTCGGCCTGCTCGCCTTGCCCGCGCTGGCCGCCGAATCGCCGCAGCACGCCGCCGGCAACTACACACTGCTCGACATGACGGCGGCGCTGCAGTGGGTGCGCGACAACATCGCCGCGTTCGGCGGCGATCCGGCGCAGGTCACCATCGGCGGCGAGTCGGCAGGCTCGATGGCGGTGTCGGCACTGATGGCCTCGCCGCTGTCGAAGGGGCTGATGCAGCGTGCGATCGGCGAGAGCGGCGCGGTGCTGGGCAACCTGAAACCGGAGCCGTTCGCGCTGGCCGAGCAGCGTGGCGAGAACTTCATGCGCAAGGTCGGCGCCAGCTCGCTGGCCGAGCTGCGCGCGATGCCGGCGGCCGACCTGCTGAAGGCGTTGGGCACGTCGGACAGCGACAGCTTCAACCCGACCATCGACGGCTATTTCCTGGCGCGCTCGCCGGAAGACATCTACGCCGCTGGCGAGCAGGCGCACATTCCCCTGCTGGTCGGCTCGAACTCGCAGGAGGGCTACTACGCGGGCTTGCTCGGCGAGCAGGCGCCCACGCCGGCCAACTACCGCGCCGCGGTGCAGAAGATGTTCGGTGCGGCGCACGGGGACGAGGCGCTCAAGCTGTATCCGGGCAAGGACGAGGCCGAGGTGAAGTCCTCCGGCACCGCGCTCTCCGGCGACCAGTTCATCGCGTTCTCCACCTGGCGCTGGATGGACGGGCAATACCGCAGCGGCAAGGCACCGGTCTATTACTACTACTTCGAGCAGCCGCGCCCGGCGACGCGCGACGGCAGCGCCGGCCCAGGCACCGGCGCGGTGCACAGCGGCGAGATCGAATACGCGCTGGGCAACCTGGCCGGCAACACCGTCTATGCGTGGACGGCCACCGACCGCCGCGTCTCCGCCACGATGGAAGGCTACTGGGCCAACTTCATCAAGAGCGGCGACCCCAATGGCGAGGGCCTGCCGCACTGGCCCGCGGTAGCCGCGAAGGATGGCGGCCTGCTGCGCCAGGTGATCGGCGCGGACACGCACTCCGTGGTCGACCACAACGCGGCGCGCTACGAGTTCCTGCAGCGCGTGGAGCCCGACGCGCACCTGTGACGCGGGGCTTCCCGTGCTCGGCACGGGTATGCCGGCAGTGCTGAAGGCGGGCTCCCAGCCGTGCCGTCGCGGCCGTCGCCGATCGTGCTATGTTTTTCGGGAATCGCGGTTGCCGGGCGTTTTCCCCGTCTCAACACACTACTGTCCGGAATAATTTTGAACATTCGTGGCTGCGATCTTTCTCGTCATTCCGGCGCAGGCCGGACAAGCGCGAAGCGCGCAGAACGCCCGCAGGGCGGCCCCGAAGGGGCGAGCGAAGCGAGTCATCCAGTGGCCGTGCGGCCTGAGCGAACATGGTCGCTACTGGATCCCGGCCTTCGCCGGGATGACAGTCTGGATAGGTGGTCGTTATCGGAAATGAAGTCGCCTTCTCGCCATGCTTCGTGCAAGCGGCGCGGGCCTTCATCCTTCGACACCATCCCAAGATTATTCCGAACAGCAGTGCGTCTCAACAGGGGTTTGTGGCATCGCGCATGCCAGCGCCGCGCAATGTGGGGGGAATCGTGCATGGGACACGAGAAGTCACGTTCGGATTTTCCGATCGGCGCGGTCGACTGGAGCGACCCGCTGCTGAGTTCGCTGCTGGAGAAGGCCGACGGCTGGCGCATGCACAGCCGCAGCGACCTGCCACCCAGCTCGGTCTGGATCCAGGTCGGTTGCAGCTGGCAGGCCAACACGGCCGGCCGGCCCGCATTGCTGGCGCCCGGTGACGACGGCACGATGCTGCTGATCACGCGCTTCCCCTTGCCCGAAGGCGAGGACGTGCGGGTCGACAGCCAGTCGGATGCCGGCCCGCAGACGCGCTGGGGCGTGGTGGTCGAGGCGCGCGAAGGCCGGCGCAGCGAGGACGGCGAGCACATCCTGCACGTGAGCCGGCTGCGCCCGCGTTGAGCCGTGCCGGTTGGCGCCACGGGTGGTGATCGCGGCCTGGGCGGCTGCGCGAAGCCCGGTGTACACCGCGCTATTCCGCACCGCGTCGGCCAGATGCTCCATCCTTGTGGACTCGCGCCTACCGGCGCTCTGCCAACACCCCGTCCAGCGCAAGCTGCGCCTTGAACCCGGCCTGCTCCAGCCGCTTCGCCACCTCGCGCGGCACGTCGCGGCCGCTGGTGAGTTTGTTGGGGCTGCCGGTGTAGTGGAACAGCCGGCCGCCACGGCGCAGCACGCGCGCCAGTTCGCGGTAGAACGCCAGCGAATACAGCTCGCCGGCGATGCCGAAGCGCGGCGGGTCGTGCAGCAGCGCATCCGCCGAGGCGTCGGCCACCTGCGCGATGGCCTGCGACACGTCGGCCTGCGCGAGGGCCAGGCGGCCGCCACTTGCCGGCGCCCCGGGGTCGGGCGACCACGGGTTGAGCGTGCGCAACCACAGCACGTCGGGGTTCTTCTCGAAGGAATGGATGCGCGCCGCGCCGGCTTCGAGGCAGCAGGCGGCGAAGTAGCCCAGGCCGCCGCAGGTATCCAGCACCGCCTTGCCGCGCGGTTCGATCAGCGCCACCTTGCGCCGCGCGTCGTCCAGCGGCGATTCCTTCGAGGTGGGCAGCATCTTGATGCCGTCGATCTCGAAGGTGGGCACGTCCCATTCGGTGGGCACCAGCTTGATCAGCGAGCCGGAGAAGCGCGCCACCGCGGCGAACGCTTCGCCATCCCAGTAGTGGATGGCGCGCTCCTTCGGCGCGGCGGGCCACGGGTAGTTTTCGCCGCGCCATCGCCAGCCGTCCGCATGCAGCGACGCGACGCCGGTGCTGCGGCCCAGATCCAGCGAGCCATGCCACTCGGCCGCGCCGGCATCGCGCGCGGCGAGCAGCGCGAGGGCGCTGGCGCGGGTGAGCAGGGGGCCGGTGTAGTGCGGCACGGCGGGCGATCCATGGTGGACGGGCGCGCATCGTAGCGCAGGCGCCGCGATTGCCGGCACCTGGGTTCTTTCCGCTTTCCTCACAGTGGCCGCGCCATAGTCGGCGGATTGCGGCGCGTGCCGCGACGTTCGGGAGTCGTGCCATGACGAAACATTCCACGCATGCCTTGCCGGCCCTGCTGCTGGCGCTCGCCCTGCCGATGGCGGCGCAGGCGGCCGCTGCGAACGGTGCAGCCTCGAAGCAGATCGCGACGGCCGCCGCCCATGCCGGCATGGCGATGGGGGCGGCCGACCTGGCGACGGCGCATGCGCATCTGCATCACGTCGTGAACTGCCTGGTCGGGCCGTCGGGCAAGGGTTTCGACGCCAAGGCGGAGAACCCATGCAAGGGCATGGGGCACGGCGCCATCGTTGACGCCAAGGGCGATGTCGCGACCGTGGATCGCCTGAATGCGGCGCTGGGGCAGGCCGAGCATGGCCTGAAGGAAACCGCGCTGGACGCCGTCCATGCCGACGCGAAGCAGGTGATGGAAACCCTGCAGGCGAAATAGCCTTGTTGCCGTGCGCGCGCCGGTTCCGCGCGCGCCGGCCTGATTGCGCCGCGCGCGCCATGGGCACGATGCCCCGCCGCGAACTTCCTTATCCCCGGTGGAGCATCCGAGCATGGGCACGATCAAGGTGGCGGTACTGGTGGGCAGCCTGCGCAAGGCGTCGATCAACCGGCGGCTGGCGAAGGCGGTGGAGCGGCTGGCGCCGCAGGATTTCGTTTTCGAGCATGTGCGCCTCGACGACCTGCCGCTGTACAACCAGGACTTCGACGCCGACTACCCGGCCGAGGCGAAACGCCTGAAGCGGCAGATCGAATCCGCCGACGCGCTGCTGTTCGTCACCCCCGAATACAACCGCGGCGTGCCCGGGGTGCTGAAGAACGCCATCGACCTCGCCTCGCGGCCCTGGGGCACCAATTCCTTCGCCGGCAAGCCGGGCGCGGTGATCGGCGCCTCCATCGGCGCGATCGGCAGCGCGCTGGCGCAGCAGCACCTGCGCAACTCGCTGGTGTTCCTCGACGTGGCGACGCTGGCGCAGCCCGAGGTGTTCGTGCAGTTCAGGGACGATGGCCCGGTCGATTCGGACGGCCAAATCACCAACGGGGACACGCGGAAATTCCTGCAGGCCTTCATGGATCGCTACGTGGCCTGGGTTCGCAAGAATTTGCGTTAAAGCTGCTTGCCGGTTTGCCGTTATGGCTTCGTGCCCATGGGGCAGGCGCGCAGGGCCGGAATCGCACGGCAGGCGCCGCAACCACGGGCCAGACGCATCGATGCAAAGACGTCTGCGACAGTAGCCAGGGGGCATCCGAGAGCATGGGAAACCGCATCAAGGACAAGCTCGTCGCGCTTTGGGCGAGGTTTCTGCCGTTCTATCGCCGGCGCCTCGACCGTTACGCGCCATGGGCAGTGGCGGGGCTGGCGCTGTTGCTGCCGCTGACGCGCGGGCTTTCGTGGGCGGCCTTCGGCGCCATGTTGCTGGTGGTGGCCAGTTTCGCCGCGGGCGGCGTGATCGCCTGGCGCAACGCGCCCGCGGCGATACGGCAAGGGCATCGCCGCGAGGTGGAAACGTTCTTCAGCGGGCTGGACGGCGTGGAGCGGGAGATCACCTCGATCTGGGCGCGCCAGGTGGAAAGCGTGCGCGGCGATTGCGAGCAGGCCATCGTGGAACTTTCCGGCCGCTTCTCCGGCATCGTGGACAAGCTGGGCGAGGCGGTGGACGCGTCGAACCAGTCCGCGCAGTCGGCGGACGGCGCCGAGGGGCTGGCCGGCATGTTCGCGCGCAGCGAGGCCAGCCTGCGCGAAGTCACCGGCTCGCTGCGCGCCGCGCACGGCCGCGGCAACGAGATGCTGGGCGGCGTGGGCAACCTGGCGCAGTTCGTCGAGCGCCTGCGCGAGATGTCCGAGTCCGTCGCCAGCATCGCCCACCAGACCAACCTGCTGGCGCTCAACGCCACCATCGAGGCGGCGCACGCGGGCGAGGCCGGGCGCGGCTTCGCCGTGGTGGCCAACGAGGTGCGCAAGCTCTCCGCCATCTCCGGCGAAACCGGCCGCGAGATGGGCAAGCAGGTGACCGCCATCAACGACGCCATCCATGCCGCGATCGCGGCGGCGGATTCCTTCGCGCAGCAGGATGCGGCCTCGGTGGGCGTGGCCGAGGCGGCCATCGACCGCGTGCTCGACGATTTCCGCCGCGCCACCGGCAACCTGTCCGGCGCGGCCGACCGCCTGCGCCGCACCGGCGTGGACATCCGCGGCGAAGTGGCCGAGGCGCTGGTGTTGCTGCAGTTCCAGGATCGTACCGGCCAGATCCTGAGCCACGTGCGCGACAACATCCGCGCGTTCCCCGCCTGCCTTGCGCGCAGCGAACAGGCCTGGCGCGAGCAGGGCCGGCTGGCCGCCATCGACTGGTCGCAACTGCGCGACGAACTGGAGCGCTCCTACGCCACGCGCCAGGAACACCACAACCACGAAACCGGCAGGCCGGTCGACGCCGGCGACGACATCACTTTCTTCTAGGAGCAGGGCGGCATGCCACGGACCATTCTCATCGTCGACGATTCCGCTTCGCTGCGGCAGGTGGTGGCCATCGCACTGAAGAGCGACGGCTACGACGTGATCGAAGCCTGCGACGGCCTGGACGCGCTGGCGCAACTGGACGGACGCAAGGTGCACCTCATCATCAGCGACGTGAACATGCCCAACATGGACGGGCTCACCTTCGTGCGCACGGTGAAGCAGCAGCCGGAGTACCGCTTCGCGCCGGTGATCATGCTCACCACCGAATTCACCGAACAGAAGAAGCAGGAGGGCCAGGCGGCCGGCGCCAAGGCCTGGATCGTCAAGCCGTTCAAGCCGGACGTGCTGCTGGGAGCGGTGCGCAAGCTCTGTCCAGCATAGGCGTATCGGGCGGCGGGTGGGCGTGGCGTGGTGCACGGGATCGTGGAGGGAACGCATGTCAGTGGTCTGCATCGAAGGCGAAATGAGCGTTTACCGGGCCGCCGAGCTGAAGCCGGCGCTGCTTGAGCCGGCCATGCTTGAGCCGACCTTGGGCGGCGGCGTGCTGGAGCTGGATCTTTCGGCGGTGACCGAGATCGACAGCACGGGCCTGCAGCTGCTGCTGTTGGCGCGGCGCGAGGCGCTGGCGCGGCAGGGCGGGTTGCGCGTGGTGGCGCAAAGCCCCGCCATCGCCGAGATGCTTGCGCTGCTGCAACTGGACGAACGCCTCGACGCACGCGAGTGCGCCGACACCGGGGAGGCCGGCTGACATGGATCTGGATCAGGCGTTGCAGACCTTCATCGCCGAAAGCCGCGAATTGCTGGAGGACATGGAGGCCGCCCTGCTCGCGGTGGGGCAGGCCGACGAAAAGTCCGAGGCGGTCAACGCGATCTTTCGCGCCGCCCACACCATCAAGGGTTCGTCGGGGCTGTTCGGGCTGGACGACATCGTGGCCTTCACCCACGTGGCGGAAAGCGTGCTGGATCGCGTGCGCAACGGCGAGCTGCCGCTGGACGACGAACTGGTGGCGCTGCTGCTGGCCTGCCGCGACCACATTGGCGCGCTGGTCGACGCGGCGGCGGGCGATGCCGGCGCGGCGGCCGGCGAACAGGGCACGGCGCTGGTCGCCCGCCTGAGCGGCTATCTCGATGCCGAGCCGGAGGCGCTGGCGGACGTGGCCGAAGCGGACGCGGACGGCATGGCCGAAGCGGCCGACGGCGCGGTGTCGAGCCGCGACCTGTGGCACCTGTCATTGCGTTTCGGCCCCAACGTGCTGCGCGACGGCATGGATCCGCTCGCCTTCCTGCGCTACCTCGGGCGGATCGGCCGCATCGCGGGCATCGCCATCCTCTCCGACGCCATGCCGGACGCCGAGGCGATGGATCCGGAAACCTGCTACCTGGGCTTCGAGATCGCCTTCGCCAGCGACGCCGACAAGGCCGCCATCGAAGGCGTGTTCGAGTTCGTGCGCGACGACCTGGAGCTGCGCATCTTGCCGCCGCACAGCCGCATCTCCGAATACCTGCGGCTGATCCGCGAGCTGCCCGACGACCCCGTGCAACTGGGCGAGATGCTGGTGCGCTGCGGCTCGGTGACCGCGGCGGAACTCGACGCCGCGCTGGACGCGCAAACGGTGCAGATGGCGCAGGCGCCGCAGGTGGCGCAGCGGGCGCTGGGCGCCATCCTGCTGGAACAGGGCGCGGCGGTGGCGCCGGTGGTGGAGGCCGCGCTGGCGCGGCAGAAGCAGGCCAGCGACCAGCGCGCCGAGAACCGCTCCATCCGCATCGACGCCGACAAGCTCGACCTGCTCATCAACCAGGTCGGCGAGCTGATCGTGGCCGGCGCCGGCATCGGCCTGGTGGCGCAGCGCGTGCGCGACGACGAACTGAAGGAGCGCGCCTTCCTGCTCGCCAGCCTGGTGGAGGCGGTGCGCGACAGCGCGCTGCAACTGCGCATGGTGCGCATCGGCACCACCTTCAGCCGCTTCCAGCGCGTGGTGCACGACACCGCGCGCGAGATCGGCAAGGACATCCGGCTGGAAACCTCGGGCGGCGACACCGAGCTGGACAAGACCGTGGTGGAGAAGATCGCCGACCCGCTCACCCATCTGGTGCGCAATGCCATCGACCACGGCATCGAATCGGCCGAGCAGCGCGCCGCCCGTGGCAAGCCCGCGCAGGGCGCGGTGGGGCTGAACGCCTACCACGACTCCGGCTCCATCGTGATCGAGGTGAGCGACGACGGCGGCGGCCTCAAGCGCGAGCGCATCCTGGCCAAGGCCGTCGAGCGCGGCCTGGTGGACGCCGATGCGCAGCTGAGCGACCAGGAGATCCTGAACCTGGTGTTCGAGCCCGGCTTCTCCACCGCCGAGGCCATCACCAACCTGTCCGGGCGCGGCGTGGGCATGGACGTGGTCAAGCGCAACATCGCCGAGCTGCGCGGCAGCGTGGGCATCGCCAGCGAGGAGGGCGTGGGCACCACGGTCACGGTGCGCCTGCCGCTCACGCTGGCGATCATCGACGGCTTCCAGGTCGGCGTGGGCGACACTGCCTTCGTGGTGCCGCTGGACATGATCGAGGAATGCGTGGAACTGGTCGCCGAGCCGGGCCACGACTACGCCAACCTGCGCGGCCGCGTGCTGCCCTTCATCCGCCTGCGCGAGCTGTTCGGCGTCGCCGGCGAGCCGCCGCGGCGCGAGAACATCGTGGTGCTCAAGCACGCGGGGCAGATGGCCGGGCTGGTGGTCGACGCCCTGGTAGGCGAAATCCAGTCCGTGATCAAGCCCATGAATCGCCTGTTCGGCGCGGTGCGCTGCGTCAGCGGCTCCAGCATCCTGGGCAGCGGCGAAGTGGCGCTGATCCTCGACGTGCCCGCGCTGGTGCAGCAGGCCGTGCGGCGGGGCGCTCCATCCATTGCAAGCCGGCCGGCGGGCATCGCGGCCGCGAACTGAATCCAGACATCCATCGCCATGCGGGCAGGGGAGAACGAACCATGTTGAAGAACATGAAAATCGGTGTACGGCTAGGTATCGGCTTCGGCATCCTGGTCGTGCTGATCGGCGCCATCGCCTGGCTCGGCATCACGCGGCTGGAGCGCGTCGACCAGCAACTGGACATCATCGTGCACAACCGCTACGCCAAGGTGGTGCTGATCGACGACATCGAGAGCAACGACGACGCCATCCTCACCGCCATCCACAACAGCCTGCTGACCAGCGATCCCGCGCGCCAGCAGGAGGAAGCGGGCCGCCTCGCGCAATCCCGCCAGGTCATCGCCAGCGAAAGCGACAAGCTCGGCAAGATGCTGGACGACGACAAGAACATCGCCCTCTTCAAGGACGTGCAGGCCAGCTACGCCAAGTTCGGCGAGGCCGGCGACCGCGTGCTGGCCTCGGTGCAGGGCGGCAAGAAGGACGAGGCGACCCAGTTGCTGTTCAGCAGCCTCGATCCCGCGTTCCGCGCGGCGCAGGCCAGCATGCAGAGCCTGGACGACAGCCAGAGCCATGCGATGGACGCGACCGCCGAACAGGCCAAGCAGGAGTACGAATCCGCGCGCAGCCTGATGCTGGGCCTGTCCCTGGCCGCGCTGGTGGTGGCGCTGCTCGCCGCCGCGGTGGTGACGCTGGGCATCGTGCGGCCGCTGCGGGTGGCGGTGGATGCCGCCGACCGGCTGGCGCAGGGCGACCTGGCCGTGCGCATCAGCGCCACCGGCAAGGACGAGACCGGGCAGTTGCTGCAGGCGATGCACAACATGATCGGCAAGCTCGCGCAGATCGTGGCCGAGGTGAACGGCAGCGCCGAGGCGCTGGCCAGCGCCTCGGAGGAGGTCAGCACCACGGCGCAGTCGCTGGCGCAGTCCGCCAGCGAACAGGCGGCCGGCGTGGAGGAGACCAGTGCCTCCATCGAGGAGATGAACGCCTCGATCTCGCAGAACACCGACAACGCCAAGGTCACCGACGGCATGGCCAGCAAGGCCGCCGACGACGCCGCCACCGGCGGCGAATCGGTGGACGCCACGGTGATCGCGATGCGCGACATCGCCAGGAAGATCGGCATCATCGACGACATCGCCTACCAGACCAACCTGCTGGCGCTGAACGCCGCCATCGAGGCCGCGCGCGCCGGCGAGCACGGCAAGGGCTTCGCGGTGGTGGCCACCGAAGTGCGCAAGCTGGCGGAGCGCAGCCAGGTGGCGGCGCTGGAAATCAGCGAGCTGGCCTCCGGCAGCGTGGCGGTGGCGGAGAAGGCCGGCAAGCTGCTCGGCGAGATCGTGCCCAGCATCCGCAAGACCTCGGATCTGGTGCAGGAGATCGCCGCCGCCTCGGTCGAGCAGACCGCCGGCGTGGGTCAGATCAACCAGGCCATGAACCAGCTGAGCCAGGCCACCCAGCAGAACGCGTCCAGCTCGGAGGAACTCGCCGCCACCGCCGAGGAGATGAGCGGGCAGGCCGAGCACCTGCAGCAGCTGATGGCGTTCTTCAAGCTCGACGAAAATTCGGCGGGTGCGCCGCCGCTGGTGCGCCGGCCGGCCGCCGCCGTGCGCCGGAACGTGGTGCGTGCCGCGCCCAGGGCCAGCCGCGACCTGGTGCTGGCCGGCGAGCCCGACGAATCCAATTTCGCCCGGTATTGAGGTGGCGCCATGAACGCAGCAATCCGAACCGACCGGCGCCCGGACGCCGCCGCGACGGAAGCGCCCGGCGCGGACGAGTCGGCGCAGTACCTCACCTTCCAGGTCGGCAGCGAGTCCTTCGCCATCGCCATCCTCGGCATCAAGGAGATCATCGAGTACGCCGGGCTGACCGAAGTGCCGCTGATGCCGGAGTGCATCCGCGGCGTCATCAACGTGCGCGGCTCGGTGGTGCCGGTGCTCGACCTGTCCGCGCGCTTCGGCCGCAAGGTGGCCGCGATCACCCGGCGCACCTGCATCGTGATCGTCGAGGTGGAGTCCGCCGGCGAGCGGCACGACATGGGCGTCATCGTCGACGCAGTGAACGCGGTGCTGGAGATCCCGCTGTCGCAGATCGAGCCGCCGCCCGCGTTCGGCGCCAAGATCCGCACCGACTTCATCGCCGGCATGGGCAAGGTCGACGGCCGCTTCGTGATACTGCTGAACATCGACCAGGTACTTTCCGCCGACGAGATCGGCGAGATGGCGCGGATGGGCGGGGGCGCTGAGGCGGCCGAAGCGGAGGCCGGCTGAGCGTGGCGCGCGCATCCATGCCGGCGTCGCCGGACGTGCGGGGCAGGTCGACGTCGCCCGCGGCGGATGCCGCGCCGGGCACGGTCATCACGGATCGGGAGTTCGCGCGCTTCCAGCGCTTCATCCTCGATGCCGCCGGCATCGCACTTTCGCCGGCCAAGAAGGCGCTGGTCTGCGGTCGCCTCGCCAAGCGGCTCAAGCTGCACGGGCTGGACAGCTACGAGGCGTATTTCCGCCTGCTCAGCGACGGCACGGCGCCCGAGGAAACCCAGGTCGCCATCGACCTGCTGACCACCAACGAAACCTACTTCTTCCGCGAGCCCAGGCATTTCGAGCTGCTGCGCCAGCTGATCGCGGACGCGCAGCGGCGTACCGACAGCTTCCGCGTGTGGAGCGCGGCCAGCTCCAGCGGCGAGGAGGCCTACAGCATCGCCATGACCCTGGCCGATTGCCTGGGCGACGCGCCGTGGGAGGTGGTGGGCTCGGACATCAGCGTGCGCATGCTGGAGCACGCGCGCCGCGGCCACTACGTGCTGGAGCGCTGCCGCAACATCCCGCACGATTTCCTCAAGCGCTATTGCCTGCGCGGCATCGGTGAGCAGCAGGGCACCCTGCTGGTGGATCGCGTGCTGCGCAACCGGGTGCGCTTCGTGCAGGCCAACCTCATCGCGCAGCTGCCTTCGCTGGGCAGCTTCGACGCGATCTTCCTGCGCAACGTGATGATCTATTTCGACAAGGAAACCAAGCGCCAGGTGGTGGGCCGCGTGCTGCCCCTGCTCAAGCCGGGCGGGCATTTCTACATCGGCCACGCGGAAAGCCTCAACGACATCGCCGACGGCCTGCGCCCGCTCGCGCCGTCGTCGTACCGCAAGCCACGATGACGACAAGCGCGCACAAGGCCGAGATCTTCCTCAAGCCGGGCGACTGGTTCGTCGGGGACGCCGGCTGCAGGGTGCGCACCGTGCTGGGCTCCTGCATCTCCATCGTGCTGTGGCATCCGGCGGCGCGCGTGGGTGCGATGTCGCATTGCCTGCTGGCGCGGCGCGGCGAGGGCATGCGGGGCGAGGCCGACGGCCGCTACTGCGACGAGGCGCTGGCGCTGATGCTCGACGGCCTGGGCATGGCCGGCGTACCCCTCGCCGGCTGCCAGGCCAAGCTGTTCGGCGGCGGCAACATGTTTCCGGGACAGGTCATCGCCGGCGTGTCGGAGATCGGCCGCAGCAACGGGGAGGCCGCGCGCGCGCTGCTGCACGGGCGGCACATACCCATCGTCGCCGAATCGCTGTTCGGCGTCGGCCATCGCATGATCGTGTTCGACGTGGACAGCGGCGACGTCTGGTCGCGGCAGGTCGATCCGGGCGCGGGGGAATCGTGGGCATGATTCCCGCGCTGGCGCATCGAGGCATTGCATGAAACGAACCAGGCTGCTGATCGTCGACGATTCCGCCGTGGTGCGGCAGGTGGTGGCGGCCATGCTGGCCGCCCAGCCGGACATCGAGGTGCTGGGCGCGGTGGCCGATCCGCTGCTGGCGATGGAGCGCATGAAGAAGCAGTGGCCGGACGTGATCGTGCTGGACGTGGAGATGCCGCGGATGGACGGCATCACCTTCCTGCGCAAGCTGATGGCCGAGCGGCCCACGCCGGTGGTGATCTGCTCCACGCTCACCGAAAAGGGCACGCAGACCACGATGGAGGCGCTCGCCGCCGGCGCCTGCGCCATCGTCGCCAAGCCCAAGCTGGGGCTGAAGAAGTTCCTGCTGGATTCGTCCGACGACCTCGTTGCGGCGGTGCGTTCGGCGGCCTGCGCCAACGTCGGGCGGCTGGCGCGGCGCGCGGCGGCGCCGCCGGTCGTCGAGAAGCTCACCGCCGACGCGATCCTGCCGCCCGACGTTGGCGGCGCGATGGTGCGCACCACCGAGCGCGTGGTGGCGCTGGGCACCTCCACCGGCGGCACCCAGGCGCTGGAAGAGGTGCTGACCGCGCTGCCGCGCGTGTCGCCCGGCATCGTGATCGTGCAGCACATGCCGGAGAAGTTCACCGCGGCGTTCGCCGCGCGGCTGGACGGCCTGTGCCACATCGACGTGCGCGAGGCGCGCAACCACGACCGCGTGGTGCCGGGCTGCGCGCTGATCGCCCCCGGCGGCCGGCACATGCTGCTGCGGCGCGTGGGCGCGCAGTACCACGTCGAGGTGGTCGACGGCCCGCTGGTGAACCGGCACCGGCCGTCGGTGGACGTGCTGTTCCGCTCGGTGGCGAAATGCGCCGGCGCCAACGCGCTGGGCGTCATCATGACCGGCATGGGCGACGACGGCGCGGCGGGCCTGCTGGAAATGCGCAAGGCCGGCGCGCGCACCATCGCGCAGGACGAGGCGAGCTGCGTGGTCTACGGCATGCCCAAGGAGGCGGTGGCGCGCGGCGCCGCAGAGCGCATCCTGCCGCTGGGCGCGCTGGCGCGCGAGATCGCCCTGCAGGCGCGCGGCTGAGCGCGGCTTTTCCGCAGGAGCCTAGGCGGGGGCGCCGCAGAACTTTTCCAGCAGCTGCGCCTGCGCGTCGCGCACCGCCTCGCCGGCGGCGCGCGCCACCGGGCGATAGCTGCCGTCGGCCTGCAGCTCGGCCGCGCCGCTGTTGTCGTCGAGGTAGAGCTGCAGCGCGGCGTGGATGCGCTGCTGCAGCTTGCGGCTTTCGACCGGGAAGGCGCACTCCACGCGCCGATCCAGGTTGCGCTCCATCAGGTCGGCGCTGGAGAGGTACAGCACCGGCTCGCCGTCGTTGGCGAACCAGTAGGCGCGGCTGTGCTCCAGGAAGCGGCCGATCACCGAGCGCACGCGGATGTGCTCCGACACGCCGGGCACGCCCGGCCGCAGGCAGCACATGCCGCGCACGATCAGGTCGATGCGCACGCCGGCGATGCTGGCCTGGTACAGCGCGCGGATCATCCTGGGATCGGTGAGCGCGTTGACCTTGATGAGGATGCGCGCGTCCTTGCCTGCCGCGGCGTGCGCGGCCTCCCGCGCGATCAGGTCGAGCAGGCCCTGCTTCAGCGTGAACGGCGCCTGCAGCAGCTTCTTCATGCGCAGCGCCTTGCCCATGCCGGTGAGCTGGCTGAAGAGCTTGTGCACGTCCTCGCACAGCGCCTCGTCGGAGGTGAGCAGGCTGTAGTCGGTGTACAGCCGCGCGTTGCCGGTGTGGTAGTTGCCGGTGCCCATGTGCGCGTAGCGCACCAGCTCGCTGCCCTCGCGGCGCTGGATCAGCATCAGCTTGGCGTGCGTCTTGATGCCCACCACGCCGTAGATCACCATCGCGCCGGCCTGTTGCAGGCGCGAGGCGAGCGAGAGGTTGGACTCCTCGTCGAAGCGCGCGCGCAGCTCCACCACCGCGGTCACCTCCTTGCCCGCGCGCGCCGCGTCCACCAGCGCGTCGACGAGTTCCGAGTCCGCGCCGGTGCGGTACAGCGTCTGCTTGATCGACAGCACCTGCGGATCCTTCGCGGCCTGGCGCAGCAGATCCACCACCGGCGTGAAGGATTCGTACGGATGCAGCAGCAGCACGTCGTGCTTCGCGACCACCGCGAACAGGTCGTCGGCGTGCTTCAGCGCCTTCGGCAGCGCCGGCACGAAGGGCGGGTACTGCAGCGCCGGGTAATTCACCTTGCTGGCGATGCGGAACAGCCGCGCCAGGTTCACCGGGCCGTTCACCTCGTACAGCTCCGACTCGGCGAGGCCGAACTGCCTGAGCAGGTGCGCGCTGAGTTCCTTGGGGCAGTTGTCCGCCACCTCCAGCCGCACCGCGCTGCCGAAGCGGCGGGAATACAGCTCGCCGCGCAGCGCCAGCGCAAGGTCTTCCACGTCTTCGGGGTCGAGCGCGAGGTCGGCGTTGCGGGTGAGGCGGAACTGATAGGAGCCCAGCACCTCCATGCCGGGGAACAGCTCCTCGGCGTGCGCGTGGATGATGGAGGACAGCAGCACGTAGCAGTCGCCGTGCTCGGCGATGTCGTCGGGCATCTGGATCAGCCTCGGCAGCACGCGTGGCGCCGGCACCACGGCGAGGCCGGAGTCGCGGCCGAACGCATCCACGCCGTCCAGCTGCACGATGAAGTTGAGGCTCTTGTTGACCAGCAGCGGGAACGGGTGGGTGGGATCCAGCCCGATCGGCGTCACCAGCGGCGCCACCTCCGTGCGGAAATAGCGGCGCACCCACTGCTTCTGCTTCTGCGTCCACTCGTCGCGTCGCGCGATGCGGATGCCGTGCGCAGCCAGCTCGGGCAGGATGCGCCCGTTGAGGATCGCGTACTGCCGCTCGACCTGCTGATGCGCGATCGCGCCGATCTCGGTCAGCGCCTGGCGCGGCGTCATGCCGTCGGCGCCGGGCACTTCACGTTCCAGCGCGATCTGGCCCTTCAGCCCGGCCACGCGGATCTCGAAGAACTCGTCCATGTTGCGCGAGAAGATCAGCAGGAACTTCAGCCGCTCCAGCAGCGGCGTGTGCTCGTCCAGCGCCTGGTCGAGCACGCGCGTGTTGAAGGCCAACTGCGACAGCTCGCGGTTGAGGTACAGCCGGCGCTCGCCGAGGTCAGGCGCCGGTGCGGCAGCGGCAGTGGCGTCGTTGGCCGCCGCGGTGTCCGCGGCGGGGAGCGAGGGTTTGCGGGGGGCGCGTGAACTCATCGGGCGGTATCCGTGGGGCGCATGCCGCGCGCCATCCGTGCAGGCATGGTAACCCTTCGCGGTTCATGCGCTTCGTGCATGGTCGCGTCGACTGTGCAGGCGGTTCGTGACGGCCGGATGACGCTCGCCGCTCAGGCCAGGCCCACCACGCGGATCTCCACGCCGTCCACGCGTACCACCTGGCCCGCGTGGATCTTGCAGGTCTTGCGCAGCTCCTGCGCGCCGTCCACCGTCACCGCACCGCTGGCGACCAGGTGCTTGCCGGCGCCGCCGCTGTCGCACAGGCCCACCAGTTTCAGCAGGTTGTCGAGCTTGACGAAGTCGCGGTCGAGCTCGAAGCGCAGGGTTTGCGTGTTCATGCGTGGTGGTTGTCCGGCAGGGCGAGGAAGGCGAAGAACGGGCGATCAGCGTCCTGCGCGAAGGTGGCGGCGTCGTCGAGGATGCCCAGCAGCACCTCGAAATCCTGGTCGGCGCCGTGGTGCAGATCGCCGGTGTGCTCGAACAGCAGCACGTGGCCGTGGGCGGGCGAGCGGTCGAGGTCGCGCAGGCAGTCGGCCAGCGCGTCCCAGTTGTGGCCGAAGTCGGCGGGCAGCGACAGCGAGGCGGCGAGGCGCTGCAGCAGTTCGGCCTTGCGGTTGCAGCCGGCGAGGTCGGTGCGGCTCACGGCCAGTTCCGCGCGCACGGCGGCGGCGGCCAGCCGCGCGAGGTCGGCGTCGCCCACGAAATACACGCCGTTCTGGCTGGGGCGGGTGAGGTCGGGATCGAGCGGGTGCGCGTTCATCGTGGCGCGGCGAACTGGCGGAAGCTGCGGTAGTGGTCGTCCGTGTAGTAGTACACCGCGGGCGGTGTGCCGCCGGTGATGATGCGCCGCGTGCCGCGCGTGCGCGCGCCGGGCGTGTCCAACGTGTACTCGTGGTAGTAGCCGCGCGGCTGCTCCGGCAGCAGATGCTCGTAGTTGCCGAACACCACGCCGTCCTGGCGATGCGGGAACGGGCCGCCGCTGGCGATCAGCGCCAGCGTGTCGCGCGCCTCGGGCGGCAGGAAGGAGGGCAGGGTGCTGCCGTTGCCGGCGTTCGACGATGCGGCAGGCGTGGAGGCCGGTGCGGCCAGATCCGGCGTGTGCGCCTGCCGCTGGAGGAACAGCGCGATCACGACGATCGCAAGCACGAGTAGCGGCTTCCAGGAACGCATGTACAGAACCGGTGGCGGGCGGCAGGCGAGTTTAGGACAACCGGCGCGGCTGGGCGCCCCGCCGTTGCATCCATTCCGCCGTTGCGATGCCCAGCACCAGCCAGAACGTACCCAGCGCATAGCCGGCCAGCACATCGCTGAGGTAGTGTGCCTGCAGCACCACGCGGCTGACGCCCACGATGGCGATCAGCGTCACGGCGGCGGCGACGATGGCGCGATGGCGACGTGGCTGGAGCCGGCGCAACAGCAGGTAGGCCAGCATGCCGAAGAACACCATGCTCATCGTGGCGTGGCCGCTGGGGAAGCTGTAGCTGGTTTCGGCGAGGAAGGCGTGGCCGTCGAACGGTCGCACGCGCTTCACGAGGCCCTTCGCCGCTTCACCGCAGGCCGCGGCGCCGCCCAGTGCGACGCACCACGGTACGAACAACCGCCAACGGCGCTTCAGCGCCAGCAGCAAGGCAATTGCCGCGCCAACGGCCGCCAGCAGCGCGGGTGTGCCGGCGTTGGTGACGAGGGCGACCACGGCCAGCACGTCGGGCGAGAGTCGCGCGCGCAAGGCCTGCGCCAGTGCAACGTCGAAGCCGACCAGCGCGGTATGCGCCCACACCGCCCAGGACAGCACGACGAACAGCGCGCCGGACAGCATCAGCAACAGCACGGCGGTGCGCGGTTGCGGCGAGAGGTAGTCGTTCTTGCCGGTGGCGGCCAGCTTGCGGCGGCGCGCGAGGCGCCAGAGCAGGTCGCCGGCGAACAGTGCCAAGATCAGGGCGGCGGCCCATAGCGCCATGGCATGCCAGCCGATCCAGTGGGGCAGGGATTCCATTGAAATTCGTTACCGTCCGCATCCGATGAAGCGGTGAAGCGTGCCGGAAGGCCGGCGTGACTTCCAGCGCTGGCCTTGCCCTGGCTTTGTCGCGATAGTGGGCCGGTTCATGCCACCGGAGTCTGCGATGTCCCAGCGTCCCCTTTCCCTGCGCCTGGCGGTCTGCGCCGCGCTGCTTGCCTTCGCCACCGCGTCGTCGGCGCAGGCCGCGCCCGAGCAGGTGGCGTCCGCGTCGTCGCCCGCGCTCGCCGGCGCGCAGGATGCCTTGCCCGCGCAGCTGCAGGATTTCGATGCCTACATGGCCGACATCCTCAAGACCTTCAAGGTGCCCGGCATCGCGGTGGCCATCGTCAAGGACGGCAAGGTGGTGCTGGCCAGGGGCTACGGCGTGCGCGAGCTGGGCAAGCCGGACAAGGTGGACGCGGACACGCTGTTCGCGATCGCCTCCAACACCAAGGCGTTCACCGCCGCGGCGCTGCAGATGCTGGCCGACGAGGGCAAGCTGGACATGGACGGCCGGGTGATCGACTACCTGCCGGGGTTCCGCATGTCCGATCCCTACGTGACGCGCGAGATGCGCGTGCGCGACCTGCTGGCGCACCGCAGCGGCCTCAGCCTCGGCGCGGGCGACCTGCTGTACTGGCCGCCGACCAGCTACACCACCGCGGACGTGGTGAAGCGCCTCGCCGACGTGCCGATCAAGAACAGCTTCCGCGGCCACTACGCCTACGACAACATCCTGTTCGCGGTGGCCACGGAAGTGATCGAGAAAGTCTCCGGCCAGCGCTATGCGGATTTCATCCGCCAGCACATCTTCAAGCCGGTGGGCATGGACGAGTCGCTGATCGACTGCAGTTACCTGAAGCCCGGCATGGACGCGGCCACCGGCCACGCGCCGTACAACTTCAAGGACGTGAAGCCGGTGCCGCCGATGGCCTGGCTCAACGACCCCGGCGCGGGCGGCATCTACGCCAGCGTCAACGACCTCGCCAAGTGGATGAACGTGCAGCTCGCGGGCGGCAAGCTGCCCGACGGCAAGCAGTTGTTCTCCGAGAAGAGCCATCGCGAGATGTGGTCGATGCTCACGCCGATTCCGATCGGCAAGCCGCCGCTGCCGGAAATGGCGCAGCTCGTGCCGCAGTTCTCCGGCTATGGCGAAGGCTGGTTCCTGTCCGACTACATGGGCAACAAGCTGGTGTGGCACACCGGCGGCTGGCCTGGCTTCGTTTCGCGCCTCACCCTGGTGCCGGGACAGAACCTCGGCGTGGTGGTGCTCACCAACCAGCAGTCCGGCGCCGCGTTCAACGCGGTCACCTACCGCGTGCTCGATGCGTACCTGAACGCCGCGCACAAGACCGACTGGGCGGCGGTGTACGACAAACTGGTGAAGAAGTCCGAAGCGGACGCCGACACCAGCTGGGCCAGGCACGAGGCGGCGCGCGACAAGAACAGCAAGCCTTCGCTGCCGTTGTCCGGCTACGCCGGCACCTACCGCGACCCGTGGTACGGCGACATCCTGGTCAACGACGAAGGCGGCAAGCTGCGCCTGCGCTTCAGCAAGACCAGGCAGCTGGTGGGCACGATGACGCCGTGGCAGCACGACACCTTCATCGTGCGCTGGGACGACCGCTCGCTGGATGCCGACGCCTTCGTCAACTTCGCGCTGGACGACGACGGCCATGTGCGCGAGATGCGCATGCAGCCGGTCTCGCCGCTCACCGACTTCAGCTTCGATTTCCAGGATCTGCGGCCGGTGCCGGTGAAGGCTGGAGACAAGAAGAACTGATTGGCGCCCGTCATTCCGGCGAAAGCCGGAATCCAGTGACTGTGCGGCCTGAACAGGCGTAACCGCCACTGGATCCCGGCCTGCGCCGGGATGACGGTACTGCCTGTCGTTGCATTCACCACCAAGGGGAAGCACATATGCGCCACTGTCATCTTCTCTCTGCTTTGCTCGGCAGCGGCCTGCTGCTCTCCACCACCGTCTTTGCGCGCGACACCGCGCCGACCGCGCCGGTTCGGAGTTTCTTCCACGTGCAACTGGGCAGCGCGGAAACGCAGCCGGCGTCGGGCCGCCTGCTGCTGTTCGCCATCGCCGCGAAGGACGCCGAGGTCGCGGCGAAGGAACACGGCGGCGACGGCAAGGTGGATGAAGTGGACACCAGCCCGTTCTTCCCCACCCAGACCGCCGTGGCCGCGCGCGAGGTGAGCCGGCTGGCGCCGGGCCAGGCGGTGGACGTCGATGCTGACGAAATCGCCTTCCCGCAGGCCTGGTCGCGGTTGCCGGCAGGCGACTACTACGTGCAGGCCGTGCTCGACGTGCACCACGACTACAACTACCACGGCCGCGACGGCGGCGACCTGGTGAGCAAGGTGGTGAAGCTGCACCTGCCGATGGCGGCCACGCCCGACCTGACGCTCACGGACACGCTGCCGGAGCGCAAGGCGTGGGACATCCCGAAGCGCTACATGAGCGAGACTTCGCTCAAGCACTTCGACGAGGCGCGCCAGCACACGCAGGCCATCGACTTCGTCAGCCCCGTGCTGAGCGCGTTCTGGGGCCGGCCGATCCACATGCGCGGCTGGGTGATGCTGCCGCCGGGCTACGACCCCAAGGCCGCCGTGACCTATCCCACGGTGTACTACACGCACGGCTACGGCGGCGACGCGGACACGCTGGCCGGCAGCGCCGCGATGGTCTACGGTGCCACGGCGGAAAAGCAGATGCCGCCGATGATCTGGGTGTTCCTCGACCAGTCCAGCCCCACCGGCACCACCGAGTTCGCCGACTCGGTGAACAACGGCCCGTGGGGCGTGGCGCTCACCACCGAGCTGATCCCGCAACTGGAAAAGACCTACCGCATGGACGCCAGGCCCAGCGGGCGCTTCCTGCAGGGGCATTCCTCCGGCGGCTGGGCCACGCTGTGGCTGCAGACGCGCTACCCGAAGGTCTTCGGCGGCACCTGGTCCACCTCGCCCGACCCCAGCGACTTCCACGACTTCACCGGCGTGGATCTGTATGCGCCGCACGCCAACGTCTACCGCAGGGCCGACGGCACGGCGTACCCGCTGGTGCGCGACCACGGCAAGGTGCTGGCCACCTTCCAGCAGTTCGCCCAGCTGGAGCGCGTGATGGGGCCGTACGGCGGCCAGATGGCCTCGTTCGAGTGGGTGTTCTCGCCCAAGGGCAAGGACGGCCGGCCAGAACCGATGTTCGACCGCGCCACCGGCGACGTGAACCCGGCCGTGGTGGACTACTGGCGCGACCACTACGACATCGCCTACCGCCTGCAGCGCCACTGGCAGGAGCTCGCGCCCGACCTCGACGGCAGGATCCACCTCTACGTGGGCACCGCCGACACGTTCTATCTCGATGGCGCCGCGCACCGGCTCAAGGCGGTGTTGGACGGCCTGCACGCCAAGTCCGACATCCGCTTCATCCCCGACCGCACCCACTTCGACCTGTACCGCGTCGGCGACGACCGCCAGGGCCTGCTGAAGGAGATCAGTTGGCAGATGTATGCCGTGGCTCGGCCGCATTCCACGCTGAAGCCGCCCTCGCAACACTGACGATGAATGGGGTGTTCGGCCTGCATTGCGCGGCCGGGGATTTGCGGCATAGTGGCGCCACCGGTGCGGAGTTTCCCGCGCACGGGCGCCACGATGCGTGCATGCGGCTCCGCCTTGCGGGGCGCGGGCATGCAAGGGGCGAGCGGCACGGCGACCTGGGCGAGGGCAGGGCCGTCCGCCAACGAGACCACCATCGCGCAAGAGGGAGTTTGATGATGAAAGCGTCCATCGTGTTCGCCCTGGCGTTCGGTTGCCTGCTGGCCGTGCCGGCGGTGCAGGCGCAGTCCGCCGCACCCGCCGCCGCGCCCGCCGGCTCCACCGGCCTGTGCAAGGACGGCAGCTACACCAGCACCGCCACCAAGCGCGGCGCCTGCAAGGGCCACAAGGGTGTGAAGGAGTGGTATGCCGCCGCTGGCGCGTCGTCGAAGACGGCGGCTGCGCCTGCCGCCGCCGCACCCGCGGCGCCGGCCAAGAAGTCGATGTCGTGGACCAAGCCGGCCGCCACCGCGGCGCCGGGCGGCGGCCCAGGCATGGTGTGGGTCAACGACAGCAGCAAGGTCTACCACTGCCAGGGCGACAAGTGGTACGGCAAGACCAAGCACGGCGAGTACATGAGCGAGGCCGACGCCAAGGCCAAGGGCTTCCACGGCGAGCACGGCAAGGCCTGCGCGCCGTAACCACGGGCACCGCACCCGCCGAAGAAAAGCGAAGGCCGGCGCAAGCCGGCCTTCGCTTGTCGGTCGTTCGGTCTCGGCGCGTGCCCACTACTGTCCGGAATAATTTTGAACATTCGTGGCCGCGGTCTTTCTCGTCATTCCGGCGCAGGCCGGACAAGCGCGAAGCGCGCAGAACGCCCGCAGGGCGGCCCCGAAGGGGCGAGCGAAGCGAGTCATCCAGTGGCCGTGCGGCCTGAGCGAACATGGTCGCTACTGGATCCCGGCCTTCGCCGGGATGACAGTCTGGATAGGTGGTCGTTATCGGAAATGAAGTCGCCTTCTCGCAATGCTTCGTGCAAGCGGCGCGGGCCTTCATCCTTCGACACCGTCCCCAGATTATTCTGGACAGCAGTGGGCGCGTGCCTGAAACCCAAGGCGACGTCGCCGAGGCGACGCGTCACGAACCCTGGGCTGGCACGGCCGGGCTGTCCTCGCCCAGCGGGCCTAGGTTGCGCACCACCATGCTGGTCGGCGTGGACAGCGGCAGGTTGGCCGCGCGCAGGCGGGCGAGGACGTCGAACAGGATGTCGCTTTTCACCGCGCCCACGTCGCGCGGGCTGCGCACGTAGGAGGTGATGCTGAAGGTCATCGAGCTGGCGTTGATGTTGTCCAGCCGCACCACCGGCGCCGGCGTGTCCAGCGTGGCCGGGTGTGCCTGCAGCGCCTCCAGCATCAGTTGGCGCGCCTGGTCGGCGTCGGTGTCCAGCGGCATCGGCAGCAGGATGCGCACGCGGCCCTGCGCGCTGCCGTGGGTCACGTTGCGCACGTTCTGGGTGATCAGCTGCGAGTTCGGCACGATCACGGTGGAGCGATCCCACAGCTGGATCTCGGTGGCGCGCACGTTGATGCGGCGGATGTCGCCCTCCACGTCGCTGGACAGGCTCACCCAGTCGCCCACCTTCACCGGCCGCTCCACCAGCAGGATCAGGCCGGAGATGAAGTTCTGCACCACCGCCTGCAGGCCGAAGCCGATGCCCACCGACAGCGCGCTGGCGATCCACGTGATGCTTTGCAGGCTCACGTTCATCGCGGCCAGGGACAGGGTGAACACGACCACGCCGCCCAGGTAGCCGAGCAGGGTGACCACCGAGTCGCGCATGCCCGCGTCCATCGGCGTGGTGGGCAGCAGGCGATCCCGCAGCCAGTTCTTCAGCGCGCGCAGGGCAAGCAGGCCCAGCACGAACACGGCGATGGCGCGAAGGATGATGCCGGGGCTGATGGGCAACTGGCCCAGGCTGTGCCCGGCGAACAACTGCGACGTGCGCTGCGCCAGTTCCCCCGGGCCGGCGTCGAACGGCGCCAGCACCATCGACAGCGCGGCCAGCGCCAGCAGCACGCGGCTGACGCCGGTGAGCACGGCGGTGGCCTGCTCCAGCGTCTCGGAGGAAATGTCGAAGCCGGCCTGCAGGTGCTGGCCGCTGCGGCCCTGCGGGGACAGCAGCGCCTCGAACAGGTCGCGCACCAGTTGCATCAGCAGGTAGAGGCTGGCGACCACCAGGCCGGCCCACAGCATCTGCGTCGCCACGAAGAAGCCCAGCGCGATGAAGCCGGTGAACACCGCGAGCCAGCACACCACCACGCCCAGCGTGGCGGCGAAGCTCAGCAGGCCGACCCACAACGGCTGGCGCGGGCGGGCATCGCCCTGCGCGTCGGCCTCGCGCCGCGCGCGGCGCAGGCGCAGCAGCAGCGCGCCGACCAGGCCGCTGACCAGCAGGGCCAGCAAGGCGTGCAGCAGCACCGTGGCCGGCAGGCTGGCGCCGATGCTGCGGCCGATGCGTTCGCTGACTCCTGTGAGTAGGGCGGCGCCGCCCAGCAACCACGGGAAGCGTTGCAATCGCTGCGCCGCGATGTTCGACAGCGGCAGCAGCCGCCAGGACGCGCGCTGTGCCGACAGCAGCGCACTGCCCAGTCCGGCGATCAGCGCGGAGAAGGCCGCGGCGTGCGTCGCCGACGCGGCCAGGGCGTCGAGGCCGGCGTCCAGCGTGTCGTTCCAGTCGATGCCCAGGTGCGCCAGCTTCGCGGCCAGGCCGATCACCAGCATGGTGGAGAGCGCCGCCACTGTCGCCGTCGCGCTGCGGCGCAGGTGGCCGTCCGGCAACCTGTGTGCGGCGATGGTCTGCCACAGGCGCTGCAATCCCTGCCGTCCGCCCACCAGCAGCAGCGCGGCGGCGAACAAGCACAGCAGCAGCGGCGTGCGGTTGGGCGCCTGCCACGCGTCGCTCCAGCCTTCGGCCCAATCGGCGGCGAAGCGGCGCAGGCGCGCCATGTCGTTGGGCAGCGTTCGCGCCTGATCGGCCCAGAACGCGTGGCCCAGCGGCGTGCTGGTGCGCTCCGCCAGCCGCGCCTGGAACTGGTCGCTGCGCAGGCCGCTGATCTGCGTCACTACCTGCATGGCATCGAGGTTGAGCGACTTCGCCTGCACGATCTGCGCGTTTAGGGCGGCCTGCGCCTTGTCCAGTTGCCGGCGCTGCGCGGCCACTTCCGGCGCCTCCGGCGGCACGCCCTTGGCGGGCGCCGGGCCCAGCACGGTGATCTGCGCCTGCAGGGCGGTCATTTGCGGCGCGAGGCCGGCGGCCAACTGGTTCGCCTGATCCTGCACCTGCATCGCGCTGATGCGCAGGTCGGCCAGCGGAGGCGTGCCGGCTTTCCCGGCCTGCGCGTTCTTCAGCGCGGCCTTCACCGTGTCGAGCTGGTCGCCCAACTGCTGCAGGGCCTGCGCCGGAGTGGTCGTGGCGGCGCCGGTGTCCGCGTCGGCGCGCGCCCAGGCGGGAGCGGCAACGAGGGCCAGGGCCAGCAGGATGGCCGTAAGCGCCGGCAGGCGACGGATCGAGGTAAGCATCCCGGCATGATCCGGGCCGCGTCGCAGGGGGTCAACCGGCGGAACCGTGCGGGTGGCGCTGGCGTTCAGGGCAATGCCCGACTGGCAGGGCGACCTTTCATGGTTGACACAGATAAGTTTGCGGTGCAAACCTATTTGCACTTTGATGAACATGGAGTCGCGCCTTGCCGAACGGGATGCAGTGCGAACTGGGCGAGCTGGAATCCCTGACCCGCGAGTACGCGCGCTATTCGCGCAGCGCGGGCGGATTGGCATCGGTGCTGGGCGGCGCGTGCTGCCTGCTCGCGTACCTGCTCGGCGGGCTGCTGCCGACGACGCCGGGTTTGCGTGTCGCGCTCGCGGCGCTGCCGCTGGCGTGGCTGCTGGCCAAGCAGGGCATGGCACGTGGCTATTACCAGCGCTTCGGCCGCGTGGAGGAGCAGGAGGGTATGGCCGAACGCCGCATCCATCGCTGGTGCATCGCTATGGCCTTGCTGGTGGCCGTGGCGCTGACGGCCTCCGCGCTGTCGCACGGGCTGCGTCTGCCGCCGGCCACGCTCGGGTATCTCGCCCTGGTCTGGCTGCTGGTGCTGGCCGGGTGGCGCTGGCTGCGCAGCCCGCTGGATTTCGTGGTGGGCGCGTTCCTGTTCTGCCAGGCGGCGGTGTCCTGCGCGGGTTTCGCGTATCCGGTGATGGGCACGGCCGCGGCAGGCGCGAATCCGCCGATGGCGCTGCTGGCCCTGTTGTTTCCGCTGGCGGCGTTGCTGCTGATCGCGCGCGGCGTGGCCGATCATCGCCGCTTCCGGCCATTGCGCGAACGGCTGCTGCAGCTTCGCGGCAAGGCGGGCAAGGCATGAACGCGCCGTCGCGCATCGGCGCGGTGATGGCGCTGGATCGGCTGGTGCACGAGCCGGCGCGGCTGCTGATACTCGCCGTGCTGGTCAATGCGAAGGAAGTGGAGTTCGGTTTCCTCGAACAGGTCAGCGGGCTCAGCAAGGGCAACCTTTCCAGCCACATGGGCAAGCTGGAGGCGGGCGGCCTGATCGAGGTGAAGAAGAGTTTCCGCGGCAAGCGCCCGCTCACCGAGCTGCGCATCACCGCCGCCGGCCGCAAGGCGCTGGCCGACTACCGGCAGAGCCTCGCGATGGTGGTGCAGGAACTGCCCGCACCCAACGTCCCGGCGAAGCGGAAGTAGGGCGCCCGCCGCCCGTTTTCTATCCATCAACCAGAGGGAGCCAGCCCATGCCGGGTGCCATCGCCGCCATCTTCATCGTCGCTTTCGTCGTCGCGTATGCCACGTACAGGAGGCGGACGAAGAAATAAATCCGCTCTTGCGAACCGGCGGGCATGCACCCACGCTAGGCACATCCCTGCACGGCGTGTACCTCATGATCTTCCGCTGGTTCGAATCCCTGATCGACGCGTTCAAGGAGCCGGTCGACGGCATGCCGCCGAAGCGGGTGTCGCGCTTCTACGCGTTCTACCTGCGCCAGGCGTGGCCGGTGTTCGCGGCGGTGATCGTAGTCGGGTTCCTGGTGGCGATCATCGAGGTGGCGCTGTTCGGCTTCATCGGCCGCATCGTGGACATGACGAAGGGGCTGCCCGCCGCCGATTTCTTCCAGCGGCACGGGCGCGAGCTGCTCGGCATGGCGCTGGTGGCATTGGTGGCCCGGCCGGTGTTCAACAGCCTGCACGACCTGCTGGTGAACCAGGCGATCGTGCCCAGCCTCACCAACCGCATCCGCTGGCAGAACCATCGCTACGTGATCCGCCAGAGCCTGGCTTTCTTCCAGAACGACTACGCCGGGCGCATCGCCAACCGCATCATGCAGACCGGCAGCGCGTTGCGCGAGTCGGCGGTGCAGATCGTGGACGCGATCTGGTACGTGGTGATCTACACAGGCAGCGCCATCGCGCTGTTCGCGCATGCCGACGTGTGGCTGGCCCTGCCGCTGGCGGTCTGGGTGTTCGGTTACGTCGGGCTGTTGTGGTTCTTCATCCCGCGCATCAAGCAGTGCTCGTGGAAGGCGTCGGAGGCGCGCTCGAAGATGATGGGGCGCATCGTGGACGGCTACAGCAACGTGCTCACGCTGAAGCTGTTCGCGCACACCCGGCGCGAAGAGGCCTACGTGGCCGAGGCGATGGGCGAGCAGACTGACAAGCTGCGCCGGATGACCCGCGTGACCACGGCGATGGATGCCAGCATCACCACGCTCAACGGCTTCCTGATCGCCGGCACCACCGGGCTGGCGCTCTGGCTGTGGAGCCAGGGGCACGTCACGGTGGGCGCGATCGCGCTGTCCACCGGCCTGGTCATCCGCATAAACAACATGTCCGGCTGGATCATGTGGGTGGTCAACGGCATCTTCGAGAACGTGGGCACGGTGCAGGACGGCATCACCACCATCGCGCAGCCGCGCGCGGTGCAGGATCGCGAAGGTGCGATGCCGCTGGAAGTGACCAACGGCGCCGTGCATTTCCACGACATCCACTTCCACTACGGCAAACAGGGCGGCGTGATTTCCGGCCTCGACCTCGCCGTGCGCGCGGGCGAGAAGATCGGCCTGGTCGGGCCCAGCGGCGCGGGCAAGTCCACGCTGGTGAACGTGCTGCTGCGGCTGTACGACCTCGAAGGCGGCCGCATCACCATCGACGGCCAGGACGTGGCGCAGGTGACGCAGGAAAGCCTGCGCTCGCAGATCGGCGTGGTGACGCAGGACACCTCGCTGCTGCACCGCTCGATCCGCGACAACATCCTCTACGGCCGGCCCGATGCCAGTGAGGCGCAGATCGCCGAGGCCGTGCGCAAGGCGCGTGCCGACGAGTTCATCCCCACGCTGCTGGACGGCGAAGGCCGCACCGGTTACGAGGCGCTGGTGGGCGAGCGTGGCGTGAAACTCAGCGGCGGCCAGCGCCAGCGCATCGCGATCGCCCGCGTGCTGCTGAAGGACGCGCCCATCCTGGTGCTGGACGAAGCCACCAGCGCGCTGGATTCCGAGGCCGAGGCGGCGATCCAGGAAAGCCTCGACATCCTGATGCAGGGCAAGACGGTGATCGCCATCGCGCACCGCCTGTCCACCATCGCGCGCATGGATCGGCTGGTGGTGCTGGACAAGGGCCGCATCGTGGAAACCGGCACGCATGCGGAGCTGGTGGCGCGCGATGGTCTGTATGCGCGGCTGTGGAAGCGGCAGACGGGCGGCTTCGTGGCGATGGAGGACGAGTCGGCCTGAAACAAAAAGGCCAGACGCTCGCGCGCCTGGCCTAGCTTGGCTGCTTGATTACTTGCCGAGACGTTGCCGAGTGAATCCCTCTCCCTCCTTGAGTGGGTGCCGACCTGCAGGCGCTGGAGCGCCTGCGGAACGGCGAAGCCGGCCCCAAAGGGGTGAGCGCCAGGGATGGCGCGAATCCAGGCGGGTGAGGGTGCGTGCGGAGCGAAACGCTGCGGTATCACCGAACCCTCACCCCAACCCCTCTCCCGGAGGGAGAGGGGCTTCTCGCAGGTCTTACATCCCGATCGCGGTCTCGGCCTTCACGTACGGCAGGCCGTGCGCCTCGGCCACCGGCTCGCAGGTGAGCTTGCCTTCGCAGACGTTGAGGCCGTTGCGCAGGTGCGCGTCCTGCGCCAGCGCCTTCTTCCAGCCGTTGTTCGCCAGCGACAGCGCGAACGGCAGGGTGACGTTGTTGAGCGCGAAGGTGGAAGTGCGCGCCACGGCGCCCGGCATGTTGGCCACGCAGTAGTGCACCACGCCGTCGACCACGTAGGTCGGCTCGGCATGGGTGGTGGCGTGCGAGGTTTCCACGCAACCGCCCTGGTCGATGGCGACGTCCACGATCACCGAGCCCGGCTTCATCGTCTTCAGCATGTCGCGGGTGACCAGCTTCGGCGCGGCGGCGCCCGGGATCAGCACGGTGCCGATCAGCAGGTCGGCGCGGCGCACCAGTTCCTCGATCGCGGCGCGGGTGGAGAACACGGTGGAGATCGCGGTGCCGAACTGCGCGGCAAGGCGCTTCAGCGCGTCGGCCGAGCGGTCGACCACGGTGACCTTGGCGCCCATGCCCACGGCGATGGTCGCCGCGTGGGTACCGGACACGCCGCCGCCCAGGATCACCACTTCCGCCGCCGGCACGCCGGGCACGCCGCCCAGCAGCACGCCGCGGCCGCCCTGCGCCTTCTCCAGCGAGTGCGCACCCACCTGCGGGGCGAGCCGGCCGGCCACTTCGGACATCGGCGTCAGCAGCGGCAGCGTGCCGTTCGCGGCGGTCACCGTTTCATAGGCGACGCAGATCGCGCCGGAATCGATCAGATCCTTGGTCTGCTCCAGGTCGGGGGCCAGATGCAGGTAGGTGAACAGGATCTGGCCCTTGCGGAGCTTCTTGCGCTCCACCGCCAGCGGCTCCTTCACCTTCACGATCATGTCGGCTTCGGCAAAGATCGGGTCGGGGCCGTTCGCGATGCTGGCGCCCGCCGCGACGTAGTCGGCGTCGCTGATGCCCGCGCCCAGGCCGGCGCCGGTTTCCACCACCACCTGGTGGCCGTGATGCACCAGTTCCTGCACGGAGGAGGGGATGAGGCCCACGCGGTATTCGTGGTTCTTGATTTCTTTCGGCACACCGATGCGCATGGCGATGACTCTCTGAGTGGAGTGGAAGGCGGATCGGCGCGTTGCCTGCCGATGCGGCGGCAGTATGACGACTGCGTTGCGCAATTACTCGCCAATTTCGGTGGTATAACGGCCTTCATGTAGAATTTATCACGTGTAAAACATGCTGAGATTGAAATTCCATGCAGCACCCTGATCCGGCCCTCGACGACCGCGACCGCGCCATCCTCAAACTGCTGCAGCAGGACGGCCGCCTGACCAATCTGGAGCTGGCCCAGCAGATCAATCTTTCGCCTTCGGCCTGCCTGCGCCGGGTGAAGCTGCTGGAGGAGCGCGGCCTGATCTCGCGCTACGTGATGCTGCTGGACGAAAAGGCCGTGGGCCTGCCCGGCACCGCCTTCGTGCTGGTGACGCTGGATCAGCAGGGCCGCACCGCGCTCGACGCGTTCGAGGCGGCGATCCAGCGCCATCCGGAAGTCACCGAATGCTGCCTGCTGGCCGGCGCGGCGGACTACATGGTGCGCGTGGCCTATGCCGACTCCGCTGACTTCGAGCGCATCCACACCGACATCCTCACCCAGCTCCCCGGCGTGGTGCGCGTGCAGTCCACACTGGCCCTGCGCACGGTGAAGCGGACGACGGAGTTGCCGGTATAGATATCGACGCTTGACTCTGGATCTTGATCCAGGCTCTAGACTTGGTGCATGAACGCACAAGCTGCCCATCTCACCATCGGTGCCGTCGCCCGGCGCGCCGGCGTGGCCATCGACACCATTCGCTACTACGAGCGCGAAGGCTTGTTGCCCGAACCGCTGCGGCGCGCTTCTGGCTATCGCAGTTACGACGAAAGCGCCGTCGCGCAACTGCGCTTCATCCGCCGCGCCAAGGACATGGGCTTCATGCTGGAGGAAATCCGCGAGCTGCTGGCGCTGTCGGCGGATCGCCAGCGTGGCGTGAAGGCGGTGAAGAAGCGCGCCGAGCAGCGGCTGGCGGCGATCGAGCAGCGCATCGCTGAACTGCAGCGCGTGCGCGACGGACTGGCGCAACTGGTGTCCTCGTGTCCCGGCCACGGCAAGCCGGAGGAGTGTCCGATCCTGCGTGCCCTGGGCGACACGGAGGCGGACGCATGAGCCGGCAGGGCGGTTGCTGCGCGTCGACAGGCAACGCGAGCGTCGCGGCGCGCGATCCGGTGTGCGGGATGGCGGTCGATCCGGCCACCTCGCGACATCGCAGCATGCATGCGGGCAGCGAGGTGCATTTCTGCTGCGCCGGCTGCAAGGCGAAGTTCGATGCCGATCCCGAGCGGTACCACGATGGCCGGCAGGGTGCGGCTGGTGGATGTTGCGCCACGCCTGCCATGCCGCCCGTGTTGCATATCCAGGCATCGGCAGCGTGCGGTCATCACGAGCACGGCCACATCGCCATGCCGTCATCCCGGCGCAGGCCGGGATCCAGCGCCTTGGGTTCATGGCTTTCAGAGCCACTGGATCCCGGCTTTCGCCGGGATGACGGGCAGGTGGACGCGGAATCAGGCCTGGCGAAAGACCCGGTCTGCGGCATGGCCGTGGATCCGCAAGCCACCGCGCATCACGCCACGCACGATGGCCACGACTACCACTTCTGCGCCGCGCGCTGCCGCGAGAAGTTCGTGGCCGATCCCGCGGCGTATCTCGGCGAACGCAAGTCCGCGCCGCCCGCACCGGCTGGCGCCATCTACACCTGCCCGATGCACCCGGAAGTGCGGCAGGCCGGCCCCGGTGACTGCCCGAAGTGCGGCATGGCGCTGGAGCCGATGATGCCCACGCTGGACGAGGACGGCGGCGACGAGCTGCGTGTGATGGCGCGCCGTTTCTGGGTGCTGTTTGCGCTCACTCTCCCGGTGTTCCTGCTGGCGATGGGGCCGCACCTGTTCGGTTGGCATCCGCCCGCGCCGGCAGGCTGGATCGAGGCGCTGCTTTCCACCGGCGTGGTGCTGTGGGGCGGCGCGCCGTTCTTCGCGCGCGGCTGGCGCTCGCTCAGGCCGTGGTCGCCCAACATGTACACGCTGATCGCGCTGGGCACCGGCGTGGCGTGGGCGTACAGCGCGGTGGCCTTTCTCGCGCCGGGGCTTTTTCCCGAGGGCTTCCGCGACATGCACGGCCGTGTGGCCGTGTATTTCGAATCGGCGGCGGTGATCGTCGCCCTGGTGACGCTGGGCGATTTCCTGGAATTGCGCGCGCGCCGCCGCACCGGTTCGGCGCTCAAGGCGCTGCTCGGGCTGGCGCCGAAGACGGCGCGGCGCCTTGCCGCCGACGGCAGCGAGTCCGACGTGCCGCTGGACGAGGTGCGCGTGGGCGACACGCTGCGCGTGCGTCCCGGCGAGAAGGTGCCGGTGGACGGCGAGGTGATCGAGGGCGGCAGCCATGTCGACGAATCCATGCTCACCGGCGAGCCCATGCCGGTGGCGAAGGGCAAGGGCGACATGCTTGCCGGCGGCACCTTGAACCGCGACGGTGCGCTGCTGATGCGCGCGAACAAGGTGGGCAGCGAAACCCTGCTGGCGCAGATCGTGGGCCTCGTCGCGCAGGCGCAGCGCAGCAAGGCGCCGTTGCAGCGGATGGCCGACAGGGTGGCTGCGTGGTTCGTGCCCACGGTGGTGGCGGCGGCCATGCTGGCCTTCGTTGCATGGGCGGCATTCGGGCCGTCGCCGCAACTCGCGCATGCGCTGATCGCGGCGGTGTCGGTGCTGATCATCGCCTGCCCCTGCGCGCTGGGCCTGGCCACGCCGATCTCCATCATGGTGGCCAGTGGGCGCGGCGCGCAGCATGGCGTGCTGTTCAAGGACGCCGGCGCCATCGAGGCGCTGCAGGGCATCGACACCCTGGCGGTGGACAAGACCGGTACGCTCACCGAAGGCCGGCCCGCGCTCGCCGAGCTGGTGGTGCTGGACGGCCAGCCGCGCGAACGGCTGCTGGCCTTGGCCGCCGCGCTGGAGCGACCCAGCGAGCACCCGCTGGCGCATGCCGTCGTGGCCGCCGCCGATGCCGAACAGGTGGCGTTGCTCGACGCAACCGGATTCCGTGCACTTGCCGGTCGCGGCGTGGTCGCCACGGTGGATGGCGCCGGCGTGGCGCTGGGCAACGCGAAGCTGCTGGAGGAGCTCGGCATCGCGCTCGATGCGCAAGCGAGCCGTCGCGCGGATGCGCTGCGCGGGCAGGGCGCCACGGTGATGCACCTTGCCGTGAATGGCACGCCGGCCGCGCTGCTCGCGGTGGCCGACCGCATCAAGCCCGAGGCGCCGCAGATCGTGGCGGCGCTCAAGGCGACGGGCGTACGAGTCGTCATGCTCACCGGCGACAACGCCACCACCGCGCGAGCCGTGGCGCGTGAGCTGGGCATCGCCGAAGTGCATGCCGAGGTGTCGCCGGCCGACAAGGCCACGGCGGTGGATGCCTTGCGCGCGCAGGGCCGCAGGGTGGCGATGGCCGGCGACGGCGTCAACGACGCGCCCGCGCTAGCCGCCGCCGACGTGGGCATCGCGATGGGCAATGGCAGTGACGTGGCGATGGAAAGCGCGCAGGTGACCCTGGTGAAGGGCGACCTGGCCGCGATCCTGCGCGCCCGCGCGCTGTCGCGCGCCACGGTGCGCAACATCCGCCAGAACCTGTTCTTCGCCTTCGTCTACAACGGCATCGGCGTGCCGCTGGCGGCGGGCGCGCTGTATCCCGCGTTCGGCATCGTGCTGTCGCCGATGGTCGCGGCGCTGGCGATGAGCCTTAGCTCGGTCTCGGTGGTGAGCAATGCGTTGCGGCTGCGCCGCACGGCGTTGTGACGGCTGTCACTGGCGATGATTGACGGGCGACCCTGCCGGGCCGCGGGCCGGCAGGGGAGTATTTCTCCCGCACCCAATCACGGGTCGAAGGAGATGCCGCATGAACACCATTGCCCGGATTCGCATCGCCATGGATCGCCTTGCGCCGCTGCTGCTGGCGCTGTCTTCCAGCGCGCTGATCGCATCCGTCCTCGTCTGGTCGCTGCGCGGACTCATCCACCCGCTGGGTTGATGAAGGCGCCTGGGGATCTGTCCGGCTTCTTCAATGGCTTTGCCCTTGCGCCTCCACGCGCCTTGCCGGCCGAAAGGACGGTTCCATGATGCGGAGCTGCCGGACAGCCCCTAAGCTTCGCGCACTCTCTCAATGCGCGAAGCCGAGCATGTCCCGCACCCTCGCCGAATGGCTGGCCTACCAGGAACACGTCCATCCGCGCAGCATCGAACTGGGCCTGGAGCGCGTGCGCGGCGTATGGCGGCGGATGGGTGCGCCCTCGCCGGCGCGCAAGGTGATCACCGTGGGCGGTACCAACGGCAAGGGTTCCACCGTGGCCCTGCTGGAGGCGATGGCGCAGGGCGCGGGCTTGCGTACGGGAGCGTTCACCTCGCCGCACCTGCTCGCCTACAACGAGCGCGTGCGCATCGATGGCGTGGACGCGGACGATGCGGCGCTGGTCGCCAGCTTCGAGCGCATCGAGGCGGCGCGGGGCGACACGCCCCTGACCTATTTCGAGTACGGCACGCTGGCGGCGCTGGATCTCTTCGCGCGCGCGCAGCTCGACGTGGCGATCCTCGAAGTCGGCCTCGGTGGCCGGCTGGATGCAGTGAACATCGTCGACGCCGACGTGGCCGTGGTCACCACGGTGGATCTCGACCACATGGACTGGCTGGGCCCGGATCGCGACAGCATCGGCCGCGAGAAGGCGGGCATCGCGCGCGCCGGGCGGCCCGTCGTCGTGGGCGAATCCGATCCGCCGCAAGGCTTGCTCGATGCGCTGGCTTCGATCGGGGCGCGCGTGGAACGCGCGGGCGTGGACTTCGTCGCGGAACGTCGCGCGGACGGCTGGCGCTGGCGGCATCGCGACGGTACCGCGATGGAACTGCCGCTGCCCGCGCTGGCCGCGCCGGTGCAGATCGCCAACGCGTCCGCCGCCATCGCGGCGCTGCATGCGTTGTGGACGGCCGGCGATCTGCTGGCGCCGCAACAGGCCTATGCCGCGATCTGCCACGGCCTGCGCCATGCGCGCGTGGCGGCGCGCCTGCAGTTGCTGGGTGGCGATCCGCCGCTGATCGTGGACGTGGGCCACAACCCGCAGGCCGCGCGTGCGCTGGCGGCGTGGCTGGATGCGCAACCGCCCGCCCGTACCCATGCGGTGTACGGCGCGCTGTCGGACAAGGACGTGGCCGGGGTGATCGCCGCGCTGGGCGCGCGCATCCATCACTGGCACCTCGCCGGGCTGGATGGCGCCACCTCGCGCGGGCTGGCGGCCGGCGTGCTGGCGGATGTGCTGCAACAGACCCTGCCAGGCGCGGATTTCGACCGGCACGCCGACGTGGCCGCGGCATTGGCTGCGGCATTGGCTGCGGCGCGCGCCGCCGCCGGGCCGGGCGAACGCATCCTCGCGTTCGGCTCGTTCTTCGTGGCTGCGGCGGTGGTGGCTGAACACGAACGGTGAGTTTCGGGCGGGAGTCGCGGCCGGGCAGGTATAATCGCCGGATTGCGGGCCGCGCCGGCCGCCTCGGAGCGAACTCTTGAAAACACGTCTGCTGGGGGCCTTCGTACTGGTAGCCCTGCTCGTCATCTTCGTGCCGATGTTTTTCTCCAGCAATCCGCCGCCGTCCGCCACGGCCGGCGACCAGTCGGTTAGCCTGGCGATTCCGGCTGCGCAGGACAGCAGCCTGCAGACCCGCACCATGAGCCTCACGCCGGGTGCGCCGGCGGCCTCCGGCTCGGCCGCGGCGCCCGCGCCCGCGCCCGCCGCCAGCGCGACGGCAGCACCGGCGCAGACGGCGCCGGCTGGCAGCCAATTGGCCACGGTCAACATCCCTTCCAGCCGTCCCGCCGACGTGGGCACGGACGCGGCTGCGTCCAAGACGCCGGCGAGCGCGCCGACGATGGGCTCCGGCGCTTCGCCGTCGCAGCCGGTGATCCCGCTGCGAGGCAGCGCCGCCGCCACGCCCGCGCCCGCGCCCGCACCCGCGGTCGCCAAGGCGCCGGTGAAGACGGCTACGACGCCGGTTGTGGCAGCAGTTCCTCCCAACGCGTCGCCTGCCGCTCCGGCATCGGTGGCGGCGGGAGATCATGCGTTGTACGTGCTCAACCTCAGCGCCTATGCCAACGCCAGCAGCGTGGATCGGCTGGTGCGGCGCGTGCGCGGCTTCGGCTATCCGGTGCTCACCCGTGTCGTCACGCAGGCGGGCAAGCAACTCACCCTGGTGACCGCTGGCCCGTTCGATTCGCGCACCAGCGCCGAGGCGGCGAGGCTGAAGATCACCCAGTCGATTCCCGGCGTGCCGGCGAAGCTGGAGGCCGGGTTGGGCCATACCGGTTCCAGCGTGTCGACGATGCCGATGGGGCATGCCTCAGCCTCCGCGCAGCCGGCCGCGACAACCACTGCTCGTGCCGGCGGCTATGCCGTGCAGGTGGCGGCGATGGGCAATCAGGCCGAGGCGGATGCCTTGCGCGACAAGCTGCGCGCCAACGGCTTCGACGGCTTCGTGGATACGGTGGACGTGGGCGGCAAGCGCTTGTGGCGCGTGCGCGCCGGCCCGCAGACGCAGCGCGCCGACGCCGAGCGCGTGCGCGACCAGGTCAAGGCCAAGCTGGGCCTTGCCGGCAACGTGGTCGGCGTGCCCTGATCGATCCGACGGCCCGGCCATGAACTGGATCGACTACACGATACTCGGCGTGCTGGGCCTGTCGGTGCTGATCGGCCTGTGGCGCGGCCTCGTGTCCGAGGTGCTGGCGCTGGCGATCTGGGTTGCCGCGTTCTGGGTGGCATGGCTGCTCGGGCCGACGCTGTCCGCGCGGCTGACGGTGATCACCATGCCTGCGCTGCGCGTGGCCGCGGGCTATGCGCTGTGCTTCGTGCTGGTGCTGGTGCTGGGCGCCGTGCTGCGCCATATCGTGCACCGGCTGCTGGTGAACACCGGCCTGTCGGGCACGGATCGCCTGCTCGGCATGGTGTTCGGTTTCGCGCGCGGCGCGCTGCTGGTGTGCGTGCTGGTGTTCCTGTGCCAGTTCACCAGTTTCGCGCGCGATCCGTTGTGGCGGCAGTCGATGTTGCTGCCGCCGTTCCAGCAGGCCACGATCTGGCTGGGCCAGCAGGTGCCGCCCGGCGTGCGCGAGCACCTGGATCCCGCCGCGGCGAAGGATGCGCTGCGCGAACACCTGAACCCGGCCGCGGTGTCCAGCGTCGTGCGCGCGCAACTGGACTCGCCGGCCGTCACGAACGCGCTGCACGCGCGGCTGGATCCTTCGGCGCTTTCCGATGCGCTGCGCAAGCAGCTTCCGGGCGGCTCGCCAGCACCGGCCACCACCGCTCCCTCTTCGAATCATCCTTAGCAGGCCATCCATCATGTGCGGAATCATCGGCATCGTCGGTACCACCGAAGTGGCATCGGCGCTTTACGACGGCCTCACGGTGCTGCAGCACCGCGGCCAGGACGCGGCCGGCATCGCCACCGTGGACGGCGCGCGCCTTCGCCTGCACAAGGGCAACGGCCTGGTGCGCGACGTGTTCAACCAGTCCTCGATGAGCCGCCTGCGCGGCCGCATCGGCATCGGCCACTGCCGCTACCCCACCGCGGGCTCGGAAGGCGCCGAGGAGGCGCAGCCGTTCTACGTCAACTCGCCCTACGGCATCGCCTTCGCGCACAACGGCAACCTGGTGAACACCGAGGCGCTGCGCAAGGAGATGTTCGAAGGCGACCGCCGCCACATCAACACCGATTCGGATTCCGAGGTGCTGCTCAACGTGCTGGCGCACGAGCTGCAGATCCAGGAGCGCATGGCGCTCACGCCCGACCACATCTTCAAGGCGGTGGCCGCGGTGCACGCGCGCGCGCGCGGCGGCTATGCCTGCATCGCGCTGGTGCTGGGCTATGGCCTGCTGGCATTCCGCGACCCCAACGGCATCCGCCCGCTGGTGCTGGGCGAGCGCATCACCGCCGAAGGGCGCGAATACGCCGTGGCCTCCGAGTCGGTGGCGCTGGACGTGCTGGGCTTCAAGCGCCTGCGCGACGTGGCGCCGGGCGAAGCCGTGTTCATCACCGACGACGGCCAGCTGCACGCGCGCCACTGCGCGGAGAGCGCGACGCATGCGCCGTGCATCTTCGAATACGTGTACCTCGCGCGTCCCGACTCGATGATCGAAAACGTGTCGGTGTACAAGGCGCGCCTGCGCATGGGCCAGAAGCTGGCCGAGAAGATCCTGCGCGAGCGGCCCGACCACGGCATCGACGCGGTGATCCCGATCCCCGACACCGCGCGCACCGCCGCCAGCGCGCTGGCCGAGGCGCTGGGCGTGCCGTTCCGCGAGGGCTTCGTCAAGAACCGCTACGTGGGCCGCACCTTCATCATGCCGGGGCAGGGCGACCGCGTGAAATCGGTGCGCCGCAAGCTCAATCCGGTGGAGCTGGAGTTCCGCAAGAAGAACGTGCTGCTGGTGGACGACTCCATCGTGCGCGGCACCACGTCGAAGCAGATCATCCAGATGGCGCGCGACGCCGGCGCGAAGAACGTGTACTTTGCCTCCGCCGCGCCGCCGGTGCGCTACCCCAACGTGTACGGCATCGACATGCCCTCGGCCACCGAACTGGTCGCGGCCGGCAAGACCGAAGCCGAGGTGCAGCAGATGCTGGGCGCCGACTGGCTGATCTACCAGGATCTGAAGGATCTGGTGTGGGCGGTGCAGGACGGCAACGAGTCGCTGGAGCATTTCGACGCCTCCTGCTTCAACGGCGAATACATCACCGGCCTCGACCGCCACTACCTTGAACAGATCGAGATGCTGCGCTCGGACGACGCCAAGGCCGCGCGCCGCAGTGCTTGAATGTTTTTCCCTCTCCCCTCCGGGGAGAGGGCAGGGTGAGGGGCGGGTGCTCGCGAAAGACTCCATGACCGATCTCCACGCCGCCGCCAAGGCCTGCCTGTCCGCCACCGACCCTGCGGAAAAACTCCGCCTCACCCATGCCGCATGGGCCGCCGTGCAGTCGGGCGAGTTGCGTCCCGACTCCACTGCGCCATCGCCCGAACCCATCGGGGCGCCCGGTCGACCCGAGAAACCGCGACTGGTCAGCGCCCGCCAGGTGCCGCAACGCGGCCTGGGCAGCGCCGAAGGCCGCGCCGCGCTGGTGCACGCGGTGGCGCACATCGAGTTCAACGCGATCAACCTCGCGTGGGATGCCGTCTACCGTTTCCGCGGCATGCCCGACGACTACTACCGCGATTGGGCCAGTTGCGCCCACGATGAGGCGCGCCATTTCGCGCTGCTGTCCACGCGGCTTGCCGAACTCGGTCACGCCTATGGCGACTTCGACGCGCACAACGGCCTGTGGGAAATGGCCGAGAAGACCGCCCATTCCGATACCGCGCGCATGGCCCTGGTGCCGCGCGTGCTGGAGGCGCGCGGACTGGACGTGACGCCCGGCATGATCGAGCGCCTGTGCCACGCTGGCGACGAACGCACCATCGCCGTGCTGGAAGTGATCCTGCGCGAGGAAGTCGCGCACGTCGCCGCCGGTACGCGCTGGTATCGCTGGTGCTGCGAACGAGACGGCATCGATCCCGTCGAGCATTTCTTCGGCCTGCTGCGCGACTATCTCGGCGTTGGCCTGCGTGGCCCGTTCAATCGCCCGGCGCGGCTGGAGGCCGGTTTCGTCGAGGCCGAACTGGATCGACTGGCGGCACTGGCCGTCGCGGATCGAGTTCCCTGATCCGCGGACACCGGGCGCTCATCTTGCTGAATGTTTGCCGGCGCCCTGGTTTGACAGGGGCATCCATGCTCACGAGGATGGAGACGCGCCGTACTGGCGGCGCTCCCTCCGCGACGGCCTAGGCCGCTTCGTCGTGAGCATCTCTCGGCGTTTCGGTCTGACGCATTCCCCTTGAGTAACGTGCTTGCCGTCGCGCTCCCATCCCCACGAGGAGGAGACGACATGAAACAGGCCATGCGCTTCATTCTTCCGGCCATGCTGATGGCTTTCGGCAGCGCGCACGCGCAGGCGGCATCGCCGCAGCAACCCCCGCAACCGCAACAGGAACCGCCGTCTTCGCAGCAGATGCCGCAGCCTTCGCAACCTGGTCAACAGGAGGCGCCGCCGATGCAGGTTTCTGCGGCGCAGGTGGCGAGTTGCGGTGGTGCGGCCAACAAGGCGATCACGGCGATGACCAAGGGCGATTTCAACGGTGCGACGCAGGCGTTCAACCCCAAGTTCAAGCCGACCACCGACAAGCTGCAACAGGTTTGGGGAGCGCTGGCGGAGCAGTACGGCAACGCCAAGTCGATCGGCGAAGCGAACAAGGGTCAATTGACGCAGGGCGATGTCGTCGTGCTGGTTCCCATGCAGTTCGACAAGGGAACGGTTGGCGCCGAAGCCGGCTGCGATCCGGGTGGGCAACTGGTGATGCTGCGTTTCGGCCAAATGCCGAACGGGGCGGACTCGAAGTCCTGACGCCAGGGCGCCGTGCGCATCGGCGGGCTTGCGCGAAGTGCGCCGAAACAAGAAAGCCGCCAGGGATGGCGGCTTTTCCGTTCCCGGATCGGGCAGATCCGGGAGATTCCAACTTGGTCGGGGAGACAGGATTTGAACCTGCGACTTCTACGTCCCGAACGTAGCGCTCTACCAGGCTGAGCTACACCCCGTGGGAGCCGCGTATCTTAATGACGGCGGCAGGGCTTGGCAACAGGTCTTCGCGGTGCGCGGAGGCCGCGGAGCCATCTGTTAATCTTGGGGGCTGCCGCCGCACGGCGATTCCATCCCCGTCCACAGAGGTTTCCATGGCGCTTACCCCGGCCCGCACCATGCCCGGCGTGCTCGAACTGCTGCCGCTCGACCAGGTCGCGTTCCAGCGCATGCTCGACACGATCCGCCGCAACTACGAGCGCTTCGGCTTCCTGCCGGTGGAGACGCCGGCGATCGAGTATTCCGACGTGCTGCTGACCAAGTCCGGCGGCGAGACCGAGCGGCAGGTGTATTTCGTGCAGTCCACCGGCGCACTGGAGCAGGGCGAGAAACCCGACCTGGCATTGCGCTTCGACCTCACCGTGCCGCTGGCGCGCTATGTGGCCGAGCACGAGCGCGACCTCAACTTCCCGTTCCGCCGCTACCAGATGCAGCGCGTGTATCGCGGCGAACGTGCGCAGCGCGGCCGCTTCCGCGAGTTCTACCAGTGCGACATCGACGTGATCGGCAAGGACAACCTGTCGATCCGCTACGACGCCGAACTGCCAGCGGTGATCTACAGCGTGTTCCGCGAACTGGCGATCGGCCCGTTCACCATCCAGCTCAACAACCGCAAGCTGATGCGCGGTTACTTCGAGAGCCTTGGCGTGGCCGACGCCGAGCGGCAGATGCTGGTGCTGCGCGAGGTGGACAAGCTGGACAAGCGCGGCGCCGACTACGTGCGCGACACGCTCACCGGCGAAGGTTTCGGCCTGGCGTCCGACGCGGTGGAGAAGATTCTGGCCTTCGTGCAGGTGCGTTCCACGTCGGTCGAAGATGCCTTCGGGAAACTCGACGCGCTGGGCGCCGGCCCGGAGGCGATGGAGCAGGGCCGCGCCGAGCTGAAGGAAGTGCTGGGCCTGATCCGCGACTTCGGCGTGCCGGAATCGCATTTCGCGCTGAACCTGTCGATCGCGCGCGGCCTCGACTACTACACCGGCACGGTCTACGAGACCACGCTCAACGAGCATCCGCAGATCGGCTCGATCTGCTCGGGCGGCCGCTACGAGAACCTTGCCGGCCAGTACACCAAGTCGCACCTGCCCGGCGTGGGCATTTCCATCGGCCTCAGCCGTCTGTACTGGCAACTGCGCGAGGCCGGCCTGGTCGGCACGGCGCAGAGCACAGTGGACGTGCTGGTCACACAGATGGACGAGGCGCAGCTGCCGGCTTACCTCGCGCTGGCCGGCGAGCTGCGCGCCGCTGGCATCGCCACCGAGGTGGTGCTGGAGGGTGGCAAGCTGGGCAAGCAGTTCAAGTACGCCGACCGCGCCGGTATCCGCTTCGCCGTGGTGCTGGGCGAGGACGAGATCGCCAAGGGCGTGGTCACGGTGAAGGATCTGCGCCGCGGCGACCAGTTCGAGGTGGCGCGTGCCGAGCTGGTGAAGACCTTGCGGGTGGAACTGGAGCAGGCCGCGGCGATGGGTTGAAGCGGTTCCTTGCTCGTCATTCCTGCGCAAGCAGGACAAAAGCGAGCCTCGCGAGCGTTGAACAGCCGAAGGCTGGTCCCGCAGGGGCGAGCGCAGCGAGTCATCCAGCGCCCTTGATGCGCAACGGTCAGCAGGCACTGGATGACCAGCTTCGCTGTTGCAAAGCGCCTCCGGCCTTCGCCGGGATGACGAGAGAACCGGGGTTCTCCTGACTGTACGAATCTGTTGGAGCATTTGTGAGCAAAACCATTCTTCTCGACGGCAGCAGCCTCACGCGGGCGCAACTGGTGGCCGTGGCACGCGACGGCGCCAAGGTGGCGCTGGACGCGAAGCAACTGGAGCGCGTGCAGCGCGCGGCGGATTTCCTCGCCGACAAGGTCAACTGCGGCGAGCCGACCTACGGCGTCACCACCGGCTTCGGCAGCAACGCCGACAAGCTGCTGGGCGCGCACCGCGTGCGCGACGAGCTGCCGGGCAGCCGCAGCGAGGCGCCGGAAGGCACGCTGCTGGAAGAGTTGCAGCACAACCTCATCACCACCCATGCGGTGTGCGTGGGCAAGCCGTTCGGCGCGGACGTGGTGCGCGCGATGCTGGTGATCCGCATCAACACCCTGATGCGCGGGCACTCCGGCATCCGCGTGCAGACGCTGGAAGCGCTGACCACGATGCTCAATGCGGGCGTGGTGCCGGTGGTGCCGGAGAAGGGTTCGGTGGGCGCCAGCGGCGACCTCGCGCCGCTCTCGCACCTGGCCATCGTGCTGCTGGGCGGCGGCGAGGCCTTCTACGAAGGTGAGCGCCTGCCGGGAAGCGAGGCGCTGAAGCGTGCCGGCCTTGCGCCGGTGCGCCTGTCGTTCAAGGAAGGCCTCGCGCTCAACAACGGCACCGCGCAGATGCTGGCCACCGGCACGCTGGCGCTGCACGATCTGGAGCGCCTGCTCGACGCCGCCGACCTCGCCGCTTCGATGACACTGGACGCCTTCGCCGGCCGCAGCGGCGCGCTGCGGCCCGAAGTGCACGAGCTGCGCCCGCATCCGGGCCAGGTTGCAGTGGCCGCGCACGTGCGCGAATTGCTGCAAGGTTCCACCTTGCTCGACATTCCCTACCACCTCGTGCCGCGCTTCAAGCCGTGGACGGTCGAGGCGTGGAGCGAGCCGGACGACCAGGCGCTCAGCTTCGACATCGGTTGGGACTGGGTGCCGGCCAACCAGCGCCACGGCCGCGAGGCGTTCTATGCGCGCTTCCTGCCGTTCAAGGGCGGCAAGAAGCACCAGCCGCAGGACGCCTACTGCCTGCGCTGCATGCCGCAGGTGCATGGCGCGGTGCGCGACGCGTGGGCGCAGGCCTGCCGCGTGTTCGACATCGAGCTCAACGCGGTCACCGACAACCCGCTGATCTTCCCCGATGCCGAGGGCGCGCGCTTCATCGAGGAGCAGGTGATCTCCGCCGGCCACTTCCACGGCATGCCGCTGGCGCTGGCGATGAGCTACGTGAAGGCGGCGATCCCGGTGCTGGCCTCGATCTCCGAGCGCCGCCTCAACAAGCTGGTCGACCCGGCCACCAACGACGGCCTGCCGGCTTTCCTCAGCGGCAACGAGGACGGCACCGATTCCGGCTTCATGATCGTGCAGTACACCGCCGCGGCGCTGGTCAACGACCTCGCCACGCGCGCGCATCCGGCCAGCGTGTATTCGGTGCCGACCAGCGCCAACGCCGAGGATCACGTCTCGATGGGCGCCAACGAGGCGCGCCACGTGCTGGAGATGATGGAAGACCTGGGCCACGTGATTGCGCTGGAGCTGTACACCGCCGCGCAGGCGCTGGACTACCGCCAGGAAATGCTCAACGCCGCGCGCCGCCTCGCCCAGCGCGGCGGCTGGCAGGCGCTGGCGGCCAAGGTGTCCAACGCGCCGCGCGAAGGCCAGCCGCACTACGAGCAGTTCGCCGCCGAGGCGCAGCAACTGGCCGAGGCGCTGGCAGCCAGCAGCGACTTCCACGCCGGTGCCGACGTGCGCCGCGCCCACGACACGCTGCGCAAGAGCATCGGCTTCCTGCACCGCGACCGCGCGCTGGACGGCGACGTGCGCACCGTCTGCGAACTCGTGCGCCATGGCGCCTTCCATCCCGCGCATGCGGCCTGATTCGGAGTTTCAACCATGAGCCTGATCCAGACCCCGGTGTCCTACGGCGAGCTGATCGACAAGATCACCATCCTCGAAATCAAGTCGCAGCGCATCGGCGATCCAGCCAAGCTGGCCAACGTGCGCACCGAGCTCGACCTGCTCAACGCCACATGGGCCGCGCATCCCGCCTCGAAGACCGACATCCACGACGAACGCGCGCGCTTGCTGGCGGTGAACGAGGCGTTGTGGGTGATCGAGGACGACATCCGCCTCAAGGAGAAGGCGCAGGCGTTCGACGCCGAGTTCATCGAGCTGGCGCGTTCGGTGTACTTCAAGAACGACGAGCGCGCGGCGGTGAAGCGCGAGATCAACGTGAAGCTGGGCTCGCAGCTGGTCGAGGAAAAGTCCTACCAGGACTATCGCGCCGTTTGAGGCTGAATCCCTCTCCCGCCGGGAGAGGGTGCCGTCAGGCGGATGAGGGTACGAGCGGAGCGTGGCGCTGAACTCTCATCCCAACCCCTCTCCTATTGAGCCGGCCCGCAAACAGTTTCCCCCCATGTCCTTCGACTCCGCTTCGCTTCGCTTAGGACGAACGGTGTACACGACATATTTGCGGGCCGGATCAATAGTGGGAGAGAGGCTTTCATGTCAGGCCAAGGTGGTGCGCGGCCGCCTCGAAACGTTCCACCACGTCGTCCACGCCGATCAGATCCATCACGCCGGGTTTCTCGATCTTGGCGCCCCAGGCCAGTTCGCTGGCCGGCTTGCCGAGAAAGCTGCATGCGGCCTCGTCGTACTTGTCCACGCACCAGCGGCGGTCGGAGTAGGGGCCGGAGCGGTTCGGGTTGCTTGCCGCGTGCAGGCCCAGCACCTTGGTGCCCACCGCATTGGCCATGTGCATGGGGCCGGAGTCCGGCGTCAGCAGCAATTGCGCGCGGCCGAGCAAGGCCAGCAGTTTCTTCAGCGTGTCCTTGCCGGTGAGGTCGAGCGGAGCATGCCTGCATGCGGCGAGCACTGCATCGGCCATCGCGCGTTCGCTGGCTGAGGGGCCGCCCACCAGCGCCACGCGCCAGCCGCGTGCGGCGGCGTGATCCATCGCGGCGGCGTAGCGTTCCGGCCGCCAGTTGCGCAGCGCGTGGCTGGAGCTGGGGCTCACCAGCATGGTTGGCGTGTCGTCCGGCAATTGTTCCGCGGCCCAGGCCTGCGCCTCGTCGGGGACGGGAATGTCCCAGCGCACTGTCGTCTGTTTCAGGCCCAGCGGTTCGGCGAAGCTGCCGATGGCGTCCAGCACATGTTCGCCGCTGCGCGCGGGGATGCGTTCGTTGACGACGAGGCCATGCAGATCCTTCGCGCGCGCCGCGTCGTAGCCGATGCGCCGGTTTGCCTTGATGCCCAGGCTCAGCAGGTTGGAACGCAGGGCCACCTGCATCTGCAGCAGCGCATCGAAGCGCTGGCCGCGCAGCGCCGTCCACACTTCGCGCATGCCGGCCCAGCCCGCGGCCTTGTCGAAGGTGACGAAATCCACGCCGGGCAGGTCGCCCACCAGCCTGCGCTCCAGCTTGCCCACGATCCACGCGAGCCTGGCCTGCGGCCATGCCGCCTGCAACGTGCGCAGCAGCGGCACCACGTGGGTGACGTCGCCGATGGCCGAGGTGCGCAGCAGGCAAATCGAGGCAGGAGCTGGCATGTAGAATCGCTGAAGATGATCGGACAAGGGGCGGCAGCATCGATGCGGGAACATCTGCACATGGATGCCGGTGGCGCGATTCTGTTCGACGCCGAGGCATCGCCACAAGTCGACGCCGACTGGTTCGTGCCGGAACACTGGCGCGAACGCGGCGCGCTGCGCTCGCAAACGGGCGGGCGCGGCGGCGTGCAGATCATCGCCACGCCGGCCGGCGAATGCGTGCTGCGGCACTATCGCCGCGGCGGCATGGTGGCGAAGCTGATGGGCGACCGCTACCTGTGGCGCGGTGCCGACGCCACGCGCTGCTTCGCCGAATTCCGCCTGCTGGCCGAGATCGCGCGATTGAAATTGCCCGGGCCGGCACCGGTGGCCGCGCGCTATCGCCGGCATGGCCTGTTCTATCGCGCCGATCTCGTCACACGCCGCATCGCGGATGCGCAGACGCTGGCCGAATGCCTCGCGGCCGGCCGGCTCAATGCCGAGCTGGCGCGCGAAGTGGGCGCGCTGGTGGCGCGCTTCCATCGCGTCGGCATCTGGCATGCCGACCTCAACGCGCACAACGTGCTGGCGGCGGCGAGCGGGCTGTATCTGATCGACTTCGACCGCGGCCGTCTGCGCGACCTGGCCGAGGGCTGGCGACTGGCCAACCTCGCGCGGCTGCACCGCTCGCTGGTCAAGCTCGGCGCCGCCGCGCAGGGCGAAGCGGCGTTCCGCGCGGCTGTGTGGACTCCCCTCATCGAAGCCTACGAGGCGACCTTCGGCGCATGAACTGGCATCTGCATTTCCTTGGCACGGGCGCAGCGCACGCGGTGGAGCTGGGCTCCTCGGCAGTCGTGCTGGAACGCGACGGCGAGCCGCTGCTGTTGGTCGACTGCGGGCCGGACACGCTCGACCGCTACCGCGCCGCCTACGGCGAGCTGCCGCGCGCGATCTACATCACCCACACGCACATGGATCACGTCGGCGGCATGGAGCGCCTGTTCACCCGCGTGTGGTTCGACGAAGCGCTGCGCGGCAGCATCCGCGTGTTCTGCCACGCCGCGCTGGTGCCGTGGCTGCAGGCGCGCGTGGCCGATTATCCCGGCGTGCTGGCCGAGGGCGGCGCGAACTACTGGGAGGCGTTCCGCCTCGTGCCGTGCACGCGCGGCTTCTGGCTGGACGGCCTGTGGTTCGACGTGTTCGCCACGCGCCACCACCGGCCCGACACCTCGTTCGGCCTCGCGCTGGCGGGCAGCTTCGCCTACACCGGCGACACGCGGCCGATTCCCGAAACGCTGGGCCGGTACGCCGGCGGGGAGGAGCTGGTCGCGCACGACTGCGGCCTGCACGGCAATCCCTCGCACACCGGCGTCGACGACATCGCACGCGAATACGACGCGGCGTTGCGCGCGCGCCTGCTGCTCTACCACTACGGCAGCGCGGCCGACGGCGCCGCGCTGGCGGAGCGCGGCTACCGGGTCGCCGCCACGGGGCAGCACGTCGCCCTGCCGTCGCCGTCGCCGCCGCGCGCGGATGCCGGCTGAGCTTGTCAGTGGCCGTGGCGGCCGGTATCCTTTCGCCTCTTCACCGTCCGCGATTGGGGCCGTGAGCAGGTTGCGTGCGGAGAGATGTCCGAGTGGTTGAAGGAGCACGCCTGGAAAGTGTGTATACGGCTTATCCCCGTATCGCGGGTTCGAATCCCGCTCTCTCCGCCAATTGATCGAAACGGAAAGCCCCGCATTGCGGGGCTTTCCGTTTTTCGGCTAGTCGATGTCCGCCGTGCTCCATTGCCCGTCCACCAGCCGCTGCACGCCGCCAGGGTTGCGGTCGCGCAGCTCCGCCGGCAGCAGCGCGTCCGGCACGCCGTCGTGGCAGTGCAGGGCGGTGAAGCGGTGGATCGCCGCGGGCATGCCCACCGCGGTGAAGCCCGGATGGCCGGTGGCAGGGAACGGTCCGCCGTGGTTCATCGCCGGGCTCACCGCGACACCGGTGGGCATCTTGTTGGCGATCAGGCGGCCGACGCGCGGACGCAGTTCCGCTGCGATGGCCTGCCATGCCGCATCGTCGCCGCCGTCGTCGGCCCGGTACATCGTGCCGGTGAGGTTGCCCTCGAACGCGGCAGCTACGGCCACCATCTCCGCCAGGCCGGATGCGCGCACGACCAGGCTCACCGGGCCGAACGCCTCGGTCTGCAGGGCCTCGGCGTTGCGCAGGAAGGCAGTGGCGTCCACGCCAAGCAGGGTGGGCCGGTAGCGGAAGCCTTCGCCTGCGCCGGGATCGCCGCCCGCAAGCACTTCGGCGCCTGTTTCGCGCAACGTGGCGACGGCGCGCTCGACATTGCGCTGGCCATCGTGCGAGAACAGGATCTGCGGCGTGGCGGCTTCGAACAACGAGGTCGCGGCATCCAGGAACGTGTGACCGTTGGCATCGACCGGTACGACCAGCACGCCCGGATTGGTGCAGAACTGGCCGCTGCCCATCGTGCAGGAGGCGAAGAACTCCTGCGCCATTGCCTCGCCGCTGCGCTGGGCCAACGCGCCGGGCAGCAGGAAGACCGGGTTCACGCTGGACAGCTCGGCGTAGAACGGCACGCCGGCCTTGTCCGCGGCGGCTTTCAGCGCGAGGCCGCCATGGCGGCTACCGGTGAAACCGATGGCGCCGAGCCGCGTGTCGCCGGCCAGCCTGAGGCCGGTGGCGGTGTCGAAGTGGTAGAGCATCTGCACGGTGGCGGCCGGCAGGCCGCTGGCCTGCACGGCCTGGTGCGCCAGCATCGCCAGGCGCTGGCTGGTGGCCGGGTGCAGCGGGTGCGCCTTGGCGATCACCGGATTGCGCGCGGCCAGCGCCGAGGCGAAATCGCTGCCGGCGATGGCGTTGAAGGCGAACGGGAAGTTGTTGGGGCCGAACACCAGCACCGGCTTGCCCAGCGGCGCGCGGTGCATGCGCAGGCCGGCCCTGGTGTCGATCACTGGATCGGCCCACGCGTAATCGCGCACGGCGCGCGCGGCCTGGCGCAATTGATCGACGGTGCGCGGTAGCTCGCCCGAGCGCAGGCGCGGCTCCACCGGCAGTGCAGTCTCGGCGTGCGCCAGCGCGACCAGCGCATCGCCATCCGCCGCGATGGCGTCGGCGTAGGCGTCGAGGAAACCGGCGATGCGTTCGGCAGGCGTGGCGGCTAGTTCGGCGGCGATGCGGGCCGCCGCTTGCAGGGCGGCTTCCACATCGGCGGGGCCGCTGACCGGGAAGTGCGGGCCGATGGCTGCGGCCCGCGCGGGATCGCTGGCGCGGAAGCTGCCCTGCGGGGCTATCGACGGTTGCCAGGCGCCGGCGATCAATACGGGTTCGAGCTTGTCCATGTCAGATGCCCGGGTGGTTGGCGAGTGCGTGTTCAATCACCGTCAGCGCATGCTCGCGCTCGGCGCCGGCCACCGGCCGGCGCGGCGCGCGCACGCGTTCGCTGCCCATGCCGGTTTTTTCCTGCACCAGCTTGATGAGCTGCACGAAGGTCGGCACGGTGTCCAGCCGCAGCAGCGGCAGGAACCAGTCGTACAGCGGCTTGGCCGCGGCGTAGCCGCCCTCCCGGGCCAGCTCGAACAGCCGCACCGATTCCTTCGGGAAGGCGTTGACCAGGCCGGCGATCCAGCCCGTGGCGCCCATCGCGATGCCCTCGACGATGGCGTCGTCCATGCCCACCAGCAGTTGCAGACGATTACCCAGCAACGCCTGGATGCCGGCGAAGCGGCGCACGTCGGCGGAGGATTCCTTCACTGCCTGCAGGTTGGGAAATTCGGCGGCCAGCTCGGCCATCTGCGCGGGCGTGATGTCGGTCTTGTACGCCACCGGGTTGTTGTAGAGCAGGCAGGGCAGGTCGGTGGCGCCGAGCACGGCGCGGGCGTGCGCGCCCATCTCGCGCCAGTCGCTGGAATACACGTAGACCGGCAGCACCATCAGGCCGCTGGCGCCGGCTTCCTTGCATGCCCTGGCCAGCCGCACCGCCTCGTCGGTGGACAGCGAGGCGATGCCGGGAATCACCGGCGCGCGGCCGTCCAGCGCCTGCACCAGGGTGCGCACGATGGCGACTTTCTCGTCGAAGCCCAACGTGGCCGCCTCGCCCAGCGAACCCAGCGGCACGATGCCGGTGCAGCCGGCGTCGATCATCTGTCGTGCGTGCTGCGCGAGGAAGTCGTGGTCGACCTGGCCGTCGGCGGTGAACGGCGTGGTGATGGCGGGGATGACGCCGTGCCAGAGTGAGGTCTTGCTCATCGGTTGTGTCCTCGGAGGGAGATCAGGAAACGGGATCGGCGTAGGTCAAGGTGGAAAGGCGGGCGGGGAACAGTGGCGGCCGGCTGCCGGCATGCGGGAAGCGTCCGAGTTCGGCCAGCGCGGCGCCGCAGATGCGCCCCTGGCAGGCGCCCATGCCGCAGCGGGTGGCGAGCTTGGCGCTGCGGAAATCCGCGTGATCGGCCAGCATGCCCAGTGTTACGTCCTCGCAGCGGCAGACGAGGGTGTCGGCGGCGGCCAGCGCATGCACCGCCGGGCGCAGGGCGAACGTGCGTTGCAACGCGGCGGCGAAGGCGCGCGCGTGCGCGCGCTGGCGCAGCAGCCTGGCGGGGATGTCGGCGCCGGTCGCGGCGAGCCCGGCGATGGTGCCTTCGATGCGGGCGCAATCGACGCCGCCGATGCCGCAGGCTTCGCCGGCGGCGTACACACGGTCAAGGCTGGTGTGCTGGCGTGCGTCCACCTGCACGGCGGCGTGCGCGCCGAACGGTTGCGTGGCGCAGCCGAGCAGGTGCGCCAGTTCCATGTTCGGGATCAGGCCATAGCCGACGGCTAGCATGTCGCAGGCGAGTTGTTCCGTGCCGCGCGGGCCTTCGAGCTCGACGGCGCGCAACGGGTTGCGGCTCGTGTCGGGGTGCGCGCGGCGCACCACGGTGCCGCTGCGGTAGGGCACGTCGGCGAGCTGCAGGCGCAACCGCGCCGCCTGCAGCAGCTTGCGCGGCCAGCGCCACAGGCTGGCTGCGAAGCCGCGCAATGCCGGGGCTTCCGCCTGCTCGCAGATGGCCGCCACGATGGCGCCATGCCGCCGCAGCGTGGCCGCGGCAGCGAGCAGCAGCGGGCCGCTGCCGGCCACCACCACGCGCTTGCCGGCCAGCGGCCAGCCCTGCTTGGCCAGGGCCTGCGAGCCGCCGGCGCCGACCACGCCGGGCAGCGTCCAGCCGGGGAAGGGCAGCAGGAGTTCGCGCGCGCCGGTGGCGAGCACCAGGTTGCCGTAGCGCAGCCATTGCGCGGCTTGCGGCGTCTGCACCAGCAGGGCGTCGCCCTCGGCGGCAACCACGCTGGTGCCGGCCATCCATTCGACGGGCGGCTTCAGGCCATCGCGGAGGCTCCGCGCCACCAAGCGCGATGGCGCGCGGCGCACGTCGTGGCGCCAGACCTGCCCGCCCGCACGCGGCTGCGCGTCGAGCACGGCCACGCGCGCACCTTGTCCGGCGGCGGCCTGGGCTGCGGCCAGCCCGGCGGGGCCGGCGCCGACGATCAGCACGTCGTAGCGCTCAGCCATCGGTGATCACCTGCATGCCGGCGCGCGCTTGCAGCATGCACGCGCGTTGTCCGGCGACGCCGTCGATGCACACGCGGCATTCGAAACAGACGCCCATGCCGCACAGGGGCAGGCGCGGTTCGCCGCGCACCGAGCGGCGGAACGGCACGCCGAGATGGGCGACGGCTGCCGCCACGCTGCAGCCTTCCTCCACCTCGATCGGCTGGCCGTCCACCGTGATGCGGATCGTCGCGCCGTTCATGCGGCCACCGTGGCGGCGAGGCGCGCCGGGTCGAACGGCGCGGCATCGATGGCGGCGGGGCGCTGCAGCAGCAGATCCAGAAGCAGGTGCGCGGTGCCCAGCGCGGTGGTGATGCCGAGTCCCTCGTGGCCGGCGGCGACCCACGCGTGATCCATGCCGGGCACGCGGCCGATGTAGGGGCGGCCGTCGATGCTGGTCGGACGGAAGCCCGTCCACACGCGCAGCGCGTCCAGCCCGCGCAGCGCGGGTAGGTAGCGGAAGCTGCGTTCGAGCATGCGGCGCAGCATCGGCATCGACACGGCGGGATCCATCGCGTCGTCGAACTCGCGCGAGGAGCCGATCAGGATTTGCCCGGTCGGTCGCGGCTGCACGTTGAAGGCCACGCTGCCGTCGCCGCTGCCGTGCGCGCTGTCGGCGTAGCCGAGTTCCAGCGTCTGGTGCCGCAGCAGCCCCGGGTAGCGCTGGGTGATCGCCAGGTGCCCCTTGCGTGCGCGCATCGGCAAGGTCGGCAGCAGCTCGGGCAGGGCGCAGCCGGTGGCGACCAGTACGCGGCCGCGCAAGATCTGGCCGCTTTGCAATTCGACGCCGTCGCGGGTGAGGCGTCGAGCGCGATCGCGCAGCAGTCGCGCCCCGCGCGATTGCGCGCGTTCGACCAGGTGCATGGCTACGGCCGGTCCGTACACCACGGCGTCGCGCGACACCAGCATGCCGCCGGCGAGGCCGGGCGCCAGCGCCGGCTCCAGTTGACGGAGCGCCGCGCCGTCCACCGCTTCGGCGCGGATGCCGATGGCGGCCAGGCGTTCGAGCTTGGCGGGTACGCCGGCCAGCTCGCGTTCGTCGGCGGCCACCCACAGCGTGCCGCAGCGGCTGAACTGCGCCTGCGGCAGGTCGGCCAGCGCGTCCCACAGTTCCAGCGAGTAGTGCGAGAGTGCGAGTTCGGCCGGGTCGTCATCCATCGCGATCAGGTGCCCCATCGCCGCCGCGGTGGCGCCGCCGCCCACCGTGCCGGGCTCGACCAGGGTGACGTCGAAACCCTCGGCGCTGGCGCGTTCCGCGCAGGCCGCGCCGACGATGCCGGCGCCGACGACGATGAGCGCATCGCTGCTCACGCCGCGCCTATGCCCCAGGCGAGCGGATCGGCGTCGTCGATCAGCAACTGGCCTTGCATGGTGACGTGGGCGCTGCCGGTGATGCGCGGCAGCACGCCACGCACGCCGGGCCGGTAGTGCGCCTCGAACACGCTGCCGAGGATGCCGGCCTGGCGCCAGACCTGGCCGGGCGCCAGCGCGCCGTCGGCGGCGAGGCAGGCCAGCTTGGCGCTGGTGCCGGTGCCGCAGGGCGAGCGGTCGTAGGCCGTTCCGGGGCACAGCACGAAGTTGCGCGCGTCGGCGTCGGCCTGGTGGCCGTGCTCGTTGAGCTCGATGTGGTCGATCTCGGCGCCCTCGGCGCCGCTGATGCCGGCCTTTTCCAGCGCGGCGCGAATCGCCTCGGCATAGGCGGTGAGCGCGCGCTGGTTGGCCAGCGTCAGCGGCAACGGCGTGTCGCGGGTGATGAAGAACCAGTTGCCGCCCCAGGCCACATCGCCGCGCACCGTGCCGTAGCTGGCCACGTCCAATGCGACATCGTGCAGGTGGCGGTAGCTCTCCACGTTCTCCACCGACACGCGGCCGTCGGCGTGCAGTTCCACGCCGACCATGCCGACCGGTGTTTCCAGCCGATGCTGGCCCGGCGACAGCCGGCCGAGGTGCTGCAGCGTGCGGATCAGCCCGATGGTGCCGTGGCCGCACATGCCGAGATAGCCGACGTTGTTGAAATAGATCACGCCGGCGCAGGCGTCGGGTGTCGTGGGCGGCAGCAGCAGGGCGCCCACCATGGTGTCCGAACCGCGCGGTTCGCAGGCGATGGCCTGGCGCCAGCAGTCGTACTTCGCGCGGAACACGCGCAGGCGATCCGCCGGCGAGCCGGCGCCGAGATCGGGAAAGCCGGAGAGGATCACCCGGGTGGGTTCGCCGCCGGTGTGGGAATCGATGAAGTCGAGGGTGCGCATGGCGGCATGCTCGCTCGCGGAACGGAGCGGGGTCTAGAAAGGCTTGCCGGTCTGCGGTGCGGAATTCGGCACAAACTTAAGAACTGGTCGGGAATACGCGGAACGCTGCCTGCCGCGCGCGCCTGTGCGCACGGGCGGGACGCATGCCTTGAGTTGCATGTCCGATCTGGGGCACAATGCGCGGCCCGAACGGACAGGCGGCGTGCTGCTGAACCTTCCGTCCGGTTCGATCCGCGTCTTGCATCAACGCATGCGCATCGACATTTTCATGGTGGCCCCGTCGGTTCCCCCGCGACGATAGTCCGCAAACCCCGCCAGATCCGGAAGGAAGCAACGGTAGTGGATGATTCGGGTGCCGGGGTGTGGCTGGCGGGGCCGCCGCCATTTTCGGCCGGTCTTTCCGAGAGCCTCGACCCATCCGCATGCCGATGGCCGGCAAAGGCGAACCCGCACGGCACGTTTGCCCCCTCTCCCCGCCGGGGAGAGGGTTGGGGTGAGGGGCGGGCGCTCGCGACACACTGGCTTTACTGACTTGTCGCCCCCACCTTGGCACAATCGCCTTTCGCTTCACGGTGAATGTCGCCCATGTCCTATCAAGTCCTCGCCCGCAAATGGCGCCCGCGCAAGTTCGCCGAACTGGTGGGGCAGGAGCACGTGGTGCGCGCGCTCACCAATGCGCTGGACACCGGGCGCATGCACCACGCCTACCTGTTCACCGGCACGCGCGGCGTGGGCAAGACCACCATCGCGCGCATCTTCGCCAAGTCGTTGAACTGCGAGCGCGGCGAATCGGCCGATCCCTGCGGCGAGTGCGCGGTCTGCACCGCGGTGGATGAGGGCCGCTTCGTCGACCTGCTGGAGATCGACGCGGCCAGCAACACCGGCGTGGACGACGTGCGCGAGGTGATCGAGAACGCGCAGTACGCGCCTTCGCGCGGTCGCTTCAAGGTGTACCTGGTGGACGAGGTGCACATGCTCTCCAAGCCGGCCTTCAACGCGCTGCTGAAGACGCTGGAAGAGCCGCCGCCGCACGTGAAGTTCCTGCTCGCCACCACCGATCCGCAGAAGCTGCCGGTGACGGTGCTGTCGCGCTGCCTGAAGTTCAACCTCAAGCGCCTGCTGCCGGAGCAGATCGCCGGCCAGATGCGGCACATCCTGGGCGCCGAGAACATCGCCTACGAGGACGCCGCGATCGAGGAACTGGCGCGCGGCGCCGACGGCTCGCTGCGCGACGGCCTGTCGCTGCTCGACCAGGCCATCGCCTACGGCGGCGGCGCGCTGCACGCCGATGACGTGCGCACCATGCTGGGCAGCGTGGCGCGCGGCCAGGTACTGGGCGTGCTCGACGCGCTGGCCGACGGCGACGGTGCGCGCCTGCTCGCCGAGTGCGCGCAGATCGCCTCGTACTCGCCGGATTTCGGCGGCGTGCTGGACGACCTCGCCGGCGTGCTGCACCGCCTGCAGCTGATCCAGCTGATCCCCGGCTACCAGGCGGGCGACGAGTCCGACGGCGAGGCATTGCACGCGCTGGCGGCGCGCATCGCGCCGGAGGACGTGCAGCTCTACTACCAGATCGCCATCGGCGGTCGCCGCGACCTCGCGCTGGCGCCCGACGCGCGCACCGGCTTCGAGATGGCGCTGCTGCGCATGCTGGCGTTCCATCCGGGCGACGAGGCCGCGCGTCCCGTGGCGGAACGCGCGGTGCCCGCGCCGCGGCCTGCTGCCTCGCCCGTGCGCAGCGCCGCACCCACGATGCCGCCGGCTCCGGCCTATCGTGCCGCGTCGCCCGTTGCCGCTCCGGCGCCTGCCGTGCGCGAATCGGCGCCAGCCCCGGCTGCGCCGCCGCGCGACGCCAATGGCCTGCCGCACTGGGAAAGCCTGATCGAGCAGGCCGGCCTGCGCGGCCCGTTCGGCGTGCTGGCGCAGAACGCGGTGCTGCGCGAACGCGACGGCAACACCCTGGTGCTGGCGCTGCAGCCGGCGCACATGGGCATGGCGGTGGAGCCGATGCTCAGCCAGATGGAGGAGCGCATCAGCAACGCGCTGGGCGAACGCATCAAGCTGCGCTTCGTCGACATCGACAAGTCGGCGGTCTCCGCCACGCCGGCCGCGCGCGCCACCCAGGCGCGCGACGCGGCGCAGGCGGCGGCGGAGCAGTCCATCGCCGACGATCCCTTCGTGCAATCCATGAAACGCGACTTCGGCGCCCGCGTGGTGCCGCAGTCGGTGAAACCCTTTGGCAGTTGAAGACGGAGTAATGCGATGAGAGGTCAGATCGGCCAGCTGATGCAGCAGGCCCAGCGCATGCAGGAAGACATGAAGCGCGCGCAGGAGGAGATCGCCAAGCTGGAAGTCACCGGCAGCGCCGGCGGCGGCCTGGTGAGCGTGACGATGAGCGGTGCGCACGAGGTGCGCAAGGTGACTATCGACCGCCAGACCTTCGCCGACGACCCGGAGATGGCCGAGGATCTGGTCGCCGCCGCGATCAACGACGCGGTGAACAAGGTGGCCCAGGCCAGCCGCGACAGGATGGGCAACGTCACCGCCGGCATGAGCCTGCCGCCGGGCTTCAAGATGCCGTTCTGATATGCCGATCCCTCGGCAAAACCCCGGCCATCCCTGGCCGGATTTTTCAACGACAGCCGCTTCGTAGCTGGGTTATCGAAAGTCCATGAGCAAGCTGCTCACCGACCTGATCGAAGCGCTGCGCTGCCTGCCCGGCGTGGGCGGCAAGAGCGCGCAGCGCATGGCCTTCCACCTGCTGGAGCGTGACCGCGAGCGCGGGCTGAAACTGGCCGACGCGTTGCGCGAGGCGATGCAGCGCATCGGGCATTGCGAGCGCTGCCGCGATTTCAGCGAGGAGCCGCTGTGCGCGATCTGCGCCGGCAGCAGCCGCGACCATCACCTGCTGTGCGTGGTGGAGTCGCCGGTGGATCTGGCGGCCATCGAGCAGGCCACCGGCTATCGCGGGCAGTACTTCGTGCTGCATGGCCGGCTGTCGCCGCTGGATGGACTGGGTCCGGAGGAGCTAGGCCTGGCGCAGCTCTCTCAACGCCTTGGCGAGGGCGAGGTGGAAGAGCTCATCATCGCCACCAATCCCACCGTGGAAGGCGAGGCCACCGCGCACTACCTGGCGCAACTGGCGCGCGCTGGCGGCGTCAAGCCCACGCGGCTGGCGCACGGCGTGCCGTTGGGTGGCGAGCTGGAATACGTGGATCGCGGCACGCTGGCGCATGCCTTCGGCGGACGCCAACTGCTCTGACCTTGCGATCATCCATGATCGCGGGAATCAAGCGGGCAGCCATTCCTGGCCGCACTTTTGCTCTGACTTTGCGATCATCCATGATCGCGAGAATCAAACGGGCAGCCATCCCTGGCTGCACTTTCAAATTGGGGGCGGCGACATGGGCGACACCATCTTCGGCAAGATCATCCGGCGCGAAATCCCCGCGGACATCGTCTACGAGGACGACGAGGTGCTGGCCTTCCGCGACCTGAACCCGCAGGCGCCGGTGCACGTGCTGTTCATCCCGAAGAAGGCCATCGCCACGCTGGACGACGCGAAGCCGGAAGACGCCGCGCTGCTGGGTCGCCTGCTGCTGGCCATCGCCGAATACGCGCGGCGCGAGGGCTTCGCCGAGCAGGGCTACCGCGTGGTGAACAACTGCCGCGAGTACGGCGGCCAGACCGTGTACCACCTGCACATGCACTTGCTGGCGGGCCGGCATATGAGCTGGCCGCCGGGCTGATCGCAGGCGATGGCGAACCCGCACGAAAAAGCCGGCCCCATGGCCGGCTTTTTCGTGCGCGCGACGCTTACTTGGCGGGCGGCGGCGGCGGAGGCGGCGGTGCGGGGCGCACCACGATCACGCGGCGCGGGCCGCCCCAGTACGGGCCATAGCCCCACGGCCCCCACGGGCCCCAGAACGGATCGTAGAAACCGGGCGGGTAAGGTGTGTCCACGTACACCGGGCGCTTCGGCCACAGGTACACCACGTCGGCTTCCACGCGCGGATAGGGGTAGTCGTACTCGCCCACCTTCCTGCTCACGGTGCCATGGACGGTGCCGGTCACGGTCAGCTCGCGGCCGCGGGTGAACACCTCGGGATCGTAGAAGCCGCTGTGGCAGGCCACGAAGCGGCCCTGGTTGTCGCCGGCGTTGCCCAGTTCGGGGCGGGCCTGGCCGTCCAGCGGGCGGGCCAGGATGTAGAAGCAGGTCTGCTGCGGGCCGGGTTCGGTCTTGATGATCTCGCCGCCCCAGCGCACGCGGGTGCCGCCGGCTCCGCCTTGCTGGGCGGAGGCGCTGGAGAGGTTGGCGTAGTTGCCTTGCAGCGGTTGCGGCATCGTCGCGCAGCCGCCCAGCAGGGCGACGGCCGCGACTAGCGCGAGGGGGCGGTACAGGGACATGGCGGTTTCTCCATCGCGACGATTGTGGGGTTGCGACCCTATCAACGCTCATTTGACCACGCGGCTGACAGAAAAATCCCGAACGGCGCGTTGCAGTGCGCGAAGGGATTCAGCCGTGGGTTCGTTGTGGCCGTAGCGCAGTTCGAGATAGTGCCGCATCAGCCCGGTCAGCCTCTCGCGTTGCGCGGGCAGCGTGTCCGCGGCGCGTTGCAGGAAATCGCGAGGCCCTTCGCCGCGCGACCGCGCCACGCCCATCCGCGCCAGCTTGCGCTCCAGTGCGCGCAACGCGGCGCGCGCGGCGTCTTCCGGCTCGCGCCGCCGCCACACCCACGCCAGTCCGGCCAGCATGGCCAGCACGCAGGATGCGGCGAGCAGCGACGCCAGCGTGGACGTTCCCGCTTCGCTGATGCCGAACGGCTTCAGCAGGCCGCGCTGGCGCAGTGCGTCGAAGCCGTTGACGCCCTGGTTCCACCAGCGGTTGACGATGTCCCAGTGGTTGCGCAGCGACTGCAGCCAGCCGCTTTCGTACCACGGCAACTGGCCTCCGGGCGCCGCCGCGGCAGCACCGAGGTCGATGCGTTGCGGGCGCACGGCGGCGGTAGGATCCACGCGCACCCAGCCGCGGCCGGCCAGCCACACCTCGCTCCAGGCATGCGCGTCGGAATTGCGCACCAGCAGGTAGTTGCCCAGCGCGTTCCAGTAGCCGCCCTGGTAACCGGTGACCACGCGGGCCGGGATGCCGGCGGCGCGCATCAGCACGGTGAAGGCCGAGGCGTAGTGCTCGCAGAAACCTTCGTGCGTATCGAACAGGAAGTCGTCCATCGCGTCGCGGCCCAGCGGCGCGGGCGCCAGCGTGTAGCGGAAGCCGCCGTCGTGGAACAGCGCGAGTGCGGCCCGCACGATGGCGGCATCGTCGCCAGCGTATTGCCGGCGCCACGACTGGCCCAGCGCCAGCGTGCGCGGGTTGAAGCCGGCGGGCAGTTGCAGCCAGCGCGCATGATGGCGACCGAGTTGCGGTTCCAGCCGGTAGGTGGTGGCGGATTCCAGCGTGTAGTCCCGCAACCCGTCCACCGGCTTGTCGGCGATCACCACGCGGTCGCGGCGCAGGCCGGCGCCCGTTGGCGCGGCCAGCGGCACGTCCAGCGTGGGCAGCACGCGCTGCCGGGTAGGCTCCAGGCTGATGTGGTAGCGGATGCCGCGAACGGCCTCGATGGGCACCGGAGGCTGGTCGGCCACGTCGCGATACGTCCAGCTGGCGCCGTCGTAGTGGCTCATCACGTAGGCGCGGAAATAGCGCTGGTCGGGCGGCGGTGGCGGGCCGTCGAAGCTCACGCGCAGCGCGGGGCTGTCGTCGATCAGCAGTCGGGTGAAGCCGGCCGGCGTCATGCTGTCGGCAAGGCCGCTGCGCTGTTCGGCACTGTTCGGCGCGCCCCACAGCGGCGAACTGAGTCGCGGCACCAGCAGGAAGGCCAGCACGGCCAGCGGCAGCGCCGTCGCCAGCAGCGCCGCGCCGGGCAGCAGTTCGCGCCACAGCGCGGCGGGTATCCGCCGTCCCGGTTCCAGCGAGCGCAGTGCCGCCAGTGGCGGCAGCAGGCCCAGCGCCACGGCGAGGGTGGCGACCAGGCCCTGGTTGGACAGCAGCGCGGCCATCAGGGTGAAGCAGGCGAAGCCCATGCCCACGCGGGCATCGCGCACGGTTTCGGTTTCCAGCAGCTTCAGCGCCAGCAGGCCCACGGCCAGGGCGGTGCCGGGGGCTTGCCCGAACACGTTGCCGTAGCGGCCGACGACGGCCAGCACCAGCAACACCAGCAGCGGCAGTTTCAGCCATGCGGGCGTGCGCGCACGATACTGCCGGCGTTGCCACCAGCGCAGGCCGATGACCAGCGCCAGCGGCGCGCCGAGCCACCATGGCTGGTGCGGCGCGTGCAGCGCGAGCGCGGCGGCGAAGGCGAGCGCGGCGAGATCGAAGCTGCGCGTGTCCAGCGGCGCGGCGGCGGCCGTCATGGCAGCACCGCCAGCGCGCCCATGCAGCGCGCGTAATGCGTCGCGCCGCTGCCGGCGTCGATGCGTTCGTTCGGCAGTTGCAGGCCGTAGCGGCGGCCTTGCGCTTCCGCCTCGCCCAGCCAGCGCGCCAGCCGGGTGATGCGCGCTTCGCGATCCAGCGAACGCAGCATGTGCCAATCCAGCAGCCAGGCTTCGCGTGGCTCGGGGCGGTCGAAATCCTTCACCAGCAGGTCGTGGTGGCGTGCGCTGGCCTTCCATGCGATGTGGCGCGGCGCGTCGCCGCGACGGTAGTCGCGCAATGCGGCCAGTTCCTCGCCCGGCTGCGGACGCAGGCGCTCCTGCGCGTCGGCCGGCAGGAACGGCGGCGGCCCGGCCTGCTCCGGGCGCGGCCACACCAGCACCGATTGCCGAGGGTGCAGCCAGCTCCATGCGCGGAACAGGCCCAGCGGCCAGGTGCTCCAGATGCGCAGCCGCGGCAGTTCCAGCCAGCCGCGTCGCGCGGTGGGCAGGCGCAGCGGCAGCTCGGTGGCGCCGTCCACGGCGAAGGCGTGCGTTTCGCCCGCGCAGTCCAGCCGCACGGCTTCGCGCAGGCGCGTGGCGGAGAAATCCAGCACCAGCTCCAGCGGCTCGCCGGCGATGGCGTGGCCGGCGCGGATGCCGCGCAGGCGCAAGCCGTCCAGGGTGCGGAAGGCGAGCAGCATGCTTGCCGCGGCAGCGGCGCCGAGCAGGCAGGTCAGCAGCAGGGCGGCGTTGTTCGCGTAATTCAACGCACCGACCAGCATCACCAGCAGCAGCACGCCGAAAGCCAACCCGAACGCGCTGGGCACGATGTAGATGCGCCGCCGGTTCAGCTCGATCGGCAACGGCTCGGGCTGGCGCAGGCGGGTGAGTGCGGGCAGGCGGCGCTCGATCCTGACTACGGCGCGCTGCGCGAGCCGGCGCAATGCGGCGCGCATCAGTCCACCGCCACCTCGGCGAGCAGCTGGCGCGCCAGCGCCTCGCCGCCGACGCCGCGCGCGGCCACCAGCCGGTGCGCGGCCAGCGGCACGAACAACGCCTGCAGGTCTTCCGGCAGCACGTAGGCGCGGTCGTGCAGCAAGGCCCATGCGCGTGCGGCGGCGAGCAGGGACAGGCCGGCACGCGGCGACAGCCCCGTGCGGATGTCCGCATGGCGGCGGCTGGCGGCGAGCAGCGCCTGCAGGTAGTCGAGCAGGGCCGGACTGGCGGCGATGGCCTGCGATTGCCTGCGCAGCGCGAGCAGGGCGGCGCCGTCCAGCGCGGGCTTCAGTCCGACCAGCAGGTCGTGGCGATCGATGCCGGTAAGCAGTTCGCGTTCCGCGGCGGGGTCGGGGTAGCCCAGCGACAGCCGCAGCATGAAGCGGTCGAGTTGCGAGTCGGGCAGCGGGAAGGTGCCGGCCAGATCCAGCGGATTCTGCGTGGCGACCACGAAGAACGGTTGCGGCAACGCGTGCGTCTGGCCGTCCACGGTGACCTGGCCTTCGGCCATCGCTTCCAGCAGCGCGCTCTGCGTCTTCGGCGTGGCGCGGTTGATCTCGTCGGCCAGCAGCAGCCCGCCGAAGATCGGGCCGGGATGGAAGCGGAACTGGCCGGTCTCGCGCTCGTACACGCTGACGCCGAGGATGTCCGAGGGCAGCAGGTCACTGGTGAACTGCACACGCTGGAACTCCAGCGCGAAGCTGGCCGCCAGCGCGTGCGCCAGCGTGGTCTTGCCCACGCCGGGCACGTCTTCCAGCAGCAGGTGGCCGCCGGCGATCAGGCTGGCCAGCGCCAACTTCGCCTGCCGCGCCTTGCCCAGCACCACGCGGTTGAGCTGCGCCTCGGCGGCGGCGAGCCGTTGGCGCAGTTCGTCGGCGGGCGGCATGGCGGGCAGGGGCTGGCTCATCGGTCGGGCTCGCGGCGGTTCGTGGGTGCAGCGGCAGCGTACCGGGTTTGCGGCGTGCCGGGTTTCAGGGCACGGCGACGCCCGACGAACGCAGCATTCTTGCCAGCGCGATCAGCGGCAGGCCGATCAGGGCGCTGGGGTCTTCGCTTTCGATACGCTCGAACAGGCTGATGCCCAGGCCTTCGCACTTGAAGCTGCCGGCGCAATCCAGCGGCTGTTCGCGCGCCACGTAGCGTTCGATCTCCGCAGCGCCCAGCGCGCGGAAATGCACATGGGTGCGGTCGACGTGGAGCTGGTGGCGGCCGCTGCGCGTGTCGAGCAGGCACAGCGCGGTGTGGAAATGCACCACGCGGCCGGAGCTGGCGGCGAGCTGGGCGCGGGCGTTCGCGGCGCTGCCGGGCTTGTCCAGCGTCTCGCCGTCCAGTTCGGCGACCTGGTCGGAGCCGATCACCAGCGCATCGCTGAAATCGCCCGCGGCAGCCGTGGCCTTGGCGATCGCGAGCCGCGCCGCGCGGGCATCCGGTGCTTCGCCGGGCAGGGCGGTTTCGTCGGTGCCGGGGGCATGCTGCCCGAACTCCGCCAGCAGGCGGCGCAACAGCTCGGCGCGGTAGCGCGAGGTGGAGGCCAGCACGATGCGGGGCGGGGCGGCGTTCATTCGGCGTCGCGGTGGATGTGTTCGCGCATCGCGCTGTCCAGGTCGCGCTGGGCGGCATTCAGCGCCTGCAGCAGCGGCTGCAGGCGGTCGCGGCTGGCACGCATGGCGGCAGCGGTTTCGTCGAGTTCCTGCTGGCTGGCGCGGGCGGCGCGGTCGCGGATCCAGATGCGCTGGTGCAGCAGCGCCTGCAGGCCGGCATCGACGGCGTGGCGGGCGTCCTGTTCGCTGGCGGCGGGCAGATCGGGATTGAGCGACATCACCGCATGTGCCTGGCGCAGGCCGTTGCGGCAGGCTTTCAGGTCGCCTTCCAGGCGATCGGCCAGTTCCAGCAGGCAGTTCACGCTGGCGGCGCGGCGGCTCAGCCGACGGCGCTGCAGCACGCCGAAGGCCGCGGCGGCGATCAACAGAGCGAACAGGGCGGCCACGCCGAGCGTCAGGTAGGCATCCACGAAAGTCCGGGGTCAGTCGGCGGACGGGCAGTCTGACGCATGCCGGGGGCGCAGGCAAAATGCCGCAGGGGGGGGGGAGGCGCTCGTCCCATAGGCCGCTTGCCGTCATGCGTGGATCAAGCCGCGGCCGCTGTCCGTGTCGGGCGTGACGCATCGAGTCGAATCGCGGCTCTTGCGTCTCCGGTTGTTGAATATGAGAGTGATTCGCATTTAAAATTTGTCGAGCAGGGCGCCGGCACGCGCTGGCCCCCATTCGTCACCATCGGGAATCCCTCATGTCCAATACCTTCCGTCGTGCGCGCTCCCTGCGCGCCCCGCGTCTTTCCGTGCTTGCCGTCTCGCTGCTGCTTGCCATGCAGGCCCAGGCACGCCCCGCCGACGAGGCCGCGGCCAAGGCCACGGCCGCCGACAGGAAGCAAGCCACCGAGCTGGGCGCGGTACGCGTCGTCGCCCAGCGCGCCGACCGCGTCAGCAACGGCGCCACCAACCTCGACCTGGACATCAAGGACACGCCGCAGTCGATCAGCGTGGTGAGCAGCGGACAGATGCGCGACTTCGGCGCCAACAGCGTCAACGACGCGCTGCGGCTGGCCACCGGCATCCAGGTCGAGGAGTGGGAAACCAACCGCACCAACTACCTCTCGCGCGGCTTCGTGATCGAGAACACCCAGATCGACGGCGTCGGCCTGCCCAACGACTGGGGCATCGCCACCGGTGCGACGGATTCGTTCGGCTACGACAAGATCGAGGTGATCCGCGGCGCCAACGGCCTGCTCACCGGCGTGGGCAATGCCGCCGGCACGATCAACTACGTGCGCAAGCGCCCGACCAACACGGAGCAGGGCGAGGTCGGCATCAGCTACGGTTCGTGGGGCACCAGGCGCGTCGAGGCGGACTATTCGACGCCGCTCACTCAGGACGGCACCTGGGCCGGGCGCGTGGTCGCCGTGCACCAGGACGGCGATTCGTACCTGCGCGGCCTAGCCAACAAGCGCGACTTCCTCTACGGCGTGGTCGACGGCCAGGTCGGCGAGAACGGCACGCTGACGCTCGGCTACTCGTACCAGCGGGCCAGAACCAACGGCAACATGTGGGGCGCGCTGACCTTCGACTACGACGACGGCCGCCAGGCCGAATGGCCGCGCAGCGCCTCGACCACGCAGGACTGGACGCACTGGAACACCACCACGCAGAACGCGTTCGCCGAATACACCTACCAGCTCGCGGACGACTGGCAGCTCAAGCTGTCCTACAACCACAACGAGATCAGGAACGACGACCAGCTGTTCTTCGCCTATACCCGCGCCGGCATCGACCCGGCCACGGGCCTCGGCCTGTACGGCTGGCCCTACAAGGGGCGGGACGTCACCACCGCCAATCTCGGCGATGCCACGGTCAACGGCGATTTCCAGCTGTTCGGCCGCGACCAGCAGGTGGTGTTCGGCGTGAGCCTTGCCCAGAGCGAATACACCCTCTGGGACTACCCGGTATCCGCCACCGACCCGGCTTTCGGCGCGCTGCCGGCGTTCCCGTATGCCGGCAACGTGATCGCCCAGCCGGCATGGGGCGCCCGCACCCTCGACAGCACCTTGAACCAGCGGCTGAAGCGCGCTTTCGGCGTGACCCGGCTGGCGCTGACCGACAGGCTCAAGGCCGTGGTCGGATTCAACTACGCCTGGTTCCACCGCGACGGCGTGAACTCCAGCGTACCCTTCGACCAGGACGTGAGCCACGTCAGCCCCTACGGCGGCCTGACCTACGACTTCACCGACCACGTGCTCGGCTACGTCAGCTACTCGGACATCTACCAGCCGCAGGATCAGTACAACATCCACCACGTTTACCTGGATCCGACCAAGGGCACGAACTACGAGGTGGGCGTCAAGGCCGACTGGCTGGACAAGCGCCTGCTGACCACGCTGGCCTGGTTCGACGCCAAGCAGCAGAACCTGGGCACCTACGCCGGCCTGGACGCCAGCTCGGGCAACTACTACTACAAGGGCGTGGACGTCGAATCGAAGGGCTTTGAATTCGAGGCCACCGGCAAGCTCAACCGGTATGTCGACCTCGTGCTCGGCTACACCGCGCTGAAGATGAGCGGGCAGAACGGCGGCGACACCTACCCGTGGGTGCCGCGCCACACCGCCAACCTCGCGTTCAGCACGCGTGTGCCGGGCTTCGAGGCGCTGTCCTTCGGCGTCGGCGGGCGCTGGCAGAGCGGGATTTCCAACGTGGACGGCTATACCGGCTACACCGTGCGCCAGGGCAGCTATGCGCTGGCCAACGCCTTCGCCGCGTGGGCCATCCAGCCGAACCTGACCCTGCGCGCCAACGTCAACAACATCGGCGACAGGAAATACATCACCAGCCTGTACAATATCGGCTACTACGGCGCGCCGACCAACTACATGGTCAGCCTGGACTGGAGGTTCTGAGCGAACCGCCGGCCGCCGCCGGAGCCCCGCACGGCTTGACTCGGGCTGGTGGTGGCCCGTACCATTTCGCGGTTATGTCCGTGACACTGCCAGAGTCCGTGGACGCATGGCGCATGGTTTCGGCGCGGCGTTCGTTCGAGGGAGCCATGCCGGTTGCCGTTTTCGGGCGCCTGCGCGGTGCGCTGGCCGACGGTGAAGGCGAGGTGCGTTACCGGCTGGATTTCGGCCGCGACGAGTTGGGCACGGATTACGTGGACGTCCATGCCCAGGCGCCGCTGACGATGGTCTGCCAGCGCACGCTGGAGCCGTTCGTGCTGCCGGTGACGGTGGACAGCCGGCTCGGCCTGATCCGGCAGGAGCGCGACGAGGCGGGTCTGCCGCCCGGTTGCGAGCCGCTGCTGGTGCCCGAGGACGGCCGCCTGCATCCGGCGGACGTGATCGAGGACGAGCTGTTGCTGGCCTTGCCGCTGGTGCCGGTGAACCCGGACAGCAGCCTGCCCGAGGCGCTGGCGGAGCGCGGCGAACCGGAGCAGGACGAGGCGCGGGCGCACGAGAACAATCCGTTCGCGGTATTGCGCGAACTGAAGAAGTAAACCGGTCGGGGCGTGTGGCCCCGATCACGTAGAAATCGAACGCAGTTTCAGTTGGAGAACTACCATGGCCGTTGCCAAGAGCCGCCGTACCCCGTCCACCCGCGGCATGCGTCGCGCGCACGACAAGCTGAAGACCGTGCAGCTGTCCACCGACCCGACCAGCGGCGAGGTGCACCTGCGCCACCACGTCACCGCCGACGGCTTCTACCGCGGCAAGAAGGTCATCGAGACCAAGGGCGCCGTGTCGGTCGAAGACTGATCGCGCTCGCGGGTTCCGCTCACGGAATCCGCCGCAGGCATCGAACGAAACGGCGCGGCGACGCGCCGTTTCGCGTTGCAGGGTTTCGAGTGGACGTCCGAACGGTTGCGCATGCGCCGCGCAGGGCGTTCAATCCACGGTTTGCGTCCCACGGAAAACGGAATGGCCCCGATCTACTCCCGCATCATCGCCACCGGCAGCGCACTGCCCGAGCGCGCCGTCAGCAACGCCGATCTGGAGAAGATCGTCGACACCAGCGACGAATGGATCCGCACCCGCACCGGCATCCGCCAGCGCCACATCGCCGCCGATGGCGAGACCACCGGCGACCTGGCCTTGCTCGCCGCGCAGCGCGCGCTCGAGGCCGCCGGCGTGAAGGCCGCCGAGCTCGACCTGATCGTGGTGGGCACCACCACGCCCGACCTGATCTTCCCGTCCACCGCCTGCCTGGTGCAGCACCGCCTGGGCGCGAACGGCTGCGCGGCGTTCGACGTCAACGCCGCCTGCTCGGGCTTCATGTACGCGCTGGGCATCGCCGACAAGTTCATCAAGAGCGGCCAGTCGAAGAAGGTGCTGGTGATCGGCGCCGAGACGCTGACCCGCATGGTGGACTGGAGCGAGCGCGAGACCTGCGTGCTGTTCGGCGACGGCGCCGGCGCGGTGGTGCTCGAAGCCTCCAGCGAGCCCGGCATCTACGCCACCTGCATGCATGCCGACGGCGGCTACAAGGAACTCCTGTGGAACCCGGTCGGCGTGTCCGTCGGCTTCAGGGACGAACCGAACCACGGCGTGCGCATCAGGATGGCTGGCCGCGAGGTGTTCAAGGTCGCGGTGAAGACGCTGGATTCGCTGGTCGACGAGACGCTGGAAGCCGCCGGCATGCACGAGTCGGACATCGACTGGCTGATCCCGCACCAGGCCAACCTGCGCATCATCGAGGCCACCGCGAAGCGGCTGCAGATGCCGATGGATCGCGTGATCGTTACCGTCGACCAGCACGCCAACACCTCGTCCGGCTCGGTGCCGCTGGCGCTGGACTACGCCGTGCGCTCGGGCAAGGTGCAGCGCGGCCAGAACCTGCTGCTGGAAGCCTTCGGCGGCGGCTTCACCTGGGCCTCGGCGCTGCTGCGTTATTGAGAAGCGGGTATCCGGAAAAGTCGCGCCGTTCCGAACTCCGTATCCTGCGGCGATGCCGGAGGAGAGGAGTGGGACGATGCAGCGCTTTTCGCTTTTGAGCAGGAGAAAGATCGCATGAGCACCACCCATTCCAACCTCGCCTTCGTCTTCCCCGGCCAGGGCTCGCAATCGGTCGGCATGCTGGCCGAACTGGCCGCTGCGCATGGCGAGGTGAAGGCGACGTTCGACGAAGCCTCGCAAGGTGCGGGCGTGGATCTGTGGGCGCTCAGCCAGCAGGGGCCCGAAGACCAGCTCAACCGCACCGAGAACACGCAGCCCGCGCTGCTCGCCGCCAGCGTGGCGGCGTGGCGCGTGTGGCGGAAGCTGGGCGGCGCGCTGCCGGCGCAGCTGTCCGGTCACAGCCTCGGCGAATACAGCGCGCTGGTGTGCGCGGGCGCCCTGTCGCTGCACGATGCGGCGGCGCTGGTGGCCGAGCGCGGCCGCCTGATGCAGGCCGCGGTGCCCGCCGGCACGGGCGCAATGGCGGCGATCCTGGGCGGCGACGACGCGCAGATCGCGCAGGTCTGCGACGAGGCCGCGCAGGGCCAGGTGGTGGCGCCGGCCAACTACAACTCGCCGGGCCAGCTGGTGATCGCCGGCAATGCCGAAGCGGTGGATCGCGCACTGGCGCGGCTTGCCGAGCTGGGCGTGAAGAAGGCGATCAAGCTGGCCGTATCGGTGCCTTCGCACTGCATGCTGATGCGCGATGCGGCCGACCGGCTGGGCGAGCGCATGGCCGCGCTGGCGTGGCAACTGCCGGCGATCCCGGTGATCCAGAACGCAGAGGCGAAGCGCTACGACAGCATCGAGGACATCCGCGGCGCGCTGCAGCGCCAGCTCTACCTGCCGGTGCGCTGGACGGAGTGCGTGCAGGCGCTGGCTGCCGGCGGCGCCACGCGCATCGCCGAATGCGGCCCGGGCAAGGTGCTGGCTGGCCTGGTCAAGCGCATCGACAAGGGCATCGAGGCGCGCGCCATCGGCATGCCTGCCGATCTCGACGCTGCGCTGGCCGAATGGGGCTGACAGCGTGGCGCTTCTCGCGCGTCATCCAGCGCAAGTTGGGATCCAGCGTCCTGGCGCCCAATGAATTAGAGGCACTGGATCCCGGCTTGTGCCGGGATGACGGGCAAAATCAGAGCTTCCTTGACGAACGACACGAGAAAACGACATGACCCCATCCCTGCAAGGTGAAATCGCGCTGGTCACCGGCGCCAGCCGCGGCATCGGCGCGGCAATCGCGGACGAACTGGCCGCGATGGGCGCCACCGTGATCGGCACCGCCACCAGCGAAGCCGGTGCAACGGCGATCGGCGAACGGCTGGCCGCGCATGGCGGCCATGGCCGCGTGCTGGACGTGACGGATGCCGCCGCGGTGGAGACCTTGATCGACGGCATCGCCAAGGAATTCGGCGCGGTGAGCATCCTGATCAACAACGCCGGCATCACCCGCGACCAGTTGCTGATGCGCATGCCCGAGTCCGATTGGCAGGCCATCCTCGACACCAACCTCAGCTCGGTGTTCCGCACCAGCAAGGCGGTGATGCGCGGCATGATGAAGGCGCGCAAGGGCCGCATCATTTCCATCGCCTCGGTGATCGGCCTCACCGGCAATCCGGGCCAGTCCAACTACGCGGCGGCCAAGGCCGGCATCATCGCGTTCTCCAAGTCGCTGGCGCGCGAGATCGGTTCGCGCGGCATCACCGTGAATGTGGTGGCGCCGGGCTTCATCGACACCGACATGACGCGCTCGCTGCCGGAGTCGGCGAAGGAGGGGCTGCTGAACCAGATCGCGCTGGGCCGGTTCGGCGAGGCCGGCGACATCGCCAAGGCGGTGGGCTTCCTCGCGTCGCCCGCCGCGGCCTACATCACCGGCGAAACGCTGCACGTCAACGGCGGCATGTACATGCCCTGAGGGCGGTTTCAAACGCTTGCCCAAACTGTCGCGCATGGTCGAGTTTTCGGCGACAATCGCGTTTTCGCCTCGGTCGCGAGGCCGGCTTCACGACATCGGCGGAATGCGTGGCGGCCTTGCGGCTTAGCCACTACAATCCGCCGGTCTTGCCGGCCGCGGGCCGGCGCACAACACATTCCCCGTGGGAGATTTGCAATGAGCACCATCGAAGAGCGCGTCAAGAAGATCGTCGTCGAGCAGCTGGGCGTGAAGGAAGACGAAGTCACGGCGAACGCTTCGTTCGTGGACGACTTGGGCGCCGACTCGCTCGACACCGTCGAGCTGGTGATGGCGCTGGAAGAAGAGTTCGAGACCGAGATCCCGGACGAAGACGCCGAGAAGATCACCACCGTGCAGCAGGCCGTGGACTACATCAAGGCCCACTCCAAGGATTGATCGAGCGGCGGCAGGCAGGCGCGATGCGCCACTGCTTCGCAAGCGGTACCGGAAGCTGCGCCGACATGGCGCAGTTTTCGTTTCTGCAATCTGCAACGTCCGATCCCGTATGGTGCGCCATGGCCACGGGCATCCGCGAACGACGGGAGGCGGCCGCACGCCGGCTCCCCGCAATACGAAGGAAAACAGCATGAGCAAGCGACGCGTGGTAGTGACCGGCATGGGCATCATCTCGCCGGTCGGCAACGACCTGGTTTCGGCCTGGGACAACGTGCTCAAGGGCGTCAGCGGCATCGGCGAAGTCACCCACTTCGACGCCAGCAACTACGCCACGCGCATCGCCGGCCAGGTGAAGGGCTTCAACCCGGCCGACTGGGTGTCGCCGAAAGACGTCAAGAAGATGGATCACTTCATCCAGTACGGCATCGCCGCGGGCACCCAGGCCTTGCGCGATTCCGGGCTCGAGATCACCGAGGCCAACGCGCCGCGCATCGGTGCCGCGGTGGGCGCCGGCATCGGTGGCCTGAACACCATCGAGGACACCTCGATCGAGCTGCACGAGAAGGGGCCGCGCCGCGTGTCGCCGTTCTTCGTGCCCAGCTCCATCATCAACATGGTGTCGGGCTACCTGTCGATCATGTTCGGGCTGAAGGGGCCGAACATCGCCTGCGTCACCGCCTGCGCCACCGCCACCCACAACATCGGCCTGGCCGCGCGCATGATCCAGTACGGCGATGCCGACGTGATGATCGCCGGCGGCGCCGAGTTCGCCACCACCGGCACGGCGATGGCGGGCTTCTGCTCGGCCAAGGCCATGTCCACGCGCAACGACGAGCCGGCCAAGGCCAGCCGCCCGTGGGACAAGGATCGCGACGGCTTCGTGCTGTCCGACGGCGCAGGCGTGCTGGTGCTGGAGGAATACGAACACGCCAAGGCGCGCGGCGCGCGCATCTACGCCGAGCTTGGCGGCTACGGCATGAGCGGCGACGCCTACCACATCACCGCGCCCAGCGAGGGCGGCGAGGGAGCCGCGCGCTGCATGGAGGCCGCGCTGCGCGATGCCGGCATGAATCCGGATCAGGTGCAGTACGTCAACGCGCACGGCACCTCCACGCCGCTGGGCGACTTGGGCGAGGTGCTGGCCGCCAAGCGCGTGTTCGGCGAGCATGCCTACAAGCTGGCGATGAGCTCCACCAAGTCGATCACCGGCCACCTGCTTGGCGCGGCCGGTGGCGTGGAGGCGATCTTCTCCATCCTCGCCCTGCGCGACCAGGTGCTGCCGCCCACCATCAACCTCGACGAGCCGGGCGAGGGCTGCGACCTCGACTTCGTGCCGCACACCGCGCGCGAGGCGAAGCTGGACGTGGCGATCTCCAATTCTTTCGGCTTCGGCGGCACCAACGGCACGCTGGTCTTCCGTCGCGTCTGACGTGATGCACCGGCGAACCCTGCACGGCCGGCGCGACCTGCTCGCGCCGGCCGCTGCATTTCCGAAGCGTTATCCCTGCCTGCTCGAAAGCGTGCTGCACGGCACGCCGCAGGCGCGCTTCGACATCCTGTTCGCGTTCCCGCAGGGCAGCCTCACGCTGGCTGCCGATGGCGTCGTGCGCAATGCCGAGGGTGATGCCGTAGGTGCGCGCTTCCTCGATGCGCTGGACGCCGCATGGCAAACCGAACGCTTGCCGCGCGAGGACGACGGCCTGCCGTTCCACGGCGGCTGGGCACTGCTGCTGGGCTACGAGCTGGCCGGCGAGATCGAGCCGAAGCTGCGCCTGCGCGCCGATGCCGTGCTGCCGGTGGCGCTGGCGTTGCGTTGCCCGGCGGCGGCCATCGTCGACCATGCGCGCGATTGCACCGTGCTGGTGGCCGAGGCGGGCAGCGCGCACCTGCTCGATGCGCTGGAAGCCGACCTGGCGGCAACGCTGGCGATCCCGATCCTGCCTCAGCCCATGCGGCTGGTCGAGGACGAGCCGAGAGGTTTCCTTGACGGCGTGGCGCGCATCCACGAACACCTGCACGCGGGCGACATCTTCCAGGTGAACCTGTCGCGTGCGTGGCGCGCGCACTACGCCGAACCGCCGACGCCGGCGTCGCTGCATGCCGCCCTGCGCCGCGCCAATCCCGCGCCGTTCGCCGGCCTGTTGCAACAGCCGGGCTGGGCCATCGCCAGCTCCTCGCCCGAGCGGCTGGTGGAAGTGCGCGACAGCCTCGCGCAGACGCGCCCCATCGCCGGCACCCGTCCGCGCACGGCCGGCGACGACGACGTGGCGCGCATCCGCGAGCTCGCCGCGCATCCCAAGGAGCGCGCCGAGCACGTCATGCTGATCGACCTCGAACGCAACGACCTCGGCCGCGTCTGCGTGCCGGGCACGGTCGAGGTGGACGAGCTGATGACGGTGGAAAGCTACGCCCACGTGCACCACATCGTCTCCAACGTGCGCGGACGGCTGCGCGAGGGCACGACGCCGGGGCAGGCGATCGCCGCGGTGTTCCCCGGCGGCACCATCACCGGCTGCCCCAAGGTGCGCTGCATGCAGATCATCGCCGCGCTGGAGGATGCGCCGCGCGGCGCCTACACCGGCGCGCTGGGTTATCTCGACCGCAACGGCGACCTCGACCTCAACATCCTGATCCGCACGCTGACCCTGGCCGACGGTACGGTGAGCCTGCGTGCCGGCGCCGGCATCGTGGCCGACTCGGTGGCGGAAAAGGAACTCGACGAAACCCGCGCCAAGGCGCGCGGCCTGCTGCGCGCGCTGGGAGCGGCGGACGCATGATGCTGGTCGATGGCCAACGGCGGGACACTGTCGCCGCGCTGGATCGCGGCCTGCTGTACGGCGACGGCCTGTTCGAGACGATCCGCTTCGTCGCCGGCAAGGCGCCGCTGTGGCCGCGCCACATGCAGCGGCTGGCGCAGGGTTGCGAACGGCTGCGCCTGCCCGCGCCCGATCCCGCGCTGCTGTGGCGCGAGGCGCAGTCAGCCACGCAGGGCATGGCTGATGCCGTGCTGCGCATCACGCTCACCCGTGGCGTGGGCGCGCGCGGCTACGCGATGCCCGAGGCGCCATGTGTCACCCGCATCGTGGCGGCGTTCCCGATGCCGGCAGTGTCTACGGCTACGTACCGCGATGGCGTGTGCCTGCATCTGTGCGAAACGCGCCTCGCCGGGCAGCCCCTGCTGGCCGGCATCAAGCACCTCAACCGGCTGGAGCAGGTGCTGGCGCGCGCCGAGTGGAGCGATCCGGCCATCGCCGAAGGCCTGCTGTGCGACCAGCACGGCAATGCGGTCTCGGCCACCGCGGCCAACCTGTTCGCGGTAATCGACGGCGTGACGGTGACGCCGCGCGTGGATCGCTGCGGCGTGGCCGGCGTGCTGCGCGCCGAATTGCTGCACGCGTTGCCGCAGGCGCAGGTGCGCGACCTGCCGCTGGCCGAGTGCCTCGCCGCCGGCGAACTCTTCCTAAGCTCCAGCGTTCGCGGCATCCTGCCCGTTCAGGCCGTGGGCGATAGGGTGTTCGCTCCCGGTTCGGCGGCCCGCGCAATGCAGTCGCATTGGCGCGGACTCGGTTTTCCGATGGAGCAGGCATGAAAGGCAAAAGCTGGCGCAACACCATCCTCGCGTTGCTGATCGCCGCGATCGGCTGCGCGATCTGGGGCTGGCACGACTTCAGCCGTTTCAGCGACGCGCCGCTGCACGTCTCCGCGCAGGGCGAAAGCATCGACATCGGCCGCGGCAGCAGCTTCAAGGAGATCGTGAAGCAGTTGCGCGCCGAAGGCCTGAGCACGGCGTCGCCCTTGTACTGGCGATTGCTTGCTGTGCAGATGCAGGTGGCCGGCCGGCTGCACGCGGGCGAGTACGCCACGCCGGTCGGCATCACGCCGCGCGTGCTGCTGGCCAACATGGCGGCAGGCAGGGTGCTGCAGCGGAACGTCACCCTTGTGGACGGCTGGACCTTCCGCGAGGTGCTGGCGGCGCTGGCCAGGGCGGACAAGCTCAAGCACGACACCGTGGGCCTCGACGATGCCACGATCATGCAGAAGATCGGCGCGGCAGGCGAACAGCCGGAAGGGCGCTTCCTGCCCGAGACCTACGCCTACGTGAAGGGCGACAGCGACCTCGACGTGCTGAAGCGCGCGCACGCCGCCATGACGAAGACGCTGGACGAACTGTGGCCGGGCCGCGACAAGGATCTGCCGCTGGCCACGCCCTACGACGCGCTGATCCTCGCCTCCATCGTGGAGAAGGAAACCGGCCGCGCCGACGAGCGCGCGAAGATCGCTGGCGTGTTCGTGCGCCGCCTGCAGGATCACATGCTGCTGCAGACCGACCCCAGCGTGATCTACGGCATGGGCGACAGCTACCAGGGCAAGATCCACAAGACCGACCTCACCACCGACACGCCCTACAACACCTACACGCGGCCGGGCCTGCCGCCCACGCCGATCGCGATGCCGGGCAAGCCGGCGATCATGGCGGCGCTGCATCCGGCGCCCGGCACGGCGCTGTATTTCGTGGCGCGCGGCGACGGCACGCACGTGTTCGCCGATACCCTGGCCGAGCAGAACCGCAACGTGGCCTGCTACCAATTGAAGCGATGCCAATGACTGGACGGGGCCGTTTCATCACGCTGGAAGGCGGCGAGGGCGCGGGCAAGAGCACCTTGCTGGCGGGCCTGCGCGCGCATCTGGAAAGCCGCGGCGTCGACCTGCTGCTGGCGCGCGAGCCGGGCGGCACCGCGCTGGGCGAATTGGTGCGCGGCATCCTGCTCGATCCCGCGCAGCGCACGATGTGCGCGGAGAGCGAGCTGCTGCTGATGTTCGCCTCGCGCGCGCAACTGGTGCGCGAGACGCTGGAGCCTGCGTTGGCGGCTGGCCGCTGGGTGCTGTGCGACCGCTACGTGGACGCCAGCTACGTCTACCAGGGCGGCGGCCGCGGCCAGCCGGCCGGGCGCATCGCGGCGCTGGAGGAGTGGGCCTGCGACGGGCTGAAGCCCGACCTCACCCTGCTGCTCGACCTGCCCGTGGCCGAGGGCCGCGCGCGTGCCGCTGGCCGTGGCGAGGCGGATCGCATCGAGGTCGAGGCCGATGGTTTCTTCGAGCGCGTGCGCGCCGCGTATCGCGCGCGTGCCGCTGCCGAGCCTCAGCGCTTCCGCGTGATCGACGCCAGCCAATCGCCTGAGGCGGTGCTGCACGATGCCGTGGCCGCCACCACGCATTTGTTCGGAGCGGCGGCATGAGCGCGATGCCGTGGCATGCGGCGGACTGGGCGCGCCTGCAGGCGCGCCGGCAGCGCGATGCCTTGCCGCACGCGTTGCTGCTGTGCGGCCCCGCCGGGCTGGGCAAGCGCTCATTCGCGCAGCGCTTCGTGCGCGGCCTGCTGTGCGAGCGTGCGCAGGACGGTGAGGCCTGCGGGCAATGCCGCAGCTGCCTGCTGCTGGCGGCGGGCACGCACCCCGACGTTGTCACGCTGAGCTTCGGCCTGCGCCGGGACGGCACGCCGCGCACCGAGATCGTGGTGGAGCAGATCCGCGACCTCTCCGCGCGGCTGGCGATGAGCAGCCAGTTCGGCGGCTGGCAGGTGGCGCTGATCGACCCGGCCGATGCGATGAACGCGGCGGCGGCGAACGCATTGCTGAAGACGCTGGAGGAGCCGGCCGCGCGCACCATGCTGGTTCTTCTCGCCGATGCCCCGTGGCGTTTGCCGCAGACGATACGCAGCCGCTGCCAGCGCATCGAATTCAGCGTGCCGTCGACCGAAGAGGCCCAGGCCTGGCTGCAAGGGCAGGGCGTGGCGCAGCCGCAGAAGGCGCTGGAAGCGGCATTGGGCAATCCCGGCCTGGCGCTGGCCTGGGCGCAGGAGGGCGCGTTGGAGCGTCGTGCCGAAGTGCGGCGCGACCTCGCCGCACTGGCTGCCGGCCGCGGCCAGGCGGCCGAGATGGCACGCCGCTGGCTGGACGACGAGGCCGCGCAGCGCCTGTGGTTCGCCGCGCAGGCAGTGGCCGACGAGCGGCGCGCGCAGGCTGCGCAGGCCGCGCCGCCGCTCGCCAGCGCGATGGACGGCGAGGCGCTGGCGCACTGGTACGACGCTGCCAACCGCACCCGCGACGCCTTGCGCGGCCCCCTGCGCGGCGACCTGCTGCTGCTGGAGCTGCTGGCGCAATGGCGCTGAGCGCGCCGGCGTTCTCGACCATCACGGCGCAAACCCGCCTGCTGGTGGTGGCGCCGCATCCCGACGACGAAACCCTCGCCAACGGCCTGCTGATCCAGCGCGTGCGCGCGGCCGGCGGCGCGGTGCGCGTGCTGCTGCTCACCGACGGCGACAACAACCCCTGGCCGCAGCGCTGGCTGGAGCGGCGCTGGTTCATCGGCGCGGGCGAGCGCGAACGCTGGGGGCGCCGCCGGCGTGCCGAGTGCGGGGAGGCGCTGCGCCGGCTGGGCGTGCCGGCCTCCGAATTGCAACCGCTGGGCTGGCCGGACATGGGCGTGCTCGACCGCCTGCTGCAAGCGGATCGGCGACCGCTGGCCGAGCTCGCGGCCGCGATGACGGATTTCGCGCCAAGCCTGATCGCCGCGCCGGCGCTGGGCGATCGCCATCCCGACCATGGCGCAGCGCATGTGCTGGTGCGCATGGCGCTGGCACGGCTGGGATGCGCGCCGGCCCTGCTTGGCTTCCTGATACATGGGCGAGGCGGCGCCATGCTGGCGCCAGGATCGGCCGGCACGTCCGCGCAGCAGGCCGTCAAGGAAGCGGCGCTGGCGGCGTATGCCACCCAGTTGGCCCTGAGCGGCAGGCGGTTTCGTCGGCTTGCCGGTCGCGCCGAGCTGCATGTGCCCATCGAGCCCGCGTCTTTCGGCACGAGCCGTGCGTTGCCCTGGCGGCCATCGCCGCTGCTGCGACCGCGCCTGCGCCTGACCGTGGCCAGCGTCTCTGGCGAGGTGCGGCAGTGGCCATGGCGCGATGCGCCGCTGCAGCGCGACGGGCAGGGCGGTTGGCGGCTGGACTGGCCGGCCGCGCCGGTGGACGGGGCCTGTTTCGTGCGCCTATCGCTGGCCTTGCCCTCGCCGTGGATCTTCGACCATTGGGGTTGGCGCGAGCTGTGAGGCTTTGCGTGGCGTGCCGCGCTCGCTAGCATGGGCGTCGTCGCATCGACAGCCGAGAGCCGTCCAGGAGCCCGCATGAACCCCATCGCCGCTGCCGCCCGCCAGGGCATCATCTCGCTGAAGATCAAGGACGCCGCCTCGCTGTACAACGCCTACATGCCGTTCCTGCGCCATGGCGGGCTGTTCGCGCCCACGGCGCAGACGTATACGCTGGGCGACGAAGTGGTGCTGCTGGTGACCCTGGCCGACGAGAGCGAGCGCCTGTCGGTGGTGGGCAAGGTGGCGTGGATCTGCCCCACCGGCGCGCAGGGCAATCGCACCGCCGGCATCGGCATCCACTTCAACGACACGCCCGATGCGGAAGTGGCGCGCCAGCGCATCGAGAACATGCTGGCCGGCGTGCTCAACTCCGAGCGGCCCACGCACACCATGTGATTGTCGGTCTCTTCGCGGACGCGCACAGGGGGCTGTTTTTGCGCATCCGGCGAACGTCAAGCTGTTGTGGTGTCGGTACGCACTGATACAATGCGTGGGTTCACGACCTTGGATCGTGGAGAGTCGGGCGCCCGTGCTTGTCACCCGTTGGTGGCGCGGTTGCCCGAAACGCATTGCCGGACCGTTTCCCCGCGGTCGCTGATGCGCCCGATGGCGCGGAGGTAGGTTGCACCGTGATTGCCGAATATTGGCCTGTACTGCTCTTCATCGCCGTGGCCGCCGGCCTTGGTCTCGTCCTGCTGGTGATCGGCATGCTGGCCGGCAAGCACCGGCCCAGCGCGGAAAAACTTTCGCCCTACGAGTGCGGCTTCGAGGCCTTCGAGGATGCCCGTGCGCGTTTCGACGTGCGCTATTACCTGCTGGCCATCCTGTTCATCATCTTCGATCTGGAAATCGCCTTCCTGTTCCCCTGGGCGGTGGTGTTCAAGCAGATCGGCATCACGGCGCTGATCGAGATGGCGCTGTTCCTGCTGCTGCTGGTGATCGGTTTCGCCTACGTCTGGAAGAAGGGAGCACTGGAATGGGAGTGATCTCCTCTATCGACAAGGTGATGCACAACCCGCAGCCGCTGGACGTGGTGGACGACATCCTGCGCCCGGCCGGCGACAACCCGATCGTGCAGCGCGGCTTCGCCACCACCAGCGTGGACGCGCTGATGAACTGGGCGCGCACCGGCTCGATGTGGCCGATGACCTTCGGCCTGGCCTGCTGCGCGGTGGAGATGATGCACGCCGGCGCGGCGCGCCTCGACCTCGACCGCTACGGCGTGGTGTTCCGTCCCTCGCCGCGCCAGTCCGACGTGATGATCGTGGCCGGCACCCTGGTCAACAAGATGGCCCCCGCGCTGCGCAAGGTCTACGACCAGATGCCCGAGCCGAAGTGGGTGATCTCGATGGGCAGCTGCGCCAACGGCGGCGGCTACTACCACTACTCCTATTCCGTGGTGCGCGGCTGCGACCGCATCGTGCCGGTGGACATCTACGTGCCGGGCTGCCCGCCCACGGCCGAAGCCCTGATCCACGGCATCCTGCAGTTGCAGAAGAAGATCCGCCGTACCAGCACCATCGCCCGCGGCTGAGGCACGAGCCATCATGACCGATACCCCAAAGACCTCGCTGGCCGAGCGCCTTGCCGCGCGGTTCGGCGACACGCTGAAGATCAGCGTGGAGCGTAACGAAACCACCGCGGAACTCGCCGCCGCCGACCTGCTTGCCGTGGCCACCGCGCTGCGCGACGAGCCGGGTTTCCGCTTCAGCGAGCTGGTCGACCTGTGCGGCATCGACTACCTCGGCTACGGCCAGGTCGAGTGGGATACCACCGACGTCACCAGCACCGGCTTCTCGCGCGGTGTGGAAGGCGATGCGATGGGCCGCTTCGACTGGGCCGACCGCCCGCGCGACGTGAACCGCCCGCGCCGTTTCGCCTCGGTGATGCACCTGCTCTCGATCGAGCACAACCAGCGCCTACGCCTGCGCGTGTTCTGCGAGGACGACAGCCTGCCGCTGGTGCCCTCCGTCTGCGGCATCTGGCCGGGCGTGAACTGGTTCGAGCGCGAGTCGTTCGACCTCTACGGCATCATCTACGACGGCCACCCGGATCTGCGCCGCATCCTCACCGACTACGGCTTCGTGGGGCATCCGTTCCGCAAGGACTTCCCGCTGATCGGCAACGTCGAGGTGCGCTACGACGCGGAGCAGAAGCGCGTGGTGTACGAACCCGTCACCTCGGTGGTGCCGCGCGTCGGCGTGCCGCGCGTGATCCGCGACGACGCCGACCTCATGCAGGCCAAGGCCGAAGCCGCCGACGACTGGCGCAGGAACTGATTCGATGGCCCAGGAAATCCGCAACTACACGATGAACTTCGGCCCGCAGCATCCCGCTGCGCACGGCGTGCTGCGCCTGGTGCTGGAGATGGACGGCGAAACCATCGTCCGCGCCGACCCGCACGTGGGCCTGCTCCACCGCGGCACCGAGAAGCTGGCCGAGTCCAAGCCGTTCAACCAGTCCATCGGTTACATGGATCGCCTCGACTACGTGTCGATGATGTGCAACGAGCACGCCTACGTGCGCGCCATCGAGAACCTGCTGGGTATCGAGGCGCCGGAGCGCGCGCAGTACATCCGCACCATGTTCGACGAGATCACCCGCATCCTGAACCACCTGATGTGGGTGGGTTCGAACGCGCTCGACCTCGGCGCGATGGCGGTGTTCCTCTACGCGTTCCGCGAGCGCGAGGAGCTGATGGACGTCTACGAGGCGGTGTCGGGCGCGCGCATGCACGCCACGTACTACCGTCCCGGCGGCGTCTACCGCGACCTGCCCGACCACATGTCGCAGTACCGCGAATCGCCCTGGCACAAGGGCAAGGATCTCAAGCGCCTCAACAGCTGGCGCGAAGGTTCCATGCTCGACTTCCTCGACGCCTTCACCGACGACTTCCCGAAGAAGGTGGACGAGTACGAGGAACTGCTCACCGGCAACCGCATCTGGAAGCAGCGCACCGTCGGCATCGGCGTGGTTTCGCCGGAACAGGCGCAGGCCTGGGGCATGACCGGAGCCATGCTGCGCGGCTCGGGCATCGCCTGGGATCTGCGCAAGAAGCAGCCCTACGCGAAGTACGCCGAGATGGACTTCGACATCCCGGTGGGCGTCCAGGGCGACTGCTACGACCGCTACCTGGTGCGCGTCGAGGAGATGCGCCAGTCCAACCGCATCATCAAGCAGTGCGTGAAGTGGCTGAAGGCCAACCCCGGCCCGGTGATGGTGGAGAACTACAAGGTCGCCCCGCCGAAGCGCGCCGAGATGAAGGAGAGCATGGAAGCGCTCATCCATCACTTCAAGCTGTTTACCGAAGGCTACGGCGTGCCGGCCGGCGAGACCTACGCGGCGGTGGAAGCGCCCAAGGGCGAGTTCGGCTGCTACCTGGTTTCCGACGGCGCCAACAAGCCGTTCCGCGTGCACCTGCGCGCGCCGGGCTTCGCCCATCTGTCGTCGATCGACGCCATCGTGCGCGGCCACCTGCTGGCCGACGTGGTGGCGATGATCGGCACCTACGACCTCGTGTTCGGCGAAGTGGATCGCTGAGCCGGCACGACGGAGAAACGCATGAAAGCCACCGGACATTACGACCAGGTCAAGAACGTCGATCCGCTCGCCGTGCTCAACGAGCACACGCGGCACCACATCGACCACTGGCTGACCAAGTTCCCGCCGGATCGCAAGCGCTCGGCGCTGATCCAGGCGCTGTTCGCCGCGCAGGAACAGAACCAGGGCTTCCTCACCGACGAGCTGATCGCCGCGGTGGCGAAGTACCTCGACCTGCCCGCGGTGTGGGCCTACGAGGTGGCCAGCTTCTACTCGATGCTGGAAACCAAGCCGGTGGGCCGCAACAACGTGGCGATCTGCACCAACATCTCGTGCTGGCTCAACGGCGGCATGGATCTGGTGAAGCATTGCGAGCAGAAGCTCGGCATCAAGCTGGGCGAGAGCACCGCGGACGGCCGCATCTACCTCAAGCGCGAGGAGGAGTGCATCGCGGCCTGCGTGTACGCGCCGGCGATGACCGTGAACGGCCATTACCACGAGCGGATCACTATCGAGAAGCTCGACCAGATTCTGGACGGGTTGGAGTAAGCGCGACATGGCAAGCACTACCGGTCCGGTCGGGCCCGCACCCCAGGAACACCAGGTCGTCTACACCACGCTGCATTTCGACAAGCCGTGGGCGATGGACAACTACGAGAAGGTGGAGGGCTACAAGGCGTGGCGCAAGATCCTCGCCGAGAAGCCCGATCCCGCCTCGCTGGTCGAGATCGTCAAGAACAGCAACCTGCGCGGCCGCGGCGGTGCGGGCTTCCCGACGGGCCTGAAGTGGTCCTTCATGCCCAAGGGCAACATGCAGAAGTACATCCTCTGCAACTCGGACGAGTCGGAGCCGGGCACCGCGAAGGATCGCGACATCCTGCGCTACAACCCGCACGCGGTGGTCGAGGGCCTGGCGATCGCCTGCTACTGCACCGGCTCCACCGTGGCCTACAACTACCTGCGCGGCGAGTTCCACCACGAGCCCTTCGAGCACTTCGAGGAAGCGCTGAAGGAAGCCTACGCGGCCGGCCTGCTGGGCAAGAACATCCAGGGCTCCGGCATTGACGTGGACATCTACGGCGCGCTTGGCGCCGGCGCCTACATCTGCGGCGAGGAAACCGCGCTGATGGAGTCGCTGGAAGGCAAGAAGGGCCAGCCGCGCTTCAAGCCGCCGTTTCCTGCCAACTTCGGCCTGTACGGCAAGCCCACCACGATCAACAACACCGAGACCTACGCTTCGGTGCCGGCGATCCTACGCAACGGGGCGGAGTGGTTCCTCAACCTCGGCAAGCCGAACAACGGCGGCCCGAAGATCTTCTCGGTCTCCGGCCACGTCGCCAAGCCGGGCAACTTCGAGATCCGCCTCGGCACCTCGTTCAAGGAGTTGCTGGAGATGGCCGGCGGCGTGCGCAACGGCAACCAGCTCAAGGCGGTGATCCCGGGCGGCTCCTCGATGAAGGTGCTCAACGCCGAGGAGATGCTGTCCGCCACGATGGACTACGACTGCCTGCAGAAGCTGGGCTCGGGCCTGGGTTCCGGCGCGGTGATCGTGATGGACGAGACCACCTGCATGGTCAAGGCCTGCCACCGCATCGCGCAGTTCTACAAGGCCGAGTCCTGCGGCCAGTGCACGCCGTGCCGCGAAGGCACCGGCTGGATGTTCCGCGTGCTGACCCGCATCGTGGAAGGCAACGGCACGCAGGACGACCTGCACCGCCTCAAGGCCATCGCCGGCCAGATCGAGGGCCACACCATCTGCGCGTTCGGCGAAGCCGCCGCGTGGCCGGTGCAGGGTTTCCTCGCCAAGTTCTGGAACGAATTCGAATACTACGTGCAGCATGGTCGGTCGATGACCGAAGACCGGCTCGCCGCCAACCGTGGAGTCGCTGCATGAGTGCGCAGCCCACCAACAACGCCGCCCCCGACGTCGTCAACATCGAGGTCGACGGCAAGCCCGTGCAGATCCGCAAGGGCGCGATGATCATCGAGGCGGCCGACGCCGTAGGCATCGCCATCCCGCGCTTCTGCTACCACCGCAAGCTCCCGATCGCCGCCAACTGCCGCATGTGCCTGGTGGACGTGGAGATGGGCGGCCGCCCGATGCCCAAGCCGCAGCCGGCCTGCGCCACGCCGGTGGGCGAGGGCATGAAGGTCACCACGCGCACGGACAAGGCGCTGAAGTTCCAGAAGGACGTGATGGAGTTCCTTCTGATCAACCATCCGCTGGACTGCCCGATCTGCGACCAGGGCGGCGAGTGCGAGCTGCAGGACGTGGCGCTGGGCTACGGCCGCAGCGTGTCGCGCTACACCGAGCGCAAGCGCACCATCGCCGACGAGAACATCGGGCCGCTGGTCGCCACCGAGATGACCCGCTGCATCCAGTGCACGCGCTGCGTGCGCTTCACCAGCGAGATCGCCGGCAGCTACGAGCTGGGCGGCATGAGCCGCGGCGAGAACCTGCAGATCGGCACGTATATCGGGAAAACCGTCGAAACGGAGCTCTCGGGCAACATCATCGACGTCTGCCCGGTGGGCGCGCTCACCAACAAGCCGTTCCAGTACCAGGCGCGCGCCTGGGAGCTGATCGCCAAGCCGTCGGTGGCCTACCACGACGCGCTGGGCTCCAACCTGTGGCTGCACACGCGCCGCGGCGAGGTGCTGCGCACCGTGCCGCGCGACAACGAGTCGGTCAACGAGTGCTGGCTGTCCGACCGCGACCGCTACAGCCACCAGGGCCTGTACGCCGCGGATCGCGTCGGCGCGCCGCAGGTCAAGCGCAACGGCCAGTGGCAGCAGACCACCTGGGAAGACGCGCTTTCCGTCGCCGCCGAGGCGCTGAAGGGCGTGCCGGGCAGCGAGCTGGGTGTGCTGGTGCATCCGGCCACCACCAACGAGGAAGCCGACCTGCTGCTGCGTCTCGCGCGCGGCCTGGGCAGCGCCCACGTCGACCATCGCCTGCGCCAGCTCGATTTCGCCGACAACGCCGTGGCCACGCGCTTCGGCCTGCCGGTGGCCGAGGTGTCGCAGGTGCGCGCCGCGCTGCTGGTCGGCTCCGACCTGCGCCGCGAGATGCCGCTGCTCAACCATCGCCTGCACCAGGCGACCAAGCAGGGCGCCAAGGTGTACGCGGTCAATCCGGCCGCGTTCGAGTTCAACTACAAGCTGGCCGGCGCCGCCATCGTGCCGCCGCAGGGCATGGTCGACGCGCTGCTGGCGCTGGCCCGCGCCGCGGTGGCGGAAGGCGCCGCCGCGCCGGCCGCGCTGGTCGACGCGATCAACGCCGCCGCCAGCGACGAGGGCGACCATGCCGCGATCGCCGCGCTGAAGTCGGGCAAGGCGGTGGTGATCCTCGGCGAAGCCGCGGCCACCCATCCGGAAGCCTCGTGGCTGCGCGCCATCGCGCGCTTCGTCGCCAGCGCCACTGGCGCCGGTTACAACGAATTGCCGGTGGGCGCGAACGCCGTCGGCCTGGCCCAGCTCGGCGCGGTGCCGGGCAACGGCGGCCTGGATGCGCAGGCCATGCTGGTGCAGCCGCGCAAGGGCTACGTGCTGTACGGCGCGGAGCCGCCGCACGACTTCGCCGATGGCGCGCTGGCGCTCAACGCGCTGCGCGGCGCGCAGCAGGTGGTGGCGTTCAGCGCCTATGCCAGCGACGCGCTGCGCGAGGTGGCCAACGTGATCCTGCCGATCGCGCTGCTGCCGGAAACCGACGGCACGCTGGTCAACGTCGACGGCATGGCGCAGGCGGTGCAGGCCGGTGCGCGGGCGCCGAGTGAAGCCCGTCCGGGCTGGAAGGTGCTGCGCGCGCTGGGTGGCCTGATGCAGCTCGCCGGCTTCGAGTTCGACGACCTCGCGGGCCTGCGCGACGGCATCGCGGCGCGCGCCGTTGCTGCGCGCGATTCGCTGGCCGCGCGCAAGCCGGTGGCCGGCCTCGCGCGCCTTGCGACCTGGCCGATCTACCGTGGCGACGCGGTGCTGCGTCGTGCCACCGCGCTGAACGCGCATCCGCTGAACCGTGCGCCGGCCGCCCGCATCAACGCGGACGAAGCCGCGCGCCTCGGCCTGGCCGAGGGTGCGGCGGTGCGCGTCGGCGACGCCACTCTGCCGGTGGCCATCGACCGCAGCGTGCCGGATGGCGCCGTGTGGATCGAGGCTGCGCAGGACATCACCGCCACGCTGCCGCCCTACGGCGCAGCCATCACCTTGAGCAAGGCGTAAGGCACATGGGCGAACAGCTACTCAACCAGGTCGTCTGGCCGGTCATCCACATCCTGTGCATCGTGTTGCCGCTGGTGGTCACGGTGGCGCTGTATGTGTGGTGGGAGCGCAAGGTGCTCGGCTGGATGCACGTGCGCATGGGGCCGAACAAGGTCGGCCCGTTCGGCCTGCTGCAGGCCTTCGCCGACGTGGTGAAGCTGCTGCTGAAGGAAGTGATCCTGCCGAGCAGCGCGAACCGCGCGCTGTACTACCTCGCGCCGCTGATCGCGCTGGTGCCGGCGCTGGCGGCGTGGGCGGTGATCCCGTTCGGCACCAAGCTGGTGCTGTCGAACGCGAACGCGGGCCTGCTCTACCTGCTGGCGATGACCTCGATCGGCGTGTACGGCATCATCCTTGCCGGCTGGGCGTCGAACTCGCGCTACGCACTGCTTGGCGCGATGCGCTCGGCGGCGCAGGTGATCTCGTACGAGCTGGCGATGGGCCTGTGCCTGGTCTGTGTGCTGGTGCTGGCCGGTTCGCTGAACCTCACCGACATCGTCAACGCGCAGGCCGGCGGCAAGGGCATCTTCAGCTGGTACATGTGGCCGTTGCTGCCGGTGTTCATCATCTACTTCATCTCCGGCGTGGCCGAAACCAACCGCGCGCCGTTCGACGTGGCGGAAGGCGAGTCGGAGATCGTCGCCGGCTTCCACGTGGAGTATTCCGGCTCGGCGTTCGCGCTGTTCTTCCTGGCCGAGTACGCCAACATGATCCTGGTGAGCTTCCTCGCCTCGATCCTGTTCTGCGGCGGCTGGCTCAGCCCGTTCCCGGCGAGCTGGGGCCTGGTCGGCCATGGCAATCCGCTGTGGCTGTTCGCCAAGGTGTTCATCTTTGCCTTCCTGTTCCTGTGGCTGCGCGCCACCTTCCCGCGCTACCGCTATGACCAGATCATGCGACTGGGCTGGAAGGTATTCATTCCCATCGCGATCGTGTGGGTGCTGGTGGCCGGTTGCATGAAGTACTACGGCATCGCGGGGGCTTGAGAATTCCGATGAAACGCGTAATCAGTTATTTCAACAGCCTGCTGCTGATCGAGCTGCTCAAGGGCCTGGGCCTGACCTGGCGCTACCTGTTCAGCCCCAAGTACACGATGCGCTACCCGATGGAGCACATCCCCAAGTCGAACCGCTTCCGCGGCCTGCACGCGCTGCGCCGCTACGCGAACGGCGAGGAACGCTGCATCGCCTGCAAGCTGTGCGAGGCGGTGTGCCCGGCGCTGGCGATCACCATCGATTCCGCGCCGCGCGAGAGCGACGGCCAGCGCCGCACCACGCGCTACGACATCGACCTGTTCAAGTGCATCTTCTGCGGCTTCTGCGAAGAGAGCTGCCCGGTGGACTCCATCGTCGAGACCGGCATCCACGAGTACCACTTCGAGCACCGCGGCGAGAACGTGGTGACCAAGCTCCAGCTGCTCGCCATCGGCGACCGCTTCGAGGCGGACATCGCTGCCGCCCGTGCGCAAGACGCGGCCTACCGCTGAGGACGGAACAATCATGATCGATCCGAACCTGTTCCAACTCATCTGTTTCTACGCCTTCGGCGCGGTCACGGTGCTTTCCGCGCTGGCGGTGATCAGCGTGCGCAACTCGGTGCACGCGGTGCTGTCGCTGGTGTTGACCTTCTTCAGCGTTGCCTGCATCTGGATGCTGGCCGAGGCGGAGTTCCTCGCCATCGCGCTGATCGTGGTGTACGTGGGCGCGGTGATGGTGCTGTTCCTGTTCGTGGTGATGATGCTGGACATCGACATGGAGCACCTGCGTGAAGGCTTCGTGCGCTTCCTGCCGGTGGGCCTGGTGGTGGCCGTGGTGATGCTGCTGGAAATGCTGGGCCTGATCGGCGTGCGCGTGATGCATGCGCAGACGTTGGGCGCCAATCCTGCCGGTGCTTCCAACACCGCGTGGCTGGGCAAGGCGCTGTACTCGCAGTACCTGCTGCCGTTCGAGATCGCCGCGCTGATCCTCACCGTGGGCGTGGTCGCCGCCGTGGCGCTGACCTTGCGCCAGCGCACGGGCGTGAAACACCAGCAGGCCAGCCAGCAGGTGCTGGTGAACCCGCGTGATCGCGTGCGCGTGGTGAAGATGGCGGCCGAGCGTCCGGCCGATGCCGCCCCGGCCCAGGAGTCCCAGTCGTGATTACCCTTTCGCACTTCATCGTGCTCGGCGCGATCCTTTTCTGCATCGCCGTCGCCGGCCTGTTCATCAACCGCAAGAACGTGATCGTGCTGCTGATGGCGATCGAGCTGATGCTGCTGGCGGTGAACATCAACTTCGTGGCGTTCTCCCGCTTCGGCCACGACGTGGCGGGGCAGGTGTTCGTGTTCTTCATCCTCACCGTGGCCGCGGCGGAATCCGCCATTGGCCTGGCGATCCTGGTGCTGCTGTTCCGCAACCGCAGCACGGTCAACGTCGCCGAAATCGACAGCATGAAGGGTTGATCCGATGCAACTTTCGACATCCATCCTGCTGACGATCGCGCTGGCGCCGCTGGTGGGCTGCCTGCTGGCCGGCTTCCTCGGCAAGCAGATCGGCCGCGCCGGCGCGCACAGCGTCACCATCCTCGGCCTGCTGGTTTCCTGCGGCCTCGCGTTCTACGTGCTGTATTCGCTGGTCTGGGGCGGCGCGGCCAACTACAACCAAGACATCTACACCTGGTTCGCGATCGGCAAGTACAGCGGCAGCGTGGGCTTCCTGGTCGACCGCCTCACCGCGATGATGATGGTGGTGGTGACCTTCGTGTCGCTGCTGGTGCACGTCTACACCATCGGCTACATGGCCGACGATCCGGGCTACCAGCGCTTCTTCAGCTACATCTCGCTGTTCACCTTCTCCATGCTGATGCTGGTGATGGCGAACAACTTCATGCAGCTGTTCTTCGGCTGGGAAGCGGTGGGCCTGGTGTCGTACCTGCTGATCGGCTTCTGGTACAAGCGGCCGACCGCGATCTTCGCCAACCTCAAGGCCTTTCTGGTCAACCGCGTGGGCGACTTCGGTTTCCTGCTGGGCATCTCGGCGGTGCTGTATTTCCTGGGATCGCTGGATTACGCCACCGTGTTCGCGGCGGCGCCGGATCTCGCCGGCAAGACCCTGCAGATCACCGCGAACACGCAGTGGGATGCGGCCACGGTGATCTGCATCTGCCTGTTCATCGGTGCGATGGGCAAGTCGGCGCAGGTGCCGCTGCACGTGTGGCTGCCCGATTCGATGGAAGGCCCGACCCCGATCTCCGCGCTGATCCACGCCGCCACGATGGTGACCGCGGGCATCTTCATGGTGGCGCGCATGTCGCCGATCTTCGAGCTGTCGCAGACCGCGCTCAGCTTCGTGATGGTGATCGGCGCCACCGGTGCGCTGTTCACCGGCCTGATCGGCATCGTGCAGAACGACATCAAGCGCGTGGTGGCGTACTCCACGCTGTCGCAGCTGGGCTACATGACGGTGGCGCTGGGCGTGTCGGCCTATGCCGGCGCGGTGTTCCACCTGATGACCCATGCCTTCTTCAAGGCGCTGCTGTTCCTGGGCGCGGGCTCGGTGATCATCGCCATGCACCACGAGCAGGACATGCGCTACATGGGCGGCCTGCGCAAGTACATGCCGATCACCTGGATCACGATGTGGATCGGCTCGCTGGCGCTGTGCGGCGTGCCGTTCTTCTCGGGCTTCTACTCGAAGGACGCGATCATCGAGGCGGTGGGCGAGTCGCACCGCTGGGGTTCGGGCTACGCCTACTTCTGCGTGCTGGCCGGCGCTTTCGTCACCGCGCTGTACACCTTCCGCCAGATGTACCTGACCTTCCACGGCAAGGAGCGCTTCACCGTGGTGGCGCACCATGGCCATGGACATCATGACGACGACCACGGCCACCACAAGCCGGGCGAGCTGGCGCACGCGCCGCACGAATCGCCATGGGTGGTGACGCTGCCGCTGGTGCTGCTGGCGATCCCGTCGCTGCTGGTGGGTTTCTTCGCGGTGAAACCACTGCTGTTCGGCGGCTGGTTCGGTTCGGCCATCCACGTGGACGAGGCGAACAACGTGCTGGGCGAGCTGGCCGGGGAGTTCCATGGAGCCATGTCGATGGCGCTGCACGGGTTCAACCCGATTGGCCCGTTCGGCCTGGTGCTGCTGGCCTTCGTGATCCAGACCTACATCTATCTGTTCAACCCGGCATTGGCTGGTCGCATCAAGAATGCGCTGCACCCGTTGTGGACGGTGCTCGACCGCAAGTACTGGATCGACGACGTCTATTTCGCCGTGTTCGCCAAGGGCGGCCAGAAGCTGGGCCGGCTGTTCTGGAAGGCCGGCGACGCCGCGGTGATCGACGGCGTGATGGTCGACGGCACCACCGCCTTGACCCGCCGCATCGCCTCGGGCATGCGCCGGTTGCAGTCGGGTTATCTCTATCAGTACGCCTTCGCGATGATCCTCGGCCTGATCCTGCTGCTCGGCGGGTACTGGCTGTTCGGTTCCATGCCGGCTGCGCAATAAGAGCCTATTTATGATTCCCAAGCACCCCGCGTTGTCATCGAGTGGTCGTCAGGTGGTAGGGCGTGGCGCCGGCCTGCCTGGCTGGCAGGCCAAGCCGCGTGCTGCCGCATGGCGGCCACTCGATGACAACCCGCAGGGCCGGGCCTGTTTGCCCGCATGCCTGCGTCATCACTCAGTCGTGGACGGACGTCCACTCCTTCGTTCTTCCTTGACCTGCGCGCAAACAGACCCCGGCGCGGGGCGCTTGGGAATCATAAATAGGCTCTAAGGGAAGCAAGCAAACATGTTCAATCACTTGCTCAGCCTTCTGATCTGGCTGCCCATCGCCGGCGCGGTGCCGGTGCTGCTGGCCGGTTCCGCACGGCCCAACCTGGCGCGCTGGCTCGCGCTGCTGTTCATGGTGCTCACCTTCGTGGCGAGCCTGTTCCTGCTGCCGCAGTACGACGCGGCGCAGGGCGGCATGCAACTGGTCGAGAGCCACCTGTGGATCGCCTCGCTGAACGTGCACTACGGCCTGGCCGTGGACGGCATCTCGGTGGCGCTGATCCTGCTCACCACCATCGTCGGCATCCTGGTGGTGGTCGGCGCGTGGGAGGTGATCCAGAACAAGCCGCACCAGTACATGGCCGCGATGCTCGCGCTCGAGGGCGTGATGATCGGCGTGTTCTGCGCCACCGACGCCTTGCTGTTCTACGTGTTCTTCGAGGCGATGCTGATCCCGATGTTCATCCTCATCGGTGTCTGGGGTGGCCCGCGCCGCGTGTACGCGACGCTGAAGTTCTTCATCTACACCTTCCTCGGCTCGGTCTTCATGCTGATCGCGCTGCTGTACCTGTACCACCGGGCCGGCACGTTCGATCTGCATACGCTGGCGGCGCTGCCGCTGACCTTCAACGAGCAGATGTGGATCTTCTTCGCCTTCCTGCTCGCCTTCGCGATCAAGGTGCCGATGGTGCCGGTGCACACCTGGCTGCCGGACGCGCACGTGGAGGCGCCGACCGGCGGCTCGGTGGTGCTGGCGGCGGTGATGCTGAAGGTAGGCACCTACGGCATGCTGCGCTTCATCCTGCCGATCGTGCCGGATGCGGGCCAGCACTACGCATGGCTGGTGATCGGGCTCAGCCTGGTGGCGGTGGTCTACATCGGCTACGTGGCGCTGGTGCAGGAGGACATGAAGAAGCTGGTGGCGTACTCGTCCGTGGCGCACATGGGCTTCGTCACGCTGGGCATCTTCATCGCCTTCATGCTGGCGCGCCAGCTCGGCGATGTCGACACGGCGCGGCTGGGCATGCAGGGCGCGATGGTGCAGATGATCTCGCACGGCTTCGTCTCCGGCGCGATGTTCACCTGCATCGGCGTGATGTACGACCGCCTGCACACCCGCCTGATCAAGGACTACGGCGGCGTCATCAACGTGATGCCCTGGTTCGGCTTCTTCTACGTGCTGTTCGCGATGGCCAACTGCGGCCTGCCGGGCACCAGCGGTTTCGTGGGCGAGTTCATGGTGGTGCTGGCCAGCTTCAAGGCCAACCCGTGGATCGCGTTCTTCGCCGCGTTCACCCTGATCATCGGCGCGGCCTACACGCTGTGGCTGGTCAAGCGCGTGCTGTGGGGCGACATCCACAACCCGCACGTGGCCGAGATGAAGGACATCAACGGCCGTGAAACCTTCGTGCTGCTGACCTTCGCCGCGCTGACGGTGGCGCTGGGCGTCTGGCCGGAGCCGCTGATCCACCTGATGGACAGCTCGGTGACGCAGGTGGTGCAGCAGCTGGCCATCCACAAGATCTGATCGGGATAGAACATGCCTACCTTCAACGACATCCTGGTCTTGCTGCCGGAGTTCTACCTGGTGGCGGTGGCGTGCTTGCTGCTGCTGCTGGACGCGTTCATGAAGCCGGAGCAGCGCGGCGCGCTGCACTGGATTTCCATCGCGGTGCTGCTGGTGGCCGCCTACATGGTGGTGGCCGGCCAGCCCGACGTCACCGTGACCGCCTTCGGCGGCATGTTCGTGCGCGACCAGGTCTCGGAAATCCTCAAGGTGTTCGCGCTGCTGAGCACGATCCTGGTGTTCATCTACGCGCGGCCGTACCTGATCGAGCGCAAGCAGTTCATCGGCGAGTTCTACACGCTGATGATCTTCGCGGTGATCGGCGTGATGCTGCTGGTGTCGGCCGGCAACCTGGTGATGGTCTACCTGGGCCTGGAGCTGCTGACGCTGTCGTCCTATGCGCTGGTGGCGCTGAACCGCGATTCCCCGTTGTCGTCCGAGGCCGCGATCAAGTACTTCGTGCTGGGCGCGTTGTCCTCCGGCATGCTGCTGTATGGCATGTCGATGGTGTATGGCGCCACCGGTTCGCTGGATCTGGCCCAGCTGCACACCGTGGCGACGCAGAGCGCGATGCCGAACCTGCTGGTGTTCGGCCTGATCTTCATGCTGGTGGGCGTCGCCTTCAAGCTCGGCGCGGCGCCGTTCCACATGTGGATCCCGGACGTGTACCAGGGTGCCTCCACGCCGGTCACCACCTTCATCGCCTCCACTTCCAAGCTGGCAGCGTTCGGCATGGCGTGGCGCCTGCTGGAGACGGGTCTGGGCGGGCTGTCGCAGCACTGGCAGCCGATGCTGGCCGCGATCGCGGTGCTGTCGATGGCGATCGGCAACCTGGTCGCCATCGTGCAGACCAACCTCAAGCGCATGCTGGCCTATTCGACCATCTCGCACATGGGCTACCTGATGCTGGGCCTGGTCAACGCGGGGCCGGAAGGCTATTCCGCCGCGATGTTCTACGCGATCAGCTACGCGCTGATGAGCACGGTGTCGTTCGGTGTGATCCTGGCGCTGTCCCGCGCGGGTTTCGAGTGCGAGGAGATCGCCGACCTCAAGGGCCTGAACCAGCGCTCGCCGTGGTTTGCCGCGCTGATGGCGCTGGCGCTGTTCTCGCTGGCCGGCGTGCCGCCGCTGTTCGGCTTCTACGCGAAGTACCTGGTGCTGCAGGCGGCGATCGACGCGCACATGCTGTGGCTGGCCATCGTCGGCGCGGTGTTCGCCATCGTCGGCCTGTACTACTACCTGCACGTGGTCAAGGTGATGTACTTCGACAAGCCGGAAGAGGGCGGCGCCGATCAGCCGCAGGCCGATACCTCGCTGCGCGTGGTGCTGTCGATCAACGCGCTGGCGCTGCTGGTGCTGGGTGTGTACTGGGGCCCGCTGCTGGGCTGGTGCCGCCATTCGTTCGGCCTCGGCTGATCGAAGAATTTGATGGAAAGTTCTTCGGCGAGGCTTGCGGTGAATGGCAAGTCTCGCTAGAATCTTCGGACTCTGATGCGGGGTGGAGCAGTCTGGCAGCTCGTCGGGCTCATAACCCGAAGGTCGCAGGTTCGAATCCTGCCCCCGCTACCAGATACTTTCTTGGAACAAGAAAGCCTCCTCGTGAGGCTTTTTTGTTGGGCGCCAGGATGGCGCCGCGCTTGCCGAGGCTGGTTGCGGGCAAGCGCCGGAGGAGCCGCCTGGAGTCGGTACATCGGCGAGGACGCTCCGGCAAGGAGCAGGGAATGGGCCGTCGAGCCCATTTTTTGTTTTCGCGATTTGGAAACGCATGATGGATACGAACGCACTGGCACAACGCTTCAGCACCGTCCTGGCCGATCTCGGCCTGGAGTGCATCGGCGTGGAATTCCTGCCCTCGCAAGGGCAGAGTACCCTGCGCGTGTACCTGGATATTCCCGAGGGCGCCGCTGCCGCGGATGGCGAGCGCCGCGAGGTGGGCATCGAGGATTGCGAGGCCGCCAGCCGCGAGCTTTCCGCGCTGCTGGACGTGGAGGATCCGATTCCCGGCCACTACGTGCTGGAGGTTTCCTCGCCCGGTATCGACCGCCCGCTGTTCACTGCCGCGCAGTTCGCGCGCGTGACCGGACAGGAAGTGAAGCTGCTGCTGCGCGCGCCGCTGGAAGGCCGTCGCCGCCTGCGCGGCAAGTTGCTGTCGGTGGAAGGCGAACGCCTTTCGCTGGAGGCGGAGGGCAAAGTGTTCGCCTTCGATCACGCGCAGGTGGAAAGCGCCCGCGTGGTGCCCGACTGGGTGGAGCTGGGCTACGCGCCCAAGCCCAAGCCCGGCAAGGGCCCGAGCAAGAAAAAGGTCGATTGAAGCTGTATTGAAGAGTGCGGCCACGGATGGCCGCTCGTTTGATCTTCGCGATCATGGATGAGCGCAAAAATGAATGCCGAATAGTGCGACCATGGACGATCGCTTCTTGATCTTCGTACTCATGGACGAATGCAGAAATTTACTGGCCGCCATCGGGGCGCCCATGGAGTTGCAGCAATGAGCAAAGAACTTTTGCTGGTGGTCGACGCGGTCGCGAACGAGAAGGGCGTGCCGCGCGAAGTGATCTTCGAGGCGATGGAAGCCGCGCTGGCCTCGGCCGCCAAGAAGCGCTACCCCGAGGAAGAGCCGGACATCCGCGTGGCCATCGACCACGACACCGGCGACTACGAAACCTTCCGCCGCTGGGAAGTCATCGCCGACGACGGCGAGATGGAGTCGCCGTTCTACCAGCTGCGCCTGATGGACGCGGTGGACGAGCGCGCCGACGCCCAGGTGGGCGAGTACATCGAGACGCAGATCGAGAACGCCGAGTTCGGCCGCATCGCCGCGCAGGCCGCCAAGCAGGTGATCGTGCAGCGCGTGCGCGAGGCCGAGCGCCAGCAGGTGGTGGACGCCTACAAGGATCGCGTGGGCGAACTGATCACCGGCATCGTCAAGCGCGTGGAGCGCGGCAACATCTATCTCGACCTGGGCGGCAACGCCGAGGCCTTCATCCCGCGCGACAAGACCATTCCGCGCGAATCGGTGCGCGTGGGCGACCGCGTGCGCGGCTACCTGTTCGAAGTGAAGTCCGAAGTGCGCGGTCCGCAGCTGTTCGTGTCGCGCGCGGCGCCGGAGTTCATGATCGAGCTGTTCAAGCTGGAAGTGCCGGAAGTCGGCCAGGGCTTGGTCGAGATCAAGGGCTGCGCCCGCGATCCGGGCGACCGCGCCAAGATCGCCGTACTGGCCCACGACACCCGCACCGACCCGATCGGCGCGTGCATCGGCATGCGCGGCTCGCGCGTGCAGGCGGTGTCCAACGACCTCAACGGCGAGCGCGTGGACATCATCCTGTGGCACGAGAACCAGGCCCAGTACGTCATCAACGCGATGGCGCCGGCCGAGGTGCAGTCCATCATCATGGACGAGGACAAGCACTCGATGGACATCGCGGTGGCCGAGGACAAGCTGTCCCAGGCGATCGGCCGCGGCGGCCAGAACGTGCGCCTCGCCAGCAAGCTCACCGGCTGGCAGCTCAATGTGATGACGCAGGATCAGGTCGCCGCCAAGAGCGAGGCCGAACAGGAAGCCGCGCGCAACCTGTTCATGGAAAAGCTCGAAGTGGATCAGGAGATCGCCAACATCCTCGTGCAGGAAGGCTTCTCCAGCGTCGAGGAAATCGCCTACGTGCCCAGCGCCGAGCTGCTGGCGGTGGAGGGCTTCGACGAGGACATCGTCGAGGAGTTGCGCGCCCGTGCCCGCGACGCATTGCTCACCGAGGCGCTGGCCGTCGAGGAGAACCTCGACGAGCACCAGCCCAGCGAGGAGCTGCTGGCGCTCGACGGCATGGACGAAGAGGTCGCCTATGCGCTGGCCGCCCGCGGCGTGGCCACGGTGGACGACCTCGCCGACCAGGCGGTGGACGACCTGATCGACATCGAAGGCATGACCGAAGAGCGTGCCGCGGCGTTGATCATGGCCGCGCGCGCGCCGATGATCGCGCAGCTGGAGAAGGGCGGCTAACCGCGAACGGCCGCGCCCCGGACGGGCGCGCCGAGGAAGGCCGAAGGCCTTCCACCATGGACGGCGGTGTTCGCGCGGCGCAGGCCGCACGGGCGACAAGCGCGGGAAAGGTGGAGAAACAACACGATGTCGGACATCACAATCAAACAACTTGCCGAGCAGGTGAAAATGCCGATGGACAAGCTGCTGGCGCAGCTTGCCGAAGCCGGCATGAACTTCTCCAAGCCCGATCAGTTGATCAGCACCACCGAGCGCATGAAGCTGCTGGGCTTCCTGCGCCGCACCCACGGCAAGGGCGAGCCGACGGCTGAAGCCGCCGACAGCGCGCCGCGCCAGATCACGCTGAAGCGCCGCGTGGTGGGCGAACTGAAGGTTTCCACGCCGGGCGGCCGCGGCGCCGCGGCCACCGCCAAGACGGTGAACATCGAAGTGCGCGCCAAGCGCACCTACGTCAAGCGCAGCGTGATCGCGGAAGAGGCGAGCGCCGAGCCCGAGCGCGAGGAGGCCGTGCGCAAGCTGGCCGAGTCCCGCGAGCAGCGCGCGCAGGAGGAACAGGATCGCCGCGAGGCCGAGCAGCGCAAGCAGGAAGCCCTGCAGCGCGAGCAGGAAGAGCGTCGCCGCGCGCAGGAACAGGCCGAGGAGCGCCGTCGCGAGGCCGAAGCCGAGGCTGCCAGCGTCACTGAAGCCGAGCCGGTCGACGAGCCTGCGGACGACACGCCCGAGCCCGCGCCGGAAGCGGACGCACCGGTGGTCGCCAACGATGCCGCCGAACCGGCGCAGCCTGTGGTGCAGCGCCTCGACACGCGCGGCCTCGGCATGATCGTTCCGCAGGTGCACGAGCCGCGCAAGCGCGAGAAGCTGGTCAAGCCGGCGCCTGCACCCGCTCCTGCGCCGGCTCCGGCGCGCGCCGCTGCGCCTGCTGCGGCAGCGCCGGGCGATGCGCGCGGCAAGGCCCGCCACGGCGGGCGCGAGCGCGACGACGTGGCCGGCGGCAAGCGTTTCGCCGCCGGCGAACTGCATCTGAGCGACGCTGACCGTGCCCGCCGTTCCAGCGGCAAGCGCGGCAAGCCGGTGAAAGGCTCCGCGCGCGAAGCCATGCGCGGCGGTGCGCCGGCCGGCGGTGCGCACGGCTTCACCCGTCCCACCGCTGCCGTCGTGCGCGACGTGGTGGTGGGCGACGCCAACGTGGTCGCCGAGCTGGCGCAGAAGATGGCGGTCAAGGGTTCCGAGGTGGTCAAGGCGCTGTTCAAGATGGGCGTGATGGCCACCATCAACCAGACCATCGACCGCGACACCGCGATGCTGGTGGTGGAGGAGCTTGGCCACAAGGTGGTCGAGGCCAACGCCAACAACGCCGAGGCCGCGCTGGCCGCGCACACGCAGAGCGTGGAGCTGGAAGGCGAGAAGCAGCCGCGCCCGCCGGTGGTCACCATCATGGGCCACGTCGACCACGGCAAGACCTCGCTGCTGGACTACATCCGCCGCACCAAGGTCGCCTCGGGCGAAGCCGGCGGCATCACCCAGCACATCGGCGCCTACCACGTGGAAACGCCGAAGGGCGTGATCACCTTCCTCGACACCCCCGGCCACGCCGCGTTCACCGCGATGCGCGCCCGCGGCGCGCAGTCCACCGACATCGTGGTGCTGGTGGTGGCCGCCGACGACGGCGTGATGCCGCAGACTGCCGAAGCCGTGAAGCATGCGCAGGCGGCCAAGGTGCCGCTGATCGTGGCGCTGAACAAGATGGACAAGGCCGACGCCAATCCGGATCACGTCAAGCAGGGCCTCGGCAACCTGGAAGTGATTCCGGAAGAGTGGGGCGGCGACACGCCGTTCGTGCCGGTGTCGGCCAAGACCGGCATGGGCATCGACGCCCTGCTCGACGCGATCTCGGTGCAGGCCGAGGTGATGGAACTCACCGCGGTGGTCGATGGCGCGGCTTCGGGCGTGGTGATCGAGTCCAGCCTGGACAAGGGCCGCGGCCCGGTGGCCACGGTGCTGGTGCAGCAGGGCACGCTGAAGCGCGGCGACTTCGTGGTCTGCGGCATCGAGTACGGCCGCATGCGCGCGCTGGTCGACGAGACCGGCAAGACCGTGCAGGAAGCCGGCCCGTCGATCCCGGTGCAGGTGCTGGGCCTCTCCGGCGTGCCGGAGGCGGGCGACGACTTCGTGGTGGTGGCCGACGAGAAGCTGGCCAAGCAGGTGGCTGCCGAGCGCCAGCTCAAGCGCCGCGAGACGCGCATGGTCAGCAAGGCCAACCGCCTCGAGGACATCATGGCGCAGATGGGCCAGGGCACCGGCCAGCAGACGCTCAACATCCTGGTCAAGGCCGACGTGCAGGGTTCGGTCGAGGCGCTGCGCGAATCGCTCAGCGCGATCGGCAACGAGAACGTCAAGGTCAACGTGATCGCCGCCGGCGTCGGCGGCATCACCGAGTCCGACGCCACGCTGGCTGCCGCGTCCAAGGCGCTGGTGATCGGCTTCAACGTGCGTGCCGATGCCTCGGCGCGCAAGGTGATCGACACCGCCGGCCTCGACGTGCGCTACTTCTCGATCATCTACGACGTGATCGACCAGGTGAAGCAGGCGGCATCCGGCCTGCTGGGCGTGGAGATCCGCGAGGAGATCATCGGCATCGCCCAGGTGCGCGAGGTGTTCCGCAGCTCCAAGTTCGGCGCGGTCGCCGGCTGCATGGTCACCGAAGGCCACGTCAAGCGCAGCAAGCCGATCCGCGTGCTGCGCGACAACACAGTGGTGTTCGAGGGCGAACTGGAATCGCTGCGCCGCTTCAAGGATCTGGTGGACGAAGTGCGCAACGGCATGGAGTGCGGCATCGCCGTGAAGCAGTACAACGACGTCAAGGTCGGCGACCAGATCGAGTGCTTCGAGCGTATTGAGGTGGCCCGCACGTTGTAAGCACCTGCTCCCTCTCCCCTCCGGGGAGAGGGTTGGGGTGAGGGGCCGGCCTGGCCCCAGTGAATGCAGGGCGAGGCAAGCCCCGCCCCTCACCCGTCCTCTCCCCGGAGGGGAGAGGTGACAACGAGGCTGCCGCAGCGCGGCAGCTGCGCTATTTGACTGGAGCACCCCATGCCCTCCCGCGACTTCAAACGTACCGACCGCGTAGGCGCCGAATTGCGGCGCGAACTCGGCATGCTGGTGCATGCCGCGGTGCGCGATCATGGCCTGCCGTCGTGCAGCGTGTCGGACGTGGAGGTGAGCCGCGACCTCGACTTTGCCGCCGTGTGGGTGACCGCGCTGCTGCCCGAGCAATCGGCCGCGGCGGTGAAGGCGCTGAACACGCTGGCCGGCGAGTTCCGCCGCGCGCTGTCGCGCAGCATGCGGCTGCGCCGCGTGCCGGAGCTGCGCTTCAAGTACGACGACTCGGTGGACAAGGGCGAACGCATCGATGCGCTGCTGCGCGATGCAGGCGATGCCGCACCGTCGGACGGCGAACCGTAATCCGAGCTTCATGCCCCGCGAACGCAAGCTCCCCCGCATCGCCTGGCGCGACCTGCACGGCATCGTGCTGCTCGACAAGCCTGAAGGCCTGAGCTCCAACGAAGCCCTGCAGGCAACGCGCCGGCTGTTCCGCGCCGCCAAGGGCGGTCATACCGGCGCGCTTGATCCCATGGCCACCGGCCTGTTGCCGCTGTGCTTCGGCGAGGCCACCAAGCTGGCCGGCAACCTGCTGGGCGCGCGCAAGGCCTATCGCGCCGAGTGCCGGCTGGGCATCGCCACGACCACCGCCGACCGCGAAGGCGAGGTGCTGCACGAACGGCCGGTGCCCGCGCTGGACGACGCGGCCGTCGAGGCGGCGCTGGCGCCGCTGCGTGGCCGCATCGTGCAGGTGCCGCCGGCCTATTCGGCGCTGAAGCAGGGCGGCGAGCGGCTGTACCTCAAGGCGCGCCGCGGCGAGGCCGTGGAAGCGCCGCCGCGCGAGGTCGATGTCCACCGGCTGGAGTTGCTGTCGCGTACCGCGGATACCCTGGTGTTCGAGGTGGAATGCGGCTCGGGTACCTACGTGCGCTCGCTGGCCGTGGATCTGGGCGAGGCGCTGGGTTGCGGCGCCCATCTCACCGCCCTGCGCCGGCTATGGGTTGAGCCATTCCGCGCCCCGCGCATGGTCACGCTGGCCGAACTGGAGCAGGCGGCGGGGCAGGGCGACGAAGCCTTGCTGGCCTGGCTGCTGCCGGTGGAGGCGGGGCTGGAGGAGTGGCCAAGGCTGCAACTGGACGAGGTGCAGAGCCAGGCCATCGCGCGCGGCCAGCCCATCGTGGTGGCCGGAGCCAGCGGGCCGCATGCCGCGTTCGCCAGCGACGGCGCCCTGCTGGCGTTGCTGGAACTGGATGCGGACGGGCGCAGCCGCATCCTGCGCGGTTTCAACCTGCCGCCGCCGTGAACCTGGTACTCCACATCACCCTTGTTGACAAGACCGAGCAGCCGCTAGAATAAGCAGGTTATTCCGACACTTTCATCCATAGTCGAAGCTTGCGTTTGCGCCATTGCGGTGGTGCAAACGCAAGCTTCGCATCGCCTTTTCAAGGAAACAGGTATCACCATGTCCCTTACCGCAGAACAGACCGGCAAGATCATCGCTGACTTCGGCCGCGTGCCGAACGACACCGGTTCCACCGAAGTGCAGGTGGCGCTGCTGTCCGCCCGCATCGACCACCTCACCGACCACTTCAAGTCGCACAAGCAGGATCACCATTCCCGCCGCGGCCTGCTGAAGCTGGTGAACCGTCGCAAGAGCCTGCTCGCCTACTTGAAGGATCACGACCTGGCTCGTTACCAGAGCCTGATCGAACGCCTCGGTTTGCGTCGTTGATCTGACAAGGACAAGCCCACATGGCGAAAGTAACCAAGTCATTCCAGTACGGTAAGCACCAAGTCACGCTGGAGACGGGCGAAATCGCCCGCCAGGCGTCCGGTGCGGTGATGGTCAGCATGGGCGGCACCGTGGTGCTGGTCACCGCGGTGGCCGCGGCCAAGGCGAAGGAAGGTCAGGACTTCTTCCCGCTCACCGTCGACTACGTCGAAAAGTTCTACTCCGCCGGTCGCATCCCGGGTGGCTTCTTCAAGCGTGAAGGCCGTCCGACCGAGAAGGAGACGCTGACCTCGCGCCTGATCGATCGTCCGGTGCGTCCGCTGTTCCCGGAAGAATTCAAGAACGAAGTGCAGGTGATCGCCCAGGTCGTTTCGCTCGATCCCGAGATCGACGGCGACATCCCGGCGCTGCTCGGCGCCTCCGCCGCGCTGAGTCTGGCCGGCATCCCGTTCAAGGGCCCGATCGGCGCCGCCCGCGTCGGCTACGCCAACGGCCAGTACCTGCTCAACCCCACCGCCAGCGAACTGGCCGGTTCGCAGTTGGATCTGGTCGTCGCCGGTACCGCCGGCGCGGTGCTGATGGTGGAGTCCGAGGCTGAACTGCTGTCCGAGGACGTGATGCTCGGCGCGGTGGTGTTCGGCCACCAGCAGATGCAGGTCGCGATCCGCGCGATCGCCGAGTTGGCCACCGAGGCCGCCCGTCCGTCGATGGACTGGCAGGCGCCGGCGCGCAACGAGTCGCTGGTCGCCGCGCTCAAGGGCGCCGTGGGCGACAAGCTGGAAGCCGCCTTCCAGGTGCGCGACAAGCTGCAGCGCCGCGACGCGATCGCCGCGATCAAGGCCGACGTGCTGGCCTCGCTGAAGGACGACGCCGAAGCCAAGGGCTGGGACAAGGCCGAACTCGCCAAGGAATTCGGCGAGCTCGAGTACCGCACCCTGCGCGACAGCGTGCTGAAGACCAAGGTGCGCATCGACGGCCGCCAGCTCGACGACGTGCGCGCGATCACCGCCCGCGTGGGCGTGCTGCCGCGCACCCACGGCTCGGCGCTGTTCACCCGCGGCGAGACGCAGGCGCTGGTGGTGGTCACCCTGGGCACCACGCGCGACGCGCAGATCATCGACGCGCCAGCCGGCGAGTCGAAGGATCCGTTCCTGTTCCACTACAACTTCCCGCCGTTCTCGGTGGGCGAGGCCGGCCGCTTCGGCGCGCCGAAGCGCCGCGAGATCGGCCACGGCCGCCTCGCCAAGCGCGGCGTGCAGGCGGTGAAGCCGTCGCTGGAGCAATTCCCCTACGTGCTGCGCGTGGTGTCGGAAATCACCGAATCCAACGGCTCCTCGTCGATGGCCTCGGTGTGCGGCTCCTCGCTGGCGATGATGGACGCGGGCGTGCCGCTGAAGGCGCCGGTGGCCGGCATCGCGATGGGCCTGGTGAAGGAAGGCGACGACTTCGTCGTGCTGTCCGACATTCTGGGCGACGAGGATCACCTCGGCGACATGGACTTCAAGGTGGCCGGTTCGTCCGAGGGCATCAGCGCCCTGCAGATGGACATCAAGATCGACGGCATCACCGAGGAGATCATGAAGGTGGCGCTGGCCCAGGCCAAGCGCGGTCGCCTGCACATCCTCGGCGAGATGGCCAAGGCCATCAGCACCGCGCGCACCGAGATGAGCGAGTACGCGCCGCGCCTGATCACCATCAAGATCCATCCGGACAAGATCCGCGAGGTCATCGGCAAGGGTGGCGCCACCATCCGCTCGATCACCGAGGAAACCGGCGCCACCATCGACATCAACGACGACGGCACCGTGATCATCGCCTCGGTCAACCGCGACGCGGGCGAGGCGGCGAAGAAGCGCATCGAGCAGATCGTCTCCGACGTCGAGCCGGGCCGCATCTACGAGGGCAAGGTCGCCAAGCTGATGGACTTCGGCGCGTTCGTCACCATCATGCCGGGCAAGGACGGCCTGGTGCACGTGTCGCAGATCTCCAACGAGCGCGTCGAGAAGGTGTCCGACAAGCTCAAGGAGGGCGACATCGTCAAGGTCAAGGTGCTGGAAGTGGACAAGCAGGGCCGTATCCGCCTGTCCATGAAGGCGGTGGCCGAGGGCGAGGGCTGATCCAGCCTCCGCGACTCGAATGCAGCAGAACGAGGCCCGGCTTTGCCGGGCCTCGTTCGTTATGGGCAGCACCGTCATCGAAGGCGGCTCGATCGATTCGTGCAATCGAAGGGCTGATTGGCGCGCCGAATTCCGGTTCTCGATCCCGTTCGCGCTGAGCGTAGCCTGCGACAGCAGGCGGAGTCGAAGCGTCATGCCGCCATGCCTTTCGCTTCGGCGCCATGCGCCTACGCTCAGGGCGAACGGGAAAGATGATTGCGCGATCTGTGGGCACCAGTGCAACACGCATTTGCTAGGATGCGGATGTTGCCGACGAGGATGCGCGATGAGCGGACAGACAGGCGATTTCATCAAGGACTGGCAGGTGCTGGCGCAGCAATCCTGGGATACGTGGCTGCGCCAGTTGCAGCCTTCGCCCGTCGTCGCGCCGCCGCCGCCCGGCAACGAGGCGCTGGAGCGCACGCTGGCCGGCCTCAAGGGCTGCTTCGACTGGATGCAGGGCGTGGCCGCGGCCGGCGCCAGCCAGCCTGGCGCGGACTGGCAGACCCTGCTGAAGGCCTGGGCCGGTTCCGGCAACCAGCCTTTCACGCAGGCCTTCAACGGCATCGACAACGCCGCCGCGCAGGGCTTCGTGCAGCAGTGGCAGGCTTGGCTGCAGTCGGTGCAGACGCATGGCTTCGCCATGCCGGGCGCAGCGGACGGCCCGGTGCCGGGCTTCGGCCTGCATCGCGAGCAGTTGATGCAGCAGCAGGAGCTGGCCGCCGCGATCCAGTCGGCGCTGGAGGCGAACGCGCGCTACCAGGAACTGATCCAGCGCGCGAACACGCAGGGGCTGGAGCGCCTGCAGGCGAAACTGGCGCAGCGCGACGCGGCCAGTCCGCCGGTCGAATCGCTGAAGGCGCTGTACGACCTGTGGGTGGATGCCGCCGAGGACGCCTACGCCGAGATCGCGCTGTCCGACGAATTCCGCGTGGCCTACGGCGAGATGGTCAACAGCCAGATGCGCGTGCGCCAGTTGCAGCAGCGCCAGACCGGCCAGCTGTGCCGCGAACTGGGCCTGCCCACGCGCGAGGAGGTCTCGTCGCTGGGCGAGCGGGTGCAGCAGTTGCGCCGTGACCTGCGCAAGCAGGGCGATGGCGAGGCTAGCAATGAAATCCTTACGCTGCGCCGCGAAGTGACGGCACTGCGTCGCGAGTTGGCGGAGCTGGCCGGCCGGCCGGCACGCGCGCAAGTGATAGCAGGCAAGCCCGCGCGTCGCGAAGAGGCGGCGGCCAAGCCCGTGCGTGCGAAGGCTACCCCGGCCAAGACCGCCGCCAAGCGTGCCGCTGTCGCCGCGAAGAAGAAGGCGACAGCGCGCGCCAGGGCCGCCGTTTCCACCAGCCGTTCGCGCAAGCGCTGACCGGGAGAGCCTCCATGGATACTCCGCTCCATCTCGATCCCGCGCGCCTGATGCAGGAAATCGGCACGTTCCAGCGCAAGCTCAGCGCTGGCATGGGCCATCTGCGCGGCATGAGCGAACCCGGCTACGCCAACACGCCGCGCGAACTGGTTTACGCCGAGGACAAGCTGAAGCTGTGGCACATGAAGGGCGACCGCGCACCCACGGCGCGCACGCCCACGCTGATCGTCTACGCGCTGGTCAACACGGTGTGGATGACCGATCTGCAGGCCGACCGCTCGCTGGTGCGCAACCTGCTCGCGCAGGGCGAGGACGTTTACCTGATCGACTGGGGCTACCCCGACGGAGCCGACCGCTGGCTGACGCTGGACGATTACTTGAACGGCTACCTCGACCGCTGCGTGGATGCGCTGCGCGGGCGCCACGGCCTGGACGCGGTCAACCTGCTCGGCATCTGCCAGGGCGGCGCGTTCTCGCTTTGCTATTCCGCGATGCACCCGGACAAGGTGAAGAACCTCGTCACCATGGTCACGCCGGTGGATTTCCAGACGCCGGACAACATGCTCTCGCACTGGTGCCGCGCGATGGATGCCGACCTGTTCGTCGACACGCTGGGCAACGTGCCGGCTGGCCTGATGAACTGGGTCTACCTCACGCTGAAGCCGGTGCGACTGAACCAGCAGAAATACGTAGGTCTGGTCGACATCCTCGACAAGCCCGCGGAGCTGGAGAACTTCCTGCGCATGGAGCGCTGGATCTTCGATTCGCCCGACCAGGCCGGCGAGGCCTTCCGCCAGTTCATCAAGGACTTCTACCAGGGCAACAAGCTGGTGAAGGGCGGCCTGGTCATCGGTGGCCGCGAAGTGGATCTGGGCATGGTGAGCCAGCCGGTGCTGAACATCTACGCCGAGCAGGACCACCTGGTGCCGCCCGACGCATCCCGCGCGCTCAAGCGTCGCGTGGGAACCACCGACTACACCGAACTCGCGTTCAAGGGCGGCCACATCGGCATCTACGTGTCCGGCCGAGCGCAACGCGAAGTGCCGCCGGCGATCCACCAGTGGTTGCGCGCGCGCGACTGACCTCACCGACAGGAATCCGCAACATGGAAAAACGCCTCCAACGTTCCCGCCAGAACCGCCAGTTGGCTGGCGTCTGCGGCGGCATCGCCGAATACCTCGGCTGGGATCCGACCCTGGTGCGAGTGGCGTGGATCATCCTCACCCTGCTGGGCGGCTCGGGCATCCTGATCTACCTGATCCTGTGGCTGGTGATGCCGGAATCGCCCTGACTCTTCCGTTCCAACACACGAAGTTCTCCATGGATTACGACCGCTACGACCGCGTCCGCGCCGTGCAATGGCGCGGCGATCACCTCCGTTTGCTCGACCAGCGCCTGCTGCCGCAGGAGGAACGCTGGATCGATTGCCGCGACACTGCCGCGGTGACGCAGGCCATCAAGGATCTCGCCGTACGCGGTGCGCCGGCCATCGGCATCGCCGCCGCATGGGGCGTGGTTCTGGCCGCGCAGCAGGGCGGACCGCTGGATGCCGCGTTGGCGCAATTGCGTGCGGCGCGCCCCACCGCGGTGAACCTGATGTGGGCGTTGGATCGCATGAAGGCGCGCATCGCCGCGGGCGCCGATGCGCAGGCGCTGGAGCGCGAGGCGCGGGCGATCCAGGACGAAGACTTGGCCGCCAATCGCCACATGGGCGAGCTGGGCGCCGCGTTGATCACGCCGGGTTCGGGTGTGCTCACCCATTGCAATACGGGCTCGCTGGCCACCGCGGGTTTCGGCACCGCGCTGGGCGTGATCCGCGCCGGCGTGGCGCAGGGCCGCATCGCCCGCGTGTTCGCGGGCGAGACACGGCCCTGGCAGCAGGGCACGCGGCTCACCATGTACGAACTGGTGCGCGACGGCATCCCCGCGCAGTTGATCGCGGATTCGGCCGCCGCGCACCTGATGAAGTCCGGCGCGGTGCAATGGGTGATCGTGGGCGCCGACCGCATTGCCGCGAACGGCGACACCGCGAACAAGATCGGCACCTATCAGCTGGCCATCGCGGCGAAGCATCACGGCTTGAAGTTCATGGTGGTTGCACCGTCCTCCACGGTGGACATGGCCACGGCTTCGGGCGAGCACATCGAGATCGAATTGCGCGATCCCGCGGAGCTGCTCGCCGTCGGCGGCAGGCGCATGGCGGTGGAGGGTGCCGAGGCCTGGAACCCGGTGTTCGACGTCACGCCGGCCAGCCTGATCGACGCCATCGTCACCGAGCGCGGCGTGATCGAGCGGCCGGGCGAAACGGCGATGCGGGCGCTGTTCGGCGCCTGAAAACGGCCTGTGCGACGCGCCGGCGAAGCCGCGCGTCGCGACGCCTTGCCGCGAGTGTGAAATCGCGGCGCAAGGCATTGAAACACAAGGCTTAGTTTTCGACTTTCGGTGGGCGTGAGAAGTGGGTTCGTGCTACACTCGATGGGTTGTTTTCCATCGTGCCCGCAAGCGCGGCGCGCTGCGTTCCTTTTCGCTCATCAGGGAAGCCGATTGATGGCAGAACTCGCCAAAGAAGTCATCCGCGTCAACATCGAAGACGAGATGCGCCAGAGCTATCTCGACTACGCGATGAGCGTGATCGTGGGTCGTGCGCTACCGGACGTGCGCGACGGCCTGAAGCCGGTGCACCGCCGCGTGCTGTTCGCGATGAACGAACTGGGCAACGCCTGGAACAAACCCTACAAGAAGTCGGCCCGCGTGGTCGGCGACGTGATCGGTAAATACCACCCGCATGGCGATGCCTCGGTCTACGACGCCATCGTGCGCATGGCGCAGCCGTTCTCGCTGCGCTACATGCTGGTCGACGGCCAGGGCAACTTCGGCTCGGTGGATGGCGACAACGCGGCGGCGATGCGTTACACCGAGGTGCGCATGTCGCGCCTCACCCACGAGTTGCTCGCCGACATCGACAAGGAAACCGTCGATTTCGGCCCCAACTACGACGAGAGCGAGCACGAGCCGCTGGTGCTGCCCACCCGCGTGCCGAACCTGCTGGTGAACGGCTCGGCGGGCATCGCGGTGGGCATGGCCACCAACGTGCCGCCGCACAACTTGAACGAGGTCATCGCCGCGACCATCGCGCTGATCGACGAGCCGACGCTGTCGGTCGACGACTTGATGCACTACGTTCCCGGCCCGGATTTTCCGACGGCCGGCATCATCAACGGCTCCTCCGGCATCGTCGAGGCCTACCGTACCGGCCGCGGCCGCATCCTGGTGCGCGCCAAGACCGAGATCGAGACCGAGAGCAACGGCCGCGAGACCATCCTCGTCCACGAGCTTCCTTACCAGGTGAACAAGGCGCGGCTGATCGAGAAGATCGCCGAGCTGGTCAAGGAAAAGAAGCTCGAGGGCATCAGCGAACTGCGCGACGAGTCCGACAAGGACGGCATGCGCGTCGTCATCGAGATCCGCAAGGATGCGATGGCCGACGTGGTGCTGAACAACCTGTTCCAGCAGACGCAGTTGCAGGTGACCTTCGGCATCAATATGGTGGCGCTGCTGGACGGCCAGCCGCGGCTCTTGAACCTCAAGGACATCCTCGAGGCTTTCATCCGCCACCGCCGCGAGGTGGTCACCCGCCGCACCATCTTCGAGCTGCGCAAGGCGCGCGCCCGCGCCCACATCCTGGAAGGCCTCACCGTCGCGCTCGCGAACATCGACGAGATGATCGAGCTGATCAAGACCTCGGCCTCGCCAGCCGAGGCACGCGAACGCATGCTGGCGCGCAAGTGGCAGCCGGGCGTGGTGGGCGCGCTGCTCGCCGCCGCCGGCGCCGAGGCGTCGCGGCCGGAGGACATGGATCCGCGCGACGGCCTGAAGGCCGAGGGCTATCAGCTCTCCGAGGTGCAGGCACAGGAAATCCTGGCGATGCGCCTGCATCGCCTGACCGGCCTGGAGCAGGAGAAGCTCTCCGACGAATACCGCGAAATCCTGGAAACCATCCGCGGCCTGATCGAAATTCTCGAAAATCCGGAACGCCTGCTCGCGGTGATCCGCGAGGAACTGGAGACGGTCAAGAACGAGTTCGGCGACGCGCGCCGCACCGAGATCCAGCACTCGCAGGAGGACTTGAACGTCCTCGACCTGATCGCGCCGGAAGACATGGTGGTCACCCTGTCGCACACCGGCTACATCAAGCGCCAGCCGGCCAGTACGTACCGCGCACAGAAGCGTGGCGGCAAGGGCCGCTCGGCCTCGGCGCTGAAGGACGAGGACGTGGTCGAGCAGTTGTGGGTGGTCAACACCCACGACACCCTGCTCACCTTCACCTCGACCGGCCGCGTGTACTGGCTCAAGGTCTACCAGATGCCGGAAGCGGGCCCGGGCGCGCGCGGCAAGCCGATCATCAACCTGCTGCCGCTGGCCGCGGGCGAGAAGGTGCAGGCCGTGCTGCCGGTGCGCGAATACGGCGAAGACCGTTACGTGTTCTTCGCCACCAAGCACGGTACGGTGAAGAAGACCCCGCTCACCGAGTTCGCCTTCCAACTGCAGAAGGGCAAGCAGGCGATCAAGCTCGACGAGGGCGACGCGCTGGTCAACGTGGAGCTCACCGACGGCAACAGCGACATCCTGCTGTTCGCCTCCAACGGCAAGACGGTGCGCTTCGACGAGAACACCGTGCGCTCGATGGGCCGCACCGCCACCGGCGTGCGCGGCATGCGCCTGGCCGAGGGCGAGGAAGTGGTCTCGCTGATCGTGGCCGCCGAGGGCGACATCCTCACCGCCACCGCACGCGGCTACGGCAAGCGCACCCAGCTCGACGAGTTCCCGAAGAAGGGCCGCGGCACCCAGGGCGTGATCGGCATCCAGTGCTCCGAGCGCAACGGCGCGCTGGTCGCCGCAGTGCAGGCCACCGAGGCGCACGAGCTGATGCTGATCTCCAACCAGGGCACCCTGGTGCGCACCCGCGTGGCCGAGGTGTCGCAGCTCAGCCGCAATACCCAGGGCGTCACCCTGATCCGCCTGCCGGCCGAGGAATCGCTGGTCAGCGTGGTGCGGCTGGCGGCCGAGGAGGACAACGGCGAAGAACCCGCGTCCGACGGCAGCGCGCCGGAGGCGGGTACGGACGGAACCTGATTCGCGTCATTGGTGCGAAAAGCCCCGGTACCCCTGGGTTTTTCGCATGAAGTGGCACGGATTCGCGCCGCCGTTTCCATTTTTCGCGGCGCAAACGTCTTTCAGGTGAATGGCCGCCGTGTCGCGGCGGATTACCATGCGCATGATCGCCGCCGGCAAGGCTGCCGGCGGCGGCTGATGTGCATGAAAGTTGCCGGCACCTGTCCGATGGAATCCGCGTGGAAGCGTCATGAGCCATCCGCAAATCGTCACCGACACTGCGATACCGCAGGCGGCCAGCGTCGAGGCGCTGTTCCGCGAGCACGGCCGTGCGCTGGTCGCGTTCCTGCAGTGCCGGCTCGGTTCGCTGGCCGACGCGCAGGAGCTGGCGCAGGAAACCTGGCTGCGGATGCTTGCGCTGGAGCGCCCCGAGCAGGTCGATTCGCCGCGGGCCTTCCTGTTCCGCATCGCGGCCAACCTTGCGGTCGATCGCCAGCGCATGCGCAAGCTGCGCGACGCGTTGCCGCTCGACGAGGCGCCAGAGCCGCCGCCTGAGTTGCACCTGGCGCCGATGCCCGAGCGCCACGTGGCGGCGTCCGCGCAATGGCGCGACCTGCAGGAGGCGCTGCGCGAACTGCCGCCCAAGACCAGCCAGGCTTTCGTGCTGCATGCGATCGAAGGGCGCGATTTCGAGGCGATCGCGCAAACCATGAAACTGAGCGCACGCATGGTGCGCTACCACGTTACCCGCGCGTTGGCGCATTGCCGCGCACGAGCGGAAGAACGGGAGATGCCGTAGTGGACACCGCTCAACATTTCGACGAACACCTGCTGCTGACTGCGGCCGACTGGTGGACGCGCCTGCGCGACCCGCACGGCGCGGAGGCAAGCCTGGAGCAGTGGCTGGACTGGACGATGCTGGACGAACGCCATCTGCCGGCCTTCGAGTGCGTCAGTGCGTTCGGCGAGCGCCTGGGCACGATGGATGCCGCCATGCGCCACCGCCTGTTGGCCGAGTTTGCACCACCGCCCGCTCCGGTGCAGGCGCCCGTGGCCGCACCGCGCCGGCACTGGTGGCCGACCGCTGCCGCAGCGGCCGTGCTGGCGCTGGTCATCGGTGGCGGAGCGCTGTTGTGGGGTTCCATGGGCAGCAGCACCATGACGCTGGCGACTTATGCCAGCGCCACCGGGCAGAACCGCGACATCGTGCTGCCGGACGGCAGCAAGGTCACGCTGGGCGGCGCCAGCCGCCTGAGCGTGCGCTTCGCCGGCAACGAACGCCAGGTGACGCTGGAAGCGGGCGAGGCGTATTTCCAGGTGGTGCACGACGCGCAGCGCCCGTTCGAGGTGGCTGCGGGCGGCATCACGGTGCGCGACATCGGCACCGCCTTCGACGTGCGCCGCGACGGCGGCGACGTGGCGGTGGCGGTGACCGAGGGCCAGGTGCGGGTGGCCGTGGCGGACGATGCCTCGCGCACGCTGGATGCCGGCGCCGAGCAGCGCGTGGCCTGGAACTCGGCCACGCATACGCTGCGCCTGGGCACCACCACCCTGGAGCAGGCCGCCGGCTGGCGCCAGCAGCGGCTGGAATTCGTGAACGAGCCGCTGGCCGTGGTGATCGCCAGCGTCAACCGCTACAGCGCCAAGCCGGTGCGGCTGGATGGCGCCGCCGTGGCCGGCCTCGGCTTCACCGGCACGGTGCGCACCGACGAGATCGACAGCTGGCTGCGCGCCCTGCCGCAGGTGTTCCCGCTGCGGGTGCGGACGGATGAACACGCGGTGACGCTCTCCGCGGACGGGGTGACTGCGCAGCGGCGTTGATCCATGCCAAACTTGCCGCTTTCATCAGGGGCAAGTAGGGGACATGAGCCGGTTCGGCTTGCTGCCAACGATGGCTGCGCTCGCCGCCATGGCCGTGCCGTGCCAGGCCGCGGCCGTCGCGGCCGCGCTGCATTTCGCGATACCGCCGCAGGCGCTTTCCACCGCACTGATCGCGTTTGGCCGGCAGGCGAACGTGCAGGTGCTCACGGCGGGCGGCAGCGTGGCGGCGGTGCGCTCGCGCGGCTTTGCGGGCACCGGCACGCCCGCCGCGGCGCTTGATCGCCTGCTGCAAGGCACGGATCTCGCCTATCGTTTCGTCGATGCCGGCACGGTGGTGGTGACGCCGAAGTCGGCCGCGGCGCCCAAGCCCGGCGCGATGGTCGACGTGCGCCAACTGGCGCCGGTGTTCACCACCGGATCGGTCGATGCGGGCGGCTACCTGGTAGACGTCGGCAGCGGCGCCACGCGCGTGGACACCGACCTGCTCGAACTGCCGGCCGCGGTGAGCGAAGTGCCGCACGACCTGCTCGATTCGCAGCAGGCGCGCAACGTGGCCGATGCCGTGCGCAACGTGGCCGGAGTGCAGTACCTGGACGGCGCGGACGCGTTGCCGGTGTTCCTGGTGCGCAGCTTCCAGGTCGGCAACGGCATGATCGACGGCCTGCCCAACAGCATCGCGTCCTATGGCGATTTCCCGCCGTTGATCGGCATCGACCGCGTGGAAGTGCTGAAAGGGCCGCAGGCGATCATCGGCGACACCTCGGTCACCAACAATTTCGGCGGCCTCATCAACCTGGTGATGAAGCAGCCCACCGCGACGCCGGTGCGCAAGCTGGAATTCACACTGGGCCAGTACGGCGACAGCCAGCTTGGCGTCGATCTCGGCGGCCCGCTGGACAAGCGCGGCCGCTGGACGTACCGCCTGGTCGCTTCCGCCGGCTACGCCGACCGCACGCGGCAAGGGCATCGCGGCCAGCGCAGCGGCTATCTGGCGCCATCCATCGGCTGGCACGACGAATCGAGCCGGCTGGTGGTCTCCGCCGAGCGCATCGTGCGGCACGAGCCGATACCCGACTACGCGGTGCTGCTGACCGGCAGCTTGTCCAGCGCAACTCCGCCGGGCCTGCTGATAGGCAGTCCGGACGACCATTCGCTGTTCCGCACCACGCGCCTGTCGTATGCGTTCGAGCACCGCTTCAACGACACCTGGACTTTCCGCAGCCGCGGCCAGTACGTGCGCCAGGATTCGCACGTGGAGGAGTGGGATCTGGTCGAATTCTCGCCGAACGGCGATGTCGGTTTGATGGCCGCCGAACGCTATCGCTATCGCGATGCGTTCTGCACCGTGCAGAACGACGCGGTGGGACGTTTCGACAGCGGCTCGGTCAGCCACGTGCTGGTCGCCGGCTTCGATTATTCGCGCGCCTTGCCCGGCAGCGCGGACGACGTGTTCGGCTTTCCGCAACTATCCAGCTACAACCTGTACAGCAGCGCGCCGCTGCCGTCCGTCGCGGCGACGATCGCGCCGGACAACAGCGTGACCGTGCATGCGCTGGGCGATCCGTGGATCACCGACCATGCGTTGTTCCTGCAGGATCAGCTGACCCTGGGCGAGCATTGGAACGCCTTGCTGGCCGTTCGGCGCACCACCTACGAGCTCCTCACGCTGACCCCCAGCGGCACCAGCCTGCTGGCCTCGCACAAGTCGCAGTGGGTGCCAAATGCCGGGCTGCTGTACAAGCTCACGCCGCTACTGTCGCTGTACGCCAGCGTCACCAGCGGGTTCCAGGCGGACGCGGTGCTGGGCAAGGACGGCAGCCCCCTGCTGCCTGCGCACTCGCGCCAGCAGGAACTGGGGGCGAAGCTGATGCTGTTCGACCAGCGCGCCATGCTGAGCATGGCCGCCTACCGCACCTGGCTGGATCACAGCACCGACCTGGCCTCGCCGAGGCCGCCGTACTACGGCACCCTCGGCCCCGGCCAGATCAACCACGGCGTCGAATTGGAGTTCAACGGCAGACCCGTGCCGGGGCTGGATTTGAGCGCCGCGTACAGCAACTCGATGGTGCACAACGACGACGGCACGCCACCCACCGGCACGCCGCGCCAGCGCTTCAACCTGTGGGCCGGCTACCGCATCAGGAGCGGCGCATGGCGCGGCTGGGGCGTGGCAGGCGGCGTGCTGGCGCGCAGCGCGAGCCGCGGCCGGCTGTCGGACGGCTCGGCGTACTTCGCCATACCGGGGCAGGCCCGCGTGGACGCGAACGTGTCGTGGCAGGGCGCGCACTGGGGCATCGCGCTGGGCGTGCGCAACCTTTTTGACCGTGACCTGCTCGACGTCGACTTCAACGAGAACTACGTGCCGCTGCATCGCGGGCGCAGCGTGCTGTTGAGCGGCAGCCGGGATTTCTGAGCGGCCCGGAGAACCTGCCCGATCGGCGCAGGCGATGCGGAGATATCGGACAGGCCCTAACGGCGATCGACCGAATACCTGCCGGGGCCGGTGAGGCACAGCAGCAACAGGCCGCCGATGATCGAGAGGTTCTTGTAGAAGTTGATCATGTTGGCCATGCGCTCGGCGCCGGCCATCGTCCAGTAGTGGTGCCCGATCAGCGCCGTGCCCAGCGTGTACAGGGCCAGCAGCAGCGCCAGCGGCCGCGTCCAGAAGCCGAGCACGATGGCCAGGCCGACGAAGAACTCCATCGCGATGACCACGGCCGCGGCCAGCGCGGGCAGCGGCAGCCCTTCGGCCACCATGTAGGCGGTGGTGCCGGCGTAGTCGGTGAGCTTGCTGAAGCCGAACAGCACGAACAGCGCCATCAGCAGGATGCGGGCCAGCAGGAGCAGCGTGTCCCGGTGGTTGTCGAGCAAGGTGTATCGCATGGCGACCCCCTTCGTTGGCGGATGGATTGCGCGGCGGATCCAAGCGCCTGTTCACGATCTCCCCATGATCCGCGCCGGGCGCCGTGGAGAGATCGCGAACGGGGCTCCAAGGCAACGGTATCGCACGGACTCTAGCATGGGCGCGGCGATCAGCCGCCGAGCGCCGCCAGCATCGCCTCGGCGCCCGATACGCGGAATTCGCCCGGTGCTTCCACGTGCAACTGGCGCACCACGCCGTCTTCCGCGTACAGCGCGAAGCGGCGCGCGCGCAGGCCCATGCCATAGGCGCTGCCGTCCAGTTCCAGGCCCAGCGCGCGGGTGAACTCGGCGTTGCCGTCGGCGAGCAGCACCAGTCCGGGCGGCACCTTCTGCGCGGCGGCCCAGGCCTGCATCACGTAGGCGTCGTTGACGGCAAGGCAATGCACGGCGATGTCGCGTGCGCGGAATGCCTCGTACCGTTGGACGTAGCCGGGCAGGTGCTTTTCCGAGCAGGTGGGCGTGAACGCGCCGGGCACGGCGAACAGCACCACCTTGCGGCCGGCGTACAGCGCGCCGGTGCTGTCTGCTTCGATGCGGCCGTCGACGATGGCCTTGATGGCGACGTCGGGCAGCGGCTGGCCGATCTGGATGATCATGAGGGTCTTCCTGGGGGAGCCGGAGAATGGATGAAGCCCGGATGTTAGAGCCTGCTGATGGTTTCCAGGCGGGCCGCGCTTGAATCCCGTCGCATCGCACTCATCTCCAAGGACAGGCGGCGACGCGCCGCCATCCAGAAACCATCCGCAGCTTGCAGGTGCGGCCCGCGCCGGACGATGATCCGCCGTGGGCCGCTTGGCATCGATGCGTCCGATACGAGGGAGTGGCGGTGGAGTTCAAAGACTATTACGAGACCCTTGGTGTGAAGCCGGGGGCGAGCGAGGCGGAGATCAAGACCGCCTATCGCAAGCTGGCGCGCCAGTACCACCCGGACAAGAACAAGGAAGCCGGCGCCGAGGAGAAGTTCAAGGCCGTCAACGAGGCCCACGAGGTGCTGCACGACAAGGAGAAGCGCCGCGCCTACGACCAGTTGCGCGCCAACGGCTACCGCGGCGGCGAACAGTTCCGGCCGCCGCCGGGCTGGGGCCAAGGACAGGGCCAGTCGTTCGATTTCGGCGACGAGGGTGGCGACTTCAGCGACTTCTTCGAGAGTCTGTTCGGCGGCCGTGGTGGTCAGCGGGGCCAGCCGCGCGCGCGACGCGGGCAGGACGTGCAGGCGCGGGTGGAGATCGACCTGCAGACCGCCTTCGACGGCGGCCGCACGCGGGTATCCCTGCATGACGGCCGCGGCGAGGAGCGCGTGCTGGAGGTGAAGATTCCCGCCGGCATCCAGCCGGGGCAGGTGATCCGTCTGGCGGGGCAGGGCCATCCCGGCCACGGCGGTGGATCGAACGGCGATCTGCTGCTGGAGGTGGGCATCCGCGACGACGCGCGCTTCAGGCTGGATGGTCGCGACGTGCTGCACGTGTTGCCGGTCAGTCCGTGGGAGGCGGCGCTGGGCGCCACGGTGCCGGTGCTGACCCTGGCCGGCACGGTGGAGCTGCGCGTCCCGGCCGGCTCGCAGTCGGGACGCAAGCTGCGCCTGAAGGGGCGCGGCCTGCCGGGCGCGCAGCCCGGCGACCAACTGGTGGAGCTGTCGATCCGCGCCCCGTCGGCGGAAACCGACAAGCAGCGCGCGGCCTGGGAGGCGCTGCGCAAGCAGTATCCGGACTACGATCCGCGGCGCTGACGTTCCGGCGCCGCGTGCTTGCCGGACGGAAACGAAAACGGCGCCGCACGGCGCCGTTCTTCATGGATGGCCAAACGCGGCTCAGGCCGGCAGCAGATCCTTCAGCGTGGCCACCAGTTCCTCCTCCTTGATCGGCTTGGTGACGTAGGCCCTGGCGCCTTGGCGCATGCCCCACACGCGGTCGGTTTCCTGATCCTTGGTGGTCACCAGCACCACCGGGATGTGCGCGGTGGCGGCATCCTTGCTGATCGTGCGGGTGGCTTGGAAACCGTTGAGGTTGGGCATCACCACGTCCATCAGGATCAGGTCGGGGATCTCGCGCTTGGCCACTTCGACGCCCGCGGCGCCGTCCTCGGCGGTGAGGGTCTCGTGACCGAGCTTTTCGACGATGCGCTTCAGGCCCAGCAACTGCGAGGGCGAGTCGTCGACGATCAGGATGCGTGCCATATGCCTGTTGTCCCCTTGTTAGCGGTTCGGTGGATTCTATGCCTGTGCCGCCGTGCTTCCAAGTCGCCTGGCGTCAATCGTTGCCGACCCGCACCAGGGTGCGGCCGAAGGACTCGCCAGCCAGCATGCGCCCGAACACGCCGGGCAGCTCGTCCAGGCCGACCTCGAGGGTGGCGATGCGCTCCAGCTGGCGCGGTTTCCAGTCGCCGGCCAGTTGCCGCCAGACGCGCTCGCGCATGGGGCGCGCGGTGCCGGCCGAGGCCACGCCCAGCAGGTTCACGCCGCGGATGATGAAGGGCATCACGGTGGCGTCGAAGGCGATGCCGCCGGCGTTGCCGCAGATCGCCACGTTGCCGTAGGGCGCGATCAGCGGCAGCAGGCCGGCCAGCATTGCGCCGCCCACGTTGTCCAGCGCGCCGCCGAAGCGGGACGAGTCCATCGGCTTGCCGCTGAAGGCGAGCGCGTGGCGGTCGATGCACTCGGCCGCGCCCAGCGAGCGCAGGAAATCGAAGTGCCCGGCCTTGCCGCTGATCGCATGCACCTCGTAGCCGGCGCGGCTGTAGATGTCGATGGCGAGCTGGCCCACGCCGCCGCTGGCGCCGGTGACGGCGATCGGGCCGAGCGAAGGCACCTGGCCGTTGTCCAGCATGTGCGCCAGCGCCAGCGCGGCGGTGAAGCCGGCGGTGCCCAGAATCATGCTCTCGCGCAACGTCAGGCCCGCGGGCAACGGGATCGCCCAGCGCGCGTCCAGTCGTGCGTACTCGGCGTAGCCGCCGTCGCGCGTTTCCGAGAGGCCGCTGCCGGTGCACAGCACGGCGTCGCCTTCCTTGAAACGCGGATCGGTGGAGGCGGCCACGCAACCGGCCACGTCGATGCCGCCGTTCAGCGGGTACGTGCGCAGGATGCGGCCCTTGCCGGTGCCGGCCAGCGCGTCCTTGTAGTTGACCGAGGAGTAGGCGACCTTGACCAGCACCTCGCCGGGCGTCAGCGTGTCGGTGTCCATCTCTTCGATGCCGGCGCGATGGCCGGCGTCGTCGTGGTTGATGCGGAAGGCGCGGAAGCGGTCGGGCGGATTCACGGTTTCATGCTCCCGTGTCGGTGGCTGCGGCGGCGGGGGCCGCCGAGTCGCTGCAGCTGTCCAGCTTGACCAGGCGATCGTCCTTGAAGCGGGCATGCACGGTGATCGTGCGCCGCTGGCTGGCAAACGGGCCGTGGCGAGTGGTGGTCGTGAGGCTGGCCGAACCGTCGGCCACGATCCGGTTGTGCGTGGTGGTGCGGTTGCCGGGGGCGCCGCTGGCGGTGCTGTCGTCGGTGGACATGCCAAGCAGCTGGCTTACCTGGGGGTAGCTCATGCCGGGAGCGAGCAGGGGGCAGACGGAGGTGCGGGGCGGCTGGTTGGCGCAGGCGGCGAGCAACATGGCCACGGCGAGGATGGCGAGGCGGCGCGGCACCATCATCATGCCTGCACGCTGCCGGGATCCAGCCACTTCGGCTGGTAGCCGCCTTCGTAGTCGCGCATCCAGTCGAACAGCGCGCCGATCTCCTCGCCGAACCACACGCTGTCGCGCTGCTCGGGGCGCACGAAGCGTTCGGCGACCATGTGATCCACCATCGCGCGCAGGTCGCGGTAGTAGCCGTGCACGTCGAGGAAGGCGCAGGGATAGCGGTGCAGGCCGAGCTGGGCCCAGGTCAGCATCTCGAACATCTCGTCCATGGTGCCGAAGCCGCCGGGCAGGGCGACGAAGGCGTCGGACAGCTCGAACATGCGCGTCTTGCGCTGGTGCATGGTGTCCACCACCACCAGTTCGGTGAGGCCCTTGTGCGCCACCTCGCGCTCGACCAGCTGGCGCGGGATCACGCCGACGACCTTGCCGCCGCCGGCCAGCACAGCGTCGGCCACGACGCCCATCAGGCCCACGTTGCCGCCGCCATAGACCAGGGCGATGCCGCGCTTCGCCATCTCGGCGCCGAAGGCGCGCGCCTGCTCGGTGTATTCCAGATGCTTGCCGGAGCTGGAGCCGCAGTAGACGCAGAGGGCGGTGGGTTGGGGCATGTCGAAGGGCTCGCTTTTCGTTCGTCATTCCGGCGAAGGCCGGAATCCAGTCGGGTAACTCGTGCGCAGCACGCAAAACCTGTTCTGTGTGCTTCGCACGCAAACTTCACTAGATTCCGGCCTTCGCCGGAATGACGGCGGTGAAGGTTGTGGAGAGTTCAAACGACACGGCCCGCCCATGTCACCACGAGCAGGCCGCGTGGATCCCGGATCAACGCATGTCCATGCGTTGTCCGGTTAGCCGCTGGATCCCGTGTCACCGGCCATCCATGGCCTGCACGGGATGAGGTCATCCTGACCTCAATTGCCCTTGTGGATGGCGCGCTTGTCCACCGACAGCGCCGCCTCGTGCACGGCCTCCGACAGCGTCGGGTGGGCGTGGACGATGCGGGCGAGATCCTCGGAGGAGCCCTTGAACTCCATCGCCACCACGCACTCGGCGATCAGCTCGGACACGCCCGGGCCCACCATGTGCACGCCGAGGATGCGGTCGGTGTCGGCGTGGGCGATCATCTTCACCTGGCCCACGGCCTCGTTCATCGCCACGGCGCGGCCGATGGCGGCGAACGGGAAGGTGCCGACCTTGTACGGCACGCCGGCGTCCTTCAGTTCCTTCTCGGTCTTGCCGGCCCAGGCCACTTCCGGCTCGGTGTAGATCACGAAGGGGATGGTGTCGTAGTTGACGTGGCCGGCCTTGCCGGCGATCCACTCGGCCACCGCCACGCCTTCCTCGGAACCCTTGTGCGCCAGCATCGGGCCGCGCACCGCGTCGCCGATCGCCCACACGCCGTCCACGCCGGTGTGGCAGTGCTCGTCGACCACGATGCGGCCGCGCTCGTCCAGCTTCACGCCGCAGTCGTCGGCCAAGAGGCCGGTGCTGTAGGCGCGGCGGCCCACGGCCACCAGCAGCTTGTCGACCACCAGCGACTGCTCGCCGCTCTTGTCGGTGTAGGTGAGGTGCACGCCGTCCTTCTTCACCTCGGCCTTGTTGAGCTTGGCGTCGAGCTTGATGTCCAGGCCCTGCTTGGCGAATTCCTTGGCGGCGAGCTTGGCGATGTCGGCGTCGGCCACCGAGAGGAAGTCCGGCAGTGCCTCGATGATGGTGACCTCGGAGCCCATGCGGCGCCACACGCTGCCCAGCTCGAGGCCGATCACGCCGGCGCCGATCACGCCCAGGCGCTTCGGCACTTCGGTGAAGTCCAGCGCGCCGGCGTTGTCGACGATGTTCTTGCCGTCGAACTTGGCGAACGGCAGCTCGATCGGCACCGAGCCCGAGGCGAGAATCACGTTGGTGGCGCTGATGGTCTGCTTGCTGCCATCGGCGGCGGTGATCTCGACATTGTTGCCCTTCAGCAGCTTGCCGGTGCCGAAGAACGGGGTGACCTTGTTGGCCTTGAACAGCTGGCCGATGCCGCCGGTGAACTGCTTGACGATCTTGTCCTTGCGGCCGATGAAGGTGGCCATGTCGACCTTGGCGTCCTTCACGCTGATGCCGTGCACCGGCAGGTTGTGCGCGATGTTCCAGTACTGGCGCGAGGAATCCAGCAGCGCCTTGGACGGGATGCAGCCCACGTTGAGGCAGGTGCCGCCCAGCGCCTGCTTGCCGTCCTTGCCGGTGAAGGCATCCACGCACGCGGTCTTCAGGCCCAGCTGCGCGGCGCGGATCGCGGCCACGTAGCCGGCCGGGCCGGCGCCGATGACGATGACGTCGAATTTGTCGCTCATGGTTGTTCCTTGCTGCGTGACGTCGCTAAGCGGACGTCAAAGAATGTATGCGGCGAGTGTGGATGGAATCGTACGTCTCGCCGCCAGAGCCTCGTTACCTATTTGGTCTTTGAGTGGGACACTCAAAGACCGAGCAGCATCTTGTGCGGGTTCTCGAGCTGGTTCTTGATGTCGACCAGGAACAGCACCGCGTCCTTGCCGTCGATGATGCGGTGGTCGTAGCTGATCGCGAGGTACATCATCGGCGCGGCGATCACCTGGCCGTTCTCGACGACGGCGCGCTCCTTGATCGTGTGCATGCCGAGGATGGCGCTCTGCGGCGGGTTCACGATGGGCGTGGAGAGCAGCGAGCCGAAGGTGCCGCCGTTGGTGATGGTGAAGGTGCCGCCCTGCAGGTCTTCCAGCGTGAGCTTGCCGGCGCGCGCCTTGACCGCGTAGTCGGCGATGGCCTTCTCGATGTCGGCGAAGCTCATGTTCTGCGCGTCGCGCAGCACCGGGGTGACCAGACCCTTGTCGGTGGACACCGCGATGGAGATGTCCTGGTAGCCGTGGTAGATGATGTCGTTGCCGTCCACCGAGGCGTTGACGATAGTGTGGCGCTTCAGCGCCTCGGCCGTCGCCTTGACGAAGAAGCTCATGAAGCCGAGCTTGACGCCGTGTTCCTTCTGGAACTGATCGCCGAGATCCTTGCGCATCTTGCTGACCGCGGCCAGGTTCACCTCGTTGAACGAGGTGAGCATGGCGATCGAGTTCTTCGACTGCATCAGGCGCTCGGCGATCTTGGCGCGCATGCGGGTCATCGGCACGCGCTCTTCCGGGCGGGCGCCCGGGGTGGCGGCCGTTGGCGCAGCGGCCGGACGCGAGCCGGCGTTGACCACGTCTTCCTTGATGATGCGGCCGTCGCGGCCGGTGCCGGCGATGGCGGAGGTGTCGACCTTGTTCTCGGTGGCGACGCGCTGCGCGGCGGGCGAAAGCTCGGCAGCGGCGGCCTTCGGCGCGGCAGGAGCCGGCGCAGCGGCGGCAGGCGCGGGTGCGGCGGCCGCAGGGGCAGGCGCCGGCGCGGCCGCCGCGGCGCCTTCCTCGATCACCGCGATCACCTGCTGGCTGTTCACCGTCGCGCCGCTCTCGAACTTGATTTCCTTGAGCACGCCGTCGACCGGGGCCGGCACTTCCAGCACCACCTTGTCGGTTTCCAGGTCGACCAGGTTCTCGTCGCGCTTCACCGCGTCGCCGGCCTTCTTGTGCCAAGTGGCGATGGTGGCGTCGGAGACCGACTCGGGCAGAACGGGGACTTTGACTTCGGTGCTCATGGAGTAGGCATCCTGTGAAACAAGTAAGAGTGTGTAGATCAAGAAAAATCAGCGATGATCTGAGAATTATTTGCCTAGTAGTCGAGCAAACAAGCCCTTTTTAGGCGGTGGATCATCGGGTGCTGGTGGGGTGTTGTTCTTGGATTTGATCCTGGCTTCTGCGAGCTGTTGCCCTACCGCCTCGGTATACAACAAAGCCCCGTCGGGGTAACAGTTGAACAGATTGCTGCGGCAACGACTTTTGTTGAGGTCGAGCGGGTTCGGTTCGGTCACTTCGCTTGCTTCCAACAAGCAGAGGTCGTTGGCAATGGCATCATCGACAGCTTTCCAGAAAACCTCCAGTCGACCATGCGAAAAAACCTTATCTAGCGCTGCTTGAACAGATGGATTGGAAGCATAGTTGCTGCGCAGGCGCTTCAAGTTGGCGTTGGAAATGAAGACTCCCGCACAGTAATTCTCAGTCAAGCAGTTGTCGAAGCGTAGATGTTGATAGCGTGAAGGAACTAGAGTTTTCCAGTCACTGATATAGCCGGCGAAGGCTGGATCATTGAGGAGAAACGAGAACGCGCCGCCGCGAATGTAATGATATTTGCGTAGAAAGCCGGAGATGATGGCGACGTAGTACGCGTGCCCCTTGTTGAATGGAACCTCGTCATCTATGCCGCGCGCCTCTTCAAAACGGAGGCGCATTTGTTCGACGTAGAACTCGTGGACACCGAACTGCCGAGCCAAGGCCTGAAAATGCTCCGGCTCCTTCATGCCGCGGAAGTAGATGGACTCCACCTCGTCCGCAGCGATTGGATGGTAGGTGACATCCCAGCCCATGATTCGTCCTTGATTTCTTATTCTGCCGAGTGGTCGGTGCCGACCGGTGCGACCAGCGCCTGCTCGACCAGGGCGGCCTGTTCGGCCACGTGGTCGTTGAGGTGGCCCGCGGCCGGCGCGGCCGAACGGGCGCGGCCGGCATAGGAGAGGCTCTGCTTGGCGCCCACGCAGGCCTGCAGGTGGTGGCGGATCTGGAACCAGGCGCCCTGGTTCATCGGCTCTTCCTGGCACCACACCACTTCCTTGGCGGAAGGGTATTTCTCCAGTTCGGCCACGACCTCGGCGCGCGGGAACGGGTAGAGCTGCTCCACGCGCACGATGGCGACGTCGTTGACGCCGCGCTTCTCGGCCTCTTCCAGCAGGTCGTAGTAGACCTTGCCGGCGCACAGCACCACGCGCTTGACCTTCTTGGCCGCCAGCTCGCGGTGCTCGCCGATCACCAGCTGGAAGCTGCCGTTGGCCAGCTCGTCCAGCGTGGAGACGGCCAGCTTGTGGCGCAGCAGCGACTTCGGCGTCATCACGATCAGCGGCTTGCGCACCGGGCGCAGCATCTGGCGGCGGATCATGTGGAAATCCTGCGCCGGCGTGGTGGGCACGCAGACCTGCATGTTCTCCATCGCGCACAGCTGCAGGAAGCGTTCGAGGCGGGCGGAAGAATGCTCCGGGCCCTGGCCTTCGTAGCCGTGCGGCAGGTACAGCGCCAGGCCGCACAGGCGATCCCACTTGGCTTCGCCGGAGCTGATGAACTGGTCGATCACCACCTGCGCGCCGTTGGCGAAGTCGCCGAACTGCGCTTCCCAGATGTTGAGCGTGTGCGGGTCGGTGGTGGCGTGGCCGTATTCGAAGGCCATCACGGCCTCTTCGCTGAGCAGCGAGTCGATCACTTCCACGTCGGCGTCGGCGCGCAGCGTGGCCAGCGGCATGAAGGTGTGGCCGTCCTTCTGGTCGTGCAGCACCGCGTGGCGGTGGAAGAAGGTGCCGCGGCCGGCGTCCTGGCCGACCAGGCGCAGGTTGTGGCCTTCGTCGATCAGGCTGGCGTAGGCGAGGTTCTCGGCGAAGCCCCAGTCGCCCGGCTGCTCGCCGGCGGCCATCTTGCGGCGGTCGTCGTAGATCTTGGCGACGCGCGACTGCAGCGTGATGTCCTTGGGGACGTCCAGGATGCGCTTGGCCAGCTCGACCAGCTTGGCCTTCGGCACGCTGGTGTCGGCCGGGGTGGAGAGCTTGTTGCCGAGGAAGCGGCTCCAGTCCACCTCCACGTCCTTGGTCAGCGAGGGATGCAGCTCGGTCATCGCCGAGCCGGCCTCGAGGCGGTCGCGGTAGGCGTCGAACTGCTTCTGCGCATCGCCGTCGGCCAGCACGCCCTGCTGCACCAGAGCGCGCGCGTACAGCTCGCGGGTGGTCGGCAGCTTCTTGATGACCTGGTACATCACCGGCTGCGTGGCGGAGGGTTCGTCCGCCTCGTTGTGGCCGTGGCGGCGGTAGCACACCAGGTCGATCACCACGTCCTTGCGGAACTGCTTGCGGAAGTCGTAGGCGAGGCGGGTGACCTGGATCACCGCCTCTGGATCGTCGCCGTTCACGTGCCACACCGGCGCGTTGACCATCTTGGCCAAGTCGGTGCAGTACAGCGTGGAGCGCGCGTCCTGCGGGTTGGAGGTGGTGAAGCCCACCTGGTTGTTCACCACGATGTGCAGGGTGCCGCCGACCTTGAAGCCGCGGGCCTGCGACATGTTGAACAGTTCCATGTTCACGCCCTGACCGGCCATCGCCGCATCGCCGTGGATCAGCACGGGGAAGGCGGTGGTGCGGTTGCCGTCCTTGCGGCGCACCTGGCGCGCATGCACCGAGCCGGCCACCACCGGGTTGACGATTTCCAGGTGCGAGGGGTTGAACGCCAGCGCCACGTGGGTGCCGCCCTGCGGCGTGCGCACGTCGGCGGAGAAGCCCATGTGGTACTTCACGTCGCCGGAATGGGCGCCATCGTCGTGGTCGTGGTGCTCGAACTTGCCCTCGAACTCGTTGAACAGGGTCTTCGGCGGCTTGCCGAGGATGTTCACCAGCACGTTGAGGCGGCCGCGGTGGGCCATGCCGATCACCACGTCCTTGATGCCGTTGTCGCCGGCGGCGCGCACCACGTCGTCGATCATCGGGATCAGGCTGTCGCCGCCTTCCAGCGAGAAGCGCTTCTGGCCGACGTACTTGGTGTGGAGGTAGCGCTCCAGGCCCTCGGCGGCGGTGAGGCCGTCGAGGATGCGCTGCTTGCCGGCCTTGTCCAGGCCCGCGCTGCCGTTGGCCTGCTCCAGGCGCGAGTAGATCCAGTTGCGCTGCGCGTGGTCGGAGATGTGCATGAACTCCGTGCCCACCGTGCCGGCGTACACCTTCTTCAGGCGCGCCAGCAGTTCGCGCAGCTTCATGCGCTGGCCGCCGCCGGCGAAGTTGCCGCAGTCGAACTCGGTGTCGAGATCGGCATCGGAGAGGCCGTGGAAGGCCAGGCCGAGATCCGGCGCCTCCATCTTGTGCGCCAGGCCCAGCGGATCGAGGTTGGCGGCGAGGTGGCCGCGCGAGCGGTAGGCGGTCAGGATGCGCAGCACGCCGGCCTGCTTGCGCGCGTGTGCGTCGCTGGCCGGGACGGCCGCCGCGACGTGGCGCTGCTTCTGCGCCGCCTCGATGCGGGCGATGGCGTTGCCGTGCGGGACGTCGCCGGCCTCGCGGCCCTTGAACGTCTCGAAATACTTGCTCCATTCGGCGGGCACCGACGCGGGATCGGTGAGCCAGGCGTCGTACAGGGACTCGACGTAATCGGCGTTGCCGCCAGCGAGTTGGGAAGATTCGAAGAACTCGCGGATCAGGTTTGTACTCACGTCACCACCGGCAGGGGAAGGGAGGCTTGCGGCGATCCCTGGACAGCGCGGATCGTCGGCGAAAAATCCCGTTAATTATAGACCGGGGCTGCTGCGACGCGGCAACCCGGGAATGGCCCGGATTGCGCTATTGCGACCATTGGCGAAGGGATGCGGGCCGGGCGTTCAGCGAACGCTACAGATCCAGCTTGTGCAACTCGCCGGCGCGGACGGCACGCTCCCAGATCTCGTCGAACTGCTGCTGCAGCGGCGCTTGCGCGGGGCGGTCGGCTAGCGCCATGCGGCCCTGCGGCTGGCTGGCGTCGGGCAGGTAGAGGTAGCCGCCGGTGTCGTTGACCAGCCAGGCGCCGGTGTTCTGGCGATCCACTTCCTCCACCGGCGTGCGGATGGCGATGGCGCTGGAGAGGCGCTGGAACAGCAGGATCAGCCGGTGGCCGTCGCGCAGCGCGGCGGCCGGGTCGTGCAGCAGGATGCGGATGTCCGCGCGCCGGCCGGAGGTGGCGATGCGCTTGAGTTCGGCCACTTCGGCGTCGTTGCCGTAGTCGTCGTGGGTGAGCAGGGGCAGGTGCAGCACCAGCCGGTGGCGCGTGGCGGCCAGCAGCTGCAGGCGCGCGGCGGCCAGCGCCTCGTGCCCGTCGATGGCGCGGCGTCCGCCGTCCGGTGCGCTTTCCGTCGTGGCGTTCACCGCCGGCGCGCCTTGCCCGGCACCAGGTGGCCGTCGTTGACCAGCGCCAGCAGCAGGGCGAGCGCTGCCGCCGACGGCGCGGCGTCCGGCACGATCTCGCGCTGCGCGCAAAGCTGCTTCGCCAGCGCGGGCGGCGCGGGCCATGCGTTGCCGTTCGCGTACAGCGTGCAGCCGGACTGGCCGCGGCTCCACGCCATGCGCGACCACGGGTGGCGCAGCAGGCGCACGCCGGCGGCGAGCCGCTTGCGCAGCGCGGCCTCGTCCAGCGCACGGTCGGGCAGGGCTGGCGCCTGCGCGTTGCGGTAGCGGGTGATGAAGCGGCCGAACCAGTCGCGCAAGGTGTCCTCGTCCAGCGCGGCGGCGAACGGCAGCGCCTGGCGCAGACGGGCCAGCGCGGCGGCGTCGATCTCGCCGGGCGCCTTGGCCGGCGCCAGATCCGGGTCGGCGTAGCGTTGATCCTCGTGCAACCGCTCGGCGAGGTAGTCGGCGAGGTCGCCGGTCAGCTCCGCCTGCGAGGGCGCGCGCATGCCCACCGAGAAGGTCATGCACGGGCCGCCGAAGGCCACGCCGTCGTGTGGCACGCCGGGCGGCAGATAAAGCATGTCGCCGGGTTCGAGCAGCCATTCGTGGGTGGGCTCGAACTCGCGCAGCTGCTTCAGCTCCACGTCGTCGCGGAAATCCCTGGGTGCCGCGGGATCGGTGCTGATCGCCCAGTGCCGCTGGCCCAGCCCCTGCAGCAGGAACACGTCGTACTGGTCGATGTGCGCGCCCACGCCGCCGCCGGGCTCGGCGTAGGAAATCATGATGTCGTCCACCCGCCAACTGGGCAGGAAGGCGAAGGACTCCAGCAGGGCCGCCACGTCGGCGTCCCACTTGTCCACGTCCTGCACCAGCAAGGTCCAGTTCGCGTCGCCGGTCTTGGCGAAGTCGGCCTCGGTCAGCGGGCCGGTCTTCACCTGCCAGCGCTCGCGCGCCTCGTCGTGGCGGATCAGCCGCGACAGCGCGCCGTCCTCGCAGGCCAGTCCGGCCAGATCCTCGGGCTGGATCGGCGGCACGAAACCGGGGAAGGCGTTGCGCACCAGCAGCGGGAGCTTCTGCCAGTAGTCGCGCAGGAACTGCGCGGGCGGCATGCCCAGCGGCTGGCGGGCGGAGCCGCGCACTTCGATGGGCGGCATGGTCTTGCGGGGGGAGAGGGCGCGTTTCATCCGCGCATTGTAGTGGGGGTGCGGCGTTGCGTTCTCCCCTCGCCCGCTTGCGGGAGAGGGGCCGGGGGAGAGGGCGCGCTCTCAGTGCAGCATGCGTACCGCGTTGTTGACGCCCAGCGCCAGCACCGCCAGCCCGGCCAGCACCGTGGCCGCCCGCGCCGGGATGCGCCGGATGAAGTACGCCCCGAACGGCGCGGCGAGCATGCCGCCCGCGATCAGCCCCAGCACCGCCGTCACGTGGCCGGCGCCGATGCCGAACAGGAAGCCGGCGCTGGCGACGAGGCTCACCACGCACTTGGCGAGGTGCACGCTGCCGATCACCGTGCGCGGCTGCAGCCCGCGGGCGAGCAGGGTGGTGGCGGTGAGCGCGCTCCAGCCGCCGCCACCGACCGCGTCCACGAAGCCGGCGGCGGCGCCCAGCAACGGGGTTCCGCGCGGCGGTTCGGTACGCTCGCCAGGACGCCTTGCGCCGCGCAGCAGCAGGAACAGGCCCATGCCCAGCAGGTAGGGCGTCAAGGCGATGCGCAGCCATGACGCGGGCAGGTGCACGGCCAGCCACACGCCGAGCAGGGCGCTGAGCGCGCCGGGAATCGCCAGCGCGAGGAACAGCCGCCGCCGCACGTTGCCCGCCAGCAGGTGGCTCAGGCCCGAGGCGCCGCAGGTGAAGGTTTCCGCGTAATGCACGCTGGCGCTGGCCATCACCGGCGGCATGCCCAGCCCCAGCAGCAGGCCGGCCGAGGTCACGCCGTAGGCCATGCCCAGCGCGCCGTCCACCAGTTGCGCGGCGGCGCCCACGAGGGCGAACACGAGGAATTCCGGCAGGTGGCTCATCGGTACTCGCAGCAGGGCGGCTGGCGCATGTCAGCACGCGCGCCAATGCGCCGGAAATGAGCCGCCCGCATAAGTACATGCCCACAAGTGTTTTCTTGCTGAGCATCCGGGTGCCTAGCATGGGCGCAAGACGTCTGGACGTCCAAAAGGAAAACGACGTGAGCGCTGCCACCCGACCGATCCTGCCGACGCCGACGCTTGCCGCGGAACGGCTGGCGCTGCTGAACCGGCTGACCGAAGGGCTGCCACCGGCCGACCTGTACTGGATCTCGGCATGGACGGCCGCGCTGGCGGCGCAAACCGCACGCGTCGTATTGCCCGCCGCCGCGCCGGCTGGAGCGGCCAACGCGGAGGCCGCCGAGCGGCTCACCGTGCTCTACGGCAGCCAGACCGGCAATTCTCGCCGCGTGGCCGAGCGGCTGGCCGAGCGCGCCACCGCGGCGGGGCTGAACGTGCGGCTGCTGCGCACCGGTGCCTATCCCGTGCGCGAACTGGCGCAGGAGCGCCACCTCGCGCTGGTCATCAGCAGCCAGGGCGACGGCGATCCGCCGGACGACGCCATCGGCTTCGTCGAGTTCCTCGCCGGCAAGCGCGCGCCCAGGCTGCCGCAGCTGAAGTTCGCAGTGATGGGGCTGGGCGATTCCAGCTACCCGCAGTACTGCGCGGTGAGCCGCCGGCTGGACGCGCGCTTCGCCGAACTGGGCGCGCAGCGCTTCGCCGAGCTGGGCGAGGCCGACGTGGATTTCGAGGCACCCAGCGCAAGCTGGAGCGACGGCGTGCTGGAGAAGGCGCGCGAGACGCTGGGCACTTCGTCGGCGGTACCCGCGGCGAACCTGCGGGCGGTGGCCCTGCACGCGGTGGACAGCGCGCAGCACGGCCGCGAGAAGCCGTATGCCGCCGAGGTGCTGGACAACCAGCGCATCGTCTCGCGCGATAGCGACCGCGAAGTGCGCCACCTCGAACTCTCGCTGCAGGGTTCCGGCCTGCGCTACGAGCCTGGCGACGCGCTGGGCGTGTGGCCGCGTAATCCGCCCGCGCTGGTGGAGGACTACCTGAGCCTGCTGCGCCTCGACGGCGAACAGGAAGTGGCGCACGACGGCCGCCGCCTGACGCTGTCGCGCTGGCTGACGCAGGAGCGCGAGCTGACCAAGTTGAGCCGCCCGTTGCTCGCCGCGCATGCCGCCGCCAGCGGCGACGCGGAACTGTCGCGCGTGCTGGAGCCGGAGCAGCGCGAGGCGCTGGCCCGCCTGCTCGACACGCACCAGCCCATCGACCTGCTGCGCCGCCATCCGGTGGACTGGAACGCGGAGCAACTGGTGGCCGCGCTGCGCCCGCTCACGCCGCGCCTGTATTCCATCGCCTCCAGCCCGAAGGCGGTGGGCGAGGACGAGGTGCATGTCACCGTCGCGGTGGTGAACTACCACGCGCACGGCAGCGAGCACTTCGGCGCGGCCTCGGCCTTCCTCGCCGCCGCCGGCGACGACGCGCACGTGCCGGTGTTCGTGGAGGCGAACGAGCGCTTCCGCCTGCCGGCCGACGGCAGCCGCGACGTCATCATGATCGGCCCCGGCACCGGCGTGGCGCCGTTCCGCGCCTTCGTGCAGGAGCGCCAGGCGGTGGGTGCCACGGGTCGCAACTGGCTGTTCTTCGGCAACCGCCATTTCGCGCAGGACTTCCTCTACCAGGTCGAATGGCAGCAGGCGCTCAAGGACGGCGCGCTCAGTCGACTCGATCTTGCGTTCTCGCGCGATACCTCTTCCAAGACCTACGTCCAGCATCGATTGCGCGAACACGGCCGAGAGCTGTACGCGTGGCTGCGCGATGGCGCCCATCTCTACGTCTGCGGCGACGCCACGCACATGGCGAAGGACGTGCACGAGGCGCTGGTGGAGGTGGCCGTGACCCATGGCGGCCTCCCCGCCGAGGACGCCCGCGCCTGGTTGAACGAGCTGCTGCAGGAAGGACGCTACGCCCGTGATGTGTACTAGGGAAGCCCTGATTCTTGTTCGTCATTCCTGCCTTCGCCCACTACTGTCCGGAATAATTTTGAACATTCGTGGCCGCGGTCTTTCTCGTCATTCCGGCGCAGGCCGGACAAGCGCGAAGCGCGCAGAACGCCCGCAGGGCGGCCCCGAAGGGGCGAGCGAAGCGAGTCATCCAGTGGCCGTGCGGCCTGAGCGAACATGGTCGCTACTGGATCCCGGCCTTCGCCGGGATGACAGTCTGGATAGGTGGTCGTTATCGGAAATGAAGTCGCCTTCTCGCAATGCTTCGTGCAAGCGGCGCGGGCCTTCATCCTTCGACACCGTCCCCAGATTATTCCGGACAGCAGTGGGCCGGCACCGGGATGACGAACCGGAAGCCGGTTGTTCCGAACCTCCCGCAAGAAAAGCATAAGAAACCCCCATGCCCTCCCATCTCGAACACATCAAGGCCGCCAGCCGCTTCCTGCGCGGCACCATCGCCGAAGGGCTGGCCGACCCGGTCACCGGCGCGATCAGCGAGGACGACGACAAGCTGCTGAAGTTCCACGGCAGCTACATGCAGGACGACCGCGACATCCGCGAGGAGCGCCGCAGGCAGAAGCTGGAGCCGGCCTACGCCTTCATGGTGCGCGCGCGTTTGCCGGGCGGAGTGATGACGCCGGTGCAGTGGCTGGCCTTCGACCGGATCGCCAGCGACTACGCCTCCAGCGGCCTGCGCATCACCACACGGCAGACCTTCCAGTGGCACGGCATCATCAAGCGCAACCTCAAGCCCACCATTGCCGCCATCGACGCCGCGCTGGCCAGCACCATCGCCGCCTGCGGCGACGTCAATCGCAACGTGGTGTGCAACACCAACCCGGTGGAGTCGCGCGCGCATGCGGCGGCCTACGCCTGGGCGGCGCAGCTGTCCGAGCACCTGAAGCCGAAGACGCGCGCCTACCACGAGCTCTGGCTGGACGGCGAGAAGCTGGTGGGCGAGGCCGCCGAGGCGGAGCACGAGCCGCTGTATGGCCCCACCTACCTGCCGCGCAAGTTCAAGATCGGCGTGGCGATCCCACCGCTCAACGACGTCGACGTGTTCGCGCAGGATCTCGGCCTGGTCGCCATCGTCGAAGGCGGCGAGCTGCTCGGCTTCAACGTGGTCATCGGCGGCGGCATGGGCGCCACGCATGGCGACCCGACGACCTATCCGCGGCTCGCCAGCACGATCGGCTTCGTCCAGCCCGAGCGCCTGCTGGAACTGTCCGAAGCCATCATCGCCGTGCAGCGCGACTGGGGCGACCGCGAGGAGCGCAAGCACGCGCGCTTCAAGTACACCATCGACACGCATGGCCTGGACAAGGTGAAGGCGGAGATCGAACAACGCGCGGGCTTCGCGCTGGAGCCGACACGGCCGTTCCGCTTCGACCACAACGGCGACCGCTACGGCTGGATCGAGGGCCACGAAGGCCGCTGGCATCTCACCCTGCAGGTGGAATCCGGCCGTCTGCTGGACGGCGACGAGGCGCGCTGGCTCACCGGCATGCGCGAGATCGCGCGCGTGCACACGGGCGACATCCGGCTCACCTGCAACCAGAACCTGATCGTCGCCAACGTGGCCGCGGCGGATCGCGGGCGCATCGACGCCATCGTCGCCGCGCACGGCATGGACGGCTACCGCCGCCACAGCGGCATCCGCCGCCACGCCATCGCCTGCGTGGCGCTGCCCACCTGCGGGCTGGCGATGGCCGAGAGCGAGCGCTACCTGCCGCAACTGCTGCCGAAGCTGGAGGCCTCGCTGGATCGCCACGGCCTGCTGTCCGCGCCCATCCTGCTGCGCCTGTCCGGCTGCCCGAACGGCTGCTCGCGGCCCTACCTCGGCGAGATCGCGCTGGTGGGACGCGCACCCGGCCGCTACGACCTGCGCCTGGCCGCGGATTTCAGCGGGCAGCGGCTCAACCAGATCCATCGCGAGAACGTGGACGAGGCGACCCTGCTCGAAGCGCTGGATGCCCTGTTCGCGCGCTATGCCGCCGAGCGCGAGCCGTGCGAGCACTTCGGCGACTTCCTGCTGCGCAGCGGCGTGCTGGCTTCGCGCAAGATCGCGGCCGAGGTGACGGCATGAGTACGCCGAACCTCCCCGCGGACGGCGGCGACGTCGACGCATTGCTCGCGCTCAACCACTGGCTGGGGCGGCTGGACGCCGAGGCGCGCGTGCGCTGGATGCTGGAGCACGTGCCGGGCGCGCATGCGCTGTCGTCCAGCTTCGGTGCGCAGGCGGCGGTGTCGCTGCACCTGCTGAGCAGCCAGCAGCCGGACATCCCGGTGATCCTGATCGACACCGGCTACCTGTTCCCGGAGACCTACCAGTTCGTCGACACGCTGACCGAGCGGCTGTCGCTCAACCTCAAGGTGTACCGCCCGGCGATCGGCCGTGCCTGGGCCGAGGCGCGCTACGGCAAGCAGTGGGAGCAGGGCGTCGAGGGGCTGGATCGCTACAACCGCATCCGCAAGATCGAACCGATGCAGCGTGCGCTGGCCGAGCTGGGCGTGCAAGGCTGGTTCGCCGGCTTGCGCCGCGACCAGTCGCGCAGCCGTCGCGCCATCGACTTCGTGGAATGGCGGCAAAGCCGCTGGAAGCTGCACCCCATCGCCGACTGGACGGATCGCGACGTGGGCCGCTACCTGCAGAAGCACGGCTTGCCCTACCACCCGCTATGGGAGCAGGGCTACGTCTCCATCGGCGACACCCACACCACGAAGCGCTGGGAGCCGGGCATGGATGCCGAGGACACCCGCTTCTTCGGCCTCAAGCGCGAATGCGGACTGCACGAGATGCCGTGATCGGCGTGACCGCCAGCCGTTCGCGCCAGTGCGGCACGCGCGGCGGCTTCTCCGGCGCGATGCCCAGCGTGAGCTGGCGGCGTACGTCGTTGCGGTCGAGGTGCGGGGCGAACTGCGCGATCCATTCCAGCGTGTAGTCGCGCAGCACGCTGTCCTTGCGCAGCACGATCCAGGTGGTGCACAGCGGCAGCAGCGCGTCGGCCTGGATCGCGCGCAGGTCGGCGTCCTCGCCCGGCTGCAGCGCCATCTCGGCCAGCACGCCCACGCCCATGCCGGCGCGCACGTAGGTCTTGATGAGGTCGGCGTCGGCCGCGGTCATCGCGATCTGCGGCGCCAGCCCGGCCGAGGCGAAGGCGCGGCGCAGCGAGGATTCCGGCCGCTTGGAGGAGTCGTAGCTCACCAGCGGCAGCGCCGCCAGCTCGGCCAGCGTGGGCGTGCGGCCCGGCTTGGCCAGCGGGTGATCCTGCGGCGCCAGCACCACGCGGCTCCAGCGGTACGCGGGGAAGGCGATGCCACCGGTCGGCGCGGCGCCCGAGGTGCTCACCACGGCCAGGTCGACGCGGCCGCTTTCCAGCAGATCCAGCACCTCGGCGTCGCCGCTGGGCTGCAGGTGCACGCTCACCTGCGGGTAGCTGCGGTTGAGCGCGGCGATGGAGGCGGGCAGGGCGAAGCGCGCCTGCGTGTGCGTGGTGGCGATGCGCAGCTCGCCGTGCGCCTCGTTGCGCAGGTTGGCCGCGATGGAACGGATGTTCAGCGCCTCGGCGAGGATGATGCGCGCGCGCTCGATCACCCGCGCGCCGGCGTCGGTGACCGAGTCCAGGCTCTTGCCCTTGCGGATGAACAGCAGCAGGCCGAGTTCGTCCTCCAGCTGCTTGAGCTGCTTGCTCACGCCGGGCTGGGTGGCATGCACGCGCTCGGCGGCGGCGGTGATGTTGAGGCGGCAGTCGGCGATGGCGACGAGGTAGCGGAGCTGGGTGAGAGTCATGGCGATCCAGATGTCTTGGCGATGGGGGATGCGGCGGAAGCAGCGTGCTTTGCGCGCATACATCGCATGAGTCGCACGCGTCGTCGGCGGTCAATGGGTGCCGCTTTGGCGGCTTGGATGATGGCCATGGCGCCGAGTCTATATGCTTTTTTGTTCGGACGTCTATACGTATAAACGTTCAAACACGATACGACGGGTTTGCATGGGTGGCTTGTCTTGCCGGCGCCCCGCCGAAGGGCGGCACGGATGCCGCCGCCGGGCATGTCATGCCGCGCCGGCATATGCCCCGCCGCCAAAGTCATTTCCGCCCGTGTGGCCCGGTGCGTAGGGTCGTCGGCTCCATCCACATGGTGCCGAACCCGCCTGCATGAAGCTTTATCCGCTCTTCGCCGATCTTTCCCGACGCGCCGTGCTGGTGGTGGGCGGCGGTGCCGTGGCGGAGCGCAAGGCGGCGGCCCTGCTGGCGGCGGGCGCCCAGGTCACCGTGGGCGCGCCGGAGCTGACGCCGCAACTGCAGCGCTGGGCGCGGCAGGGGCGCATCGCGCATCGTGCCGGCGAGTTCGAGCCGGGCTGGATCGACTACGCGTGGCTGGTGATCGCCGCCACCGGCGACCGCGCGCTCAATGCCCGCGTCGCCGAACTGGCCGGGCTGCGACGCGTGTTCGTCAACGTGGTGGACGACGCAGAGCTGTCCAGCTTCCACGTGCCGGCGGTGATCGACCGCTCGCCGCTGGTGGTGGCGATCTCCAGCGGCGGCGCGGCGCCGATGCTGGCGCGGCTGGTGCGCGAGCGGCTGGAGACCCGGCTCGATCACTCGCTGGGCCCGCTGGCCCAGTTGGCCGCGCGCCTGCGCAAGCGCATTCGCCGCCGCCATCCCGACCTCGCGGCGCGGCGCCGCTTCTACACGGAACTGTTCACCGGGCCGGTGGCCGCGCTGTTGCGCAAGGGGCAGCCGGCGCAGGCCGCCGCCGCCGCCGAGCAGGCGCTGCGCGACGTACCCGCCGTGCAGGCCGGTGCGGTGGTGCTGGTGGGCGCCGGCCCCGGCGATGCCGGCCTGCTGACCCTGCGCGGATTGCGTGCCCTGAATGAGGCCGACGTGATCCTGCACGACCGGCTGGTCAGCGCCGAGGTGTTGGAACTGGCGCGCCGCGATGCCGAACGCATCGAAGTCGGCAAGCAGGCCGGCAATCATCACGCCACCCAGGACGAGATCCACGCGCTGCTGCTCGAACACGCGGGGGCGGGGCGCCGCGTAGTGCGCCTGAAGGGTGGCGATCCCTTCGTGTTCGGCCGCGGTGGCGAGGAGCTGGAATTCCTGCGTGGCCATGGCATTGCCTACGAGGTGGTGCCAGGCGTCACCGCCGCACTGGCCTGCGCCGCGCATGCCGGCGTGCCGCTCACCCATCGCGATTACGCGCAATCGGTGCGCTTCGTCACCGCGCACTGCCGCGAATCGTTGGACACCCTGGATTGGCGCGCGCTGGCGCAGGAGCGCCAGACGCTCGCGGTCTACATGGGCGTGGCTGGCCTCGACCGCCTGCAGCAGCAGCTTCTGGCGCACGGTCGCGCATCTTCCACCCCGTTCGCCCTGATCGAGAACGGCTCGCGCGCCAACCAGCGCGTGGTCACCGGCACGCTGGCCGAGTTGCCCGAGCGCGCGGTGGCGCATGCGGTGCGTTCGCCTGCGCTGCTGATCCTCGGCGAGGTGGCCGCGCTGGCGGAACGCCTCGCATGGTTCGGCGCGCCGCCGCTGGGCGGGATGGACGCGTCGCCGCCACGGCTGCAGCCGGTGCGTGCGATGCAGTTTGCCCGCGAACCCGCCCGCCGCCGCGCTTGACGAAAACCTCGCAACCCCGCGCGCATGATCGCGCGCAGACATCACCCGGAGCCGCTTCCATGATCTACGACAGCATCCTCGACACCATCGGCAGAACCCCCATCGTCCGCCTGCATCGGCTCGCCCCGAAGCACGTCGAGCTGTACGTGAAGGTGGAGGCGTTCAACCCCGCCGGCTCGGTGAAGGATCGCCTCGCGCTCGCCATCATCCTCGACGCCGAGCAGCGCGGCGCGCTCAAGCCGGGGCAGACCGTGGTGGAGTCCACCTCGGGCAACACTGGCGTGGCGCTGGCTGCCGTGTGCGCGGCGCGAGGCTATCCCTTCGTGGCGGTGTTGCCGGACTCCTTCTCCATCGAACGGCGCAAGCTGATCCGCGCCTACGGCGGCAAGGTGCTGCTCACTCCGGCGGCGCTGCGTGGCAGCGGCGCATCGGCGAAGGCGCAGGAGCTGGCCGACAAGCACGGCTGGTTCCTCGCCAGCCAGTTCGACAACCCGGCCAACCCGGCCTACCACCGGCAGACCACGGCGCCGGAGATCCTGAGCGACTTCGCCGGCCGCCGCCTCGACTATTTCGTCAGCGGCTGGGGCACCGGCGGCACGCTCACCGGCGTGGGCGAGGTGCTCAAGGTGGCGCGCCCGGAAGTGAAGGTGATCGGCGCCGAGCCGGCGGGTGCATCCCTGCTTGGCGGCAAGGAGTGGCAGCCGCACAAGATCCAGGGCTGGACGCCCGACTTCGTGCCTGCCGTGCTCAACACCAAGGTGGTCGACCAACTGGTGCCGGTGGACGACATCGTGGCCCGCGACACCTCGCGCGCACTGGCGCAGAAGGAGGGCATCTTCACCGGCCTCTCCTCCGGCGCCACCCTGGCCGCCGCGCTGCAGGTGGCCCAGGCCGCGCCCGAAGGCTCGGTGCTGCTGGCGATGCTGCCGGATACCGGCGAGCGCTACCTGTCGACCTTCCTGTTCGAGGGGGTGAATGAGGGGTCGGACGAGGTGGAGTGAACGGCGGAAATAGCCGCGTCCGGTCGGGCGACCGATATCGGATGCGTTATTGCGGGGACAGGGAGTGATCCCTGTCCCCGTTTTGCGACCTAGCGCTGAATTCAACCGCCGAATGACTGTGCCAATTTGGAAGCAATGCCTGATGTAACCAGCCACCACGCACCGAAAAGGTTGAGGGCGACCGTTACCCAGAATACAAACTGGAAGGGCTGTTTTATGGTCTTGTGGCGGAACTGCTGTTGAGCAATCAGTGCGCCAGGCCAGCCGCCAAGGAGGGCAGCCATGTGCAAGCTGTTCTCTGGTGTGCGACGGGCATCGCTCTTCGCTGCGGCTTTGTCAGAACCGTACATCAGATAAGAAATACCACTGAGGACGAAGTACACACCGGCCAGAAGGACAGGAATCACGCCCAATGCTGCGGCAGCTATCGTAGCGATCAGTGCCCCGATACCAACGGCTGCTCTGGGAAACTGTGAAGGTTGACGCTGTGGTTGAATCTTCTGGCCCGCATGCCTGATCTCACGTGCCTGAAGCCGGCCACGGGAGTCTTGAATGGGCAAATACGAGATAAGGTCACCGGAGACAGGACGACGCGATCCGCGTTGAAACTCGTTGATGTGTACGAAGGCGCGCTCGCCGCCACCGTTTGGCATAACAAAGCCAAATCCTCTCTCATCATCCCAGTCAGTGATTCGTCCAGCGAATCGCACATTCCCCTCCATCAGCGGCTAGCCTTGCCGCTTAAACACGCATCGTCCGGCAACGTAAGCAACAGCCTTGGCATCGTTCCATGGGCCGGCTTCGCGGGCAAGTGCGCAGCCTAACCTACCACCCGTACCTTCTTCGCCAGCGAAGCCCGTGAATTCCACTCCGCGATCAGCTTCTGCCCCACCCGCGCCAGCGCATTGATTGCGGGCAGCAGTTCGCGGCCCAGCTCGGTCAGCGCGTATTCGGCGGAGGGCGGGGAAGTAGCCAGCATGCGGCGGCTCACCAGCCCACGCGATTCCAGTTCGCGCAGACGGGCGCTGAGCACGCGCGCGGAGATGCGTGGGATGTCGTGGCGCAGTTCGCCGAAGCGGCGCGGTTCGCCGCTCAGGTACCAGATCACGTTGGGCGCCCAGGCGCCGCGCAGCAGCGCCAGGCTTTCGGTGAGCGGGCAGGCGGGCGGCGGTATCACCTTGCTCTTGCGTACAGGAAGACCCATGGGATGGCTCGATGCTGGCGTGGGCGGTGGTAACCGCGGGGTTACCGCATTCTGCGGCTGACCGGTGAATAGATGGTATCCAATGGTAACCATGGCGGCGTAGCATGCGGGATTCGGAAGCGTGGCTTTGTCCGCTGCGCTTCCGTTTCCCCGTCCCCACCAGGAGTCACCGCATGAAGCTCTACTACTCCCCCGGCGCCTGTTCGCTTTCCCCGCACATCGTGGCGCTTGAGGCAGGCATCAAGCTGCAGTTGGAGAAGGTCGACGGCAAGGCCAAGCGTACCGAGAGCGGTGCGGATTTCTGGCTGGTCAATCCCAAGGGCTACGTGCCGGTGCTGGAGCTGGATAGCGGCGAAGTGCTGACCGAAGGCCCGGCGATCGTGCAGTACCTGGCCGACCAGAAGCCCGACAGTGGTCTTGCGCCGGCCAACGGCACGCTGCCGCGCTACCACCTGCAGGAGATGCTGGGCTACATCAACTCCGAGATCCACAAGAGCTACAGCCCGCTGTTCAAGCCGGACACGCCCGAGGCCACCCGCGCCGAGCGCAAGGAGTACCTGAAGCGCCGCTACCAGTTCATCGAGAACGTGCTGGCGAAGCAGCCGTTCCTGCTGGGCGACAAGTTCACCGCGGCCGATGCCTACCTGTTCACCGTGACCAACTGGGCGAAGCATGTGGAGCTGGATCTGTCGGCCTTCCAGGCGCTGCTGGCCTTCCAGCAGCGCGTGGGCGAGCGCCCGGCGGTGCGTGCGGCGCTGGAGGCGGAAGGGTTGGCGAAGAAGGCCCATGCCTGATGCGGATCGGGCCGCGCGTGATGACGCGCGGCCCGATAATTTTTATTGCTCGTCATTCCGGCGAAGGCCGGAATCCAGTGAAGTTTGCGTGCGAAGCACACAGAACAGGTTTGCGTGCTGCGCACGAGTCATCTAACTGGATTCCGGCCTTCGCCGGAATGACAGCCATGCAGCGTTGACTGGATCAGATCTCCCGAGCCAAACCTTCAGCCAAGCCGATGTAGCCACCCGGCGTGAGATCCAGCAGCCGCTGCTTCGCTTCGGCGGGCAGCTCCAGCTTGCCGATGAACTCGCGCATGGAGTCGCGGGTGATGCCCTGGCCGCGAGTCAGCGCCTTGAGCTGCTCGTAGGGCTGCGGCAGGCCGTAGCGGCGCATCACGGTCTGCACGGCTTCGGCCAGCACTTCCCAGCTCGCATCGAGGTCGGCGGCGAGGCGTTCGGCGTTGACGGTGAGCTTGCCCAGGCCCTTCTGCAGCGATTCCAGCGCCACCAAGGTGTGGCCGAACGCGGTGCCCAGCGCGCGCAGCACGGTGGAGTCGGTGAGGTCGCGCTGCCAGCGGCTGATCGGCAATTTTTCCGCGAAATGCCCCAGCAGCGCGTTGGCGAGGCCGAAGTTGCCCTCGGCGTTCTCGAAGTCGATCGGGTTGACCTTGTGCGGCATGGTGGACGAGCCCACCTCGCCCTCCTTGAGCTTCTGCTTGAAGTAGCCCAGCGAGATGTAGCCCCACACGTCGCGCGCCAGGTCGATCAGGATGGTGTTGGCGCGGCGCACCGCGTCGCAGTATTCGGCCACGCCGTCGTGCGGCTCGATCTGCGTGGTGTAGGGGTTGTAGTCCAGGCCCAGGCTTTCCACGAAGCGCTGCGAGAACGCGCGCCAGTCGATCTCCGGGTAGGTGATGGCGTGGGCGTTGTAGTTGCCCACCGCACCGTTGATCTTGCCGGGGACTTCCAGCGCGGCGAGCTGCCTGCGCTGGCGTTCCAGCCGCGCCACCACGTTCGCCAGTTCCTTGCCCAGCGTGCTGGGCGAGGCGGTCTGGCCGTGGGTGCGCGACAACATCGGCAGCGCGGCGTTGGCGTGCGCCAGCTCGCGCAGCCTGGCGATGATGCCGTCGAAGGCCGGCAGCAGCACCTGCTGGCGCGCATCGCGCAGCATCAGCGCGTAGGAGAGGTTGTTGATGTCCTCGCTGGTGCAGGCGAAGTGCACGAACTCCTTGGCCTGGGCCAGCGCGGCGTCATTGCCGATGCGCTCCTTGATGAAGTACTCCACCGCCTTCACGTCATGGTTGGTGGTGGCTTCGATGGCCTTGATGCGCGCGCCGTCCTCGACCGCGAAACCGCTGGCGATGGCGCGCAACTGCGACACCTGCGCCGGCGTGAACGGCGGCAGTTCCGCGATGCCGGCTTCGGCGGCCAGCGCCAGCAGCCACTCGATCTCCACGTGCACGCGCCGGTGCATCAGGCCGAACTCGCTGAAGATCGGGCGCAGCGGCTCGACCTTGCTGGCGTAGCGGCCGTCCAGCGGCGACAGGGCGGTGAGGGCATCGTTCGACATCGGGGCGTTCCGGCACGAGGAAACGCCCATTTTACATTGACGGCGAGTCAATGCCCGGGCGCCTATAGTGGCCTCTGGCTGTCATCCCGGCGTAGGCCGGGATCCAGCAGCGACTATGTCTGTGCAAGCGTTGAAGTCACTGGATTCCGGCCTGCGCCGGAATGACGAACAAACAACCCATTCTCGCGAGAACCGACCATGACCAACTTCCGCATCGAACACGACAGCATGGGCGAACTGAAGGTGCCCAGCGACGCGCTGTACGGTGCACAGACCCAGCGCGCCATCGACAACTTCCCGATCTCCGGCTTGGCGCTGCCGCGCGAATTCATCCGCGCGCTGGGCCTGATCAAGGCCGCCGCCGCCGAGGCGAACCTGGCGCTGGGTTACCTGAAGAAGGGTCAGGCCGCGGCGATCCGCAAGGCCGCGCTGGCGGTGGCGGGCGGCGAATACGACGCGCAGTTCCCCATCGACGTGTTCCAGACCGGCTCGGGCACCAGCACCAACATGAACGCGAACGAGGTGATCGCCCACCTGGCCGCGCGCGGCGGCGCCAAGGTGCATCCGAACGACCACGTCAATTACGGGCAGAGTTCCAATGACGTGATCCCCACTGCGATCCACGTCAGCGCCACCCTGGTCGCGCATGAGCGGCTGCTGCCGGCGCTCAAGCACCTGAAGAAGACCATCGAGCAGCGTGCGCGCCAGTTGAAGAACGTAGCCAAGACCGGCCGCACCCACCTGATGGACGCGATGCCGGTGACCTTCGGCCAGGAGCTGTCCGGCTGGGCCGCGCAGGTCGGCTCGGCCATTGCGCGCATCGAGGATGCGCTGAAGCGCATGCGCCGCCTGCCGCAGGGCGGCACGGCGGTGGGCACCGGCATCAACGCCGATCCGAAGTTTGGCGCGGCGGTGGCGCGCGAGCTGAAGAAGCTCACCGGCGTGCGCTTCGAGGCGATGGAAAACCCGTTCGAGGGCATGGCCGCGCAGGACGACGCGGTGGAGCTTTCCGGCCAGCTCAAGGCATTGGCCGTGGCGCTGATGAAGATCGCCAACGACCTGCGCTGGATGAACTCCGGCCCGCTCGCCGGTCTGGGCGAGATCGAGCTGCCCGCGCTGCAGCCCGGCTCCTCGATCATGCCCGGCAAGGTGAACCCGGTGATCCCGGAAGCCGCGGCGATGGTGGCCGCGCAGGTGATCGGCAACGACGCGGCCATCGCCATCGCCGGTCAGTCCGGCAACTTCCAGCTCAACGTGATGTTGCCGCTGATCGCCTACAACCTGCTCGAATCGCTGGGCATCCTGGCCAACGTCTCGCGCCTGCTCGCCGACAAGGCCATCGCCGGCTTCAACGTCAACAAGGCGCGGGTGAACCAGGCGCTGGCGATGAACCCGATCCTGGTCACCGCGCTCAATCCGGTGATCGGCTACGAGAAGGGCGCGGCCACCGCCAAGCAGGCGTACAAGCAGCATCGACCGATCTTGGACGTGGCGCTGGAGACCACGGGCTTGTCCAAGGCCGAATTGCAGAAGCTGCTCGATCCGCTGGCGCTGACCAAGGGCGGCATCCACGGGCAATGACCCGGCGACGTGCGCCGGCTCGGCTACCCGGCGATCGCGGTGGCCGGCGCCGGCCGCGCACCGCGAACCATCAGCAGGATGCCGGTCGCGATTTCGGCGATGAAGATCGGTATCCAGCCGACCTGCGAAGCGTTGCCCCACGCCGGCATCACCAGGCCGGTGACTGCCACCACGAACGTAAGCGCCGAGGCGAACATGCCGAACGCGGAGAGCGCGCGCGGCAGATACGGCGTGCGCAGGAACAGCCGGTAGAACAGCGTCGAGCCGAAGCTGAAGAACACGATGCCGATGTTGAAGGATGCGAAGTCCGCGGCGCGGGCCAGATCCACCAGCGCCTTCACCTGCGTGGCGCCCAGGGATTGCGCGAATTCCGGCTCCGTGCGCAGCGCTAGCGCGGCAAACGTGACGAACGCGGTCAAGCCGCCGAAGGCTTCGCCCAGCCTGAAATACAGGGCCAGCCGCGCGAGGTGTTCATCCACGGGCTTGAGCACCACGTAGAGCGAATACGCAAGCAGCACCGTGAATACCGATGCCAGGAATTGCACCACGAGTGCGGCGCGATAGATCGGCAAGCCAGTGACGATATGCGCGGTGCGCTCGGCGAAAGTCCCGCTGCCGGTGACGTGGCCGATCAGGAACTGGCCACCCATGAACAACACGATCAGCAGCAGGTAGACGAAGCCGGCGATGCGCGCGTAGCGCATTTGCGCGGCATTTTCCGAAGTGGCGGACATGCGTTGACTCCCTGGTCGTGAATGGTCGCGGAAAGACGCCGGCGGGCGCTTCCGCGCCGCGTTCGGCATGTATCCGGTGACGGGATGCTGCTGCGTCAGCCTGAAAATGCCCGCAGGTTTCAGCCGGTACGCGCGCAGTGCCTGGTTCAGGAAGAAGCGGAGGCCTTGCGCGGCCAACGCCACGCGTACCAGACGGCCAGCGACTGCAGCACCACTTCGATGACGCTGAGGAAAACGTAGAACGCCCATGATCCGGGGATGGTCATCAGCACGATGGCGGTCAACAGCACGCCCACGAGGATATTCAGCCAGCGAGTCAGCCTGGGCGGCAGCGCCAGCGACAGGAAGATCATCACGGCGGGCACGGCAATCAGGATCGCCACGGCAAGCAGCGAGCCCTGGCTGGTCGGCCCAAGCAGCCCCTCTCCGGCCAGAATCCCCTTGATATCCCCGGGCCGGTAAAGCCCGAGAAAATCGCCGTAGATGTAGCAGAACATCACCGACGTCCACAGCGCGGCCAGCTTCAGTTGAACGGGTGTGCGCCAGTGTTCGAGCGGCCGTTTGGCGGTCGTGTTCAAGGCAAACCTCCTGCATGCGGTGGAAAGGGCGTTGGCTTGGCGGATGCGGTTTGCGCTCGCCGGAAGCCGGGCCGTGCGCCCAGCACCAGCAGCCAGAGCATGAACAGCACCTCCACGAACTGCAGCGGGCCGAGCAGGCTGGATAGCGTGTCCTGCCATCCCGGCAGCAGCGCCCACGCAAGGCTCTGGATCACGTAGGCCAGGCCGTTGAGGATCAGCCCGTAGCCGAACAGGCGCGGCAGGAAACCCGAACGCAGCACCAGCAGCGCCAGCGGAAACAGCCACAGCCCCCACAGGGTTTCGGCGGCACTGACCGTCTGCCCGTGCATGTGAAGGAACAGTACGGCGAGCGCCGTGCGCTGCGCCGGCTCGAACGCGGCCAGTGCATTCGAGCCATGCGCCAGCAGCAGGACGGCGGCATCGTTGAGCACGTTGAAGAAGTACAGCGCCGGCACCAGTGCGCCGCCCAGCAACAGCATCGCGATGCCGTGCCGGCGGTTCACATCGCCAAGCAGATGAAAGAGCGCCAGCGCCAGGGCGGCTTGCAGTGCGCCGCAGGCCAGGTCGGCGGCGAGGCCGAACCGGAACAGCATTTCGTGGGACGCGATGTTCGCGACGGTGGCGGCCGCGTTGCCGTCCACGAACAACGTGGAAGGCACGTAGATCAGGCGATACGGCGCGATCAGCACCACCAGCAGGTAAAGCAGGCCGGCCAGTCGTGCGGCTCGATTCCTTGGGCTCATGTGTGCTCCTTGCGAGGGATGTTCATGAAATGCTGGGCGACGATCCTGCTCAGGGGCTGGGGTGCACCAGTGCGGCCAACTCGCCTGCGGGCAAGGCAACCTGCGCATTGCCCGAGCCTCTTTGCACGGTCAGCCTGCTGGCAGCCTGCAGGTGCGCGTTCGCAAAGATCGTCAGATCGACCACGTGCGCTACGGGTTGGCCGTCGACCGCGACGATCACGTCGCCTTGCCGCAAACCATCACGGCCGGCTGGTTCGATGCGGTTGATGCGGGCCCCCTTGCCCTCGGGCGAAGCGAGGTCGAGTGCGCGATCGTTGCTGTCATGCCAGGCCAGGCTGTCGCGGGTGCCGTGGATTTTCAGGTAGCCATCGGCTTGCGCCGGCAGCGCAACAACGGCCGCGGCGGCGAGGGCGCCGAACAGGATCAGGGTTCGCATGCGAATGCTTCCTTGGTGATTCGATGGATGGAATGGCGCGCGCGGCGGCTGCGCTTCAGTTTTTCGCGTCCTTCACGCAATCCGCCGCGTCGTCGGCACCGACGATGGCCGCGTAGGGCTTGAAGGCCGTCAATTGCGTCGCGAGCTGATCCTGCGCGAGCTTGATGGCAGCGGTGGCCTTGCAGATGTCGAGGGTCAGGTTCTGCAGCTTGCTGGCGCCGGTTTCAGCGGCAGTGTCGGCCTTGCCCGGCGTGGACGAGGCCTTGGCGGCGATGGCCCTGGCCGCTGTCTCGATGCCGGCCTTGCCCATGGCCAGTCCGGTTTCGTGCACGGAGCGCACGCTGCGGTTGTATTGCGCCAGCAGTTCGCGTTCGGCAGGCGTGGTGGCCACGGCCTTGCCGCCGATGGTGAAGCCGCCGTCGGAGGCGATGTCCGCTTCCGGCGCGCCGTCGACGTGCAGGGTCACCACGTCGCCGTACATCTTGATCGCGCCGTTTTCCATGGTGGTGTCGGGGATGTGGCAAGCGGCGAGGGCGCATGCCAGCGCGGCGGCAAGCAGCGGTCGGACGATGGCTTTCATGGCGGATCCTGTGCGGGTTGGAGGGAGCGTCGGTGCCTGCGGCGGGCTCAGTCGGAGAACACGGCAAAACCCTTCTTGCCGTTGCTGTCGGTCATTTCCTTGCCGCAGTCGTCCACGTCCTTCTGCGTCATCGTGGCGTAGGGCTTGAACGCTGGCATGGCGGCGGCGAGCTTCTGCTGCGAGGCCAGCAGGCCGGGCACGCGCTTGCATAGCTGCATGGCGGCGGCCTCGATCTTGTCGGTCTGCGGCTTGATGCTGGCCTCGATCTGCTTGTCGCTCTTGCCGGTGAGCGCGCCGAAGATCGCTTCCTTCGCGGCGCTCACGCCGAGGTCGGCGCCGTTGGCGCCGATGTCCATGCCGGCCTCGGCGATGCCGATGACCTGCTGGCGGTAATCCACCAGCATGGCGTGCTGCTCGGGCGTGGCGTCCACCGGCTTGCCGGCGATCACCAGGTTGCCCTGCGGGGTGATGACGGCCTTGGGCAGCTTGCTTTCGTTGTTGTCGGCGTCGTGCCCGTCCTTGTCGTTGAAGTGCACGTTGCCGACGTCGATGTCCTGCGTGAGCAGCTCCTGCTTGGCCTGGGCCATGCCTTTGCGGACTTCCGCGGCGATGGCCGACGACGAGGTCTGCTGTTGCGCTTCCTTCATGGCCTGCGCCACGTCGCTGCCGGAGCCGTTGCCGGCCGATTGGCTGCAGGCCGTCAGCGGCAACAGCAGGGCCAGCGCAAGGATGCTGCCGGTGGTCGCGATGCTTTTCATGGTGAATCTCTCCCCGTATGGATTCGATGGGATATCAGCTGTCGTCGCGCCAGCGGCGCAGCCAGATGGCTCCGGCCAGCAGGGCGAGGCCCGCGATGGCGCCGATCCAGAAGCTGGGCGAAGCCATCACGCCGTAGGCGTTGCCGAGGTTCAGCGCATCCAGGGAGTGTTCCGCGCCGCTGCTCACGCCCTGGTAGTTGCTCGAGCCCAGCCAGCTGCCCGGGAACACGCTGAGCAGGATGCGGGCAACCACGTCTTTCCAGTACCAGCTGCCGCCGGCGATGTTCGTGCCGATCAGGTTGAACCAGCCCAGCATCAAGCCCACCGCCATCGGCAATACCGCGGCCCACAGGAAGGGCTTGCTGCGCGCCCAGGCGGAGCAGAGCAGCAGCCAGCCGGTGGCCGGCAGCGCCCACAGCGCGTAGAGCGGGATGATGCCGACGAGGTTGGCGATGACCCGGAACGGATGCGCATAGGCCAGCAGGTGCCACACGCCCACGCCGTGGAAGGACAGGGTGACGGCGAACAGCAGCAGCATCGCGATGCCGGTGACCACGCCGCAGACCGCGGCGATGAACGGCGCCAGCACGGTGCCGGCCACCACCTTGGAGAGCACGGTGGCCGTATCCGACAGCGGCAGCGATTTCCAGAACAGCAGGCTGCGGTCGCGGCGGTCGTCGTACAGCGCGCCGAGGTAGTAGAAGAACACCACGAAGCCCAGCACGATGCTGATGATGAAGGAGGTGGAATACATCACCACATCCATCATCATGCCGGCCTTGGCCATGTCGTCGGCGCTCAGCGGATGGTTGAGCAGGCTGTTGTTGTCGAACATGAAGTGGAAGCCGTGCCGCGCGCCGATCACCTCGCCGCCGACGATGCCCATCAGGTTCAGCAGAAGGAACACGCCGCCGACGATCACCGGCGTCCACAGGAAGCCGCCGCGATGTTCCCAGAACTCGCGCTTCACCAGCCAATACATTTCGTTCAGAACCGGGGTTTTCATGCGTAGGTTCCTTTCATGGTGGCGACGAACAGGTCGCTGACGGAGGGGCGGCGCACTTCGCCCAGCGCCTCCAGTTGCGCGCGTGCCACGCCGTCGAACAGGAAGATGCTCTTGCCGAACACCTGGCGCTCGTCGATGGGTTTCAGCGCACGGGCCTCGGCGGCGCGTTCGGCGCCCACCAGCACCTCGGCGAAGCGCTCGCCCACGGCGTCCATGTCGGCGTCCAGCACGATCCGGCCGTCGCGGATGAACATCAGGTCGGTGAGGATGTGCTCGACTTCCTCCACCTGGTGGGTGGTGACGATGATGGTCTTGTTCTCGTCGAAGTAGTCTTCCAGCAGGCTCTGGTAGAACTGCTTGCGGTAGAGGATGTCCAGGCCCAGCGTGGGCTCGTCCAGCACCAGCAGGCGTGCGTCGATGGCCATCACCAGCGCCAGGTGCAACTGCACGATCATGCCCTTGGACATCTGCTTCACGCGCAGGTTGGGCGTCAGCTTGGTGCGGGCGAGGAAGGCCTCGCACTTCTTGCGGTCGAAGCGCGGGTGCGTGTTGGCGACGAAGTCCACCGCCTCGCTCACGCGGATCCAGCGCGGCAGCACCGCCACGTCGGCGATGAAGCAGACCTGTTCCATCAGCTTGCCGCGCTGCTTGCGCGGGTCGAGGCCGAGCACGGAGAGCTCGCCCTGGAAATCGGTGAGGCCGAGGATGGCCTTCAGCGCGGTGGTCTTGCCGGCGCCGTTCGGGCCGATCAGGCCCACGATGCGGCCGGGCTGGATCTCGAAGCTCGCGTTGTCCAGCGCGGCGGCGTTCTTGTAGCGCTTGCCCAGCCCGCGGGCGGAGACGACGGCATTGGCGGCGGCGTTCATGCGTGCTTCTCCGGCTCGGACGGCGCTTCGCGCAGCAGGGTCTTCAGATCCAGGCCCAGCCGCTGCAGGCGGGCGTACAGCGTGGGCCATTCCTCGCGCAGGAAACGTTCGCGTTCGGACTTCAACAGTTCCTCGCGTGCGCCTTCGATCACAAACATGCCCAGGCCCCTCCTTTTCTCAACCAAGCGTTCATCGACCAGCTCCTGGTACGCCTTCGATACGGTCAGCGGATTGATCTGGAAATCCGCGGCCACCTGGCGCACCGACGGCAGCGGGTCGCCCTCGTTCAAGGCGCCATCCAGGATCATCGCCACCACGCGTTGGTGCAGTTGGCGATAGATCGGGATGCTGTCGTTCCAGGTGATGGTCATGGATCATTCCTTGCTGCTGGTGCTCGTGGTGCCGAAGGAATAGTAGGGCATGGCCAACTGCGCCCCGAGTTGCGCGGCGGCGCCGCCAGCGACACCTACCGCAGCGTGCTCCAGCAGGGAGGCGGCCTTGAGATCGGCGGCCGTGGGGGTGACTTCGACCGGCGCCAGGTTGGTCACGTGGACGCCGTTGATCCAGGTCACTGCAGGCGTGCGGGTCGTCGGCAGGCTGACCACCGCCAGCGTCAGGCTGGTCATCACCACCGCGGCGGCGGAGGCGATCCAGCGGCGTGCGGGGATCAGGGTGCTCGTGAAAACGTCGTGGGTGGCGACGGCCGGGTTGTTGGAGTTGAGCTTCGCGTTCATGGCATTGCTCCTCTGGTGAACTCGTTGAGTGGTGTTGTAGTGAACTATAACACTGAAAATGAGGCCGTCAAGCACCATCTGCCGATTTGGCAACATGACTGATGGCAGGGGGGGCTCTCCACCAGGGTGAAAGAGCGCCTGGACGGTGAACCCGGAACAATCCGGCAATAATCTTGCGCAGATCGGATCCGTCGTTCGGAACAGGAAACAGCCATGACGCAATTGAGCGGCACCCTGCAGGATCTCAACGACCTGTACTTTTTTGCCGCGGTGGTCGAGCACGGCGGTTTCTCGGCGGCCGGACGGGCGCTGGGCATGCCCAAGTCGCGGCTCAGCAAGCGGGTGGCGCAACTGGAGGATCGTTTGGGCGTGCGCCTGCTGCAACGGACTACGCGCCGCTTCGTGGTCACCGAAATAGGCGAACGCTTCTACGCGCATTGCCGCGCGTTGCTGGAGGAAGCGCGCGCCGCGCAGGATGCGGTGGACGAATTGCGTGCCGAACCGCGCGGCGTCGTGCGGTTGAGTTGCCCGGTGTCGATCACCCAGACCGTGCTCGCCCACGTGCTGCCGGATTTCATGGCGCAGTACCCGCGCCTGCAGGTGCGCGTGCTTTCCAGCAACCGGCGCGTGGATCTGCTCGGCGAAGGCTATGACCTCGCGATCCGCGTGCGCAGCAAGCTCGACACCGACGCCAACATGGTGGTGCGCAGCTTCGGCCAGTCGCGCGTGCTGCCGGTGGCCAGCCCGAAGCTGCTCGACGCGTTGGGGCGGCCAACGCATCCCGGCGAGCTGGCGAAATTCCCCGCGCTGTCGATGCAGGAGCATGAAGGCCCGCAGACCTGGGAGCTGATCGACGCGTCGGGCGAGCGCACGAACGTGGAAGTGAATGCGCGATTGATCTGCGGCGATTTCGCCGTGCTGCTGGAGGCCGCGCGCCGCGGACTGGGCGTGGCCCTGCTGCCGGAGTTCGTCTGTGCGCCAGCCGTGACCCGCGGCGAACTGGAGGTGCTGCTGCCGGAGTGGAGCGCGCCCGAAGGCACCATGCACTTCATCTATCCCAGCCGCCGCGGCATGTTGCCGGGCGTGCGCGCATTGGTGGATTTCCTTGCCGAGCGGCTGCCCGCAGCCACCCTGCAGAAGCACGAACAGTGCAAGCGGCGCAGCTTGCCCGACTGAGCCGGCGCATGCGCATGCTAGGCTTCCGTTTGGACTTCCATACGGCAATACCATGAAGATCGACACCAAGCTCCCCAAGGTCGGCACCACCATCTTCAGCGTGATGAGCCAGCTCGCGCTGGAGCACAAGGCGGTGAACCTGGGGCAGGGCTTTCCGGATTTCGAGCCGCCGCAGGGTTTGCGCGACGCGCTTGCGCGTGCGATGGACGAGGGCAAGGACCAGTACGCGCCGATGCATGGCACCGCGCCACTGCGCGAGCAGATCGCGGCCAAGACCGAACGCATGTACGGCCATCGCCCCGATGTGGACGCCGAGATCACCGTCACCTCCGGCGCCACCGAGGCGCTGTTCGCGGCGATCGCTGCGGTGGTGCGTACGGGCGAGGAGGTGATCGTGTTCGATCCCGCCTACGACAGCTACGAGCCGGCGATCGAGCTGCAGGGCGCGAAGGCGGTGCACATCCCGCTGGTCGCCCCGGCCTTCTCCGTGGACTGGCAACGCGTGCGCGACGCAGTGACGCCGCGCACGCGCATGATCCTGATCAACAGTCCGCACAACCCGTCCGGAGCGGTGCTGTCGGCGGCCGACCTCGAGGAGCTGGCGGCGATCGTGCGCGACACCGGCATCGTGGTGCTATCCGACGAGGTGTACGAGCACATCGTCTACGACGGCAGGCAGCACGAGAGCGTGCTGCGCCATCCGGAGCTGGCCGCGCGCAGCATCGTGATCTCCTCGTTCGGCAAGACCTACCACTGCACCGGCTGGAAGCTGGGCTATGCGGTGGCGCCGAGGGCGCTCACCGCGGAATTCCGCAAGGTGCACCAGTACCTCACGTTCTGCAGCTTCCATCCCGCGCAGGCCGCGTTCGCCGAGTTCCTCGCCAGCGATCCGCAGCATTACCTGGAGCTGCCCGCGTTCTACCAGGCCAAGCGCGACCGTTTCCGCGCGCTGCTGGCGCCCTCGCGCTTCAAGCTGCTCGATGTGCCGGGCGGCTATTTCCAGCTGGTGGACTACTCCGCGATCCGCGACGAGGACGACCTGGCCTTCAGCCGCTGGCTGGTGGAGCAGGGCGGGGTGGCGGCGATCCCGCTGACGCCGTTCTGCGAGACCGCGCCGGGCACGCGCCTGCTGCGCCTGTGCTTCGCCAAGAGCGACGCCACCATGGAGGCGGCCGCCGAGCGGCTGTGCAAGCTGTGAGTCTGCAGCCGCTGACTGTGTCGCTGGTGCAGGGCGCCACCCGCTGGCACGACGCCCCCGCCAACCGCGACTACTACGGCGCGCTGGTGCGCCGCGCGCGCGGCAGCGACCTGATCGTGCTGCCGGAAACCCTGCTCTCCGGCTTCAGCAACGACACGGTTGCCAGCGCCGACACCATGGACGGCGAGGGCGTGGCCTGGCTGCGCGCGTTGGCCGCCGAGGTGGATGCGGTGGTCTGCGGCAGCCTCGCGATCCGCGAAGGCGGCACGGTCTACAACCGCCTGTTGTGGATGCGCCCGGACGGCAGCTTCGAGCAATACGACAAGCGTCACCTGTTCCGCATGGCCGGCGAACACACCCGCTACGGTGGCGGCAACCAACGCCTGATCGTGGAGCTGAAAGGCTGGCGCATCCTGCCGCAGGTCTGCTACGACCTGCGCTTCCCGGTGTGGCTGCGCAACCGCCGGCTGGAAAGCGCCGCGGGCGGCATGGACTACGACCTCGCGATCTTCGTGGCCAACTGGCCGGCGCCGCGCCGCCAGCCCTGGCGCACCCTGCTGCGCGCCCGCGCGATCGAGAACCTGGCCTGCGTGATCGGCGTGAACCGGGTGGGCGTGGACGGCAACGACCTGCCCTATGCCGGCGACAGCGCGGTGATCGACCCGGTGGGCGAGCCGCTGGTGGAATGCGGCGCGCTGGAGCAGGTCGCCACCGTCACCCTCGATCCCGCGCCGCTGCTCGCCCATCGCGAGCGCTTCCCGGCATGGATGGACGCCGACGCCTTCACGCTGGCCGTGGACTGAGCCGGCCGGCCTGCTGGCCGGTGGCCTCATCGAAGCCCAACGCTTCCATCACGACCGGGGGCGCCGATCGGGTGCATGATGTCGCTCGGTCGGGCGCCCGTTGATGCGCCCGCAGCCCATCACGGAAAGGGGGAAGCATGTTCGTCGAGTCTGGTCGCACGAGTGCGCTCGCCTGGCAGGATCTGGCCGCGGCGTTGCGGGGCAGGTTGTTGCAGCGGGGCGACGCCGGTTACGAGTCGCGCCGCCGCGTGTGGAACGGCGCGATCGACCGGCATCCGCTGGCCGTCGCCCAGTGCGCGGACGCCGATGACGTCGTTGCCGCGGTCAAGTTCGCCGCTGCCGCACGCCTGCCGATGACGGTGCGCGGCGGCGGCCACAACGTGGCCGGGCTGGCGGTGCGCGACGATGCATTGATGCTGGATCTGGGCGCGATGAACCGCGTCGAAGTGGATCCGCAGGCGCGCATCGTTCGCGTCGGGGGCGGGGCCCTGTGGCGCGAGGTGGATGCGGCGACGTCGCCGCACGGTCTGGCTACTACCGGCGGCTTCGTCTCGACCACCGGCGTCGGGGGCTACACGCTGGGCGGCGGCGTGGGCTGGCTGATGCGCCGTTGCGGCCTGGCCGTGGACAACCTGGTCGAGGCCGATGTGGTGCTGGCCGACGGCCGCCGCGTTGTCGCCAGCGAACACGAACACGCCGACCTGTTCTGGGGCCTGCGCGGCGGCACGGGCGGCCTTGGCGTAGTCACGCGCTTCACCTACCGGCTGCACCCGGTGGGCGAGGTGGGTGCCGGCGCCGTGTTCTATCCGCTCGAGGCGGCTCCGGTGCTGCTGCGCGCATTCCGCGCGTATACGCCGACCGCGCCGGATGCGTTCACCGCGATGCTGGTCTTCACCACCGCGCCGCCGCTGCCGTTCCTGCCCGCCAGCGCGCACGGCAAGCGCGTGGTGGCGCTCGCCTATTGCTGGAGCGGCGATCCCGCGCAAGGCGCGCAGGTCGCAGCACCGATTTCGGGGCGGGCCGAGCCGCTGGGCCGCCACGAAGGCGCGGCACCGTACGCGGCCTGGCAACAGACTTTCGACCCTGCCGCGCCGCCTGGCGACCATTACTACTGGACGACGTCGCAGTTCGACGCGCTCGACGACGCGCTGATCGATGCGCTGGTTCCGCTTGCCGCGGCGCCGGCCGATCCCGCCAGCGAAGTCCATGTGCATCATCTCGGCGGCGCGGTCGCGCGGATCGCGAACGAGGCCACCGCGTTCACGCACCGTGACTCGCCGTTTTTCGTCAACGTGATCGGGCACGCCGGCGCATCGGAGCGTTTCGCCGCCGTCCGCGACTGGACGCGCGAGTTGCGCACGGCTCTTGAGCCCCATGCACGACCGGACATGCAGCCGAACTTCACCAATGAAACGGCCGACCTGGATGGACGCACGCACAATTCCGGCGCACGCATGAGGCTTTCCGCGCTGCGCGCGCTTTACGACCCGGAAGGACTGCTCGCCCCGTTGCGCGGCGCTTGAGCCGCCGCGATCTGCGACAGCAGCACGCGCGCCTCGGCCACGACTTCCTCGAAGCGCGCCGCAGCGCCCGCCTGTTGTGTGCGCTCGAATTCCGCCGCGCCCAGTGCCTGCCGTGCCTCCCGCACCGCGACCTGTTGCGCTTTCCGCCATTGCGGCATCAGTGGCGCACCGGTCCAGTCGCGCACCCGCGCCGCGGCCGCCAGGAATCGCGCGGCCGTATCGAATCCGCCGGATCCGGCGGCAAGATAGGCCGTGCCTTCCACGCAACCCGCCGCGCCGCGCCAGTTCTGCAGCGAGATGAACACGCCCAGGTCGTATAGCCAATCCTGCGCTGCGCCCGCTGCGTCGCCGAGATGGAAACGCTGCAGGGCGCGATTGATCAGCGCGTAACCCCGCTGGAAATAATCGCCCTGCGCGGGCAGGCAATCCACGGCCTCGCTCATGTCGGCTTCCGCTTCGCGATGGCGATCGTTCAAGGAGTGCACGACGCCGCGGCTGAGCAAGGCATTCGACTTCAGCCAGGCATCGTTGTGCGCTTCGGCGGTAGCCAGTGCCGCCTGCACGCAGTCTTCGGCGCCCGCGAAATCCCCGCACGTCGCGAGTTCGAAAGCCAGGATGGCCTGGCCGGCGCCCGCCAGGAACGCATCGCCCAGGCCGGAGGCCATCGTGATGCCCTCGCGCAGGCGCGTTCCCGCGCGTTCGTGATCCAGCGTCTGGTGCAGCACCATGCCGGCGGCGATCAATGCGCGCGCACGATGCAGCGTGGGCGAATGATTCGCCTGCAACGCCATTTCCAGCCATTGCGCGGGTTGCAGGTAATCCGCGCCGCCTCGGAAGTACCAGCATAGATTGCTGACCAGCGCGAGCGCATCCCCGGCCCGGTCGGATCGCGCCAGCGCGTAGCCGAGGGCGCTGTGCAGGTTGGCGCCTTCGCGCCTGACGCGCTCGGCCCAGAGTTTCTGGAGATCGCCCAGGATCCCGGCGTTCACGCGCTCGGTGAAGTCGACGAAATGCGCCAGGTGCGCATCGCGCGCACGCGTTTCCTCGCCGCTTTCGGCAAGCCGCTCCAGCGCGAACAACCGCACGCTGTCGAGCAACACGTAACGCGGCGGATTGGCGCCTGCGTCGAAGCCGAGCAGGGATTTGTCGATCAGGCCGCCGAGCAGGTCGAGCGTCTGCGCGTCGCCCAGTCCGAACGCCGTGCCGATGGCATGCGCGCCTCCCAGCGTGCAGCCGCCGGCAAAGACGCCCAGGCCGCGCAACAGGGATTGCTCGTCCCCGGAAAGCAGCGCGAAGCTCCATTCGATCAGCGCGTGCAGGGTTTGATGGCGGGCAGGCCGGCTCGGGCTGGCTTCGGCAAGGCTGAGCAGGTGGTCGTCCAGGCGCGACAGGAGTTGCTCGGGGCTCAGCATGCGCAAGCGCGCCGCGGCCAGTTCCAGTGCCAGCGGCAAGCCGTCGAGGCGGCGGCAGATCTCCGCGACCGCCGGGGCGTTCGACGGCGTCAGCGCAAAACCCGGCGACGCGACCGCACGCAACCGCAACAGCAGCAACTGCACGGCCGGCACGCGCATCAATTCGGCGACTTCGTCGCACGTGTTCCATTCGCCCGGCGGCGGAATCGCCAGCGGCTCCAGCCAATGCAGCCGTTCGCCAGCGCAATTCAGGCGCCGCTGGCTGGTCACCAGCACATGCAGCGACGCGCATGAGGCCAGCAGGGCGGCAACCAGCGCCGCGAGCGGTTCGGTAATTCGCTCGGCGTTGTCGAACAACAGCATCGCCTTGCGCCGCTGCAGCAGTTCGCAGAGCCGCGCGGTCGATTCGTCCGCGTCGGCGGCGCCGCGGATGTCGAACGTGCCGGTCACCCGTTGCACGAGCGCGTCGCCTCCGGCCAGCGGCGTGCAATCGAACAGCCAGACGCCATCGGGGAAATCCGCCGCGCAGAGCCGCGCGGTTTCCAGCGCCGCCTGGGTCTTGCCGATGCCGCCGGGGCCGGCAACCGTCAACAGCCGATGCTCGCGCAGCGCCTGCGCGAGTTCTTCAATGTCGCGTTCGCGCCCGATCAGCGAGCCGGCCCGCTCCGGCAGGCGAGCCTGTGCGGGCGGGGTGAAGCGCAATGCGGGTTGGCCGGACGCACCTGGAGTTTCCACGGGCGCGATGAAGCGGTAGCCGAGGCCATGCACGGTCTGGATGCAGCGCGGGTTGCCGCTGTCGTCGCCCAGCGCGCGCCGCAATTGCGCGACGAGGCGGTTGAGCGTGCCGGGCGTGACGCAGGTGTGCCCCCAGACGGCGTCGAGCAGGTCGTCGCGACTGCGCAATTGGCCCGGGCGCGCAAGGAACTCCAGCAGCACGGCGAAGGCCTTCGGCTCGACCGCGACTTCGCGTCCGTCGCGCAGCAGGCGGTGGGCGACCGCGTCGACGACGACGTTCGCAAAGGCGAATCGGGCGGGCGCTTCCCGCGGCGCCCGGATGCTGTCGTTTTCCATGTCGTAGAGCGCTGCGCTGGTCAAGCCGCCGTGATCGCGGGAACCGCAATCCTCGCGACTTCCTCATCCAACCATCATGACTCTTGCCCCTGTCGACGCGCAGTTTATCCCCAGGACGCACCGCGGGGGGCGCCCGACCATCAGGAGGGGACACCATGAACACTCGCACGCACACGTTCGTCGCGCTGACCGCGATCGGCTTGTCGATGGTTTGCTGTCACGGCGCAAAGGCCTGCGGCGCGTCCGTCATGGCCAGTGGGCCGGCATCGCTGCTGCCGGCCGGCGCAGCAGGCGCCATGGTCATGGGCGCTTTCGAAGCCGGCCAGCATGTGCCGGGCATGGCCAATCCCCTGCAGCAGCAGGAACCGATCACGGGCCTGTACCGCTTCACCTTCACCGCCAAGGGCGACCAGGGCATATCCGACGGCACCGTGCTGGATCAGGGCTTCGCCACTTGGCATGCCGACGGCACCGAGATCATGAATTCAGGCCGTGCACCGGCGACGCAGAGCTTCTGCATGGGCGCCTGGACGCGTACCGGGCCGCAGACCTATCGGCTCAACCATTGGGCGCTGAGCTGGGATCCCACCGGCAAGACCTTCATCGGCCCGGCCAATATTCGCGAATCCATACGGCTGAACCGCGACGCGAGCAGGTATTCCGGCGTTTTCACGCTGACCCAGTACGCCCCTGACGGAAAGACCCGGCTCGGGCAGCAAGTCCAGGGCACCGTCACGGGGACTCGCGTGACGGCGGACGGCGGCTGAACGGAGGAAGGCTGCAGCCGAGAGCTGCGCGTGCGTCCGCTCCCGGCAAGGTAGTCAGAGTATCGCCAGCACCGCCTCCGGCGGCCGGCCGATCGCGGCCTTGCCGTCGGCGACCACGATGGGGCGTTCGATCAGGATCGGATGCGCGACCATCGCGGCGACCAGCGCTTCGTCGTCCAGCGCGGGATCGGCGAGGCCGAGTTCCTTGTAGACGGCCTCGCCGCTGCGCAGCAGCTGGCGTGCGGGAATGCCCAGCAGCTTGAGCAGGCGCTTCAGCTCGGCGGCGTCGGGCGGCGTGTCGAGGTAGTTCACCACCTCGACATCGCGGCCTTCCAGCAGCGCCAGCGTGGCGCGTGACTTGCTGCAGCGGTTGTTGTGGTAGATGCGGATCATCGCCGCCGATCAGCGGTTGCCGGAACGGCCGCCGCCGCTGCCGCCACGGCCATGCGGACGGTTGCCGCCGGGGCGGGCGCCGCCGTGCGGCGGGCGATTGCCGCCCTGGCCCTGCGGGCGGCCGCGGCCACCCTGGCGGTTGCCGGCGGGGCGGCCGTCGCCGCTGTGCCCGCCACCGCCGCCGCCGTGCCCGCCATGGCCGCCGCCGAAGCTGGTGCCATAGGGATTGGCGTTGCCGAAGCCGCCCTGGCTTGCGCCGCCGCGGGCGCCACCGGCACCGCCGCCGGGCTTGCCGCGGCGCTTGTTGCCCTGGCCGCCGCCGGCCGGGCGTGCGCCGCCGTCGCGGCTGTCGCCGGCGAACCAGGTGCGCACCGAGGGCAGTTCCTGGCCGGGCGCGATGCCGCGCTTGTTCTTGCGCTGGAAGCCGCTGCCGGCGGGGCGTTCCGGGCGGGCGACGTTGCCGTTCACTTCCTTGCCGGGGCGCCGCGCTTTCTGCTGGCGGCCGCGCGCGGGTTCCTCGCGGATGCGGTCGTAGGCGCGCAGTTCGCGCGCCTCGTCCTGGTGGCCGCTGCTCCAGCCGCCGGCGGAGCCGCTCTCGGGCCGGTATTCGGTGACGTTGCGGTTGGCGCGGCGCTGGTGCAGCACCGGGCTCAGGGTGAGCACGGGTTGCGGCGCGCCGAGGCCGGCGGTCTGGCGCAACTGCTGCACGGCCTCTTCGTCCAGCGTGGCGCTGTCGTCGCGGCGCAGGGTGCGCGGCAGTTCGACGTTGCCGTAGCGGATGCGCTTGAGCCGGCTGACCAGGAAGCCCTGCGAGTCCCACAGGCGGCGCACCTCGCGGTTGCGGCCTTCGCGGATCACCACGCGGAACCAGCTATGGCTGCCGCCGCGGCTGATCACGGCAATCTCGTCGAAGCGGGCGGGGCCGTCTTCCAGCTCCACGCCGGCCTTGAGCTTCTCGATCACCTCGTCGGGTACCTCGCCGTGCACGCGGCAGAGGTATTCGCGCTCGATGCCGCTCTTGGGGTGCATCAGCGCGTTGGCCAGCTCGCCGTCGGTGGTGAGCAGCAGCAGGCCGGTGGTGTTGATGTCGAGGCGGCCCACGGCGACCCAGCGCGCGCCCTTGAGGCGCGGCAGCTGCTCGAACACGGTGGGGCGGCCCTCGGGGTCGTCGCGCGTGGTGAGCACGCCTTCGGGCTTGTGGTAGATCAGCACCTCGGTGTCGCCGCGGTTGTCGGTGGCGACCACGAACTGCTTGCCGTCGATCACCACGCGGTCGCCCGCGTGCACGCTGGTGCCGATGGTGGCGGGCTGGCCGTTGAGTTCGACCTCGCCGGCCTGGATGCGCTGTTCCAGCATGCGGCGCGAGCCGAGGCCGGCGTTGGCGAGCACCTTGTGCAGGCGCTCTTCCAGCGGTGCGCTCTCGCCGACCGGCGCGCGCTTGAGGGAAAGGGTGGATTTTTTCGGCGCAGTCATGCGCGTGGCTCCTCAGGAGTTCAGTGCGGTTTCGCCGTCTTCGGCGTCCGCGGGGGCCGCTGCCTCGTCGGCAGTGGCAGGTTCGGTTTCGCCGGGTTCGGCGGTGTCTTCGGTGGCTTGCGCGGCGGATTCGGCGGGTGCCTCGTCCTCCGCTTGGCCATGTTCGTGCTCGCCGGTTTCCGTTTCCTCCGCTTCTTCATCGGGATCGATCGGCAGATCCTTGATGACGCGGGCGGGCAACGGGGTCTGCTCGAAGCCCATCTGCGGGTCTTCCATGTCGCGGATTTCGGACAGCGGCGGCAGCTGATCCAGCGATTTCAGGTTGAAGTAGTCGAGGAAGGCGCGGGTGGTGCCGAACAGCGCCGGCCGGCCGGGCACGTCGCGGTGGCCGACCACGCGGATCCATTCGCGTTCCTCCAGCGTCTTGATGATGTTGCTGGACACCACCACGCCGCGGATCTGCTCGATCTCCGGGCGGGTGATCGGTTGGCGGTAGGCGATCAGCGCCAGCGTCTCCAGCAGGGCGCGCGAGTAGCGGCTGGGCTTCTCCGTCCACATGCGGGAGATCCAGGGGTGCACTTCCTGGCGCACCTGGTAGCGGAAGCCGGAGGCGATCTCCTTCAGCTCCACGCCGCGGCCCTCGCAGTCGGCGGCCAGCGCTTCCAGCGCGCGGGCGATCTGCTCGTGGCCGACTTCGTCGGCCTCGCCGAACAGGTCGCCGAGCTGGGCGACGGTCATCGGCTGGCTGGCGGCGAGCAGGGCCGCTTCCACGATGGGTTTGAGTTGCTCGATCTGCATGGTTCCCGATGCCGATTCAGTGCGTGCCGTTGCCGGCGGTGTCCGGTGTCTCGAACGCCGATTCCTCGGCGGCCGGGTCGTTCGCGTCGTCCTGCTCCATCGCGTCGGCGAGGGCATGCTCGCCGCCCGCGCGCGCCTTCAGGTAGATCGGCGCCAGCGGGGCTTCCTGCACGATTTCGATGAGCATTTCCTTGGCCAGCTCCAGCATGGCCAGGAAGGTAACCACCACGCCGAGACGGCCTTCGCCGACATCGAACAGCGTCTCGAAACGCTGGAAGGCCTGGCCTTCCAGCTTGCCCAGCAGCTCGCCCATGCGCTGGCGCACGCTGAGCGCCTCGCGCTTGATCGCGTGGTGGCCGAACAGCTCCGCGCGATGCAGCACGTCCTTGAGCGCCAGCAGCATTTCCTTGAGATCCAGCGGCGGCGGCAGCTTGATCACGTTGCGCTCGCCGGTGTCGGCCTGCGCCGGCGCGGTGTCGCGTTCCATCCGGGGCAGGGTGTCGATGTCCTCGGCGGCTTTCTTGAAACGTTCGTACTCCTGCAGGCGGCGCACCAGCTCGGCGCGCGGGTCTTCCTCCAGGCCCTCCTCGGTGGGCGGCCGCGGCAGCAGCAGGCGCGACTTGATCTCGCCCAGGATCGCCGCCATCAGCAGATACTCCGCGGCCAGCTCCAGCCGCATCGTCTCCCGCATCATGTCGATGTATTCCATGTATTGCCGGGTGATCTCGGCAATCGGTATGTCCAGGATGTCCAGGTTCTGCCGGCGGATCAGGTACAGCAGCAGATCCAGCGGACCCTCGAACGCCTCGAGGAAAACCTCCAGCGCATCCGGCGGGATGTACAGATCCTGCGGCATCTGCAGCACCGGCTCGCCGCGCACGATCGCCAGCGGCATTTCCTGCTGCTGGGGATGCGCCGCCTGGTTGTCCCGCAAGTTGTCCTGCGATGCGTCCGGGCCCTGCGGCCCGACTGGCTCGGTGCTCATCAATGCCTGTCGTTGGGCCGCACGGCGGCCAGCAATGCGTCTGGAACATCAGGGCGGAACGCTTGCCTCGCCGGAACGCGGTTCGCGTCGGGCGAAGGCACGGCGAAGTGGCGACGGGTGGAACGTCACCGACAAGTCGGACGATCTGCCTGGGGCATCGGGTGGGCGCCATTGTGGCCGGAACGACCGGTCGGCATCGGGCCATGGCGCCACGCGTGCGTTACAGGGTAGCGATTGCCAGGCGACAAGTCCAGCGCGTGCGATGGATCGGCGGCTACCCCGCGCGCTGCGCTTGTGGAACACTTCGTGATCGGTTCGCCGAGGCGTGGCTGGTTGGGCAAGTCGCAGTGTGACACTGCGTGTCCGACACGACGGCATGTGTCAGTCGCATCGGCCGGGATGCGGCGCAAACCGCATGGCATAGCCGTTTTCATTGATGGCATACAGCTTGCTTGAATGTGATCGCGGACACACTTGCTTGCTGTGCGATCTGCGGGGAGTCGCCATGGCGACCGGATGCGACAATCGAGGAGCTCACATGGTGAAGGACGTCAACGAAATGCTCGGCGGCGAGAACGAACATCTGCGCCCGGCGCGCATGCAGATCGAGACGACCGTGCTGATGAGCCGCGGCGTCGAGTCGCATCCCACCGAACTGGTGGACATCTCCGCCACCGGCGCGCTGCTGCGCCGTCCGCTGGGCTGGGACGGCGAAGTGGGACAGAGCTGGCTGCTGGACATGATCTTCGGCAGCGACCTGCACATCCACCTGGAGGCGCAGGTGGCGCGCGTGGCCGACCATCACATCGGCTTTTCCTACGTGTGCATTCCGGAAGACAAGCAGGTGCCCTTGTGGAACCTGCTGGGCGGCTACGCCGACATCCTGGAGTCCTGGAAGGACTGACCGCTTCTCCGCGGAACCGGTTGAACCGAAGGCCCCGCCATCGGCGGGGCCTTCGTCGTTTCAATGGGCGCCGGCTGCGGCTTTCTTCTCGTCGCGCAGTTCGCGGCGCAGGATCTTGCCCACGTTGCTCTTGGGCAGGGCGTCGCGGAATTCGATGAACTTGGGCCGCTTGTAGCCGGTGAGGTTGTCGCGGCAGAACTGCTTTAGCGCTTCCTCGGTGAGGGTTGGATCCTTGCGCACCACGAACAGCTTCACCACTTCGCCGGAGTGCTCGTCCGGCACGCCTACCGCGGCCACCTCGGCCACGCCTGGGTGCTGCATCACCGCGTCCTCCACTTCGTTCGGGTACACGTTGAAGCCGGACACCAGGATCATGTCCTTCTTGCGGTCGACGATGTAGAAGTAGCCGTTCCCGTCCATCTTCGCGATGTCGCCGGTGTGCAGCCAGCCGTCGGCGCCCAGCACCTTGGCGGTCTCGTCGGGGCGATTCCAGTAGCCCTGCATCACCTGCGGCCCCTTCACCATCAGCTCGCCCACTTCGCCGAGCGGCAGCGGCTGGTTGTCCTCCGACCAGATCGCCACGTCGGTGGAGGGCACGGGCAGGCCGATGGAGCCGTTGTAGTCCTTGAGGTCGAGCGGGTTGATGCAGGCCGCCGGCGAGGTTTCGGTGAGGCCGTAGGCCTCGACCAGCGGGCAGCCGGTGACCTTCTTCCAGCGCTCGGCCACCGCGCGCTGCACGGCCATGCCGCCGCCCAGCGTCAGGTGCAGGCGCGAGAAATCCAGTTCGGCGAAGCCGGGCGTGTTGAGCAGGCCGTTGAACAGCGTGTTGACGCCGGTGAGCGCGGTGAAGCGGGAGGCTTTCAGCTCCTTGACGAAGCCGGGCATGTCGCGCGGGTTGGTGATCAGCCAGTTGAGCCCGCCCAGCCGCATGAACACCAGGCCGTTCGCGCACAGCGAGAAGATGTGGTACAGGGGCAGGGCGGTGATGATGATCTCCTCGCCCTGCTTGGCGTTCTGGCCGATCCACGCGCCCGCCTGCAGCATGTTGGCGACCATGTTGCCGTGGCTGAGCATGGCGCCTTTGGCCACTCCGGTGGTGCCGCCGGTGTACTGCAGGAAGGCGATGTCGCCGTGGTTCAGCGCCACCTTGGGCAGCTCGTGCGCGGCGCCCTGCGCCAGCGCGTCCCTGAAGCGCACCGCCTGCGGCAGGCTGTAGGCCGGCACCATCTTCTTCACGTGCTTGAGCACGAAGTTGACCAGCGCGCCCTTGGGAAAGCCAAGCAGGTCGCCGATGCCGGTGGTGACGATGTGCTGCACCTGGGTTTCCGCCACCACCTGCTGCAGGGTGGCGGCGAAGTTGTCCAGCACCACGATGGCCTTCGCGCCGGAGTCCTCGAGCTGGTGCCTGAGCTCGCGCGCGGTGTACATCGGGTTGGTGTTGACCACCACCAGGCCGGCACGCAGCGCGCCGAACAGGGCGATGGGGTACTGCAGCACGTTGGGCATCATGATCGCGACGCGATCGCCCTTGGCCAGCCCGAGCGTGCCGGTGAGGTAACCCGCGAACTGGCGGCTGAGCTGGTCGATCTGGCCGTAGCTGAGCTGCTTGCCGAAGTTGGCGAAGGCCGGGCGGTCACGGAAGCGCTGGAAGGCTTCTTCCAGCACGGCGGCGACCGAGGCGTAGGCGTTGAGGTCGATCTCGGCGGGCACGCCTTGCGGATAGTGATCCAGCCACGGACGCTCGTTGCTCATGTGCTTGCTCGACTCCTGAATCGTGATCGCCAAGGCGGTGGCGATATCCCCTCGCGGCATTGGAGCATGCGCGGGCGTATGCGGCAAGGCGCGGCGGGGCACATGGAAAGCCGCCCCGACGCGGATCGGGGCGGCCATGGTTCAACTGGCTTGAGGCTGTGCTCAGGCGGCCTTCTTGCCGGCCAGCTGGCGCAGCACGTACTGCAGGATGCCGCCGTGGCGGAAGAACTCGCGCTCCTTCGGGGTGAGCAGCAGCACCTTCACGGCGAACTCCTTCTTCTTGCCGTCCTTGTCCGTGGCGACCACCTTGGCCTCCTTGGACTCGCCGCCTTCCAGGCCGGTGACGTCGAAGCTCTCGTAGCCGTCGAGGCCCAGCGACTTGGCGCTTTCGCCGTCCTTGAACTGCAGCGGCAGCACGCCCATGCCGACCAGGTTGGAGCGGTGGATGCGCTCGAAGCTCTCGGCGATCACCGCCTGCACGCCCAGCAGCAGGGTGCCCTTGGCCGCCCAGTCGCGGCTGGAGCCGGTGCCGTATTCCTTGCCGGCCAGCACGATCAGCGGGGTCTTCTCTTCCTTGTACTTCATCGCCGCGTCGTAGATCGCCATCTGCTCGCCCGACGGCACGTGTTTGGTGTAGCCGCCCTCGACGCCGTCCAGCATCAGGTTCTTGATGCGGATGTTGGCGAAGGTGCCGCGCACCATCACGTCGTCGTTGCCGCGGCGCGAGCCGTAGGAGTTGAAGTCCTTCGGCTCGACGCCTCTGGAGATCAGGAAGCGGCCCGCCGGGCTGTCCTTCTTGATCGAGCCGGCCGGCGAGATGTGGTCGGTGGTGATGGAGTCGCCGAACAGGCCCAGCACGCGGGCGCCGTGGATGTCCTCCACCTTGTTCAAGGCCATCGTCATGCCTTCGAAGTAGGGCGGATTCTTGATGTAGGTGGAGTCGTCCCACGCGTACACCGCGCCGTCCGGCGAGGCGATCTTGTTCCAGCGGCTGTCGCCCTTGAATACGTCGGCGTAGTTCTTCTTGAACATCTCCGGGTTGATCGCGCCGGCGATGGTGTCGGAGATTTCCTGGTTGGTCGGCCAGATGTCCTTGAGGAACACGTCCTTGCCGTCCGCGTCCTTGCCGAGCGGTTCGCGGGTCAGGTCGATGTCCAGCGTGCCTGCCAGCGCGTAGGCGACCACCAGCGGCGGCGAGGCCAGGTAGTTCATCTTCACTTCCGGATGCACGCGGCCCTCGAAGTTGCGGTTGCCGGAGAGCACCGAGGCAACCGCGAGGTCGCCGTCGGCGATGCCCTTGCTGATCTCGACCGGCAGCGGGCCGGAGTTGCCGATGCAGGTGGTGCAGCCGTAGCCGACGATGTAGAAGCCGACTTTTTCCAGCTCCTTCAGCAGGCCGGTCTGCTCGAGGTAGTCGGAAACCACCTTCGAGCCCGGGCCGATCGAGGTCTTCACCCACGGCTTGGCCTTCAGACCCTTCGCCGCGGCCTTCTTCGCCAGCAGGCCGGCGCCCAGCATCACCGCGGGGTTGGAGGTGTTGGTGCAGGAGGTGATCGCGGCGATCACCACGGCGCCATCGCCCAGCTTGAATTTGTCGCCGTTCAACTCGACATGCTCGCCCTGGCCGAATGCACTCTCTTCATGGCCCACCGCGGTGTCGCCGCCTTCGCCGGCGAAGCGCTCGATCGTGGTGGCCAGCGGCTTGCGCGAGGTGGTGAGACCGACCAGTGCGTCCTTGAAGCTCTTGCGCACGTCGCCCAGCAGCACGCGATCCTGCGGGCGCTTGGGGCCAGCCATCGAGGGCTTCACGTCGGCCAGATCCAGCTCCAGCGTGGTGGTGAATTCGGCGTGCGGCGTGTGCTCGTCGTGCCACAGGCCCTGCGCCTTTGCATAGGCTTCCACCAGCGCGATCTGTTCCTCGCCGCGGCCGGACAGGCGCAGGTAGTTCAGCGCTTCTTGATCGACAGGAAAGATGCCGCAGGTCGCGCCGTATTCCGGCGCCATGTTGCCGATGGTGGCGCGGTCGGCCAGCGCCAGGTGCCTGAGGCCGTCGCCGAAGAACTCCACGAACTTACCCACCACGCCCAGCTTGCGCAGCATCTGGGTGACGGTGAGCACGAGGTCGGTGGCGGTGACGCCTTCGCCCAGCTTGCCTGTCAGCTTGAAGCCCACCACCTGCGGGATCAGCATGGACGAAGGCTGGCCCAGCATCGCGGCCTCGGCCTCGATGCCGCCCACGCCCCAGCCCAGCACGCCGATGCCGTTGACCATCGTGGTGTGGCTGTCGGTGCCGAACACGGTGTCGGGGTAGGCCCAGCTTTCGCCATCGATGTCGCCAGTGAACACAACGCGTGCCAGGTGCTCCAGGTTCACCTGGTGCACGATGCCGGTGCGCGGCGGCACCACCTTGAAGTTGTCGAAGGCCTTCTGGCCCCAGCGCAGGAAGCCGTAGCGCTCCTGGTTGCGCTGGAACTCGATCTCGACGTTTTTCTCCAGCGCGGATTCCGAGCCGTAGACGTCCACCTGCACCGAGTGGTCGATGACCAGCTCGGCCGGCGCCAGCGGGTTGATCTGCTTGGCGTCGCCGCCCAGCTTCACCACCGCGTCGCGCATCGCGGCCAGGTCGACCACGCAGGGCACGCCGGTGAAATCCTGCAGCACCACGCGCGCGGGCATGAAGGCGATCTCGGTGTCCGGCTCCTTCTTCGCGTCCCACTTCGCCACCGCCTCGATCTCCTTCGCGGTGACGTTGACGCCGTCCTCATGGCGCAGCAGGTTCTCCAGCAGGATCTTCATCGAGTAGGGCAGGCGCTTGATGTCGAAGCGCTGGCCCAGCCTGGCGAGGCTGGCGATCCGGTACTGCTTGCCGTTGACGGCGAGGGTGTCGCGGGTTGCGAATGAATCCTGCATGGCTTGACTCCGGGGGTTCGAAATCTGGCGGTTGGTAATCCTTGGAATCCTACGCCACCGAACGTGAGCGGTATTGCAAGGCCGCCTTGCACGATATCGAACGCAGCCGGAAACAGGTTTCCGTTGCCGCTCATGCGGGGCGGCTGGCAAAATTGGCGGCTGATGAGCTTCTGATCCTGCTCGTCATCCCGGCGAAGGCCGGGATCCAGTGCCTTCGGGTCATCGAGTGCAGCGTCACTGGATTCCTGCCTGCGCAGGAATGACGGACATGAAGCCAGTCGCCGCCATTCGCTCCCCTGCACGCAGGAGAGCCGCCAATCCCCGCCACAGGACGAGCCACATGCTTACCGCCTATCGCCAACATGCTGCCGAGCGCGCCGCGCTGGGTATCCCGCCGCTGCCGTTGTCGGCCCAGCAGACCGCCGAGCTGGTCGAACTGCTGAAGAACCCGCCGGCTGGCGAAGAGGCTTTCCTCGTCGACCTGATCGCCAACCGCGTGCCGGCCGGCGTGGACGACGCGGCCAAGGTCAAGGCTTCCTACCTGGCGGCGGTGGCGTTCGGCACCGAGCAGTGCGCTCTGATTTCGCGCGAGAAGGCCACCGAGCTGCTGGGCACCATGCTGGGCGGCTACAACATCCATCCGCTGATCGAACTGCTCGACGACGCGCAGGTCGGCACCGTGGCCGCCAACGCGCTCAAGCACACCCTGCTGATGTTCGACGCCTTCCACGACGTGAAGGAAAAGGCCGACCAGGGCAACGCCAACGCCAAGGCCGTGCTGCAGAGCTGGGCCGACGCCGAGTGGTTCACCAGCAAGCCGGAAGTGCCCGCGAGCCTCACCATCACCGTGTTCAAGGTGCCAGGCGAAACCAACACCGACGACCTGTCGCCCGCACCCGACGCCACCACGCGCCCGGACATCCCGATGCACGCGCTGGCCATGCTGAAGAACAAGCGCGACGGCGCCCCGTTCCAGCCGGAAGAAGATGGCAAGCGCGGCCCGATCCAGCTGATCCAGGATCTCGCCAAGCAGGGTCACCTGGTGGCCTACGTGGGTGACGTAGTCGGCACCGGCTCCAGCCGCAAGTCCGCCACCAACTCCGTGCTGTGGTGGACGGGCGAGGACATTCCCTTCATCCCGAACAAGCGTTTCGGTGGCGTGTGCCTGGGCAGCAAGATCGCCCCGATCTTCTACAACACGATGGAAGACGCCGGTGCGCTGCCGATCGAGCTCGACGTTTCCAAGATGGAGATGGGCGACGTCGTCGAGCTGCGACCCTACGACGGCAAGGCGCTGAAGAACGGCGAAGTGATCGCCGAATTCAAGGTGAAGTCCGACGTGCTGTTCGACGAAGTGCGCGCCGGCGGCCGCATTCCGCTGATCATCGGTCGCGGCCTCACCGCCAAGGCGCGCGAAGCGCTGGGCCTGCCGGTGTCCACCCTGTTCCGCCTGCCGCAGCAGCCGGCCGATACCGGCAAGGGTTTCACGCTGGCGCAGAAGATGGTGGGTCGTGCGGTCGGCCTGCCGGAAGGCCAGGGCGTGCGCCCGGGCACCTACTGCGAGCCGAAGATGACCTCGGTGGGTTCGCAGGACACCACCGGCCCGATGACCCGCGATGAGCTGAAGGATCTGGCCTGCCTGGGCTTCTCGGCCGACCTGGTGATGCAGTCGTTCTGCCACACCGCCGCCTACCCGAAGCCGGTGGACGTGAAGACCCACCACACGCTGCCGGAATTCATCAGCACCCGCGGCGGCATCTCGCTGCGCCCGGGTGACGGCGTGATCCACAGCTGGCTCAACCGCATGCTGCTGCCCGACACCGTCGGCACCGGCGGCGACAGCCACACGCGCTTCCCGATCGGTATCTCGTTCCCCGCTGGCTCGGGCCTGGTGGCCTTTGCCGCCGCCACCGGCGTGATGCCACTGGACATGCCGGAATCGGTACTGGTGCGCTTCAAGGGCGAGCTGCAGCCGGGCGTCACCCTGCGTGACCTGGTCAACGCCATCCCGCTGTATGCGATCAAGCAGGGCTTGCTGACCGTCGCCAAGCAGGGCAAGAAGAACATCTTCTCGGGCCGCATCCTGGAGATCGAGGGCCTACCGAACCTGAAGGTGGAGCAGGCGTTCGAGCTGTCCGATGCCTCGGCCGAGCGCTCGGCGGCCGGCTGCACGGTGCACCTGGACAAGGCGCCGATCATCGAATACATCAACAGCAACATCACCCTGCTCAAGGTGATGATCGCCCAGGGCTACAAGGATCCGCGCAGCCTGGAGCGCCGCATCAAGGCGATGGAAGCGTGGCTGGCCAACCCGCAACTGCTGGAGCGCGATGCCGACGCCGAATACGCCGCCGTCATCGAGATCGACCTGGCCGACGTGCACGAGCCCATCGTGGCCTGCCCGAACGACCCGGACGACGTGAAGACGCTGAGCGACGTGGCCGGTGCCACCATTGACGAAGTGTTCATCGGCTCGTGCATGACGAACATCGGTCACTTCCGCGCGGCGGCCAAGCTGCTGGAAGGCAAGCGCGACATCCCGACCAAGCTGTGGGTGGCCCCGCCGACCAAGATGGACGCCAGCGAGCTGACCAACGAAGGCGTCTACGGCACCTTCGGCACTGCCGGCGCGCGCATGGAGATGCCGGGCTGCTCGCTGTGCATGGGCAACCAGGCGCAGGTGCGCGAGGGCGCCACGGTGTTCTCCACCTCCACCCGCAATTTCCCCAACCGCCTCGGCAAGAACTCCAACGTGTACCTGGGCTCGGCCGAACTCGCCGCGATCTGCTCGCGCCTCGGCCGCATCCCGACCAAGGACGAGTACATGGCCGACATCGGCGTCATCAACGCCAACGGCGAGAAGATCTACCGCTACATGAACTTCGACAAGATCCAGGACTACAAGGAAGTCGCGGATACCGTCGCGGCGTAAGCCTGCCTATCCCCTCTCCCGCTTGCGGGAGAGGGGCGGGGGAGAGGGCTCCTGCGAAGCGTGCGCGGAGTTTTCCCGCAAGCCTGCAATACGCGCTTCGACCGTACCCTCACCCCAACCCCTCTCCCGGCGGGAGAGGGGCTTGAATCCAGACGAAGCCCGGCCGCGCGCCGGGCTTCGTCGTTTATGCTTCGCCCATGGCGGCAACCACGGGCGCACGGATGATCTCTTCGCACATTTCGGCGATCTCGCTGCGCGACCTGATGATGGTGCAGGCGGTGCATCGCCACGGCAGCTTCAACAGCGCGGCGCGGGCCATGCACATCAGCCCGTCCGGGCTGTCGCACCAGGTGCAGAAGGTGGAGCAGGCGCTGGGCGCGCCGCTGTTCGAGCGCGGCGGGCGCAAGGTGGTGCCGACGGCGGGCGGCCACCGGCTGCTGGAGCGCATCGACGCCGTGATCGCCACGGCAGAATTGCTGCAGCAGACCGCCCGCGCCGGCGCCGTGGCCTTTGGCGGCGAGTTGCGGCTGGGCGTGCCGGCCTCGCTGGGGCCGTACCTGCTGCCGCACCTGATCGCGCCGTTCCCGCAGCATTTCCCGGGCGTGCGGCTTGGCATTTCAGAGGGCAAGCCGCGCGGCCTGCTGCGCCGCCTGCACGAGGCGGAACTGGACGCCGTGCTGGCGCCGCTGGCACCGCTGGCCAGCGGCATCGCCATGCAGCCGCTGTTCTTCGAGCCGTGGGAGGCGATGCTGCGCGCCGACCACCCGCTGGCCGGCCGCCGCAGCGTGGCGCTGGAGCAGTTGGAAAAGGCGGATGCGATCCTGATGGCCGAGAGCCACGCCGACGGCGACGGTCACGTGCAGGACGTGAGCCTGGAAAGCCTGGCCGCCCTGGTCAGTCTGCGCGGCGGGCACGCACTGGTGCCCGCGCTGGCGCACGAACGGCTGGCCTCCAAGCCCGACATCGTGCTGGCGAAGATCAAGGGGCAGGCGCAGGGCCGCGAGATCGCGCTGTATTGGCGCGAAGCTACGCCGTGGGGCGCCGACCTTGCGGCCTTCGCCAAGCTGCTGCGCGCCCTGGCGAAGCAGTTGCCGGGGTTGAAACTGCTCGGCTAGCGGGTCGGAACAGCGTCTGCCGTGCCGCTGTCTGGCCCCTCTCCCTGCGGGAGAGGGGTTGGGGTGAGGGTACGGCTGGAACGTGCCAGCGAGTCTTGCTGCAAGGTTCATCACCGCGCCTTGCCCGTACCCTCATCCGGCGCTGCGCGCCACCTTCATTCGGCACTTCCTTGTGCCTCACCCTTCGGGCGGCTCCGCCGTGCAAATCGGCATTCCTGCCGATTTGTCTCCCGGAGGGAGAAGGGAAAGGCGGCTATCGACCGCCCAGCGTGGAACCCGTGAGCAGGCCGCGTGCCAGCATGCTGCACTGCTTGCGGAACAGCAGCAGTTGCCATTGGCGGCCACCGAGCTGGCGCCACAGCACCGCCGAGCGCACTGCCGCGAGCAAGTTGCTGCGCACCTTCTCGACGACGGCCGGCTGCTGCAGGTGCTGCGGGTTGCCGTTGACCATCACGCGCGGACGCAGGGTGGACAACGTGGAGGCGTACAGTTCGGCCAGCCGCGCGGTGACCTGGCTGGAACCCTGGCCGAAATGTTCGGCCTGCCGTTGCGCGGCGCGGATGCCCTGCTGCAGGCGGTCGAGCAGCTCCGGCCGGCCGGACAGGTTGCGTTCCAGCCGCATCACGGTCATCGCCATGCGCGTCACCGCCATGTCGTCGCTGCTTTCGTCGAGCTGGGACACCAGGGTGCGCAGGCCCAGCCGCACGCTGGCGATGTTGCCGTACACGCCGACCACCGAAGGCGCGTCGATGCGGAACACGCTGGCGATGCCCGCATCCATCGCGGTTTCGTCGCAGCGGCCCTGGTTGGCCAGCTGCTGCGCCAGCGCGCAGGCCTGGTAGAGGCCGGCCAGCGCCAGCACGCGTTCCTCGTTCATCGCAAAAGCGTCAAGCACCGTCAGTTCTCGTTTCGGATAGGGGGCAAACCGCCGAAGGGGGCGTCGGTGGCGGCGATCACCGCGCCGCCGAGGCAGGCTTCGCCGTCGTAGAGCACCACCGACTGGCCGGGCGTCACCGCGCGCTGGGGGACGTCGAAGCGGACTTCGAGGCCGTCGTCCAGCACGCGCACCTCGCAGCCCTGGTCGGCCTGGCGATAGCGGGTCTTGGCGGTGCAGCGGAAACGTTCGGCCGGTGCGCGGCCGGCCACCCAGGTCGGCGCCTCGCTGTGCAGCGTGCGTGAGTCCAGCCAGCGGTTGGCGTTGCCCTGCGCCACGTAGAGCACGTTGGCCGCCACGTCCTTGCCCACCACGTACCACGGTTCGCCGCTGGCGCCGTGGCGGCCGCCTATCCCTAAGCCGTTGCGCTGGCCCAGCGTGTAGTACATCGCGCCCTGGTGTTCGCCGACCAGCTCGCCGTCGGGCGTGCGCATCTCGCCGGGACGGCCCGGAATGTATTGCGCGAGGAAGCTGCGGAAGTCGCGCTCGCCGATGAAGCAGATGCCGGTGGAATCCTTCTTCGCGTGGGTTGGCAGGTCGGCGGCCAGCGCCAGCTCGCGCACCCGCGACTTCTCGATCTCGCCCACCGGGAACAGCGTGGCGGCGAGCTGCGCCTGGCCCAGCGCGTGCAGGAAGTAGGTCTGATCCTTGGCCGCGTCCACCGCGCGCAGCAGGCGGTATTCGCCGTCCACGCAGCCTACGCGGGCGTAGTGGCCGGTGGCGATCTTCTCCGCACCCAGCGCATGCGCCTCGTCCAGGAAGGTCTTGAACTTGATCTCGCGGTTGCACAGCACGTCGGGGTTGGGCGTGCGGCCCGCGCGGTATTCGGCGAGGAAGTGCTCGAACACCCCGTCCCAGTATTCGGCGGCGAAGTTGCGCGCGTGGAAGGGAATGCCCAGCCGGCCGCACACCGCCACGGCGTCCTTGCGGTCGGCGTCGGCGGTGCAGGGGCCGGAGCGGTCGTCCTCTTCCCAGTTCTGCATGAACATGCCATCGACCGCATGGCCGGCCTGCTTGAGCAGCAGCGCCGCCACCGAGGAGTCGACGCCGCCGGAAATGCCCAGCATCACCCTCATGGCGTGGCGCCGTGCGGCCAGGCGTGCAGCACGTCCAGCGGGAAACGGGCGCCGGCCAGCCAGGCGTCGATGCTTTCCAGCACCAGCGGACTGCGCAGGCGCTCGCCCAGCGCGGCGATCCCGGCGCGATCCAGCCACAGCGCGCGGCGGATGCCGGCGTCCAGCGGCCGCGACGGATCGTGGCCGACGGGGCGCGCGGCGAAGCTGAAGCGGATCACGCCCTCGCCGTGCTCGGTGCTGCGCCACTGATGCACGCCGATCAGGTGGGTGGGCTGCACCGTCCAGCCGGTTTCCTCCAGCGTCTCGCGCACGGCGGCGTCGACCAGCCGCTCGCGGTCTTCGAGATGTCCGGCGGGCTGGTTGTACGCCAGACGGCCGTTCACCTCCTCCTCGACCATCAAGTAGCGCGCGCCGTCGGCCACCACGCAGGCCACGGTGACGTGCGGGCGCCAGACGGCGTCGTTGGTGGAGACAGGCGGCATCGGGGGCTGGGGACTGGAAAAGGCGACATTGTGCCACTACATCCCCGTGCGGTCGCCGCGGGGCCGGGAAGTGGCGCGGCGTATACTTGCAACCGTCGAACGAACATCGTCAACATGGCCAACGAACACGAAAACGAACAAGAAAACGGCCACGGCCTGGCGCTGCGCACCGCCAAGCCCGAGGTGGCGCGACCGCCGCTGTTCCAGGTGGTGCTGCTGAACGACGATTTCACGCCGATGGACTTCGTGGTCGAGGTGCTGCGCAGCTTCTTCGGGCTGGATCAGGAGCGCGCGGTGCAGGTGATGCTCCACGTGCATACCCGCGGCAAGGGCGTGTGCGGCGTGTTTACCCGCGAGGTGGCCGAGACCAAGGTCACCCAGGTCAACGAATATTCACGCTCGCATCAGCATCCACTGTTGTGCACTATGGAAAAGCTCTGAGCGACCCCATTTCGTAGCCAACGCGGTTACGCCGCCCAGCCATTGCAACGGAGACGGTCCGGATGTTCAGCAAGGATCTCGAAGTCACCATCGGCCAGTGCTACAAGCAGGCCCGCGAGCAGCGCCACGAGTACATGACCGTGGAGCACCTGCTGCTCGCGCTCACCGTCAACCAGTCCGCGCTGGGCGCGCTGCGCGCCTGCGGCGTGGATCTGCCGCGACTGACCCACGAGCTGGAGAAGGTCATCGCCGAAACCGTGCCGGTGCTGCCGCACGGCGACGAGCGCGACACCCAGCCCACGCTGGGCTTCCAGCGCGTGCTGCAGCGCGCGGTCTACCACGTGCAGTCCTCCGGGCGGAAGGAGGTCACCGGCGCCAACGTGCTGGTGGCGATCTTCGGCGAGAAGGATTCCCACGCCGTGTATTTCCTGCACCAGCAGGAGATCACCCGGCTGGACGTGGTCAACTACATCTCGCACGGCATCGCCAAGGTGGGCGAGGAGCCGGCCGCGGGCACGTCCGGCGGCGAGCGCGAAGGCGAGGAGGGCGGCGAGTCCAAGGGCAATCCGCTCGCCGAGTTCGCCAGCAACCTCAACGAGCGCGCGCTGGAAGGCAAGATCGACCCGCTGATCGGCCGCGCCGACGAGATCGAGCGCACCATCCAGGTGCTGTGCCGCCGACGCAAGAACAACCCGCTCTACGTGGGCGACGCCGGCGTGGGCAAGACTGCGCTGGCCGAGGGACTGGCCAAGCGCATCGTGGACGGCGAGGTGCCCGAGGTGCTGGAAAGCGCCACGATCTGGTCGCTCGACCTGGGCGCGCTGGTGGCCGGCACCAAGTACCGCGGCGACTTCGAGAAACGCCTGAAGGGCGTGATCGCCCAGCTCAAGAAGCAGCCGGGCGCGATCCTGTTCATCGACGAGATTCACACCATCATCGGCGCTGGCTCCGCCTCGGGCGGCACCATGGACGCCAGCAACCTGATCAAGCCGCTGCTGGCCTCCGGCGAGCTGCGCTGCATCGGCTCGACCACGTTCCAGGAATACCGCGGCGTGTTCGAGAAGGACCGCGCGCTGGCCCGCCGCTTCCAGAAGATCGACGTGGTCGAGCCCTCGGTGGCCGACAGTATCGAGATCCTCAAGGGCCTGCGCTCGCGCTTCGAGGAGCACCACAACGTCATCTACACCAACGAGTCGCTGAAGGCGGCGGTGGATCTGTCGGTGAAGCACATCCCCGACCGCCTGCTGCCGGACAAGGCGATCGACGTGATCGACGAGGCCGGCGCCCGCCAGCGCCTGCTGCCCGTGGATCAGCGCACCGGCAAGGTGGACGTGCCCGAGGTGGAATACATCGTCGCCAAGATGGCGCGCATCCCGGCCAAGCAGGTGTCGGCCTCCGACCGCGACGTGCTGAAGAACCTGGAGCGCAACCTCAAGATGGTGGTGTTCGGCCAGGACGCGGCGATCGAGGCGCTGGCCGCCTCGATCAAGATGGCGCGCTCCGGCCTGGCCGACCCGGCCAAGCCGATCGGCAGCTTCCTGCTAGCCGGCCCCACCGGCGTGGGCAAGACCGAGGTCACCCGCCAGCTCGCCATGCAGCTGGGCATCGAGATGATCCGCTTCGACATGTCCGAGTACATGGAGGCGCACTCGGTGTCGCGCCTGGTTGGCGCGCCCCCGGGCTACGTGGGCTTCGACCAGGGCGGCCTGCTGACCGAGGCGGTGACCAAGCACCCGCACGCGGTGCTGCTGCTGGACGAGATCGAGAAGGCGCACCCGGACGTCTACAACATCCTGCTGCAGGTGATGGATCGCGGCGTGCTCACCGACACCAACGGGCGCGAGGCCAACTTCAAGAACGTGATCCTGGTGATGACCACCAACGCCGGCGCGGCGCAGGCGGCGCGGCGCAGCATCGGCTTCGTGGAGCAGAGCCACCGCACCGACTCGATGGAGGTGATCCGCCGCGCGTTCACGCCGGAGTTCCGCAACCGCCTCGATGCGATCATCCAGTTCAACGCGCTGGACTTCGAGCACATCCTGCGCGTGGTGGACAAGTTCCTGATCGAGCTGGAGGCGCAGCTGGCCGACAAGCGCGTCAGCCTGGACGTGGACGCCGAGGCCCGCCGCTGGCTGGCCGAGCACGGCTTCGACGCCCAGATGGGCGCCCGCCCGATGGCGCGGGTGATCCAGGAGAAGGTGAAGCGCGCGCTGGCCGACGAGCTGCTGTTCGGCAAGCTGGCCGAAGGCGGCAAGGTCACGCTGGGCGTGAAGGACGGCGAGCTCGCGGTGGATTGCGAAGAAGCCGAGAAGGTGCCCGCCGTCGTCGAGTGATCGCGGGTTTCAGGCAACACAAAAGGCCGCGCGATGCGCGGCCTTTCCACATCATTTTGCGATCATCCCTGATCGCGAAAGTCACACGGGCAGCCATCCATGGCTGCACTTTTCATCCGGTGCGGCTGCCGCCTTACTTCATGCGGTAGGTGATCCGCCCCTTGCTCAGGTCGTACGGGGTCATCTCGATCTTGACCTTGTCGCCCGTGAGGATGCGGATGTAATGCTTGCGCATGCGCCCGGAGATGTGGGCGATGACAACGTGCCCGTTCTCCAGTTGCACGCGGAACATGGTGTTGGGCAGGGTTTCGAGAACCGTGCCTTCCATTTCGATGACGTCGTCTTTGGCCATGTGTTCCGGGTCGGAGAGCGGCCTCGGTGGCCGCACAAGCCGGCGATTATGCCACGGCAACGCGCCTGGTCAAAATTGGCCGCCGAGGATCGCCGGATCGCTCAGGCGAAGTGCTCGTCCAGCTTGCGCCGGATCTCCTGCTCGACCATGCCCTTGAGCGGCGACAGCAGCAGGCCCAGCTCGGCGCGCACGCGGATCGCGTCGCCGCCCACCGCGATCTGGCCGTTCACGCCGGGGCGGGAGAAATGCAGGGTGTCGCCCTCCCAGCGGCCCGCGATGTCGAACTTCTCGTGCATGCGCGCAGCCACCTTCTCGACCACGGCGCGCGCTTCCGGCAGCGGCAGGTTGTGGGGGCGTTGGATGTCGATGCTGGGCATGCGCTGGGCTCCGGGGGAGACGGGCATGATAAGCCATGCGCGCGGCATGCAAGTGCGGGGCTGGCGCTCAGGAACCGCATGCTAGAGTGCCGCGGTCGATGGATTGGTACGGCGATGCGCATCGAGTTTCTCCACTCCGCCCGCGAGGATTTCCCGTGGACGGCACCCCAACTGCGGATAGGCAGCGCGGCTGACAACGACCTGGTCTTGTCGGCCAGACAGGCTGCGCCGCGGCACCTGCGCATCGAACAGGATCAGCGTGGCTGGGTGCTGGCGGTGCTGCCCTCGGCCACGCGCGTGTACGTGAACGCGCGACCGGTGCGCGAGCGCGCCTTGTTGCGCCCCGGCGACATGCTGAGCGTGGGCGATTGCCGCATGCTGTTGCGCGACGACGTGTCGCCGGAACGGCGTGAAACAATGGTGGCGCCGGCGCAGGCGCGTGGCACCGCGGCGTTGCGTGCGCTGGCCGGCACCTTGTCCGGGCGCGTGTTGCCTGTGGGCGAAGGCCTGGAACTCGGGCCTTATGGCCGCCTTCCGCTGGAACTGCCGCAGGGCGAAACAGCCAGCCTGAAACTGGACTGGCAGGACGACTGCCTGGTGCTCGAGGTGGCGCAAGCCTCCGCCGCCTGGCCGCTGCGCGTGAACGGCGCGACGATGCAGCGCGTGGCGCTGCGGCCCGGCGACCAGATCAGCCTCGGGCCCCACCGTTTCGTGCTCGATGCGCCGGGCATGGAGGCCGAGCCCGTGGTCGCGGCGCCCGGGCCGGCCCTGCCAGCCCTGCCTGAAGACGCCGCCGGCCCGCGCGGCGAAGTGTGGTGGCTGATCGTCACCGCCGCGGTGCTGGCGCTGGGCATCGCACTGGTGCTGTGGATCCGTTTTTGATGCGTGATTCCTGCGATCGTCCATGATCGCGAAAGTCAAACGGGCGGCCATCCCTGGCCGCACTGCTCAAGCCCTGCAATCACCATGGTCGCGGGAATCAAATGGGCGGCCATTCCTGGCCGTATTGTTCAATGTGGCTCCCATTGACGGCTCCATGCTGCGGCGCGCCATAATGCGGTGATTGCAGTCACGGGGAGCCATTGGTGAGCCAGGTGTGGAATTTCAGTGCGGGTCCGGCGGCGCTGCCGCGCGAGGTGCTCGAGCGCGCGCAGCGCGAGTTGCTGGACTGGAACGGCAGCGGCATGTCGGTGATGGAGCAGTCGCACCGCGGCAAGCGCTTCATCGCGATGGCGGCGCAGGTGGAGGCCGACCTGCGCGAACTGGCCGCGATCCCGGACGACTACGCCGTGCTGTTCCTGCAGGGCGGCGCCACCCAGCATTTCGCGCAGATCCCGATGAACCTGGCGGGCGAGGGCGACAGCGCCGACTACATCGTCAACGGCCACTGGGGCGAGAAGGCCGCGAACGAAGCCGCGCCCTACGTGCGCGTGAACGTGGCCGCCAGCAGCAAGGGCGAAGGCTACCGCCGCCTGCCGCCGCGCGCGGAGTGGCAGTTCGACCCGCGCGCTGCCTACGTGCACTACACGCCGAACGAAACCATCCACGGCGTGCAGTTCCACGAGGCGCCCGACACCGGCGACGTGCCGCTGGTGGCGGACATGTCCTCCGACATCCTCTCGGCGCCCATCGACGTGCGCCGCCACGGGCTGATCTACGCCGGCGCGCAGAAGAACATCGGCCCCTCCGGCCTGGTGCTGATGATCGCGCGCCGCGACCTGCTGGCGCGCGCCGCGCGGCCGATGGCGAAGATCTTCCGCTACGCCGAGCATGCCGCCGCCGATTCCATGCTCAACACGCCCAACACCTGGGGCTGGTACCTCGCCGGGCTCACCTTCCAGTGGCTGAAGGAACAGGGCGGCCTCGCCGCGATGGGCGAGCGCAACCGCGGCAAGGCCGAGCGGCTGTACGCGGCCATCGACGGCTCCGGCGGCTATTACCGCAACGCGATCGATCCCGCCGCGCGCTCGCGCATGAACGTGCCGTTCACACTGCATGACAGCGCGCTGGACGCGCCGTTCCTGGCCGAGTCCGAGGCCGCCGGCCTGGTCGCGCTGAAGGGCCACAAGGCGCTGGGCGGCATGCGCGCCTCGCTCTACAACGCCGTGCCGCCGGAGGCGGTGGATGCGCTGGTCGCCTTCATGCGCGACTTCGCGGCGCGACACGGTTGAGCCTTTCAGGCATCATGCATTTGGCCTTCCATCCGTCCAGACATCCATCATGACCGAAAGCAAGACCTCGCTGTCCGGAGTGCGCGAGCGCATCGACAGCATCGACCGGCAGATCCAGGAGCTGATCTCCGAGCGCGCGAAGCGGGCACAGGAAGTGGCGCGGGTCAAGGGCGAGGGTCTGTCCGCCATCGACTACTACCGCCCCGAGCGCGAGGCGCACGTGCTGCGCATGGTGGTCGACCGCAACCAGGGGCCGCTGTCGGACGCCGAGATGGTGCGGCTGTTCCGCGAGATCATGTCCTCCTGCCTGGCGCAGGAAGACCCGCTGAAGATCGGCTACCTCGGCCCGGAAGGCACCTTCAGCGAGCAGGCGGTACGCAAGCACTTCGGCCACGCCGCCTACGGCCTGCCGCTGGGCAGCATCGAGGAGGTGTTCCAGGAAGTGGCAGCCGGCCATGCCGACTTCGGCGTGGTGCCGGTGGAGAATTCGGGGCAGGGCATGATCCAGGTGACGCTGGACATGTTCCTCACCTCCGACGCGCGCATCTGCGGCGAGGTGGAGCTGCGCGTGCACCAGTGCCTGCATTCGATGGCGCCCGACCTGGAATCGATCAAGCGCGTGTATGCGCACGCGCAGTCGCTGCAGCAGTGCAAGACTTGGCTGCGCATGAACCTTCCGAATGTGACCTGCGAGGCGGTGGGCAGCAATGCCGAGGCCGCGCGGCTGGCACGCCATGCCGACGACGCCGGCGCCATCGCCGGCGAGACGGCCGGCAAGGTGTACGGCCTGAGGACGCTGGCCACCGGCATCGAGGATCGCGCCGACAACACCACGCGCTTCCTGGTCATCGGTCGCTCGCTGTTCCCGCCGTCGGGCAACGATCGCACCTCGCTGCTGATCACGGTGAACGACCAGCCCGGCGCGCTGTACCACGTGCTCAGCCCGTTCGCCGCGCACGGCGTGAGCCTCAACCGCATCGAGTCGCGCCCCGCGCACTCGGGCAAGTGGCAGTACGCGTTCTTCATCGACGTCTCCGGCCACATCCAGGACGAGGCCTTGCAGGCGGCGGTGAAGGAGATCGAACAATCGGTGGCGCAGTTGCGCGTGCTCGGTTCCTACCCGGTGGCGCTGCCTTGAGCGCGCGGCTGGATTGGAGCAGCCGCGCCGGCGGGCCGCTGCGCGGCAGCGTGGGCGTACCGGGTGACAAGTCGGTTTCGCATCGTGCATTGATGTTCGGCGCGCTGGCCGAAGGCACGTCGCGCATCCGCGGTTTCCTCGAAGGCGAGGACACCCGCGCTACCGCCGCCGTGTTGCAACAGCTCGGCGTGCGCATCGAGACGCCGGCCGAGGGCGAGCGCATGGTGCACGGCGTGGGCCTGCACGGTCTGCGCGCCAGCGCGCATGAACTGGATTGCGGCAACGCCGGTACCGGCATGCGCCTGCTGGCTGGCCTGCTGGCCGGGCAGGCATTCGACAGCACCCTTGTCGGCGACGCCTCGTTGTCGAAGCGGCCGATGCGCCGCGTCACCGAGCCGCTGGCCGCGATGGGCGCGCGCATCGACACGCAAACCGGCCTGCCGCCGCTGCATGTGCGCGGCGGCCAGCGCCTGCACGGCATCCGCTATGAGCTGCCGGTGGCTAGCGCGCAGGTGAAGTCCGCGCTGTTGCTGGCCGGCCTGTATGCGGAAGGCGAGACCGAAGTCATCGAGCCGCATCCCACGCGCGACTACACCGAGCGCATGCTGGCCGCGTTCGGCTGGCCGATCGCGTTCGAGCCGGGACGGGCGAAGCTGTCCGGCGGCCACGCGCTGCGCGCCACCGACGTGGACGTGCCGGCGGATTTCTCCTCGGCCGCGTTCTTCCTGGTTGCCGCCAGCATCGTGCCCGGCTCCGAACTGCGCCTGCCGGCGGTGGGTCTCAACCCGCGCCGCACCGGCCTGCTGGAAGCACTGCGCCTGATGGGCGCGGACATCCGCATCGAGAACGAGAAAACCAGCGGCGGCGAGCCGGTGGGCGACCTGCTGGTTCGCCACGCGCCGCTGCACGGCGTCGAGCTGCCCGAGGCGCTGGTGCCGGACATGATCGACGAATTCCCCGCGCTGTTCGTCGCAGCGGCGGTGGCCGAGGGCCACACCCTGATCCGCGGCGCCGCCGAGCTGCGCGTCAAGGAGTCCGACCGCCTCGCCACCATGGCGACCGGCCTGCGCGCGCTGGGCATCACGGTGGACGAGATGCCGGACGGCGCCACTATCCACGGTGGCACGCTCGCCGGCGGCGCGGTGGAAAGCCTCACCGACCACCGCATTGCGATGAGCTTCGCGGTGGCCGGGCTGGTGGCACAGGCGCCGGTGCGCATCAACGACTGCCGCCACGTGGCCACCTCGTTCCCGGGTTTCATGGCGTTGGCCAACGGTTGCGGTTTCGCGCTGGGAGTCGCCGATTGAGCGGAGCGGCGCTTCACTGGCCCCTGTTTTCGTCGGCTGGAGCGGGGCGGGTGGTGGCAATCGCAATTCCCGATGAATCTTCCGGCGCCTGCATCTCGCGGTGAGAGCCGTCTGCCGCTAAAATGCGACTTTCCAGCACGGCTGCATCCCATGACCCCCCTGATTTTCGTCACCGGCGGTGTGGTGTCCTCGCTTGGCAAGGGCATCGCCGCGGCGTCGCTGGCTTCCATCCTGGAAGCGCGTGGCCTTTCGGTCACCATGATGAAGCTCGACCCCTACATCAACGTCGACCCGGGCACCATGAGCCCGTTCCAGCACGGCGAGGTGTACGTGACCGACGACGGCGCCGAGACCGACCTTGACCTGGGCCACTACGAGCGCTTCGTCCATACCCGGCTCACCGGCAAGAACTCGATCACCACCGGCAAGATCTACGAGTCGGTGATCCGCAAGGAGCGCCGCGGCGACTACCTGGGCGCCACCGTGCAGGTGATCCCGCACATCACCGACGAGATCAAGCACTGCATCCACGAGGCCACCCGCGGCTTCGACGTGGCGCTGGTGGAGATCGGCGGCACGGTGGGCGACATCGAGTCGCTGCCGTTCCTGGAGGCGATCCGCCAGTTGCGCATCGAGCACGGCCCGGAGAAGTGCCTGTTCATGCACCTCACCCTGGTGCCCTTCATCAAGGCCGCCGGCGAAATCAAGACCAAGCCGACCCAGCACTCGGTGAAGGAGCTGCGCTCCATCGGCATCCAGCCGGACATCCTGCTGTGCCGCAGCGAGCAGCCGCTGCCCGAGGGCGAGCGCCGCAAGATCGCCCTGTTCACCAACGTGCCCGAGAACGCCGTGATCAGCGCGGTGGACGTGGACGTGATCTACAAGACCCCGCTGTGGCTGCACCAGCAGGGCCTGGACGAGATCGTGGTGAAGCGGCTCGCTCTGGATGCGAAGCCGGCCGACCTCTCCGGCTGGCAGCGCACGGTGGATGCCGTGGTGCACCCGAAGGACGAGGTCACCGTGGCCATCGTCGGCAAGTACGTTGAACACAAGGACGCCTACAAGTCGCTGGGCGAAGCGCTGCGCCACGGCGGCATCAAGCAGCAGACGCGCGTGAACCTGCAGTGGATCGATTCCGAGCAGGTCGAGGCCGAAGGCGCCGCCAAGGTGCTGGGCGGCGCGGACGCGATCCTGGTGCCCGGCGGCTTCGGCAAGCGCGGCTTCGAGGGCAAGGTGCTGTCGGCGAAGTACGCCCGTGAGCACGGCGTACCGTACTTCGGCATCTGCTACGGCATGCACGCGGCGGTGGTGGATTTCGCCCGCCACGTGGCCGGGCTGGCCGACGCCGATTCCAGCGAGAACGACCGCAACACGCCGAACCCGGTGATCGCGCTGATCACCGAGTGGACCACGGCCGCCGGCGAAGTCGAGCAGCGCAGCGAGCGCTCCGACCTCGGCGGCACCATGCGCCTGGGCGCGCAGGAATGCCGCCTCAAGGCCGGCACGCTGGCGCGCGAGATGTACGGCCAGGACGTGGTGCGCGAGCGCCATCGCCACCGCTACGAATTCAACAACCGCTACCGCCAGAGCTTCGAGGATCGTGGCCTGGTGATCTCCGGCAAGTCGATGGACGACCTGCTGGTGGAGATCGTCGAGCTGCCGCAGCAGAAGCACCCGTGGTTCCTCGGTTGTCAGGCGCATCCGGAATTCACCTCCACGCCGCGCGACGGCCACCCGCTGTTCATCGGCTTCGTGCACGCCGCGCGCGAGTACAAGGCCGTGCGCGACGGCGCAAAGCTGGCGAAGGAGCACGTCGCATGAGGCTGTGCGGCTTCGAGGTCGGCCTGGACAAGCCGCTGTTCCTGATCGCCGGCCCCTGCGTGGTCGAGTCCGAGCAGCTGCAGCTGGACACTGCCGGCACGCTGAAGGAAATCACCAACAGGCTCGGCATCCACTTCATCTTCAAGTCCAGCTTCGACAAGGCCAACCGCTCCTCCGGCACCAGCTTCCGCGGGCCGGGCATGGAAGAGGGCCTGCGCATCCTTGGCGAGGTGAAGCGCCAGGTCGGCGTGCCGGTGCTCACCGACGTGCACGAATACACCCCGTTCGCCGAGGTCGCGTCGGTGGTGGACGTGCTGCAAACGCCGGCCTTCCTGTGCCGGCAGACCGATTTCATCCAGGCGGTGGCCCGCGCCGGCAAGCCGGTGAACATCAAGAAGGGCCAGTTTCTCGCGCCGTGGGACATGAAGAACGTGGTCGACAAGGCCAAGGCCGTCGGCAACGACGCCATCATGGTCTGCGAGCGCGGCGCCAGCTTCGGCTACAACAACCTCGTCTCCGACATGCGCAGCCTGAGCGCGATGCGCGACACCGGCTGCCCGGTGGTGTTCGACGCCACGCACTCGGTGCAGTTGCCTGGCGGGCAGGGCACCAGCTCCGGCGGCCAGCGCGAGTTCGTGCCGGTGCTGGCGCGCGCGGCGGTGGCGGCGGGCGTGGCCGGCCTGTTCGCCGAGACGCATCCCGACCCCTCCAAGGCGCTCAGCGACGGCCCCAACGCCTGGCCGTTGGGCAAGATGGAAGCCTTGCTGGAAACCCTGCTTGAACTGGATGCCGTGACCAAGCGCCACGGTTTTCTCGAAAACACCCTGTAAATCCGCGTTGCCCCTCCCCACTGCTGAAGGATTGCCGCCGCATGAGTACCGACATCACCCGCATCCACGCCCGTGAAATCCTCGACTCGCGCGGCAACCCCACGCTGGAGGCCGAGGTCACCCTGGCGGGCGGCGGCTTCGGTCGCGCCGCGGTACCCAGCGGCGCCAGCACCGGCACGCGCGAGGCGGTGGAGCTACGCGACGGCGACAAGTCGCGCTACGGCGGCAAGGGCGTGAAGAACGCCGTGGCCAACGTCAACAACTCCATCGCCAGCGAGCTGAAGGGCTTCGACGCCGCCAACCAGGGCGGGCTGGACGCCAAGCTGATCCAGCTCGACGGCACTCCGAACAAGGGCAAACTGGGCGCCAATGCGATCCTCGGCGTGTCGATGGCCGCCGCGCACGCCGTGGCGGCGCAGCGCAAGCAGGCGCTGTGGCGGTACCTCGCTGAGATCAACGGCACCACCGGCAAGCCCGGTGCGTTGCCGGTGCCGATGATGAACATCATCAACGGCGGCGCGCATGCCGACAACAACGTCGACGTGCAGGAGTTCATGGTGCTGCCGGTGGGCGTACCCAGCTTCGCCGAGGCGCTGCGCGCCGGCGCGGAGATCTTCCACGCGCTGAAGAGCGTGCTGAAGGGCAAGGGCCTCAACACCGCGGTGGGCGACGAGGGCGGCTTCGCGCCGAACCTGCGCTCCAACGTGGAGGCGATCGATACCATCCTCGAAGCGGTGAACAAGGCCGGCTACAAGGTGGGCAGCGAGATCCTGCTCGGCCTCGACGCGGCCAGCTCGGAGTTCTTCAAGGACGGCAAGTACGACCTGGAAGGCGAGGGCAAGGTCTATACCCCCGAGCAGTGGGTGGACGTGTTGGCCAGCTGGGCCAGGCAGTACCCCATCGTCACCATCGAGGACGGCATGGCCGAAGGCGACTGGGCCGGCTGGAAGCTGCTCACCGACGCCATCGGCAAGACCACCCAGGTGGTGGGCGACGACCTGTTCGTCACCAACCCGGCGATCTTCAAGGAAGGCATCGACAAGGGCATCGCCAACGCGATCCTGATCAAGGTCAACCAGATCGGCACGCTGTCCGAGACGCTGGAAGCCATCGCCATGGCCGACGCGGCGAAGTACGCGGCGATCATCTCGCACCGCTCGGGCGAGACCGAGGACACCACCATCGCCGACATCGCGGTGGCCACCACGGCGACGCAGATCAAGACCGGCTCGCTGTGCCGCACCGACCGCGTGGCCAAGTACAACCAGCTGCTGCGCATCGAGGAAGCGCTGGGCGCGTCGGCGGTCTACGCCGGCCGCAACGCCTTCCCGAACCTCGCGCATCTGCCGGGCTGACGGAAGCGCGCACCGTCCATGCTGCGCTGGATCGCCCTCGTCCTGGTGCTGTTGTTGATCGGACTGCAGGTGAAACTGTGGTCCGCGCACGGCGGCGTGCACGAGGTGGATGCCTTGCGCGTGGCCATCAAGAAGCAGGCGGACGAGAACGATCGCCTGCAGCAGCGCAACCAGGCGCTGGCCGCCGACGTGGCCGACCTGAAGAACGGCAACCAGGCCATCGAGGCGCGCGCGCGCACCGGGCTGGGCCTGATCAAGCCCGGCGAGGTGTTCTACCAGGTGGACAACCAGCCGGCAGGCGCAAGCAGCAGCTTGCCCCTGCCGCCGCCTGCCCGTCCCGTTGGCGTCGTGACTGGCGGCGTCGTCAGATGAACGCAGCCTTGTGGTGCGTGGTGCCTGCCGCTGGCCGCGGCACGCGCATGGGCGCCGATTGCCCCAAGCAGTATCTGCCGCTGGCCGGCAAGCCGCTGATCGCACATACGCTGGAGCGGCTGGCGGCGCATCCGCGCATCGCCGGGCTGATGGTGGTACTGGGCGCGCGGGACGAACTCTGGCCCGGCATTACCAGCCTGCATGGCAAGCCGGTGCGCATCGCCATCGGCGGCGCCGAGCGCAGCGATTCGGTGCTGGCCGGGATCGAGGCCTTGCCTTCTGACGTGGGCAACGCCGATTTCGTGCTGGTGCACGACGCCGCACGCCCCTGCGTGCGCGCGAACGACATCGCGCGCCTGATCGAACGCGCTTCCGAGGCGGATGGCGGCCTGCTGGGCGCGCCGTTGCGCGACACGCTGAAGCGCGCCGGCGAAGGCGGCTGCAGCCTCGCCACCGAACCGCGCGAGCAGCGCTGGCGCGCATTCACGCCGCAGATGTTCCGTCGCGGCGAACTGGTTGCCGCGCTGCGTGCCGTGGCGCGCGACGGCCGCGCGGTCAGCGACGAGGCGATGGCGATGGAACTGGCCGGCTTCCGGCCGCTGCTGGTCGAAGGCGCCGAGGACAACATCAAGGTCACCACGGCGGCGGATCTCGCGCTGGCCGAATTCCTGCTGGCGAGGACGGCATGAGCATGCGCATAGGCAACGGCTTCGACGTGCACGCCTTCGGCGAAGGCGACCACGTCACCCTGGGCGGCGTGCGTATTCCCCATGCGCGCGGGCTGGTCGCGCACTCCGACGGCGACGTGGCGATCCATGCGCTGTGCGACGCCATCTTCGGCGCGCTGGCGCTGGGCGACATCGGCAAGCACTTTCCGCCCTCCGACGAACGCTGGCGCAACGCCGACAGCCGCCAGTTCCTGCGCCACGCCGCGGCGCTGATGGCGCAGCACGGCTACGCACTGGGCAACGCCGACGTCACCGTGATCTGCGAATCGCCCAAGGTCGGCCCGCACGCGCAGGCCATGCGCGAGAATCTGGCCGCCGACCTCGGCTGCCGGCTCGACCAGGTCAGCGTCAAGGCCACCACCACCGAAAAACTCGGCTTTACCGGCCGCGGCGAAGGCATCGCCGCCCAGGCCTGCGTGTTGCTGGAACGTCGCTAGCTTTTGCTCGTCATCCCGGCGCAGGCCCACTGTTGTCCGGAATAATTTTGAACATTCGTGGCCGCGCTTTTGCTCGTCATTCCGGCGCAGGCCGGAATCCAGTTGCTGTGCGGCTTGAGCAAGCATGATCGCTGCTGGATCCCGGCCTGCGCCGGGATGACAACTTTGCATTTCGAGGCAACCATGTCCGATTTCGAACTTCCCTTTGCCCATGGTGCGGCACCGCCTTTGACGGGGCGCCTTCGACTTGCCCATGAGGATTTCCTCGTCGAGGAAATCCTGGGCTACGACGCCGACGGCAGCGGCGAGCACGCGTTGCTGTGGGTGGAGAAGCGTGGCGCCAACACCGACTGGCTGGCGCGGGAGCTGGCGAAATTCGCCGGTGTGCCGCCGCTGGCCGTGGGCTATGCGGGCCTGAAGGATCGCCACGCGGTCACCCGCCAGGCCTTCACCGTGCAACTCGCCGGTAAGCCCGATCCCGACTGGTCGGCCTTCCCGCACGAGAACGTGAAAGTGCTGGCCGCCACCCGTCATGGCCGCAAGCTCAAGCGCGGCGCCTTGCGCGGCAACCGCTTCGTGCTGGTGCTGCGCGAGGTGCAGGGCGAGCGCGAACGCGCCGGGCAGGTGCTGGCCGCCATCGCCGCGCGCGGCGTGCCCAACTACTTCGGCGAGCAGCGTTTCGGTCGCGAAGGCGGCAACCTGGATCAGGCGCGTGCGATGTTCGCGGGGCGCCGGGTGGATCGCGACAAGCGCGGTTTCCTGCTTTCCGCCGCGCGCTCGCAGATCTTCAACAGCGTGCTCGCGGCGCGCGTCGAGCGTGGCACCTGGGATGCGCCGCTGGACGGCGAGATCTGGTCGCTGGCCGGCTCGCGCTCGTGGTTCGGGCCGGAGCCGTACGGCGACGTGCTGGCCGAGCGCCTGGCGCGCGGCGACATTCATCCCTCGGGCCCGCTATGGGGGCAGGGCGAGCCGCCTGCCACGGGCGAGGTCGGTGCGCTGGAACGCGAAATCGCCGCGGCGCACGACGATCTCGCGCAAGGCCTTGCCGCCGCGCGCATGGATCAGGAGCGCCGCCCGCTGCGCTTGCTGCCGAAAGACCTGCGCTGGCATTGGCTGGCCGACGATGCGCTGGAGTTGTCGTTCGAGTTGCCGGCAGGGGCGTATGCCACGGTGGTGGCGCGGGAGGTGGCGGCTGCGCCTTAGTTCGCTTGATGGCATCCGTCAGGCGAGAGCAACAGCGCCATGCTTGATTGATCCCCGAAGTGTATCCTGCACTTCGGGGATTCGCCCTGCGCTTGCGCAGGGCTCCGTCAGGCAGGCGCGATGCGCCTGCCAGACGTTGGGCCATCCATGGCCCAAGTTGCCCCGTCACCCTCGCAGCAGCACGATCACCGCGCCGGTACCGCCCTGCGCGGGCCGCGCCGAGGCGAATGCCACCACGTCGTCACGCCGTCGCAGCAGGCGGTCGGTGAGCGCCTTCAGTACCGGGCCAGCGGCTTTCGAGCGCAGGCCCTTGCCGTGGATGATGCGCACGCAATGCAGGCCGCGCTGTTTCGCTTCGGCGAGGAAAGCGGCGATGGTGGTCTGCGCGGCGGCGGCGTTCATCTGGTGCAAGTCGATCTCGTCCTGCACGCTGTACTGGCCGCGCTTCAACTGGCGCAGCAGCTTCGGCGGGTAGCCGTCGCGCAGGTAGGCCAGTTCCTCGCCCACTTCCAGCGTGGCCGGGTCGAAGGCCATCTCCAGCAGCTCGCCCGGCACGGCGGCCTCGTCGGCCTCGAACATGCGCGGTCGCGGCGCAGGCTTGGGCGCCGCTGGCGGTGCGACTGGCGCGTCGATGTGGCGCACCTCGCCGATGGCCTCGCGGAACAGGCGGGCATCGTCTTCGCTGATCGCGGTTGGCGGGCGGCGTTTCATGTACCGATGCTAGCAAGCGGCGGCTCGCATGCAATGCACGTGACGATCCGTGAAACCATGGGGTCGCTCCGGTAAACTCGGGAGGTTGCAAGGTGCGCACGTCGCTTGACGGTGCGCTGCGGTCGACACAACACGGATCAGCATGCGAGTTCTTGTCAGCAACGACGATGGCGTGGATGCGCGGGGCATCCACGTGCTTGCCGCGCGCCTGCGCGAAGTGGGCGAGGTGACGGTGGTGGCGCCCGACCGCGACCGCTCCGGCGCCAGCAATTCGCTGACCCTGGACGCGCCGCTGCGCGTGCTGCGCATGGAGGACGGCCGCTACCGCGTGGCGGGCACGCCCACCGATTGCGTGCACCTGGCGCTGTCCGGCCTGCTGGAGCACGAGCCGGACATCGTGGTGTCCGGCATCAACAACTCGGCCAACCTCGGCGACGACGTGATCTATTCCGGTACGGTGTCGGCGGCGATGGAGGGGCGTTTCCTCGGCCTGCCGGCCATCGCGGTATCGCTGGTCAGCCGCGACCATGCCGGCGTGCATTACGACTCGGCGGCGAACGCGGTGCTGCTGCTGATGCGCCGGCTGCTGGTCGATCCGCTGCCGGCCGACACCATCCTCAACGTCAACGTGCCGGATCGGCCGTGGGCGGAGATCCATGGCTTCGAGGTCACGCGGCTGGGGCGCCGCCATCGCGCGGAGCCGTGCATCGCGCAGACCGATCCGCGCGGCCGCCCGATCTGGTGGATCGGCCCGGCGGGCGAGGTGGACGACGCCGGCCCCGGCACGGACTTCGATGCGGTGCGCCGCGGTTATGTCTCGGTGACGCCGATCCACGTCGACCTCACCCGCTACCAGGCATTGGAAAAGGTGAGCAGTTGGGTGCAGTCGCTGGGCACCGACGTGGCCGCGCCCGGCCACAAGGCGGCTTGAGCGATGAACATGCACACGTTGCCGCCATCGGCACTGAAAGGCGAGGGCATGACCTCGCAGCGCGCGCGCGACCGGCTCGTCGCGCAGCTCAAGGAAAGCGGCGTGCGCGACGCGCGGGTGATCGACGTGATCCGCAACCTGCCGCGCCATCATTTCATCGACCAGGCGCTGCATGCGCGCGCCTACGAGAACACCGCGCTGCCCATCGGCCACGGCCAGACCATCTCCCAGCCCTGGGTGGTGGCGCGGATGACCGAGGCGCTGCTCGAGCATTTCGACGAGCGCAAGGAAAAGCCCGGCCGCGTGCTGGAGATCGGCACCGGCTCCGGCTACCAGGCGGTGGTGCTGGCCGCGCTGGTGGAGCAGGTCTACACGGTGGAGCGCATCGAGGAGCTGCTGCGCCAGGCGCGGCGGCGCTTCCGCCAGCTCGGCATCGCCAACATCCGCTCGCGCCACGACGACGGCAAGCTGGGCTGGGCCGACGAGGCGCCGTTCGATGCGGTGATCCTCACCGCCGCGGGCGACAGCATCCCCAGCCGCATCCTCGAACAACTCAGTCCCACCGGCGTGCTGGTGGCCCCGGTAGGCTCGCCCAGCAGCCAGGTGCTGATCCGCCTGCGCGGCGACGGGCAGGGCGATTTCGTGCAGGAGGAGCTTGGCCCGGTCAGCTTCGTGCCGCTGCTCGGAGGCATCGGCTGATGCGCCTGTTCGGCAAGCTCTACGCCCGCGCATTGACGTGGGCGCGCCACCCGCACGCCATCCGTTACCTGTGCGCGCTCAGTTTCGTCGAAGCCTTCATCTTCCCGATCATGCCGGAAGTGATGCTGGCGCCGATGATGCTGGGCAAGCGGCACAAGGCGTTCTTCTACGCGAACATCAGCCTGGCTTTCTCGCTGCTTGGCGCACTGGTCGGCTACATGCTGGGGCATTGGGCGTTCGAGGCGCTGAAGCCGCTGCTCGGCACCTTGCACCTGCTGGCGCCCATCGAGCAGGGCGTGCAGAGCCTGCGCACGCAGATGGCGCAGCATCGCTGGGGCCTGTTCGGCGTGCTGATTCTCGCGGCCCTGCAGCCGGTGGTGCCGATGAAGTTCGTGACCTGGGCCTCGGGCATCGTGGGCGTGCCGGTGCTGCCCTTCCTCGGTTGCGTCGCGCTGGGCCGCGGCAAGCGCGTATGGCTGCTGGCGCTGCTGATCCGGCTGTTCGGCGAACGCGCCGAGCAGGTTCTGCACCGGTACATCGAGTGGATCGGCTGGATCGTGCTGGTGCTGCTCGGAGTGTTGCTGGCGTGGTGGATCTGGCGGCATTGAGCGCCGCATGAAAATACAGGGAGGCCTCGCTATGCTGGCGCGCATGAACCGATACCTTGCACTCCCGCTCGCGCTCGCCGTCGTGCTGCTTTCCGCCTGCAGCACCGTGGTGGTGGAGCCGGCTCCGGGACAGCAGAGCTACCGGGGGCCTGCCGCACACACGACTGCCGCGGCGCGTACGCCGGTTCCGGGCGGCAGCTACACGGTGGCGAAGGGCGACACCATGTATTCGATCGCCTTCCGCAACAGCGTGGATTACCGCGACCTGGCGAAGTGGAACGGCATCGCCGCGCCTTACACGATCTGGCCGGGACAGAAGCTGCGCCTGGCGCCGCCGAGCGGTGGCGCGTCGGCCCAGCGGGCGGCGGTCGCGGTTGCCCGGGCGAATCCCGCGCCTGTTTCCGCTGCGCCGGCAGCGTCCGCGCCGGTATTCGAAAGTGTGCCTGCGGAGGCGCCGGCTTCGGCCGCGAGCGCCGTTGCGACGACGCATGCGCCATCGCACGCGGCAACGGTCACGGCGTCGACTGCCGCGCCGGCCGTGCCCGCGAGCACCGTGGTGCCGGTGGCTGGCGTGGCCAAGCCCGTCGCGCCGCCGCCGGCTCCGACGCCCGTGGCGGCGGGCGGCAGCTCGCACGCAGCGGGCGGAGTGACGTGGCGCTGGCCGGCCGACGGGCAGATCATCAAGCGCTTCACGCCCGGCGATGCGGTGCCGGGTATCGAGATCGCCGGCAAGGCCGGCGACCCGGTGCGCGCGGCGGCCGACGGCGTGGTGGTGTACAGCGGCAACGGCCTGGTCGGCTACGGCGAACTGGTCATCATCAAGCACAGCGACAGCCTGCTGTCGGCCTACGGCCACAACAGCAAGCGCCTGGTGACGGAAGGCCAGCGCGTCAGCGCCGGCCAGGTGATCGCGCAGATGGGATCCAGCGGCGCATCGCGCGTGGAACTGGGCTTCCAGATCCGCAAGGACGGCAATCCGGTCGACCCGCTGAGCTATCTGCCAGCGAAATAACGATCCATGGATGGATCGCTCGTCCGTCAATCACTTCGTGATTGGCGGACGGAGCCAAAGCGGGCTTGCCCGATTTGGCGAGCTCGGGAAGTGCAGGACAGCACTTCCCGGGCATCAGACACGGCTCTTCGGGTCGATCGTGGCGCAGCGTTTGAAGCTCGCTGTCGTCAACCTGCCGGCAACACGAACCCCGCCACCACGCGCCGCCCTTCGCTGGCCAGCAGGTTGTAGGTGCGCGCGGCGGCGGCGTTGTCCATCGCCTCGACGCCGACGCCCTTGCGCAGGAAGCCGGCCATGAAGGCGGCGGGCGGGAACACCTGGCGCGCGCCGGTGCCCAGCAGCACCAGCTCCGGTTGCAGGGCGAGCAGGGCTTCGACGTGTTCGGCGCCCAGCGTGGCGGCGTCGTGCACCGGCCAATGCTCGATTGCGCGATCGGGCGCCAGCAGGAAGCTGTCGGTGAGTTCGCGGTCGATCAAGGTGATGCCGTCCTCGCCGACGCGGCGCACGAACAGGTAACCCTCGGGCCGGTCGAGCGACAAGTCCATCAGCGGGGCAGCGCGATCTTCGGTTCGTCCGCATTGCGGCGGAACAGCACGGCGACGTGGCCGATCTGCTGCACCGCTTCGGCGCCGGTGCCGGCCAGCAGGGTGTCGAGCTGCGCCTGGCGCTCTTCCTTGTCGCCGCCGGAGAGCTTCACCTTGACCAGTTCGTGGATCTCCAGCGCCGAGCCCAGTTCCTTGACCACGGCTTCGCTGGCCCCCTTGTTGCCGAGCAGGATGACCGGGTTCAGGCCGTGGGAAAGGCTGCGCAGGTAGCGGATCTGCGAGGGGGAGAGGGCCATGCGGCGGTTTCGATTCGCGGTGAGTGAGCGTCAAAGGGTATCATGCACGCCATTCCCCTGTAGCGATGTCGTCCCATGAGCCGCAGCAAGAGCAGCGCCGGCTGGCTGCGCGAACACTTCAACGACGTCTACGTGAAGAAGGCGCAGGCCGAGGGCGTGCGTTCGCGCGCGGTGTACAAGCTGGAGGAGCTGATCGACCGCGACCGCCTGCTCAAGCCGGGCATGGCCGTGGTGGATCTGGGCGCCGCGCCGGGCGGCTGGTCGCAGCTGGTGCGCCAGCGGCTGGGCGAGGGCGGCAAGGTGTTCGCGCTGGACATCCTGCCGATGCAGGGCATCGCCGGCGTGGATTTCCTGCAGGGCGACTTCCGCGAGGAAAGCGTGGTGCAGGCGCTGGAGGCGCGGCTGGAGGGACAGAAGCTGGATCTTGTGCTGTCCGACATGGCCCCCAATATGAGTGGTGTGGCCCTGGCCGACCAGATCCGGGCGATGGCGCTGGCCGAACTGGCGCTGGATTTCTCCCGGCAGTGGCTGAAACCGGGGGGCGCGTTCCTGATCAAGCTTTTCCAGGGCGCGGGCTTCGACGATTACCTGCGCAGCTTGCGCGCGGACTTCTCGCGCGTGACGATGCGTAAACCAAAGGCCTCGCGCGCACGTTCGCGCGAGGTGTACGCGCTGGCGACCGGCCGCAAGGCCGCCGCGGCGCAACCGGGCGGGAACCGCGCATGAACGAAACAGCAAAACAAGTGTTGCTCTGGGTGATCATCGCGGTGGTGTTGTTCACCGTGTTCCAGAGCTTCAACCCGCACGGTGGCGGGTCGTCCAACATGGCCTACAGCGCCTTCGCGCAGAGCGTGGACAACGGCAACGTGTCCAGCGCCGTGATCAGCGCCGACCAGCCGGCCACCATCAGCGGCAAGCTGAAGGACGGTTCCAGCTACCGCACCGTCGCGCCGATCCTGGGCTTCTCCACCAATGCGGTGGTGAAGCAGATGCAGGACAAAGGCGTGGAAGTGCGCCAGGATCCGGCCGAGAGCTTCTCGCTGGTCGGCCTGCTGGTGAGCTGGCTGCCGATCCTGGTGTTCGCGGGCGTGCTGATCTGGTTCATGCGCCAGATGCAGTCCGGCGGCGGCGGACGCGGCGCGATGAGCTTCGGCCGTTCGCGCGCCAAGCTGCAGGGCGAAGACCAGATCAAGGTCAACTTCAGCGACGTGGCCGGTTGCGACGAGGCCAAGGAAGAGGTTGGCGAGCTGGTCGAGTTCCTGCGCGATCCCGGCAAGTTCCAGAAGCTGGGCGGCAAGATCCCGCGCGGCGTGCTGATGGTGGGCCCGCCCGGCACCGGCAAGACCCTGCTGGCCAAGGCCATCGCGGGCGAGGCCAAGGTGCCGTTCTTCTCGATCTCGGGTTCCGATTTCGTGGAGATGTTCGTCGGCGTGGGCGCCAGCCGCGTGCGCGACATGTTCGAGCAGGCCAAGAAGCATGCGCCGTGCATCATCTTCATCGACGAGATCGACGCGGTGGGCCGCCACCGCGGCGCCGGCCTCGGCGGCGGCCACGACGAGCGCGAGCAGACGCTCAACCAGTTGCTGGTCGAGATGGACGGCTTCGAGGGCACCGAAGGCATCATCGTGATCGCCGCGACCAACCGCCCCGACGTGCTCGACCCCGCGCTGCTGCGCCCGGGCCGCTTCGACCGCCAGGTGGTGGTGGGCCTGCCCGACGTGAAGGGCCGCGAGCAGATCCTCAAGGTGCACCTGCGCAAGGTGCCGGTGGCCGCCGACGTCGACGCGATGACCATCGCGCGCGGTACGCCGGGCTTCTCCGGCGCCGACCTCGCCAACCTGGTCAACGAGGCGGCGCTGTTCGCCGCGCGCGAGAACGCGCGCGAGGTGCGCATGGTTCATCTGGACAAGGCGCGCGACAAGATCCTGATGGGCGCCGAACGCCGCTCGATGGCGATGAGCGAGGACGAGAAGAAGCTCACCGCCTACCACGAGGCGGGCCACGCCATCGTCGGCCGCCTGGTGCCCGAGCACGACCCGGTCTACAAGGTCACCATCATCCCGCGCGGCCGAGCGCTGGGTGTCACCATGTACCTGCCGGAAGGCGACCGCTACAGCATGAACCGCGTGGCGATCGAGTCGCAGCTGTGCTCGCTGTACGGCGGCCGCGTGGCGGAGGAGCTGATCTTCGGCACCGACAAGGTCACCACCGGCGCCTCCAACGATATCGAGCGCGCCACCAAGATGGCGCGCAACATGGCCACCAAGTGGGGCCTGTCCGACGAGCTCGGCCCGATCACCTACGGCGAGGACGAGGACGAGGTGTTCCTCGGCCGCTCGGTGACCCAGCACAAGAGCATCTCCAACGAAACCGCCAGCAAGATCGACGGCGTGGTGCGCGGCATTCTGGATCGTGCCTATGCGCGCAGCACGCAACTGCTGACCGACAACATCGACAAGCTGCACACGATGGCGGAAGCGTTGCTGCAATACGAAACCATCGATGCGCGCCAGATCGACGACATCATGGCCGGCCGCCAGCCGGGGCCGCCCGCCGACTGGAACCGCAATGCCGCAGGCGGCAGCTCCACGCCGCCGCCACCGCCGCCCAAGAGCGAGGATTCCACGGTGGGCAATCCTGCCACGCAGAGCCGCTCCGGGCTGGACGCCTGATTTAGACGTCTAGACGTCCAAACACGGGATGATGCGAAGGGGGCGGTCATGGTCGCTCCCTTCGCCGTTTGCAGGAGGCGGAAGGGGCGGGTTCGACGCGCGGCGGAACGAGGGATGGACAGGGTGCCGGCGACGTCGTGAAAAAAATTCATGAAAAGGTGTTGACCTTCGATGCGCTACCCTGAATAATTCCGCTCCTCGCTTCGGCGGTTCGGGAAACCGGCCGGCGAAACGGCAAGTTCAGTGCGCGCCCGTAGCTCAGTTGGATAGAGTACCTGGCTACGAACTAGGTGGTCGGGAGTTCGAATCTCTCCGGGCGCGCCATTTTGTACTGCAAGGCGAAGCATCCGCGCTTCGCTCTGCATCTCCGGAACGGGCAGTGACCGATCCGGGGAATGGTGGGCAAGGTGTCTTGGGCAATGCTCGTGGTTTGACGGATGGCAGGGTCGACCGTAGCATTCCAAGGTTCCGTTGATGAAGGCTGTTGCGGGCTCGTTCGGGGTATAGCTCAGTCTGGTAGAGCGTTGCGTTTGGGACGCAAAAGTCGGGGGTTCGAATCCCTCTGCCCCGACCACTGCCTGTTCTGCAATCGGCGTCCGCGCCTGTAGCTCAACCGGATAGAGCATCGGCCTTCTAAGCCGACGGTTGCAGGTTCGAGTCCTGTCGGGCGCACCACTAAACGCTTTTCATGGTGGACGTAGCTCAGCTGGTAGAGTCCCGGATTGTGATTCCGGTCGTCGTGGGTTCGAGTCCCATCGTTCACCCCAAAATTCAAGTTTCAGGGCCGTTAGCTCAGTTGGTAGAGCAGTTGACTCTTAATCAATTGGTCGTAAGTTCGAATCTTACACGGCCCACCAACACCGAAACGCCGACCCTCGTGGTCGGCGTTTCGCTTTGTGGCGATGACGAAACGGGCGCGCGTCGCGTGCTTGTGCTGCGGCTTGGCACGCCCGTACAATGAACCGCTTTAGCGCAGGGTAATCATCGACTTAGGCGCTGGCTGCATAGGCATGGTTCTGCCTTGAGAGCCGGACACGACAAGCGAAAGTGGCGGAACTGGTAGACGCACCAGATTTAGGTTCTGGCGGGTAACCCCCGTGCGGGTTCGAGTCCCGCCTTTCGCACCACTGTCGCGATGATTCCTCCGTGCTGCGGAATTGCAGCCAGGGCGCCCTGCCGGGCGCCACAACCATCGGGTTCCAGGAGACGACATGCAGGTTTCGGTTGAAAACATCGGCACTCTCGAGCGCAAGCTCACGGTGAAGTTTCCCGCCGAGCGTTACGAGACGCAGGTAGGCGCGCGCATCGCGGAACTGGGCCGCACCGTGCGCCTGAAGGGTTTTCGCCCGGGCAAGGTGCCGGTGGCCGTCATCAAGCAGCGTTTCGGCGAGCAGGTGCGCGGCGAAGTGCTGTCCGACCTGATCGGCAGCACGCTGCGCGAAGCGGTGACGCAGGAGAAGCTGCAGCCGGTCGCCAACCCCGCCATCGACACCACCGGCAAGCCGGAGAACGGCGAGATCGCCTATACCGCCACCTTCGAGGTGATGCCGGAGTTCCCGGCGGTCGACGTCGCCGCGCTCGAGATCAAGCGTCCGCTGGCGACGGTGAGCGATGCCGACGTGGAGAAGATGCTGGAGACGCTGCGCCAGCAGCGCCGCAGCTTCGAGCAGGTCGAGCGCGCCTCGGCCGAGGGCGATTTCGTGATGTTCGAGTACGCCGCGCAGGCCGGCGACTACCGCTTCCCGGCGGAAGGGCTGGAACGCGCGGGCAGCGTGCTGGGCGCGGGCAACCTGTTCAAGGCGCTGGACGAGGCGCTGGCCGGCCGCAAGGCGGACGACAGCTACGAGGCCGACGTCGAGTTCCCGGCGGATTTCCGCAACGAGAACCTGGCCGGCAAGAGTGCCAGGGTGAGCTTCAAGATCGTCAAGGTGCAGGAGCCCAAGCTGCCGGAGATCGACGCCGAGTTCGCCAAGCTGTTCGGCATCGCCGACGGCGACCTGGAGCACTTCCGCAAGGAAGTGCGCGCCAACCTCGAGCGTGAGCTGAAGGCCGCGCTGATGGGGCGCCTGAAGTCCGAGGTGGCCGAGAAGCTGTCCGACGCGCACGCCTCGCTGGACGTGCCGAACATGCTGGTGCAGTCCGAGGCGCGGGCGATGGCCGCAGGCAGCGTGCCGCGCGGCCAGCAGCCGCCGCCGCAGTTGGTCGAGGCCGCGCTGCCGATGGCGCGCAAGCGCGTGATCGCCGGCCTGCTGATGGGCGAGATCGCCCGCAAGCAGGAGCTGAAGATCGACCGTACGCGCGTGGCCGAGCAATTGGCTGCGATCGCCTCGACCTACGAGGAGCCGGAAAAGGTCATTGAACTCTACAACGGCGACCCCCAGTTGATGTCTGGGCTGCAGAACCGCGTGATGGAAGACCAGGTGGCCGAGTGGGTGGCGGATCACGCCAACACCACCGTGCAGGATCTGAGTTTCGACGAGGTGATGCGCCCCGCGGGCGCCTGATACAGGCGTCCACCCGTCGGGCCTGGCGCAGGCCGGGCCCGATGGCATACTCCAGGCACATCAACCAGAGAGCGCACAGACCATGGAACCGATCCAGAACCTCAACTTGGTGCCGATGGTCGTCGAGCAGACCGCCCGCGGCGAGCGCTCCTACGACATCTATTCGCGCCTGCTGAAGGAGCGCGTGATCTTCCTGGTCGGCGAAGTGAACGACCAGGTGGCGAACCTGCTGGTCGCGCAGATGCTGTTCCTCGAATCGGAAAATCCGGACAAGGACATCCACCTGTACATCAACAGCCCGGGCGGCGCGGTCACCGCGGGTCTGGCGATCTACGACACCATGCAGTACATCAAGCCCGACGTCAGCACCATGTGCATCGGCCAGGCCTGCAGCGCCGCGTCGTTGCTGCTGATGGCCGGCGCCAAGGGCAAGCGTTTCTCGCTGCCGAACTCGCGCGTGATGATCCACCAGCCCTCGGGCGGCGCCCGCGGCCAGGCCACCGACATCGAGATCCAGGCCCAGGAAATCCTCTACCTGCGTCGGCGCCTCAACGACATCTACGTGCAGCACACCGGCCAGCCGCTCGACCGGATCGAGCGCGACATGGAGCGCGACCGCTTCATGAGCGCCGAGGCGGCCCGCGAGTACGGCCTGATCGATTCGGTGCTGGATCGTCGCGCCGTCGAGACGGTCAAGTCGGCCTGATCTTGCGATCATCCTGATCGCGAGAGTCAAACGGGCGGCCATCCATGGCCGCACTCATCAATGATTTGTGCCCATGGGTTTCCGCGTCCGCCAGCCGGCGCGGAGCCCTGTGCTATTCTCGGGCCGCAACCTGAATAACCCACTAGTTTCACCAGCGGAATCGAAAGTATGAGCGACGACCGACAGGGGCGTGCCGGCGACAGCGGCAAGATTCTTTACTGCTCCTTCTGCGGCAAGAGCCAGCATGAGGTGCGCAAGCTGATCGCGGGTCCGTCCGTGTTCATCTGCGACGAATGCGTCGAGCTGTGCAACGACATCATCCGCGAGGAGCTGGAAGAGAAGGCCGCCTCCGGTCGCACCCAGTTGCCCAAGCCCAAGGAAATCCGCGAATCGCTGGATCAGTACGTGGTGGGCCAGGCGCGCGCCAAGAAGGCGCTGGCGGTGGCGGTGTACAACCACTACAAGCGCATGGAGTCGCGCCAGAAGGGCGACGACGTCGAACTGGGCAAGTCCAACATCCTGCTGATCGGCCCCACCGGCTCGGGCAAGACCCTGTTGGCCGAGACGCTGGCGCGCCTGCTCAACGTGCCGTTCACCATCGCCGACGCCACCACGCTGACCGAAGCGGGCTACGTGGGCGAGGACGTCGAGAACATCATCCAGAAGCTGCTGCAGAAGTGCGACTACGACGTCGAGAAGGCGCAGTCGGGCATCGTCTACATCGACGAGATCGACAAGATCTCGCGCAAGAGCGAGAACCCGTCGATTACCCGCGACGTGTCGGGCGAAGGCGTGCAGCAGGCGCTGCTGAAGCTGATTGAAGGCACCTTGGCCTCGGTGCCGCCGCAGGGCGGGCGCAAGCATCCGCAGCAGGAATTCCTGCAGGTGGACACCAAGAACATCCTGTTCATCTGCGGCGGCGCGTTCGCGGGGCTGGAGAAGGTGATCCAGCAGCGTTCGGAGACCACCGGCATCGGTTTCGGCGCCGAAGTGCGCAGCAAGGAACGCACGCAGAACCTCGGCAAGATGCTGGCCGACGTGGAGCCGGCGGATCTGGTGCGCTTCGGCCTGATCCCCGAATTCGTCGGCCGCCTGCCGGTGATCGCCACGCTGGAAGAACTGGACGAGCCGGCGCTGGTGAAGATCCTCACCGAGCCGAAGAACGCCGTCACCAAGCAGTTCAAGAAGCTGTTCGAGATGGAGGAAGTGGAGCTGGAGTTCCGCCCCGAAGCGCTGCAGGCGATCGCCAAGAAGGCGCTCAAGCGCAAGACCGGCGCCCGCGGCCTGCGCACCATCCTGGAGCAGGTGCTGCTCGACACCATGTACGAGCTGCCTTCGCTGGAGCACGTCAGCAAGGTGGTGGTGGACGACGCGGTGATCGAAGGCCAGGCCGAGCCCTACCTGATCTACCGCGGCAACCTGCAGCAGCATGCGGCGGGCGAGGGCGGCAACGCCGCCTGATCGCCGCAGGCTTCGCAAGCACGGCTCCGGCGTCCGCGCCGGAGCCGTTTTGCTTTGTCGGGAGCGTGGCCATGGATGCCGTCCATTCGACTTTCGCGATCATGGACGATCGCAAAGGGCACTTTGAAAGTGCAGCCATGGATGGCTGCCCGTTCGACTTTCGCGACCGTGGACGATTGCAAAGGATATTTGAAAGTGCAGCCATGGATGGCTGCCCGTTTGATCCTCGCGATCATGGACGATCGCAAAGGTACAGCCACAGGTTGAGTAATCCCGGTTTCGCCTCCACTTGACGTGTCATGCGGCCCGGCGCAGTGTCGGGCCGTCCCATAGGATTCCCGCGAGAACCCCCAATGGCCAAGAATGCCCCCAAATCCCCCATGCTCGATGCGCTGCCGGTGCTGCCGCTGCGCGACGTGGTGGTCTATCCGCACATGGTCATCCCGCTGTTCGTGGGCCGCGACAAGTCCATGCGGGCGCTGGAGCGCGCGATGGAGGGCGAGCGGAAGATCCTGCTGGTGGCGCAGAAGAGCCCGGACATCGACGATCCGGCAGTGGAAGACCTGCACCAGGTCGGCACGCTGGCCGGCGTGCTGCAACTGCTGAAGCTGCCCGACGGCACGGTGAAGGTGCTGGTCGAGGGCCAGTCGCGTGTGACCATCGAAGGCTGCCGCGAGGACGGCGGCATGCTGGTGGCGCGCTCGCGCGTGATCGAGCCGGTCTACGGCGCCAAGGAGCGCGAGCTGGACGTGGTCTCGCGCACGCTGGTCTCGCTGTTCGAGCAACTGGTGAAGCAGAGCCGCAAGCTGCCGCCCGAGGTGCTGGCCAGCCTGTCCGGCATCGAGGATCCCTCGCGCGTGGCCGATTCCATCGCCGCGCACCTGTCGGTGCGCATGGCCGACAAGCAGAAAGTGCTGGAAATCGCCGACGTGGGCGAGCGGCTGGAGCTGCTGATCGGCCTGGTCGACGGCGAGATGGATCTGCAGCAGGTGGAGAAGCGCATCCGTGGCCGCGTGAAGTCGCAGATGGAGAAGAGCCAGCGCGAGTACTACCTCAACGAACAGATGAAGGCGATCCAGAAGGAACTGGGCGAGGGCGAGGACGGCCCGAACGAAATCGAGGAACTGCAGAAGAAGATCGAGAACGCCGGCATGCCCAAGGCGGTGCTGGCCAAGGCGCGCGCCGAATTCGGCAAGCTGCGCCAGATGTCGCCGATGTCGGCCGAGGCCACGGTGGTGCGCAACTACCTGGACTGGCTGATCGGCGTGCCGTGGAAGAAGCGCAGCAAGGTGCGCAAGGATCTCGCGCTGGCGCAGGAGGTGCTGGACGCCGACCACTTCGGCCTGGAGAAGGTCAAGGAGCGCATCCTCGAATACCTCGCCGTGCAGCAGCGCGTGAACACCATGAAGGGGCCGATCCTGTGCCTAGTGGGGCCGCCCGGCGTGGGCAAGACCTCGCTCGGCCAGTCCATCGCCAAGGCCACCAACCGCAAGTTCGTCCGCATGTCGCTGGGTGGTGTGCGCGACGAGGCGGAGATCCGCGGCCATCGGCGTACCTACATCGGTTCGATGCCGGGCCGCATCGTGCAGAACCTCAACAAGACCGGCAGCAAGAACCCGCTGTTCGTGCTGGACGAGATCGACAAGATGTCGATGGACTTCCGCGGCGACCCGTCCTCGGCGCTGCTGGAGGTGCTCGACCCCGAGCAGAACCACGCCTTCAACGACCATTACCTCGAAGTCGACCTCGACCTCTCCGAAGTGATGTGGATCGCCACCGCGAACTCGCTGAACATCCCCGGCCCGCTGCTCGACCGCATGGAAGTGATCCGCATCCAGGGCTACACCGAGGACGAGAAGCTCAACATCGCGCAGAAATACCTGCTGCCCAAGCAACTCAAGGCGAACGGCCTGAAGCCGGAAGAACTGAGCGTGGACGCCGAGGCCGTGCGCGACATCGTGCGCTACTACACGCGCGAATCCGGCGTGCGCAACCTGGAGCGCGAGATTTCCAAGATCTGCCGCAAGGTGGTGAAGGAGCTCATGCTGGGCGAAGTGCGCAAGGCCAAGGGCAAGGCGAAGCCGGCGGCGGCAAAGGTCGCGAAGGGCAAGGCGAAGGCCGCGGCGGGCATCGCGGTGGACTCGGCCAACCTCGACCACTATCTCGGCGTGCGTCGCTTCGATTTCGGCCGCAAGGAGCAGCAGAACGAAGTGGGCCTGGTCACCGGCCTCGCGTGGACGCAGGTGGGCGGCGAGCTGCTCAGCATCGAGGCGTCCGTGGTGCCCGGCAAGGGGCAACTGGTGCACACCGGCCAGCTCGGCGACGTGATGAAGGAGTCCATCCAGGCCGCGCTGTCGGTAGTGCGCGCGCGCGTCGATCGGCTGGGCATCGATCCCGAGTTCCACAAGAAGTTCGACATCCACGTGCACGTGCCCGAGGGCGCCACGCCCAAGGACGGCCCCAGCGCCGGCATCGGCATGTGCACCGCGCTGGTGTCCGCGCTGACCAAGGTGCCGGTGCGTTCGGAAGTGGCGATGACCGGCGAGATCACACTGCGCGGCCGCGTGCTGCCGATCGGCGGCCTGAAGGAGAAGCTGCTGGCGGCGCATCGTGGCGGCATCACCACGGTGATCATCCCCGAGGACAACAAGAAGGATCTGGCCGACATGCCGGCCAACATCACCTCGTCGCTGGAGATCCATCCGGTGCGCTGGATCGACGAGGTGCTGGACATTGCGCTGGAACGCCCGCTGCAGCCGAACGAGGCGAAGCCGGAAACGCATGCCACGCACGAGGATCAGGCCGGCGCCGAGGACGCCGAGTCGCACATCCGCCCGCACTGAACCCGGTGCGCGACGAGGCGCCGCGAGCCGCGAGCCGGTTCGCGGCGCCTTGCATTTCATGCTGCGGCGGAATCCGCAAGTGCCGCCGGTGCTTCGCGCGATGCAAAAGTTTCGTTGGCCGCCGTACATGGCCCTAAATCCTTGCTGCGCCTTGTATTGCGATGCCTGGCAACGCACTGGTATAAAGGCCGAACCGCAATCCCGGCGCCGGCTGTGCGTGTCCGCGATGCGGGGTTGCGTTACGGCGCCCAGCGGGTACCAACCATCCACGGCGGTTGCGCGCGCCCATGCCACGGGGCGGGCCTGCCGCAAAACGTACTAGGGAGTTCTCAATGAATAAAACCGATCTGATCAATGCCATCGCCGACAAGGCCGAACTGACCAAGGCCGATGCCGGCCGTGCGTTCGATGCGTTCGTCGAAGTCGTGCAGAAGTCGCTCAAGAAGGGCGAAGACGTGTCGGTGGTGGGTTTCGGTACCTTCACCGTGCGCAAGCGCGCCGCCCGTACCGGCCGCAACCCGCGCACCAACGAGACGATCAAGATCAAGGCTTCGAAGGTTCCTGCCTTCAAGGCTGGCAAGACGCTCAAGGACGCCCTAAACTGAGCGGCTTCACGCTCGGTTTCGGGTGCTTAGCTCAGCGGTAGAGCGCCGCCCTTACAAGGCGATGGTCGTAGGTTCGATCCCTACAGCACCCACCAGAAAACTGTGGAGCGGTAGTTCAGTCGGTTAGAATGCTGGCCTGTCACGCCGGAGGTCGCGGGTTCGAGTCCCGTCCGCTCCGCCACGGTTCGCAAGGGCGCCCCAGCGGCGCCCTTGTCGTTTCGGCACCGCCTCGGCGGCAGCCGTCCAAGGGTTCATGCAACGTGCGCCGCGCGCGCCGATCAACAGAGGCAGGAAGGTAGGCAATGCTGCAGGCAATGCGTAACAAGATGCACGGGTGGCCCGCCGCCGTCCTTCTCGGCCTGGCCACCTTCGCGATGTCGTTCTTCGGCATCGAGGGCTACATCGCGTCCCGCGCCGACACCTACGTGGCGAAGGTGGGCAAGCACGAGATCAGCCAGCAGGACTTCCAGACCCGCATGAACCAGCTGCGCCAGCAGATGCAGGCCGAGCAGGGCGACAACTTCGACGCGGACGCGTTCGAGAAGCCCGAGATGAAGCTCAAGGTGCTGGACGGCATGATCGACCAGCAACTGCTGCTGAAGGCCAACGAGGACTGGGGCATGCGTGTGCCCGACCAGGCCGTACGCGACTACATCGCGGCGATCCCGGCGTTCCAGGTCAACGGCCAGTTCGATCCGGCCACCTACCGCACCCTGCTGGCCGAGCAGCGCAAGACGCCCGAGATGTTCCAGGACGACGTGCGTGCCTCGCTGGCCACGCAGGCGCTGCCGGACGCCATCAACGCCAGCACCATCGTCACCGACGCCGAGATCGACCATTACCTCGACCTGCGCATGCAGCGCCGCGACATCAGCTACGCCGTGTTGCCCAAGCCGCAGCCCGCCGACGCCACCGTCACCGATGCGCAGATCGCCGACTACTACAAGGCGCATCTCGCGGACTACATGAATCCCGAGCAGGTGTCGCTGCAATACATCGAAGTGAAGGGCAGCGAGCTCAAGCCGGACGCGCCGCCCAGCGACGCCGACCTGATGAAGCGCTACGAAAGCGAGAAGCAGCGCTTCGTGCAGCCCGAGCAGCGCGAGGTGTCGCACATCCTGGTCAACGTGCCCGCCAACGCCACGCCCGAGCAGCAGAAGGCCGCGCTGGCCAAGGCCGACAAGATCGCCGCCCAAGCCACGCCGGACAACTTCGCCAAGCTGGCCGCGCAGGATTCGGACGACCTGGGCTCGAAGCGCCAGGGCGGCGACCTGGGCTGGCTGCAGAAAGGCGTGACCAACGCCGCCTTCGACACCGCGATGTTCGCGCTGAAGAAGGGCGAGATCTCCAAACCGGTGCTGACGCCGGACGGCTACGACATCCTCTGGCTGCGCGACGTCCGCAGCGGCGACGCCAAGTCCTTCGCCGAGGTGCGCGACCAGTTGCTGGCCGAAGCCACCGCCGGCGAGAAGGATCGCAAGTACAACGAGGTGGCCGGCAAGCTGTCGGACAACACCTACCAGAACCCGTCCTCGCTGGAGCCGGCCGCACAGGCGCTGGGCCTGCCGATCAAGACCACGGCGCTGTTCCCGCGCCAGGGCGGCGAAGGCATCGCCGCCAACCCCAAGGTGGTCAAGGCGGCGTTCGGCAACGACGTGCTGGCGCAGAACAACAACTCCAACCTGATCGAGCTGGGCAACGACGATGCGGTGGTGATCCGCGTGGCGCAGCACGTGGCCGCCGCGGCCAAGCCGCTGGCCGAAGTGCATGACGCGATCGGCAAGACCATCCTCGACCAGCGCATCGAAGCCGCCGCGAAGCAGCAGGCCGATGCCTTGCTGGCGCGCTTGGACAAGGGCGAGACGCTGGCGACCGTGGCCGCTTCCGCCGGTGCCGACGTGAAGAACGTGGCCGGCGTGGTGCGCATCCAGCCCGAAGTGCCCGCCGTGCTGCGCGACCAGGCATTCCTGTTGCCGCACCCGGTCAACGGCAAGCCGCAGTACGCCGCGGTGGACATGGAGGACGGCAGCTACGCGCTGCTGGCGGTGAACAAGGTGCAGGGAGCGGATCTCAGCAAGATCACGCCGGAGCAGCGCAGCATGCTGCGCCAGCAGATGACCCAGGCGTATGGCGCGGTGACGACGGAGGAGCTGATCAAGACCCTGCGCAACGGCACCGAGGTCAAGATCGCCAAGGATCGTATGTAATCCTGGCGAACGCGTGACACGCGAAGAAGGCGGCCCCGTTGGCCGCCTTCTTCGTTTCCGGCGGGCCAGTTCCTACATCGGCGCGCTGACCGTGAGCACCTGCCCGGGCTTGATCTGCTGTCCGCGCAGATGGTTCCAGCGCTGCAGCTCGGGCACGCTCACCGCGTAGCGGTGCGCCAGCTGCCACAGGCTTTCGCCGGCGGCGACGCGGTGCGTGCGCGCGGGGGCGGCGGGCTGCTGCTCCGGCGCCTCCGTGCCGGCGGCGTCGAGCCCGCCGGCGAGTCCGGTGCCGGGCAGTTCGTCTGCCGCTGCCGCCTGCGCCAGCAGCGCGTCGTGGAACTGCTGCGCATGGCTGGCCGGCATCATCAGGTAGGGCGCTGCATTGGCGTCGGCGACGCTGGTGCGGAAGGCGGCATTGAGATCCTTCAGCGTGTCCAGCGGCATGCCGGCCTTGTCGGCGGCGCGCGCCAGCGTCATCGAATGCGGCAGCGGCACCGGCACGAGGTGCTGGCTGGGCCTCAGCAGCGGCAGGCTGACGTCGAAGCGCTCGGGCTGGCGCACCACGCAGGCCATGGCCAGCAGCTTGGTGAGGTGCTCGCGCGTGATCTCGCGCACGGGCCATCGCGGAATCGTCGGCGTCGGCGGCGGCAAGCCGTGGCTCTGCACCAGCCGGCGTGCCTTGAACTCGCCGGCGTTGTACGCGTAGTCGGCCACGCGCCAATCGTGGAATTCGCCGTAGTAGCGGCTCAGCAGCTGCATCACCGCGTCGGCCGCGGCCTGCACGTCGAGGCGCGCGTCGTAGCGGCGATCCACGTGCAGCCCCATCGCCTTCGCGGTGGCCGGCATGATCTGCCACATGCCGGCCGGCCGGCCATGTCGGCCTGGAATCGGGCGGAAGCCGCTCTCGATCCACGGCAGCAGCACGAATTCGCCGGCCACGTCGTGTTCGGCCGCCACCTGCTGCACATAGGTCAGCTTGGGCAACGCGTCGCGCAGCGCGGTTTCGAAGCGCTGCGGGTCGCGCGTATAGCGCTTGGCCCACGACAGCACCGCGGGATCGGCGTCGCAGTCGGCCATCTGGAAGCTGCCGCGCAACCTGTCCCACACGTTCCCTGGCGCTTCCACTTCCGGTGCCGTTGCGGACGATGACGCCACGGCCGGCGTCGGCAAGCTTGCGGATGGCGTGGGGAGGGGCATTGCCGGCGTGGAATGCGGCACAGGCGCAGTGGCGCAGGCGGCAAGCAGGGCGGAGAGCGCCAGCGGCAACAGGCGTTTCGCGAGGGTACGTGTGTTCATGCGCGGAACGAGTCCTTGGCGGCACGTACGGTGGCGAAACGCGCGATGCGATCCTGGGCATCCCCCGCCTGTCGTCGGCACCAGTCGATCACGGCGGGCGCGTCGATGCGCAGGAAGGGATTGGTCGCCAACTCGCTGCCCATGGGCACCGGCAGGCTGGGACGCTGTTCCGCGCGCAGCACGGCGACTTCCTGCGTGCGCTTCGACAGCTCGACATTGTCCGGTTCGATTTCGCGGGCGAAGCGGCCATTGGCGGCGGTGTATTCGTGTCCGCAGCAGAGCAGGGTGCTGGCCGGCAGCGCCGCAAGGCGATCCAGCGACGCCAGCATCTGTGCCGGCGTGCCCTCGAACAGCCGGCCGCAGCCCATGCTGAAAAGGGTGTCGCCGGCCAGCAGCGCGCCTTCGCCGTGATAGGCGACATGGCTCAGCGTGTGGCCAGGCACCGCGAGCACGTCGAAACTGGCCTGCGGCTGCGCCAGGGCGATGCGTTCGCCGTCGCGCACGCGCACGGTGGCCATCGCGATGCGCTCGTCTTCCGGCGCGTACACGGGCACGCCGTGCCGCCGGCGCAGCGCGGTCGCGCCGTCGATGTGATCCGGGTGGTGATGGGTCAGCAGGATCGCGTGCAGGGACAAGCCGCGCGCAACCAGCGCCTGCTCCACCGGCGCATCGTCGCCGGGATCGACGGCGATGGCATGGCCAGCGTCGTCGTGCAGCAACCAGATGTAATTGTCGGCCAGTGCCGGTAGCGGTACGAGATGCACGGCATGCTCCGCTGCGTTGGTCGGGAACGTGCGCGGCCGCCGTCCCGGCATGCGCGAAGCGACCGACTATAGTCAGGCTGCCGTGGCGACTCGTTAGCATGTCGTTAATGCACATGATCGCGATTCAGCGATGTGCGCTGCGTCCGCCCGGGTTTGCGACACGGTAGACGCCCGCAAACGTTACACTGCGGATCGGATTTCAATGACGACCGTGTGCCGGATCGAGTGCATGCCGCATCTTCGCGACCACGACCTCCATGCCAGCGCCCCGTTGCGCCGATTGCGCAGCGGGCAGTGGCGCAGCATGGCGCCGCTGCTGCAACGCGAGACGGGCCGGCGTGCGTTGCGCATCGGCGTGGCCGACGACGACGCGGTGCCGCCGCTGCCCGGCGTGGCATGGACGCGGTTGTGGCTGGCGCACGATGGCTACCACGGCGACTTGCGCGGACATGCCGGCGAGCCATTGCCCTTCGTCGACGAAGCCTTCGACCTCGTCTGGTTGCAGCATGCGCCGGAGCCCGCGCCGCAAATCGCTGCGCTGCTGGCCGAAGCCTGCCGCGTGCTGGCGCCCGGCGGCGTGTTGCTGGTTACCGCAGTACATCCGTTGAGCGCTTGGGCGCCGTGGTTCTGCTGGCATGCGCGCGGACAGCGGCAATCGCTGCACTGGCCATGGCGCCTGCGCCGATACCTGCAACGCGAGGGCCTGGCCATCGAGCACCAGCAGCGCCTCGGCCTGCCTTGGCCCGGCGCTGCATCGGTTGGCAACCATGCCTGGGGTGGCGCCTACCTGCTGTTGGCGCGCAAGCAACGGCGCATTGCCATTCCCCTGAAACTGCGGCCGCTGCCGGTACATGTGCCGGTGAACGCCCACCTGTCGCCGGGCACGCGGCGGCATTCCGTATCCTGACTGGAACCCGTGTGACGACCGACGAAGTACAAGCATTCACCGATGGCGCCTGCCTCGGCAATCCCGGCCCCGGCGGCTGGGCCGCGCTGCTGCGTGCCAAGGGCCATGAGCGCCTGCTGGCCGGCGGCGAAGCCGACACCACCAACAACCGCATGGAGCTGATGGCGGCGATCGGCGCGCTGGAGGCGCTGACCCGTCCCTGCGCCGTGCTGCTCACCACCGACTCGCGCTACGTGATGCAGGGCATCGAGCAGTGGTTGCCGAAGTGGCGCGCCAACGGCTGGCGCACGGCCGACAAGAAGCCGGTGAAGAATCAGGACTTGTGGGAGCGCCTTTCCGCCGCCACCGGCAACCACCGCGTGCGCTGGCAGTGGGTGAAGGGCCACAACGGCCACGCCGAGAACGAGCGAGTGGATCAGGCCGCGCGCGAGCAAGCCGAGCAGCGCAGGAGCCAGGCATGAGGCAGGTGGTGCTGGATACCGAAACCACCGGCCTGGAAGTGCGCCAGGGGCACCGGCTGGTGGAAATCGCCTGCGTGGAAATGGTGGGGCGCCGCCTCACCGGCCGCCACTGGCAGACCTATCTCAATCCGCAGCGTGCGATGGACGAGGGCGCCAGCCAGGTCACCGGCATCCGCGACGAGCACCTCGTGGACAAGCCGCTGTTCGCCGACAGGGTGGACGAGTTCCTCGCCTTCGTCGACGGCGCCGAGCTCATCATCCACAACGCCAGCTTCGACGTGGGCTTCATCAATGCCGAACTGGCGCGGCTGGGCGAGTCCTACGGTCGCATCGGCGACCGCTGCAGCGTGCTCGACACGCTGGCGATGGCGCGCGAACGCTACCCCGGCCAGCGCAACAGCCTGGATGCCTTGTGCAAGCGCCTCGGCGTGGACAACTCGCGGCGCGACCTGCACGGCGGCCTGATCGACGCCCAACTGCTGGCGGACGTCTATCTCGCGATGACCTCCGGCCAGGTGGCGATGGATCTCGCCTTCGAACAGCCGCAGGAATCGGCGACGGCCGCAACGGTGGCCTCGCCGCTGGTACTGCGCGGGCGTCCGCGCGTATTGCGCGCATCGGTGGATGAAGCCGCCATGCACGAGCAGCGCCTCGATGCGCTGGACAAGAGCGCAGGCGGCGTCAGCGTGTGGCGCAAGCTGGATGCGCCGCCGGCAGCGCCCGCGGAAGCCGGCTCAGCTTGAGCGCACCAGGATCGCGGTGATGTTGTCCTTGCCGCCGCGATCCAGCGCACCCAGCAGCAGTTGATCCACACACTCCTGCGCGGCAAGGTCGGTACGCGACACCGTGCGGGCGATCGAAGCCGCGTCGAGGTCTTCGGTCAGCCCGTCGCTGCACAGCAGGAAGCCCATGCCGGGCAGGAGACGGCCGTGCGCCATGCCGATGTGCAACTGCGCGGCGGCGGTCACGCCAAGCGCCTGGGTCAGCACATTGCGGTTCGGATGGCGCGCGGTGTGCGCCGGATCCAGCTTGCCCGCCTCGACCAGGGCCTGCACCAGCGAGTGGTCGTGGCTGATCTGGCGCAGCTCGCGGCCGGTCGCGTAGATGCGGCTGTCGCCCACCCATGCCGCCTCGTAGTCGTCGTCGCCCAGGCGCAGGGCCGCGATGGTGCTGCCCATCGGCAGCGCGTTGCCGTGGTCGTGCAATTGCGCCATCAGGCGTTCGTTGGCGCCATGGATGGCTTCGGCGAGGCCGTGCCCGTGACTTACCAGCTCCACCACGCTGTCGCGCACCAGCGCCGAGGCCACCTCGCCGTGCAGGTGTCCGCCCATGCCGTCGGCGACCAGGAACAGGCCGAGCGCGGCGTCGGCGTAGTAAGTGTCCTCGTTGCGCGTGCGGCGCAGGCCGACGTGGGTTCCGTGTCCGAATTCGATCATGGGGGAAGCATGGCGGATGTCGGGGAGAGGTGCAAAAGCCCGGAATCGCGCGGGATTGCCGGTGGGGTTGTTCACCCCATCCATGGGGGCGAACAGGAACATCTTGCAGGGTGACGGGAGTTCGATGGAGTCGTGGCGGGGCGGCTGTCTGGGATCATCCGCTTTGCTTCATCCCGCAGTGCAGCGTGCCGGTCATGGGGTTTGGGGAGCAATGGAACGAAAAACCGGGATAAGGTCTATTTATCCATAAAAACCATATGGATAGCGGAATGCGCCTCCCGAGACAGCCTCCTTCTCAATCGCCTTCCCTATCGTCAGGATCCCGTAGCGGGCGCAGTTCCCCGCGTGCAACCGCCTCGGATCGACCGTGCATGTTGATGTGATCATGGGTGAGCGGCGAGAGGCGCGCGACATCTTCATCGCGCACGGCAAAGCCTGCTTGACGTAACTGTTCCAATGCCGCCTCCATATAGATGGTGTTCCACAAGACAACGATGTTGAGCACCAGGCCGAGCGCGCCCAGTTGATCTTCCTGACCTTCTTGGTAGCGCTGCCGGAGTTCGCCGCGTTTCCCATGAAAAATGGCGCGCGCCACACTGTGTCGCCCTTCGCCACGGTTGAGTTGGGTCAGCGTGCTACGTCGCTTCGCCTCATCGTCAATATAAGTCAGCGTGTGCAGCGTCTTTTCAATCCTTCCGAATTCAGCCAGGGCCAGACGCCTTGGACGGTCGCCAATCTGCAAGGTTCGCATGATGCCGTTGGTCGGCACACGGCCCAGTTTCAGCGAGCCCACCAGTCGCAGGATGTCGTCCCACTGCTCCTCGATCAATGACAATTTCACCCGCTGGCGGGCAACGGCATTAAGGGCGCCGTAATCGGCCTCGGGATCGATGCGCCAGAATCGCGTGCCGCCGACGTCGAGCCTGATCTCCTCGGTGACCGATGCCGTGGTCGATGAGGTGAAGACCTGGCAGAGCCGGCCGCTGGATCCGGTGTACCCGATCATCTACCTCGACTGCATCCATGTGAAGGTGCGCGAGGGTGCGGTGCGCGTGAAGGCGGTCTACCTGGCCATCGGTATCACGATGGCCGGCGAGAAGGAGGTGCTGGGCCTGTGGCTGGCCCAGACCGAGGGCGCGAAGTTCTGGATGCAGGTGGTGACGGAGCTGCGCAACCGTGGCGTGCAGGACATCTTCATTGCCTGCGTCGATGGCCTGAAGGGTTTTACCGAAGCCATCGAGGCGGTGTTCCCGAAGACCACCGTGCAACTGTGCATCGTGCACATGGTGCGGCACAGCCTGAACTACGTGTCGTGGAAGCGGCGACCGGAGGTAGCGGCTGACCTCAAGCGTATCTACACCTGCGCCACCGCCGAGGAGGCCGAACTGCGGCTCGCCGAATTCGAGGCGCACTGGGATGAGCAGTACCCGCCCATCAGCCAGTCGTGGCGGCGCAACTGGCCGCGCCTGATCCCGTTCTTCGACTACCCGCCGGAGATCCGCAAGGTGATCTACACCACCAACGCCATCGAGTCGGTGAACTACGGTCTGCGCAGGCTGACCAAGCACCGCGGTGCGTTCCCCAGCGACGAGGCGTTGATGAAACTGTTGTATCTCGCCCTGCGCAACATCAGCAAGCGGTGGACGCTGCCCATCCGCGATTGGAAGGCTGCACTCAACCGCTTTACCATCCAGTTCGAGGAGCGCATGCCTCAGCTGTAAACCGAATCCCGTTTACACAAAATTCTGCACACGCTCACGTTTGAAGAGGTTCGTCACGCTACGCGCGTGGGCGTAGCGCAGCGAACCACACGATGATGACCAGGGGTAATGCCAGCGCGATCCATGAAATCACCTTCCAGGCGATATGTACGCCGAGTAGCGCGGAGATCAGTCCGACCACAACGATCAGCGCCAAGAGGCATGGCACCGCCCACACTTTCCGAAACGAGTGAGTTGGCGACGTCATGGGCGAATCTCCTCGTGCTTGGCACGCGCTTCGTCCGCAGTGTGCAGGGCTACCAGGTGGGCCAGTCGCTCCGCTTGTGATCGGCGACGGGCGAACCAGAGATACACGCCGCTGACGAGCACGATGATGGTGACGAGATCCAGCAGTGCCCACAGGATCTTCAATGGGAGACCTCCGTAGTTGCCGAAGTGCAGCGGGCGCGACAGTTCCAGCGCCTTCAGATACCAAGGCAGTTGCACGGTGCCGTCAAACACTCCGGTTCGCGCATCGACCAGGGCGGGTGTGATCAATTCGAAGGTGGCAGGCGTGGTGCCGCGCACGTAGAACACGTAATGCTGGGGTGTGGTACCAAACGTCGTCCCGGGATAGGCGACGTAGCGGATGGTCTTGCCAGGCATCAAGCGTTTGACGGTATCCAGTGCGCGCTGCGGCGACACCATCTCGGCCGGTGTTGGCACGGGTTTGCCTTGGTAAGGGGCCAGCAGCTTGGGCAAAGTGGTGAGTTCCCATAGGCCGGTCAGCGGTGTCGACAGCGTGTTCAACAATCCCGTGAAGCCCACGATCGTGATCCAGCCCAACGCGGCGATGCCTAGCAGGTTGTGCAGATCCAGCCACTTCAATCGCGTGCTGCGTTCCCTGCGTACCGTGCCGAAGTCGAGCTTCTTCATGAAGGGGCCATACAGCACGACGCCGGTGACGATGGCTGCCAGGAACAGCAGGGTCATGAGCGCCAGGAACAGCTGTCCCGGCAAGCCGGCGAACAGGGCCATGTGCAAGGTCAGCAGAACCCCCATGAAGGTGTCGAGCCCCTGTATCCGCGCCTTCGACGGCAGCGGCGAGAGCGTATCGTCGATGATGGCGGCCGTATGCGCGTCCAGCACCAGCGCATGTTGGCTATGCGGCCCCGGCGTGGGCGCAACCAGGCTTACATAGACCTTGGGTTCATCGTCATCGGCAAAGAGCGAGGCAATGCGATCGTGCGGATAGCGCTGCAGGGCCTTGGCGGCGAACGTATCCAGGCTCAAGGTCGGCGCATCAGGTGAGGAGGCCGACAAGGTGGCGGCATGGTTCCAGTCGGTGATCTCGTCGTGGAAGATGAGTGGCAGGCCGGTGATGCACAACTCAAGCAGGAACAGCGTGCAGATCAGGCTGCTCCACTTGTGCACCAGGTACCAGCGACGCAGGTGATGGGATGTCATCCCAGGGACTCCCTGCGGTGGGCAGGCGAAGCCGCCCGGATCATGGCAGCGCGAACGCCCGTGGGCGTAGGGGTACGCCTGGGGAGTGCGATGGGGGTGGGGCGTGCGTGCATACGGGCCGTCGATTCATGCCAGTGGGGAACGAGGTTCTTCCGAGGCGATGGGCATGTGCCGTGAAGGGAAGTGTACCAAGTATTTAAGAATGATTATCACTCGTAATAAAAGTGATTCTCTCCTAGACTTTCGCGCGGGGCATTCGCAACAGGGCGGGTGCCATGAGCGAAGGACGAGAGCCGGTGCTGCTGCATATCCCCCAAGTGCTGACGGTGGACGAGGTGTCCGACTATCGGGCGCGACTGGCGGCCGCCGGATGGACGGACGGTCGCCTCACGGCCGGCTATCAATCCGCACGGGCCAAACACAACCTCCAGTTGCCGGAAAGCGATCCGGTCGCGCAGGAACTTGGCGCACGGGTGCGCACGGTGCTCAGCCGGAGTGCGCTTTTCCTCGCCGCCGCGTTGCCGCGCCGTATCTTCCCGCCGTTGTTCAACTGCTACCGGGAAGGCGACGGCTTCGGCAACCACGTCGACAACGCCGTGCGTTATGACCGAAGCAGCCCCTCGGTCGAGGAAAACGGCCAACCGGTGCGTACCGACCTGTCGGCCACCTTGTTCCTGTCGTCGCCGGAGGAATACGACGGCGGTGAGCTGCTGATCGAGGAACTGCTGGAAACCAGGCAGGTCAAGCTGCCGGCAGGCGATATGGTGCTTTACCCGTCGAGCAGCGTTCATCGGGTTCAAGCGGTCACACGCGGTGCGCGCATGGCATCGTTCTTCTGGATCCAGAGCCTGGTGCGAGACGTCAGCCAGCGCAGCCTGCTGTTCAATCTCGACATGTCGATCCAGAAGCTGGAACGCGACCATGCGGGTGACCCCACACTCGTCGAGTTGGTCGGCACGTACCACAACCTGTTGCGCTTCTGGACGGACGTTTGAAGCGCATGGCCTGTTCGTCATGACCATGCGCTGGCCCTGCCGTACGCAGCGCGCAGGCGTTCGCGCGTCGAGGGATCGGGCAACGGCGGCAACGTTTTGGCGAATGCACGCAGTTCCTTATGCGCAGAGGATGCCAGCGTTGTCGCCAGTTCGGCGATGAAACGCGGCGGCGCATTTGCCGTAGCCCGGCCCAACCAGTGCAGCGCTTGATCCATGTGGCCCTGTTCCGCGAGCGCGGAGGCATGGCTGCACTGGCCGCGATAGTCGCCGCCTTCGGCGGACTTCCGGTACCAGTCGAAAGCGACGTGTCGATCCACCGGCGCGCCCCAGCCGCGCTCGTGGTAGAGGCCGAGGAAGTTCATCGCACGGGCATGGCCCCGGTTGGCGGCCATCTGGAACCAGGTGAAGGCCGCGGCGCGATCCTGCGCGACGCCGCGACCATGTGCCAGCAACTGGGCGTAGTTGTACATCGCCCAATCGCAATCGAGGCCGGCGGCATACAGGTACCAGTAAGCCGCCTGCGGGTAGTTCACGGCCGTGCCGAAGCCGTATTCATGGCAACGGCCAATCATGTTCATGGCCATCGTTACGCCCGCATCGGCGGCAGCGTGGAACCAGCGCAAGGCCTCGGTGCTGTCCAGTCGCGTGCCGACACCGTTGATGAGCAACTGGCCCAGCCCCAGTTGGGCGTTGGCATCGCCCAACTGTGCCTGGCTGCGAAGGCGTGCCACCGCGGCGGACGGATCGTGCTGCAGCAGTTGCTTGACGTCTTCGTAAGGGTCTAGGTCGGACATACCCGCACCGTCAGAACTTCAGGTCGATCGTTGCCATGTAAGTGCGACCCGGCGCTGGCAGCGCGTACCAGTAGAAGTCCTTGGAGTAGTAGTGGCGGTTGAACAAATTCTGCACGTTGGCTTGTAGCGCGATGTGATGGCTGATCTGCCACTTCGCCATCGTATCGACACGCCAGTAGCTGTCGATGTACTTGGCGGGCGAGCCGGCGTAGCCGATCTGCTTGTCGCGGTAATAGGCCCCCGCGCCGAGCGTCAGCGCCGGAACCACGCGGTACGTGGACCACAGGCTGAAGGTATTAGGCGGTGTGTTGGGCAACTGCTGGCCAACTTCGTCGTAGATGCCACCCTTGATGATCTTGGCATCGACATGCGAATAGCCGGCGATGATGTTCCAGTTGTCGGTGATCGAACCGTTGGCGCTCAGCTCGAAGCCCTTGGAGCGTGTCTTGCCGATCTGTTCGGTGACGTCCGGCGTCACGTAGACCACGGAGTTGGTATGGTTCTCCACGAACACGTCGCCGCTCAGCAGCAGGCGGTTGTCGAACAGGTTCCACTTGGTGCCCAGTTCCAGCGAGTGCGTTTTCTCCGGCTTGGGCGGCGTGCCCTTCAGTACTTCGTCCTGGCCGGCATTGCTTTGGGCCTGGTTCTCGGGGATGAGCGAGGTGCTGGTGGTGAGGTAAACGGTGCCATTGCTGGTCGGCTTGTACATCACGCTCGCCTGGTAGCTGGCGAATGATTCCCGGTACGCGCTGGCCTCCAGCGCATTGATGAGCGGATTGGCCAGGTCGCTCGATTCGGTGTGGTAGCGGTCCCAGCGCACGCCCACGTTGGCCTTCCATTGCGGACTGAAGGTGATCGTGTCGAAGGCGTACGGTGCCCAGTCCGTGGTCCTGAAATCGGCGATGGAGAAGGTGGCTGGCGTGATCGAGCCTTGCCACGGGTCGTGCGGGTTGGGCGAGTACAGGCTGGTGCAGTCGTAGCTGGTGACCAGGGCCGGATCACTGCAGTTGCCGCTGGAGGAAAAGCCTTGTACGCCGGCGGACGACACGACGTTGTAGCCGTCGTAGGAGCCTTCGCCGAGGAGGCGCTGGCGTTCGTTGGCGGCGTCGAAGCCGACGTCCACGTCATGGTGGATCGACCCGGTGTCGAAATGCCCGAACAGGTCGACGCTGCCGGCCACGCTGCGGGTCTCGTCGTGGTTGGCGATCGGCAGGCGGTACACCGCGTCGCTGCCAGACACCGTCGGCAGGGTCAGTACGTAGTTGTTGATGGAGTCGGTGTAGCGAAGCTGGCTGCGCAGCGACCACGCTTCGTTGAAATCGTGTTCGAGGCGAACCGTGCCGGCATTGACGTCGTTATGGCGGAAATCGCGGTCGGCCAGGCCGTAGTAGTTCTTCGGGTTGATGCCCAGCGTTTCCGTCAACGGGCGGCCGGTGCCGCTGAAATCCACCGGGATGCCGTAGTCGGGCGTGCTGTTGTCTTCGAAGTGGTACCAGCTCAGGATCAGGCGCGTCGGCGTATTCAGGCCGAACGTGAGGGTGGGCGCAAAGCCGACCTTGTCCGTACGCACCGCGCTGTCGCGGCCCGGCACGCCGCCGCCCATCGTCATGATGTTGAGGCGGCCTGCGATGTTGTTGGTCAACGCATAGTTGCCATCGAACGTGCTGCGGTACTGGCCGGCGCTGCCGTAGGTGCCGCTGAGTTCCACGAAGTCCTTCGCCTGGGCGGTCTTGGTCACCAGGTTGATGCTGCCACCGCCGGCTGCGCGGCCGGCGATGGACGAATCGGAACCCTTGACCACTTCCACCTGGTCGAGGTCGAAGATGTCACGGGTCTGCACGCCGATGTCCTGCAGGCCATCGACATAGAGGTTGCCGGTGGAGTTGAAGCCGCGAATGGCGGGCAGGTCACCCGTCGGCGTACCGCCTTCGCCCGCGGCGAAGGTGATACCGGGCACGTTGCGCAGCGCGTCCTGCAGCGACGTCGCTGCCGTTTCCTGCATCACCGACTGCGGCAGCACGGTGACCGACATGGGTGTGTCCAGGAGCGGCGCGGTGAACTTCGGCGAGGAGGGCTCCAGGCTTTCGCCCTCGACGTTGACTGCCTCCAGCTTCGTGACGTTGTCCTTCTTGGGGGCAGTCTTTTGGGGCGGCGCCGAAGGATGGGGCGGCGGCGATGGCGACTGGACGTCTTGCGCCCAAGCGTGCGTGCTACCCAGCACCAGGGCAGCACCTAAGGCTTTCAGTAGTGGGCCACCCATCGGCTTGCCGACAGTCGGCATCGTCGCTTGGTTCGTCGCGGTTCGGTGCATCGCATGTCCCCTTCGTGAGCTGAGTAAGCAAGCTGTGGAAGGTCCGCCCCGTGGATGGGATGCGCCGTTTCCGAGAAGGCGCGAAGGGTAATGAGAATCAATATCAAATACAACTGCAATAATTTGCGGTGATGCCACTTTCTTCCGAGCGCGTCTCGGCGTTCGCGCGACATTGGCACGGTGCCGGTGGTCGACCCGTTAGGCCCACCTCAGGCGCGGCGTGTTTTCGATGCGTGCTTAACGTGTCGAACGCCGCTGCTCTTGGGTGTCCATCACGCCCCCTCTTTGAGCGGAACGATACACAGCCGGCTTTTCTTGACGATCTTGCGGCCGATGGCCGCTTGAAGATCCCGTGGTAAAACCAGTCGAAAGTGCCAGGTGCCCGACGGATGCCGAAGGAGATGGTGTGCCAGTCGCATGGTTGGATTGACCAACCGGTTGACCAAGCAGGCAAAAGAAAAGGCCCTGAAAAACAGGGCCTTTGTGTCTTGGCGGAGAGGGTGGGAGAGACTTCCCCATGCTTCCAAGCCAAGCCCGGCCATGCTTGGCGCTTCCGGTCGGGTTGACCCTCGAAGTTGACCAAGGGCGCGAACGGTATCAGCCCCCCATCAGGATTGCCATGGGCATCGCCATTGCTTCGATGATGTGGGGAAAGGCGACTTGGTCATCTCGTATCGGCTGGCCGATGTCGAGCGCCGGTCACGCCCGGTGCTCGGTGTCGGCCCGCCCGAAGGGCAAGCACGGGATCTAACTTCTGCGTCGCCGCCGCGGCGGTCGCCGCTCGCTCTCCCGGCTCTTCAAGCGTTCCTCGAAGAGCTTGGCGAACGCGATGAAATCCACGCCATAGAGCCGGCATAGCTCCCGTACCTGGATCAGATCCACCCCGCGCTGGCCCACTTCGATCGCCGACACGTAGGTCTGGGGCCGTTCCAGGGCGTCGGCCACCTCCGCTTGGGACAAGCCGGTTTTGAGCCGCAGGTCTTTGAGCAACAAGACCAACTCGGTGTGCTCGGGTGTGTGGATGGATGCGCGTTTCATGGCCGTCCCCGGTGGGCGGCCCAGACGTTATTACCCGTTCAACGTTTACTGTAAAGTCAGCATATAACCCATTAAACGGGTAACCTCCCGACCACACTCACCCACAGAGGAATCTGCAGATGAAAACCGCAAGGAAGGTTGTGCTGACACTGAGCGTGATGACGATGGGGCTGCTGGCCGGTTGCGCCACGACCATCGGCAAAGATTTCAATCAGAGCACGGTTCAGGGCTTCATCCCGCATCAAACGACGATGGATCAAGCCATCGCGGCCTTGGGGCAGCCGCAGGAACGCGAGACCGAAAGTGACGGCTCCACGCGCCTCCACTATCAATTCGTGGTCTCGAAAACTTCCGTGGGTGATTTCGTGCCGTTTGCTCCGACGTCGGCGAACGTTTCAGGCAAGGACACGTTCCTCTACTTCGACCCGTCGGGCCGCTACATCCGCGCTGAATCGAACCAATCGAACCAGTAGGAGGCCCCGCATGAAGCTCCTGCTGATCCAGATGGCTCGCATCGCCCTAGCCATCGTGGCCGGGTTCATGGCCGGCTGGCTCCTGTTTTTCGTCGTCAGGCTTCGCTTTCTGCCCCCTGGCCTGCTGGTGCCTGGCTGCATGGTGGCCGTGTGGTTCCTGCTGCCTCGGCTCTTCCCGGCGTTCAAAACACAGCCCCAGACCGCTGGATCCGGGCCGATCACGTTGCAGGTCAACGGCCAGCCCTTTCATGCCACGCACCGTGCCAAAAACGTCGCCATCAATGCCGCCGGCCAAGTGTGGTTTCGGGACACGAAAGGCAAAGAGTGGATCTTGGATCCCGGTGGCATCCGCAGTTGGAAGCACGAGTGGACGGATCGTTCAAATCAATACGGCATGATCGCGCACAACGACAATTTCCTGATCATCACCACGAACAACCTGGATCACCCCACGCACCGGATAAAAATGGGCGGCCACTTTCAGCACGAGTTGGCCAAGGAATGGCACGCCCGCCTGACGGCGCTGCTGAAATCCTGATACCGGCTTGGGTGGTACGGGAAGTCCGGCGCACTCGCCGATGCACCGAGAACCTGGGGCCGCCTCCGTTGGAGGTGGCTTTTTCTTTGACAGGAAACGCGGGCCACAAACCAAGACAGGCTCGTCGCTGGCCAAGGCACGCCCCGGAGTCTCTAGGTGCTCAAAGCGATGATCAAAATCGCCTTGACCACCCACATCGATCGAGATAGCGTTCTGCACCAGCAATAGCGCTAACCCTCCCCAAAGATGGGGAAGGACGGGCGGCACGGATGCCGGAAATCTGTCACGTTGGGGCAGCCGTGAACGCAAAATTCCGCATTACCGCCTGTTTCTGGGCGATGTTTCTTCTGAGTTTGCTTGCCCTGATCGGGGCGTTTCTGCTAAGGATGGAAGGAAAGGGCGGAGCCGGCTCTTTCCTGATCGTCTCTGGCTTTTCCGCGGTGCTTTCAGCCGTGGTTGGGACAACTGGAAAGGTCTCCCTGCAAGGCGTCACTGACTTGGTCAAGGCGGCACGCCGTTAGTTATAGGCTTGGCTGCCTCGACGGTGCGCGTGCGAGTGAGTATCCGGAAAAATGGGGTTGGAAAAATCTCAACGCTGGCGGTGCTTTATTTGAAAATAGGTCATATGTCATTTAGACCCTACCTATTTGCCTGACCCATGCGATGCGGTTCGAAACGACGAAAAACGAGCGGATCGAAGCAGGGGCATGAAGACTCCGGACAGATGGCGCCCAACTTCTCAAAAACGGACGCCTTGTCAACCGCCGGGCCCGGAGCTGGGGCGAGCGCGCGCCCGACACCCCCTCGAATCGACGCTGTTCCTGGCTTTTTTGCCAAGAACCGCATCAGCACGTCGATTCCGAGACGTATATTTTTTCTTGCGAAATCAATGAGTTGACAGACTGGAAATCTTGACTAGAACGTCGCCTCCGCTTGCTGCCCGTTCTCGTCATGCCCCTCATCAGCTCAGAAACCCACCTCTACGACCTCGTGGCCACCCGTGACGGGTTCCGCGTCTCCCCGACCTGCGCCGATGGGCATGTGCTGGTCATGGAGCTGGTCGAGCGGCTGGGCCTTCTGGATCGCATGCAACCGCGTTCGGGTCGGCCGGGCACCGTGGATCGGGGGTTCATGCTGGATCGGGCTGACACCGCCATCCGGTTTCCCGTACCACCGCCCGTCCTCCTTGCGGACGCCATCCCTCGACAGGAGGGGGCCTGGGTTTCTGCGCTGGCACCCGCACCGCCCCCGCCTGTGTTCTCGCCGATCGGCCATGGCCCGAATACTGTCCCCATTCCAGAGGCAGCCGCCGTGGCGACCGTTTCCGCGCCGTCCCCGGCGACAGTCCAGCCGGCGGCTTCCCCATCCGGAGTCCAGCCGCCCACCACGGTCGAACCGGCACCGATCGCCGCCGGCAAGCGCCTGAGCGAAATGGTGGCCCTGAACCTGGCCAACCTGGCACGGGGGCCCAAGAAAGCCACCCCGGCCACACGGGATCGCCGCTACATCCTGAACCTGCTGCTGGATGTGCTGGGGGACAAGCCGGTGGGCGATGTCACCGCCGAGGATGCCAATGCGATGGCGGATGTCCTGGCGTCCTGGCCACGCTACCTGCCGCATTACCCTGAACTCCAAGGCCTACCGGCACGGACGGTGGCGGCCCTCGCGAAGAAGAAAAAATTGCGACTGATCCAGCGAGGCACACAGGGCAAGCACCTCATGGCCCTGAATGCGTTCTTCAACTGGTGCGTGGAAACAGAGACGATTTCGGAAAACCCATTCCACTACGTGGACAACGGCCGCTATCGCGACAAGGTGCCGAAGAAGCGGGACATCTTCTCCGCGCAGGATCTGCAAGCGATCTTTGCGTCCCAGCATGTGGGCCACTACACGGAGCCGCACAAGTATTGGGTGCCCCTGATTTCCCTGTTCACCGGCATGCGCGTGAACGAGATCTCGCAGCTCTACGTGGCCGACATCCAGTCCGATACCGAGCTGGACGAGGATGGGGTGGAGCACGCCATCCTTTACTTCGACATCACGCCATTCCGCGAAGGTCAAAGCGTCAAGACCGGCTACTCGCTGCGCCGGATTCCGGTTCCTGCGCGCCTGCTGGAACTGGGGTTTGAACGCTATGTGGCCGATGTCCGGGCCTCGGGTTCGGAACTCCTGTTTCCGGGGCTGGGCTGGCCCGAAGGTGGCCCGGGTCGAACCGTCTCCCGCTGGTTCAACAAGCACCACCTGCGCCAGGCCTGCGGCATCAACAGTCCGAAGAAGTCACTGCACTGCTTCCGGCATACCCTGACCACCCGGTGCGACCGTGCGCACGTCCCCAAAAGCGTCATCCAGACGATCAACGGCCACAGTGACGGCCAAGGCGTGGACGCGCGAACCTATGTCGCCCGCGGGTCGCTGTTGGAGTGCAAGCGAGCTTTGGATGGCGTGAAGTATCCACCGCTGGATCTTGTTCCTTACGTGGCCGAGCGGTTCGCGGCCTACTTGGCTCAGGCCGCCGCGCAGGCGGCCCATGCGGAACGGTTGGGAGAAGAAGGGAAGCCGGCGGTGAGCCGAAAGGGGCGGCGGGCGAAATTCAAGGCGTCGGTACCATGCCCAGAGCCGGCGGGAACGGCAGCTCATCGTCCACCTCGTTGAGCATGTCATTGGCGAGTTCGGCATTGCCCGCAACGCCACCAACGATGTCCACGGCCGCCATCTTGGCCACCCAAGCGCCGATACCCAAGGCGTTCGCCATGTCTTCGACGTCGTATCGGGGGCCCACGACGTCGGGGCCTTGTCGCATCACAAGATGCTCGATGCCCCCATGCGTGAATGGGTTCAAGCGCTTCACCAGTTGCTGCATCTGGTCTTTTCTTGGGCCTGAGGCGTGCTCGTCAGCGATACGCCGCAACAGCGGATCCAGTGTCTGCGTTGATTTCCCTTCTGCGAACGCTGTGAGCTGGGCCTCGTCCGCCTGGTAGAGCAACCAGTAGCCCAACGCGAACCCTTCAACCGCCGGTCGAAGTAAAGCCAAGGCGGATCCGTATGCCTTGGCCTCAACCAGCACCGTCATCCCGCGTTGGTGCTCCAACGCCAATCCGTATGCGGCGGCTGCGAGGCGATTTCTTATCGTGGATTGAAGCTGCTGATTTTGGACATGCCGCATCGCCCAGACCATCGTATCTTTGGCATGACGATAAGCCTGATCAAACGTGTTCATGGATATCCCCATGGAGCATTCGACAATTTTTCTACTCGCCTGAGATTGGAGCCTAGTCTATTTGAGCGCTGGACTACGTTGGCTTTGTGCATTTTGAAAACGCCGACTTGCGCCGATGATCTGAGAGTAATAACTACCCTCATCTCCTGAGGCATCAACCTCCATCCATTCGGGCAGTCCAAGCGCACGAACAATATGCGTAAACATGCCAAGCGCACTGAAAACAGTTTGACTTAACTGGGTTTCATTTTCGTCATTGTTGTCGGGAAGCTTCCATGTTTCCGCAAACGAAGCCATGCCTTTCCCGGGGTAAAGAGTGATTATTTTTCTCAAAATTACGGGAATATGATGCTTTTCGACATGATCTACTACACCTTGACAATCAAGGAATGGGACAAATCCGTTTGCATTATGGATCTGAGCCTTGAACCAAAAAGTTCCGCTGCTTTCAAGCTCAGCCATAAGCTTCGTCTGGATGTTTGAAAGGCCCATCAAAGTGGCAAACAAGCTATTTATATCTATAACCTTGAATTCCGTGTGCCCGTCAGCCCGGAGGGCGCTTATAAACCTATCTTTCTGTTCATAGCCATCAAGAAAATCATGACCATCGCTAATTTCAGATATATTTACATACCTAAGAGGAACGACGATGTCACTCGTCAGATCCCTAAACAACTCCCAAGTTGAGCTAATAACTCCAGGATGGTTATTAGTGAGTTGCCTTGCCACAAAACCCAAAGGCGAATTGTGAACTGTATCGAATGGCCATGTCGCAATCTCGCCGGCTGGATCCCCCATGATTTCCCTTATCCGATCTATTGCTCCTGAGAACCAAAGATCCCTTTCCTTCCATAAGTCACTAACAACAAGAAGCCTAATGAAAGGTGATTTCTTTTGGTTGGCGGGAAGTGATATCCTGTCGCTCAATATCGCTGAATAATGCTTTTCAAGTCGTTTTCGACGCTTAAACAGCTGTCCGAGCCGACCCCGATCCGTTTCTGGCACTGGTTCGGAGCCATCGCCCACTCGACGGTAGATCATGCCTGAGCGGTGAACATGTGGTGTGTTGAAGCTCTTCTGCACCCGGAGAACGACAACCGCCCGCCCGGATTGAAGTGAGCCGGAACCGCCGGCGCGGATGACATGAACATCGTAGTGCGCGGAAGGATTGATGCTTTGGGCGACAGCCTGCCGGATGCGAGACAGGGCCGCGTCCACCTCATCGTCAGGCAGACCAGGAAAGCTTCCAGCAACCTGTTCATCTCGGGATTTTTCCTCGACCCCGTAGAACACCCATCCCCCATAGGTGTTCGCAAAGGCAGCCACAGATTTTGCTATGCCGTCCGCCTTGGATAGCTCCCGTTTGTATTCGACATACCATCCCTCGGCGATCTCTCGCAGGACTTCAAGATCCTTTTCATCGAGGTCTTGAAGTGCCTTGCTGCCAAACGGTTCAAAGTCCATTGCGTTCCCCTGTCGTTGCTGTTCGTCAACAACTTTATCCGGTCATATGAAGCCGCGTATCTCAACCGAAGCATTGAGAGCGCCCACCGGTCGCGCAAGTGCTTCATGCTGTCCTTCCCAACCTAGGCCGATGCTCCAACGCCGTCCGGCGTAACGCCGGCTCAGCGGTCTTCCAGTCTTCCCGAGCCAACACCGGACGTGCAGCCTTGATCCACGACCGCTCGTCGTCGGTGGCCGCGCTGCGCAGGGCCAGAACCCAGTCCACCTTAGCCTCGCGGACACTGTCCAGTGCGCCACCGAGCCGCCCCAGCTGTTCGCGCTGGTCGCCGCGTAGTTGGTGACCCTCTTGGTCGAACGTGGCGATCTGCGACCGCACACGCCGTGCCGCGGTTTGGGCGTCGTGGGCCTGTTCGTCCCAGCGTTTCACCTCGCGGTACAAGTGCCGCCACTCGGCGGGTTCACCCATGACAGTGGCCGTTCGCAACCGCCACGGATGAGCGGCCTCCCATTGGGCCAACCGCCGCCGGGCGGATTGGCGGGCGGCCCGCCGTTCGCGATGCTGATCCTCATGCGTGAAGGCGGCCGCTTCGCGGCGGTCGCGCTCAGCCTGATGGTCGCCGAGTTGAATCGCGAGGCGAGCGAGGACACCCAGCACCTTCTCGATCACCCGCACCAGCCGCAGCACCTGAGCAAACAGCCGCCGCGCCTCGGGCTCCTCTGGGGCGGGCACCTTTTCCCGGAACCTCGCCAAGAGTGAACCGGGTACCCCTTCCAGCAGCAGACGGGGTGGATCGGCCGCCACAGCGGCCGACGGGGTGGCCTCTGGTTTCGGGGTTACATCGGGTTGATCGGGTGCCGGACACGGTTCCGATAGCGGCTCGGCCCTGACCGGCTGCACGGCTTCATGCCGCACGTCGGTCTGGGCCTGTCGCCGCTGTTCTTCCAGCACGATCGCATGCGCCGCTTCGTAGACCTTGGCCGGCACCAGGATGTCCCCGCGCAAGGCATCGCCGCGGCGGGTGAAGAAACCCCGGCGTTCCATGGCCGTCACGGCCGCCCCCAACGTGGGCTGCGGGGTGATGGGCAAATCTTGCCGGGCGTAGCTGCGGTGGTCGTAGTCAGCCGGGAGCTGGTTGGCGGCGGTGTAGCGGTTCGCCAGTTCGGCCCAGCGTTCGTTGAGCTGCTCGACGAATGCGCCGGATGTGTTCTTGTTCGAGAGCAGCACCAGCTTGGCGCCCAGCCCCCAGTCCGAAGTGCCATCCTCGCCCTGGATGTCTTCTAGCCGCCGGGTCGGGAAGTAGAGATGGGCGTGGAAGCCGACTTTCTCGGCAGGCTTCGCCTCGCCCAAGGCGTCCACGTCGGCATCCCGGTGCAAGCCCAGGGAGACGGCCGTATGAAGCTCCTGGCAGATGAATCGCGCCATCTCTTCGGCCAAGTCACCGGCCTGTTGATCCGTCAGACCAAAGGGCATCGGGATCCTGTAATCCCTGGCCACCTGGGCGTCCTTTCGCTTTTCGGCGGCTTCCACCCGGTTCCACAGCTCTTCGGGATCGGTGGCCCAGGCCGGGGCACCCTCCGGCGCCACCGTGAGCGCCCGGACGATCTCTTCGCCGATCTTCCGCCGGCGGTAGTCGTGCCACTGGCCCGTCCGGCGGTCGTAGAGCCGCAGGCCGAGCCGGTAAGCCACGCCAGCGATGGCGGAATGGCCGGAACCGCGGCTGTGGGTTTCAAGGTGGGGGCGGGCATGCTGTGACATTCATCCTCCGTGATGAACCACCCGTGGCCGGGGTGGCGTCGGTCATCCTGACCATGAAACGTGTGCGGCTGCCGGCCTGATGCATGCCCGCCCCCACGCCAGCATCCAAGCAGAATCGGCGTCCATGTCAAGTTCACTTGACATGTTTGAATCGGGTTGGATGGCGATGCCCGGAAGGGGCGCTGCCTGCCTTTGCTTGGTGCTCTGGCTCGACGCTTAGCGTTGGCCTTGGCTCTGAGCGTCGTGTTCGTAGAACACTAAGACGCGCTCTGGCTTTGCCTGAGTTCCGAGTGAAATTTGGTCGTAACCATCTTGACAGTGCTGCAAATTTTGGGAGGTTTAGGTAAATATCCCGCTGGCCCACATCATGAAGATTACTTCGAGTTCCTCTGCCTCATGGTCGATCCGCCTCCATCAATTGATGCAGTGGCTTCAAAGGAATGCCGAGGAAGACGTGCTCATCATTGGAGCATGCGTGGCCCTTGCCACGTGGCTAGGTAGACCGACCACTGTCGGTGGCACGGTCGGCTTTGCTATCGTTGGGTTGCTTCTTGGTCTTTTGCTAAGAAGGAATCGAAGAGGGGATAACAAAGGCCATGCTCACATCACCCGCAGGTCAGACCGTTCATGATTTTTCATCCATCGAGTGGAGCCTTGCGTTCGGCATACTGGCTGCCGTCATCTACATTTTTCTGATGTTGCATCGACACCGAAAATCGCCTGCGACTGGTGCGATTGGTCGGATGTTCATTGAAGTTTGGTTTTTAAGTGGCATAGTTATTGTGGTTGTGAGACTTTTCTTAGGAATCCCTATCGGAACAAATCATGAGGACTATGTATTCGTAGTTCTCGGATTATTGCTAGGCGCCGTTATTTGCTTGAAACACATAGCGGCAATGTTTCACTCTATCTATAAAGAGAAGGAGCCGGGCTGGAACCCGGACACGGAAAATTCCGATGAGTGAAGTGCGGAATCAGCTAGGGTGTGTCGTAGCCTTACATGAGTAGCTCTTTGGTCGCTTCGATATCAAGCTTCCATGTCAACCTTTTGATAGCGTTTAAGACAACCGATGGCCGCTCATCCTTGCTGTATGAGACGAAGTGTTCATCATCCAGCCCGTGCCCCACATAGGCGGCCCGCAGCTCAGCCGGCACACCCAAGTCTTGAAGGGCATGCACCACGGTTTCCCGGAAGCTGTGGAACCCGTGACGACCTTTGGCAGGTGGGGCAAGACCAATGCGCTCCCGGTAACGGGCATAGGCCTTGGTCAGCCAGTTCCCCATGCCGTTGACCCCGCCGATCTTCACTGCTGGGAAGAACTGGGTTTCGCCATCTCGGCGCAGCTGCCGCCAGCGATCGAGGAAGCCCAAGGCCATGAGATCAGGGTGAAGCGGGATTAGGCGTTCGCTGGCATAGGTTTTCAGTCGCTGACCCGCGCCCTTGTCGGTGATATGAAGGCAGAGCACGCCATCCCGCTGCTTGATGTCTTTCAGGGCCAGTTGCCCGATTTCGCCGACGCGGGCACCCGTGTAGAGACCCAAGATGATTCCCCAGCGGGCTTCCTTGGGGAGCTGTTCCAGCGCGTCCGGGGCGAATAGTTGCTGGATCTCGGGCAGGGTGTAGGCCACATAGCCTTCTTCTTTCGCCCGCCGACGCTTGTCCTTCTTGCTGTAGGGCACCACGCCATAGGCGGGATTGTCACGGTCGCGCTGGAAGGCCCGGTAATACCCTTGGGCTTCACACCAGGCTAAGAAACTCGACACGTAACCGGCCTTGTTGGCCAAGGTCGGGGTTTCCAAGCCCGTGGCTCGAAGGGCCATGACCCACGCGCTGACATGCTCTCTCAACGCCTGGCAGATCGGCCGGGTCTTGTCGAAATGCTCGACGAAGCTGCGCACTGCCGTCGCCTTGATCTTGTGCGTCTTGGGGAGGGTTTCCCCCTTGATGGCATCCAACCATTCTTGCATGGCTGTTTCTGCAGGGATGAGGCGCACGCGCTGCGGCAACTGGCCGGGATCGCAGTGAGAGGAAGGGGAGGGGGCCGCGCTGCCGTTCAACGTGCGCAACACTTCGATCAAGTGCCCCTGATCGCGGTCGCTGCCATCCGTCTTGAACCGGTAGCCCTGCGGGGTTTCCACTTCCAGCCGCTTCAAGCTGGCCAAATACGCCTCGAACCCCTCGTCCCGTCCCATGGACTTCCCCCGCAACCCGGCGAAGGTTTGAGCATACCGCGCACTCAGGAGATACGCCCACATCTGGGCGATCCGCAGGTTCTGCGTGCGCAAACTCTGCTTGATGATCTTGCGGCCGAAGGCGGAGTGGAGGTCGCGCGGTACCACGAGCCGAAAGTGGAACGTGCCCGACGGATGCCGAAGGAGATGGTGTGCCAGTCGCATGGTTGGATTGACCAACCGGTTGACCAAGCAGGCAAAAGAAAAGGCCCTGAAAAACAGGGCCTTTGTGTCTTGGCGGAGAGGGTGGGATTCGAACCCACGGTACGCTTGCACGTACGCCTGATTTCGAGTGCGCCATCGGGGCGACGGCAAGCCCTTGAATGGCAAGGCTTTCGACGCCGGATTTCACTCGTAACCCGTTGATCACGTTGTATAATTGCGCGCATGGACGGTACGGTCGTGGTGCACCGGGGTAGCATTGCCGGGGCACAAAAAATCGTACACAGACCGTACACAGCGGGGCGTCCACATGGCCAAGATCAGGCTCACCGAACCCTTCATCAAAACGCTGCCTTTGCCGGCCGCGCACCACGCGCTGTACCACGACGAGGTGGCACGCGGCCTAACTGTGCGCATCACCCGGACGGGCGCGCGCTCTTTTCTGTTCTGCTACTCCCTCGACGGACGGGAGCGCCGTCTGTCCCTGGGGCCATGGTCGCCCCCTGTGTCCAACCGCCTGGGCACGCCTGCCACCCGCAAGGCTGGCGGCTCGCTGGACTGGGCGCGGCAAGAGGTGGCCCGCCTGCGCCTGTTGGTGCAGGCGGGCACCGATCCGATGGAGCAGAAGCAGGACGCCCGTGCGGAGCGCGAAGCTGCCCGGCAGCAGGCGGCCCGCGAAATTGCCATCGAGACGCTGGCCAGCCGCTACATCGCCGAATGGGCCAAGCCGCGCAAGCGCACCTGGCAGGAGGACGAGCGCCGGCTGAATGCCATCGTGGTGCCGGCATGGGGCAAGCGCAAAGTGAAGTCCATAACGCGGGCGGACGTTAGCGCGCTGCTGGCTCCTGTGGCCACAGGGGAAGGGATGCGGCCAGCGGAGGCCGGCGCTCGCCTGGCGTTGGTGCGCAAACTGTTCTCCTTCGCCCTCGACCAGGGAATCATCGACAACCACCCCTGCCTGCGCATGCAGTTGCCGTGTGGCAAGCCTGCACCTCGCACGCGAGCGCTGACCACGGCACGCGATCTGCGGCTGCTCTGGCGCGTCACGGAGCCCGGCAGCGTGTGGACGCGCGAGCCTGCTAACGGGGCCTTGCGCAAGCGCCGTTTCATTGAAGCGGAAGCCGATGCCCTGCGGCTGCTGTTGCTGACCGGCGCGCGCGCCAGTGAGGTCACCGACATGCCGTGGAGCGAAGTGGATTTGGAAGCAGCCACGTGGGTGCTGCCTGCTGCGCGCAGCAAGAACAAGCGGGCACACCTTGTCCCGCTGGTACCCGCCGCCGTGGAATTGCTACGCAGGCGCAAGGAAGCGGCGAGCAGCGAATACGTGTTTCCCGCCACGCGCCGCGACCACATCACCGACCGAAACCTGAGTCGCCCGCTCAAGGAGGTGTGTCAGCGCCTGGCGGCGTTCGGCGTGGACATAGCGCCTTTCACCCCGCACGACCTGCGCCGCACCGTTGAAACCGGCATGGCGGCCTCTCGTGTGCCGAAGGAATACCGCGACCGCGTGCTGAACCATGTGGATAGCAGCGTCGGCGGCCAGCACTACAACCAGTACGACTTTCTCGACGAGAAGCGCGAAGCACTGGAAAAGTGGGCGCGTCGTCTTGAGGGTTTGCTCACTGACGCTGTGGCCACAGTGGTGCCGATGCAAAGGAGGATGCGCGCATGAACGTCAACCTTAGTTGGTTCGATCCGATGGGATGGACGTTGCAGCAGTCCGACAAGGAACGCGCGCTCTACGCCGCTGCTACGGCCGGCGATGACAGTGCGGCCGCGGAGTTGCACTTCTGGCGGACAAAGTTTGGCAGGCTGGAGGCCAGGGACGTTGAGGACAAGGTTCGGGAGTTCGAGTTGGCGGCAGACCGCGAACGACTGATTTCGACAACGGTGCCCAATAAACGTGATGGCCGTGAATGGCACCACCTGGATGCCTTTGGGGTAGGCACCCGGAGTACGCGCCCTAAATCCCCTGCCAAGTTACTCGAATTGCGTCACGCGCACGGAGTCATGCTGACCACAAATGATCTCCGCTTGGCCCTTACGACTATTTTTGACGCGCACGGGAAGGCAAATAAAAAGCCGAGGCGGCCATCGGATGAGTGGGCAGAAACCGTTGGCGACGTTGAAGGAACACTCGTCGCATACGTCCGCTATAAGTTCAAAGGCGCTTCGGAAGAAGCCGCGCGAGCCTACGCTTGGGACTCCTTTCCTGGGCTGCCGTTCAAAGACAAGCCCGACGCGGGCGTGGACTATCCGGCCGACTGGTAATTACCCGCGCAATCCGCGCGGGTAGCTTGTTACTAAATGGGTGCGCCTTACACCAACGACAGGTGCACCCATGCAACACACAGACCTTCTGACCGATTACCTCTCGGTCACTGCAGCCGCCAAGGCCCTGCACGTACATCCCCACACGCTGAAGCGCTGGCGCTGGAACAGCTACGGCCCGCAGCCGGTCAAGGTGGGCGGCCGCATGTATTACCGCGCGTCCGACATTCAACGCTGGCTCGCGTCCCTGGGCGAACATGAAAACGCGGCGCGCGCATGAGCAAGCCAAAAGAAAAGCCCCCGGCGGCAACCGAGGGCTCAAACAACAACAACATCACTTGCCCACAGGGTAGCGACGCTGCCGCTGCGTCTCAACCGCGAAACGTGAGTTTTTGGCCGTCCGATATGGACGACACGCCGTTGCCCCCAGTACAGGCACCCAAACCACCGTCGATGCCCACAAGTGATGTGGGCGATCTAGTGCCGCCTGGCTTGGTGGGCGAGGTTGCGCAATACATCTACAGCAGCGCCGTGCGTCCGGTGCGCGAGATTGCCTTGGGTGCGGCGCTGGGCCTGGTGGCTGGTATTGCCGGCCGCGCGTACAACGTGAGCGGTACGGGCTTGAACCAATACCTGCTCGTAGTGGCCGGCACGGGCACAGGCAAAGAAGACGGCGTGAAAGGCATTGAGCGCTTGCTGGCGGCGCTGCGTCGCCAGGTGCCGGCGGTGGATGACTTCATCGGCCCTGGCGCGTTCGCCAGTGGCCAGGGCCTCATCCGCACACTGGACAAGCAGCCGTCCATATTTTGCATGCTTGGTGAATTCGGTCTTACGCTACAAATGCTCAACGACCCACGCGCACCAAGTAGCACGCAACTGCTCAAGCGCGCGCTGCTTGACCTGTACTCAAAAAGTGGCTGGGACGATGTGCTGCGCAGTACCGCGTACAGCGATAGTGAAAAGGACACCAAAATAGTATTCGCGCCTGCGCTGTCCTTCGTGGGCGATACCACGCCTGAAACCCTATACGACGCGCTATCGCCAAGGGACATCGCATCCGGCCTGTTGCCGCGCATGACGATTATTGAATACAAAGGCAAGCGCCCTGATCGCAACGCACGCAACGGCACGCCGCCTGACAGGGCTGTCGTAGAACACCTGACCAGCCTGGCGCAAAGCGCGCTTGCCATGCGCAACGACAACCGCAATATGCCGGTGCTTGCGAACCCCGCTGGGCAAGCAGTGCTCGACGGTTTTGACAAGGAATGCGATACCAGGATGCGCGATGATGGTGCGTCCGTTGTCAACAAAGAGCTATGGAACCGCGCACACCTAAAGGCGCTGAAGGTAGCGGCGCTGCTGGCGGTGGGTATTGACCACCACAGCCCCGTGATTACGGAGACCGTGGCGCTATGGGCCATTGAGTTCACCAAGCGATCCACGCGCGATGTACTTGGTCGGTTTGAGGCCGGAGAGGTGGGCACAGGTGAGGCACGACAAGAGGCTGAGCTAAAGCGCATTGCCAGCGACTATCTTCGCCTCTCTCCGAAGGCGCGCCTGCACGGCTCCTACGCGGTGCCGGAAAAGCTGGCGATGGCTCGGGAAGCATTGAGTGTGTCATATCTTCGCAAGCGCGCGGCGCAGTGCTCTGCCTTCAACTACAACCGCAAGGGATTTGATGGCGCATTCAAATCAACGCTGGAAGCCTTGTGTGATTCCGGCTGGCTATTCAAGATGGACAAGAACATCGTGCATCTAAAGTTTGGCCCGCGCATGGGTGACGTGTACGTCATTGGCGCGAACTTCCGGCCAGTTGATTGACTGGGTGAGTCCAACCTTGATGGCATCCGGCCAAGGCCTCGCTGGCGGAGATTAACCACGCACTTGCCCACAGTAGGCCGGGCAACCGTCTCAGCAGGACGTCCGGCAGCCTCCACCAGCCGCACGGCTGCCGGGGTCACTGGCTAGGCAGCGGAAGGGAGCCTGCGGCCCGCCAGGAGGCGCACAGAGCGCTGACCGCTCCCAGGGCAATCAGGCGGGAATGGGGAATGGCTGCCAACGGATGCGACATTCCCAGCCCAAACGTAGGTGCCCCAAGGGCTGAGGGCCGATCAGGGAATAGGTAATGGGAATATGGCCAATGCGTACCCCTGCACCCCTCTGCCTGTAACCACCAAAACTACATTCCCCCATTCCTTAAACCCTCTTAAAGCCTTACTGCACTAGGGCTGCGAGAGGGAATGGTGCCGGGAATAATGCGGGAATGGGGAATGGATGCCGCACTTGTGGCCAGCCCATTGCCCGCGCAATTGAGGTGGCACCTGTGGGCAACACTGACCGCCGGTTCACACAGGCGGCGCAGCGATGCACAGGACACCCTTCACCATCCAACAGGTAGCCCAGCGCGCTGGCGTCAGCGCGTCCACCATCCGCAGGCATTCGCGCCTGGGCAACTGCCCGGCACCGCGCCAGTACGGCCCGCGCTCGCTGCGCTGGGACGCTGAAGAGGTGGAGACCTGGTTGCGCGACCCGGCAGCGTGGCGAGCAGCGCAGAAGGCGCAGCGGACATGAGCAGGCGTCCTCCTGGTCGCCACCCGTGGAAGCAGGAAACGACGCGCATGCGCCTAGGGCTGCGTCCTCGCGGCTGGACTCGTTCAGCCTTTTGCACGACATGCGGCCCTGTGTGGATACCCACATGGTTCGTCGTACGCGACTGGTGCCTGACCTGGTGCCCGTGGTGTTATGACGCGACAGCACGCGGCGTGGAAATTGTCGAGCGGCCCTTGGTCACCTGCCAAGGATGCAAGTTCTACCTGTGGCACCCACGGGGAGAGAGCGAGCCTGGCGGCTGCACCAGTGGTCACGGCGCATGGCGGCCGAAACGTCCTCACGAGTGCGCCTGGTGGCGGCCATGACCGAGCACAACCTTTGCCCACATTGTGGCCAACCCATGCCGACTTCGCGCGCCGAAGCCATCGAGGCACAGGTCACAACCTGGCGCGCGTGGTGCAGGCAGAACGGCAGATGGGTTAGCCCGGACGACCGCGTGAATGAGTCCACGGCAGCGGAACTGCTCGGCCGAACATCATTCACCCTGCGCAACTGGAGGTCTGCCGGGCAGCCACTTCCATTCGTCCGCGTTCGAGGGCGCATCTCCTACCGCCTGCGCGATCTGGCTCTGATGCTTGAGGAAAGTGAGTAAGACCTGGCGCGTGACCGGGTACCACGTGCACCGACATTCACTCGGTACACGTGGCAGGTTCGCTCGGTATTGCCGCCTACGTTAGATACATCGTGCTACCGCTATCCTCCGATCTCTGAAAAAAAGTCAGCGCGCGTAGTTAGGGAGCGAACGAACAAATCTTGTTCACTCCCCCCGGTGGGCTTGGGTCAGGATTGAGTGAGTTTGGCGTGGAAGGTCATGCGAGCGAACGAGTCTTCACCGCCTTCAACAACGCGAATGTCGCTCACCGCAACAACCTCAAGCACCTGCTCACCATCAACGACAATCACCTCGGCCGTGATGGGCGTGAGGGTGGCGTCGTAACCACATACCTCGCGCTCCATCTCGTCTTCGACGCATTGCCAGGCATGCGGGTACTGCTGCTGTGCTTGGGTGAGGTTTAGCAGGCTCATGACCTACCTCCTTTCTCTCGTTCCAGTTGTTCGACACGATGGCGCAGTAATGACACCTCGCTGCGCAAGGCGGCGAACTCCACTGACACCCGCTTCACCAAGTCTACGAACTGGTCGCGAGTGGCGGGCGTCTCAGGACGCTGGCGCTCGGCGTGCCGGCGTGTTGCTGATAGCTCATCCATGGCCGCCTCCCTTGGCATTGGCCTGCCGCTCAAGCTGGGCAACGCGTCGCTGCAACTCTTTGTTCGCCGTCACCAGTAGCGACATGAACTTGAAGAAGTTGCCGACGGTCAGCGGTCGCGCATACATCTCCTTGGGTACGCCGGCAATAATGTCCTCAAAGGACGTAGGTGCTTCGGTCTTTTCTCGGCTCATAACGCACCTCACCAGGCCGCGCCGGACAGCACGGCAACGCCGCTGTCGCGGATAAGCTCGAAACCGAAACGGCGAGTCGCCAACAACGCGGTGCTGTTCGTGGCGAACATCGACACAAGCTGCTGCGCGCCGTTGGCTGGGTCGCTGGCCAGTTGCAGCGCAGCGTTCTCGCTGGCGTCCACCGCCACGGTGTCGCTGTCACCCACAATGGCCGAGCCGTCAATCAGGATGGCACCGTGGCCGGAACTGGTGGGCGCAGGAGCCTGGTCGGACACCAGCACGGGCACACCGCAGACCTCGCCCCCGGAAGGGGTCATGCCAGGAAACGCCTGCTCGCCGGTTGTCGTCGATTTTGTGGCCAGCCGATTAGCCGTGCGCGGCGAAACGACCAGGTACGGCTTGCCCGCGCCCTTGGTGTTGACCACATCAAGCAACTCGCCCAAGTCGTCCAGCGGTGACGCGCTGCCGGGAATGGTGGTGGTGTTCGACGTAACCAGGCCAGCCAGGAACGCGGCATCCGTCGCTGCTGCGACACCACCGCGCAATTCGGTTGCCAGCAGCGCAGCGCCAGCACTGGTCGTGCCGTCGAGCACTTCGTTGGTCACGGCGACAAGGGCCTGCACGTTGCGCGCATCAAGACCCCACGCGGCGAAGGCCATGCTGTTGACGGGGATGTTGGCCCCATCGCTCACCTCACTGCCCACGATGGCGGAGGTAGCCACGGCCAAGCGCGTGCGTAGCGGGATACGCCGAATGGCACCGTCGGAAAACATGCGGTCGAATACCGACAGGCTGCGCAGGGATTGAAGGAAGCCATCGGCGATGGGGCTGTACCCGGCAAGGTCGCCCGCCCAAGCGGCATCGGCCATCGTACCGGCAGTCACCGCGGAGCGAAGGACGCGGGCTACGCGTTCATCGCCCGGCGAGGCTTCCGCCATGTGACGCGCGTATGCGAGGCTGCCACGCGCGCGGCCGATGAGACGAGCAAGGCGGACGAATTCGGCACCGCCAGCGGATTGGTCAAGGGACATGATGAAGCTCCTTACAGTAGGGCCACCGCACGGCGCGGGGCGTACTGCAAGGGTGTTGTCCTGGCCAACATGGGCCTAGGTGGAAGCGTGATGGTTCGTGATGCCGCGCAACAGTCAGAAGACTGTTTGAGTTAGTCCGTCTTGTTATCCCTGGAAGCCAAAAGACCGATAAGCGGCGTCGTCGTAAAACCCGAGGCCGCCGCCTCGCGGAAGCTTGTCGTGACTAAACTGACTGGTGGCATCCAAGAGTGCCTTCATGTTGAAGGGGATGTGTATGACGCTAGCGGTTCCGTTGTTGATGCGAGAAGCTAGGGCCTGCGGCCAGTAGGAGCTGAAAGCACTTGGGACACGAATGGGAACATACACTTCTGTATAAGCCGCGATGATGGGTATCCCGTATTCGTCAACCGCTTTGGCAATCTCAAAAGGAACCCAGTCAGTATCAAGGCGGGTCGTCTTACCAAGAATCAGCACCATGTTCTTAGAGTTACGAAGTCGCTCTAACAACGACCTCCGCAGCGTTTCCCGTGAACTGGAGTCCCGGACAGCCGATACCTTTTCGTGGCTGTTGACCATGGTGAAGTCAATGTCCTTGTTCTCCGACCACGCCTTCATTAGGTTGTAGTAGTCGATATCGGAGTTGCCGCCTGGAATATTGGTTCCGTTGGCATGAAAAGCGATGTATGTGCCATTCCGGTACGCCATTATTTTTCACTCCAGTATTTCTTTACATCTCGAAGATCTACATCGTCAAACCGATCACGGTGGAGGACGATGCGAATCTTGCCTGTAACTTCTTTCTCTTTCGTTTTGGTAATCGCTGACAGTATGAGGAGATTGAGTAGATCGCGGGTAGGCAGCCCGATTCCGGAGAGGCCACTTCCGACTAGCGGCAAGTTAACTGGGTGGCCTCCAGCTTCAATACGTGCTCGATCCCAGGCTGCGCCTAGCGCTGACCACAGAAACGTTACGTCCGACGATGCCTTGCACGTTTGTGGGTCTGAGTGCGTAAGGGCAAAAAGAAGATACACATCTTGATTCACGCCAATGATTGCTGTTGTGCCAATTGGATAGGCGTTGGTCTTGCCCGCCACCTTTTGCGTTGTGATGAATGCAACTCCCTTAAGCTCTTTGTCGACAAGCGCATCGAAGGACTCGGGATGCCCTCCAAAGCAGCGTTTCAAGAAAATTCCGTGAAGGCTTTTATCCGAGACTGGTCTGCCAATCTCACTGTCGAAGTAGTCATTGACTGCGACAACCCGGACACCTTCTTGTTCAAATAGGTCGCCGAATAATATTTCTAAACATGTGTTCGAGTTTGGAATGGGTAGCGCAACGCGTGATGGTTTTGAAATTCTTTCCAGTCCAAGCACTACGCCCAAAATGACGATAATTGTCATGGGCAGTGGGCCTTCGATCTTGACTGTTGGGAGTAGAAAAGTGACTGTTTTTGTCGCAGTGAAAATCAAGCTATAGGTTGTGAATACACTTAGCGCTGCTTTACGCGGTGATCTTTTGATCGCTCGCCATAGATCTTTTAACCACGTCATAGATCACCTGTGTGGCTGCTCTTGAATGGAGTGCGTAGCTGTTTACCGCTGTTGATTAGCCTGGGAGGTGAACTTGATCGCCTCGCCCTCAACAACCACGTGCCTGTCGTTGTTACTGCGGTCGCTGCGCACGATCACCGCGTCAGCACCAATCTCCGCGCCTGCTGCCTGTAGCTGCGGGATGGCATCGCTAACCGTGGGGTCAGTCCAGCCTGGCTTGTAGCGGTTGGCGGAAACAATGCCGATAGAGGTATACGCGCGCTGCGGCGGCGAGTAGAGGATTTGAACTTGGCTGGCATTCGTCGGCGCGTAAGGCGTCGGCAGGTTGCTGTGTGCCTGGTACGTGCTGCACCCGGCGAGCGCGCCGACAAGCGCGATGCCCACAAGAATCTTCATGTTGTCCCTGTCCCTGAAGTGCTGTTGCGCTCTCAGGTTAGATCGCAGGCGCTGATGGTGCCAGTAGCACCGCAGCACACTACGCTTGCACCGCCTCGCGCAGGACGTCCACGGCGCTCTGTGCGGGCCTTGCGGCCACAGGGGCGTACCCAAGGTGCGGAAGGGCGCTCCGTGCGCTTGGGCGTCGTATGCGAGCCCGCGCGAAATTCGTACACCAGTCGTACACAGCGAAAAATTGGCCGGACGCCAGGCAAGAAAAAAGGGCCACGCTTTTCGGCGTAACCCTTTGATTTCATTGGCGGAGAGGGTGGGATTCGAACCCACGGTACGCTTACACGTACGCCTGATTTCGAGTCAGGTACATTCGACCACTCTGCCACCTCTCCGAAAAGTGTCGCATGGTCTGCACGAGCCGGCGATTCTACGTGCTGGCCGCGGCCGTGGCAAGCGAGACGGACTCGGCTTGCCGCGGCCACCGCAAGGCTCAGCTGGCCTTCTTCTTGGCCAGCCGCAGCCAAGTGTCGACCACGGTATCAGGGTTCAGCGACACCGACTCGATGCCCTGATCCATCAGCCACTCGGCCAGGTCGGGGTGGTCGCTGGGGCCCTGGCCGCAGATGCCCACGTACTTGCCCTTGGCGCACGCAGTCTTGATCGCCATGGACAGCAGCTTCTTCACGGCGGGGTTCCGCTCGTCGAACAGGCTGGCGACGATGGAGGAGTCGCGATCCAGGCCCAGGGTGAGCTGGGTGAGGTCGTTGGAGCCGATCGAGAAGCCGTCGAAGATCTCCAGGAACTCCTCGGCGAGTAGGGCGTTGGAGGGCACCTCGCACATCATGATGATCTTGAGGCCGTGCTCGCCCTGCTTGAGCTGGTTCTTTGCCAGAACCTCGACCACCTTGCGGCCTTCCTCAAGCGTGCGCACGAACGGGATCATCACCCACACGTTGTCCAGGCCCATCGTCTCGCGCACGCGCTTGACCGCCTTGCACTCCAGCCCGAACGCCTCGGCGAAGCTGGGGTCGACGTAGCGGCTGGCGCCGCGGAAGCCGATCATCGGGTTCTCTTCGTGCGGCTCGTAGCGCGAGCCGCCGAGCAGGTTGGCGTACTCGTTGGACTTGAAGTCGCTCATGCGCACGATCACCGGCTTCGGGTACACCGAGGCGGCGATCGTGGCGATGCCTTCGGCGAGGCGGTCGACGTAGAACTCCACCGGGCCGGCGTAGCCGGCGATGCGCTGGTCGATCTTCGCCTTCGTCTCGGCGTCCTGCTTGGCGTATTCCAGTAGCGCCTTGGGATGCACGCCGATGTGGCTGGCGATGATCATTTCCAGACGGGCCAGGCCGATGCCGGCGTTCGGCAGCATGCCGAAGTCGAAGGCGCGCTCGGGGTTGGCCACGTTCATCATGATCTTCAGCGGCGCTTCGGGCATCGCGCCGAGGTCGGCGGTGACGCGTTCGAACTTCAGCTGGCCTTCGTAGATCGTGCCAGTGTCACCCTCGGCGCAGGACACGGTGACCTCGGCGCCGTCGGGGATAGTGTCCAATGCGTTGTGCGTGCCCACCACGGCCGGCACGCCCAGTTCGCGCGCGATGATCGCCGCGTGGCAGGTGCGGCCGCCGCGGTTGGTGACGATGGCACTGGCGCGCTTCATCACCGGCTCCCAGTCGGGGTCGGTCATGTCGGCCACCAGCACGTCGCCGGGCTGCACCTTGTTCATGTCGGCCAGCGAGCGGATCACGCGCGCCTTGCCGGCGCCGATCTTCTGGCCGATGGCGCGACCCTCGGCCAGCACCTTGCCCTTCTCGCCGAGATGGAAGCGTTCGAGCTGGGTGGCGTGCGCGCGCGACTTCACCGTCTCCGGACGCGCCTGCACGATGTAGAGCTTGCCGGTGTTGCCGTCCTTTGCCCATTCGATGTCCATCGGGCGGCCGTAGTGCTGCTCGATGATCAGCGCCTGCTTCGCCAGCGATTCCACGTCGGCGTCGCTGATGCAGAACGTGTTGCGCAGTTCGGCCGGAGTGTCCTCGGTCTTCACGCGCTCGTCGGGCTGGTTCGAATAGACCATGCGCAGCTGCTTGGCGCCGAGGTTGCGGCGCAGCACGGCGGGCTTGCCGGCCTTCAGCGTGGGCTTGAACACGTAGAACTCGTCGGGGTTCACCGCGCCCTGCACGACCATCTCGCCCAGGCCGTAGCTGCCGGTGACGAACACCACGTCGCGGAAGCCCGACTCGGTGTCCAGCGTAAACAGCACGCCGGAGGCGCCCACGTCCGAGCGCACCATCAACTGCACGCCGGCAGAGAGGAACACGTTCTCGTGTGCGAAGCCCTGGTGCACGCGGTAGGCGATGGCGCGGTCGTTGTACAGCGAGGCGAAGACCTCCTTCACCTTGTGCAGCACGTCCTCGATGCCGACCACGTTGAGGAAGGTCTCCTGCTGGCCGGCGAAGCTGGCGTCGGGCAGGTCTTCCGCCGTGGCGGAGGAACGTACGGCCACCGCGATATTGTCGGTGCCGGCGTCCTTGCACAGCTTGGCGTAGGCGTCGCGGATGGCCTGGTCGAGTTCGGCCGGCAGCGGCGTCTCGGTGACCCACTCGCGGATTTCCTTGCCGGCCTTGACCAGGGCATCCACGTCGTCGACGTTCAGGCCGTCGAGGCGCGCCTGGATGCGCTCGGCCACGCCGCTCTTTTCCAGGTACTGCTGGAACGCGTCGGCCGTGGTGGCGAAGCCGCCCGGCACGGAAACGCCGAGCTTGGCGAGGTTGCCGATCATTTCGCCGAGCGACGCGTTCTTGCCGCCGACCTTGCCGAGGTCGGTCATGCGCAGTTGGTCGAGCCAGAGCACCAGGTGGTTCAAGGCAATCTCCTAGAGGGGGAAGTGCGGTAGAGAGTGGAATGCACGCGCAGCGAAGGCCCGGAGCGGGCTGCAAAGGATTGGTATTGTCCGCTGCCGATGGTGCGCGGCACAAGAAGACCAATGCCAGCCGGCGTCGCGCCAACTGCATACCAGTCAGGCGGCGGTCAAGCGGCGACAGCTTCCGGGCCTTGCGATATGGTGCGCGGCAGGCTGGCGACGCGACCTTCGGACTTCCCATGCAGCGCACGGTTTTCTTCATTTCCGATTCCACCGGCATCACGGCGGAGACGATCGGCAACAGCATCCTCGCGCAGTTCGAGGGCGTGAGCTTCGACAAGCATCGCTTGCCCTTCATCGACGACGCGCACAAGGCCGAGGCGGCCGCGCTGCGCATCAAGACGCACTACGCCAAGAGCGGCGAACGGCCGATCGTGGTCAACACCATGGCCGACCGCGCGCTGTGCGACATCGTGGCCGCCAGCGGCGCGCTGATGCTGGACGTGTTCGCGCCCTTCATCGGCCCGCTGGAGGTGGAGCTGGGCACCAAGCGTTCCGGTGCGGTGAACCGTTCGCACGGCCTGGTGGACTTCGACAAGTACGAGGCGCGCATCAACGCCACCAACTACGCGCTGTCGCACGACGATGGCATCGACGTGGACTACGCGCAGGCCGACCTGATCCTGGTCGGCGTTTCGCGTTCGGGCAAGACGCCGACCTGCCTGTACATGGCCTTGCATTACGGCGTCAGCGCCGCCAATTATCCGCTTACCGACGAGGATCTGGAAAAGCTGGAACTGCCGGCGCGCCTGCGGCCGTACCGCGACCGCCTGTTCGGCCTCACCATCGAGCCGGAACGGCTGGCGCAGATCCGCGAGCAGCGCCGCGCGGGCAGCCGCTACGCCACGCTCAAGCAATGCAGGTGGGAGCTGGAACAGGCCGACCGGCTGATGCGCCAGTCCGCCATCCCGTTCCTCAACACCACCCATGTGTCGATCGAAGAGATCGCGAGCAAGATCTTCGCGAAGCTCGGCATCGAGCGCACCATGTACTGAAACCGCATCGGAGCAACCCGCCCACATGAGCGCCGTACTCGACGACCGCCGCAGCCTGTTGCCGGGACGCTTCGAGTTCCTGATGGGCCTGTATGCGGAGAACTACCACCGGCTGACGCGGCTGTTCGCGCCGCAGCAGCTCTCTCCCGGCCGCTACGTCTCCAACGTGGACGACGGGCTCGACGTGCACCTGCACGTGCAGGAATGCCATCCGTACACGCTGGAACTCGAACTCACCTACGGCTTCGTCGATGCGCATACCGGGCAGCGCGCGCCATCGGCGCAATTGCGCATGTACACCGACGCGCACGTGGCCGAGGCGTTGCATTGCCATCCGGGGCGGCACCTGTGGCAGGTGCTCGGCCCGTTCGCGCCGGCGCACACGGTGTTCCAGCATCGCCTGCAGATGAACGGCTTCCTTGCGCGCTGGCTGGAGTACCTCGCGGAGCAGGGGCATTCGGTTGGCACGTTGGAGCCGTTCAAGCAGTGCGAAAGCGACAGGACGTAGCGGCGTTCCGTGAAAAGTGCAGCCATGGTTGGCTGCCTTTTGATCTTCGCGCTCAGGAATGAATCCGCGAGTACGCGAGCCCGGACATGCATGGCGGCTTCTTGATCCGGTCTTCGCGTTCACGGGCGAACGCAAAAGCGCACCGCAACAAAAAAGCCGCCCGGAGGCGGCTTTTTTGTTGATTCGTGGCGGAGCGGACGGGACTCGAACCCGCGACCTCCGGCGTGACAGGCCAGCATTCTAACCGACTGAACTACCGCTCCACATTTGTTTCCAGCAAACGTACTACGCGAGCCAACCTTGGCGTCCCCACGGGGATTCGAACCCCGGTCGCCACCGTGAAAGGGTGATGTCCTAGGCCTCTAGACGATGGGGACGGATTAGGTTGGTGGAGCCAGGCGGGATCGAACCGCCGACCTCCTGCATGCCATGCAGGCGCTCTCCCAGCTGAGCTATGGCCCCGCCACTGGAAGCCGCAAAGAATAGGCAGGGTTCGCATTTCCGTCAAGCTTTTTTTCGAGAAATTTTCACGCGAACGTCGAGGCGCGGTTCGGGCCCATCGAGAGGCAGGGTGCACGACGCGCGAAACGCATCGCGATTAAGCTTCAGGCACGGATGCCACACAGAGGACGACATGCACGAGATCGGCTTCATTCGCGACCTCGCCCTGGTGATGCTCGTCGCCGGCGCCACCACGATCCTGTTCCAGCGCCTGCGCCAGCCGGTGCTGCTGGGCTACATCCTGGCCGGCGTGCTGATCGGTCCGCATACGCCGGGCATGCTGGTGGCCGATCCGCGCGCGATCGACGACATCTCCAATCTCGGCGTGGTGCTGCTGATGTTCACGCTGGGCCTGGAGTTCAGCGTGCGCAAGCTGCGCGAAGTCGGCATCGGCGTGCTCGCGGTGGCGGTGCTGGAAGTGGGGCTGATGCTGTGGATCGGCGTGGGTCTGGGCAGCCTGTTCGGCTGGAAAGGCATCGATGCGCTGTTCCTCGGCGCGATCATCGCGCTGTCCTCGACCATGGTCGCCACGCGCACGCTGAAGGAGAGCGGCAGGCAGGAGCAGCCGTTCGCGAAGCTGGTGGTCGGCCTGCTGGTAGCCGAAGACGTCCTGACCATCGTGATGCTGACTTTGCTCACCGCGGTGGCGATCGGCGGCACCGTGCACGCGGACGCTGCATTCGCGCTGATCGGCCATCTCGGCCTGTTCGTGGTGGTGGGCATGATCCTCGGCCTGCTGCTGTTGCCGCGGCTGGTGGACTACGTGGCCGGCTTCGGCCGCGACGAAACCCTGCTGGTGAGTGTGCTCGGCATCTGCTTCGGTGCCAGCCTGCTGGCGGTGTGGATGGGCTTCAGCGTGGCGCTGGGCGCCTTCCTTGCCGGCGCGGTGGTGGCCGAGGCGCGCAGCGTGGGGCGCGTGCTGCATCTGGTCGAACCCTTGCGCGACATGTTCGCGGCGCTGTTCTTCGTGGCGATCGGCCTGAAGATCGATCCGGCCATGCTGTGGCAATACGCGCTGCCGGCGCTGTTGATCGCCGCGGTGGTGGTCGTGGGCAAGACGCTGGCTTGCGGCCTCGGCATCCTCGCCGTGGGCCACGATGCGCGCACCGCGCTGCGTTCGGGACTGAGCATGGCGCAGATCGGCGAGTTCTCGTTCGTGATCGCCACGCTGGGCCTGTCGCTCGGCGCGATCAGCGATTTCCTCTATCCGATCGCGGTGGCCGTGTCGGTGCTGTGCATGGCGGCATCGCCATACCTGGTGCGTTCGGCCGACCGGCTGGCCGACGGCCTGTCGCGCATCACGCCGCGCCCCCTGCGCTTCCTGGCCGACAGCTACAGCGGCTGGCTGGAGAACCTCAAGCCGGTGAACGAGAACGCGGTGCTGGCGGCGATGCTGCGGCGACTGCTGTGGCACATCGCGGTCAATGTGCTGCTGGTGGTCACGCTGTTCGTGATCGGCGCGTACGTCAATGCGCACAGCTGGGGCTGGTTCTCGCAGCTCGGCATCCATCGCGACCTGCGCCACACGCTGATCTGGGCCTGCGCGCTGTTCCTGTCGCTGCCGATGCTGATCGCCGTATACCGCAAGGCCGAGGCGCTGGGCATGCTGCTGGCCGAGCTGGGCATCCGCGAACGCTATACCGGCGGCTACACACAGGCGATCCGCAACGTGCTGGCACGGATGATTCCGCTGGCCACCCTGTTCGCGCTGGCGCTGCTGGTCGGCGCGCTGGGGTCGGCGATCCTGCCACCGCGCGGCGTGGCGCTGTCGCTGCTCGTGGCCGGCGTGGCGCTGGCGGTGATCCTGTGGCGGACGCTGGTGAAATTGCACGCACGCCTGCAGGCGGCGCTGAAGGAGACGCTGGACAAGCCGGGGCAGGGCGATTCGGCCTGAACCGCGGTTCGTCGCGGAACCTTTCCGCAGCACGACTGTCGCAGCGGAACACGATTGCAAGCCCGCCGCGGGCGCCCCACAATGGGCGACCATGCCTCCGCGACGGGGCCCGACCGGCGGCACCGGCATATCCAAACACGAGGGAGTTCCGAATGAAGCAGTTTCTGCGTCCCACGCTGACGGCGGTGGCGATGACCGCGGCACTGGGCTTGTCGGCAGGCGCGCTTGCCGCCCAGACGACCGCCAAGGCCGCCAGCGGCGCCACCGGCACGGTGGACAAGGCCAAGGCCAGCTACGTGGTGGGCTATCAGATGGTCGAGCAGATTCCGGAGCCGATGCGCGGCGAGCTCGATGCCAACGCCGTGGCGAATGCGGTGAAGGCTGCGCTCTCCGGCCAGAAGCCGACGATGACCAACGCCGAAGCCGAACAGGTGATGAAGCCCTTCATGGCCAAGGTCAAGGCCAACTACGAAGCCGAGATGGCCAAGCTCGCGGCCAAGAACAAGGCCGAGGGCGATGCCTTCCTGGCCAAGAACAAGACCCAGCCGGGCGTGAAGGTCACCGCCTCGGGCCTGCAGTACCAGGTCATCACCCAGGGCACCGGCGCGCGTCCGGGCCCGAACGATACGGTGAAGATCAACTACACCGGCACCTTCGTCGACGGCCAGGTGTTCGACGCCTCGTCCAAGCACCCCGGTGGCGGCCCGGCCGACATCCCGCTGGCCGGCGTGATCCCGGGCTTCCGCGAAGGCCTGCAGCTGATGCAGGTGGGCGGCCACTACAAGCTGTTCATCCCGTCGAACCTGGCCTACGGCACGCAGCCGCAGCCGCCGATGCCGCCGAACGCCACGCTGATCTTCGACGTGACTCTGGTGAGCACCAAGCCGGGGCCGGCCACGCCCTCCGGCAACGGCGCTCCGGGCGGCGAGAGCGGCCAGTAATCCGCTGCCTGTCCGAGCCATGTCGAGAGGGCGCGAAGCGATTCGCGCCCTCTTGCTTTTCCGTTGCGGTGATGGCTGCAGGTTAGAATGCGCGTTCGCGTTTTCAAGGAAGCGGCAACACGATGAAAGTCACGATCTTCGGCACCGGCTATGTCGGCCTGGTCACCGGCGCCTGCCTCGCCGAGATGGGCAATCACGTGGTGTGCGTGGACATCGATGCGGGCAAGGTCGAGCGCCTGGGGCACGGCGAGATTCCGATCTACGAGCCCGGCCTGGAGCCCATCGTCAAACGCAACCGCGCCGACGGCCAACTCGATTTCACCACCGATGCCGCAGCCGGCATTGCGCACGGCGACATCATCTTCATCGCGGTGGGCACGCCGCCCGACGAGGACGGCAGCGCCGACCTGAAATACGTGCTGGGCGTGGCGCGCACCATCGGCCAGCATCTGGATCGCTACGCCGTGGTGGTGAACAAATCCACCGTGCCGGTGGGCACCGCCGACCGTGTGCGGGGGGCAGTCGCGGCGGAGTTGGCGACGCGCGGCGCCAGCGTCGAGTTCGACGTGGTCTCCAACCCCGAATTCCTCAAGGAAGGCGATGCGGTGGAGGACTGCCTGCGGCCCGACCGCATCGTGATCGGCAGCGGCAGCACGCGCGCGGTGGCCGCGCTGCGCAAGCTGTACGCGCCGTTCAACCGCAACCACGAGCGCATCGTGGTGATGGACGAGCGCTCCGCCGAGCTGACCAAGTACGCCGCCAACGCGATGCTGGCGACCAAGATCAGTTTCATGAACGAGATCGCCAACATCGCCGAGCACGTGGGCGCCGACGTGGAACTGGTGCGCCAGGGTATCGGCGCCGACCCGCGCATCGGCTACCACTTCATCTACCCGGGTGCGGGCTACGGCGGCTCGTGCTTCCCCAAGGACGTGCAGGCGCTGGAGCGCACCGCGCGCGGCGTGGGTTACGACGCGCGCCTGCTCGGCGCGGTCGAGGCAGTCAACCACGACCAGAAGACCAAGCTGTTCGAGCTGATCTCGCGCCATTTCGATGGCGACCTGCGCGGCAAGACCGTCGCGCTGTGGGGGCTGGCGTTCAAGCCGAACACCGACGACATGCGCGAGGCCTCCAGTCGCCGCCTGATGGAGGCGCTGTGGGCGGCCGGCGCGCGCGTGCAGGCGTTCGACCCCGAGGCGCGCGAGGAAACCCGGCGCATCTACGGCGAGCGCGCCGACCTCGCGCTGTGCGAGCACGCATGGGATGCCTTGCAGGGCGCCGACGTGCTGGCCATCGTCACCGAGTGGAAGGCCTTCCGCAGCCCGGACTTCGCGCGCATCCGCACCGCGCTGAAGACGCCGGCGATCTTCGACGGACGCAACCTCTACGATCCCGCGACGGTGGAAGAGGCGGGCCTGGCGTACTACGGCATCGGCCGCGGTCGCAGCCTGCGGATCGCAAGCTGATGGACGCGATCGAGCAGCGCCTCGCCGACCTGGAAGTGCGGCTGACCTTCCTAGACGACACCGTGCAGGCGCTGGCCGCCGCCGACGCCGAGCAGGCGATGCGCATCGTCGAGCTGGAGCGCCTGCTGCACCTGCTGCGCCAGGAGCTGCAGAGCGCGCGCCTCGGTCCGGCATCCGATCCGCACAGCGAACCACCACCGCCGCATTATTGAATGCTTCTGCCCGTCATCCCGGCGCAGGCCGGGATCCAGTGACCTGGATCAAAGGCACTGGATGCCAGCTTCTGCTGCAATGACGACCCAAAGCCGAAAGCGAACATCAAGCACCACCGGAATCGAGAACATGAGCGAATCCCTGCGCGACCAGCTGCTGAAGAGCGGCCTCGTCAAGCAAATCCGCGAGGAAAGGCGCGGCAACCACGACACCAGGGGCAAGCCATCCGGCAAGCCCCAGGGCCATGGCGGCAAGCCGCCGGCGCCGCGCCGCAGCCAGGAAGAGATCGACCTCGCCAAGGCCTACGCTATCCGCGCGCAGATCGAGGCGACCGAGCGCAAGCGTGCCCAGCAGGCGGCCGAGGAAGAGGCGCGCCTGCGCCGGGAGCGCAAGCAGAAGATCCAGCAATTGCTGGACGGCAAGGCTTTGAACAAGGCCGAAACCGACCTGGTGCGCAACTTCGAGTACGGCGGCAAGATCCGCCGCATCCACGTCGACGCCGCGCAACTGGCCGCGCTCAACGCGGGCGAGCTGGGCGTGGTGCAGCAGGCTGGGCGCTACCTGCTGGTGGCGCGCGAGATTGCCGAGCAGGTGCGCGCCATCGATGCGCACCTGCTCGCGCTGCTGGTGGATCCGGAGGCGGTAGGCGACGACGACGGCGTGCCGGACGATCTGGTCTGGTAAATCGTCGGCGCCTGCGAAAACGCCCGGCCATGAGCCGGGCGTTTTTCATGCGATGCGAACCTGGCCTCAGGCGAAGTCGGCGCCCGTTGCCAGCGCCGGATGCTCCCACCCCTCCTTGGGCGTGAACCGCGCCCCATGGCGCTGCGCCAGCTGCTCCAGCCTCGCCTTCACCTTGTCCGCGCCTTCGCTGCGCACGTATTGGATCGGGCCGCCGCGGAACGGCGCGAAGCCGGTGCCGAAGATCACGCCGGCATCGAGCAGGTCGGCGTCGTCCACCACGCTGTCGGCGAGGCAGGCCACGGCTTCGTTCACCATGGCGAGGATCATGCGGTCGGTGAGGTCGGGCGCCGGCTGGTAGTCGGGGTCGACCTCCGGCTTGATCGGCTTGCCGTCCTGCCACACGTACAGGCCCTGGCCGTCCTTCTTGCCGCGCTTGCCGGCGTCGAGTTTTTCTTCCAGGCCCGGCGGCAGTTCCAAGCCGAGGAAGGGCGACAGTTCCTTGCCCACCGAGGCGCACACGTCCAGGCCCACGGTGTCGGCGAGTTCGATGGGCCCCATCGGCATGCCGAATTTCTTGGCTTCCTTGTCCAGCACCGGGCCGGGCACGCCTTCGTTGTAGAGCCGCAGCGCTTCCAGCAGGTAGGGCATCAGGATGCGATTGACCAGGAAGCCGGGGGTGCCCTTCACCGCCACCGGCAGCTTGCCGATGGCCTTGCAGAAGGCCAGCGCGCGTTTCTCGATGGCCGGGTCGAGCGCGTCGTGGCGCACCACTTCCACCAGCGGCATCTGCGCCACCGGGTTGAAGAAGTGCAGGCCAAGGAAGCGCTGCGGCGCCCTGAGGTTCCTGCGTAGCTCGTCCAGCGGGATGCTGGAGGTGTTGCTGGCGAGGATTTCCTCGCCCTGGAACTGCGGCTCGATGGCGGCGTACAGCGCCTCCTTGGCCTCGGCGTTCTCGTAGATCGCCTCGATGGCGAGGTCGGCCTCCTTCACGCCGGCGCCTTCCACGTCGGCGCGCAGGCGGCGCGTGGCGGCTTCGATCTTCTCCGGCGTCTTGAGCTTCTTCTCGTACAGCTTGCGGGCGCGATCCAGCGCGGGCTGCACGAACTTCATCTCGCGATCCTGCAGGGTCACCTCGAAGCCCTTGAGCGCGGCCCAGGCGGCGATGTCGCCACCCATCACGCCGGCACCCACCACGTGCACGTGCCTGATGCCGGGCTCGGTGCCGCCGCCCTGGTTCTTCAGCCGTTCCTGCAGGAAGAAGATGCGGATCAGGTTGTGCGCGGTGGCGGTCTGCGCCAGCTTCGCCACCGAGCGCGCTTCCAGCTTCAGCCGCTGCTTGATGTCGCTGCCGCCGCGCTGCCACACGGCTATCAGCGCGAACGGAGCGGGGTAGTGTTCCTTGCGCACCTTGGCGGCGGTCTGCTTCACCACCATCGGCGCGAGGATCTGCCGCGCCGGCCACGAATTGGTGAACCAGGCCTTGGCGCGTCGCACGAACGGCCGCGCCTGCGGGCGGCGCAACAGGTCGCGCGCCTCGGCCAGCAGTTCGTCGGGCGGTGCCACGCGATCGACCACGCCCAGCGCCAGCGCGCGCGTGGCCGACAACGTCTTGCCGGTGAGCATCAGCGGCAACGCCTCGGGCGCGCCGATCAACCGGGGCAGGCGTGCGGTACCGCCCCAGCCGGGATGGATGCCCAGCATCACCTCGGGCAGGGCGATCCGGGTCTTGTCGTCGTTTGCGGCGATGCGCTGGCGGCAAGCCAGCACCAGCTCGGTGCCGCCGCCCATGCAGGCGCCATGGATGGCGGCCACCGTGGGGCAGGGCAGCCGGGCCAGCGCCTCGTACACGCGCTGGCCGTTCTCGATGTTCTCCAGCACGCTGCCCTGCTTGGCGTATTCCACGAATTCCTTGATGTCCGCGCCCACCGCGAAGCCGGCGGGCTTGGCGGAATGCACGATCACGCCGGCCGGTTTCTCGATGGCCAGCCGCTCGACGATCTGGCCCAGTTCATCCAGTACGGCGCGGCTGATCGCGTTGACGCTGCTGCCGGCGCGGTCGAGGCCTAGCGTGACGATGCCGCGTTCGTCCAGGCTCGTTTTCCAGTGGTTGAAGCGCAGTCCTTCGAACATGGGCGGGGAAGGGTGGTGGAGGAAGCCCAAACCATACCGTCCCGTCTGGAGGAATGCGAGCCGCTGTCCCGAATGTGAAGCGGTTCGCCATCCCGTGACGGCATCGGCCCCCGGAGCGGGCGGAAAACGTGGAGAATGGATACCGCATGCCGGTCGTGCGCCTGTCGCGCGTATCGGTGCCGAATCACCCGGGGAGTTTCGATGTCGTCGCTGATGGCCATGCCCTTGCCGTCTTCCGGACATGACGTGTTCGAGCGCATCCTGGCCGCGCCGGCCGGGGTGGTGGCCGTGCGCAGCGAGGACGGCGAGGCGTTGCTGGAACAGTTCCGCGGCATCGCCCGGCACAGCGGGCAGGCCGTGTACCTGTGGCGGCCGGGGCAGGGCCTGTCCAGCCTGCGCGACGCCTATGCGCGCGTGCCGGATGCGCAGCGCCTGGGCCAGGCGCTGCGCTACATGCAGCAGAGCATGCATTTCGGCGTGTACCTGCTGCAGGAGCTGGAGTTGCCGCTGGCCGCGACCGACCTCACCCTGCTGCGGCAGCTGGCGCGCGCCACCACCGGGCACCTGCGCCGCGTGGTGCTGCTCAACGCGCCGAAGGCGCTGGTGGAGCAACTGGGCGACCTCATCGCCAGCGTCGAGAGCGAACCGGAGCGCCGGCAGCGCCTGCGCCTGCGCGATGGCCGCTGGCTGAGCGGGCAGGCATGAGCGAAGGCATTCTCGTCCTGGCCGAGCAGCGCGAGTTGCGCCGCCGCCTGTTCGACGTGTTCGACCAGGCAGGCTGCCGGCACATCCACAGCGCCCGCGATGCGCAGCATGCGGCGATCCTGCTGGAGGGGCGCCAGCCGCTGGATCTGATGGTGGCCGTGCTTGGCAACGATGCGGCACAGGCGCGCCAGTGCTGCGAGCAGTTGCGCGCACTGAAGGCCTGCGACGGCGTACGCCTGCTGGCGGTGCTCGACGAGAAGGCGGCGCTGCAGCCCACGCAATTGCCCGACGGGGTGTCCGGCTGGCTGCCCGCCGCGCAGATCGAAACCGAATTGCTGGCGCGCTGGCGGCAAACGCCGCCCACCGCCCTGGCGGCTGCGCCCACGGCGCCTCCCGGCGCGGCGGAAAAGGCGCTGGCGCTGCTGGCCCGTATCTTCGCCACCAGCGGCGGCGGCGCCACCCGCGATGCCACCGCGCGGCTGCTGTTCGACGAGATGGCGCTGGACTATTTCGCGGTGTGGCCGCTGCGCAAGGACGGCGGCGAGATCCTCGTCCCGCTGCTGCAGCTGTGGAGCGGCGCGGAGCCGGCGTGGCCGGCGCTGGAATCGCAGGAGCTGCTGCAGCGCGTGCTGGACGGCGAGCCGGTGCTCTACGGCAGCGACGCGCAGCAGCAGGCGCCGGACGATCCGCTGCTGCCGCTGTTGCAGCTTTCCGGTTTCGTGGGCCTCCCTTTGCTGGACGAGCGCCGCGTGGTGCTGGGCGCCATGCTGGCCGGCACCCGGCGCGGCTTCGAGGGCATGGCCATCGTGGAGCCGCTGCTGCGTTGCGCGGCGGCGCGCTTCGCGCAGGGGCTGGAACTGGGGCTGACCCGCGAGCAGGGGCGCGCCGAAGGCCTGATCGATGCGCTCACCGGCCTGCCGAACCGGCTGCTGTTCGGCGACCGGCTGGAATCCATCCTGCGCGAGGCGGTGCGCAACGGCGAATGCTTCGCCGTGCTGTTCGTGGATCTCGACCACTTCAAGGTGGTCAACGACACCCACGGCCACGCCGCCGGCGACCAGGTGCTGCAAGAGGTCACCCGCCGCCTGCGCGGCAGCGTGCGCGCCTCCGATACCGTCGCCCGCTATGCCGGCGACGAATTCACCGTGGTGCTGCGCCACATCGTGAAGAACGACGACGTGCACAAGGTCGCCGAGAAGATCCTGCAGGTGATGGCCGAGCCGCTGGTGTTGGAAGAGGGCACGCGGCTGGAGCTGGGCGTGTCCATCGGCGTGAGCTTCTTCCCCGACGACTCGCACGACGCGGAGACACTGCTCAAGCACGCCGACGAGGCGATGTACGCGGCCAAGCGCGAAGGCCGCAACACCTGGCGCATCTACGAGGTCAGCCCGGAATACGCGCGCGAGCACGGCATGGCGCTGCGTTCGCGCCTGCGCCATGCGCTGGGCAACGGCGAACTGCGCCTGGTCTACCAGCCGCAGGTGGACACCGACAGCGAAGACATCGTGGGCATGGAGGCGCTGCTGCGCTGGGAGCACCCCGAACTGGGGCCGATCAGCCCGGCGGTGTTCGTGCCGCTGGCCGAGGAAACCGGGCTGATCGTGCCGATCGGCGAGTGGGTGCTGCGCACCGCCTGCCGCCAGGCCCACGAATGGGAGCTGCGCTACGGCCTGCGCCTGCGCCTGGGCGTGAACCTGTCCGCGCTGCAGCTGATGGAGCCCAAGCTGCCGGCCACGGTGTTCCGCGCGCTGCAGGAAACCGGGCTGGATCCGTCCCTGCTGGAGCTGGAAGTCACCGAAAGCATCAGCATCAAGGCCGCGCCCAACCTGGTGGAGAACCTGCAGGCGCTGCACCGCATGGGCTGCGGCATCGCCATCGACGACTTCGGTACCGGCGCCGCCTCGCTGGATTACCTGCGCAAGCTGCCGGCCGACCGCATCAAGGTCGACCAGAGCTTCGTGCGCAACATCGGCGTGGATCCCGACGACGAGGCCATCGTGCGCGCCACCATCGAGATGGCGCACCGGCTCAAGCGCTCGGTGGTCGCCGAGGGCGTGGAAACCGAGGCGCACCTCGCCTTCCTGCGCGAGCATGCCTGCGACGAGCTGCAGGGCTACCTGTTCTGCCGGCCGCTGCCGGTGGTGTCGTTCGAGCGCCTGCTGGCCGAGCGCCAGCAGTTGCTGGGCCTGCCCGCGCAGGCCAACGCGACGGCTTGAGCGGAGCGTCCGATGTCCCCATGCTGTTTCGGCATCGCTAGACTTGGCGATGAGGCTGAACTTGTGCGCGCAACTCCTGTCTGAGCTGCGCGCCCGACCTGGACAGGCCCCGCAGCGGAACACGGCATTGACGACGGAAACGGCCCGCACGGGCGAAAACGAACTGGATCGGGCACTGGTCGAACGCGTCCAGGGCGGCGACAAGCGCGCCTTCGACCTGCTGGTGCGCAAGTACCAGCACAAGGTGATCGGGCTGGTGTCGCGCTACGTGAAAAGCCACGCCGAGAGCGAGGACATCGCGCAGGAAACCTTCATCCGCGCCTGGCGGGCGATCGGTTCGTTCCGCGGCGACAGCGCGTTCTACACCTGGCTCTACAAGATCGCGGTGAACACCGCCAAGAACCACCTGGTGGCGATGGGGCGGCGCCCGCCCACCGACGACATCGACGCCGAGGACGCCGTGTTCATGAGCGGCGCCGAGCGCATGCACGACAGCGCCACCCCCGAGCGCGAACTGATGCGGCAGGAAATTGAACATTCGGTGTTTTCCACTGTCCAAGCCCTGCCCGAGGAACTCCGGGTGGCCATCACGCTGCGCGAGGTGGACGGCCTGAGCTACGAGGAAATCGCCGCGCAGATGGGTTGTCCGATCGGTACGGTGCGTTCGCGCATCTTCCGGGCCCGCGAGGCGATCGACGAAAAATTGCGCCCCCTGTTGACCGGGCGCGAGGAAACGACATGAACCAGCCAGACCTGCATGTGCGTGAACACCTCTCTGCCGGCATCGACGGCGAGCTGTCGCACGAAGAGCTGCGCTTCCTGCTGCGGCGGCTCGATCACGACGTCGAACTGCAGCATGCATGGACGAGCTACCACCTGGCCCGCGACGGCCTGCGCCGGCAACTGCAGCCGCTGGCCAGCACGGGTTTCACGGCCCGGGTGATGCTGTCCATCGAGCAGCAGGACACCTTGGCGGTCGTCGCGCCGCGCCAGCATCGCTGGCTGCGCTGGTCGGCTGGAGGCGCCATCGCCGCCAGCGTGGCCGCGGCGGCACTGATGGTTTCCCAGCCCACCGGCGACCGTTCCGATCGCCACACCGCGCCGCTCACCGCGCAGACCTCGGCCGGTACACCGGTGCGCAGCACGCCGTTCGCCGCCGCGCAGCCGGCGCCGGAGGTGGCGGTGGTGCCGCAATGGTTGAGCGGCAAGGCGCCGGGCTTGCTCAGCCAGCGCGCCTCGGCCACGCTGGGCGCGCCGGGCAATGCCGACTTCTCGCCCTATGCGCGCGGCCTCTCGTCGTTCCGCGCGCAGCGCTACCGCACGCTGGACAACCACGACGGCAGTTACCTGATCCTGCTCGACCCGGCCCAGCAGCAGGTGCCGGACGCGCCGCGCCAGGGCGCCGCCAGCGCGCAGTGACGCCGGGCCGCGTGCGTGCCCCGCGGTTCGTCGTTCCATCTTCCCATTGTCCGCACACGGCCCTGCCGGGGCCGTTGGCGATGCGTGCCCGTTCCTCGTTTGAACCAATAAGGAGGCGTCATGAAACCATCCATCCTGCGCAGCCCGCGTCTGGGCCTGCTGGTGTGCTGCGCGCTGGCCGGCACGGCTTTCGCCGTACCCAACGTGCATGCGCAGTCCGCGCCTGCCGTGGCCTCGCTGCCTGACTTCACCGGCATCGTGCAGAAGAACGCGCCCGCCGTGGTGCAGGTGGAGGCGAAGTACGACGGCGGCGGCAAGCCGCGCCTGCGCGGCCTGCCAGGGCAGGGCGGCATGCCGAACGATCCGCAGGCCGAGCTGTTCCGCCGCTTCTTCGGCATGCCGATGATGCCCTCGCCGGCGGAGCAGGCGCACACCTCGCTGGGTTCGGGCTTCATCATCTCCGGCGACGGCTACATTCTCACCAACAACCACGTGGTCGACCATGCGGACAAGGTGATCGTGCGGCTGCAGGATCGGCGCATCCTTGACGCCAAGGTGGTGGGCACCGACCCCACCTACGACATCGCCCTGCTCAAGGTGAGCGCAGGCGGCAGCCTGCCCACGGTGAGCATCGGCGACTCGCGCACGCTCAAGGCCGGCCAGTGGGTGCTGGCGATAGGCTCGCCGTTCGGCTTCGACTACACCGTGACCCAGGGCATCGTGAGCGCGGTGGGGCGCAACCTGGGCAGCCAGGATCAACCCTACACCTCGTTCATCCAGACCGACGTGCCGATCAACCGCGGCAATTCCGGCGGCCCGCTGTTCAACCTGCAGGGCCAGGTGGTGGGCATCAACTCGCAGATCTACTCGGGCACCGGCGGCTACCAGGGCGTGGCGTTCTCGATCCCCATCGACGTGGCGATGAATGCGGTGGAGCAGCTCAAGACCCGCGGCTACGTGACGCGCGGCCAGTTGGGCGTGATGGTGCAGGAAGTCAGCGACGACATGGAGAAGGCCTACAAGCTGCCGGACGCATCCGGCGCGGCGGTGGCCCAGGTGACCCCGGACAGCGGTGCCGACAAGGCCGGCCTGCAGTTGGGCGACATCATTCTTTCCTACGACGGCCACGCCATCCGCAGCCCAGCCGACCTGCCGCCGCTGGTCGGCATGACCAAGCCCGGCGCACGCGTGCCGGTGGAGATCCTGCGCAACGGCAAGAAGCAGACCTTGCAGGTCACCATCGGCGCGATGCCGCGCGACCAGGACGCCGTGAGCAACGGCGGCGCGGCGCCGAACGCGGGCAGCAGCGGCGCCACCGCGCTGGGCCTCGCCGTGCAGCCGCTGGACAGCGCCACCCGCAAGCAGATGGATCTGAAACCGGGGCAGGGCGTGCTGGTCGGCGACGTCACCGGTGAAGTGGCGGCGCAGGCCGGCCTGCAGCCGGGCGACGTGATCCTGATGGTCAACCAGCAGCCGGTGGGCAGCGTGGAAGCGTTCCGGGCCGCGACGAAGGACGTTAAGGCCGGTTCCACCGTGCTGCTGCTGGTTCGGCGGGACGGCCAGAACCGTTTCTTCGGCCTGACCGTGCCGGACGGCAAGTGATGGCGGCGGGCGCGGCGGCCTGATCGGCCGCCGCGCCTCGCGCCGAAGCGGTTCCATGCGACAATACGGGGTTAGCGTCGCCGCTCCGGCGGCATCCCCAAGGCAAGGCTGGCTTACCGCGCTCCATGGAACTGATCCGCAACTTCTCCATCATCGCCCACATCGACCACGGCAAATCCACGCTGGCGGATCGCATCATCCAGATCTGCGGCGGCTTGGCCGAGCGCGAGATGGAGGCGCAGGTGCTCGACAACAATCCGATCGAGCGCGAGCGTGGCATCACGATCAAGGCGCAGTCGGTGTCGCTGCCGTACAAGGCGCGCGACGGCAAAACCTACCAGCTCAACTTCATCGACACGCCCGGCCACGTGGATTTCTCGTACGAAGTCTCCCGCTCGCTGGCCGCTTGCGAAGGCGCGCTGCTGGTGGTGGACGCCGCGCAGGGCGTGGAGGCGCAGTCCGTCGCCAACTGCTACACCGCGGTGGAGATGGGCCTGGAAGTGGTGCCGGTGCTCAACAAGATCGACCTGCCCACCGCCGACATCGACAAGGTGAAGGGCGAGATCGAGGCGGTGATCGGCATCGATGCCACCGACGCGGTGGCGATCAGCGCCAAGACCGGCCTCAATGTCACCGAGGTGCTGGAAGCCATCGTGGCGCGCATCCCGCCGCCGAAGCCGCGCGACACCGACAAGCTGCAGGCGCTGATCATCGACTCCTGGTTCGACAACTACCTCGGCGTGGTGTCGCTGGTGCGCGTGATGCAGGGCGAGATCAAGCCCGGCGACAAGCTGCTGGTGATGTCCACCGGCCGCGTGCACGAGGTGGACGACGTGGGCGTGTTCACGCCCAAGCGCAAGAAGCTGGAAAAACTCTCGGCGGGCGAGGTGGGCTGGATCAACGCCTCGATCAAGGACGTGCACGGCGCGCCGGTGGGCGACACGCTCACCCATGCCGGCAAGCCGGCCGCCGAACCGCTGCCCGGCTTCCAGACCATGCAGCCGCGCGTGTTCGCCGGCCTGTTCCCGGTCTCCGCCGACGACTTCCCGGCGATGCGCGAGGCGCTGGACAAGCTGCGCCTCAACGACGCCGCGCTGTTCTTCGAGCCGGAAAGCTCCGAGGCGATGGGCTTCGGCTTCCGCTGCGGCTTCCTCGGCATGCTGCACATGGAGATCGTGCAAGAGCGCCTCGAGCGCGAATACGACCTCAACCTCATTACCACCGCGCCCACCGTGGTGTACGAGGTGCTGAAGACCGACGGCACGGTGCTGGCGCTGGACAACCCGGCCAAACTGCCGCCGGTGCCGCAGATCGAGGAGATCCGCGAGCCCATCATCGTGGCCAGCATCCTCACGCCCGAGGCCTACATCGGCAACATCGTCACGCTGTGCCAGGAGAAGCGCGGCGTGCAGCGCTCGATCCAGTACCTGGCCACCCAGGTGCAGATCACCTACGAGCTGCCGCTGGCCGAGGTGGTGCTGGATTTCTTCGACCGCCTGAAGTCGGTGTCGCGTGGCTACGCCTCGATGGACTACCACTTCGAGCGCTTCGACGCCGGCCCGTTCGTGCGCGTGGACGTGCTGATCAACGGCGACCGCGTGGATGCGCTGTCGCTGATCGTGCACCGAACGCATGCGGATCGCCGCGGCCGCGAGCTGGTGGAGCGCATGAAGGATCTGATCCCGCGCCAGCAGTTCGACGTGGCGATCCAGGCGGCGATCGGCGCGCAGATCATCGCGCGCTCCACCGTGAAAGCCTTGCGCAAGAACGTTCTGGCCAAGTGCTACGGCGGCGACGTCAGCCGCAAGAAGAAGCTTCTGGAAAAGCAGAAAGAAGGCAAGAAGCGCATGAAGCAGGTCGGCCGGGTGGAGATTCCGCAGGAAGCCTTCCTCGCCGTGTTGCGTACGGACAAATAAGCAGCGGAACCCTCGGGAGTAAGCATGGAATTCGACTTTTCCGCCATCCTGTTGGCCCTCACCGTGCTGTTCGGCGTGGTGTGGGGACTGGATCGGCTGTTCCTCTACAAGAAGCGCAAGGCACGGCTGGACGCGGCGGGCAGTGAATACGTCGATCCCGTTGCGGTGGACTGGGCGCGTTCGCTGTTCCCGGTGGTGCTGGTGGTGCTGGTGCTGCGCTCCTTCGTGGCCGAGCCGTTCCGCATTCCCTCGGGCTCGATGATGCCGACGCTGGACGTGGGCGATTTCATCCTGGTCAACAAGTTCGCCTACGGCCTGCGCCTGCCGGCGTTCAACACCAAGTTCCTCGACCTCGGCGAGCCGAAGCGCGGCGACGTGGTGGTGTTCCGCTGGCCGGGTTACCTGTGCCACGACGCCACTGGCAAGCTGGTGCGCAGCGGCGACATCAGCTGCGCCGACCCGCATGCGCCGGTGCCGAACCAGAACTGGATCAAGCGCGTGATCGGCCTGCCCGGCGACACGGTGGAGATCCAGGGCTCCGACCTGATGATCAACGGCAAGCCGGTGCAGGCCGACGAGATCGGCCCCTATGTGGGCAACCCGCAGCGCGACGAAGAGCGCCTGATGCTGGACATGGGCGCCACGGTGTGGAACGAGCACCTGGTGCGCGAGGACGGCAAGGTGGTCAACCACACCATCGCGCGCATGCCGGCCTACACCACGCCCTATTCGATCCCGAACGCGGTGGTGCCATCCAAGGTGCCGCCGGGCTGCTACCTGGTGATGGGCGACAACCGCAACAACAGCACCGACAGCCGCTGGTGGGGCTGCCTGCCGGAGCAGAACCTGGCGGGCAAGGCTTTCATGATCTGGATGAGCTGGAAGGGTTGGGGTACGGGCGGCGTGGATTTCCACCGCATCGGCAAGCTCATCCATTGATGTGACGTGGCCGTGCCAGCCCAGGCGCGGTCGCTGGCATAATCGGCGCCAGCTGCACTGGCGGCAGCACCGCACAACCACAGCCGGCCGCGCCGGCGCGTAGCGAGGGGACTATGAAAACGAAACAGTCGGGCGTGACCCTGATCGGGTTCCTGGTGATCCTGCTGGTGGTCGGCTTCTTCGGCTTCATGGCGATGAAGTTGGTACCGGCCTACACCGAGTACGGCGGCGTGGTGAAGGCGATGAACGGCATCGCCGGCGAAGGCGGCAGCGACAAGTCGCTGGACGGCATCCGCCGTGACCTGATGTACAAGTTCAGCATGCAGTACGTGGACGACAACACTATCGCGCCCACCGACATCACGATCACCCGCAACAGCGGCGGCGCCAGCACGCTCAACGTGTCCTACGACAAGGACATCCCGTTCATGTACAACATCGACTTCCTGCTGCACTTCAGCAAGAGCGTGCCGCTGTCGGGCAACGTGGGCCAGTGAGTCGAACGGTTTGGCCCTGAATTACCGCTTCCGCGATCCCGCGCTTGCCGCGCTGGCGCTGACCCACCGCAGCGTCGGCAAGCCGAACAACGAGCGCCTGGAGTTCCTCGGCGATGCCCTGCTGGGTGCCTTCGTGGCCGAGATGCTGTACGAGGCGCACCCCAAGGCCAGTGAGGGCGAGCTGTCGCGGCTGCGCGCGCAACTGGTCAACGGCCAGGCGCTGGCGGAGATCGCGCGCGAGCTGGAGCTGGGCGATGCGCTCAAGCTCGGCCCCGGCGAGCTGAAGAGCGGCGGCTTCCGCCGCGATTCGATCCTGGCCGACGCGTTCGAAGCCTCGCTGGCCGCGGTGTTCCTCGACAGCGGCCTCGAAGCCTGCCGCCAGGTGGTGCGCGAACTGTTCGGCGAGCGCGTCATGGCGCTGCGGCGTTCATCCAAGGACGCCAAGACACGCCTGCAGGAATGGCTGCAGGGCCACGGCCATGCGCTGCCGCAGTACGAACTGATCGACAGCCGCGGCGAGGATCACGCCAAGATCTTCGACGTGCGCTGCACGGTGAGCGAACCGCAACCGCACAGCGCCGAAGCCAGCGGCCCCAGCCGCCGCCAGGCCGAGCAGGATGCCGCCGAAGCCGTGCTGGCGCACCTGACCGGGCCGGCAGACGCCGCCTGACTGCACCGTCGCGCGCGGGCCGGCGCACTACAATGCCCGCATCCTTCCGAGCATTCATCCCATGGATCATCCCATCGAAACCGGCGCCGACGGCGCGTTGCCGCACGACGACTACCGCTGCGGCCTGGTCGCACTGGCCGGACGCCCGAACGTGGGCAAGTCGACCCTGCTCAACGCGCTGATCGGCTTCCGCCTCTCCATCGTCAGCCCGCGTCCGCAGACCACGCGCCACCGCATCCTGGGCATCGCCAGCAGCGAGGCGGGGCAGATCCTCTACGTCGACACGCCGGGCCTGCACCGCGGCGCCAAGCGCGCGATGAACCGCAGCCTCAACCGTGTCGCGCGCGCGGCGATCAGCGACGTCGACCTGGTGGTGCAGGTGATCGAGGCGGGCCGCTGGACCGACGAGGACGAGGCGCTGTACGCCGCGCTCACCGAGCAGAAGGCGCCGCGCATCCTGGTCATCAACAAGGTGGATCTGAGCAAGGACAAGGGCGCGCTGCTGCCGTTCGTGGCCACGCTCAACGAAAAACACGCCTACGACGAGATCCACTACGTCAGCGCGCTGAAGAAGAAGGGCCTGGCCGAGCTGGAGCGCGCCATCCTCGCCCGTCTGCCGGTGCGTGCGCCGGTCTACGGCGAAGACGAGATCACCGACCGCAGCGAACGCTTCCTCGCCGCCGAGATGGTGCGCGAGCAGCTGATGCTGCGCCTCGACCAGGAGCTGCCCTACGCCACCACGGTGGAGATCGAGCAGTTCAACGATCGCCCCGACGGCATCGCCGAGATCCACGCGGTGATCTGGGTCGAGCGCGACGGCCAGAAGGCCATCGTGATCGGCCAGGGCGGCGCCCAGCTCAAGGCCATCGGCAGCGCCGCGCGCCGCCACATGGAGCGCCTGTTCGAGCGCAAGGTCTTCCTCAAGCTGTGGGTGAAGGTGCGCGAGGGCTGGGTGGACGACGAGGCAATGCTGAAGAAGTTCGGCTACACCGACTGACACTTGCGGGCAGCGATGCGCCTCGACCAGCAACCCGCCTACGTGCTGCACGCGCGGCCCTACCGCGAGACCTCGCTGCTGCTGGAATGCCTGACCCGCGACCATGGCCGGCTCGGCGTGGTGGCGCGCGGCGTGCGCGGCGAGCGGGCGCGCCTGCGGCGTTCGCAGCTGGAGCCGTTCCAGCCGCTGGCGCTGGATCTGCTGCTGCGCGGCGAGCTGGCCACGCTGGCCGGTGCCGAAGTGGTGGGCATGCCCCCGCGGCTGGTCGGCGAGCATGGCCTGGCCGGGCTCTACCTCAACGAACTGGTGGTGCGGCTGACCGCGCGGCAGGATGCGCAACCGGCGCTGTTCGACGTCTACGCGCAGACGCTGGCACGGCTGGCCGCAGGCGAGCCGGTGGGTTGGACGTTGCGCCGCTTCGAGCGCGACCTGCTGGAGGCCATCGGCTACGGATTGCAATTGCGGCACGAGGCCGGCCACGACGAAGCGCTGCAGGCGCAGGCGCATTACCGCTACGACGTGGAGCAGGGCGCCTTGCGCTGCGCGGCGGGCGCGCCCCATGTCCTGCGCGGCGCCGACCTGCTCGCGCTGGCCGATGACCGCATGCCGGATCGCGCAGGCATGGCGGCCTTGCGCCGCTTGATGCGCGAGGTGATCCGTCACCACCTGGGCGGCAGCGAGCTGCGCGCGTGGCGGGTGCTGGCAAGTGTGCGGCCATCACGTTGAGGATGGAGCACATGCGGTATTCCCGAGCCGAGCCGGCGCTCAGGCGTCCAGTGCCTGCAGCGTGGCCCGCAAGGCGCCGAGGAACTGCGTGACCGCCATGTCGAAGGCGCGCGGGCTTGTGCGCAACTGCTGCTGCAGGCGCGTTGCTTCGGTCGCCAGCGCCGGGGCGCCGCAGAATCCGCAAGACGAACGCAACCGGTGCAGGCGGTCTTCCAGTTGTGCGTCGTCGCGTTCCGCCGAGCCAAGCTCCCGATCCAGCAGGGCCAGTTCGTTGCGCAGCAGCTGGCGCAACGCGCGCATGGTGGAGGCATCGCCACTGGCGCGCAGCGCCGCTTCATCGTCTAGCACGGGCATGGCGCCGGGCAGCATGGCCAGCACGCGTTGCAGCTCGGCGAGGCCGCAGGGTTTGCGCAGCACATCGTGGAAGCCGCATGCACGCAGTTCGCGTTCCGCGGCGGCATCCAGTTCGGCGGAACTGGCGACGGCCAGGCTGCCGCGCGAGGCGCCGCCGCTTGCCTGCAGCCCCGCCAGCACCTCGCATGCGCCCGCGCCGGGCATGCGGCAATCCAGCAGCAACAGGTCGAAGCGCTGGTTCCGGGCCAGTTGCAGCGCCTCGTCGCCGTTGGCACAGTCCCGTACTTGGGCGCCAAGCGCGAGCAGCGCATCGTGCAGGAAACGGCGGCTGGCTGGGTCGTCGTCGGCCACCAGCACGCGTGGCGACGAAGTGGCGGCAGGGCTGATGGGCATGACCGGATCCTTGGTTCAGCTGACTTTGGCAGAATGGCTGTAGATGCGTCCGACTTCAAGCCACCTGCTGCTGTGCCTGTTCCTGTTGCCGGGCCTTGGCCTGATGCAGCCGGCGCGCGCGGACATCAGGGTCGCCGCGAAGCGGCTGGATCTGCCCGGCCTGCACCTGCAGGACATGGAGGCACGCATCGGCGAGGATCCGGCCGGCGGCCTGCACCTGCAAGTGCAGGCCGGACAGGCCGACGTCGCCGCGCTGGGCTGGCGCCGCGTGGGCCTGCGCCTGGACGGCAGGTTGCAGCGCGACGCCCAACGGCGCTGGCTGTTCGATGGCCGCGTGCAATTGCGTGGCGTGCCCGGCGGCGCATTGACCGATGCGCAACTGGGCTGGATGGTGAGCCCTGGCGCCGACACCATGCAGGTCGAGTTGCAGCAGGACAAGGCGCAGGCCAGCGCGTGGCTGCCGCTGGATCAACCCAGCCACGCGCAGATCAGCCTGCGCCAATGGCCGGCAGCCTGGCTGCAGGGGCTGCTGGGTCAGGTGTGGGCGGGGCGCGTCACGACCGGACGGGTGGACGCCGATCTCGCACTGGATGCGGAAGACGCCGTCGTGCAGTCGTCTGGCCAGTTCGCGCTGGCCGGCGTGGGTTTTGAAAAAGCCGGCGGCGTGCTGGCGGGGCAGGGCATCAGCGGCAAGGGGCGCTTCGATTTCTCGAACGAAGCCGGCGCCAGCACGCTTGGCGTGCAAGGCCTGCTGGACGGCGGCGAGCTGCAACTGGGGGCGCTGTACGCGAAGTTGCCCGAGCATCCGGTGCAACTGAATGTGAGCGCGCGCGCGCAGCAGGGCGCCGTCGAACTGCAGCATCTGCACATCGACGATGCCGACGCGCTGCAACTCGATGGCACGATGGCATTCGACGCCAGGGGCAAATTGCAGAAGCTGCAGCTGAATCGCTTCCGCGCGGACTTTCCGCAAGCCTATCAACGTTACGGCCAGGGCTGGCTGACCACGCTGGGTTGGCACGACCTGCGCGCCGACGGGCGCGTGGCCGGCAGCATCGACTGGCGCAGCGGCAGCCTGAACGCCTTCGCATTCGACACCGACGGCCTGGATCTGGCCGACGGCGGCGGGCGCTTCGCGATAAGCGGCCTGCGCGGCGGCCTGGACTGGTCGGCGCAGGGCGACCGCCCGGCGACCACGCTGGGCTGGCAAAGCCTGCAGTTCCATCGGATACCCATGGCCGCCGCGACATCGCGCTGGCAGGATCGCGGCGGCAACCTGTCCCTGCTGGAGCCGTTTGCCGTGCCGGTGCTGAAGGGCGAGCTGCGCTTGGCCAGCCTGGGCTGGCACCCGGCCGCGGCGCCGGGCCAGCGCCTCGACGGCAGCCTGAGCATCGCCGGCATCGACATGGCCAGCCTCGGCCATGCGCTGGCCTGGCCGACGATATCCGGCACGCTGGCCGGATCCTTCCCCTCGCTGCGCTGGGCCAACGACAGCCTTGAGCTGGACGGCAGCCTCGTGGCCAGCGTGTTCGGCGGCAGCGTGGAAGCTCCCCGTCTTTCGCTGCAACAGCCGTTCGGCGGGGCGCCGGAACTGGCGGGCGACTTCAAGCTGAGCCAGCTCGACCTGGCCGCGATCACCAGCGTGTTCGACATCGGCAGCATCACCGGGATGCTGCACGGCTCCATCGACGACCTGCGCCTGGTGGACTGGCGTCCGGTCACGTTCAATGCCACCTTGCTGGCGGACGATGGCGGGCGCATCAGCCAGCGCGCAGTGGCCAACCTCAATGCATTGGGCGGCGGCGGTGTCGTCGGCGGCCTGCAGGGCGTGGTGCTCAAGCTGTTCAAGACCTTCGGCTACAAGCGCATCGGCCTGTCGTGCGCGCTGCAGGGCGATGTCTGCCGGATGGGCGGGCTGGATGCCGACACGGACGGCTACACCATCCTCGAAGGCAGCGGCCTGCCCCGCCTGCAGGTGGTCGGCCGCCAGGACAAGGTCGATTGGTCCACCATGCAGCGGCGCCTGCGCGAAGCCGTGGCCGGGCATGCGCCAGCGGCTCATTGATCGGCGATAATGTCCGGTCTGCCCCACGAAACCCACGCAGACATGTCCCGATCCAACTCCCGCTCCCGCGCGCCTGCCGCGGAGCTAGAAGCCGACATCGCCGACCTGGCCCACGACGGCCGCGGCGTGGCCCGCATCGACGGCAAGGCGGTGTTCGTCGCCGGTGCGCTGGAAGGCGAGCGGGTAAGGCTGCGCCTGCGCAAGCGCCACCGGCATTTCGATGAGGCCGAGGTGGTCGAGGTGCTTTCGGCGTCGCCGCACCGCGTCGAACCGAAATGCGTGCACTTCGGCGTGTGCGGCGGCTGTTCGCTGCAACACCTGGATGCCGCCGCGCAGATCGCCGCCAAGCAGCGCGTGCTGGCCGACAACTTCGCGCGCATCGGCAAGGTGGAGCCGGCCCGCTGGCTGCCGCCGCTGGTGGACGAGCCCTGGGGTTACCGCCGCAAGGGTCGCCTGTCGGTGCGCGCGGTGGCGAAGAAGGGCCGCGTGCTGGTGGGCTTCCGCGAGGAGGCCAACCCGCGCTACGTGGCCGATATCCGCCATTGCGACGTGGTGCATCCCGCGCTGGGCACGAAGATCGAGCTGATCGGCGAGCTGGTGGGTTCGCTGGATGCCGCCGCCGAGATCGCACAGATCGAGTTCGCCGCCGGCGACGACACCGTCGCGCTGGTGTTCCGCCACCTGCAGCCGCTGAGCGAGGCCGACCGCGCCGCGCTGGTCGCGTTCGGCCAGCAGCACGGCTTCGCGATCTACCTGCAACCAGGCGGCGTGAGCAGCGTACATCCGCTGTGGCCGGAAGCGCCGCGGCTGGCGTTCAAGCTGTCGCCGGGCGGCGGCGCGGAGGACGTGGAGCTGGAATTCCGGCCGCTGGACTTCGTGCAGGTCAACGCCGGCATGAACCAGCGCATGATGGCGCGCGCGATGGAGCTGCTCGATCCGCAGCCCGGCGATCGCGTGCTCGACCTGTTCTGCGGCCTGGGCAACTTCACCCTGCCCATCGCGCGCCGCGTGGCCGAGGTGGCGGGCGTGGAGGGCGAGCACGGCCTGGTCGAGCGCGCCGGCGAGAACGCGCGGCGCAACGGCATCGCCAACGCGGGCTTCCACGTCGCCAACCTGTTCGAGGATCAGCGCGGCGCCGACTGGGCGCGGCAGCCCTGGGACAAGCTGCTGCTCGACCCGCCGCGCGCCGGCGCCGACCAGGTGCTGGCCTACCTGCCGCACAAGGCCACGAACCGCATCGTCTACGTCTCCTGCCATCCCGCGTCGCTGGCGCGCGACGCCGGCATCCTGGTGAACCAGCATGGTTTCAAGTTGAGCGCGGCGGGCGTGATGGACATGTTCCCGCATACGGCGCACGTGGAGTCCATCGCGGTGTTCGAGCGGTGATGCCCGGGCACGGCACCTGCCACAACGTCATTCCGGCGAAGGCCGGAATCCAGTTGGGTGCTCGTGCGCAGCACGCAAAACCTGTATCGAATGCTTTGCACGCATGTTCCACTGGATGACCAGCCTTCGGCTGTCGAAAAAGCGCCTCCGGCCTTCGCCGGAATGACGAATCTGGACACGAAATAGAAGCCACCCATGCCCATCGAGATCGAACGCAAATTCCTCCTGCGCGACGACGGCTGGCGCGCGCAGGTCGAACACAGCGAGCACATCGCGCAGGGCTACCTGGTCGGCGCGGCGGCGCTGGCGGCCGGGCATGCGCGCGCCTCGGTGCGCGTGCGCCGCGCGGGCGGCGAGGCGTGGCTCAACATCAAGGCGGCGCGGCTGGGCATCGAGCGCGCCGAGTACGACTACGCGATCCCGCCGGACGATGCCGACGCCTTGCTCGCCACCTTGTGCGACGGCGTGCTGAGCAAGCGGCGGCACCACGTCACGGTCGATGGCACGCTGTTCGAGATCGACGAGTTCCTGGGCGACAATGCCGGCCTGGTGGTGGCCGAGGTGGAACTGCCGCACGCGAACGCGCCGTTCCCGCGGCCGTCGTGGCTGGGCCGCGAGGTGAGCGCCCTGGCGCGCTACTACAACGTCAACCTGATCGCGCACCCGTATGCCCGCTGGACGCAGGCGGAGCGCGACGCCCACGATGGAGCGGACGCCTGATGCTGCTGATCGGCCTGGCCGGATTCGAAGTCGCCGAACGCGAACGCGCCTGGCTCGCCGCGCCCGGCGTGTCGGGCGTGATCCTGTTCGCGCGCAACTACGCCGACCGCGCGCAGCTAATGGCGCTGTGCGAATCGATCCGCGAGATCGGCGGCGAACACCTGCTGGTCGCGGTGGATCAGGAAGGCGGCCCGGTGCAGCGTTTCCGCGAGGGCTTCACGCGCCTGCCGGCGCTGGCGCGCATCGGCGTGGTGTACGACCGCGATCCCGGCGAAGCGGTGCGCCTCGCCGAGGAGCATGCGTGGGTGATGGCCAGCGAGCTGCGCGCCTGCGGCGTGGACTTCAGCTTCGCGCCGGTGGCGGATCTGGCGCGCGGCAACGCGGCCATCGGCGCGCGCGCCTTCCATGCCGATCCCGCCGTGGCCGCCGAACTCGCCGCGGCCTACGTGCGCGGCATGCACCTGGCCGGCATGGCCGCGGTGCTCAAGCACTTCCCCGGCCACGGCTCGATGGCCGCCGACACGCACAAGGCCGTGGCGATCGACCCGCGCCCGCTGGACGACATCCGCCGCGACGACCTGCGCCCGTTCGTCGAGTGCATCGCCGCGCGGGTGGAGGCGGTGATGATGGCGCACGTGGTCTATCCCGCCGTGGACGCGCTGCCGGCCGGCTACTCGCGCAAGTGGACGACCGACATCCTGCGCGGCGAACTCGGCTTCGCCGGCGCGGCGATCAGCGACGACATCAGCATGGCCGCCGCGGGTGCGGCGGGCGGCGTGGCCGAGCGCGTGCATGGCCACCTGGACGCCGGCTGCGACCTGGTGCTGGCCTGCTTCCCGGAGGTGGTGGACGAGGCCATCGCCGCCGTGGCGCATCGCGCTCCCGCGCATCCCGAACGGCTGGTCTCGCTGCGCGGCGCCATCGGCGCCAGCTGGGACAGCCTCACCGACAACCCCCAGCGCGACCGCTTCGTCGCGCGCATCACGGCGCTGGACGCCGCACAGGGCAACGCATGAATGACAAGCTTCCTTCCCTGCAAGACGCGCTGGCTCATGCCGACGTGCTGTTCGAGCGCGCCGAGCTGGAAACCGTGATCGCCGACCTCGGCCGGCGCATCGACGCCGCGCTGGACGGCGAGCGCGCGGTGTTCCTCACCGTGATGAACGGTGCGCTGATGTTCGCCGGCCAACTGGCACTCTCGATCCGAACCGACCTCGAATTCGACTACGTGCACGCCACCCGTTACCGCGGCGCCACCTCCGGCAGTGATCTGCATTGGTTGCGCGAGCCCGCGGCGAACCTGGCAGGCCGCACCGTGCTGCTGGTGGACGACATCCTCGACGAGGGCCACACACTGAAGGCCGTGCGCGAAGACTGCCTGCGCCGCGGCGCGAAGCGCGTGCTGGTCGCCTGCCTGTGCAGCAAGCGGCACGACCGCCTGGTCGAAGGCATCGCCGCCGACTTCAACGGCGTCGAACTGCCCGACCGCTACGTGTTCGGCTACGGCATGGACTACCACGAGCAGGGCCGCAACCTGCCGGCCATCTACGCGTTGCGCTGAGTAGCGCGTCCAACGGGATCACGCATGAACATCCTGGGCATCTCCGGCAGTCTGCGCCGGGCTTCCTTCAACACCGCGCTGCTGCGCGCCGCGCAGGAGCTGCTGCCGGCCGGCGCGACCCTCGCCATCCACGACCTGCACGGCCTGCCGCTGTTCGACCAGGACGTGGAGGAGCAGGGCGATCCCGTGCCGGTTGCCGCGCTGAAGGATGCCGTGGCGCAGGCCGACGCCCTGCTGCTGGCCTGCCCGGAATACAACGGCGGCATCACCGGCGTGCTGAAGAACGCCATCGACTGGATCTCGCGCGCCGGCATCGCCCGGCCATCCGCGCCGCTGGCCGGCAAGCGCGTCTGCATCGTCGGCGCCAGCCCCGGCGTCACCGGCACGGTGCGTGCGCAGGATCAATTGCGGCTGGTGTTGCGCCGCGCCGGCGCGGTGGTCGAGCCGCAGGGCGAGGTGCTGGTGTTCCAGGCGCACACCAAGATCGCCGACGGCCGGCTGGCGGACGAGCGTACCCGCGAGCTGCTGGCGCGCCACCTCAACAACTTCCTCGGAACCTTCGCATGAGCGAGCACCTGATCGACCTGGCCGTGATCGGCGGCAGCGGCCTGTACAAGTTTCCGGGACTGGAGAACACCGCGCGGCATGCGGTCGAGACGCCATTTGGCGTCGCTTCGGGCGAGGTGGTGCTGGGCGACTTCGCCGGCAAGCGCGTGGCCTTCCTCGCGCGCCACGGCGAGAGCCATAGCCTGCCGCCGCACCGGGTGAACTACCGCGCCAACCTGTGGGCGCTGCACCACCTGGGTGCGCGCACGGTGGTCGGCGTCAACGCGGTGGGCGGCATCCGCGCCGACATGGGGCCGCGCGCCATCGTGGTGCCCGACCAATTGATCGACTACACCCACGGCCGCATCACCAGCTTCTGCGACGTCGAAGGCGCCGAGGTGAACCACATCGATTTCAGCGAGCCGTACACCGCCGCACTGCGCCAGCGCCTGCTGCAGGCCGCGCACAAGGCCGGCATCGCGGCCATCGACGGCGGCTGCTACGGCGCCACGCAGGGGCCGCGGCTGGAAACCCGCGCCGAGATCGCGCGCATGAAGCGCGACGGCTGCGACCTAGTCGGCATGACCGGCATGCCAGAGGCCGCGCTGGCGCGCGAGCTGGGCCTGGAATACGCCTGTCTCGCCCTGGTGGCGAACTTCGCCGCCGGCTGCGGCGACGAGGCCGAGATCAGCATCGAGGAAATCTTCGCCCACCTCGCCGCGGCCACCGCCGAGGTGCCGCGCCTGCTGGAGGCGATGTTGCGCGCATGAGCGCGCTAGCGCGTTGTTGCATGGCGCATCCACGGTGCGGAATTGTGGCAGTGCGCCGCGAATTGCTTCGCACATATTGCGCTTTGACCTGAATCATGCTGATACTTTCCGGGCACCAGGACGGTGAGCCAGGGGGATGGTTCGAGCTCGACCGGGTGCGCCCTGTCCATGCTTCCAGAGGTTCCATCAATGCGTTTCGGTACGGTCAAGTGGTTCAACGACGCCAAGGGCTTTGGTTTCATCGCGCCCGAGGACGGTGGTGAGGACGTGTTCGTCCATTTCTCGGCAATCAATTCCAAGGGCTTCCGCAGCCTGCAGGAAGGCCAGCGCGTGAAGTTCGAAGTCACCCAGGGCCCGAAGGGCGCCCAGGCTTCGGGCGTCGAAATCGCGGGTTGATTCCCGTTGGCCGGCACTCCGTCGGCCGTGCAGTAGCAGAACGAGCCCCGCGCCGATGCGCGGGGCTTTTTGTTTGATCCCCGCGGTCAGAGACGATCGCCAGCACACTGGAGAACAGACATGACCGACCGGCGGCAATTCCTCAAGACCTCGTTGCTCGGCGCCTCGGCGCTGGCGATGGGCGGCCCGCTCACGGCAGCGGGCGCGACGGGTACGGCCGGCGCGGCGGGCAAGCCCGGCGTCGTGCGCGTGGCTTCCACCTGGGACTTCGGCGTGGCGGCGAACAAGGCGGCATGGGCCGTGCTGGGGCAGGGCGGCCACGCGCTGGACGCGGTGGAAACCGGCGCGCGCGTACCGGAGGCCGATTTGAAGAACCACAGCGTGGGCCGTGCCGGCTACCCGGATCGCGACGGCCACGTCAGCCTCGACGCCAGCATCATGGATGCCGAAGGCAACTGCGGCGCGGTCGCCGCGATCGAACACATCGCGCATCCGATCTCGGTGGCGCGACGTGTGATGGAGCGCACGCCGCACGTGCTGCTGGTCGGCGAAGGCGCATTGCAGTTCGCGCTGGAGCAGGGCTTCAAGAAGGAGCACCTGCTCACGCCCGAATCCGAAAAGGCCTGGCACGAATGGCTGAAGACGGCGCACTACGAGCCATCGATCAACAGCGAGGTGCACGACTACGGCAAGGGCGCCCTCGGCCTGCCCGGCGGCAAGGACAACCACGACACCATCGGCATGCTCGCGCTGGACGCGCACGGCAAGCTGGCCGGCGCCTGCACCACCAGCGGCATGGCGTGGAAGATGCGCGGCCGCGTCGGCGACAGCCCGATCATCGGCGCCGGCCTGTACGTGGACGGTGACGTCGGCGGCGCCACCTCCACCGGCGTGGGCGAGGAGGTGATCCGCAACGCCGGCAGTTTCCTGGTGGTGGAACTGATGCGCCAGGGCCGCACGCCCACCGAGGCCTGCAAGGAGGCCGTGATGCGCATCATCAAGCGCCGCCCGGAGGCAACCAAGACGCTGCAGGTCGGCTTCCTCGCCATGAACCGGGAGGGCGACGTGGGCGCCTACGCGATCCAGCACGGCTTCACCTACGCCGTGTGCGACGCGCAGAAGCAGGACACCCTGCTGCCCTCGGCCAGCGTCTACGCCACGAGCTACTCGTGATCCTCGAAGTCGCCGCCAACTCGGTGGCCTCCGCGCTGGCCGCGCAGGCGGGCGGGGCGGGGCGGGTGGAGCTGTGCGCCGCGCTGGAGCTCGGCGGCCTCACGCCCTCGCACGCCACCATCGCGATGGCGCGCGAGCGGCTGCGCATCCCGCTCTACGTGCTGATCCGTCCGCGCGCCGGCGATTTCCTCTACGACGACGACGAATGCGAGGCCATGCGCCGCGACATCGAAACCTGCGCAGCGCTGGGTTGCGACGGCGTGGTGCTGGGCGTGCTCGACGCCGACGGCGATGTGGACATGGAGCGCTGCTACGGCCTGATCGCCGCGGCGGGGCATCTCGGCGTCACCTTCCACCGCGCCTTCGACCTAGTGCGCGATCCGCGCCGCGCGCTGGACGACGTGATCGCGCTGGGCTGCGAGCGCGTGCTCACCTCGGGCGGGCAGGCCAGCGCGATGGAAGGCGCCGCGCCGATACGCGAGCTGGTCGCGCAAGCCGGCGGGCGCATGAGCATCATGCCCGGCGCTGGCGTCACCGAACACAACATCGCCGCACTCGCTGCGGCCACCTGCTCGCACGAGTTCCACGCCTCCGCCAAGCGGCAACTGCCTTCGGGCATGCACCACCGTCCGCCGTTGCTCGCCGACATGCAGGGCGGCGAACTGCGCAGCGACGCCGAGCAGGTGCGCGCATTGGTGCGCGCGATGCGGTTTGATCGATCCGGCGCGCAACACTGCTCGTCCTGAGCGTAGCGAAGCGCACGCGGGGAGCGGCCACGGATGGCCGCAGTTTTGAGGAGCGAGGAAGTCGAAGGACATCGGCGGCAATTCTTTACCACCCCAGTTTGCTCGTCATCTCGGCGCAGGCCGGGATCCAGTAGCGATCACGCTCGTTCGAGCCACGCGGCGACTGGATAACCAGCTTCGCAGCTGTGAAGTTTCTCCGTTTGCGCCGGGATGACGGGCAAGTGCGCGATCCGGTGACTTCAGGCCACCGCCCTCCCTACCGCAGCGCATGTTCCCCCACCTTCGCTAAGATGCCGCTTTGCAAATCCCTTGCGGAGCGAGTCCCAGTGATCATCAAACCCAAAGTGCGCGGCTTCATCTGTGTCACGGCCCACCCGGTCGGTTGCGAGCACAACGTGGCCGAACAGATCGCCACCACCCAGGCCGCCATCCACGACGGCGGCAAGGGCCCGAAGCGCGTGTTGGTGATCGGTGCCTCCACCGGCTACGGCCTCGCCTCGCGCATCACCGCCGCGTTCGGCTACGGCGCCGCCACGTTGGGCGTATTCTTCGAGAAACCCAGTAGCGAGGACAAGACCGGTACCGCCGGCTGGTACAACTCCGCCGCGTTCGACAAGGCGGCCAAGCAGGCCGGCCTGTACGCGAAATCCATCAACGGCGACGCCTTCGCCCACGAAACCCGCGTGCGCGCCATCGAGATCATCAAGAACGAGATGGGCGGGCAGATCGACCTGGTCGTCTACTCGCTGGCCTCGCCCGTGCGCAAGCTGCCGGACACCGGCGAGGTGGTGCGCTCGGCGCTCAAGACCATCGGCGAACCGTTCACCAACACCTCGGTCGACACCAACAAGGACACCGTGATCGAGGCCACCATCGAGCCAGCCACCGAGCAGGAGATCAAGGACACCGTCACCGTGATGGGCGGCGAGGACTGGGCGCTGTGGATCGACGCGCTGAGCCAGGCCGGCGTGCTGGCCGAACACGCCAAGACCATCGCCTACAGCTACATCGGCACCGAGATCACCTGGCCGATGTACTGGCACGGCACGCTCGGCCAGGCCAAGCAGCACCTCGACAACACCGCGAAGCAACTGCGCAGCCGCCACCCCGGCCTCGACGCCTGCGTCGGCGTGATGAAGTCCGTGGTCACCCAGGCCAGTGCCGCCATCCCGGTGATCCCGCTGTACGTCTCCATCGCCTTCAAGGTCATGAAGGAGAAGGGCATCCACGAAGGCTGCATCGAACAGATCAACCGCCTGTTCCACGACCGCCTCTACCGCGCCGACGGCGCGCCTGCGCCCACCGACGACGAAGGCCGCGTGCGCCTGGACGACTGGGAGCTGCGCGACGACGTGCAGACCCCCTGCAAGACCCTCTGGCCCACCGTCACCACCGAAAACCTCAAGCAGGTCACCGACTACGCCGGCTACAAGCACGAGTTCCTCAAGCTGTTCGGCTTCGACCGGACGGACGTGGACTACGACGCCGAGGTGGAGGCGGATCGGCGGTTCGATTGCGTGGAGATGTGAGGCGGATGGGCAGTCGCTGAAGCCGCGGGGCTTCGGCGATTGCCGCTTTCGATCCGCGCGGCTGCGCCTCGATCCAGGTTCGGGCGTCCGATTTCATTCGGATGGAAGGATTCGGAACCGCTTCGCTACTCAAGGCGGGAGGGTGTCGCACCCGCAGCGCGTTCCTGCATGAGCCGATGCGCAGCAGACTCCCAGTTTTGCCCGTCAAACGGGCGAACCTTGAGATTCGACAGGTCGACTCCGTCGACACAACGCAAATTGACGACCCACTTGCTCGGAGCAATTCTTGGACGGCTGAAAACACTGATGCCGTAAGTTTTGCAGAAGTAATGCTTGGCCGTCATGGTTCCGAACTGGTAGAGGCCGAGATCGGCTTCCCCAGACAGAATGCGCAAGCGCGCATCATCCGTACCGTGCCAGATGGCGCCTTTCATGCGGCAAATCGAGCAATTGCATTCAACAGCTGTGTCGATATTTCCATCGAGCTCAAAGGTGACGCGGCCGCAGTGGCATGAGCCTTTGTATGCTTGCATGCAGGGATACTTGCGTGCGGTAAACACTTGAGTCAAGCAGCCCGGCGAGGGGCGGCGGATGCGTGCTAGCGTAGCGCAGGCACGCAGACAGCATCACGAAGCTGGGGCGGCTTGAGCGAGTAGTGGAGTGGCGGCCTGGATGTTTGCCGTCGCGTGCGTACATCCCGCGCGCTATTTCGGATTATCCCCCAGGCGCACGAGGCCCGAAGCCGCACGACCGGCCGATGCGGGCCAGTAGCCTGCGCGGGCCGGCAACCGGCCGGCTTGCCCAGGGAAGTATCTTCCCATTCACCGCGAGGACACCCAGATGGCGGTGGGCAGCGACCTGATGACCAATGCACTGGAGGGCTACGCGGTGCTCAAGGTCACCGGCAAGGGGCAGGGCGTGGACGATCTGCGCAAAATGCTCGCCACCTGTTTCGCGCGCGGCCCAAGCACGGCGGCGGCGCCTGCCACACCCGGCGTGCCGGCGGATCCCGCATCGGCTTGATGGATGGCCACCTTGGCAAGGCGCCGCATGAAGGCTTTGCCAAGGTGTCGCGCTCACAAGCCGAGTCCGTGACGAGTGGTGCGGGTGGTTGATGTGCGCGGGTGGTGTTGGCGTGGATCGGGCGAGGCTTGTGCAGCTTCGCAGTGCGCCTCGCTTTGCGATCGCATTGATGCCGTGCACTGCGACCCCATATACTTGGTCGGCCAATTCGTTTTCCCCGGGGGGTGTACTGGCTTCGACGGGGGTAGTGAGATGGCTTGGTGCATGCCGAGGGGGCAGCTTTCCTCGTTAATCCAGCCGCAAACTCATAGTTGCCAACGACGACAACTACGCTCTGGCCGCTTAAGGCCTAGCCCCGAACCCGCTTGTGCTCGTGCTCGCCGGTGTAGGGTCATTATCACGGGATCGCCCGAAGCCGCCGCCTGTCGGCCAGGGTCAAATCAAGCAGGCTGGTCCTTCGATGCGCTTCGCACATCGTGCTGTCGCGGGACGAGATCCAACGGTGAGCTAAGCATGTAGTACTGGGCGTCAAGCGCCTTCGGACGCGGGTTCGACTCCCGCCACCTCCACCAATTCGCCGTCCAACGGCGTCCAATAAAGGCCGGAAAGCCCCGAGAAATCCCGGCTTCCGGCCTTTTTCTTGTACGACGCCGGCCGGGAATCGAATCGATGCCGTCGTGTGTGCCACATGCGCGAACTGGTCGTGCCGGAGTTGTTCTGCCGCTCATGCCGGCTTGGTCGCCGCCGATGCAGGCATCCTTGCGCGGGCGCGAACGCGCCAAAGCATCCGAGTGCCGCGATCCGGGCAAACGCCTGCGCGGCGCGTAGGCGCGGGCCGACAGTGTGCATGGGCTTGTGGTGGCAAAGTGATCCGGATCGACGATGTCCACGCAGTTGGCCGTGTTCGTGCGACGGGCATCGCACTTGGGAGCGCGCATCTGGTTCGAAAGTGGTTCGATATCCGCGCCAGGCTTGTATCCTGCGGCAAGGCAACGCGGCTTTCATGGGTTGGAAGCATTCATCTAGGGAGGGGAGAGCATGATCCAGATCGTATTGATCGACGACCACGAACTCGTTCGCACGGGCTTCAGGATGATCCTGCAGCAGCAGCCGGACATGCATGTCTGCGGCGAGGCGGCGAGCGCGGAGGATGGCCTGCGCCTGATCCGCAGCCTGAAGCCGGAGATCGCGCTGGTGGACGTGCACATGCCGGGCATGAGCGGCATCGAGTTGACCGAGCGTGTGAGCCGCGCCGGGATGGCCACGCGCATCGTGGTGGTCACGGTGGTGGACGATGGCCGTTTTCCCAAGCGCTTGCTCGATGCCGGCGCATCGGGCTATCTGACCAAGGGCTGCAATGCCGATGAACTGGTGGCGGCAGTGCGGCAGGTGGCTGGTGGCCGGCGTTACCTGGCGCCGGCGGTGGCGCAGCAACTGGCGCTGGCCACGCTGGATGGCGACGGCTCGCCCTTCGATTCGTTGTCCAGCCGCGAACTGGAGGTGGCGATGATGCTGGTGCGCGGCAAGGCGTTGACGGTGATAGGCGAGCAGCTCAACTTGAGTCCCAAGACGGTGTCGACCTACAAGCAGCGGCTGATGGAAAAATTGCAGGTGGATCATGTGCTGGGGCTGGCGCACCTGATGACGGCGCATGGCCTGATCGATGCGCCGAACCATCAGGTGGGCGTCTGAGCAGACGGTCGCGGTTGTCCCTGATCGCTTGAGTGGAATGGACGGCCCTTCGTGGCGGCCGCACTGCCAACAAAAAAGCCGAACCTCGCGGTTCGGCTTTTTGTTGGCGACGATGCTTGCTCAGGGCGCCGCGTCGTGCCTGGGTTCTTCCGTGGGCTCTGTCGTTTCGTCGGCAGGCGCGGCCGTGGTGGGTACGACGGGCGCAGCGGGAGCGCTGGCGGTATCGGCGACGTGGCTCAGCAAATCGCCTTGCTGCGGTTGCGTGGCGACTGGCGTGGAGGCAGGTTGCCCGGTCTCGGCGACGGGTTCGGAAGCCGTTTCCACGGCAGCGGCCGGAGCCGGCGAGGCGGGTTCCACCACATCCTGCTTCTCGGTGGTCACCACCGACGGTGCGGGTTCGTGCGGCTGATCCGCTTCGGTGGAAGGAGCATTCGCCTCGGCCGGGTGTGCCGGTTCGGCGACCGGCGCGGCTGGCGTCGCGGGCTTTTCCGGGATCGGCGGCAACGCCGGCAAGCTGAAGGCGGTGGCGACGGCGGCAGCCAGCGGTGCTTCGGTCAGCACCACGCGCGCGGGTTCGGGGCGTTCGGCCTGCGGCGGCGCGACGCGCGGAGCGGGCACGGGGCGTGGCGTGGCGGTTGCGACCGGCGCAGGCGTCGCGGTTTCGGTTTCGTCGGCTGACTTGTCGACGGCCGCGGCGGCGGGCGCAACCACGGGAGCGGCTTCCTTGCCGATTGCATCGGCTTCGTCGCGATCCTCGTCGTCTAGTTCGTCGATCTGCTCGGCATTCGACGTGCTGTCGGCGGCGGCATCCTCGTGGCGGCGGCGGCGGCGGCCACCGCGACGGCCGCGACGGCGGCGCGAGGGGCCTTCGCCATCGCCGCTGGCGGCATCGGCGGCCACTGGTGCGATCAGCTTGGTTTCATCGACGGCTTCGGCAGGCGCGGCCACCGGACGCGGCGCAGGAGTTTCCGGCTTGGGCGCTACGGCCGCGGCGGCATTGGCAGCGGGAGCCGCAGGCTTACGCTCGGGCTGGGCGGCCTTGTTGTCGGCGTTGTTGTTGCGCGGCTGCTGCTGGCGCTCCTGCTTGGCCGCCTGGTTGGCCTGCGGCTGGCGTTGCGCGCCTTCGTTGCCCTTGTTGCGGTTGGTTTGCTGCTGGGCGTTCTGCGGCTGGTTCGGCTTGGCCTGCTGCGTGTTGCCGTCGCGGCGCTCGTCGCGACGCGGCTGCTGCTGGCGATTGCCGCCGTTGCCCTGCGCGCCGCGGTTGCGTTCGTCGCGGCGCGGTTGCTGCTGGCGATTGTTGCCGCGCGCGTTGCTGCGTTCGTTGTCCTTCGAGGCCTTGGCGGCAGGCGCGGTCGTGTCGGTGGCGGCCGCGCTGTTGCGGAACCAGCCGAACAGGCGGGAGATGATGCCGCCGCTCGGGGCGGCCACGGCCGGTGCGGGTGCCGCCTGGCGACGCGGCGCCTGCTGCGTTTGCTGCGCGGGTGCGGCGGCGGCTTCCTCGCGTACGGGTGCCGGCGTGGCGGGCACGATGCCGCTGACGGCGGGTTGTTCGTTGCTGCCCAGCGTCTGGCCCATCTTCGGCAGCGGGGCGGCTTCGACCGCGGTGAGGCGCTCGTAGCTGGGCTTGCTGTGCTCGCCCATGTCCGCTTCCTTGATCCGCTGGATCTGGATATGCGGGGTCTGCAGCTTGTCGTCGGCCACGATCACCACGTGCGCCTTGTGGCGCAGCTCGATCTCGACCACGCTGGCGCGCTTCTCGTTGAGCAGGAAGTTGGCGACCGTGGGCGGCGCCTGCACCAGCACCTGGCCGGTGTTGTCCTTCATCGCGTGTTCTTCGATCAGGCGCAGGGTGGACAGGCCCAGCGACTCCACGCCGCGGATGTGGCCGTGGCCTTCGCAGCGCGGGCAGACGATCTGGGTGGCTTCGCCGAGGCTGGGGCGCAGGCGCTGGCGCGACAGCTCCAGCAGGCCGAAGCGCGAGATGCGGCCCACCTGCACGCGGGCGCGGTCGAGCTTCAGCGCGTCCTTGAGCTTTTCCTCCACCTCGCGCTGGTGGCGCGGGCTGTCCATGTCGATGAAGTCGATCACGATCAGGCCGCCGGCGTCGCGGATGCGGCACTGGCGGGCGATCTCCACCGCGGCCTCGAGGTTGGTGTTGAACGCCGTCTCCTCGATGTCCGAGCCCTTGGTGGCCTTGGCCGAGTTGATGTCGATCGCGGTGAGCGCCTCGGTCTGGTCGATCACGATCGAGCCGCCGGAGGGCAGGCGCACCTGGCGGTCGAACGCGCTCTCGATCTGCGTCTCAATCTGGTAGCGGCTGAACAGCGGGGTGTCGTCCTTGTACAGCTTGAGCTTGCGCAGCGAGGTGGGCATCACCTGCTGCATGAATTCGCGGGCGTCCTCGTAAAGCGATTCCTCGTCGATCAGGATCTCGCCGATGTCGCTGCGCAGGTAGTCGCGCAGGGCGCGGATGAACAGCTTGGATTCCTGGTAGATCAGGAACGGCGCCTTGCGCTCGCTGGCCGCCTTGGAGATCGAGCGCCACAGCGTGAGCAGGTAGTCCAGATCCCACTGCAGCTCTTCGGCGTCGCGGCCCAGGCCGGCGGTGCGCACGATCAGGCCCACGTCGTCGGGCACGGTGACGTGCTCCAGCGCTTCCTTCAGCGCCTGCCGGTCTTCGCCCTCGATCCGGCGCGAGACGCCGCCGGCCTTCGGGTTGTTCGGCATCAGCACCATGTAGCGGCCGGCCAGCGAGATGAAGGTGGTGAGGGCGGCGCCCTTGTTGCCACGCTCTTCCTTCTCGACCTGGACGACGACTTCCTGGCCTTCCTTCAGCAGCTCGCGGATACCCGACTTGTGCGGGTTCAGGCCGGGGGTGAAGTACTGGTCGGCGATTTCCTTCAACGGCAGGAAGCCGTGGCGTTCGGCGCCGTATTCGACGAAGCAGGCTTCCAGGGACTGCTCCACGCGGGTGATGCGGCCCTTGTAGATGTTGGCCTTTTTCTGTTCGCGGGAGGGGATTTCGATGTCGAGATCGTAGAGGTTCTGGCCATCGACGATGGCCACGCGCAACTCTTCACGCTGAGTTGCGTTGATCAACATGCGCTTCATTGTAGTTTTCCTCAGCTCGCCCGCGCGTCGCGTGCCGCGGTGGCGCCGGAATGGCGGCCTGCCGGGGATCGCGCCGCTGCGGGGGAGCGGCTCATGTGACGGCGCCTTTCCGGGCGCCCGGATGTTCGGGTTACTGCACCAGCCGCGCCCAGGCAAAACGCTTCGGGCAAACGACGGCCCGAACCGTTACGATGAAAGGGAGTCGCGACCGCTGCCGGTAGGCAGTCGGCGCAATCCTCGCCGGCGTGACGGGCGGGGCCCCGGCCCGAACCGGTCTCGGCGGGCAGGGAATGGCGCCCGCCGAGTATCCTATTTCGACAGGTTTTTTTCAATGCAGACGGCAACTTCCCGCGACGTACCTCAAGGTGTGCGTCAAGTCGCGATCGGCCCCGAGCGGGACGGCCAGCGCATCGACAACGCGCTGGCGACCCTGCTCAAGGGGGTGCCGAAAAGCATGATCTACCGCCTGCTGCGCACCGGCCAGGTGCGGGTGAACGGCAAGCGTGCCAAGCCCGATACGCGGTTAAATGACGGCGATATGCTGCGAATTCCGCCGATCCGGCAAGCTGAACCCGGCGAAACGCGTGCGGCGCCCGGGGCGATGGTGGCTTCGGTGGCCGAGGCGGTGATCTTCGAGGACAAGCACTTCCTGGTGATCGACAAGCCTTCCGGCATCGCCAGCCATGGCGGCAGCGGGGTGAGCCACGGCGCCATCGAGCTGCTGCGCGCTGCGCGCCCGAACGAGTCGCTGGAACTGGTGCACCGGCTCGACCGCGACACCAGCGGCGTGCTGGTGCTGGCCAAGTCGCGGGCGGGGTTGGTGGGGCTGCAGGCGGCGATCCGCGCCGGCGAGGTCACCAAGCAGTACCTGTGCCTGATGGTCGGCCACCCGCCCAAGGCCAAGTTCGACGTCAACGCGCCGCTGCGCAAGTTCGCCCTGCAGGGCGGCGAGCGCATGGTGCGGGTGAGCGACGACGGCAAGCCAGCGCTCACCTTCTTCCGCGAGATGGAGCAGTACCCCGGCGCCCGCCTGATGCAGGCCACCCTGGGCACCGGCCGCACCCACCAGATCCGCGTGCATGCCGCCCATGCCGGCCACCCGCTGGCGGGCGATCCGAAGTACGGCGACCGCGACATGAACAAGCGTTTCCGCGAGATGGGGCTGCAGCGGCTGTTCCTGCATGCCGCGCACCTCAGCTTCGAGCTGGATGGCCGCCTGTACAGCTTTTCCGCGCCGCTGCCGGACGACCTGAAGACCTTCCTCGACGTGCTGGCGGTGAAGGGCAAGCACCTGCCGTACATCCAGGCGGCGGCCAAGGAAGCCGCTAAAGAAAGAAACGGGCGCTGACTTCGAGCGAGCGCAGCAGCCCGCCCACCAGCCCGGCCTCCACCAGCAAGGCGCAGGCGGCATGCGCCACGGCGACCGGCAGCAATGTGCGCGAGCGCAGGAAGCACCAGGCCCACCACAGCTCGGCCAGCAGGCAGAGCTGCATCAGCGCGCCGTTCGGCGTGTGCATCACCGCGAACACCAGCGCCGTGAGCAGCACGGCGAGGGCAGGGTGGAGCCGCCCGCCTTCGAGCCGGCGCAGCACCACGGCCAGCATCAGCCATTGCTGCAGCAGTGCCCACGCCAGGTACAGCAGCGCATGGCCCGGCGGCGGCATCACGAGCGGGTGGCCGAAGCAGGCCACCAGCAGCAAGGCCAGCGGCAGCGGCGCGAATGGCATCAGCCATGCACGCCCGTCGCCGAGCCAGTGCCAGCTCGCCGGGCGCCATCGCCGCTCGGCCTGCAGCGCGAACAGCACCGAGCCCGCGAACACCAGCAGGCCGGGCACGGTCAGTCGCAAGCCGATTTGCAGGCCCGCGATCAGCCACAGCGGGCCGGCGAGGCAGCCAGCCAGTTCCAGCCACGGACGCCCCGGCAGGCTTGGCAATCGCAGGGCCAGGACGATCAGTGCCAGCAGGTAGCCGATGGCGCCTGTCCACGGCAACCAGCCGCGATCACCGGTGCCGTTGTCGGGTACCGGGGCGCTGCCGTGCGGCAGGATCAGTGCGCCCGGCCGCTGCCGCCACACCCGTCCGCGCAGCGCCAGTTGGGTTTCCGCCGAAGCGCCGGCGGGCAGGGCGATCCACGGTGCCGCGGGCAGCGTGGCATCGGCGAGTTGCCGCGCTGCGATGGATGGATCGGGCGACAGCCGCAGCGTGGGTTGCGCGGGGATGGCCAGTGGCGCGTCGCGTCGCAGCGCCACTTCGTCCAGGCGCAGCGAGGCATGGGCGGGAAGCGCCAGCCGCAGGCGCAGCGCCTCGATCCGCTCCGGTGCAGCGCAGCCGCCGCCGTCGGCGGCCTGCCAGCGCAACTGGCGCAGGTCGAGCGCAAGCCGCAGCGAACCGGCTGGTATGGGAGCTGTTTGCCAGGCGGAGCAGCCCGGCTGGCCCAGGTGCGGTTGCCATGCCACGCCCAGCCGGAACGGCGCATCCGCCGTGCCATGCAACGACAGCAGGGGCCAATGCCCGGCATCGAGCATGCCGCGCACCGGCAGTCCGATTTCGAACGGCGTGCCGTCGCGGCTGGCGATGCGCAAACCATCATCGGCGGCACGCACGTCGGCAGCGCCGAAGGCACGCCCGGCGATGAGGTCGTGCGGCTGGCGCAACGGCCATTGCCACGGCGGTTGGCCGTGTTCGAGCAGCGCAAGCTGCCGATCCGCCACGCCGTGCAGGTGCAGGGCAACGATGCGCGCCGCCAACGTGCGCAGGACGGGCAGCAGCAAGGCCACTAGCAGCACGAAACCGGCGCCGGCGAGCCACCGGTGCGCAGAGGCGCGCACGTTCAACGCGCCAGCAAGGCCTCGACCTTGGCCGCGCAGATGATGTCGTTCAGCGAAAGCCCGCCCACGTCGTGGGTCGACCACAGCAGTTGGCAATGGCCATAGCCAGCCTCGATGTCCGGGTGGTGATCCTCGTGGTTGGCCATGAAGCCCACCGCATTGATGAAGCCCAGCGTGTGGCGGAAATCCGGAAAGTGGAAATCCTTGACGATGGCGCGGCCGTCCGCGGCGAGCTTCCAGTCGGGCAGCAGTTGCAGCAGTTGGGTGATCTTGTCCGCGCTCAGCGCATGTTCCTTGCCTTTGCGCGGCTGGCAATGCTGGCTGGCGAAATCGTGGATGTTCATGGCAGCTCCATCGGTAAGCAAAGGCGAGGCTGCGCAGGGTCGAAGCTGCGCGCACAAAAGTCAAAACCTGCGGGCATCCGCGAAACCGTACTAAAATGGTGCTGATTCGTCGGGCGCGATGTCGCGCTCCGCCACAGGTGAAGCATGATCGAGATTTCCGAACGCGCACAGCAGCATTTCCGCAAGCTGCTGGCGCAACAGGGCAACGAGGGCATGGGCATCCGCCTGCACGTGACCGCGCCGGGCACGCCGGCGGCGAACTGCGAGCTGGAGTTCTGCGAGCCGGCCGAGCTGCTCGGCAACGAGTGGACGATCGAGTGCGCGGGCTTCGACTTCCACGTCGCTGGCGACAGTGCTTCGTGGCTGGACGGCGCCAGCATCGACTTCGAGCCGAACGCCACCGGCGGCCTGCTCAACATCCGCGCGCCGAGGATCAAGGGCGACGTGCCCGGCATGGAAGCCGGCGTGATCGAGCGCGTGCGCTACGTGCTCGACGCCGAGATCAACCCGAGGCTGGCCTCGCACGGCGGCCGCGTCACCCTGCTGGAAGTGGATGCCGACGGCGTGGTGCTGCTGCAGTTCGGCGGCGGCTGCCACGGCTGCGGCATGGTGGACGTCACGCTGAAACAGGGGGTGGAAAAGACCCTGCGCGAGCGCGTGCCCGAGGTGACCGCCGTGCGCGACGCCACCGACCACAGCGGCGGCAAGCAGCCGTACTACAGCAAGCACGAGGGCAAGTCGGCGCTGGGGTGAGCCTGGCCTTTGCGGTCATCCTTGATCGCGAGGATCAAATGGGCGGCCATCGATGGCCGCGCTTCTCGACCCTTTGCGATCGTCCTTGCTCGCGAGGATCAAATGGGCGGCCATCCATGGCCGCACTTTTCATAACAAGAAGCCCGCCGTCAGGCGGGCTTTCCGTTTCAAGCCGAAAGGCGAATCAATCGCCCTGGATATGCCCCTTCAGGGTGTCCAGCTTGGTCGGCAGGCTGGAGAAGTAGGCGGCGACGTCCTCGATGTCCTGGTCGGACAGCGTGGCCACCATGCCCTTCATGATCGGGTTGTTGCGTTCGCCGTCCTTGTACTCGTGCAGCACCTGCTGCAGGTATTCGTTGTACTGGCCGGCGAGGCGCGGATACTGCGGGTCGACCGCGTTGCCGTCGGCACCGTGGCAGGCAAAGCAGGCGGCGGCCTTGGTCTTGCCGGCGGCGGGATTGCCGCTGGCCAGCAGCGGGGCCGAGGCAAGCGCCAGGATGGCGCCGAACGAAAGCAGGGCTAGTGCGCGTCGCATGCGGAATCCTTGGTTACTTGATCGGCGTGATGCTGGACAGGTAGGCGGCGATGTCCTTGATGTTCTGCTCGGACAGGCTCTCCGCTTGCGCGCGCATGGTCGGATAGCTGCGGTCGCCGCTCTTGTACTCGTTCAGCGCGTTGATGATGTACTGCTCGTTCTGCCCGGCGATCTTCGGCACGGGGTAGTTCGGGTAGGCGTTGGAGTAACCCGGCACGCCATGGCAACCCGCGCAGGTGTAGACCAGCGAGCGCCCCGCGGCCTTGTCGCCGCCGTCGGCGGCGTGCGCGCTGGCGGTAGCCAGCAAGGCGGCAGCGGCTGCCAGGCCAAGCAATTGCAGTCGAATCATCGAGATCGTTCCCCAGGTGCGGCGACAGATGCGATTGAGTGCAGCAACCGCCGCAGTATAGACAGCAGTTCCGGGCACGGACAACCGGCCTTCAGACCAGGCTGCGGAAAATGTGGATGCCCGCGCTGTACTCGCCCACGATGGTGCCCAGGCTGACCAGGAAGAAGTTCAGCAGGGTGCGTGCCACGCGGTTCTTCCACCAGCCGCTCCAGTGCACGATGTCGTCGCGCAGCGTGTCGAAGTCGGCCACGCGCGGGCGGCGCACCCAGGCCTCGGCCATGGCACTTATCGCGCCGGAGGGGATGCCGGGGCGGAACGGCTTGATCGGTGCGGCGATGAAGGCGGCGAGGATGCTGAGCGGATGCGCGCCCGCGGCGACCGCGCCCAGCGCAGCGAAGCCGCCGGTGAACAGCACCCATGCGGTGAGCGCCTGCGTGCCCAGCGCCGCATTGCGGTGGAAGGCGAAGGCGATGGCCGCGAACACCGCCAAAACCAGGCCCACGGCCAGCCATTTCGGCCAGCGTGCCTTCGGCGGCGACTGCGCCAGGCTGGCGGCGATCGTTGCCGGGTCGTCGTGTTGTTCGTGCAGCAGTTCGCACATGCCCTTCAGGTGCCCCGCGCCGATCACCACCAGCACGCGGCGCGGTTCGGCGGAAGGCGAGCGCGCCGCTTCCTCGCGCAGGCGCGCGGCCATGTAGGCGTCGCGCTCGCCGATCAGGCTCTGGTACAGCGGCTTGGATTCGCTGGCGAATTCGCTGAAGGCGCTTTCCAGCATGTCGCCCTGCTTGAGCTTCTCGATTTCGCCGGCCTCGATCTCCTCGCGCTCGAACACGCTGGCGAGCAGGCCGCCGAGCAGGCTGAAGCGCTGCCAGAAACCCACGTTGTGCCAGGCGCGCTTGAGCGTAGTGCCGACCTCGCGGTCGATCAGCCACAGCGGCAGGTTGCGCGCGACGGCGCCGTCCATTGCCGCCTTCATCTCGGCGCCGGGCTGGATGCCGGACTGCTCGGCGAGGCGCTTCTGGAACGTGGACAGCACCAGGCTGGCGGCGACCATGCCGGCCTTGCCCTGGCGTATCACCTGGAACAGATCCATGCGCTTGAAGGCGTCGGGATCGCGCATGCCCTGCGCGCGGCTCTCGCACAGTTCCACCGCCACCGCATCGAAGCGCTCGTGTTCCAGCAACGCTTCCACCGCCTCCATGCTGGTGCGCGAGACGTGGGCGGTGCCCAGCACCACGTATTCCACGCCGTCGCGCATCACGCGCTCGATGGGTTGATCCGCGAGCGCGGCGGGCAGGGACGGGGCGGATTCGGGAACACTCATGCGCGGCGCAGACCAGTCATCGGAAACCCAAGCATGGGGACGCGCCCGATGCGAAGCAAGTCAGAGTCATTCGAGTTGTTCGACTTAGGGATAGCGGTATCACTGAGGCCCGGTCGCCGCTGGGTGGTGATCGGGCGTATACGGATGGACATCAGGGACGGGAACTTTGTCGGATTTGCCATTGATCCAGTCCTCTACGCTGGCAGGACATGTCGTCTCACAAACGGGAGGAAGGCTCTGGCCAAGAGCCAGCCTTATCCTTCTTGTCGCCCGCCAGTCTTCCACATAGCTCCCGGAGTAAGCGTCTCCGGTAATCACACAATCGTGGCAGATGCCATTCTTCGTGAACGCCTCGAAAAAGAACGATGCATATTCTTCCTGCCCATTATGGGTGGGCTTCGAAAATCTTATCTCCTCCATGAACTCCTGACTCTTGTCGGCGAACGTTTGTCTCCGCTCGACATGTCGGCTAATCCGCGTCATTCCTTCTCTGGCGTAGGCATCGCGGTAGACGGATATCACTCGGTCCGGAGGCATGTGTCTGTACGCCACCCTAGGCATCATGGGTTGAGTTGCCGGAGAGACTGATGGAAGAAGTGATGCGCATGCGAAAAGAAAAGCAGTCGCCGTCGAGCATTTTCCGATTTCCATTGCACACCTCCAGGGCGATTCACTGTTTGAGACGGCAGATGCAGCAGCGCTGCTGACCGTGCACGGCAGGCTTGAAGTGAGTCGGCCTTCGCGACTGAGTCCTCTCCAAAATCCGGTACAGGAATGCAGTCAATCGCGGAAGCGGCGAAGCAGGTCGCCGTAGGCGTCGATGCGGCGGTCGCGCAGGAAGGGCCAGATGCGGCGCACGTGCTCGCTGCGCTGCATGTCGACCTCGGCGACCAGCAGCTCGCGCCGGTCGGTGCTGGCTTGCGCGAGGAATTCGCCTTGCGGCCCGGCCACGAAGCTGCTGCCCCAGAACCGGATGCCTGCACCCACGCCGCTCGGATCGGCCTCGTGGCCGGTGCGGTTGCAGGCCAGCAACGGCAGGCCGTTGGCCACCGCATGGCCGCGCTGCACGGTGATCCAGGCTTCGCGCTGGCGATCCTTCTCGCCTTGCGCGTCGTTGGGATCCCAGCCGATGGCGGTGGGGTAGAGCAGCAGTTCCGCGCCGGCCAACGCCATCAGGCGCGCGGCTTCCGGATACCACTGATCCCAGCACACCAGTACGCCCAGCTTGCCCACCGTGGTCTGGATCGGCTCGAAACCGAGGTCGCCCGGCGTGAAGTAGAACTTCTCGTAGAACGCCGGATCGTCCGGGATGTGCATCTTGCGGTACTTGCCCGCGATGGCCGCCGAGCGGTCGAACACCACGGCGGTGTTGTGGTACAGCCCGGCCGCGCGCTTTTCGAACAGCGAGGCCACCACCACCAGTTGCAGTTCCTCGGCCAGCTTGCCGATGCGCGCGGTACTGGGGCCGGGGACGCTTTCGGCGAGGTCGAACAGGTCGACCGATTCGTGCTGGCAGAAGTACGGGCCGTTGTGCAGCTCCTGCAGCAGCACCAGCTCGGTGCCGGCTTTGGCGGCCTCGCGCAGGCCGGCCTCGATGGCGTCGAGGTTGGCGTCGCGGCTGCCGCGGTCGGTTTCCTGCAGCAGCGCGACCTTGAGTGTCTTGCGGGTCATCGTGGGGTACTCCTGTTCAAACCAGCCCGGCCGGCAGCTGCATGGTGATGCAGTGCAGGCTGCCGTTCTGCCAGATCAACGGACGGCAGGGCACCTGTACTACTTCGCGGCCCGGATGTGCGGCGGCGATGATGCGCGCGGCTTCGTCGTCGGCCGCGTCGCCATAGGCAGGCACCAGCACCGCGCCATTGACGATCAGGTAATTCGCATACGAGGCGGCGAGGCGGCGGCCCTCGTCGACGATGGGCTGCGCCCACGGCAGCGGGTACAACTGGTACGGGCGGCCATCCGTGGTGCGCAGTGCGGCGAGTTCCTCGCCCATGCGCGCGAGCTCGTCGTGGTGCTTGTCGCCGGCATCGTCGCAGGCCTGGTAGACGATGCGCCCTCCGGGCGCGAAGCGGGCGAGCGTGTCGATGTGCGCGTCGGTGTCGTCGCCTTCGAGGTAGCCGTGATCCAGCCACAGGACGCGGCTGGCGTGCAGACTGTCCATCAGGATCGCGTCCATCGCCGCGCGGCTTTGCTCCGGGTGGCGCTGGTTGAGGCACTTCCAGGTGGTGAGCACGCTACCGGTGCCGTCGCTCTCGATGCCGCCGCCTTCCAACGCCCAGTCGATGCGGCGATGGCCAGCTTGGCCGAACACGCCTTCGCGCACCAGTCCGGCGATCAGCGCGTCATCGCGCTCGGCGCCGAACTTGCCGCCCCAGCCGGTGAAGCGGAAATCGGCGAGCTGGAAGCGGCCGTCGCCGGCCGACAGCGTGATCGGGCCGGAATCGCGCAGCCAGGTGTCGTCGTAGGGCAGTTGCACGAAGCGGATGCGGGCGAGGTCGACGCCGGCCGTGCGCAGCAGCGATTCGGCGTGCGCATGCACGTTCGCGTCGGCCACCACCACGATCAACTTCTGGAAACGCGTGACCGCCGCGGCCAGCGCCACGTAGGTGGTTTCCACCTCGGCCAGGCGCTCGGCCCAGTCGGTGCCTTCGTGCGGCCAGGCGATCAGCACCGCGGCTTGCGGCTCCCATTCGGCGGGCAGGCGCCAGCGGGGTTCGGTCATGGTGGGATTCTCGTGCGTGTCGATGGCGCCCGAAACGGCGCGGGGCCGCACATTTTAAGCGATGCGCGCACAAGAAACGCGGCCCGTCGATGCGGGCCGCGTCGAGTTGCCGGAAATCAGTTCGCGGCAGCCGGGTTGGTGTTGTTGCCGGCTGGCGTGTTGAGCACGGAGTGGATCACGTGACTGCCCTGGAAGTACACGATGAAGTCCGAGTACTCCCAGCGGTTGATGACCGGATGTTTGCTGGTGTCGCCGCCGCGCGGCGACAGCTTGCGGCGTGGCGCGCCGTAGCGCTTTTCGACCTGGGCCATGCTCATGCCGCGCGCAGGCAGGTTCATGCCCTTTTCCTGCTGCACGCGATGGATCAGCAGGTTGTCGGCGTGGGTCGTTTGCGGCGCGGCGAGGCCGCCGCAACCGATGGCGATGGCTGCCAGCAAGGGCAGGCTGTGACGGTGCTTGATCATGATCCCCTCTCCACGCGTGGCGTTGCCGCGCCGTTGTAGCAGAACTGTCCGCGACTATCCATGCTCCGTCGCGCCGGGTGTGACCGCCGCAACCGTTATCATGGGCGGCCGAATCCTCCCGATTGAAGTGCCCCGATGATCGCGTTCCGCCATTTTGCCCTGCGCCGCGGCAGCCGCCTGCTGCTGTCCGACATCGACCTGGTGATCCAGTCGGGCTGGCGGCTGGGCGTGATCGGGCGCAACGGCTGCGGCAAATCCAGCCTGTTCGCCGCGCTGCAGGGGCAGGTGGAAGCCGACGCCGGCGAGATCGACCTGCCGGCGAAGCTGCGGCTGGCCTCGGTGGCGCAGGAGACGCCCGCGCTGCCCGATCCGGCCATCGACTACGTGCTGGGCGGCGACGTGGAACTGGCCGCCGCGCTGCGCGACGAAGCCGACGCGCAGGCACGCGGCGACACCGAGGCGATGGCCAAGGCCCATCACCGCATCGAGGAACTGCACGGCTACGACGCTCGCGCCCGCGCCGGGCGCCTGCTGCACGGCCTGGGTTTCGCGCCGGAGACGCACGAGCGCGCGGTGAAGGAGTTCTCCGGCGGCTGGCGCGTGCGCCTGAACCTGGCGCGCGCGCTGATGGCGCCCTCCGAGCTGCTGCTGCTCGACGAACCCACCAACCATCTCGACCTCGACGCCGTGCTGTGGCTGGAGGAATGGCTGCGGCGCTACCAGGGCACCTTGCTCATCATCTCGCACGACCGCGAATTCCTCGACGGCGTGATCGACCACACCCTGCACCTGGTCGACGGCGGCGTGCGGCTCTATTCCGGCAACTACAGCGCGTTCGAACGCCTGCGCGCCGAACAGCTGCGCCAGCAGCAGATCGCGCACGAGCGCGAACAGGCCGAGCGCGCGCATTTGCAGAGCTTCATCGACCGTTTCAAGGCCAAGGCCAGCAAGGCCAAGCAGGCGCAGTCGCGCATGAAGCGGCTGGAGAAGATGGCCGGCACCGAGGCGGTGCGCGCCGAGCGCGCGTTCCACTTCCAGTTCGCCAAGCCCGAGCGCGTGCCCGATTCCATGCTGCAACTGGAGGACGTGGCGGCGGGTTATCTCCCTCTCCCCGCCGGGGAGAGGGCCGGGGTGAGGGGCGAGGCTGGCGACGAGGCTGCATCGAAGTCAGCTCTGATGTCGACTACCGCAAGCCTTGACCCCTCACCCCAACCCTCTCCCCAGGGGGGAGAGGGGGCACATGTCGTCCTGTCGGACGTGCGTTATTCCATTGAAGCGGGCGAGCGCATCGGCCTGCTCGGCCCCAATGGCGCGGGCAAGTCCACGCTGGTGAAGACGCTGGTGGGCGAGCTCGCGCCGCTGGCGGGCGAGCGCAAGGCGCACAAGGATCTGAAGATCGGCTACTTCGCCCAGCACACGGTGGAAAGCCTGCGCGAAGGCGCCAGCCCGTTCGATCACCTGCAGGACAAGGCGCCCGGCGTGGCCGCGCAGGCGCTGCGCGACTTCCTCGGCACCTGGAACTTCGCCGGCGACCGCGCCTTCGAGCCGGTGGACGGTTTCTCCGGCGGCGAACGCGCGCGCCTCGCGCTGGCGCTGATCGCCTGGGACAAGCCCAACCTGCTGCTGCTGGACGAACCCACCAACCACCTCGACCTCGACATGCGCGAGGCGCTGGCCGACGCGTTGGCCGACTTCGATGGCGCGCTGGTGCTGGTGTCGCACGACCGCCACCTGCTCGGCATGGTCAGCGACAGCTTCTGGCGCGTGGCCGACGGCGTGGTGGAACCGTTCGACGGCGACCTCGACGACTACGCGCGCTGGCTGCGCGCGCGCGGTTCGGCGAACAAGAAGGCCGCCAAAGCCGAGGTCAAGCCTGCGACGCCGGTTGAATCACCGGAGGAACGTCGACGCGCCGCGGCCCAGCAGCGCGAGAACGAAAAGACCTCGCGCCAGCGCGTGAAGAAGATCGAGACGCGCGTGGCCGCCATCGATGCCGAGCTGACGGCGCTGGAGGCGAGACTCGCCGATCCGGAAACCTACAACGGCCCCACCGCCGCGCTGATGAAGCTGGGCCAGCAGCAGGCCGAGCTGCGCCGCGAGAAGGAAACGCTGGAAACGGAATGGATGGCCCTGTACGAGGCACTGGAAGCCTGATGGGCGCGCAACCGACGCAACTGTGGCTGCCGGCGCTGGATCGCTTCGACCGCACGCATCCCTTGCGGCATCTGCTGGCGAAGGCGGATCGGCTGGCCGACGACGGGCGCGGTCGGCTCGAACGCCTCGCTGAGGCCTTCCATGCCGACGCGGCGACGCTGCCGGTCGCCGCGCTGATCCGCGAGCACCTCGCCGGCGATGCGGGCGAGGCCACCTGGCTCAACGCCGATCCCGCCTGGGTGCAGCCGGACATGACCGGCGTGCGCCTGCTGGCCTGCGGCTCGATGCCATTGGACATGGACGAGGCGCACGCCTTCGCGCAAGCGCTGCAGCCGGCCTTCGCCGAGGCTGGTTTGCAACTGGAGATCGGCGCGCCGAACCATTGGCAACTGCGCCTCGCGCCGGGTACGCCGCTGCCGGCATTCGCCACGCCCGAGCAGGCGCTGGGCGAGGACTTGTACCAGTACCTGCCGCAAGGCGCGGCAGGCCGCCCGTGGCGCGTGCTGCTCAACGAGGTGCAGGTGCTGCTGCACCAGCATCCGCTGAACGCTGCCCGCCAGTCGCGCGGCCTGCCGCCGGTCAACAGCGTGTGGCTGTGGGGGGCAGGGCGCTTGCCGGCATCGTTGCAAGGCGCGTTCGCCGGTGTGGTCGGTAATGACGCCCTGCCGCTTGCGCTGGCATCGCGCGCTGGCATGCTGGCGCAGGCACGCACGCAGGAAGCCGTGGCGACGGCGCAGGGAGGCTGGCTGGTCGATCTGCAGGACTTGCCCGCGGCAGGTTTCGACGAGACGTGGTGGCCAGTCATCCAGGCGCTGGCACAGCGGCAAGCCCTGCGCCTCGCGTTCGCCGGTGGCGAGCGCTGGTCGTGGCGGCCGCTGCACCGCTGGCGCTTCTGGCGCGGAGCGCCGCGTTGAGCGCGCCGGAACTGCGGCGGCGCGAACCGCAAGGCGAGCCGTCCGGCTGGGATGCCACGGTGCATCCGGTATTGCAGCGGGTCTACGCCGCGCGCGGCATATTGCGGCCGGATGGCGTCGAGCATCGCCTGCAACGCCTGCTGCCACCGCAGTCGCTGGGCGGCCTGGATGCCGCCACCGACCTGCTGGCCGAGGCGATCCGCGACGACTGGGCCATCCTCGTCGCCGGTGACTACGACTGCGACGGCGCCACCGGCACCGCTGTGGCCGTGCGCGGCCTGCGCATGCTGGGCGCGAAGCGGGTGGGTTACGCCGTGCCCAACCGCTTCGTGCACGGCTACGGCCTCACGCCCGCGCTGGTCGATTCGCTGCAGCCGCGGCCGCAGCTGATCGTCACCGTGGACAACGGCGTAGCCAGCGTGGCCGGCGTGGCGCGGGCACGCGAACTCGGCATGCGCGTGATCGTCACCGACCATCATCTGCCCGGCGAACAATTGCCGGATTGCGACGCGATGGTGAACCCGAACCTCGCCGGCGACGGCTTCCCCAGCAAGGCGCTGGCGGGTGTCGGCGTGATGTTCTACCTGTTGCTCGCCTTGCGCGCGAAGTTGCGAGAGCAAGGTGCTTTCGCAGCAGGCGAGCCTGATCTGTCCACGCTGCTCGACCTCGTCTCGCTGGGCACCGTTGCCGATCTGGTGCCGCTGGACTTCAACAACCGCGTGCTGGTGGAGGCGGGCCTGCGGCGCATCCGCGGCGGCCGCGCCTGCGCCGGCATCGCCGCGCTGATCGAATGCGGCAAGCGCAGCGTGGCCACGCTGTGCGCCAGCGACCTCGGCTTTGCGGTGGGGCCGCGGCTCAACGCGGCCGGCCGGCTGGAAGACATGCAGCTGGGCGTGGAATGCCTGCTCACCGACGACATGGCGCAGGCGCGCCGCTACGCCACACAGCTCGACCAGATCAACCGCGAGCGCCGCGACCTGCAGGCTTCGATGGTGGCCGAGGCCGAGGCGATGACCGCCGGCCTGCATGACATCGACGCGGTGGGCGTGGCGCTGTACGAGCCGTCGTGGCACGCGGGCGTGGTGGGACTGGTGGCTTCCAAACTGAAGGAGCGCCTGCATCGCCCTGTCATTGCATTTGCGCCGGCTTCTCTTGAAGAGTGTGGCGATGGATCGCCGCTTCCTGATCTTCGCGCGCAGGATGCGCGCACGAGTCATGTACATCTCCGCGGCTCGGGCCGCTCGATTTCCGGCTTCCACCTGCGCGATGCGCTGGCGATGATAGACGCGCGCCAGCCCGGTCTGATCGAACGTTTCGGCGGCCATGCGATGGCGGCGGGGCTGAGCCTGCGCGCAGCGGATTTCCCGCGTTTCGCCGCCGCCTTCGATGCCGCCGCACGCGAACTGATCGTGCCCGAGCGGCTGCAGGCGGCGCTCTACACGGACGGCGAACTCCCGGCCGGCAGCCTGTCGCTGGAGCTGGCGCTGCAACTGCGCGGCGCCGGCCCGTGGGGGCAGGCCTTCCCCGAACCGCTGTTCGACAACGTGTTCGAGTGCGCGAACTGGAAGCCGATGGGTGAGGGCCATTGGCGGCTCGGCCTGCGTGATCCGCGCGACGGCAGCGTGCACGATGCGGTGATGTTCAATGTCGGTGCCGCTTCGCCGCCGTCGCGTTTGCGCGCCGTCTACGAGCTTGCCGTCAATGATTGGCAGGGCCGCGAGTCGCCACGCCTGCTGCTGCGACACGTCGAACCGGCCTGAAGTTGCATGCCGTTCACGGCGCAGGCGCAAGACTGGGCACCCGCTTGCTATGGAGACCGTCATGCTCGAACAGATCGATGGGCTGCCGCCCGGTACTCTGGGATTCCGCGCGCACGGCCAGGTGACCGCGGCCGACTACGAACAAATGCTGGTGCCGGACGTGGAAGCAGTGTTCGCGCTCAACCGCAAGTTGCGCATGCTGTTCGTGGTGGAGCCGGACTTCACCGGCTTCGACGCGGGCGCGATGTGGGACGACTTCATGCTCGGCATGCGCCACATCAGCGGCTGGGATCGCGTGGCGCTGGTGACCGACGTGCCGTGGCTGCGCACGGCAGCCACGGCGACGAAGTTCCTGGTGCCGGCCGATTTCCGCCTGTTCGCGCTGGCCGAGCTGGAACAGGCGACGCGCTGGATCGCCGAACCCATGGAGGAGTGAACGAATGGACGGCCGAATGCCTTCATGCCGAATCCTCACTTGCGCCGCGAACCGCCTTCTGTTCTAGTCGGCCCATGACCTTCACGACCGCCACGTTCCCGAACGCCTCTGCGCCTGCCGCGCGGAGCTTCGTGGCGGCCGCCAACAATAATCGCGCGAACAATAACGCCAACCGTTGGCGGGCCCGCGCGTAGCTGAAAGCAACACCACCAGACACGCGACCAAGGCCCGCCCAGTGCGGGCCTTGGTTTTTTTGTGTTTTGAAAACCAGGGAGTCAACAACATGTGTTCGATTTTCGGAATGTTCGACCTGCAACCGGGCGACGACCTCGCCGCCCTGCGCCGGCAGGCACTGGAACTGTCGCAGCGCCAGCGCCATCGCGGGCCGGACTGGAGCGGGGTGTTCGTGGACGCGGGCGTGATCCTGGTGCACGAGCGGCTCGCCATCGTCGATCCGACCTCCGGTGCGCAGCCGCTGCGTTCGCGCGACGGCGCGCTGGCGCTGGCGGTGAACGGGGAGATCTACAACCACCGCGAACTGCGCGACGCCAGCGACTACGACTTCACCACCGGCTCGGACTGCGAAGTCATCAACGCCCTGTACCGCGAGCACGGCGCGGCTGCATTTATCGAGCATGGCCTGCCCAGGCTCAACGGCATCTTCGCCTTCGCGCTGTGGGACGGTGCGGCACAGCGCTACCTGATCGCCCGCGATCCCATCGGCGTGTGCCCGCTGTACTGGGGGCACGACGAGCAGGGGCGCCTGTGCGTGGCCTCGGAGATGAAGGCGCTGGCCGGCGTGTGCGCCGACGTGGCCACGTTCCCGCCCGGCCACGTCTACGACAGCGCCACCGGCGAACTGCACCGTTACTACCGGAAGGAGTGGCGCGACCATGCCGCCACGCGCGGCCACGACGTGCCGCCGGCCGAGCTGCGCGCGGCCTTCGAGCAGGCCGTGCACCGCCAGTTGATGACCGACGTGCCCTACGGCGTGCTGCTTTCCGGCGGGCTGGATTCCTCGCTGGTCGCCGCCTGCGCTGCGAAGTTCGCCCGCGAGCGCGTCGAGGACAACGATCGCAGCGAGGCGTGGTGGCCGCGCCTGCATTCCTTCGCCATCGGCTTGGAAGGCTCGCCCGACCTCGCCGCCGCGCAGATCGCCGCCGACGCGCTGGGCACGGTGCACCACGGTTTCGTCTACACCTTCTGGGAAGGGCTGGATGCGGTGCCGGAGGTGATCCGCCACCTGGAAACCTACGATGTCACCACCATCCGCGCCGCCACGCCGATGTACCTGCTGGCCCGTCGCATCAAGGCGATGGGCGTGAAGATGGTGCTGTCGGGCGAGGGCTCGGACGAGATCTTCGGCGGTTACCTGTACTTCCACAAGGCGCCCTCGGCGGAAGCCTTCCACGAGGAAACCGTACGCAAGCTCGACGCGCTGCACAGCTACGACTGCCTGCGCGCCAACAAGGCGATGATGGCCTGGGGCGTGGAGGCGCGCGTGCCCTTCCTCGACCTCAAGTTCATCGACGTGGCGATGGGCATGGACGCCGCGCACAAGATGGCGGGCAAGGGCAGGATCGAAAAGCACGTGCTGCGCGCGGCCTTCGACGGCGCCTTGCCCAAGGAGATCCTGTGGCGGCAGAAGGAGCAGTTCAGCGACGGCGTGGGCTACGGCTGGATCGACGGCCTGAAGGCGCACGCCGAGCAGATGGTGAGCGACCGCGAATTCGCTGCGGCCGCCGCGCGCTTCCCGTTCAACACGCCGGCCACCAAGGAGGCGTATTTCTATCGCCGCATCTTCGAGCAGCACTACCCCGGCGAGGCCAGCGCGGCCACCGTGCCGGGCGGCAAGTCCATCGCCTGCTCGTCGCCGGCCGCGCTGGCGTGGGATCCGGCGTTCGCGGCGATGGCCGATCCCTCCGGTCGCGCGGTGCGCGGGGTGCACGAGCAGGCGCTGGCGTAGCCGGGCATGGAATCCCCGCCCATGGGAGCCTCTGTTACCATGGGCGGCCAATTTTGGACATCCGGTTCAACCATGATCGAGACCAATCCGATCCTTGCGCAGATTGCTGACCTCACGGCCCGCGTCGAGTCGCTTAGGGGGTATCTTTGACTACGCCACCAAGCGTGAGCGCCTCGAAGAAGTAAGCCGCGAACTGGAAAGCCCCACCGTGTGGGACGATCCGCCGCGCGCGCAGGAACTGGGCCGCGAACGCGCGCGCCTGGACACCGTGGTCACCGGCATCGACGAACTGACGTCGGGCCTGTCCGACGCGAAGGAACTGGTGGAGATGGCCGCCGCCGACGGCGACGAGGACACCGTCGCCTCGGTGACCGACGACGTGGCCAAGCTCGAAGCACGCGTCGGCAAGCTGGAATTCCAGCGCATGTTCTCGGGCAAGATGGACGCCTGCAACGCCTTCGTGGACATCCAGGCCGGCGCCGGCGGCACCGAGGCGCAGGACTGGGCCGAGATGCTGCTGCGCATGTACCTGCGCTGGTGCGAGTCGCGCGGCTGGAAGGCCGAGTTGATGGAAGCCTCCGGTGGCGAAGTGGCGGGCATCAAGTCGGCCACCTTCCGCGTGGAGGGCGACTACGCCTACGGCTGGCTGAAGACCGAGATCGGCGTGCACCGCCTGGTGCGCAAGAGCCCGTTCGACTCCGACAACCGCCGCCACACCAGCTTCACCAGCGTGTTCGTCTCGCCCGAAGTCGACGACGACATCGACATCGAGATCAACCCGGCCGACCTCAAGACCGACGTGTACCGCTCGTCCGGCGCCGGCGGCCAGCACGTGAACAAGACCGAGTCCGCGGTGCGCATCACCCACGTGCCCAGCGGTGTGGTGGTGGCCTGCCAGACCGAGCGCAGCCAGCACGCCAATCGCGACCGCGCGATGAAGATGCTGGCGGCGAAGCTGTACGAGATCGAGATCCAGAAGCGCAACGCCGAGAAGGACGCGCTGGAAGCGACCAAGTCCGACATAGGCTGGGGCAGCCAGATCCGCAACTACGTGCTCGACCAGAGCCGCATCAAGGATCTGCGCACCGGTGTGGAGCGCTCGGACACGCAGAAGGTGCTGGACGGCGACCTCGACGAGTTCATCGAGGCCAGCCTGAAGTCCGGCCTGGACGCGGGCGCCAAGCGCGTCGATGCCTGATAGGCCCATATCGCGGCTTCAGCGGCGATATGGAAAGGCACCTGTATAGACCTTCCCGGTTTCCAACACAGACGAGGTAGCCAGCATGAATGCCAAGAAGACCTGCAGCATCCTGTTTGCCTGTGCCGCGCTGGCTGCGTTCGGCGCCAGTGCGCAGAGCGCCGGCCAGGACATCAAGCAGGGCGCGAAGGACGTGGGCCATGGCGTCGCCACCGGCGCGCGCGCGGTGGGCCACGCCACCAGGAACGTCGCCACCAAGGTCGGCCACGGCGCCAAGGAAGCCGGCACCGGCATCGGCCACGGTGCGAAGAAGGCCGGCGTCGCGGTCGGCCATGGCGCCAGGGACGCAGGCAAGGCCATCGGCCATGGCGCGAAGGAAGGCTGGGATGCCACCAAGGACGCCACCAAGAAAGTGTTCGGCAAGGGCGGTTGACCGCCCAGGTATTCACCCCTGTCCCGTTCGCCCTGAGCGTAGGCCCGCAGGGCCGGAGTCGAAGGCTTGCACCACCTGGTGCTTCGACTCCGCTTGCTACCGCAAGCTACGCCCGGCACGAACGGAGATGTCGGCCATCCCATAAAGACCCCAGCATCAGCCGGTGCGAACACCGGTCACCACGGAAGCCCCATGAGCGAGACCACCGATACCCAGCCCGTCGTCGACGAGAACAAGCTGATCGCCGAGCGCCGCGAGAAACTCACGGCATTGCGCGGGCAGGGCATCGCGTTCCCCAACGACTTCAAGGTGGACAGCTTCGCCGGCGACCTGCAGGACGAGTTCGCCGACAAGGACGCTTTCCCCGCCGAGGCCATCGAGGCGCTGGCGCGTCGCGTGAAGGTGGCCGGCCGCATCGTGCTCAAGCGCGTGCAGGGCAAGGTCAGCTTCGCGCAGATCCAGGACATGAGCGGCCGCATCCAACTGTTCATCCATGCCGGCACCGTGGGCGACGCCTACGAGGCGTTCAAGGGTTGGGACATGGGCGACATCGTGGGCGCCGAGGGCGTGCTGATGCGCACCAAGACCGGCGAGCTGTCGATCAAGGTCGACGCGCTGCGCCTGCTCACCAAGAGCCTGCGTCCGCTGCCCGACAAGCACCACGGCATGGCCGACGTGGAGCAGCGCTACCGCCAGCGCTACGTGGATCTCATCGTCACCCAAGAGGCGCGCGACACCTTCCAGAAGCGCTCGCGCATCATCGGTTTCATCCGCCAGTGGCTGGAGGCCGCGCCGCGCCGCTTCATGGAAGTGGAAACGCCGATGATGCACGTCATCCCCGGCGGCGCCACGGCCAAGCCCTTCATCACCCACCACAACGCGCTGGACATGGATCTCTACCTGCGCGTGGCGCCGGAGCTGTACCTGAAGCGCCTGGTGGTCGGTGGCTTCGACCGCGTCTACGAGATCAACCGCAACTTCCGCAACGAGGGCGTGTCCACCCGGCACAACCCCGAGTTCACCATGCTGGAGCTGTACCAGGCCTACGCCACCTACAACGAGATCATGGATCTCACCGAATCGGTGATCCGCGATACCGCGCAGCACGTGCTGGGCACCACGCAAATGGAGTGGGATGGCGCTCAGATCGACGTCGGCCCCGCCTTCCGCCGCTGGACGATGGAAGACGCGGTGCTGGAGCACAACCCGGAGATCAAGCGCGAAGATCTACGCGACCGCGCGGCGATGGCCGCGCACGCGAAGCGCCTGGGTGTGCAGGTCAAGGACGGCTACGGCTGGGGCAAGCTGCTGCTGGAGATCTTCGAGAAGACGGTGGAGCACACCCTGATCCAGCCCACCTTCATCACCCAGCATCCGGTCGAGGTCTCGCCGCTGGCGCGCGAGAACGACAGCGACCAGGGCATCACCGACCGCTTCGAGCTGTTCGTCAACGGCAAGGAACTCGCCAACGGCTTCTCCGAGCTGAACGACCCGGAAGACCAGGCCGCGCGCTTCAAGGCCCAGGTGGAGGCCAAGGACGCCGGCGACGACGAGGCCATGCACTTCGACGCCGACTACATCCGCGCGCTGGAAGTGGGCCTGCCGCCCACCGGCGGCCTCGGCATCGGCATCGACCGGCTGGTGATGCTGCTCACCGGTTCCGCCTCGATCCGCGACGTGCTGCTGTTCCCGTACATGCGGCCCGAGGCCTGACAAGGTCATGCGGTATGGAGCCGTGCTTCATGCCGTTGTGGTGATGCAAGGGGAGCGTCAGGTGATGGATCGTGAGCAGGATCGGTGCACAGTCATGCGCCGTCTCACCGTCCAGCCTGAGCGGCTTGCGCGATGGCGAGCCATCGTGGCGGCGGCTGTTTTGTTGTGCGGCCTGCTGGCTGCCTGCGCGGCCTGTGCGGTGGAACTGCCCATCGCCATCCTCGGCAGGGGGGCGGGGCTGGACAAGCAGGACATCCGCGTTCTCCATCAGGATCGCGACGGCTATGTGTGGGTCGGCACCGACACGGGCCTTTACGTATTCGATGGCGTGGGTTTCCTGCGCATGGGGGCGGAGCAGGGGTTCAAGCCTGCGGCAGTCGTCGGCATGGTGGAGGACGCGTCCGGCGATCTCTGGGTCGCTACGCAAGCCGGCATGCAGGTGCGTCACCGGGGGCGTTTCGCCAGCATCCTGCCCGAGGGGCAATCGTTGCTTGCCGACCGCGGGCAGCCGCTGGCACTGCGGGCCAATGGCGACCTGCTCGTGGTCAGCCAGCATCGCCTGCTGGCCGTGGCGAAGCAGGGCGACGGGAGCTGGACGGCACAGCCGCTGTTCTCCGCGCGGCAACGCCGGCAGGATCCATCGCTGGATCGCATCGGCGTCGTGGCGGTGCAGGGCGCCACGATCTGGTTCAGTTGCGGCGACGGGCTTTGCAGTTTCCGGCAAGGGCAAGTCCACCATTTCGACACGCGCGAAGGCGTGCCTGCCGACACCTGGCAAGGCATCCTGCCCGCACGCGATGGCAGCGTGTGGGTGTTGGGCCAGCATGAATTGCTGCAGCAGGCAGCGGGCGCTTCGGCCTTCGTGGAACAGCACCTGCCCGATGGTCAATCGTGGGTTGCCGGAGCCAGCGGGTTGCTGGTGCAGGATGCCGACGGCCACATCGTGGTCGGCACCAAGACCGGCCTGCTGCGCCTCGAAGGCAGCCGCTGGAGAGTCTACGGCAATGCGCAGGGCATCATGCCCGGCAATCCCATCCTGCCGATTTCGACCGTGCTGGCCGACCGCGATGGCGGCCTGTGGCTGGGCAATCCGGGTTGGGGCGTGTTGCACTGGGTGGCGAGCACGGCTGTCCAGAACTGGACATCGTGGGCAGGATGGCAGGCCCCCGAACACTCGGAGCTGCGCCGCATCGATGCGCTCACGCTCTGGCAATCGGATGGCAACGCGCCGCCATCCCACCGCAGCAACTGGCGTTGGCCACTGACGTCGTTGCCGCCCGATCATGCCTATCTCGAACGGATCGCGCCCGACGGTTCGACCTGGCAGTTCCATTTCGACGGCAAGATCACGCGTCGCGCGCCGGGCGCGAGCCAGGCAACGAACGTGGCCGCGCTCAAGAACTTCATTCGTGGCGTGTTGCTCAGCCGCGAGGGCACGTTCTGGATCTATACCCTGGGCGGCGTCGATGCGCTGAACCCGAAAACGAGCGTGGTGAAACAGGGCGAGAACTTCCCGATGGGCACCAGTTGTTCCGACGCCGCCGAGGATGCCGCCGGCCATATCTGGGCGGCGTGCAATACCGGCCTTTTCCTCCATCAGCGGCAGTGGAACAGCGTGCCGATACTGCTTGCCGGCAACGCGGGTACCGCATCCATCACGCCGGAACGCATGGCCATCACGGCCGATGGCCGGATGTGGCTTGGAGCCAGCGACGCCAGGTTGCTGGTGTCGCAATCCATCAGGCCCGATGCGCTGATCGTGCAGCCGGTCGATGCGGCCATGCAGGATCACGTGCGCGTGGATTTCATCAAGACGGATGCGCGCGGCTGGCTGTGGGTGGGCGATGCCGCGGGCCTGCGTGTTTTCGACGGCGCCCGCTGGGAGCGCCTGACGTCGCGCGACGGCCTGCTGCTGGACGAAGCGGGCGATCTCGCCTTCCATGCGGATGACGACTCTTCCGTCTGGGTCGCCATGAAAACGGGCCTGTCGCATCTGGTCGATCCGATCCGCCTGCTCAGGTGGCCGGCGTGGCAAACCAGGGTGTTTGCGGCGGACTACGGCGGCTTGGTTCTTCAGCCCGATGCCGTCGTGCCGTTCGACGAGGGTAGGGCCGTCACCTTTCATCTCGCGGTGACCGGCAACAGCACGGGCCACCCGGTGCGCTATCGCTACCGGCTGGACGGCATCGACAAGGACTGGCGCGAAGCCGCCGGGCGCAGCGTGAGTTACACCATCGATCATCCCGGCGCGTATCGTTTTGAAGTGCAGGCGGTGGACACGAACTTCCCGCGCAGGACGCCGCAGGCCACGTTCGCGTTCACCCTCGCTGCGCCGTGGTGGGATTCGACGTGGATGACATTGCTGGCGGCGTTGCCCTTCCTGCTGGCCGGCATCGTACTGGCGTGGCGCTGGCGCAATGCGGTACTGATCGTCAGGAACCGGCAGCTCGAACAGACGGTGGATCGGCGTACCGCGCAGCTCAAGCTGGCGTTGCATGCGCGCAACGACCTGATCGCGAGGATCAGCCACGACCTGCGCTCGCCGCTGGCCAACGTCATCGAATGCGTGAACCGGTGGCGTGCCGGCGACGCCGGGCGCGACTATCCGCGCATCATCGAGCAGAGCATCTGGCAGCAGATCGGGCTGATCGACGACCTGCTGGAATTCGCGCAGGGCGAGCACGCCGATGCCGAACTGGAGGAAGCGCCGGGCTACCTGCACGCCTTCCTCGCCGAAATCGCCGAGCAGGGCACGCTGATGGCGGAGCGCGGCGGCAACCGTTTCGTCCACCGTTTCGACGACGGCTTGCCGGGTGTGGTCAGGGCCGACTTCCGCCGCCTGCGGCGGGTGCTGCTGAATCTGCTCGGCAACGCCGCCAAGTTCACGCACGACGGCCTGATCGAGTTCGAGGTCGCGGCGGCGCAGGGCGAAGCGGGGCGCGTCCGCCTGTGCTTCAGCGTCCGCGACAACGGCATAGGCATCGGCTCCGACAAGATCGAGTCGTTGCTGGAGCCGTTCGTGCGCGGCAGCAACACCGGGCGCCACGAAGGCAAGGGGCTGGGGCTGTCCATCGTGGCGCACTGGCTGGATCGCATGCGCTCGCGCTTGCGGGCGCGCCGGTTGGGCACGAGCGGCAGCGAATTCTCCTTCGCCGTGGATTTCGACACGGCCAGCGAGGCGGAGGTGGGCTCCGGCCTGCTCGACGACGATCCCATGGACGGCAGCCTCGACGGCGGCGGCCAGGCCATCGTGGTGGTGGACGACCAGCCGCAGAGCCGCGACATGCTCTGCGACCTGCTAGACAGCTACGGCTTCGCCAGCTTCCCCGCCAGCGAAGGCGGAGAGGCCATCCGCATCGTGGAAGCACAGCGTCCCGCCATGGTCATCACCGACCAGTATATGGATGGCATGGATGGCTGGGCGCTGCTGGCGGCGCTGCGGAAAGCCCACGCCGGGCTGCCGGTGATCCTTTGCTCCGTCGTGCCGCCGCGCCGCCCGGCCGGCGGCGGGCCAGGGCTGGATTTCGACGCGGCACTGCTGAAGCCGGTCAGCGTCCGGCAATTGCTGCGGGTGATCGCCGAGAAGCTGCCGTCCCGCTGAGAGCCTGTTTACGATCTCCAGCCGCCTCCACGATGAGCGGGAGTCGCCGGGCCAACGAAGAGATCGTGAACAGTCTTCAGGTCGGACGCGTCAATCGCCGGCGCCGCCCAGCCCGGTCTGCACGCTGGCCCGGTATGCCGTGGGCGTCATGCCCATGCGCTCGCGGAAGGCGGTGGTGAAGTTGCATGCGCTGCGGAAGCCGATCAATTGGGCGATGTCCTGCATGCCCAGGTGCGAACCGGCCAGCAGCTCGCGGCCGCGGCGCAGGCGTTCCTCGCGGATCCAGTGGAACACCGTCACGCCCAGGTGCTCGCGGAAGATCGCCGACAGCCGCTTGCCGTGCGTGCCGGCCTTGCTGGCGATCTCACCCAGTTCGGGCAGGTTGCCCAGGTTCTCCTGGATGAAGCGCATGGTCGCGCGCAGGGTCACCTCGTCCGGCGGCAGCGGGGTTTCCGGCTTTTCCGGGGCCGCCGCCCCGGCGGCGCGCGCGGCCAGCTTCAGGTGGATGCGCACACGCGCCAGCACCTCCGTCGGCAGACAGGGCTTGGAGATGTAATCCACGCCGCCGCTGGTCAGGCCTTCCAGCCGCTCCTCGTCGGCGTTGGCCGAGCTGAAGAAGAGGATCGGGATGCGTTGCGTCTGCGGGTTCGCCTGCAGGATGCGGCAGGCGGCGAAACCGTCCATGTCCGGCATGCGCACGTCCAGCAGGATCAGATCCGGTTGCAGCGCCTGCGCACGCTGGCATCCCAGCTGGGCATCCGTGGCGAGGTTGACGCGCATGCCCTCGGCCCGCAGCAGCTCGATGCTGCTGCGGATGTCTTCGGGGCGGTCGTCGATGACCAGCACGAGCGGTTGTTTCGGAATCACGCCATCTCCTCGTGAATGCCCACGTCCGCCGGTGCGGGCACCGGCTTTCGTGGCGCCCATTGTAGTCGGTGCAGCCCGAGCGTTCCGGCAAAGCTAGCATGCCTTGCTGCAAAAGTCCGTGACGGAGATCGCAACTAGGCTGGTAGCGCAGGGCGGCTGCGCGCGTGATGGTCACGCCGCATGAATCCGGAGTCATGGCTTGCCGGGCGCACATGCGCCGCAGGCAGGTGTGTGCGGGTCGCGAGGCCGTCCTTTCACTTCACTGAAAGCCAGGACGCCCTCTGCCATGAACCATATCTACCGACTCTGCTGGAACCGCACGCTGCGCGCCTGGGTGCCGGCCTCCGAACTGGCGAAGGGCAAGGGTTCCGGCACGAGCCGAAGCCGTTCGGTGGCACGCGTGCCGCTGATGCTTTCCCTGCTGTCGGCGTCGCTGGGCATGAGCGGCCTCGCCTGGGCCGGCAACGCGCCCACTGGCGGACAGATCGTCGGCGGATCGGGCTCGATCACCCAGTCCGGCAACGTCACTACCATCCGGCAGGACAGCCAGACGCTCTCGCTCGACTGGCAGAGCTTCGACGTCGGCGCCGACCAGACGGTGGACTTCCTGCAGCCGGGCCGCAGCTCGATCGCGGTCAACCGCATCCTGGGCAACACCGCCAGCGAGATCTACGGCCACCTCAACGCCAACGGCCAGGTGTGGCTGATCAACCCCAACGGCGTGCTGTTCGGCCAGAATGCGCAGGTGAACGTGGGCGGCATCGTGGCCTCCACGCTGGATCTCGACGACAGCACCCTGGGCAGCGGCACGGTGCGCTTCGCCGGCAACGGTCGCGGCAGCGTGGTCAACCGCGGCAGCATCAACGCCGCGCCGGGCGGCTACGTGGCGCTGCTGGGCAACACGGTGTCCAACCAGGGCGCCATCCGCGCGCAGCTGGGCACGGTGGCGCTGGGCGCCGGCACGGCGGTCACGCTGACCTTCGCCGACAGCCACCTGATGCACCTGGTGGTGGACGCCAGCACCGTCAGGAGCCTGGTCGAGAACCGCCAGCTGATCGTCGCCGACGGCGGCAGCGTGCTGATGACCGCCGGCGCGCGCAATTCGCTGATCGCCAGCGTGGTCAACAATACCGGCACGGTGCAGGCGCAGACCGTGCAGGATCACGACGGCACCATCACCCTGCTGGGCGGCATGGAAGCGGGTACGGTGAACGTGGGCGGCACGCTGGATGCCAGCGCGCCGAACGGGGGCAAGGGCGGCCAGATCGAAACCTCGGCGGCCAACTTCAACGTGGCGGCCGATGCGCACGTCACGGCGGCCTCGCCGAAAGGCACCGCTGGCACGTGGCTGGTCGACCCCACCAACCTCAACATCGACGCGACGGCCGCTTCGGCCATTTCCGGCGCGCTCAACGGCGGAACCGGCGTCACTGAAACCACGTCGGCCAGCGGTGCTCCCACGGGGGTGGCCGGTTCTACCGGCAACACCAGTTCCGGCAATGGCGACATCAACGTCAATGCGGCGATCAACTGGAACACCAATGCCACGCTGACGCTGAATGCCTACCACAACATCAACCTCAACGCCGCCATAAAGAACACCGGGGCCGGCGGCAAGACCGTGCTGGAAGCGGGCAACGCCTTCATCAACACCAAGGGTGCCAACGCGCTGGTCGGCAACTGGGCGGTCTACAGCCAAAGCCCCGGTGCCAACACGCTGGGCGGCCTCACGCCGGGCTTCATCCAGTACAACGCCGCGGCAGGCGCGCCCGCGGCCAGCGGCGCCACCGGCAACGGCCTGTTCTACAGCGCCGCCGCCACGATCAACATCGCGGGCTTCAACGCGGGCACCAACGGCACGCCCAGCAAGAGCTACGACGGCACCAGCAACCTCCTCGTCAACGAGCTCAACTACAGCCTGGCCGGCGGCGGCAGCGGCGACACCCTCACCGCCATCGCCGGCGGCTACGGCCAGTCGGATGCGGGCACCGGCCTCACGGTGACCGCGCCCACCGCCAGCGCCGCCTACACCATCCTCAACGGCGCCATCCCGGTGTACGGCTATACCGTGAGCGGTTCGGCCAGCGTCGGCACCGGCGCGATCAACCCGGCGACCCTGACCATCAGCATCGTCGGCCCCGGCAGCGTCGCCGGCGCCAACTCGCTCTCCAAGGTGTACGACGGCACCAACGCCGCCACGCTCAATTCGCTGAACTACCTGATCAGCGGCCTCGTGGCGGGACAGAGCATCACGGTGAACCAGCCCAGCCAGGTGGGCTACGGCACCGTCAGCGGCAACAGCATCACCCCGGTCGTTGACGTCAACACCGTGGGCGGCACCATCGCCGCCGGCGGCGGCGGCCCGGTGCCGATTTCCGCCATCTTCACCAGCACCAACTTCGTCGCCGGTTCGGGCACCAAGCTCTCCAACTACAACCTCACCGGCCTCACGGCCACCGGCACCGGCGCCATCACGCAGGCGCCGGTGTACCTGAGCGGCGTGGTCGCGCAGAACAAGACCTACGACACCGGCACGAGCGATCCGCTGGACATCAGCAACGCCAGCATCTACGGCATCGTCAACGGCGACAGCGTCACGCTGGACACCAGCAACGGCGCCGGCAACTTCGCCGATGCCAACGCCGGCAGCGGCAAGGCCGTGACGCTCAGCGGCTTCGCGCTCACGGGCAGCAACCCCACCAAGGTGGCGGACTACAACCTGATCCTGCCCACCAACCTCACCGCCAGCATCGCCAAGGCGCAGCTGCAGGTCTACGGCGTGACGGTAGGCAACAAGACCTACGATGGCGGTACCACCACCACCGCCGGCGAGCTGAACCTCGGCGGCGCCAGCTTCACCGGCACGCAGGGCAGCGACAGCCTCAAGCTCGACCAGACCAACGTGGTCGGCCATTTCAGCCAGTCGGATGTGGGCAACAACCTCGCGGTGACGGTCAGCGGCCTTGCCGTCGAGAACAGCGACGGCAGCGCCAACAACAACTACGTGGTCAGCAGCGTGCAGGGCGGCACGTCCGGCGCCCCGACCTCGCTGGTCGCCAACATCACCCCGGCGACGCTGACCATCGCGTTCAACCCCAGCGTCTCCCCCGACAAGGTCTACGACGGCACCGACTACGCCACGTTGAACGGCGGCGACTTCACCGTCACTGGCATGGTGGGTAGCGAGCAGGTGGCGGTGAGCCAGGCGCCCGCGACCTACACCGGCGGCGGCGCGCCGAACGTGGGCACCTACGACGTCACGGCCACGCTGCAATCGTCCGACCTCAGCTTCACCAGCGGCGCCAAGGCCGGCAACTACACCTTCAACACTGCCGTCACCGGCACCGGCAGCATCACGCCGGCGCCGCTGTCGCTGGTCATCGACGGTAACCCCTCCAAGGTCTACGACGGCACCAGCGCGGCCACGCTGGGCACCGGCAACTTCACGCTGAACGGCGTGATCCCGGGCGAATCCATCAGCCTGGCCGGCCCCTTCACGGCCAACTACTACAATGGCTCGCCGGGCACGCCGGAGAGCAACGTCGGCACCTGGGGCGTGGCGGCGGCGCTGACCGACGGCAACTTCACGGCGGGCAACGGCACCTTGCTGTCGAACTACTCGCTGCCGACCACGGCACTGGGTTTCGGCACCATCACGCCACGGCCCGTCACCGGCGGCCCCCCGTACCAGGTCACGGCCGGCATCACCGGTGCCACCAAGGTCTACGACGGCAGCACCTCGATCACGCTCGGCCAAAGCAACATCGTGTTCGACGGCTTCCTGTCCGCCGATAACGTCACCTGGACGTCCAGCGGCGTCGCCGGCACCTTCGCCACCAAGAACGTCGGCACGCAGCCGCTCACCGCCCTGTTGAACGGCTCGAACGTCTCGTTCACCTGCGGCGGCGGTGGCACGGCCTGCCTCAGCAACTACACCGACGGCACCAACCTGCTGTCGGATACCGCCCATTGGTCGATCACCGCCTACGGCAGCGGCGTCATCCAGCAGAAGGATCTGTACATCACGCTGAGCGGCGTCACCAAGCAGTACGACGGCAACACCGCGGTGCTGCCGCTCGGCAACGGCAACTTCACCGTCTACGGCTACGCCGACAACAACACCGGCGGCACGCAGGACAGCGGCTGGGTGGCGGGCGAGGGCGCCGCGATCACGCCCACGGCGTCGTTCACCTACGCCTCGCCGAACGTGGCGCGCGACGTCAACGGCAACGTGCTCGGCAACATCGAGGTCAAGGGCACGCTCACCTCGAACAACTACGCGCCGATCGGCAGCACGGATCTCAACAACTACAACCTGGTCTACACCATCGACCAGAACGTGGGCCGGATCACCCCGGCGCCACTCTACGTCACCGGCGTCTACGCGCAAGACAAGATCTACGACGGCGGCTCCGGCGCGTTGCTGGACATCGGCAACGGCCAGATCGCGGGCCTCGCGGATCGGGACAAGAACAGCGGCGCGATCACGCTCACCATCGGCACCGGCACGGCCGATACCGCCGACGGCATCGCCGGCAGCGCCACCGGCACGCTGGCGCCGAACGGCAGCGGATTCATCGCCAGCGGATCGCCGGTGTCGGGCACGTTCCATTCCGGCCCGAACGTCAGCAGCGGCACGCAGGTGATCGACGCCACGTTCACCCTCGGCGGCAGCTCGGCGGGCAATTACACGCTGACGGATCCCACGCTCACCGCGAAGATCACGCCGCGCCCGCTCACTGTTTCCGGCATCACCGCCGACAACAAGACCTATGACGGCGGCGCGGCGGCGCAGTTCACGTTCGGCTCGCCGACGCTCCAGCAGGACAATCACGCCACCGGTTCGGCCGTCGCCGGCCTGCTGTCGCAGGATTCGGGCGTCACGCTCAACCAGGCCAGCGGCACCGGCACGTTCGCCACGGCCAACGCCAACGCCGATCCGGGCGACCACTTCCTGTCGGCCAACGGCACCCACATCGCCGTGACCGCCAGCGGCTTCACGCTCGATGGCGACCCCAACGGCAACTACGCCCTCACCCAGCCGACCGGCCTCAGCGCCGACATCCTGCAGGCGCCGATCACGCTCACCCTCGACGGCCCCATCCAGAAGGTGTACGACGGCACCACCTCCGTCACCATCCCCACGGGCAACAACCAGACCGCCGGCAACACGTCCGCCGGCTACCACACCACCGGCTGGGTGAACGGCGAGGGCGCCACCATCACCCAGACCCAATCGGCGTCCTACGGCAATGCTGATGCCACCGTGGACGGCAACGGCAATGCGATCGGCGGTGGCAACGGCCTCGTCAACGTCACCGCCAACCTGGTGTCGTCCGACTGGCAGCCCGGCAGTGGCACGTCGCTGTCGAACTATGCGTTGCCGACCTCGGTAACCAGCGACGTGGGCGTCATCACCCCGCTGGTGCTGAACCTCAGCGCCACGCGCGTGTACGACGCCACCAGCGTCATCTACGCCAGCCTTTCCGGCAACGTCACCAACGCCGACAACGCCAACGTGTTCGGCACGCTGAACGGCCTCGACGGCGACCAGTTCACCGTGACGGGGCAGGGCGCCGCGTCGAGCAAGAACGTGGGCACCTACACGGGGGGCAACTTCGGCCTCGGCACGCTAGCCCTGCAGGCCGTGGGCGGCGCCAACGCCAACAACTACACCCTGGTGGGCGGCATCGACACGTACACCATCACCAAGGCGCCGTTGAACGTCTCCGGCGCCACGGTGGCCACCAAGGTGTACGACGGCAACACGACCGCGTCGGTGAACGGCGCGACGCTGACCCAGGGCAATGCGAAGGGCGACGTGCTGGGTAGCGACGACGTCACGATCGGCAGCAGCGGCATCGCGGGAACCTTCAACAACAAGAACGCGGGCAACGGCAAGACGGTCACCATCAACCCGTCGGACGTCGGCGGCGGGGATGCCGGCAACTACCAGCTGGTGCAGCCCGCCAACCTGACCGGCGACATCACCCAGCGACTCGTCACCATCAGTGGCTCGCGCCAGTACGACGGCCTCGGCACGGTGATCGGCAATAGCGGTCTCATCACGTGGGCGGCGCCTGGCACCGTTTCGGGCAACGCGGACTCCGGTGTGGTGAGCGGCGACACGGTCAAGGTGAACGGCGGCACCGGCTCGGTGGCGTCCGCCAATGTGGGCACCTACAACAGCGACGGCTCCGGCGACGGTTCGTTCACTGCCACCGGCCTGAGCCTGAGCAACGCCAACTACGCGATAGCCACGACAGGCAACACGTTCCAGATCACGCCGATGGTGCTGACCCTTTCCGGCACGCGCGTGTACGACGGCACTGCCGATGCCGATGCCGACCTGGTCACCTCGGTCAACGGCTCGGGATCTGGCGTCACCGATTGCGGCGCCGACTGCGTGACGCTCACGGGCGCGAACGGCGAAACGCTGAACCTCGCCGGCACCGGTACAGGCGCGTTGACTTCCGCCAATGTGGCCGGCACGAGCAGCAGCCCCACGCAGGTAGCGTTCGCCACCAGCGGCGGCGGCATCACCGGCCTCACGCTGACGGGCAACGGCTCGGCGCAGACCAGCAACTACGTGCTGGCGGGCGGCGTCACCATCACGCCCTATGTGCTCAGCTTCAGCGGTTCGCGTGCCTACGACGGCACCAAGAAGGTCAACGCCGGCGATCTCCGTGATGCGTCGGCCGGCAGTGCCACGCCTGGCTCCACCACATTCAGCGGCGTGGGCAGCGACCGCTTCACGCTGAGCGGCACCGGTTCGCTGAGCAGCGCGAATGCCGGCAGCTACGGCGGCGCGGCCAGCGGCGTCAGCGGTACGCCCTCCGGCACCGGGCAGATCGGCGTCAGCGGGCTGACCCTGGTTTCCGTCAGCGGCAACACCAACAACTACACCCTGGTGGGCGGCACCGACACCTACGACATCACCCAGGCCGTCATCACCCTGACGGGCGTGCGCCAGTACGACAGCACCGCGAACGTGGGCAATAGCAACGTTACCCTCATCGACGGCACGCCCTCCGCCTGCGCCGTCGGCAAGACATGCTGGGGGGTCTCCAGCAGCAACGTCGTTACAGGCGACCTTGTCAACCTGACCGTGTCCAGCAACAGCTCCACGGTGTCGAGCGCGAACGTCGGCATCTACAGCGACGGCGGCGGTTTCAACGACAGCCTGACCCTTGGCGGCTCCGCCGCCGGCAACTACACGCTGGCCTCCACGGGCAACCAGTTCAGGATCATCCCGCGCGTGCTCGACCTCAGCGGCTCACGTGTGTACGACGCGAAGACCGATGCGGACGCCGCGCTGTTCGGCAACCAGGACGGCACGATCAACGGTGTGAACGGCGAGGTGCTGAGCCTGACGGGTTCGGGCGTGATTTCGAGCAAGGACGTGAATGGCGGCACGCCGTACACGGGCACGGGCGCCGCTGGCAACCCGACCAGTGGCCAGAACTTCAACCTCGGCTCGCTGGCGCTGGGCAACAATACGGGCGACGCCGGCAACTACACGCTGGTGGGCGGCAGCGATTCGTTGACCCTCTCGAAGGCCACGTTGACGGTGACCGGCACCACGGTGGCGGACAAGACCTACAACGGCCAGGTCAACGACGCGGCCCTGAGCAATTCGACGCTGGTCGGCGTGCTGAGCAACGGCGGCGGCACGGCGGACGACGTGACGCTGGGCAACGACACGACGGGCACCTACGCCTCGGCCAACGCCGGCACGGAAGGCGTCAGCACCAGCATGACGATCGGCGGCGGGGATGCGGACAACTACGCCCTGGTGCAGCCGACGGGCATCACCGGCCAGATCAACAAGGCGGTGCTCGACCTCAGCGGCTCACGCGTGTACGACGCGAAGACCGATGCGGACGCCGCGCTGTTCGGCAACCAGGACGGCACGATCAACGGCGTGAACGGCGAGGTGCTGAGCCTGACGGGCTCGGGCGTGATTTCGAGCAAGGACGTGAATGGCGGCACGCCGTACACGGGCACGGGCGCCGCTGGCAACCCGACCAGTGGCCAGAACTTCAACCTCGGCTCGCTGGCGCTGGGCAACAACACGGGCGACGCCGGCAACTACACGCTGGTGGGCGGCAGCGATTCGTTGACCCTCTCGAAGGCCACGTTGACGGTGACCGGCACCACGGTGGCGGACAAGACCTACAACGGCCAGGTCAACGACGCGGCCCTGAGCAATTCGACGCTGGTCGGCGTGCTGAGCAACGGCGGCGGCACGGCGGACGACGTGACGCTGGGCAACGACACGACGGGCACCTACGCCTCGGCCAACGCCGGCACGGAAGGCGTCAGCACCAGCATGACGATCGGCGGCGGGGATGCGGACAACTACGCCCTGGTGCAGCCGACGGGCATCACCGGCCAGATCAACAAGGCCGTGCTCGACCTCAGCGGCTCACGCGTATACGACGCGAAGACCGATGCGGACGCCGTGCTGTTCGGCAACCAGGACGGCACGATCAACGGCGTGAACGGCGAGGTGCTGAGCCTGACGGGTTCGGGCGTGATTTCGAGCAAGGACGTGAATGGCGGCACGCCGTACACGGGCACGGGCGCCGCTGGCAACCCGACCAGTGGCCAGAACTTCAACCTCGGCTCGCTGGCGCTGGGCAACAACACGGGCGACGCCGGCAACTACACGCTGGTGGGCGGCAGCGATTCGTTGACCCTCTCGAAGGCCACGTTGACGGTGGCCGGCACCACGGTGGCGGACAAGACCTACAACGGCCAGGTCAACGATGCGGCCCTGAGCAATTCGACGCTGGTCGGCGTGCTGAGCAACGGCGGCGGCACGGCGGACGACGTGACGCTGGGCAACGACACGACGGGCACCTACGCCTCGGCCAACGCCGGCACGGAAGGCGTCAGCACCAGCATGACGATCGGCGGCGGGGATGCGGACAATTACGCCCTGGTGCAGCCGACGGGCATCACTGGCCAGATCAACAAGGCCGTGCTCGACCTCAGCGGCTCACGCGTATACGACGCGAAGACCGATGCGGACGCCGCGCTGTTCGGCAACCGGGACGGCACGATCAACGGCGTGAACGGCGAGGTGCTGAGCCTGACGGGTTCGGGCGTGATTTCGAGCAAGGACGTGAATGGCGGCACGCCGTACACGGGCACGGGTGCCGCTGGCAACCCGACCAGCGGCCAGAACTTCAACCTCGGCTCGCTGGCGCTGGGCAACAACACGGGCGACGCCGGCAACTACACGCTGGTGGGCGGCAGCGACACGCTGACCCTCTCGAAGGCCACGTTGACGGTGGCCGGCACCACGGTGGCGGACAAGACCTACAACGGCCAGGTCAACGATGCGGCCCTGAGCAATTCGACGCTGGTCGGCGTGCTGAGCAACGGCGGCGGCACGGCGGACGACGTGACGCTGGGCAACGACACGACGGGCACCTACGCCTCGGCCAACGCCGGCACGGAAGGCGTCAGCACCAGCATGACGATCGGCGGCGGGGATGCGGACAACTACGCCCTGGTGCAGCCGACGGGCATCACCGGCCAGATCAACAGGGCCGTGCTCGACCTCAGCGGCTCACGCGTATACGACGCGAAGACCGATGCGGACGCCGCGCTGTTCGGCAACCAGGACGGCACGATCAACGGCGTGAACGGCGAGGTGCTGAGCCTGACGGGTTCGGGCGTGATTTCGAGCAAGGACGTGAATGGCGGCACGCCGTACACGGGCACGGGCGCCGCTGGCAACCCGGCCAGTGGCCAGAACTTCAACCTCGGCTCGCTGGCGCTGGGCAACAACACGGGCGACGCCGGCAACTACACGCTGGTAGGTGGTTCCGATGCCCTGGTCATCACGCCGAAGCACATCGAAGCCACGGTGGCGGCGGAAGACAAGACGTACGACACCACGAACACCGCCACGGTCGCCGGATACGGCAGCACCGGCATGGGCGGCACGGGTACGGGCGTGATCAGCGGCGACACGGTGGACTTCACCAGCACCGGCGCGACCTTCAGCGACGCCAATGCGGCAAACGGCAAGACGGTGACGGTGGACGGCATCGCCATGCAGTCGGGCGGGGATTCGGCCAACTACGTGCTGGACAACACCACGGCAACGACGACGGCGGACATCACGCCATACGTGCTCGGCCTGACGGGCCAGCGCGTGTACGACGCGACCAAGGGCGCCTACGGCAGCGATTTCGGCACGGTGGCGGGCCTGGGCGGGGACACGTTCACGGTGGGCGGCGCAGGCACGGTGACCAGCAAGAACGTGGGCACCTACACCGGCACGGGCGGCACGGACTTCGACCTGGGCAACCTGGGCCTGGTCGCGAACGGTTCGGCGCTGGCCAGCAACTACACCCTCGTGGGCGGTGCGGATGCGTACCACATCACGCCGAAGGCGATCACGGTCGACGCGACGGCATCGAACAAGACCTACGACGGCAACGCGACGGCGGCGGTGACCTCGCTGACGAGCGGCGGCGTGATCGGCGGCGACACGGTGAGCTTTGCCGACACGGGAGCGACCTTCAGCGACGCCAATGCGGCGAACGGCAAGACGGTGACGGTGAACGGCATCGCGGTCAGCGGCACGGATGCGGGCAACTACACGATCAACGCCACGGCGACGACGACGGCGGACATCACGCCGTACGTGCTCGGCCTGACGGGCCAGCGCGTGTACGACGCGACCACGGGTGCCTACGGCAGCGATTTCGGCACGGTGGCGGGCCTGGGCGGCGACACGTTCACGGTGAACGGTGCGGGCACGGTGACCAGCAAGAACGTGGGCACCTACACCGGCACGGGCGGCACGGACTTCGACCTGGGCAACCTGGGCCTGGTCGCGAACGGTACCGCACTGGCCAGCAACTACACGCTGGCGGGCGGCACCGACAAGCTGACGATCACGCCGGCCACGCTGACCGTCACCGGCACCACGGTGGACACCAAGACCTACGACGGCAACACCACGGCCAGCCTCGGCGGTTCGCAGCTCGCCGGCGTGCTGGGCAACGACGCGGTGACGCTGGGCAACGACGCCACGGGCACGTTCGCCTCGCCGAACGCGGCCAGCGGCATCGGCGTGGGCACGGCCATGACGATAGGCGGCGGCGACGCCGGCAACTACGTGCTGGTGCAGCCCACGGGGGTCACGGGCACCATCGTCCCGGTGGTGCTCGACCTCGACGGCACGCGCGTGTACGACGCCACCACGAACGCCTACGCCGCCCTGTTCGGCAGCAACGGCGTGCTGGCCGGCATCAACGGCCAGACGGTGGTGCTGAGCGGCACGGGCCAAGTGGCCAGCAAGAACGTCAGCACCTACACCGGCGCGCAGTTCGGGCTGGGCACGCTGACGCTGGCCGACGGCGGCAACGGCGGCCTGGCGCAGAACTACACGCTGGCAGGCGGCACCGACACGCTGCGCATCACGCCCCTGGCCATCGACGCCACGGCGACGGCGGCCAACAAGACGTACGACACCACCGACGGCGCCACGGTGACGTCGCTGGGCAGCAGCGGCGTGCTGGCGGGCGACACGGTGGACTTCAGCGACACCGGCGCCACCTTCGCCGACGCCAATGCCGGCAACGGCAAGACGGTGACGGTGAGCGGCATCGCCCTCGGCGGTGCGGACGCCGGCAACTACGTGCTGACCAGCGGCACCGCCACCACCACGGCCGACATCACGCCCTACGTGCTGAACCTCGACGGCACCCGCGTGTACGACGCCACCGCGAACGCCTATGCCAAGACCTTCGGCGACAACGGCGTGCTGGCCGGCCTGAACGGCCAGACGCTGGTGCTGAGCGGCACCGGCCTGGTGGGCGACAAGAACGTGGGCACCGACAAGGCGTTCGTGGACCTGGGCACGCTGGCGCTGGGCGACGGCGGCAACGGCGGCCTGGCCGGCAACTACACCCTGGTGGGCGGCACCGACGTGCTCACCATCACCCCGCTGGCCATCGTGGTGGACGCCACCGGAACCAACAAGATGTTCGACAACACCACCACCGACGTGGTGACGCTGGGCAGCGCCGGCGTGCTGCCGGGCGACCAGGTGGGCTTCGGCTACGGCGCGGCCAACTTCGCCAACCCCAACGTCGCCAACGGCACGACTGTGACGGTGACGGGCCTGGTGCTGAGCGGCGCGGACGCGGACAACTACGTCATCGCCAACCCCGATGCCACGGCCTACACCACGGCCGACATCACCGGCGCGCGCCCGTCGGCCTTCGGCATCAGCGACGGCACGCTCGCCAGCCTGGGCAGCGTGCTCGGCCCGACCGAGCTGGCCACGCCCTACGGCCTCGCGCCGCAGGACACGGTAGGGCCGTTCACCGGCAACAAGAAGCGCCTGCACCGTCCGGTGGAGCGCAACGTGTCGCGCGACGACTTCACCTCGGGCCTGGCGCTGAAGGTGATCGACGGCGGCGTGCGTGCGCCCGTGATGGCCATGCCGTGAGGAAACCCGAGCCCATGCCGCGCATGATCCGCTTCCCTTCAGTCAACCGTCTCCAAGTGAATTCCATGCAAACCAAGTCCCGCCCCGTACTGCGCCTCGGCACGCTGGCCGCCATGACGTCGCTGGCCCTGTCCGGCGTGTCGCACGCCCAGTCGGTGCCCAGCGTCCCCGGCACCGGCGGCATCAGCAGCGGCATGCTGTTGCAGCAGGCGCCGCAGCAGCCCGCGACGGTGCCGCCGTCCGACCTCGACCTGCGCATGCTGCACGCCGACAAGCGGCCGGCCGCCGACGCGCATCCCTTCTTCGTCAAGGGCATCCGCATCGTCGGCAACACCCTGCTGCCCGATGCGCGGCTGCGTTCGCTGGTCGCCGGCTACGAGGGCAGGGAACTGACCCTGGGCGACCTCGACGACCTAGCCGACAGCATCAGCACGGCCTACCTGCGCGCCGGCTATCCGCTGGTGCGCGTGTACGTGCCGGCGCAGACCATGGCCGACGGCGTGGTGAAGCTGGCCGTGGTCGAGGCGCGCTACGGCAAGGTGGTGCTGGACAACCGGAGCAAGGTGAAGGACGGCCCGCTGAAGGCCACGCTGGCGCCGCTGCAATCGGGCCAGCCGGTGTCGAACTACACGCTGGAACGCAGCCTGCTGCTGCTGTCGGACATCTCCGGCGCGCAGGCCGGCTCCGCGATCCAGCCGGGCGACGAGCCCGGCACGTCCGACCTCATGGTCGGCGTGACGGCGGCGCCGCGCTACACCGGTACGCTGGGCGTGGACGACTACGGCAACGAGTACACCGGCCGCGCCCGCGCCACCGGCAGCTTCGCCGTGAACGGCCTGCTGCACGAGGGCGACCTGCTCGACTTCAGCGCGGCCAGTTCGGGCGGCGGCATGAACTACTTCCAGGGCGGCTACCGCTGGCTGCTGAACGGGCAGGGCACCACGCTGCGCGGCGGCATCTCCTCGCTGCACTACCACTTGGGCGACCAGCTTTCGGCACTGGACGCCTACGGCTCGGCGCTGGTGGGCAGCCTCACCCTGACCCAGCCCATCGTGCGCAACACCAGGGCCAACCTGTACGGCCAGATCGAGTTCGACCGCAAGCTGCTGAAGGACGACATCGGGCTGGTGGAGATCGACAACGACCGCCAGGCCAACGTGTGGACGGCTACGCTGGCCGGCGACGAGCGCGACGCGCACGGCGTCACCAACTACAACGTCGGCATGTCGCACGGCGACATCGACTACACCAACGGCCTCGCCAACCTGATCGACTGGATCACCTCGCGCACGCAGGGTTCCTACAACAAGTACACGGCCTCGATCTCGCGCCTGCAGAAGCTGGGCGACGACGACGCGCTGTACGCGGGCTTCAGCCAGCAGTGGGCCAGCAAGAACCTCGACACCTCCGAGCAGTTCTTCCTCGGCGGCCCCAACAACGTGCGCGGCTACGACGTGGGCGTGCTGGCCGGCTCGCAGGGCAACCTGCTCTCGCTGGAATACCGCCACGATTTCAGCATCCCCGGCGTGGCGGGCCGCTGGCAGGCCTCGCTGTTCGGCGACACCGGCCGCCTGACGGTCTACAAGGACGCGTTCATGCGCGGCGTCAACAGCGCCCGCCTCAGCAGCGCCGGCCTGGGCCTGCACTGGGCGGGATCGCACGAGTGGACGGCCTCGGCCACGGTGAGCAAGCCCATCGGCAACACGCCGGATCTGCTGCCCGACGCCAACACCAAGACGCGCCTGTGGGTGCAGGTGATGAAGGGCTTCGACTGAGGGAAGTCCGCATTGCCCAGGCAAGGGTGAAGGCGCGCGGTGCGCCTGGGTCTTTGACTCGTCATCCCGGCGCAGGCCCACTGCTGTCCGGAATAATTTTGAACATTCGTGGCCGCGGTCTTTCTCGTCATTCCGGCGCAGGCCGGAATCCAGTGGCCGTGCGGCCTGAGCGAACATGGTCGCTACTGGATCCCGGCTTTCGCCGGGATGACAGTCTGGATAGGTGGTCGTTATCGGAAATGAAGTCGCCTTCTCGCAATGCTTCGTGCAAGCGGCGCGGGCCTTCGTCCTTCGACACCATCCCCAGATTATTCAGGACAGCAGTGGACGCAGGCCGGGATCCAGCGGCTGCGGGGCTCGGACGAGCATGATCGCTACTGGATCCCGGCCTGCGCCGGGATGACGAGCGTGAGACCCCTCCGTGTCCGGATACGGCGCGATGTGGCCGCGCCGTGTGACGCCCGCGACAACACAACGCATCTGCTCCTCGCAGAGCCACGATATCCGCATGGCCCCGTCACAGTCGGCTAAAATCCCCGCTTTGCCCAGCAACGGAGCGTTGCCCATGTGGTTCGCGATCATCGCCGAGGATCATCCCGGTTCGCTGGACAAACGCCTCGCGGCACGTCCCGAACACCTTGCGCGGCTCAACGCGCTGCTGGACGAGGGTCGCCTGCTGCTGGCCGGCCCCTTCCCGGCGATCGAATCGGAGAACCCCGGCCCGGCCGGCTTCACCGGCAGCATGATCGTGGCCGAGTTTCCCTCGCTGGCGGAGGCCGAGGCCTGGGCCGGCGCCGACCCCTACGTGGCCGCCGGCGTCTATGCCAAGGTGAGCGTCAAGCCGTTCCGCAAGACCTTGCCATGAGCGAGGCGATGGCCGGGCAGATCCGCGCGCGTCTCGTGGCGGCGTTCTCGCCCAGCGCGTTGGAAGTGCTGGACGAGGGCCACAAGCACGCCGGCCACGCGGGGGAGGGCAAGGGGCATTTCCACGTGCGCATCGTCAGCCCCGCATTTGCCGGCGTGCCGCCGATCAAGCGGCACCGCATGGTCTACGCCGCGCTCGACGGCCTGATTGGCAACGGCATCCATGCACTATCGATAGATGCCAAGTAAAACAATGCGATGTAACGCATTCCTGCGGTAAAACTTCATGTGGATGCGTTGCGGCTCCTCGCCGCCTTTGGCACAGTGCCTGATCGCCTGCGGATGCAGGCGCCTTCCGATTCCCCAGCGATGACCGCATGCGCCTGACCACGATCAAACTCGCCGGCTTCAAGTCCTTCGTCGACCCGACCTCGCTGCACCTGCCGGCCAACATGACCGGCGTGGTGGGGCCGAACGGCTGCGGCAAGTCCAACATCATCGACGCGATCCGCTGGGTGATGGGCGAGAGCGCGGCCAGCCGCCTGCGCGGCGACTCGCTCACCGACGTGATCTTCTCCGGCTCCACCTCGCGCAAGCCGGTGGGGCAGGCCACGGTCGAGCTGATCTTCGACAATGCCGACGGCACGGTGCAGGGCGAGTACGGCCAGTACGCCGAGATCTCGGTGAAGCGCCAGGTGACGCGCGACGGACAGTCCGCCTACTTCCTCAACGGCGCGCGCTGCCGCCGCCGCGACATCACCGACCTGTTCCTCGGCACCGGCCTCGGCCCGCGCAGCTACTCGATCATCGAGCAGGGCATGATCTCGCAGATCATCGAGGCGCACCCCGAGGAACTGCGCACGCATCTGGAAGAGGCCGCCGGCATCTCCAAGTACAAGGAGCGCCGCAAGGAAACCGAGAGCCGCATCAAGTCCACCCGCGAGAACCTCGACCGCGTGAAGGACGTGCGCGACGAGGTGGACAAGCAGCTCGAACACCTGAACCGCCAGGCCCGTGCCGCCGAGCGCTGGAAGGCCTACAAGGAAGAGGAAACCCGCAAGCAGGCCGAGCTGCGCGCGCTGGAATACCGCGCGCTGAAGGGCCAGCACGACGGCGAGGGTGCGGGGCTGTCCGCCGCCGAGATCGAGATCGAGAAGCAACTGGCCGGCCAGCGCGAGATCGAGGCGCAGATCGAAGCCATGCGCGAGCGCCACACCGAGGCCGGCGAGCACCTGGGCGCGGTGCAGGCCGAGGTCTACAAGGTCGGCGCCGAGATCGCCCGCGTCGAGCAGCAGGTGCGCCACAACAAGGAAACCGCCGAGCGCCTGCAGCGCGCGCAGGGCGAGGCCGAGCGCGAACATACCGAACTGGCCGAACACATCGCCAGCGACCGCAGCCAGGTCGAGACGCTGCGCATGGCGCTGGCCGAGGGCGAGCCGAAACTCGAAGCCCTGCAGCAGATGCAGGACGACACCGCCGAGGCCCAGCGCACTGCCGAAACCAAGTTGGCCGACTGGCAGCAGCGCTGGGACTCGCACACCCGTACTGCCGGCGAATCCAACCGCGCCGCCGAAGTGGAGCGCACCAAGCTCAACTACCTCGACCGCCAGGCGATCGACCTTTCCAGGCGCCGCGAGGCGCTGGAAGCCGAGCAGAAGGCCACCGACCTCGCTGCGCTGGATGCCGCCGCCGAGCAGATGCACGTGGAGCACGACACCCAGCGCGAGAAGGTGGAATCGCTGGGCAGCCTGCTCGACCAGCACAAGACCGCCCACGAGAAGGTGCTGGACGAGGAGCGCCAGCTGCAATCCGCGCTCAACGAAGCGCGCTCGCAGTTGCAGACCGCGCGCGGCCGGCATGCTTCGCTGGAAGCGCTGCAGCACGCCGCATTGGGCCAGGAAGAGAACGCCGCCAGCCAATGGTTGTCGCGCCTCGGCCTGGACAAGTCGCCCCGCCTCGGCGAGGCATTGCAGGTGGAAGCCGGCTGGGAACCCGCGGTGGAAACCGTGTTGTCCGGCTTCATCGACAGCGTGCTGGTGGACGGCGCGCATGCGCTGGCCGCCGACTTCGGCACGCTGGAAAACGCCGACGTCGCGTTGCTCGATGTCACCGAAGGCGGCGTCAACACCCCTGGCACACTGGCTGCCCATGTGCGCGGCCCGGCCGCGGCCATCGCCATCCTCGGCCATGTGCTGGTCGCCGATACGCTGGACGAGGCCCGCCAACGTGTAGCCGACCTGTCCGCGCTGGCGCCATACCAGTCGGTGATCACCCGCGGCGGCGAATGGCTGGGCCCGGGCTGGGCGCGCGTACGTCGCGCCCAAGGCAACCAGGTCGGCGTGCTGGCGCGCGAGCGCGAGATCCGCACGCTGGCCGAACAGGTCGCCGCGCTGGAAGCGCGCATCGAGGAATGCACTGCGCAGCTCGACGACCTGCGCACACGCAAGTTCGAGGCCGAGCGCGCCCGCGACGACACCCAGCGCGAGCTGTACAACGCGCACCGCCGCGCATCCGAACTGGCCGGCCAGTTGCAGAGCCATCGCGGCAAGCTGGAAACCGCACGCGCCCGCGGCGAGAAGGTGGCCGGCGAGCTGTCCGTGCTGGTCGAGCAGCTCGACGAACTGCAGACGCAGACCCGCGAAGCCCGCGCGCGGCTGGACGAATCGGTCGGCCATATGGGCGACCTGGAAGACCAGCGCCGTGAACTGGAGAACGAACGCCGCACCCTGTTGGAAACCCGCGAGGAAGCGCGCATGAACGCGCGCGAGGCGGCCGACCAGTCGCATGCCCTGGCGCTGTCGCTGGAATCCAAGCGATCCTCGCTCACTTCGCTGGAGCAGTCGCTGGCGCGCATGGAGAACCAGCTGCGCCAGATCGAGGCGCGCCGCGGCGAGATCGCCGAGCAGCTCGCCGCCGGTTCCGATCCCATCGCCGAACTGGAAGCCGAGCGGCAGACCTACCTCGACCAGCGCCTGCTGGTGGACAAGCAGCTGGTCGAGGCGCGCCGCGCGCTGGAGGAATGCGACATCGCCTTCCGCCAGCTGGAGCAGCGCCGCCACCTCGCCGAGCAGAGCCTCGCCGGCCTGCGCGAGAGCCTGTCCGAGAAGCGCCTCGCCGCGCAGGCGCTGCAATTGCGCGCCGAACAACTGGCCGAGGCGATCGCCGCTTCCGGACTGGAGCTCGAAACCCTGCTCGCCGAACTGGCCGAGGACGTGGACGCGGCGCAGTGGAAGCAGCAACTGGCCGACCTCGCGCAGAAGATCGTGCGGCTGGAGCCGGTCAACCTCGCCGCGATCCAGGAGCACGCCGAGCAGAGCGAGCGCAAGACCTACCTCGACAACCAGCTCGCCGACCTAGCCAGCGCGATGGAGACGCTGGAAGGCGCGATCAAGAAGATCGACCGCGAGACGCGTGCGCGCTTCAAGGAAACCTTCGACAAGGTCAACGCCGGCGTGCAGGAGCTGTTCCCGCGCCTGTTCGGCGGCGGCCATGCCTACCTCGAACTCACCGGCGACGACCTGCTGGACACCGGCGTGGCGATCATGGCGCGACCGCCCGGCAAGCGCCCGTCCAACATCTCGCTGCTCTCCGGCGGCGAGAAGGCGCTCACCGCGGTGGCGCTGGTGTTCGCCATCTTCAACCTCAACCCCGCGCCGTTCTGCCTGCTCGACGAGGTGGACGCGCCGCTGGACGAGGCCAACGTGGGCCGCTTCTCGGCGATGGTGCGCGAGATGAGCGAGCGGGTGCAGTTCATCTTCATCAGCCACAACAAGGCCACCATGGAAGCGGCCAGCCAGCTGTGCGGCGTGACCATGCGCGAACCCGGCGTGTCGCGCCTGGTGCAGGTGGATCTCGCCGAAGCGGCTAAACTGGCGGGCACCGCGTGAGCATGGCAGCCATTCCCGCTGGCGCGGAATGACGGACGAACCGGCGGCGAACGAACCACGAGGAACCGATGATGACGCTGCAACCCGTGCTTGCCCTTGCCTGGAATCCGACGGTCGGCATACCGCTTGCGATCGTCGGCGTGGTCGTGCTCGCCCTGATCTGGCTGTTCGGCCAACCGAAGAAGGAGCAGCAGGGCAGGCGGCGCATGCCGACCGGGCCGGGCGTTGGCGGCGGTGAACGCCGCGAGCCCACATTGGGCGAAGGCAGCGACGCCGACGGGCTTTCCTTCAGCGCCACCGATGCGCTGCATATGGACGAAGAAACCGTTCCGCCGAAGCAGGGCGAACTCGACGTCGGCCTGCGCGCGGAGCTCGAACGCCTTGGCGCCACGTTGTCCGGCGAACGCGGCGGCAGCCTGTCGCGCAACAAGCTGGCAGGGCAGGCCGCCGCCATCGTCGATGCGCTGCGCGCGCCATCGTCTGCGGCTGAGCCCCCCGACACGCCCGTTGCCGCCGCTTCGCCGGCTCCCGCTCCCGCGACGCCTGCACCGCAGGCGAATCGTTTGCCGCCGCGCTCCGACCTCGGCCGCCGTCCGGCGCAAGCGCCGGTGGAGCGCATCGTCACCCTGTTCGTGGTAGCGCGCGAAGGCAGCAGCTTCCACGGTTCCGACCTGATCGTGGCCGCCGAAAAGGCCGGCCTCGAATTCGGCGATATGGGCATCTACCACCGCCTCGTCGACGGCAAGCGCGAACTCGGCCCGATCTTCAGCGTCGCCAACATGCTCAAGCCCGGCAGCTTCGATCTGTCCCGGCTCGACGCGCTGCGCACGCCCGGCCTCAGCTTCTTCATGACGCTACCCGCGCCGCTGCCCGCGCTCGACGCCTGGGACACCATGCTGCCCACCGCGCAACGCCTGGCCGAGCTGCTGGACGGCCAGGTACTGGACGAGGAACGCAACGCGCTCGGCCGCCAGCGCATCGCCCACATCCGCGACGAACTGCGCGGCTGGGATCGCGACCACGAAGGCCAGGAAATCCACCTCAGGCGCTGAGTGCCGGAAGCCGGCGCCAGCGTCGTCCTCGGGGCGGAACAACTTCACCCGTATCGAAGCTGCCGGGGCGCTGCTACGTCGTGCCGTCCGCATTGCGACGGTAGGTTTCCATGGAGTTGTGGCCGCCGCGCTCGAATTCAGCGAGGCGACAGCGCCTGCCATGCGCCCAGCGCGGCCTCGCGCGTGACGCCAACGTCCACCATGGGGGCGGGATAGCCGCAGGCGACGAGCGCTGCCGGGTCACGCCACGGTTCATGCAGGAGTTTCGCCGGCAACGACGCGAGCTCGGGCAGCCAGTGCTTGAGGTATGCAGCCTGGGGATCGAATTTCGCCGCCTGCGTGTACGGATTGAACACGCGGAAATACGGCGCGGCGTCGGCGCCGCAGCCGGCGACCCATTGCCAGCCCAGGGTGTTGTTGGCGAGGTCGGCGTCCACCAGCGTGTCCCAGAACCAGCGTGCGCCGTGGCGCCAATGCTGGCGCAGGTTCTTGGTGAGAAAGCTCGCCGCGATCATGCGCACGCGGTTGTGCATCCAGCCGGTATGCCACAGCTCGCGCATGCCGGCATCCACCAGCGGGATGCCAGTGCGGCCGCGCTGCCAGCGGCGCAGGGCCGCGGGATCGTCGTCGGCCCAGCGGAAGGCGTCGAAGCGCGGGTTGAAGTTTTCGGTGAGCGTGCGGGGAAAGTGGTAGAGCAGGTGATGGGCGAATTCGCGCCAGCCCAGCTCGCGCAGATAAGGCTCGGGATCGGGACGGCGGCGTGCATCGACGCGCTCGGCGCGCGCCTGCAAGGCATGCAGGATCTGGCGTGGCGTGATCTCTCCGAAATGCAGGTGCGGCGACAGGCGCGAGGTGCCGTGTCGCGCAGGCAGGTCGCGGCCGTCCGCATAGTCGGCCAGCGCGTCGTCGGCGAACACTTCCAGCAGTTCCTGCGCGCCGGCTTCGCCGGGCTGCCAGCATTCGGCCAGTCCACCGGCCCAGGGAATGCGCGGCAACAGCCCCAGCGCCTCCAGCGGCAGGCTGTCGGGCAAGCGCAGCCACGTGCAGGCGCGTGCCTCGGGCAAGGGCGGTTCGTTCGCAAGCTGCGCGCGCAGCTTGCGCCAATAAGGCGTGAACACGCGGTACGGCTGCCCCTCGGCCGTGGCGAGTTGCCATGGCTCGCACCACAGGTTGCCGGGAACGCTGCGCACGGTGATGCCATCGGCGCGCAACGCCGCCTTGATTCCGGTGTCGTGCGCGATGGCGGCCGGCTCGTAGCGGCGGCTCCAGTACACCGCGGAAGCGCCGCTGGCGGCGATCAGCGCACGTAGCGTAGGCAGGCTGTCGCCGCGCGCAATGTGCAGTGCCGCGCCTTGCGCCGCGAGGCGTTGCCGCAGGGCGTCGAGCGCGTGGTGCAGCCACCAGCGGCTGGCCGCGCCGGGCTCCCACGTCGCTTCCTCGTGCGGGGCATGCAGATACACTGGAAGGACGCGTTCGTGCACAGCGCAGGCCGCGGCGAGCGCAGGCTGGTCGGCCAGCCGCAAATCGCGCCGGAACAGAACAAGTGCTGCACCAAGGCTGGTGGATGGAGAATTGCCCACGGCTGTCGCTCTACCCTTTGTCGAGCGTGAACTCTATCGCGAAGCTTGGCGAGCGATTAGGCCAAGCTGTCGCGGGTACCCGCCCCACCAATCGTTCCGGCTGGTTGTCACCCATGAAGCATGCTTCCGGACGAACCCTTATCATTCCGTGCAGCGGGCCAAGGCATCCGGGGCTAGAAAAATTTCTGAAGTAACGAGGGCAATGGTTGGAACGGAATGGCGACAAGTCTTGGTATCGAGGAGCTGCATACATATTGGGCCTGCCAGTGCGCCCCAGGATCAGCCGTACCATTGCCCCAGGATGTCGTAAACACATTGTTGGCTGGTCTGCGCCTCAACGTGCTGGAAACCTTGCGTTATTTGCACCACGAGCAGCCAAGCTTTGAGCAATTCGAAGCCTGGATATGGGAGCGCAATGGCGTTGAACTGAAAGAAGCCTCGCTCAATCGTCTGCGGCGTGCGCTGGCGGGCGAGACTGTCGGTGCCGAAGTCGACGATCTCGACCGCGTCGAAGGCCTGAGCGCTGACGATCTTGCACACTGGGACGAGCATGGCTATGTGATCCTGCGCAACGCAATCAGCCGGGAAGCGGCGGAAATCGCAGAGATGGTCGTCTACGATTTTTTAGGAATGGATCGCAACGAACCGGAGTCGTGGTATCGCGATTCGCTGGGCCATTCCATCTGGGTACCGCTACTGCGGCATCCAGCGCTGGTGGCCAATCGTTGCGCAGCACGTATTCATAAGGCTCATGCCCAACTGTGGGGACGCGAAGATCTTTGGGTAACCATCGACCAGGTCGGATTTAATCCACCAGAGCGCAAAAACTGGATCTTTCCCGGGCCACATCTGCATTGGGACGCCACGCTCGCCGAACCGCATCACCTCGACTTGCAAGGCATCCTGTATCTCGCGGACGTTGCCGAGGATCAAGGGGCATTCAGCTGCGTACCTGGCTTTCATCGCTCGCTGAAGCAGTGGCTGAAAAGCGTCCCCACAGGTCTGAGTGCGCGCGACCACGCGCAGCGCACCTTGTCGATGAAGCCGATTGCAGCAAAGCGCGGCGACATGATCATCTGGCATCACCTGCTGCCGCATGGCAGCAGTCCAAACCGTGCACAACGACCACGCGTCGTGCAATACATGTCGCTGCGGCCCACGCGCTTTGCCTATACCGAAGAATGGAAGTCTTGATTGCAAAGGCTTCGCTTGAAGCGGATTGCCGCCGTCGCAGCGGAAATTTGGAGCGGAGATATTAAATTAAGACCCGCGATTAGGGCAGGTTATCGAGGGTAGGGCGACGCAGATTCCGCTTCACCCCTCGCAAGTCCCGCTTACCACATATAAAGCGTGTTCGCTGCCGACGCGACTACACTCGAGCCTCATGAATAGGCCATCTCGCCTACCTTCGACGGATGCCCACGCCGACTATGGCGCGATGCTCCCCCAAAAGAGCGCGGCCACGTTGTGGGGATTGTGGGCGGTGTTCTGGTTGCTCATGATCGGTGTTGCCATCGAGGATCAACTTCGCAATCCGCTCATCCAGTGGTGGGAGCCGATCCTGATGGAGGGGACTTCGGCGCTGGTCTCGACAGGATGGATGTGGCTTGCCGTTCGGGTTCGTGAGCACCATGCCCGGTATCTGGACAGTCCCTTGATCTGGTTCGCTAGCTACCTACGGTGGCTGCCGTTGATCTTCATCACGTGGATCACGGCGGTTTACTCCATACGACATGGTGTCTACGCCGCGGTGGGCCGTACCTACGAGCACCCAGGCTGGAGCTTCGTCGTCGTGTATGAGAGCCTCAAGATTACATACATCGCGGGACTGTGGCTCGGGGTGCTGTTCGGCATCGATTCGTATGGCCAGTGGCAACTCCAATGGCGCCGCTTATTGCAGACGCAAAAAGCGCTGGCCGAAGCGCAGCTCGCACAGCTTCAGGGACAGCTGCGGCCGCATTTCCTGTTCAATGCACTCAACACCGTGTCGGCCCTGATGCATACGGACGTGGCGCGAGCCGACCGTTTGGTCGCGGCGCTCGGCGATCTGCTGCGCATCAGTCTTCGCTCCAATGAGCATGAGATGACTCCGCTCGCCGAAGAAATGCGTACGCTCGAACTGTATGGCGGCATCATGCAGGAGCGGTTCCGGGATCGCGTGAAGCTGGATTGGCGGATCGAGCAGGCCGCTCTCGACATCCCGATCCCGGCGCTGCTGCTTCAGCCCTTGCTTGAGAATGTGTTCAAACATGGCGTTGAAAGTACGGTGACACTTGTACATATCCATATCGGCGCCCACCGCGAAAGCGAATCCCTGGAAATTGTCGTCAGCAACTCGGGCTCCATGCTGGCGCCGGAGCATCGTGAGGGCGTGGGATTCCGCAACTGCCGGGAGCGGCTAGGCATCATCTACGGCAACGCAGCGTCTCTGCTCGTCCGTAACGAGGGCGATGGCGTTGCCATGCGCGTCTCCATACCGCTAGTGGAGGCCCTTTCATGATCCGCGTCGTGGTCGCCGACGACGAGGCTCCGGCACGCGAGAAGCTTGAACGCTGGGTGGCCGAACAACCGGGCATGTCTGTGGTGGGATCCGCTGAAGATGGGCTTTCCGCCGCGCAATGCATCGAACGATTTCGCCCGGACGTGGCTTTTCTCGACGTACAGATGCCGACATTGTCGGGACTCCAGGTCGCGGCGCAGCTTGAGCCATCGAGCGCACCGTTGATCGTGTTCGTGACCGCGTTCGACGAGCATGCGGTGAATGCATTCGACCTCAACGCGATCGACTACCTGCTCAAGCCTTATGACCGGGATCGCTTCGCGCGCGCCATGCAGCGGGTCAGAGCGCGCCTGGACACCCACGAGTCCGGTGCCGCCGCAGTGGCGGTTGGGCGTGAGCGGGCGCCTTCTTGCGAACGCCTGCTTGTACCAAACGGTGAACGGCTGCAGCTGATCGATGCGATATCCATCGAATGGCTCGAAGCCGACGATAACTACGTCCACGTTCACACGGCTGCGCGCAGCTACCTGCTGCGCAGGACATTGCAGGATCTGCTGTCACAGCTAGGCGAGCAGCGCTTCGTGCGCGTCCACAAGTCGGCAGCAGTGAACCTGGGCTCGATCGGATCGCTCACCCCTCTCTTCAAGGGTGACTTCGAAATCCACCTACATAACGGCCGCGTTCTCCGGCTCAGCCGTCGATACCGCGAAGCGCTATTCGCTCGCATGGGCGCATAGCGTCCGCATCGCCACGCCCCGTCTCCGCTTACCCCAAAGCTGCTGCCGACTGGTCGCAGGCGGGGCAGGCTGTGCTTGTCGCCCGCATGCGCATCACCGATTTCGTTGGTGGCGATATGCAGCGTTTGAATGCTTGGCCGCCCCTTTCCCAAGGGACAATCGAGGAGAAGCGAATGTTCGGCTACTACATCGACCTCGCCTTGCGCAGCCTCAAGCGCAACAAGGTGCTCACCACGCTGATGGTGCTGGCCATCGCGCTGGGCATCGGCGCGTCGATGACTACGCTCACGGTGTTGCACGTGCTGTCGGGCGACCCGCTGCCGGAGCGCAGCAGCACGCTGTACGTGCCGCAGATCGATCCGCGCGACATGGACGACTACCAGCCGCATGGCGAGCCGCCGGATCGTGTCACCTGGATCGACGGCATGAATCTGTTACAGGCGAAGCGGGCGGATCGCCAGGCGTTGATGACGGGTGGCTCGGTGGCCGTCCAGCCGGCGCAATCCGCGCTCGACCCGTTCTACGAGACCGCGCGCTACACCACGGCCGATTTCTTTCCGATGTTCGGCGTGCCGTTCCGATACGGTCATGCCTGGGGCGCATCCGAGGACGCGAACCACGCAGCCGTGGCGGTGATCAGCAACCGACTCAACGACAAGCTGTTCGGCGGCGGCAACAGCAGCGGGCGCATGCTGCGCCTGGAGGGCCATGCCCTGCGCATCGTCGGCGTGTTGGGCGACTGGCGGCCGAATCCGCATTTCTACGATCTCGACGTGAAGAACTACGGTGGAGCGGAGGGTGTCTACCTGCCGTTGTCCACTTCGCAGGATCTGCATCTGGCGCATCTCGGCGGCGCCGACTGCTGGGGCAATGGCGGCGCCGACGCCACGCCCACGGCACCGTGCGTGTGGCTGCAGTTCTGGGTGCAGTTGGACACGCCGGCCCAGGCCGCCGCGTACCGGCAGTTCCTGATCCACTACTCGCAGGAGCAGAAGTCGCTGGGTCGTTTCCAGCGTCCGCCCAACGTGCGTCTGCGCAACCTGATGCAGTGGCTGGACTACGAGCGGGTCATCCCCGGCGACGTGCAACTGCAGACCTGGCTGGCGCTGGGCTTCCTGCTGGTATGCCTGGTCAATACGGTGGGCCTGATGCTGGCCAAGTTCCTGCGCCGCTCCGCCGAGTTGGGGGTACGCCGTGCGCTCGGCGCGTCGCGGCGCGCGCTGTTCATGCAGTTGCTGGTGGAGTCCGGCATGGTCGGGCTTGTCGGCGGCCTGGGCGGCCTGTTGCTGGCGTATCTGGGCCTGTGGCTGGTACGCCGGCAGCCGACGGACTACGCGCCGCTGGCGCATCTGGATGGTGCGATGTTGCTGGCGACCTTCCTGCTGGCGGTGGGCGCCAGCCTGCTGGCCGGGGTACTGCCGGCCTGGCGTGCCTGCCGCATCGCCCCCGGCCTGCAACTGAAGAGCAACTGAGATGGATATCCGGCCGATTCTCTCCACCCTGCACCGGCACAAGATCACGGTCTGGTTGCTGATCCTGCAGATGGCGCTGACCTGCGCCATCGTGTGCAACGCGGTGTTTCTGATCCATCAGCGCCTGCAGCGCATGGATATTCCCAGCGGCATCGCCGAGCACGACCTAGTGCAGCTCCAGTTTGCGTACATCGGGGATCGGCCGGATGCCTACGCGCAGACGCAAACCGACCTGGCGGCCCTGCGACAGATAGCCGGGGTGCAGTCGGTGGCCCTGGCGAACCAATTGCCGCTCAGCGGTTACGCCATGTCCAGCAGCGGTATCAAGCTGCGCCCCCGGCAGCGACAGAACTCGCTGGAGGTGGCGAGCTATTACGGGCAGAACCTGCTCTCCACGCTGGGCGTGCGGCTGATTTCGGGGCGCGATTTCCAGCCGGACGAACTGCTCGATCTGAAAGCCGTGATGCCCGCGCTGCACAGCGGCGACTTGAAAAAGCTGCCGTACACGGTGATCGTCGACCAGGCCGTCGCCGAGCGACTGTGGCCGGGCCAGGACGCGCTGGGCAAGACCATCTACGTGGGCAACGACATACCGTTGCAGGTGGTCGGTGTGAGTACTCCGTTGGCGCGGCCAAACGATCTGCAGAAGGGTGCCCAGTACAGCATCGTGTATCCGATACGTTTTGCAGCGACGGAAGGCGGAAGCTACGTGATACGCACGGCCCCCGGGGATCGCGGACGCGTGCTGAAATTCGCGCTGGCTGCGCTCAAGCGCCTTGATCCCAATCGCATCGTGCTGGAGCAGCGCACCTACGACGAATTGCGCCATGGGTTCTTCGAGAACGACCGCGCCATGGCCGGCATGCTGGCGGGCGTCATCGTGGCGTTGCTCACCGTGACCGCGCTGGGCATCGCGGGCCTGGCCAGCTTCTGGGTGGGCCAGCGTCGCCGCACCATCGGTGTACGCCGCGCATTGGGCGCCACGCGCGGCGACATCCTGCGCTACTTCCAGACCGAGAATTTCCTGCTCGCCACGTTCGGCATCGTGCTGGGCATGGGGCTGGCCTACGGCATCAGTCTGTTATTGATGGTGCATTACGAATTGCCACGACTTCCGGTGATCTATTTTCCAGCCGGCGCGGTCGCGCTTTGGTTGGTCGGCCAGCTCGCCGTGCTGGGGCCGGCGCTGCGCGCTGCCGCTGTGCCGCCAGTCGTAGCGACGAGAAGCAGCTGAACTCGTTCAGAGGGTCGGCAGGGATTCATACAAAAACCGGCAATTTGCTCTCTAAGCCATAGATTCATCTAGCTTTTCTTCGATTTATTTCGGTCGCATGCTGTCATTGCACGGTTTCCTCCTCTTCAGCGGCCGATACCGCATCTTCAGCCTCTCTGAGAATTCGGCGCGCGAAGTCGATGGGGGTCACTGCCCTACTGGTATCAACGGTGTAGTCGCCGAAGCGGTTGATGTGTGCCGTTCGATACGGCGACAGTCCGGCAAGTACCGCGGGGCTGATCTCGATTCCCTCATCCCGTAGTTCAGCCAGTACGCGAGACATCTGTTCGACGTTGTGGAGGATGACGAGGTTGGCAACCAGATGGTTGTAACCCACGATTTTCTGCTGCTCGTGCAGCACGTTTTCGGCGATGATCCCCTGACCACCGAAGAAAGCCCACTTGGTGAAATTGTTGAATTCTTCGCTCTTGTTAGTCGCCGCGTGGATGGTCTTACGCACGTCCACGTCGTCGATATAGCGCAGCAGAAACAGAGTCCGGACAACCCGCCCAAGCTCCTTGAAAGCGAAGTACAACTTGTTTTTGCGGCTGTAATTGCCCAAACGCCGCAGGATGGTGGAAGCGGAGATCTTGCCAGTTTTGATCGAAACGGCGACACGAAGCATGTCGTGCAGATGGGTCTCGATGAGACTCCAGTCGATGCTGCCCTCGCCAAAGAGCGACTGGATATGCGAATAGGACGCTTGTGGGTCGGGCTTGGAAAGGGACAGATCTTTGATGTTGCGGATGCGAGGCATCAGATCGATGCCGAGCAAGTGAGCGAGTCCGAACACCGGGAAATTCTGCGCCTGCGTGTCGCCGTGCACGGTATCCGGGCGTATGTCGGAACGATTTTCGATCAATCCGTCGAGGATGTAGATTGCTTCGTAGGCGCCGCAGGGAATGAAGCGACTGAACAACGCGATGTACTTGTCCGAGACGTGGTAGTAGCCGATGCCACCGTAACCACCGTACCGGATGTGGTATTCGGACAGCAGATTCTGTTCGTAAACGCTCCACTTCGTGCCGTCGGCTGACGCAGACTTTCCCGTTCCCCAGTAGCCCGGAAGCTCAAATTTGTTGTAGAGATTAATCGTGTCAACCGTGGCGCGTTCCAGCGTTTCATCGGTGACATATTTGAGATTCAGCCACGCCATCTGCCGACGACTGAAGCCGCGAACCGATCGGACTGTTTGCGTGGGCCCCAGGTTGCAGCCGTAGCAAAATAGCGTCGTCACCACACGATGGTGCAAGTCCCTGATCCGTGGATTGGTTCCAGCCAGTGGTTTGAAGTGCTTGGCGAGATCGGCCCAACTGGTCGCATCAACCAGTACATCGACAATGCTGGTCTCGGGCAAGCGCTCGGTGATCAGGTTGTCCACCAGGGCGACCGCCTTGGATAGCTCCGTGCGTTGCAGCTTCTTGAGTATCAATCGCCCGTCGACGATGTCGGCATGGACATTTTCAGGAAACCGAGTGTTGACCTCATTGCACCTGGTTCGCAGTTGATCACGCAACGTGGTGACAAACGAACCGGGATCCGTCGGTATACCGGAGACCTCGCCATAGCCCGCCAACTCGCTCTGAAAGGTTGCGTCGTCAACCAGTTCCTCACGGTAGTCGTCATAACGCTCACCGCCTGGGACGAAAAGGTCTCCCGACTTCAACTCATCTTTAATCTGGAACAGCACGGCCATTTCGAAGTAACGCCTCTGCATCCAGCCGGCCCGCTCAACGCCCCAATCTTTGGGGAACACATGCCGGCGCCAGTTGGCCGACATCCAGCCGAAATCGGTATCGGCGCTCAGGCCCACTGATGCCACTTCCACAACGTCACGACGCTGGCTGCGCAGCATTTCCAGTGCAGCGATCAAACGCTCCATAGCGGGATCCTGCGACGATGTATGCAAATCCATGACTTCGACGCAGTTCAGAAGCAGCGCGCGCTGACTCGCGTAGGGCTTGGCCAGGAATGGCAGGAAGTTCTTGCCAGCGTAGGCCATGTGCTCGTCACACTCGGCAAGCGTGCGGGCAAGGTCCGGTCCAATGACATCGCCGATCGCGTCGATGCGCTGACTATCTGAGCCATCGACCTGATAGGCCTGCAGGATATCCTTCAATTGCGCGACGAGGCTGTCCGTGCGTTTGATGTGTTCAACTTGGTAGGCCATCAGGTTTTTCTGGGCTGCATTTTCCAAATTCTGCATCAGACGAATGAACAGATCCGCAGCATCATCCAGGGTCTTGCCGTGCTGGGACCGTATGAAAACGGCAGCGAGTGCGTACCGCTTCGCTGGCTTCAGTTCCGCCAACTCACTGGCGTCAAGTGCTCGCGCCATGGCCCGGAAGTACTTCAGCTTGGGTACGGGCACATCGAGGGATGGAATCATCTCGGCCAACTTCTACAAACGATCAATGTGCTGCAGGTAGAATCGAACCTCTTTGTTTCCCGGACGCTTGGGCTCGCGCTTCAACGCCTGCCAGCCACTGTGACTCTGCCCGGGCGCAACGGCCAGGAGTTCATCAATCTTTTGACGTGCCGCTGTGGTGAGCAATCCGCCGATGCGCTCAAAATGCCCTTCATGCACCGTCTCGCGGGCGGCAGCGGCCATCTCATCCAACATGCGGAACGCCGGCACCTCGTAACGGTGGTGGTAGAGCTCTTCCACCATGACATTGATGATGTCTGGAAGCATGTGCTTGGTCTGCGCCGCGTTCTCGGCCACCGTGCGTAACCAGCGCCGTCCCGGTTCGCCCAGTGGTCGGACGTTCAAGTAACCCCGAACCTGTGCAATGTGCTCTCGTTTCATACGCGAGGCATCGTAGGCATCGAGATCCTTCGAACTGAATTTTCGCCGGTATCCCATGGCGTCGGCCACGTGCCGGACGATGCGCTCCGGAATCTCGCTCAACGTCCCGAACTGTCCGCGACGCGGCAGTGTCTTCAAGTGCAGCATCACCGCCAGACGAATGTTCGGCTGCTTGCTCAAGTCGTGCATGAAAGCCAGCTCGTCTGCCGACGGTGTGTAGTGAAGTTCCAGCTCGCGTGCACTGGGATCGGGTGTTAGTCGCGGATAGGCGGTCTCATGGGGCGCTGTCATGCGTCGTCAGTCTCCGGTGCCGGGGCGTGTGTCGGTCCTAGTTCCAGTGGCGTTCGCCTGCTTCGTCATGAAGCGATGCGTCAAGCTGGAGATCGTGATTGTCTGCGATACGATAGAGATCTTCGATCAGGGATGAAGCCATTTCGCTGAGGATAAGGTTATCGTCGGCCTCCATGGTCAACCGGTACCGAGTGCGTTCGCCGTTGAGTGCGATTGCCTTATGGGGTGACAGGCAGATCGTTTCGATGGTTTGCTTGGCTTTGGCCACACTCCGCCCCTTGCGTCTTGGCGTGAGCCGGAGTACGAGGATCAAGGCCACGACGGCCGGAGAAGTGCTCACCGGCGACAACAGTGCAGGCAACGGCGGTGCCGTCTTCGTGTCGATCGGCATCATCGCCAGGGCAGCCTCAATGCGTTGCTGGCCGAAAGCATCCGGTGTGTCGATATAGCGCATGGCTGAATGCACATCTTTCCAACCGACGTATTCCATCAGCGCACGGACATCCCAACCGTTCGTGTTGGCCCACCCTGCGAAGCCACGGCGTAGCGAGTGACCACTGTATGCCTCCGGCGAAGGCAGCCCCGAACGGGCAAACAGTTTGCGGAGGAGCGGCACCACGCTGTTTTTGTGCAACGCTGCGGCGGCCAGTGCCCCAGATCGCGTGACACCGCGAAATAATGGACCAGCCGTGAGGCCTGCTTTGCTGATCCAGTCGAGCGTGGCCGTTACCGGGCACCACCGACTCAGTGCCGGGACGCGGAAGGTGGTGCCGGCAAACTGTCGGTCTGTTTTGGTGCGCCCGAGAAAGCAGGTCATCCCCTGTCCAGGCACAACCGTGATGTGCTTGGTCTGAAGGCCCACCAGTTCGTCGACGCGGAACCCCCGCCAGAATCCCAAAAGAAGCATCGCCCGATCGCGCCGGCATCGAAGCGCGTCGGCGCGATCCCCGCGCGTGTCGGCGGCTGTGATGGCGGATTCAAGCCAGTCGGTCACCTGGGCAACGGTGGTGAGCTGCAGGGGTTCGGCGCGCTTCTCGTGAGCTGGATGGAGTGTCTGGATGCCTTTCAAGGTTCTTTTCACGACGGCCGCGGCGGTCGGATCGGAGAAGCCGTGGGTCTGGTGCCAGTGGGAGAGTGCCGCCAACCGTTGTCGAAGCGTGTTGATCGACAGGGACGTCGCATGGGCCACCAGATAGTTCGTCACGCTCTGGGTGGTCGCCGGAAGCAAGCCACCCCAGGTTACTTCAAAGTGCCGCAAGGCCGATGCGTAGCTGCGTTGCGTATTCTCGCGCTCGGCGGCCTGCAGGTAGTTTTCGAGAGAATAGGACGGCATGAACGTAGTGGGAAACTGATCACGGAGAAACTCAACGCAAGAGGCTACCGTACTTCCGTGCGAGACATTGCTAGCGGCGCCACTCGCAGAAACTTGCGGCCTGTCAACCCCCGTTAAAGATGTCCCCGCCTTGTCCCCGGTAGAGATGTCCCCTTTTTCCGGCAGTGAAGGCGGGTCAAGAGACGGTGAGGTGGCGCCAAGGATGGTGGGCGGCAGGGCGGCGGGGTGGATCGGGACGGGGTAAGGGGTGTTGGCGGTCGAGGTCGGCGTCCAGCACCTTGCGGTCGGCGATGCGAGCACGCCAGGTCGGGATGTCGAATGAGGTGAAGGGCACCGGTGAACCGTCGTGCCAGAGTTCGATGCGGTCGACTGACTGGATGACGGTGAGGCGCTTGCCGGCCAGACGGTGGCGGTACCCTTCACCGATGTGCAAAGCCAGACTTTCGAAGCGCAGCGCGCCCTGCCGATCCACCTTGCGGGTGTGGTGATGGCTGAGGATACGGCGCAAGGCGTCTGCGTCGCAGGCGAGGGCACGATGGGCGTCCTGCGCGTCGAGCGGCGGCTTGGCGAAACGCTCATTGTGCTCGACGAGATAGCGTGCCAGCAGGGTGTTGGCAGCGTCGATGTCGCTGATGTTTTCCAGCCGCAGGCGCTTGGTGAAGCGATCCTGGAAGGTCTGGTGGACGCGCTCGACGCGCCCCTTGGCCTGGGGCGAGTGGGCGCAGATCAAGGCAATGTCCAACGCCTTGAGCGCCCGCTCGAACTGGGTGGGCTGTGCCTGGGCGGCCTCGCCGTTGACGCGGAAGATCGAATGCCGGTCGCTGTAGTAGGCCAGTGGCCGGCCATGCGCGGCCAGATGCGCGGCGACGCCGTCGAAGTAGGCCTGCGTGGTCTCCCCCGGTACGAACCGCGCATGGAGCACGCGCGAGGTGGCGTCGTCGATGAACACGATCATTGTGCAGCGTGGGCCGCGACCTTCGAACCAGTCGTGCGGCGAGCCATCGATCTGCACCAGCTCGCCGAAGCGTGGTCGGCGGTCGCGTGCGCGGTGCGTGGCGCGCCGCTGCCGGCGTGGCTTCCAGAGCCCGTCCTGGATCAACCACTGGCGCAGCGTCTCCACACCCAGCGACGTGCCTTGCTCGCGCGCCAGGTACTCGGCTAGCAAGGTAGGCCCAAACCCCGCGTAACGATCCCGGGCCAGCGACAGCACGCGAGTGCGCAAGGCCGTCTCGTACCGATGGTTGCCGAGGCAACCACGACGCTTGGAACGCAAACCCTCCGCCCCGTTCTCGCGCCACGCGCGCACCAGCCGCTTCACCTGCCGGCACGGATAGCCCCAGCGTCTCCGCCGCCTTGTGCTGGCGAGGCCGCCCAGCAGCCACTTCGGCAACCACTCCTGCCCGCTCCACCTCCGCCTGCGTCATTCCCACCTCCACGTCCTCGTCCCTCGCCTCGAAAAGGGGACATTTGTATCTGGCAGGAAGGGGACATCACTAACGGGCAGCTACACGCAGAAACTTGCGGCTTGACAATTCGAAGAGCGAGGATGAGCATCAAGTAATGGTGACCGCGTCCTTGTCGAGACGATAGTGATCATCTGACGGGGAATGTACCGATGGTTGCAGGAACGGGGTTAAGTCACTGACGTCTTGCAGTAGCGATTCTCAGCAGTGCCCAGCAGGCCCCAAGGGTTGAGAGCACAAGGAGGGGATAAGGATGTCCGCAGGTCTGTTCCGGGAAGAAGTATTGCTCGCCCAGCGTGGTGAGTGGCTCGGTTCAATCCGCCTGCAGGCACCACGCCTCGGCTGGGCCTTCTTCGGTATCGGCCTGATGGCTGTCGCAGTCATTCTCGCGCTGTTGCTCGGCGGCCATTACACACGGCACGAACAAGTCGCCGGCACACTTGTGCCGAGCAGTGGCTTGCTGACGCTCACGCCCATCGCTTCCGGCATCGTCACTAGCGTGCAGGTTCGCGAGGGCGATGTGGTACATGCGGGACAGCCTTTGGTTGAAATTTCCGGCGAACAGGTTAGCGCCTCTCTAGGCGATACCGATGCTGCCGTCGCGGCGCAACTGCAAATCAAGCGTAACAATCTGCAAGACGACCTCGGCAACCAGCAACGGCTGGCGGATCTGCAAGCGCAGGATCTGCGTTCGCGTTTGGCGCTGTTACATAGGCAGATTGCCCAAATGAAGCAGCAAGTCGCATTGCAACGGCAACGTGCCGATAGTGCCATGAAGTTGTATGACCAGTGGGCGAAGGTAAGCAAAACGGGGGTTGTCAGCCAGCTCCAGTTGCTGCAACAGCACGACACGGCCCTCCAGAATCTGGTTCAGCTCAAAGAACTGAACGGACAAGCGTTCCAGTTGCGACAGCAAGCGGAACAATTGCAAGGACAGCTGAATCAGTTACCTCCGACAGTTTCTGGCAAGCGAAACAATACCGAAGGGCAACTGGCCGATGTCGTGCAATCTCTTGCCCAGAATGCGGCGCATCGGGCTGTATTGTTGCGCGCGCCTGCGGATGGCACGGTGGCCAATGTATTGGTGCATTCCGGACAGACCGTTACCGCCCAACAACCTTTGTTGACGGTCCTACCGGCCCATGCCCAATTGCTGGCAGAACTGTGGGTACCCAGCAAGGCCGTCGGCTTCATCCACACCGGCGAACCCGTCGTGATGCGTTATCAAGCTTACCCTTACCAGAAGTTCGGCCAACACGTGGGAAGGGTGCGCGAGGTTTCACGCAGTGCCGTGTCGGCTACGGAGGTTAGTCGCCTGCTGGGCCAGAACATAAATGATTCACGTTACCGGGTGGAGGTGGCCTTGGATGGCCAGGGCGTGATGGCCTATGGAAAGCGAGAGTCGCTTCGGCCCGGCATGACGTTAAACGCCGATGTCCTGCTGGATCGACGCCGCCTGATCGAATGGGTGCTGGAGCCGCTGTATGGGTTCACGCACGGACTGCCCTCCGGCGCCACCGTGCAAAAGGCGGGGGCCACTTGATGGCCGATGGCAGCACCTTCCCTGCTTGGGGCCAGCGTCGCCAGCTGCCACTGGTGATGCAAACCGAATCAGCCGAGTGCGCTTTGGCATGCTTGGCCATGATCGCCCGTTATCACGGTCATGACATCGATCTGGCCAGTCTGCGTCGCCGTTTCAGCACCTCCTTGAAGGGCGTCGATCTGAACCGAGTGATCGAGATCGCGCATGGACTCGGTTTTGAGGCTCGTCCTCTGCGCGCTGAACTCGAATACCTACCTGAAGCCCAATTGCCCTGCATCCTACATTGGGATCTGAACCACTTCGTGGTGCTGAATCAGGTCACCCGCCGAGGCGCCGACATCTACGATCCGGCCCGCGGCCGCTATTACATGCCGCTGGCGGAGGCGAGCAAGCACTTCACGGGCGTCGTGCTCGAACTGACACCGGGGATGGATTTCTCGCCCGTTGAAGAGAAGCAACGCATTTCCTTGCGAGCCTTGACCGGGCGCATCAGTGGCCTCACCCGTGTGCTGATTCAGGTCGTCGGCTTAGCCTTCGCGATCGAAGTGCTGGCGCTGGTCATGCCCTTCCAAATGCAGTGGATCCTCGACCAAGTGTTGCTGTCGGCTGACAAGAGTCTGTTGGTCGTGTTGACTATGGGTTTCCTGATTGTGATGGGGTTGTCCGCGGCTTTAAGCCTTGCACGGGCTTGGGTCATCAGCTGGCTGGGCGCCACGCTTAATGCCCAATGGATCACGAATCTCTTCAGTCATTTGTTGAGGCTGCCTCTGGATTATTTCGAGAAGCGTCACATGGGCGACATCCTGTCGCGCTTCTCTTCGGTTCAGTCTATCCAGAACACGATCACCGGCAGCTTCGTGGAAGCCCTGCTGGACGGTGTGATGGGATCGCTGACGCTGGTCATCCTGTGCCTGTACAGCCTCTCTCTGACCTTGGTGGTTGTCGTCGCTTTCTTGCTGTATTCGCTCCTGCGTTGGGCGATGTATCGGACGTTGTGGCGCATCAACGAGGAGCAGTTGATCTACGGGGCTAGGCAGCAGAGCGAGCTGATGGAATCGGTTCGTGGCATCCAAGCCATCAAGTTGGCGAACAAGCAGAGCGAGCGCAAAGCGCGTCTAGCCAACGCGACACTGGAAGCGGCCAAGCGAACCATGCGCAGTCAGCGCATTACGCTCGCGTTCGGTGTTATCAACCAGAACCTCTTCGGTGCCCAACGTATCGCGTTGATCGCCATGGGCGCGTATCTGGCCATTCAAAGCAAGTTCTCCGCTGGCATGCTGGTGGCCTACGTCGCATATGCCGACCAGTTCGCGACCAAGATCGCTAGTTTGGTGGACAAGGTCGTGGACTTTCACATGCTACGACTGCATGCGGAACGCATCGCCGATATTGCCCTTGCTCAGCCCGAACAGCATGCACAGAGCGTGTACAGCGGCCCCAAACCGGAACCCTGTATTGAGATCAAGAATCTCAGCTTTCGCTATGCCAAGGGCGAACCCTGGGTGCTCTACCGCCTGAACCTGACCATCCATGCTGGTGAATCGATCGCAATTATCGGACCTAGCGGTTGCGGCAAGAGCACCTTAGCGAAACTCTTGGTTGGATTGCTTGAGCCGAGCGAGGGGCAAATTGAAATCGGCGGTATCGACATCCGAAAGTACGGTTTGGACAACTACCGCAAACTCGTCGGCGCCGTTATGCAGGACGATACCCTTTTCGCGGGAAGCATCGCCGATAACATCACATTATTCGATAGCTCTGCCGACATTGGAGAGGTTGTATCGGCTGCCACGATGGCAGAAATCCATCAAGAAATCATGGCGATGCCGATGGCTTATGAGTCCACCGTAGGTGATATGGGATCCGCTCTGTCTGGCGGACAAAAGCAGCGTATAGTTTTAGCGCGAGCGCTATACCGTAACCCGACGTTGTTGGTACTAGATGAGGCAACCAGCCACCTAGATCAATCGAGGGAGTCGATTATTAACGAACGAGTCAAAAATCTAAAGATAATACGCATTATCATCGCACACAGGAAGGAGACGATCGCCAGTGCAGATAAAGTGTTTTCCCTAAACATCGGTGCGTAATGAATTAATATTGTACCCAAGGACAATTATGATAAACAAATATTTCTTCGTTACACCTGATTAGCGACGACGCTCAGCCATGAAAGTTGTCGACGGCGCGCAATTTCGGCTCTGGCCAAGGCTTGCACAGCACCATGGCGCGCGCCAGTCGCGGCAGCAGTGCGGTAAGGCGAAACCGGCGGTTGAACCGATAGGCCGCCTCGGCCAGATAGCGCCGTGCGTACTTGGCTTGCCGCATGGCGTGGTAGCAGCCGCTGATGGCGCGCTTGACGTTACCGAGCACTACGTTCACCCAGCGCGCGCCCTTGACCTCGGTGGCGACACGTCCGCCAGCGGTTTCCAGCACGGTGTGCGCATGATCCAGTTCGACGACACGCCGGAAGCAGCCCAGGCCGTCGCTGAAGACCTCGGCACCGGGGGCCAGGCGGCGCTTGCCCCAGTCGGTGAGCGAGGCATTGTCGAAGCTGCGCACCGGCTCGATCACGGCGAAGGTCGGGTGCTCCAACGTCTCGTCGGTGGCCACGGCCACCACGAACGGCTGCTTGTTCTCCGACCCGCGCCCGGGCTTGCCGCCGTTGCGCTCGCCACCGAGATAGGCGTCGTCGATCTGCACGAAACCCGCAAGCTGGCGCGGTTCCTCGCGGGCGGTCATGGCCTGCATGACCTTGTGCTTGAGCTTCCACGCCGTGTCGTAGCACACGCCCAGATGCCGCTTCAGCTCCAGCGCAGACAGGTTGGTCTTGCTGCCGGTCAACAGGTGCATGGCCAGGAACCATGTCGTCAGCGGCAGCTTGTTGCCGTCGAACAGCGTGCCGCTGGTCAGCGTCGTCTGGTGGCGGCAGGCGCGGCACTGGTAGTACACCCGCCCCGCGCGGCGGAAGCGCGACCGCGGCCGGCCGTTGCACTTGGGGCAGCGAAACCCCTTGGGCCAGCGTGTCCGGTACAGCGCCCGATAGCACTTCGCCTCGGTGCCGTACTGCTGGATGAACTGCGCCATCGACAACCCCGCCTGGAACTGCACCTGGTTCATGGCCATGTCGGCTCTCCGTCTCGTAACATGGCCCCGAGGTTGCGCCCGCGGTGTCTCACATCACGCGACCGCCGGCTGAGCGTCGTCGCTAATCAGGTCGTTACAAGAACAGTTCAAATGCCCAGAGTTATGGAAGCCACTTCTTATAACCTGATTACAGTGCATGCTAAGCGATTGATAGTGAATGGATTGGTATGAAAAGTATATTTATTTGTACACACATAAACGACGCGCATGCAATGCTTGTTCAGGTTGCACTTGAAGCCGCTGGACATCGTGTGGTTCGCTGGATTGGCGCTGATTGCCCAACTCGCCAGACACAGAGTTTAAGGATAATACCTTCTCCAAGCATTGTATTCAAAACAGACAAAGGCGAATATTCAAGCAATGAATTTGACGTAATCTGGTGGCGTAGGCTTACGCCGGCATTTCTTCCACGTAACGTACATCCAGGTGATGCCGAAGCCGCCAATCGCGAATGGGAAATAATGTATGAGTCGCTGTCCAACGTATTCAAGAAGGAAGCAATGTGGGTTAACTCATTTGAGGGTCGAAGGCTAGGAAACGACAAGATTCGCCAGTTAGCCTGCGCTCGAGATGTAGGCCTCAAGGTTCCAGACACCCTTGTTTCAAATAATATTGATGACATACGATCATTTGTAGCTAATCAAAGCTCTAACGTGGTTCATAAAATGTTTGCCCCTACCTCATGGGCGAACGAGGAACGTTACGCGAGAGCCAGAACTACCATAGTAACGTCGGATCACTTATTGCACGAGGCGTCGCTCAAGCTTTGCCCAGGTATTTTCCAAGCACGTGTCTCAAAGAAAGTTGAAATACGCGCCACTTTTATGGGAAACAAATGCAATGCTGTAGAGATTGAGCCAAGAGACGAGGAGGGAGGCGTCTGTGACTGGCGTTCAATACCGGCGGAGCACTGGCGCATGCAACCCACTACTTTGCCAGATGATATTCACAGAAAGTGTCTCCAAATCATGGATCGCTTGAAAATTGTCTTCGGTTGTTTTGACTTGATATTAACAACTGAAGGTGAATATGTCTTTCTCGAGGTAAATCAAATGGGTCAGTTTTTGTGGGTAGAAGAGAGCTGCCATGAAATGAAGTTGCTCAGCGATTTTTGCAATTTTATTATTGCTGGCACCACACAAAATGGACATTCATCTAATATAAAAACGTCGATGGCCGATGTTTCGTTATCCGAGAGATATGCAGAACTAAAAGCATTAGAGAGTGATGCTCACGTAAACATTAAGCCCTATCTTTTAGATAACGCATACTAAGAGATTAAGGGATTAACCTGTAGTCCTGTCGCGACCGCACAACGAATAACTGCAACGTATGTTTTGACAGATTGTTGATCTGACCGTACTGAGTTTGCGGTAAGGGCAAGACATGGAAGGATTGCCCAGAATCAAGCTAACGAAAGTGAGCTTGATTAAGTGAGAAAAGTGCTCGACATGTGTCGAACGCACCCATGTTCAAGTGGCGTATATGGAGCGCTCTTGGACCCATAACATAACTGGAGGATTTATGAACAACAAAGCAAAGGAAACTGTCGTAACTGCTGAAGGCCAGTCATCGATTCGGATCTTTGGCCGGATTGTGGCCGAAGATATGAGCCAGGCTGAGCTCGGGCTCGTGTCCGGCGGAAATACTCCTGTCAAGGGACCTACCGGCACTGTAAATACCGATACGAAGCTTGAGTGCGATTGGTGAGGTAGCACACTAGAAAAGTATCTAAGCAATATGCGACAGATCTGATAGTGCACCCCTCGTTCATCGGCCAATAATGCTGACGAGGGGTGCGCTAACTAGCGTTGAAACAGGTAGGGTTTAAGAATATCCACCAATGTTGCAGCTCCGGGGGGGGGGGGGGGGGGGGGGCTGCGTTTTTTCTCAAATATAAGGTTAGCCTTGGAGTCAAACTAAATGAAGCGATTGAAGCCAAAGATTATTCTACTTACATTGGCGCTTGGTTTTACAGCTGCCGGACTTGTAAATGGGGAGGGTGTAGTCACACCTCATTCCAACGTGGATCTTGCTAAATTGGAAGCTGCCGATCAGGCGGATCGAACTTTAGGGGCCAACAAAATTAATTGGGATGTAGTGGATAAGCATGATGCGGAACGACGCATTCAGGTCTTAAAATTCTTGTCAACTGGGGAAATTCGTACCTCGGAGGACTTTCTTGATGCGTCCATCATTTTCCAGCACGGAGATTCTGTGAAGGATGCACAACTAGCTTTTTCCTTTGCGACAACAGCAGTGGCCTTAGATCCTTCAGCTCAAGATGCCAAGTCCATTATGGCTCAGGCTTGGGATCGCATTATGCGAAGAAGTGGAAAGCCTCAATGGTACGGTACGCAATACGTGCGATCCAAGGCCACAGGAAAATGGACTCTTTATCAAACAGATCCGAGTGCCATTACTGATGATGTGAGACAGAAAATGGGTTTGCCTACCTTGGCTGAGGCAAAAGCCAATGCAGATAAATTCAATAAATGAGCGGCGTAAGCATCCGCCAGCCCCTGTGTCGACTCCCCGTAATCTTGATCCAGGCATAACCAGAGGTCTCCGGGCAAATTAGCCCCAAGGAGACCGAAGATGCGCAAGAGCAAGTTCACCGAGAGTCAGATCGTCGCGACCCTGAAGCAGGTCGAAGGCGATCGGCAGGTCAAGGATGTGTGCCGCGAGCTGGGCATTTCTGACGTCACGTACTACGTCTGGAAGTCCAAGTACGGCGGCATGGAAGCGTCCGACGTGCAGCGCCTGCGCGACGTTGAGGCGGATCACGCCAAGCTCAAGCGGATGTATGCCGAGTTGGCGATGGAGAACCACGCGTAGAATACCCGGCTGAAGCGGATGTACGCCGAGCTGGCGCTGGACAACGCAGCGATGAAGGACCTGATCGCAAAAAAACTGTAGGGCCGGCGAGCAAGCGCGAGGCGGTGCGGTACCTGGTCGAGGTGCACGCGCGGCCGCTACGCCGGTCCTGCGAGTGCGTCGGACTGTCACGTGCCGCGTACTACCGCCCGCCGCTGGATTAGACGGTGCGCGATGCCGAGCTCATCGCTGCGTTGGCCCGCTTGGTCGAGGATCGGCCGAGCCGTGGCTTCTGGAAGTGCTATGCCCAGCTGCGCAAGGCGCGGCCGGACTGGAACCCCAAACGGATCTACCGGGTGTACAAGGCCATGAAGCTCAACCTCCGGCGGGCCGCCCGGCGCCGCCTGCCCAAGCGTGAACGCGTGGCGCTGTACGTGCCGCGGCTGCCCGATACGGTGTGGTCGATCGATTTCATGAGCGACGCACTCGCCTACGGTCGCCGCTTCCGCACCTTCAACGTGGTCGACGACTTCAACCGCGAAGCGCTGCACATCGAGGTCGACACGTCGATCACTTCGGCGCGGCTGGTGCGCATCTTCGAACAAATCAGACACGACCACGGGTTGCCGCAAGTGCTGCGCTCGGACAACGGGCCGGAGTTCCTGGGCGAGGTATTTACTCAGTGGGCCAAGGCCAGTGGCGTGGCCATCCAGTACATACAGCCCGGCAAGCCCAACCAGAACGCCTACATCGAACGTTTCAACCGCACCTTCCGCGAGGAGGTGCTCGACCAGCACCTGTTTGCCCGACTGGAAGATGTGCGTGAGGCCGCCTACGGGTGGATGCTCGACTACAACGAGCAACGCCCCCACGAATCACTCGGCGATCTGACGCCTGCCGAGTACCGCCAACATGCCGCCAGTAGTTCTACTTTTGAAGTGTCTGCTTGACAGGGGAGCTTACGAAGGACCAACGCTCGCAACTTAAGCCTCCAACCTCAACAGAGACGGTGCGACGAGCGTTTCGTACTGCGAGGCCTCGCCAGAATTGCCGGTGACTAGGTGAATGCGTGATAATCCAACATTATCACGTGTTATTTTTTAATCTATCCAAGCTGAATATTCGCCGTTGTACATTACATAATTACATGGTATGTAATACGTTACGTTAAACATGGGGAGAGTGGTGATGGCACGGGCTGGCTTGTACAAGACCGAGGTCCAGAAGGCGCGCGACAGCCTGATCGCGCAAGGCAAGCACCCATCGGTGGACGCCGTCCGCGTCGCCCTTGGCAACACCGGCTCGAAAAGCACCATCCATCGCTACCTCAAGGAACTGGAAGCAGAGTCCACAACCGCGCCAACCTCGAAGGTGGTGATCAGCGATGCGCTCCGAAACTTGGTCGCGCAGCTGTCCGCGCGGCTTGCCGAGGAGGCCGACGCCCGCATCACCGACATGAAAGCCCAGTGTGAGGCCGCCACGCGCAAGTTGGCCGAGGCGCTGGCGAACCAGGAACGTGAAGGTCGAGCGTTGAGCGATCGCTTGCAGCGGACGGAGACCGCCCTGCAGGAGGAAATGCGCGCTCACGAGGAAACTCGAGGGCAACTGCACGAACGCGCCATCGCGATCAGCGCCTTGGAAGAGCGTGCCACAGGCCTGGAGGCGCGTCTGGCCGAACAGGTCGCCCATGCCCAGTCGCTGGAGAACAAGCACAGCCAAGCGCGGCAGGCGCTGGAGCATTTCCGGCAGTCGGCCAAGGAGCAGCGAGAGGCCGAAGCGCGGCGTCACGACCATCAGGTACAGACCTTGCAAGTCGAGCTTCGCCAAGCCAATGAGTTGATCATGACCAAGAATCATGAGGTCATGCAGCTCAATCGTGACAATGCACGCCTCATCGAGCTCCATGGTCAAGGCGAAAGCGCATTGCGGACCGTGCGCAGCGAGTACGAGCAGGCGGCACGGACGGCCAAGGACGTGCCGCGGCTGAAAAAGGAGGCGGAAACCCTGGCGCAGCAATGCGTCCAAGTCACCGCCGAACGCGACCAGCTTCGCGCCGACGTCGAACGCCATGTCGTTGAGCTGGCCGCCGAGCGGCAGGCGCGTTTGGCAGACATCGAAGACCAGCGGCGGCGTGAGGCGCGCCTGACAGCCATCGAGGAATTTCTCGGTCAGCTCAAATCCAAGGAGCCGGCCAAGGCATCAGCCGAGCCCGACTAAGCGATCGGCCAGCCGCCGGTTGGCCGATCGCTTAGGTTGCGGCTACATCATGAAGCGACCACGGTCACCAAAGCCCTTGGGAGTGATCACGGCATCCGCCACGGGCTTAAGCAGGTGCTGACGGCACTCCAACATAGGCCGGTTCCCTGTCTGTAGCCAGACGCCTAGGTTCCTTTCCAACCACCCGGACGCGAACGCACTGCCATCACGAAAGCCGCTTCCCGTGTCGGTCATGCGTACGTCCTTCTTCGGGTAGAGCAAGACGCTGACCCGCAGCTCGCCAAAACCCGCGTCGCTAAGGCAACCCAGTGCCGGGATATCACCCAGAAAGTCGAAGTCGAACTGGCCTGCGGGATCGGCGCGATCGCGCCACCAATTATCCTCAGGGCCGTAGCCGACCAGTCGTTGGGCCAGCGCCACGTTGATGCCTGCGATCATCATGTTGCGCCACGCTCTGACCCGCGTGCCCTTGTACGTGGGAATGGGATAACCGCGTCGGGCGAGCATGTCCGGAAAGCCCGGCCAGCGCGCGGCCGCGTGGGTGTGCCCGAGCTCCGCCAGCCGCCGCTTGCATGCCGCGGTATCGGGCAAAATGACCTCCGCGACAGGGCTCGCCGCAAGCCGCGCGCGCAACGCGGCGTATGTCCTGCAGCCCAAGCCGGCCGCCAGTGCCTCGCTGAGATGAGAAGAAGGTACGGTAGCTAGGCTGCTGCCTGGCCGAGCCAGCAGGCCCTTGAGATGACGAACGGAAGCGGACGTAACAAAGAATGGACGCATGGCTACTTGCTCCAGATCGATGTCTGCCGATTACGCATCGACCGAAGGAAGTAGATCCGGTCCATGAAGAGCGAAAAGCGCGTCGTTTAACCCGGCAGCAGGTTCAGCGTGACGTGGCTGCCGCATCAGCATATAACCAGCTACCAGAGGCCTCAAGGGTCCAGCGTGATGAGATCGAGGAGGGTAGATGGAGCGCGATGAGGTCCGGCCCGGGATGCGGGTTCAAATCGTGAACAAGACCAAATACGGCACGGACCGGTGGCTGGCGCCGGCCGAAGTGCTCAGCGTGGTCCATCCCGATAGCGGCGCAGCCAACATCCGCATCATGTTTCTTGACGGCGCGGCCGACGTCTACCACAGCGTCGATCCCGCCGACCTGGACTACGAATGAGGAGAGAACCTATGCCTCCCATGCATTTGCCCTTGGGGCAGTGGGATCCCGCACTGCTGCGGGCTGCGGATATCGAGACTTCGGTGTGTATCCAGGTCGCCCGTCGCCGGCGGTAACGCGACTTCGTGGCCAAGGAATTGGCCGCCACCGATACTGCCAAGCGCACGGGCCGCTATACCGTCGCCGCGCACGTCCTCGCCCGGCTCGAAGGCACCCTGGGCTGAGCCATAGAGCGGATCAAGGGGCGGGTTGAGAAGAAATCAAGCTGCGAAGAGGGGTTACGAGCGTAATTGCCGGTTTTTGGATGAATCCCTGCCGACCCTCGATAAGGGCAATGGCGACATTTCGCATAATGTATATTATGTCAAAAGTCGGAAGTTCCAAGAGTGTTGCGTTTTTAGGGTAGCCATCCAGGTCGTAGCAGACGTAAGCGAGTTGAAGATTAACGCTGGGAGAGGATTCAAGAAGCTGACTTCTTACGGCCGGATGCCGATGACTTCTTCGCGCGCTTCTTGACCACCTTTTTTGCTGCCGGCGACGCAGCCGCTTTAGCTACTACGGGCTTAGGCAAGGTCGCGCCTGCGGTCGGCAGTGGCGCATGCATCGCATATCGCCGCAGACGTACGTTCTTTGCCGAAGCTACGGCATCCAGATCGACCATCTGATCGGACTTATCCTTTCGCGCATCGAAGATGCAGGCGTAAACGGCTTCGGTATCGATCTGCCGATACGAATCGGCTTGCGTAATGCCCGAGGTCATCCAGTCACGGTGCTTCTTAGGGCCTTCGGCCTGGATCAGTACCTTGAGTTCAAGCATGGTGGTCACGTATGGATGCGGTCCTTTCGTTGCCGGCCAGGTGACCTTCAGATCACATCGACCTGCCCTTCCGCGATGCTCCTCGTCGACCAATGCACGCAAGTGTCTATAGCCCGCACGCAACTCCGTCAGCAAATAGCCTTGGATCCGCTGTTCCGGACCGGGATGCAACTCATATGGGTAGGCTTTGCCCTTCCATACCGACTGCGCGATGCTGCTGCTGGGATGCTCGAGGTTGGCATGATGATAGTTCCGGATATCATCCTCGATCCGCTGGGCGGATAGCGGCGCATCGAGGAAGCGCAAATCGACATGCGCCAAGGAACTGCTCCACGTTGCGATGTCCTCACCCCTGCGGTGGACGAACATGCGCCGTTGCGCGAGGCTGATCACGACGAACGTGCGCTGCGATGACAGCTTCTTCGACGCGATTGCAAATGCCTCATCAATGGAGGCAAACCTCGGACTAATGCGGATCATTTGGTGGAAATTCTCATTGCACAGAATCACGCCTTGGGTATCCTGCGCGACGCTCCTTCTGAACACCGGATCCTGCCCTGTTCCGAGCCTTTCGAGCGATGTGCGCTCCAGCTCGGGCGACTCACAAAACACGAAGATGATCCCTTGGGTCGCGGGAATCGCGGAGTTCGACAACGCGACCTCGTTGGCTTGCATCCAGTCGTTGGCCCAGTCCAGGCACGTTTCAATGAACCGCTCCCACGGCTCACCAGATGGTGCTGGGGTTGTGTCTTTGACCGAATTCAGCTCAGCCTTGGACAGGGGGCCGGTGCTCATGCGGCTGACCGCCTTGCACGTCGCAGCAACACCGATTGATAGGCTGCCAGGATGTCCTTCCGATTCAAACGCCCTGCCCGCTCAAGGTGCGAATCAATGGCCGTCAGCCCGGTGACGGTGGGCGTGGCCTCCTCAATTACAGGCTGGTGGTCGAGGGTGTCGCTATGGCAGTGGACAACCTGCTGGTAGGTCAGATCTTCCTCCAGCACCTGGTCGAGAACCTTGGCCTGCAGCTGCGTGTCCGGCACCTTGCGGATTTGTGTAACAGATTCGTCCTCTACAATCCTAGCCGACGCAAGGCAGAGGTCGAGTATGAACTGATACAGGGCCTTCCCCGAGCCGGTCTTGCGCAGCACTCGCGCTACCTTCAGGCCTGCCAAGGTGGGCTGGAATACGCCCTCGAACTGTAGGTCGCGTGGCTTGGGATGTGCTTGAAAATCACGCAGGCTCACCAAGCCGCTCAGAACCAGCCCCCCAAGGGCGACATGCGCCCAGCGGTAGTAGGGGCCATGCTCGGTCCGGCGGGCGCGTTGACGCAACGGCGCGATGCCATAGTAGCTCGACGATGCAAACGACATGAACAGTAGCGCGTGCAGCCTATGGCGACTGACGGACGGAAGGCCGGCAGCTTCATTGGCCACAAGCACGAACAGCACCCAGCGAGTGAACTGAAGTCGCTCGTGGTCGGCAACGATTACCTGCTTGCGACTAGCCATGGACGTACGCCTCCAACTCGGCCGCCAGACTGCCCTTCGCCTCGTCCATCTCCAGCACGCCGGGTTCGGCGGCGATCTTCATGAGATTGATGAGGCGATGCTGCTCTGTCGGGGGCAGGACTCGCCGATTACCCTTGGTATCGAAGAGGCCAAGTAGTGCAGGGATCATCGTCGTTCCATTGACGTTAGAGGTCGCCAGCAGCATGCGTCCGTGCCCCTGCTTGGTCGGTGCGAATTTTCGGATCAAATCCGCCGCCCTCTTCATGAACCAGCTATCCAGACTCGCCTCCGGAGTTTCCATAACCAACATGGTTGCTCCGTCGCCGGCAAGAATATCCAGCAGCGTCATGCGGAACGCCAAGTCCAGAAATTCTTTTTGCGATTCCGAAACGCTGGTAGCACTGCCGCGTTCGCGCACCGCGGCATGCGTGCTAGAGGTCATCGCAATGCGAAACGTAGGTATGTTGACGCTCCCTGCACCGGTGGCAAGCTTGAACGGGCTGTTTCGGGTAAAACTTACCTTCACCTTTTCGTGGAGGAAAGCTTCAGCGTAGTGCGTCAACTTCTGGCCGATGGCTGCCTGGAAGTCATCCATGGCCTTTGTGGCTCGGACCACGCCTGCTTTGTACTCATCAGTCAGATCCTTTCGCCTCTCGTCGAGCGTATCCAATTCAGTTTTTTCGAGTGCCAGCTGTGCGGCCAGATCCTGCGGAAGTTCGGTTGCGACTTGAGCTTGAAGCAATTCGAGATGCCTGGCGGTCGCGCTTTTCGCTACCGTGGCCGTGCGCAGGCGGGCGATTCCCGGCTCTATTTCTTTATCCAGCGCGCCCAGGGCATCCTGGTGCTTGGCAATGGTTGCGCGCAGCGCTTCGATCTTGCGCTCCATCTTTCGGATGGTCGAAGCGGCAATTGGGATCACATTGGAGGGCTCAGCTGCGACATGTGCATCGCAGACGAAGCAATGGTTGTTTCGAAGTTTCTTGCCTATGGCGTGAAGCTCCTTCTTTCCCCGCTTCCCACAGACAAAGCAACCCAAATTCGATCCCAAGCCCTGCATGAGGAACTGTAGCTTCTCATCCAGCGTCGGTAAGGCCTGGGAAATGTATATCGCATCGGCATGGGAGAAGGCATGCAGCTCCGCGTCCAACGCAAGCTGCGCTTCGTCAAGCTGCTCTTCCAGTTGCTTACGTTTGGAAGCAATCCTTTGATTGAACGCCAGCGCGTGCTTCCATTCCTGATCGGCGTGCTCTTCAGCTTCCTTCGCCTGTAGAAGGTCTTCCGCTGTAGGCGAGTATGCTCCAGTACCTGCGCTGGTCAGTGACTTTTCCAGCTCATCCTTTCGATTATTGTATTGGAAGGTCCGATTACGGTATTCGGAATCGATGGCCTGAATATCGGCGAAGAGCTTGTTCAACTTTGCGGAGAGCCGATAGTCGACAAACAGCATCTTGAACAGTTCGAACTGTGAGCTGGATGACCAAAGTAACGGCTGGCGCTCTTCGGTGAAGAACTGCACATAACGCACGAGGATGTGGAAGTCATAGGCTGAAGCGGCCCCCGCCAGTTCCGCCAGTTGAGCGAGGAAGCCCGCATTTGTCAGGTCATCAATGCTCTTCTTGGCAATTGTGAGCCTGCGGATCTGGAGATTATTCAGCGACCGGGTGACCACCACAGTCTTACCGGCAATCTCGAACGTCAAGGTGGCCACAGCGTTATCGCCCAGCTCATCGGCGGCGCGATCGCTGAAATATGGAAACGTCCGTGCCTGCACGAGTGTACGTTTGCTGACTCTGCCCAGATCGCGAGTGGCCGTTTTCGACGGGCTACTGGCTCCCAGGAGCATCCGCATCAGCAGATTGAGGAGCGTGGTCTTGCCGATGCCGTTGATGCCGGCGATGACTGTGACGCCATCGTCGAACTCAAGGTCAATGCCCTGATTGGTTGGCCCGGGATATAGCGGAAAGTTGATCACACGCAGTCGGCGTATGACCGGCAAATGCACGGACGTTCTCATCGGTGGTTCCCCCACGGTCGATCTTCCTACGTTTCTTGAAGAATGAAAACCCAAGATGGCTCCAAGGCATAGTGTGCCGTGCCAAGCGACCGGCGACACCTGTCTTGATGTACATCGCTACGCTTTGCGGCCAGCCCCACCCCTCTTTCTGGCCGTGGGCGTGATCCTTCCGACATCTCTCGGTCGCCAAAATGTCCGCACCGGTTCCGCCGGGTGATCCGCATGAGGCATGGGACAAGGATCAAGGGCCTCTCCGCACCAGCACAGCAAGTTGTCGATGCGATGGTGTTGGCGCCAACGGCAGGGGCAATGTCGGCCGCCGCAACTGCGCCCGAATATCATCATTGCTCCAGCCGACCGCTTGGGCATGTCGCTGAAACTGCGCCCGCAGCGCTCGTGCACTGCCGAGGGTTCCGCCTCCATGACGGCCCAGCCAGCGTGCGACTCGCTGCCCCATGGCTGCGGCGGAGGGCGGCTCCGGGCCGGCACGAAATACCCAAGGCCCTGCCTCGGCGAGAAGCGGCTGCAGGGATTTGGCTAAGGGGTTTGGGATCGCGACCGTGCGACTGCGCCCTCGCTGTGTGAGCGTGATCGTGGCGCGTGGCAGATCGAGGTCAGCGGTCGCCAGGGCTGATAGCTCATTAGGCGTCGCGCCCACCCAGTAGCACATGGCCGCTGCAGCCGCGTTCAGGTCGGACACGTTGAGCAGACGCGACGCCGGCAGCGAGCGTCTGCGCGGGGAGATCGCCACTTTGGTCCTTGATCCCTCCATAGGCACGTGCCAGCCGGTCATGGCAGGCAGTACTGAAACCGATGCTAGGCCTTGCCCGACCATCCAACGCAGAAAAGCGGAAATGATTCGTCGCGACTGATTGAGTGAGCTGGCGGAGGGCCGAGGCTGGGTTTCGTGCCACGCACCGCGGGTCAACTCCCGCCAGAAGCGCTCCAGCAAGTGCGGATCCAACCCATCCCATTCGCGGCCAAGCTTGCGGAGAAATCGGTCCAGCCGATCTAGCTCGGTCAGGTAGGCGCGCACGGTATGCGTACCGCGCGGCGATGTCTTCAACCAGGCGTCTGCGAGCTCGCTTAGCGCTTGCACTTTTTGTATCATTATGAAAATAATCGCACAATCGAGGCTGGAGTACTATCCCTTCAGCTGCAGCCTAGGGAGCCATCGATGTCGACGTTAGTAGCAGAGAGCCCAGCGCAAACCGGCTATCGTCGTGTTGCATCGCGCAAGATGCTGACCCATGCCGGCGGCGCATCATTTGAGGCCTGGATCGGCGGACGACAGACGTCCACGATGTCGACCAACGCCGGCGCCGACGAGCTCCCCTTTCAGCGCTGGCATCGCTTCAAGGAAGCCTTCTCCCCTGAACTTATCGAGCAGGCTGTTCAGGCATCTCCGATACCGGTTCGGCGCCTGGCGGATCCTTTCGGAGGTTCGGGTACGAGTGCCCTCACCTGCCAGTTCCTGGGCATCCAGCCGGTGACTATCGAGGTCAATCCCTTCCTAGCCGATCTGATCGCTGCCAAGCTGGCGAGCTATCATGTCCCTGAGTTGCTCACTGCGCTGACGCGTGTGGCTCGCAAAACGACCGCGTCGCGCTCGCGAGGAGCTGCACTGATTCGGTCCCTGCCCGCCACGTTCGTGGAGCCCGGCGTCAAAGATCGCTGGCTGTTCGATCTACCAGTGGTGATCCAGATCGCGCGTTTGCGGGAAGCGATCGAGGACGAGCCCAACCCGGAAGTGGTGCGTCTGTTCCGCGTGTTGCTGGGCGGCCTCATGGTTGGCTTCAGCAATGCGGTGGTAAGCGGCAAGGGGCGCCGCTATCGCGTTAACTGGGAGGAGCGCCGCGTCGATCCGGCTTGCGTGCTGCCCACCTTCACTGACGCCGTCGCCGCTGCGATCGTGGAGATCGGGGCTTGTGCCTCCCGCCCTGTGCGGGTAAACCAGGTGCTGCACGGGGACAGTCGAAAGCTGCTCAAAACGATCGGCAATTTCGACCAGCTGACGTGCTCCCCGCCTTATCCAAATTCGTTCGATTACACCGACGTCTACAATGTCGAGTTGTGGATGCTGGGCTACCTGACATCCTCCGACGAAAACCGTGACCTGCGTCGGGCGACTTTGAGCTCCCATGTGCAGGTGTCGCGCGAGTTCGCGTCACCGCCTCGGTGTCCGCGGCTGGATAGGACAATGCGGGAGCTGCGTCGGGCCAGGGACTCCCTGTGGGACCCACGTATCCCGGCCATGGTAGGTGCCTATTTCGCCGACCTGCAGGGACTGATGCGTACCTGTGCGCTATCGCTACCATCCAAGGGACAGGCTTGGTTTGTCGTGGGCGACAGTCAGTACGCCGGCATCCACGTGCAAGTTGCCAGGATCCTGGCCGATCTCGCGCCGTCGGTGGGGCTCAAGGTCGAGCGCATGACACCCTTCCGTTCGATGCGCGTGTCGCCGCAACAGAGCGGCCGCCACATGCTCAGCGAGGATCTGGTGGTGTTCAGCCGCCCGTGAGTAGAGCGGCCACCTTGCATTCACGGTAGTGCTCAGATGAGCGGTACAAGAACCAGAAGCGCAACGCGATGCCGAGATCATTCGCCTTGCTCTTGATGGGGGCAAAAACGGCGTTGGCGCCGGCGTTGGTTCTGCGCATGTCGAAACAGCACAACATCCGCTCCCGGAAGTTGCGATCGGCGCCATAGGTGTAGGCCTGGTTCACGCCATCGTCGATGTGGCGTGCGATGTCGTTGGCCGAATATGTGGCGCCGGTTGAGCCTTTTTCGCGAAGGACCTTCAGCTCCAACACAGCGAAGTTAGTGACCGCACCCGGCGCGACGCCGAAATCGCCGACGATTTCAATATCGGTGCGCCCGTCCGGCCCCGGCTGCTCGGCCACGATGCGGCAAGTCGGGAAGCGACCGTGCAGACCGAGCTTGATGTTGCGTTGGACCTGTGCCTCAGCGGTATCGGATGCCCAGCCCTTGCTCGCTTGCTTCCACAGACTGTCGTGCGCGGGGACCCGGTCCGGGGTGATCAGATCGCCGCGGTACACGCCCTCGATAGCGTGCGTGATCAGCTCGATGGTCGGTTCCTCGACAGCAACAGGAATGACCACGACGTTGGTCTCATCGCTAATTCCATTCGGGTACCAGCTCAGCTTCGAATGGCTGCCAGGCTTGGGTGCATAGACCACAGTCGGCAGCGTGTCCACGTTTGCTTGTTCCAGGGCGTCGAACAACGCCCCCTCGTCGCCGTCGTAATCTAGTGACCGCCCGGCCGCAGCGACATTGAGGAAATGCAGCTGCCCGGTCAGACAGTAGTTGCCATTGTTGAGCAACGGGCACCGCCGCGTGCCGGACGGAGGCGACTCAAAGAACGTCGGAGGTACGAGGATCATGGCCGCCGCTCGATCGAATTCGCAGTCGGGTTCGCGTTCGCGGGCCAGCGTCAGTCGGCGAACGGCGACCAGGAAGCGCACTGCCTCGGGCAAGTCCGTGTCACTTCCCTGTCCCGAGAGCCAAGCCGAGGTGAGCTGATCGAGCTCGGTCGTCCACGCACCGGCATCGGTCAAAGGCTTATCCGACATGCGACACCCGCGCACTAAGATGATCCAGATAAAGATAGAGCCGCTCAGCGGGTTCTAACCGCCGTCCAGGCGCGAAAGCCAAGGCAGCATTACGGGAGAAGTTTTTGGATGGGCTAGCGTATTCGCCGAAGTCGATGACATTGCCGATATCGACGGATCGATCGGCATACCGGGCATCTTGGAGTGCCGCGCGGCCAAGCTGCTCGTCGCTGAGCCCACTGTACGCGGAGGCGAGTTCGCGCAAGAACAAGGCTTCTTCGGGGAACACCTCGGCGTGTCGCTCCAGGGCGTTCTGCACTCCGGAACGACGAAGGCGATACGAGGCCACAATGCGATAGCGCTTGTCTTCCTCGATATAGCGATATCTCACGTTGAGAGCGTCCACCAGCGCCCGCCCCACCAAGTGATCGATGGCAAGCTGCAATTCCGGATAGTAAGGACCGGACGACCGCTTGAGCAGTTTGGCGTCGAATGGCGCCAAGTCGAATACCGGCGAGAGTACGTTTGCAAGGTACGCCAACTCGTGCAGGGCGCGAACTTCCGTGGGCACTAGACCCACCCGCGCCAATGCGTCTAACAGCACGAGCACACGCACGGCTTGCTGTCGCGAGACGAACTCATTTTCCATTGCGCGCGTCCATGTCATCACGCAGCTTGTCCCAAAGCGCCTCATACTGATCGTGCCACTCCACCATGGCACGGGTCGGAACGCCGGCGTGAAACAAGTCGACAACAGGGGCCATGAGATCGGTCCGCGGGGCGATCTCATGCAGGAGTTTGGGTACCAACTGGCCGGCGCCAAGGTTGGACGTCACCACCAAGCGGTTGGCCATGTCATTATCGCTTTGTGCAAACCGCCCCAGCACCATCGCGGCGCGATCTACGAATACCGCGTCCAGCGAGGACTCGGGAGCATCGATCACCAAAGATGCGGCGCTCTCGGGGGACGCCACGTAGACCAGCGCCATGCGGAAGGCCAGATCTATAAACTCCCGCTGGCTCTCGGACACCTCGGCTGGATCGTCACGGCGCTTGAGGCCGCCAAAATCGCTGCCCGTCAGATCCACGGCGAAGGCCGGATACTCGACGGCCTCCGCACCGTCGGCGCCGGCCTGACCCACCTGCATGCGGGTAGGCGACCACGTCAGCTGGCTTTGCTCGAAGAGGAACCCATGGGCCGCTTCACCGAACTTGGTCTTGATGTCTTCCGCGAACTGGGCGATCCGCGCGCGGTGCGCGCCAAGAAATTCGGCAAAGGCAGTGCGCTCAACCTTCAGTTCCGCGCGCAAGTCGGTGATCATCTCGGCCACCGTGTCGAGCTTTTTCTGCTGATCGGTTACGCGGCGCTGGTCCGGCGGAAGCTGCAGCATGAGCTCACGCACCTTCTCGTCGGTTTCGTCGAGATCGCGAACACAGGCCGCCAACTCCTCATTGGTGATGATGTGCTCCTTGTTGGCCTCATCGCGCGCCCGCGCCTGCTCAACAGCCTGGACCGAAAACGATTCGAAACTCACTTTCAAGGCATGCAGACGCTCGTCGGTAATCTCCGTGACGTCTTCCGGCGGGGGTAGCGAGGAGTCGCACACGACGCACCGGCGATGCTCCAGCGCCTCCTCCAGGGCCAGGCGCTTGGTGCTGACCTCGCCCGTACCGCACACCAGGCAGGTTTCATCAGACATTAGCCTGGCCAGGATGAATCGAATCGATTCGTCCGCGAGGGGCAAGTAGGCGTCGATCGCCAGCAGCCGGGCGCGTTCGAGCTCGCGCAGCGCCTTATCCTGGTCGGCCTGCGCACGCAGAGCATCCAGACGGGCACGATGCCGCGCCGTTTCAGTGATCTCCAAGCGCTGCACTAGCCGAGTGTGTTGCTCGTGGAGCTGCTCGAGCCGGGTCTCGGCAGCTGCCAGCGCGGAGCGAACGCCAGGGGCGTCCGTAAACTTCTTGTTGGTCCTGGCGCGCTCCTTCTCCTCACGTCGAAGCGCCGCCTGCAGGTTTCGCATCCGCGAATCTAGCCCCAGGATGCTGCGCTCACGCTTGGTCCATTCCTGGGCTTCGGTCGGGCTCAACAAAAGAGCGCGCAACAATTGCCGCTGCGCTCCAGGATCCCAGACTAGGGCCCGCCGATCCTCGAAAAAAAATACAAGCGTGCGTAGCACGAGCACCCAATCGCCGAACGATCCAAGATTCGCCGCTTGATTGATTGCGTCGCGATAGGCATCTTCCTCCGCCTCCACGGTCTCGCCGTCGATGATCAGCGTCATGAGCGCTAGATCGGTCAGTCGGCGCTCGACGACGAATTGACGGCTGCCGAGCTGAAAATACAGTCGCGCCAGCGCATCACGTGCTCCATCGTTGACGCGGTGTGCAAACTGCCTTCGCGACCAGGTGTCGAGATTTTGTACTTTCAGATCCGCCGATCCGATCCGGCCATCGGGTAGGTCGATATCGGCCGTGCCCGTCAGCATTCGGAACAGCAAGGTGACCAAGGTCGTCTTGCCTAACCCATTGGCCCCGAGGATCAACGTCAGCCCGTCGCGAAACTTGACGTCGAATCTGCCTTGTCGGTCGACGCCGGGATACAGGCCGTAGCGCTCGGTCGTCAGCAGCTGCAGCAGGGGGAAGTACGCCATGTCGTTTCCTTGCATCCGGCGCTGTGACGGACGGGCGGCGACTTCGGCTCAAAGCCCTGTTCACTCACCCAATGCATCCCTACTAGCGCGCAATTGTCCAAAATCTGCAGCAGATTCTTCTGCTCCAAGCGAACTGTATCACCAGAAAGTGAATCTGCTCACCGCCCGCTGCCCCTAGGGAGGGACACCACGCTTCCGTGGCCGCCGCCCTCGCGGCATCCGCGTTGGCAAGTTCTCGCCGAGCGGAATCCAGGCAGTCGTGAGGGCGGAGATCCATGCGCGGAATCGCCACCCCATGCGCGGAATTACCACCCTTGGCGCTATGGCGTGGTGTTACGAGATAATTGTCATGCCCCTATTCATCGCTCGCGACGCCATGTCATCAGTCAAATGCGAGAGGTAGCCTCGAAGTTGTAGGTGATCTAACGTTGTCAACATATGAGGAAAAGGACCGTGATCGACTCATTCGACACATGCCGAAGCAAGCTAATAGCCACCATTCGCCGGATCGTGGCTCAGAGCGGAAATCAAACGATTTTTGACGCTGCATCATGGGTAGATCAATGGGTAACTGAGATATTGCCAGCACTTGGCGTAACTCCGCGCGATTACATCCTTGCCGGAAATGATTGCGAGCTTTTAGTAAAGCTAATGCTGCAGGCCCAATCGAGCAGCTTCGGCTAGATACGAACCGCACAGCCGCCGGGCTGAAAAGCAATGCATAACGCGCAAACCCACCAAGGGCTGGAGACGTGAAAATGGGAATTCGAGTTGTTGCGGGGCATAAGCCTCTGAAGGGGCTCTCGGGTGCCCTTCTGATTGACTCCATCGGTCTTCCTCGGTACTGCGCGACAATTTGGTCTGAGGTGATTATGGCGGGGCTAGCGCCAAACACAAGGATTCGCCACCTGTACGCCGTCGATCGTCTTTATCGCGCCGCTGAGCTTCTTGGTGGAAATGACCTCGATCGCATGCTCATGACAGCGGACTTTGATGCAATTGAGGAAATTCTATTTGCCTTCCACACCAAGGTTCGCAATGAGGCGTCCGCCAAGGGCGTGTCGGGTAATTTGGTATGGACATCCGCCAGCCGCTTTGTAACTGACATGCTGACCTATCTTGGACCCAGCGCAGAAGCCCAAGTAAAAGACCTCAATAATCGGATGCGACGCATACAACGGCTTTATGGACAGATTTCACCCTCCCCTTCGCGGCCACCTCTTCCAATACGCGCACTTCCTTCATTAGTGGTGAGCGAGTTATGCGAAATCTTCGACCCTAAGCACGCACGCAACCCCTTCCGTTCAGAGAGAGAGCGCTGGCGAAACTACCTGATCTTCATTCTCCTATTGCATACGGGCCTCCGCCGAAGCGAGCTCGCGATGTTGCCCGTTGATGCCATCAGTTCGTCATTCGATGCGCAAGCCAACAACGAGCGCCACTGGATAAACGTCGGTCGATCTCCCTATGCAAATGAGGATCCAAGGCGCGACAAGCCCTCATTGAAGACAAGGTACTCAGCGAGGCAACTTCCGGTCTCGGAGGAATTGGCAGTCATCTCGGATCTAGTCGGCGCATACAAAAAGAGGCGAGCGATCCATCCCTTTTTATTCGGCTCTCAAAAGGGCAAACCGCTCAATTTGAGATCCTTTCAGCGCATTATGGAAATCGCGACTGGTAGCTTGTCGGTCAACGCCGTGAAAGCCCTTCAGGATCGCGGGACGCACAGCGTAACCCTTCACAGCTTGAGGCATACCTGTGCCGTCTATCGGCTCAGCAAATACGTCGACCATGGCGACAACCTCGACACCGCTTGCGAGAAACTTCGAGCCTTTTTCGGTTGGTCACCCTCATCACCCATGCCACGCCACTATGGTAGGGCGTACTTTGAGGCGGCGGCTGCCGAAGACTGGCAGGAAAGCTACGACAGCCTCGTAAATTCGCTTCGACGATTTGATGGTGTCAATTGAAATGAACTCCACCAAAGCCCTTTCACTTGAGCATTTCCCATCCCTCGAATTACCAGACAATCTGCCTCGGTTGATTCGCTACTACGATGACTTCCACGACAAGGTCCGTTCTATATCGCATCTTTCTAAGAACGATATTTGGCACGTGCACGATGACGGAAAAAAGCACAAGCTAAATTTTCTCAGGCTACCCCCGAGATACCAACTGCTTTTTAAGCATATCGTGACCGACCTGTTTGATCGGTGCGACCCGAGCACCGTAGTCACTTACGCCAACCTGCTATTCACTCGGCCAAGCCACCTCGCAAGAGCTGCCACATCGAGCGCTACAGAATGGTTCGAATACTGGAATGAGTTCGTTCGACCGGTGGAGACCGCTAGCGTCGCCGGCGCACTTCGATCTGCGATTCACTCGATGTGTAAACTGTCTATTGGTCAATGGACTACGGATCTGCATGACTTTGTAAGCGCACTACGGGCACCGCGCTCGGACATCTACAAAACCGTCCGAAATCGCGAATGCTTTGTTCCGCTGGATCAACAAAGCCTCATCATCGAATTCTTTGATGACCTAAAGGGGGCAATTGATCGCGGCGGCACTAGTATTCGCGAGCTCGAGCTGCGGAACGCCTGTATTCTGCTGCTATCCCACCAGTACGGCTTGCGTCCTGGCTCTATCGCGCGAATCAAGGTCCAGGATGTGAGGCTTCATGAAAGCGGCGCGGTTCACGTGTCGATTCCCCTGATCAAGCTTCGGGATAGAGATGCCCTTCGCAGAGTGACTCGCCGCATCAAGCATGACTGGGCAGCCCTGTTTGTCGAATTCATAAGGAGGCGAGGATCGGAGCATACCGACTCGACTACGCCAGCGGACAGTCTCTTCCACCTGTCGCCGGCGAGTGTCAGTCACGTCATCATCGATTTGACGTCTGAATTACTGGGGGAGCCATGGACTCCCACCGATCTTCGGCACACGGCCGCCCAGAGATTGGCGGATGCCGGTGCGTCCCACATCTCGCTGAGTGAATTCCTGGGGCATGCATCCACGCTAACGGCGAACGTCTACTTTGATGCATCTCCTTCGCAGGCCGAGCGTGTCAATCAAGCCTTGTCCCTATCCCCCATTTACACGACGATCGCTGACGCGGCTAAAACAAAGACCATTACGAGCATGGAGCTTCACGCTCTTCCGCCGTCGCAACAGATTGGCGCAGTACCACACGGTATACCGATCGCTGGAATTGGTGGCTGCACTATCGGGCAAAGCCTATGCGCCAAGAATCCCGTTCTTAGTTGTTACACATGCAGGCGTTTTCTTCCTGTGGCTGATCGCCGCGTCCATGAAAATGTCGTCGACAGCCTTCGACCAGTAGTCAGTATGTTTGCAAATGCCTCTCATGAGACTGGGTCAGGTGGTTCACAGGCCCAGTTAACTCGCACTCTTCGCGCGGCCATGCAAGTCATCCAAGGCATGCCGAACGATGCCGCTGAAAGCATGGGCGAAGCGAATGAATGAGTTCCTGACTAGGTTTGTCGAGGCCGGCCAGCGACTCGCCACGGCAAACGGGCTTTCCTGGGACATCGGCGATAACGCGACTGGAAGGGTTGCGAAGAGCGAGCGATGGAATCTGACCGTCCTGGCGGGGCAAGTTCCACCTCCCACTCTATGGCTCACCGGCTTCGAGTTTTCGGAGGCGGAGCTAACAGTGCTCCAAGAGACCATGCCGCCCGATTACGCGAAGTCACCGTTGCGATCGGCCATGACGAAGGGATGGGCGGATCTATGCAAGTCGGTGGTCCTTGACGAGATTCTTGTCAAGAAAAATAAACCGCAGCACGCGCTGATCAACGTCCTGCGCCCGCTCCGCATCCTGGCGCTTTGTTCGCAAGACACAGACCCCATGGATGTCACGCCAGATCTAATAAAATTGGCGTATAACGTGGCCATGCGTTTCGGTGCATCCGGAAAGGTAGCGTCGAATCTTAAAATGGCTGTGAGGAACCAGCTTGACGTGCGGCATGTTGCGAACCACTCACCCCTACTCCGCTACTGTATACCGTATGCAACATCAGAGGCGACCATCCAACATACGGCTGTGGAGAATCTTGAGAACAGAGCCAATAGCTATCGCCGTACAGACAACCAGCGGAAAGAACTGAGTGAGCGAAAGGCCGCCGATAGGCTTCCTGATGAGAAGGCTTTTTGGGAGTTGGTGCGAATCATTTACACCGAGCGGCCAAAGACCTTCGCGGACGCACTTCGATTTGAGCAGATCAAGCTCGCGATTGCCACAGGAATGCGTATCGGCGAGACAGTTCTTCTCCCAAATGATTGCCTTCTGTGGACCCAGCACATCGATCCAATGGGGCGCCCCGCAGAAGCGTTTGGCGGCATAGGTCGATCCCTATCCCTCCGCTACTTTGCAGAGAAACAGTCGGATGATGAGAAGTTTTCCGGTGTGTATCTCTATGAATCACTTCAACACGTTCCCGCACTCCTGGCGGCCATGACTCAAGAGGCGGTAGAAAGGGCGAGAGCACTTACGGCGCCCATGCGCGTTCGTCTGCAACACCAGGTGACGACAGGTAGAATTTTCCCCGAGCTCGACGAAGGCGACCTCGTGCCAGCGTGGGACATGTACACGCGACTCTCCGGCGCCATTCAAATCACCTCGCGTGCGTTGCCCGACGATCTTGCCGATAAATACCGAGCCTCTTACGACAGCAATGTTCTCGACGAGATTCGAGAGTGGCAAGAGTCGCGGCGATATCGCCATGGCCTGAGCAGCAACATTGGCAAATACTGGGCTAAGTTCTGCAAAGCAACAGATGTCGAAATTGTAGACGCGCGAAATCAACCGTTCAGGGGGAATACGCCATGGCTTGAGTCGTTCGTCAGCGTGAAGGCCGTGGAAGCCGCGGTCCATAAGTTCATGGCAACCAAGTTGTCTGATACAACGCCCTTCCCGCTTAGGAATGGGTCAATCAACCCCGAAAGCATTCTCTTTCTCACTCCGATCCGATCATTGGTCGACGGCAGAAATGGAGGTATCGTTGATGTGAAACGCTACGCCTTTGTGGGTCGTGCATCTGCGCAAGACATACAAAAGATGCTCGCAGGAGGCGAAAACGGACTTTTTGCAAGATACGGCAGAGATCCGGAGTCCCGTAGACTGAAGATGGTCACCCATTCGATCCGTCACCTTCAAAATGCGGAACTCTTTAGAGTCGGCGTCTCCGACGCGATCATAACCAAGCGATTTGGGCGTCGAAACGTGACGCAAAGCCATGCCTACGATCATCGAAGCCTTGCAGAAGACTTGACTCATGTTGACCTCCCGGAGGCGGCGGCCTCGCTCGGAGATCGGACAAAGGAGCTCGCGAAGCTCATTGTGGCCCGGAGAGTCAGTGGCCCTATTATTGATGAATTTCTACAGGTTCAGACAAGCAAGGGCGACCAGGCGGCGTTCGAATATTTGGAGGCAGAGGCTGATGGATTACACGTCACGCCATACGGCTTGTGCGTTAACAGCTTCGTTGTCGACCCCTGCCCTAAACACCTGGAGTGCTTCAACGGATGCAGACACCTGACGCGCACGAAAGTGACCTCGGAGCGAGAAAACCTCCAGAAACTTCTTGATATGACCATTCGCGTAGAGTCGAGTATCAAGGCCGTTCCGGAACCCAATCGTAACGTCGGCTGGGAGAACCAGCTACAGTCTATCGCCACGCGCGTCAGCAACATTAAGATCGTCCTGGATACCGCGCCAGACAGCAGGCCATTCCCGGACGGTCGCGATCTCTTCACGTCGGTTGAGCCCGTGGCGCAAGGCTCTATTCTCGATGCTCAGCCCCGAAGGGATGGTGACCAATGAGCATCGTGGATGACTTAACCAAACTACGAGCCACCCTTGAGCAGATGCTTTCTTCCAACGTCACGATAACGGCAAGAGCAGTCACGCGGGAGTCTGTTGCGCCGTTCAAAAATGCGTCGGATATCACTCGGCATGCGCAACGGCGCGCCCTTCTGGAAGAGTTCCAGCGCCGGCAGCAAGCAATCAGGAAGCTTGCCGAGGACGTCGACCAAGAGTCTGTCACCAACTTGCGCCGGAAGGTCGCGCGACTGGAGGAATCGTGCCTTGCTCTCCAGCAATCGCGAGACCTTTTGATCGCGTCCCACAAGGCCATGCTTTTGGCCGTGGGGGAAGTGGGAGGCATGCGTGCCTGGGTGAAGTTCTTTCCGCTATGGGATCAAGTCCGTCGTTCCTTGCACGAGATGGACGCTCTTCCAAATGCTCGAGTAGATTTCTTAGGGGGATCGGATTCCGCGATTGCTAAGTAGATGTGAGTCTCCGCCAGGCATCGTTTGAGTTGGCCGGGCGGAATCGCACCCTCGCTTCTCGGGGCGCGGCTCTGTGCGCATCCCGTCTTGTTCCATCGTTGGAGCTCTCAAGTGAGTGCAACACCTAGCGGCAATTGGTGTGCAACGGTCCGCCCGTAGAGCAACGAGCTCCAAGGCATCTCAAGTAATTGATATATCGGCCGATTGGAGACGGAGCCAATCGCAACGGCAGTGGAAATGACCTACTCGGTCAATTTTAGGAAGCTTCTCAGCAAGGCTGGAGTCAGGCTTTTGGGTTCGTGAGCAAACGCAGAAGTTCGCGCTACTCATTGATTTAATTGATAAAGTGCGCCTTCTGCAAAGCGTACATTTCGCCCGACATTGTGGTCAGCAAGATGCCGGCTCACTTTGCGAGCTTCTTAGCCTTTGCAACCTTCGACAATCCAGCCGACTGAGACGTGCGCTTCGTTTTCGGGCGGGCGCTGGCCTTGGCTAGCGACGTTTCGAGCGCCGCGACGTGCCCAGAGAGACGTGCGACTTCCCTTCGTGGCGGTGCTGCCACTGTTTGGTCTCTTGCCGGGCACGGTCAACTTCACTGTCGTCGATTCTACTCACCGCAGCAACGACGCCCCCCCCCGCTTTTGAGGAGTGGATGCCTGCGAAATCTAGCATTCCAAGTGTCCGCCTCGGGTCGGGAACTGCCCTGCCCTACCCCTGATAACACGAACTAATCGTCCTCCCTACACACTCCTGGACTGGGTGATTGCCGCACGCGCCCCTTATGCCCGCATGGGTTTGATAAAACGCCCCCTTAGTTTCTTTCTCCGGGCGACATTCAGCGATGTGGAAAGGAGTTTCGACGCACAGGCTTCGACGAGGATACCTCTTCGTTGTCGTGGTAGTCGAACGACACGGTCGTGACATAGTCAGCCAATGCATAGCTCGGCAAATCGTTCTTGACCAGCGCACCAGGGTGCTTGGAAGTACCCGGGGCGCAAATCACATAGTGGGAAGCTGAACACTTGAGGGCATTGCCAGGCGACCAATTATGGCTCGACCCATGGTGCGGCACTTGCAGCAATCCCATATGATGGCTTCGCTTCCCCAAATGCGCCATCAGGTTTTGAAGCTCCGTTGGATTGAGGTACGCGTCCCCGGTCAACAGTATGCCATGCTTATCCTTTTGGGTCGGCCCGAGCGCGATATTAGCCGGATAGCTCTGTTGGAAAATTTTACACGGAAGAATGCCGTGCTCTGCGCGCGCCGCACCAAAAACACACAGCGATATTTCGTTGCGCCGCTTATATGTCTTGCCAAAATGCTCGTCGTAAAGCGCTTGAAGTGCAGCCAGCCAGCCAGGTTCCGGCGTACCAGATCCGAGCAACTTGTAATCAGTGATAATTGCACGAGCAAGCAGGGCTATCTGCGCAAGCGGCGTGCCGCTTTTTGGCGAACAGTCATCTGGCCAGCTTTTGCTGTAAAACACGAATTCGTAGATGTTATTGACGCACCACGCATCCGCATCGCTATACACCTCAACCTGGCGATTGGCAGCCGAGCCATAGCCATCCTGCGCATTAAGTGGGCGACTCGCCGAGCGCTGCAATCTTGGCCCATTTGTTATCGACTGCTCGTCACCCTCTTCCTCGCGAAAGGGTGAATCCACCCCGCTCTCTGACGCACCATCCTGTGAGCGCCCTTGTATGAAGGCGAGACGCTCTATGCCATTTCCTAATCCACGTTCGGCCAGATAGAAGACGGGGTCCAGCGTATACGTAGCGAGACCAGCGGCACCCGGCATTTCCTCGGAGAGCTCACTCGCTAAGCGGAGACGCACTTCTAGGGGAACGTACGGAAGCACTAACGTGTCAACGCGGAAGTGTTCTAGCAATAGATCTAAGCCAGATACGTGATCACTATCGAAATGAGACAAGCAAACCATGTCAAGGGTATTCTCGTCTTGCATCTGGTCATGAAAATCGCTAACCAAGCCCTTCAGATGCGACTTACGGAGCGACCCGCAATCGTAGACCCAAGTGAAGGCGTCGGAAGATTTTTGCTCATCATTCCTAAGGCTTCCAAAAAAGAACGTCCCGTGGCCTGCGGCGCTGAAGTAGTGCCGATAGTGCATAGTCATAGGCTTTTAAGCTCCCTGCTTGATGCCTGGGTCGCGAGTTCACCGTCGTTCGACAGGCGTGTGTATTGTGCGCCACTTTCACTGGTATCGACTAGTAGCTTACGGCGCCATCATCATGCCGCAGCGCTGCGCAAAGAACGGGGGACACGTCGAGGGTTCTACCCCGAAATCACGGACGGTTGTGAAAGGGTGGAAAACTTCAGATCCTGCCTTGCCTGCCTGCGCCGCATCCTCGAATTGTGGAACCGCTCAATGTATTCGAACACATCGGCTCTTGCTGCATCGAGCGTCGGGTACCTCATGCGGTAGATGCGCTCACGCTTGAGCTGGCCGAAGAAGCCCTCGCAAGCCGCATTGTCCCCGCAATGGCCGACCGCGCTCATCGAGCACACCAACGCATTGGCCACCAGATAGTCCTGGTAGTCGCCGCTGCGGAACTGGCTGCCGCGATCCGAATGCAGGATCACCGGCTCGCCTCCCTGGCGCTGCCATACCGCCATCTGCACGGCCCGGATCACCATCTGCCGGTCTTGCCGATGATGCATCGACCCACCCACGACCCGGTGGTCGAACAGATCCAGCACGATGCACAGATACAGCTTGCCTTCGTCGGTCTTGATCTCGGTGATGTCGGTGACCCACTTGGTCTCCGGCTCCAGTGCGGTGAAGTCCCGTTCCAGCCTGTTGCGCACGCCCGGTGGGGCCAGCCCCGGTTGACCCCGCTGGCCGCGCCGCTTCTTGCGTGGCCAACCCTGCAGGCCATCGGCCGCCATCAGGCGCGCGACCCGGTTCAGGCTGGCCGACTCGCCTTCCGCGGCCAGATCCTCATGCATCCGTCCCGCTCCCAGCACGCCACGGCTGTCCTCGTGCAGTTCACGGATACGGCCGAGCAGGCGATCGTTGTCGGCTTGGCGGGCACTGGGCGAGTGCTTGCTCCAATCGTAGTAGCCGCTGGTCGACACACGCAGACAGCGGCACATCAACCGAACCGGAAACTCGTCGCGGCAACGTTCGATCACCCGATACCTCAGGATGATCCCTTGGCAAAGAACGTCGCCGCTTCGCGCAAAAAATCCCGCTCCTTCTTCACGCGCGCCAGCTCGCGTTTCAGGTGCGCCAGCTCCTCGTCCCGGGGCGTCCCGGTTCCGCCGAAGGCCACCTTGCCCTGGCTCTGGGCTTCACGCTTCCAACGGGTCAGCAGGTTCTCCCCGATCCCCAGCTCGCGGGCCACCTGGGCACAACTGACACCCGGTTGGCGGGCCTGCTCAACCGCGCCGCGCTTGAACTCTGCACTGAACTTCCTTCGCTTCGACATGAACACTCCTCAGGGCCTCGATCGGCCTTCTCGTAAGTGTCCGTGAAATCGGGGGGGAACCCCGACTGGTCACACCGAAAGACCGAGCGGAAGTGAATCGAGGGTCGGCACACTTAAGGTTCAAAAGTTCGTGACCGAATCGAGCAAACTGCACAAGTTCGCGACCACGTTGCGCTAATTCAGCACGGTTACCGCATCTGCAGCAGCAGATGAATTGGGCATCTTGCTGATTTTATTAGCCTTTAGAAAGTTCGCGCTCTTCCGCAAAACTGACTGCTGGCACCGTGCTTGCTTTGCTGGTCGCCCTGATGCATGGAGGCTCACGCAATGGCACATCCCCGCACCCGCTTGCCTTGGCGGTATGACGAACAGCGGCAGGAATTCACAACGCCCGCCGGGGTTGTGACGCTGCACGAACTCGCAGCGCTTCGGTACGGACTGACAACTTCGTGCGGTAGCACTACTGCGGGCAAGCCACAGGATGCGCACCGTCTGACTCTTACGTGTACGTCGGAACACCGTTCACGATGTCCACGCGGACTATCGAACCACCGAGACAGCATCCATTGGTCGCCAACTGGCGACCTGCCGGCGCCGGCACGTGCTGGCGCTCATGCACACCGGCGTGTTCGGCCCCACCAACGGCGCGATTTCCGATCGCTACCCCACGCCGATCGTGGGTGCAGGCTACGCGTATGCCATCTGGGGGCCGATCTTTCTGCTGGACGTGGTCTACGGCACCTGGCAGTGCCTGAACCGGCGGGCCGATGCGGCCCTGCGGCGCATCCGTCCATTGACGGCGGCGATGGGCTTCGCGCTGACCTCGCTGTGGATGATGGCGTTTTCGCGGCAAGAATTCTGGCTGGCGCTGGCCATCATCGGGGGCAGCCTGGCCTGTCTGCTTTTTGCTGCATGGCATGTCGCGCGCACGGCCCGGCACGCGCGCGGTCGCCGGTGGCAATGGGTGCCACTGTCGCTGCACGCCGGCTGGATATCGCTTGCGGTGTTCCTCAACGCGGCTCAGGTGATCGTGGCGTTCCGCCTGCTTCCGGTTGCGCACATGCTGCCCTGGACGCTGGTGCTGTTCATACTGGCGGCCCTGCTGGTGCTCAGCGCCGTCGTTCGCATGTCCGGCAATCCCTGGTACGTGCTGGCGGTGGTGTGGGGGCTGGTCGGCTATCGCCCTTGGCTGGCGCCGATGTCACGGCGTGGGTGGCACTGGTTCTTGCTGGTGCAGTGGCAATAGTGTCGTTGTGGTGCAGCCTCCGAACGCGACCCGCAGCATCGCTGCGCGACCAAGGCTGATCGTTGGCACCCGTCCATGAACAAGTTGGGCTTGCTGATAGGCGACCAGCTGAACCCTTGATACTCGTGGTTCGCGACCGTCGACTCCGATGCGCTCCATGTGCTGATGGAAGTGCGCCAAGAGATGCGCCACCTGGCGATCGATGATGCGGACAACCTGCACTCCATCCCCGCCACGTCCGACGGGATCCAACACGCGTCCCGGCACAAGCCTGCGCGTGTATGGGATGGCAAGCTGCGTCGCCCAGGCTGGGCGGCATCACAAGCCGACCAGCGGTTGCAGCTTGCGCGCCAGCCAACCGGGAAAGCGCAGCGGCGCATCGAGCGCCGCCACGCACACGCAGGGTACGCCCGGCGCAGTGATCGGCTGGTGTTCCACCTCGTTGTCCAGGTCGGCCACGTCACCGGGCGCATAGTGGCCCAGCGCATCGTCGTAGGCGCCCTGGAGGATCTGGGTGAGCTCGGTGCCCTGGTGGCTGTGCAGCGGCATGCTCTTGCCGGGGGCGATCTTGAGCAGGATCAGCGCATCGCCGCTGCCGCACGCAGCCCGGATCATGTGCACGCCCGGCGCGATCCAGCGCCAGCGCAAGGCGCGCCAGGAGGCGCCGAAATACGGCTGCAGCGGGCGCGGCAGGCAATCCGGATCGGTTGGCGCGGCGATCCATTCCGTGCGCGAAGCGGAGGATCGCGCTCCCGTTTCCGGCTCCGCGTCGAGCAGTTCCTGCATCGCCTCACGCAGGCGGATGCCGCGCGCAGCGTCCGCCGCGGCCGGTTGCTGCTGGCCCAGCAGGGCGCCGCCGATGCGCTCGGCATCGGCAAGGCGCTCCCGGCAGAGCCGGCACATCTCGATGTGGGTGGCCGCCACGGCAGCCATTTCCTGCGAGAGCACGCCCGCGGCAAAACTGACCACGGTGGCTTGGTCGAGATGGTGGCGCGGGTTCATGCCTGCCCCCTTACGCCCAGTTGCAGGCGCTGGAAGGCGCGACGCAGGCTGGATTTCACGGTACCCAGGGGCATGCCGAGCTCGTCGGCGATTTCCTGGTGGGATTTGGCTTCGAAGTAGGACATACGGATCAGGCGGGCCTGGATGGCCGGAAGGCGTTCGATGCGGATCTGCAGGTCGGCGTGCTCGGCGTGGCTTTCGGCCGAGGAGAATGCGTCGGCCTCGTCCCTGTCCAGCCACCCCGGCTCGTCGTCCATAGGTACCCAGCACGGCTCGCGGCGCACACGGTCGATGTGCAGGTTGCGTGCGATGCGGAATAGCCAGGTGGACAGGCCGCTGCGCGTGGCGTCGTAGAGCCCTGCGCGCTGCCACAACCGCAGCATGGCCTCCTGGGCCAGTTCCTCGGCGACCGACTCTGGGGCGCCCATGCCCTTCAGATAGAGCCGCACGCGCGGTGCGAAGTGGTCGTAGATGCGCATGAAGCAGTCGCGGTCGCGCTGCCGCGCAACCGCCTCCATCTGGGCAGACCAGTAGTCGGCACCCCATACCTGGGTTTCGCTGCTCGACATGGCTCGCGCCACCTCGAATGGCGACAGGCTTGCTGGAGGGTGGTGGGAATTCATCTTAGGACAAGGTGGCCATGGGTGCTCCGTGATCTGTACGTGTTCCGGCGCCGATCGGATGCAGCCGGATCGGCGGCGGCATGCATCCATTTGCCTGTCCGTCCCGTATCGGTTGGTAACGCGCCACCGGATCGCCGCCATGTCCACCCGCCCCGCCCGTCCTGCAAGCATGGCCGACCAGCCCGCACGCCGCCGCAGCCTGCGCCAGTGGTTCGATACGGCGGAGGTGCCGGAGCCGGCAGATGAATCGCTCGCCGACCGCATCGACTGGCTGCGCGCCGCGCCGTTCATGGCGATGCACCTAGCCTGCCTCGGCGTGATCTGGGTCGGCGTGTCCCCGACCGCGCTGACCGTGGCGGCGGCACTGTATGCGCTGCGCATGTTCGCGCTGACCGGTTTCTACCACCGCTACTTCTCGCACAAGACCTTCCGCACGTCGCGCGCGGTGCAATTCCTGTTCGCGCTGATCGGTGCCGCCTGCGCCCAGCGCGGGCCGCTGTGGTGGGCCGCGCACCACCGCCATCACCACCGCCACGCCGACACAGCGCTCGACCCGCATTCGCCCGGCGTGCACGGTTTCCTATGGAGCCACGCGGGCTGGTTCCTCACGCCGCGGGCGTTCCGCACCGAGCTGGAGCGCGTGCCGGATCTGGCGGTGTATCCGGAGCTGCGCTGGCTCGACCGCTACGACATCGCCGTGCCGGTGCTGCTGGCGCTGGCGCTGTATGCGCTGGGCGCATTGCTGCAGCACGTGGCACCTTCCCTGCACACCAGCGGCGCGCAGCTGCTGGTGTGGGGCTTCTTCGTTTCCACCGTGGCGCTGTTCCACGCCACCGTGACGATCAACTCGCTGGCGCACCGGTACGGCTCGCGCCGCTACGCCACGCGTGACGACAGCCGCAACAACCCGTGGCTGGCCCTGCTCACCTTCGGCGAGGGCTGGCACAACAACCATCATTATTTTCCGGGCAGCGCGCGGCAGGGTTTCCGCTGGTGGGAAATCGACCTGACCTGGTATGGCCTCAAGCTGATGGCGCTGCTGGGGCTGGTGCACGACCTCAAGCCGGTGCCGGCCTGGGTGCTCGGCAAGGCGGAGCGCTGAGATGCGCGTCGCCGTGATCGGATCGGGCATCGCGGGCTTGGCTTCGGCCTGGCTGCTGTCGCGCCGCCACGAGGTGACGCTGTACGAAGCGAACGACTACCTCGGCGGCCACACGCACACCCACGACATCGAGCTCGATGGCCGGCGCTACGCGGTGGACACCGGCTTCATCGTGCACAACCCCGTGCATTACCCGCTGCTGACGCAGTTGTTCGATGAACTGGGCGTGGCTTCGCAGCCGACCACGATGAGTTTCGCGGTACACAACGAGGCCAGCGGGCTGGAGTACAACGCCACCTCGCTGAATACCTTGTTCTGCCAGCGGCACAACCTGCTGTCGCCGCGCTTCATCGGCATGGTGCGCGACTTGTTCCGCTTCTACCGCGAAGCCCCTGCCCTGCTCCGCGACCCGCGCCAGGGCCCTACGCTGGGCGACTGGCTCGCGCAGAACCGCTACGGTGCCGCCTTCCGCGACGAGCATCTGGTGCCGATGGCCGCGGCGCTGTGGTCGGCGCCGTCCGCGCAGATCCTGGCGTTCCCGGCGCGCTACCTGGTGCAGTTCATGGCGAACCACCAGATGCTGCAGGTTGCCGGCCGGCCGGAATGGCGCGTGGTGCGCGGCGGCTCGGCCAGCTACGTGCGCGCGCTGCGCAGCCGCTGGGCGGTGCGCGAACGGCCGTGCTGCCCGGTGCGCGCAGTGCGGCGGGACATGCACGGCGCAGCCGTGACGACCGATGCCGGCTGCGAGCACTTCGACCAACTGGTGCTGGCCTGCCACAGCGACCAGGCGCTGGCCCTGCTGGCCGACGCCAGCGAGCGCGAGCGCGCGATCCTCGGCGCGATGCCCTACCAGGCCAACGAGGTACTGCTGCACACCGACGCCACGCTGCTGCCGCGAAACCGCAAGGCCTGGGCCGCGTGGAATGCCTTCATTCCGCGCGAGCCCGGCGCGCCGTGCACGGTGAGCTACTGCATGAACCTGCTGCAGTCGCTCGATGCGCCGCAACCCTTCGTGGTCACGCTCAATCGCAGCGAGGCGGTCGACCCGGCCAAGGTGCTGCGGCGCATGCGCTATCACCACCCGGTGTACACGCATGCCTCGGTGGCGGCGCAGCGGCGCAAGGCGGAGATCCAGGGCCTCAACCGCACCTGGTTCGCCGGCGCCTACTGGGGCTGGGGGTTCCATGAGGACGGCATGCGCAGCGCGGTGGAAGTCGCCAGCGCGTTCGACGTCCGCTGGGGCGCGGCCCAATGTGCCCCGCTGCCATCTTCAGCCGGAGCCGCCGCATGAGCGCATCGCTGCGCAGCGCGGTCTACGAAGGCACGGTGTGGCATCGCCGGATGACGCCGCAGCCGCATGCCTTTCGCTACCGCATGGCGCAGTTGTACCTGGACCTGGACGAAGTGGAGCGCGTGTTCGCGGAGCGCTGGCTGTGGTCGAACGGTCGCCGCAACCTGGCCGAGTTCCGCCGCAGCGATTACCTCGGCCCCGCCACGATGCCGCTGGCCGATGCGGTGCGCCAATGCGTGCAGCGGGCGACCGGCCGCTGTCCGGCAGGCCCGATCCGCCTGCTCACGCACCTGCGCTACGGCGGCATCGTGTTCAACCCAGTGAGCTTCTATTACTGCTACGCCGCGGACGGCGACACGCTGGAGTGCATCGTCGCCGAAATCACCAATACGCCCTGGCGCGAACGCCATGCCTACGTGCTTCCGCGCGAAACCGCACGCGACCAGGGGTGGCTGTTGCGCTGGGATTTCCGCAAGGCCTTCCACGTCTCGCCGTTCATGCCGATGGAGCGCGATTACGACTGGCGCTTCAGCCTGCCCGGCGACGACCTGCACGTGCACATGAGCGTGCTGCGCGAAGGCGAGCGCCAGTTCGACGCCAGGCTGCACATGCAGCGCCTGCCGCTGGACGGCACGTCGCTGGCGCGCGTGCTGTGGCGCTATCCGCTGATGACGGCGCAGGTGGTGGGCGCGATCTACTGGAACGCGCTGCGCCTGTGGCTGAAGCGCAACCCCTTCCACGACCACCCACAGCTTTCCCGAGGCAGGCCATGAACGCCATCGTGCAACGCGACACCGACACGCCCATCGGCACCCTCGACCGTTTCCTGCGCGATCGCCTGCTGCAGCAACTGGCGGGCTTCGGCCATGGCCGGCTGACCCTGCGCGATACGCTGGGCACCGCGGTCCTCGGCACGCCCGCCAGCGAAACCACGAACCTGGCGGTGCAGCTCGACGTGCTCGACCCGGCCTTCTACCGCGCCGTCGCGGCCAACGGCAGCGTGGGCGCGGGCGAGGCCTACATGGATGGCCAATGGCATTGCAGCGCCCCCGGATCAAGTCCGGGGCAGGCTCTGGTAGACCTGATCCGCCTGCTGCTGCGCAACCGCGGCCTGCTCGACGGCATGGAGACGGGTCTGGCGCGTTTCGGCGGCATGGCGATGCGTGCGCTGCATGCGCTACGGCGCAACACGCGCCACGGCAGCCGGCGCAACATCGCCGCGCATTACGACCTGGGCAACGACTTCTTCAAGCTGTTCCTGTCGGACGACCTGATGTATTCCTCGGCCTACTGGATCGGCGCGGACGACACGCTGGAGGCCGCCTCGTCCCGCAAGCTGGACTTGATCTGCCGCAAGCTCGACCTCCAGCCCGGCGACCGTGTGGTGGAAATCGGCACCGGCTGGGGCGGCTTCGCGCTATACGCGGCGAAGCACTACGGTTGCCACGTCACCACCACGACGATCTCGCAAGAGCAACACGAGCTGGCGCACGAACGCGTGGCGGCGGCCGGCCTGACCAGGCGCGTCCAGGTACTGCTGCGGGATTACCGCGACCTCGACGGCCAGTTCGACAAACTGGTATCGATCGAGATGGTCGAGGCGATCGGCGCCGAGTACCTGGACACCTATTTCCACCAGCTCGGCCGCCTGCTCAAGCCCGACGGCTTGGCACTGCTGCAGGCGATCACCATCGAGGACCACCGCTACGCGCAGGCGCTGAAATCGGTGGATTTCATCAAGCGCCATGTGTTTCCCGGCAGCTTCATCCCGTCGCTCAGCGCGATGCTGGCGGCCAAGGCGCGCAGCAGCGACCTCGGCCTGATCGCACAGGAGGATTTCGGCGACTCTTACGCGCGCACGCTGCATGCATGGCGCGAACGCTTCATGGCGAAGCTGCCCGAGGTACGCGCACAGGGTTTCGACGACCGCTTCATACGGATGTGGGAGTTCTATCTCGCGTACTGCGAGGGCGGCTTCCGCGAACGTTCGATCGGCGTGTCGCACCTGCTGATGGCGCGCCCAGGCTGGCGACGCAACGGCACCGGCAGGGGACGGGGCTAGGCATGAACTTCTGGCTCACCCTGATCGCCTACGAAGCGGTGTGGTTCACCGCCGTGATCGGCGCCGGCCACGGGCAGTGGTGGCCCGGCGTGCTGGGCACGCTGGCCTTCGCGGCCTGGCGGCTGATGGTGTCGAGACATCGTCGCGTCGAATGGCGGTTGCTGGCGGTCGCGCTGGTGCTCGGCCTGGTGCTGGAAAACCTGTGGGTGCACGGCGGCCTGGTGGCCTACGCCGCGCCGTGGCCGTGGGCGGAATCGCCCGCGTGGCTGATGTGTTTGTGGCTGGCCTTTGCGCTGACCATCGTGCCGTTGTTCGGCTACCTGCATACGCGACCCGCGCTGGCCGCGGTGTTCGGCGCAGTCGGCGGCCCGCTGGCCTATCTTGGCGCAGCGCGCGGCTGGCATGCGGTGACGATGCCTTCGCCGCTGTGGCCGGCGCTGCTGGCCCTGGCGGCGGGCTGGGCCATCGCGCTCCCCTTGCTCACCACGCTGGCGCGCGGCTGGCTGCAGGCCGACGTGGCACGGGGCACGCCATGAACGCGTGGCTGATCCTGTTGCTGGTGTGGGCGCTGGCGGCGCTGATGATGGCGCTGGGTTGGCGCTGGCAGCGGCGGTACAGCAATACCGGCATCGTGGACGCGCTGTGGGCTGCGGGGCTGGGCGGCGCGGCGGTGCTGCTGGCCGTGCTTGGTTGCGGCGCGGCGGCGCCGCGACTGGCGCTCGGCGTGCTGGGCGGGCTGTGGGGTTCGCGGCTGGCGCTACACCTGTGGCGACGCGTGCGGCACGAACCGGAGGATGGCCGCTATCGCGCGCTGCGCGAGCATTGGCATGGCGATCAGGGCAAGCTGTTCGCGTTCTTCCAGTTCCAGGCCGTGCTGGTTCCCTTGTTCGCCCTGCCCTTCGTGGCCGTGGCAACGAATGCCGCGACCTCGCCGTGGCTGGCGGCAGGCGTGGCGATCTGGATCGCCGGCGTGCTCGGCGAAGCCGTCGCCGACGCCCAGCTCGCGCGCTTTCGCGCCGATCCGCGGCAACGCGGCCACACCTGCCGCCACGGCCTGTGGCGCCATTCGCGCCACCCGAACTACTTCTTCGAATGGTTGCACTGGTTCGCCTACGTCGCGATGGCCGCCGGCTCGCCGCTGGCGTGGCTGGCATGGAGCGGGCCGTTGCTGATGTTCCTGTTCCTGCGCTTCATCAGCGGCATCCCGTTCACCGAGGCGCAGGCACTGCGCACGCGCGGCGAGGACTATCGCGCCTACCAGCGCAGCACGCCGATGCTTTTTCCGTGGTTCCCGAAACGCTCGCTCGACCTGAGGATCGATGGATGAATACCGCTGCCCTGGACACCGCAGAGCTTTCCCGCGAACGCGCCGCGCCCGGCATGCTCGGCCTGGCCGAGCGCGGCCTGCTGCCCGACGCGCTGGTTCGCCTCGGCATCCGCCAGATGTGCGCCGAGCGCCTGCGCGAGGAGCGCGCCGGCGGACTCTCCGCACAGGCCGCGCGACAGGCGCAGCTGATCGACACGCTCAGGCGCAGCCCGCTGGCCATCGAGACGGCGGCGGCCAATGCGCAGCACTACGAATTGCCGCCGGCGTTTTTCCAGCGTTGCCTGGGCGCGCGCCTGAAGTATTCGTGCTGCCATTACCCGCGCGGCGATGAAACCCTGGCCGAGGCCGAGGAGGCGATGCTGGCGCTGTACGGCCAGCGCGCGGAACTGGCCGACGGCATGGACATCCTGGAGCTGGGCTGCGGCTGGGGTTCGCTCACGCTGTGGATGGCCGAGCGCTACCCCAACGCGCGCATCACCGCGGTGTCCAACTCGCACGGCCAGCGGCAGCACATCGAGGCGCAATGCCGCGCGCGCGATCTGTCGAACGTGCAGGTGCTGACCCGCGACGTGAACACGCTGACCCTGATGCCGGGGCAGTTCGACCGCTGCGTGTCGGTGGAGATGTTCGAGCACGTGCGCAACTATCAGTTGCTGATGCAGCGCATCGCCTGGTGGCTGCGGCCTGACGGCAAGCTGTTCGTGCACATCTTCGCGCACCGCGGCCTGGCGTATCCGTTTGAGACGGCGGGCGCGGAGAACTGGATGGGCCGGCATTTCTTCACCGGCGGCCTGATGCCGGCTGCCGACACCCTGCTGCATTTCCAGCAGTCGCTTTCCATCGAGCAGCGCTGGTCGGTGGACGGCACGCATTACTCGAAGACCGCCAACCACTGGCTGCAGCGCCAGGACAGCCAGCGCGAGGCGGTGATGGCCGTGCTGCGCGAGGCCTACGGCGAGCATGCCGCGCTGTGGTTCCAGCGCTGGCGCATGTTCTGGATGGCCTGCGCCGAACTGTTCGGCTACGCCGGCGGCCAGGAGTGGCTAGTGGCGCACTACCGCTTCGTGCGGCCGTGATGTCGGGCAGGAAACACGCCATGCGAACCCTCCGCACGTTCTGGCTCGGGCTGGCCTTGTTCGGTACAGCCGCCGAGGCTGGCACGCTGCCGCCGATCCGTCCGGTGCCGCACGTGGATCTGCCACGCTTCATGGGCAAGTGGTACCTGATCGCGGCCATCCCCACCGTGTTCGAACGCGATGCGTGCAATGCGGTGGAAACCTACACGCTGCAGCCGGACGGCAACATCCTCACCACCTTCCGCTTCAACAAGCACGCCGCCGACGGGCCGCTCAAGCAGATCCGCTCCACCGGCTACGTGCGTCCCGGCACCGGCGGCGCGGTCTGGGGCGTGCAGATTTTCTGGCCGGTCAAGGCGCAGTACATCGTGGCGTGGCTCAAGCCCGACTACAGCGAGATGATCGTGGCCCGCGATGCGCGCGACTACACGTGGGTGTTCGCGCGCACGCCTGCCGTGACAGCAGCGGAGTGGGCATCACTGCGGACGCAAGTTGCAGCTTTGGGCTACAACACATCAAGACTCCGCAAGATCCCCCAGTCATGGCCGTCCGTGCCAGGGGCGCATCCTACGCGCGATAACGCACCCTAGTCGCCCTGCCCCAAGGTCTGCATGCAGCATGCACCTGCATGCTTAGACATCCGTTCCACCACGGTTGATCCATATCAACCGCCGCGTTGCACCCGCCGCGAGAATGCTCGCCACACGGTCGATGTCGCCGGCTCGGCGGCGGGATGGCGAGGCATGGCGACATATACCTTCAACGCGGCATTTTCCAGCGCCGACACCGGCGCGACGTCTGGCGACGACGATGCCGCAACGGGGAAGGCAAGCTCCCCGCTGGCGCCCGCGCAACTGGAGCGCGTCCACCGCTACTGGATGGCGGCCAACTACCTGTGCGTGGGCCAGATCTACCTGCAGGACAACGCGCTGCTGCGCGAGCCGCTGCGCGTGGAGCACATCAAGCCGCGCCTGCTCGGCCACTGGGGCACCTCGGCCGGGCAGAATTTCATCTACGCGCACCTCAACCGCCTGATCGCCGAGCACGGGCAGGAGGCGCTGTTCATCTCCGGCCCCGGCCATGGCGGCCCCACGATGAACGCCTGCGCCTGGCTGGAAGGCAGCTACGGCGCGGTGCATCCCGACATTACCCGCGACGCCGAAGGCATGCTGCGCTTCTTCCGCCAGTTCTCGACGCCGGGCGGCGTGCCCAGCCACTGCGGGCCGCACACGCCCAACTCCATGCACGAGGGCGGCGAGCTGGGCTACGCGCTGGCGCACGCCTTCGGCGCGGCGTTCGACAACCCCGGCCTGCTCGTGGCCTGCGTGGTTGGCGACGGCGAGGCGGAGACCTGCCCGCTGGAAGGCAGCTGGAAGAGCGCGCAGTTCCTCGACCCGCGGCGCGACGGCGCGGTGCTGCCGATCCTGCACCTCAACGGCTACAAGATCTCCGCGCCCACGGTGCTGGCGCGCACCCCGGACGAGATGCTGCTGGAACGGTTCCGCGGCCACGGCTACGCGCCGGTGATCGTCGCCGGCGACGACCTGCCCGGCATGCACCAGCGCTTCGCCGCCGCGCTCGACCAATGCCACGCCGCGATCCGCGGCATCCAGGCGCGCGCCCGCGGCGAAGGCCTGCGCGAGCCGCCGCGCTGGCCGATGATCATCCTGCGTTCGCCCAAGGGCTGGACCGGGCCGAAGGAAGTGGACGGCCTGCCGGTCGAGGGTACCTTCCGCGCGCACCAGGTGCCGCTGGCGAACGTGCGCGAGAACCCCGCGCACCTGGCGATCCTGGAGGCGTGGCTGCGCAGCTACGCGCCGGAGTCGCTGTTCGACGCCAACGGCGCGCCGGCCGCGGACATCGACGCGCTTAACCCGCCTACCCGCCTGCAACTGGGCGCCTCGCCGCACGCCAACGGCGGCCGCAGCCTGGTCAGCCTGGATCTGCCCGAGTTCGGCAACTACGCGCTGGAGGTGCCCGGCCCCGGCCAGGTGGTGGCCGAGGCGCCGCGCAAGCTGGGCGAATACCTGCGCGACGTGATGCGCCGCAACCCCGCCAACTTCCGCGTGTTCGGCCCCGACGAGACCAACTCCAACCGCCTCAACGCGGTGTTCGACGCCAGCGACCGCCACGCCTTCGGCCCCGCGCTCGCCGTCGACGAGCACTACTCCGCCGACGGCCGGGTGATGGAAGTGCTCAGCGAGCACCTCTGCGAAGGCTGGCTGGAAGGCTACCTGCTCACCGGCCGGCACGGCATGTGGTCCACCTACGAGGCGTTCGCGCAGGTGGTCGACTCGATGGTGACGCAGCACGCCAAGTGGCTGCAGCAGTGCCGCGAGTTCGCGTGGCGGCGGCCGCTCGCCTCGCTCAACATCCTGCTGTCCAGCCACGCCTGGCGCAACGACCACAACGGTTTCAGCCACCAGTCCACCGGCTTCGTGGACAACGTGATGCAGCGGCGCGCCGACGTGGTGCGCGTGTACTACCCGCCCGACGCCAACTGCCTGCTCAACGTGTTCGACCACTGCCTGCGCAGCCGCGACTACGTCAACGTGGTGACCTGCGGCAAGCAGCCCGAATTCCAGTGGCTCAGCTTCGAGCAGGCGCTTGAGCACTGCTCGCGCGGCGCCTCGGCCTGGGCCTTCGCCGGCAACGAGGGCGACGGCGAGCCGGACGTGGTGCTCGCCTGCGCCGGCGACGTGCCCACCGTCGAGACGGTCGCCGCCGCCTGGCTGCTGCGCCGGCACGTGCCCGGCCTGCGCCTGCGCGTGGTCAACGTGGTCGACCTCGGCGTGCTGGCCGACCCCGACGCGCGCCCGCACGGGATGGATCACGCCTCGTTCGAGGCGCTGTTCACGCGCACGGCACCGGTGGTGTTCGCCTTCCACGGCTCGACCTGGCTGATCCACTCGCTGGTGCACGGCCGCGCCAACGAGGCGCGCTTCCACGTGCGCGGCTTCTCCGACCGCGGCACCACCACCACGCCGTTCGACATGGTGGTGCTGAACGGCATGAGCCGCTTCCACCTGGCGATCGAGGCGCTGAAGCACGCGACGCGGCTGCATCCCGCCGCGGACGGCGCCGTCGAACTGTTCCAGCGCAAGCTGCACGAGCACCACGACTACATCCGCGCGCACTTCGAGGACCTGCCCGAGATCCGCCACTGGCGCTGGACTGACGACGGTTCCCAATCCGACGCGCCGCCGCCGCTGGCCAAGGGCCAGCCGCACGGCCAGCTGTTCACGGACGCCTAGCCGCGCCGCCTTTCCGGCGCCGCCGACGCCGGCACACCAGATCCTGCGGAGAAGCCTTGCCTCATGAGCACGCCGACGACGACCACCACAGCACCACCCGCCGGCAACCATCGCCCGCGCCGCCTGGGCATCGACACCGGCCCCGAGCACGTCGCCTACCTCCACGAGCATTCGCCGGTCTGCCGCAGCGAGGGCTTCGGCACGCATTCGCGGCTGGAACTGCGCCTGGGCGAGCGGCGCATGCTGGCCACGCTGAACATCACGCGCGGCGGCCTGCTGGCGATGGACGAAGTGGGCCTGTCCGAATCCGCCTGGCGCTTCCTGCAGCCGCAGGAACGCGACCGCGTGGCGCTGGCCCACCCGCCCAGCGTCGACTCGCTGGCCGGCGTGCGCGCCAAGCTGTTCGGCAAGGCGCTCGACGACGCGGCGATGCACGCCATCGTCGGCGACATCGTGGCCCACCGCTATTCCAACATCGAGCTGGCCGCCTTCATCGCCGCCGGCTGCGCCGACCGCCTGGCGGTGGACGAGGTGGTCGCGCTGACCCGCGCCATGGTCGACACCGGCGACCGCCTGCGCTGGAAGCAGCCGCTGGTCGTCGACAAGCACTGCATCGGCGGCCTGGCGGGCAACCGCACCACGCCTATCGTGGTGGCCATCGCCACGGCGCAGGGGCTGCTCATGCCGAAGACCTCCTCGCGCGCGATCACCTCGCCCGCCGGCACCGCCGACACCGTGGCCACGCTGGCGCCGGTCGAGCTGGACGAGCGCGCGATGCGCCGCGTGGTGGAATGCACCGGCGGCTGCATGGTGTGGGGCGGCGCCATGAACATGGCGCCGGCCGACGACATCCTGATCCGCGTGGAGCGCGCGCTGGACATCGACAGCAGCGGCCAGATGGTGGCCTCGGTGCTGTCGAAGAAGATCGCCGCCGGTTCCACCCACGTGGTCATCGACATGCCGACCGGCCCCACCGCGAAGGTGCGCGACGCCGCCGAGGCACAGGCGCTGGCCGCACTGCTGGCCCAGGTGGCCGACGCCTTCGGCCTGCGCCTGCGCATCCTGTCCAGCGACGGCCGCCAGCCGGTCGGCCGCGGCATCGGCCCGGCGCTGGAGGCGCACGACGTGCTGGCCGTGCTGCGCAACCAGCCCGGCGCGCCCGCCGACCTGCGCGAACGCGCGCTCGACGTCGCCGCGGCGGTGCTCGAACTCGGCGGCGCGGCGGCGGCCGGCGACGCCCGCCGCGTGGCGGCGGACTGCCTGGCCTCGGGCCGCGCCTGGGCGCAGTTCCAGGCGATCTGCGAAGCCCAGGGCGGCCTGCGCACGCCGGGCACGGCGGCCTACCGGCAGCCGGTGCCGGCGCCGCGCGCGGGCGTCGTCGCCAACATCGACAACCGCGAGCTCTCGCGCGCGGCCAAGCTGGCCGGCGCGCCGTCGTCGCCGCTGGCCGGGCTGACCCTGGAGGCGCACCTCGGCGACCGCGTCGCGGCGGGCCAGCCGCTGTTCGTGCTGCACGCGGAAAGCCCCGGCGAGCTGGCCTACGCGAGCGAATACGTGGCCCGGCATCCGGGCATCGTCACCGTGGAGGATTCGCCATGAGCACGACCATGAGCACGTTCTACGCCATGCCCGGCAACATGGCGTTCGCCCGGCAACTGGCGCGCGCCGGCGGCCGGGAATGCGCCGCCGTGCAGGTGCACCCGTTCCCGGACGGCGAGACGATGGTGCGCATCGAACCGGTGCCGGCGGCGCCCGAGGCCATCGTCGTCTGCACGCTCGACCACCCCGACGCCAAGGTGGTGCCGCTGCTGATGGCGGCGGCCACGCTGCGCGAACTGGGCGCCAGCAGGGTGGGCCTGGTCGCGCCCTACCTGGCCTACATGCGCCAGGATCAGCGCTTCGAGCCGGGCCAGGCGGTCTCCGCGCGGATCTTCGCCAAGCTGCTCAGCGGCGCCTTCGACTGGCTGGTCACGGTCGATCCGCACCTGCACCGCATCCACCGGATGTCCGAGGTCTACACGCTGGAGGCGCGCGTGGTGCACGCCGCGCCGAGCATCGCGGCCTGGATCGCCGCCAACGTCGAGCAGCCGCTGATCGTCGGCCCCGACGGCGAGAGCGCGCAGTGGGTGGGCGACGTGGCGCGCCGGCTCGGCGCGCCCTTCGTGGTCGCCACCAAGGAGCGCTACGGCGACCGCGACGTGCGCATCCAGCTTCCCGGCATCGCGCAGTGGAAGGCGCACACGCCGGTGCTGGTGGACGACATCATCTCCAGCGGCCGCACCATGGTCGAGAACCTCAAGGCATTGACCGCGCAGATGGCGCGCAAACCCGTCTGCATCGGCGTGCACGGCATTTTCGCGCAGGACGCGATGGATCGGCTGCACGCCGCCGGCGCCGACCGCATCGTCGCCTGCACCACCATTCCCGGCAGCCACGCGCAGATCGACATCGCCGCCGAGGTGGCCGCGGCGGCGTACGCGCTGTGCGGCGACGCCGCCTCCCACACCCGCCAGCCACAGGACACCAAGCCATGAACCCACGCATCGCATACAGCTGCCACGGCGCCGCCAAGCAGGTCACCGGCTCCTGCCACCTGGTCGACTGCAACGGCCGGCGCGTGCTGGTCGACTGCGGCATGTTCCAGGGCGGCCGCGAGCAGGAGCGCGCCAACCACGAGCCGTTCGGCTTCGACCCCGCCGGCATCGACGCGCTGCTGCTGACCCACGCGCACCTGGATCACTGCGGCCGCATCCCGAAGCTGGTGCGCGAGGGCTTCAAGGGCCGCATCTTCGCCACCGGCGCCACCCGCGACCTGGCCCGCATCGTGATGCTCGACGCGGCCAGCCTGCAGGAAGAGGACGCGCGCCACAGCCAGCGCCATGGGCGGCGCGGCGACGAGCCGGCCTCCGAGCCGCTGTACACGCTGGACGACGCGCTGCACGCGATGGATTTCTTCGCCGACCCGGTGCCCTACGGCGAGGACGTCGCGGTGACCGACGGCATCCGCGCGCGCTTCCTGGACGCCGGCCACATCCTCGGCTCCGCCTCGATCCTGCTCACGCTCGACGACGGCGCGCAGCAGCGCAGCATGGTGTTCTCCGGCGACCTCGGCGACCCGGGGCGGCCGATCCTGCGCTCGCCCGCCCCCGCGCCGGCGGCGGACTACGCGGTGATCGAGACCACCTACGGCAACCGCCTGCACCGCTCGCTGCCCGACTCGGTGGACGAACTCCACCGCGCCGTGCGCGAGACCGTGGCGCGCGGCGGCAACGTGGTCATCCCCACCTTCGCGCTGGAGCGCGCGCAGGAAGTGCTTTACTACCTGCACCAGGGCGTACGCGACGGCAAGCTTCCGCCAGGCATCCAGGTCTTCCTCGATTCGCCGATGGCGATCTCGGCCACGGAGATCTTCCGCCGCCACCCCGAGTGCTTCGGCGACGCCTTCCGCCAGGAACTGCAACAAGGCGACCCGTTCGCCCTGCCGCACCTGCGCTTCACCCGCGACGCCAGCGAGTCGATGGCGATCAACACCATCGAGAGCGGCGCGGTGATCCTGGCCGGCTCGGGCATGTGCACCGGCGGCCGCGTGCGCCACCACCTCAAGCACAACCTGTGGCGCGAGAAGAGCAGCATCGTCTTCGTCGGCTACGCGGCCGAGGGCACCCTGGCCCGCCGCATCGTGGACGGCGCGCCAACGGTGAAGATCTTCGGCGAGGAGATCCGCGTGCGTGCGCAGGTGTGGACCATCAACGGCTTCTCGGCCCACGCCGACCAGGCGAACCTGCTGGCGTGGCTGGGCACCTCGCCGCGCCGCAAGGTGTTGCTGGTGCACGGCGAATACGAAGCCGGCATGCGCGCCATGGCTGAAAAGCTGGATGCGCTCGGCATCGCCAACCAGATGCCAGGCATGGGCGAGCCGATCCTGATCGGCTGAGGCGGAACGCAGCGGCCGCCGGATGCGGGGCCGCGGCACGCCCTCAGCGCGGAATGACGAGGGTGAGAAACAGCCCGGCGGCGGACAGGCCCATCACGTCGAAGGTGAGCCACACCAGGGAGCGCGACAACGCGCCCCCGCGGTAAGTGCCGAGGATGCCGGCATCGGCGTTGATCCTGCCGAGCAGAAAGCAGCGCCAGCCACTTCAGCACCCGGGCGTGCTCGCACACAGAGCCCGTTTACAGGAAGGCCTGATCCCCTCGGCAGGCACGACGTTCCGTCAGGCATCCGTCTCCAGCGCAGCCGTCGCGCACACGGATCGCACGACCGGCACCGGTTTGGCGATGCGGCCGCCGCGCAGCGTCGCCACCTCGTCCACCAGCGCGGACAGCTGGCCCAGCCGGTGCGTGATCAGCAGCACGCTGCGCCCCGCCATCGCCTCGTCCAGCGCGCGGTAGAGGCGGGCCGCCGTGCCGGCGTCCAGGCCTTCCAGCGGCTCGTCCAGGATCAGGATCGGCGCGTCCGCCAGCAGCGCGCGGGCGATGGCGATGCGGCGGGCCTCGCCGCCGGAGACGCGCACGCCGTTCTCGCCCACCCAGGTGTCCAGGCCCCGCGGCAGGCCGGCCACGTAGTCGTCCAGCTGCGCGCGCCGGATCGCCTGCGCGAGCTGCGCGTCGCTGGCGTCGGGCCGCGCCAGCCGCAGGTTGTCGCGCAGGCTGGCGTCGAACAGGTAGGGCTGCTGGTCGACCAGCGCGATGCGCGCGCGCAGCTCGTCGCCCCGCCAGGCGTCCAGCGGCACGCCGCCCAGCGTGGCCGTGCCGGTGCAGGGATACAGCCGCAGCAGCGCGCCCGCCAGGCTGCTCTTGCCGGAGCCGGAGGCGCCGACCAGGGCCAGCCGCCGCCCCTGCGGAAGATCGAGGTCGACGCCGTCCAGCACCCACGGGCCTGCCGCGCCGTAGCGCAGCCGCAGCCCGCGCACCATCAGGTCGTAGCCGTGCGCGGGCGGCGTCGGCGCCGCGGGTTCGGCCACCGCGGGCGGCGTGTCGGCCAGCGCGAACACGCGGCGCGCCGAGGCGAGCGTGGCGCCCCACTGCGCCCAGGCTTCCGGCAGCGGCGCCAGCGCGTCGAACGCGGCCATCGCCAGCAGCGCCAGCATGGTCAGGTCGGGCGGCGCCAGCGTGCCCCGCTGCAGCGCCGGCAGGCCGCACGCGAGGGCGGCGATCACGGCGAACTGCGCGGCGAGCGCCACGCCCGCGCTGCCCGCGGCCTGCAGGCCATCGATGCGCCGGCGTGCCCGCCGCAGCCGCGCCGCCACGGCTTCGACCTGCGCGGCATGCGCCGCCTCGGCGCCGTACAGGGCCAGCTCGGCCCGCCCGCGCAGGCCGTCGACGGCCAGCACGCGCAGGCTCTCCATGCACGCCACCGCCTCGGCGCCCGGCGCGCGGCCATGGCGCAGCGTCCAGCGCGGCAGCAGCAGGCCGCCCGTGGCCATCAGCGCGGCCAGCGGCAGCAGCAGCGCCGGCAGCTGGCACAGCACCACCACCAGCACCACCAGCGAGGTCGACGCCGCCACCGCCAGCGGCAGCAGCGCGCCGAGGTAGGCGTGTTCCAGCGCGTCCACGTCCGCACGCAGGCGCGAGAACAGCTCGGCGCTGCGCACGCCGCCCAGCCCCGCCGGCGCCAGCGGCACCAGGCGCGCAAACAGCCACGTGCGCAGGCGCGCCAGCACGCGCAGCGTGCCCTCGTGGGTCGCCAGGCGCTCGGCGTAGCGGCCGCCGGTGCGCAGTATCGCGAACAGCCGGATCAGCGCCGCCGGCGTGTAGTAGTTGATCGCGGCCCCGCTGGCGCCGGCCAGCGCCATCGCCGTGATGAAATGCCCCGCCACCGCCAGCAGGGCGATGCCGGCCAGCGTGCTGGCCAGCGCCAGCGCCGTCCCCGCCAGCAGCCAGCGGCGATCCTCGCCGCGCAGCAGGCCGAACAGCCGGCGCACCACGGCGGCATCGGAGTCTGCGGCGGCGCGCGGCGTCCTCATGCAGCGCGATCCTCCGCCAGCAGGCGGGCGAACAGGCCGCTCGCGGCGCGCAGTGCGGCGGCGCTGCCCTGCTCCGCGATGCGCCCATCCGCCAGCACCGCCACCTGCTCGCCGTCGGCGATCGCGCCCAGCCGGTGGGTGACGCGGATCACCGTGCGACCTTCGCCAAAGCGCGCCAGCGCGGCGTCGATGTCGACCGCGGTCGCCTCGTCCAGGTGCTGCGTCGGTTCGTCCAGCAGCAGCAGCGGCGCGTTGCGCAGCCATGCGCGGGCCAGCGCCAGGCGCTGGCACTCGCCGCCGGACAGGCCGTGGCCGCGCTCGCCCAGCGGCGTGTCCAGCCCCTGCGGCAGGCGCGCAACCACCGGCGCGAGCACGGCGGCGTGGATGGCGCGGCGCAGCGCGAGCGGATCCGCGTCCGGCGCGGCGATCAGCAGGTTGTCGCGCAGTGTGCCGTGGAACACGTGCGCGCGCTGCGGCACCCAGGCGACGTGCCGGCGCCATGCCGCGAGATCCAGCCCGGCCAGGTCGCGCCCGTTGACGAGGATCCGCCCCGACTGCGGCACCTCGAAGCCCATCAGCAGCGCCAGCAGCGTGCTCTTGCCGCCGCCGCTGGCGCCCACCACGTTCAGCCGGGCACCGGCGGCCACGGCGAGGTCGAGGCCGTGCAGCACGCGGCGCCCGTCGCCGTAGCCGAACGCGACGTGCTCACAGGCCAGCGCCACGCTGGCGACGGACACGAACGAAGGCGATGGACGGCTGGACGTCCGAACCGTTTCCTTCTCCGCCCCGGGCGCCGCCAGCAGCGCGGCCAGGTCTTCCGCCGCCGCCGCGGCCTCCATGCGCCGGTGCCGCTGCGTGCCGAGCGCGCGCAGCGGCAGGAAGAACTCCGGCGCCAGCAGCAGCACGAACAGCCCCGGCTCGAAGGCCAGCCTGCCCCCCAGCAGCCGGAAGCCGATCAGCACCGCCAGCACGGCGATGCTCACCGTGGCGAAGAATTCCAGCACCAGCGCGGAGAGGAAGGCCACGCGCAGCACCGCCATCGTCTCGCGCCGGTATGCCTCGCCGGTGGCGGCCAGCACCGCCTGCTCGCGCACGGCGGCGCGGTACAGGCGCAGCGTGGTCAGTCCGTTCAGGGCGTCCATGAAGCGCGCGCCCATCCGACGCAGGCGCGTCCAGCGGCGCTGGCTGGCCTGCTCGGCGGCGCGTCCCACCAGCACCATGAACACCGGGATCAGCGGCGCGGTCGCCACCAGCACCAAGGCCGACCACGGATCGGCCGGCAGCACCGCCAGCAGCACGATCGCGGGCACCGCCACGGCGAACGCCGTCTGCGGCAGGTAGCCCGCGTAGTACGGCACCAGCGCATCGACGCCGTCGACCAGCCGGGTGGCCAGGTCGCCGCTGGCCTGCTGCGCGGCCCAGCGCGGGCCGAGTTCGCGCAGCCGCGCGTCCAGCGCCTGTCGCACCGCGTCGGCGACCCGCGCCCCGGCCTCGAAGGTGGCGCGCCGCTGCCACAGCACCAGCGCGAAGCGCGCCAGGGCCAGCAGCGCCAGCGCAAGCAGCCAAGGCCACGCCGCGCGCCAGCCGCGGCCATGGAAGATCGCGCCGGCCAGCACGTGCGCCAGCAGCCACGCGCCCAGGCACGTCAGCAGCGCCTGCGTGGCGCCCGCGCAGACGCCGGCGGCGAGCAGGCGCCGCACGGGACGGGCCTGCTCGCGCAGCCAGGCGTTCGCGGCGGATGCCATGCGCGCGTGCCCTTGGCTCAGCGCGTGTTGACGGGAGCCGGCAACGCCTCGGCCTTGCGCCGCGCGTGCTCGTCCTGGGTGTCGAGCAGCACGCCGCCCGCGGCGGCGATCAGCACGATCATCGCGGTGCCGATCAGCCACGCGAAGTACCACGCGCCCAGGTCGCCCAGCAGAACCGCCAGTACGATCATCGCGACCGCCAGCAGCATGAATACGACGAATTGCAGGAAGGTTTTCATGGCATGTCCTCAGTAGGCCTGCCCTCAATAAGGCGGCACTCAATAAGCCGGCACTCAGTAAGCATGTTCATCGGCGACCACGTCCTCGGCGCGCACCTTGCCGCGCATCACGTAGAAGGCCCAGCTCGTGTACCACAGGATCAAGGGCACGAAGGCCGCCGCGAAGCCGGCCATCCACGCTAGGGTGTGCTGGCTGGAGCTGGCGTTCCACACGGTCAGGCTTTGCGCCGGCACGCTGCTCGACGGCAGCAGGAACGGGAACAGCGCCACGCCGGCGGTGCCGACCACGCCCAGCCAGGCCAACGCGCCCAGCCACCAGGCCAGGTGCGAGCGGCGAGCGCCGGCGGCGGCGAGGCCCAGCAGCATGCCGGCGAAGCCCAGCAGCGGCACCAGCCACAGCAGCGGCTGCGCGTGGAAGTTGGCCAGCCAGGCGCCGGGGGCCAACGCCACCTGCTGCTGCAGCGGCGTCTGCGCAATGCCGGCACCGGGGCCGGCGACCCGCACGTAGCCGTCCATGCCGTGCACCCAGAAGCCGCCCACCGCGAACAGCACGATGGCGAGCAGCGCGCCGATCCGCGCCAGCGTGCGGGCACGCTCGTAGATCGCGTCGGTGGCGCCGTTCATCACCGTGGCCGCGCCCATGAACACCGACAGCGCCGCCGACAGCAGCCCGCACAGGATCGCGAACGGATTGAGCAGGCCGAGGAAGGAGCCGGTGTAGGTCGAGGTGAGGTTCCAGCTGAAGTGGAACGGCACGCCCATGAACAGGTTGCCGATCGCCGCGCCGAACACCACCATCGGCACCAGGCCGCTGACGAACAGCGCCCAGTCCCAGGCGTTGCGCCAGCCGGCCGAGGGCAGCTTGCTGCGGTACTCGAAGCCGACCGGGCGCAGGATCATGCTCCACAAGAGCAGCAGCATCACCACGTAGAAGCCGGAGAACGCGGTGGCGTAGATCAGCGGGAACGCGGCGAACACCGCGCCGCCGCCCAGGATGAACCACACCTGGTTGCCGTCCCAGTGCGGGCCGATGATGTTGAGCGCCACGCGGCGCTCGGCGTCGGTGCGGCCCACGTAGCGCAGGATGGTGCCCACGCCCATGTCCATGCCCACCATCGCGGCCAGGCCGGTCAGCAGCACGCCGAGCAGCAGCCACCAGGTCACTTGAAGTGCAGCGTACAGTTCCATCGTTCAGCCCTCCGCGTAGCCGGCCGGAAGCGCGGCTTGCAATGAATCGTCAGGGGATGCGGCGCCGTGGCCGTCGTCGGGGCCGCGGCGGATCGTGCGCACCATCAGGTACATCTCGATGACGATGAGCACCGTGTACAGCGCCACGAAGCCGACCAGCGAGAAAAGCATGTAGCCCGTGCCGTGCGTGGAGGCGGACATCCAGGTCGGCAGCACGCCGTACACCGTCCACGGCTGGCGGCCCAGCTCGGCGACTACCCAGCCGGCCTCGTTGGCCAGGAACGGCACCGGGATCATCCACACCGCGAGCTTCAGGAACCAGCGCTTGCGCTCCACCCGGTTGCGCATCGTGTAGATCACCGCGAGCACGAAGTAGGCCAGCATCGCCAACCCCAGCACCACCATCGCGCGGAACGACCAGAACACCGGCGCCACCTGCGGGATCGCGTCGCGCGCGGCGTCGGCGACCTGCGCGTCGGTCGCCTTGGTCACGTCCGGCGCGTAGCGCTGCAGCAGGAAGCCGTAGCCCAGATCCTTCTCGTGCGCCTGGAACTGCGCAAGCGCACCGGCGTCGTCCGGCTTGGCGGACAAGGTCTGCAGCGCGGCCACCGCAGGGATGCCGTCGCGGATGCGCGTGGTGGCCTGCTGCTCCAGCTGGTCGATGCCCGGCACGGCGCCGGTCAGCGAGTGGGTGACCAACAGCGACAGCACGTAGGGCACCTGGATCGCGCCGTGGTTGGCCTGCTCCTGCTGCGACGGGAACGCAATCAGGTTGAACGGCATCGGCGCGGGCTCGGTCTTCCACAGGCCCTCCATCGCCGCCAGCTTGGTCGGCTGCGCCTGGCCGCCCACGAAGCCGAGCGCGTCGCCCAGCGTGATCACGCCCGCGGTGGCCAGCACGCCGAACAGCACCGCCATGCGGAACGAGCGCCGCGCCAGCTCGGTGTGGCGATTCTTCAACAGATACCACGCGCTCACGCCCGCCACGAACACCGCCGCGGTGACGTAGCCGGCGATGCTGGTGTGCACGAACTTGGCCTGCGCGTCGGGGCTGAAGATCAGGTCGGTGAAGCTGGTCAGCTCCATGCGCATCGTGGCGGGGTTGAAATGCGCCCCGTGCGGCATCTGCATGAAACTGTTGGCGATCAGGATCCACAGCGCCGACAGGTTGGAGCCCAGCGCCACCAGGTAGGTCACCGCCAGGTGCTGGCCGGGCCGCAGGCGATCCCAGCCGAACGCCATCAGGCCCACGAAGGTGGACTCCATGAAGAAGGCCATCAGCCCTTCGATCGCCAGCGGCGCGCCGAAGATGTCGCCGACGAAGCTGGAGTAGAACGACCAGTTCGTGCCGAACTCGAACTCCATGGTGAGGCCGGTGGCCACGCCCAGCGCGAAGTTGATCAGGAACAGCTTGCCCCAGAACTGCACGATCCTCTTGTAGATCTCCTTGCCGGTGGTGACGTAGACCGTCTCCATCGCGGCGAGCAGGAACGAGAGGCCCAGCGTGAGCGGGACGAACAGGTAGTGGTAGAGCGCGGTGAGCGCGAACTGCAGGCGGGACAGGTCGACGACGTGGAGATCGTGCATGGCATGGCGTCCTTACGGGAGATGGGCACAGGCCCAACGCCCGGCCATTGTTCGCATCCCGTCACGGTGTTTGTTGATGATGATCAAGTCGACCGCTGATCTCCAGTCGGCGGCGCCGTGCTGCGCGGTCTTGCCGCAGCCGCGCGCTGCGGCGCGGCGTCGCACCCCGGGCCGGCGGCTGGCCGCAGGTGATCCATATCAACTGGCCGCGTGGGGCGCCGCCAACAATCGCCGCCGACATCCCCCACGAGGACCCGCACCATGAAAGCCGCACTTCCGTTGTTGATCGCCGCCGCGCTCGCCGCCGCCTCGGTATCCACCGCCCGCGCCGACGACGGCAACTGGGTCGTCCGCTTCGGCGCGCACGTGGTCGATCCTGCCTCCGACAACGGCCACCTCGCCGGCATGAAGGCCAGCATCGGCAGCAGCACCCGGCCCACCGGCAGCATCGAATACCTGTTCACCCCGAACTGGGGCGTCGAGGCGCTGGCCGCGCTGCCGTTCGAGCACGAGGTGAAGCTCGACGGCCAGAAGGCCGCGCGCACCAAGCAGCTGCCGCCGGTGATCGGCGTGAACTACCACTTCATGCCGGATGCCCAGGTGTCGCCGTTCGTCGGCGCCGGCCTCAACTACACCGACTTCTTCGACACCAAGGGCCGCGGCCTGCTGCAGGGCGCCCAGGTGAAGATCGACGACAGCTGGGGCGCCGCCGCGCACGCCGGCGTCGACGTGAGGCTGTCGCCGCGCTGGCTGTTCACCGCGGACGTGCGCTGGATCGACATCCGCGGCGACGTGCACGTCAATGGCGCCAACGCGGGCACCGCCAAGGTCGATCCCTGGGTGTACGGCCTGAGCTTCGGCTACCGCTTCTGACGCGGCCACGCCGCCGCTTCCGCATGGCCATGCGGCCATGCCCGTTCCGGGGCGCCGCGCGCACGGGCATGCCCGCCGCGTGGCGTCCCGCTTTTTTTGCCCCCCCTCCCTTGGCAGCCGCCGTTCGGGCCATCGCTGCGCGATGTCGAAAATCGACCCTGGCGATTTTTTGCCGCGCACGGCCCCGTGCATGCCCGCGTGGCGCCTAACCTTCCGGATCCCCCGATGGCCGATTCCTACGACGACCTGCAGCAGAGCTACGGCCGCTGCCTGCGCGACAAGCGCTTCATCGAGCGCTTCTACGAAACCTTCCTGGCCAGCCACCCGTCGATTCCCCCGATGTTCGAGCACACGGACATGTTCCGGCAGCAATTGGCGCTGCGCCGCGGCATCAGCGTGGCGATCCTGCACGCGGCCGGCAGCGCGCTGGCCCGGCGCACGATCGAGCAGATGGCCGAGGTGCACGGCGTCGGCGGTCGTGCCCCGGTACCGCCGCAGCTGTACCCCTACTGGCTGGACAGCCTGATCAAGGTGATCGCCGCCACCGACCCGGAAGCGAACGTGGCCCTGCTGCTGCGCTGGCGCCAGGCCATGGCGGTGGTCATCCGCACCTTCATCGGCCGCTACGACGCCGACGCCACGGGTTGATCCCGGTCAACTGCCGCGCCCGGACGGCCACCCAGAATGCCGTCGTCTCCCCACGGGAATGGCCATGACCCGCGATGCTTCCGCCGCCGGCGCCGCCGGCACGGCTCCCGCACTGCCCGCACCGCCGCCTGCGCCACGCGATCCGGACAGCCTCGTGCACGCCGCCGAGGGCCGCCTCACGCTGGGGCTGTCGCCCACCGCGATGGGACTGGCCTGCCTGGACTGGTACGCGCACCTGGCGAACGCGCCGTTCCGCCGCCTGGCCCTGCTCGACGCCGCGCGGCGGCAGGCGGGGCGCTGGGCGCAGGCCTGCGCCGGGCGGCAAGTGATCGAGGCGGCGCCGCACGACCACCGCTTCGACGATCCCGCGTGGAGGCAGCCGCCCTTCGACGCGCTGTACCAGGGCTTCCTGCTGCTGGAGGAATGGTGGGGCCAGGCCACCGCGCCCGTGGCCGGCGTCGATCCGCACAACGCGCGGATCGTCGCGTTCGCCGCGCGGCAGTGGCTGGACATGCTCTCGCCGTCCAACTTCGCGTGGCTCAATCCGCAGGTCATCGCCGCCACCATGCAGCAGTCCGGCGGCAACTTCGTCGAGGGCGCCAGGCTCTTCCTCGGCGACCTGCAGCAGGCGCTGAACGGCGGGCCGCCGGCCGACGCGCCGCTGCAGGTGGGACGCGACCTGGCCATCACGCCGGGCAAGGTGGTGCTGCGCAACGAACTGATCGAGCTGATCCAGTACGCGCCCAGCACCGGCGCGGTGCGGCCCGAGCCGGTGCTGGTCGTGCCCGCGTGGATCATGAAGTACTACATCCTCGACCTGTCGCCGCACGACTCGCTGATCCGCTACCTGGTGGGCCGCGGCTACACTGTGTTCGCGATCTCCTGGCGCAACCCGGACGCCGCGCTGCGCGACACCGCGTTCGACGACTACCGCACGCTCGGCCCGATGGCCGCGCTGGACGCGATCCAGGCGATCACCGGCGCCGCGAAGGTGCATGGCTGCGGCTACTGCCTGGGCGGCACCCTGCTCAGCGTCGCCGCCGCGGCGATGGCGCGCGACGGCGACCCGCGCCTGACCAGCCTCAGCCTGTTCGCCGCGCAGACCGACTTCACCGAGGCGGGCGAGCTGCAGTTGTTCGTCAGCGCCGACCAGCTCGCCTTCCTCGACGACGTGATGGCCAGCCAGGGCTACCTCGACAGCCGGCAGATGGCGGGCACCTTCCAGATGCTGCGCTCGAACGACCTGGTCTGGTCGCGCCTGATCGACAACTACCTGCTCGGCCGCCCCGAGGCCACCGGCGACCTGATGGCCTGGAACGCCGACGGCACCCGCATGCCGGCGCGCATGCACGCGGAGTACCTGCGCTGGATGTACCTGGAGAACCGGCTGGCCGAAGGCCGCTTCATGGTCGGCGGCCATCCCGTCTCGGTGGCCGACATCGCGGCGCCGCTGTTCGTGGTCGGTACCGAGTCCGACCACGTCGCGCCGTGGCGTTCGGTATACAAGATCCACCTGCTCAACGCGGGCGAGATCAGCTTCGTGCTGACCTCGGGCGGGCACAACGCGGGCATCGTCAGCGAGCCGGGGCACCCGCACCGGCACTTCCGCCTGGCGGAGCGTGCCGCCGGCGGCCACTACCTCGGGCCGGACGAATGGATGGCGCGGACGCCCGCGCAGGACGGCTCGTGGTGGCTACTCTGGGCGGACTGGCTGGATCGGCGCAGCGGCGCGGCCGTCGCGCCGCCGCCGCTCGGCAACGCGAAGCAAGGCTATCCCGCGCTGATGGACGCGCCGGGCAGCTACGTGCTGGAACACTGAGGGATCGCCGCATCATGACCGCCATGCCTTTCGCCGCCGCGCCGGCATACATCGAGAACCGCACCTTCGACGAGATCGCCATCGGCGACAGTGCCGGCCTCGAGCGCACGCTGGAACAGCGCGACATCGAGCTGTTCGCCGCGGTGTCCGGCGACGTCAACCCGGCGCACATGGATCCCGAGTACGCGCGCAGCGACCTGTTCCACCACGTGGTCGCGCACGGCATGTGGGGCGCCGCGCTGATCTCCGCCGTGCTGGGCACCGAACTGCCGGGGCCGGGCACGATCTACCTGGCACAGCAGCTGCGCTTCCTCGCGCCGGTCGCGCTGGGCGACACGATCACCGTCACCGTCACCGCGCGGGAGAAGAACCCGGCCAGGCAGCGCATCGCGTTCGACTGCCGCTGCAGCAACCAGCACGGCGTGGACGTGATCCTCGGCAGCGCCGAGGTGCAGGCACCCACCGAGAAGATCCGCCGCCCGCGCGCCGAGCTGCCGGGTGTGCGCGTGGCCGACCACGCGCGCTTCCACGCCCTGCTGGCGCGCACGGCGGGCGGCGCCGCCATGCCCACCGCGGTCGTCCATCCCTGCGACGAGGCCTCGGTCGCCGCCGCGGCCGAAGCCGCGCAGGCGGGGCTGATCGTGCCGATCCTGGTCGGCCCCGCGGCGAAGATCCGCGCCGCCGCGCAGCGCGCCGGCATCGACATCGCACGCTTCCGTCTGGTCGACGCGCCGCACAGCCACGCCGCCGCGGCGCAGGCGGTGGCGCTGGTGCGCGGCGGCGAGGCCGGCCTGCTGATGAAAGGCTCGCTGCACACCGACGAGCTGATGCACGCGGTGGTCGCCGCCGACAGCGGCCTGCGCACCGCGCGCCGGCTCAGCCACGTCTACCTGATGGGCGTGCCCGGCTACGCGCGGCCGCTGCTGATCACCGACGCGGCGGTCAACATCGCGCCGACGCTGGAGGAGAAGCGCGACATCGCGCAGAACGCGATCGACCTGGCGCGCATCCTCGGCAACGCGGCGCCGCGCGTGGCGGTGCTCTCGGCGGTGGAGACGGTCAATCCCGCGATCGCCTCGACGCTGGATGCGGCCGCGCTGTGCAAGATGGCCGAACGCGGCCAGATCAGCGGCGGCATCGTCGACGGCCCGCTGGCCTTCGACAACGCGGTCAGTGCGGACGCCGCGCGCGAGAAAGGCATCGTCTCGCCGGTGGCCGGCGCGGCCGACATCCTGCTGGTGCCGGACCTGGAATCGGGCAACATGCTGGCCAAGGAACTCAGCTTCCTCGCCGGCGCGGACGCCGCCGGCGTGGTGATGGGCGCGCGCGTGCCGATCGTGCTGACCAGCCGCGCCGACACGCCGCGCGCGCGCATCGCCTCCTGCGCGGTGGCGGTGCTGGTGGCGCGGGCGCAGGCGGCGGCCGTCGTGCCCGCGGCGGCGGAGGGCTGAGCGATGCCGCAGGCCGTGCTCACCCTCAACGCGGGATCGTCCAGCATCAAGTTCGCGCTGTACGAGGTCGGCGACGGCGCGCCGCGGCAACTGCTCTCGCACGGCCAGGTCGAGAACATCGGCGACGCGACCGTCGCGCCGCACTTCGTCGCGCAGGCACCCGATGGCGGCACCCTGGCCGAAAGGCGCTGGCCGGGCGGCGCGGCACTGGATCACGAAGCCCTGCTGACGCCCCTGCTCGACTGGATCACCGCGCACCTGGGGCAAGAGGCGCTGGCCGCGGTCGGCCACCGCATCGTGCATGGCGGCGCCGCCTACGACCGCCCGGTGCGCCTCGACGACACGGTGCTGGCCGCGCTGGAAAAGCTGGTGCCGCTGGCGCCGCTGCACCAGCCGCACAACCTCGCCGCCGTGCGCGCGGTGGCGCGCCTGCGTCCCGGCCTGCCGCAGGTGGCCTGCTTCGATACCGCCTTCCACCACGGCATGCCCGCCACCGCGACGCGGCTGGCGTTGCCGCGCGCGTACGAGGCCGAGGGCGTGCGCCGCTACGGCTTCCACGGGCTCTCCTACGAGTACATCGCCGGCCGCCTGCGCGTGCAGGCGCCGGCGCTGGCCGCCGGCCGGGTGATCGCCGCGCACCTGGGCAACGGCGCCAGCCTGTGCGCGATGCGCGACGGCCGCAGCGTCGATACCACCATGGGCTTCACCGCGCTGGACGGCCTGGTGATGGGCACGCGCTGCGGCACGCTGGATCCCGGCGTGGTGCTCTACCTGCAGCAGGCGCACGGCCTGTCCGCCGCCGCGGTGGAGCACCTGCTTTACCACGACAGCGGCCTGCTCGGCGTGTCCGGCCTCAGCGGCGACATGCGCGCGCTGCTGGCCAGCGGCGAGGTGCGCGCGAAGGAAGCGGTCGAGCTGTTCGTGTTCCGCATCGCACGCGAGGCCGGCGCGGTGGCCTCCAGCCTCGGCGGCCTCGACGGCCTGGTGTTCGCCGCCGGCATCGGCGAGCACGCCGCGCCGGTGCGCGCCGCAGTGTGCGCGCGGCTGGCCTGGCTCGGCATCGAATGCGACGAGGCGGCCAACGCTCGCCACGCGCCCGTCATCAGCACGCCGCGCAGCCGCGTCGAGGTGCGCATCGTGCCCACCGACGAGGAGGCGATGATCGCGGCGCACACCACGCGACTGCTGCAGGCCGCGCCCACGTCTTCACCCCGGGCGGCGCTGGGATGAGCCACGCCCCCACCAGGCGGCATCGCGCCGCAGGAGACCTGGCATGAGCAACTTGCCGTTCGACTTCAACCTGCCCTTCGCGGCGTTCGCGCCTTTCGCGCCGTCCACCCTGCTCGCGCCGCCCGCGCAGCGCTGGCTGGACATGTTCACCGGCAGCCTCCCGGAAAGCGCGGGCGCCGCCGCGGAGTGGCCGCTGGCGCTCTGCCGGAACCTGTTCGCGGGGCTGCCGGATCCGTTCAAGGGCGCGCCGCGGGATGACGGTGCGCCGGCATGGCCGGCCGGCTGGGCGGATGCCTGCTCGCGCGCCGCGGCCGCGATGGCGGAAGCGCAGGCGGACGCCACCCTGCAGCAGGCGGAACTGTGCCGGTCATGGCTGCAGGCGCAGCCGCCCGGCGACGCCGTGGACGCGCCCGCGCGCCTCGCCTGGCTGCGCCAGCGCACCGCGCAGGATCTGGCGCAATACCGCGGCATCGTGGACGAGTACCTCGACGCCTGGTTCGCCGCCGCGGGCATCGTCGCCGACGCCTTGCCGGCGGCGCCGGCCGGCGCCACGCCCGACACCGTCGCCGGCAAGCCGGCGCCAGCGTCGTCCCGCACGCCGAACAAGCGGCATTGAGTCGGCGCATGGAGGTCGGCGGCCACACGATGCCCGGCACGTGTCGGGCACCGCCGACGGCGGGCCATGCCGCGATGCGCCTGGTCAGCGCCGTGCGAAGCCGCCGTCCACCAGCTCGATGATCTCGGCCGTGATCTCCTCCTGGCGCACCACGCGCTGGCGCGCCTCCAGCTCCGCCAGGTGCCGCTCGATCTCGCCGTGCGCCGCGGCCATCGCTTCCATGCGCGCTTCGTTTTCCGCCACGAACGCGTGCAGCGCGGCGTCGCAGAGCCGGGCGTGCACGTAGTCGCCGGTCAGCTCGGCCAGCAGCGCTTCGGGTGCGAGTTGCAGCAGCGGCGCGTTGCCGCCGGCCGTACGTTGGAAACCCGCCGCGTCCAGCGGGAACAGCCGGCGACGTTCCACGCGGATGCCGTGGCCCGGCTCCCAGCGGTTGTACACGACGTCGAGGCGTTCGACCTCGCCGTCCGCCATGCCCTGGTAGAGATCCTCGGCGATGCGATCCGCCAGCCGCGAAACGTCCGCCGAGCGCGCCGGCATGGCGACGTGCAGCCGCGGCGCGAGGCCGCGCTCGGCCGCCAGCGCGAGGCCGCGCGTGCCGGCCAGGCAGAGCTCGGCGGTGGAAAAATCCGCCTGCACGGCATCGAGCACGCGCTCGCTGAAGGCGCCGGCGAAGCCCTGCTCCGCGCAGAAGGCCACCAGTACCTGGCGCGATGCGCCGTCACGGCGGGCAGGCGCATCGTCCTCGCGGCACAGCGCCATGGCCTGGCCGACGGCGTCCGCCACCAGCGCCGAGAACGCCTCGACCGCGCTCGACTCCGAGCGCGCGTGCTGCGCGCGCGCCGCGGCGATGCCGCGCATCGCGTTGACCACTGCGCCGAGCTGCTGCATGCCGGCGATGCGCGCGCGGATCTCGGCCAGCCGCTCAGCCATGCGCGATGGCCTGTGCGGGCGCGGGTGCGGCGGGCGCCACCTCGGCGGCGAGCCGGCGCAGCACGTCGAGCAAGGCCTGCCGAGCGGCCTCGTCGGGCATGCCGTCAGCCTGCAGGACGCGCACCGTGGCGCCGGCCTCGCTGTCCAGCGCCGTGGGCAGGCGCTGCCGGAACGCCGCGACCGCCTCCACCGGCAAGGCATCGAGCAGGCCGCGCTGCACGGCGGTGACCAGCGCCACCTCGTCGGCCAGCCGCCACGGCGCGTGCTGCGCCTGACCCAGCGCGGCGCGGATGCGCGCGCCGCGCGTCAGCTGGTCCCTGACCCGCGCGTCGGGCATGCCGCCGAAGCGGGTGAACATCTCCAGCTCGAGGAACTGCGCGTAGTCCAGCCGCAGCGACTCGGCCGCCTCGCGCAGCGAGCGCGCCTGGGTCTTGCCGCCCACGCGGCTGACGCTGGTGCCCACGTCCACCGCCGGCTTCTGGCCCTGGTTGAACAGCCGGGCGTCGAGCACGATCTGGCCGTCGGTGATCGAGATCAGGTTGGTGGGGATGTAGGCGCTGAGGTTGCCGGCGTCGGTCTCGGCGATCGGCAGCGCGGTCAGCGAGCCGCCGCCCTTCTCTTTCGACAGCCTGGCCGCGCGCTCCAGCAGCCGCGCGTGCACGTAGAAGATATCGCCGGGATAGGCCTCGCGCCCCGGCGGCTGGCGGGTCAGCAGGGCGATCTCGCGGTGCGTCGCGGCGTGCTTGCTGAGGTCGTCGATCACCACCAGTGCGTGCTGGCCGCGGTCGCGGAAATACTCGGCCATGGTGAAGCCCGCGAACGGCGCGATCCACTGCAGCCCCGGCGGGTCGGCGCCGCCGGCCACCACCACGATGCAGCGCTCCGGCGCGCCGTGCGCGCGGATTGCCGCGACGGCGCGCTGCACGCTGGAGGTCTTCTGCCCCACCGCCACGTAGACGCAGACGATGTCGCTGGCCTGCTGGCTGATGATGGTGTCGATGGCGACGGTGGTCTTGCCGGTGACGCGGTCGCCGATGATCAGTTCGCGCTGGCCGCGGCCGAGCGCGAACAGCGCGTCGACCACCAGCAGCCCGGTCTGCACCGGCTCGGTCACCAGCTCGCGGTCGATGATCGCCGGCGCGGGACGCTCGACCGGCTCGTGGCTCTCGGCCTCGACCGGGCCACCGCCGTCGAGCGGCCGGCCCAGCGGATCGACCACGCGGCCGAGCAGCCCCGGCCCCACCGGCACGCGCACCACGTTGCCGCTGCCGCGCACGGCATCGCCCGCCTCGATCGCGTCCGCGCCGTCGAGGATCACGCAGCCCACGCGGTCGCGGGCTAGCGACTGCACGAAGCCGTAGGCGCCCTTGTCGAAATGCAGCAGCTCGTCCAGGCGCGCGCCCGGCAGCCCGGACAGCAGCGCGATGCCGTCGGCCACTTCCTCCACGCGGCCGACCTGCTCGCTGCGCGGGCCGAGCGGGAGCTTGCCCAATGTCTCGCGCGACTGCCGAAGCCAGGCGTCCGCGGCCGGATCAATCGTGTCGTTCATGCACCAGCTCCTGGCGGACGCGGTCGAGGTCGGCGCGCCAGCTGTTGCTGACCGCGACGTGCGGGCCACGCAGTTCCAGCCCGGCGAGCAATGTGGCGTCCACCGTGAAGTCCAGCGGCGCGCGGGACTGCAAAGCATCGAGGATCGCCGCGCGGCAACGCGCCTGCATCGCCGCATCGAGCGGCTGCGCGCTGACCACCTCGATCGCCGTGCCGTCCGCCGCCAGCCGGCGCATCGGCTCAGGCAGCTCGCGCAAGGCGCGCAACAGGCGTTCCAGGAACGCCGCGTGCAGCGCGTCGCCGCCCAGCGGGGCAAGCAGCCGGCCGGCGATGTCCACCGCCAGCCAGCCCGCGCGGTCGCCCCAGGATTGTTCGAAGGCGGCGCGATCCTTCTCGGTCTGCGCCTGCGCGGCGGCGACCAGCGCGGCCGCCTGCGCCTGCGCCGCGGCCAGTTGCGCGGCGCGCTCGCGCGCGGCGTCCTGCTGCGCGGCGGCGAGGATCGCCGCGCGCTCCTGCGCGAAGCCCGCCCGCGTGCGCTCGACCTCGGCCGCGGCCGCCGCGGCGCCGGCCTTGGCGGCTTCCGCGTCGGCCAGCGCCTGCTGCACCGTGGCGCGGCGCTTGTCGATCATCGCCGCCAGCGGCCGCCAGAAGAAGCGGCCCAGCAGCCAGACCAGGATCAGGACATTGAGGGCCTGCAGGACTAGCGTCCAGCCGTCGATCGCCATGGCGTCACTTCAGGAACGGGTTGGCGAACAGCAGCAGCAGCGCGATGACCAGGCAGTAGATCGCCATCGTCTCGATCATCGCCAGGCCGACGAACAGCGTGCGCGAGATGGTGTTGGCCGCCTCCGGCTGGCGGGCGATGGCGTCCATCGCCGCCGCCACCGCGCGGCCTTCGCCGAGGCTGGGGCCGATCGCGCCGAACGAGACGGCGATGGCCGCCGAGATGATGCTTGCCAGTGCCAGCCAGTTCATGGGGAAGAATCCTTTTGGTGGGAAGTGGAATCGGCTCGCCCTTCGGACACCGCGCCGCCGATGAAGACCATCGCCAGCACGGCGAAGATGTACGCCTGCACCGCGCCGGTGAGCAGGTCGAGCGCCATCAGCGGGATCGGCACCAGCAGGCCGACCAGCGACAGCACGATGCCGATCACGAACACGCCGCTCATCACGTTGCCGAACAGGCGCACCATCAGCGAGAAGCAGCGGGTGATGCTCTCGACGAAGTTCAGCGGGATCATCAGCACGCTGGGCGCGGCGAACGTGCGCAGGTAGCCGCCCAAGCCGCCCGCGCGCACGCCGAACCAGATCACCGCGAAGAACACGATCAGCGCCAGCGCGGCGTCGGTCTCCAGGTGCGCGGTCGGCGGCTCGACGCCGGGCACCAGCGAAGACCAGTTGGCGACGAAGATGAAGGCGAACAGCGTGCCGATGAAGCTGCGGTAGGGGCCGGGCGCCACCTGCATGGTGTCCGCGATCTGGCCGTCCACCGCCTCGACGACGAGCTCGCAGGCCGCCTGCAACCGTGAAGGCGACAGCGCCAGCCGCCGCGTGACCAGCCAGCCGGCCAGCGCCAGCAGCGCCATGATGGCCCAGGTGACGGCGACCGCCTCGCCGATCGGCACCGGGCCGATATGGAACAGCGGCGGATTGCTTAGCGGCGAGATCACGGCGGCATCCCGCGCACGCGGCGCAGCACGAACTGCCGCCCGGCCAGCAGGCCCAGCGCGGTCGCCAGCAGCGGCAGCGCGCCGGCATGCGCCACCAGCGCCAGCACGGCCGCGAGCAGCACGAAGCGGCCGAGCATCAGCGCCACCACCCGCTTCGCCGGCCGGCCGCCGGCCAGCATCCGCGCGTTCCACCACAGGCCGCGGAAATAGATCAGGCCCAGGACGACGCCGAGGCCGGCGCACGCCACGGCGGTGAGCACGGTCGCCGCCAGCGGCGGCAGCAAGGCCGGCGCATTCATGGACTCTGCATCCATCGCCACGCCGACCAGCAGCCCAGCGCCAGGCCAAGCAGCAGCAGCGGCGCCGTCCAGAACAGGCCGGAATGGAAGTGCCGATCGAGCCAGCGCCCGCCGAACATTCCCAGCAGCATCGGCGTCACGATGATCCAGCCGAGCACGCCGATCTGCGCCAGCCGGCGCCCGACCGACGGCTCGCCCTGCTCCAGCCACAGGCGATGCCGCGCGCCGCGCAGGCGTGCGCCCTGCACCAGCGGATCGCGCCGCGCCGCATCGTCGTCGCGCGCGGTCACGACCCGGCTCCCGGCAGCTCGCGGCCATCCGGGTGCAGGTGGCGCATGATCTGGCGGATCGCGTTGAGCTGCAGCTGCGTGCTGGCGGCAAGCGCGGTGCGCTGCGCGTCGGCGTCGGCGCGGAAGCGGGCCAGCACGGTCTGGTCCAGCGTGGCCAGGTCGTCGCCGGGGATCGCCTCGCGCGTGGCGATGGCGACTTCTTTTCCCGCCGTCACGCGCAGCACGCCGCGGCGCACCGCGCAGTAGCGCTGCCCGCGCGCGCCCCGCCAGCCCACCACCGAGATCGCCAGGCTGGTGAGGAAGTCGGCGTGCCCGGGCAGGATGCCGAAGCCGCCGCTGGCGTCCTCGGCGCGCACGGCCTGCACGTCGTCCTCGTCCACGACCACCTCGAGCGGGGTGAGGATGCGCAGCCTCACGGCGCCGGCTCCGCCTTGGCGGCGCGGGCTTCCTTCTGCCGCGCCTCGTCGAGGTCGCCGACCATGTACAGCGAGCTTTCCGCCCACTCGTCCGCCTCGCCGTCGAGGATGGCGCGGCAGCCGGCCAGCGTGTCGGCGCGCGCCACGCTGCGGCCGGGCATGCCGGTGAACGCTTCGGTGACGCTGAAGGGTTGGGTGAGGAAGCGCTGCAGCCGCCGCGCGCGCTTGACCGCCAGGCGGTCGGCCGCGCCCAGCTCTTCCACGCCCAGCAGCGAGATGATGTCCTGCAGTTCCTTGAAGCGCGCCAGCGTCTCGCGCACGCGCTCGGCCACGCGGTAGTGCTCCGCGCCGACCACCGCCGGATCCAGCAGCACCGAGGACGAGCCCAGCGGATCGACGGCCGGATAGAAGCCTTCCGCGGCCAACTCGCGCGACAGCATGATGATGCTGTCCATGTGGCTGGAGATGGCGGTGACGGCCGGATCGGTGAAGTCGTCGGCGGGCACGTACACCGCCTGGATCGCGGTGACCGCGGTGCCGGCGACCGAGGCGATGCGCTCCTGCAGTGCCGCCACCTCGCTGGCCAGGGTGGGCTGGTAGCCGACGCGCGAGGGCATGCGCCCGAGCAGGCTGGACACCTCGCTGCCCGCCTGCACGAAGCGGAACACGTTGTCCATCAGCAGCAGCACGTTGCGGTGCTTCTGGTCGCGGAAGTACTCGGCGATGGTCAGCGCGCTCAGCGGCACGCGCCAGCGCGCGCCGGGCGGCTCGTTCATCTGCCCGTACACCAGAACGGTGCGCGCGAGCACGCCGGAGCCGCGCATGTCGCTGAGCAGCTCGTGGCCCTCGCGCGAGCGCTCGCCGACGCCGGCGAACACCGAGATGCCCTGGTACTTCTCCACCATCGCGTGGATCAGCTCCATCACCAGCACCGTCTTGCCCACGCCGGCGCCGCCGAACATCGCGGCCTTGCCGCCGCGCGACAGCGGCGCCAGCAGGTCGATGATCTTGATCCCGGTCTCGAACACTTCGGTCGCGGCGGCGCCCTGCCCCAGCGCCGGCGGCGGATGGTGGATGCCCGCGCGCGGCACGTCGGCGGGCAGCGCCGCGCCGTTGTCGCGCACCGCGCCGGTGACGTCCAGCAGCCGGCCGAGCACCGCCTCGCCGACCGGCACGCTGATCGGCGCGCCGGTGGCGCGCACGGTCGCGCCGCGGCTCAGGCCCGCCGTCGCCTGCAAGGCCACCGCGCGCACGGTGGCGGCGTCGAGGTGGCTGTGCACTTCAAGCAGCAGCGGCTCCGCCAGGTTCCAGTCCACCCGCAGCGCCGTGTCGATCGCCGGCAGCGGCGCACCGGCGGCGAAACGCACGTCGACCACGGCGCCTTGCGCCGCGATGACGGTTCCCGTAGGCATGGCGGTTTCCATGGTCGGTTCGGTTCCCGGCGCCAGCGGCGCGGTCGAAGAAGGGATCGCCCGTGCAGTCTGCCGGCGACGTGCACGGCGGCTGTTGATGCAGATCAACGGCGCGGGCCGCAGCCATCCCGCACCATGTCGTTTCGGATGCAGGCCGGCGACACTCCGTCGTATTCTTGCAAGGTCAGAGGCCACGCCCCGGATCCACGCTCCATGCTCCCGCACACGCCTCCCCCGCCGGATGCCGCCACCGACGCCCAGCCCGCGCACCTGCTGGTGGTGGACGACGACGAGGAGATCGCGCGCCTGGTCGCCCGCTATTTCGGCGCGCACGGCTTCCGCGTGAGCAGCGTCGGCGACGGCGCGCAGATGCGCCGCCTGCTCGCCGCGGAAGGGGTGGACATCGTGATGCTCGACCTCGGCCTGCCCGGCGAGGACGGCCTCGCGCTGACCCGCTACCTGCGCGAGCACTGGCACGGCCCGGTGATCATCGTCACCGGCCGCGGCGAGACGGTGGATCGCGTGGTGGGCCTGGAACTGGGCGCCGACGACTACGTGGCCAAGCCGTTCGACCTGCGCGAGCTGCTGGCCCGCGTGCGCAGCGTGCTGCGGCGCGCCGGCGAACGCGCGCCGGCGGCGAACGCGCCGGCGACCGTCGCGCAACCGCCCCGCCACGCGTTCGAGGGCTACCTGCTGGACGCACGCTCGCACACGCTGCACGGGCCGAACGGCGGCGACGTGCCGCTCACCACCGGCGAGTTCGCGCTGCTGCGGGTCTTCGTGGAGCATGCCGGCCAGGTGCTCTCGCGCGACCAGCTGATGAGCCGCCTGCACGGCCGCGACGCCGGCCCGTTCGACCGCTCCATCGACGTGCAGATCGGCCGCCTGCGCCGGAAGATCGAGTCGGATCCGGGGCAGCCGAAGATCATCAAGTCGATCCGCGGCGCCGGCTACCTGTTCGCGCCGCAGGTGCGGCCGGCATGAGCGGCGCCGTCCCGCCGCCGAACGCGGACGCCGGCCTTTTCCGCGCCCTGTTCGAGACCGCGCCCGACGCCATGGTAGTGATCGACCGCCGCGGCGACATCGTGCTGGTCAACCCGCAGGCCGAGCAGTTGTTCGGCTACGCGGCCGGCACGCTGACCGGCCGGCCGATCGAGACCCTGGTGCCGGCCGCGGTACGCCAGGCGCACGTGGCGCACCGCAATCGCTACATGGACGATCCGCGCGTGCGTCCGATGGGCGCGGGCTACGAACTGACCGGCCGGCGCGCCGACGGCCAGACCTTCCCGGTGGAGATCGGCCTGAGTCCCATCGCCGCCGCCGACGGCACGCTGTTCGCCGCCTCGATCCGCGACATCTCCGAAACGCAGCGGGCGCGCCAGGCGCTGGTGCGCGCCCGCTACGACGCCTGCGTGGCGCAGGTCGGCCGGCGCGTGCTCGAGGCTGCCCACGACGAGAAGATCTTCGACGAGATCCCGGCGCTGATCGCCGTGACGCTGGAGATCCCGGCGGTCGCCGTGCTGCTGGTCGATCCCCACCGCGCCGGCCTGCACGTGCAGTCGTCCACGGGCCTGTCCACCGCGCTGCTGGACGCGCTGCGCGACGACCCGGTCGCCGCCGCGATGGCCGGCAACGCGCCCGCGGAGGCCGAAGCGGACACGCCGACGCGCGCGGCGATCGACTGGCTCGGCGCCTGCTGCCCGCCGCTCGCGGACGGCGGCTTCGCCGACGCCGCGGTGGCGCCGCTGCTCGACCGCCGCGCGCCGATGGGCTACCTGCTGGCGCTGGCGCGCGGCCGCGGCCGCTTCGACCGCGACCGGCTGCACTTCCTGCAGTCGCTGGCGAACATCCTCTCGGCGGCGGTTCAGCGCAGCCGCAGCGAGGAACGGCTCGCCCACGCGCAGCGCCTGGACGCACTGGGCCAGCTCACCGGCGGCATCGCGCACGACTTCAACAACCTGCTCACCGTGATCTCGGGCAACCTGCAGCTGCTCGAAGCCGAAGCCACGCCGGATCCCGCCACGCGCGAGACCATCGAGAGCGCCGCCCGCGCGGTCGAGCGCGGCGCCGCGCTCACGCGCAAGCTGCTGGCGTTCTCGCGGCGCCAGCACCTGCTGCCGCGCGCGATCCATCCGGCGCAGCTGCTGTTCGACCTCGACGACATGCTGAAGCGCACGCTGGGCGAGCGCATCGCGGTGGCGATCGAATGCCCGCGCGACGTGGCCGCGGTGTACGCCGATCCCGGCGAGCTGGAGGCGGCGCTGATCAACCTGGCGCTGAACGCGCGCGACGCCATGCCGCACGGCGGCCGCCTCTCGATCGCGGCGCGCATGCGGCGCGTCGCGGCCGACGACGACGCGGCCCGGCTGCCGCCCGGCGACTACGTGGCCTTCACCGTCTCCGACACCGGCCTGGGCATGTCGCCGGAGGTGCTGGCGCGCGCGCTGGAACCCTTCTTCACCACCAAGGAGGCCGGCAAGGGCAGCGGCCTGGGGCTGAGCATGGTGTACGGCTTCGTCGAGCAGTCCGGCGGCCACCTGCAGATCCACAGCCAGCTCGGCTACGGCACCCGGATCGAGCTTTGCCTGCCCTGCGCCACCGCCGCGGGCAGCGCGGTGGAGGCGGCGGCTGCGTCAGCCTCGCAGCGTGGCCATGAGACCGTGCTGGTGGTGGAGGACGAGGCGGAAGTGCGGCGCATCGCGGTGGCCTTCCTGCAGTCGCTGGGCTACGCCACGCGCGAGGCGGCCGACGCGGCCGGCGCGCTGGCGCTGCTCGCCGCGCAGCCGGAGATCGACCTGCTGTTCTCGGACGTGGTGCTGGGCGACGGCATGACCGGCTTCGAGCTGGCCGCCAGGGCGCGCGAGCAGCGTCCCGGCCTGCCCGTGCTGCTCGCCTCGGGCTACGAATACGCCTCGGTGGACGTCGCCGCCGGCACGTTCGAGCTGCTGCGCAAGCCGTACCGGCGCGAGCAGCTGGCGCTGGCGCTGAAGCGGGTGCTCGACCGCGAGTGAGCCTCGCTCAGCAATGCCCCGCCGCGCCGACGCCTGCCAGCGCGCGCAGGCCGTCCACGTCCAGCACGCGCACTTCGCGCCGCTGCACGTCGATGAAATCCAGGTCGTGCAGGTGCGACAAGGCGCGGCTGACCGTCTCGTGCTTCAGCGCGAGGAAGCTGGCCATGTCGATGCGGCTCATGCGCAGGATGAAATGCTTCGCGCTGTAGCCGAGGCGGGCGTAGCGCGCCGCCACGTCGAGCAGGAAGGCGGCGACGCGCCGCTCGGCGGCCAGCGTGCCCAGCATCAGCATCCAGGAACGGCCGCTGCGGATCTCCGCGGCCAGCGCCGTGGTCAGGCGGGCCTGCAATTCGGGCAGCTGCAGGCAGGCGCGCAGCACGGCCGGGTAAGGCAGTTCCCAGGCCTCGCTGTCCTCCAGCGCGACGACGTCGCAGGAATATGCCTGCAGGCCGATCGACTCGACGCCGACCAGGTCGCCGCGCATCCGGAAGCCGGTCACCTGCTCGCGGCCGTCGTCGGCCAGCTCGCAGGTCTTGTACGAGCCGGCGTGCACCAGGTGGATCGCCTGGAACGGCTGGCCGGCGTGGTAGAGGTACTGGCCCGCGGCGTGCTTGCAGCGGCGCACGGGCACGTGCCGGCGCAGTTCCTCGATGTCGAACGCCGCCTCCGGCAGGTTCGCCGCGAGCAACGGCAGAGGATCCCTTCCATGCGAAGGGGCAGCGATTGCGGCGGTTGCCAGCGAGGCCATGGCGCGATTCCCGGAGCATGCAGTCTCCAAGCGACTGCGTGGCCCAAGCTAGCCATGCGCGGTAACCGCATGAGTTCGCGCAGGCAACCGTCTGCAAGGGTTTGTAACGGCCGGTAACAGCGGCGGCGCGCCGCCGGCTTGATCCAGCTCAAACCGGCGCCCGGCGGCAGAGCCGAAACTCGCCGCAGGCTTGGGAGCATCCGGTACGGGTCATGCAGGGCACGCAGCGGTTCATCGACATAGGCGCCGTGGAGGCATGGGACGCGTGGTTCCGCTGGCGGCAGGACGGCGAACTGCGCGACGTCTCGATCGAGCAGACCTGGTCGCGCGTGGCCGGCGCGCTGGCCGCGCCGGAGCAGCCCGGGCAGGCGGCCCCGTTCCAGCGGCAACTGGTCGACGCGCTGCTCGGCTGGAAACTGCTGCCCGACGAGCGGATCGCCGCCAGCGCCGGCACCGCCGCCCCGGCGTGGCCGGACGACGGACTGGTCGCCGTGCTCAACGCGGCGAATTTCGTGTACCGCCGCTTCGACGCCGCCGCCGGCTTCGACCATGCCGCGTTCGCCGCCACCGCGGCGCTGGCGGTGCGCATGCTGGACAATGCCGCGCTGCTGGCTGGCCGCCGTGCCGTCCGTGCACGATCGCATGCGCGCATCGGGCTGGTCGGGCTGGCCGACGCGCTGTATTTCCTCGGCCTGCCCTACGACAGTCCGGCGGCCTGCGCCCAGGCCCGGCGCATCGCGCACAGCCTGGCCGAGGGCTGCCTGCAGGGCGACCTGCAACTGGCCCGCGAGCGCGGCGGCCATCCCGTACCGGAAGCAACACCCGCGGCACCCGCGCCGGCGTGGCGTGCGGTATTCGACCAGGAACAACGCCGCCACGGCCGTCGCCACGCCCGGCTGACGGCGATCGGCTCGCAACGCCGGCTTGCCCTGCTCGCCAACAACGTGGCCGACGCGGTGGATCCGTTGTGCAGCAGCTGCGCCGCCGGGGACATGCCCTGCAGCGCCGCCGCACGCACGAAATCCCCGGCGGGATATGCCTTCATCCTTGCCCGCCGCCGGCTGGCGGCGGATGGCTCGACGCGCGTGCCGGCCTGCACGCCGGTGACCGCCGCCGCGCAGTTGGACATGCGCGCGGCCATGCAGGCGTGGATCGACCAGCCGATCGACTACCCGCTGGCGCACCCCGGCCGCGACGCCTGCATGGTTTCCCGCGACGACCGGAGCGTGGCCGGGACACACGGCCAGACGCGCGCCGAGGCGTGAAAGCCGGCGACGGCCCGTCCTCCGTCGTGCCGGCACCCGACGGATCCGGCCGACGGAGGATTCTTCGACTTCGCCACGCCCAGGACAAACGATGCGGGGTGCAACGGCATCACCATCGTGCGCTTCAATGCGCCAACAGCACCGGCAGCGCGGCCTTGCGCAAGACGTGCCGGGTCGCCCCGCCCAGCACCCATTCGCCGATCCGCGAATGGCCCCATGCCCCCATCACCAGCAGGTCGGCATCCATCCTGTCCGCTTCGTCGAGCAGCGCCTCGCCCGCGTGGCTGGACACGGCCAGCGGCTTGATCGCATGCCGCCGCGCACCCCGCCGCCGCAGCCAGTCGGCCAGCGGCAGCGGCGGCGGCGCCAGGCCCGGCACCTCGTCCCGCGAACCGTCCACGATGCAGACCTGTTCGGCTTCGCGCAGGAAGGGCAGCGCCGCGCGCAACGCACGCATCGATCCCACCGTGCTGTTCCAGGCGACCAGGATCCGGCCCGGGCTGCGGGATCCCTTCCATGCCGGCGGCACCAGCAGCATGGGCGAAGCCCCGCTCAGCAGCACGCGCGTGATGCTGTCCATGCCGACGATGAAGTCATCCGTTGCCGCGGGCGCGCTGCTTATCGTCAGGTCGGCCATGCACGAACGCCTGGCCAGCACCGGGACGTAGATGCCGCGGATGACCTCCCATGCGCCCGCCACGCCATGGCGGCGGCAGAGTTCCAGCCACCAGGCGTCCTGCGCCTGCGCCTCGCGCTCTTCCGCATCGAGCACGGCCACCCCGCCGGGAATGGAGATCGCCAGCGCATAGGCATCGACGATGCGCAGGCCGGTGGCGAACGCGCCGTGGCGGGCGGCCAGGGCCAGGCCCATCTGGATGGCCATGGCGTCATCGCGCATTTCATCGATGTTGACGAGGATGTCGAGCATGGCCGTTCACCGTTCCACCGGAGGAGGCTGCAGGTTTCCACGGCGCGCGGCGCGCACATTGACCCTCGTCAACCCGATGGCGGACGGGGCGCCGCAGCCGGCTGCCGGCGCGGTTGATCCTGGTCAACTCGACGGCCCATCCCGCGCGCTACAACTTTCCGCGAGCGTCCTTTCCGCCATCGCCGATGGCCTGCCGCCGAGGTACCCGCCATGACCGATTCATCGAAGCAAGCACCCACCATACAGATGCGTGGGTCGAAGCCGCTGCCGGCGCTGAGCGGCGACCACTGGATCGAATCGCTGAACGACGGGACGCGCGTGCTGGTTCGTCCGCTGCGGCCGGAGGATCGCGAATTCGAGGCGGAATTCATCGAGCGGCTGTCGCCGGAGACGCGCCGCTTCCGCTTCCTGTGCGACTTCAAGGAGCCGAGCAAGTCGCTGCTCGACGAACTGATGAAGCTGGACTACAGCCACGAAATGGCCTTCGTGGCGCTGGTGCACGACGACGGCCACCTGCGCGAGATCGGCGTGAGCCGCTATGCGACGGGCGACGGCGGGCAGCAGTGCGAATGCGCCGTCACGGTCGCCGACGAGTGGCGCCACCGCGGCCTCGCGTCGCTGCTGATGCACCACCTGATCGACGTCGCGCGCAAGAACGGGCTGCGCAAGATGTTCGCCATCGAGGATCCGGCCAACGAGGCCATGCGCGAACTGGCCGGCCGCCTGGGTTTCCGCTGCGGCGCCGAGCCGGACGATCCCCGGCTGGTGCGCTACACGCTGGATCTGTGAAAGCCGCCCGCGCGGACATCGCCCGATGAGCGGGGAACGCGAAGCCTGCGCCGGCGGACGGCACCTGCGGTTCGCCGACGTGCTGGCGCTGGCCACCTGCACCCGCCCATGGAGCCCGGCGGTCGCGCTCGGCGCGAGGATCGCGGCGCGCTTCGGGGCCAATCTCACCGGATGCTACGTGCCCGCCCCGCTGCGCCCGCTCGGCGGCGCCGAGGAGCCCGACCCGCTGATGCCGGCGCAGCGCGATGAAATGCAGCGCGAGGACGCGGACGATCCGGCGGACTTCCCCTCGTTCGCCCGGGGCCTCGGCGTACCGTTCGCCGCCTGGACGGTGGCCTGCGCGCCTATCGCCCCCACCTTGCGCCAGCTCGGCGGTTGGCACGACCTGGTCGTGCTGGAACGAGCCATGGTGCCTCCCGAACGGACGCTCGACGTGCTTGGCGAGGCACTGCTGGGCTGCCGCGTCCCATGCCTGATCCTCCCGCCAGGCTGGAACGGCGAAGCCGCGTTCCAGCGGGTCGCCATCGGCTGGAACGGAAGCGCCGAGGCCACGGGCGCCCTGCGCCGCGCGCTGCCCATCCTGCAGCTCGCCCGGCACGTCACCTTGATCGACGGCGAGATGCGCAGATCCGACGAGGATGTTCCAGGCGTTTCGCGGCCCGACCCGGTGCTGTACCTGCGGCATCATCAGGTGGAGGTCGCGATGCAGCACCTTCATGCGCCATCGAAGGCCACAGGGACGCTGCTGCTGCACAAGGCCCACGAAATGCAGGCCGACCTTCTGGTCATGGGTGCCTACAGCCAGTCGCGTACCCGCGAGCGGGTGTTCGGCGGCGCCACGCGCCACGTCCTGCTCCATGCGGACATTCCGTTGCTGATGCAGCATTGATGCTCACCCGGCCCGGAAAGCCACGCTACCGGCCAGGGTCGCGGATGCATCGCACGGAGTTGACGACGATCAACAAGCTGGCACCGGTCGCCGCTGATACTGACCGCGCGGGCAAGACGAAACGTCGATGCCGCCGGCTCGGACTTTTCCGGAGAAATCACGATGCATGCTGCCACGACCGATCAGGAACGGACTGCCCGGCAAGGGCCGGCCCTGTTCCACAACATCCTGCTGCCGATCGACGGCTCCGAACTGTCGCTGCGCGCCCTTGGGCTGGGCCTGGACATGGCCACGCTTTGCGGCGCAAAGGTATCGGTCATCCATGTCGTACCGCCCTTCCACTCGCTTGCCTACATCACCGAAGTGATTGCCGCCTCGGAGTTCGACTACAACCAGCAGGCGGTCAAGAACGCCACCGGCTATCTTGCGCAGGCGAAGAAACTCGCCGACGACAAGCACATCGCATGCGAATGCCACTACGCCTTCGGCGAACGACCCTATGAAGCAATTCTGCGTGCGGTGGACGAGCAGCACTGCGACCTGATCGTCATGGCGTCGCACGGCTGGCATGGACTGGACAAGCTGATCCTGGGCAGCGAGACGCAGAAGGTGCTGTCGAAGGCTGCGATACCGGTTCTCGTCTGCCACTGAGAGCCTTGGGCAATCGCACTCCTCCGCGTCGACGGGAAAGCCGTTCGCTACGCGGAAGACACCCGAACCACCACGAGCCGCCTGAACGCACTACTGTCCGGAATAATTTTGAACATTCGTGGCCGCGGTCTTTCTCGCCATTCCGGCGCAGGCCGGACAAGCGCGAAGCGCGCAGAACGCCCGCAGGGCGGCCCCGAAGGGGCGAGCGAAGCGAGTCATCCAGTAGCCGTGCGGCCTGAGCGAACATGGTCGCTACTGGATCCCGGCCTGCGCCGGGATGACAGTCTGGATAGGTGGTCGTTATCGGAAATGAAGTCGCCTTCTCGCAATGCTTCGTGCAAGCGGCGCGGGCCTTCATCCTTCGACACCGTCCCCAGATTATTCCGGACAGCAGTGCGCCTGAACGGGAAAGGCGCCTCGGGGCCTGTTCACGATCTTTTTCAAAGGCAAGGCAACACGCGGATGCGCAGGAAGACATGTCGCCCGGAGCGCTTGCGAAGCGAACGCTCGCCGCGCAACAAGTATTCCGCGCATCCCGATGCCTTGCCTACCCCGAAACGCAGAACGCCTTGAAGTCCTCGGCGGACACCGATTTCGAATACAGCCAGCCCTGCGCGAACTGCACGCCCGCGTTTTTCAGCAAGCGTTCCTGTTCGCGGGTTTCCACTCCCTCGGCCACCACGTAGTGGCCCCGGAAACGGGTGAATGCGGCGATCTGCTTGAGCTTCCTGCCATCCGATCTCGTCAGATCCTCCACCAGCTCCTTGTCAAGCTTGATGATCGGAACCGGCTGCCGGGACAGCACGATGAAGTTGCTCTCGTCGAGGTTGACATCGTCCATGGCGACGAGGCGATGCTCCTTGATCAATCCGCGCAGTTCTTCGAGACCCAGGCGATCCGGAAAGCCGCGCTCGGTGATTTCCAGGATGATCTGCCTGCAGATGTCGGCGAGGTTGGCCTTGCGGGCGGCGTACTCCAAGCCGCCCCTTCCCAGGATTTCCGGAGGGACGTTGATGCCGACGTGAATGTCGGCATGCTCTCGCAACCAGTCGCCCAATTCCCTGGCCACCGTATCGATGACCCAGTAGGTCAACAGCCCGGATACGGGAGTCTCCTCGACGACGGGGACAAAGCCCATCGGATAGACGACGGTCGCGCCCCGCCGCCAGCGCACCAGTGCTTCGCAGCCAACGCAACGCCCGCCTTCCTGGAGCGCGACGGTGGGCTGGTACTCGAGGAAGAGTTCCTTCCGGAGGATGGCCTCGTGCACCGCGTCGGGTGTGATGTCGCCAGGCGCTGCCATACATCCCCCAAAAACCTGTGTGGCCGTGGGCGGGCACTCTAGCATGCAGCCATACATGGGCCTATTCACGGCCTGATGCGCGGCCGTGCGCAGATGGACAACGCCAAACCGGAAAGAGGATAGTGGTGCCCAGCACCCACGCGACGAGCCTGCCTGGCCGGGAATGGGCGCTGCCTGCGGCATCGACACTCGCTGGTCGATCGCCCGGCAATGCAACGGCTGCAACCGACGGCGATGCCGTCGCCGAATGTGCGAGGTGGCAACATGGCTGACAAAGAGATCCCCGGCATCCGCCCTTACGACAGCCCGGCAGGCGGCTGGGGAGCGCTGCGTGCCACGGCCAAGGCTGTTTTCGAGCAGATGAACACCGCGGAGGCCGCGATCACGCTGCTCCGAACCAACAAGCCCTACGCCTTGCGCGCCAAGCATCCCGAGGGCTTCGATTGCCCCGGCTGCGCCTGGCCGGACAAGCAGCACACCTCGACCTTCCAGTTCTGCGAGAACGGCGCCAAGGCCGTCACGTGGGAAGCGACCAAGAAGCGCGTGCCGCCGGAATTCTTCGCCGCGCATACGGTGACCGAGCTGCTGACCTGGAGCGATTACCAGCTCGAGGACGAGGGGCGCCTGACCCACCCGATGGCCTACAACGCCGAGAAGGACATCTACGAGGCGGTCGACTGGGACGTGGCCGTGGCGCGCATCGGCGAGATCCTGCGCAGCCTGGCGGATCCGGACGCGGTCGAGTTCTACACCTCCGGCCGTGCCTCCAACGAGGCCGCCTTCCTCTACCAGCTCTTCGCGCGGGAATACGGCACCAACAATTTCCCGGACTGCTCGAACATGTGCCACGAGGCCACCAGCGTGGGCCTGCCGCAATCGATCGGCATCGGCAAGGGCACGGTCTCGCTGGACGACTTCGAGCACTGCGAGCTGATCATCGCGATGGGGCACAACCCAGGCACCAACCACCCCCGGATGATGGGCACGCTGCACGAGGTGGCCCGCCGCGGCGTGCCCATCATCGTGTTCAACCCGCTCAAGGAGCGTGCGCTGGAGCGCTTCGCCGATCCGCAGAACCCGGTGGAGATGGCCACCTTGGGCTCGACGCCGATCGCGTCCACCTACCTGCAGGTGAAGGTCGGCGGCGACGCGGCGGCGCTCAAGGGCATCATGAAGGCGCTGCTGGAAATGGAAGACGCCGGCGCGCCCGGCGCCGGGGTGCTGGATCATGCCTTCATCGCCCAGCACACCCACGGTTTCGAGGAACTGGCCGCCGACGTGCGTGCGACCTCCTGGCAGGACATCGAGGCCAAGTCCGGCCTGCCGATGCAGGCGCTGCGTGACGTCGCAGCGGCCTACGCCAAGTCGAACGCCACCATCGTCACCTACGGCATGGGGCTGACCCAGCACCACCAGGGCACGCAGAACGTGCAGCAGGTCGCCAACCTGCTGCTGATGCGCGGCAACTTCGGCAAGCCGGGCGCGGGCATCTGCCCGCTGCGCGGCCATTCCAACGTGCAGGGCGACCGCACCGTCGGCATCACCGAGAAGCCGGGCGCCGACATGTTGAATCGCATCGAGCAGACCTTCGGCTTCAAGCCGCCGAGCGGCCACGGTCACGACGCCGTCGCGGCCATGCAGGCGATCAGCGAAGGCCGCTCGAAGGCGCTGATCTGCCTGGGCGGCAACCTCGCCGTCGCCATGCCCGATCCGCAGCGATGCTTCCCGGGCATGCGCGGCCTCGAACTCTCGGTGCACATCGGCACCAAGCTCAACCGCTCGCACCTGCTCACCGGCAAGCACTCCTTCATCCTGCCCTGCCTGGGACGCACGGAGCGCGACCTGCAGGCGAGCGGCCCGCAGGCCGTGACGGTGGAGGACTCGATGTCGATGGTGCACGCCTCGCTGGGCAAGCTGCCGCCGGCCTCGCCGCACCTGCGCTCGGAGCCGGCGATCATCGCGGGCATGGCCGCCGCCACGTTGCCCGACAGCAAGGTGCCGTGGATGAAGTTCGTCGCGGACTACAACCTCATCCGCGACGCCATCGAGGCGGTCTTCCCGGACTTCGCGCAGTACAACGAGCGCATCCTCGTGCCGGGCGGTTTCCGGTTGCCGCTGCCGCCCACCGAGCGGATCTGGAACACGCCTTCCGGCAAGGCGGAATTCCTGCGCATGCAGGGATTGAACGAAGATCCGGTGCCTGCCGATCCGACGATCCTGACGCTGACCACCATTCGCAGCCACGACCAATACAACACCACCATCTACGGCCTCGACGACCGCTACCGCGGCGTCTTCGGGCGGCGCGACGTGGTGTTCATGAATGCGGACGACCTAGCCGAGCGCGGCATCGAGCACGGCGACGAGATCCTCGTCGAGACGGCCATCGGCCAGGGGCCGGAGCGCCGCCTCGCCAACGTCATCGCCGTCGCCCACGACATCGCCAGGGGTTCCGTGGCGACCTACTACCCCGAGGGCAACTGCCTGGTGCCGCTCGACTACAACGACCAGGCCAGCGGAACGCCATCGTACAAGTCGATCCCCGTGCGCATCGTGCGCGCGCACGCGGCGTGACGGGCGGCCGAAGCACGGAACGGGCATGAAGCCGGGAACGATCCCGCTGGATGCCAGCGCTCCGCCCCGCCCCCCCGCCGCGCCCGGCCATGCCGTGCGCCGCATCGAGCGCTGGCGCCACGGGCATGCCGAACAGGTCGAGGATTGCGTCGCCGAGGAAACGCCCATCGCCATGCTGTACAACGGCGTGTCCTTCGCGGTGATGATGGCGACGCCGCACGACCTGGAAGACTTCGCCCTCGGCTTTTCGCTCAGCGAAGGACTGATCGCCGAGCCGGCGCAACTGCAGTCCGTCGAGCGGATCGAACTGCTCGAAGGCATCCAGCTCGCCATCGCGGTGGCGCCCGAAGCTCCTGCCGCACGGCTCGACGGGGCAGCGAAGCGCCTGCTGCCCGGCCGCGGCAGCTGCGGCATCTGCGGCACGCGCGAACTGGAGGATGCGGTACGCCAACCCGGGCGCGTCCGCAGTCACGGCGCATTCCGGGCCACCGCGCTGGAACGGGCGCTGGCCCAGCTGCCGGCCAGGCAACCGATGAACGCCGCCACCGGCGCCGTCCACGCCGCCGCCTGGGCCGACGCCGAAGGCGACGTGGTGCTGGTGCGCGAGGACGTGGGCCGGCACAACGCGCTCGACAAGCTGGTCGGCGCCATGGTTCGCGCCGGCATCGCGCCGGACGCCGGCATGCTGCTGCTGACCAGCCGCGCCAGCTACGAGATGGTCACCAAGGCGGCCCAGGCCGGCATCGGTTTCATGGCGGCGATTTCCGCGCCCACGGCGCTGGCCATCGAGCTGGCGCGCAGCGCCGGCGTGTGCCTGGTCGGCTTCGCCCGGCCGGGCAGCCACAACGTCTACACGCATCCCGACCGGCTTGTTTCCGACTAGGAAAGGCGCTCTGCGGACATCGGATGCCCGACGCAAGCCTGGGCAAACCAGCCCCGCCTGCCCTCATGCCGACTAGGTCAGCACGAAGTCCTTGGGCTCCAGCGGCGCAGGAACATCGGGATCGCCGAGCAGGCTGCGCAGGTTGATCTCGATGTTGCGGCTGATCGCATCCAGCGGCAGGTCGTTGGGCAGCAGGTCGAAGGGATCTTCGATCTGCGTGCCGATGGCGTCCAGGCCGAAGAAAGTATAGGCCAACACGCCGACCGCCAGCGGCGTCAGCCATCCCAGCGAGTCGATGAGGCAGAACGGCAGCATGAAGCAGTAGATGTGCACCGTGCGGTGCAACAGCAGGATGTAGGCGAACGGAATCGGCGTGCCCTTGATGCGCTCGCAGCCTCCCAGCACATGGGACATCCGGTTGAGCTCGCGATCCATCTCCACCAGCAGCATGCTGTCGAGGCCGGCGGTACGGGCATCCTGCGCATAGGCTTCGCCGAGCATGCCCAGCACGGCATTCGGCACGTGAGGCGACGCCATCGCCGCGGTGTACGCCTCGCCGGACAGCCAGCGACGCAGATCAGGGCCTGGGTCCGTGCCGCGCAGATGATGGCGCAGTGCATGCGTGAAACCGATCAAGCCATGCACCAGCCGCTGTCTCCGGGCGTGCGGCAGCGACGGCATGAATGCCATGGTCTGGCGGGTCAGGTTGCGGGTGGCGATCACCAGGTCGCCCCACAACGTGCGGCCCTCCCACCAGCGCTGGTAGGCCACGGTGTTGCGGAAGCCGAGGAAGATGGCCAGCGTCAGTCCGAGCAGGGTCAGCGGCGCCGCGTTCAAAGTGAAATGGATCGCCAGTCCGCGCCGCTGCGCCGTCACCACCACCAGCGAAAGCAGCATGGTGTAGAGCACCTGCGGCAGGATCACGGGCACGATCGACCCCTTGCGTGCGAACAGCAGGGTAGTCACGGAATGCACGTTGTGCGGGCGGACGATCATGGGCGCCTAACATACAACGAGCGGCCCCATGCTTCCGGCACAAGAGGCTGCAAGTGTTTCAAGGGGGACGACCCTGGAGCCTGTCTCCGCCCTGTCCGCGAAATCAATCCCGTGGCCAGCAGCGGATGGCCGGGGGCGGCAACCGCAACCAGACCTCGTTGGCCTCGATGTGCGAGGGAGGCGATTTCGCCCAGAGCCTGGCCTGCCCGCAACGCAAGCCCACATAGCTCCCCTGCTCGCCGGCTTGCCGCACCTCCAGCGTGGCGGCGAGGAGGCCATCGGCATCGCCGGCACCGGCCGGATATGTCTCGTGCAGTTCGATTGCTTCCGGCGCGATGTGCCAGTCCACCACTGCGTCACCGGGAAGCTCCGTCGCCACGGGCACGGTCACCTTTGCATCCAGCCACAGCAATCGCTGCGTGTCCGGTGCTCCCAGCAGTCGCCCGCGATGCACGTTGCGGTGGCCCAGCAACCGGGCCACGGCGCCGTTGGCAGGGCGCGCGTGCACCGCCAGCGGCGTGTCCGCCTGCACGATGCGGCGGCCGTGCATCACCACCAGCCGGTCGGCCACCGCGGCCAGCGCGGGGTCGTGGCTCACCGCCAGCGCGGGGATGCCCGCCGCATGCACTTCGGCGATCAGCTCGGCCAGCACGTCGTCGCGGGTGGCGGGATCCAGCGCGGACGTGGGCTCGTCCAGCAGCAGCAGCTGCGGCCGCCGCGCCAAAGCGCGCGCCAGGGCCACGCGCTGCTGCTGGCCGCCGGACAATTGCGCGGGCCGTCGCTCGGCCAGTGCGGACAGCCCCACCCGCTCCAGCCATTCGATGGCCAGCCTGCGGCGATCCGCGCCGCGCAGGGCGAAGGCCACGTTCTGCCAAGCGTTCAAGTGCGGGAACAGCGCGTGCCCCTGCGGCAGGTAACCTATAGCGCGCTGCTGCGGCGGCAAGCCATCGAAGGGCTCGCCGCGTGCCGGCAGCAGCCCCGCGATGGCGCGCAACAGCAAGGTCTTGCCCTCCCCGCTCGCGCCCAGCAGCACGGTGAAGCCTTCCACCTCGAACGAGGCGGACAACGTCACTGGGCCTTCGATGCAGTAGTCGACGCGCATCAGGCCAGCCGCCTGCGCACGGCCAGGCCCAGCGCCAGCGGCAAGGGCAAGGCGACCAGGAAGAACACCCACAGCAGCGGATACACCGCCGGCAGGCCGATGTCCTGCAGGTTCGTCCACAGCTTCACCGGGATGCCCTGTGGGTAATACGCCACGATCAGCACCACGCCGAACTCGCCCAGCGCACGCACCCAGGCCAGCGCCACGGCGGCGGCGAGGCCGAGCCTGGCCAGCGGCAGGCTGACGCGGAAGAAGCTGCGCGCGGGCGAATGGCCCAGCGTCAGCGCGATCTGCTCCAGCTCGCGCGGCACGCCCTCGAAGGCGGCGCGCGCGGCCAGCACGTAGTACGGCAAGGCGGCGTAGAACTGCGCCATCACGAAGGCCGGCGCCGAGTTGGTGAGCAGCAGGCCGGCGCGTTCCAGCAATTGCCCGGCCGGGCCGTAGGGGCCGTACATCGTGGCCAGCAGCAGGCCCATCGCCAGCGGCGGGGTGAGCAGGGCCAGCAGCAGCAGCGCATCGACCAGCCACTGCCCGCGCACGCGATGGCGCGCCAGCCACCACGCCAGCGGCGTGCCCAGCGCCACGATCAGCAGCAGCGCGACCAGGCTCAGGCCCAGCGACACCGCCACCGCATTGCCGTCGCCGCGGGCGAAGCCGAAGTGGCGCCAGTCGGTGGCGATCGCGAGGCCAGCGAATGGCGCGGCCAGCAGCAGCAAGGCCAGCGCCGCGGCGAGCGTCGTCAGGCGTGGCCGCATGGCGTTGCTCACAGCGCATCGCCGTGCGGCGGGTCGTAGCCGCGCTCGCGCAGCATCGCCTGTCCCCGCGCACTACGCATGAACTGCACGAAGGCCCGCCCCAGCGCGGGCTGTCTCGCATCGGTCGGCACCGCGGCGTAGAACACCAGCGGTTGCGCCTCGACCTTCTTGCCGTTGGCCAGCGCGAAGCCGGCCTGCGCATACCACGGCGCCTGCATCGCCGGCTGCGCGAGGTCGATCTCGGCGGGCAGGTCGACGACCGGCAAATGGTGCGAGAACGCCGCGCTGGCATAGCCGATGGCGGCGTCGAGCTGGCCCGCTTCCAGCCGCGACATCAGCGAGGTCTCGGCGAAGATCTGCCGCGGGTTCTGGAAATCGCCCGCGACCTGCCGCAGCAGGTCGGGCTGGCGGTAGTAGCGCGATGCCAGCTGCAGGGTGAGCAGCGCATTGGCGCCCTGCGGATCCACCGCGGGATCGGTGCGGCCGAAGCGCAGACCGGGTTCGCGCAGCACCTCGTACCAGCGCTTCCTTCCCTGCGCGGCAGCGGCGAAGTCGGCGGCGTAGCGGCTCTTCGGGCTGTAGACCACCACCATGCGCGTGCTGGCCACCGGCACCGCCTGCTCCACCAGTCCGGCCTGTCGCAGCAGCTTGATCGGGCCCGGCGTGATCGCCACGAACGCATCGGCCTGCAACTGCTTGCCGGCCAGCAGGCGCGCCAGCGCATACGAACCCTGGCCGATGCCCTGGTAACTGGCGTGCTGCGCCGCGGCCACCGCGGGGCCGAGATTCCGATCCATCACCACGCCCATCGAGCCGGCATAGGCCACGCGCAGCACCGGCGCGTCGCCGGCCAGCGCGGCCAGGCCGGACAGCAGGAACAAGGGCGCCAGCCAGCGCAGGCGATACGGCATGCGGCTCACGCCCTGCCCTCCTTGTTCGCATGGCGTTGCCGCACGCTGTCGCGCACGTCCACGTCGAACAGCACATCGAGCACGCCCGCCCCGGGCAACGCCAACTCGAACGACAGGCCGTCGCGGCTGGGCAGGCGCGCGGCGAGTTCGCGCACCGCCGTATCGGACAATTCCATGCGCCAGCTCCCGTCGCCGCGCCGCCAGCCATACTGCGCGGCCAGCGCAAGCTGCTGCCGTTCATTGCGGCCGTCAGGCCAGCGGGTGGCGTTTTCCACCGTGCCACCGGCCAGCAGTTCCGCCAGTTCCGCCTCGTCGATGCGCAGGCGCAGCGACTGTCCCTGCAGTTGCACTCTCATCGGTTCACCTCGTGCCAGCTTGCCTCGGTATTGCAGTCGGCCAGTTGCATGGTTTCGTCGTCGGCCAGCGCGATCTCCGCGCAGTCCACGGCCTGTTGCAGCGCGCGCAGCGAGCGGCGGCGCGGTTCGCCTTCGCGCAGCAGCGCGTCGAGCAGCGCACGGCTTTCCGCATCGAGGCGCAGCCGCATCGGCAGCACATGGCCGGCGCAGCGCAGGCCGTGCGCCTGCGGCTGTTCCGTGCGCAGCCGGCGCAACAGCGCGGCGCCAAGCAGCGGCATGTCCACCGGGATCACCAGGAGATCGGCTTCGCCCGCCACGCCGGCCACGATGCTGGCCAGGCCGCCCAGCGGGCCGAGCCCGGGCCGCGCATCGGCGACACCGCGGTAACCGGGACGATCGCCGCTCACCTGCAACGCGTCGACGCCGGATGCGCGCAGCGCGTCGAGCTGGCGTTCGAGCAGCGGATGGCCGTGCCAGTCCAGCAACGCCTTGTCGCGCCCCATGCGGGTGGACTGGCCGCCGGCCAGCACCACGCCGATGCATGGCCGCCGCTCAGTGGCCGTGGGCATGGCCGGCATGGTCGTGCCGTTCGGTTTCGCGCTGCTCCTCGCACAGCGAGCAGCCTTCGCTCCAGGCGCTGTCGCCGTCCACGTAGTGCTCCTGCTTCCAGATCGGCGCCTCGTGCTTCACCGCCTCGATGGCCAGGCGGCAGGCGCGGAAGGCCTCGTCGCGGTGCGGCGTGCCTGCGGCCACCACCACGGCGAGGTCGCCGATGGCGAGATCGCCTTTCGCATGGGCGATCCACAGTTTCAGCGGCGCTCCCACCTCGGCCCGCGCGCGCTCGCCGATGGCGCGGAACATGCGCAGCGCCAGCGGCTCGAACAGGTCGTAGCTGATTCCGGTGACGACGCGGCCCACGTTGTGGTCGCGCACCCGGCCGATGAAGCTGGCGATGCCGCCGAAACGCGGGTCGGCCACGAACTCCAGCGCTGCGGCGACATCCAGCCTGGCCACGCGGCGCTCCACCACGGCGACATGCAGGTCGTCCATCTCAGCCTCCGCTCACCGGCGGCAGCACGGCCAGCTCCATGCCCTCGGGCACCGCGCGATGGTTATGCAGGATTTCCTCGGCGCTGGCGAAGGCGCTGCGCCGTACCAGTCCCGCGGGGATCGCCGGCGCGCGTTCGGCGAGGTAGGCGGCAAGCAGCTCGCGCAGTTCGGCGATGCGGCTGCCGGCAGGCACGTCCAGTTCCACGTAGCCGCTGGCGTCGGCTTCGCGCAATGCGCCATACAGCGCGATCCGGGTCTTCATGCCACGCCTCCGTCGATGATCGGGCTTTCCATATGGCCCAGACCGCAGACCTCCACCAGCGTGCCCGCCGGCAAGGCCGCGGCATCCACCGGCACCACCACCCAGGCGTTGGCTTCGGCCAGCGGTAGGATGCGGTAGGACTCCTGCCCCGGCAACACGGCAGCCGCGAGGCGTCCCTGCCCGTCCAGCGCCACGCGCGCCTTGAGATGGAAGCGCAGGCGCGGCTTCTTCGCGTAGTCGTTCGCCAACGGCACGCGCCACAGCACCTCGCGCGGCAGGCCCAGCATGGCGCGCAGCGCCGGCTCCACGAAGAAGCGCAGCCCCACCGCCACCGCGATGGGATTGCCGGGCAGGCCGAAGAACAGCGTGCCGTCGGGCAGGCGCGCGAACAGCAGCGGCTTGCCGGGGCGGATCGCCACCTTGTGGAAGATGGCCTCCGCGCCCAGCCGTTCCAGCGCCTGCGGCACGAAGTCGTAGCGGCCCATCGACACCGCGCCGGTGGACACCACCGCGCGCGCGCCGGCGGCGCGTGCCCGCGCGAAGGCGGCGAGGAAGGCGTCCACCTCGTCGCCCACCGTCTCGACGTGCACGAGCTCGGCGCCGGCCCGCGGCAGGCGTTCCGCCAGGAAGGGGCCGTTGGAATTGCGGATCTGCCCGGAGGCCAGCGGCGCGGCGGAATCGTCCACCAGTTCGCGGCCGGTGCACAGCACGGCCACGCGCGGGCGCTCGGCCACCGTCACGCTCGCCATGCCCAGCGCGGCGAGCAGCATCAGATGCTGCGGCGCCAGCACCGAGCCGGTGGCGAGCACGGTCTCGCCTGCCGGTACGTCGGAGCCGGCGCGGCGCACGTTTTCACCCGCCATCACGCCGGCCAGCAGGCGCACGCGCGGCGGCGCGTCCAGCCGTTCGGTCTGCTCCACCGGGATCACGCGATCCAGCCCGTCGGGCAGGCGCGCGCCGGTCATGATCTCCCACGCACCGCGCCGTGCACGCGCGATGCCGTCGCCCGCGGCCTGTTCGCCTTCGAGGGGCCATTCGCTGCCTGCGGCAAGCGCTTCGGCGCCGCCGCCCAGGGCGTAGCCGTCCATCGCCGAGTTGTCGAACGGCGGCAGCGCGCCGGGCGCCGATACCGGCGCGGCGAGCACGCGGCCCATCGCCTCGGCCACGGGAACCGCCTGTGCGGGCATCGGCGCGCAAGCGGCCAGGATCAGGCGCACGGCTTCGTCCGGATCGAGCAGCGCGTGGCTCATGCGTGGCCCTCGCCCGCGACCATCGCCAGCGCATGCGCGAGGATGGGCGCAAGGATATCCATGCCCTGCGCCACCGCCTTCGCGCTGCCGGGCAAGGCGATCACCAGCGTGCCGGCCAGCAGCACCGCCTCGGCGCGGCTCAGCCAGGCCAGCGGGGTGTGCTGGCTGCTCTCGCTGCGGAACATTTCGGCGATGCCGGGCACGCGGCGCTCGGCCACCCGCGCCAGCGCCTCGGGCGTCACGTCGCGCGGCCCCAGCCCGGTGCCGCCGGTGCACAGCACCAGGCGCACGCCGGCGGCGGCCAGTTCGCGCAGGCGCGCGGCCAGCGGTTCAGCCTCGTCGGCACGCACTTCGGCGGGGCCGACGTCGGCGCCAAGCGCGCGCAGGCGTTCCACCAGCAAGGCGCCGGAGACGTCTTCGTACTCGCCGCGATGGGCGCGGTCGCTCAGGGTGACCACGGCAGCCGGCACGCCTTCCAGCCGCGGCGTGGCGCGCGGACGGTAGTGCTCGCGCTCGGCCTCGCTCATGCCGTCGGGATGCAGCCACAGGCCCTTCTTGCCGCCTTCCTTGAACAACAGCCGCACGCCGCCGATGGCCAGCGCCGGCTGCACCGGCTTGGTGAGGTCGTAGAGCGTGAGCAGGGCCGCGTTGACGCCGGCCAGCGCCTCCATCTCCACGCCGGTGCGGGCGCAGGTGGCCACCTCGCAGTACACGCGGATCGCCTGGCGTCCGGCCTCCGGCACGCAACGCAGCTCCAGGTATTCCAGCGGCAGCGGGTGGCACAGCGGCATCAGCTGCGAGGCGTTCTTCGCCCCCTGCAGGCCGGCGATCTCGGCCATCGCGATGGCGTCGCCCTTGGGCAGCCGCCTCGCCACGATGTCGTCGAAGGCGCTGCCGGCGTACAGCTCGCCCACCGCCACCGCACGACGCGCGGTGGCGCGCTTGCGGCGCACGTCGGCCATGTGAAAGTACGCGCGTTCCTCGCGCTGGGGCATGGATCAACCTCCGGTGGATGCGAGATGGGGCGTGATGCCGGTGCGGCCTTCGTGCAGGAAATGCCCCTGCTCCTTGCGGCCGATCTGGCCGCCGATGGCGCGCACCAGCTCGTCGAGCTGGTCGTCGCGCTGCAGGTGGCGGCGCAACGGGATGCCGAACTCGCCGAACAGGCACAGCCGCAGGTCGCCGGCGGCGGTGACGCGCAGGCGGTTGCAGCCGGCGCAGAAGTCCTTCGAGTACGGCGCGATGATGCCGATGCGGCCGGCATAATCCGGGTGGCGGTACTCGCGCGCTGGGCCGGCGTCGGCGGCGCGCGGCAGCGCTTGCCAGCCGCTGTCGCGCAGTTGGTCTTCCAGCGTCTCGGTGCGCACGTGGTACTGGCGGAAGTAGTCCAGGTTGTCGCCGGTCTGCATCAGCTCGATGAAGCGCAGGCCCACCGCGCGGTCGCGCAGGTAATCCAGCCAGCGCGGCAGCGCGTCGTCGTTGACGCCGCGCAGCAGCACGGCATTGAGCTTGGTGGGCAGGCCGGCGGCCAGCGCCATGTCGATGCCGTGCAGGATGTCGTCCAGCCGGTCGTGGCCGGTGATGCGCGCGAAAGCGGCGCGGTCGAGGCTGTCCACGCTGACGTTGATCGCGTTGAGGCCGGCGTCCATCCACTCGCCCAGACGGCGCGAGAGCAGCGTGCCGTTGGTGGTCATCGCCAGCCTGGTCACGCCCGGTGTCGCGGCGGCGGTGCGCAGCACCCCGGCGAGATCGTGGCGCACGCTGGGCTCGCCGCCGGTGATGCGCAGCTTGCGCATGCCGAGTTCGGCGAAACCGCGCAGCAGGCGCGCGATCTCCTCCAGCGACAACGGCCCCGGCATGCCCGCGTCGGCACGGTAGCCGTGCGGCAGGCAGTACGTGCAGCGGAAGTTGCACGCGGGAGTGATCGACAGCCGCAGGTACGGAAACCGGCGACCGTAGCGATCGGCCAGCGGGGTCATGCCATGTGCTCCTTTCCAAGATCGGGAGGCGAACGCGTTTCCCCGTCCACCCGGTGGTTCCTAGAACCACGGACGCGACACCATGTTTCTTGACGAAGAAACGAAGATCCCGCGCCTCGGAGTTTCACCGGCGATTGTCGTGCTTATCCCGCCACCTGTCGATCAGGGCCGGCCGCCGGTTCGCGCGCAGGAACCCTATAGTCGAGATCCACCCCGACGATGCCGCGCGGCTGGAAATCGGCCTGGGCGGCCTGGTCGAGCTGGTTTCGCCGAACGGCCGCTGGGGGAACTGGACGGCAGCTCGATCGTGCCCTTTGCCGCACGCTAGCTGGATGGCACGATCAACCGTGCGAACACCAAGGCGAGGTGCGTCATGACAGGTGCTTTCAAGGTCGGCGACCACGTGACGTGGAACTCCGAGGCCGGCCGGGTCAGCGGCCGTATCGTGCGCGTGCACACCGGCGACGTGGACTACAAGGGCTATGCCCACCACGCGACTCCCGACGATCCGCAGTACGAGATTCAGAGCGACAAGACCAACCACGTCGCCATGCACAAGGGCAAGGCGCTGCGGCTCATCCAAGAGCCTGTTCACGATCTCCCCATGGCCCGCGCCGGGAGCTGTTTGCACGCAGATCAAGGAAGAACGAAGGAGTGGACGTCCGTCCACGACTGAGTGATGACGCAGGGATGGGGGCAAACAGACCCGGCCCTTCGGGTTGCCTTGCCGTGGCCGCCATGCGGCAGCGCGCGGCTTGGCTTGCCAGCCAGGCAAGCACTGCGCCACGCACTACCACCTGACGGCCACGGCAAGGCAACGCGGGTCATGGGGAGATCGTGAACAGGCTCTAAGCCAGCACGTGCAGGCCAAGGCGTGCGCGCATCGTCGAAACCGCGCGCCGCGTAGCGGCCGTGCGGCGGATCACCACCGCCACGGCGCCGGGGCGCCCGGCACGTCGGCCGGCATCGCAAGAAAATGCAGCGTTGCCGAAGGCTAATGTTATAACGTACCTTCACCCACCGTGCCGCACGGGATACCCGTTGTCGGAGCAGAACGCAGCAACGAGTACGGGTTCCGCATGGCTTCCATTCCGTCTGTCCAGACATCCGCGGCGCATGCCCTGCGCCGGGTCGCGCCGATGGCCGCCGCGCTGCTGCTGGCGGCGTGCGCGGTGGGGCCCGACTTCAAGGCGCCAGCCGCCCCCGCGGTGGACGGCTATACGTCCAAACCGGTGGCCGCCACAGTCGCCACGGCGCACGTGGCGGGCGGCGCGGCCCAGCATCTCGCACCGGGCGCGGACGTTCCCGGCGACTGGTGGACGCTGTTCCACTCCGCGCCGCTGAACGCACTGATCGCGCAGGCGCTGGCGCACAACCCGGATCTCAAGGCCGCACAGGCCGCATTGCGCGTGGCGCACGAGAACACGCTGGCGCAGCGCGGCGCCTTCTGGCCCAGCGTGTCGGCGAACGTCTCGGCCAACCGCCAGCGGCAGGCCGGCTCGCTGGCGCCGGTGCCCTCGTCCAACGCCTTCCTGTACAACCTCTACACGCCGCAGCTTTCGGTGTCCTACACGCCGGACGTGTGGGGCGCCAATCGCCGCGCGGCGGAATCGCTGCAGGCGCAGGAGCAGGCCGCGCGCTTCCAGATGATCGCGGCGTGGAACACGCTGGCGTCGAACGTGGCGGTGGCGGCGATCCAGCTCGCCGCGCTGCAATCGCAGGTGGATGCCACGCGCTGGCAGATCGCCGCCACCGCGAAGATGCTGGGCATCCTGCGCTACCAGTACGCGAAGGGCTATGCGAGCCGCGTCGACCTCGCCGCGCAGGAATCGCAGCTCGCGCAGGCCAGGGCCGCCCTGCCGCCGCTGCAGAAGCAGCTCGCGCAGCAGCGCGACCAGCTCGCGGTGCTCACGGGGGCGTTCCCGTCGCAGGCGCCGCAGGATCGCCTCTCGCTGGACGACCTGCACCTGCCCACCGACCTGCCGCTGAGCCTGCCGTCTAAGCTCGTCGAACAGCGCCCCGACGTGCGACAGGCGCAGGCCAACCTGCATGCCGCCAGCGCGGCCATCGGCGTCGCTACCGCGGCGCGCCTGCCCAACATCACGCTCAGCGCCGACGCCGGCAGCACGGCGCTGGAGTTCTCCAGGCTGTTCGGCGCGGGCACCGGCTTCTGGGACGCGGCGGCGAACATCACCGCACCGATCTTCGAGGGCGGCACCCTGCTCCACCAGCAGCGCGCGGCGAAAGCGGCCTACGACGAAGCCGCCGAGCAATACCGAGGCACCGTGCTGGCCGCGTTCCAGAACGTAGCCGACACGCTGGTGGCGCTGGATCAGGACGCGCAGGCACTGCAGTCCGCGGCCAAGGCCGAACAGGCGGCGAAGCTGACGCTGGATCTCACCCGGCGCCAGCTCAAGGACGGCTACGCCGGCAACCTGCAATGGCTGACCGCCGAACAGACCTGGCAGCAGGCGCGCATCGCCCTCGTGCAGGCCCAGGCCAACCGATTCGCCGACACCGCCGCGCTGTACCAGGCGCTGGGCGGTGGCTGGTGGCATCACCAGGAATTGAGCAAGCAGTGATGACGAAACCACCCTTCCCCGCCCTTCCCCGCCGCATCGTGCCCGCAACGATGCTGGCCGCCGCCATCGCGCTGGCCGGCTGCTCGTCAGGCCAGAACGCGACAGCGGTCGCGGCCGACACGCCGCACAACGTCACGCTGACGGCGGCGCAGCAGCAGGGCATCAAGCTCTACACCGTGGCGGCGTCCTCGTTCCATCGCACGGTGGACACCACCGGCATCGTGGACTACGACCAGAACCGCTCCACCGCCGTGCTGGCGCCGTTCTCCGGCCCGGTGACGAAGGTGCTGGTGAGCCTGGGCGAACAGGTGAAGCAGGGCCAGCCGCTGGCCACGGTGGCCTCGCCCGATTTCGCCGCGGCGGTGGACGGCTACCGCAAGGCGCTGGCCGCCGCGCGTGCCGCCGCCGAGGTGGCCGCCAACGACAAGGATCTCTACGCGCACCACGCGATCTCCGAGCGCGAGAACGCGCAGGCGCAGTCCGACGCGGTCGGCGCCCAGTCCGACAGCAACGCCGCGCGCGAAGCGCTGCTGGCGCTGAACGTCGATCCGCAGGTGGCGAAGGACGTCGAGCAGGGCCGCCCGGTGGCCAGCGTGCAGGCGACGATACGCGCGCCGATGGCCGGCACCGTGGTGCAGCGCTCGATCACGCCCGGCCAGTTGCTGCAGGCGGGCAGCACGCCCTGCTTCGCCGTGGCCGACGTGTCGAAGATGTGGGTGATGGCGCAGGTGTTCGACAGCGACCTCGCCGCGGTGAAGCCCGGCGACGTCGCCGAGGTGGAAGCCGGTGACGGCGTGACGCTGCACGGCAAGGTCGCCAACGTGTCGCCGGAAGTCGATCCCGACACCCGTTCGGTGGCCGCGCGCGTGGAGGTGGACAACCCTGGCGGCCTGCTGAAGAAGCAGATGTACGTGCGCGTGCGGATCGCCTCGGCCGCGGCGGCCAGCGGCCTGCTGGTGCCGGTGGGCGCGGTGCTGCGCGACGACGAGAACCTGCCCTTCGTGTACGTGCAGGCAGCCGACGGCAGCTACGCGCGCCGCCCGGTGACGCTGGGCGTGCGCACGGGCGACCGCACCCTGATCGCCGATGGCCTCAAGGCCGGCGACAAGGTGGTGACCGAGGGCGGCATCTTCGTGCGCTTCATCCAGACCCAATGAACGAGTTGACGCCGCCCCCCGGAGCGCGTCCGGCTTCCTTCATCAACCGCATCGTGGCGTTCGCGCTGGAGCAGCGCCTGCTGATCGTGCTGCTCACCGCGCTGCTGGTCGGCGCCGGCATGTGGGCCCTGAAGCGCCTGCCGATGGACGCCTATCCCGACCTCTCGCCGCCGATGGTGGAGATCATCACGCAGTGGCCGGGCCACTCCGCCGAGGAGGTGGAGCGGCTGATCACGGTGCCGGTGGAGCTTGGCATGAGCGGCATCCCGAAGCTCTCGGTGAAGCGCTCGATCTCGCTGTACGGCCTGTCCGACGTCACCCTCACCTTCAACGACGGCACCGACAACTACTGGGCGCGCCAGCGCGTGTTCAACCGGCTCAGCGGCATCACCCTGCCCAGCGGCGTGGCGCCCTCGGTGTCGCCGCTGTCCTCGCCGTCGGGGCTGATCTACCGCTACGTGCTCGAGAGCACCGACCGCTCGCCGATGGAGCTGAAGACGCTGGAGGACTGGGTGATCGCGCCGCAGTACCGCTCGGTGCCCGGCGTGGCCGACGACTCCGCGTTCGGCGGCGGCAACATGCAGTACCAGGTGCAGCTCGATCCCGCGAAGATCGCCGCGCAGGGCCTGTCGGTAAGCCAGGTGGAAGCGGCCATCGCGGCCAACAACGGCAACGCCGGCGGCGGCTTCTACACGCAGGGCGGCCAGTTCTTCTACGTGCGCGGGCTGGGCCTGATCAAGACGACCGAGGACATCGGCAACATCGTGCTGGCCGTGCACAACGGCACGCCGGTGCTGGTGAAGGACGTGGGCAAGGTCGCGATCGGCATCGCGCCGCGCCTCGGCGAGTTCGGCTACATGGGCCAGAACGACGCGGTGGAAGGCGTGATCCTGATGCTCACCGGGCAGAAGACCCAGGACGTGCTCACGCGCGTGGAGGCCAAGACCCGCGAGTTGAACGAGCACGTGCTGCCGCCGGACGTGAAGATCCACCCGTTCTACGACCTCAGCGACCTGATCGCGCAGACCACCCACGTCGTGCAGCGCAACCTGCTGCTGGGCATGCTGCTGGTGGTGGCGGTGCTGATCTTCTTCCTGTACGACGTGCGCGCCGGCCTGATCGTGGCGGCGACGATCCCGCTGGCGCTGCTGTTCGCCTTCTTCTGCATCCAGCTGCAGGGCGCCTCGGCGAACCTGCTCTCCATCGGCGCGGTGGATTTCGGCATCCTGGTGGATGGCGCGATCTTCATGGTGGAGAACATCTTCCGCGAGCTGGCGAAGCGCCACGGCACGGAGTACGGCATCCGCGAGGTGATCCGCAGCGCGGCTTCCGAGGTGGATCGCCCGCTGGTCTACGCGGTGGCGGTGATCGTGGCCAGCTTCCTGCCGATCTACGTGCTCACCGGGCCGTCCGGCACGCTGTTCAAGCCGATGGCCGACACCATGATCTTCGCCCTGGTCGGCTCGCTGCTGGTCACGCTGACCCTGCTGCCGGTGCTGTGCGCGCTGTTCATGCGCAAGGGCGTGCGCGAGCGGCGCAACGCGATCTTCGAGAGGCTGCAGGCGGCCTACGCGCGCGTGCTGGATCGCTGCATGGCCAACCGCTGGCGCACCGCCGCGATCCCCGCCCTGCTGCTGGCGCTGGCCATGCTGCTGGTGCCGCGCATCGGCGCCGAGTTCATGCCCAAGCTGGACGAGGGCGCGCTGTGGGTGCGCGCCACCATGCCGTACACCATCTCCTACCAGAAGTCCGCCGAGATCACGCCGAAGATCCGCGCCATCCTGCACTCCTTCCCGGTGGTGACCACGGTGACCTCGGAGCTGGGCCGTCCCGACGACGGCACCGACTCCACCGGCTTCTTCAACGTGGAGTTCTTCGTGGGCCTCAAGCCCTACTCCGAGTGGGGCGGCAAGTACGCCAGCAAGCAGGCGCTGATCGACGCGATCAACAAGAAGCTCGAAGTGTTCCCCGGCATCGACTTCAACTACACCCAGCCGGCGGAGGACGCGGTGGACGAGGCCGAGACCGGCCTGAAGAGTTCGCTGGCGGTGAAGGTGTACGGCCCCGACCTGAAGACGCTGCAGGACAAGGGCAAGACGATCAAGCAGGCGATGGAGCAGGTGCCCGGCATCACCGACGTCACCCTGGTGCACGAGCTGGGCCAGCCCAACCTCGCCATCGACATCAATCGTGCCGCGATCGCGCGCTACGGCCTCAACGTGGCCGACGTCAACGGCATGATCGAGGCGGCGGTGGGCGGCGACGTGGCCACCGAGGTCACGCAGGGCGAGAAGCAGTTCGACCTGGTGGTGCGGTTGCAGCACCGGTACCGCGACAACCCGCAGGCGATCGGCGACATCCCGCTGCTCACCCCCGGCGGCCAGCAGGTGCCGCTGAAGGAGCTGGCCGACATCCACGTCAGCAACGGCGCCTCCTTCATCTACCGTGAGGACGGCTCGCGCTACATCGGCGTGCAGTTCTCGGTGAGCGGCCGCGACCTCGCCAGCACGGTGGGCGACGCGATCAAGCAGGTGGCGCAGAAGGTGAAGCTGCCGCAGGGCTACCGGCTGGACTGGGGCGGCGAGTACAAGGAATACACCGCCTCGCGCGCGCAGATGGACGTGATCCTGCCGCTCACGGTGCTGCTGATCTTCGGCCTGCTGTTCGTGCTGTACGGCAACTTCAAGTTCCCGTTCATCACCGTGCTCGGCGTGCTGCTCAGCTCCCCCATCGGCGCCATCCTCGCGCTTTGGCTCACCGACACGCCGTTCTCGGTGTCCTCCGGCATCGGCTTCATCGTGCTGTTCGGCGTCTCGGTGCTGACCTCGGTGGTCTACATCTCCTGCGTCAACGAGCTGCGCCTGGGCGGCATGGGTATCGCCGAAGCGACCCGCGAAGCCTCCCTGCTGCGCCTGCGCCCCATCGTGATGACCGCGCTGGTGGCCGCGCTTGGCCTGCTGCCCGCCGCCGTCGCCACCGGCGTGGGCACCGACTCGCAACGGCCGTTCGCGCTGGTGATCGTGGCCGGCATGCTCTCGCGGCTGGTGATCGGCGTGTTCCTGGCGCCCGCGCTCTACGGCCTGGTGGCGCGCCAAGGAGACCGCCTGCAGGTGTGACCGGCCAGGGCCGGGCTGCCTGCGCGAGCGGCTTGGCGATCCCCTTAAGGGGATCGCCCCGTGATGCGCGATCTTCGTTGACGACGATGAGGGAATCCGGTCGGCTACGGCAACCTGACGGCGCCTTCAGCCAGCGTGCCGGGAATGGGCGGTTCCGGCGGCCAGCCATTCCGGGAACTATCGGCTCGTCAGCTTCACGGGCCGGATGACCGGAACGGTCGGCGTCGTCGAAGTGGTTTGCACGCGATCGACGTCATAGCTCGCTTCCGGAAAATAACTCGTGTGGGAGATGTCGAATACCTTGCCCATCAGGTTCTGCAGCTTGGCCGCGATGACCTTGATGCCATCGGGAGTGCAGCCCAACGATGCGCGGGTCTCCTCCTCCGAGCGCACCCAGCCCCATGTCATGGTCTTTATCGTCATGGAAGGGCTGATGCGCGTGCTGTCGTAATGTTCATGGGGCGAGTCGGGCGGGTGGTGGAATCGACGCACCTTGATCCATGCGATCATGTCTTCCAGTCCGACGTTGCGTATCGCGCTCTCCGGGTAGTTGTTCAGCTCGAACGTCGTTGCCGCTTCGATGTCGCTACCGATGGCGCATGCGAAGACACGCGTTTCGTCGCAGGGGACTTCCTTCCAGCTTGAACCGCGCTTGTCGTAGACGTGGCGGAGCGTGATTTTTTTCGCGGCCAACCTGGCGCGTTGCGTTGCCGTCCAATCGGAAGCTGGGCCGACCATGTCCTGATGGATTTCAAAGGATCGAAACATCGGGTAGGCGCATGAGATATGAAACTCTTTCGCCAGGCTGTTCAAAGTGAAGTAATCGTTGTCCGCCGATCCTTTTCGGAACCACATCTTTTTCCATTTTTCGTCGATGTCGCCCCAGGGGTGCCAGGGCGCATTGACTCCTGCGTCGCGACGCCAGAAATCGAGCTCCGCCCTGCACTTTGCGCCGCCTTGGCTGATGATGGTCGAAACCTCCCGCGTGTCGCCCCGGTAGGCAAAGACAAAACTGCCCTTGCTCGAGCGCACGGCAACGCCATCCGTCATGTTGGATTTCAAGGCCAGCGTTTTGCCGAAATAATCGCCGGCCGTGGTCATGGTGGCTTCTTCGAAGCCAAGCTCGAACAGGTACGTCAGAATGCCTTTGGGGACAGTGCCTGGCGTAGAAGACAATTTGGCCGCGAAAGCGGTTGACAACGGCAACGGGAAACCTGAGTTGAAAATGATCTTCGCGGCATTTCCAACGCCCGTTACATCCAGATCGAACATTAGGCTGGCGATACGGCCGAGATCCTCTTCGATTGCCGCCTGCCCATTGACGAACGATTTCGCTTCATTGAAGAAGTAGTTGAACCACCCGGGAAAATCCAGATTGCTCATGTCCGTGCTGGTTTGGCAGATGGGCCCGTGCTGGTCTTTGATGATCTTGTAGAGAGACGTGAAAAACTGCGACTCGCTGGTTGCCTTGTGACCAGTCCAGGGCAAGCGTGCCGTGGTGCTCGAAGGCAATGGGGTCACCCAGGCGGTTCTGATGGCGGAAGATTCCGCGGCGATTTGGGCAAGGAGCGGCATGTGTATCTCCAACGGCAGGACAGTATGGAAAATCCCGAAAATCCGCCTTCTGGGAGCGCGTCCGGGCCATCGAACCCGGCGTACGCCCGGGCCTGATTCCACCGGTCGACCTCTGGCGTGCCTGGCCGGCACGTGGATCGTCTGCGGTTCAAGCCATCAGGCCGTTCCTCAACAGACCGCCACAGGTCGTACCGGCAGGCGGCTGAATGAGAGAGTCTCGCCTAGGTCGGGTGAAGTCCTCAAGAAGGAAGATATTGACGGATGACGCCAAGCAGACGGATCTGCCGGTGCGGCACCACGCCGGATTTGAGCGGCACCGCGTGCGGGCCGGGCTAGGCGAGCAGCCCGGCGATCCCCGCATACAGGCCAAGCCCGGCGGTCAGCGCGATGGTGGTGCCCACCACGACCGCATAGGCGCCCTTGAGCCGGTACGGCTCGGGCAGCACGCGCCGGGCCAGCAGGAACAGGAAGCCCAGCACGATGGGCAGCAGCAGCGCGTTCATCACCTGCACGCCCACGCTCAGTTCCACCAGGTTGGCGCCGGAGGCGACCAGCACGCCGCCCAGCGCCAGGATCAGGGCGTAGGCGCCATAGAACCACGGCACCTCCTGCGGCCGGTGGCGCAGCGAGTGCTCGAAGCCTATCACCTCGCCCAGCGCGCGCGCCGCGGTCAGGGCCACCACGATGGCGGCCACCAGCGAGGCGCCGAGCATGCCCAGGCGCACCGTCAGCTCCTGCACGACGAACAGGATCGGCACCATCACCGCCTGCAGCAGCAACAGGCGATAGCCCGACTCCGCGCCACTCTGCGCGGCGGTGACGAGGCTGCCCGCGTCGGTGTCCGCCAGCATCACCACCATGCCCGGGCCCGCCACGGCCAGGAAGCGCAGCCAGCGCGGCCTCCCGCGCATCGTCGTGCCGGCGAGCGCCTTCTCCGCAACCTGTCCGGTGCGCAACTCCGCTCCGTTCGCCTGCATGTCCATGGATCGATGTCGTCCGATGTCGGAATGACTTTTCGCCGCATTGTCGGAGTGCGGCCACGCCGTCCGCACTGACGCAGGTCAGTGCCGTCCGGCGATGGCGTCCGCAGAATCGCCCCGACCCTTTTCCCCACGGAGCGATACCCATGCGCAAACTGATTGCCCTCGTCCTGCTCGGCCTCGCCTGCAGCCCTCTGATGGCCGCCGAGTGCGGCACCACCGTCGAAGCCAGCGACGCGATGCAGTACAACGTCCACTCGATCGCCGTGCCCAAGGCCTGCAAGACCTTCAAGGTCACGCTCAAGCACACCGGCAAGCTTCCGGTGACCGCGATGGGCCACAACTGGGTGCTGGCGCACGCATCCGACGAGGCCGGCGTGATCGCCGACGGCATGCAGGCCGGCGCCGCCAACAGCTACGAGAAGCCCGGCGACACGCGCATCATCGCCCACACCAAGCTGATCGGCGGCGGCCAGTCCGACACCGCGACGATCGACGTGGCCAAGCTCAAGGCCGGCGAGCAGTACGCCTACTTCTGCACCTTCCCCGGCCATGCCGCGCTGATGAAGGGCACGCTTAGCCTCGGCAAGTAGCCGGCCTGCATGCCACATGGGTTCCGGCCATCCCGCAAGAGATGGCCGGAATCGCTCCACAACGGTTCACACCCTCGCGAACACCAGGCTGGCGTTGGTGCCGCCGAAGCCGAAGCTGTTGGACATCACGGTGTCCAGCCGCGCCTCGCGGCTCTCGCGCAGGATGGGGAAGCCTTCGGCGCGCGGATCCAGCGCGTCGATGTTGGCCGAGCCGGCCACGAAACCGTCCCGCATCATCAGCAGGCTGTAGATCGCCTCGTGCACGCTGGCCGCGCCCAGCGAATGGCCGGTGAGCGCCTTGGTCGAGGACAGCGGCGGCATCGCCGCGCCGAACGCCTCGCGCACCGCATCCAGCTCCACGATGTCGCCCAGCGGCGTGGCGGTGCCGTGGGTGTTGAGGTAGTCGACCGGGCGCGCGAGGTTCGCCAGCGCCATCTTCATGCAGCGCACCGCGCCCTCGCCGGAGGGCGCCACCATGTCGGCGCCGTCGGAGGTGACGCCGTAGCCGATGAGTTCCGCGTGGATGCGCGCGCCGCGCGCCTTCGCGTGCGCGTAGTCCTCCAGCACCAGCATGCCGCCGCCACCAGCGATCACGAAGCCGTCGCGGCCGGCGTCGTAGGGGCGCGAGGCGGCCTGCGGCGTGTCGTTGCGGTCGCTGGAGAGCGCGCCCATCGCGTCGAACTGCGCGGTCATGCCCCAGTGCGCCTCTTCGCCGCCGCCGGCGAACACGATGTCCTGCGCGCCATGGCGGATCAGGTCGGCCGCCGCGCCGATGCAGTGCGCCGAAGTGGCGCAGGCGGCAGCGATGGAATAGCTCAGGCCCAGGATGCCGAAAGCGGTGGCCAGCATGGCCGACACGGTGGAGCACATCGTGCGCGGCACCATGAACGGCCCCACCTTGCGCACGCCCTTGCCGCGCAGCAGGTCGGCCGCCTCGATCTGCCACTGCGCCGAACCGCCGCCGGAGCCGGCCACCACGCCGGTGCGCGGATGGCTCACCGCGTCGTGGCCGAGGCCGGCGTCGGCGATCGCCGAGCGCATCGCGAGGTAGGCGTAGGCCGCCGCGTCGCCCATGAAGCGGCGCAGCTTGCGGTCGATGGCGGCGTCGAGATCCACCTGCGGCACGCCCGCCACCTGGCTGCGCAGGCCGCGCGCGGCGTAGTCGGGGATCGCGCGGATGCCGCTCCTCAATTCCTGCAGCGCACGTGACACCGTGTCCGCCACGTCGCCTAGGCAGGAGACGATGCCCATGCCGGTCACCACCACGCGGCGCATCTCAGAAACCCTCCGTGGACTGGAACAGGCCCACGCGCATGTCGCTGGCGGTGTAGATCAGGCGGTCGTCCACCAGGGTCTTGCCGTCGGCGATCACCATCGCGAGCCGGCCGCGCATCACGCGGCGGATGTCGATCTCGTAGCGCAGCCGCTTCGCGCTGGGCAGCACCTGGCCGGTGAACTTCACCTGGCCCACGCCCAGCGCACGACCGCGCCCCGGCTCGCCCAGCCACGGCAGGAAGAAGCCGGAGAGCTGCCACATCGCATCCAGCCCCAGGCAGCCGGGCATCACCGGGTCGCCCGCGAAGTGGCAGTCGAAGAACCACAGCCGTGGCGTGATGTCCAGCTCGGCGTGGATCTCGCCCCTGCCGTAGGCGCCGCCCGTCTCGGCGATCTGCGTGATGCGGTCGAACATCAGCATCGGCGGCGCGGGCAGCCGCGCGTTGCCGGCGCCGAACAGTTCGCCACGGCTGCAGGCCAGCAGCGCCGGATAGTCGAAAGAGGAAGGCCGGGTCATGAAGCGCTCGTCGTGGAAAGGGTTCGGCAGTGTGCGGAGCCGGGCCGTCACGCCTCTTGACCCACGTCAGCGCAACGCCGGCGTATGGAAACCTGCGACATCGACGCCTGTCGCGAACGCCTGGTATCAACGACCGCGATGCGCCTCGCGCGCGACGCGGGCGAAACGCGCGCCGCGGTTCAGCGCGATGCGCAGGCCCAGCGGCACCGACTCCCACGGCAGGCGGTCGAGCAGGTTGCGCGCGGTGAGCCCCAGCTCGGTGTCGCCGGTGAGCACCAGGCTGCGCTGGAAGAACAGCGTGTCGGCGTCCTCAAGACGGCTGGCGAGCAGCAGCAGGTCGGTGGCACTTCCGCGCACGCTGGCCTCGGGCTGCCCGTCGGTCACCACCAGCCGGCCGTCGTGCAGGGTCAGCACCCAGCACAGGCCGAGGTCGTCCACCTCGATGCCGAGCCGGCGATCCGCCATGAAACCCAGCGTGCCGTCGGCGATCGGTGCGGCGAGCACGCGCGCCATCGCGCGTTCCAGCAGGGCGTGCTGCCAGCGTGCGGGCAACGCCCGCAGCAGTGGCGCGAGCCGGCGCGGCGGCGGCAACAGGCGCAGCATCGACGCGGCGCGGGAAGGTTCGTTCGATGGATTCATGTCGCCGAGCATGACGGCTGTCCCGCCCTGCCCGCCTTGACCCGCGTCATCCGGCAGGCCTTGTTGCGCGCAGGCGTCGGCGATCACCAGGTCGAGCAATTGCGCCGCGGTGCCTACGGGCAGGTCGAGCCGCCGCGCCAGCCGCTGCCCGCGCTGGCGCACTGCGGATTCGCGCGCGGGATCGCGCGCCACCAGTCCGGCGCGCGGCTTGAGCCGCGCCACCAGATGCACCAAGCACCGGCGTGCCGCGAGCAGCAGCAACAGGCCGTCGTCCACCGCGTCGATCGCGCCGCGGGTACGCGCCAGCGCGAAACGTTCAGCGCGCATCGTCGGCACCTCCAGCGCGTAAAGCCTGCGCGGCGGGAAGCGCATGATCCCGATAGACGCGCCGCGCCTCGACGGGATCGAAGTCGGCGTGTTTGCGCTTCTTCACGCCGTGCTCGGACAGCACCAGGCGGGTGTCGGCCACCACGCCCGCGTTGGCGAGGCAGGCCGCGACGCACTTCAGCACGCAGCCGTCCAGCGCAAGGATGCGCCGTCCGCTCCGCGCGGTGCGCACCAGGCCGGCCACGCCGCCGCCCACGCCGGCGATGCAGGACATCTCCGCGGCGCCGGCGCGATCCAGCCGCAAGGCGAGATGGTTGGCCATCTGCGCTGCGCTGGAACAGCCGGAGCAGGAATACACCAAAGGCAGATCGCGATTCATCGATACGTCCTCAGACCGTTTTTCCCACGCGGCGGGCGAAGCCATGCGCGTTGCGCAACGCGCGCCACAAGGCATGGCCGTGCACGGCCCAGGCGCCCAGCTGCGCCAGCCCCGCCAGGCGAGCCAGCCACGGCTGCGGCCACAGCACCGCGAGCGCCAGCGGTGGCGCGGCCAGCATCTGCACCCGCAGCACGCCCTGCTTCGCCGCATCCGGCAACAGGCGCTGCACGCCGGGAATCTGCACGCCGCGCGGCACTCGGCGGCGCAGGCCGATCCAAACAATGAAAGGCACGATCTCCATCGCCATCGCGCCGACCAGCAGTGGCAGGCCCACGCCCAGCGCCAACGTACCGGCCAGCATGCCGCGACCGCAAAGCAGCGCCACTGCCGCCGGCAGCAACGCGAGCAGGCCCAGCCGCCACTGCCGGTACAGCGCATTGCGGCGCGCCGCCGGCACCGGCCGTTGCAGCCACAGCGCGGTCAGCGCGAACGCGGCGCCGCCGATGGCCACGACCGATGGCAACGCGACGCCCGCGCCATGCGCGAGATGCCACGCCGCGGCCAACGGCAAGGCCAGCGCCACGCTGCCCAACCAAATCGCCTGCATGCGCGCGGGCACGCGGCCGGTGGACTGGAACATCGGCATGGTCACCCGCCCCACCGCGGCCAGCAGCAACACCATCCAGCCCAGCACGCCGAAAGCCGCATGCGCGTCCACCAGCACCGGCGACCAGGGCCGCAGCCCTGCCAGCCGCATCGCCAAGCCGGAGCCGATGAGCGCAGCCGCCACGCCATAACCCAGCGCGACGCCGACGCCCGTGCGCAGCAGGCGCTCGCCCATGGCGGCGAACAGGCCGGGCAAGGTCATCGCCGCCAGCCACAGGAAGGCCAGCGGCAGTAGCACGGCGGCAGCGAACAGACAGATACGGAACGAACCATGCAGGCCGATCACCAGCAACAGCACGCCGAGATTGAACAGCGCGTGCAGCCACGGCGCGGCGCGCGGCCAGCGCAACGACGCGCCTGCCGCCGCCGGCAAGAACTGCAGCAGGCTGCCGAACATCGCGTTGCCCAGCACGCCCAGCGTCCACACGTGCACCAGCGCCAGCGTGGCCGGATGCCAGCGCGCGTGCAACGGCGCCGCGCCGTCCATCAGCAGCAGCAAGCCGCCCGCCATGCCCCAGCACGGCATGGCGAACAGGAAACGCAGCGGCAGGTTCGCCGCCGGCGCCTGCTCAAGCCGCAGCTTCGTCATCGCCGGGGCAGCGGATCACGACGCGCACGCTGCCGTCGGCCTGCGGCGCTTCCGGTTCCGCGTCGTAGCCGAGATGGGCCAGCTCCATCAGCAGCGGACGCGGCAGCCGCGGCGCGACGATGGCCACCGCTTCGCCGTGTCGCAGCTGCGCGGCGGCGGCCAGCGCGCGCATCATGGGTTCAGGCGCTTCGAAGCGGCGCAGGTCGAGTTCGTCGGAAATCATGCGGGCATTGCAACATCCGTCATGCCGTGCCGGCGCTGACGCAGGTCAAGCGTCGGCACGACAACCGTTGCGATCGCGTCAGAACTTGTACGCGATCATCACGCGCTCATAGACGAAGGGCTGGTTGCCCGGGTTCAGACCAACGCCTCCCGTGGAACGCTCCCAGCGGTTGCGCAGCGACAGGCCCTTGAGATAGCCGTCGAAGTTGTAGGCGACATCGAAATACACGTCGTGGCTGTCGCCGCTCAGCGCCGTGGCGTACTTCGCGTAGGCGGCCGTGAGCTGCAGGCGGTCGTTGAACAGGCCGTAGCCGAATCTGGCCTTCCACGCATGGCCCGGCCCCTGCTCCACCAGGCCGCGGATCATCGACGTGGTGTACAGCGGATCGCTGACCCAGCCGGCGGTATACGGGGACACCAGGGCACCGTTGCCGACCGCGCCATCCTGCTGCTGGATCCGGTTCCAGGACACGTCGAACTTGCCGTGCGGAATCGCCACGCCGAGGTCGGCGCCCCAGGCCTGGCTGTCCACCTTGCTGCCGTCCACGCCGAAAAGCCTGGTGCGGTCGGCCACCAGCAGGCTGCCCGAGCCGGCATGCTCGTCCACGTACTGCGCGGCGACGAAGGGATCGAAGCCGGTACCGGTCTTGATCGTGTAGCTGCCTTCGGCGTAAGCCATGTGCGCGAAGTCGATGAAGTCGTAGTACCAGGCCTGACCCTTGAAGCCGCGCGCGGCATAGCTGCTGCCCAGCGCCCAGGTGCCGCGCGCCGCGCTCGCGTTCGCCGGCAAGCCGCCGATGCCGCCGTACATCGCATCGCCGCGCCAGGTCGCCGGGTAGTACAGGTTGTCGAAGTGGTAGTCGCCCGAAGCACGGCTCTTCCAGCCGAAGCTGCGCAGCGCCTGCACGTCCCAGCCCGTGGCCGGCTTGAAGTCGGCCAGCAGCGCCTGGTACGAGGCCGGCAGCATGCGCGAATCGCTGCTGCCCATCCAGGGCGTGTTGAGGTACTGCTCGCCGGCACGCAGCAACAGGCTGTCGTTCCGGTATTGCACGTAAGCCTGGCTCAGGGCGCTGACCGTGTTGCTGGTGCCCATCAGCGTGGTGTCGATCTTCGCCGGATCCGAGGAACCCGTGCCGAGGGCGTTGGCGCTGACCAGCGAGGCGCCCAGGCTGAAGCCATTGCCGAACGGGGCGGTCTGCGCGTTCAACAGCAGGGCCGCAGACAGCGCGTGGGCATCAGGCTTGGCATCGCTCGAATACAGGCGGCTGAAATCGTACAGGCGCAGTTCGCCGTCGACGTGGCCCTGGGTGAATACGTCGCCGAGGGTATCGGCGTACGCGCCGGAACTGAGGCTGCCCAGCACGGTTGCGGCAGCGAGGGCAATCAGGGTGTGACGCATGGGGAGGCTCCAGACGTGGGGAAAGAGAGCGGTGGATCGGATGCGCGATGCAAACGCCGCGCGCGCCGCACCGTTCGCCGGACGAGTTCGCCGGTATCGCGATGCTTGAAAGGGGTGCAGTGGCCCGCCGCCGATCACATTCCGTCGAGCTGGTGCCTGATCGCTTCGACGAAGGCCGGATCGAGCTGCCCGATGTGCGTGGTGCGCGCCGCGATGCGGCCGTCGGCGTCGAGCAGGATCAGCTCGCTGGAATGGTTGAACTCGCCATCGGGCAACTGGCGGTATTGTAGGGCGAGTGCGCCGGCCAGCTGGCGCACGTGCGCGGCGTCGGTGCGCGCCAGCGTCCACGGCGGCGTGGCGAGCCCGCGCATCTGCGCGTAGCGTTTGAGCGCGGCCACGCTGTCGCGCTGCGGGTCGAAGCTCACCGCGAGCAGATCCAGCTTCGTGCGTTGCGCCACCGGCATGGCCTTGTACGTGGCCTGCATGCTGTCCACGATCATCGGGCAGACCATCCGGCAGGAGGCGTAGAACAGTGCGAGCACCTGCGGCCGACCACGCCGCGCCGCGAGCATCTGGCGGTGGCCGTCCTGGTCGGTGAGCTGGATCTTGAGCTGGTACACGGAATCGCCGGGCAGCGGCTGGGCGGCGCGGGCCACTGCGCACGCGAGCATCAGGGCAAGAAGCGGAAGCAATCGTTTCATCGTGGGCCTCGCAAAAAAAGCACAGTGCCTTGCTGGATGTCGGGGAAGGGCTTTCCTGCCCTCCCCCGACTCGCCCAAGCCGGCCTCTGGCCGGCCTGGGCTCCGCCGCGGAATCGCAAAGCGATTCCGCGCGTGCGGCCCATCCCTGGGCCGTGGGTTCCTCAGGGCTTCGCGCAGCGGAAGCCCAGGTTGCGGGTGGTGTCGGAAGCCTTCAGCGCGGAGAGCACCGCGATGCGCATCAGCACGGCGTAGTTCTCCTTCTGCCGCAGGGCGAGCGCGCCGGCACCGCAGAATTGCAGGACGTCGGGATCGTTCTGGTCGCGGCTGTCGCCGGCCACCAGCAGGGCGTTGAAGTCGTCCACCCACTCCCACACCGGCCCGGCGATGTCGCGCACGCCGTAGACGTTGGGCGCGCCGCCGATGTCCGGTAGGGGCGCGCCGGACGGATGCGCGTTGCCGGACAGCTGGGCCTGGCGCCACGCCGGGTCGCCGCGCGCGTCGCGGCGGCTGGCATCGGCCGCCGCCGCGTATTCCCATTCGTACCAGGTGGGCAGGCGCGCGCCTTCGCTTTCGCAATAGGCCTCGGCAGCGAACCAGCTCACCTGCGTCACCGGCTGCCGCGGGCCGGCCGCCGTGCCCAGCGCGGCCGGCCCCGCCCAATGCGCCAAGTAGTGCGCATCGGCTAACAGGCTGGCGACGCGGTCGCGCCGCCAGTCCGGGTGGGCCTCCACGAAGGCGAGGAACTCGGCGTTGGTGACCGGTTCGGTGCGCAGCAGGAACGGCCGGATGTTCGCCGGCGCATCCTTGCCGTCGGCCGGGATCGTGCTGGCGAAACGCGCGGCGGGCAGCGGCACGTAGCGTGCCGCCGTGGCCGAACCCGCCAGCGCGAAGAGCAGCGCCGGCAGGCAGCGTTGCAGCCTGCCGGACATGCTCAGTGCCCCGCCAGCGCGGTGGCCGGCGCGCGGGCGCGGACGCGCGCCACTTCGTCGGCCGTGACCTTGCCGCCGGGGTTGCCCCAGGTGTTCAGCACGTAGGTGAGGATGCTGGCGAGCTGGTCGTCGCTGAGCTGGCTGAACTGCGGCATCACCGAGTTGTAGTCGGTACCGTTGACGGTGATCTTGCCGTTCAGCCCGTGCAGCGGAATCGCGATCAGGCGATCCTTGTCCTGCTGGCTGAGCCGGGCCAGGAAGTCCGACTTGGCCAGCGGCGGAAACACGCTGGGGATGCCCTGGCCATTGGGCTGGTGGCAGGCCGCGCAGGTGTTGGCGAAGTGGGCCTGGCCCGTGGCGAGCTGCGCCGTCTTGCCGGGCGCGGCGGCGGGCGCCGGCGCGGCCGGTGCGGCGGCGGGTGTCGCGGGCGCCGCCGGTATCGCGTGCATGTCGGCATGCTCGTTCGCGCCGGCGGCCGGCGTGGGCGCGGTGCCCGAGAAGACCTCCGGGTTGGCCGGGCCGTCGACCTTCAGGATGCCCAGCGCGCCCTTGTTGAAGGCGCGGAAGATCGCGTGGTCGACCATGGTGAACGAACCGGGCACCGGGGTGTGGAACTGCACCGTGGCGGCGCTGCCCGGCGGGATGCCGATGGTCTGCACGTCGTGCTGCGCCTGATCGAAGCCGCCTTCCCAGGCGTCGTCGAAGACGGTGCCGATCACGTGGAAGCTCGAGGTGAGGTTGGGGCCGCCGTTGCCCACGTAGAGACGCACGGTGTCGCCCACCCTGGCGGTCAGCGCATGCGCGCCAGTGAGCGCGCCTTCGCGGCCGTTGAACAGCACGTAGGTCGGCTGCTCGGCGATGGCCTTCTCCATGTCGAACGTCTGCAGGCCTTTGTCGTGGTACTTGCCGGCCGTGTAGAAATCGCCCTGCATCACGTAGTACTCGTGATCCACTTTCGGCAGCCCCTTCGCCGGCTCCACCAGCATCAGCCCGTACATGCCGTTGGCGATATGCATGCCCACCGGCGTGGTGGCGCAGTGGTAGACGTACAGCCCCGGATGCAGCGCCTTGAAGCTGAACTCCGAGGTGTGGCCCGGCGAGACGAGGCTGACCGCGGCGCCGCCGCCGGGGCCGCTCACGCTGTGCAGGTCGATGTTGTGCGGCATCGTGTTGCCGGCCGCGTTCTTCAGGTGGAACTCCACCGTGTCGCCCTCGCGCACGCGGATGAAGCTGCCCGGCACGGTGCCGCCGAACGTCCAGAAGGTGTAGGTGGCGCCGTCGGCGATCGGCATCTGCTTCTCGATCACTTCGAGATCGACGACCACCCTCGCCGCGTAGTCGCGCCGGATCGGCGCCGGCACGGCGGGCGGGCTGGTCAGCTCGGCGTGCACGACGGGTTCGCCCTGCACGCGGCTGGCGGCCGGCACGGTGTCCGCGCTGGCGGTCGGTACGGGCGACCTGTCGCCGCACGCGGCAAGCAGCATCGCGGCGCTCAGGACGGTGGCACACAACGTGATTTTCATGGCATGGCTCCTTGGTTGTCGGGGCCATGCTGTGCGGCTTCGCGCGGAGCGCGCTTGACCGCCGTCAGATTCGTCCGCGCGGCAAGGCGGCTGCGTCAAGTCACCACAGTGCGGGGGCGGAATGCGCATGCCGGGCGCAGCATGTGGAATGCGAAACGGCCCACCGCGCGGCGAGCCGTCGATGCTGAAAGTTGCGTCCGTCGCCCCAGCGTTCATGGCCGTGCTCTTGCTCGTCATTCCGGCGCAGGCCGGAATCCAGTTGCCGTGCGGCTTGAGCGAACATGATCGCCACTGGATTCCGGCCTGCGCCGGAATGACGAGCGTGAAAGCGAACAGGTTCTCAGGCCATCAGCAGATGACGGCCCAGCTCGCGCAGCTGCGGGAGATCGGTCAGGTACAGCATGCGGCCCTTGACGCGGACGATCCCCTTCGCGCGGAAGCGGCTCAGCGTGCGGCTCACCGTTTCGGAGGCCAGGCCGAGATGGCTGGCGATGTCGCCGCGCGACATGCTGAGCTGGTAGTGCGTGCCGGCGAAGCCGCGCGCGGCGTAGCGGTCGCCGAGGTCGACGAGGAAGGCGGCCATGCGCTCGTCGGAGCTGTGGTCGCCCGCGTGCAGGTTGGCCAGGCCCAGCGGCCTGCTGATCAGGCGAAACAGGTGCCGCTGCACCGCCGGCTGGCGCGTGGCCAGCAGGCTCATCGCCTGGAACGAGAAGCGGCAGAACTGCGCGTCCTCCAGCGCCACCGCGTCGCACGGAAAGCGATCCGGATAGATCGCGTCCAGCCCGATCACCTCGCCCGGCAGGAAGAAGCCGAGCACGTGCTCGCGGTCGTCCTTGTCCAGCTGGCGCGTCTTCACCGTGCCCGAGCGCACCGCGAACACCGCACCGAACGGATCGCCCTGGCGGAACACGGTTTCGCCGGCGCGGTACGGGCCGAGGTGTTCCATCAACCCGTGCAGCGGCGACAGCTCCGGCTTGCCGTAGCCGACCATCGCGCACGCGCTGGACAGCGCGCAGCTGCGGCAGAACTCCGACGCGCCGTCCGTGCCGGCGGCCCAGCGTGCGTCGGTGCGGGTTTCCACGGCGGATCCGTTCATCGTCCGCTCCGTCAGATGGTTCGCGAGAACCGCGGCGCCGACGCGGCCTTGCCGAGGTAGGCGTCGAAGCACATCGCCACGATGCGCAGCAGCAGACGGCCGCGCGGGGCGACCCGGATGCTGCGCTCGTCCACCGCCACCAGGCCGTCGCCGGCCAGCGCGCGCAGGCGCTCCAGCTCCGCCGCGAAGTAGTCGGCGAACACGATGCGGCGCTGTTCGCCGAATTCCCGCATGTCCAGCTCGCCGTAGCACATCAGCTGGCCGATGGCCTCGCGGCGGATCAGGTCGTCCTCGCTCAGCGCCAGGCCGCGCGCCACCGGCAGGTGGCCGTTGTCGATGGCGGCATAGTAGCCGGTGAGGTCGCGCGCGCTCTGGCTGTAGCTGTCGCCGATGCGCCCGATGGCGCTGACGCCCAGCCCCACGATGTCGCATTCGCCATGGGTGGAATAGCCCTGGAAATTGCGCTGCAAGGTGCCCGCTCGCTGCGCGGCCACCAGTTCGTCGTCGGCGCGCGCGAAGTGATCCATGCCCACGTAGGCGTAGCCGGCCTCGTTCAGGCGCGCCAGCGCGCGGCCGATCAGCGCGAGCCGCGTCGCCGGGTCGGGCAGCTCCTCCGCCTTGATCTGCCGCTGCGCCTTGAACATCTCCGGCAGGTGCGCGTAGGCGTAGACCGCCACGCGATCCGGCGCCAGCGCGACCACCTCGTCCAGCGTGCGCTCGAAGCCCGCCACGGTCTGCCGCGGCAGGCCATAGATCAGATCCACGCTGGTGGAGCGGAAGCCGCTTGCACGCGCCGCCTCCAGCACCTCGCGCGTCTGCGCCACGCTCTGGATGCGGTTCACCGCCGCCTGCACCGCCGGGTCGAAATCCTGGATGCCCACCGAGATGCGGTTGAAGCCCAGCTCGCCGATGCCGCGGATGTAGTCGGCGTCGGCGAAGCGCGGGTCGATCTCGATGCCGAACTCGCGGCCGCGCTCGGTGGCGAAGCTGAAATGCCGCGCCAGCACGCCCATCAGCTCCTGCATGCGCGGCACGTCGAGGAAGTTCGGTGTGCCGCCGCCGAAGTGCAGCTGGGTCACCTGGCGGTCGAGATCGAACAGCTTCGCCACCAGCTCGATCTCGCGGTACAGGCGCTCCAGGTAACGGTCGGCCTTGTCCACCTCGCGGGTGATGATGCGGTTGCAGCCGCAGTAGAAGCACGGGCTGGCGCAGAACGGCACGTGCACGTAGATCGACAGCGGCCGCGGGATCGGCTCCTCGTTGGAAGCCTGGATCGCCGCGCGCAGCGCCCGCTCGCCAAAGTCGGCGTGGAACTGCGGCGCGGTCGGGTAGCTGGTGTAGCGCGGCCCGGCCACGTCGTAGCGCGCGATCAGCGCGGGATCGAATTCGGGGATCTGGATGGCATGGTTCATGGGCGCAGTGTGCGCAAGGGCTTGCGGCCCGGCATTGACGCGCATCAAGCCGGTTGCCGCACCGGCATCGCCTGCCGGCGGCATTCAAGCTTCGCCCCGGATGACCGATAACGCTTCCTACGGCGGCACGCACGCGGCAGGGAATTGAACATGCTGGTTCTGGTTGGATCGTTGATCGTCATCGGTTGCGTGCTGGGCGGCTACGTGCTGTCGCACGGCCACCTGCTGGCGCTGTGGCAACCCTACGAATTGATGATCATCTTCGGCGGCGCCATCGGCGCCTTCCTCACCGCCAATTCCAGCAAGGTGGTGAAGGACGCGCTGCGCGAGATCGCCGGCCTGGTGAAGGGGCCCAGGTACCGTAAGCAGGATTACGTCGACCTGCTGGCGTTGATGTACGACATCTTCGGCGTGATGCGCAAGGAAGGCCTGCTCGGCATGGAGGAGCACATCGAAAATCCGCAGGCCAGCCCGCTGTATTCCGCCTATCCGCGCCTCATGCGCGAACACCACCTGGTCGAGTTCATCAACGACTGCCTGCGCCTGATCGTGGGCGGCAACATGGAGCCCGTCGAGCTGGAGGCGCTGCTGGACGCGGAGGTGGAAACCCACCACATGGAGGCCGAAATACCCGCGATGGCGGTGAGCAAGATGGCCGACGCCCTGCCCGGCTTCGGCATCGTGGCGGCGGTGCTGGGCATCGTCACCACCATGTCCAACCTCGGCGGCGACACCTCCGCCATCGGCGAGCACATCGCCGGCGCCCTGGTCGGCACCTTCCTCGGCATCCTGCTGTGCTACGGCTTCATCGGCCCGCTGGGCGCCGCGATGGAGGCGCGGGTGCGCGAGGACGGCAAGGCCTTCGAGTGCGTGAAGGTGGGGCTGCTGGCCAACCTGCGCGGCTACAACCCCAAGGTGTCGGTGGAGTTCGCGCGCAAGGTGCTGCCCGCCTACGCCCGGCCCAACTTCCAGGATCTGGAGGACCACCTCAGCAAGGCGCACACCGGGGCCGCCGCATGAGCGAGTCGGGCCCGACCATCATCATCAAGCGGGTGAGGAGGCGCGGCCATGGCCACCACGGCGGCGCCTGGAAGGTGGCTTACGCCGACTTCGTCACGGCGATGATGGCGTTCTTCCTCGTCATGTGGATCATCGGCGTGGGTACGCGGCAGCAGAAGGCGGCGATCTCCGAGTATTTCAAGAACCCGAGCGCCACGCCGGGCAATGCAACGCTGGCGCCACCGGGCAAGATGGGGCCCGGCGGCGCCAGCGACTCGATGATCACCCTGGGCGGCGCGATGGATCTCTCGCACGGCCCGGGCAAGGATCACCACAACGGCCCGGTGGGCCGGCTCGCCGCGGCGGACGTGGAAAAGCAGGCGCTCGAACTCGACCGGACGCGCCTGGAAGAACTGAAGAAGCAGCTGAACGCGGCCATCCAGAACAGCCAGGCGCTGGCCCCGTTCAAGGATCAGCTGCTGATCGACATCACTCCCGAGGGGCTGCGCATCCAGATCGTGGACAAGGAGAACCGGCCGATGTTCGACCTGGGCAGCGCGCACCTGAAGGACTACACGCGCACGATCCTCGGCGAACTGGCCAGCTTCATCAACCAGGTGCCCAACCACATCAGCATCACCGGGCACACCGACGACGCCCCCTATGGCAACGACAGCGGCTACAGCAACTGGGAGCTGTCCACCGACCGCGCCAACGCCGCGCGCCGCGCCCTGATCGCCGGCGGCCTCGCGGACGACAAGGTGTCCCGCGTGGTGGGGCTGGCGGCCTCGGTGCCACTGGACAAGGCCAACCCGGGCGACCCGGTCAACCGGCGCATCAGCATCATCGTGATGACCAAGCAGGCCGAAGCGGCGGCGCTGCCGCGCAGCGTGACGGGATACACCCCCGCATCCACGCCCGGCGATGCGGCGCCCGATGCGCAGAAGCCCGCTGGCGAACCCGCGTCGGCGGGCAGCGCCGCGCATGCCGAAGCCTCGCCGTCCGCAGGAGCCTCCGCCAAGGCCACTCTGCCGTCGCCGCCGGTGATACACGCGGCGCCCGCCAGCGCCCCACCGCGGCCGGGCGGCTGACGCGGCAACGCTTGCGTTGCGCATGCCGCGACGGCATGCACACGCATCGCAAGCCTGCATCTACCGCATCGCGGCCGCCCGTTCCGGGCGTGCCGCCGCATGCGTGCCAGCATCCGTGAGTCGATATGCCGCAGCGGCCCCCACCGCCGCCGGTCGGCATCGCCGAGCCCATGTCCCTTTTGTCTGACCCAGGTCAGGAGCAGCCCGCGACACTCCGCCTAGCATGCCGCCACTTCGCCCACCCAACCCAACGAAGAGGCACGCATGTACACAGACTCCCTCCCTGCGGGCCGCGCCGGCCCGCAGGATCGCATCAGCCGCGTACTGGTCTGGATTCTCGTCGCCGTCGTCGTCGCCTGCGCGGCCGGCATGCTGGCCGCCACGCGTTCGACCTACCGGCAGGCCGCGCCGATCCCGCAGCGGATGGTCGCCGGCGACGGCAGCGTGGTGATGAACTACGCCGACATCGTGGCCGGCAAGTCGGGCTTCCAGAAGGCCGACCTGATGGACTACGGCAGCCTGTACGGCATGGGCTCGTCCTTCGGCGAGGACTACACCGCCGAGTACCTGGTGCAGATCGCCAAGGCGGTGCAGGACAACCTGGCGCAGGCGCGCTACGGCAAGCCGTTCGACGCCCTCGGCGCCGACGAGCAGTCCGGCGTCACCGCCACGATGCGCCAGCAGCTGCAGGGCATCGACCTCAGCCAGCCGCAGGTGGCGCTGCCCGACGCAGTGGCCAAGGCCATCGGCACGCTGCGCGAGCGCATCGGCGAATCGCTGCGCCGCGACGACTTCACCAAGGGCTACACCGGCGCGCGTGCGCTGGATGCCGCCAGCGCGCGGCAGACCGCGAGCTTCCTGCTCTATTCCTCGCTGACCACGGTGGCGCGCCGCCCCGGCAAGGCTTATTCGTGGACGTCCAACTGGCCGTCCGAGCCGCTGGTGGGCAACAGCCCCACGCCCAGCACGTTCACCTGGACGTGGGCCTCGTTCACCATGGTGTTCTTCGCCATCGGCGCGATCCTGGTGATCTTCCGCCTGTGGATCGAGCCGAAGGCGCCGGGCGAAACCTTCGAGCCCGTGCTTGAGAGGTTCCTCACGCCCACGCCCAGCCAGAAGGCGCTGTGGAAATACTTCCTGGTGGTGGCCGGCGTGTTGCTGGTGCAGATCCTGGCCGGCTCGATCATGGCGCACTACTACACCGAGCGCGCCAGCTTCTACGGCATCGGCATCGACAGGTGGCTGCCGTTCGCCTTCCTGCGCAGCGTGCACCTGCAGGCGCCCATCGTATGGATCGGCGTGAGCTGGATCGGCGCGGGGCTGTTCCTCGCCCCGATCATCGGCCGCGGCGAGCCGCGCGGGCAACGCTTCCTGGTGAACCTGATCTTCTGGGTGCTGGTGGCCATCGTGGCCGGCGCACTGACCGGCGACTACCTCGGCATCGCCGGCACGGTGGACAAGCACTGGTTCTGGTTCGGCAACCAGGGGTTGTCCTACCTGGAGCTGGGCCGCTTCTGGCAGATCCTGTTCTTCGTCGGCCTCGCGGTGTGGTGCCTGGTGCTGCTGCGCGCGTTCCTGCCCACGCTGAAGGCGCTGTACCGGCAGGGCGGCGGCACGCTGTACGGGCTGTTCCGCATCGAGCACCTGCTGTGGATCAGCACGCTCACCGTGGCGCTGTTCTACGTGTTCGGCATGATCCCGCTGGGCACGCCCAACCCCTCGTTCTCGATCACCGACTTCTGGCGCTGGTGGGTGGTGCACCTGTGGGTGGAGCTGGCCTTCGAGCTGTTCACCGCCGCGGTCACCGGCTACTTCCTGATGGCGCTGGGCCTGGTGTCGCGGCAGATGGTGGAGCGCGCGGTGCTGTTCGAATGGATCCTCATCGTGATCGGCGGCGTGCTGGGCACCGGCCACCACCTGTACTGGGCCGGCGAGCCCGGCCTGTGGGTGGGCGTGGGCAGCATGTTCTCCTTCATCGAGGTGCTGCCGCTGGTGCTGCTGGCGCTGGAGGCGATCGAGCAGCAGAGGCACATCCGCGGGAAGAAGGACTTCCCGTACAAGCTCGCCTACCTGTACATCCTGGGCGCGGCGTTCTGGAACTTCGTGGGCGCCGGCGTGTTCGGCGGCGGCACGCTCAACGCGCCGCTGGTGAACTACTACGAGCACGGCACCTTCCTCACGCTCAACCACGCGCACACCTCCATGTTCGGCGCGTTCGGCCTGCTGGCGATTGGCCTGATCTACATGGTGCTGCGCTACTTCAACGGCGAGCGCGCGTGGAGCGACCGCTGCGGCGTGTGGGCGTTCTGGCTCTACAACGCCGGCCTGGTGATGTGGATCGTGCTGAATTTCTATCCGATCGGCTGGCCGCAGCTGGAAGCGGTCTACACCCACGGCTACGCCTACGCGCGCAGCCTCGCGTTCTACGACACCACCACGTTCTGGCAGTGGATGCGCATGCCCGGCGACATCGTGTTCGCCGCCGGCGCCGTGCTGATGGCCTGGGACTTCGTGGCCAAGCTGCGCCGGGCGCGCATCGAAAAGGGCCAGCCGTAGGCTGGCCCTCCTGCGGCTGGCGCGACGCACGTGCCAGCCCGCCTTGGCCGCCCGGTTCACGCCGGGCGGCATTCGTCAAAGCCACTCAGCCGGTGCCTTTTTCGTGCACGCAACAAAAATGCGTGGCCGCAACGAAAACGTTTCGCATCAAAAATGTTGCACGCAACATAAATGATGCCATACTGCACCCACACCACGGCCAGGACGGACGGATGAAGTACAGCGAGTTCATACGGTGGCTGAAGCGGCAGGGCGCGACGTTCGAGCCGGGCAGAGGGAGCCACCAGCTGGTGCGGTACAAGGGAAAGTCCTCGGTTTGCCCAGACCACGGTTCCAAGGAGATAAGCGAGCCACTCCGCAAGAAGATTCTGAAAGACCTCGGCCTCAAGTGAGGCCGGAGCACCGCAAAACCACGACATCACGAAGTTGCGAGGTTCACCATGTTCTACGCCGTCAAGCTGACCCCCATCGAGCGGGGCGAAATCATGGTCACCTGTCCCGACCTGCCAGAACTGACCACGGTGGGCGACAACGAGGTCGATGCCCTGCGCGAGGCGCTGGATGGCATCGAAAGCACGCTGCTGCTGTACATGCAGGAGCGCCGCGACATTCCCGAACCGAGCGCGCCCAAGCGCGGTCAGCGCGTGGTGCAATTGCCGCCGCTGTCGGTGGCCAAGGTGGGGTTGTACCGCGCCATGCGCGCCAAGGGGCTGAGCAAGGCCGAGCTGGCGCGCCGGCTGGGCGTGCCGCGCCCTTCAGTGGATCGCCTGCTGGATCTGCGCCACCTGTCGAAGCTTGAGCAGGTACAGGGCGCGCTGGAAGCCATCGGCTACCGCATCGAGCTGCAGGTGCTTGCGGCGTAGCTAGCCAGCGTCGCTTTCCGGCGCGTTGTCCACGCCGGACGGCTTGCATTCCGATCCAGCATGGTGGTGAAGCTGTTGTCTACCAGCCCGTGTTCGGCGCGCATTTGAAGCCCTGCATGATGCCCCGCCTGCTTGCCGGCAGGCGGCACCGGTGCCGGTCATGCTGCGCAGCTCTGGACAGGCGGTTACGCCGCCGGCCGGCCCGCTTCGCCGTGCCAGTAGCCGTTGCGTGCGGCGATGCGCGGCGGCGGCTGCAGCGAGCCGCAGGCAAGGCGGTAGTGGGCCACGGTTTCGGCCATCCCCTCGGCCTGCGGATACAGGCGCAGCACGTCCACGCCCAGTTCGCGCAAGCCGGGAAGCTCGGGGCCGAGGTCGGTGATTTCCTCGCCCTGGATCTGGATGCCGTTGATGCGCAGGAAGGGCTTGCCTTCGCGGGTGGCGAGCGGCAGGCCATCGGGATGGTCGATGCAGCGGAAGCCGCACTGATCCTTGGGCACGTCCAGCGCACGCGCGGTGAAGCAGCGTGCGGAGTACGACAGCGGCAGGCGCCCGTAGGCGATCACTTCCAGCTCGGGCATGGCGAAGCCGGCGGCCAGCATGGCGTCGCGCAGCTCGCGCACCAGCGCACTGCCCTGCTCCACGCCGGGCACCCAGCGGCGCAGGCCGTCGTCCATCAGCAGCTTCAGCGCCGCGTGGTTGTAGACGTTGAGCGTGGGGCCGGCCACGAAGGGCACGCCGCGTTCGCGGCAGAGCTGCACGGCGGAGAGATCGTTGGCCTCGACCCAGCCCTGGCCTTCGGCGACCAGGCGCTTCAGCGCGCCCAGCTCGGATTCGGCCTCGATCAGCGCCAGCGAGGAGAGCACCACCTGCTTGCCGCTTTCGGCGAGTTCCGCGGCCAGCGCGATCCAGTCGGCGGTGGAAAGCTCGCGGCGCTTGCTGCACACCGTCTCGCCCAGGTAGACGATGTTGACGGGCCAGTACGCCGCGGCGCGGTAGAAGGCATGCGTGCTTTCGCGCGGCCAGAAGTATTGCAGCGGGCCAAGGCTGAGTTTCATCGCGGCCTCCTCAATGCCAGCGGCGGTGATATGGGCCGAGCGTGGTCTGGTGGCCTTCGGCGTGCCGGGTCAGCGCCTGTTGCCACGCCGGCCGCGCCGACCAGTCGCCGGGTGCGGCGCGGTAGCGATCCAGCGCGTCGCGCCAGGTGTGCGTCACCGAGGCCACGTAGGCCACGCCGCGTTGGCGGCCCTCGATCTTCAGCGCCGCCACGCCCGCCGCGGCAAGGCGCGGTAGCAGCTCCAGCGTGTTCAGGCTGGTGGGTTCCTCCAGTGCGTGGAAGGTTTCGCCGAGCACCTCGTAGCGGCCCTTGCACACGGTGGGATAGCCGGCCGGTTCGCCGGGTTCGAAGCGGTCGATCAGCACCTCGTTCACGCGCACGCTGCGGCGGCCGCCTTCCTGTTCCTCCCAGCGCACGGATTTCGCCGGCGAGCACACGCCGTGGCGGTTCGGCCCCGCGCCGGTGACGTAGCTGGAAAGCTGGCAGCGCCCCTCCACCATGATGCACAGGCTGCCGAAGGCGAACACCTCCAGCGGCACCGGGCTGGTTTCGCACAGGCGCTCCACCTGCTGCACCGAAAGCACGCGCGGCAGCACCGCCCGGCTGATGCCGAAGCGTTCGTGCATGTAACGCAGCGCCGGCGCGGTGGTGGCCGAGCCCTGCACCGAAAGATGCCGCGCCACGCCCGGATGCGTGCGCGCGGCGTAGTCCAGCATCGCCAGCTCGGCGACGATGATCGCGTCGCAACCCAGCCCGGCGGCCTTGTCCACGGCCGCTTGCCATTGCTTCAGCCGCGCGCTGTCGGGATAGGTGTTGAGCGCGAGGTACACCTTGCGGCCGCGGGCGTGCGCGTACGCGATGCCCTGCGCTAGTTCCTCGTCGGAGAAGTTCAGGCCGGGAAAGGCGCGCGCGTTGGTTTCGTTGCGCAGGCCGGCGTACACCGCGTCGGCGCCGGCGTCGATCGCCGCCTGCAGTGCCGGCAGGTTGCCGGCGGGACACACCAGTTGCATGGACAGCGCTCCGCACGATGAAGGAGCGCGCATCGTGGCCGCGACGGATTGGCGCGCCCTTGATGCGGATCAGTTTGCCGCGAAACTTGCGTGGCAGCCGGCCGCACGCGCGCGCAACGGCGCTTTCGGCTGACGCCGGTCAAGGCCATGCAGGGCGATGCGATCCACGATGGCCGCGTCGAAGCGGAAGGCACCAGGCGGATGACCGACTACATCCAGGCGTGGCAATGCATCGGCTGCGGCAAGATCGAGGCGCCGCAGCCGTGCATCGGCGTGTGCAGGGATCGCAAGGTGTTCATGGTGGGCAAGGAGGAGCACGACGACGTGCTGGCCCGCAACGCCGCGCTGCAGGCACGGCTCGCGCGCGCCCACGCGATGCTGCTGCGCTTCGGCCTGGCCACGCCCCGCGAAGGCCAATGGGAAAGCTCGTGGCGCGCGCTGCAGGCGCAGGTGCGCGAGACGCTGGCGTTGCTGGCGGATGACACGGCCGAGTCGCCGTGATTCAGCGCGACGACGGCGGGATCGCCAACGCCTCGTCGCTGGCGCGCAGGCGGCGGTGGATCGCGTCGAGGTGCTCCAGCAATTCGGCGCGCGCCCCTTCGGCGTAGGGATTCTCGCGCTGGATCGCGGCGAACAGGTGGCCGGCGTCGCCGCGCACCGCGGCGAGCATGTTGGCCAGGCCGAGGAACGAAGGCGGTGCCATCGAGAGGTCGTCGCCCACGCCCATCTCCACCAGCGCGCGGGCGATGAAGAACGCCAGCGCGTGGGTCTTCGCCATCGCGCGATCGTGCGCGGTGGCATCCTGCGCGATCACCGCGCAGCCCAGCGACTCGAACAGTGTCCGCGTGCGCTCGGCGGCTTCCGGATGGTGCGCGCTGGCGCACAGCACGGTGCGCAGGGGTTCGCCGCGGGCGATGCTGAGCGGCCCGAACAGCGGATGCGTGCCGGCGTGCGCGATCGCTTCGCCAAGATGATGGTCGAGCAGCTCGCAGGGATGCTGCTTGACGCTGTCCACGTCGATCACAGTCTGCTGCGGCGCGAGCAGCGGGCGCAGCTCGCGCAATGCCGGCTCCAGTTGCGGCACCGGCATCGCCAGCACCACCCATTCGGCACCGGCGAGCGTTTCGGCCGGCGTGGCGCGCGCCAGTTCCGCGGGCACGTCCGCCTGCGGGTCGAACACGCGCAACTCGTGGCCGGCGCGGCACAGCAGATCGGCGAATGCGCGACCGAAGCGGCCATGGCCGAACAGGGCAAAGATCATGAGAGGGTTCCGTGGCTGGCGAACGCACCGGGGCGGTCGGGCCCGGCGTCGGGTATCGATGGTCGCAGCGCACGCCACAGCGCGTCCACCCTCGCCTCCACCGCGCTGTCCGGCACGATCGGTATGCCCCAGTCGCGGCTGGTTTCGCCCGGCCATTTGTGCGTGGCGTCGATGCCCAGCTTCGAGCCCAGCCCGGCGACCGGACTGGCGAAGTCGAGGTAGTCGATCGGCGTGTTCTCCACCAGCATCGCGTCGCGCGCGGGATCGACGCGGGTAGCGATGGCCCAGACCACCTGCTTCCAGTCGCGCGCGTCGATGTCCGCGTCCACCACGATCACGAACTTGGTGTAGGTGAACTGGCGCAGGTACGACCACACGCCCATCATCACGCGTCGCGCGTGGCCGGCGTACTGCTTGCGGATGGCCACCACCGCGATGCGGTAGGAGCAGGCCTCCGGCGGCAGGTGGAAATCCACCACCTCGGGAAACACCTTCTGCAGGATCGGCACGAACAGCTCGTTCAGCGCCATCGCCAGCACCGACGGTTCGTCGAACGGCGCGCGGCCCATGTAGCTGCCCTGGTAGATCGCGCCCTGGCGCAGGCGCATGCGCTCGACGGTGAGCACGGGGAAGCGATCGCACGCGTTGTAGTAGCCGGTGTGGTCGCCGAACGGGCCTTCCAGCGCGGTATCGCCGGGATGGATGAAGCCTTCGAGCAGGATCTCCGCGCCGGCCGGCGCGTCGAGGCCGGTCAGCTCGCTGCGCCACACGCGCGTCCGCTCGCCGCGCAGCAGGCCGGCGAATTCGTACTCGGACAGCGTGTCGGGCACCGGCGCCACCGCAGCCAGCGTGGTGGCCGGGTCGGCGCCGATCGCCACCAGCACGGGAAAGGGCTGGCGCGGGCGATCCGCGCACCAGTCCGCGTGATCCAGCGCGCCGCCGCGATGCGGCAGCCAGCGCATGATGACGCGGTTCGGGCCGATCACCTGCTGACGGTAGACCGCCACGTTCTGGCGCTGGCGCCGCGTGCCGCGCGTGACGACCAGGCCCAGCGTAATCAATCGCCCCGCATCGCCCGGCCAGCAATGCTGGATCGGCAGGCGCGCGAGGTCGATGCCCTCGCCTTCCAGCGTTTCGTGCAGGAAGGTGGCCTCGGCCACCGGCTTCGGCGCCACGTGCGCGAGCTGCGCCAGCTCGGGCCAGGTGGCCAGCGCCTGGCGCAGGCTCGCCGGCCAGCGCGGCTCCTTGATCGCCGCGAGCAAGCTGCCCAGCTCACGCAGCGAAGCCAGCGGGCGCCCGGCCAGGGCCAGCTCGATGCGGCGACGGTGGCCGAACAGATTGCCGAGGAAGGCATGCCCGGAACCAGCCGGATGCTCCACCAGCAAGGCGGGGCCGTCCTCGCGCAAGGCGCGATGGCACAGCGCGGTGGTTTCCAGATGCGGATCCACCGGCGCCTGCACGCGCAGCAATTGCTGCTGGCGTTCGAGCCGGGCGAGGAAGGAGCGCAGGTCGTGATGGCTCATGGCATGGGCCCATGCGCCGCCGGTGGACGCGGTTACCTTGATCCCTGTCAGGCCCGGAGCGAGTTCGCTGTCGCTACGATCCTTTCACCGCCACGCATCCACGCGCCCGCCGGCCAGGCATTGCTTCAGCGACTCGCGCACCGGGACGATGTCGATGCCGCACGCGGCCAGCCAGGCGGGGTCGAACAGGGTTTCCGCATAGCGTTCGCCGGGATCGCACAGCAGGCTCACGATGCTGCCGCGCTCGCCTCGTTCGCGCATGCCGGCGGCCAGTTGCAGGCAGGCGACCAGGTTGGTGCCGGACGAGCCGCCGTAGCGGCGGCCGAGCAGTTCTTCCAGCAACCAGGCGGCGGCGATCGAGACGGTGTCGCCCACTTCCACCACGCGATCCACCACCTCGAACAGGAAACCGGGCTCCACCCGCGGGCGTCCGATGCCTTCGATCAGGGTGGGCTGCCGCGCCGTCGCGCCACGGTCACGCGTGCGCCAGCATCTCCAGCGCAAGGTGAACCCAGCGCCGTTCGGCCTCGTGGAGCGGGCTGCCCAGCACGGCGACGGTGTCGTCGTCGTATCCGTCCCGGCGCCAAGGCTCCTTTGTCGTCGCGATGCGTGGCGACTCGGCACGCTCGCCGACGGCGAGCCGCATGTTCTCGGTTTCGGCCATGGCCATCGGCTCCGCGTGCGCTTCGGGAGCGCCAGTGACGCATGCCGGATCGCGCGCCGCGATGATCCAGGTCAGTTCCGGCCCGCAGGCCTACCGCTTGGCGCGGAAGAACTCGCGCAGCATGGTCGAGGACTCGTCGGCCAGCAGGCCGCCCTGCACCACCAGCCGGTGGTTGTGGCGCGGGTCGATCAAGGTGTCGAACACGCTGCCGGCGGCGCCGGTCTTGGGATCGGTGGCCGCGTACACCACGCGGCCGATGCGCGCATGGATCAGCGCCATGGAGCACATCGCGCAGGGCTCCAGCGTGACGTAGAGCGTGGCGCCGACCACGCGATGGTTGGCGAGCTTCTCCCCCGCAGCACGCAGCGCCATCACCTCGGCATGCGCGGTGGGATCATGCAGGGTGATGTTGCGGTTCCAACCCAGCCCCACGATCTCGCCGTTCAAGACAAGCACCGCACCCACCGGCACCTCGTCCTCGGCGTCGCGGGCATGCGCGGCGAGCTGCAGCGCACGGCGCATGTGGGCTTCGTCTTCGGCGGTGAAGGGCTGGCGGTTTTCTTCGGTCATGTGGGTGAACGGTAAACGATCACGAGAAAGCCGGCGCGCTGCCTGCTTTCTGGCCGCGCATCATACCGGACGCTGGCACTGGGTCGCCGAGGCATATTCAACGGAGCGCCCTGCCCCTCACATCGCGTATCTCAATACAAACCTGCAACCGCTTCGCGAGAAAACCAGCGTGAGAGGGCTTGAACCACCTCGCCTACGTCGGGCTCGCCGTCGCAGGCCCAGGCCACGACGCCATCGGGCCGGATCAGCAGCGCGCTCAATCCCAGGCAATCTTTCGCTTCGCCGGCCGAATACCTGAGCTTGCCTTCCAGGCGCTCGCCGATCGCCCGAAGCGCTGGACGGGCGCCGAAATCGAGAAGGATGCCAACTCCATCACGAAGCAGGATGCCAAGCCGCGTGCCGTCCGCGAACTCGAAGTCCGGGCAACTGCGGCCCACCAGCGGATGTCCGTTGCCCAGGTCGTAGCGCAGCGAAACGCCCCACACCCGCTCGGCGAAGTACGTCGCGCCGTCGCGTGTGCCGATCAGGTCGCGCACGACGGCTTGCAGCGCGCGCGAGCTCGGCCGCATCAGCGCGACCTGCGCGCGCGTCCAGTCGAGGACGCGCGCACCGACAGGATGCCGCTCCGCGGTGTAACTGTCGAGCAGGCCTTCGGCCGCCTCGCCGCGAAGGGTGGCGGCCAGCTTCCAGCCGAGGTCCATCGCGTCGCCCAGCCCGAGGTTCAGGCCCTGCCCGCCCAGCGGCGAATGGATGTGCGCGGCGTCGCCCGCCAGCAGCACGCGGCCCATGCGGTAAGTCGTGGCCTGCTTGCTGCGGTCTGTCCATGTCGAAGCGACATGCAAGGCCTTGAGCGTTACGTCGGTGCCGGACACACGCCGCAACACCTCCTGCACATGCTCGCGCGTGAGCGGCTGCGTGCGATGGAATGCGCCGCCATCGAAGTCGGCGACCGCGATCGTCCCGGGCTGCCACTGCGTGTACATGCCAGCCGGGGTGTAATGGCGGCCAAGCGGGAGCGGCGAAGGGTCGGCGATGTCGGCCTGGATGGAGTACCCCGTGAACTCCGGCTCGGTGCCGGCGAACTCGAAACCGCCCTGCTTGCGCACCGTGCTGCGGCCACCGTCACAGCCCACCAGCCAGCGCGCGTGGATGCGCTGCTCACCGGCATGGACGACGACTTCGTCGCCCGAGGCCTCGAAACCCTCGACGCCATGGCCGCGCCGGATTTCGGCGCCAAGGGAAAGCGCGCGCCCGGCGAGAACGCGTTCGAGATGCGCCATTTCGACGCCCAGTTGCGCATCGGCTGGGCCGGGCAAGCGATACGGCCACCGCGACGCGTCGATGTTGGCGTAATCGAACTGGAGTCCGGCGAAATGGCCGGCCGGCCCGCGACGCTGCGATCCGGCATCCATGGATCCGGGCCTCGGCTGGCCGTCCATGCGAGGCTGCGAGGCGACCTGCTCCAGCAGCCCGCGCCGATGGAACGCCTCGACGCTCGGCCCCCACAGCCCGCGCATGCCGAACGGGAGTTGCTTCAGCGACGTGTGCGGATCGCACGCCTGCTCCAGCACCAGCACAGAAACGCCCGCGAGGCGCAGCTCGCACGCCAGGAATAGGCCGACCGGGCCAGCTCCGGCGATCACGACGTCGAAAAGCGAAGAAGAAGGATGAAGGTCGTGCATGGAAGGCTCCCGTGTGGTCGATGCGATCGTTCCACCGGAGCGTTCCTCGGGAGGGAACCCCGCACGGACGAACGACGGGATGCGCGAATGGCATCCGATGTTCGTCGTGGGGATCTCGTGCGCGAGGCCAAAGACCAGAGCTTTCGTTACCGAAAGGACTTGGGCTTACCAGACCAAGTCTGCCTTTTCCGACGCAGGCATTTTAGCGGCGCGCGGCCCGGCCAACAACCGGCGCCCGCGGAAGCGCTTGCCGCGCAGGCGGCCGGAAGTTGTTCACGGCCGACATGCGGGAAAGCGCGACCTCACTCCCACTCGATCGTCGCCGGCGGCTTGCCGCTGATGTCGTAGACCACGCGGGAGACGCCGCGCAGTTCGTTGATGATGCGGTTGGAAACCTTGCCGAGGAAGTCATACGGCAGGTGCGCCCAGTGCGCGGTCATGAAGTCGATGGTTTCCACCGCGCGCAGCGCGATCACCCATTCGTAGGCGCGCGCGTCGCCCACCACGCCCACCGACTTCACCGGCAGGAACACGGCGAAGGCCTGGCTGGTCTTGTCGTAGAGATCCCAGGCGCGCAGTTCCTCGATGAAGATGGCGTCGGCGCGGGCCAGCAGTTCGGCGTATTCCGGCTTCACCTCGCCCAGGATGCGCACGCCCAGGCCGGGGCCGGGGAACGGGTGGCGGTATACCATCTCACGCGGCAGGCCGAGTTCCACGCCGATGCGGCGCACCTCGTCCTTGAACAGCTCGCGCAGCGGCTCGACCAGCTTGAGCTTCATGTGCGCCGGCAGGCCACCGACGTTGTGATGGCTCTTGATGACGTGGGCCTTGCCGGTCTTGCTGCCCGCCGACTCGATCACGTCGGGGTAGATGGTGCCTTGGGCCAGCCACTTGGCGTTCTTGAGCTTGGCTGATTCCTCGTCGAAGATCTCCACGAACAGGCGGCCGATGATCTTGCGCTTGGCCTCCGGGTCGGCCACGCCTTCCAGCGCCTTGAAGTAGCGCTCGGCGGCGTTGACGCGTATCACCTTGACGCCCATGTTGGCGGCCATGGTGGCCATCACCTGGTCGCCTTCCTGCCAACGCAGCAGGCCGGTGTCCACGAACACGCAGGTGAGCTGGTCGCCGATGGCCTTGTGCAAGAGTGCGGCAACGACGGAGGAATCCACGCCGCCGGAAAGGCCGAGGATCACCTCGTCCGACCCTACCTGCTCGCGCACACGGGCGATCTGATCCTCGATGATGTTGGCCGCCGTCCACAGCGTGGCGCAACCGCAGATCTCGGTAACGAAGCGCTTGAGCAATGCACTGCCCTGCTTCGTGTGCGTCACCTCGGGATGGAACTGCACGCCGTACCAGCGCTTGTCCTCGTTCTCCATCACCGCGACCGGAATGCGGTCGGTGCTGCCGGTGACGGCGAAGCCCGGCGGCGCCTTGCTGACGTGGTCGCCGTGGCTCATCCAGACGTCCAGGCGATGCGCGCCGGCGTGGTCGCTCAGGCCATCGAACAGGCGGCTCTTCGCCACGATGTCCACTTCCGCGTGGCCGAACTCGCGCTGGTCGGCGGCTTCCGTGGCGCCGCCCAGCTGCGCGGCCAGCGTCTGCAGGCCGTAGCAGATGCCGAGGATGGGCAGGCCCGAGTCGAACACTTCCTGCGGCGCCCTGGGCGCACCCGGCAGCGTGGTGGATTCCGGGCCGCCGGAGAGGACGATGCCCTTGGCACCGAACGCGGCGATCTCGGCCGGGTCGTGATCCCATGCCCAGATCTCGCAGTACACGCCGAGTTCGCGCACGCGGCGCGCAATCAGCTGCGTGTACTGCGCGCCGAAGTCGAGGATGAGGATCTTGTCGGAATGGATGTTGGCGGTCATGGGCGGCGGCCAGGAAGGCTGGAGTCTGGGGTCGTCATTCCGGCGCAGGCCGGAATCCAGTGGCGTCATCGCAGCACGCGCCGCGTGCCGGGCGTGTTCGCGACAACTGGAACGCGCGGCAACTGGATTCCGGCCTGCGCCGGAATGACGCGCGGGAGCGCAAGCGCTCCCGCCTTCGTCAGGAATTGAGCCGGTAGTTCGGCGCTTCCTTGGTGATCTGGATGTCGTGCGGGTGCGCTTCGGTGACGCCAGCGCCGGTCACCTTCACGAATTGCGCCTTGTTGCGCACGTCGTCGATGGTGGCCGCGCCGAGGTAACCCATCGAGGCGCGCAGGCCGCCGATCAGCTGGTGGATGATGTTGCGCAGCGAACCGCGGTACGGCACGCGGCCTTCTATACCTTCGGGCACCAGTTTGTCGGCGTCGGCTTCGTTGTCCTGGAAGTAGCGATCCTTGGAGCCGAGCTGCATCGCGCCGATCGAGCCCATGCCGCGGTAGCTCTTGTACGAGCGCCCCTGGAACAGCTCGACCTCGCCCGGCGATTCCTCGGTGCCGGCGAACATCGAACCCAGCATCACCGAACTGGCGCCCGCGGCGAGCGCCTTGGGGATGTCGCCGGAATAGCGGATGCCGCCGTCGGCGATCAGCGGGATGGAATCCTTCAGCGCCGTGGCCACCATGTCGATGGCGGTGATCTGCGGCACGCCCACGCCGGCCACCACGCGGGTGGTGCAGATCGAGCCCGGGCCCACGCCCACCTTCACCGCATCGGCGCCGGCGTCGCGCAGCATCAGCGCGGCGTCGCCGGTGACGATGTTGCCGGCCACCACCTGCACCTGCGGGTAGTGCTTCTTCACCCAGGCCACGCGGTCGATCACGCCCTGCGAGTGGCCGTGCGCGGTGTCCACCACCAGCACGTCCACGCCGGCCTCGACCAGCGCCTCCACGCGGCGCTCGGTGTCGCCGCCCACGCCCACCGCGGCGCCGACCAGCAGCGCCTCGTTGCGATCCTTCACCGAATTGGGGTTGTCGCGGGCCTTCTGGATGTCCTTCACGGTGATCAGGCCGCGCAGCTCGAAGCCGTCGTTGACCACCAGCACCTTCTCGATGCGGTGCTTGTGCAGCAGTTGCAGCACTTCGTCCTGGCTGGCGCCTTCCTTCACCGTCACCAGGCGCTCCTGGCGGGTCATGATGTTGCGCACCGGGTCGTCCGGCTTGCGCTCGAAGCGCATGTCGCGGCTGGTGACGATGCCCACCAGCTTGCCGCCCTCCACCACCGGCACGCCGGAGATGCTGTGCGCGCGGGTGAGCTTGAGCACCTCGCGGATCGAGGTGTCCGGGCTCACGCTGAAGGGGTTGCGGATCACGCCGGCCTCGAACTTCTTCACCAGCCGTACTTCGGCGGCCTGCTGCTCGAGCGTCATGTTCTTGTGGATGATGCCGATGCCGCCCTGCTGCGCCATGGTGATGGCGAGGCGCGCTTCGGTCACGGTGTCCATCGCCGCGGAAACGATGGGGATGTTCAGGCGCAGGTCGCGGGTGAACCGGGTGGAGGTGTCCACGTCGCGCGGCAGCACGGTGGAATGGCCCGGAACGAGGAAAACGTCGTCGTAGGTGAGCGCCTCGGCGAGTATGCGCATGGTAAGCCCCGCGGCAAAGAGAGGATTATACGCGGCACCGCAGCATGCCGCCAGCGCGGCTGGTCGGACGTCAACGCGCCTCGGCGGCTTCCAGCGTGTTTTCCATCAGCGTGGCCACGGTCATCGGGCCGACGCCGCCTGGCACGGGCGTGATCCAGCTGGCGCGTTCGGCGGCGGGAGCGAATTCCACGTCGCCCACCAGCCGGCCGTCATCGAGGCGGTTGATGCCTACGTCGACCACCACCGCGCCGGGCTTGATCCATTCGCCCTTCACCAGCCCCGGCCGGCCCACCGCGACGATCACGATATCGGCCTGGCGCACGTGACCTTCCAGATCGCGGGTGAACTTGTGGCAGCAGGTAGTGGTGCAGCCGGCGATCAGCAGTTCCAGCGCCAGCGGACGACCCACGTGGTTGGAGACACCGACGACCACCGCATGCTGGCCGCGCACCGGCCGGTCGGTGTGGCCGAGCAAGGTCATCACACCCTTGGGCGTGCACGGACGCAGGCCGAAGCGGCGCAGCGCGAGGCGACCCACGTTCACCGCCTGGAAGCCGTCCACGTCCTTGCCGGTGTCGATGCGGTCGACCAGCGCGTCCTCGTTGATATGTTCCGGCAGCGGCGATTGCACGAGGATGCCGTGCACTTCCGGATCCGCGTTGAGCCGGTCGATCAGCGCGAACAGCTCTTCCTGCGAGGTATTGGCCGGCAGGTCGTAGTCGAACGAGCGGAAGCCCACCTGGTGACAGGCCTTGCGCTTGTTGCGCACGTACACCGACGAAGCCGCGTCGTCGCCCACCAGCACCACCGCCAGCCCCGGCGCGGGCAAGCCCTGCGCCTTGCGCTCGGCGACGCGCTGGCCGATGCGATCCAGCAGTTCCTGCGCGATGCGTTTGCCGTCGAGGATGCGTGCGCTCATGTTGATACCGGGGCGAAGGACGCGACATTATCCAAGCTCCGCCCATAGCGCACAAACACCACGCCATGCCCGGTGTGATCTCCCGCGATGCGTGCCAGCTCGGCGACGGGCGCGTGACACTGCGGCCGTGGCGCGACGGGGATGCCGCGGAGCTGCACGAGGCCGTGCGGGAATCGGTGGAGAGCGTGGGTCGCTGGCTGCCGTGGTGCCATGCCGGTTACGACATGGCAGAGGCACTGGCATGGGCCGCGCACTGTCGAGCCACCTGGCAGGACGGCACGCAGTTCGCCTTTGCCGTGCGCGACGCCGCCAGCGGTGCGCTGCTGGGCGGCTGCGGACTCAACGAGCTTGATCGCACGCATCGCAATACCAACCTCGGCTACTGGGTGCGCGCCTCGCGCCATGGCCAGGGCATCGCCGCGTCCGCTGCGCGGCTGGTGGCGCGCTTCGGCTTTGCCGAGCTTGGCCTTGTCCGCATCGAGATCGTCGCCCTGCCCGACAACCATGCCAGCCGCCGCGTCGCCGCGAAGCTGGGCGCGCAATTCGAGGGGATGGCACGGCAACGCTTGTGGGCGTGGGATCGCGCGCACGACGCAGCGATCTACGGATTGACCCCTACCGACCTCGATCAGCCGACCGAAGCGCAGAACGCGGCGACGTCCTCGTAGCCGGCGAACCGCGCCTGCGCGCCGCAACCCGGGCAAGCCGGATCGCGCGGCAGGCGCGTCTCGCGGAAGCGCATGCCCAGCGCATCGAAGGACAACAGGCGGCCCACCAGCGGTTCGCCCAGCCCCAGGATCAGCTTCAGCGCCTCGGTGGCCTGCACCAGCCCCACGATGCCGGGCAGCACGCCGAGCACGCCGGCCTCGCTGCAATTCGGCGCATCGGCCGCCGCCGGCGGCTCGGGGAACAGGCAGCGGTAGCACGGCGACTCCGCACGGCTCGGATCGAACACGCTGACCTGTCCGGTGAAGCGTTCCACCGCGCCGTAGACCATCGGCAACCGCAGCTGCAGCGAAGCTGCCGCGAGCAGGTAGCGCGCAGGGAAATTGTCGGCGCCGTCGACCAGCACGTCGTGGCCTTCGAGCAGGCGCTCCACGTTGTCGGCGCGCAGACGTTCGTTGCGTACTTCGATGCACACGCGCGGGTTCAACGCATTCAGCGCGATGCGCGCCGATTCGGTCTTGGCCATGCCCACGCGCGCATCGGCGTGGATCACCTGCCTGTGCAGGTTGGAACGTTCCACGCGATCATCGTCGATCAGGGTGAGCCGGCCCACGCCGGCCGCGGCGAGATACAAGGCCGCCGGCGCGCCAAGGCCACCCGCACCAAGCAGCACGACCTTCGCCGCCGCGAGCTTCGCCTGCCCTGCCTCGCCCACCTGCGGCAGGCGCAACTGGCGCGCGTAGCGTTCGGCGGCGTCGGCATCCAGCGCACCGGCAACGACGGGCAGGCCTTCGCCCTTCCAACGCTCGAACCCGCCGGCTACCGAATGCACGTCGCGATAGCCCATGCGCTGCAGTGTTTCCGCCGCCAGCAAGGAGCGCATGCCGCTGCCGCACAGCGCGAGGATGGGACGCGCGCGATCCGGCTCTGCCTGCTCGATGCGCAGTTCAAGGAAACCGCGCGACAGCCCCAGCGCTCCGGCCGGCATGCCGGCGGCGCGTTCGCCGTCCTCGCGCACGTCGATCAGCAATGCGCCTTGCACCTGGCGGCTCAGCGCCTCGGCGGGAGCGATCTCGGGAATGCGGCCGCGCAGTTCGGCCAGCCAGGTGTCACGATCTGTGTGGGAAGGCATGCGCGAAGTGTAGCGCGCCGTCCTCCCTCTCCCCTTTGCAGAGAGGGGCGGGGTGATGGGACGCGCCGGCGATGAAGGAGCTACGAAGCGTGCTTCGAGGGTGTGCTATCGCGAGCACCCGCCCCTCACCTCAATCCTCTCCCCGGAGGGGAGAGGAAGCGAGCGTGCCGAGCGGGTTCGTGCTTTCCGCGAAGCGGCGACCTGTAGCGCTACGGGTGCCATGGAGTCCGGTTCGATTGAAGCGGGTTACTTCTTGCGCTTCTTCATCTCGCGGATCATGCGCTGGCGCTTGCGCAACTGGCCTTCGGTGAGCACGTTCTTCTTGCCGGCGTAGGGGTTCTCGCCTTCGCGGAACACGATGCGGATGGAGGTGCCTTCCAGCTTGTAGCGCTGGCGGAAGAAGTTCTCGAGGTAGCGCTGGTAGGCCGGCGCGATGTGCTTGGTGCGGCTGCCGTGGATCACGATGGTGGGCGGATTGCTGCCGCCGGGATGGGCGAAACGCAGCTTGGGCGCATGCCCGCGCACCAGCGGCGGCTGGTAGTTCTGATAGGCCTTTTCCAGCGAGCGGGTGAGGTCGGACGAATTCAGCTCTTTCGTGGCCGAGGCGTGCGCGCGCACCACGGCGCGCATCAGTTCGCGCAGGCCCGAGCCGTGCAATCCGGAAATGTAGACATGCCGCGCCCAGTCCACGAACTGCAGGCGGCGCGCCAGCGCTTCCTGGCAACGCTCGCGCTGGTAGGCGTCGAGGCCGTCCCACTTGTTCACCGCGATCACCAGCGCCCTGCCCTCGTCCATCGCATGGCCGATCAGGGTGAGATCCTGGTCGGCGAGGTTCTCGCGCGCGTCGACCATCAGCACCACGACCTGCGCGGCGGCCATCGACTGCAGGGTCTTGATGACGCTGAACTTCTCCACCGCCTCCTCGACGCGCGCGCGGCGGCGCACGCCGGCGGTGTCGATCAGGGTGTACTTGCGGCCGTCGCGCTCCAGCGGCACGCGGATCGGATCGCGCGTGGTGCCGGCGACGTCGGAGACGATCAGCCGGTCTTCGCCGAGCAGGCGGTTGATCAGGGTGGACTTGCCCGCGTTCGGGCGGCCGACGATGGCGACGCGGATGCTGTCGCCCTCGTCCGGCGCGAGTTCCTCGTGCGCGTCTTCCGGCAGCAGCGGCTGCAGCGCGGCGAGCAGGCGGTCGGTGCCGCGGTTGTGCGCGGCGGACAGCGGCAGCGTGGCGGCGATGCCGAAGGCGGCGAACTCGGCCAGCGCGGCCTGTTCGTCGAGCCCGTCGGTCTTGTTGACCGCGGCGATGATGGGTTTGCCGCTGCGGCGCAGTTCGTCGAGGATGGTGCGATCCTGCGGCAGCAGGCCGTCGCGCGCATCCAGCACGAACACCAGCGCCTGCGCCTCGGCGATGGCCAGGCGCACCTGCTGCGCGGTGAGTCCCTCCAGCCCCTCGTCCGAGCCGGAAAGTCCGCCGGTGTCGACCACCACGAACGGCCGCTCCTCGACCAGGTGGCAGACGCCGTAGTGGCGGTCGCGGGTGACGCCCGGCAGATCGGCCACCAGGGCGTCGCGGCTGCGCGTCAGCGCGTTGAACAGGGTCGATTTACCGACGTTGGGGCGACCGACCAGGGCGACGACAGGCAGCATGGGAAGGCATGTTTCCCGCGATCAGTGCGCGGCGAGACGGTAGGCGCCGATATGGCCCTTCACGTCCTCGACGTACACGGTGTCGCCCACCACCAGCGGCTGGGCCTGGATCGGCTTCTTCGACAGGCGGATGCGCGCGGCGAGCGCGCCGTCGCTGGATTGCAGCCAGTGCACGAAGCCGTAGGCATCGGCCACCACCACGTAGTTGCCCTGCACCGCGGGGCCGGTGAGCCAGCGGTACTTGAGCTTGGCGTCCTTCCACATGTCCGAGCCGCTGCTGCGGTCGAACGCCCACACCTCGCCCTGATCGTTGACGCCGTAGATGGCGTTGCCGCCCATCGCCAGCGAGGTGTAGGTGGAGAACGGATGCGACCACAGCGGGCGGCCGCTGGGACCGTCGATCGCGGTGAGGTTGCCGTGGTCGGCGGCGCCGTACAGCGTGCTGCCGTCGAGCAGGATCGTGCCGTCGGCGTCGTCGAGGCGCTCGATGTCGGTGCGGCCGTCGCCGTTGGCCAGGCGCTGCTCCCACAGCTTCTCGCCGTTGTCCTGGCGCAGCGCGACCAGCTTGCCGTCGTCGCTGCCGATGAACACCACGCCGTTCGCGGCCAGCGGCGTGCCGTAGCCGCGCAAGCTGAGCGTGGGCACGGTGCCCTGGTCGTAGACCCAGCGGCGCTTGCCGGTGGCGGCGTCGAGACCGTACACGCGGCCATCCTGCGTGCGGGCGATCACCAGGTCGCCGCTGATCGCCGGCGCGGCGATCACTTCGGAATCCAGTTCGGACTCCCAGAGCCGGCTGCCGTCCTTCGGGTTCATGCCGTAGACGTGGCCGTCCAGCGTACCGATGGCGAGCAGGTTGCCGGCCACGGCCGGGCCACCAGCGTACAAGGCGTCAGGGCGCTGCTTCTTCTTGTCGCCCCAGCCGAACCAGCCCTTGATCCGGGTGCTTTTTTCCCACAGCTGCTTGCCGCTGGCGGCATCGAACGCGGCGATCTTGCCGTCGGTGCTCGCCGCGTACAGCACGCCATCCGCCACGGCGGGGCGCAGGCGCACGCCGCTGATGCCGGCACCGTCGCCGATGCGCGCCGTCCACACCTTGCTGACCTGCACCGTCGCGGTGAAATGCTTTTCCAGCGGCGTCGGCGGTTCGATGTTCTTTTTCTTGAAGGAATTGCAGCCGGCCAGCAAGGCCAGCGAACCCAGGGCAAGCAACCAAGCGCTCTTCTTCACCACGTGTTTCATGCACCCTGCTTTCCGGCCACGGCCAGATCGTCGATCTTCATTTGCAGGACGGCATGCTGCGGCGCGTCCTCACCCAGTGCCGCCATCGCCGCCTGGTAGGCCTTGCGTGCGTCGTCGGCGCGTCCCAGCTTGACCAGCGCATCGCCGCGGAGTTCCTGGTTCAGGCCCGTGTATTGGCCGGCGGGCATCGCTTCAAGCGTGGCCAATGCGGCCTGGCCGTCGCCCTTGGCCAGCTGCACGCGGGCGATGCGCAATTGCACCAGCCCTTTCAGCACCGGATCGGCGGCGTGCGCCTCGGCCCATTGCAGCGAGGCGACGGCCTTGTCGAACTGCTTGTCCTGCGTCTCCTGCTTCGCGCGGTCGCTGACCGCGAACAGCGCATACGGCGACTTGGCGTAGTCCTTCATCAATTCGTCGACGAAAGCGGTGGCCGCCGTCGGCTTGCCGCCGATCTGCGCCACCTGGGCCTGCTGGTACAGCGTGGCGGCGGCGGCTTCGTTGTTGGCCTGGTGCTTGCGCCACTGCTGCAGGCCGAAGATGCCGACCAGGCCGATCGCGATGCCCACGGCGATGGAGAGGCCGTTCTCGCGCAGCCATTTCTGGACACGTTCGCTTTGTTCGTAATCGTCGTATGCGTCGAATGCCATGCTTCACCGTTGGTGGAAATCGCGCGCCTCGCGCGTCGCGTGACCGGCAGCGGAAACGCCCGCCGTCACCCTTCGCCCGACCACGGGCGAAGAATGGGCAAGCATAACCGATCGGATGGTTTTCTGGCGCGGAAACGCGCGTCAGAGATTGGCCGCGGCGGCCTTGCCGTCCGCGATCTGCACGCGGAAATGCGCCACGTTGGCGCGGCGGAAGCCATCCAGCGCCACCGGCTGGCCATCGATGCTCACCTGCGCGTCGTCCGCATTGCCGATGCGGACTTCGAGCGGCTGGTCGCTGCGCCAAGTCTTGCTGGCGCCGGCTGGCAGCAGGCCGTATTCCAGCCGCGTGCCGTCCTGCGCAACCACTTCGACCCAACTGGCGGCGCCGAGGTTGAGGCTAAGGCTGTGCGCACCGGCGCCGACCACCGCGGCATCCGCGACGGCGGTCGTGGCCGCGTCGCGCTTGACCGGCGGCACGGCGGTGTCGCTGCCGATGTTCGGGAACGGCGCCATCGAGGCCATCAGCGGCTGTTCCTGCGCCGACTGCGCGACGGGCGCCTTCGTTGCCGGCGTGGCGGCAGCCTGCGCTTCCGGCCCGGCCGGCACGACGGACTGCGTGTCCTGCTGCGCCACCGGCGAGGCATCCAGCGGGGTCAAGTGGCTGAGGTTGCGATCCAGCGTGCCGCGCACGCCCAACCAGATCATCGGCACGACGATGACCGCGGTCAGCACCACATAGGTGGCGGCCGTGCGGTAACGATCGAACAGGAAGCGCGAGTGCGAAATGCCGCCCGTGGCCACCAGCGGCGGCTCGACGTGGCGGATGCGGGCCACTTCGGACTGGATCGCCGCGTCGTCGATGCCGAGGTGCTGACCGTACTTGCCGATGTAGCTGGCCAGGTAGATGCGCGAGTCGAGGCCGTCGTGGCCGCCCTGCTCCAGCTTGCGCAGGACGCGCAGCGGCAGTTTCAAGGCATGGGCGCAATCTTCCAGATCCAGGCCGCGCGCCTCGCGTGCAGCACGCAGGCGGTTGCCGAAGGCAACGTCGGGATCGACGTGTGCATGCATCACGATGTAGGCGTCCGTGGCGTCCGTGGCATCCGTGTCCATCGGCTCAGCGATCTGATCGTGCGCGACCGGCTCCTGGTCGGGCTGGAAAGGCTGCGTGGTGTTCATGGACGGCTGGCGGTTGCTTTCAGGGCGTGGGCCTGCTCCGAATCCGGGAACTGGCTCTGCAAACGCCCGAGATAGGTCTGGGCCGCGTCCCTGTTGCCCAAGCGCGATTCGATGTCGTAACCAAGCTTGAGGGCAGCCGCACTGGGCTGTCCCAGCGCATCGAAGCGCTGGATGAAAGCACGTGCACGGAACGCGTCCCCCTGCCGGTAGAGTACTTCGGCCAAGTGGAAAAGTGCGTCGCCATTGCGCGGATTTCGTGCGATTGCGTCACGAAAACTCGCTTCCGCGCCGGCCTGGTCGCCGATGCGCATCTGGCAGATGCCGGCATTGGTAAGCGCCACGTCGGGAGTAGCGTAGAACGGGTCGGCCATGGCCTTGCGGAAGTAACCGAGACCTTCCTGTTCCTTTCCCGTGCGGCACAGGAACTGGCCGAGATTGTTGTTTGGTGCGCCCTTGGCCGGCTCCAGAGCCTGGGCCTTGCGGTAATGGGCTTCGGCCTCGGGAAGGTTGTTGATCTTCTCGTACACGAACGCGATGACGGTTTGCGCCGGGGCGTAGTTCTGATCGAACTGCAACGCCAATTGCAGCTTGGCCAAGGCGTCCTGTAAGTCGCCCTCGGCAATGTAGTGCTGAGCCAGTTCGGTATGGATGCGGGCCGCATCCTGGCGCTGCTCAGCCTTGCTGGTCTTGGGCAGCGGCTTGCTGTCCTGGCCACTGCCATTGTTGTTGCCGCCAACCGTCACGCAGCCGGCCACAGCCAGCGAAAGGCCAAACACCACCAGCGGCTTACAGCGCATGCGTCACCTCATGATCCACGCGTTGGCGAATTCCGGCGCTGCGCCGGGTGCGGTCGTTCACCTGCCCGGCCAGTTGGCCGCAGGCCGCATCGATGTCGTCGCCGCGGGTACGGCGCAGCATGGTGAGGATGCCGGCGTTGAGCAGTTGGGTCTGGAACGCGCGGATGGTCTCGGCGTCGGAACGCTCGAAGCGCGTACCCGGGAAGGGGTTGAACGGGATCAGGTTGACCTTGCAGGTCGGCAGCTTGCGCATGAAGCGGATCAGCTGCTTCGCGTGCTCCGGCTGGTCGTTCACGCCCTTCATCAAGGTGTATTCGAAGGTGATCGAGGTGCGCGGCTTGCGCGCGATCCAACGCTGGCAGGCCACGGTGAGCTCGGCCAGCGGGTAGCGCTTGTTGAGCGGCACCAGCTCGGTGCGCAGCTCGTCGGTGGCCGCGTGCAGCGACACCGCCAGCGACACGTCGATGACGTCCGACAGCTTGTCGATCATCGGCACCATGCCGGCGGTGGACAGCGTGACGCGCTTGGAGGCGAGGCCGAAGCCCAGGTCGTCGCGCATCAGGCTCATCGCCCGTACCACGTTGTCGAAGTTCGCCAGCGGCTCGCCCATGCCCATCATCACCACGTTGGTGATGCGGCGGTTCTGGTGGGTGACGTTGCCCAGCTGCTTCGCCGCCACCCACATCTGGCCGATGATCTCGGCGGTGGCGAGGTTGCGGTTGAAGCCTTGTGCGCCGGTGGAGCAGAACTGGCAGTTCAGCGCGCAGCCGATCTGCGAGGACACGCACAGCGTGCCGCGGGTGGGCTCGGGGATGTACACCGCCTCCACCGCGTTGCGCCCGTCCATGCCCAGCAGCCACTTGTGCGTGCCGTCGGCGGCAGCCTTGTCCACCAGGGTCTTCGGCGGGCCGACGTGGCAGCTCGCCTCGAGCTTGGCTCGCAGCGCCTTGCCCACGTCGGTCATGTTGGCGAAGTCGGACTCGAGGTGGTGGTAGATCCACTTCATCACCTGCTCGGCGCGGTACGGCTTCTCGCCGAGCTGCGCGAAGAAGTCGCGCAGGCCCTGGCGATCGAAGTCGAGCAGGTTGACCTTGCCGGCGGTGCCGGACTGGTCGGATGAAATGGCTACCGGTGTATTCACGACACTTACCGGCCGTGGATCTCGGTGGCGGCGAAGAAGTAGGCGATCTCGACCGCCGCCGTCTCGGCGGCATCGGAACCGTGCACGGCATTCGCGTCGATGGAATCGGCGAAGTCGGCGCGGATCGTGCCCGGCGCGGCTTCCTTCGGGTTGGTGGCGCCCATCAGCTCGCGGTTCTTGAGGATCGCGCCTTCGCCTTCCAGCACCTGGATCATCACCGGGCCGGAGATCATGAAATCCACCAGCGCCTTGAAGAACGGGCGCTCCTTATGCACGGCGTAGAAGCCTTCGGCCTCGGCGCGCGACAACTGCTTCTGCTTGGCGGCGATCACCTTGAGGCCGGCCTTTTCGAAACGGGCGTAGATCTCGCCGATCACGTTCTTGGCGACGGCATCGGGCTTGATGATGGAAAGGGTGCGCTCCAGCGCCATGGGTATGCTCCGGGAAAAGGAAAATGAAAAGGTGGCGGCATCATGCCGCTAAACAGCCAAAACCGACTCGGAATACGGGTTTAGGCCACGAAGTTTGACAGATTCTACCCCATTCGCAAGCCGTCGACGGGGCCAGCCTCGCCCGGTTTGACGGCGGGCGATCCGCACGCGTATGCTCAAACGATCGTTTGAATCCTTCCCTTGGACTCGTGGAATGAATCAACCCGTGAATCGCACCGGCTCCACCAAGGAACGCATACTCGGCGCCGCCGAAACCCTGTTCGCCCAGCGCGGCTTCGACGGCGCCTCGCTGCGCCAGCTGACCAGCGCCGCCGGGGTCAATCTCGCCGCGGTGAACTACCACTTCGGCTCCAAGGAAAAACTGGTCGAACAGGTGTTCCGGCGCCGGCTGGACACCTTGAATGCCCAGCGCCTGGCCGCACTGGCCAAGGTGGCCGGCCAGCCCGACACCCGGCTGGAGGACGTGCTCGACGCCTTCATCCGCCCTGCCCTCGAACTTTCCAACGAGGACGAGGGTTCGCTGTTCATGCGCGTACTGGCGCGCGCCTTCGCCGAGCACGACGACGGCCTGCGCAAGTTCCTGTCCGAGAACTACGGCCACGTGATGCGCCAGTTCACCGCCGAGTTCGCCCGCCTGCTGCCGCAGCTGAGCAAGGAAGAGCTGTACTGGCGCATCGACCTGGCCACCGGCGCGCTGACCCACGCCATGTCCGGCTTCGGCATCATCCAGCGCAAGAGCGGCGTCAGCGAAGGCGCCCACCGCGAGCAGACCGTGCTGCACCTGATCCGCTTCGCCGCCGCCGGACTCAACGCCTCCTGATTCCACCGCGCGGCCACCGCCGCGCGACCACCGTGTTCGATCCCGTTTCGCAAGCTGTCCTTCATCCGGAGACTTCCATGACCGCTTCATCCACCACCACCCCGACACTGCGCATCCGCAAGGCGGCCGTGCTCGGCGCCGGCGTCATGGGCGCGCAGATCGCCGCGCACCTGACCAACGCCGGCGTCGAAACCGTACTGTTCGACCTCGCCGCGAAGGAAGGCCCCAAGAGCGGCATCGCGCTCAAGGCCATCGAGCACTTGAAGAAGCTCTCCCCTGCTCCGCTGGCCGATGCCAGCCTCGCCGCCGCCATCGTGCCGGCGAACTACGACGAGCACCTCGCCCTGCTGGAAGGCTGCGACCTGATCGTGGAAGCGATCGCCGAGCGCATGGACTGGAAACTGGGCCTGTACACCAAGATCGCCCCGCACGTCTCGCCCACCGCCGTGCTGGCGTCGAACACCTCGGGCCTGTCGATCAACGGCCTCGCCGAGGCGTTGCCGGAAGAGATGCGCCACCGCTTCTGCGGCGTGCACTTCTTCAACCCGCCGCGCTACATGCATCTGGTCGAAGTGATCCCGACCCGCCTCACCGATCCCAAGGTGGTCGAAGGCCTGGAAGCCTTCCTGGTCACCACCGTCGGCAAGGGCGTGGTGATCGCGCGCGATACGCCCAACTTCATCGGCAACCGCATCGGCGTGTTCTCGATGCTCGCCACCATGCACCACACCGAACAGTTCGGCCTCGGCTTCGACGTGGTGGACGCGCTCACCGGCCCGGCCGTGGGCCGCCCCAAGAGCGCCACCTACCGCACCGCCGACGTGGTGGGCCTGGACACCATGGCGCACGTCATCAAGACCATGGCCGACACCCTGCCCGACGACCCGTGGCACGCCTACTTCAAGGCGCCCGCGTGGCTCTCCGCGCTGATCGAGAAGGGCGCGCTGGGCCAGAAGAACGGTGCCGGCTTCTACAAGAAGGCCGGCAAGGACATCGTGGTGCTCGACGTCGCCAAGCAGGACTACCGCGCCAGCGAGCAGAAGGCGTCGGACGAAGTGGCCGCCATCCTCGCGATCAAGAACCCCGCCGAGAAGTTCGCCAAGCTGCGCGCCTCGCAGGACAAGCAGGCGCAGTTCCTGTGGGCCACCTTCCGCGACCTGTTCCATTACACCGCCTATCATCTTGCTGATATCGCGGATACGGCGCGCGACGTGGACTTCGCGATCCGCTGGGGCTACGGCTGGAAGCTCGGCCCGTTCGAGACCTGGCAGGCCGCCGGTTGGCAACAGGTGGCGCAGTGGGTGCAGGAAGACATCGCCGCCGGCAAGGCCATGAGCAGCGCGCCGCTGCCCGCATGGGTGCTGGACGGCCGCGAGGGCGTGCACGGCAAGGACGGCTCCTGGTCGGCCGCCGCCGGCAAGGCCAAGCCGCGCTCCGCGCATCCGGTCTACGCCCGCCAGCTGTTCCCCGATCCCATCCTCGGCGAGAAGTTCGACCAGGGCAGCACGGTGTGGGAGAACGACGGCGTGCGCCTGTGGACGCTGGGCGACGACGGCGTGGGCATCATCTCGTTCAAGACCAAGATGCACACGGTCAACGACCAGGTGCTCGACGGCATCCAGCACGCCATCGGCATCGCCGAGGAAAAGCTCAAGGCCGTGGTGATCTGGCAGAACGGCGAGCCGTTCTCCGCCGGCGCCGACCTCAAGGGCGCACTGGGCCTGCTGCAGGCCGGCAAGTTCGACGACTTCGAGCAGATGGTCGCCAACTTCCAGCGCACCAGCATGCGCATCAAGCATTCGCTGGTGCCGGTGGTCTCCGCCGTGCGCGGCCTCGCGCTGGGCGGCGGCTGCGAGTTCCAGATGCACTCCGCGCGCACCGTGGCCGCGCTGGAGAGCTACATCGGCCTGGTCGAGGCCGGCGTGGGCCTGCTGCCCGCCGGCGGCGGCCTGCACGAGCTGGCCGTGCGCGCGGCCAGGGCCAACCCGGCCGATCCGTTCGAGTCGCTGAAGAAGGTGTTCGAGACGGTGGCGATGGCCAAGGTGTCGCCCAGCGCGATCGAGGCGAAGAACATGGGCCTGCTGCGCGACAGCGACGTGGTGGTGTTCAACGCCTACGAGCTGCTCTACGTGGCGAAGAAGGTGGCGCTGTCGCTGGCCGAATCCGGCTACCGTCCGCCGCTCTACCAGCGCAACGTGCCGGTCGCCGGCGACGTGGGCACCGCCACCTTCAAGGCCTCGCTGGCCAACCTGCAGGCCGGCTACTTCGCCTCCGAGCACGACATCGCCATCGCCACCCGCATCGCCGACTGCCTGTGCGGCGGCAACGTGGAGCGCGGCTCGCTGGTGGACGAGGAGTGGCTGCTGGAACTGGAACGCAAGCACTTCGTGGAACTGGCAAAGACCGAAAAGACCCAGGCCCGCATCGCCCACACCATGACCACCGGCAAGCCGCTGCGGAACTGATCGAAACTCTCCACGCCGTCATCCCGGCGCAGGCCGGGATCCAGTGGCGAAAACCGATCACTGTCGAAACTGGATTCCGGCCTGCGCCGGAATGACGAACAAAGAAACCAAGACGCGTCGCCGCATACCTGCGCGACGCCACGGAGCAAAAGCCATGAGCAAGCAAATCCAGGACGCCTACATCGTCGCCGCCACCCGCACCCCGGTCGGCAAGGCGCCGCGCGGCGTGTTCCGCAACACCCGCCCCGACGACATGCTGGCCCACGTCATCAAGGCCGTGATGGCGCAGGCGCCGGGCATCGACCCGCACCGCATCGGCGACGCCATCATCGGCTGCGCCATGCCGGAAGCCGAGCAAGGCATGAACGTGGCGCGCATCGGCGTGCTGCTGGCCGGCCTGCCCGACACCGTGCCCGGCGTCACCATCAACCGCTTCTGCTCGTCCGGCCTGCAGGCCGTGGCGATGGCCGCCGACCGCATCCGCCTCGGCGAGGACGACCTGATGCTCGCCGGCGGCACCGAGAGCATGAGCATGGTGCCGATGATGGGCCACAAGATCGCGATGAACCCCGCGATCTTCAGCAACGAGCACATCGGCATCGCCTACGGCATGGGCATCACCGCCGAGAACGTGGCCAAGCAGTGGAAGGTCAGCCGCGAGCAGCAGGACGCCTTCGCCGTGGAAAGCCACCGCCGCGCATTGGCCGCACAGGCCACCGGCGAGTTCAACGACGAGATCAGCCCCTTCCAGCTCGACGACCACTACCCCGACCTCGCCACCCGCGGCATCGTCACCGATAGCCGCACCATCGCAGCCGACGAAGGCCCGCGCGCGGGCACCACGCTGGAAGTGCTGGCCAAGCTCAAGACCGTGTTCCGCAACGGCCAGTTCGGCGGCACCGTCACCGCCGGCAACTCCTCGCAGATGTCCGACGGCGCGGGCGCCGTGCTGCTGGCCAGCGAGAAGGCGATCAAGGAATACAACCTGCAGCCGCTGGCTCGCTTCGTCGGTTTCTCCGTCGCCGGCGTCAAGCCCGAGATCATGGGCATCGGCCCGAAGGAAGCGATCCCCAAGGCACTCAGGCAGACCGGCATCACGCAGGATCAGCTCGACTGGATCGAGCTCAACGAAGCCTTCGCCGCGCAGGCGCTGGCCGTGATGGGCGACCTCAAGCTCGATCCCGCCAAGGTCAACCCGCTGGGCGGCGCCATCGCACTCGGCCACCCGCTCGGCGCCACCGGCGCGGTGCGCATCGCCACCCTGGTGCACGGCCTGCGCCGCCGCAAGCAGAAGTACGGCATGGTGACCATGTGCATCGGCACCGGCATGGGCGCGGCGGGCATCTTCGAGGCGGTGTAATCGCACGCCATCGCACTACGGCGCGAACTTCTCCCTTGGCGGGAAAAGGCTCGCGCCGCAGGCGCCCGCTTCACCTTCGTTCCAAAGCAAAGGGCGGCCCAGGGCCGCCCTTTGCTTATACTCTGAGCCTATCCGCGTGCCGTGGTTCGGGGAGTAAGGGCGTCGGTCGGAAGCAGCCACACAACGGCCGCCCGATTTCGCGCAGGCAGCCTCCTCCGGCCCACCCGGCGCCACAGCAAATCACCCCGGCATGCCATGCCAGGCAAGGTAACCGCCGGTGTAGCGCGGATCGTCCGTCACCTCGTGCGCGACGAATTCCGGAGCCGTGAACTGCCTCAGATGCTCCGGGTTCTTGAATTCCGCTTCGGCCAGAAGGAGTCCGGCCAGGTCGCCCTGGAATTCATCCACGGACATGACGACATCATCGATCTCGCCGAGGCGATGGCGGAGCTTGGTGATCCGTTTTCCCGTCAGGGCCGAGGCCAGCATGGCGAATTCGTTTTCCGGCAGGTAGATGGAGGTGATCAGCCGGGTGCTGCTGTCCACGTCCGCCTTGCGCGTGAGCCGCAGCCTCGGCGTGCCGCCGTCCAGCAGGCGGGCCTCGCGAAGGCGCAGTTGGGATTTCTCGACGTACAGGTCGGTGATCGCCTCCGTGCTCACGATCCGCTCGCGCGGGAGATGGCGGCACAGCCAACGGCGTTCCCGTTCGATGGCCATGTACTGGGGGCGCGGAAATCCCAGGCGATGCGCGATATGGGGATCCATCGGTTTCCTCGTTGCGATGTGCGGTTGGCGGCAGTGCCGGCCTCTCCTCCGGGAAAGGCGCGGATGCTTGGTCGGACTGGTATGTCATGTGATGTGTCGGGCGGCGCTCGGCAGCCGTAGGGGCCACCTCGCGACGATCGCGGGAATCCCGCATGAGCGGCGTCAGGCGGCGCCGTCACGCGAGTGCTCTTCCAGCCGAACCAGTTCGATCAGCAGATCCAGGAAGCGCGCCCGGTGCTGGCGGTATTGCGCATCGTGCGGGCCGGCCAGCGCAGCGGCGTGCATCGCCGCGTGGGCGGCCTGCAGCTCGTGCAGGCTGGCATTGCCCGGCAACGCGCTGTCGAGATAGCGGCCCGTCGCACAGGCGCACTCGGAGTGGTAGCGCCAGAACTCCGGCTCCGACGGCAGGGCCAGCAGTTGCTCTTCCCACTGCAGCGCGCTGGCCAGGGCTCCGAGCGCGGTCGCCGGGCGCGCGGCATCCCACTCCCAGCGGAAGCCGTCCAGCCAGGCCGGCAGCGCGGCGGGCGGCATGGGCCGCGCCAGCGCGTAGCCCTGCCCCATGTCCGCACCCAGCCAGAGCGCGGCCTCGATCAGGCCCGGCGTCTCCAGTCCCTCCACCACCACTTCGAGTTCCAGGTCATGGCCGAGGCGGACGAGCTGGCGGATGAAACGGAGCGTGCGCAATGGATCGTCGGCCACCTGTTTCACGATCGCCTGGTCGATCTTGAACCGGTCGAACGGCCAGTGGCGCAACCGGATCAATGAGCTGTAGCCGGCGCCAAGGTCGTCCTCCACCAGGCGCACGCCCAGCGCCTTGAGCGCCTGCATGCCGGCCATGCCCTCTGCCGCGCTGTGGTCGGTACCCATGGGCGATTCGAGTATCTCCAGCAGCAACGCGTCGACCGGGCAATGCCCTTCGGCGATGACCGCGGCCGCGGCTTCGGCGTAGCGCCGATCCTCCAGCGCCGCGGCCGGCGTGTTGACCGACACGTCGACCGCATGCCCCAGCCCGAACAGCGTCGCGCGCTGGCGCGTCGCCTGCGACAGCACCTGGCGGAACAGCACCACCAGGTCGTTGTCGCCCAGCGCCGGCAGGAAGCGCGCCGGCGCCAGCAGCGTGCCGTCCTGCTCCTGCAGTCGGGCCAGCGCCTCCAGTTCGGCGACCCGGCCGTCGCCCAGCCGCACCACCGGCTGGTAATGCACCTGCAAGGCGCCGGACGAGATCGACGCGCGCCAGCGCTCGCGCACGAAGAACGGCAGCAGCGCCGTGCCCGGCCGCGGCGGCGCGAGGCGCGCGAGGGCCAGGTCGAGCAGGGTCTTCAACTGGCCGATGAAGGCTTGTTGATCCTCGCTCTGAAAGCCACCCGCGTAGCCGCTGTAGAGGGTAAGCACGGCCGATGGCGTGGGCGGCGAAGGGCACAGCGGCAACGCCACGCTGGAGATGATGCCCCGCGACAGCGCGCGGTCGCGCCAGCTCGCCATCGCCGGATCGGTGCCGTAATGCACGCAGCGCTGTATTTGGCCGGTGCGCCAGACGCGTCCGCTGGGGCCGCCGCCTTCCGGGCTGTCTGCGTCGACCCGGATCGGCGCCGCCTCGCCGCGCGCCAACTCCCTGAGGTACTGCGCGAACGCCTCGCCGCCGACCGCCTCGTAGGTGAGTTCACCGCGCTCGTCGGGGCGGCCCACCGCGCAACAGCTGATTTCGCCGTGCCCGGCCAAGGCATCCACCATGCCCTGGATCAGCTCCAGGTAACCGTCGGCCGACCAGGCCAATGCGTTGAGCCGCTCCAGCAACGCCACCCGCTCGCGCTGCAATTCGCGCATGCTTTCCAGTTGCCACTGGCGCTCCAAGCCCAGCCGCTGCAGCGCAACACCGAGCGGACGGCGGTCGGCGACCGGCAGGCCGCCCAGGTGCTGCGCGATCAGGTCGCGCAGGCGGTCGACGCTCTCCAGCAGCCACACCTCCTCCAGCCCGGCGGCTGCGTGGAAGCGGCCTGCGCGGGCCGCCTGCCGGCGATGCGCTTCGATGTCCAGGCCGGGCCGGATGAGCAGGCGCAGGTGGTCGACGAAGCGTGCGGCCAGCAGCGCCCGGTCGTGTCCGGGCAGCACCGCGAACAGCCTTCCGATGCCCTCCTGCGCGGACAACTCGCCGATGAAAGCCTCGACCACCTCGGGGATCCGCGGCTCGGCCAGCGGCGACCACGGCTCCAGCAGCGCCTCGGCCAGCTTCCCGTACGGCGCCTGCACGTGGCCTTCGGACTCGCGCGTCTCCGCAGGCCCGGCCGTCGCCGCCAGCGGCGTCGACCACCAGCGTTCGCGCTGCCGCTTGCGTGCCTTCACCTGGTACATCGCCTGGTCGGCGCGGCGCAACAGTTGCTGGCTGTCGTTCGTGGCGTGATCCGGAAACAGCGCGATGCCCAGGCTGGCGGTCAGCTCGAACACCGCCCCTTCGATCCGCATGGGCTCGCGCAGGGCCGCCCACAGGCGGTCGAGCAGGGGCTCGATCTCGGCGGCGCCGCGCAGCCCTTCGCAGACGATCACGAACTCGTCGCCGCCCAGCCGGGCGATGTAGTCGTCCGGCCGCAGCGCGGCACGCAGCCGGCGCGCCACTTCCATCAGCAGCAGGTCGCCGGTGGCATGCCCGAAGCGGTCGTTGATCGGCTTGAGGTCATCCAGATCCAGCATGCCCGCGGCGACCAGCTGCCCGCTGCGCTCCGCGCGTTCGAGGGCGCTCTCCAGGTACATGTCCAGCGCGCGGCGGTTCGGCAACCCGGTCAATGCGTCGTGCAAAGCCAAGTAGGTCTGCCGCTGCTGCTCCTCCATCTGCGCGCGACGGTGTTCGTGCTGGCGCAGCGCGAGGCCGGCCACCTCGGCCAGCTCGTCGAGCACGCCGCACATCTCCTCGTCGAACGCATCGTGCTCCACGGTGATCAAGGCAAACACGCCGTACGGCTTGGCGGCGTGGCCGGTGGCCGATCCGGGCGGAATGATCGGCCAGCATCCGCTGGCGCCCATGCCGGCGAGCACGCCCTGCCGCCAGATCGGCGACATGTCGTTGCGCTGGGACGGGCGGACGCGGATCTGCGGCTTGCGCTCGCGCAGCGCGAGGATCGGCAGGGGCACCCGGCCTCCCGGCGGCGGCGGCACCGGCGCCAGTTGCGCCAGTTCTTCGGCGATCGGGCCGGCCAGCGCCACGCGGCGTAGGGCCCGATCGTCGCCGTCGAGCACGTGCACGTCCACCGCCGCGGCGCCGGCGATCTCCACCAGCGACTGGGCCAGGGTGCGGTACATCGCCTCCGGATCCGGCTGTTCGAGCAGCGCGCGCTGGATCGTGCGCTGGGCATCGCGGTAGCGGTGGATACGGCGATCGCGCCTGGCCACCGCCTGATGGTTCCAGAACCGCGCCAGCTCGTCGGCCAGCCGCGGCAGCCACTCGGCGAGTCCGTCGAGGAAGGCATCCGCCACGTCGGCGGTGCAGGCGGCCAGCACCAGTTGGCCGCCGTCGCGCGTGGCCACCGCCACCGAGACGCCCGGCAATAGGCCTTCGTACCACGCGCCTGCCGCAGGCATCCCTGCGGCACTGCGCACGATGCGTGCCTGCCCGGACGGTTGCAACGGGACGACCGGATCGTCCGGCGCAAGGCCCACGGCATATCGGCCGGCAAGAAGGCCTTCCGCACGGCTCGCCGCCGATCCAGCCGCGGCCAGCACGGTAATGCCCTCGGCCTCGGTGCGGCGTCGACCGACCCAGGCCAACGGCACATGCAGGGCAGCTGCGAAGGTCGACACGATCTCGGCCAGCGCCTGACGGCCCTCCTGGCCTTGCGACGTGCGCAGGCGAACGAGGGTTTCGGCAAGACCCCGGTAGAAACAGGATTGCAGTTCGCCTATCGCCAACCCGTGGCTAGCTGCGTTCCGATCCGATCCCGCACGCTCCACTGCCCGTTCGCCCCGTTCCACCTGGATCGTCCCGACAAACCGGTTGCACGCACCCGCGTGGCGCCGGCCGACCGGCGGCGCGAAGTCACTCCGGGACACTCTGAACCCGTGCCCCCTGTGTCGTCCGGCCTGGGCGAATCTTGAGCATTCGCCGCCTGCGTCCGCCATCGAAAGCGGACTCCGCCTGCGGCAACCGGGCCAGGTCACACGGCCCGGCGCAGCGCGCGATCAGTGCCGGCCGAACACCCGCCGCCAGAAGGACGGCTTGGCCGGCTTGCCGGAGTCGCGCGGCGGCACGTAACCGGGCTGCAGGGCCTGGCAATCCGCCAGGAACGGTTGCGCGAGCTGCCAGGCTTGCGACGGCGCCATCCAGAAGCCCACCCGCACGGGGCTGCCGGTGATCTCGAACCAGACGCCCAGCGAGCCGGACTGCAGCACGGGCACGAGCTGGGCGAACGGCATCCGGCGCGAGAACACCAGCGCATCGCCGTCCGCATGCGGGCGCTCGCCGATGCGCTGTTGCCAGGGCTGGTCGCCCACTTCGAAATAGGCGTACATGGTGCGCGCCACCATCAGCTGCGTGCGCTCGGCGCCCACGGCATAGCGTGCGGTCAGGGCGATCTGTCCGGGCTCGCATTGCAGCGACACCTGGTTCTGCCTGCCGCGCACCACCTGCGACAGCAGCAACGTGGGCGGCGTGCCCGGCGCCCTCCGGTAGCTCGCTTCCAGCGGCAGGCGGCCGTTGTTGGCCACCTTCGCGGACACCAGCTTGTCCGTGTTCCACCACGCGGTGCCGTTCACCACCAGGCCGCTCACCTGCGCGAAGTCCGCGGGCTTCACGCCCATGGCTTCGAGATAGGCATCGGGCGCTTGCAACGACGAAGCGGGAACGTGGCCGGGCAGCAGGTTTTCGCGCAGGCCGATGCGGTCTCCGCCGCTGGGCGACCAGCGGTACACGCCGCCGAGATAAGCGTAGGCGCAGGCATCCAGGCAGGTGGCCGGCAATGCCGGCGCCTTGCCGGTGTGCCACGTGCCCAGGTGCGTGTTGAAGCGCGCGTTGCGGAACAATCGGCCCAGCGCCATGCCCGCGGCGACGTCGCCAGTGGAAGAATCCAGGTAGATGTCCGCGCCGGGATCCAGCTTGCCCGAGTCCAGCAGTTGCCGCACCTGCGCCACGGCCTGGTCGTCGATGGTGCCCGCGAGGTAGGCCTGCGGCGCCTTGGCCATGCGCAGCGTCATGCGGTCGCTGCGGATGTGCACGCTGAGCGGCCCGGAGGCGCCGGACGCCGACCTCGCCGCGGCCGGCAGCGCCAGCAAGCCCATGGCCAGGATCGACAGCAGCTTCGCGCCGCGGGAAACGATGGAAACGGGCAAGAGCGTGCCTCGCGTGATGCCAAAGGGGCGAAGTGTCGCCCAATCGCGCTGGGCCTTGCATGAACACGCGGCTTCGCGCGTTCAGCGCAGTTGGCTGTCCTTGCTGCCGCGGCGGTTGTAGAGGTTGGCGGCGCGCTCGGCGTCCTGCGCCTGTTGGCAGGCCACGCACAGGCGCACGCCCGGCACGGCCAGGCGCCGCGCCTCGGGAATGGTCGCGTCGCATTCCTCGCAGCGGGCGAGGCTGGGGCCGCTCTTCAGCTGATTGCGGGCGCGTTGCACCGCGTCCGCCACGGTGGCGTCGATCTGATCCTGCACGGCGCCATCGCCTGCCCATCCGGTAGCCATGAGCACCTCCGCGCGCGACATGGACGATTATCCCGCCGCCAGTCTACCTGCCCCGGACGCAACTGCGGCGCAACTCCTCGTAGGGCACCAGCTTCTGCTGCACCCATTCGCGCGCCTGCGGCCCGAACAGTTTCTCGGCCTTGCGCCGCGGCTTGGTCGGTTGCCCGCTCACCGCATCGTTCTTCCAGGGCTCTTCGCTCAGGTCGGTGATCGCCTTGCCGATGCTGTCCGCCAGTTCGACGGCGGGATCGAAATCCAGGAAGGCGCACAGTTTCCGCCACTCGCCCTGCGGGTCGCGGATCAGGTCGTCCAGGAAAACGAGGTGATGGTTGGGCCGCGAGGCATGCTCGCGATGGATCCGGGTCGCGTGGTTCCATCGCAGCAGCCATTTCGCCGTGCCTCCGCTGAAGATCCCCATCTCCACGTAGCGCATGCTGGCGTCAGCGATCGAAGCCAGCACGTCCTCGCCCTGGCGGATCACGTGCACGAAGCGCGCATCCGGCACGTAACGCTCGATCTCCGGGATGTACAGCAGGTGGCTCGGGGTCTTCTCGATCCATGCGGTGCGCCCATCGGCGCGCGCACGCGCATCGAGCATGCCGATGAAGCGGCGCACGCAGCTCGCGGTGCGCAACGGCCAATGCGGAAGGCGGCTGCCGTCGTGTGGCAACTGCCCGCGCAAGGCGCCGAGCGCCGCGCGCCCCTGCTGGTGCGCCAGGCCCAGCCGTTGCCGCAAGCGGCGCCGCGGCCTGGCGGCGCTGTCGCCCCAGCGCCATTCCACGTTGCCGTACAGGTGCTCGAAAAACGCCGTCTCCGGCAGGGAGAGCGCGGCGGGGTGCCTCGCCAGCATCGCTTGCACCAACGTAGTTCCGGAACGCGGACAACCGACGATGAAGATGCGCTGCATACTGGCCCCGCCGTACTCGAATGCACAAACTTGCGACTGTTCGAGAACGTACCAGATCGTCTGCGGGCTACGGCGCCGCATTACATAACTTTACAAAGTGCGGCCACCGGGCAGCGGCCACGGCGGGACATGCACTGCGCATTTGCTACGCTGGAAACACCCATCGCGACGGAGCCGGCCATGACGGTACAGGGCATCCACACCATCGACACCGGCTTCGTGCGGCCGCGCTTCGACGCGGCCTATCTCGTCGTGGAGAACGGGCGCGGCGCATTCGTCGACTGCGGCACCAACCACGCGGTGCCGCGCATGCTGGCGGCGCTGGATGGCGCCGGCCTCGCACCGGCGGACGTGGACTGGCTGATCCTCACCCACGTGCACCTGGATCACGCCGGCGGCGCGGGCGAGCTGATGGCGCGCCTGCCGAACGCGAAGCTCATGGTGCATCCGCGCGGCGCGCGGCACATGATCGACCCTGCGCAACTCTGGGCCGGCGCCAGCGCGGTCTACGGCGAAGCGGTGATGGAATCGACCTACGGCCGCCTGCGCCCGGTGCCTGCCGAACGCGTGGTGGAAGCGAAGGATGGCCACGTGGTCGATCTCGCCGGCCGCGCGCTGCGCTGCCTGGACACACCCGGCCATGCGAGGCACCACATCGCAATACACGACGCGCGCAGCAACACCTGTTTCACCGGCGACGTGTTCGGCCTGTCCTACCGCGAGTTCGACACCGCGAATGGCCCGTTCGTGCTACCCACCACCACGCCGGTGCAGTTCGACCCGGAAGCGCTGCACGCATCGATCGAACGCCTTGTCGCGCTGAATCCTGCCGCGATGTACCTCACCCACTACGGGCGCGTCGAGGACATTCCGCGGCTTGCCGGGCACCTGCACGAACAGATCGACGCGATGGTGGCGATTGCACGCGCCGCGCAAGGCCAACCCGACCGGCATGCCGCACTGACCGCAGCACTGACCGACCTCTATGCCGGACGCGCCATCGCGCACGGCTGGGCGCAGGGGCGCGAGGCACTCGTCGCATTGCTGGCGATGGATATCGAACTGAACGCGCAGGGGCTGGAGGTGTGGCTGGATCGCGCGTAGCCGCGGGATGCGCAGCGGGCCACAGGTTTATCTCAACACCTTGCGGTACGCGTGCTGGGTCTTGATGCGCGCATAGCCGAGACTCTCGTAGAACGGATGGGACGCATCGCGCGCCACGTTGGAGCGCACGCGAACCGCGTCGAAGCCCTGCCCCACCGCCCATGCCTCGGCATCCTGCACCAAGGCACGACCGACGCCCTGGCCGCGCGCCGCCGCATCCACCACCAGCCCGACGATCTCGATGAACTCCCCGGACTCCAGCGTGTTCCGGCGCTCCATCGCGATCCAGCCGAGCAGACGCTCGCCCTGCCCCACCACGATGCGATGTTGCGGCAACGGCAGCAGCGATCGCAGCCGCGTCTGCATGGCATCCGTGCTTGCCGGATAGCCCAGCTCCGAGGCCAGCCGGGCTATCTCGGCGGCATCTTCCGCGCGTGCTTCGCGCAACGCGAACACTTCAGGCCAGCCGCGTGCCGTTGGGCACCGTGCGCTCGACAGCGGTGAGCACCACGCCCTCCGGTGTGGGGAAGCCGGTGAGCAGGAACTGCGAGCGGAACGGGCCGATCTGCTTCTCGGGGAAATTGATGACGCCCACGATCTGCCGGCCGACGAGATCCTCCGCCTTGTAAAGCGCCACGACCTGCGCGCTGGTCTTCCTTTCGCCGTAGGGGCCGAAATCCGCCCACACCTTCCAGGCCGGCTTGCGCGCCTCGGGAAAAGCCTCCACCCGGGTGATCGTGCCGGCCACGATCAGCACCTTCTCGAAATCGGCCCAGCTGATTTCCGCCGTCGTCTCGCTCATCCTTCCAGCCTCGTCTTGAATCCGTCGCGCGCCTGCTGCCACCAGTAGTTGAGCTGCGCGGCGAGCAGGCCAAAGGGTTTGTGCGTGTTCGCCAGGCCGTAACCGGAAAACTGCCGCCAAGCCTCGTCGCCTTCCGCGATGGCCGCGGCCAGCAGCTCGCCTGCCGCGCAGGTGGGCGCGAGGCCATGGCCGCCGAAGGCTTGCGCCCACCACAGGCCCGCGTCGTCGCCTTCGCCGCGGCCGAGTTGCGGCATCTGGTGGCGCGCATAGCTCATCAGGCCCGACCACGCGTAGTCGATCTTCGCATCCCTGAGTTGCGGGAACACCCGCGCCATGTCGTGCCGGAGCAGACGCTGCACCGCCTGCGGCGAACGGTTGCGGATGGAGATGCGGCCGCCCCACAGCAGGCGCGTGTCGGGCAGCGGGCGGTAATAGTCGAAGGCGAAGCGGCTGTCGTACACCGCCGCGCGCGTGGCGAGGCATTCGGCAAGACGGTCGCCCAAGGGTTCGGTGGCCATCACGTAGGTGGCGATGGGCAGCACCGCGCGGTCGATGGGTTTGCGCAGGCCGGCGAGGTAGCCGCCGCAGGCCAGCACGACTTGTTCGGCCAGCAGTTCGCCGTTCGGGGTGCCGAGCAGCCAGCGCGAACCTTCGCGCCTGAGTTGCCACACCTCGCTCTCTTCGTGGATGCGCACGCCCTGCCCGGCCGCCGCGTTCGCCAGGCCGATGGCGTAGTTGAGCGGGTGGAGATGCAGCGCGTTGCGCTCGTACAGGCCATCGAAATAGTGGTCGCTCAGCACGCGCTCGCGCAATTCCTCCTGCGGCAGCCAGTCCCAATGCACGCCGTAGCGATCGGCCAGCAGTTGCTGGCGCCGGCGCAACACTTCGGGATCGCGGAACCAGTTGGCCCAGATCACGCCTTGATCCATCGCGTCGCAGGCGATGGCGTACTGCGCCACGCGCGTGCGGATGCGCTCGACCGCGGCCGTGGTGAGGCCGAACAATGCGCGGGCACGCGCTTCGCCCAGTTGGTCGAGCAGTGCCTGCTCGCCCAGCGAATAGCCGGCGAACACGAAACCGCCATTGCGGCCGGATGCGCCGAAACCGATCCGTTCGCGCTCCAGCAGCACCACGTCGCGTACGCCGCGCTCAGCCAGGCCCAGGGCGGTATTGAGGCCCGCGTAGCCGCCGCCGACGACGGCGATGCGTGTCTCCTGCCGCCCCTGCAAGGGCGCGTGCGCTTCGTACGGCGTGGCGGTGGCTGCGTAATACGACGGAACCGCTGGTTGCTTCATCCGCGAACGCCCCTGTGCGTCTGCAAGACCCTGGAGCATAGCCCATCTGCTACGCCGGCCTCATTGCACCAGGCTCACCTGCAACGCGCGCTCGTCGCTGCGGCCGTGGTCGTCCACCACGCGCACGCGGTAGCTGCCGGCGTTGCGCGCCTGCCAGAACAGGCTGGCCCCTGGCCTGCCCTGCCCCACGTAGGCATCGTCCACGAACCAGTACAGCGCATGCACGTCGGCGTCGGCGGTGGCGCTGAAGGCGATGCTCGTCCTGTCCGACTGGTCGAGGCGCATCGCGTAGGTGCTGGCGCGCAGCGGCGAGGTGATCTGCGGCGGATCGCCCAGCGGCCGGCCTGCATCGCGGCAGGCCGGATTCTGCGGCGGCTTGCGGCGCGGGATGCCGGCCTGGGAGAACACCTGGGCGAGATCGGACGGCCAGAACTCGAACACTTCCACGTGCGTGCGCTTGTCCGCATACGGCGGACAGGCCGGCAGCCCGGTGGCGTCGTCGATCACCAACGGGCGGTAGATATTGTCCACGCGGATCGGCGACTTGCCGGGAATGAACCACGTCCAGCCGCGCTGCGGGCACCACTGGCTGGGCAGGTCGCCGCTGGCGAGGCAGATCTGCACGCGCTTGAGGTTGGCCGGCATGTGCCGCACCGGCTCCTGCAGGTGCGGCCGTTCCGCGCGCAAGGCATCGACGACCTGGAAGAACAGCGGCGCGGCGGCATCCACGCCCACGAAGGCATTGTTCGGCGTTCCGTCGAAATTGCCCACCCACACCACCAGCACGTAGGGGCCGAAGACGCCGGCCGTCCACGCATCGTGGAAAGCCCACGAGGTGCCGGTTTTCCAGTACGCCGGCAGGCGCGTGTTCTCGGCGCCGAAGGCGGCGTCCGGGCGCGGATTCTGCCTGAGCATGTCCATCACCATGAAGCTGGACGCATCGCTGAGCAGGCGCGTGCCGGCTACCTGCGGATCGCTTTCGCGCAGGCGCAGCGGCTGCAGCATGCCGCGGTTGGCGAGCATCGCGTACAGGTCGCCCAGTTCCTGCATGGTCACCTCGCCGCCGCCCAGCACGAGGGCGAGGCCGTAGTGCTGCTCGCTGGCCATGCGGCCGATGCCGGCTTCGCGCAGGAAGTCGTACAGGCTGGGCTGGTGCAGTTGCGAGGTCACCCACACGGCGGGGATGTTGCGGCTGCGGATCAGCGCCTGCGTGGCGGTGATCGGCCCGAGGAAATGACCGTCGAAATTCTCTGGCGTATACGGGCCGAACGAGGTCGGCACGTCGCGCAGCACGGTCTGCGGATGCAGCACGCCCTGGTCGAAACCCAGCGCGTAGATGAAGGGCTTCAGCGTGGAACCGGGCGAGCGCTTGGCGTCCGTGCCGTTGACCTGCCCCTCGATGCCGGCATCGAAGTAGTCGGCCGAGCCCACCATCGCCTTGATGCCCATGTCCCGGGTGTCGATCAGCAGCGCCGCCGCGTTGTAGATGCCGCGCGATGCGTTGCGCTGCACGTAGTTCGCCACCTGCCGTTCGAGGCCGTGCTGCAGGTCGAGGTCGATGGTGGTGACGACGCGCGGCGGCAGGCGCTCGCCGCTCACGCGCGACGCGGCGAGCAGCTGATCCACTGCGTGCGGCGCCTCGAACGGCAGCCTGCTCAGCGGCCGCAGCGTGAGCGGCAGGTCGAACAGCGGCTTCAGCGAAGCGTCGCGCGGATGCCTGCGCAGCCAGCGCGCATAAAGATCGTTGCGCGCCTGCGCCAGCGCGGGATTGATGAGCGCGCCGCCCTTCTGCAACGGGCGCGACGGCTCCTGCGGGATCACCGCCAGCGTCAGCGCTTCGGGCAAGGTGAGGTCGCCGGCCGGCTTACCGAAATACGCGAGGCTGGCGGCGCCCACGCCCTGCACGTTGCCGCCGTAGGGCGCGTCGTTGAGGTAGGCCTCGAGGATGGCGCGCTTGGAGTAGAACAGTTCGAGCCGCACCGCGTATGCGATCTGCCGCAGCTTGCCCAGCGGCGTGCGCGTGTCCAGCCCCCACAGCAGGCGCGCGAGCTGCATGGTGATGGTGGAGCCGCCCTGCGGGTGGCGATGCCGCACATAGGTGACCCACGCGCCGCGCAGCAGCCCCCACGGATTGAAGCCGGGATGCCAGCGGTACCAGCGATCCTCGTGCAGCAGCACGCCTTCGACGAGCTGCGGCGAGATCCGCTGCAACGGCACCCACAGGCGGTATTGCTGGTTGCTGGCCAGGGTCAGCCGCAGCAGATGGCCGCTGTCGTCGTAGAAGGCGGTGGAACTGGGCAGGCGTTCGCGCAACGGCGGGTGCGGCCACAGGCGGCAGCCAACGAGCACGGCGGCAAGCAGGGCGAAGGCGGCCAGCCAGTTCTGCCAGCGGCGGAGCCAGCGGATGAAGGCGGTGGCAATGGCTTTCGGTACGGGCGTCACGGCGAGCACCCGCCCCTCACCCTGGCCCTCTCCCCCAAGGGGAGAGGGGCTTGTCGGCTTCGATCACGGCTGCACCACGTTCAACACCGCGCCGCCGGGAGACTGCGCCTGGATGGAACGGTCGTACATCTGCTCGGCATAGGCCGGCGGCACCTGAAACCTGCCGGCGTTGGTGGCCTTGATGCGGTAGACGAACTCGCGCACGTCCGGCGTGGCCGTGCCGTAGATCACCACGCGATCCTCGCGGATGTCCGCGTACTCGGGCTGCCAGGTCGAGGTGGACAAGCCGATGGGCGAACGCCACGCGGCGGGCTGGGGCGTGTCGCTGCCGTCGTCGCCATTGCCGCTGTCGCCGGAGGCATTGCCGTCTGCCTGTGCGGCGGGCGGCGGCTGGAGCACCGGATCGAAGCCGCCCGGCAGCAGGTCGACGATGGCCACGTTGCCCACGCCGTCGTTGCCGGTGGCGCGGATCTTGATGTGCACGTCGATCTCCTCGCCCACCGTGATCTTGTTCAGCGGCTTGCCGTGGGTGTCGGTGTACTCGCGCACGATCTCGATGCCGTGCTTGATCGCGTCCTTCGACGCGCCGCGGTCGTAGCCGCCCTGGGTAGCGATGCGCCAGGCCGGCAGCACGCCCTGGTTGGTGAAGCGCAACGCCTTCGCCGCGCTGTCCCAGCTGCCGCCCAGCAGCATGCCGCCCTGCGGCTGGCCGATGGGTTTGGCGCTGCCGTCGGCCAGCACTTCGGCCATGCCCAGCTTGTCCAGCCCCGCGGCGGTGTCGTGCGCGTAGCTGTCCAGCGCCAACACGGTCATCGCGGACGACAAGGTGTTGTAGTCGTTGTGCGCGAGCGGCCAGGAGAGGTTCTCGAACACGCGCGTCGGCAGCGACTTCGCTTCCTGCGGGAAATGTTTGGCAATCAGGTACAGCACGCTGGCGTCGCGGGTCAGCGGGTCGTAGTAATAGCCGTAGACGAAGTCCTCGGCGGCCTTGGCGCGGGTGAGCAGCCTGAGCGGGCCCGCCATCAGGCGGTTCGCCTCGGCGTCCTGCTTGAGCAGCTTGTACGAGGCGGCCAGCCACGCGGCGGCGAGGTCGTTCTTCCAGTCGTTGGGATACAGATCCTGCAGGCGCTTCTGCACCGCCGCCAGTTCGTTGGTGGTGACGTTGCCCTGCCGGGTCAGCAGGTACACGGCATAGGCGCGCTCGCGCAACTGGTCGAGCGTGTCCATGCTGTCGTCGGCAGCCATCTGCTTGAGGTACTGGTTGCCGGCGTCGAACATGTCCTGCGGCACCGTCACGCCGCGCTCGCGCGCCTCGATCAGGAAGTTCATCGCGTAGTCGGAGACGAACGGCTCCGCGTCCGGCGTGGCCGACCACAGGCCGAAGCCGCCCGCGCCGTTCTGCCGCGAGTGCAGCACGTCGAGGAAGTTGGCCAGCGCCTGGTCGTTGCCGATGCTCTTGTCGCCGAAGGCCGGCTGCAGCGCGTGCGCGAACACCGGCACCACCGGCCACTTCGACACGATCAACCGCGGCATCGCCGAGCTGACGATCTGCTCGCTGCAGTAGTTCTGGTAGTTCACCAGGTAGCTGGTGATGCCTTGCGCCAGCACCACCGGCAGCGAGGATATCGCCGCGTCGCGCGAGGCGTAGGCGTCGTACATCGCGCGCAGCGGCTTGAGGTCGGACTGGCTGCCCGTTTCCACGCGGCCCACGTCCACCTGGGTGCGGTAGGCCGCCGCCGGACGCACCGACAGGTCGATGCCCTGCCGCGCCGACTTGCCGCCGTAGCTGGCGGCGAATTCCAGATGGCCGGAGCCCAGCTTGTCGGTGGCCTTGACGCGGAAGCGCAGCACGCCTTCGCGCATCGAGGCCAGGCTCACGTCCTGCGTGGCCGGCCCAAGCACCTGCAATTGCGGGCCGGTCTTGAGCGTCACCGCCACCGGCACCGCCTTGGCGCCGATGTCGGTGAGGTTGTTGGCCACGCCCACGCTCACCTCGGCCTCGTCGCCCGGCGCCAGCGTGGTAGGCACGTTGGGCGAGAGCACGAAGTCGCCGCGCACCGTGGTGGCGCCTTCCCAGGTGCCGATGCGATCCGCCGACACCGCCACCGCCATCACGCGCACGCGGCCGTTGAAGTAGTCGGGCACGGTGTAGCTGAAGTCCTTTTCGCCGTCGACGTCGACGATGCCCGACCAGTACGCCACCGGCTTGTCGCGCTTGCGCTTGAACGGGTTGAGCTGGCGGCTGATCGCCGCGTCGGCGTCGCCGCCCGGCGCGGCGGACAGCGCCATCAGCTTCTCGAACTCGGGCAGGATCAGGTCGAGGATCTGCGAGGTCTTCACCTCCAGCATCTTCTTGCGGAAGAAGTATTTCAGCGGGTCGCCCAGCTTGTAGCGCGCCACCTGCAGGATGCCCTCGTCCACCGCGAACAACACCACTTTGGCCGGCTGCGCGGCGTGCAGCTTGAAGGTCACGGTGTCGCCCGGCTTCACCAGCGCGGGCGTGTCCACCGTGAGCGCGTCGCGCCGCGCGTCGAGGTTCACCGAGAACGGCGCCACGCCGTAGGACAGCGGGCTCATGAAGATCTCGTCGGAGGACGGATCGCGCACGAACTGCACGTTGACGTAGCCGTTGCCCTCGAAGTCCTTGGGCAGGGTGATGCTCTGCACCGAGCTGGTGGTGTCGGCATGGAACCAGGCGTGCGCATAGACCTTGTCGCGCTCGATGGTGATGAGGCCGCTGCCGGCGTACGGCGCGTGCACCGCGATGTGGATGGTGTCGCCGGGCTTGTAGTCGGCCTTGTCCAGGCTCAGCTGCAGCTCGGCATTGCGTTCCAGCGAACGCGACAGGTCAGCGTTGCCGGCCACCGAGTAGCTGACGCGGTTGACCTCCTTGCGGTCGCTGCCGCGCAGGATCAGCAGCGCGTAGTCGCCGGGCTTGTCGGTGGCCAGCGGGTAATCCATGCCGCCTGCGGGAATCGCCAGCGGCTTCTCGTCCACCGGGATTTCCTTGAGCTTGGATTCGTACTTGTAGACGCCCGAATCCTGCTTGGTGAGCACCGAGACGTAGCGGCGTTCGACCAGTTGCGCCTTGAGGCCGTCCAGCGCGATGGATTTCGCGTCGGGGCCGATCGCCACGAGGCGCACCTTGCGCGCCGCGTTGCGGCTCACGTAGTCGAGCGCGTCGTCGCTCTTGTAGCCCACCAGCCAGTCGTTGGACGACACCAGGGTCTGCGCTGCGGCCGCCACGCTGCGGCCGCCGTCCGCCTCGTGCGCCTTGGCGAGGAAGTAGAGCTGGTAGGTGGCGTCGGCGTATTTCTTGAGGTCGAGGTCGAACTCGGCGTGGCCCTTGTCGTCGGTCTTGCCGTCGGCGAGGTTTTCCTCGTAGCCGTCCTTGGCGCGGCGGATGTCGTAGAAGTGGTAGTCGGGCCAGCTGTGGAAGGCGGGCCAGGCCGGGCGCAGGGTGAGCGAGGCTTCCACGCGGCGATCCGCGGCGGGCGTGCCGAACAGGTTCTGCGCGTCGACCAGGCCCTTGAGCTGGTCGGGTTTCACCCAGCCTTCGGCCACCTGTTGCGAGAGCTTGGCACTCACCTTCATGCGGTCGGGCAGGAACTCCTTCACCTGCACCGTGGTGCTGCCGATCTGCGTGTCGGCCTTGCCGCCGCGCACGATGTAGAGGTTCACCGCCCAGGTGCCGGTGGGCGCGGTTTCGGCCGGGGTGTAGCTCAGCTCGCCGAAGCCGCTGGCGTCCATCGACATGGACTGTTGCTTCACGGTGACGCCACGCGGATCGACGATCTCGGCCTGCAGCGGAATGCCCGCCACGTTGCGCGCCCAGTCCGCCGCGCGCACGATCAGGCCGATGTGGAAGGTGTCGCCGGGGCGGTAGATGCCGCGGTCGGAGAACAGGTAGGCGCCGAGCTGGCCGGGGTTCGCCGCGTTCGTTTCGCCGCCGATGTCGAAGCGCGAGAAGTCGAGCTGGCGGTCGTAGCTGCCGATGGGCAGGAAGGACAGATCCTCGCCCTTGCTCACCACGTACAGCGCGGGCTTCTTCTCGCGATCCAGCCCCTTGAGGCTGGGGAAATGCACCACGCCGTCGGCGCCGGTGGCCTGTGTGTACAGCGTCTGCCCGTTCACCGCGAGCACGGACACGCTGGCGCCCGCCACCGGCTGGCCGTCGTGGATGGACTGCACGAACACGTCCTGGCTGCCGTCCAGCGCCTGCTTCACCAGCATGCCGAGGTCCGTGACCACGATGAGGCGGTTGTCGCCGGACGAGGCATCGTTATCGCCGCTGTCGCCATTGTTGTTGCTATCCGCATCGTCGTCGTTCGCCGATGCGGTGCTGGACGCCGCAGCCGGCGAGCTTGCCGACTGGCCCGGCGCGGGCGCCAAGCCCTGCCGCGCCAGCGCGCGCGCCTTGGCCGCTTCAGCCGCGCGCTTGGCGGCTGCCGCCGGGTCGTAGCCGGAGAGATGCAGCCAGAACACGCCGCGCCGTCCCGGCTTGAGATACTGGCCGAGGTCGACGCCCTCGTAATGCGCCTGGCCCGGACTGCCCTGCGGGAACGAGCGCTTGATCTCGTAGCGCTCGACGATATGGCTCTCGTCGAAGTCGTAAGGCAATTGCGGATGGCCGTAGTCGCCCGAATTGAGGCTGACCAGGTGCTGCAACTGGTCGGGCAGCACGCGGCCGATCTCCACCCGCATGCCGGGCATGTTGCGTGAGACCACCGAGACGCGCTTGCTGCCGCCCAGCGACAGCAGCGAGCCGTCGGCCATGAAGCGCAGCAGCTTGGGATAGTCCGGCACCGTGAACACCTGCGCCACCGGCCGGCCCAGCACGTAGCCGCCGAACGACTTCACGCCCTTGCCAATGCGCACGTACACGCGCTGTCCCGGCACCGCGTGGTACTTGAAGCTCTGCAGTTCCTGGTAGTCGTTCTCGGTGGGCACCACGTCGAGTTTCAGCGGCTGCGACTTGCGCAGCACGTCCTCGCCCACTTCGGAAGCGTCCCAGTCGTAGGGCGTGCCGTCGCCGGAAGCCGGCTGGCCCGGCCTGTTCGCGGGCAGCACCCAGGCCTGGATCGCGTCGGCCACGTCGCCGCTGCGCACGGCGCCGCTGAAGTTCGCCACCAGCACCTGCTCGGGCTCGTACTTGTCGTTGTCCACCAGCGTGGGCGAGAGGTCGTCCACCGTGAGGCTGTAGAGGCCGGGGATTCGCACGCTGGCCTTGAGCGCATCCGTGGTGCCCGCGCCGCCGCGCGTGCTGCGCACGCCGCTGTCGATGGTGATGGCCACCGCGCCGTCGTCGTGCGGCAACGCCAGCGGCTGCGAGTGGATCCACGCGTGCAGGCGGGTCGGATCGTAGGTGACCGTGTACTTCAGCGCGTCACCGCGCTTGCCGTCCTTGTCGGCCAGCGCCATCGCGATGCGCCGCTCGAATTGCGCGGCATCGATGGGGTAGCTGAAATCCACCGGCACGATCACCTGCTTGGCGGTGGCGTCCTGCGGATCCTGGTAGAACTCGCCCTTGCCCAGCGTGGCGGTGAACGGCGCGGTGTCGAACTCGAAGGCGTCGTCGGCCAACAGCGCCTGCGGCGCGAAGACCTTGCGCACGTCGAAACGCACCTTGTAGTGCTGGCCCACCGGCCAGTCTGCGGCGGGAGTGAAGCGCAGCGTGTGGTCGTCCACCCAGAGCCATTGGCCCTTGGTGTCCGGGCTCATGGCGATGCCCTCGGTCACCGGCTTGCCGACGCGCTCGATGGGCGCGGCCGATCCGGAAAACGCGAGTTCCAGCGGATGCACCACGATGGGCTGCTTGCCGTAGTCGGTGAGCGCGGGCGCCTCCACCTGCCAGGTGATCCGTTGCGGCTGCGGCGGACGCGGGCGGTTCCTGTACCAATGCCAGCCGTACCAGCCGCCGCCGGCCAGCACGACCGCGGCCAGCACGGCGCCGGCCGAGCGCAGCGGGTTGCGCCGCACGGCGTGCATCCAGCCCGGCGCCGACCATTGCACGTTGCCGAGCAGCGGCCGCAAGGCCCAGCCAAGCGCGCGCCCCACGGCGCGCAGCAGGCGCACCGGCAACAACAACAGGAACCGCAGCAGATCCATGGTGTTCCCCTGATTCGTCCGTCGAATGGCAGCGGCCGTTGCGACCGATGCCGGGGCTCCGCCATGCGAACAGGCCTCGCGCGCGAAGGCGAGGCCCGACGATGGAATTCCCCATGCGCATCCTGCGCCGCCAACATGGCAGGACGCAGTCACGATTCTGGCACGGCGATGCCGTGCCAGTCAGCCATGCCTGTCAGAGCGTGGCGGCGATCTCGCGCACCACCGGTGCCAGCGCGGGATCCTGCAGCGCCATGTGCATGGTGGCGCGCACCAGGCCGGCCTTGTTGCCGCAGTCGAAGCGGGTGCCCTCGAAGCGGTAGGCCAGCACCTTGCCCTGCTCCTTGAGCAGGGCGTCGATGGCGTCGGTGAGCTGGATTTCACCGCCCGCGCCCGGCGTGGTCTGCTCCAGCAACTGGAAGATGCGTCCCGGCAGCACGTAGCGGCCGACCACGGCGAGGTTGGACGGCGCGTCGGTCGGCTTGGGTTTCTCCACCATGTGGCGGATCCGCGCGCTGCGTTCGTCGATGCGCGTGGCGTCGACGATGCCGTACTTGTCGGTTTCGTTCTGCGGCACTTCCTCCACCGCGATCACGCCGGCGCCTTCGCGCTCGCCCAGTTCGGCCATCTGGCGCAGCGCGCCCTTGCCGGCGCCTGCTCCCATCTGGCCATTCCAGATGAGGTCGTCGGGCAACACCACGCCGAACGGCTCGTCGCCCACCACCGGCTTGGCGCACAGCACGGCATGGCCCAGGCCCAGCGCCTCGGGCTGGGTGACGAAGATCGCGCGCACGTGCTTCGGCAGCGTGCCTTGCACCAGCGCCAGCAGCGCGTCCTTGCCCTTCTCCTGCAGCTTCGCCTCCAGCTCATAGGCCTTGTCGAAGTAGTCGGCGATGGCGTGCTTGTAGCGGTTGGTGACGAAGATCAGCGTGTCGGCGCCGGCATCGACGGCTTCGTCCACCGCGTACTGGATCAGCGGCTTGTCCAGCACCGGCAACATTTCCTTGGCCACCACCTTGGTGGCGGGGAGGAAACGCGTGCCCAGGCCGGCCACGGGGAACACCACCTTGCGCAAGGGCTTGCTCACTCACTTCTCTCCGGTTTCATGGTGGCGTAGCGGAACCACGTTGTCCGACTGCGCCGTTTCGACCCAGCGGAACGAGGGCAACAGGCTGGAAACGCAGCGTCGCAGTTCTTCGTCGTTGTCGGCGGCGACCATGTCGGCCGCCTTGTGCATCATCGCCTGCAGCAGCTCCCAGGACACCTGGCGATGCTGCGCCAGGAAGATCTTGGCGTGCGTGGTGGCGCAATACTGCTCCAGCGGATGGAACAGTTCCTCGAACAGTTTTTCGCCCGCGCGCAGGCCGGTATAGACGATGGGGATCTCGCTGCCCGGCTTCTTGCCGGCCAGGCGGATCATCTGTTCGGCGAGGTCGCGGATCTTCATCGGCTCGCCCATGTCCAGCGCGAAGATCTCGCCGCCCTTGCCGAGGCTGGCGGCCTGCAGGATCAGCTGGCAGGCCTCGGGAATGGTCATGAAATAGCGCGACATCTCCGGATGGGTCACGGTGACCGGCCCGCCGTTGCGGATCTGCTGGCGGAACAACGGCACCACCGAGCCGGCCGAGTCCAACACGTTGCCGAAACGCACGGTGACGTAGCGCGTGCCGGCATGCGCGTCGAGGTTCTGGCACCAGATCTCGGCGATGCGCTTGCAGGCGCCCATCACGCTGGTGGGATTGACCGCCTTGTCGGTGGAGATCAGCACGAAGCATTCCACGCCCGCCTCGTGCGAGAGGTCGGCCATGGTGCGCGTGCCCAGCACGTTGTTGAGGAAGGCCGCGCGCAACTGATGCTGCAGCATCGGCACGTGCTTGTAGGCCGCGGCGTGGAAGACCACCTGTGGCTTCGCCTCGGCCAGTACCCGGCGCATCAGCACGGTGTCCCCGCAACTGGCCAGCACGCCTTCCAGCAGCAAGTCCGGGTAATTCGTCCGCAGTTCGCGAGTGATCCTGTAGAGATTGAACTCGCTGTGGTCGACCACCACCAGCGACTGCGCGCCCAGCCGCGCCACCTGGCGGCACAGCTCCGAACCGATCGAGCCGCCGCCGCCGGTGACCAGCACGCGACGCCCACCCATGGTTTCGCGGATCGCCGTCCAGTCCAGTTCCACTGCGTCGCGGCCGAGCAGATCCTCGATCGCCACCTCCTTGATCTCGCTGGGTTGCGCGCGGCCGGCCAGCACGTCGTCCAGCCGCGGCACCGTGCGGTAGGGTAGATCGCTGGCGTCGCATAGCGCCACCACGCGGCGCATCTCATTGGCCGTAGCGTCTGGCAACGCGATCAGCAACATCTCCACCGCCGCCTCGCGGGCGATCTCGGGCAACTGGTCGAACCGGCCCAGCACGGGGTAGCCGTTGATGCTGGCACCACGCAATGCGGGGCGGTCATCCAGGAAGCCCACCACCCTGTAGCCGCCGTCGAGCTGCAGGTCGCGTGACAGCGCCTCACCGGCGCGATCCGCTCCGACGATCAGCACCCGCCGCATCATCACGCCTTGCCCGGCCATGCCACCCCGACTGTCCTTCCAATAGCGGTAGGCCAGCCGCGGCACGCCCAGCGCGATGGCCAACACCACCGGGTACAGCAGCAGCATCGAGCGCGGCACGCCCTGCAGACGATTGAACATCGAAAGCAGTAGCCCGATCGTCGCCGAGCCCAACGCCACGGCCCGCAGGATGTTCCATAGATCCGGCAGGCTGGCGAAGCGCCACACGCCCTTGTACAGGCCTGTCCAGTGGAAGATCAGCCCCTGTGCCAGCAACACCACCGGCAGCTCGAACCAGCGGAAATGCAGCACGTCTTCCGGCCGCACCGCATAACGCAACAGCTTGGCGACCCACCAGGCGAACGCCGCCATGGCCAAGTCATGCAGCATGACGGCCATGCGGGGGTGGATGATGCCGACGATCCTGCGCAGCGTCATGGCGTTCCTTTGGTCGCGTTGCGCCGCAGGCAGCGGCGCTTGAGCAGCAGCCACAGCCCCGCTGCCGACATGTAGGCGCCCATGGTAATCGGCGGAGCCAGCCGTGGATGACTCCAGGCCAACCACGCCAGCGGTGCGGCAAACAACAGGTTCCATGCCATGTAGACCGCGCCTCCCCCGGCATGCGTCAGGCCGCGCCTGACCAGCCATTGGTACAGATGCTCGCGGTGCGCACTGTACCAGCGTCGCCCGCGGAAATATCGCGTCAACAGGGTGAGGCTGGCGTCGACGGCGAAGGCGGAGGAAAGGATCAGCGCCGGCCACAACAGGGCGGCATTCGCCCGCCACAGCATCGCCGTGTCTGCGAAGATCAGCAGGCCCACGCTGCCGCTGCCCACGTCGCCCATGAAGATGCGCGCCGGCGGGCGGTTGAGGCACCAGAAGCCGAGATTGGCGGCGGCCAGGCAGGCGGCAGCCAGAGCCAGTGCAGGCTGCCCTGCAGAACCAGCCAGCAGGGCCAATCCCGTGCCCACGAATATCGCCTGCTGGGCCAGCAGGCCATCGATGCCGTCCATGAAGTTGTGCAGGTTGATGCTCCATGCGCCGGCCAGCAGTATCGGCGGCAACCACCACCACGACATGCCTTCCACGCCCATGGCGATGGCGAACAACAGCACGGCCAGCAACTGCGCGCCGAAACGGGGCAGGATCGGCAACGAACGGTGGTCGTCCCACCAGCCGGCCAGCGCCACCAGCAGCAGCGCCACCAGCAAGCCAGCCTCGACCGGCAGCGGCCAAGGCTCCCGTGCTCCGAACCATACGCCCACCAGGCAAACCAGGCTGGCAAGGACAATGCCGATGCCGCCGCCGCGCGGCGTGGGGACGCTGTGGGATCGTCGCTGGCCGGGCCTGTCCAGCATGCCGCGGCGATGCGCATAGGCGATCGCCGCGCGCGCCGACAACCACGCGATCACGAAGGACAACAGCAACCATCCCATGGCCGAGAGCACGGGCGTCACTCGTTGGCGACGCCGTGGATGGGCCGGATCGTGCTCCAGCTCTTGCAGCTCGGGCACTGCCAGTGGTGCGCCTTGGCGCCGAAGCCGCAGCGGCTGCAGCGGTACATCGCCTGCCCTTCCAGCAGCTTCCGGGTGAGATCGCGCAAGATCAGGAAGTTCTCGCGCGCCTCGCCCTCGATCCGATCCATCGTGGCGTCGATCAACGCCATCAGGCCGCGCACCGACGGGCGCTGGCGCAACTGCCCGGTAAGGAAACCCACCGCCTCGCGCTGGCCGTCGCGCTGCTGGTACAACCGGGTCAGCGCCAGCACCGGCGAGATGCCGTGGTAGCGCTCCAGCAGCTCCCGCAGGAAGCGTTCGGCGCGATCCATCTGCTGCGAACAGGCATAGCTGTTCAACAGCGGCGGCAGGATCTCCGGCACGAAGGCGATGTCCGCGCCGATGGCCGCTTCATAAGCCTGCACCGCTTCGGCGTGCTGGCCGTCCTCGGCGTACAGGCGCCCGGTCAGCATCCATGCGCGCACGCAATCAGGCTGGCAACGGAAAGCATGCTCCAGATAGTCGCGCGCCTCGACCCGTGCGCCATGCTGGCGTGAGCGCTCGGCCAGCTCGCAATAGAACTGCGCGATCATCGGCGACTCGTCCTCGCCGGTCATCGCCTCCAGCCGGCGCGCGTGCTCGATGGCCTTGTTCCAGTCGCGCTCGTGCTGGTAGATCGCGATCAGGTGGCGCAGCGCCGAAGGCGCATGCGCGTCCATCGCCACCAGGTCGTCGAACAGCGCCTCGGCGCGATCGAGCAGGCCCGCGCGCATGTAGTCCTCGCCCAGTTCCAGCAAGGCCACGGTCTTGGCCGGCTCGGAAAGGTTCGGCCGCGACACCAGGTGCTGGTGCAGCCGGATGGCGCGATCCACCTCGCCGCGCCGGCGAAACAGGTTGCCCAGCGCGAGGTGCGTCTCCACCGTGTCGCGGTTGTATTCGGCGAGCTTGAGGAACACCTCGATCGCCTTGTCCTGCTCCTCGTTGAGCAGGTAGTTCAGGCCCCGGAAATAGTCCGACGAAAGTTCGTTGACCGCCTCGCCGGAGCGCCGCGCACTGGCGCGCCGGGACGCCCACCAGCCGAGCGCGAAGGCGAGCGCCGCCAGCGGCAGCAACGCGTACCAGTGCATCATGCGCGTGCCTGCTTCTTGCCGGCCTTCATGCGGCGCCGATGCCGCAGGCTCACGCCAAGCCACGCGGTGAGGCCGCCCAGCAGCCAGCCCAGCACCAGTGCGGCCAGCAACGCGGCCCCCTTGGGCATCGACACGCGCGCGAAAGCGAAGTCGTAATCGACCAGCCCGGCATTGAGCGCGCCCACCACCACGCCGGCGGCGACGAAGAAGACGAGGACGAAGATCACGATCAAGCGCATCGTGCGACTTTACCCGATCGACTGCGGGCGGCGCAGCAAGCAATCCCCTTCAATGCCGTTGCGATTCAGCCATGAAACCAGAGCGAAGAGATTGAAGAGCACGGCCATGGACGGTCGCCTGTTTGATCTTCGCGATCAAGGACGATCGCAAAAGAAAACCCCAAGTGCGGCCATGGACGGCCAACCGCCTGATCCTCGCGGTCATGGACGATCGCGAAAGCCAAAGAAAAAGAAAAGGCAGGATCAGCTCACGCTGCCTGCCTTCATCGATTCGCGCGGCATCCCGTGTCAGCCGGCGGCAGCCTCTTCCAGCCGCAGGTTGACGCGTTCGCGCAGTTCCTTGCCGGGCTTGAAGTGCGGCACGTGCTTGCCAGGCAAGGCCACGGAATCGCCGGTCTTGGGATTGCGCCCGATGCGCGGCGGCCGGTAATGCAGCGCGAAGCTGCCGAAGCCGCGTATCTCGATACGCTCGCCCTGCGACAGCGCCTGGCTCATCTGCTCGACCACGCTCTTGACCGCCAGTTCGACATCGGCAAAGGCAAGGTGGGTCTGGCGCCTGGCCAGCGCCTCGATCAATTCGGATTTGGTCATGTTCCCCTGATCCGCGACGTATGCTGCTGCGCTGCTGGCCCGGGACGGTCAACGCCGTCCCGGGCCCTTCTTGCGGTGCCTCAATCGGCCTTGTTCATCTGCTCCTTGAGCAGCGCGCCGAGCTTGGTGGTGCCGCCGGCGGCCGAGGAGTATTCGGCCATCGCTTCGGCCACGTCCTCTTCGTCCTTGGCGCGGATCGACAGCGACAGCTGACGGCCCTTGCGATCCATGCCGGTGAACTTGGCTTCGACCTTGTCGCCCACCTTCAGGTGCTGGGTGGCGTCGTCGATGCGCTCCTTGGCGATGTCGTTGGCGCGGAGGTAACCCTCGACGCCCTCGCCCAGGTCGATCACCGCGCCCTTGGCGTCCACTTCCTTCACCGTGCCGGTGACGATGCTGCCGCGCGGGTTGTTGCCCATGAACTGGCCGAACGGATCCTGCTCCATCTGCTTGATGCCGAGGGAGATGCGCTCACGCTCCGGATCCACCGCCAGCACCACGGCCTCGATCTCGTCGCCCTTCTTGAAGTTGCGCACGAGGTCTTCGCCGGACATCTGCCAGGAGATATCGGACAGGTGCACCAGGCCGTCGATGCCGCCGTCCAGGCCGATGAACACGCCGAAATCGGTGATCGACTTGATCTGGCCGGAAACCTTGTCGCCCTTCTTGTGCATGGCGGCGAAGGCTTCCCACGGGTTGGAGCGGGTCTGCTTGATGCCCAGCGAGATGCGGCGACGCTCTTCATCCACGTCCAGCACCATCACTTCGGTTTCGTCGCCGACCTGCACCACCTTGGCCGGGTTGACGTTCTTGTTGGTCCAGTCCATCTCGGACACGTGCACCAGACCCTCGACGCCCGGCTCGATCTCGACGAAGCAGCCGTAGTCGGTGACGTTGGAGACCTTGCCGAACAGGCGGCTGGAAACCGGGTAACGGCGCGAGATGTTCACCCACGGATCGTCGCCCAGCTGCTTCAGGCCCAGCGAGACGCGGTTGCGCTCCTTGTCGAACTTCAGCACGCGCACTTCCAGCTCGTCGCCGACGTTGACGACTTCGCTCGGATGACGCACGCGCTTCCACGCCATGTCGGTGATGTGCAGCAGGCCGTCGATGCCGCCCAGATCCACGAACGCGCCGTAGTCGGTGAGGTTCTTGACCACACCCTTGATGATGGCGCCTTCGACCAGGCGCTCCAGCAGCTGCTCGCGCTCGGCGGAGAACTCGGTCTCGACGACGGCGCGGCGGCTGACCACCACGTTGTTGCGCTTGCGGTCGAGCTTGATGATCTTGAACTCGAGTTCCTTGCCCTCGAGGTAGGTCGGCTCGCGCACCGGGCGCACATCGACCAGCGAGCCCGGCAGGAACGCGCGGACGTCCTTGATGTCGACGGTGAAGCCGCCCTTGACCTTGCCGGAGATCATGCCCTTGATGGTCTCTTCCTTGTCGAACGCCTCTTCGAGGTCGTCCCACACCATCGAGCGCTTGGCCTTCTCGCGCGACAGCTTGGTTTCGCCGAAGCCGTCCTCGAGCGCTTCGAGGGCCACCTTCACGTGGTCGCCGACGTTCACTTCGAGGGTGCCGTCTTCGCCCCTGAACTGCTCGATCGGGACGATGCCTTCGCTCTTCAGGCCCGCGTTGATCACGACGACGTCGTTGCGGATTTCCACCACGATGCCGGTGACGATGGCGCCGGGCTTCAGCTTGGCGATGGCCTGCTGGCTCTGTTCAAACAGTTCGGCAAAACTTTCGGTCATGTTGATTCCAGAATGGGAAAGGACGATTGCGGCGCTCCGGACTGGAAACGCAACGACAACGGCCCACCGGTCGGGGTGCCTTCGGAACGCCCTTGCGGAGCGCGCCTCGCCACCATGGTTGAGCCCCGCCCACCATGGGCAGGGAACGAAAACCGCCGCACAACCCGCTCAGGGCTGCACGACGGCAAGAACTTTTGCGACCACCTCGTCGATGGCCATGCCGGTGGTGTCCACCTGCACGGCCTCCGGCGCCGGCTTGAGCGGCGCGACCGCCCGCGACGCATCGCGATGGTCGCGCGCCTCGATCTCGCGCTGAAGACTCGCTAGTGTAACGCTGAGTCCCTTTTCCTTCAACTGCTTATAGCGCCTTTTCGCCCGCTCGGCGGCGCTGGCGGTGAGGAACACCTTGAACGGCGCGTCGGGGAAGATCACCGTGCCCATGTCGCGCCCATCGGCCACCAGCCCGGGCGCCTTGCGGAAGCCCAGTTGCAGCTCCACCAGCGCCTGCCGCACCGGGGCCAGCGAGGCGATCGCCGAGGCCGCCGCGCCGGCGGTTTCGGTGCGCAGCTCGTCGGTGGCGTCGTGGCCGTTGACCAGGATGCGGGTGTCGCTGCCATCGGCGCTGGACTGGAAGCGGATCTTGGTGGCCTGCGCGCAGCGGGTCACCGCCTCCACGTCGGACAGATCCAGCCCCGCCGCCCCGGCGGCATAGCCCACCGCCCGGTACAGCGCGCCGGAGTCCAGCAGCCGCCAGCCCAGGTGCTCGGCCACGCGCCGGCTGATCGTGCCCTTGCCCGAGCCCGAGGGGCCGTCGATGGTCAGCACGGGGACGATGGCGGTACGGCTCATGGCGGCTCCTGGTCACACGGGGACACCCATGGTATCGCGCCGCCCCCGGCGGCATCGCGTACCATGGCGAAATCCCGGGTCATCCCCTGCCGATTCGCCATGACCGACGACCTCCGCCACGCATTCAAGCAGGCCGCCGAGGCCGTGAAACGGCTGGACTACCGCCCCGACAACGACACCCTGCTCAAGCTTTACGCCCTATACAAACAGGGAGCGGAAGGCGATGCGCACGGCGAACAGCCCGGCTTCTTCGACTTCGTGGGCACCGCCAAGCACGGGGCCTGGGTGCAATTGCGCGGCCTGCCGCAGGACGAGGCAATGCGCCGCTACATCGCCCTGGTGGATCAGCTACAGGCCTGAGGCCGAAGACGCCGCTTGCGTCCGGGTGCGGCAACGGGCACATTCATACGATCGTTTGAACACGGTCGCGCCATGAACTACCCCCATCTGTTCGCCCCGCTTGATCTGGGCCACGTCACCCTGCCCAACCGCATCCTGATGGGCTCGATGCACACCGGGCTGGAGGACAAGGCCGCCGACTTCGACAAGCTGGCCGCCTATTTCGCCGAACGCGCCCGCGGCGGCGTGGGCCTGATGGTCACCGGCGGCATCGCGCCCAGCATCCGCGGCTGGCTGAAGCCGTTCGGCGGCCGCCTCTCGATGCCCTGGCACGTGGCGCGCCATCGCAGGCTCACCGATGCCGTGCATGCCGAAGGCGGCCGCATCTGCATGCAGATCCTGCATGCGGGGCGCTACGGCTACCATCCGCTGTCGGTGGCGCCGTCGCGGATCAAGTCGCCGATCACCCCGTTCACGCCCAAGGCGCTCTCCGCGCGCGGCGTGGAGCGCACCATCCGCGACTTCGTGCGCTGCGCCGAACTGGCCCGCAAGGCCGGCTACGACGGCGTCGAGGTGATGGGCTCGGAGGGCTATCTCATCAACCAGTTCATCGCCGCGCGCACCAACCAGCGCGACGACGCCTGGGGCGGCGACGCCGAACGGCGCATGCGCTTCCCGGTGGAGATCGTGCGCCGCACGCGCGAGGCCGTGGGCCGCGACTTCATCATCATCTACCGGTTGTCGATGCTCGACCTGGTCGAAGGCGGCCAGAGCTGGGACGAGATCGTGGCGCTGGCCAAGGCCGTCGAGGCGGCCGGCGCCAGCATCATCAACACCGGCATCGGCTGGCACGAGGCGCGCGTGCCCACCATCGTCACCAGCGTGCCGCGCGCGAGCTTCGCCTGGGTGACGAAGAAGCTCAAGGGCGAGGTGTCCATCCCGCTGATCGCCACCAACCGCATCAACGTGCCCGAAGTGGCCGAGCGCGTGCTGGCCGACGGCGACGCCGACATGGTGTCGATGGCGCGCCCGCTGCTGGCCGACCCCGAGTGGGCGAACAAAGCGAAGGCCGGCCGCGGCGAGCGCATCAACACCTGCATCGCCTGCAACCAGGCCTGCCTCGACCACGTGTTCCAGAACAAACGTGCCAGTTGCCTGGTCAACCCGCGTGCCTGCCACGAGACCGAGCTGAAGATCGAACCGGCGACACAGCGCAGGCGCATCGCCGTGGTCGGTGCAGGCCCGGCCGGCATGGCCTGCGCCGCCACGCTGGCCGAGCGCGGTCACGCCGTGACCCTGATCGACAAGGCCGCCGACATCGGCGGCCAGTTCAACTACGCCAAGCGGATTCCCGGCAAGGAAGAGTTCCACGAAACCCTGCGCTACTTCCGCCACCGCCTTGCCGACGCAGGCGTCGCACTGGAGCTGGGCCACGCGGCCGATGCCGACTCGCTCAAGGCCGCCGGCTACGACGAAGTGGTGGTCGCCACCGGCGTGACGCCGCGCAAGGTGCGCTTCCCCGGCAGCGACGATCCGCGTGTGCTGGGCTACCTCGACGTGCTGGCGCGCGACCGGCCGGTCGGGCCGCGCGTGGCTATCATCGGCGCCGGCGGCATCGGCTTCGACGTGGCGGAGTTCCTGGTCGAACAGCAGCCCTCGCCCACCACCGACGTGGCGCGCTGGTCGCGCGAATGGGGCGTGGACACGCAACAGTCGCAGCGCGGCGGCCTGCTGAAACCGCAGCCGGAGGCGCCGCTGCGCCAGGTCTGGCTGCTCCAGCGCAGCGAAGGCCGCCCCGGTGCCCGGCTCAACAAGACCACCGGCTGGGTGCACCGCGCCACGCTCAAGGCCAAGCACGTGACCATGCTGGGGAAGGTCGGCTACGAGCGCTTCGACGACGCCGGCCTGCACGTCACCATCGACGGCCAGCCGCAGCTGCTGCCGGTCGACAACGTGGTGGTCTGCGCCGGCCAGGAGCCGGATCGCAGACTGGCCGACGAGCTGGCGGGCATGGGCATCGCCGCGCATCTCATCGGCGGCGCCGACGTGGCTGCGGAACTCGATGCGAAGCGGGCCATCGACCAGGGCACGCGACTGGCTTGCCAGCTCTGACCTTCAAAAAAAACGCCTCGCGACGCGACGCATCGATAAGCCAGGGAGGGGGAGTGGCGTATCGTATCCAGCGTCGCCGCGAGGCGTGGTCGCCACCATCGGGGGAGGGGGGAGGATGGTGGGACGGGAGGCATTTTATGAGCGACACGTTCAAGTATCCAATATATATTTAGATCGTTATTTATATGCGATCCATATATGTTTGACTTCCGCCAGTTGCGCTACTTCGTCGCGGTCGCCGAGGAGCTGAGCTTCACGCGGGCCGCGATCCGCCTGCACATTTCGCAACCGCCGCTGTCGCAGCAGATCCAGGCACTGGAGCGCGACCTTGGCGTCTCCCTGCTGGAACGCAACAAGCGCAAGGTCGCGCTGACCGAGCCGGGCAAGGTCTTCCTCGAACAGGCACGCCAGATACTGGCGCAGGCCGAGCTGGCGCGCAGCCGCACCACGGCCGTCGCCGCCGGCCACAGCGGCCAGTTGCGGCTGGCCTATACCCTCTCGGTGTCGTTCCATCCCGCCCTGCCCGGCACCCTGCTCCGCCATCGCCAGGTGGCGCCCGGCGTGGACGTGCAACTGCGCGAGATGAACAACGCCCCGCAATTCGCCGCCCTGCTCGCCAACGAGATCGACGTCGGCTTCGTGCGCACCGAGCCGCGACACCTGCAGGACGCCCGCAAGCTGCGCTTGCGCCTGCTGGATCGCGAGCCGCTGATGCTCGCCCTGCCGTCCAGCCATGCGCTGGCCACGCGCAGCGAGTTGCACATGGCCGAGGTGGCCAACGAGGATTTCGTCACGCAGTCGCGCGACGTGGCCGCTACCCTGAACGACCGGCTGGCCACGCTGGCCGGCGCCGCCGGCTTCCAGCCGCGCACCGTGCAGCAGGCCCGGCAGATCAGCGGCATGCTGGCGCTGGTGGCCGCCGGCCTGGGCGTGGCGCTTGTGCCGGCGACGATGCGCGCGGTGCACCTGGCCGGGGTCAGCTACGTGCCATTGGCCGATCCCGCCGCTCAATTGCTGCTGGCCGTGGCCAGCCGCGTCGACGATACTTCGCCGGTGCTGGCGCAGTTCCTGGCCACCGTGGATGAGTTCGCGCGCGACAACGGCAACTTGTGACTTGCGATTCAGCAGGTTATACTCGCGCGCTGTCGTTTTTCGTTTGGTATCAGGAGCTCGCCGTGAAGGTGCTTAACTCGTTGAAGTCCGCCAAGGCGCGGCACCGCGACTGCAAGATCGTGCGTCGTCGCGGCAAGGTGTTCGTGATCTGCAAGAGCAACCCGCGTTTCAAGGCCCGCCAGCGCTGATTCCGGCGCGGCATGTGCCTACAAAAAAGCCGCGCGATTCGCGGTTTTTTTGTGCCCCAAAGCAAAGGCCCCGCGAATGCGGGGCCTTTGCTTTGGGGCCGTGCGCGCGACCGCACACCGGAATACGCGTCCTACGCGTAGCGCACGCCGATGATTTCGTAGTGCTTCACGCCGTTCGGCGCGGTGAACTCGAAGCTGTCGCCTTCGTTCTTGCCGATCAAGGCGCGGGCGATCGGCGAGGACACGGCGATCAGGCCCTGCTTGATGTCGGCTTCGAGGTCGCCCACGATCTGGTAGGTCACTTCGGCGCCGCTGTCCTCGTCCGCCAGATCCACGATGGCGCCGAACACCACCTTGCTGCCCGGGTTGAGGCGCGACACGTCGATCACCTCGGCAGTGGAAAGCAGCGCCTCGAGCTGGCCGATGCGGCCCTCGATGAAGCTCTGCAGCTCGCGCGCGGCGTGATATTCGGCGTTTTCCTTGAGGTCGCCGTGCGCACGCGCCTCGGCGATGGCCGCGATGATGCGCGGCCGGTCTTCCGACTTCAGCTTTTCCAGCTCGGCGCGCAAGCGCTCCGAACCGACCTTGGTGATGGGGGCGCGATTGCTCATGCGCTCAGCTCCTTGTGCAGTTCCTGCAGGCTGTGCACGGCTTCGCTGTCGTGGAAATCCAGCGAATGCACCAGCGCACGCGCGCCTGCGACGGTGGTGGAATAGGTGACGCGCTGCTGCAACGCCTCGCGCCGGATCGAGAACGAGTCGGCGATCGCCTGCTTGCCCTCGGTGGTGTTGACGATATAGACGATCTCGCCGTTCTTGATCAGGTCGACGATGTGCGGACGGCCCTCGGCCACCTTGTTGATGCGCTCGCAGACCACGCCGCGCTCACTGAGGTAGGCCGCCGTACCGGCGGTGGCGACCAAGCTGAAGCCGCGGCGCAGCACCTCCTGCGCCACCGGCAGCAGGCGATCCTTGTCGGCGTCGCGCACCGACACAAACACCTTGCCCCTGGGCGGCGCCTTGATGCCGGCGGCATCGTGGCCGCGAGCGAAGGCTGCGCCGAAGCTGCGGCCCACGCCCATCACTTCGCCGGTGGAACGCATCTCGGGGCCGAGGATGGGATCCACGTTCTGGAACTTCAGGAACGGGAAGATCGCTTCCTTCACCGAGTAGTACGAGGGAATCACTTCCTTCGTGGTGCCCTGCTCCGGCAGCGACCTGCCGGCCATCGCGCGCGCGGCGATCTTGGCCAGCGGCACGCCGGTGGCCTTGGAGACGAACGGCACGGTGCGCGAGGCGCGCGGGTTCACTTCAAGGATGAACACGGTGTCGCCCTGGATCGCGAACTGGGTGTTCATCAGGCCGACGACCTTCAGCTCCTTCGCCATGGCAGCCACTTGCCGGCGCATTTCGTCCTGCACCTCGGCGCCGAGCGAATACGGCGGAAGCGAGCAGGACGAGTCGCCCGAATGCACGCCGGCCTCCTCGATGTGCTCCATGATGCCGCCGATCAGCACGTTGCCGGCCTGGTCGGCGATGATGTCCACGTCCACCTCGACCGCATGGTCGAGGAAGCGATCCAGCAGCACCGGCGAGTCGTTGGACACCTGCACCGCCTCGCGGATGTAGCGCGACAGGTCGGCGTCGTCGTACACCACCTCCATCGCGCGGCCGCCCAGCACGTAGCTCGGGCGCACCACCAGCGGGTAGCCGATCTCGCGTGCCAGCGCCAGCGCCTCGTCGGCGTTGCGCGCGGTACGGTTCGGCGGCTGGCGCAGGCCCAGCTTCACGATCATCTGCTGGAAGCGCTCGCGATCCTCGGCGAGGTCGATGGAATCGGGCGAAGTGCCGATGATAGGCGCGCCGGCCGCTTCCAAGGCGCGCGCCAGCTTCAGCGGGGTCTGGCCGCCGTACTGCACGATCACGCCCTTGGGCTTCTCCAGGTCGACGATCTCCAGCACGTCTTCCAGCGTCAACGGCTCGAAATACAGGCGATCCGAAGTGTCGTAGTCGGTAGAGACGGTTTCCGGGTTGCAGTTGACCATGATGGTTTCATAGCCGTCCTCGCGCAGCGCCAGCGCGGCGTGCACGCAGCAGTAGTCGAACTCGATGCCTTGGCCGATGCGGTTGGGGCCGCCGCCGAGCACGATGATCTTGTCGCGGTTCGTCGGGTTGGCCTCGCACTCTTCCTCGTAGGTCGAGTACATGTAGGCCGTGGTGGTGGCGAACTCGGCGGCGCAGGAGTCCACGCGCTTGTACACCGGGCGCACGCCCAGGGTGCGGCGCAGGTGGCGCACGGCGGCCTCGTCGGAACCGATCAGCTCCGCGATGCGCGCGTCGGCGAAACCCATGCGCTTCAGCTCGCGCATGCGCGGCGCGTCCAGCGCGGCGATGCCCTGCGCCTGTACGTCCTGCTCGGCCAGCACGATGTCCTCGAACGCGGCGAGGAACCAGGGATCGACGCGGCTGAGGCCGTACACCTCGTCCAGCGAGAGGCCAGCGCGGAACGCGTCGGCTAGATGGAACACGCGATCGGGCCGCGGCTCGCGCAGCTCGCGCTTGAGCCTGGCGATGCCGTCGTCCGAGCCGAGATCCAGCCCGGTCGGGTTGAGGCCGGTCTTGCCGATCTCCAGGCCGCGCAGCGCCTTCTGCAGCGATTCGTGGAAGGTGCGACCCATCGCCATCACCTCGCCCACCGACTTCATCTGGGTGGTGAGGCGCGCGTCGGCGGCCGGGAACTTCTCGAACGCAAACCGGGGAATCTTGGTGACCACGTAGTCGATGGTCGGCTCGAACGAAGCCGGCGTGAGGCCGCCGGTGATGTCGTTCCTGAGCTCGTCCAGCGTGTAGCCCACCGCCAGCTTCGCCGCGATCTTGGCGATCGGGAAACCGGTGGCCTTGGAGGCCAGCGCGGACGAGCGCGACACGCGCGGGTTCATCTCGATGACGACGACGCGGCCGTTCTCGGCGTTGATGCCGAACTGCACGTTGGAGCCGCCGGTGTCCACGCCGATCTTGCGCAGCACCGCGATGGAGGCATCGCGCAGGCGCTGGTATTCCTTGTCGGTGAGCGTCTGCGCCGGCGCCACGGTGATCGAGTCGCCGGTGTGCACGCCCATCGGGTCGAGGTTCTCGATGGAGCACACGATGATGCAGTTGTCCGCGGTGTCGCGCACCACCTCCATCTCGAACTCCTTCCAGCCCAGCACCGACTCCTCGACGAGGATCTCGTGCACGGGCGAAAGGTCAAGGCCGCGCTTGGCGATCTCCTCGAACTCTTCCTTGTTGTAGGCGATGCCGCCGCCCGAACCGCCCAGCGTGAAGCTGGGGCGGATGATGGTAGGGAAGCCCACGCGGGTCTGGATGTCCAGCGCCTGCTCGAAGCTCCGGGCGACCTCGGCCTTGGGGCAGTCCAGGCCGATCTCGGCCATCGCCTGCTTGAACAGCTCGCGGTCTTCGGCCATGCGGATCGCGTCGCGCTTGGCGCCGATCAGCTCGACCTCGTACTTGTCCAGCACGCCGTGGTCGGCGAGGTCGAGCGCGCAGTTCAGCGCGGTCTGGCCGCCCATCGTCGGCAGCACCGCGTCCGGGCGCTCCTTGGCGATGATGCGCTCCACCGTCTGCCAGTTGATCGGCTCGATGTAGACGGCGTCGGCCGTCTCCGGGTCGGTCATGATGGTGGCGGGGTTGGAGTTCACCAGGATGACGCGGTAGCCCTCTTCCTTCAGCGCCTTGCAGGCCTGTGCGCCGGAGTAGTCGAACTCGCAGGCCTGGCCGATGACGATCGGGCCGGCGCCGATGATGAGAATGCTCTTGATGTCGGTACGCTTGGCCATCTCAGCGGGCCTCCTGCATCAGCTTGGCGGACATCATCTTTGCAAACCTATCGAAGAGATAACCAATGTCGTGCGGGCCGGGGCTCGCCTCCGGGTGGCCCTGGAAGCAGAACGCCGGGCGGTCGGTGAGCGCGAAGCCCTGCAGCGAACCGTCGAACAGCGAGCTGTGGGTGACGCGCACGTTGGCCGGCAGCGTGGCCGGATCGACCGCGAAGCCGTGGTTCTGCGAAGTGATCAGCACACGGCCGTCGTCGTGATCCTTCACGGGATGGTTGGCGCCGTGGTGGCCGAACTTCATCTTCAGCGTCTTCGCGCCCAGCGCCAGTCCCATGATCTGGTGACCGAGGCAGATGCCGAACAGCGGGATCTTCGCCTCGAGGAAAACCCTAGCGGCGGCGATGGCATAGTCGCAGGCCGCCGGGTCGCCGGGGCCGTTGGAGAGGAACACGCCGTCGGGCTCCATCGCCAGCACGTCGGCCGCCTGCGTCTGCGCGGGCACCACGGTGATGTCGCAGCCCTGCTCCGCCAGCAGGCGCAGGATGTTCTGCTTCACGCCGAAGTCGTAGGCCACCACCTTGAAGCGCTTGCCCCTGGACGGCGTGCATGGCCGATTGAAGGCCGTCTTGTCGAGGTCGTAGACGCCTTCCTGCCACTGGTACGGCGCGGCGACGCTGACCACCTTGGCCAGATCCATGCCATTGAGACCGGGGAAAGCGCGCGCCTTCGCCAGTGCAGCTTCGGCGTCGACGGTTTCGCCGGCCACGATGCAGCCGCCGAGCGCGCCCTTGTCGCGCAGGATGCGGGTGAGCCGGCGCGTGTCGATACCGGCGATGGCCACGATGCCGTGGCGCTCGAGATAGTCCGGCAGGCTTTCGCTGCTGCGCCAATTGCTCGCGCGGCGCGGCACGTCGCGCACGATCAGGCCGGCAGCGTGCACGGCGGTGGACTCGGCGTCCTCGGCGTTGCAGCCGGTGTTGCCGATGTGCGGATACGTGAGGGTGACGAGCTGGCGCGAGTACGAGGGATCGGTGAGGATCTCCTGGTACCCGGTCATGGCGGTATTGAAAACCACCTCGCCGACGGTTTCGCCGGAGGCGCCCACGGCGTGGCCGTGGAACACGCTGCCGTCTTCGAGGGCAAGCAGAGCGGGGATGGACATGGGAACCGCCTTTCGGGTGCAGCAAAGTCCGCAAGCCGCGGGAAGCAGGCTTGTGAACCTTGGAAGGGAGGACGTTCGGGCGGGTGGCAATGATAGGCGTCGGGGCGCTTTCTGTCCACTTCGGATCGTGCATGAAGCGTGGATTTCGTCAGCTTGCGTATCGTCGTGCGACGCTACACTCGCGCGACGTCAACCAAGGGTAACGAAGCACCGCCATGAGCCAGGACGCCCTGCTCGACCCGACCCGCCTCGACCGCCCGGACACCCTGGTGCGGCTTGAGCCGTTCCCCTTCATGGTGGCTCACGGCCAGTTGCCCGAGGAGGCCCGCGGCGACCTGGATCGCGATTTCCCGCGCTACCCCAGTGCCGGCTTCTTCCCGTGGGATCCGGCCGACTGCGGCCCAACCATCAATACGCTAGTCGAACAGCTCACCGCGCCCGGCTTCGCCGACCTGATCGGGGGCAAGCTGGGCATCGAGAACCTCGGCCAGTACCCGACCCTGGTGACGCTGTGCCGCCTGCTCAACAGGCGCCACGGCACCATCCACACCGACAGCAAGTCCAAGGTGGCCACCGCCCTGCTCTACCTCAACCCACGGTGGCCCGACACCAGCGACGGCTGCCTGCGCTTCCTCGCCAGGATCGACGACATCGATGCCCTGGTGGCGCCCGAGCTGCCGCCGCTGTATGGCGAGTTCGCCGTGTTCAAGCGCAGCGACAACTCATTCCACGGCCACTTGCCCTACGAGGGCGAGCGCCGGGTGATCCAGGTGGCCTGGCTCACCAGCGAGGAGGAGAAACTGCGCAAGACCAGGCGCGGCAAGTTCTCCCGCCTGTTCAAGAAGCTGTTCGGCAAGCTGGACACGCGCTACGGCGCCGGCCGCGACCGCAACGCCGCGCATCGCGACTGAGCCGCTCCGTCAGCGGGCGAAATGCCAGGCCACGAAAACGGCGAACACGCCGTACAGCAGGCCCACCGGCAACAGCCGGCGAGCGTCCACGCGGCCGCGGCGGAACAGCCACCACAGGTAGGCGATGGCCGCCGCGGTGAGCACGCCGGACACGATCAGCGGCGTGTCGAACAGCCACGGCGTGGCGAAGATCGCCAGCGCGCTGGGGATGGTGGCCTGGATCATCATGGCGCCGGAGATGTTGGCCAGCGCCAGGCGCTCCTTGCCCTGGCGCACCCAGATCAGCGCATTGAGCGTCTCCGGCAGCTCGGTCGCCACCGGGCTCAGCACCAGCGCCACCAGGTGCGGCGGCAGCGCGAAAGCCGCGCCGATCGCCTCAAGCTGGCCCACGAACACGCGCGAAGCCACCGCGATCACGGTAAGCGCCGCCGTGGCCTGCGCCGCCACCCAGCGCAGTGCGGGCGCGGCATCGCGCGGACGCAGCTTCAGCGGCTCGATCTCCTCCTCTTCCGGCGCCGTGTCGTCGCTGCGCATCTCGCGCCACACGTACAGCGCGTAGGCCAGCAGGAACACCACGCCGAGCGCGGGCTTGAACGCGAAGGCCACCAGGCCCAGGCCGACCTTGAGCGCGAAGATCGCCAGGAACCATGCCTGGTCGCGCGCCAGCCGCCGGTGGTCGACGTGCACCAGGCCGTCCGTGCGCTGCAGGCGCTTGCGGTTGCTCCACAGCGCGATGCCGACCACCGCATAGGCCACCGTGGCCAGCGCCAGCGGCCCGCCCATCGCGGCGCCGACGCCGATGTCGCGCGCCTCGGGCGTCTTGCCGAAGATCACCGCGATGAAGGTGACCGCGCTCTCCGGCAAGGCGGTGCCGAACGCGGCCAGCACGGTGCCGGTGGCGGTGGCGCCCAGATCGAGCTTGCGGCCCAGCCACTCGACGCCGTTGACGAAGTACTCGCAGGCGAGATAGATCGCACCGGCGGAAGCGAGGAACAAGACGAGGGCAAGCAGCATGGAATGCACGGGCCAAGCGCGATGGCGACAAACGGGCGACGCTAGCGGCTGCCGCAGGGCATGGCAAGTTTTTGCGGGTTCGTGCGGCCGCGCTCAGCCCGGCGTGGCGAGTACGTCTTCCAGCCGCCAATGCCCGGCGGCACGGCCGACCAGCCAGTGCGCCGCCTGCAGCGCGCCACGGGCGAAGATCGCGCGGTCGATGGCGCGGTGCCCCAGTTCCAGCCGTTCGCCCGCCCCGATCAGCAGCGCCTGGTGCTCGCCCACGATGTCGCCGCCGCGCACGACGGCGAAGCCGATGCTGCCGGGAACGCGCTCGCCCGTGCGACCTTCGCGGCTGTACACGGCGGAGGCGTCCAGCGTGGTGTCGCGCGCGGCGGCGGCAACCTGCCCCAGCGCCAGCGCGGTGCCCGAGGGCGCGTCCTGCTTGCGGCCGTGGTGGGCCTCGACGATTTCCAGATCCCACTCCGGCAGCGCGGCGGCGGCCTCGCGCAACAGGCGCGTCAGCAGCGCCACGCCGAGGCTGAAGTTCGCCGCGCGCAGCAGCGCGATGCGCTCGCCGGCGGCCTCCAGCCGCGCCTGCAGGGCAGCGTCGAGGCCGGTGGTGCCGGTGACCAGCGGGATGCCGCGTGCAAGGCAATGATCCAGCGCGGCGGCCAGGCCGGCCGTGCCGCTGAAGTCGATCACCGCGTCGAGCGCGGGCGCGCGCGACCAGTCGTGCGCATGGCGCAGGGCCTGTCCCAGCCAGACCGGCTCGCCGTCGTGCGGCGAGCCTGGCGACACCACCGCATGCGCCAACTCGAAGCGGCCGTCCTCGCGCAGCAGCGAAAGCAGCGCCCGCCCCATGCGGCCGGAGGCGCCGTTGATGGCGAGGCGGATCGGCGAACTGGTCATGGCGGACATCCCGGCGAGCGCGGCAAATGGACGTCCAAAGTTAGCAGCTTACGAAGTCACCTTCGACCAGAACTGCTTCACGCCGTCGAACCAGCTCTGCGCGCGCGGCATGTGCTCCGCGGCCTTGCCTTCGTTGAAGCTGGCCTCGAGCTGTTCCAGCAGCTCGCGCTGCTGCCGGGTGAGGCGCACCGGGGTTTCCACCACCACGCGGCAGATCAGGTCGCCGGTACGGCCGTTGCGCACCGATTTCACGCCACGGCCGCGCAGGCGGAAGCTCTGGCCGGTCTGGGTTTCCGGCGGAATGGTGATCGGCACCTCGCCTTCCAGCGTGGGCACCGGCAATTCGGCGCCCAAGGCAGCCTGCGAGAAACGGATCGGCACCTCGCAGTAGAGGTCGTTGCCCTCGCGCTGGAAAATCCTGTGCTCGCGCACGCGCACTTCCACGTACAGGTCGCCTGCCGGCGTGCCGGACGGGCCGGCCTCGCCCTGGCCGGTGAGGCGGATGCGGTCGCCGTTGTCCACGCCGGCGGGGATCTTCACCGACAGCGCGCGGGTTTCCTCCAGCCGGCCTTCGCCGTGGCACTGCTTGCAGGGCTTCTCGATGGCCTGGCCGCTGCCGCCGCAATGCGGGCAGGCCTGCTGGATCGAAAAGATGCCGTTCTGCATGCGCACGCGGCCATGGCCGTGGCAGGTCTTGCATTGCGTGGTCTTGCCGTCGGCCGAACCGCTACCGTTGCAATGGTGGCAGTTGACCTGGGACGGGATCTCGATCTTGCGTTCGACGCCGAACACGGCCTCTTCCAGGTCGAGTTCCATGATGTAGCGCAGGTCGGCGCCGCGGCGCGGCTGGCGACCGCGGCCTCCGCCGAAGATGTCGCCGAAGATGTCGCCGAAGATATCGCCCATGTCGCCGAAGCCGGCGCCGCCGCGGCCACCCATTCCGCCCTCGAAGGCGGCGTGGCCGTACTGGTCGTACAGGGCGCGCTTCTGCGCGTCGGAGAGCACTTCGTAGGCCTCCTTGGCCTCCTTGAACCTCTCCTGCGCCGCGGGATCGTCGGGGTTGCGATCCGGGTGGTACTTCATCGCCAGGCGGCGGAAGGACTTCTTCAGCTCGACCTCGGTGACCGTGCGTTCGACACTGAGGACTTCGTAGTAATCACGCTTGCTCATTGCTTGATCCGCGATTCGATGCGCCGATCAGGAACGAACCAGATCGCTGCCACCGTGGCATAGAGAACACAGGACACCCACGGCGCCACGAACGCCAGCAGGATGCCCGACAGATACATGGCGACGGCCAGCTTGCCTTTCCAGTCGCCGCCGACCGCCTGCGCCAGCAGCGAGGTCTTGCCGCCGTTGGCGCAGATCAGGCTGTATTGCAGCGGCAGCCAGGCGATGGCGCACATCAGCAGCACGAAACCGTAGACCGCCACCGGCAGCCGGGCGAACTCGTTCTCGCCCATCCAGCCCGTGGCCACCGGCATCAGCGACAGCCAGAACAGCAGGTGCAGGTTGGCCCACAGCACGCTGCCGTCCACCTTCTTCGCCGTATGCAGGAAGTGGTGATGGTTGTTCCAGTAGATGCCCACGTAGACGAAGCTCAGCACGTAGCTGAGGAACACCGGCCACTGTGCGGCGAGCACCTCCCAGCCCGCGCCATGCGGCACCTTCAGCTCCAGCACCATGATGGTGATGATGATGGCCATCACGCCATCGCTGAAGGCTTCCAGACGCCCCTTTTCCATCGCTTCCCCCAGAAAAGCTTGTGCGCTCGTCCATGAGCGCGAAACTCAAACGGGCGGCCATCCCTGGCCGCACTTTTCAACAACGAGCGTTGCTTTCGCGGCGCTCGTTTTGAGCCAGGGCGCGATTACTTCTTGTCGTCCTTCACCTCGGTGAACTCGGCGTCCACCACGTCGTCGGGCTGGGCCGAGCCGCCCGGGCCCGGCTGCGCACCGGCATCGGCGGGGCCGCCCTGGGCCGCGGCGTACAGCGCCTGCGCGGCCTGCTCCAGCTTGGTGATCTTGGACTCGATCAGCGCCTTGTCGTCGCCGTCCTTGACCTTCTCCAGTTCCGACAGCGCCTCCTCGATGCTGCCGATCTGTGCGCCGACCTTGCCGCCGTGCTCCTTCAGCGCGCTGCGGGTGGCGTGCACCAACTGGTCGGCCTTGTTGCGGGTGCCGACAAGCTCGTGGAACTTCTTGTCCTCTTCCTTGTTGGCCTCGGCGTCGGCCACCATGCGGGCGATCTCCTCCTCGGAGAGGCCCGAGCCGGCCTTGATCTCGATCTTCTGCTCCTTGCCGGTCTTCTTGTCCTTGGCCGACACGTGCAGGATGCCGTTGGCGTCGATGTCGAAGGTCACCTCGATCTGCGGCATGCCGCGCGGCGCCGGCTCGATGCCCTGCAGGTCGAACTTGCCCAGCGACTTGTTGGCGTTGGCGCGCTCGCGCTCGCCCTGCAGCACGTGCACGGTCACCGCGGTCTGGTTGTCGTCGGCGGTGGAGAACGTCTGCGCCGCCTTGGTCGGCACCGTGGTGTTCTTCTCGATCAGTTTGGTCATCACGCCGCCCATGGTCTCGATGCCCAGCGACAGCGGAGTCACGTCGAGCAGCAGCACGTCCTTCACCGAGCCGCCCAACACGCCGCCCTGGATCGCCGCGCCCACGGCCACGGCCTCGTCCGGGTTGACGTCCTTGCGCGGCTCCTTGCCGAAGAAGTCCTTCACCGACTCCTGCACCTTGGGCATGCGGGTCTGGCCGCCGACCAGGATCACCTCGTCGATGTCGGACACGCGCAGGCCGGCGTCGTTGAGCGCGGTGCGGCAGGGCTCGATGGTGCGCTTGACCAGGTCTTCCACCAGCGCCTCCAGCTTGGCGCGGGTGAGCTTGATGTTGAGGTGCTTGGGACCCGAGGCGTCGGCCGTCACGTACGGCAGGTTCACCTCGGTCTGGTGCGAGGAGGACAGCTCGATCTTGGCGCGCTCGGCGGCGTCCTTCAGGCGCTGCAGGGCCAGCGGATCCTTGCGCAGGTCGATGCCCTGATCCTTCTGGAATTCCTCGACGAGGTAGTCGATGACGCGCATGTCGAAGTCCTCGCCACCGAGGAAGGTGTCGCCGTTGGTGGCCAGCACTTCGAACTGCTTCTCGCCGTCGACCTCGGCGATCTCGATGATCGAGACGTCGAAGGTGCCGCCGCCCAGGTCGTACACCGCGATCTTGCGGTCGCCGCCCTTCTTGTCGAGCCCATAAGCCAATGCGGCCGCGGTGGGCTCGTTGATGATGCGCTTCACTTCCAGGCCGGCGATGCGGCCGGCATCCTTGGTGGCCTGGCGCTGGCTGTCGTTGAAGTAGGCGGGCACCGTGATCACAGCTTCGGTGACCGGCTCGCCGAGATAGTCCTCGGCGGTCTTCTTCATCTTCATCAGCACCTTCGCGGAGACTTCCGGCGGCGCCATCTTCTTGCCGTCGGCGGTCGCCACCCAGGCGTCGCCGTTGTCGTTGGCGACAATGCTGTACGGCACGATGTGGATGTCCTTCTGCACCTCGGCGTCGGTGAACTTGCGGCCGATCAGGCGCTTCACCGCATAGAAGGTGTTCTTGGGATTGGTCACGCCCTGGCGCTTGGCCGGCGCGCCGACCAGCACTTCGCCGTCCTTGCTGAAAGCGACGATGGAGGGCGTGGTGCGATCGCCTTCCGCGTTCTCGATGACCTTGGTGGTGCTGCCGTCCATCACGGACACGCAGGAATTGGTGGTGCCCAGGTCGATGCCGATGATCTTGCCCATGTGTTAGCTCCCGAATCTCGTAAGCGGCGCCACGGCCGCGCAATGGTTTTCCAGATGGGGTTCGCGTGCGGCGAATCAATGCCGACGGAACTCCGGATGCGTCGCGCCCGATGGCGCGCGGTTCAGTCTTTCGCCACGGCCACCAGCGCGGGGCGCAGCAGGCGGTCGTTCAGCACGTAGCCCTTCTGCAGCACGCTGACCACGGTGCCTGCCGCCGCGCCGGGCGCCTCGACCATGCTCACCGCGTGGTGGCGCTCCGGGTCGAGCGGCTGGCCCAGCGGATCGACCTGCGCCAGGCCGTGGTTCTCGCCCATCTTGAGCAGCGACTTCAGGGTGAGGCCCAGGCCCTCGCGCATCGCCGCCACGTCGGCGGTTTCCACCGCCAAGCCGCTTTCCAGCCCGTCGAACACGGGCAGCAACTCGTTCAGCAGCTTCTCGTTGGCGAAACGGCGGGCCTGCTCCAGGTCGCGGTGCAGGCGGCGGCGCTGGTTTTCCAGCTCGGCCTTCTCGCGCAACACGGTTTCGCGCAGTTCGGTGTTGCTGGCTTCCAGCTCGGCCACGCGGGCCTTGAGCGCTTCCAGGTCGGCGTGGAGCGCCTCGCTGGCGGCGTCGGCACCGTGTGCCGGGTGCGGATCGTTGTTCTGCATGAGTGGCTCCAAACCTTGTCCGTGGCCAGCATGTGGCCGAGCGATAAAACTTGCGGGCAATCCCCGCCTCCCTTATGAGGCCGCCGCGACGCGATTCAAGGCGTCGCTGAGCAGGCCGGCGGTGGCCTGCACCACCGGGATCACCCGCTCGTAGGCCATGCGGGTGGGACCGATCACGCCCACCGCGCCCAGCACGCGCCCCTGCGCACCGTAGCTGGCGGTGACCACGCTGCAGCCGTCCAGCGCGGCAAACCCCGATTCCTCGCCGATGAACAGCCGCACGCCGGGCGCCCGCGCGCAGGACTCCATCAACTGCAGCAAGCCGTTCTTCTGCTGGAACGCCTCGAACAACTCGCGCAGGCGCTGCAGGTCGGCCAGTTCGGCGCAGGCCATCAGGTTGGTCTGGCCGCTGACCAGCACGTCGTCGCCGTCGGCCTGCGGCGCGAACGAGGCCGTGGCCAGCTCGGTGGCGTTCGCCACCAGCCGGTTCAGCTCGCTGCCCGCGGCACGCAGCTCGGCCAGCAGGTGGGCGCGGATGTCGTCCACGCGCAGGCCGACGAAATGGGCGTTGATGTAGTTGGCCGCCTGCTCCAGCTCGCGGCCTTCCAGCGGCTTGGCCAGCTGCACCACGCGGTTCTGCACCTGATTGTCGGAGAACACCAGGATCACCAGCACCCGCGCATCCGGCAGCGGCACGAAGTCGATGTGGCGCAGCGGGAAGTCCGCCTGCCGCGGCACCGTCACCACGCCGGCGAAACGGGTCATCGCCGACAGCAGGGCCGAGGCGTTGCCCAGCAGGTCGCGCGTGGTGGCCTGCCCCGGCGGCAGCTCGCGCTGCAGGCGGGCCATTTCCTCGTGCGGCAGCGGCTGCAGCTCGATCAGGCTGTCCACGAACAGGCGCAGGCCGCGCGGCGTGGGAATGCGCCCGGCCGAGGTATGCGGCGAGGCGACCAGGCCGGCCTCTTCCAGGTCGGCCATGATGTTGCGGATCGTCGCCGGGCTCACGTCCAGCCCCGACGAGCGCGACAGCGTGCGCGAACCCACCGGCTCGCCGTCGACCAGATACTGCGCGATCAGGCTGCGCAGCAGGCGCCGCGTGCGTGCATCGAGTTCATGGGCGTGGTGACGGGACATGCGCTGTAGCAATCGGTGAGACGACCAAGAGATAGGGTCTGCGCGCCCGCCATGCAAGCGCCGCGGCATTGTAGCGGCAGGCATGGGGCCTGCGCGGCGAAGACGTTCGAGGCGAATGCGACCCGGACGACTTCCGCCGCGCGGGCTCCTACTACAATCGCCCGATCCACACACGGACTGCCGCCAGCCCGCCATGCTCATCTCGCTCCATGTCCGCCAATTCGCCGTCGTCGAACAGGCCGAAGTCGATTTCGGCGCCGGGCTCACCGTAGTCAGCGGCGAAACCGGCGCCGGCAAGTCGCTGCTGGTGGACGCCCTGCTGCTGCTCGCCGGCGCCCGCGCCGACAGCGGCATGGTGCGTGCGGGCAGCGACCGCGCCGAACTGTCCGCCGAATTCGACCTCGCCGCCCTGCCCGAGGCCCGCGCCTGGCTGGCACGCGAGGAACTGGACGACGGCACGGCCTGCCAGCTGCGCCGCGTGATCCGCGCCGAGGGCAGCTCGCGCGCCTGGATCAACGGCCGCCCCGCCAGCGTCGGCCAGCTTTCCGAGCTCGCCACCCTGCTGGTGGAAATCCACGGCCAGCACGAGCACCAGGCCCTGCTCTCCCGCGCGCACCAGCTCGCCCTGCTCGACGCCTACGCCGGCCACGAACCGTTGGCCACCCAGGTGCGCGAGCTGGCCACGCAATGGCTCGAGCTGGGCGCACGCATACGTCGCCTCAGCGGCGGCGAGGATCGCGAGCAACGGCTGGCGCTGCTGCGCCACGAACTCGCCGAGCTGGAGCAATGGACGCTGCCGCCCGCCGAGCTGGCGGAACTCGAAGCCAGCCACAAGCGCCTGGCCAATGCCGGCCGGCTCGCCGAGGGCGCCGCCGGCGTGGTCGAGCTGCTGGACGGCGACGGCGAGTTCGCGCTGCGCCGCGCGCTGGGCCGCGCCCATGCCGAACTCGGCAAACTGGCCATGCTGGACGAGGCGCTGAATCCCGCGCTGGAACTGCTGGACAACGCCGCGATCCAGTTGGGCGAAGCCGCCGACACGCTGGGCCGCTACGCGCAGGACGTCGATCTCGACCCCGAGCGTTTCGCCGAAGTGGACGCCCACCTCGCCCGCCTACACGAACTCGGCCGGCGCCACCGCCTGCCCGTCGCCGAACTGCACGACAAGGCCGCGGCGCTGCGCGACGAACTGGCCGAACTGGAAGGCGCCGGCGAAGCGCTGGAGCAGCTCGCCGCCCAGCGCGAACGCACCCGCGCCGACTATGAGCAGGCCGCCGACAGGCTGGGCAAGTCGCGCCGCAAGGCCGCCGACACGCTGGGCAAGGAAGTCGGCGCGCTGATGGCCGAGCTGGGCATGGCCGGCGGCGTGCTCACGGTCGAGCTGGAACCCGTCGACGGCGAAGAACCCGACCCGCAGGGTCGCGAACGCTGCGAGCTGCTGGTCAGCGCCAACCCCGGCCAACCACCGCGCGCCCTGCGCAAGGTGGCCTCCGGCGGCGAGCTGGCGCGCATCAGCCTCGCCATCGAAGTCGCCACGCTGGGCAACGACAGCGTGGGCACCATGGTGTTCGACGAAGTGGACAGCGGCATCGGCGGCGCGGTGGCCGAAGTGGTGGGCCAGAAGCTGCGCGCACTGGGCGGCCAGCGCCAGGTGCTGTGCGTGACCCACCTGCCGCAGGTGGCCGCACAGGGCCACGCGCACCTGTACGTGAGCAAGCACAGCGAAGGCGGCCACACCCGCACGCAGATCCAGCCGCTGGACGCCGAGGGCCGGCGCGACGAGCTGGCGCGCATGCTGGGCGGCGTGGAGATCACCCGCGAGACACGCGCCCACGCGAAGCAGATGCTGGAGCGCGCGCAGGCCTAGCTGGCGGCCGGCAGCAATCCGCGCTCGCTGGCCATGCGGTAAAGCTCCAGTTCCGAGCCCGCATTGAGCTTGCCCATCACGCTGGCGCGGTGGATGTAGACGGTCTTCTGGCCGATGCCCAGTTCCGCCGCCACCTGCTTGGGCGTCCTGCCGCAGGCCAGCAGCAGGAACACCTCGTTCTCGCGGGCGGTGAGGCGGTTCAAGGGGTCGAGCACGGATTCCGGCTGTTCGGCGCGGCGCTGGCGCAGGTCGGAACTCAGGAACTGGTCGCCCTGCATCACCGCGCGCAGGCCGGCCACCAGTTCCTCCGGCGCCACGCCCTTGGTCACATAGCCGCTTGCGCCGCGGCGCAAGGCTTCGGAAACGTAGGGCTCGCCGTCGTGCATGCTCAGCACCACGATGCGCGTATCCGGCGCCACGCTGCGCAGGTGCTCGATCAGCGGCAGGCCGCTGCCGTCAGGCAGGGAGAGATCCAGCGCCACCAGGTCGGGGCGATGCTGCGCCACCGCCTCCACGGCATCGTCCGCGCTGCGGCACTCGCTCACCACCTTGAAATCGGGCTCCAACCCGATCAGCCGCTTGAAGCCTTCGCGCACGATGGCGTGGTCGTCGACCAGGACAATGCTGTACATGGGTCTACTCTAGGAGCTTGAGTTGCAGAAAGCATCCGGGCTTCGCGGCCCGGATGTTCCCGCCGCCCTTGCCACTGCGGCGCGGATCGGCCATGTACCATCGAGGGATGCGCAGCAAGCTCCCCCGTCCCCTGCAATCCGGCCCGTTGCTGGGCGCGGCCTACCTGCTGTTGTGGCTGTTGCTGCAACCCACCACGCAGCCGTACTGGACGCTGCCCTACGGCCTGCGCTTCGGTGCGCTGCTGCTGTTGCCGATGCGCTGCTGGGGCTGGCTGATCGGGGCCGAACTGGCCGCTTCTGCCGGCATGGGCCTGCACGATGGCCTGCCGACGGGCTGGCATGGCTATTTCCTGGGCGAGCTGCCCGAGCTGCTGGCGACCGTGGCGAGCGTATGGCTGTTGCGCCGGCTCAATCCGCATGCCGGCGCGAACCTGCACAACCCGCAGGACACGGCGCGCCTGCTGCTGGCCGCCATGCTCGCCGTGCTCGCCACCGCGGCGGTGAACGTGGGTCTGCTCACGGCGATCCACAGCGCCGCGGCCGAAGGCACGCTGATCCGCCTGCTGGGCAACGAGCTGCTGGGCGACTATCTCGGCGTGCTGCTGGTGCTGCCGGTGATGGTGCTGCTGTTGCGCGCGCCGCCGGATCGGCAGGCCGCGAACAGCCTGCTGCTGGACGGCCTGCTGGTGATGCTGCCGGCCATGGCCATCCTGCTGCTGTCCGAACGCGCCACGGCGCAGCCCCAATTCACCCGCGCGCTATCGCTGGCGCCGGTGCTGTTCTTCGCGTTCCGCCACGGCTGGCGCGGCGCGGCGCTGGCGATGACCGTCTCCAGCCTGGGCATGACCCTGTTCGACCAGCGGCTGGGCCACGTGCCGTCGGGCACAGGCTACCTGTTCCTGGCCGTGGCCGGCAGCGGTGCGCTGATGCTGGGCTCGGCCACCGATGCCCTGCGCCGAAGCAAGCTGCGCGTGGCCGAACAGAACACCCATCTCGCCGCGGTCAACCGGCGGCTGGATCAGCTGGCGCGGCAACTGCGCGCCGCCGCCCGCGGCAACCTGCAGGCCGAGGAAAACCAGCGCCGGCACATGGCTGCCGAGCTGCACGACGAACTGGGCCAGAACATCACCGCGATCCAGACCCACGTGAAGCTGGCCCAAGCCCGCCTGCAACAGGCAGGCATGGAGGACATCGGCACCTCGATCAACGGCATCCTCGCCCACATGCGCCGCGCCCTGCACCGCCTGCTGGACGACCTGCGCCCCGCCGTGCTGGACGAATTCGGCCTGCTGCGCGCGCTGGACGAAGGCCCGATCCGCGACCTGCTGAAAGCCGCAGGCATCCACTACCGCACCGAACTGCATGGCGACCCGCGCCTGCTCGACGACGACACCCGCACCACGATCTACCGGCTGGCGCAGGAAAGCGCCACCAATGCCGTGAAGCACGCCAAGGCCAGCGAATTCCGCCTGCGCCTGCGCATCGGCGAGCGGCACGGCGTGGTGCTGGCCCTGCTCGACCTGCGCGACAACGGCATCGGCCTGCCGCCCGAGCGACCATCGCGCGGCGGCCGCGGCCTGCAGGGCATGCGCGACCGCGTGACCTCGCTGGGTGGCCTGTTCCGGCTGCGGCCATCCCCATGCGGCGTGCATCTGCGCGTCTTGTTGCGAAGCAACAACGACTTACCCGTCACACTTCGGGCTGTCTAGGAAATTTTCCGATATCCAGGGCGTGAAAGCTTCGTTAGGATCGCTCCATCGATGTGGGGGAGCCGCCATCGTGAGATGGCGTACCGGAGTCCTCGTGGGGACGGTGACTCCGGAAAGATGGCAGGACGCCATCTGGTCGTTACCTTGGAACCGCCGGGCGAGCAATTCGCCACGTCGGACTCCAGACAGGTACGAGGCAATCGCGAGGTGGACAGGAGTCCTTCCTCGCGATTTTTTTATGCGCCAAACCTTTTCCGGCCGCCCTTCCGGCCGCCGCCGGCGCGATCCCGGTTCGTCTCGTGCGGCCTGCGCCCGAAGCGTGTGCTCCGCGCTTTAGAGCCTGTTCACGATCTCCCCATGACCCGCGTTGCCTTGCCGTGGCCGTCAGGTGGTAGTGCGTGGCGCAGTGCTTGCCTGGCTGGCAAGCCAAGCCGCGCGCTGCCGCATGGCGGCCACGGCAAGGCAACCCGAAGGGCCGGGCCTGTTTGCCCCCATCCCTGCGTCATCACTCAGTCGTGGACGGACGTCCACTCCTTCGTTCTTCCTTGATCTGCGTGCAAACAGCTCCCGGCGCGGGCCATGGGGAGATCGTGAACAGGCTCTAAGCCGCCACCTGACTCACCCCTTGCGCGAGCCGCCGCGATGCTTGGGACGCACGTACAGCACCAGGCTGTGATCCTCGATCACGTAACCGTGGCGCGCGGCGATCTCCTGCTGCAGGCGTTCGATCTCATCGCTGACGAACTCGATCACCTTTCCGCTGTCCACATCGATCATGTGATCGTGATGCTTGCCACGGTCGAGTTCGTAGACGGCCTGGCCGCCTTCGAAATTGTGCTTGACGACGATGCCCGCCGCCTCGAACTGGGTGAGCACGCGGTACACCGTCGCCAGGCCGATGTCTTCCTGGTGGGCGAGCAGCTTCTTGTAGACGTCCTCGGCGGTGAGGTGGTTGCCCTCCTCCTCGTCGAAGATCTGCAGGATGCGCATGCGCGGATGGGTCACCTTGAGGCCGACCCGCCGTAGTTCCTGGGTTTCCTGTTCCATCGCAGCTACCTCACGCCGGCGCGGTGATGCCGAACCGGTAGTGTATCATCCGACACCTTCACGATCTGGACGCAACCACGCATGCACAAGCTGATCACCCTGCCGGTCGTCGCCGCGTTGGCGCTCGCCGTCTCCGGCTGCCACCTGGTCTACACGCAGGACGTGCGGCAGGGCAATTTGCTCGACAAGACCATCGACAAGAAGGCGGTGGATCAGCTCAAGCCCGGACTGACCAAGCGCCAGGTGCTGCTGCTGGTGGGCACGCCTTCGGTGGCCACGCCGTTCGACCAGAGCCGTTGGGACTACACATCCACCTATTCGCACCGCGGCGGCCCGATGCAGGTCAGCACCATGACCCTGTACTTCGACAACGACATCCTGGCGCGCGTCGAAGGCAGCCCCTACCTTGAAAGCAATAAGAACCTGCTCAAGGAGAGCAAGAAGCTCAACGTCAACTACTCGGTCGACGACGCAAAGGGCGACAAGGACACCAGCGGCAAGGACAGCAAGGATTCCGGTGGTTTCGGCGGCGGCGGCAGCGACAACGGCAACAGCGGCGACAGCCAGGGCGGCCACTGAGTTTCTACGGTACCGCGAATCAGCCCTGGTCGGCCCGGCGCCGGCGCGCGGCCATCGGATCCAGCGCCAGCGGCCGGTAGATCTCCACCCGGTCGCCGTCGCGCAGCACGTGGCCGGCATCGACGCGGCGCGAGAAGATGCCCAGCCGCAACGGATTCACCACTTCCAACGGCAGCGACGGCAACAACCCGGCGGCCTCCACCGCCTGCATCGCAGTGCTTCCGGGCGGCAGCGGGACACGGCAACGCCAGATGCGCCGTTCGCCGGCATGCACCACCTCCACCATGATCGCCGGCTCAGCCATGCAGTTGATCCGCCGCGCGGCAGAAATCGTCCACCATGCGGTTGGCCAGGCTCTGGAAACCCAGCTTGAGCACGCTGCCGCCGATCCCCGCGTAATCGAAATCCAGCGTCAAGGCCACCTTGCAGCCGTCGTCGCCCAGCGCGGTGAAGCCCCAGTGGCCATCCAGCGAGCGGAACGGGCCTTCGACCAGGCGGATGTCGATGCGGTGCGGCCGCTCGGCGGTGTTGCGCGTGGTGAAGCTGTGCCGCAAGCCGGCGAAATGCAGGTCGAGGCGCGCCACCAGCACGTTGCCGTCGCGCTCGATCACGGCGGACGACGAGCACCACGGGAAGCGCTTTGGGTATGCTTCCACGCCATCGACCAGATCGAACATCTGTTCCGGCGAATGGCGCACCAGCGCGCTGCGGCGTATCTCGATCACGGCGTTCCTTGGTTTGTGCATGCGGCATTTGTGCATTCGTCCATGAATGCGAAAATCAAACGGGCGCCCATCCCTGAACGCACTCGGTGTTTTATGCATTCGTCCTTGAATGCGAAGATCAAACGGGCATCCATCCATGGATGCACTTTCAATAAAAGCGCTGCTCCAACCGGGCGCGCGGGCAGTGTGGCCGCCCAGAGGCCCGAAGTTTAGCGGACATGGCCAAGAGCAAGGACAAGGACACCACCAAGGGCACCGGCACCATCGCGCTCAACAAGCGCGCGCGCTTCGAGTACCACATCGACCAGCGCTACGAGGCCGGCGTCGCGCTGCAGGGCTGGGAGCTGAAGGCGCTGCGCGCGGGGCGGATCAATTTCGGCGACGGCTACGCGATCGTGATCAAGGGCGAGATCTTCCTGGTCGGCGCCTCGATCCCTCCGCTGATCAGCGCCTCCACCCACGTCATCGCCGAAGACCGGCGCACACGCAAGCTGCTGCTGCACCGCAAGGAAATCGACCAACTGATCGGCGCAGTGGAACGCAAGGGCTACACCCTGGTGCCCACCGCGATGTACTGGAAGAACGGCAAGGTCAAGGTGGAAGTGGGCCTGGCGCGCGGCAAGCAGGAGCACGACAAGCGCGACACCGAAAAGCAGCGCGACTGGCAGATCGAGAAGCAGCGCACCATGCGCTCGCACAACCGGGCCTCCTGAGCCGGTTCCGGGTTCCGGAAAAATCCGCGTGCGCCGTGTCGATCCGGCGCATCGTCGTTCGTCGTACCTGTGGAAAGCGGCACCACACAACCCACTGGAGACAGCCGATGCGCTGCATAGTCATCGTGAAAGCGACCCGCGACACCGAGGCCGGCGTGATGCCGAGCACCGAACGGCTGGCCACCATGGGCCAATTCAACGAGGAACTGGTGAAGGCCGGCGTGATGCTGGCCGGCGAAGGCCTGCACCCCAGTTCGCGCGGCGCGCGCGTGCGCTTCGACGGCGCGCAGCGCAGCGTGATCGACGGCCCGTTCGCCGAAACCAAGGAACTGATCGCCGGTTTCTGGCTGTGGCAGGTGAAGTCCATGGCCGAGGCTATCGAATGGCTGAAGCGCGCCCCGTTCGACAGCGGCGCCGAAGTGGAGATCCGCCCGGTGTTCGAGGCCGAGGACTTCGGCGACAAGTTCACGGACGCCCTGCGCGAACAGGAAGCGAGCCTGCGCACGCAGATCGGCACCCGCCAGTAAACCCTAGCCAGCGAGGAGTACCGCCATGCAATTCGTCGCCTACCTCAATTTCGATGGCAACGCCGAAGCCGCCTTCGATTTCTACGCCGGCTGCTTCGGTGGCAAGATCACCGTGCGTGCTCGCTACGGCGACGCGCCGCCCGAGATGCCCATGCCGCCGGAAATGCGCGACAAGATGATGCACGTGCGGCTGGAAGTGGGCGACCAGGTGCTGATGGCCTCGGATGCGATGGCGCCGCAATGCCCCTACACGCCGATCAAGGGTTGCTCGGTGTCGATCCAGCTCGACTCGCCGGAACAGGCCGAGCGCATCTTCCATGCGCTGGCCGAAGGAGGCACGGTGCAGATGCCCATCCAGCAGACGTTCTGGGCCGCGCGCTTCGGTTCGCTGGTGGATCGCTACGGCGTGCCGTGGATGATCAACTGCCCGCCCGCCGTATGACGCCTTGCCGCCGTGGGGCGATGATGATCTGATCGGTCGTCATGACGGCGACCGACACCCATCGCAGCATCGAAGCCATCTGGCGCATCGAATCGGCGCGCATCATCGCCGGGCTCGCGCGCATGCTGCGCGACGTGGGCCTGGCCGAAGAGCTGGCGCAGGACGCGCTGGTGACCGCGCTGGAGCAGTGGCCACAGAACGGCGTGCCGGACAACCCCGCCGCGTGGCTGACGACCACGGCGAAACGCCGCGCCATCGACCGCCTGCGCCGCCACCAGCTGATGGAGCGCAAGCATGCGGAAATCGCGCGCGAACTGGAGGCCGAACAGGCCGATGCCATGCCCCACACCGACGCCACGCTTGACGACGACATCGGCGACGACCTGTTGCGGCTGATCTTCACCGCCTGCCATCCCGCGCTGCCCGCCGAATCGCGCGTGGCGCTCACCCTGCGCATGCTCGGCGGCCTCAGTACTGTCGAGATCGCCCGCGCCTTCCTGCAGCCTGAGCCCACCATCGCCCAGCGCATCGTGCGCGCCAAGCGCACGCTGGCCGAGAAGCAGGTGCCGTTCGAGGTGCCGCATGGCGAGGAATTGGCCGAGCGTCTCGACGCCGTGCTCGGCGTGATCTACCTGGTCTTCAACGAAGGCTACACCGCCACCGCGGGCGACGACTGGATGCGCCCAGCGCTGTGCGAGGAAGCCCTGCGGCTGGGTCGCATCCTGGCCGGACTGATGCCGCGGCAGGCATCGGTGTTCGGCCTGCTCGCGCTGATGGAACTGCAGGCTTCGCGCACGCATGCGCGCAGCGAAGCGGACGGCACGCCCATCCGGCTGCTGGAGCAGAACCGTGCGCGCTGGGATCGGCTGCTGATCCAGCGCGGCCTCACCGCGCTGGATCGCGCGCAGCGGCTGGGCGGCAGCGAAGAGCCTTACACCCTGCAGGCCGCCATCGCCGCCTGCCACGCCCGCGCCAACACGGCGGAACAGACCGACTGGAGCGGCATCGCCGCGCTGTACGCCACGCTGGCCGCCATCACGCCATCCCCGGTGGTGGAACTCAACCGCGCGGTGGCCGTGGCAATGGCCGACGGGCCTGCGGCAGGCCTCGCGCTCGCCGATGCGCTGCGCGACGAACCGGTCATGGCGAACTATCACCTGCTGCCCGCCATGCGCGGCGACCTGCTGGAGAAACTCCAGCGCCACGACGAAGCCCGCGCGGAGTTCGAACGCGCAGCCGCGTTGACCCGCAACACGCGCGAACACGAGCTGCTGCAAGCGCGCGCAGCCGCCTGCGCGCGGCACATGGCTGCCGGCTGACGCCGCACGAATTCGAGTCCCCTCTTGGCACCCGCGATCAGGCCAAAAAAAACCGCGCCATGGGCGCGGTTCGATACGACAGTTGCTGCTTGATGTTCATTGGTGCCCAAGAGGGGACTCGAACCCCTACGCCTTTCAGCGCTACCACCTCAAGGTAGTGCGTCTACCAATTCCGCCACCTGGGCAGGTGTCTTGCTTATTGATGCTTTTGCGGAGCCGGCGCAGCCGGGACTTCGCCTTGTTGCTTGCTCGCGGCCGGAGCCGTGGGCGCCGTCGCGTTCGTGGCGGCGGGCACTTCCGGGTTGACCGGAGTGGTGGATGCCGGGGCCTGCTTGGCTGGCGCCGGCTGCTTGCTCATGCCGGCCATCACGCCAAGATCGGCGCCACTGCTCTGCGCGTTGCCGTGGCTGTGCAGGTACACGCCCATGCCGAGGCTGAGCGTGAAGAACAGCGCAGCCAGCACGGCCGTGGCGCGGGTCAGGAAGTTGGCCGAACCGCGCGCACCGAACACCGTGGCCGAAGCGCCGCCGCCGAAGCCGGAGCCGGCACTGGCGCCTTCGCCATTCTGCAACAGGATCAGCACGGTCATGGCCGCGCCGATCAGGATGTAAAACACGCTGAAAATGACAAACATTGCGATCGAACCCGTGGCGACTAGCGCGCCGCTGCGCAGATTCCAAGGAAGTCGGAAGCGGTCAACGAGGCTCCACCGATCAGCCCCCCATCCACATCCGACTGCGCGAACAACTCGGCGGCATTGGCCGCCTTGACGCTGCCGCCGTAAAGCAGCCGAGTCAGACGGGCAATCATAGCATCTTCCTTTTGAAGTTGGCTACGGATGAACGCATGGACTTGCTGCGCCTGTTCCGGCGTCGCGGTGCGGCCGGTGCCGATGGCCCACACCGGCTCATAAGCGATCACCGCGGTATCGAATGCGGCGATGCCAGACGCTTCCAGCACGGCCCGCAACTGGCGCGAAACGACGGCTTCGGTTTCGCCGGCTTCGCGCTGCGCCAGCGTCTCGCCCACGCAAAGGATGGGCGTGAGGCCGCCAGCACGCGCGGCGGCGAACTTGCGCGCCACCAGCGCATCGCTTTCGCCGTGGTACTGGCGACGTTCGGAGTGCCCCACCAGCACCCACTGTGCACCGCAATCGGCGAGCATCGCGGCGGAGACCTCGCCGGTATACGCGCCCTGCCCTTCGTGCTCGCTGAGATCCTGCGCGCCCACGCCGATGCCTGCTTCGCCACAGGCAGCAGCCACTTCGCCCAGATAGGGGAACGGCGGGCAGAGCACCACGTCGATGCCGCCGGTGTCGGCGACGGCGATCCCGCCGCACAGGGCGGTGGCCATCGAACGGCTGCCGTGCATCTTCCAGTTGGCGGCGACGAGCTTCTTGCGCATGTCCGGGGCAGTTCCGTTTGAATAAACCCGAGATTTTACAGGTTGATAGAGGACTGGTATTGCTGCGGCGCAACGGCCAAGATGCGACGACCTCTTTCAGGAGAAGCGCATGACGTCAGCCCGCCCGCTCAGCCTCGTCACCGGCGCATCCGCCGGCATCGGCGCCGCCTTCGCCCGCGCGCTCGCCGCGCGAGGTCACGACCTCGTGCTCACCGCGCGGCGCGTCGACCGGCTCGAAGCGCTGGCCGCGGAACTGCATCAGCGGCATGGTGGCACGATAACCGTGCTGGCGGCCGACCTGGCCGACCCCGCTGCGCCTCGCATGCTGTGCGATGAACTCGCGCGGCGCGGGCTCGCGGTGGACTGGCTGATCAACAACGCCGGCTACGGTGTGCCCGGCACGTTCGCGGCGAACGATTGGCGTACGCACGCCGACTTCCTGCAGGTGTTGCTGACCGCGCCGCTGGAGCTCGCGTGGCGTCTGCTGCCCGGCATGCGCGAGCGCGGCCATGGCCGCATCGTCAACGTGGCTTCGCTGGCCGGGCACGTGCCGGGCACGGCGGGGCACACGCTGTATGCGCCGGACAAGGCCTTCCTCGTCAAGTTCTCGCAGGGCCTGGCGCTGGAAAACCGCGAGCGCGGCGTGCATGTCTGCGCGCTGTGCCCCGGCTTCACGTATTCGGAATTCCACGACGTCACCGGCACGCGCGCGCTGATGAACAAGATGCCGGGCTTCATGTGGCAGAGCGCCGACGAGGTGGTGGCCGAGGGCATCGCCGCGGTGGAGCGCGGCGATGCGGTGCATGTCACCGGCCGCGTGAACCGCTTCATCAAGGGCGTGTTCAAGCTGATGCCGGACAAGCTGGCGCTGCGCCTTTCGGCACGGCAGGCCCGGCGCTATCGCCAGTCCGGTGAAGAAGCCGCATGAGCCTGTTCCCTGCCCAGATGCGCCCCTTGCCCTACCGCAAGCCCACCCCAGGCCGCGACTATTGGGTACTGGACGACGCCCTGCCCGATCCGCTGGCGGTGCGCGAGCGCTGCCTTGCCGGAACCGACTGGGAATACGGCTTTCCGACCACGGGCGAAGCCTGGCCCGGCATGCGCGCGATGCCCGCGCTGTCGGAATCCGAATTGGCGATCGTCGAAGCCAAGGTACGCGACGCCACCGGCGCGAAGAGGCTCTGGGTGGAAAGCACCAAGGCCGGGCAGAAGCTCAATCACAACTGCGTGCAGGTGGTGGGCGCGGTCGAGGGCGCGGTGAAGCCGCACACCGACTCCCTGCACCTGTGCCGCTACGCCGCCGTGCTTTATCTCAATCCGCTGGTACCGGAAAACTGCGGCACCAGCTTCTTCCGCCAGCGCATGCCCGGCGGCCAACTGGGCGGCAACATCGTGCAACCGCCGCACCGCAACCTGGTCGACGCGCTGGGCAGCCGGTTCGTGCGGCCCGACGCCTTCGCCGAGGACGTGCACGTCGCGCACCGCTTCAACCGCCTGCTGCTGTACAAGGCCAACATCATCCACAGCGCCAGCGCCTACTGGGGACTGGAGGACGCCGCCAGCAAGCGCATGACGGCGGTGTTCTTCTGGATGGCTTGAGGGGCCGAAACAAAGGGCCTCAGCTTGCACCGAGGTGACGGAGGTTTTTCGAGGTTCCCGGTAGCGACAACCTCTCCGGCTCGTCATTCCGGCGCAGGCCCACTGCTGTCCGGAATAATCTGGGGACGGTGTCGAAGGATGAAGGCCCGCGCGCTTGCACGAAGCATTGCGAGAAGGCGACTTCATTTCCGATAACGACCACCTATCCAGACTGTCATCCCGGCGAAGGCCGGGATCCAGTAGCGACCATGTTCGCTCAGGCCGCACGGCCACTGGATTCCGGCCTGCGCCGGAATGACGAGAAAGACCCCGGCCACGAATGTTCAAAATTATTCCGGACAGTAGTGGGCCTGCGCCGGAATGACGAGCAAAAGCGCGGCCTCGATGCCCTCCACACGCGATAGCGCTCGCTTTGTCCTGCTTGCGCGGGAATGACTGGGTAATCGGGCGTGGCGCGGGATAGACCAGGAACAGCCTGTCAGATCAGCTTGATCTCGCGCAGCCGCTGCAGCAGGTATTCGTGCGAGGTGATACTGGTGTCGTAGCGCTTCGGGTTGTCCGGCGTCACGCACTGCGGCAGCGGGTCGAGCACCACGTCGGGGTTGGGGTGCAGGAAGTACGGCACCGAGTAGCGCGGCTTGCGCGCGTTGGCGTTCTGCGGGTTCACCACGCGGTGCGTGGTGGACGGGTACACGTGGTTGGTCAGCCGCTGCAGCATGTCGCCGATGTTCACCACGATGGCGTCGCCCTCGGTGGTGATCGGCAGCCACTCGCCCTCGCGGGTGAGCACTTCCAGCCCTTCCGCGCTGGCGCCCACCAGCAGGGTGATGAAGTTGATGTCCTCGTGCGCGCCGGCGCGCACGTTGGGCACGTTGTCGTCGGTGATCGGCGGGTAGTGGATCGGCCGCAGGATGGAGTTGCCCTGGTCGGTCTTGTCCTCGAAATAGTGCTCGGGCAGGCCGATGTGCAGGGCCAGCGCGCGCAGCACGCGGGTGCCGAGCTGATCCAGCGCCTCGAACAGGCCGTAGCCGTATTTGTGGAACTCCGGCACCTCGGCCGGCCACAGGTTGGGCGCCATCACGTCGGCGAACTTCGAGTCGCGCGCGATCTCGCGGCCGACGTGCCAGAACTCCTTGAGGTCGGCGTGCTTGCTGTCCTTGGCGGTTTCCACCTTGAACGGCGTGTAGCCGCGCGCGCCGCCGCTGCCCGGCACGTGGTACTTCATCTTGGTTTCGGTGGGCAGCGCGAAGAAGCGCTGGAAGGCGTCGTAGGCGCCGTCGACCAGCTCGCGCGGAATACCGTGTCCGCTGATGCAGCAGAAGCCGAATTCGCGGTAGGCGGCACCAAGCTCGGCGACGAAGGCCTCGCGGTCGCTGTCGTAACGGCGGATGTCGAGGGTGGGAACGTTTTTCATGGGTCGTGTCCGGTCAGGGCTGCGGTCGATTGGTGATACGCCACCGCAGGGGCGTTTCACGTCGGGCCATTCCCTGGCGACCGGTTCCTCTCACCTGTGGCCGGCACGAGCCGGCTGGTTCACGAGCGTTCTGCGGCGGATTTTACGACGTCGGCCAGGCTTTGCGCCAACTGCCGCACTTCGGCGCCGTCCTCGCCTTCCACGGTGACGCGCACCAGCGGCTCGGTGCCCGAGGCGCGCAGCACCACGCGGCCGCGGCCCTGCAGGGCGCGTTCGGTATCGGCCAGCGCCTGCCGCACCATGGCGCTGTCCAAGGCTTCGCGCGCGCCCTCGGCGCGCACGTTGATCATCACCTGCGGCAGCTTGCGCAGGCCCTGGCGCGCCGCGGCGAAATCCTCGCCGGCCAGCGCCTCCAGCACGGCCAGCGCGGAGACGATGCCGTCGCCGGTAGTGGCGCGATCCAGGCACAGGATGTGGCCGGAAGTCTCGCCGCCCAGCACACCGCCGTGCTCCTTGAGCTGCTGCAGCACGTAGCGGTCGCCCACCTTGGCGCGCAGCAGCGGCACGCCGAGCTTGTCCAGCGCCAGCTGCAGGCCGTAGTTGCTCATCAGCGTGCCGACCACCGGGCCTTGCAGCTGGCCGCGCGCATGCCAGGCGCGCGCGATCACGTAGAGCAGGTCGTCGCCGTCGGCGAGCACGCCGTGGCGATCCACCATCTGCACGCGGTCGCCGTCGCCGTCGAAGGCGATGCCGATGTCCGCGCCCAGTTCCTGCACCGCGCGCTGCAGCGCCTGCGGATGGGTGGAGCCTACGTCGCGATTGATGTTGAAGCCGTCCGGCTTGTCGCCGAAGGCGGTCACCTCGGCGCCCAGTTCGGCGAACACCTTGGGCGCGATCTGGTAGGTGGCGCCGTTGGCGCAGTCCAGCACGATTTTCAGGCCGTTGAGGCTGAAATCCTCGGCCACCGTGCTCTTGCAGAACTCCACGTAGCGCGTCGCCGCGTCGTCGATGCGGCGCGCCTTGCCCAGTTGCTCGGAAGGCACGGTGACGAAGGGCGCGTCGATCTCCGCCTCGATCGCGGCCTCCATCGCGTCGCCGAGTTTCTCGCCGTGCGCGGAGAAGAACTTGATGCCGTTGTCGTGGTGCGGGTTGTGCGAGGCGCTGATGACGATGCCGGCCTCGGCGCGCAGCGAACGGGTGAGGAAGGCCACCGCCGGCGTCGGCATCGGCCCCAGCATGCGCACGTCCACGCCGGCGGAGACCAGCCCCGCCTCCAGCGCGGCCTCGAACATGTAGCCGGAAACGCGGGTGTCCTTGCCGATCAGCACGGTGCGCCGGGCGCCGCCCTGCCGGTTCAGCACCGCTCCCAGCGCGCGGCCGAGACGCAGCATGAACTCGGCGTTGATCGGCCACACGCCCACCGCACCGCGAATGCCGTCCGTGCCGAAATACTTGCATTGACTCATGGTTGCCTTCCCGAAAAGGATCCCTGTCCCGGCAACGGCGCTTCGTGCGCCGCCGCCCTGTCGGTTCTTTCAGTCGTCGTCCGGCCAGCGCGGCGCAGACGGTTTCGGATCGCGGCGCGGCGCGGCGTCGCCCGCATGCACGCCCTGCCATACCGCCAGCGCATCCACGGTCGCGGCCACGTCATGCACGCGCACCATGCGCGCGCCGCGCTGAACTGCAATCAGCGCGGCAGCGGCGGAACCGGCGGCACGCTCGGCCGGCAGCTTGCGGCCGGTCAACTCGCCGATCATCGACTTGCGCGACAAACCCGCATAGACGCCGCTGCCCAGATCCGCGAAGCGCTCCAGCGCGCGCAGCAGGGCGAGGTTGTGTTCCAGGTTCTTGCCGAAGCCGAAGCCGGGGTCGACCATCACCTTGCGCCGGTCGATGCCGGCCAGCTCGCAGGCGAACAGGCGATCCGTAAGGAAGCGATGCACCTCGCCCACCACGTCGTCGTAGTGCGGCGCGTCCTGCATGCTGCGCGGCTCGCCCTGCATGTGCATCAGGCATACCGGCACGCCGAGTTCGGCCACCGCGTCCAATGCGCCATCGCGGCGCAGCGCGTAGACGTCGTTGACCATGCCGGCGCCCGCGGCCACCGCGGCGCGCATCACCTCCGGCTTGGAGGTGTCGACGGCGATGGGCAGTTGCGTGCGCTTCGCCAGTTGCTCGATCACCGGGATCACGCGGCGCAGCTCTTCCTCGACGGTGACGTCGCCCGCGCCGGGGCGGGTGGATTCGCCGCCCACGTCCAGCATGTCGGCGCCCTGCTCCGCCAGCGCCAGGCCATGCGCCACGGCCGCTTCCGCGGTGGCGTGCTCGCCGCCGTCGGAGAACGAGTCGGGCGTGACGTTGAGGATGCCGGCCACGCGCGGGCGATCCAGCACCAGCCTGCGGCCGGCGCAGTCGAGCACGGGCGCGAACATGGCATCGAGCGCGTTCATGCCGGCTGCTGCCCGCCCAGCGCGCCCATGTGGCTGCGGTAATAGCGCAGCTCCTCGATGGAATCGCGGATATCCGACAGCGCGGTATGCGCGGACTCCTTGCTCAGGCCCTTGCCGATGGCCGGCGACCAGCGCCGCGCCAGCTCCTTCAGGGTGGAGACGTCGAGGTTGCGGTAGTGGAAGAAACGCTCCAGTCGCGGCATCTGCCGATGCAGGAAGCGGCGATCCTGGCAGATCGAGTTGCCGCACATCGGCGACTTGCCCGCCGGCACCCACTCGCGCAGGAAATCCAGCGTGGCCTGCTCGGCGGCGGCATGGTCGGCGGTGGAATCGAGCACCTGCTGCCACAGGCCGGACTTGCCGTGCTGGTTGCGGTTCCAGGCGTCCATCGCCTCCAGCCGATCCAGCTCGTGGCGTATCGCGAACACCGGCCCTTCGGCCAGTACGTTGAGTTCCTTGTCGGTGACGATGGTGGCGATTTCCAGGATCGAGTCGGCGTCGGTGTCGAGGCCGGTCATCTCCAGATCAATCCAGATCAGGTTGTCGTCGTTGGCTTGGCTCATGAGTTCTCCTTCGCCGCGCAGTCTATCAAGCGGCGGTCTGAACGACGGCTTTTTGTCCGCCTTCCCGCGAAAGGGGAAACCGATGTCGTCATGCCGGAGCCGCCGCAGCCCTGCCGCAGCTGGCGCGGCGGGGAACCCCCACGCCCAGCATGCGATGATCGTGAAATGCAGACCTTCTTCTGGCACGACTACGAAACCTTCGGCGCCGACACCCGGCGCGACCGTCCGGTGCAGTTCGCCGGCATCCGCACCAACCTGGAACTGGAGATCGTCGGCGAGCCGGTGATGTTCTTCTGCCGGCCGCCGCGCGACAGCCTGCCCCAGCCCGAGGCCTGCCTGATCACCGGCATCACGCCGCAGCAGGCCGAGCGCGAAGGCGTGAACGAAGCCGAATTCGCCGCGCTCGTGCACGAACAGCTCGCCGCGCCGGGCACCTGCGGCGTGGGCTACAACTCGCTGCGCTTCGACGACGAGGTGACGCGGCAACTGCTCTACCGCAACTTCTTCGAGCCATACGGCCGCGAGTGGGAGAACGGCAACTCGCGCTGGGATCTGATCGACCTCGCGCGCATGTGCGAAGCGTTGCGGCCCGAGGGCATCGCATGGCCCGTGCGCGACGACGGCACGCCCAGCTTCAAGCTGGAGCACCTCGCCGCCGCCAACCGCCTGCAGCAGGAGCGCGCGCACGACGCGCTCTCCGACGTGCACGCGCTGATCGACCTCGCCCGGCTGATCCGCGTGCGCCAGCCCAGGCTATGGGACTGGTTCTACGCGCTGCGCCGCAAGCAGCGCGTGTTCGAGCTGCTGGACGTGGCGGCCATGACGCCGCTGGTGCACGTCTCCTCGCGCTACCCGTCCAGCCGGCACTGCCTCGCGCTGATCGCGCCGCTGGCGATGCATCCCTCGCGTCCCGGCGAGATCATCGTCTACGACCTCGCCGCCGATCCCGCCGAATTGCTGGCGCTGGACGAGGACGCCATCGCCGACCGCGTGTTCACCGCGCGCGCCGACCTGCCGGAAGACGTCGAGCGCATCCCGCTGCGTACCGTGCGCGCGAACCGCGCGCCCGCGCTGGCGCCGCTTTCGGCGCTGAAAGGCGTGGATACGGCGCGCCTGCAGCTCGATACCGCGCGCTGCCTGGCCCACCGCGATGCGCTGGCCGCCGCCGATGGCCTCGCCGCCAAGGTTTCCCGCGTGTTCGCCCGCGCCGCCGAACTGCCGCCGCCGGAAGACCCGGAACTCGCGCTGTACTCAGGCTTCCTGCCCGACGCGGACAAGCGCCTGTTGCGCGAGGTGCGCGCCACGCCACCGGAACAGCTCGGCGCGCGTGCCTTCGCGTTCCGCGATCCGCGCTATGCGGAACTGCTGTTCCGCTACCGCGCGCGCAACTGGCCGGAGACGCTGGACGCGGACGAACGCGAGCGCTGGGAAAACTTCCGTCGCGCCCGGCTGACCCGCGTCACGGCGCTGACCACGCTGACGCTGGAGGATTACTTCGCCACGCTGGCCGCGCTGCGCGCCGATCCTTCGCGGCAGGGAAAAACGACGATCATCGACCAACTGCAAGCCTGGGGCGAGGAACTCGCCGCCAGTCTCTGACGGAATCCCCATGCACCACGCCTACTTCACCCCCGCCACCTTCAAGTTCCTGCGCGCGCTCGACCGCAACAACAGCCGCGAGTGGTTCGCCGCGCACAAGAACGACTACGAGCGCCACGTGCGCGAACCCTTCCTGCAGCTCATCACCGACCTGCAGGCGCCGCTGGCGAAGATCAGCCCGCACTACCGCGCCGACCCACGCAAGAACGGCGGCTCGCTGTACCGCATCTACCGCGACACCCGCTACTCCAACAACAAGCTGCCGTACAAGCCGTGGCAGGGCTCGCGCTTCTTCCACGAGCGCCGCCACGAGATCCCCGCGCCGGCGTTCTACCTGCACATCCAGCCCGGCGACTGCTTCGGCGGCGGCGGCATGTGGCACCCCGAGCCCGACGCGCTGAAGAAGATCCGCGCCTTCCTCGCCGACAATCCCGCCGCCTGGAAGAAGGCCACGCAAAGCCCCGCCTTCCGCGAGCACATGAGCTTCTGGGGCGAATCGCTGAAACGCCCGCCGCACGGCTACGACCCCAACCACGAGTTGATCGAAGACCTGAAGCGCAAGGATTTCGCCGCCGGCGAAGGCTTCGGCGAGGCACTGGCCTGCTCCACGGAACTGCTGCCGTGGGCGGTGGCCTGCTTCAAGCGCGTGGCGCCGATGGTGGACTATCTCTGCGCCACGCAGGAGCTGGAGTTCTAGGAACGTTTTTGCCCGTCATCCCGGCGAAGGCCGGAATCCAGTGCCTCTGCTCCGGGGCATGGAACACAACGCCACTGGATTCCGGCCTTCGCCGGAATGACGGGCAAGACTACACACGGCTCAGGAGCGTTCGAGCTCGCCCACCTTGGCGCGGGCAAGCAACCACAAACAGGTGCCGATGCTCACCAGCGCCGTGATCGTCACGTAATGCGCCGGCGCCATGCGCCCGGCGTGCGCGGCAAGCCAGCCGATCATCGCCGCGGTGCCGGCGCCGAACACGGCGTAGGCCACGTTGTACGAGAACGACAGGCCGGAAAAGCGCACCGGCGGCGGGAACGCCTGTACCATCACCACCGGCACCACGCCGACCACGCCCACCAGCAGGCCGGCCAGCGCGTACAGCGACAGGAAATGCGCGCCGCCCGCGGCGAGGTCGGCGAACAGCGCCCAGGTGCCGGCGACCAGCAGCAGCGAGCCGGCCAGCAGGGTCTGCAGCACACCGAGACGGTCGGCCAGCCAGCCGTAGACCATGCAGCCCGCGGTGAGCGCGCAAGCCGCCAGCGCATTGCCGAGGAAGGCCTGCTTCGGCGAAATGCCGAAACCGTGCGGCGCCAGCGTCGGCAGCATCAGGATCAGCACCACCACGGCGGCGGTGAGCATCCAGGTCACCAGCATCGATACCGCCACGCCGCGCCGGTGTCCGGCCAGCACCGCGCGCAGCGGCAGCTCGCGGCTGAGCTGCTGGCGCTCGCGCATCTCCGCGAACACCGGCGTCTCGCTGAGCCAGCGGCGCAACCACACCGCGGCGAAACCGAACACGCCGCCGAGCAGGAACGGCACGCGCCAACCCCAGTCCAGCAACTGCGCCGCATCCAGCCGCGCGTTGAGCCAGGCGGCCAGCAGCGAGCCGATCAGGATGCCCGCGGTCAGCCCCGCGGTGAGGCTGCCGCAGGCGAAGCCCACGCGCCCGGGCGGCGCATGCTCGGCCACGAACACCCAGGCGCCCGGCACCTCGCCCCCCACCGCGATGCCCTGCACGATGCGCAGCAGCAGGAGCAGCAGCGGCGCCAGCATGCCGACCTGCGCATAGGTCGGCAGCAGGCCGATCGCCAGCGTCGGCAGCGCCATCAGGAACACACTGAGGGTAAACATGCGTTTGCGTCCCGAGCGGTCGCCGAAATGCGCCATCACGATGCCGCCCAGCGGGCGCGCCAGGTAACCTGCCGCGAAGATGCCGTAGACCTTGATGTCGGCCAGCCACGGCGCGGTGCCCCGCGGGAAGAACAGCGCGCCCAGCTGCTGCGTGAGGAACACGAACACCACGAAGTCGTAGAACTCCAACGCGCCGCCCAGCGCGGACAGCAGCAGGGTGCGCGCGTCGCGGCGATCCAGCCGGCGTGCCGCCACGCCTGCGATGTCCGGTGTCGACAATGTCGTGGCTTCGCTCATGTGGGAACAGCGGCCCGGTAAGGAAAGGGTTCGGCACCATAACCCAGCCCGCGACACTACGCGATGCCGCCCGCATCCCCTATGCTCGTCCCGTCCGGCGGGATGCCGGGCCACACGGGCGAACCGGTCGGCTTGCATGCGACTCGCCCGGCGCCGTTTTCAGGGGGAGAGGAAACTTCGTTCGACCCTGGCCTCCGGCCAGTCATCCGGCATGCGTCGCATCGCCGCGACGCTCGTGTCCAATCAAGCAATCGAGAAGGAGTTTTCGATGAACCTGGGCAAACGCATGGCCGCCGAATTCTTCGGCACGTTCTGGCTGGTACTGGGAGGCTGCGGCAGCGCGGTGCTGGCTGCGCACGTGGCCGGCGCGGACGGCTATCCCTTCGGCATCGGCTACGCCGGCGTGGCGCTGGCCTTCGGCCTCACCCTGCTGACGATGTGCTACGCCATCGGCCACATTTCCGGCTGCCACATCAACCCGGCGGTGACCTGCGGCCTCGCCGCCGGCGGCCGCTTCCCGATGCAGGAAGTGATTCCGTACATCGTCGCGCAGGTGATCGGCGGCATCGTGGCCGGCGCGGTGCTGTACGTGATCGCCTCGGGCAAGACGGGCTTCGATCCCGTTGGCAGCGGCTTCGCCTCGAACGGCTTCGGCGCGCATTCGCCGGACGGCTATTCGATGGGCGCCGCGGCGGTGTGCGAGATCGTGATGACCGGCTTCTTCATCTTCATCATCATGGGCGCCACCCACAAGAGCGCACCGGTGGGCTTCGCCGGCATCGCCATCGGCCTGGCGCTGACCCTGATCCACCTGATCAGCATCCCGGTCACCAACACCTCGGTGAACCCGGCGCGCTCGACCGGCGTGGCCCTGTTCCAGGGCGGCTGGGCGCTGGGGCAGCTGTGGTTCTTCTGGGTGATGCCGATCATCGGCGGCATCATCGGCGGCCTGATCTACCGCTATCTGTGGAGCGACCGTCCCGCCCTGCCCGACATCAAGGGCGACCGGGCCTGAGCGAATGCATGCGTCGCGCGGCCGCCTGGCCGCGCGACGTGATCTTGCCTAGGCCTCGTAAAGCTCGATCGGCAACCCGTCCGGATCGGCGAAGAAGACGAAGCGCTTGCCGGTGTATTCGTCCACCCTCACCGCTTCGCAGGCCACGCCGTGCGCGGTCAATTCCGCCGTCGCGGCATCCACGTCGGCCACCGCGAACGCAAGATGGCGCAACCCCTGCGCCTCCGGCCAGGAGGGACGCGGCGGCGCGCCGGGAAAGGAGAACAGTTCCAGTTGCACGCCGGGGCCGACTTCCAGGTCGCACTTCCAGGAATCGCGCGCCTCGCGGTAGACCTCGCGCACGACGCGCAGACCCAGCGCCCCGCTGTAGAACGCCTTCGAACGCGGATAGTCCGAGCAGATCAGGGCGACGTGGTGGATGCCGCGCAGCAGGGGCTCCGGCACGGTCAGGCTTCCGAAAAGGGGAACGCCAGCACGTCGGCGATCGCATCGGTGCCGGCCAGGCACATCAGCAGGCGTTCCACGCCCAGCGCCACGCCGGCGCAGTCGGGCAACGCGTCGAGCACGGCCAGCAGGTTCTCGTCGAGCGGAACCTCGCGCTGGCCGCGCTCGCGGCGACGGGCGTTGTCGCGCTCGAAGCGCGCGCGCTGCTCGCGCGCGTCGTTGAGCTCGTGGTAGCCGTTGGCCAGTTCGTAGCGGCCGAGGTACAGCTCGAACCGCTCGGCCAGCGGCGGATCGCCGGGGCGCACTTTCGCCAGCGCGCACTGGCTCGCTGGGTAATCGTGGATCACCGTGATGCGGTCGCGCGGGAACGCCGGCTGCAGCTTGTGGGTGAGCAGCAGATCCAGCCAGTCGTCGCGGGTGAGCCCCGCGGGGTCGATGCCGAAGTCCGCCAGCGGTGCGCGCAGCTCGTCGATGGACGCATGCGCGGAATCGATGCCCAGCTCGTCGATGAACAACTGGCGGTAACCCTCGATCAGCACCTCGGCGCGCCGGCCCAGCATCGCCAGCGCCGCCGCCACCAGCTCGATGGTCTCGTGCATCAGGCGGCGATGATCCCAGCCCACACGGTACCACTCCAGCATGCTGAACTCGGGGTTGTGCCGCCCGCCCGCCTCGCCGTTGCGGAACACCCGGCCCAGTTCGTAGCAGTCGCCCACGCCTGCGGCGACGAGGCGCTTGAGCGGATACTCCGGCGAGGTGCGCAGCCAGCGTTCGCGCGCGCCGGCATCGACATGGCCGCTGAACTGCGTGCTGAAGCTCTCGATGTTCGGCTCGGTGTTGCCGGCGGCGGAAAGGATCGGCGTCTCCACCTCCAGCACCTCGCGCTCGACGAAGAACGCTCGGATCAAGGCGTTGAGGCGCGCACGCAACTGCAGCGCTTCGTGCAGGTTCGGATTCTTCACAGCGCGACTCCGTGCTCGGCCAGCAGGGCCAGCAACTGCGCCTCGTCCCATACCGGCACGCCCAGCTCGTTCGCCTTGTCGAGCTTGGAGCCGGCTTCCGCGCCGGCCACCACGAAGCTGGTCTTCTTCGACACGCTGCCGGCAACCTTCGCGCCCAGGGCTTCGAGCTTTTCCTTGGCCTGGTCGCGGCTCATCGTGGGCAGCGTACCGGTGAGCACCGCGGTCTGGCCCTCCAGCGGCAGGCGCGCCGCCTGCGCCACTTGGGGAATCACTTCCAGCAGGCGTTGCATCGCGGCCTCGGCCTCGCGCAGCTCATGCAGTTGCGATGCATCTGCCAGGTATGCGTCGAGGTTGATCGCGGCTGCCTGCGGCAGGCCGGCAGTGATCCATTGCGCCTGCCCTGCGGCTAGCAACCGCTGCAGCGTCGGATACTGCGCGGCCAGCAGCGACGTGCTCTTGGGGCCGAGCTTGTTGACGTTCGCCATGTCCAGCAGCACGGCCAGGCCCAGCCGCTCGCGCAGCTTCGGCGAGGGTTCGCCCTCGTCGCCGAAATGCACACCCGCGGCCAGCAGTGCGTCGACCACCTGCTGGTTGCCGGGCTGCGCGAAGAACCCGGCGATGGACGCCGCCACCTCGCCGCCGATGTCCGGCAGCACGCGCAACACCGGCGCCGGCATGCTGCGCACGAATTCCAGCCGGCCCAGCCACGCGGCCAGCGTCTTCGCCGTGCTCTCGCCGATGTGCATGATGCCCAGCCCGAACAGGAAGCGCGCCAGCGTGGTGTTCCTGCTGGCCGCGATGCCGTCGAGCAGGTTCTCCGCCCACTTGGTGGCGATCTTGCCGGCCTTCACCGTCTCGGGCGTGGTGCCGTCGCGTTCGTCGGCGCGGCGCTTCATCTCCAGGAAGTCGTCCAGCGTGAGCTTGTAGAGGTCGGCTGGCGTGTGCACGTAGCCGAAGTCCACCAGCGCGTCGACGTAGCGCTCGCCGAGGCCGTCGATATCCATCGCGCGGCGCGAGGCGAAATGGATCAATGCTTCCTTGCGTTGTGCCGCGCAGACCAGGCCGCCGGAGCAGCGGTACGCAGCCTCCCCTTCCTCGCGCAGCAGCGCCGAGCCGCACACTGGGCAGTGCGCGGGCATCGTCCACGGCTGCGTGTGCGGCGGACGCTGCTCGGGCATCACGCGCACCACTTCGGGAATCACGTCGCCGGCGCGGCGCACGATCACCGTGTCGCCCACGCGCACGTCCAGCCGTTCCACCTGGTCGGCGTTGTGCAGCGTGGCGTTGGTGACGGTGACGCCGGCCACCTGCACCGGCTTGAGCCTCGCCACCGGGGTGGCGGCGCCGGTGCGGCCGATCTGGATCTCGATCGCCTCGACCGTGGTGCTCTGCTCCTGCGCGGGGAACTTGTGCGCGATGGCCCAGCGCGGCGCGCGCGCCACGAAGCCCATCTCGCGCTGCCCCGCGTAGTCGTCCAGCTTGTAGACCACGCCGTCGATGTCGTAAGGCAGGCTGTCGCGCTTCGCGCCGATGCGTTCGAAATAGGCGATCAGGCCCGCGAAACCGCGCGCCGTGCCCACTTCGGGCGATACCGGGAAACCCCACTCGCGCAGCTGCCGCAAGGTGGCCGAATGCGTGGGCGGCAACTCGCCGCCTTCCACCACGCCCACCGCATAGGCGAAGAAACTCAGCTTGCGCTTCGCCGTGATCGCCGGATCGAGCTGGCGCAGCGAGCCCGCCGCACCGTTGCGCGGATTGGCCAGGGTCTTCTCGTCGTGGGCGCGGGCATACGCGTTGAACGCCTCGAAATCCCTGCGGAGCATGATGACCTCGCCGCGCACTTCCAGCACCTCGGGCCAGCCGGTGCCGCGCAACTTGAGCGGGATCGCGCGCACGGTGCGCAGGTTGGCAGTGACGTCCTCGCCGGTCTCGCCGTCGCCGCGGGTGGCGCCCTGCACGAACTGGCCGTGCTCGTAGCGCAGACTGATCGCCAGACCGTCCAGCTTGGGTTCCACCGAGAACACCGGCTCGCTGCGATCCAGCGTCTGCTCGATGCGCCGCTCGAACTCGGCCACCTCGTGGAAACGCGTGCGCTCGTCCTCGCCCGGCTGCTCAAAGGCGTTGGACAACGACAGCATCGGCATCGCGTGGCGCACCTCGGCGAAGCCGCCGCTGGCGCGCGCGCCCACCTTGCGGGTGGGCGAATCGGGCGTGGCCAGTTCGGGATGCGCTGCCTCCAGCGCCTCCAACTCGCGCATCAATCGGTCGTACTCGGCGTCCGTGATCTCCGGATCGTCGAGCACGTGGTAGCGGTAGTTGGCCTGTTCGATGCGTTCGCGCAGGTCGGCGGCACGGGCCTTGCTGTCAGCGGAAACGGGGAATGCGCTCATGCACGAAGTTTAACGATACGCACGCCGCGACGGATGTTCGCGATAAGCGAATCGAAAGCCGGCGGGGCCAGGGTGAACCACCGGCGGCCACGCCCCCGTCCGCCGGGGAGGCATCCCATGCGCATGGCACGTTCCGCACTGCTACTGCTCGCCTTCGGCCTGTCCGCTCCGTGCTTCGCCGACGGCCGGCGGCGCCGTTCATCGTGAACTACGGCCACGACCACCCGGCGATCTACGCGCCGGCGCTGCTGCCCGCCTGCGACGCGGCGGCGCGCATGAAGACGCGCGGCCACTCGCAGGCCGACGTGCTGGCCGGCGCCGCGCTGGGCGCTGGCGTGGGCATCTGGGCCGCGCACCGGAAGTCGTCGCTGATCATCGGCTGGCTGCCGGGCGGCTTCCAGGTGGGCTTCGTGCACCACTTCAAGCCATAGGCGGCTGCGAGCCCGTCATTCCGGCGCAGGCCGGAGACGCTTCACGACAGCGAGGCTGGTCATCCCGTGAAATATGCGTGCGAAACGAAACTAATTTTGCGTGCTGCGCACGAGTTGCTCGACTGGATTCCGGCCTGCGCCCACTGCTGTCCGGAATAATCTGGGGATGGTGTCGAAGGATGAAGGCCCGCGCCGCTTGCACGAAGCATTGCGAGAAGGCGACTTCATTTCCGATAACGACCACCTATCCAGACTGTCATCCCGGCGAAGGCCGGGATCCAGTAGCGACCATGTTCGCTCAGGCCGCACGGCCACTGGATGACTCGCTTCGCTCGCCCCTTCGGGGCCGCCCTGCGGGCGTTCTGCGCGCTTCGCGCTTGTCCGGCCTGCGCCGGAATGACGAGAAAGACCGCGGCCACGAATGTTCAAAATTATTCCGGACAGTTGTGGGCCTGCGCCGAAATGGCGCTTGGCACTCTCAGCGGTGCAGATCCCCAGCCGCCTCCGGCTGGTAGTCGATCGACAGCACGGTGAGGCGATGCCTGCGGCCATCCGGGGTGGGCCAGTCGATGTGCTTGCCCTTGGCGAGGCCCAGCAGCGCACTGCCCACCGGCGCCAGGATCGACACCGTGCCCGGCTTGCCGGCCGCGTTCGGGTAGACCAGGGTCATCCGCAACGGCGCGGCGCCATTGTCGCCGGTGAAGCTCACGGTGGAGTTCATCGTCACCACGTTGCCCGGCATCTCGGTCGGCTCCAGTACCGTGGCCCGATCCAGTTCCTCGCGCAATGCGGCATGCGCCGCGGCCTGTGCCGGCGGCAGGTGGTCGAGCAAGGCCTCGATGCGTTCAAGGTCGAGGCGGGAGACGGTGATGGCGGGTTTGCGGCTCATGGCTTTGTCCTGTCGCAGGCAATTCGGGCCACGCAAAAACATGCGCCGGAGCGAGGGACTCCCGGCGCAGCGATCCCGGTTGTGCCACTACTCCGACCTTGGGGCGTCGATCGATGAAACAAGGCTGACTCCACTCGGGGCGCGACGGAAAGCAAGCTGTCGCAGCAGCTATCATTGGCGCAATGCCCCCGCATGCCCCCGAATCCCTCCCGCCTGCCGATGCCGTCGCAACGGCGGACACGGCCGAGGCGGCATCTGCCGACTCCTCGCGCCAGCGTTACCGTGGCCTGCTGTGGCTGGTGGCCGCGGCGTTCTTCATGCAGGCACTGGACTCCACCGTGGTCAACACCGCGGTGCCGGCGATGGCCGAGGCCCTGAAGGAAACGCCGCTGGGCATGCGCAGCGCGCTGACCAGCTACGTGCTGACCCTGGCGATCCTGATCCCGGCCAGCCCGTGGCTGTGCGACCGCTTCGGCACACGCCGCGTGTTCGGCGCCGCCATCGTGCTGTTCGGTGTGGGTTCGCTGCTGTGCGGCCTGGCGCAATCGCTGCCCCAACTGGTGGCCGCGCGCGTGCTGCAGGGCGTGGGTGGCGCGGCGTTGATGCCGGTGGGGCGCTACGTGCTGGTGCGCAGCATCGACAAGCGCGAATTCGTGGGCGCGATGAGCACGGTGGCCACCTTCGGCCTGCTCGGCTCGGTGCTGGGGCCTTTCCTGGGCGGCGCGCTGGTGGAATACACCTCGTGGCGGCTGATCTTCCTGATCAACGTGCCGGTGGCCATCGCCGGCGTGTGGATGAACCGGCGCGACATGCCCGAATACCGGCTGGATCGGGCCAACCGCTTCGACCTCGCGGGTTTCCTGCTGTTCGCCGCGGCTTCCGCGCTGCTGCTCGCCGCTTCGGAACTGGCCGGCGCCGATCCGGTGCCGTGGACGGAAATGGCCGCGTGCAGCGGTATCGCCGTGCTGCTCGGCGTGGCCTACGTGTGGCACAGCCGGCGCACCGCGCATCCGGTGGCGGATCTTTCCCTGCTGCGCGTGCGCAGCGTGTCGGTGGCGCTCGCCGGCGGCCTTTCCACGCGGCTGGGCATCTCCGGCATGTTCCTGCTGCTGGTGCTGTTCCTGCAGGTGGGCTGCGGCTGGTCGCCGCTGGCGGCGGGCATGATGATGGTGCCGCAGGCGCTGGGCTCGATCGCCGCGAAGTGGGTGGTCAACCGCGTGCTGGTGCATTTCGGCTATCGCCGCCTGCTGCTGGGCAACACCCTGATCGTGGCGCTGCTGCTGGCCGCATTCGCGCTGTTCGGGCCGACCACGCCTGCGTGGGTGATCGCCGTGTTCACCTTCGGCTATGGCGGCTTCGCCGGCCTGCAGTACACCGTGATGAACACGCTGATCTACAACGACCTGGACATCCGCCACGCCTCGATGGCCTCGTCGATGGCGTCCACCGTGCAATACCTCGCGATGAGCTTCGGCATCGCGCTTTCCACGCTGCTGATGCAGGCCCTGCTGCGCGGGCATACGCCCGGGGATTTCGTGGTGGCGTTCCGCTGGACCGTGCTGCTGCTGGCCGCGGTCACCGCCGGTGCCAGCCGCGTGTTCGGCCAGTTGCGCCCCGACCGCGCGCCCGAGGCGCTGCCCGCCGCGCGTTGAGCGCCCGCCGTGTAGCATGCCCCGCATGCATCACGCCAACGACATCCTGCTCACCCTGTTCATCGTGTTCGTCGCCGCCCAGGTCGGCGGCGAAATCGCCCAGCGGCTGAAGCTGCCCGGCGTGGTGGGCGAAATCGCCGCCGGCTGCGTGGTCGGCCCCTCGCTGCTCGGCTGGATCACGCCCGACCAGGTCGCCACCGGCACGCCGCTGGACGTGCTGGCGGAGATCGGCGTGGTGCTGCTGCTGTTCTCGGTGGGCCTGGAGACGCGGCTGGAGGATCTGAAGAAAGTCGGCAAGGCCGCCATGCTGGTCGGCGTGATCGGGGTACTGGTGCCGTTCGGCATGGGCACGCTGTGGGCGCACGGCAACGGCTTCGACTGGGACAAGTCCATGTTCGTGGCTGCCGCCTTCGTGGCCACTTCGGCCGGCATCACTGCGCGCGTGTTGCAGGAGCTGGGCGCGCTGCAGCGCGTGGAAAGCCGCGTGATCCTGGGCGCCGCCGTGATCGACGACATCCTCGCCATGCTGCTGCTGGGCGTGGTGGTGTCGCTGCAGGGCGGCGAGGGCATCCAGCCGGGAAAGCTGCTGATGGTGCTGTGCGAGGCGGCCGGCTTCATCGCGGTGGTCGGCTGGGGCGGCGCACGGGTGATGCGCTGGAACTCCAGCTGGCTGGACAGGCCGCGCCACCTGCAGTCGCCGCTGCTGATCGCGCTGGCGCTGTGCCTCGGCCTGGCCTACGTCTCAACCCTGTTCGGCCTCGCCGCGATCATCGGCGCCTTCCTCGCCGGCATGGTGGCTTCCGAAACGCGCCAGCAGCACACGCTGGAACAGCAGACCCAGCCGCTGCTGGCCCTGCTCACCCCGTTCTTCTTCGTGGTCACCGGCAGCAAGATCGACCTGCACGAACTGGCCAGCGCCGACGCGCTGTGGATGCTGCTGGTGGTCACCGCGATCGCGATCATTTCCAAGCTGTTCGGCGGCGGCCTGGGCGCGCTGTCGCTGGGCCGGCGCGGCGCCACCATCGTGGGCTTCGGCATGGTGCCGCGCGGCGAAGTGGGCGTGGTGATCGCCAGCCTCGGCCTCGCCGCCGGCGTGTTCGACAACCGCGTCTACGCCATCATCGTGGCGATGTCCCTGCTCACCGCGATAGTCACGCCGCCGGTGCTTGCGTGGCTGCTGCGGCACGAACCGCAGGATGTGCCGCCCGCGGCCTGAAGCGCGACGGCACTGGCCGCTCAGCCGTCCTGCCGCTCCCTGCGAAGGCGCTTTATCCTGTACATCTCGGCGTCGGCACGCGCCAGCAGGGCTTCCGCATCGGTTTCGCCGGGCTCCGACATCACCACGCCAATGCTCGGCCCGGCGTAATCGAACACCAGGTCGTCGAGCGCAAAGTGCCCGGTGCATGCTGCCTGCAGGCGCTGGGCCATCACGTCGGTCACCTGCGCGGCCGGCTCCTGGCGCGTGCCCGAAAGCACCACGAACTCGTCCCCGCTCAGCCGCGCCACAAAATCGCCGTCGCGCAGGGCGCCCTGCAGCCGCCCGCCGATGGCGATCAGGAAGCGGTCACCGATGTCGTGCCCGTGGCGGTCGTTGATGCCCTTGAAGCCGTCGAGGTCGACGAAGGCCACCAGCAGCGCCTTGCCGTCGGTGGCCATCGTCTGGATGCGCCGGCGCATTTCCTCCAGCAGCGCCCGCCGGTTGGGCAGGCGCGTGACCTCGTCGGTGTTCGCGCTGACCGCCAGCGCGACGTTGGCCTTGCGCAGCGCGGCCAGCAGCCCTTCGCGCTCGACCTGGCGCGCGATGAGTTGCGAGAACATCCGCATCACCGTGATCGTGTCGGCGCGCTGCGGCTTGCGTTCGTCGCTGGCGGCGCACAGCGTGCCGAACAGCTTGCCGCCGGTGGTGCGCACCGGCACGCTGGCGTAGGTGGCGATGCCGAGTTCGCGCGCCGCTGCGGAATCGCCCCAGCGGCCGGCAACGTCGTCGGTGTAGTTGATCTGCTCGTCCAGCGCGCGCCGGCAGAGCGTGTCCTCCCACGGCACCGTCAACCCCTCGGCCACGCTCAGGCGCCAGGTGTTGCGCGCGTACATCACGCTCTGCAGGCCGGCCTCCTGGTCGACCGCGGTGAGGTAGGTCGACTCCAGGCCGGTGACCGCTTCCAGCAGCTCCAGCAGGGGGCGCACCAACGCTTCCAGCGTATCGCCATGTTCCATCGAATCGACCAGCCTGCCGACCAGTTCTTCCACAGCCATCGGGGAAACGGCAGCCTGCATGGTCGACTCGTTCGCGGCGTGCTGACGCCGCTGCGGCAAGGGAAGATGCATCATTCAAGCAGCACCGATTGGCCCGCGCAAGCCCGTTCGGCAGCGCTCTGCCGCATGCGCCGGGGTGCGCCCGCCCCTCCGGAAAGCGCCGGAAACCGTCCTGCAACTCATCCCGGGCAGCCATGGCATAAACTTGCGGTCGGCCGCATCGTTCCGCGCCGCCACCCCGCGCCACCAACCAAGGAGACTCCCCATGAACACCAAGCTCCTGCTCGCCCTCCCCTTTGCCGCCATGCTCGGCGTTGCCGCCAGCGGCACCGCCGCCGCCCAAAGCAGCGGCGTACTGGTGCGGAACGACGGCATTTACCTGCGTTGCGACCAGTGCGGCACCGTGGTGCGCGTGGAACAGAACGTCACCCAGGGCGGAGGCCACGGCACCGCCGGGGCGATCATCGGCGCCATTGCCGGCGGCGTGCTCGGCAACCAGGTCGGCAAGGGCAACGGGCGCAAGCTCGCCACCGTCGGCGGCGCCGTGGGCGGCGGCTTCGCCGGCCACGCAATCGGCAACAAGGCCGGCGGCAACACCAGCTGGATCGTGCGCATCAGGATGGGCAACGGCAGCTACCAGAACGTCCAGGTCAAGGATGCCAGCGCCATCCGCCAGGGCGACCTGGTGCAGGTGGATGCGAACGGGAACATCGCCCGGATCCAGTGAGGCCTCCGGAACCGCATGAAAACGCGACACCCCTGAAGGGGCGTTGCGCGTCTCCGGTTCGGCCTGCCATCTTCTGGCACGATGCCATTTCTGCGTCTAGACTGTTGCAGCCCTTGTCGCGAGCCATGGCAACCGGGCTTCCTGCACGCCATCGACCAAAGGAGCGAGGCGCAAGCCGATGGGAGGGGGATTCACAACAGGTTCCTGGCGCAGCCAAATCGCCGTTGCCGTCTCGTACGGCATCGGTGTCACGCTGCTGCGCGAGCTTTCCATCTCGCACTGGCTGATCCTGACTGGTTTCCATCTTGCCGTCCTGCTGCTGGTCAACCGCCGCTACTGGCTCGCCCTGGTTGCCGGCGAGGCCGTTTCGCTCGCGTATCTCAGCCTGGCCTGCGTGGATCAAATGGGCACGACCTGGGCCGTGTTGAACGTGGTGCCTTCCATCGTGTTCATGATGCCGGTCGTGAACCTCTTCCGCAGGCGTTGGCCCATCGTGACGAAGGACACGGTGAGCATGGAAGCGCTGCTCGCATGCGCCCTGCTGCTCGCATTCCTCATGTCCGGCTACGACATCGCGATGCTGGCCATCACCAAGCTGCCCCCTGGCTACGTGGTGCACTACGGCGAGCTGGCGGCGAGGTGGTGGCTGGGCAATTTCCTGGGCGTGCTGACCCTGGTGCCCATGGTGTTGTGCGTGCGCTCGTTCTGCAGGGGGCATTCGTGGATGTCACTCGGCAGGCAACTGGCCTGGAAAAGCCTGCTGATCGAAAGCGGGACGATCCTCGCCCCCATCCTGTCGCTGCTGGCCTGGATCGAGTTCGTGGCGCCGGCGGATGCCCCCCTGCGCCAGGTCGTGCAGGTCGGCCTGTTCGTGCCGGTGGTCTGGCTCACCCTGCGGCATGGCTGGCAGGGAGCCGCCATCGGCGGGACGCTGGCGAGCACCGCGATCACGGCACTGATGCCGGAACGCTACGACCACCACACGTTGGAGGCACAGGTCTTCATCGCATTCGCCATCAGCACCATGCTGCTGCTGGGAGAGCGGATCGCCGTGCTGCGCCAGAGCACGGAGGCCGAGCGCACGGATCTGCGCATGGCGCTGGCCCTGGCCCGGCGCAACATGCAGTCCGGCGAGACGCAGTTGCTCATGGCCTCCCGCGCCGTGGAGCAGGCGCGCGAAACGGTGAACGCGGGCTTCGCGGCCATGTCCGCGCGGCTTCGCCATCCGCAGCCCGGAACGGACGACACCAAATACCGGCGCCATGCCCTGATCGCCCAGGATCAACTCTACCGGCTGGCCGACGGGCTCCATCCGGTCGCATGGGAGCATCGGGATCTGGCCGCGACGGTTCGGGAAGGCGCGATCGCCAGGATGCTGGACGTAGCCGGGATCAGCTACTGGAGCGAACTGCACGGCCCGTTCGATCGCTTGTCCCCTGCTCTGCAACTGGCCGTCTACCGCGTCGTGTGCGAATCCGTCGCCGCGCTCTGCCGACCCAGGAACGTGGCCAGGATGACCCTGCATCTTCGCTGCCGAAAGCACGGGCGCCGGCAGGCGATGCTGCGCATCGAAGGCCATGTTGACCACGCGCGCGCCGGCAAGGTGCAATGGGACGAACTCCTGCCGCAGATGCACCAAGTCACCAGCGGCCTGGGGTTGCAGGCGATCCACGACCGTGCGGTGACCTATGAAGGCGCTTGCCGCGAAAAGTGGCTGCCTGGCAGCCACCGGATCAGCGTGCTACTGCGCGAGCCCGAAGCTCCCGGCAACAACTGATTGCCGGGAGCCTCGTCCAGTGGTTTATCGTCACTGGATATGATTGTTGCACTCGATCGGGTCGCAGTTACCGGTGGCCGCCGCGGCGGCGTTGAGTTGGAGCGTGCCGTCGCTCAGCGGCGTGGCGGTGACCGTGGTCACACCGTCCTGGTAGACGACGGCAGGAGCGGCGCTCGGGGTTGCGGTGGTGGTGACGGCAGCCGAATCCTGCGGCGTGGTCACCAGCTGGGCGAAACGTCCCACCGGCAAGGTGATGAACTGACCGCCGGCCGTGCCGACCGCGCCCAGGACATTGCCGTTCATGTCGTTCACCTGCACGTACTTCACGCCTCCCAGCATGAACACGTAGACGTGGAAGCTCGGACTGGCGCTGACATCGGCGGCATTGGGCCATGCCTGCCCAAGCCCCGTGGCCGGCAGGTTTCCGGCAAAGGCGGTAGCCGACACTCCCAGGCAGAGCATGCTGGCCAGCAAGACGCGGCGTGACGTGGTATTCATGGTCGACCCCTTCTGAATGATGAAATGGACGGTGCCCCGGCGGGGCTTCGGCAGCGTAGCACCGGGTGGAGAGCGGGCAGGCCATGGTTCCGCGGGCGCGGGCACCCAGACCGCCAAAACAAAGCGACCGGCATGCCTCATGCCGGTCGCTTTGTTTTGGCGGTCTGCAAGAGCAAATCAACCATCGTGTTGGCGGAGAGAGAGGGATCGGATCGACCTCCCAGCCAGACAAGCCCTGCGACGCCCAGCCAGGTCGGAAAGTTTGACCTCCCGAGGTGACCAAGTACGGGAAGGCTATCACGACGAGTTTCCAGGGTAAGCGAACCTCATGGAAGTCACGTGCCCGTCCTGCCCCTCCCATAACGATCTAGTTCAATGGATGCCCCATGGAGCCACTCGCGGAAGGGTTCACATGCGTTTACTGTGACCAGCGCAAATCGCTGGCCGATGCCACCATCGAACATGCCATCCCCCAGTTCCTGGGGGGCACCCACGCGCCCGCGCACTATTTACTTCGGAACGTATGCCAAACCTGCAATAACCGGCTCGGTTTGTTCGTCGATGCCGCCTATGCCAAGTCTTGGTTCGTCTCAAATCGCTTAGCAACCGCAGCTCGCCGCCTGTATAGCAATCTCGCCGACGCCCCTCTCCCCATGATCTGCATGGGGATCAGCCATTTCCCTGAGCTTGACCTTCCACAAGGTTACGTAGCTGAACATTGGTTGGGCCCATCAGGGGAAAGCGTCATCTGGTTACGTGATAGTGAAGAGAGGTTCTACTGGTATCTCGGTGGCGACCCAATCGCAACGAAGCGCAAGCCGTCTACCGCGCTCCTGTTCCCCACAACCGGCTCATCCGATCGGCTCAAAATGGCATTCGCCAGTTTTCATCGAGCCTTTCGTGGAAAGCAAATCCGGCGGCTCTTGTGCGTGACTGTTTTGGATCTGCCCGAAGATTGGCTGGAAGGGTTCCATGCAGCATCCTCTGATGAGCAATCAACCATTGCCATCATCCGGCAAGCATTGAGTGCTGGCTCCGTTCCTGGGCGCGCATCTCTTTTTATGTATTTTGACTGGCGCTTCATGGCAAAAATAACGCTTGCCATCGGCTACGCACTTTTCGGCGAAGCCTACCTGTCAACGCAGGATGCACGAGACGCGAGAAGGAACTGCTGGGAAACAGAACACCCGGAAAGCCCCGGCGTCCCCAGCTTTGGCGTCCCGAGAGATCCCCTTTTTTTGAAGATGACCGGGTATCCGGGTGCTGTGGCCCTGACGGTGATGAGGGTAGGCCCCTCCTATTGTCTGACCTTGTCGATCGACCAACAAATGCCGTTCACGGTCAAACTCGCACCATGCACCCTCGCCAGTCGGTTCATAGATCCCACAATGGGTTATGCCCTTCTTCTGTTCCCTCAGCTTCATAAGTCCATTGAGCTGACCTCTGCCGATCTCATCGCACACCACCTAGGCAATCTTGTGCATCCTGAGCTCGCCTGCATAGATCTCAAACTCAGGGAGGCCCAGGATTTCCATGATGGGCTTTCTCAGATGCCTGACCGTCAGCGGCGCCCTGATGTTTGTTGAAGGGATCAGGCTGAGACCCCCTGGCTATGCCCGACCAAGCCCCCGCTCGTCTATTTCGGGGCCTTGCGTTTGCCCTTGCCTGAACCACCCAAGGACTGCTCGATCTCGGCCGCCCAGGCTGTCAGATCTGACCCACAGGCCAAGCACCAGTCTCGAAGTTGCAGCCCATCCAGCCGGATGACTCCGCGTTCGGCCGAGGTCACGTAGTTCTGGGATCGCCCCAGTCGTTCGGCCAGCTCCACCTGGGTCAGACCGTGGCGCTGGCGCAGGGCCCGCAGTGTCGCCAAGAACACCTGATTTTCTGGCCGGTAGAGGGACTTGGGGGCCCGCTCTGCCGGCTCCTTTGCCCGTGCCATCGGCCCGCTCCAAAGCCAGTCGGGCTCCCAAGCTATAACCCAACCTTCCATACACCGGCTTTGTGTTTTCGTTTACCCTTGGTTTCACTAAGCGACGCTACTCTCGCTTCGCCAAGGTTGGCGCAGGTGCGGCCTTGGTGATCGCCACCTTCACCTGCGCCTAGACAGGGGTTCCTCATGAAGAACAGTCTGAAACTGGCCGCCGTGCTGGCTGCGGTGATGCTGATGGCGGGTTGCGCCACCACGATCGGCAAAGACTTCAATCAGGATGCAGTCCAAGGTTTTGTCCCGCATCAAACAACCATGACCCAGGCCATCGCCGCGCTTGGTCAGCCCCAGGAACGCGAAACGGAGAGCGACGGCACCACACGCCTCCATTACCAATACGTCGTTTCGAAGACTTCCGTGGGTGACTACGTCCCCTTCGCCCCGGTCAAAGCGAACACCAGTGGCAACGACACGTTCCTCTACTTCGACAAAACGGGCCGCTACCTCCGTTCTGAATCGAACCAGTCCAATCAGTGAGGAGACCCGCATGAAGCGCTCCCTCACTCTGCTCCTCGTTCTCGCTCTTGCTGCGTGTTCGAAGTCTCCCAGTGGCGTGTCCGCTGCCCTCGGTGGCTCCTCGGATCTGCCGACAGCGGATCTGTCCACGCCAGACAGTGCTTACGTCCCGGTCACCCAGGCGCGTCAGGTCTGGGTGATGTATGACGCCCTCTCCGGGGAGAAACCGTCCGACATGATGCTCTGGGCCATTGATCCCACTCTGATGGGGGCCGATCCCTTCCAGAAGAAAGACAAGGAAGCCACACTCCTCCCTCAACTCAATGCGGAAATGGCGACGGCCAAGGATCACCGCTACATCTCGTGGGTGGACACGAGCGGCCAACTTGCGCCTTACAACTTCGACCACCATGCCTTTGGCTTCACCTCGGGACTGATGAACCCGCAGGCCGGGGTGTCGCACGGGCAAATCGCCGGGGTCAACATGATTGACATCGCCCCCACGAATGCCGCCGCCTTCGAATGGCTGCGCGTGCCGGACGAAACCCAAGCCAAGGCGATCCAGTCCCGGCTTTCGGCGGGATGGATGCCCCAAGTGAAGGTCTGGGCCTATGTCCAAGGTGGCGAGAAAGTCCGCGGCATCACGCAGACCCTGTTGGTTCAGATCACGAAGATTCAGATGCTCGACCCGCAGGGCCAAGTGGTGCTGGAACAGAAGGCGGGAGGCTGATCATGGGCATCCTGATCCAGATGGGGCGCATCGTTTTGGCCATCGTGGCCGGGTTCATGGCCGGCTGGCTCCTGTTTTTCGTCGTCAGGCTTCGCTTCCTGCCCCCTGGCCTGCTGGTGCCCGGCTGCATGGTGGCCGTGTGGTTCCTGCTGCCACGGCTCTTCCCGGCGTTCAAAACCCAGCCCCAGACCGCTGGCCCCGGGGCGATCACGCTGCAAGTGAACGGTCAACCTTTCCAGACCACCCACCACACCAAGAACGTCGCCATCAATGCCACCACGGGCCAAGTGTGGTTCCGCGATATCAAGGGCAAGGAATGGCTTCTGGATCGGGCGGACATTCGCAGTTGGAAGCACGAGTGGACGGATCGTTCCAATCAATACGGCATGATCGCGCATAACAGCAATTTCCTGATCATCACCACCAACAACCTGGATCACCCCACCCATCGGATCAAAATGGGCGGCCACTTCCAGCATGAACTGGCGAAGGAATGGCACGCGCGCCTGACGGCGATGCTGAAATCCTGACGCGGATGGCGCGACCGCTGGCCGCCTCTCTCCGAGGCGGCCTTTTCTTTTTTGCTGACCCGCAAGGCCGATTGCGGCCATCTGAGGCCGCTGTCTCAAAACTCGCCTTCGGCCATCGATTCTTCCTTCGGATGCTTCGCCGAGACATCGCTTGAAACCCGCATTCTGATGCGGTTTTTGAGGAACATCGTCGTCGCAGAACCGATTCCGAACCCGGCTTGACAGCCCTCCAACCTCGACTAAAACGGCGGCCCTTCTTCTCGACGGAGCCGCCGATGCAAACCTACGATGTTGTTCGCCTGATCTTGACGACCACCCTGAGTGATCGGGAGATTGCCGCTTCCGTGAGCGTGTCGAAAACGACCGTGGGGCGCTATCGGCAACTCGCCCGGGCGAAGGCATTGGTTTGGGCGGACATCGTGGAGCTGGGGCCGCTGGCGTTACAGGAACGATTGAACCGGCCGCGCTCCGGCGGTCGTCGAAAGGAAACGCCTGACCTGTCGCTGATCCACGACCAGCTCCAAGCCAAGGGCATGACTCTTCAACTGCTCTGGGAGGACTACAAGCGGGAGAGCCCCGACACAACGCTGTCCTATTCGCAATTGGCGGCCAAGCTGCGCGATTTCCGCGACACGTTGCCGACGGTGATGCGCCAGCATCATGTGCCGGGCGAGCGGGTGTTCGTGGACTACTCGGGATTGCGACCGCACTACCTTGATCCCTCGGGCCAGAAGGTGCCGGTGGAATTGTTCGTCGGTGTGCTGGGAGCCAGTTCGCTGATGTTCGCCCTGTGCACGGCGACGCAGCAGGTGCCGGACTTCCTTCGGGCGCATGTGGCGATGTTCGACTACTTCGGCGGCTTGCCTCAGGTGCTGGTGCCGGACAACCTGAAATCGGCGGTGACCACCGCAGGCAAAACCCCGAAGATTCAGCGCGCCTATGCCGACCTGGCTCGGCATTACGGCCTGGCGGTGTTGCCCACGCGCCCCTCCCATCCACGTGACAAGGCGTCGGTGGAGGCCGGCGTGAAGTTCGCCCAGCATCGCGTGCTGGCACGATTGCGGCACCAGCACTTCTACTCGCTGGACGAACTCAATGCCGCCGTGGCGGCCCTGCTCGATGAAGCCAATGATCGGCCGATGGCCAAGGACAGCCTCAGCCGTCGGCAGCGGTTCGACCAGTTGGAGCGACCCGTGCTGCGACCCTTGCCATCCGCTCCCTACGTCTATGCGGAGTGGATTGTGGTGCCGACCGTGCCGAAGGACTACCACGTTTCTGTGGCCGGCCATTTCTATTCCGTGCCCCACGACCTGATCGGGCAGCGGGTGGAGGCCCGATTGACCGACGACACGGTGGAGGTGCGTCATCGGCAAAAGACCGTGGCCCATCATCCTCGCAGTGTCATCGTGGGTGGGCACACCACGGCGTCCGCGCATCAGCCGGAGGCCCATCGGGCACAAGCCGAACGAACCCCGGACGGCATGCTGGCCTGGGCCCAGGACGCCGGCCCGCACGTGCTGCGATTTGTTCGACACCAGGTCAACCGATCCCAGCCGTTCCGAGGCTTGCCCGCCTGTGATGCGGTGCGATCGCTGGCCCGCAAACACGGCACGGCGGTGCTGGATCAGGTGGCCAAAGCAGCGTTTGAGCTGCGCTCGCCGCGGATCACCACGCTGAAACGCCTGCTCGACAACCAGGCGGCGGCCAAAGAGGCCACGTCAACTCCCACTCCCCGCGCTTCCCACGCGCGGGGCGCCCGCTACCACACCCAACGGGCTGAGGAGACGCCATGTTGAGCGATCAGCAACGCGCCGTGGCCGCCCTGAAAGCCTTGAAGCTCGGCCCGATGGCCGCGCGTCTGGAACAGTGGGCCGAAGATCCGGCGAGCTTGGGACGCTCCCACGCCGATTGCATCCTGGCGTTGGTGGACGCCCAGACCCAGGCCACGGCCACGAAGCGCGCCGGGCGCTTCCTCGCCCAAGCGGATCTGCCGTTGACCATCACGCTGGCTGACATCCAGCCTAGCGCCGCGCGCGGATTGCCGGCCCAACTGCTGTTCAACTTGGCGACCGGGGATTGGATTCAGCGCGGCCACACCCTCCTGATCACCGGCGAGACCCAGGCCGGCAAGACTTATCTGGCCGCCGCCCTGGCACGGGAGGCCGCTTTGCATCGGGTCTCGGTGGCCTACCGACGCACGCCGGAACTGCTGGCCGAATGCGCCATGGAGAAGACCCGCGGCACGTGGCCCGCGTTCCTGAAACGGCTGGGCCGGATGAAGCTGCTGGTGTTGGATGACTTCGCCACCGAACGCGCCAACAGCCCGCAAAGCCACGCCTTGCGGGAAATCCTCGACCTGCGCCGCCGCCACAACAGTGCGGTGCTGATTGCCTCGCCGAATGCCCCCGAAGACTGGGACGGGTTCTTTGACGATCCAACCGCCGCCGAGGCCATCTTTGGCCGTGTGCTCGAACGTTCCCAGCACATCGCCTTGAAGCGGCCTGCTCGCGCGGCCTGACCCACTCGCTTCGCTTTCTCGAGTCTGGATAAGTTGGCCGCCCAGTCTGGCCGAACGCGGGGCAATTCCGATGCCAGTGCCCGAAGGGCTGAAACCCGCGCCTCGCTTGGTTTCGCGCGGGGTGGCCAGCACACCATTATGGTGGCCAGGTTGTTCAAGAACGCTGGCCAGTCAGTGCCCCAGTTACCAATGAGAAGCGGCCCCTGGCCCGGAGCGCCGCCAAAAGTTGGAATGGCGTTCTGATGCGGTTTGCGGTGTGAGTGGCCAGCCTGTTTCAGACTCAGTGGCCAGGTAGACCAGAATAACCAGTTGGAAAATCTTCAACAGGTCGGACACTGATCCGGAACTGCCTGGCCACCATTATTGAACAGGCTGGCCAGCCACCGTCTCATGATCCGAGACCTGTCCATGGGAGACTGACCGGAAACCCACGTCGAAGGGCATCCCATGGAAAGCGAACTGGCCGATCTCCCACCTGCTACCCTTCCGCCGAACACACTGCTGTCGCTCATGAATTTTCCGGATGATCCGGAACAGACGAAGAAGTTTTCGGATGAACTATCGGCCTGGTTGATCGAGCTGAGCCGGTTCTATGATCTTGAACGTCTCGCGGGCGTGACCGTCGGCTATGACTTTGATGCTGCATTGAAGTCGGTGGATCGCGGCTTCGAGTCCACGACGGACGCCGCGGAATACACCAACAACGACGACATCGTTTGTGTGGCCAAGGTCGTGAATGTTCTGCGTGATGGTAGACCGATGGCACACGTCGTCTACAACGCGGGCATGATCGAACAGATCACCGATCCGGAACACCATCATCACAACACCGCCATCAACATCCTCGCGCATGAGTTGGGGCACGTAGTCGAGCTGAAATGGCGTGATGAGGCCATGCCAGGCGTGATGCTCAAATACCGCCCGCCCGCTCTCGTTGATCACTTCCTGCTGCAAATGGCTACCGCGTGTTGGGAGGAATATGCGGCGTGCCGGCTCAGCGCTCCCTTTGGAAACCCTGATGAGCTTTTGACCAACTACGCGTCGAGCTTCAATCAGGCCGTGAAGAAATCGCTGACCGAGGCGCAGGAAGCAATCAAACTGTTCCGCACTCACGCGGACGTCAATAAGTTGCTCGTAGAAGCAGGTCAGCCACTGGCCATGCCGTTCAAGTTGGCTGGATATCTTCTTGGCCATATGGATGGCGTCGAGAGTGAAGCCAAGCCATTGACCTTGTGCCCCGACCTTGGCGGCTCCCTTTATGGGCCACTCATCCCCGGAGTGTGGATCGCGTTGCGTAAGCTCTGGGACACCACAGAGACATGGGATGGCTCCATCTCCATCTTCGATGATTTGACGAAAGTCGCTCATGCCTGCTTCGCGTCAGCGGGCATTGATCTGCAAAAGCAGGCCGATGATCTCTATTACGCTCATGTGCCTTTCACAGCGGCCACCATGCCGAACGGCGAGGCAGACATGGTGATGATTCGCCTACAAGAGAACCTGAGAGGATTACTTCGTAACCGGTGACCTCATGGGTGGAGCAAGCTCACTTCTCTGCCGCCTGATCGTCATTTGCCCGGTGACGGCGCATCCGCCCACCCGACCATAGCGATCGGCGCCTGACTGGCATGACCCTCTCCCCACAACGCACAAAAGGCCGGGCCACACGTGATCTCCCGGCGCTGCACAACACCGTTGGGTGACTTGACCGTCACCATGGGCGAAAGATTGAAGCCCTTGGCGACCAACTGCGCTGCATCTTCTCTCCCCAGCTGATAGAACGGTTGAGTGAACAAAGCAGCCACGAGCGACAAACCGAAGATCGCCTCGTAGCAAGCACACAGAGCGAGCAGCACCACCAGAAATGAACTAATGATCAAGAAGCGAGGGCTGCGCTGCCACGCACGTTGATCCTGATCTGACCTTTTCGGCTTGCCGGCGACCTTTTCATCCAGTCGATGTCCCATCCACCTGCAGCCAGCCAAGGTCATGCCTGCGGTCACGGCCACGCACAACAACAGAAAGAAGTGGACTGCCAGCGCATGAAGCGTCGCCAAGGCCAGTTTTGCCAACCCGCCCGCTGCAACCATAAAGCCTTGGGTCAACATGCTCGCGGTGTCGAGAGGAAACAGGCTCCCATCCAAGTTGAGCTCGCTATACCAGCCATCGTGATACGCGCGTCCGATGCAGTAGATGATCGGCGTCATCACCACCAAGAAGAGCGACACGGCGGTGAACACTTGGATCGCCAACTGTGCCAATGAAGGTGACTTTCCCGGCTCGGGTGCTGCAGCTTGCTTCACCACTTCATGTGCTCCCCCTGGCTTGGACATGCGCATTTCCTTTGGTGTGAATAGGATACTTGGCGAGCTTAGATTTCTAGCACTACCCGACTGGGTTCGGAATCATGCAGGGTATGGCAAACCATCATCACCAGAGGCTTGACGGTCTCAAAGTTCAAAGAACCGCAGCAAAAACACGCCTGATGGTCGAAGAGCTGCGCAGCTTCGTCAGCTCCATGCGCTTCCCGGAAGCAACACCTCGCAAACAGCTGAGTGCTGCGTTGTTGATGGCTTCGATGGAGCATGCCGAGGCGGTGGCGTTCTTGTTGGAACATGGGCCGCACTATCACGGCATGCCCGCGATGGCCTTGGTTCGCCCTCAGATCGAATGCTTCCTGCGCGGGGTTTTCTTTCACTCGGATGCAACCACTGATCAGGAAGTGATGGACTTCATCGAGCATGATGAGTTGCCCAAACGAGCAGATTGTGACGGCAAAAAACGCTCCGTCTCCCTCGCGCAGATGGAAGAAGTTGCCACCCAAGCATTCAGCGAAATATCCCAACAGCTATCCAGGGCACCCTTGTCTAGGCTCTTTGCTTTCTCGCCCAAGGAACTTCATGGTTTAGTGCATGGGGGCGCAGAAGTGGTGATGCTCTACAAGATCAATTCATCCAGCCTCGGGTTCAACGCCAGCGATCAAGAGCTGTTGGCGCTGTTGGGGAGTAGCGGAATGATTGCGGGCTATGCCATGTCCTATCTGGCAGCGCGCATTGCCAGAGATCCTGGTAATGAACCGCCCACGCTGCGCGAAGCACATGACGCTTTCCGTGAAGAAATCTTGGCATCGCCTTCTTCGTGAGAAGGCATCGCCCAGAACCTGAGACCTCCGATTGATCAGAGGGCTATTTACGCCATTCGCCCCAGCCTGGGCCGATGCTCCAACGCCGTCCGACGAAGCACCGGTTCGGCAGTCTTCCAGTCTTCCCGAATCAGCACCGGCCGCGCGGCCTTGATCCAGTCCTGTTCTTCGGCAGTCGCCACGGTGCGCAGGGCCAGAACCCAATCCACCTTGGCCTCGCGGACGCTATCCAGCGCCCCGCCGAGCCGCCCCAGTTGTTCGCGCTGGTCGCCGCGCAGTTGGTAGCCCTCCTGGTCAAACGTGGCGATCTGCGACCGCACACGTCGAGCGGCCGATTGAGCCTCGTGTGTTTGCTCATCCCATCGCTTCACCTCGCGATGTAGCCGTTGCCACTCCACGGGCTCGCCCATGACGGTGGCCGTGCGCAATCGCCACCGGTGTGCGGTTTCCCATTCGGCCAACCGTTGCCGGACGGACTGACGCACCGCCCGCCGTTCGCGGTGTTGATCCTCATGGGTCAACGCGGCCGCTTCGCGGCGGTCGCGTTCGGCCTGGTGGTCGCTGAGTTGAATCGCCAGGCGAGCCAGGACACCCAACACCTTCTCGATCAACCGCACCAGGCGCAACACCTGGGCAAACAATCGCCGTGCCTCGGGCTCCTCGGGGGCGGGCAGCCTTTCGCGAAACCTCGCCAGCAGTGAACCGGGTGCCCCTTCCAGCAGTGTAAGGGGTGGATTGGCCGCCGTGGAGGATGACGGGGTGGCTGCGGGGGCCTGGGCTGCATCAGGTTGAACGGCCACCGCACAGGATTTCGGCGCTGGATCGGCGGCGACCTGCTGCACCGCTTCGCGTCGCACATCGGCCTGGGCCTGCCGCTGCTGCTGCTCTTCGAGCACGACGGCATGAGCGGCTTCGTAGACGAGTGACGGAACGACGATGTCCCCGCGCAAGGCATCGCCGCGCCTAGTGAAGAAACCACGCCGCTCCATGGCCGTCACGGCCGCCCCCAACGTGGGCTGCGGGGTGATGGGCAAATCTTGCCGGGCGTAGCTGCGGTGGTCGTAGTCAGCCGGGAGCTGGTTGGCGGCGGTGTAGCGGTTCGCCAGTTCCGCCCAGCGCTCGTTGAGCCGTTCGACAAACGCTCCAGACGTGTTCTTGTTCGAGAGCAACACCAATTTGGCACCCAGGCCCCAGTCCGAGGTGCCGTCGTCCTGCTGGATCTCTTCCAGCCGCCGGGTCGGAAAGTAGAGATGGGCGTGGAAGCCCTGTTTTTCCGGTGGCTTCACGCTTCCCAGCGCATCCACTTCGGCGTCGCGGTGCAAACCCAGGGAGACGGCCGTGTGAAGCTCCTGGCAAATGAATCGCGCCATGGCTTCGGCCAGGTCGCCGGCTTGCTGGTCACTCAGACCGAAGGGGATGGGAATGCGATAGTCACGGGCCACCTGCGCATCACGACGTTTCTCCGCCGCCTCAGCCCGGTTCCACAACTCTTCCGGATCCGTCGCCCAGGTCGGTGCGCCATCGGGGGCGACGGTGAGCGCCCGGACGATTTCTTCGCCGATCTTCCGCCGGCGGTAGTCGTGCCATTGGCCGGTGCGCCGGTCGTAGAGGCGCAGGCCAAGGCGGTACGCCACCCCGGCGATGGCGGAGTGGCCCGCGCCGCGGCTGTGGGTTTCAAGGTGGGGGCGGGCATGCTGTGACATTCATCCTCCGTGATGAGCCACCGGTGGCGAGGGTGGCGATCGGTCATCCTGACCATGAAACGTGTGCGGCTGCCGGCCTGATGCATGCCCGCCCCCACGTAGACATCCAAGCAAAAGATTCAGATGTGTCAAGCGTGCTTTACATTCGCTCCATCATCGGGTCACGGTGATAGGCTCCGAACAAGAACCTGTGGGGGCGTGGATGATCACCATCAACACCGATCAAGGATTGGTGCGCTTGGGCTCGTGGGAGGAAGTGACATCCCGGCCGGGATTCACTCCGAACCTGAACCCGCGTACCGTCAAACTCGATCGCATCATCGGCAGCTATGCCCTGACTCCGTTCCAGCCCTGCGGTCTCTCGACTTGCCACACGGCACATGGGAGGGGCTATCTGGTTGCCACCAGCGCCGGGCAGGTGACGAACATCGGCAAGGACTGCGGCAAGAAGTATTTCGATGTTGAGTTCAAGCGGTTGGCCAAGGCTTTTGATCGGGATCTGCGCAACAAAGAACGTCGGGATGCCCTGACGGCGTTGCAACATCGCATCCCACAGATCGAAGCCAGGATTGCCGCACTCAGGAACGACCCCCTGGGCGCAAACTGGGTTTACAAACAAGTTCAGTATCTGCTCAACCCGATGAAGGGATTGCCGCCCACCATCATTGCCATCGTAGATGGCCTGGTGCGACGACGCAGCCCTGTGCTTACGCGTTCCCGGGTCGCCACCAAAGACGACTTGGAACGGATGCGGGCCATGAGGCAGCGCATCCAGCCGGGCATCAACTACATCGAGGATCCGGTGGGGCAATTGGATGGAGTAGCGGCCCTCTACAAAGAGAATGACCTGCGTCGACTCTTAGTAGACGAGATGACCAGTCTTGCGGCGGTGAAGGGGCTAGACGTAGACAGCGCCAAGGAAAAGACGCTTCGGGACTTGGCCAAGTGGAGCGAGCGGATTGAGCCCAACTTGGTTCAGGCTACGGAAGCTGTCGCCGCAGGTCGGCGATTGCTGACCCAAGCCAATCTTCGCCAGCTCATCCCCTTCGCTCCGGACAAGGAAGGTCGGCAAACCATGGCGGCGTTCATCGCAGATCTGCCCGAAGGGCAGGCGCTTGCTGCGTGAGCAACGCTTAGCGTTGCGGGGGAAAGCTTTGGCTCTGAGCGTCGTGTTCGCAGAACACTAAGACGCGCTCTGAGGATTCTTGCGCCATCTCTCTTCTCAAATCTTCACGCATCTTTTCTCTCTGAAGCTCTTGCGCCATTCTTTCGTTTGACTCAATTTCTAGGCGATGTTTTTCTATTTCAAGAGGCACCGAAAGCTCGGAAAACCATTTGACGCCAAGCCACACAAAATTTGCATAAAGTCTGGAATTTAACTTTTGCCTACCTTTTATAAATGGCAACGCCATCTTATACAGGGAGACGACTGTTGAAGCATACGCATCAAAAAGAAACTTCTCATCATAGACTTTAGCTTTAATGCCAATTGCGACACCTTCCCAAACACTCAACTGAAGTGCGACAACTTGAAAATTAGCATCTTTGCGGTTACCCGAAGAGGCAAGTTCACTCAACTCAAGACAAGAATATCTCCTTAAGACGTCCCTTGCCGCAAGTAACTTATCGTTTTCGTTATCCTTGAAATCTTTGTCAAAATCCAGAGTGTGTTTAATACGCGCAAATCGTTGCTGAGACTTCACGCCCCACGCAGCCACAAGCGTTCCTACCGATATGATTGGTAATGTAGGATTGACATGGAGGAAGTGAAAAACAGACATAATAAAAGCGGCCCAAGGGCCGCTTTTTAGTCAAAACCAAAATCGTTTTCTTGACACATAGCTTTTCCTCGCTTCCTACACAAGAGGATATCTCGCTAATACCCTATCAAAATCATTGAATACTGTCAAGCAGGCTTCTTGACCTCTAACTGCCTACTTCCAGCAAGCCTTTGTGCGATATTCAGAGGCTGCCAGGGTGGCCGCTCCCACCAACGTGAATGCAGGTCTGCGCTGTTAGGTCATCATCTCACGGCCGTTGAGACCTACTCAGATAGTGTCAGCCCCTACGTAGAGCCCACCGGCAAGGCCATGAGCCAAGACACGATAGCCTGGCTTGTACTCATCAGCGCTGCTCACAAGCTGTTCCACCATCCAACCGAACACGTCGGCAGTGGCAGGCGCCTGATACTTCTGCGGCTGCATTTGGATAATCTCAAGCAGTTGCACAGCAACCCTTGCCACCGCTTCAGGAGCTATCGGGGTTTTGATGGTTGCAAGCCTTTGCTTCACGGCATCACGCACTGCTAACGTTGAGTTTATCGTCATCAGATTTAGTCTTTTGAAAAGTGAGGAAACACCAGAGTAACGCGCGGCAAACATCTCGACCGGGTTCGTGGCTCTCAGGGAGCCATGTGGCTGCCTGCGCCTCTTACATTTTATCACTCCATAAAACTTTGCGCATTGAGGCAAGCCCTAATGCCCAGCTCAGGCCCAAGGCCGTCATGTCGAGCATCTCCCTCGGCCCGTATTCCCCACTATACGTCTCCACATGTTCCTCATCGAGGTCATGCCCGACGTAGGCGCAACGCCACTCCAAGGGCACTTTGGCTGACTTCATCGTCTGTATCGCGGTTTTCCGCAGGCTGTGGAACCCATACTTGCCCTTGGCGGGCTTCGTGATTCCGACCGCCTCGATGTGCCGGGTGAACGCCTTGCTGAGCCATTGGCCCTGCCCGTTCACCGCTCCAACCTTTACCTTGGGGAACAGCCGTGTCTCCTCCTTCTTCCGCAACTGCTCGACCCGCTCCATAAGCCCCAAGGTCAGCAAGTCGGGATGGATGGGGATGGTGCGCCGGCTGGCCTCGTTCTTGATGCTCTGCCCTTCCCCGTCGTCCGTGATGGTCAAACAGGGCACCCCGTCCACGGTGGTGAAGTCGGCCAATGCGAGCTGACCCACTTCCGACACGCGGGCCCCGGTGTAGAGACCGATGAGCGCGCCCCACCGCGCGCCCTCGCTCAGCGTCGCCAAGGCCTCCGACGCGTAGAGCGTCTGGATCTGTTCCTGGGTGAAGGCCCGGAACCCCATCGCCTTCCGCTTCAACTTCTCTCGCTTGCCGAAGATCACATGCCCCTTCGCGGGGTTTTCGTCCTTGGGAAACTTGGGGTAATGCCCGGCTTGCACCGCCCAGTTGAAGAAGCCACGCAAGTAGGAGGTCTTGTTGACCAAGGTGGGCGTCTGTAAGCCACTCGCCCGCAACGCCTCCACCCACGCATGGACATCCTCACGCTGCACCTCGTGAAACAGCTTCTTCAAACCGACGTGCTGCGCAAAGCCCATGATGGCCGCGGACTTGATCGTCAGGGTCTTGCGCAGCGTCTCGGCCTCAATGCTTTTCAGCCACTGATCCGCCGCCAGGCCAATCGCACGGGGCCGGGAAGGCACTGCCGCGGCGGGCGCGGCCGGCGTGGACAGCGATTGAGCGAGCGAGGCGCCCAGTTGCTCCATCACCCCGGCCAGCCCCTCCGCATCGGGGGAGATTCGTGAGGTCGCCGGCGCCTGCGTCAACCATGCTGGCTTTTCCTTGGCTTCCCTCAACGCCGCCATCATGCGCGCGTGGTCGGCCTCGTCCTTGGCTTCCAAACGCATGGAGCCATCGGCGCGTATCTCGCAGGCGTAATCCACCAGCTCATCGCCGCTGCCCGTGCAGAGTTTGACTTCCTGCTTCTTCGCGGGCGGCGCCGACCTGCCGTCTTCCATGGGTTCCTTGGCCATATCGCTCCCCCTGCTCCGTGCCGTGGCGAAGAGTTGAGCATAGCGCGCGCCCAGCGTGTAAGCCCACCAGCGTGCCAACGTGGGGTCGCGGGTGCCCAGCGATTTCTTGATGACTCGCCGCCCAAGGAGGGGTTGAAGATCGGCCGGAACGATCAGGCGGAAGTGGAACACGCCCGAAACATGGCGCAGAAGATGGTGTGCAAGCCGCATTGGATTTGACCAACCGACTTGACCAAGCGCCTTTCTCTAGGACAACAAAAAAGCCCTGATTTTCAGGGCTTTTTTGATACTGGCGGAGAGAGTGGGATTCGAACCCACGGAAGGTTTGACCCTTCGCCGGTTTTCAAGACCGGTGCCTTAAACCGCTCGGCCATCTCTCCGAATTTGTTCCGCTGGCCGCTCACCCGCGGCCGGCGCGCATCCTATCAGGTATGCCCCGTTCCCTGCCCCGCGCGGCCCTTGCGCGACAGTGCGACCAGCGCCCAAACCGTGATGGCGACCGGGATCAGTGCGCCAAGCAGCGGCAGCAGCACAGCCGGGTGGCGCACGCTCATCGGCACCAGTTGGGTGGCGGCGGCGTAGGCCACGATGGCCATGCGCAGGCCGCGGCGGCGGCGGGCAATCCAGGGGCTGGCGAGGATCAACAGCAACGCGATGCCGCCCAGCGCGATGTCCAGCGCCGGCACCGACCACACGGAGGCGAAGCCGAGGCGGGTGAGGATCACCGAGCCGAGCACGGCCAGCAGGAAGTAGCTGCTCCAGTACTCGACCTTGTCCCAGCTTCGCCCGGCAGGCACGTTCACGCGATGCGCTCTTGTCCGCCCATGTACGGGCGCAGCGCCTCGGGCACGGTGATCGAACCATCGGCGTTCTGGAAGTTCTCCATCACCGCCACCAGGGTGCGGCCCACGGCGAGACCGGAGCCGTTGAGGGTGTGCACCAGCTCGGGCTTGCCGGTGGTAGGGTTGCGCCAGCGCGCCTGCAGGCGGCGGGCCTGGAAATCCTCACAATTGGAGCAGCTGGAGATTTCGCGATAGGTGTTCTGGCTGGGCAGCCACACTTCCAGGTCGTAGGTCTTGCTCGACTGGAAACCCATGTCGCCGGTGCACAGCAGCACCTTGCGGTACGGCAGGCCGAGCAGTTGCAGCACTTTCTCAGCGTGGCCGACCATTTCCTCCAGTTGGGCATACGAATGCCCGGCGGTGGCGACCTGCACCATCTCCACCTTCTCGAACTGATGCTGGCGGATCATGCCGCGAGTGTCACGGCCGTAGCTGCCGGCCTCGGCGCGGAAGCACATGGAATGCGCGGCGAGCCGCATCGGTAGCGCGTCGGCCTCGACGATAGCGTCGCGCACGAGGTTGGTCAGCGCCACTTCCGCGGTGGGGATCAGGTAACGCCTGCTGTCGCCCACATGGGTGGCGAACAGGTCTTCCTCGAACTTGGGCAACTGGGTGGTGCCGTACATCGTGTCGGTATTGACCAGCACCGGCACGTTGCATTCGAGATAGCCGTGCTGGCGCGTGTGCAGGTCGAGCATGAACTGGCCGAGCGCGCGGTGCAGGTGCGCCAGCTCTCCGCGCAGCACGGTGAAGCGCGCGCCGGACAGCGTGGCGCCGGCATCCGCGTCGAGCCAGCCATGGCGCGCACCAAGGTCGACGTGATCCTTCACCTCGAAGTCGAACGCGCGCGGCGTGCCCCAGCGCGATTGTTCGACGTTGCCGCTTTCGTCCTTGCCCAGCGGCACGGACTCGTGCGGGATGTTGGGAACGCGCAGCGCAATGTCGGCGAGCCTGGCCTGCACCTCGGCAAGCTGGGCCTCGTTGGCCTTGAGCTTGTCGCCGATGCCGGCGACCTCGGCCATCAGCGGCGCGGTGTCCTCGCCCTTGGCCTTGGCCTGGCCGATCGCCTTGGAGCGGGTGTTGCGCAGGTTCTGCAAGTCCTGCGTCTCGGTGGCGAGGCGCTTGCGTTCGGCTTCCAGCGTTTCCACGGCGGACACGTCGAGCTCGAAGCCGCGGGTTTCCTTGAGGCGCGCCGCGGTTTCGGCGAGGCGCGAACGCAGCAGGGCGGGGTCGAGCATGGGTGGTATCCGGAAAGCGGTCGAAGGCCGCGATTATCGCTTTCGTGCCGGCTGCGCCGCAACGCGGCAAGTTGCTCGATGGCGTGCCTGAGCCTCACCGTCACTCCAGCGAAAGCTGGAGTCCAGTGTCCTTGGCTTCGGGCGCCGACAGGCGCTGGGTTCCTGCTTGCGCAGGAACGACGACAGTTTCCCGGGATTTCCGTCAGCCCTTGCCGCGCGCCTTGCGGCGTGCTTCGCGCAGCGCCAGCAGCTTGTCGCGCAATTGCAGTTCCAGCCCACGTTCCACTGGTTCGTAGAACACGGTGCCGTCCAGTTCGTCGGGCAGGCATTGCTGGTCGAGCGCGATACCGCCTTCGGCGTCGTGGTCGTACTGGTAGCCCTTGCCGTAGCCCAGGCCCTTCATCAGCTTGGTGGGCGCGTTGCGCAGGTGCATGGGCACGTCCAGCGTGCCCGTTTCGCGCACCGCGGCGCGTGCCTGGTTCCAGGCCGTGTAGGCGGCGTTGCTCTTGGGCGCCACGGCCAGCCAGATCGCGAGCTGGGCCAGGCCCAGTTCACCCTCGGGGCTGCCGAGGCGCTCGTAGGTGTCCCAGGCATCCAGCGCCATGCGCCAGGCGCGCGGCTCGGCGAGGCCCACGTCCTCCACCGCCATGCGGGTCAGGCGGCGGGCGAGGTAGCGCGGGTCGCAGCCGCCGTCGAGCATGCGCGCCAGCCAGTACACGGCGGCGTCGGGGTCGGAGGAGCGCACGGATTTGTGCAGCGCCGAGATCTGGTCGTAGAACTGCTCGCCCTGCTTGTCGAAACGGCGCGTGCGGTCGGCAAGTACCTGTTCCAGCGTGGCCTGGTCGATGCGGTTGTGCTCGGCCAGCTCGGCGGCGATTTCCAGCAGGGTGAGCGCGCGGCGCACGTCGCCGTCGGCGGCCTGGGCGATCAGCTGCAGCGAGGCGTCGTCCACCTGCAACTGCTGCGCGCCGAGGCCGCGCTCCGTGTCCGCCAGCGCGCGCCTGAGCGCGGCGACGATGTCGTCCGCCGACACCGCCTCCAGCACGTGCACGCGGCAGCGCGAAAGCAGCGCGGAGTTCAGCTCGAACGAGGGGTTCTCGGTGGTGGCGCCCACGAACAGGATCACGCCGCGCTCGATGTGCGGCAGGAAGGCGTCCTGCTGGGTCTTGTTGAAGCGGTGCACCTCGTCCACGAACAGCACGGTGCGCCGGCCCTGGGCGAAGTTCCCCTCGGCCTCGGCCAGCGCCTTGCGCACCTCGGGCAGGCCGGAGAGCACGGCGGAGATCGCCTTGAAGTCGGCATCGGCGTACTGCGCCACCAGCAGGGCCAGCGTCGTTTTGCCGCATCCGGGCGGCCCCCACAGCACCATGGAGTGCAGCCGGCCCGCCTCCAGCGCGCGGCGCAGGGCACGATCCGGCGCCACCAGCCGGCGCTGGCCGACGATCTCGTCGAGGTTGCGCGGGCGCATGCGCTCGGCCAGCGGCTTGAGCGCTTCGGGTTCGGCGAACAGGGAGGACGTGGGCTGCAAGGGGCTGCGCGACATGGGCGACATGATACGGCGACCGCGACCACCACTGCTCCGCATGGGAATGTTGCGGGCTATCATCCGGCCGTGAACCACGCATCGCACCAAACGGCCCGCATGTCCGGTGGAACCAGTCTCCGTTCCGATCCGCATCGCCGCCGCCTGAAGCACAACGACGGGCAGGCGCTGCGCGCATGAACCGATCCGCCGGCCTGCGCGCGATCCTGCTGGCGGCGCTGCTTACGCTGTTGTCCTTGCCAGTTCTGCGCGCGGCCAGCGTCCCCGACCCATGGCGCCCGCTGGAACGGCCATGGTTCGACAGCCTGGGCATGGCCCAGGGCCTGCCGCACACCATCACCACCGCGCTGGCGCAGGATCGTCAGGGCCTGCTGTGGATCGGCACCATGGGCGGCCTGGCACGCTACGACGGCTACCGCGTCCAGGCCTACGAACTGACCGGCGCCACCGGCACCGGCCTGCCCGACACCTACGTGCGCTGCCTGCTCTCGCTGCCGGACGACAGCCTGCTGATAGGCACCAATGCGGGCGGGCTGACGCGCTTCGATCCGCGAACCGGCCACTTCCGCACCTACCCGATCGGCCCCGGCGGCACCGGCAACCGCAAGATCTACGCCCTTGCGCCGAATGGCGCCCGCGGCGTGTGGATCGCCACCGACGGCGGGCTGGACTACCTGGATCTGCATAGCGACCGCATCAGCGCGGTGGATATCGGGCCGATGCGGTCGCTGCGCAATTTCACGGTGTACCAGGATCGTGCCGGCAATGTATGGCTGGGCAACGACAACGGCCTGTTCGTGCGCTACGCGGGCAAGCGGAATTTCGTGCGGCCGCCATACCCGGCCGGCACGATAAACCAGGTGCTACATGACGAAATCTGGGCGGTGCGCGAAGACGCCGAAGGCCGGCTGTGGGTGGGCAGCGCGCAGATGGGCGCGGTGTACCGCGACACCGGCGGCCAGTGGCACACCATTCCCGGCTACAGCGGCCTGGCCGGCATGGCGCGGCAGGCCACCACGCGCGACTTCCTCGAAGTGCGGCCCAACCGCATGTGGATCGGCACCGACGGCAACGGCATCATCGCCTACACGGCCGGCGACACCGCCACCCGCATCTTCGACCACGACACCTCGCTGCCCTCCTCCCTGCCCGGCAACACCGTGCGCGCGCTGCTGCTCGGCAACGCCGGCAATGCCTGGGCCGCCACCGACTTCGGCGTGGCGCGCACCTCGGCCAACATCGGCGTGGCGTTCTCGCTGCCGCCCGCCGCCGACACCTCGCATGCGCTCTCCAACCCCAACGTGCGCAGCGTGTACGTGGACAGCCGTGGCCGGGCCTGGCTGGGCATGGCCACGGGCAACATCGACGTCATCGATCCGGCTACCGCCAGCGTGCGCCAGCTGCAACTGGCCGGCACGCAGGTGCGACGCGACATCCAGAGCATCGCCGAGGCGCCCGACGGCTCGATCTGGGTCGGCACGCAGGGCATCGCGCGCATCGACCCGCAGACCTTTGACATCCAGGACGCCATCCTTCCCGCGCTGGACGGCAGCCCCGTGCTGACCCTGCTGCGCGTGGGCCCGTACATGCTGATCGGCACCTACAACGGCGCCTACCGCTACGACACGCGCAGCGGTGAACTGACCCACTTCGCCCACGATGCCGGCCGACCCGGCAGCCTCGCCAACAACACGGTGCACGACATCAAGCTGGTGGGCACGCAGGTCTGGTACGCCACCAACAACGGCATCAGCATCGCGCGCGACCCGCTGCAGACCAGCGGCTTCGCCACCCTCACGCAACGCGCGGGCGACCCCACCAGCCTGCCGCAGAACCTGGTGACCTCCATCGCCACCGACACGCGCGGCCGGGTCTGGGTGGGCACCCTGGGCGGGCTCGCCATGCTGCCGCAAGGGAATGCCCCGCCCTGGCGCTTCCAGCGCTTCGGCACCGATGCTGGCCTGGTCAGCGACAAGATCACCGCCCTGCTGCCCGACGACCGCGGCAACGTATGGGCGAGCACGTCCAACGGCATCGCCGAGATCGACGGCACCACCCTGCAGATCAGCAACCTCGGCATGCGCGACGGCCAGCGCATCGCCAGCTACATCTTCTACGCCTCCGCCGCGCGCATGCCCGGCGACACGCTGCTGTTCGGCGGCCTCGGCGGCCTCACCGTGGTGCGGCCGACGTGGCGTGAACCGAGCGTCACGGAAGCCCCGCTGCGCATCACCAACGCGCTGGTGAACGGGCACCCGCTGCCGTTCACCCAGCTGTCCGGCGAGCATGACGCGCTGGCGCTGTCCGCGCACGAGCGCAGCCTGCGCGTGGACTTCGCCCTGCTCGACTACCAGGCGCCGCAGGAAACCTCCTACAGCTACCGCATGGACGGCTTCGACGACGGCTGGATCGACGTGCCCAAGGGCAGCGCGCCCAGCGCGATCTACACCAACCTGCCGCATGGCAGCTACGTGCTGCGCCTGCGCGCCGTGCCGCGCGGCTGGCATGCGCGCACGGTGGAAAGCACGCTCGCCATCACGGTGGCGCCGCTGTGGTACGAAACCGTGTGGGCGCGCGCACTGGCGGTGATGGCGGTGCTGGCGCTGGTCGCGCTGCTGGCGCACCTGCGTACGATCCAGTTGCGCCGCCGCGCCGAGCAGTTGCAGGCGCAGATCGACGAGCACACCCGCGAACTGCGCGCCGCCAACCAGCGGCTGGATCTGCTGGCCGGCACCGACGAACTCACCGGGCTGTCCAACCGGCGCCGCTTCCTCGAACAGGCCGAGGGCGTGCGGCATGCCTCCGACACGGCCTGCGCCGCCCTGATGGATCTGGATCACTTCAAGCGCATCAACGACGAGTACGGCCACCTCGGCGGCGACGCGGTGCTGCGCGCCACCGCCAACGTCATCCGCCAGCAGCTGCGCGCCGACGACCTGGTCGGCCGCTACGGCGGCGAGGAACTGGTGCTGTGCCTGCCGGACAGCACCAGCGAACACGCCATGGCGGTCGCCGAGCGCATCCGCCAGTCGCTGCGCAATACCCGGGTACAGCACGAAGGCCGCGACATCAGCGTCACCGTGAGCATAGGCGTCGCCGTGCTCAAGCCCGGCGAGAGCATGGACTCTTGGCTGGCGCGCGCCGACGCCGCGCTCTACGAATCCAAGCACCACGGCCGCGACTGCTGCACGCTCGCCCAGTGACGGCGTCGCGGCATGCCCCTACGGCTCGCCCGGATCCGCGGCGGGCGTGAAATGCCGATATAGGCCGTAGGCCAGCCCGCAGATGCCGGTGAGCGCCGCCGGGATCAGCAGGCTGTGATCCTGCATGCGCGCGAACAGCACCGCGCCGACGGCGCTGCCCAACATGAAGCACCCCGCCACCAGCACGCATACGCGCAGGCGCAGCCTGTCCACCGGCAGGCCGCGCAGCAGGTGGCCGAGGTAGATGCCGAGGTCGGTGAAGATGCCGGTGACGTGCGTGGTGCGTATCACCATGCCGCTGTACGCGCTGACCATGCCGTTCTGCAGCCCCACCGCCGCCGAGGCCAGGTACAGGCCCAGCGAATCGGAAGCATCGAGCAGCGGCACCGCGGCAAACAGCAGCAGGGATTCCAGCAGCAGCGCCGCGCCGTAGCGTCGGCCCAGCCGCAGCGTGCTCTGCTGCACGATCATGCCGCTCAGCATCGCGCCCAGCACGAAGGCGGCGATGGTCAGCGCCCAGTGCAGCGCCTCGCCGGCGTCGCCCTTGCCCAGCGCGATGCCGAGCAGGCTGGTGTTGCCGGTCATGTTGCTGATCGACTGGTGGCGGAAGCCGAGGTAACCCGCGGCGTTGACCAGTCCCGCGATCAAGGACAGCACGGCCGTGCCGAACCAGGCCCAGCGCGGCAATTGGCGCAGTACTGGCATCAGCGGCTCACGCTCAGTTCTTCAGCGGCTCGACCTGCAGCACCGGCGCATCGCCGATCACATCGGCGCCCTTGGGCGGCACGAAGGTGAACACCGACGGCGGAATCGCCACATTGCGCTGCCAGTCCGAGAAACGGATGTCGGTGGTGGAACCGAGCTGATCCTTGAAGGTCATCCGCGCCAGGCCGTTCGCGTCGAAGCCCAGGTCGGCATAGGCGAACTGCGGATCCTTGGCGGTGGAGGTGAGGCGCAGCCAGGCCAGGCCGTCATGCGTGCCCTGCTCGCTGACCTTGAACTCCTTGTCCATCTGCCTGAGGTCGGTGAGCACGGTGAGCGGGCTATGCGATTCCTCGCTGGACTGGATGCGCACGGTCACCTGCTCCAGCTCCGGATCGTACATCCACACGCGGCTGCCGTCGGCCACGATGGTCTGCTTGTACGGCGCCGTGGTTTCCCAGCGGAACTGCCGCGGCGCCTCCAGCGCCAGCGTGCCGCTGCTGGTCTTGCCGGCGTTGCCGTTCGGATCGACCAGGGTCTGCGTGAAGCTGCCGGTGAGCGAATGCAGGCCGGTGGCGAACGCGTCCAGCCGTGCGCGGGCCGCGCCGGTGGCGGCCTGGGCCGTGCCGGCCAACGACAGCAGGAGGGCGGCGGCGGCGAGAATGAGGCGTTTCATGGAAGCCCTGTGCGCGATGCGGTGCGGGCATTGTAGAGGGGAAGGCTTAACCGTTCGACGCTGCACTCCTTCCCCCCTGCGGGGAGTACGCGGGGAGACGCCATGGATGGCGTCGGCTTTGAGGAGCGAGGAAGGTTGGGATGAGGGGAGAATCTTGCCTGGCCGCCTGATTGGAGCGATCTACCTTGTTGGTTCCCCGCAAGACTGGCCCCTCACCCCAGCCCTCTCCCCGGAGGGGAGAGGGAGCAAAAGCCTCAGCCCTTGGGCGGCGGCGGCGCCAGTACTTCGCGGTTGCCGTTGTGCTGCGGGGCGCTGACCACGCCATCCTGCTCCATCTGCTCGATCAGGCGGGCGGCGCGGTTGTAGCCGATGCGCAGATGCCTCTGCACGCCCGAGATCGACGCGCGGCGGGTCTGGGTGACGATGGCCACGGCCTTGTCGTAGAGCTGGGCGTCGGCGTCGCCGCCTTCCTCGCCTTCCTGCGGCAGGCCGGAGTCGTTGATGAACTTGCCGTCGGCGGTGGCCTGCACTTCCTCCAGCACGCCCTCGATGTACTGCGGCGCGCCCTGCGCCTTCAGCCAGTTCACCACGTTGTGCACCTCGTGGTCGTCCACGAAGGCGCCGTGCACGCGCTCGGGCATGGCGGTGCCCGGCGGCAGGTAGAGCATGTCGCCGTGACCGAGCAGCGCCTCGGCGCCGGACTGATCGAGAATCGTGCGCGAGTCGATCTTGCTCGACACCTGGAACGCAATGCGGGTGGGGATGTTGGCCTTGATCAGGCCGGTGATCACGTCCACCGACGGGCGCTGCGTGGCCAGCACCAGGTGCACGCCGGCGGCGCGCGCCTTCTGCGCCAGGCGGGCGATCAGTTCTTCCACCTTCTTGCCGACGATCATCATCATGTCGGCGAATTCGTCGATGATGATGACGATGTAGGGCAGTGGCTCCAGCGGCTCGGCGGCGAGGTTGGGCATCTCGGGGTTCGGGCGGAACAGCGGGTCCAGCAGCGGCTGGCCCGCGTTCTCGGCGTCCTTCACCTTCTTGTTGAAGCCGCCGAGGTTGCGCACGCCCACCGCGGCCATCAGCTTGTAGCGGCGCTCCATCTCGGCCACGCACCAGCGCAGCGCGTTCGCCGCCTCCTTCATGTCGGTGACCACCGGCGCCAGCAGGTGCGGGATGCCCTCGTACACCGAGAGCTCCAGCATCTTCGGGTCGATCATGATCATGCGCACGTCTTTGGGGCTGGCCTTGTACAGCAGGCTCAGCACCATCGCGTTCACCGCCACCGACTTGCCCGAGCCGGTGGTGCCGGCCACCAGCAGGTGCGGCATCTTGGCGAGGTCGGCCACCACCGCACGACCGCCGATGTCCTTGCCCAGCGCCAGCGCCAGCGGCGACTTGGTCTGGTCGTACTTGTCCGAGCGCAGGATCTCCGAGAGGTAGACGACCTGCTTCTTGGTGTTGGGGATCTCCAGGCCAATCACGTTCTTGCCGGGGATCACGTCCACCACGCGCACGCTGACCACCGACAGGCCGCGCGCGATGTCCTTGTCCAGGCTGGACACCTGCGAACCGCGCACGCCGGCGGCCGGCTCCAGCTCGAAGCGGGTGATCACCGGGCCGGGGTACACGCCCACCACCTTGGCCTCGATGCGGAAGTCCTTGAGCTTCAGCTCGACCTGGCGCGACAGCACTTCCAGCGTCTCTTCCGAATAGCCCGGCCCCTGCTCCGGCGCTTCGTCCAGCAGCGACAGCGGCGGCAACTCGCCGGGCGCGGAGGCGCCGGTGAACAGCGGGATCTGCGTTTCCAGCTTGGCGCGCTCGCTCTTGGCCACCGGCGCCGGCGGCGTCTCGATGCGCACCGGCTCGCGCTTGGCCTGCTTCACGGCCTCGGCCTTCTTCGCCACGTCGCGCTCGGCGCGCGCCTGCTGCGCCTTGATCGCGTCGGGCGCTTCGCGCAGCTTGCCGCGCAGCCATGCGACCGCGCGCAGCGTGGCCTGGCCCGTCCAGTCCATCACCTTGAACCACGACAGCCCGGTGGCCAGCGTCACCGCGACGAGGAACAGCGCGAGCAGCAGCAGCGGCGCGCCCTTGTCGCCGAACGCGGCAAGCAGGCCGTGCGCCACCGCGCGACCGATCACGCCGCCCGCGCCTTCCGGCGCCATCGTGCTCAGCGGGAAATTGAGCCAGCACAGTCCCGGCGCGGTGATGAAGAAGAACACCGAGCCGACCAGCCGCAGCGAGGATTCCCACGGCTGCACCGGCAGCACGCCGCGCTGGCGCAGCACCGGCACGCTGAGCGCCAGCAGCAGCAAGGGGAAGAAATACGCCACGGCGCCGAACAGGTAGCGCAGCAGGTCGGCCACGTAGGCGCCCACCGTGCCGCCGAGGTTGCGGCTGTGCGCGACCACGCCGGCGTGCGACCAGCTCGGATCCTGCGCGTCGTAGCTGAACAGGCACACCAGCAGGTACAGCGCCAGCGCCAGCAGCACCAGGGCGCCGGCCTCGCGCAGGCGGCGCTTCAGCTCGTCGCTCAGGCCGGCCGACTCCTTCTTCTGTTTGACGTTTGCGCTTGGCGCCACCGGGACGTGCTTCCGTGTTGTCGATAGTCCGGGCAAGTCTACACAGGCGGCGCAGGCTTCAGTAGCCGACCCGTCCCTTGAATCGGCCGCCCACCTTCCCCATCCTTGCGGTTCCGCGCCGCGCCTGCCGCGGCGATGAAACCTGCACGCCGGTTGCGGCGAATAGCCAGCAACCGCCGACCATCCTGAGGAACCCGCGCATGACCGCCACGCCCAAGCACACCCGCCTGCTGATCCTCGGCTCCGGCCCCGCCGGCTACACCGCCGCGGTGTACGCCGCGCGCGCCAACCTCAAGCCGACCATGATCACCGGCCTGCAGCAGGGCGGCCAGCTGATGACCACCACCGACGTGGACAACTGGCCGGGCGACGTGGAAGGCCTGCAGGGCCCCGCGCTGATGCAGCGCATGGCCGAGCACGCCGAGCGCTTCCACACCGAGATGATCTTCGATCACATCCACACGGTGGATCTGAAGCAGCGCCCGTTCCGCCTCGCCGGCGACTCCGGCGAGTACACCGCCGACGCGTTGATCATCGCCACCGGCGCCACCGCCAAGTACCTCGGCATCGCCAGCGAGGAGAAGTTCAAGGGCAAGGGCGTATCGGCCTGCGCCACCTGCGACGGCTTCTTCTTCCGCGAGCAGGAAGTGGTGGTGATCGGCGGCGGCAACACTGCCGTGGAAGAGGCGCTGTACCTCTCCAACATCGCCAGCAAGGTCTATCTGGTGCATCGCCGCGACAAGCTGCGCGCGGAGAAGATCATGCAGGACAAGCTGTTCGAGAAGGCCGCCGCCGGCAAGATCGAGCTGGTGTGGAACCACGCCGTGGACGAGGTGCTGGGCGACGACTCCGGCGTCACCGGCGTGCGCGTGAAGGACGTCAACTCCGGCGCCACCCGCGACATCGCCGCCACCGGCTTCTTCGTCGCGATCGGCCACACGCCCAACACCGGCATCTTCGCCGGCCAGCTGGAAATGCACGACGGTTACCTGAAGATCAAGAGCGGCCAGAACGGCATGGCCACCATGACCTCGGTGCCCGGCGTGTTTGCCGCCGGCGACGTGGCCGACCACGTCTACCGCCAGGCGATCACCTCGGCCGGCTTCGGCTGCATGGCCGCGCTGGACGCCGAGCGCTGGCTGGAGCAGCAGAAGCCGGCGGGCTGAACCTGCTTTTCATTCGTCACTCCGGCGAAGGCCGGAGTCCAGTGACGGTCACGCTTGTTCGAGCGATGCGGTTACTGGATCCCGGCCTTCGCCCACTGCTGTCCTGAATAATCTGGGGATGGTGTCGAAGGATGAAGGCCCGCGCCGCTTGCACGAAGCATTGCGAGAAGGCGACTTCATTTCCGATAACGACCACCTATCCAGACTGTCATCCCGGCGCAGGCCGGGATCCAGTAGCGACCATGTTCGCTCAGGCCGCACGGCCACTGGATTCCGGCCTGCGCCGGAATGACGAGAAAGAACGCGGCCACGAATGTTCAAAATTATTCCGGACAGTAGTGGGCCTTCGCCGGGATGACGGGCAAAAGCCAAAGACTCCACGAAGTTTGAGATGTTGGATCGCCCCCCGATGAGCACCGCCACGCTGCATTACATCCACGACCCGCTGTGCGGCTGGTGCTACGCCGCACAGCCGCTGGTGAGCGCGGCCGTGGCGCAACTGGGCGGCCGCCTCGCGCTGCGCCTGCACGGCGGCGGCCTGTTCGGCGAGCCGCGCCACGTTGACGCCGCGCTGGCGCAGCACATCGTGCACTCCGACGAACGCATCGCCCAGCTCAGCGGCCAACCCTTCGGCGAGGCCTACAAACAAGGCCTGCTGGCCGACGACGGCACCGTGCTGTATTCGCTGCCGCCGATCGCCGCCGTGCTGGCCGCCGAAGCGCTGGACGCCACGAAGGCCTACCCCATGCTGGTGGCGATCCAGAACGCGCACTACCAGCGTGGCCTGCGCGTGGTCGAACCGCAGGTGCTGTCCGAACTGGCCGAAGAAACGGGGTTGGACGGCGTGCAGTTCACGGAGGCCCTGATGCGTGCCGAAGGCCATGCCGTGTTCGAACACGTGCAGGCCAGCCGTCGCCTGCTGGACGAAGCGGGCGGCCACGGCTTCCCCACCCTGCTGCTGGAAACCGAGGGGCGCCGCGCGCTGTTGCCGCACCACACCTGCTACGGCCGCCCCGATGCCTTCGTGCAGATGCTCGCCGCGCAGTTGCCCGCGCTGCACTAACCTCTGCGCGTGACCGAAGCACGCTTCCACGACCGCATCGCCGACATCCCGGCCGCCGACTGGGACGCGCTGCGCCCCGATGGCAATCCCTTCGTCTCGCATGCCTTCCTGCATGCGCTGGAAGACAGCGGTTGCATCCGCGCCGACTGGGGCTGGCAGGCGCACCATCTCGGCCTGTACGAGCACGGCAAGTTGCGCGCGGCCGCGCCGCTCTACCTCAAAGGCAATTCGCACGGCGAGTTCGTGTTCGACTGGAGCTGGGCCGCCGCCTGGGAACGCGCCGGCGGCGACTACTACCCCAAGCTGCTCTGCGGCGTGCCCTACTCGCCGATCACCGGCCCGCGCCTGCTCACCGGCGGCGATGTCGGGCTGCAAGTCGCGCTGGTCGATGCGATGCGCCGCGAAGCGGAGCGCCTGCAACTCTCGTCGCTGCACGCCAACTTCCTGCCGGCCGATGAAACCCGTGCTTTCGATGCGGACTGGCTGGCGCGCTCGGATGTGCAGTTCCACTGGCACAACCGCGGCTGGCGCGACTTCGACGATTTCCTCGCCGCGCTCAGCCACAAGAAGCGCATGAACATCCGCCACGAGCGCACCCGCGTCGCCGCCAGCGGCCTGCGCATCGCCTGGCGCGATGGCGGCACGCTCACGGCCGCCGAGTGGGACGCAGTGCACGCGCTCTACCTCACCACCTTCGACGCCAAGGGCAACCACGCCGCGCTGACACCCGCGTTCTTCCGCCAGTTGGGCGGCATGGCGCAACTGGCGCTGGCGTTTGATGCGGAAGGCATCGCCGCGATGGCGCTGTTCCTCGAAGGCGACGGCGCGCTGTACGGGCGCTACTGGGGCAGCCGCATCGACGTGCCGGGCCTGCACTTCGAGCTGTGCTACTACCGCGGCATCGAATACGCGATAGCGCAGGGCCTGCAGCGTTTCGAGCCCGGCGCGCAGGGCGAGCACAAGCTGGCGCGCGGCTTTCTCCCGATGCGCACGCACTCACGGCACCTGCTGGTGCACGAGGGTTTCCGTGCCGCGGTGCGCGCGGCCCTGCGGGAAGAAGCGAAGGCCGTGGATCGCTACGCGGACGAGTGCATGGCACGCAGCCCCTATGCCCGGCACTGACATGCCATCATGGTGCGGCACGCAACCGAAGGATGGCCATGGCCTCGCCGCTCGACAACGACCCGACTGATTCAGCCGACGACCTTGCCGCCCTGCAAGGCGTCTGGGAGCAAACCGGCTTCGAGGAAAACGGCATCATCGATCCGCCGGACGACCACGGCGCTCCCGGCGCACTCACCCTGATCCGCGGCAAGCATTTCGAGGTGCGCACCGTCCCGGGCGAACTGCTGCTGGAAGGCGACTTCACGCTGGATGCGTCCACCACGCCGAAGTCCATCACCTGGGTCGATTCGATCGGCGCGGATGCCGGCAAGCCGTTGCCCGCCATCTACCGGCTCGAAGGCGACCGCTTCGTCTTTGTCGCGGCCGACGAAGGCATGCCGCGGCCCACGGCCTTCCGCACCAGCATGGGCCTGACCATGCGCAGCTTCGTGCGCAAGCAGTAGATTCGCCCCCTCGCCCTTTGCCGGTCAGCGATGATCCGCCTGCCCCTGCTCGATCCCGCCACACCGGAGCGCTTTCCCGATCCGCGCGATGCGCTGCGCGATCCCAACGGCCTTCTGGCGTTCGGCGGCGATCTCTCGCCCGCACGGCTGCTGGCCGCCTACGGCCAAGGCATCTTCCCGTGGTACGGCGAGGGCGAGCCGATCCTGTGGTGGTCGCCCGATCCGCGCTGCGTGTTCCGCACCGAAACGCTGCGCATCAACCGCAGCCTGCGCCGGCAACTGCGCGGCAAGTCGTGGCGCGTGAGCGTGGACACCGCGTTCGAGGCGGTCATCCGCGCCTGCGCCGAACCGCGCGAAGGTCGCGGCGGCACCTGGATCGTGCCGGAGATGATCGCCGCCTACGCCGCGCTGCATCGCCTGGGCCACGCGCACAGCGTGGAGGTGTGGGACGACGTGCGGCTGGTGGGCGGCGTCTACGGCGTGGCGGTCGGCCAGCTGTTCTGCGGCGAGTCGATGTTCAGCGCCGAGAGCGGCGGCTCCAAGCTCGCGCTGATGGCGTTGGCCGCACTGCTGCGGCAATGGGGCTGGCCGCTGATCGACGCGCAGGTGGCAAATGCGCACACGCTCAGCCTGGGCGCCGTGGAAATCCCTCGGGAGGACTACCTGCGCGAAGCGGCGCGGCTCGCCGCCCTGCCCGGCCGCATGGGCAACTGGGCCGGCTGCGCATCACGAATCCAGCCTGGCGACTGCGCTTAGCGCGCCACGGCAATGAAGATCACCGAAGCTGGGCATCCCGTGTCCGGATGCAGTGGCTCGACAAGCCGCACCAGACTCAGTCCCGCTCGCTCGAAAACGGCCACCCAACTGCCCATGGTGCGGAAATACCAGGGCGCCGCTTTACCGAAGCCCTCGCCGCACCCAACCCATGAACCTTCGCGCCAGCCATCCTCATAGGATCCACCGGCCATCGCCGGATGCAGTGTCTGCACGATCAGCGCACCGCCCGGCTCCAGCAGGTCGGGCAACGCAGCAAGCAAGGCATCGACCGACGCCCCGCCGAGCAGGGAAAAATTGCAGACCACAACATCGAACCGCCGATCCAGCGCACCCGCGGCGATCTCTTCGTAGGCCATGACGCGGAACTCGCCGCCACCCTTGGCGCACGCCGCTTCGACCAGCGCCGGCACCGCATCCACGCCGAGCACCTGCACGCCCTTCCCGGCCAGCGCCCGAGCAAGCCAGCCTTCGCCACAGCCCACGTCGATCGCCGAGCGCGGCGAACGCGCCAGCACGGCATCAAGGATGGCCTGGTCGGTCGCCAGCCTGCGGCTTTCGATGCGCCCCTCGCGCACGGCGCGCTCCCACGCCTGCGCGTTCGCGTGCCAGGCGTCGAGGATCAGGCTTTCCTGCGCGCCGGCAGCCACCCGGCTCAGCCGCCGCGTGCGGCGTACTTGCGCGCCACGTAGTCGTCGAGGATGCCCACGAATTCGTTGGCGATGTTGTCGCCGCGCAGGGTCATCGCCTTCTCGCCGTCGATGAACACCGGCGCCGCCGGCGCCTCGCCGTTGCCCGGCAGCGAGATGCCGATGTTGGCGTGCTTGGATTCGCCCGGCCCGTTCACCACGCAGCCCATCACCGCCAGGGTGAGGTTCTCCACGCCGTCGTATTTCACGCGCCACGCCGGCATCTGCGCGCGCACGTGCTCCTGCACGGTCTTGGCCAGTTCCTGGAAGAACTCGCTGGTGGTGCGGCCGCAACCCGGACAGGCGGTGACCAGCGGCGTGAACGAGCGCAGGCCCATGGTCTGCAACAGCTCCTGCGCCACGATCACCTCGCCGGTGCGCGACGCGCCCGGCTCCGGCGTGAGCGAGATGCGGATGGTGTCGCCGATGCCTTCCTGCAGCAGCACCGCCAGCGCCGCGCTCGATGCGGTGATGCCCTTGGAACCCATGCCGGCCTCGGTCAGGCCAAGATGCAAGGCATAGTCGCAGCGCAGAGCCAAGTCGCGATATACAGCGATCAGCTCCTGCACGCCGGACACCTTGCACGACAGGATGATGCGCTCGCGCGGCAGGCCGATCCTCTCGGCCAGCGCGGCCGAGTCCAGCGCCGAGCGGATCAGCGCCTCGCGGGCCACGTGGCCCGCGTCCCACGGCTCGGCACGCTGCGCGTTCTCGTCCATCAGGGTGGCGACCATGCTCTGATCCAGCGAGCCCCAGTTGGCGCCGATGCGCACCGGCTTGCCGTACTGGATCGCCTTCTCGATGATCGCGCCGAACTGCGCGTCCTTCTTCTTGCCGAAGCCCACGTTGCCGGGGTTGATGCGGTACTTCGCCAGCGCCTCGGCGCAGGCCGGTTCCTGCTCCAGGAGCTGGTGGCCGTTGTAGTGGAAGTCGCCGATGATCGGCACGTCCACGCCCATCATCGCCAGCCGCTCGGCGATACGCGGCACCGCCGCCGCCGCCGCCGGCGTGTTCACCGTGATGCGCACCAGCTCGGAACCCGCGCGCGCCAATTCGGCGACCTGCTTCGCGGTGGACACCGGATCCTCGGTGTCGGTATTGGTCATCGACTGCACCACGATGGGCGCGCCGCCGCCCACGCGCACCTTGCCGATCTGCACGCCGACATTGGGACGGCGCGCCAGCGGCAGGGCTTCGCGCGGCTTGGTGTTGATGGAATCGTTCATTGCGTGCAACCGGAAGTCCGTCGCCGCGAAAGCTGCGGCGTGAAGTCGAAAGTCTAGCGACTGCGAAGGCAGAATGCCGAAGCGAACATTCGCGCAGCGAATGGCCCGAAGGGCGAGCTGCGGACGCAGCGAGTCAACGCACGTGACAATCGCCCGACCGGCACATCAGGCATCACATGCACAACCGCCGCCAAGCCACTGTTGCGCAAGCGCTGGCACCGTCCGGACATGCTAGTCTCGCCAGCCCATGCACGCGCCCGACGACCACACCGCCCCGCCCCGCCACATCCTCACGCCCAGCACGCTGAACCGGCTGGTGCGCGGGCTGCTGGAGGACGCGCTGCCGCTGGTGTGGATCGAGGGCGAACTGTCCAACGTGGCGCGCCCCGCCTCCGGGCATCTCTACTTCACGCTGAAGGACAGCGGCGCCCAGGTGCGCTGCGCGATGTTCCGCCCGAAGAGCGCCGCGCTGCGCTTCAGGCCCGCCGACGGCATGCAGGTGCTGCTGCGCGCGCGGGTGGGCCTGTACGAGCCGCGCGGCGAATTCCAGCTCGTGGCCGAGCACATGGAGCCGGCTGGCGAAGGCGCGCTGCAGCGCGAGTTCGAGCGGCTGAAAGCGCAGCTCGATGCCGAGGGCCTGTTCGACGCCGCGCGCAAGCGCCCGTTGCCCCGCTACGCGCGGCGCATCGGCGTGATCACCTCCGCCACCGGCGCGGCGATCCGCGACGTGCTCAGCGTGCTGTCGCGCCGCTGGCCGCTGGCCGAAGTGGACGTTCTGCCGGTGCCGGTGCAGGGCCGCGAGGCGCCGCCCGCCATCGTCGCCATGCTGAAGAAAGCCTCGGCCAGTGCACGCTACGACGCGCTGCTGCTCACCCGCGGCGGCGGCTCGCTGGAAGACCTGTGGGCCTTCAACGACGAGGCGGTGGCGCGCGCCATCCACGCCTGCGCGGTGCCGGTGGTGAGCGCGGTGGGCCACGAGGTGGACTTCAGCATCGCCGACTTCGTGGCCGACCTGCGCGCGCCTACTCCTTCGGCTGCCGCCGAACTGCTGGTGCCCGACGCGCAGGCCACGCTGCGCCATCTGCGCCAGTTGCGGCAACGCCTGGCGCTGTTCGAACAGCGCCGCCTGCAATCGCTGACCCAGCGTGTCGATCACCTGCTCGCGCGCCTGCAGGCGCAGCGTCCGCAGGCGCGGCTGTCGCGCGACCGCGAACGGCTCGCCCACCTTCGGCACCGCCTGCTCGCCGTGCTGCGCGAACGCCGGCAGGGCGAACGCACCCGGCTGGATCGCCTGCATGCGCGCCTGCTGGCGCGCCACCCGCAACAGCGCCTGCCGCTGCTGCAACGGCAGCTCGCCGAACAATCGCAACGCCTGCGCCAGGCCATCGCCCGCCAACTGGAACGCGAGCGCCACGCCCTGCAACAGGCCGCCCGCACACTGCACGCGGTGAGCCCACTGGCCACGCTGGAACGCGGCTACGCGATCCTGTTCGACGACGAAGGCAAGGTGGTGCGCGCCCCAGCCGACGTGAACGAGGGCGACGACCTGCTTGCCCGCCTCGCGGATGGCGAACTGAAGTTGCGCGTGCTCGACAAATAGTTCCGCGGCATCCGCGATGCCGATGCCGCACGCAGGCGACGCATGAAAGCCGCTCACACGCATTGAACATGGCATCACGCACCCTGTCCGTCTGCTTCCTGCGGAGAAGAGTGCATGAAAGCTGCATCGTTGTTCGTGAAGGCGCTGGAGGCCGAAGGCGTGCGCTGCATCTTCGGCGTGCCGGGCGAGGAGAATCTCGACTTGGTCGAAGCGCTGCGCGAGTCCTCGATCCGGCTGATCGTCACCCGCCACGAGCAGGCCGCGGGCTTCATGGCGGCCACCTGGGGACGGCTCACCGGCGAGGCCGGCGTGGCCTTGTCCACGCTGGGGCCGGGCGCGACGAACCTGGTCACCGCGGCGGCCTATGCGCAGCTCGGCGCGATGCCGATGCTGATGATCACCGGGCAGAAACCCATCCGCCTGCACAAGCAGGGCCTGTTTCAGCTGGTGGACGTGGTGGACATGATGCAGCCGCTGACCAAGTACACGCGCCAGCTGGTATCCGCCGCGACGATACCAGCGCGGATACGCGAGGCGTTCCGCCGCGCCGAGGAGGAACGCCCCGGCGCGGCGCACCTGGAGCTGCCCGAAGACATCGCGCGCGACGAAGTGGACGACCCGATCCTGCTGCCCACCGAGTACGCGCGCCGCCCTTCTCCCGACGACGCCGCGCTGGTGCAGGCCGGCGAGGCGATCAGCCGGGCGCGGCATCCGATCCTGATGATCGGCGCGGCGGCCAACCGCCAGCGCACCGCGGTGGCGCTGCGCGCCTTCATCGACAAGCTGGGCATTCCGTTCTTCACCACGCAGATGGGCAAGGGCGTGGTGGACGAGGATCACCCGCTGTGGCTGGGCAACGCCGCGCTGTCCGACGGCGACTTCGTGCATCGCGCGATCGACGCCGCCGACGTGATCGTCAACGCCGGACACGACGTGGTGGAGAAGCCGCCGTTCTTCATGCACAAGGGGCGGCGCACGGTAATCCACATCAATTTCTCCGCCGCCGAGGTGGATGCGGTGTACTTCCCGCAGATCGAGGTGGTGGGCGACATCGCGCACACCATCGAGCGGCTCACCGACGCGCTGCAGAAACAGCCGCACTGGGACTTCGGCTTCTTCGGTAAGGTGCGCCAGGCATTCCGCACGCAGTCGGAGGAACACGTCGACGACCCGCGCTTCCCCATGCATCCGGTGCGTGTCGTCGCCGACACGCGCGCCTGCATGCCGGACGACGGCGTGCTATGCCTGGACAACGGCATGTACAAGCTGTGGTACGCGCGCTACTACCGCGCCCGCCAGCCGAACACGATCCTGCTCGACAACGCGCTGGCGACCATGGGCGCCGGCCTGCCCTCGGCGATGGCCGCGAAGCTGGTGCATCCGGGCCGCAAGGTGCTGGCGATCTGCGGCGACGGCGGATTCATGATGAACGCGCAGGAGCTGGAGACCGCGGTGCGGCTCAAGCTCGACCTGGTGATCCTGCTGCTGCGCGACGACGCCTACGGCATGATCCGCTGGAAGCAGGCCGACATGGGTTTCGCCGATTACGGCATGCAGTTCGGCAACCCGGACTTCGTGATGTTCGCCGAGGCGCATGGCGCGCACGGCCACCGCCCGGCCAGCGCCGACGCCTTCCTGCCCACACTGCGCGCGGCGTTCGACGCCGGCGGCGTGCACCTGATCGACCTGGCCATCGACTATTCCGACAACCATCGCATTCTCGACGAACAAATCCGCCAGCTGAGCGCGGCGCTCTGATCCGGAGAAATCCATGCTAGCCAAGACCTACCCCTACTACCTCGCCAACCAGCCGCAGACGTCGAAGACCCTGCTGGACGTCTTCGACAAGTACAGCGGCAAGCTCGCCACGCGCGTGGCCATGCCCGACGCCAAGGTCACCGAGAAGGCCATCGCCGCCGCGGTGAAGGCGGCCAGGCCGATGCGCGAGTTCAAGCCGTGGGCACGGCAGGCGGTGCTGCAGCATTGCGTGGATCGCTTCGAGACGCGCCGCGACGAGCTGGCCGAGGCGCTGTGCATCGAGGCGGGCAAGCCGATCAAGGACGCGGCCAGCGAAGTGACGCGGCTGATCGAGACCTTCCGCATCGCCGCCGAGGAAGCCGTGCGGATCAACGGCGAGACGCTGAACCTGGAACTCGCCGCACGCCTCGATGGCTACCACGGCTACACCAAGCGCGTGCCGCTGGGGCCGGTGTCCTTCATCACGCCGTTCAACTTCCCGCTGAACCTGGTGGCACACAAGGTGGCGCCGGCGATCGCGGCGGGCTGCCCGTTCGTGCTGAAGCCCTCGGAAAAGACGCCCGTCGGCGCGCTGATCATCGGCGAGGTGTTGGCGGAAACCGACCTGCCGAAGGGCGCGTTCTCCATCCTGCCGCTGGACGGCGCGCACGCTGCGCCGCTGGTGGAGGACGAACGCTTCAAGCTGCTCTCCTTCACCGGCGGACAGATCGGCTGGGATCTCAAGGCCCGCGCGGGGCACAAGAAGGTGACGCTGGAACTGGGCGGCAACGCGGCCTGCATCGTCGATGCCGACCAGGGGCCGAAGCTGGACAAGGTGGTGGAGCGGCTGATCTTCGGCGCGTTCTACCAGTCCGGCCAGAGCTGCATCGGCGTGCAGCGCATCTACGCCCACGCCGACGTCTACGAGACGCTGAAAAGGAAGCTCGTCGCGGCCACGAAGAAGCTCAAGGCCGGCGACCCCAGGGACAAGAGCGTGTTCCTCGGCCCGATGATCGACGAGGCCGCCGCCACGCGCCTGCACGACTGGATCATGGAGGCGAAGCGGGCCGGCGGCAGGATCCTCTGCGGCGGCAAGCGCAGCGGCAACATGCTCGACGCCACATTGATGGAAGACGTGCCGACCGACGCCAAGGCGAACCGCATGGAAGCGTTCGGCCCGTTCGCCCTGCTCGCGCCGTTCCAGACCATCGACGAGGCCATCGCGCTGGTCAACGACTCCGACTACGGCCTGCAGGCCGGCATCTTCACCGACAGCCTGGAGCACGCCATGCGCGCCTGGGACGAGCTGGAACAGGGCGGCGTGGTGGTCAACGACATCCCCAGCTTCCGCGTGGACAACATGCCCTACGGCGGCGTGAAGCTCTCCGGCCTCGGCCGCGAGGGCGTGCGCTACGCCATCGAGGACATGAGCGAACTGCGCCTGATGGTGATGCGCAGAAGCTGATTCACGCGTCGCCGGGGCTGGTCGCCCCCGCGTTCCAGCCCATCGCGTTGTAGACGCGGTAGCGCAGCACGCCGAGGTATTCGTGCAACGCCAGATCGGTCACCGCGAAGTTCCACGACTGCGGCCACCAGTCCATGCGCTCCTTCAGCCAGTCGCCGCGCACCGGCGTGGTTGCGATGCCGAAGTGCGCGAAATACAGGCTGGCGCGACGCAGGTGCGTGGCCGAGGACACCAGCAGCACGCGCTGCGCGCCGTAGCCGCGCACCAGCGGCGCGCTGAACTGGGCGTTCTGCCAGGTGTTCATGCTGCGCGGCTCCAGCAGCAGGTCGGCCGCCGGCACGCCGAGGCGTTGCAGCAGCGCGCCGTACACCGTGGCCTCCGGCTGGCCGGTATGCAGCGCATCGCCGCCGCTTGCTTCGAGCTTGCAATCGTTGCCGCTGGCCTTGCACTCGCGGTACAGCGCCAGCGCCTCGTTGATGCGGCCGTTGGCGAACAGCGTGGGTTCCACCGCGCCGTCCGGGGTGCGCACCGTGCCCGCTCCCAGCAGCACGATGGCGTTGCGCGGCGCCCAGGCTATCGTCGGGCGCCGCGCGTACGGCCCCTGCAGGTTGCCCAGCAACCATGCCGGCAGCAGGCCGCAGCCCGTCGCCAGGAACAGCAGCACGGCCAGCCACAGCGCGGCGCCCGCCGTGCGCCGCCACTTCAGCGCGCGCAGTGCCAGGCCCAGCAGCACGAGCACGATCAGCATGTCCATCGACATCGCATCCGCTCCATCCATCGAGGCCGCCGGCCCAAGCCTGCGGCAAGGGTGTGAGGGTAATGCAAGGCATGACGCCGCGGCGCGCATCGCCTACGCTGCGCCCCATGAGCGAAACGCCGCACACCCTCGTTGCCGCCTGCCGTCACGCCGAGGACATCAAGAAAAGCCGCTTCCTTGCCCAAGCCGCGCCAGTCGCCACGCCGGAGCAGGCGCTGGCCTTCGTGCGCGCGGTGTCCGCCGCGGACGCCACGCACAACTGCTGGGCCTACCGCATCGGCCAGGACTACCGCTTCAACGACGACGGCGAGCCCGGCGGCACCGCGGGCCGGCCGATCCTGCAGGCGATCGAGGGCCAGGGCTGCGACCGCGTCGTGGTGGTGGTGACGCGCTGGTACGGCGGCATCAAGCTCGGCGCCGGCGGCCTCGCCCGCGCCTACGGCGGCACCGCGGCGGAGTGCCTGCGCATCGCCGAACGCGTGGCCATCGTGGCGATGGCGCGACTGGGCTTCCGCTGCGACTTCGCGGAGCTGGCTCTGTTCAAGGCGCGCCTGCGCGAACTGGACGCCGAGCCGGTGCGCGAAGCCTTCGATGCGGACGGCGTGGCGCTGGAATTCGAGCTGCCGGCACAGCGCTTCGCCGAGGCGCAGGCACGCATCGGCGACCTCAGCCGCGGCCGCATCGAAGCGCGCCGACTGGATTGAACAAAGCCTTCGGCGCGCCAGATTTTCGCCCCACACGGCCGGCATACTGCCCGGCCACATGCCTTCGCACCTTGGGGAATCCATGAGCCGCCTGCCCGGCCTCGACCTGCTGCGCGCCATCGCCATCGTCTGGGTGATGCTGTTCCACTCGTGGATGATCGGCGGCATCGGCGGGCCGCTGCAGCCGATGGTCGATTACGGCTGGATGGGCGTGGATCTGTTCTTCGTGCTCAGCGGCTACCTGATCGGCCATCAGTTGCTGGAACCGCTGAGTCGCGGCGAACCGCTGCGCTTCGGCGCGTTCTACCTGCGCCGCGCGTTCCGCATCCTGCCGGTGTTTTTCGCCGTGCTGGCGCTGTACCTGCTGTTTCCCGGCTGGCGCGAGGCGCCGGGCATGCAGCCGGCGTGGCAGTTCGTCACCTTCACGCTGAACCTGTTGATCGACTACCAGCACAACCAGGCGTTCTCGCACGCGTGGTCGCTGTGCGTGGAGGAGCATTTCTACCTGCTGTTCCCGCTGCTGGCCTGGTGGCTGGCCCGGCGTTCGTCGCGCGCGCTGGTGGTCGGTTGCGGCGTGCTGGTCGTGGCGATGGGCATGCTGCTGCGCGGCTACGCCGTGCTGCACGGCAAGGACTGGCTGGAAAGCGTGTACTACCCGACCTGGACGCGGCTGGACGGCCTGCTGGCCGGCGTGCTGCTGGCGACGATCCAGGCCTACCGGCCGCACTGGTGGGCGGGCGTGCAACGGCGCGCCAACACATTCGCCGTCGCGGGCCTGCTGCTGGTCGCCGCCGCGATCTGGCTGTTCCGCGACAAGACCGGCTTCGCCGCCAGCGTGTTCGGCTTCCCGCTGCTGGCGCTGGCGATGGCCTTGCTGGTGGCCGCGGGCGCGGGCAGCAGCAGTTGGCTGGGTCGCTGGCGCATCCCCGGCGCCGGTTGGATCGCCGGCATTTCGTACAGCCTCTACCTCAGCCACAAGCTGGCGATGCATGCGGTGCACGAAGCGCTGCCGCGCTGGCCCGCGCTGCACGGACTGGCCGCCTTCGCCGCGTATGCGCTGGCCATCCTCGCCACCGGCGCGCTGCTGCATTACGCCGTCGAACGCCCCTTCCTGCGCCTGCGCACGCGGCTGGCGGTGGGCGCACGCAATCAGGCCGCGATGCAGGCGGCCTGATTGAATCGCGCCGTGCCGGCCCCATCTGGAACGGGTTGCCAGCCGACCCCATCGAGCCCATGAGCGATTCCGACCAGCCCCGCCCCACCCGCCGCATCGGCGCGCTGCGCCAACTGTGGCCGTACCTCAGGCCGCACTGGCGGCTGGCGGTGGGCTGGCTGGTATTCCTCGGCCTGTCGTCCAGCGCGACGCTGGTGCTGCCGGTGGCGATACGGCGCATCATCGACCACGGCTTCGCGCACGCCGACCCCGCTGCGGTCAACGCCACCTTCCTCGGCCTGTTCGCGCTGGCGCTGGTGCTGGCCGTGGCCACCGCGGCGCGCTACTTCTGCATCACCCTGCTGGGCGAACGCGCATTGGCCTCGCTGCGCAGCCAGCTCTACGCGCACGTGATCGGGCTGGACGTGGGCTTCTTCGAGCGCAGCCGCGTGGGCGAACTCAACTCGCGCCTGGGCACCGACACCGAAGTGATCCAGGCGCTGGTGGGCTCGGGCATCTCGGTGGCACTGCGCAGCGTGGTGATGCTGCTGGGCGCCAGCGCGATGATGGCGTGGACCAGCCCGCGCCTCGCCGGCCTCACCGCGCTGGTGATCCCCGCGGTGATGCTGCCCATCCTCGTGTTCGGCCGGCGCGTGCAGAAGCTGTCGCGCACCAGCCAGGATCGCCTGGCCGACGCCGCGGCCATCGCCAACGAAACGCTCAACGCCGCGCCCGCGGTGAAGGCCTACGCGCGCGAGAACATCGAAAGCACGCGCTACACCGGCGCCATCACCCGCGCGCTGGCTTCCGCGCGCAAGCGGATCGGCATGCGCGCCTGGCTCACCGCCACGGTGATCGTGCTGTTCTTCGGCGCGATCACGCTGGTGCTGTGGGCCGGCGCGCGCGACGTGATGGCCGGCACGCTGAGCACCGGCGTGCTGACCCAGTTCGTGGTGTACGCGGTACTCGCCGCCGGCTCGGTGGCGGGGCTGTCCGAAGTGTGGGGCGACGTGCTGCGCGCCGCCGGCGCCACCGAGCGCATCGCCGAACTGTTCGCCGAACGCGCCGACATCGCCAGCCCCGCGCAGCCGCAAGTATTGCCGCGCCCGGTACGCGGCGCGCTGCGTTTCGAGCATGTGCGCTTCCACTATCCCAGCCGCCCCGACGCGCCCGCGCTGCACGACTTCGACCTCGACATCCGCCCCGGCGAGACGGTGGCCTTGGTCGGGCCATCCGGCGCCGGCAAGAGCACGGTGCTGGCGCTGCTGCTGCGCTTCTACGATCCGCAGTCCGGCAGCATCCGCTTCGACGGTGTCGATTTGCGCGCGCTGGCCTTGCCCGAGCTGCGCGGCGCGATCGCGCTGGTGCCGCAGGAAACCGCCATCTTCGCCGGCAGCGCCGCCGACAACATCCGCTTCGGCCGCCAGGACGCCGGCGACGACGAGGTGGTCGAAGCCGCGCGCGCCGCCGAGGCCGACGACTTCATCCGCGCCCTGCCCGACGGCTACGCCGCCGAACTCGGCGAACGCGGCGTGCGCCTCTCCGGCGGCCAGCGCCAGCGCATCGCGATCGCCCGCGCGATCCTGCGCGACGCACCGCTGCTGCTGCTGGACGAGGCCACCTCCGCGCTGGACGCGCAATCCGAAGCGGCGATCCAGCAGGCGCTGGCGCGGCTCGAACAAGGCCGCACCACCCTGGTCATCGCCCATCGCCTCGCCACCGTGCAGCGCGCGGATCGCATCGTGGTGATGGACGGCGGCCGCATCGTGGCGCAGGGCACGCACGAAAGCCTGCTGGCCGAAGGCGGCCTGTATGCGGAGCTGGCGCGGCTGCAGTTCGTGGCGTGAGGAATCCGCGCCCTGCGCATCGACCGCGACACGATTCGTCTACCCGTGAACATCATCCACTACGCGAAGAATCTCGCGCACTCCACGCTTGATGCCCTGCTGCCCAGCCGCAAGGCACTTGCCGAACTGCGGGCACAGTGGGGAAAACCGGGCACCAAGCGCGAACCGTTCGCCGGTCGCTGGTTCGAGTTGGTGCGTGGCGATGCCGCCTGCGTCGACGACAAGACCTGGGGCGACCTGGAGTTCCCCCGCCTGTTCGTCGACCTCGACACCACGGTGACGCCGCTGGGCAGCCAGGCGCTGTACAAGCAATTGCGCGAATACGTGGACGATCCCGCCGAACTGGCAGCGCGCCACGCCACGCATGTGCGCCTGCTCGACGAACCCGCCCTGCGCGAGCGCCTGCAACTGGCCCTGCTGCCGCTGGGCGCCCCATCGCACGCGCACGTCGTCGACGCCTTGTATGCCGAGGCTCCGGAGCCGCCGGCGCGACGCGGCCTGCTGACCTTGTGGGGCGCGCTTTCGCTGGCGCTGCTGGCGGCGGTGATCGCCTGGTCGTGGTCGGCGTGGTGGTGGCTGGCGCTGCTGCCGGTGAATGCCGTGATCCTGTACCGCCACAGTTGGCGCAGCCTGCGCGAGATCGAAGCGCTGAACGGCTGCCTGCGCATGCTGGGCACAGCCGAGGCGCTGTGCGCATGCGAAGGCGACCTGCCCTTGCAGCGGCGCCTGCGCGACGAGCGTGCGGCGCGCGACGAGGTTCGCCGTTCGCTGCGACTGATGCGCGCGTGCAAGCAGGAGTGGCTGTCCTGGATGATGCCGTGGCTGAACATCGCCTTCCTGCTGGAGCTGATCGTGCATGCGTGGTCGATGGGGCGGTTCCACCGCCTGCGCCAGCGGCTGCAGCCCACGTTCGAACTGGTGGGCGGCATCGACGCCGAAATGGCGCTGGCTTCGGCACTCGCGATGCATCCGCGGCATTGCCAGCCGGAACTGGCCACGACGCCCACGCTGGAGATCCTCGGAGGCGGTCATCCCCTGCTGCCCGGCGGTGTGCGCAATTCGATCCGGCTGGACGGTTCTTCCGCGCTGGTCACCGGCTCGAACATGGCGGGCAAGACCACCTTCGTGAAGATGCTGGCGATCAACGCCATCCTTGGCCGCACGGTGGGCTTCTGCCTTGCGGCGCGCGCCGTGCTGCCGCGCCTGCCGGTGATGGCGGCGATCCACGGCGAGCATTCGGTGGAAGCCGGCAAGAGCCATTACTTCGCGGAGATCGAGGCGATCCGCGGTTTCCTCGACGGCGAGGCACAGCACGGCGGCGGTCTGTTCGTGCTCGACGAACCGTTCAGCGGCACCAACACGGTGGAACGCATCGCCATCGCCTGCGCCGTGCTGCGCGCACTGGGCAAGCGCTCGCTGGTGCTGGTCACCACGCACGACGTGGAATTGCAGTCCATGCTGAACGAGCGCTACGCGCTCCACCACTTCCGGGAAGAACCGGAAGTGGACGGCTATTTCGATTACCGCCTGCACGCCGGTGCCGCCACCGAGCGCAATGCCATCCGTCTGCTTGCGCGCATGGGCTTTCCGCCCGAGGTGGTGGACGCAGCCATGGCCTGTGCCAACCAGGCCGAGCAAGCAACCCGGCCGTAACCCATTTCGTGGCGTGGTGCCCGGAGCGGGGATCGAACCCGCATACCCGCGAGGGTGAGGGATTTTAAGCCAGAGCATGGCATCCGCACCGGGCTAACGCTGGACTTGGATGTGGCTTGCTGTAGCAGGTTTTCCGCCAGACCAATGCCTTCGATCATATCCCGGTGCGCGATGCAAACCGCCCCGGTTCTCCTCCGCCTGGCTCCTAGCCGGCCCCTGGAATCGGGGCCTTTCAGGAGCACCTCATGGCAAAGATCAAACTCACCAAGTCCGTCGTTGACACGGCGCAGGCGCAAACCTGCGACGTGGAACTCCGGGATACGCTCGTTCCGGGCTTCTTGTGCAAGGTTACACCAACCGGCCGCAAGGTATTCATGGTTCAGTACCGCACGAACTCCGGCGTGCGGCGCAAGCCGGCAATCGGCCAGTTCGGCGAGCTGACGGTCGAACAGGCCCGATCGCTGGCGCAAGACTGGCTGGCCGAAGTCCGGCGCGGGGGCGATCCCGGACTCGACAAGGCCGAAGCCCGCAAGGCGCCGACGGTCAAGGAGCTGTGCGGCCGGTTCATGGACGACCACTCCAAGCCGCACAACAAGCCCAGCACGCAGGCCGGCTACCAGTACCAGATCGACAGCTTCGTCATCCCGGCCTTCGGCAGCAAGAAGGCTCACGAGGTCACGCGCAACGACATTACCGCGCTGATGAAGCGCATGGAGAAGTCGCCCACCCAAGCCAACCGCGTGCTGTCGCTCGTCCGCAAGATGTTCAACCTGGCCGAACTGTGGGGCTACCGGCCCGATGGCTCCAATCCCTGCCGTCACGTCCCCAAGTACCCGGAAAAGGGTTCGACCCGGCTCATTACCGACGACCAGATGACCAAGCTGTTCGCCTATCTGGAGAAGGCCGAGGCCGAGGGCTTGGAACATCCCATCCACCTGCTGGCCGTCCGGCTGCAATTCGAGTTCGCGGCGCGCATGTCGGAAATCCTGCTGTTGCAATGGGATTGGCTCGACCTGCCCAACGGCCGGGTGGTATGGCCGGACAGCAAGACCGGCGATATGTCCAAGCCCCTGAGCGCCGAGGCTCGCCGCCTGTTGGAGAGTGCCCCCCACTATGGCGATTCGCCCTACGTTTGCCCTGCGATCCTCGATCACAAGAAGCCGCTAAGCCCCCACTCCTACTATCAGGCGTGGCGGCGCATCCTTGACCGTGCCGGTGTGCCGAAGGTCGGCACCCACGGCATCCGCCACCGCTCGGCGACGGACATTGCCAATTCGGGCGTGCCGCTCAAGGTCGGCATGGCGCTGACAGCGCACAAGACCGTGGCGATGTTCATGCGCTATGTCCACACCGAGGACGATCCTGTGCGCCAGGCGGCCGAGCTGGTGGCGACCCGGCGCCAGACCATCACGAAGGCGCGGCAACGCCAGCCCCAGGAGGCCACGGCATGAGCGCCCGGACGCCCAAAGCAGTAAAAGGCGCTGCCGTGCCTGCCGGCTACGCCGGCATCCACGGCGGCATCGTGGAACTGCTCGATGCCGCCCGCCAGGCGGCGGCGCGCAGCGTCAATGCGCTGATGACGGCCAGCTATTGGGAGATTGGTCGCCGCATCGTGGAGGCCGAGCAACAGGGCGAACGGCGCGCAGGGTACGGCGAACAGTTGATCGTCCGGTTGTCCGCCGACCTGACCGCCCGCTTCGGGCGCGGATTCAGCCCGGACAACCTGGAGAACATGCGGCGGTTCTTCGCCGCCTATCCCCGGCCGGTGATTTCCGAGGCACTGTCTCGGAAATCGGGGGACGGATTGCCTGCCGAGAAATCCGAGACAGCGTCTCGGAAATTGGCCCTGGGCGAGTTGGCGCAGGTGTTCACGTTGCCGTGGTCGGCCTACGTGCGGCTGCTGTCGGTCAAGGACGAGCACGCCCGCCGCTTCTACGAGGCCGAGGCGCTACGCGGCGGCTGGAGCGTGCGCCAGTTGGATCGGCAGATCGGCAGCCAGTTCTACGAGCGCACCGCCTTGTCGAAGGACAAGGCGGAAATGCTGGTCAAGGGCGCTGCGCCCCGGCCGGAGGATGCCGTCATGCCCGACGATGCGATCAAAGACCCGTATGTGCTGGAGTTCCTGAACCTCAAGGATGAGTATTCCGAATCCGATCTTGAAGCGGCCCTTATCCAGCGGCTGGAGGATTTTCTGCTGGAGCTGGGCGAAGGGTTCACCTTCGTCGGCCGGCAGCGGCGCTTACGCATCGACCAAACGTGGTATCGGGTGGATCTGCTGTTTTTCCACCGGCGGTTGCGCTGCCTGGTCATCATCGACTTGAAGCTGGGTAGCCTGACCCATGCGGACGTGGGCCAGATGCACATGTATTGCAACTACGCCAAGGAGCATTGGGCCTATCCCGATGAAAACCCGCCCGTGGGTTTGATCCTCTGCGCCGATAAGGGCCACGCGCTGGCGCGGTACGCCTTGGAAGGCTTACCGACGAAGGTGATGGCGGCGAACTACCGCACCGTGCTGCCGGATGCCGAACTGTTGCAGAAGGAGCTGGAAACCACGCGGCGCCTGCTGGAATCGCGCGCGGCGAAACAGCCCAGGAAGCTCCCGCAATAGCTGGGCGTCCCAGCGTGCCGCCGTCGGGTTCCGCGGCTGCACCAGCCTGCGCTACAAATGAATCGGCCGCCTAAGCAACGCTGCGCTGGCAGGACACAAGCTCGCAGCCTGCCGCGTCGCCAGCACTGAAGCCGGTGCGCTTGTGCGCTCCACCGGCTTGAAGCCCTGGCGCTCGAAGAACGGCGCTGCCGTCGTGGTCAGCAGCCAAGCGTCGCGCCCGCCTTCGTCGAAGGCGCGGCGTAGCAGCAGCGCGAGGATGCCGCCACCAATGCCGCGCTGGCGCGCGTGCGGCAGCACGAACAGGGAGCGCACCAGCACATCCCGTCCCATCCGCTCGAAGCCGCCGTAGCCCACGCGCTTGCCTGTCACCGTGGCATAGGCAAAGAAGCTGCGCCCCGGTTCGGTCAGATCGTCCGTGGGAAGTCCGGCCTCCTGCAAAGCCATGATGAGGCCTGTGTCGTTGCCCGCGGTCGGCGTATCCACCAGCAGCGGCGTACCGTCTTCTTTGCGAATCTCGCCCGCCGGCCGCTGCGGCAGCAGTTCGATCACCATGTCCGAGGGCCGGCATAGGCGTACGCCCAGGGGCGACACCACGATGGGCCGATTGATGAGGATCGGATGCGCCAGCATCTGGTCGATCAGTTCGTCGTCGCTCCAATGGGCAGCATCCAGCCCGAGTTCCTTGTAAGGCGTGCCCTTGATGCGCAGCACGTCCCGCACGCCCATGTCCATCCGTGCGATCAGAGCCTTCAAGGTTTCGCGGTCAGGCGGCGTCGTCAGGTACTCGATGACCGTGGGCGCGATGCCGCTGGCGCGGATCAGCGCCAGCGTGTTGCGCGACGTGCCGCAGTCCGGGTTGTGGTAGATCGTGACGGTACTCATGCTGAATGCCTTGCCGCGTTGCGCGGAGCCTGTTCGTACCAGCCGCGCGAGCGATTGACCACGCGCACGACCAGCAGCATCACCGGCACCTCGATCAGCACGCCGACCACGGTGGCCAGCGCGGCGCCGGAATGGAAGCCGAACAGGCTGATGGCCGCCGCCACGGCCAGCTCGAAGAAGTTGCTCGCGCCGATCAACGCCGAGGGGCAGGCGATGTTGTGCTTCTCGCCCACCTTGCGGTTGAGCCAGTAGGCCAAGCCGGAGTTAAAGAACACCTGGATCAAAATGGGCACCGCCAACATGGCGATGACCAGCGGCTGTTGCAGGATGGCCTGGCCTTGGAAGGCGAACAGCAGCACCAGCGTCAGCAGCAAGGCCGCGATCGACAGCGGGCCGATGCGCTCCAGGGCTTGATCGAACGCGGCCCGGCCCCGGCGCAGCAGCGTGCGGCGCCAGAGCTGCGCGAGGATGACCGGGATGACGATGTAGAGCACCACCGACACCAGCAGCGTGTCCCACGGCACCGTGATGGCCGACAGGCCCAGCAGCAGCCCTACGATGGGCGCGAAGGCGAACACCATGATGGTGTCGTTCAAGGCCACCTGAGACAGCGTGAACACCGGATCGCCGCCCGTCAGCCGGCTCCAGACGAACACCATTGCCGTGCAGGGCGCGGCGGCCAGCAGGATCAGGCCGGCCACGTAGCTGTCGAGCTGGTCGGCCGGCAACCACTCGGCGAAGACTTGGCGAATGAAGATCCACGCCAGCAGCGCCATCGAGAACGGCTTGACCGCCCAATTGACGAACAGCGTGACACCGATGCCGCGCCAGTGCTGCTTGACCTGGCCCAGCGCACTGAAGTCCACCTTGAGCAGCATCGGGATCACCATGATCCAGATCAGCAGGCCCACCGGCAGATTGACCTGCGCCACTTCCATGCGGCCGATGGCCTGGAACACGCCGGGCGCAAGCTGGCCCAGGGCGATGCCGGCGACGATGCACAGCAGCACCCACACGGTCAGGTAGCGCTCGAAGCCGCTCATGGCGGGCACCGCCGGCGCACGGCCGGCGGTATCGGTTCCTGCGGTCATCGCGCCGGCCTCACTGGCGGCCAATGTCGCGCAGCTCGCGCTGCAAGGACATGGCATCGAGGCTTTTCAGGGGCAGCGACAGGAACAGTTCGATGCGCCGGCGCAGCGTGATCGCGGCGTCCGTGAACGCCTTGCGCTGCTGTTCCTCCGTGCCTTCGACGGCCGCTGGGTCGGGCACGCCCCAATGGGCCGACACCGGCTTGCCCGGCCAGAGCGGGCACGCCTCTCCGGCGGCGTTGTCGCAGACGGTGAAGATGAAGTCAAACACCGGCGCATCCGGCGCCACGAACTCGTCCCAGCTCTTGCTGCGGTAGCCGGTCGCCGGCAGATGCAGGCGCTCCAGCGTGGCGAGCGCCAAGGGATGCACTTCGCCTCTCGGATGACTGCCCGCCGACCAGGCGCGGAAGCGCCCCTGGCCCAATGCGTTGAGGATGCCTTCGGCGAGGATCGACCGGGCCGAATTGCCCGTGCAGATGAACAAGGCGTTATAGGTGGTTTCTGTCGTCATGCGCGCCTCGCGTCAGCAGCAGGAAGTAGCCGACTTCGCGGAACGCGGCGCGCAGCACGCCGCGGCGGCGCCGGGCGCAGGCTGGGGCGCTTCGTTGAAGACGGGGATGTTGCCCAGCGTGTGGAAGTGTTCCCAGGCCACGCCCTGCGGGTCGGTGATCCAGTGCTTCTCGCTGCGCGCGTAGCAGCAGGTCGTGGTGCCTTCGTCGAGCAGCGCCATGTCAGCGGCCTGCGCGCGGGCCTTCAGCGTAGCGAGTTCGTCGGCGTCGTCGGTCTGGATGCCCAGGTGGTCGATGCCCGGCTTGTTGCCGCGCGTGGAGATGGCGAAGTTCACCGGCGGGTCTTCGAGCATCCACTTTGCGTAGTCGCCTTCGACACGCGCGGGCTGCGCGGCGAACAGTTGGGAGTAGAAGCCGATGCTGCGGTTCAGATCATCGACGTGCAGGTGGACGTGAAAGCGCTTCATGGGGATTTCCTTTCAGCAGGACTTGCAGGCAGAGGAGGATTCGGTGACTTCGCACGCACTGCCCTGGCAGCAGTGCTCGGTCATGTAGCCGAGCAGGCTGTTCATTTGCGCGAAGTCGGCGCGGTAGATCAGGTTGCGGCCTTGCTGCTCGATGGTGACGAGGCCGGCATGGGCCAGCTCCTTCAGATGGAAGGACAGGGTGTTGCGGGCCACGTCGAGCTGGTCGGCCAGGACGCTGGGCGTGAGCCCTTCGGGGCCGGCGACGACCAGGGCGCGGAACACGCGCAGGCGCTGGGTATGGGCCAGGGCACCAAGGGCGGAAACGGCTTGATCTTCGTTCATGGTTCGATAATACAACATTTATTGAATCATTGTGCAAGGAGCTAGCAAACAGAACCTCATGGCGTCCCGGCGTGCCGCCGTCGGGTTCGCGGGCTACGCCCCGCGCTTCGTGCCGAATCGCGGCCATTCGGCTTTGACCCCTGACGCCTCCGGCCCTCTCGGGCCTGCGCGCTCCGCTTGCCCCAAAAGCCGACTGTGTGCAGTGGGCGGGTGTGGGCGGTCTTGCTGTTCCCTTCACCGTATCACGGCGTTCTCGCCGTCAAGGGCGGCGCGCGCCATGCGCGCTTGCGTCCTGGCGGCCGTCTGCGACCCCTGACTGCTTGCGCTGCGCCGTGCTGGCGCCGGTTCCGGGCAATTCCGCCCGAGCAACCGGAGCACGATCATGTCGCAACTGACCCTCTCTCTCGATACCCCGCTGATGGTGCGCGATGGCCGTGGGCGCTATCGGCCGGCGGACGCCGACCAGATTCTGGAAGCCGCACGCCAGGTCATCGAACAGAAGATGCAGCGTGGCGCGACGTTCACGTCGCCGGAGGCGGTGAAGGACTACCTGCGCGCCAAGCTGGCCGGCTTCGAGCACGAAGTCTTCGCGGTGTTGTTCCTCGACACGCGCCATCGGCTGATCGACTACGTGGAGATGTTCCACGGCACGATCGACGCCGCCGAGGTGCATCCGCGCGAGGTAGTGAAGCAGGCGCTGCGACTCAATGCGGCGGCGGTCATCGTTTCGCACAACCATCCGAGCGGGAACCCCGAGCCGAGCGCGGCCGATAAGGCGCTGACCTCGCAGCTTCGGCAGGCGCTGGCGCTGGTGGACGTTCGCACGTTGGATCACATCATCGTCGCGGGAAGCCGTACCACGTCATTCGCCGAGCGCGGCCTGCTTTGACCCTTGGGGGCTTCGGCCCCCTTTTTTTTGCTGCGCCCGGCGGCGCAACTCCGGCCCTCGCGGGCCTACGCGTGCTGCGCACTTGCCGAAAACGGGACTGCGTGGAGGTGCGAGGGAGGCGGTCTTGCTGTTCCCTTCATCGTGCCACGGCGTTCTCGCCGTCAAGGGCGGCGCGCGCCATGCGCGCCATGCGCGCTTGCGTCCTGGCGGCCGTCTGCGACCCCTGACTGCTTGCGCTGCGCCGTGCCCCGGAAGGGTCGGGCAATTCCGCCCGGCATCCTTTCAGGAGTTCACCATGAACAACGCACTCATTACTGACGAGCAGCGCGTCGTGCTGCTGGCCAACGGCCGCGAATCGTTGGAGAACCCGGACTTCGATCCGGCCCCCGTGGTCAAGCTGTTCACGCCGGACGCCGGCGCGACCTGGCTGCTGACCGAGATTGATCCCGACGACCACGACCACGCCTTTGGTCTTTGCGACCTGGGCCTGGGGGCGCCGGAAATCGGCTGGGTCAGCCTGGGCGAGCTGGCGACGGTGCGCGGCGGGCTGGGCCTGCCGATCGAGCGCGACCTGTCTTTCCGCGCCGAGAAGCGGTTGAGCGTCTATGCGCGCGATGCGCGGCTGGCCGGGCGGATCGCTGTCTGACCTGGCCTTGGGAGCGCCGCAAGGCGCTCCTTGTGCTTTGTGCTTTCTCGACCATCGAAGGAGATCCATGCCATGAGCAGCCATCACGACTACATCATCGAAATCACCGCGCAGCACGATGCGCTCAAACCGTTCGCGCCGGAGAACGGCCAGCCCTTGCGCTTCAAGATCGGCGACGCGGTGATCTACACCAACGAGTACGGCGCACAGTTCCGCCGCCGCGTCACCGGGTTCTACCAGCCCACCGGGCTGTCGGGTCTGTACGCGCGCGGTGCGCGCTACCTGCTGGACTCGTCATCGCCGTGGATGCCGGTATTGGAATCCAGCCTGCGCCCTGACGACTCGGCGTGATGCCTACGCGCCCCTTGCGGGGCGCTGCGCGCTTTGCTTGCCTCCAGGGGAAAGCCCTGCGGGCTATCCCCGCCGCGCGGTGCTTGGCGCCCCTCAAAGACCGCCGAACCGGCTGCGCCGGATCGGCCAGACCGCAGCAGTCGCTGTCGAACACGCTTCCCCATGACCGGCGCATGAGCTTGTGCATCGAGCATTGAAGGCTGTGCGTCCCCGGCCAAGAAACATGGCCGGTCGCGCTGTCGTGCGCGCTGCGCATCGAGCCGCCTGCGGCGTCTCGCCCCTTCCGGGCTTCCATCGTTCCCTCGCTCCGCTCGGCTGACGCCTCCGGCCCGGCTTCCAGCTTCGGGCCTGCGCGCTTCGCTTGCCGTGCGGTCAGCGTGTTGGAGGGCCGTTGCCATGTCCAGCCGTCTCCCCTGACTTCATCACCTTGTCCGCGACTGTAGCCCGCGGCCGTGTGCCGTCAAGGCGCGCAGGGCCGTGTCCTCGGCTGCGCCTGCGGGCCGCACCAACCCTGCGCTTGCCTCCTTGACGGCCCTCGTTCGCGCGCTCCTGACCGTCGCGGGCGATGAACTCAGGAAAGACGGTGGCAACAGGGCCAACCGGGTTCCTCGTGCCGACCGCACCAAACAGCCGAAAGGCTGGGCTCCGAATCTAGGAATCCGGTGTGCGGTGAACAGCAAACCTTTTTTCTTTGTCAGGAGAAATGCCATGCAACTCGCATCCCGCTTCGCTTCCCGTTCCCCGATGCTGCGTTCGGAACGCCCCTTGTCCGACGACCAAATCCGGGCCGTGGCCCCGTCCATCTTCGCGGACGCCCCGCACGAAAGCCGCTCCGAGCGGTACAGCTACATCCCCACTGCCACGGTGTTGCAAGAACTGCGCGGGGAAGGCTTCGAGCCTTTCATGGTGACGCAGACCCGCGTGCGCCACGACGACCGCCGCGACTACACCAAGCACATGATCCGGCTGCGCCACGCCAGCCAGATCAACGGCCGCGAGGCCAACGAAATCATCCTGCTGAACTCCCATGACGGCACCAGCAGCTATCAGATGCTGGCCGGGATGTTCCGCTTCGTTTGCAGCAATGGGCTTGTCTGCGGCGACACCGTGGCCGACGTGCGCGTGCCGCACAAGGGCGACGTAGCCGGACACGTCATCGAAGGCGCTTACGAAGTCCTGCACGGCTTCGACCGGGCGCAGGAATCCCGCGATGCTATGCGCGCCATCACGCTCGACGCCGGGGAATCGGAAGTGTTCGCCCGCGCTGCGCTGGCGTTGAAGTACGACGAGGACAAGCCCGCGCCCATCACGGAATCGCAAATCCTGATGCCGCGCCGCCATGACGACGACCGCCGCGACCTGTGGAGCGTATTCAACCGCACGCAGGAGAACTTGACCAAAGGCGGCCTGTCCGCCCGCGCCGCGAATGGCCGCCGCCAGACCACCCGGCCCGTGCAGGGCATCGACCAAAGCGTGCGCCTGAATCGCGCCCTGTGGCTGCTGGCCGATGGCCTGCGCCAGTTGAAAGCCTGAATCCCCACGCGGCAGGGGCAGGCAGCAGCCCTTGCCGCTTCTCTCGCTGCTGCATCCCAACCGCTAGGAGAAATCACCATGAACGCCGTACTCAAAACCGAAGCCGTCGCCATCGAAGCCGCTGCACCGCTGGAAGTGGCCGACCCGACCAAGAACCTGATCTTGGTTCCCCTCTCGCAGTTGCTGCCGCGCCGCTCCAAGCGCAACGTCCGCACGACCCCGCGCCAGTCCATCCCCGAACTGGCCGCGAGCATTGCCCGCATCGGCCTGCTGCAAAACCTGATCGTCATCCTTTCCGCAGATGGCGAGGCTTACGAGGTGGTGGCAGGCGACCGCCGCCTGACCGCCTTGAAGCTGCTGGCGAAGAAGAAGCGCATCCCCACCGACTACGAAGTGCCGTGCCTACAGGTGCCCGATGCCTCGGCCCGCACCGTCAGCCTCGCCGAGAACGTGCAGCGCGAGAACATGCACCCCGCCGACCAGTTCGCGGCCTTTGCCGCGCTGGTCAAGGAAGGCCGACCCATCGAGGACATTGCCGCCGACTTCGGGGTGTCCCCGCTGGTGGTGCAGCGCCGCTTGAAGCTGGCGAACGTCTCGCCGCGCCTGATGGCCGATTACCGGGCCGGTGGCGTGACGCTGGAACAGTTGATGGCCTTGACCATCACCGACGACCACGCCGCGCAGGTAGCCGCGTTCTATGCTGCGCCGGAATGGCAGCGCAGCCCGTCCAAGCTGCGCGAGCGCCTGACCGAGCGCGAAATCAACGCCACGCACGCGCTGGTGCGCTTCGTCGGGCTGGACACCTACCGGAAGGCAGGCGGCGGCGTCCGCCGCGACCTGTTCGCCGAAGGTGATGCCGGAACCTACCTCACCGATACCGGAGTGCTGGAAACGCTGGTGCGCGACAAGCTGGAAACGCTGGCCGAGGACGTGCGCGCCGAGGGCTGGGCATGGGTGGAGGCCGTGCCGCATCTGGCCTACGAGGAACGGCAGGCGTTCCAGAACGCCCCGCGCCACCGCCGCGAGCCGACCACCCGCGAGGCCCGCCGCATCGCCTCGCTGAAAAACCGCCTCGAAAAGATCGACGCCGAACTGGAAGATGCCTGCGACGCCGAGGACGAGGCCAAGGCCGAGAAGCTGGAACAGCGGCGCGATCAGGTGGTCGGGGAACTGCAAGACGCGGAGGATGCCTTGCAGGGCTATGCCCCCGAGGTGCGCGAGGTGGCCGGTGCCATCGTCACCATCGACCGCAACGGCGAGGCCGTCATTCATCGCGGCCTGCTGCGCGAAGCCGAGGCCAAGGCGCTGCGCACGCTGGAAAAGCTGCGGCGCGGTTTCGGCAGTGCCGAAGGCGAAGCCGCCAACGACGAGCACGAGGACGCCGACGACGCGCCCAAGGCCGCGAGCCTGTCCGACCGGCTGGCGCAGCGGTTGAGCGCCCACCGCACGGCGGCGCTGCAAATCGAAGTCGCACGGCATCCGCACGTCGCGCTGGCCGCGCTGGTGCATGGCATGGTGCAGACCGTCTTGCAGCCCGACGCCTACGGCGATGGCCTGCCGCTCGGCGTGCGCCTCACGACGCAAGACCGACTGGAAGGCATGGCCCCGGACTGGCCGGAATCGCCCGCCGCCGTGGCGCTGCGCGAACTGCAACAGGTGGCCGGTGAAGCCTTGCCGGAGGACAGCGCCGAACTGTTCGCCGTGCTGCTGGCGAAATCGCAAGACGAACTGGTGCGGCTGCTGGCCGTGTGCGTGGCTTCCACGGTGGACGTGGTGACGCCTCGCGCCACGGTGCAGCAACCCGGCGAGGAACTGGCGCAGGCCGTGGGCCTCGACATGGCCGCATGGTGGAAGCCGACCGCAGAAGGCTACTTCAAGCACATTTCCAAGGCCGTGATTCTGGATGCCGTGGCCGCGTTTGCACCGGAATCCGTCACCCGACTGGCGAAGTTGAAGAAGGCCGACATTGCCAGCGAAGCCGAACGGCTGGCCGATGGCACGGGCTGGATGCCCGCCATCTTCAAGGCCGAAGGCCCGGAAGCTGCGCCGGCGGAAACGCAGGCGCAGGACGCCCCGGAGGATGCCGATGCCGTGGCGGATGAACCCGCAGAGGCGCTGGCCGCTTGACCCGCGCCGAAGGCAAGCGCCCCGGCCTCGACCGGGGCGCTTCGCTGCAAGGAGAAGCCCCCATGACCCGCACCACCACCAGCCGCCCGCGCATGGCGGCGATCTACGCCCCCGGCACGGTGCGCGTCCGCCGCTGGCACGGCGACGGCGACGTGCGCGGCTACCGCCCGCGCTCGGGCTGGTCGGCCCTCGCCGACCTCACTGACATTCACCCCATCACGGGCCGCGCCTTGCCGCGTGCCGTGTGGTGGCTCATCGAGACGAAGGAGTAACCGCGTTCACAGCCGAGTCGGAACGCCGCCGCCATCACGGAAGTTCAGGCGGCGGCGTTGACGTGACCGGGCTTCCCGCCCGGCAATAGCAGGCCCGCATGGGACTGCAAGCCGAAGCGCCCGCAGTGCGCAGGAATCACCAGCAGTTTTCGGCTTGCCGAGTGCATAGCCCGCAGCGTAGGCCGCGCCCATTTCATCAGAGGCATGTCCGCGTTTCCTGTTTGGAAATCTGGAACGGCCTGGGCGTGTCGGCGCACAGCGCCGCCGGGCTTTCGGGCTGCGCCCCGTGCCGACTTCGCTGTCACGGCCATTCGGCTTCAATCCCTCACGCCTTCGCGCCTGCGGCGCTGCGCGCTGCGCTTGCCTCCAGGGGAAAGCCCCGCGGGCTATCCCCGCCGCGCGATGCTTGGCGCCCCTCGATGCAGCCGAACCGGCTGCGCCGGATCGGCCCGGCCAGCGCCCCGCCGCAATGGACGGGGCGCTGGCGAACACGCTGGCGCTCGCTGCGGCAGGTTGTGCAGGTGCGTGCCGTCCTCAACGCTGGCGGTTCCTGCCCATCACGTCACGAAGGACGGTTCACGGACAACCCGCCCGGCATCGCTATGGAGCTTCCACGCCACGCCTCAAGACCGGCGCCGCAAGGTGCGGCGGGGACGTTCTCACTTGTCGTCGGATGGTTGACCTGGCCCGCGTCAGCGGGCGAGCCGGAGAAGCCTTCGGGCGGGGATGCCGAGTCGGCCCCATCTCCTTTCGGAGCGGTTCGGCCCAAGGCGTCCTTGTCTCGTTGTGAATCCTGGCGGTGGCACGGCTGCGCCTCGGGCTTCATGGCTGCAACCGTCCGGCGAAAACAATTTCCCCGCCGCTGCGCGGCTTCCTCGCGCAGCAAATTCTTTTCGCCTCCCGGCTCTCCACTGCGTTTCGACCGCAAGCGGTGCAGCCAGCCCGTCCCCCGCCGGTCGGATCACAACAAGGACGCGATGGGCGCGAACCTTGTTCAACCGAAAGGAGAAAACATCATGGCCAACATCGGTACCTTCACCGCAGACAAAGACGGCTTCACCGGCACGCTGCGCACCCTGACGCTCAACGTCAAGGTCAAGCTGGTTCCCAACGACAAGGGCAACAGCGAGAACGCCCCCGACTTTCGCCTCCAGGCCGCCGGCCACGACATCGGCGCGGCGTGGAACAAGACCAGCGAAGCCGGACGGGAATACAAGTCCGTGACCCTCGACGATCCTTCGTTCCCGGCGCCGGTCTATGCCCGCCTGATCGAAGGCGAGGACGGCACGCACGACCTGATCTGGTCGCGCAGCAAGCCCCAGGCGGCGTGACCGCCGCAGCGCCCCGCCCACCGCGGCGGGGCGCTGTGCTGCTGTTCGCAGCACATCACCGCGTCACGCGCGCGGCTTTGCCGCATCGCGTTCCTTCAACACCGCCTCCAGCTCCTGGCGCACCTGCGCCAGCAGCTCGTCGGCCTTGTGCGGGCTGTCGCCCGCGTAGGCCAGCGTCAGCAGCGTGAGCGGGTGGATCTCCATCACCTCGCACAACTCGGCCAGCTTATGCAGGGTCGGGCTTTTCAGGTCGCGTTCGAGGGTGCTCATATAGGTGCGACTGGACACGTCAGAGAAGGCTTCCTGGCTCAAGCCACGCGCCTTTCTAACTGTCTTCAACGCCTTCGCCAATGAGTTCCCTGCCGCCACCTATGGTTTCCCTCGAAAAACCAAGATGACAGCCCATTGCGCCCTATAGGACTACAATCTATAGTGTTCATTTGGTGTTCTACGTTTTTGTGCCTTTACGGAAATCCGCATCGGCGGGTTCCAGCAAAGCCACGCAAGCGCATCCGTGCTTGCGCACGAAGGCGTAAATCCGGTTTGGCGGTTCTGCGCTTCAACGTGAAACCGCATCCGTGCATCATTGGATTTGTGGGATTGCCGACCATGCCCCAGCCACTCGCCACCGTCCCGGAGCGCGCGCAACTGCTCGCCAACGGCGAGGCTCGTGCCGCTGGCCAGGCCATCGACCCGGTGCCCGTGGTGCGGCTGTTCACGCCGGACGCGCATGTGACCTGGCTGCTGGCCGCACTCGATCCCGCCGATGGCGACACCGCCTGGGGCCTCATCGACCTGGGAATCGGAATGCCGGCGCAAGGAACCGTCAAGCTGTCTGAGCTGGCCGGCATCGTCGGGCCGCGCCGGCAGCCCGTGATGCGCGACCTCTATTTCCGCCCCACCCGCACGCTGTCGGAGTACACCCGGCTGGCCGAGCGCGACGGAGCGATCCCGGACTGAATACGGCCTACTGTGACTTTTTCAGTCTGGTGTCATACCGGGTAAGTCTCAATCGAGATTCTTGCGGCGTAGCCCCACCAGTCTGACCCAAATAGACAGGATGCTTGGCGCGGATTGCGGCAGGCTGGCTTGTGCAGTGTCCCCGGTCGTGGCGCTGCCGCCGCAGCATTGAGACGAATACCGCAACACATCGGAGCCAATCGGTCTTGACAGCCCCATCCGCCTTTTTAACCCATGACGTTCCGACGAGGGCGATGTAGCGCGTAGTTCTTCCGTGGCGGCGAGTCCTGTTCGCAGGAGGAGGCGTCATGGTCAATCCTCATCACCTCGCGCATTGGTATCCCACTGCCGCATACCTGTATGTCTTTTGGCTGGATGCGCTCGCGCTCGCTTGGGAGTACCTGCGCAGGCATCCCGACTACCGGCTCGACTGGCTACGCCGTCATCGCCGGCCTGATGCAGCGCATCGCTGGGGTTTGCGTCTGCTGGAAGACCCGGCACTGGATGCGCGTGACGCGCATCCAGCTTGGCTGCCTGGTCATGCTGCCGTGGTGCAGCTCTACCCCGACGCTGATCCGCCGCAGGATGCCACCGCCTTCGCGTTCTGGCGCATCCCCGGCCACAAGCAACTGTTCCACGACGGCAAGAAGCTGGCGCTGATCGCGCGCAGCCCAGGCCATTGCCTGCGCTTTGCGCTGGCGCCCGGCCTGGAAGACGGCATGGCCGTGGCCTATGCCCAACGGAGCGGCACTGCCGCCCCTGTGCGCGGTCATGCACGCGGGGCGACCTTCGCTGCCACCACGCCCAGGCCAACACCTTCCGCGCTGCTGGAACTGCACACCTTGCAGGCGCTCGACGCGACCCTCGCGGGTGCGTCCTTGCGCGATGTGGGCGAAGGACTGTTCGGTGCCGACGCCGTGGCCGACTGGTACAGCGACGGCGGCCTGCGCTCGAAGGTGCGCCGCCTGGTGCGGCGCGGCGATGCGCTGATGCGCGGCGGCTATCGCCACCTAGCACAGCTTCCGCCGCTTGAGAAGGGTCGTTTTGATGTGGACGCAAAACGACCCTGAGTAGAAGGGCCGCGTTTTCTGAGACTGCCTCCATCCGGTCGCGCTGTGTGGCCGGGCGCTTTCAACCGATGGAGGTTCACACCATGCGTCCCGCTCCCTTGCGGCCTGCCGCCACTGTCTCGACCACTGCCGCGCAGCCCCAACGCTATCTCACCAACGACGAAGCCGCCGAATACCTGCGCCTGTCGCCGCGCACGCTGGAAAAGCAGCGCGTAATTGGCGGCGGCCCGCGCTTTCGCAAGTTCGGGCGGCGCGTCATGTACGCCGTGGCCGACCTCGATGCCTGGGCCGCCGACCGCAGTTTCGAGACGACTTCCGATCCCGAATACGCCGAGCACCACTCGGCCGACAGCCGTGCGCGCTGATCGGCGGCGCGCGGCAGGCCATCGCCATGTCCAGCACCGCGCTGCCGTCCCGGCAGCGGCCGTTGCAGGAGCGCGAACAGCTCGACCTGTTCCGCGCCTTGCCCGGCGACATGGCGCCGCGCGACAGCCAGGATTTGATGGCCTATCCGTTCTTCTCGCTCGGCAAGTCCAAGCGGGTCAAGCCCATCGACTTCCGTGCGGGCAACGTGACGATCCGCGTAGAGGGCACGCAGGAGCACGGCATCGCCACGATTTGGGATGCGGACGTGCTGATATGGGCGGCCTCGCAGATCGTGGAAGCGAAGGACGCGGGCCTGCGGCCGTCGCGGCTGATGCGCGCGACGCCCTACGAGATCCTGCGCTTCATCGGGCGCGGCAAGTCGCTGCGCGACTACCAGCGCCTCAAGGCCGCGCTGGATCGCCTGCAATCGACCACGGTGGCCACGTCCATCCGCGAGACGACCGGGCGGCGCCTGCACCGCTTCTCGTGGATCAACGAATGGAAAGAACTGGCCGATCCCCGCGGCACGCCGCTGGGCATCGAGCTGATCCTGCCGGACTGGTTCTTTGCAGGCGTGCTCGACGCCGCCCTGGTGCTGACCATCGACCCGGCGTATTTCCGGCTCACCGGCGGCATCGAGCGGTGGCTGTACCGCCTGGTGCGCAAGCACGGCGGCAAGCAGGCATACGGCTGGCAGTTCGACTTTCGCTATCTGCACCAGAAGTCCGGCAGCACCGCGAAGCCCTACGACTTCGCCTGCGATCTGCGCGCGCTCGTCGCGCGGCAGTCGCTGCCCGGTTACGTCCTGGGCATCGAGCGGATGCCCGACAACGGCATGGAGCTGCTGACGTTCCGGCCCGTGCCGCAGACGGCACGGGGATAACTTCGGGAAAACCTGTGAATGGTGTCGTGCTATCAGGCGTGCGGGGTATCGTGCTATCAGGCGTGGGACTATCGTGCTATCAGGCGTGCCGATCGTCCGCAAACCCGCGCCAGCATTGGGTTTGCGCGGCCTCTAACTTCCCTAACTTAATTTCTCTAACTTTTAGTAGGGAAGCGCCGCAGCGGTGGACAACCACCACGCGGCCACAAGCGCAGCAGCAAAAGCCCGGCTTTCCAACACGGAGGGCCGCGCCATGATCGTCGCTCTGCTCAACCAGAAAGGCGGCGTGGGCAAGACCACGCTCGCCACGCACATCGCCGGCGAGCTGGCGATGCGCGGCCAGCACGTCGTCCTGCTGGACGCCGACCCGCAGGGTTCATCGCTGGACTGGACACAGCGCAGAAGCCAGCAAGGCTTGCCACGGCTGTTCAGCGCCGTGGGCCTTGCACGCGAAACGCTGCACCAAGAGGCGCCAGAACTCGCCAGGCGGGCCGATCACGTCATCATCGACGGCCCGCCACGCATCGCGGCACTGGCGCGCTCCGCGCTGCTGGCGGCCGAGCGCGTGCTGATCCCCGTGCAGCCCAGCCCCTACGACCTGTGGGCCAGCGCCGAGATGGTGGCGCTGATCCGCGAAGCGCAAGTGTTTCGGCCTGCGCTGCGCGCGGCCTTCGTCATCAATCGGCGCGTCAGTACCACCGTGATCGGGCGCGAAGCGCGCCAGGCGCTGGCCGACCAACCGCTTCCTGCGCTGCGCGCGGAAGTGCATCAGCGCATCGTGTTCGCTGACAGCGTGGCCGCAGGCCGGCTTGCACGCGAGACGGCGCCGGACAGCGCCGCCGCGCGCGAAATCACCGCGCTGGTGGACGAACTGCTGCGGTGGCCGACATGACAGCGAAGCCGCCACCTCGCGCAAAGCGCGTCGGCATCGGCGCGCGTCCACCTGCGAATCCGCACGCCGAGGCGTGGATTCGCCAGGGCGATGCCGATGCACTTGGCAAGGGCGACCTCTACACGGCTCGCCTGACCCTCGACATCACGCCCGCGATGCGGGCGCGCATCAAGGTTTCGGCTTTCACGCAGGGCGTGACCGTGGCCGACCTGCTGCGCGGCCTGCTGGAGCGGGAGTTTCCAGAGCACCGCAGGGAGAACACCCCATGACCGCATCCGCTTCGCCTGCCGCTGGCGCGGCCACGGCTGCGCTCGCAGCACCTTCCGGCCATCCTGCCAGCGCGCCGCTGACGCGCGTGGCGCTGGCCTACATCGAACCACGCTTCAAGCTCTACCTGCGCTTCGGCGAACCTGCGCGCACGCACCAGCTCAACCGCTGGCGGCGCTGCGCCGTGTTCCTGCCGGGTGCCATGTTGTGCCGCATCCGGTGGGAGGCCAACGACTACGGCACGATCCGCTGGCAGCTCATGGTGATGCAGGCTTGCACGCCGCTCGACGCGGCGCAGCGCATCCCCGGCGTGCAGCCGGGCGCACGCCTGCTGCTGCACGCCGAAGGCGAAAACGCGGTGCGTGCCGTGCTGAAACGCATCGACGGCATCGACGCACAGAGCATCGCCGCCATCGACGTGTCGCCCGCGTATTGGCGCACGCTCGCCAACCGGCTCGCGGCGCGCCTGCCGCTGCCCGAATACACCGCAGAACGGCACGCCGCCTGGCTGGCCGGGAGGACATTCCCATGACCGCGATTTCCACGACCGGCCCCGCGCCGCATCCTCGCTCGCGCCTGCGCGCTCGCATCGTGCTGGCGGGCTTCACCGCCGCCGGCCTCGCTGCTTTGGCCTGGGCGGCGTTCGTGCAGCCGCTGCCGCGCCTGATCTACAACCCGTCCGACAGCGTGGCGGTCGGCTGGTATCGCGTGCAGCCGCTCGACCATCGGGCGGCCTCGCTGCCACGTCCTTTGTCCGTGGACAGCATCGTCCTGACCCGATTGCCTGCCGACGCTGCCGCGCTCGCTGCGCAGCGCGGCTACCTGCCGGCCCGCGTGCCGTTGCTCAAACGTGTAGGCGCGGTCGCGCCGCAACACGTTTGCATCGTCGCCGGGCAGGTACGCATCGACGGCGTGCCGGTGGCCGCCGCGCTGCCTGCCGACCGGCTGGGCCGGCCGCTGCCATCCTTGCTGCTTTGCCGCCGCCTCGAACCGGGCGAGCTGTTCCTGTTGAGCGTGACGAATCCGGCCTCGTTCGACAGCCGCTATTTCGGCCCGGTCAGCGCGTCCGCCGTGATCGGCGTCGCGCATCCGGTGTGGATGGAGACACGCCCATGATGGCCGCCGATTCGCTGCACGTCGCCGTGCCTCTCATCGTGCCATCGGGCATGTCGTTCCGGCTGCTGCCGCCGTGTCGTCGCGCGTGCAGCGCGGGCGCATTCGCACCGCACTTCGCGCTGCCTTCGGCGCAGCCGTCCAACGTGCAGGCGTCTTGCCTCGAACGCGCCCGGCCTGCGGCCGTGCCCGCGTTCGCCGGCGCGCTGGCTGCTCGCGCAGCAGCGCCGCGGGGCCGCCGCTGCCCGGAGCGTCAGCGAGGGGCAAAGGCGGAAGGCAAGACAAAAGGACGCGGCACCGGGCCGCGTCGAAAGCCAGTCTGCACGTGGGGTTGGCGCAGCACGACGCGGCTTCGCCGCCGTGCCGCTTGTGGCGCGAAGCCCGCGCCGATGCAGGCATGTCCGCGTGCATCGCACGACCGGACACGCCAGAGCTTGCAGGGAGCGCAGCCATGACCGACCGCCGCGACGACGATTTCCGCATCCGCCCCAGCGCCCCGAAGAACCGGGGCCAGGGCTTCGTCTCCAAGGTGCTCAAGCAGGCAGGCAAGGCCAGCAGCGGCAAGTCCTCGGTGCGCTGTCCTGGGACGGCTGGCGGCACCGGGAGGGGCACCGGCCAGCGGCCCGGCTCGCGCCTAGGGCGCGGCCACACGGCGGCGCGCTTCGCCGGCGCGAAGCTGACGCCCATGTCGCGGCGCGTGACCATCAAGACGCTGCTGGTCAACCAGCGCCAAGCCAGCGCGCAGTCGCTCGCCAAGCACCTGCGTTACATCGAGCGCGACGGTGTGGGCCTCGATGGCGAGCCGGGCCAAGCCTACGGGCCGCAGACCGATGCCGCCGACCTCGACGCCTTCAAGGAACGCTGCGCCGACGATCGGCACCATTTCCGCTTCATCCTCTCGCCCGAGGATGGCGCGGAGTTGGAAGACCTGCGCACCTACACGCGGCACCTGATGGGCCGCATGGAAGCCGACCTGGGCACGGGCCTCGATTGGGTAGCCGTCAACCACTGGAACACCGACAACCCGCACACGCACATCGTCGTGCGCGGGCGCGACGACATCGGCAAAGACCTCATCATCGCTGGCGACTACATCGCCGATGGCTTCCGCCATCGCGCCGCCGAACTGGCGACCGAATGGCTGGGGCCGCGCACCGAACTGGAAATCCAGCAGACCTTGCAGCGCGAGGTGGAGCAGGAGCGGTGGACGAGCCTCGACCGCACGTTGCAGCGCGAGGCCGGCGAGGATGGTCGGGTGCAGATCGAACGCTTCAACGAACCCCGGCTGCAACGCCAGCGCCTGCTGCTGATCGGCCGCCTGCAACGCTTGCAGCGCCTGGGCCTGGCCGACGAGATGCAGCCCGGCACCTGGGCCGTCCATGCCGACGCGGAAAAGACCCTGCGCGCCCTGGGCGAGCGCGGCGACATCATCCGCACCATGCAGCGGGCCATGCGCGGCGAGCCGCGCGAGTTGGCGGTGTTCGAGCCGGGAGACGATGGCCGAACCATCCTCGGCCGCGTGGCCGCGAAGGGGCTGGCCGACGAGCTGCGCGACCGGGGCTATCTGGTCATCGACGGGGTGGACGGCAAGGCCCACTATGTTGCGCTCAACGCCCGCGACGAACTGGCGAACTATCCAACCGGCGCCGTGGTGGAGGTGAAGGGATCTGCCGACGTGCGCGCAGCCGACAAGAACATCGCCGCGCTGGCGAGCGATGGCCTGTACCGCACCGACCACCACCTCGCCATCGCGCAGGGCCAGGCCGTGCCGGGCCGCGATCCGCAGGAAGTCGTCGCCGCCCATGTCCGCCGGCTCGAAGCCCTGCGCCGAGCCGGCATCGTGGAGCGCGTGGCCGAAGGGCTGTGGAAGGTGCCGGACGACCTGCCCGAGCAGGGCCGTCGCTACGATGCGCAGCGCCTGGGCGGCGTGGCGGTAGAGCTGAAATCGCACCTGCCCATCGAGCGGCAGGCCCGCGCGATCGGGGCCACCTGGCTCGACCAGCAGTTGATCGGCGGCGGCTCGGGGCTGGGCGACCTGGGCTTTGGCGGCGAGGCCAAGCAGGCGATGCAGCAGCGCGCCGACTTCCTGGCCGAACAGGGACTGGCAGAGCGGCGCGGGCAGCGCGTGATCCTCGCCCGGAACCTGCTGGGCGCACTGCGCAATCGGGAACTGGCGCAGGTTGCCAAGAACATTGCCGCCGAATCCGGGCTGGAGCATCGGCCGGTGGCCGATGGCCAGCGCGTGGCTGGCATCTACCGCCGCAGTGTCATGCTCGCCAGCGGCCGTTACGCGATGCTCGATGACGGCATGGGATTCAGTCTGGTTCCGTGGAAGCCTGTGATCGAGCAGCGGCTGGGGCAGCAGCTCGCCGTGACGGTGCGTAGCGGAATTGCGTCATGGGAAGTTGGGCGTCAACGCGGAGCATCCTTGGGATAATCAGTGCGATGGTTTCGAGCCCTACGATTCAGGAGCACCGAGCATCACGCCGTCTGCGACCGGCGAGCAGTCTGGGCATTCAGCGCAAAACCGGCCAATGCAATGATGAGGATCACGGCTTGCGCTATGGTGGTCTCTGCCGACGGATAGATTCCAAGCACTTCGATGCGTGGCCAATGGATCGGACTGGCGCTCAGCCAACCGGCTTCTTGAAGACCCGCGACTCCCTTGCCCGCGAGCACGACCGCGAGGACAGCCACCAGAATCGAGCTGAGGCTGAAGAACTTGCCAATCGGCATGCGGGCGCTGGTGCGCAGCATGAGCCATGCGAGGATGGCGAGGGCGGCCATCCCGCTCAGCAGTCCACCGAGCAATGCACCGTTGTTGCCGTCACCGGCCAGGGCCGAGTAGAAGAGCACCGTCTCGAAAACCTCGCGGTAGACGGCGATGAACGACAGCGCGAACAATGCCCATGCCGAGCGGCGCGTCATGGCTGCGGAGAGTTTTTCCTTCAGATATGCCTGCCATTTGCCGGCGGTGCTCTTCTGGTGCATCCAGAGGCCGACACTCAACAGAACAATGGCAGCGAAGAGTGACGACACCCCTTCGGTCACCTCCCGACTGGCACCGCTGATGCTCACGAAGTAGGTTGCCACGGCCCAGGTCAGGCCGCCGCAGGCCAGCGCCACGATCCAGCCGCCGTGGACGTAGGCCAGGACATCGCGCCGCTCAGCCTTCTTCAGGAAAGCGAGCATGCCAACGACGATCAACAGCGCTTCCACGCCTTCGCGCAGCAGGATGGTGATCGAGGCAATGAAGGTGGTCAGTGGCTCGGCTTTGTCCGCCCCCAGTTCGGTATCGACTTGGGCAAAAAGGTAGTCCAGCTTCTGCGCTGTAGCGTCCGCTTGCTCCAGCTTGCCGCTGGCAAGTGCGCCGCGGTAGGCCAGCATGGCGTTTTCCACTTCGGTGAGCAGCGTCTGGTTGCGTGCGCGCAATGCCGGCTCCAGTGGTTCAAAACCATCCAAGTAGGCGGACAAACCCAAGCGCGTCGCGTTGGCCTGGTCCCCTGCGCGCGCTGCAGCAAGGCTCTCCTGAAGCCGTGCACGAGCCAAGCCCAGCCCGCCCGTGCCGTTGGCGGTGACGGTCACTTCTGGATGGCTGCGGACGTAGGCGGTCAGGTCGCGTGCCGTGTCTTGCGGCATCCGTTCGGACAAGGTGGCCTCGGTCAATGTGGCAGCGGCTGCCAAGTCGGGAAAGACGGCTTTGGCGGTGGCGTCTCGGCCCCAGGATTGTTCACCGCGCGCGCGCATGGCGTCGTCGTGCGACAGCGTTCCGGCGAAAAATGCCAATGCCCACCGATCCTCGTCCGAGAGCGTGGCGAAACTGGGCATCGACGTGCCAGCGACGCCTTGAGAGATGACTTGATAGAGCGCGAGCACGCTGCGCGAGCGTGCCCGGTCGCGATCGGTGAACGCGATCGGCGGCGGGGTCAGCTTTGCGCCGAGCGGGCCATCGCCCCGACCAGTCGCCCCGTGGCATGCCGCGCAGTTGGCTTCAAACAGCACCTTGGCGCGTGCGAGATCCGGCGGCGTGGAGGGGGAAAGCGGGAACGGGTACGCCTTGACCAGTGCCGCCGCCAGTGAATGGGCGCTGTCGGCCACTGTCTTCGCGTCGGCCTTGGCCGCGATGAGTTCGCTCAGTGCCGTGGCCTGGCGCTTCAGTTCGGGGAGTGCCGGCGTGCTCGGCAGTGCGGCGATCTGCTGCCCCGCTGTCGCGGCGAACTCCTTCATTTCTTCGTATTCGCTTGCACTTTGAACCTTGCCATCCCGCACAGCGCCGCCGTAATCGACCGCCAGGTAGTCCAGCAATTGCCAGGTTTGCTTGGCCTTGTCTTGCGTAGCCAGAGGATCGGCATGCGCGACAGAGACGGCCATGAACCAAGAGAACAGAACGACTGAGAGTATGCGCAGGGCTTGCATGGGGGCCTTACCGGCAGAAAGTTCGCATCACAAATGCGAATGATTATAATTCATTGTTCTTGCGTGCCGCCACACCCGGAAGATCATCAGGGAGCTGTAGGGGCCTGTTGTTATGGCGTTATCGGCCCGGTCCACTGGTCACTCGACGGGAGCGGTCGCTTCCTGCGCATCACACGCGCATCCCGACAGCCCTTGCAGAATTCCGCACGACTCGGCAGGTCTGGCGCCGGAGCACGCATCGCGCAAGTCGGCCAGTTGGTGTTCCAGTTCGCGCAGCGCATCAATCCGTGATTTCACCTCCCGGATGCGCTCATCCAAAAGCAGGTTGACTTCGCCGCAATCCTGCGCAGGTCGATCCCGGTAGCTCAGCAAAGCTCGCACGTCGTTCAATGGCATGTCCAGCGAGCGGCAGCGAAGTATGAATTGCAAGCGTTCCACATGCGCCTCTCCATACAAGCGGAAGTTCCCTTGGCTGCGGCGAGCCTGCGGCAGCAGCCCCTCTCGCTCGTAGTAGCGGATCGTCACCACCGGACAGGCGGTGCGCTTGGCAAGTTCTCCGATCTGAAGGTTCATGTGCGGATTGGGGATAAAGGACTTGACTCTATAGTAACTATAGAGTGTTAAATCATCAACCTCATATCTACACAAGAGGAGTTGCCATGAGTGAATGTGGCTCCAAGGGATGTGGCTGCTCCACCGTTGCGATGCCCAGCCCGAAACCGGACACGGTCGAAGCAGCGTTGCCACAGGTGCGCTACCGCATCGAGAACATGGATTGCCCGACCGAGGAAGCGTTGATTCGCGACAAACTCGGGAAGGTGCAGGGCGTGAGTAGCCTTGAATTCAATCTGGTGCAGAGAACACTAGGAATCAGCCATCAGCTTGCCTCGCTGCGCCCTATCGAAGACGCGTTATCGGCTATCGGGATGCGAGCGGTTCGGATGGATGAGAAGGCGGCTCAGCAAAGTACCTGGTTGTCCATCCAGCAGATGGACTGCCCCACCGAGGAGGCATTGATCCGCGGCAAGCTTGCCGGCGTGCCGGGCGTTGCGAATCTTGAGTTCAACCTCGTCCAGCGCAGCCTGCACGTCGGGCACACACCCGACGCACTTCCCAATGTGCTTGCGGCCCTGAAATCGCTCGGCTTCGACGCCGAGGTGCGCACGGCTTCAACCCCTTCGGCAGCCGAGGCACAAGCGCCTGCACGCACAAACTGGTGGCCGCTGGCAGTGTCAGGCGTCACCGCGACGCTGGCCGAGGTTGTGTACTGGCTCAACGGCGGCAACCACTGGGTCGTGGTCGCGCTGGCCTTGGTGGCCATCCTCACTGGCGGCCTCACGACTTACAAGAAGGGCTGGATTGCGCTCAGGAACCGCAACCTGAACATGAATGCGTTGATGTCCATTGCGGTCACCGGCGCCATGCTCATAGGCCATTGGCCCGAGGCGGCTATGGTGATGGTGCTGTTCGCACTGGCCGAGGTGATCGAGGCCAAGTCCCTGGATCGGGCTCGCAATGCCATCCGTGGCTTGATGGACCTCGCGCCGGATACCGCATTGGTTCAACAAGCGAACGGCAGTTGGGCTACGGTGGACGCCAACGCCGTGCCCGTGGGCAGCCGTGTTCGCGTCAAACCTGGTGAGCGCATTGCCCTCGATGGCCTGATCGTCGAAGGCCGCTCATCCATCAACCAGGCCCCGATCACTGGCGAGAGCCTTCCGGTTGACAAGGCTGAAGGCGATTCCGTGTTCGCAGGCACGATCAATGGGGAGGGTTCGTTCGAATTCCGTGTCACCGCTGCCGCCAGCGCATCGACATTGGCCCGCATCATCCATGCTGTTGAAGCGGCCCAGGGAAGCCGCGCGCCGACGCAGCGTTTCGTCGATCAGTTTGCGCGGCTGTACACACCTATCGTATTCGCGATAGCCCTCGCCGTGGCACTTGTGCCTCCGCTGGTGTTCGGCGTGCCGTGGCTGGACGGGATCTACAAGGCGCTGGTTCTGTTGGTCATCGCTTGTCCTTGTGCTCTGGTGATCTCCACGCCGGTGAGCATTGTCAGCGGTCTGGCTGCTGCCGCACGGCACGGCATCCTGATCAAGGGTGGCGTCTATCTAGAAGAGGGGCACAAGCTCAAATGGCTGGCTCTGGACAAAACGGGCACGATCACGCATGGCAAGCCAGCGCAGACTGATTTCGCAGCCTGGGGCAACGCCGATCCTGATGCGTCCAGATTGCTGGCCGCCAGCCTCGCCGCCCGTTCGGACCACCCTGTGTCCTTGGCAGTGGCCCGTGCCGCAGTCAACGATGGGTTGACACCGCGTGATGTAGCCGATTTCGCAGCGCTGCCGGGGCGCGGGGTTCGTGGCGACATCAACGGGCAGATCTATCACCTGGGCAACCACCGCCTGGTCGAGGAACTGGGCATGTGTTCGCCAGATCTGGAATCCCGGGTGTCTGCGCTTGAAGCCGAAGGCAAGACCGTGGTGATGCTGATCGGTCAGGACGGAGTGCGGGCTCTGTTCGCAGTGGCTGACACCGTGAAGGACAGCAGCCGCCAGGCCATTGCCGAGCTGCACCGCCTGGGCGTCAAAGCCATCATGCTGACCGGTGACAACCCGCACACTGCCACCGCCATTGCCAGTCAGGTCGGCATTGACCGCAGTCGGGGCAATCTGCTGCCCGAAGACAAGTTGCACGAAGTGGAGCAACTGTCGGCCGACGGGAAAACCGGCATGGTGGGCGATGGCATCAACGATGCGCCGGCGCTCGCGCGTGCGGATATCGGCTTTGCAATGGGGGCGGCAGGAACCGATACGGCCATCGAAACCGCCGACGTTGCGTTGATGGATGACGACCTGCGCAAGCTGCCGACGTTCGTGCGACTGTCCCGTGCAACAGCTAGCGTTTTGAAGCAGAACATCGCCCTCGCGCTGGGCATCAAGGCGGTGTTCCTGATCCTGACTTTCACCGGGCAAGCCACGATGTGGATGGCGGTGTTTGCCGACATGGGGGCCAGCCTGCTGGTGGTCGGCAACGGGTTGAGGCTGTTGCGCCGATGAACTGGAAAGCCATTCTTTACGATTGGGGTGGCTTGAATAGCGCGCTGTTTCAGCTCGTCAACGAGGCCACGCCGCCGATTTTGATGCCGCTGGCCTGGATCTTCAGCAACTTCCTAGGCAACTACTGGACTGCGCCCCTGGTGATGCTCGGACTGTGGGCATGGTCAAGATCAACGGCCGAAGCCGAACGCGCCTTGGCGATTCGGCGGCAGCTTCTTCAATTCGTGGTCGGCTTCGGCATCGCGTTTGCAATAGCCTCCCTCTTGAAACTCTGGCTCGATTTTCCGCGGCCGGCAGCGGTATTTGGCCAAATGGATCATGTGCTTGGCACAGTGGAAGAGCACTATAGCCTGCCGAGCGGTCATTCCACTTACGCCGCACTTGTTGCCGGGGCGTTGTGGCCGCTGACAGGTATACGCCACCGATTGGCGTTAGCTGCTTATGTCGTTCTGGTCGGCTGGTCGCGCATTGCTGCGGGCATGCACTTTCCCGCCGACGTTCTGGCCGGCTGGGGCATCGCCTCCGGCAGCTTGGCGCTTGCCGGCTCGCTGCTGACGATGCGGCTGGGCGCAGGTAGGTTGGTGGGTCTGCGAGCAGCCGGCATCTGGTACGGCTTGGCTGCTGCGGTTCTACTTGGCGATCAAGTCGCAAAGGCTGTCGTCTTGCTCCTTTTCGGTTATGGCGATCAAGTTGCCGTAACCCCCTTCTTCAATCTCGTCCATTTGAAGAACAACGGTGCCGCTTTCAGCCTGCTGGCTGGTGCTGGTAGCTGGGCGCGCTTCGGTTTTGCCGCGCTTGCGCTGGGAGTCTCGCTCTGGCTGATCCGCCTGTTGCGTCAAGGAGTCTCGAAATGGGAAGGCGTTGGTTATTGCCTGATCTTGGGGGGCGCGCTGGGTAACGCGGTTGACCGCCTGTTGCGAGGGGCTGTAGTCGATTTCCTCGATTTCCATTGGCAGGGAGCACATTGGCCAGCTTTCAATTTGGCTGACGTCGCAATCTCCCTCGGAGCGGTCTGCTTGCTTGCAGCCGCCGCGCACCAAGGCAAGCCTGCTCCACAGGACCCCGGATACCAATGAGGATTTTAGTGTGATCAATTCGCAAAATTGGTTTTCACAGGAGCGGCGTTGACTCATGGAACTGCGTCATCTCCGCTGCTTCTTGGCCGTGGCCGAAGAACTCCACTTCGCCCGTGCGGCCGAGCGGTTGCACATTGACCAGTCACCGTTGTCCCGCACCATCAAAGAACTGGAGGAAGAGCTTGGCGCACACCTTTTCGTTCGCACTACTCGCCGCACGCAATTGACCCGCGCGGGACGGTTGTTCCTGGAGCACGTTCCGCGTGTCTTTACCGCACTGGAACAGGCCCGCGATAGCGTCAAGTCCGTCACCAACGGTTTTCACGGTCAATTGCGCATCGCCTTGTCCGATGGCATCACGCCGTCGCGCCTGCCGGCGCTGTTGGCGCAATGCCGCGAGGAAGACCCCGAGGTTGAGATTCGCCTGTTCGAGGTACCGCTGGCCCAGCAGATCAAGGGCTTGCACGATGACCTGTACGACGCGGGTTTTTCAATGGCCGAAGACGCGGGCGATGGCATTGTGGTTACTCTCGCGTGGGAAGACGAATTGATGGTGGCTGTGCCTGCCCGCCATCCCGTGCTCGCCTTCAAGCAGGTTCCACTGAAGGAAGTGCTGCGCTACCCGCTGGCGCTCGGCGATCCGGCTATCTGCGAGGGCCATGCGCGCCAGGTCGATCGGTTTCTACGTAAGCTCGAACAGGAGCCACTGATCGCGCAGCGCGTGGCGACCTTCGACGTAATGATGACCCTGGTTTCCGCCGGCCTGGCCTTGGGTCTGGCGGGCGAGGCGCACATAGCTTCCTGCCGCGAGCCAGGCGTCGTGGCCCGGCGCTTGGCGGGCAAACCGCCAATGCTCACGACCTATCTGCTGCGCCGCGATGCGGAGCCATCCGAGATGCTGGCCCGGTTTATTGAACGAGTGGCCTTCATTGATTCGGCAGATGATCTTGGGGCCGCCGATGATTCTTGACCCATCCGATGAAAGGACTGGAACCATGAACAAGGTAGTGCTGCTGATGCTGGCCGCTACGCTGAGCGCATGCGGCCCCTCTCAACCTTCGGAAACCGTGGATTTCCTAGTGGCTCATCCCGACCGCATCAAGGAGATCCAGCGCCAATGCAAAGAGGATCGCGCGAAGGTCGGCGACGAACTCTGCGTGCGCGCCGCCGAAGCCGCCAAACGGCGCTTCTTCGGTGATCGGCCGGAGCAGAAATCCAAGTAGCCTCGTTGCATACGCTTCGCAGCGACAAAGTTCTCCCTGTTACCTCATCACGCCGCAATGCGCTCGTGTCCGCGGCGTTTGTATTGCTTTCTCCCCTGCAAGAAATCTGACCTTTTCGGCCTGAATCACCGCCATAACGGCCTTTGACCGGCCTGCACGCACGCCTTGATTCTCAGTGCTGCGGCACCTCCATGTGCCGTGACTGGAGGCAGGGTCATGCAAGGGACGAACGTGCTGTTCGGTCAGATCGCCGTGGTGTTCGGCATCGTGATCGCCGGCGTGTGGGCAGCCACACAATGGACAGCCGCCGCCTTGGGCTATCAGCTACGCCTTGGCTCGCCCTGGTTCGACTTTTGGGGCACGCCGATCTACCACCCATGGCGGCTGTTCGAGTGGTGGTTCTTCTTCGATGCCTACGCGCCGCGCGTCTTTGACATCGGCGGCGCCATCGCGGGCGGCAGTGGCCTGGTGGCCGTGCTGGTGGCCATCAGTATGTCGATCTGGCGCTCGCGGCAATCGCGCCTGGTCACGACCTACGGCTCGGCCCGCTGGGCGAATGCAGACGACATTCGCAAAGCTGGCCTCACACAGCCTGCCGGCGTTTTCCTCGGCCAACACGATCGCCAGTACCTGCGCCATGAAGGGCCTGAACACGTCCTGACCTTTGCGCCCACGCGCAGCGGCAAAGGTGTCGGCCTGGTGGTACCGACGCTGTTGTCCTGGTCGGCTTCGGCCGTCATCCACGACATCAAGGGCGAGAACTGGCAGATCACCGCAGGCTGGCGTTCGCGTTTTTCGCATTGCCTGCTGTTCAACCCGACCGATGCGAAGTCGGCGGCCTACAACCCTCTGCTGGAGGTGCGGCGCGGCGCGCATGAAGTGCGCGACGTGCAGAACATCGCGGACATTCTGGTCGATCCCGAAGGCGCGCTGGAGCGGCGCAACCATTGGGAAAAGACCTCGCACGCGCTGCTGGTCGGGGCCATCCTGCATGTGCTCTACGCGGGCGAAGACAAGACGCTGCGCGGCGTCGCCAACTTCCTGTCCGACCCGGCCAGCCCGTTCGAGCTGACCTTGCACCGGATGATGACCACGCCGCACCTCGGCGATGGGCCGCATCCGGTCGTCGCATCGGCAGCGCGTGAAGTCCTCAACAAGAGCGACAACGAACGCTCGGGCGTGTTAAGCACCGCCATGTCGTTCCTCGGCCTGTACCGCGACCCGACCGTGGCCGAAGTCACCTCGCGCTGCGATTGGCGCATCGCCGACCTGATCGCGGCCGAGCATCCGGTGTCGCTGTACCTTGTGGTGCCGCCTTCGGACATTTCGCGGACGAAGCCGCTCATTCGCTTGATCCTCAACCAGATCGGGCGGCGCCTCACCGAATCGCTCGACGGCTCCGATGGCATCGAGCGCCGCCACAAGCTGCTGTTGATGCTTGACGAGTTCCCGGCGCTGGGGCGCCTGGACTTCTTCGAGACGGCGCTGGCCTTCATGGCGGGCTACGGCATCCGCAGCTTTCTCATCGCGCAGTCGCTCAACCAGATCGACAAGGCGTATGGGCAAAACCACTCCATCCTCGACAACTGCCATGTGCGCGTGACGTTCGCCACGAACGACGAGCGCACCGCCAAACGGATCTCCGAGACGCTGGGCACGGCCACCGAGCTGCGCGCCCAGCGCAACTACGCGGGCCACCGGCTCGCACCGTGGCTGGGCCACCTGATGGTGTCGCGCCAGGAAACCGCGCGCCCGCTGCTGACGCCGGGCGAAGTCATGCAGCTTCCACCCGACGAGGCCGTGGTGATGGTGTCCAGCGTGGCACCGATCAAGGCCAAGAAGCTGCGCTACTACGCGGACGCCAATTTCAAGCGCCGCGTGCTGCCGCCGCCCACGCTGGCGGACGGGCAGTATGCCGACGCGCCGCCGGCACGCGCCGACGCCTGGAGCGGGCTGGCGATTCCTGCCGTGCCTGCCGCACCAGCCACGGCATCCGCCGATGGCCTGGAGAACTTGGGTACGGCCGACGACGGCGGCCCGCGCCGCCAGCCCGAGCTATCCGAAACCGTCGCCTACGACCCCGAATTGGCTGCGCCCGCGGCCGACCTCGGGCTGCTCGATGACGACGACGATTTGCCGCTTCCCCTCCCGCGCCAGCTTGATCCAGCCATGCAGCGCACGGCCCGGCTGGCTTCCCTCGACCCCAACGACGGAATCGAGCTATGAGCCACTACCGCCTCAACCTGTTCATCCAGCCGGAGCACGCCAAGCGGCTCGATGAGCTGGCCGCCAAGAAAGGCGTGTCCAAGTCATCCATCGTCGCGGCGGCGCTTGCATCGTGGCTGTCGCCCGATGCCGCCGACCAGCGCGAGGCAGCCATCGCCAAGCGGCTGGATCGCCTCTCGCGCCAGGCCGAGCGCATGGAGCGCGACCAGAACATCCAGATCGAGACGCTGGCGCTGTTCATTCGCTACTACCTCACGGTCAGCACGCCAGTCCCCGAAGCGCACCAAGAGGCCGCTCGCGCACAGGGCAAAGCGCGCTTCGAGCAGTTCGTTGAACAGTTGGGTCGCCACCTGCTGCGCGGGCGAAGCCTGGTGCGCGACGTGGTGGAGGAGCTGCATCCCGACCCGATGCGGATGGAGGACGCGGCGGCAGCCGCGCAAGCGCAGGAGCGTGTGTCATGAGCGCCGTTCCGCAGTCCATGAGTGCCACGTCGCTCGACCGCCGCATCCAGATGCTGCGCACGGCGATGGGGCCGCTGATCGCCGCCGCGCTCGAAGACCCGGACGTGGTGGAGGTGATGCTGAATCCTGATCGCACCCTTTGGGTGGATCGGCTTTCCAGTGGACGCGCGCCGATGGGCGTGGAACTGCCCGAGGCGGACGGCGAGCGAATCATCCGCCTTGTCGCCGCCCACGTCGGCGCGGAAGTCCATCGCGGCCAGCCGCTGCTGTCCGCCGAGTTGCCCGAAACGGGCGAACGCTTCGAGGGCATCTTGCCGCCGGCCGCGCCGGGACCGGCCTTCGCGCTGCGCAAGCGCGCCATCGGCGTGATTCCGCTGGAGCGGTACGTCATCGACGGGATGATGACCAGCGCGCAGGCGGGCTTTCTCGTTCGCGCCGTCCGCGAGCGGCAGAACGTCTTGATCGCCGGCGCCACCAGCAGTGGCAAGACCACGCTTGCCAATGCGTTGCTGGCCGAAATCGCCGCCACCGGCGACCGCGTGCTGGTGCTCGAAGACACGGTGGAACTGCAATGCGCGGCCCGCGACCACGTTCCCCTGCGCACCCGCGCAGGCGTGGTGTCGATGACCGAACTGGTGCGCTCGTCCATGCGTCTGCGGCCGGATCGCGTCGTCGTCGGCGAGGTGCGCGGCGCCGAGGCGCTGGATCTCATCAAGGTGTGGGGCACGGGCCATCCGGGCGGCATCGCCACGATCCATGCCGGCTCCGCATTGGGCGCGCTGCTGCGCCTGGAGCAACTGATTCTCGAAGTGGCGGTGAACCCGCCGCGTGCGCTGATCGCAGAGGCGGTCAACGTGGTGATCCACATCGCCGGGCGCGGGCGCAAGCGCCGCATCGAGAGCATCGCCCGCGTCGTCGGCTTCGACGGCGTGGGCTACCAATTGGCGGACGCGCTGGAAACGCCGTTTCCCGAGCTGCCGCCACGTCCCGATGCCGCCCCCGCTGCGGCGACTTCCCCATCCCCTCACTCACTTGGAGAACTGCCATGACGCAGATGACCATTCCTGCTTTCCGTTTTTCTGCAAATCCGGCTTTGCGTCTTGCGCGGCTGCGCTGCCTGGCCCGCCCTGCGGGGCAAGGGCTGCTGCTGGCCGCGCTGCTGTTGTTCCTGGCCGGAACCGCGCAGGCCGCCGGTTCCTCGATGCCGTGGGAAGGCCCGCTGCAATCCATCCTCGAATCCATCCAGGGGCCGGTGGCGCGCATCGTCGCGGTCATCATCATCATCGCCACGGGCCTCGCGCTCGCGTTCGGCGACACGTCCGGCGGATTCCGCAAGCTGATCCAGATCGTCTTCGGCCTGTCCATCGCCTTCGCGGCGTCGAGCTTCTTTCTGTCGTTCTTCAGCTTCTCCGGCGGGGCCGTCGTATGAGTGCCCCGGACACCTTCGCGGACGGCTTCGAGGTGCCGCTGCATCGCTCGCTGACCGAGCCGATTCTGCTGGGCGGTGCGCCGCGCACTGTGGCGATCGCCAACGGCACGCTGGCCGCCGCCGTCGGGCTGGGCCTGCAACTGTGGATTCCCGGCGTGGTGCTCTGGATCGTCGGCCATTCGCTGGCGGTGTGGGGTGCGCGCGTCGATCCGCAGTTCATGCAGGTCTTCGCCCGGCACATCAAGCACCGCCCGCTGCTGGACGTGTGAGGGGAGGACGCCGCGATGCTGAACCTCGCCGAATACCGCCAGCGCCCGGCCTTGCTTGCCGACTGGCTGCCCTGGGCCGGGCTGGTCGCGCCGGGCGTCGTCTTGAACAAGGACGGCAGTTTCCAGCGCACGGCCCGGTTTCGCGGGCCTGACCTCGACAGCGCGACGCAAGGCGAGCTGATCGCCACGTCGGCGCGGTTGAACAACGCGCTGCGCCGCATGGGATCGGGCTGGGCGCTATTCATCGAAGCCGAGCGCCGGCCTGCGGCCGATTATCCGCACTCGGAGTTTCCCGAGCCGCTTTCGTGGGTGGTGGAGGAAGAACGCCGGGCCGCCTTCGAGGAATCGGGCAATCACTTCGAGAGCGGCTATCACCTGACGCTGCTTTACCTGCCGCCGGAAGAATCCCGCGCCCGTGCAGCCAAGATGCTCTACGAGAACACGCCGACGAATGGCGTGGGCTGGCGCGAGCGGCTGCAAGCCTTCGTCGCGGAGACGGATCGCGTCTTTGACCTGCTCGACGGCGTGATGCCGGAAATTGACTGGCTCGATGACGCGCAGACGCTGACCTACCTGCACGCGACCATCTCGACGCGGCGCTATCGCGTGGGCGTGCCCGAAGTGCCGTTCCACATCGACGCGCTGCTGACAGACTCGCCGCTGGTCGGTGGCCTGGCGCCCATGCTGGGCGACCAGCACCTGCGCGTGGTGTCGGTGCGGGGTTTCCCGACCTCGACCTGGCCGGGGATTCTGGACGACCTCAATCGCCTCGGCTTTGCCTACCGCTGGAGCACGCGCTTCCTGTGCCTCGACAAAGCCGAGGCGGAACGGGAGTTGGGACGCCTGCGCCGCCAGTGGTTCGCCAAGCGCAAGAACGTCATCGCGCTGCTGCGCGAAACGATCTTCCAGCAGGAAAGCCCGCTGGTCGATACCGACGCCAGCAACAAGGCCGCCGATGCCGACGCTGCCTTGCAGGAGCTGGGCGGCGATCAAGTCGCCTTCGGCTATCTGACGGCGACCGTCACCGTCATGGACGAGGACGCTGCCGTCGCAGACGAGAAGCTGCGCATGGTGGAGCGCGTCATCCAGGGTCGGGGCTTCGTCACCATCCCTGAAACGCTCAATGCCGTGGATGCCTGGCTGTCCTCGCTCCCCGGCAACGCCTACGCCAACGTGCGCCAGCCCATCGTCTCGACGCTGAACTTGGCGCACATGATGCCGGTGTCGGCGGTATGGGCTGGGCCGGAGAAGAACGACCACCTCGACGGCCCGCCGCTGATCGTCACACGCACCGATGGCGCGACGCCGTTCCGGCTGGTGACGCACATCGGCGACGTGGGCCACACGCTGGTCGCGGGGCCGACTGGCATGGGCAAGTCGGTCTTGCTCGCCACGCTGGCGATGCAGTTCCGCCGCTATCGCGGTTCACGCATCTTCGCCTTCGACATGGGCCGCTCCATGCGGGCCGCGATCCTCGGCCTGGGCGGCGAACACTACGACCTGAGCACGGATGGCGAAATCGCCTTCCAGCCACTCGCGCGCATCGACCGTGAGGGCTACCGCACGTGGGCCGCCGAATGGATCGAAGGCCGCTTGCTGCACGAAGGCGTGGCGGTCGGCCCCGACGAGAAGGCGGCTATCTGGTCGGCGCTGGGAAGTCTCGCCGGTGCGCCGGTGGAGCAGCGCACGATGACGGGACTTTCCGTGCTGCTGCAATCAAACACGCTGCGGCAGGCGCTGTCGCCCTATGTGCTCGGTGGCGCGCACGGCAAGCTGCTGGACGCCGACCATGACCGCCTCGGCATGGCCGACGTGCAGTGCTTCGAGATGGAGGAGCTGATGCACAGCAAGGCCGCCGTCATGGCCGTGCTGCATTACCTCTTTGCGCGCTTCGATGAACGCTTCGACGGTGCGCCCACGCTGCTGATCCTCGATGAAGCGTGGTTGTTCCTCGATGACCCGGTGTTTGCTGCGCGTATCCGCCAGTGGCTCAAGACACTGCGCAAGAAGAACGTCAGCGTCATCTTCGCCACGCAGAGCCTTGCCGACATCAAGGATTCGAGCATCGCGCCCGCGATCATCGAGAGCTGCGCGAGTCGGATTTTCTTGCCCAACCCGCAGGCGACCGAGCCGCAGATTCGCACGATCTACGAGGGCTTCGGCCTCAACAGGCGGCAGATCGAAATCGTCGCCACCGCGCAGCCCAAGCGCGACTACTACTACCAATCCCGCCTCGGCAACCGCCTGTTCGACCTCGACCTGGGGCCGGCGGCTCTGGCGTTTGCGGGCGCTTCCACGCCGCAAGACCAGCGCGACATGGATCGCGTGCTGCTGGACGCCGGCGTGCCCGGCTTCGCGGGCGCCTGGCTGCGCCATCGCGGCCTCGATTGGGCGGCCGACCTGCTGCCCTCGTTCCCCGGCCTCGCGCCGGGCTCCCTCGCTGACCAACCCCTGGAGAACCTGTCATGAAAAAGCGCCTTATCGCCGCCGCCATCGCGGCCATGCTTTGCACCGCCACCGCTCATGCGCAATGGGTCGTGGTCGATCCGACGAACCTCGTGCAGAACACGCTAACCGCGATCCGCACGCTGGAGCAGATCAACAACCAGATCCAGCAGCTTCAGAACGAAGCGCAGATGCTGATGAACCAGGCGCGCAACCTCGCCAGCCTGCCGTCCAGCGTGGTGAACCAGTTGCGCGCCAATCTGGCAACGACCGAGCGGCTGATCGCCCAGGCCAGGGGCTTGGCCTACGACGTGACGAATCTGGATCGGGAGTTCGCGCGCCTGTATCCCGAGCAGTACGCCGCCACCGTCAGCGGCGACCAGATGTACCGCGACGCGCAGGAGCGTTGGCGGAACACGCTCAACGGCTTGCAGACCACCATGCAGATGCAGGCGCAGGTGTCGCAGAACCTGGGCGAAGACGAAAGCGTGCTGGCCGATCTTGTGGGCAAGAGCCAGTCGGCCGAAGGTGCGTTGCAGGCGATGCAGGCCATGAATCAATTGCTGGCCTTGCAGGCCAAGCAGTCGATCCAGTCGCAGCGGCTCCAGATCACGCAAGACCGGGCGGCGTCGCTGGAGCTGGCGCGGCAGGCGGCAGCCACGGAGCGCGCCCGCGAGGTGCGGCGGCGCTTCCTCGGCGACGGCACGCCGTACACGCCGCAGTCCGTGAACTTCTACGGCAACTGACGGGAGGCCGCCATGCGATGCGTCCTCGTCCTGTGTGTCGCGCTGCTGGCCGCTTGCGGCGAGCAGCCGGCCGACCACCTTGCCGATGCCCTGGCCGCCGATCCCGTGCGGCTGAAGGCATTGCGCGCGCAATGCGCGGCCGACCGGCAGGCCACGGGCGAGGACGCTTGCCGTGCCGCCGCCGAAGCCTTCCGGCGGCGCTTCTTCTCCGGCCAGGCCGGGCCGGATGAATACCAGACGCTGGCCGACCTGCCGCCGATCCCGCCGAGCTTCGAGGAACCGGCCGATGGCATCGCGCCGGCCGTTCCCGCCGAACCGGAGGACACGCCATGAATGACGTGACCATCATCGACCAATTCCTCAACACCTTTGCCGCTTATATCGACTCGGGTTTCGGGCTGCTGCGGGGCGAAGTGGCGTTCCTCACGGCCACGCTGATCGTCATCGACATGACGATCGCCGGCCTGTATTGGGCCATGAGCCATGCCACCGGCCAGGGCGAGGACGTGATCGCCAAGCTGCTGCGCAAGGTGCTCTACGTCGGTGCCTTCGCCTACATCATCAATAACTTCAACTGGCTGGCCAGCATCGTGTTCCGCTCGTTTGCGGGATTGGGCATCACCGCAACCGGCTCGGCCATCACGATGGAGAACTTCTTGCAGCCGGGCCGGCTGGCGAAAACCGGCATCGACGCCGGGGCGCCGATTCTGGAGCAGATCGGCGAGATGGCGGGCTTTCCCGAAGTGTTCGTGAACCTCGACCCCATCGTGGTGATGTTCCTCGCGTGGCTGGTCGTGGTCTTGTGCTTCTTCGTGCTGGCGATCCAACTGTTCATCACGCTGATCGAGTTCAAGCTGACCACGCTCGCCGGATTCGTGCTGGTGCCATTCGCGCTCTGGAACAAGACCGCGTTCCTCGCCGAAAAGGTCTTGGGCAACGTGGTGGCCTCCGGCGTCAAGGTTCTGGTGCTGGCCGTGATCGTCGGTATCGGCTCGGGCTTGTTCGCTCAGTTCCAAGTCCATCCCGCCGAGCCGTCTATCGACCACGCGCTGGTCATCATGCTGGCCTCGCTCACCTTGCTGGCGCTCGGGATCTTCGGCCCCGGCATCGCCACGGGCCTGGTGTCCGGTGCGCCGCAGCTCGGCGCGGGCGCAATGGCCGGTGCTGCTGTCGGCGCTGCCGGCACGGCCGTCGCCATCGGCGCCGCCGCGACGGGCGTGGGTGGCGCCGTGGCGGCTGGCGCGCGCATGGCCCCGGCTGCCGCAAAGCTGGCCGGTAGCGGCGCGCGCGCCGCCACGTCGGCGGCCAGCAGTGCGAAGTCAGCGTTCCAGGCCGGTTCCGCCGCCGCTGGCGGCGGCGCAAAGGGCGCGATGGCGGGTTTGGGCAACGTCGCCAAGACCGGCGCGCAGGCAGCCGGGCGAGGCGCTGCATCCCGCGCTTCCGCTGCCGGGCAACGCATGGCCGCTCCCTTCCGCGCTGGCTGGAATGGCGCTGCTGCCGATGGCGGCGCGGGTGCGGCATCCGGTCAGGGTGCCGCAGGCGAGGCCGCATCCGGCGCCGCTACGGCGCAGACACAGGAACAGCCCGCTTGGGCCAAGCGCCTGCATCGCCGCCAGCAACTCACCCACGCCGCGACCACCACCGCCCACGCACTGCGCGGTGGCGATGGCGGCGGCTCCGGCCAGGGGCCGAGCCTGCGCGATTCCGATTCATAAGGAGAACTGACCATGCGATTCAAGAAACCGCAGGTGCGCTACGCCGACACGCCGCAGCCTGCCACGCCGTACCAAGCTGCCGGCCAGGTGTGGGACGACCGTATCGGTTCGCCGCGCGTGCAGGCGAAGAACTGGCGCTTGATGGCGTTCGGCTGCCTGACGCTCGCGCTGCTGATGGCCGGCGGCCTGGTGTGGCGCTCGGCGCAGTCCTTCGTGACGCCCTACGTCGTGGAGGTGGACAACGCGGGCCAGGTGCGCGCCGTGGGCGAAGCCGCCACGCCGTATCGGCCCAACGATGCGCAGACCGCGCACCACATCGCGCGCTTCGTGACGCTGGTGCGCTCGCTGTCCATCGACCCCATCGTCGTCCGCCAGAACTGGCTCGACGCCTACGACTACACGACCGACAAGGGCGCGGCCGTGCTCAACGACTATGCACGGGTCAACGACCCGTTCGCGCGCATCGGCAAGGAGTCGGTGACGGTGCAGATCACCAGCGTCGTGCGCGCCAGCGACACGTCTTTCAACGTGCGCTGGACGGAGCGCCGCTACGTCAACGGCGCCGCGGCGGGCCTGGAGAGGTGGACGGCCGTGGTGTCCATCGTGCTCCAGCCGCCGCGCACCGAAGAACGCCTGCGCAAGAACCCCCTGGGCATCTACGTCAACGGCCTGTCGTGGAGCCGCGAACTGGATTCTTCCGAAGGAGCCAAGCCATGAATGATCTTTTCCGTAAATCCGCCTTGCCGGTGATCTTGCTTGCCCTGGCGGGCTGCGCCACGCAGGGCAAGCCACCGCCGACCATCTCGCTCGATGAGCCGGTGCAGGCCCAGCCGCTACCCGAGCCACCCGCGCCGGTGGAGGTGGTGGCGGTGCCCGAGGTGCTGCCGATGCCGGCGCAGTTGAAGCCATTGCCCGAAGCCGAGGACGCCAAGCCCACGCCGGAGCCAGCCGACGAGAAGGTGCGCGTCTCGCGCGCCAATGCAGAGGCCCGCGTCGCGCCCACGCGCGAGGGCTACGTCAACGCGATTCAGGTGTGGCCATTCACCGATGGCGCGCTCTATCAGGTCTATGCGGCCGTGGGCCGCGTGACCGTGATTTCGCTCCAGCCGGGCGAGGAGCTGGTGACGGTGGCCGCTGGTGATACCGTGCGCTGGATCGTGGGCGATACGTCGAGCGGCAGCGGTGCTGATCTGCGCGTCAATGTGCTGGTCAAGCCGATCCGCTCGGGCCTCAAGACCAATCTCGTCATCACCACCAACCGCAGGACGTACCTGCTGGAGTTGGCTTCGACGGAAAAGACGTGGATGGCGTCGGCTTCTTGGGAGTATCCGCGTGACCGGATGCTGGCCTTACAGCGCCAGGCGCAGGCGGCCAGCGCCGCCGCGCCGGTGGACTCCGGCTTGTCGCTGGAAAACCTGCGCTTCCGCTACGCGGTCAGCGGTAGCAACCCGCCGTGGAAGCCGCTGCGCGCCTTCGACGACGGGCAGAAGGTCTATATCCAGTTCCCCGCCGGCATCGCGCAAGGCGAGCTGCCGCCGCTGTTCGTGATCGGGCTGGAAGGCGACGGGCAACTGGTCAACTACCGCTTCCGCTCGCCGTACTACATCGTGGATCGGCTGTTCGGTGCCGCCGAACTGCGCCTGGGCGGGGACAAGGGCGACGTGGTGCGAATTGAGCGCACGGACGGCGTTGCGCGGAGGAACTGACCATGAGCCAGGACGACACCCCCGACCTCGCCACGCCGCAGGCAGGCAAGGTCGCGCCGGAAGCGGTGGCGCTGCGCGCCCAGCCGCGTCCGGTCACTCGCCTGAACCGGCGCACGCTTGCCATCCTCGTCGGCGGCCTGTCGGTCGCCGTCCTTGGGGCCACGATCTGGTCGCTGCAACCGCAGCGGCGCGGTACGGGCGAGCAAACCGAGCTTTACAACGTCGATCGCGTCTCGAAGTCCGAAGGGCTGGATGCGCTGCCGACGGACTACTCGAAGCTGCCACCAGCCTTACCGCCCGATGTGCCCGAGCTGGGGCCGCCGTTGCCCGGCGACCTTGGCCCGGCCATCGTCGCTTCGCAGCAGCCGGTGACGCCGGGCTATTCGCCGCCAGGCCATGATCCCGAAGATGCCTTGCGCAAGGAGGCGGACGCGGCGGCGGCCTCGTCGGTGTTCTTCCGCTCGGGCGGCCAAGGGCAGACCGCCGCCACGGTCGCGCAGGCAGCGCCGGGGGCTGCAAGTACGCTTGCGGCCTTCGATCCGCTCGCTGCTGGGCCTGCCTCGACGGCGGCCCAGCCCGCCGACCCGACCGCCGTGCAGAACCGGCAAGACCAGAAAGAGTCGTTCCTGAAAGCCGGTTCTACGGAAACCCGCAATTCCGGCAATCTGGCGCTGCCCGCGTCGCCGTATCAGGTGATGGCCGGAACGGTGATCGCCGGTGCGCTGGTGACAGGCATCAAGTCGGACTTGCCGGGCGACGTGATCGGCACTGTGACGGAGCCGGTCTATGACACAGCCACCGGCAAGTTCCTGCTGATTCCGCAGGGGTCGCGCATCCTCGGGCGCTACAACAGCCAGGTCAGCTACGGACAGAGCCGCGTGCAGGTGGTGTGGAACCGGATCATCCTGCCCGACACGTCCTCGCTGACGCTCGACAACCTTGTCGGCACCGACCCGGCCGGCTACGCGGGCTTGGAGGATGACGTGGACTGGCACTGGAACCGCATCTTTGCCGGTGCGGTGCTGACGACGCTGCTGGGCGTCGGCGCAGAGCTGGCCGCGCCAGAGAACCGCCAGGACGGCAACCGCATCGTCATTGCCGGGCGTGACAGCGCCCAGGACAGCATCAATCAGGTCGGCCAGGAGATCACCCGACGCAACATGAACATCCAGCCGACGCTGACCGAGCGGCCTGGCCTGCCCGTGCGAATCATCGTCAACCGGGATCTGGTGCTGCGGCCGTACCAGCCGCTGTTCTTCAATCGGGGAGCTTCGCAATGAGCACTACCAAGAAGCTGCGGCTCGGGCCGCTGCCCAAGACCGAAAGCGTCAAACTGACCTTTGCCTGCCCGGCCAGCTTGAAAGCCGACCTCGACCGCTACGCCGCGCTGCACGCGCAGGCGTATGGCGAGGCGGTCGATGCCGTGACGCTGATCCCGCACATGCTGGAGGCGTTCATGGTGGGGGATCGGGGATTCAAGCGCACACAGCCCAAGAACGGAAAAGCCGCCCCTGCGTGAACAGGGGCGGCTTTGGATTGGTGCCCGAGGCCGGAATCGAACCGGCACGCCTTTCGGCGAGGGATTTTCTTACCACTTCGACTTTCGCCGCCGCCCTGCTCAACGCAGGGCGTTCGTGGTCTGGAGCACGCCTTCACCATAGCCTTGCGGCCGTAGGTGCCCGCCGTCTGCTCTCTACACCTTCCCAAGCTGTAGCTTGGGCTTGGCTCGGCGTTGGCTCGGATGCAAAAGCATCCAGGGCGTTCGCCGACTTTGACGGGCTTCACTTCGGGCGTTTCCCCCCGAAGGCTCAAATTGTTCAAGTCCCTTGTGTCTACCGATTTCACCACTCGGGCGTAGTGCTCAACACACTGAAAACACCTACCTCCATCTACTGGCGCCTAGCTGGCCCCTGGCCGTCAAGCCTAGCTGCAAAGCTACAGCTCGGATGCCCGCAAACCGTTGTCACTATTGACCTTCTGGCTCGGCAGTTCTAGCAGGAAGGACTTGACAAAACAGATTTTAAGTCCCTTGCGTCTACCAGTTTCGCCATCCGGGCGGCGTGGGATGCCTTCTTGCAGGCAGTGCGGATCGTAACATGCGCCCGCGGCGCGACTGGCACGCGTTCCGCGTTCCGCAGAAACGAAAAACCCGCCGGATGGCGGGCTTCGATACGCTGGTTTGGAGGCCTAGGTCGGAATCGAACCGGCGTACGCGGATTTGCAGTCCGCTGCATGACCACTCTGCCACCAGGCCAAACTGCGTGAAACTGGAGCGGGAAACGAGACTCGAACTCGCGACCCCGACCTTGGCAAGGTCGTGCTCTACCAACTGAGCTATTCCCGCTTGGTGAGCCGCGAATGATAGCAGAAGAACGCCGGATGGGAAGCCCCGGTTCCGTATCTGCCGCCCACCTCACGGCCGATCCCGAAACGACGAAGCCCCGGCGAACCGGGGCTTCGTGCTTGAACCTGGAGCGGGAAACGAGACTCGAACTCGCGACCCCGACCTTGGCAAGGTCGTGCTCTACCAACTGAGCTATTCCCGCTTGGGAGCGCGCATTCTAATACGCGAACGCGCGGCGTCAAGCCTTCAATCGTCGTTGCGCGCACCCTGCTGCGACGACAGCGCATCGTCGCGCAGGCTGGGCCAGGCCGCGCGCAGGTAGTACAGGCCCGACCAGATGGTGAGCACGCCGGCCAGCACCAGCAGCGCCTCGCCGATGTGGTACAGGCGCAGTGCGGTGGCCTCCTTCTCGTGCTGCACGATCAGCACCACCAGCGCCACGATCTGCATCACCGTCTTCAGCTTGCCGACGAAGGCCACTTTCACCGTGGCACGCATGCCGACTTCGGCCATCCATTCGCGCAGCGCGGAGATGCTGATCTCGCGCCCCACGATCACCGCCGCGGTCACCGCCATCACGATGCTGGACCAGCCCTCCGGGTGCGACTCCACCAGCAGGAACAGCGTCACCGCCACCATCAGCTTGTCGGCCACCGGATCGAGGAAGGCGCCGAACGCCGAGGTGAGGTTCATGCGCCGCGCGAGGAAGCCGTCCAGCCAGTCGGTGACGGCGGCAAGCACGAACACCACGGCGGCGGTGATGTTGTGGCCATGGAACGGCAGGTAGAACACCACCACCATCACCGGCAGCAGCAGCACGCGGAACAGGGTCAGCCAGGTGGGAAGGTTGATGTGCATGGGGGCGCCTGCGGATTTGCCACAGTGTCGCATGCCGCCGCGCCCGCGCGCAGTGCGGCCCTGCGCAGCGTTCAGCCGTGCAGCGCGTCGTAGATGCGTTCGGCCAGGCCCCGGTCGATGCCCTTCACGCGCATCAGCTCCTCCACGCCGGCGGCCTCCACCCCGGCCAGGCCGCCGAAGGTTTTCAGCAGCGCGCTGCGCCGGCGCGCGCCCACGCCGGGCACGTCTTCCAGCACGCTGCGCTCGCGCGCCTTCTCGCGGCGCTTGCGGTGGCCGCTGATCGCGAAGCGGTGCGACTCGTCGCGCACCGCCGCTACAAGGTGCAACGCCGGCGAAGTCGGGCCGGGATGGATCTCGCGACCCTGGTCGACCAGGATCAGGGTTTCCTCGCCCGCGCGCCGCGCCGGCCCCTTGGCCACGCCGACCACGTGGATGCCGGCGACGCCAAGCTCGTTCAGCACCTCCAGCGCCTGCGCCACCTGGCCGCCGCCGCCGTCGATCAGCAGCACGTCGGGCTTCGCGCCCTCGCCTTCGGCCACCTTGCGGAAGCGCCGGGTCAGCGCCTGGTGCATGGCGGCATAGTCGTCGCCGGGCGTGATGCCGGCGATGTTGAAGCGGCGGTAGTGCGACTTCTCCGGCCCTTCCGGCCCGAACACCACGCAGGAGGCCACGGTGAGTTCGCCGCGGGTATGGCTGATGTCGAAGCACTCGATGCGCCGCGGCGGCTCGGGCAGTTCCAGCAGCGTCCGCAGATCCTCGAAGCGCGTGCCCAGGGTCTGCCGGCTGGCGAGACGCTGGGTGAGCGAGGCCTGCGCGTTGCGCTCGGCCATCTGCAGGAAGCGCGCGCGTTCGCCGCGCACGCGGCTCTTGAGTTCCACCGCGTGGCCGCTCTGTTCGGCGAGCATCTGCGCCAGCATCTCCTGCTCCGGCAGTTCGTCGCCGAGGATCAGCTCGCGCGGCACCGGGCGGTCGAGGTAGTACTGCGCCACGAACTGCGCGAGCAGATCGGCCGGCTCGGCGTCCAGCGGCAGGCGCGGGAAGAAATCGCGCGTGCCCAGGCTGATGCCGTCACGGAAGAACAGCACGCTGACGCAAGCGAGGCCAGCCTCGATGCGGCAGGCGATCACGTCCATGTCGGCGCTGGCGCCCTGCACGTGGTGCTGGGCCTGCAACTGGCGCAAAGCGGCCACCTGGTCGCGCAGCACGGCGGCGCGCTCGAAATCGAGCTGCGCGCTGGCCTGCTCCATCGCGGCGGCCAGCTCGTCGATCACCGCGCTGCTGCGGCCTTCCAGGAACATCTCGGCGTGACGCACGTCGCGGGCGTAGTCTTCCCTGGAGATCAGCCCCACGCAGGGCGCGGTGCAGCGGCCGATCTGGTGTTGCAGGCAGGGCCGCGAGCGGTTGCGGAAATAACTGTCCTCGCACTGGCGCACCTTGAACAGCTTCTGCATCAGGCCCAGGCTCTCGCGCACCGCGAAGGTGCTGGGATACGGCCCGAAATAGCGCCCCGGCAGGTTCTTCGCGCCCCGATGGAAGGCCAGCCGCGGGTAGTCCTCGCCGCCGGACAGGTAGATGTACGGGTAGCTCTTGTCGTCGCGCAGCAGGATGTTGTAGCGCGGCTTGAGCGACTTGATCAGCTGCGATTCCAGCAGCAGCGCCTCGCCCTCGGTGCGCGTCACGGTGATCTCGGCGCGCGCGATCTGCGCCACCATCGCGGCGATGCGCGGTTGCAGGGCAGGCTTCAGGAAATAGCTGCCCACACGCTTCTTCAGGTTGCCTGCCTTGCCCACGTAGAGCAGCTCGCCGTCCGCGTCGAAATAGCGGTAGACGCCGGGCGAGGTGGTAAGGGTGCGGACGAAGGCCTTGCCGTCGAAGGCAAGCGGCGGTGTGGGCTGCATGCGCGGATTCTAGCCGGTCGGCCTTGCCTTGGCCGGTATCACGGGCGCTCCTGCCGCTTGCCTGACGGAGACGCCCGCGGGTTGTCTGCCGATTCCCATCCTGCACGAAGTCACTGGATCCCGGCCTTCGCCGGGATGACGGTCAGGAGCCGGACGATTCCTGAGACTTCAGCCGTTGGCGCCGCGCAGGCGCGCGATCAAACCGGCAACGCCGCGCTCGGCCAATGCCACCGACGCGGCGAAACCGGCCGCATCGCCATACCACGGGTCGGGAAATTCCAGCGGCGGCGCCGCGCCCGTCCATTCGAGGAACAACGCGGCCTGCTCCGCCTGTCCGGGCGTGGCGGCCAGCTTGCGCAACTCGCGCAGGTTGTCGCGATCCATCGCCAGCAGCAGGTCGTAGTCCGCGAAATCGCGTTCGCGCAATTGGCGCGCGCGATGTTTCGACAGGTCGTGGCCCGCGGCGCGCGCCGCCTTGACCATGCGCGGATCGGCGCCCTCGCCCGCGTGCCAGCCGCCGGTGCCGCAGGAGGCCACGGCCACGTCCAGTCCCGCTTCGGCCAGGCGCTTGCGCGCCACGGCTTCCGCCAGCGGCGAACGGCAGATGTTGCCGAGGCAGACGAACAGCACGCGCCGCACGCTCATTCCTGTGTCCGCAACCATTGCTCGGCACGCGCGAGGTCGGCCTCGGTGTCGATGCCCGGCGGGAACGGCTCGGGCGTGAGCCGCACCGCAATGGCGTGGCCGTGTTCCAGCACGCGCAACTGCTCCAGCGACTCGGTCTGCTCCAGCGGCGTGCGCGGCAGCCGCGCGTACTGCGCGAGGAAACCCGCGCGATAGGCATAGATGCCGATGTGGCGCAGGAACGGCACGCCCGGCGGCAAAACTTCGCGATCCGCGGCGAAGGCGTCGCGCGCCCACGGCAGTGGCGCACGGCTGAAATACAGCGCGCGGCCGTTCGCGCCGCGCACCAGCTTCACCGCGTTGGGGTCGAACAATTCGTGTGCATCGGCGATGGGCGTCGCCAGCGTGGCCATCGGCGCATCGTCCTCGGCCAGCGCGCGCGCCACTTCGCGGATGCCGGCGGCGGGCGCGAACGGTTCGTCGCCCTGCAGGTTCACCACGATGGCGTCGTCGCTCCAGCCGCACAGCGCGGCGCACTCGGCGAGGCGGTCGCTGCCGGAGGCGTGGTCGGAACGGGTCATGCATACCTTCACGCCCTGTCCGGCCAGCGCGTCGGCGATGCGCGCGTCGTCCGTCGCCACCACCACGTCCGCCGCGCCCGCCTGCAAGGCCCGCTGCGCCACGCGCACCACCATCGGCACGCCGGCGATCCCGCGCAGCGGCTTGGCCGGCAGGCGGGTGGAACCGTAGCGGGCGGGAATGGCGACGATGAAGGGCGGAACGGAAGTCATGCGCTGCGCTGCCGGGGCGGAAGGAGGGACTCGGCCATGGAGTCTACACATACGGCTTCCGCCACCCCAGCCACACAAATCCGCAGCAGGCGAGACCGTTCAAACCGAGCGTAGGCCGTCAGGGCCGGAGTCGAGGGTTGCATGACGTTTCGACTGCGCTCGCTGACGCGAGCTACGCTCAACGCGAACGGTCAAATCCGGACTGGGGCGCTAGCTCACCCGCGGGTTTCGTCCACGCGCCTGCTAAAATCCGGCGCATGAACACGCCCATCCCCGCCCGGATCGCCGCGCTGCGCGCGGCCATGCAACAGCACGGCGTCGCCGCCGTGATCGTCCCCACGGCCGACCCGCATCTGTCCGAATACCTGCCTGGGCGCTGGCAGGCGCGGGCGTGGCTGTCCGGCTTCGACGGCTCGGCGGGCACGCTGATCGTCACGCGCGAACACGCGGGCCTGTGGACCGACTCGCGCTACTTCTCGCAGGCCGAGCAGCAGCTCGCCGGCAGCGGCGTCGCGCTGATGAAACTGCGCGTGCCGCACACGCCCGAGCACCTCGAATGGCTGGCCGCGCAACTGGAGCACGGCGACGTGCTGGCCGTAGCCGGCGACAGCGTCTCGGTGGCCGGCCTGCGCGCGATGGAAGGCAAGCTGGCCGAACACGGCGTGCGCGTGCGCACCGACCTTGACCTGCCCGGCGCGATCTGGCACGACCGCCCCGCCCTGCCCCATGCGCGCATCGTCGAGCATCCCATCGCCTGGGCCTGCACCACGCGCGCGGACAAGCTCGCGCGCCTGCGCAGCGCCATGCGCAAGCACGGCGCCACGCACCATCTCGTTTCCAGCCTCGACGACATCGCCTGGCTCACCAACCTGCGCGGCAGCGACGTGGAGTGCAACCCGGTGTTCCTCGCCCACCTGCTGGTGGCGGCCGAGGGCAAGGCCACGCTGTTCGCCGAGCGCGGCAAGTTCGACGACGCGCTGGTGGCCAAGCTCGCCGCCGACGGCATCGCCATCGCGGCCTACGACGGCGTCACGGGCGCGCTGGCCGAGCTGGACCAGGCCGACGCGCTGCTGTTCGACGCGGGCCGCGTGGTCTGCGCGGTCAGCAATGCGATCCCCGCCGCCGCGCGGCGCATCGAGGCCGCCAACCCCAGCACCGCGTTCAAGGCGGTGAAGACGCCGGCCGAGCTGGATCACGTGCGCGAGGTGATGCGCCGCGACGGCGCGGCGCTGGCCGGCGCGTTCCGCGAGATCGAGCACCAGCTCGCGCAAGGCAAGCCGCTCACCGAGCTGGACGTGCACCGCCTGGTGCACGCCGCGCGCGCCGCGCAGCCGGAATTCATGGGCGAAAGCTTCGCCACCATCGCCGGCTACCAGGCCAACGGCGCGCTGCCGCATTACCGCGCCACGCAGGAGTCGCACCGCGCCTTGCAGGCGAAGGGCCTGCTGCTGATCGACTCGGGCGGCCAGTACCTCGGCGGCACTACCGACATCACCCGCGTGCTGGCGCTGGGCGAAACCACCGCCGAACAGCGCCGCGACGCAACCCTGGTGCTGAAGGGCATGATCGCGCTCTCCCGCGCGCGCTTCCCCAAGGGCGCCAGCGGCCCGCAGCTCGACGCGCTGGCGCGCGCGCCGCTGTGGGCAGCCGGCTGCGACTACGGCCACGGCACCGGCCACGGCGTGGGCCACTTCCTCAACGTGCACGAAGGCCCGCAGTCGATCCGCCCGCCGGTGTCGGGCGGCGCGCTGGTGGCGCTGGAGCCGGGCATGATCTCATCCATCGAGCCGGGCCTGTACAAGCCCGGCCGCCACGGCATCCGCCACGAGAACCTCGCGGTGGTGACCGAGGCCGAGCGCACCGAGTTCGGCGAGTACTACGCCTTCGAGACGCTCACGCTGTGCCCGTTCGACCGCCGCGCGCTGGAGCCCAGCCTGCTCGGCCCCGAGGAACGCGCGTGGCTGGACGACTACCACGCCACCGTGCGCGCCGCGCTGGCGCCGCTGCTGGAAGGCGCCGACCTCGCGTGGCTGGAACGCCACTGCGCGCCGCTCTGACTCGCTTGACCCTCCACCAGCGCGCCGCCATGCTGCGACGCTTTCATCTGCCCGACGACCACGCATGAGCAGTCGCTACAACGCCGCCGACATCGAAGTCCTCTCCGGCCTGGATCCGGTCAAGCGCCGCCCCGGCATGTACACCGACACCACCCGCCCCAACCACATGGCGCAGGAGGTGATCGACAACTCGGTGGACGAGGCGCTGGCCGGCCATGCGAAAGCCATCGAGGTGGTGCTGCACGCGGACGGCTCGGTGGAGGTCAGCGACGACGGCCGCGGCATGCCGGTGGACATCCATCCGGAGGAAGGCATCCCCGGCGTCGAGCTGATCCTCACTCGCCTGCATGCGGGCGGCAAGTTCAGTGGCAAGAACTACAACTTCTCCGGCGGCCTGCACGGCGTGGGCGTGTCGGTGGTCAACGCGCTGTCGCAGCGCGTGGAAGTGACGATCCGCCGCGACGGCAACGAATACCGCATGGCGTTCGAGCACGGCGACCGCGTGAGCGCGCTGGAAATCATCGGCACCGTGCCGAAGAAGAAGACCGGCACCACCGTGCACTTCTGGCCCGATCCGAAATACTTCGACTCTCCGAAGATCTCGCTGCCCAGGCTCAAGCACCTGCTGCGCGCCAAGGCCGTGCTGTGCGCCGGCCTCTCGGTGAAACTCACCGACGAAGCCAGCGGCGAAACCAGCGAATGGTTCTACGAGGACGGCCTGCGCGACTACCTGCGCGGCGAACTGGACGGCGGCGAGGCGCTGCCGGCGGAACTCTTCGTGCACCACGTGGCGCGCGACACCGAGGGCATGGACGTGGCGCTGGCCTGGCTGCCGGAAGGCGAGCTGGTGCAGGAGAGCTACGTCAACCTGATCCCCACCGCGCAGGGCGGCACCCACGTCAACGGGCTGCGCTCCGGCCTCACCAACGCCATCCGCGAGTTCTGCGACATCCGCAACCTGCTGCCGCGCGGCGTGAAGCTGGCGCCCGAGGACGTGTGGGAGCGGCTGGCCTTCGTGCTCAGCGCCAAGCTGCTCGACCCGCAGTTCGCCGGCCAGACCAAGGAGCGCCTCTCCTCGCGCCAGGCTGCCGGCATGGTGGAGAACGTGATCCACGATGCCTTCAGCCTGTGGCTGAACCAGAACGTGGACACCGGCGAGCGCATCGCCCAGCTCGCGATCGAGCGCGCCAGCGCGCGGCTCAAGGCCGCCAAGCAGGTGGTGCGCAAGAAGATCACCCAGGGCCCCGCCCTGCCCGGCAAGCTGGCCGACTGCACTTCCACCGACCTCTCGCGCACGGAACTCTTTCTGGTGGAGGGCGACTCCGCCGGCGGCAGCGCCAAGCAGGCGCGTGACAAGGAGTTCCAGGCGATCCTGCCGCTGCGCGGCAAGATCCTCAACACCTGGGAGGTGGAGTCCACCTCGGTGCTGGCCTCCGAGGAAGTGCACAACCTGGCCGTGGCGATCGGCTGCGACCCCGGCAAGGACGACCTCAGCGGCCTGCGCTACGGCAAGGTGATCATCCTCGCCGACGCCGATTCCGACGGCCTGCACATCGCCACCCTGCTCTCCGCGCTGTTCCTCAAGCACTTCCCGCACCTGGTCAGCGAGGGCCACGTGTTCGTGGCGATGCCGCCGCTGTTCCGCGTGGACGTGGGCAAGCAGGTGTTCTACTGCCTCGACGAGGCCGAGAAGCAGGCGATGCTGCAGAAGATCGAGCGCGAGAAGATGAAGGGCGCGGTCGCCGTCACCCGCTTCAAGGGCCTGGGCGAGATGAACCCGCCGCAGCTGCGCGAGTCCACCATCCATCCCGATACCCGACGCCTGGTGCAGCTCACCGTGGACGGCGACGACGGCACCGCCAAGCTGATGGACTTGCTGCTGGCCAAGAAGCGCGCCAGCGATCGCAAGGCATGGCTGGAGGAAAAGGGCGACCTCGCCACGCTCGAGGTCTGACAGGGCGGGCGCCGCAGGCCGCCCCGGATTTGCCCGTTTTCGTCGCCGCCCGAGCACAATGGGCGTCCATTCTTTTCGCACCATCCTCCAACCTCAAGAACAGCTCCATGCTAGTCGCCGAGTACCCACAGGAAGTGGAAGGCCACATCGACGTGGCTACTGTCGCCACTCCAGCTGTTCCGGTTTCCGCCGCACGCCTGTCCGGACTCGATGGCCTCCGGGCCATCGCGGTCACGGCCGTCGTGCTTTTCCATGCCGACTTCTACTGGGCCCGCGGCGGCTACCTCGGGGTCGACCTGTTCTTCGTCATCTCCGGCTTCCTGATCACGGGCCTGATCGCGCGCGAGGTGGAAGCCACGGGGCGATCAAGTCTGGGCGATTTCTATTGGCGCCGCGCCAAGCGCCTGCTCCCGGCCGCATGGCTGATGATGGCCGTGGTCGTGGCCGTCGCGGCACGGGTCGCGCGCGACGCGCTGCCCCACCTGCGCAGCGATGCCGTCGCCTCGTTCTTCTACGCCACCAACTGGGGACTGCTGCGCAGCCAGACATCGTACTTCGAGGCCATCGGCCGGCCGCCGCTGCTGCAGCATCTGTGGTCGCTGGCCATCGAGGAGCAGTTCTACATCGCCTGGGCGCCGCTGGCTTTCGTCGTGTTGCCGCGCATCGGCCGGCGCGCGCTGGCAGGCATCGCCCTCCTGCTTGCCGTGGCCTCGGCCGCCTGGATGGCAGTGCTGGCGCAGCGGATGGGCTACCCCGGGCAGGGCGACCCTTCGCGCCTGTATTTCGGCACCGACACCCACGGCTTCGCCCTGCTGCTTGGCTCGGCGTTCGGCCTGCTCTGGCGTCCGGCGCCGGACGGACGCCCGCGCCTCGCGGCGCGCATCCTCGGCTGGCTGCTCGGCCTCTGCACGCTCGCCCTGATGGTCAGGCTGTTCGCGACGATGGGCGAAAACACGCCCACGCTTTACCCGTGGGGTTTCCTTGGCGCCACAGCCGCGGCCATCGTCCTGATCGCCGCGGCCACGCATCCCGGCATGGCCTTCGGCCGCTGCCTGGACAACCCGGTGATGCGCTGGATCGGCGAGCGCTCCTACGGCATCTACCTGTGGCACTGGCCGATCTTCATGCTGACGCGGCCGGGCATCGACCTGCGCACGCTGGGCGACGGCCAGGCGCTCGCCCTGCGCATCGCGCTCACGCTCGCCGCGGCCGGGCTGTCGTACCGCTGGCTGGAGATGCCGGTGCGACGCGGTGCGCTCGAACGCATCTTTGCCCGCAAGCGCCGCCACGCCTGGCCGGCGCGGCTGGCCGTTGCGCTGACGCTGTCGCTCGCCTTCGGCTCCGTGGGCGCAACCCTGCGACACGCCCCCGCCGAGGCCAGGCCCGCGCAGGACGTGCGCGCAGCGCTGTCGCTGGGTGCGACGATGCCTCCCGTTTTGCTGCGGGACACGCTTTCCTCCATCCCGGCCGCATCGGTGGAGATCCCCGTCGAACCGGTCGTCCTGCCAGCCGTCCCGGCACTGCCGGACGAACCCGCCGTGGCGACGTACACCGGCGCCGAACTCACCGCCATCGGCGATTCGGTGCTGCTGGGCTCCAGCCGGCTACTGAAAGCCATCCTGCCGGGCGTGGACGTGCATGCCACGATGGGCTGGCAGGCCGCCGACGTCATCCGCCAGCTCAAAGCGCTCAAGCAATCCGGCTCGCTGCGCGCCGTCGCACTGGTGCATCTCGGCACGAACGGGTACGTCACCGAGGGGCAACTGCGGCAGATCCTCGCCATGCTGGCGGATTGCAAGCGCGTGGTACTGGTCAACACGCACGTGCCGCGCCGCTGGATGGAGGCGAACAACACGCTCATCGACCGCGTCGCGCCGGGGTTTCCCAACGTGGTGGTGGTTCGCTGGAACGACGCCTCGGAAAACCAGCCCGACTACTTCGTCTCCGACGGCGTGCACCTGACCGGCATCGGACAGCGCGCCTTCATCACGGAGATCATGCGCACCGGCCACCTGGCCCGCGACGAGGCGACGGCCGCCGACGCGGATTCAGCCGACGCCTCCGATGCGCAGGCCGGCATCGCGGGCGATCTCTCGCCCACCCTGGTGCTCGCCCCGCAACCCGCCGCCAGCGACCGCTACTGGCGCAAGATGGCGCTGTGCGAAACCGGCGCCAACTGGCGCAACAAAGACCATAGCTCGGGCGGCCTCGACATCGCGGTGGACGACTGGAAAGCCTGGGGCGGCGCGGGATTCGCCCCGACGCCGGCGGAAGCCACGCCCGCGCAGCAGATCGAGGTGGCCAACCGCATCTCGACGCAGGGCTGGGCGAATCCGCAGGGCGAGGTCGTCAAGCCGGTCGGCTTCGCACGCTGGCGCTGCGTGGCGGCGCTGGGCCGCCCGCATTCCGGCTCCCTTTACACCTACACTCGCGAAAGCGTGCTTGCGCAGACATTCCACCTTGGCGAACGGGGTGAAGTGGTGCGCGACCTGGAGCGCATCCTCGGCGACGCTCCCGACGGCATCTACAGCAAGCGGCTGCACAGGAAGCATCTCGCCTACCTGAAAAAAAATCGCCTGCCCGAATCCCTGGCGGGCACGGATTCTTGAACGACTGGAGAACACGGCGCATGGCATCTGTTTCGCGCTGGTTGACGATCGGTGCCTGGTGCGCTGCCTGTCTGGCCCTGCCCTTCGGCATGCCTGCGTTCGCGCAGGATGCCGCCCCATTCGCGAGCGACGTCGGTGACCTGGTGTGCCCGAACGCGCCTACCGCTCCGCCGCGGCCTTCCACGAACGGCCCCGGCGGCCACGCCATGGCCCCGAGTACGCAGATGCCCAGCGACGCCGAACTCGGGCCGCTGGTGCGCACGGTCATCCGCAAACAGCCCTTGCTGGATGCCCGCACCATCGCCGGCTTTGCGCCGGGAAGCGCCGCCCATCCGCGCCGCATCGCTTTCTGGGGCGACAGCCATATCGCCGGCGGCCCGTTCGCACCCACCCTGATCCAGGCCCTGCGCGACAAGGGACTCAGCGTGGAAGCGCGCTTCCTGCCGCCGACGATGGGCCGCGCCAACGTCGTGCTGCCCGGCTTGCGCGCCTACTGCATCGGTTCGAGCTGGACGACGACACTTGCCTACACGTCGCCGACTCCGCTCGACATCGGGCCGGCATTGGCCAATCGCATTGTCGATGCCGGCCCGGACAGCTACCTCTGGCTCGACGTGCGCGACGCGTCGCGTCGAACCGACGTGCAACAGGTGCGCCTGGTCTACAGCGCGCCCGCCGGCGCATCCATCGACTACGTGATCGACGACCGCGTGCGGCGCACGCTGTCCCTGCCCGCGACGGCGGCCAGCCGCACGGTGGCGCTGCGCGCCGATGCCCCGATCTCCACCCTCAAGCTGCGCGTGTCGCGGGGCAAGCTGGTGCTGCAGGGCTTCATCCTCGATCGCACGCAGACACCGGATGTCGCGTTCGATTTCTTCGGCATCCCGTCCGCCACCGCCAAGGGCTGGGCAAACGCCGACCCGGAAGCGCTTGCGCAGGCGCTGCACGGCGTGGGCTACGACGGCGTGGTGCTGGAATACGGCACGAACGAAGGTGCCGACCCCGATTTCGACGCGGACAAGTACGCAACCATGCTGGCCCGCGCCCTGGGCAACCTGCGGCAGGTGCTCCCCAACGCATCCTGCCTGCTCGTGGGGCCACCCGATCGCGGCGTGCTGCGCAAGGGCAACGGCAACACGCCGCCACTGCTCGCCTACGGACGCATCCACCAACGCATCGAACGGATACAGCGCGACGTGGGCAGCCGCTTCGGCTGCGCGGCATGGAACTGGCAGGATCTCATGGGCGGGCCGGGCGGCAGCTACGGCTGGGCGCATGCCAACCCCAGCCTGATGGGGCACGACCTCATCCATCTGAGCCCCGACGGCTATCGCCTCACCGGCCGCTCCTTGGCCCACAGCCTGGGCTGGTCGCCGTAAATCGCGCTAAGGTCACCGCCACTGCCCGGCCCAAATCGACGGAACCCGCCATGGCCCTCACGCCGCCCTTCGACCTGCAACGCTGGATAGACGAACACCGCCACCTGCTCAAGCCGCCGGTGGGCAACAAGTGCATCGTCGACGGCGACTTCATCGTGATGATCGTGGGCGGCCCCAACGCGCGCACCGACTACCACCACGACGAAGGCCCGGAATTCTTCTACCAGCTCGAAGGCGAGATGGTGCTGAAGGTGCAGGACGAAGGCGTGGCGCGCGACATCCCGATACGCGCCGGCGAGATGTTCTACCTGCCGCCGCGCGTGCCGCACTCGCCGCAGCGCATGGCCGATTCCATCGGCCTGGTGATCGAACGCCGCCGCCTGCCGCACGAGAAGGACGGCCTGCTGTGGTTCTGCGAGCGCTGCAACCACAAGCTGTACGAGGAATACTTCACGCTCGACAGCATCGAGCGCGATTTTCCGCCGGTGTTCGAACGCTTCTACCGCTCGCGCAAGGCGCGCACCTGCCAGGCTTGCGGGCAAGTTCATCCCGCGCCGGAACGCTACGCGTAAGCGCTCGCCGGAAAGGCGCTAGGCCAACCGCGCCAGCCACTTGCCAGCCATGCGACGCAGCGATGCGTCGGCCTGCGGGTCGCGGGCGATCTCGTGCACCGGCTTCCACGCCAGCGCCAGCGACTCCGCGTTGATCGCGTATTCCTCGCTGCCGGTGGCGCGCACCACGTAACGCACGTCGTAGTGCCAGTGTTCCGGCTCGTCGGCGCGCGCGGGGATGCGATGGCGGTCGATGTCGAAAATTTTCGGCTCGACCACCAAGGCGTGCAGCCCCGATTCTTCCTCCGCCTCGCGCAACGCCACGCGCGCCAGTTCGCTGTCGCCGTCGGCGTGGCCGCCGAGCTGCAGCCAGCGGCGCAGCTTGGCGTGGTGCATCAGCAGCGCGCGCTCGCCGTCCACGCTCACCAGCCACGCCGAACCGGTGAAGTGGCCGACGAGGTGGCTGCGCTTGAACACGCCCGGATGCGAGGCGAGGAACATCTCGAAGTCGGCGACGGCTTCGCCCTCGTCCGGATGGCGTGCGAGATAGTCGTCCAGCGCAGCGGCAAGTTGCGGAAACCGGTATGGCATGACTTGTGGCAGGGGCGCAAAAATGCAAAGCGCATTCTAGCTGCATCGCGTCTTGTCCCCCTCCAACCGCTCCGCTATGGTTGGGCGTCCGTCGGCTCGTCGCGCCCCTCTTCGTCGCGTTTCCGTTCGAGCGTGACGCCGCAGTTTTCCGGGGAACCACGCATGCTGTTCAAGCGCATCAAGCCTATCGACCAGATCATCGCCACGGCGGAGAAGAAAAGCCTCACCCGCCAGCTCGGTGCCTTCCAGCTCACCATGCTCGGCATCGGCGCGATCATCGGCACCGGCATCTTCGTGCTCACCGCCGAGGCGGGCCAGAAGGCCGGCCCCGGCATGATGATCGCCTTCGTGATCGCCGCGGTGGTCTGCGCATTCGCTGCCTTGGCCTACGCGGAGCTCGCCGCCATGGTGCCGGTGGCCGGCTCGGCCTACACCTATACCTACGGCGTGCTCGGCGAAGGCGTCGCCTGGATCGTGGGCTGGGCGCTGGTGCTGGAATACACCATCGCCGCCAGCACGGTGTGCGTGGGCTGGGCCGGCTACGTCAACGGCCTGCTCGCGCACGCGGGGTTCGGCCTGCCGCACTTCCTGCAGGTGGGCCCGATGGACGGCGGCAGCTTCAACCTGCTGGCCTGCCTGATCGGCCTGGCCATCACCTGCCTTCTGGTGGTGGGCACTTCGAAGTCGGCCAAGGTCAACACCGTGCTGGTGCTGGTGAAGATCGTCGCGCTCACCGCCTTCATCTTCGTGGCGCTGCCGGCGGTGAAGGACTCCAACTTCACGCCCTTCGTGCCGAACGGCTGGGGCAGCCCGATGGGCGGCATCGGCGTGCTCGGCGCGGCGGCTTCCATCGTGTTCGCCTACATCGGCTTCGACGCCATCTCGACGGCGGCCGAGGAAACCCGGAACCCGAACCGCAACATCCCGATCGCCCTGATCGGCTCGCTGGGCGTATGCACCATCTACTACCTGCTGGTGAGCTATGGCGCGGTGGGCTCGGTTGGCGCGCAGCCCATGCTGGGCCCGAACGGCGTGGCGCTGGAACCGGGCACGCCGGCGTTCGCCGCGGCCTGCGACGGTTCGCAGGCGCTGGTGTGCAGCAAGGAGGCGCTGGCCCACGTGGTGCGCCTGCTCAACCACAATACCATCGCCGCCTTCATCGCCTTCGCCGCCGGCATCGCGCTGCCGTCGGTGATCCTCACGATGACCTACGGCCAGACCCGCATCTTCTTCACCATGTCGCGCGATGGCCTGCTGCCCAGCAAGCTGGCGAAGATCCATCCGCGCTTCCACACGCCGCACGTGATCACCCTGATCACCGGCGTGTTCGTCTCGCTGTTCGGCGCGCTGTTCCCGGTGGGCATCCTCGCCGACATCACCAACTCGGGCACGCTGTTCGCCTTCATGATGGTGGCGGTGGGCGTGCTGATCCTGCGCCGCACCCAACCCGACCGCCCGCGTCCGTTCCGCACCCCGCTGCCGTGGCTGGTCTGTCCGCTGGCGGTGATCGGTTGCCTGCTGCTGTTCCTGAACCTGTCGAAGGAGGCCAAGATCACCTTCTTCGCATGGGGCGCGATCGGCCTGGTGGTGTACTACCTGTACGGCTACCGCAAGAGCCACCTGGCCCGCGGCGTCGAAGCGGACTGATCCCGCCCACGCGCCAGCCGTTCGCCATACCGCCGGCACGACTTGCGTCGTGCCGGTTCCACGTTTGGAAGCACCATGCTCAAGCAACTGCTCGCCCGCAAGATCGATTTCTCCAGCGCCGACGGCTCGCACGGCATCGGGCTGAGGCGCACGCTCGGCCCCTGGGGCATCACCGCGCTGGGCATCGGCGCGGTCATCGGCACCGGCATCTTCGTGGTCACCGGACAGGCGGCGGCCGAGCATGCAGGCCCGGCAGTGCTGATCTCCTTCATGCTTGCGGCGATCTGCAGCGGCTTCACCGCGCTGTGCTACGCCGAGTTCGCCACGCTGATCCCGATCTCGGGCAGTTCCTATTCCTACGCCTACGCCACGCTGGGCGAACTGATGGCCTGGTTCATCGGCTGGAACATGGTGCTGGAGTACGGCATTTCCGCTTCGGCTGTCGCAGCCAGTTGGACCGGCTATTTCACCAGCCTGCTGGACAACATCGGCGTCCACCTGCCGGTAGCGCTTACCGACGCGCCGCTTGCCTTCACCGACGGCCACCTGGTCGCCACCGGCCACCTGATGAACCTGCCTGCGGTGGCCATCGTGCTGGCGCTGACCGCGCTGTGCTACGTCGGCATCAAGGAATCCTCCGGCCTCAACGTTTTGATGGTGGCGCTGAAGGTTGGCCTCATCATCATCGTGGTGGTGGCCGGCTACCGCTACATCAACCCGGCCAACTGGCATCCTTTCATTCCCGCCAATGAGGCACCAGGCAAGTACGGCTGGTCGGGCATCATGCGCGGCGCGGCGATGGTGTTCTTCGCCTACATCGGCTTCGAGGCCACCTCCACCGCCGCGCAGGAATGCAAGAACCCGCAGCGCGACCTGCCGTTCGGCACCCTGGTGTCGCTGGTGATCTGCACCGTGCTCTACCTGGCGATGGCGGCGGTGCTGACCGGCCTGATTTCCTACACCCAGTTGGGCACGCCCGAGCCGGTGGTCACCGCCATCAAGAACATCCCGCAGCTCGGCTGGTTGCGCTGGATCGTGGAGATCGGCGCCCTGATCGGCCTGTCCTCGGTGATCCTGGTGATGATCATCGCGCAACCGCGCATCTTCATGATCATGGCGCGCGACGGCCTGCTGCCGCCGGTGCTCGAACGCATCCATCCGCGCTACCGCACGCCGCACATCAACACGGTGATCACCGGCATCGGCATCGCGATCCTCGCCGCGGTGTTCCCGCTCGACCTGCTGGCCGACCTCACCTCGATGGGCACGCTGATCGCCTTCGTCGCGGTGTGCGCGGGCGTGCTGATCCTGCGCTATACCACGCCGCAACTGCATCGCGGCTTCCGCGTGCCGTGGGCGTGGGTGATCTGTCCCGCCGGCGTGCTGAGCTGCCTGGCACTGCTGAGCTTCATGTCCTGGTTCAACTGGCTGCTGATGATCAGCTGGACCGCGATCGGCCTGGCGATCTACTTCGGCTACGGCTACCGGCACAGCAAGCTACGGCGCGCCCAAGCCGGCGTCTGAGCCCGAAAATGCATTGAAATGCATCGAAAGTCGCTCATTTTCGATGCCGGGTATGAAAAGTGACGGATCCGGCGGCAGCATGGAACAATGGCTCTCCTGCGCCGGAAAATCAAAAAAAAATCCTTGCCCTTTAATGATTTAACGTAATATTTCCGAAAGAGTCTCGACTATCCACAGCCCATTCGCCCCGGCCGGGGGTATGATCCCCAGTCCGAGGGTTGATCACTTGGCAGTGGGCCCCGGATCGCCGCTCGGCGCGTCAGGTGGGTAGCTCCTCAGCCTGACGCGCCGGGCAGCACTTTTCCCGCCGCGCCTCCCCGCACTCCACGACACCCGCCACATCGACCGCCGGCGCGACGGCCTGTGCGCCACGCGCAAAAGAAAAGGCCGGCAACGCGTGCCGGCCTTTCGTGTGGATCGCCGATGCGAAGCGCGATCACTTCGCCTTCGGCGAGTGCGACACGCACCAGCCCTTGGCGTTGACGGACTTGCCCGGAAACAGCGCGCAGGGGCCGTAGCCAGTCGGGCCGCCGGAATAGAACTGGCAGTTCGAGCAATCGTCGCCCGCCTTGTGCTTGGCGTTGGTGGTCTTGCTGGCGTCTTCCACGTAACCCAGCGCCTTGGCGGTGGGATCGGCATCGGTCACGTGCGGCAAGTCGGCGGCGCGCGCAAAGCGCGGCAGGCCGCCCAGCACCGCCGCGGCCGCCGTGGTGCCGGCGGCCAGCTTGAGGAAGCGGCGACGCGATTCGTTGTTTTCGTCGTGCGACATTGGAAACCTCCGTCGTTGGGAAGAACCTCCACCGCGTGCGCGATGGAACCGCCCGCCATGCTACGCCCGCCGCCTCATCCGAGGCGCGAATGGATCGCATTCGGGCGAGGCAGGTCGCCGCACCGCGCATGGTATGATTCCGCCTTCATTTGGACGTCCATTTGCATGAGCCAGCAACTGCCCGACTCGATCCCGCCCGACCTGTTCGCCGCACGCGCCGACGCCATCGCCGACGCCGCGCGCGAACTGGCGCTGGCCGGCTGGACTCCCGCCACCAGCAGCAACTTCTCGATGCGCGTCGACGCCGATCATGCCGCGATCACCATCTCCGGCCGCGACAAGGGCAAGCTGGGCCGCGACGACATCATGCTGGTGGACATGCAGGGCAAGGCCGTGGGCACCGCGGCCCGCCCCAGCGCGGAAACCGAACTGCACACCCAGGTCTACCGCCGCTGGCCGGAGACGCAGGCCGTGCTTCACACCCACTCGCGCACGCAGAGCGTGGCGTCGCGGCTGTTCGCGCGCGACGGCGTCATCCGGCTGGAAGGCTGGGAGCTGCAGAAGGCCATCGCCGGCCACACCACGCACGAGAGCGTGCTGGAGATCCCCGTCTTCCCCAACACCCAGCACATGCCGGAGCTGGTGGCGCGCGTCGAAGCCTGGCTGGACGCCGGCAAGCCGCTCGCCGCCTACCTGATCGACGGCCACGGCATCTACACCTGGGGCCGCGACATGGCCGAGGCGCGCCGCCACCTGGAGGCGCTGGAATTCCTGCTGGGCTGCGAACTGGATCTGAGGAGACTCAACGCATGAGCCGTCTGCGCATCTTCGACGAAAACCGCCCCGAGACGCCGCTTTCCACCCACGCCGAGCATGCGGCCATCGCCCGCGAACTGGGCAAGGTGGGCGTGCGCTTCGAACAGTGGGCGGCCAACCAGCCCGTTGCGCCCGGCGCCAGCCAGGACGAGGTGATCGCTGCCTATCGCAGCGACATCGACCGCCTGATGCGCGAGGAAGGCTACCAGTCCGTGGACGTGATCAGCCTGAAGCCCGACCACCCGGATCGCGCCACGCTGCGCCAGAAGTTCCTCGGCGAGCATACCCACAGCGAGGACGAGGTGCGTTTCTTCGTGGCCGGCGCCGGCCAGTTCACCCTGCACATCGAGGGCAAGGTCTACGACGTGCTGTGCGAAGCGGGCGACCTGATCGGCGTGCCCGACAGTACCCGGCACTGGTTCGACATGAGCGAGGCGCCCTATTTCGTGGCGATCCGCCTGTTCACCAACAAGGACGGCTGGGTGGCGAACTTCACCGGCAGCGACATCGCGCAGGGTTTCCCGCGCATGGAACCCATCGCTACCGCGGCCTGAGCCTTTCTCTGGGCGGAAGAGGGGCCGCACCCAAGGCCGGGGTAAACTGGTCGCCCTGTCCCCCGCTCCCACGGCCATGCCCGAAATCCGCGCCATCGTCACCGACATCGAAGGCACCACCAGCTCGATCAGCTTCGTCAAGGACGTGCTGTTTCCCTACGCGCGCAAGCGCCTGCCCGCCTTCATCGAAACCCACGCCGACCGGCCCGAGGTACAGCACTGGCTGCACGAGGCCGCGAAGGAAGCCGGCTACATCGAGGCCAGCCGGCAGGAAGTGATCGAGCTGCTGCTGCGCTGGATCGATGAGGATCGCAAGTCCACCGCGCTGAAGGCGCTGCAGGGCATGATCTGGCAGGAAGGCTACGAGGCCGGCGACTACCGTGCCCACGTCTACCCCGAAGTGGCCGCGCGGCTGCGCGCGTGGCGTGCCGACGGCCTGCGCCTGTACGTGTATTCCTCCGGTTCGGTGCCAGCGCAGAAGCTGTTCTTCGGCTACAGCGAGGCAGGCGACCTCACGCCGCTGTTCGCCGGCTATTTCGACACCGAAACCGGCCCCAAGCGCGAGCAGGCTTCCTACGAGAAAATCGCCGACGCCATCGGCGAGCAGCCGCAGCACCTGCTGTTCCTCTCCGACATCGTCGAGGAACTGGACGCCGCACAGGCCGCCGGCTTCCGCACCGGCTGGCTGCTGCGCCCGCCGCAGGCGATGCCCGCCGAACCGCGCCATCCCGCCTACGCCGATTTCGACGCCATCACTGCCTGAGCCCGCCACCGCATGCGTACCGCCCTTACCGCCCTGCTCGCCTTCGCCGCCGGCGTGCTGATGATGCTGTGGCTGCCCGGCCACGCCACCCCGCCGCCTGCCGCCGTCGCCACGATGGCCGCCAGCAGCAGCGTCGCCTCCGCCAGCTCCGCTGCCGATACCGGCGAGGACAGCGAGGGCGACGCCAACTGGCCGCAACAGGGCCCCACGCCCGAGCAGGTGCTGTACGCGCAGCCCAAGATGCTGCAGGACGAGCTGGCGAAGCTCGGCCCGCGCGTGCCCGGCAAGCCCAATCTCTACCTGATCGCCTTCGCCGGCGACGGCAGCCAGGACGTGTTCCGCAACGAAGCCGAATACGCCGCCAAGCTGTTCCGCCAGCGCTTCGGCCCCAGCACCCACGCTCTGGTGCTGGAGAACAACCCGGCTTCGCTCTCCACCCATCCGCTCGCCGGTTGGAACAACCTCGAAGCCGCGCTGGCCGGGCTTTCGAAGGTGATGCAGCCCGACGACATCCTGATGCTCTACGTCACCACCCACGGCAGCGACGACCACGAGCTGCTGGTGGACATGGATCCGCTGCCGCTCGATCAGATCGGCGCGCAGGATCTCGCCGAGATCCTCAAGGAGCACCCGTTCAAGTGGAAGGTGGTGGTGGTCAACGCCTGCTATTCCGGCGGTTTCATCCCGCCGCTGGCCACCGCAGGCACCCTGGTGCTCACCGCCGCGCGCACCGACCGCAGTTCGTTCGGCTGCGGCAGCGAATCGGATCTCACCTATTTCGGCCACGCCTGGCTGGTCGATGCGCTGAACCGCACCGACAACTTCATGGATGCCTTCGACCAGGCCAAGGCCGAGATCGCGCAATGGGAACAGCGCGACAAGCTCACGCCTTCGGAACCGCAGAGCTACGTCGGCGACGGCATCGAGGCGCAACTGGATGCATGGCGCAAGGGCATCGTGCCGGGGCCGGCCGTGCGCTTCATGCCGGCGCCGCCGGCGCCCGCCGCGACCACGGCGAATCCCTGAGGCACCGCGTCAGCGCGCGGCATGGCGCCGCGCCAGCACCTCCGCCACGTCAGCCAGCGACAGGCCGCGCGCACGCAGCAGCACGGTGAGGTGGAACAGCAGATCCGCCGCTTCGCCCAGCAGATCCTCGTCGCCCTGCACCACGGCGGCCAGCGCGCTCTCCACGCCCTCTTCGCCCACCTTCTGCGCGATGCGGCGCACGCCGCCCTCGAACAAGGTCGTGGTGTAGCTGCCCTGCGGACGCTCGGCGTGGCGCCGCGCCACCAGCGCGTCGAGTTCGGCGAGGAAGCCCAGCGGTGGGCGCACGCCGTCGCCAAAGCAACTGGACGTGCCGTTGTGGCAGGTCGGCCCGTGCGGTTCGGCCTGCACCAGCAAGGTGTCAGCGTCGCAATCGGCGCGGATGGATTTCAGCGCCAGCACGTGGCCCGAGCTTTCGCCCTTCGTCCACAGCCGCTGCTTGCTGCGACTCCAGAAGGTGACGTGGCCGCTGCGCTGCGTCTCCGCCAGGGCATCGGCGTTCATGTAGCCGAGCATCAGCACTTCGCCGCTCAGCCAGTGCTGCACGACGGCGGGCAGCAGGCCGTCGCCCTTGGGCCAGTCGAGGCGGGAGAGGTCGGTGTTCACGTCAGTCATCGGGGCACCTGTTACCGGCCTGCGCCGGGGCTTGCGGAAAGACTCGGTTCTCTACCGTCATTCCGGCGAAGGCCGGAATCCAGTGTCTTTCACGCCACGATGAAGCTTCAGAAGCACTGGATTCCGGCCTTCGCCGGAATGACGAGCTGAAAGCGCCAAACTCCGGCTTTCGCTGGAATGACGAGCGGAAAATCATCGGCTAGGGAATGCGTACTGCGACACCCTGCCCTTGCAGGTAACGCTTCAACTCGGGAATCGCGATCGCGCCCGAGTGGAACACGCTGGCGGCCAGCGCGCCGTCCACATCGGCCTCGGCGAAGGCATCGCGGAAATGCTCCGGCGCACCCGCACCGCCCGAGGCGACCAGCGGCACGCGGCACAGCGCACGCACCGCGCGGAGCTGTTCGAGATCGTAGCCCTCCCGCACGCCGTCGCTGCCCATGCAGTTGAGCACGATCTCGCCTGCGCCCAGGCGCTGCGCCTCGGCCACCCAGTCCAACGTGCGGCGTGCCAGCGCGCGCGTCTTCGACGGGTCGCCGGTGTACTGGCGCACGCGCCATTCGCCGTCGGCGTCGCGCAGCGAGTCCACGCCCACCACCACGCACTGCACGCCGAAGGCGGCGGCGAGTTCGGCGATCAGCTCCGGCCGCTCCAGCGCGGGCGAGTTCACCGACACCTTGTCCGCGCCCGCATGCAGCACGGCGCGCGCGTCCTCCACCGAGCGGATGCCGCCGGCCACGCAGAACGGGATGTCGATGACGCGGGCGACTTTTTCCACCCAGCCGCGATCCACGCTGCGGCCTTCCGGGCTGGCGGTGATGTCGTAGAACACCAGCTCGTCGGCGCCCTCGTCGCGATAGCGCAAGGCGAGATCCACGATGCCGCCCATCGCCACGTGGTCGCGGAAGCGCACGCCCTTGACCACCTGGCCGTCGCGCACGTCGAGGCAGGGGATGATGCGATGGCTCAGCATGCCAGTGCCTCCGCCACGGTGAAGCGGCCTTCCAGCAGGGCGCGCCCGAGGATCACGCCGCGCGCGCCGGCCTCGCGCGCCGCGCGGATGTCGTCCAGCGAGCGCACGCCACCGGACGCCTGCACCGCCAGCTGCGGCACGGTATCGGCGAGATGGCGGTACAGGTCGAGGTTGAAGCCGGCCAGCATGCCGTCGCGCTCGATGTCGGTGCACAGCAGGTGGCGCGCGCCGCGCGCGGCGTACCAAGGCGCCAGTTCGTCCAGCGTGCCCGTTTCCGTCTCGATCCAGCCCGCACTGGGCAGCGTCCAGCGACCGTCGATGCGGCGGGTGTCGAGTGCAAGGGTGATTTTTTCAGTGCCGTATTTCTCCAGCCAGCCGGCCACGCGATCCGGATCGCGGATCGCCACGCTGCCCACCACCACGCGCGTCACGCCGGCATCGAACAGGCGTTGCAGGTCGGCCTCCTCGCGCACGCCGCCGCCGGCCTGCACCCGCATGCCGTCGCGGGCGATGGCTTCGATCACCGCGAGGTTGTCGAGCTTGCCCGAACGCGCGCCGTCCAGGTCGACCAGGTGCAGCCAGCGCGCACCGGCTTCGGCGTAGCGCTGCGCCACGACGCGCGGATCATCCGGATACGTGGTCTGCTGCGCGTAGTCGCCCTGCTTCAGGCGCACCACGCGGCCGTCGCGCAGGTCGATGGCGGGAATGACGTCGAAACTCATAGTTCGAGAAAATTCCTGAGGAGCCTGGCGCCCACGGCGGCGGAGCGTTCGGGGTGGAACTGCATGCCGTGGAAATTGCCGTGTGCGACCACGGTGGAGAACAGGCCGCCGTAATCCGCCGTGGCCAGCGTCCACTCGTTCGCCGGTACGGCGTAGCTGTGCACGAAATACGCCTGCTCACCTTCGGACAGTCCGCGCAGCAGGGGATGCTCGCGTTGTGCGGACAGGCCGTTCCAGCCCATGTGCGGCACGCGCAGGCCCGGCCGTTCGGCGAAGCGGCGCACCATGGCCGGGATCAGGCCAAGGCATTCGGTGTCGCCTTCCTCCGAATGCGCGCAGAGCAGTTGCATGCCCAGGCACACGCCGAGTACCGGCTGGGTCAGCGAACGCATCAGCTCGATCAGGCCCAGTTCGCGCAGCCGCGCCATGCCCGGCCCCGCCGCGCCCACGCCGGGCAGGATCACCTTGTCGGCGGCACGTATCGCTGCGGCATCGGCAGTCAACGCCGCATCCACGCCAAGGCGCTGCAGCGCGTAGCGCACCGAACCGATGTTGGTGCCGCCCGCGTCGACCAGCGCCACGGCCATTACAGCGCTCCCTTGGTGCTGGGCAATTCGTCGCCTTCGCGGCGGATCGCCTGGCGCAGCGTGCGCGCAACCACCTTGAAGCAGGCTTCCACCATGTGGTGTGCATTGTCGCCGCGCACCGCGAGGTGCAGGTTCGCGCCCAGCGTCTCGCACAGCGAGCGGAAGAAGTGCGGCACCATCTCCACCGCCACCTCGCCCACGCGCTCGCGCGGGAAGCTGCCTTCGAACACGAAGTACGGACGGCCGGAAAGGTCGAGCCGCGCCTCCGCCTCGCTCTCGTCCATCGGCAGGCAGAAGCCGTAACGGGCGATGCCGCGCTTGTCGCCCAATGCCTGCTTCAACGCCTGCCCCAGTGCCAGACCGCAATCCTCGACGGTGTGGTGCTCGTCGATGTGGATGTCGCCGTCGCAGGAAAGCTCCAGCGCGAAGCCGCCGTGCTTGCCGATCTGTTCCAGCATGTGGTCGAAGAAGCCCAGCCCGGTATGCACCTTCGGCTCGGCCACCTTGTCCAGGTCGACGCGCACGGTGATGCGGGTTTCCCTGGTATTGCGCACCGCTTCGGCGATGCGCGGCGCGTCCAGCACCTGGTGCGCCACCTCGCTCCACGCCATGCCCTGCGGCCCCACGCGCAGGCCGCGAACGCCGAGGTTCGCGGCGAACTTCAGGTCGGTCTCGCGGTCGCCCACCATCGCGGAAGCCGCGCGGCTCCAGCCATCGTCGGCAAGCCAGCCGCGCATCAGGCCGGTGCCGGGCTTGCGCGTGTCCAAACCCTCGTGCGGGAAGCTGCGGTCGATCAGCACCTCGCGAAAGCGGATGCCCTGCGAGGACAGGATGCGCAGCAGCAGCTCGTGCGGGCCATGGAAGTCGGCCTCGGGGAAACTCGCCGTGCCCAGGCCATCCTGGTTGCTCACCATCACCAGCTCGTAGCCGGCGGCGACGAAGCGCTGCAGCGCGGCGATCACGCCCGGCAGCAGCGCCAGCTTCTCGTAGCGATCGATCTGCTCGTCGGCCGGCTCCTCGATCAGGCAGCCGTCGCGGTCGACGAACAGGATCTTCCGCTTGTTCATGCCGATCCCTCGACAAAACCCCGGCCATCCATGGCCGGACTCTTCAGAAAAGCCGCTTCGTTGACGGCGGCCTTGCCGGAAGCCAGCACGGCCAGCACCTGCGCGTTGTCCGCCGGCGCGCCGATGGTGATGCGCAGCGCATCGCCCAGGCCCGGATAGCGGCGCACGTCGCGCACCACGATGCCGGCCTCGAACAGGCGGCGATACGCGGCCTCGGCATCGTCGAAGCGCACGGTGAGGAAGTTCGCCTGCGAAGGCAGCACGCCACGCACGCCCGGCAGGCGGGCCAGCGCCGCGCGCATGCGCGCACGCTCGCCGCGCACCACGTCGATGTGCGCGCGTGCGTTCGCCTGGCCCCAGCCCGACAGCGCGAGCAGGGCCGCATCCACGCTGGGTAGCGGCAGCGGATACGGCGGCATGATCCGGCGCAGCAACGCGATCACGTCGGGATGCGCAAGCAGGCAGCCGATGCGCGCACCGGCCAGCGCCCAGGCCTTGGACAGCGTGCGCAGCACGGCGAGGTTGTCGTAGCGATCCAGCAGGTCGGCCACGCTGCCTTCGTCGGCGAACTCCACGTAGGCCTCGTCCACCACCAGCAAGGCGCGGCCGTCCAGTGCGCGCGCCAGCCGCTCGATGTCGGCGCGCGACACCACGCTGCCCGCTGGATTGTTCGGCGTGCAGACGAACACCAGCTTCACCGCATCGGTGACTGCGGCGAGCACGTCATCCACGTCCAGCGTGAAGTCGCGGCGCAGCGGCACCTCGACCACGCCGGCATCCTGGATGCGCGCGCATACCGCATACATGCCGAAGGTGGGCGGCTGGATCAGGATGGCATCGCGGCCGGCGCGGCAGAACGCGCGCACCAGCAGGTCGATGGCCTCGTCGCTGCCGCGGCCCACCAGCAACTGTTCGTGGCGCACGCCGTACAGTCGCGCCAGCACGTCCAGCAGCGCTGCTGGCTGGGGCTGCGGGTAGCGGTTGCAGCCCGCGCCGGTGTCGCCGGTGGGTGCCCATGCCGATTCGTTGGCGTTGAGCAGCAACCGGCCGCCGCCGGCTTCCATGCGCGCGGAGGAATACGGCTGCAGGACGCGGATTTCCGCACGCACGAGATCGAGCACGTTCATGACATGGACTCCAGTTCGGAAAGCCGCAGCGTCACCGCGCGGCGATGCGCTTCCAGTTGTTCGGCAGCCGCCAGCGTGGCGGTGCACGGGCCGATCGCGCGCAGGCCGTCGGCGCTCAATTCCTGCACGGTGATCTGTTTCTGGTAGCTGGCCACCGACACGCCGCTGTAGCTGCGCGCGTAGCCGTAGGTAGGCAACACGTGGTTGCTGCCGCTGCAGTAGTCGCCCACCGATTCGGGCGTCCACGCGCCGAGGAACACCGAGCCGGCGCTCTCGACGTGCGCCAGCAGCGCGCGCGGCGCGGCCACCTGCAGGATCAGGTGCTCGGGCGCGTAGCGGTTGCTCACTTCCGCCGCCTGCGCCAGCGACGACACCGAGATCAGCCGGCTCTGCGCCAATGCCTGCCGGGCGATCTCCGTGCGCGGCAGTTCGGCGCACTGCCGTTCGACTTCCATCTCGACGCGATCGAGCATGGCCGCGGACTCGCTGACCAGGATCACCTGCGAGTCCGGCCCATGCTCGGCCTGCGACAGCAGGTCGGCGGCGACGAAAACCGGGTTGGCTTCGGCATCGGCGATCACCAGCACTTCGGACGGCCCGGCCGGCATGTCGATCGCCGCGCCGTCCGGTTCGGACGACACCTGCAGCTTGGCCTCGGTGACCCATGCGTTGCCGGGGCCGAACAGCTTGTCGCACTTCGGCACGGACGCCGTGCCATAGGCCATCGCCGCGATGGCCTGCGCGCCGCCCAGCTTGAACACCTTGTGCACGCCGGTGAGGCGCGCGGCGTACAGCACCGCGGCGTCGCAACGGCCGTCGGCGCGCGCGGGCGAGCACAGCACCACCTCGCGGCAACCGGCGATGCGTGCAGGCACGCCCAGCATCAGCGCGGTGGAAGGCAGCGGCGCGCTGCCCGCCGGCACGTACAGGCCCACGCGCTGGATCGGGCGCAGCATGCGCTCCACCCGCACGCCGGGCGCGGTGTCCACGCCCACGGCCTGCGGCGCGGCGGCGCGGTGGAAGGCTTCGATGCGCGCGGCGGCCTCGCGGATCGCCGACTTCAAGGCGGGAGCCAGCGATGCCTCGGCCTCGGCGAACTCGGCCTCGCCGGCTTCGAGTTCCAGCAGCGTGCAGCGGTCGTATTTCGCACTCAGCTCGCGCAGCGCTTCGTCGCCGCGCGCGCGAACGGCCGCGATGATGCGGCCCGTGCCTTCGCGCAGTTCCGCCGCACGCGACTGCGCCGGCCGCGCCAGCGCCGCGCTGCGGCCCGGTTCGTCGAGCAGATCCCAATCGATCCGTTTCATCGCGGCCGGCCCTTCATGCGAGCATCTTTTCCACCGGCAGCACGAACATCTCGCGCGCACCGGCCTTCTTGATCTCTTCCAGCTGGCGCCAGCTCACCTCGCCCGCGCACAGCGCCTGCAACATCAGTTGGTCGGGTTGCCCGGCCACCGGCAGCAAGGTCGGCTGCGGGCCGCCGGGCAGCAGCCGGGTCACCGCATCCAGCGCGGCGCGCGGGGTCTGCAACAGCAGCAGGCGCGACTCGCGCACCTGGATCACCCCGTCCAGCCGCTTCAGCAGCAGTTCGACCAGGTCGCCGCGCTCGTCCGCCGGCAGGTTCTGCGGGCCGGCCAGCACGGCCTCGCTCTCCAGCAACACGTCGGCCTCGCGCAACTGGTTCGCCACCAGGGTGCCGCCGCTCTGCACCAGGTCGCAAATCGCGTCCGCCGTGCCCAGCTTCGGCGCGATCTCCACCGAGCCGGCCAGGGTCACCACGCCGGCCTCGACGCCGCGCTCGCGCAACCACGCGCCGAGCAGGCCCGGATACGAGGTGGCGATGCGCTGCCCGGCGAGTTGCGAGGGTTCGCGGTAGTCGAACTCCTGCGGCACCGCGATGGACAGCCGGCAACGGCCAAAGCCCAGCGGGCGCAACTCGGCCAGCGGCTCCTGCCCGCGCCCGTCGGTGAGGCGGAATTCGTCGAGCACGTTGCGGCCCACGATGCCCAGCTCGCATACGCCCTGCGCGATCAGGCCGGGGATGTCGTCGTCGCGCACCAGCAGCAGATCCACCGGCTCGCCCTCGCCGAAGCAGAACAGCTTGTCGCGGCTTTGCCGGAAGGTGAGGCCGCAGCGCTTGAGCAGCTCCAGCGCCGGCTCGGTGAGCCGGCCGGATTTCTGCATCGCGATGCGCAGGCGGTCGCGCGGCTTCATGCGCGCCCCCTCTTCGCCGCGGCGCGGCGGCGCGATGCGCGCGCTGCCGCGGCGAGATAGCCGCCGTTGCCCTGGTTGAGGAAGCGCGCCACGCGGCCGATGGTGGTGATGCTCACCGCGGTGCGCTCGTGGATCTCGCGGTAGGCCACGCCGTCCAGCAGGTACGGCACCACGCGCCAGCGATCCACCAGCACCTCCAGTTCGGCCGGCGTGCACAGGTCGCGCAGGAAAGCCTCCATTTCCGATTCGTCCTTCAGCGACAGCAGCGCCTGGCAAAGGCTCTGCTCGGCCGACTCGGCAGGCGTTTCGGGATCCAGCGATCGACGTTTCATAATGTATTAACGCGTTAGTACATTGGATAGGCATTGTAGGCGGCGGAAGCGCCCGGCGCAAGCCGAGGGCGGCGCGGCGCCCGGCGAGCGACACCTGCGCCGGCAGGCGCCCACAAAAAAACCGCCAATGGGCGGTTGTAGACATCCATGAATCCCGGTCACAAAAAACCCCGCCGCAGCGGGGTTCTTCGCGAATCGTGCCGGACGGGGTCAGGCCGACTTCTTCTTCGGCGCGGCCTTCTTCACGGCAGCGGTCTTGGTCACGGTCGGCTTGGCGCCGGCCACGGCCGGCTGCGCGCCGTGCACGCGGCTGTTGCCGTAGCTGCCGCGATAGGTCTTGCCGCGACGGGTCTTGCGATCGCCCTTGCCCATGGGAATCTCCTCAGGATGCGTGATGGCCGCACATGATAGCAGCGCCCGCGACGGCGCCATAGCCGGCCGGCAGTGCCACAGTTTGAATACCATTCGCCCTGAGCGTAGGCCCGTCAGGGCCGGAGTCGAAGTCATCAGCGTTTCGACTTCGCTCGCTGACGCGAGCTACGCTCAACGCGAACGTCAAATTCAAACTGAGAGCCTGTTCACGATCTCCCGGCATTTCCATCCGAGGCGTCATCCCGCGGCAAGTCTTGCCGTACCGCCGGCAGCGCTGCGGCGGCCGCCGGCTGCGGACGCCGTGCCGACCACACGCTGTCCACCGGGCCGTGCTTCACCCGCCGCGCCGTGGCCCGCGCCATCCAGGTGAAACACAGCGCGCTGATGAAGGCCGTCACGTCCACGCCGATGGCGGCGGCGCTGCCGTGCGCCCACATGCCCAGCCCTGGGAACAGCAACGCGGCCAACGTGGTCAGCGGAATCGCCAGCGTCGCCGCCGCGCATACCCATAGCAGATGCACCGCCGAGCGCGCCGCGCCCCGGGCGAAGGCCCAGACGATCGAGGCGAAAAACACCGCGTAGTAGACGACTTCGTGCCAGCGGTTCAGGTCGTCCACGTGCCCGTGCAGCCACTTGGCCGCCGCGATGGTTGCCGACAGCCCGGCCACGCAGCCCAGGCACACGCCCACGGTGCCGGCGGCAAGCCAGTAGGCGTCGCGGCGTTGTTGCGGCGTTTCACCCTCCTTGCGCGCCCGCTTGCGGCGCGTTTCCACCCACAGCAGGTTGCCGCTGTAGAACAGCCATGCTCCGGAAAATCCGAGGAAGAAATAGGCCCATCTGATCGTGATCCCGCCGTATTCCCCGGTGTGCAGGGAAAGGGCCGTCAGCGAGGCGCGGTGATCCGGGGCTTGATGCGATGGACGGTTGTCCTTGAGGAGTGCACCGGTCGCGGCGCTGAGGATGACGCCCCCGCCATCCCCGACATAGCCGCGCTCGGTTCCGAAAAAAGTCACGGTGGCCGCTTTGTCTCCGAAATTCTTGAAGGTCATGCCCTCGGGCTCGAAACCGGACACCTGGGCTTTCAGATGTTGGAGCAACTGCGCGGGCGGCAGCATCGTACCCGCTACGCCGGTCGGCTTGGGCGTAGCGTAATAGTGCTGGAAAAAGCGTGTCATCACGATCTTTTGCTTGCCGCCGTAGATCACGCTCTCCTGTGCCGACCAGAGCGGCCCGCCCAGGCTCAATGCCGTCGCGGTCACCGCAATCACAAGGTGAAACGGAAGTGCCGTGATCCCGACGACGTTGTGCGCGTCCAGCCACATGCGCTTGAGGTTATGGCCGATGCGCAGCGCCAGAAAATCCTTGGCGAACGACGGCAGCAGCACGATCACCCCGGCGATCAGCGTCACGCCGTAGAGCAGCGAGACCACGCCCATGAAATACGATCCCCAAGGGTTCGGAATACCGGCGCGCTCATGGGTTCCCTCGATGAACTCCGCCAGTCCGGACGGTTCCTCCTGCTTTGCCAGCAACGTGCCGTCGGGTTTCAGCGTCGCCCACCAATGGACGTGCTCGTGCGGTTGGCCGGGCGCGTGCGGCGCGTCCTCCACCCATGTTACGCGCGCAGGCTCGTCCTCGCGTCCCTGCAGATGCAGCGTAATCCCTTCCTTGCGCGCTTCGGGATGGGCGGCGGCTACCAGTTGGAGGAGACGGGGCGCGTCGTCCAAAGAAACCGCCCCCACTCCCACGGCTGGCGGCGACGCCCAGCGCGCTATGGGCTCCCGAAACATGCTGAGCGCACCGGCATAGAAGGCGATGAACAGGGTGAAGCCGCAACTGATGCCGATCCAGGTGTGGACGGTCTTGTAGAGCTTGACGATATCGGCGCGGATCATGCGGCCCTCACGCGAAGAAATAGAAGCGGCAGGCGAACAGCGCCGCGAACGCGATGAAGTTCGCCGCGCCCAGCCACGCCCAGGCCGCACGCCCGCTGCGGAACAGAAAGCAGAAGCCGAACACCACGATCCAGACGAACGCTTCCAGATGGCGCATCAGATAGAAGCGCCCAGTCGGCGCGTCGATGCCGCCCGGCCCCAGATAGGCGTAGAGGCCGACCAGCGAGAGCGCCAGACCCAGACCGAGGATGACGCCGGCACTGGCCTTGCCCCACCAGTCGGGGCGGATCCTTTCAGCCATGCCGGTTGCTCCATAAGCCGCGCAGCGCGGCGATGAAGGGGAAGGCGAACAGGCACACCATCGCAACATGCAGCGTCACGAAGAAGCCCGCCAGGGGCCGCAAGGCCGCGATCCATGCGGCAAGACCCGCCGTCAGCAAGAGACCACCGGCTGCCAGCAACGGCCGAGTGGATGGTCTGCGCCCAAACCATTTCTGGTTCGGGCTGACAAGGTAGAGGCAGGCGCAGCCCAGGACAGTGAGCGCCAGGGCGCAAAGGACAAGCATCGCTCGGGTGACTCCTTGGCTCTCAAAAATGGCTGCTGGCACTCGCCGGCCAAGCACCGGCGCCCGATGTGATCAGAGGTCGATGGAGGCCGACAGCCAGAAGGTGCGTGGTACGCCCAAGATGGCGCTGCCGCTGTACCAGACGCCCCCCCAGTAGCTCCTGTTGAACACGTTGTCCACGTTGGCGCGGAATACGACGTCCTTGTCGCCCAGCCTGGTCGCATAACGCGCACCCAAGTCCAGCACCGTCCACGACGGCAGCTTCAACGTGTTGGCGTTGTCCAGATATTGGGCGCTGGTGTAGAGCACCCGGCCGTTCAGCGCCAGGCCCGACACGCCAGGCACGTCCCAATCCAGGCCCAGATTGGCGGACCAGGGTGGGGAGCCAGGCGCCTGGTTGCCGTTGTAGAGGCCACTCTGCGTCTTGGTCAGCCGGCCCTGCAAATAGGTCACCCCTCCCAGCACCCGCAGGCCGGGCATCAGTTCGCCGAAGGTTGCCCATTCGACGCCGCGGTTGCGCTGCTGGCCGTCCAGGCGCAGCGTGGGCAGCGGCGAAGTGCTGGTGTCGGTCGTCGTGCTGGGCTGGGCGATCTGGAACACGCTCAACGTGTTGGTGAAGCTCCCCGTTTGCAGCTTGGCTCCCACCTCGGTCTGCTTGGTCTTGTAGGGTGGAAAGACCTGACCCGCGTTCCGGTAGGTGCCGGCGACCGTCGTGCCCTGCGACAAACCCTGGATGACGTTGGCGTAGAGCGACAGATCGCTGGTCGGCTTGACCACCAGCCCGACCATCGGCGTCCAGGCGCTCGCGTCGTAGCGCGAGGCCACCGCGCCGCTGCCGGGGCTGAAGTTCGTCGCCTTCACGTTCTGCCGGCGCTCGCCCAGCGTCAGCAGCACGCGGTCGTTGATGAAGCCCAGCGTATCGGCCAGGGCAAAACCGCTGAGCGTGTTCTCCGAAGACTTCGGAATATGGGTCGGTGAGACGGGCCAGGACAGGATGGGCGCCGGCGCATAGATGTTGGTTAACTGGGTGGCACCGGTTGTTCTGGCCACCCAACTGTCCCGGTTCAGATACGACGCGCTCAGGGACACCGCCTGGCTGACCGCGCCGGTCTGGAACCGGCCCCGTAAACCCGTTTCGGCGCTGTGGGTTCTGGTGTCGGTAGGCCAGTCATAGGCATACACGTCGGCATCGCCATTGGCTTGCAGGTTAGTGACCCATCCAGGCATGACTCCCGTCATCGTGCCATGCTGCACGCCAGCTTTGGCGTAGCCGGTCCAGTGGTCGTTGAAGTCGTATTCGCCGCCGAGGATCGCTGCTTCTGTCGTCTCCGTGCTTCCGGGGCTGCGCGGAAGGATGTTCGTCCGGCCGCTGGGCGCGGAGGGCATCGAAGTCAGCCCGCTACTGACAGCGACCAGCGGGGGCGAACCGCCATGTATTTTTTGCTGCACGCGATACGCGTCCAGCGTCAGGCGCAGTTGCTCGCCCCGATAGTCCAGCGCCAGGGCGCCGTTGTTGCTCTCTTTCTTCTGACCATGGATATAACCATCACCGTTGCTGTAGCTGCCGTTGAAGCGCAGGCCCCATTCGCCGTTGGCGCCGAAGCGGCGGCCTATGTCCACATGGCCTTCCCCCAGCGCCTCCGAGCCAACGCCCAGCGTGAGGCGCGTCAGGGGTACATCGCCCGCCCGCTTGGGAACGATATTGATGGCGCCGCCCACCACGCCATTGGGCGACATGCCGTAGAGCAGTGCGCTCGCACCTTTCAGCACATCGACCCTTTCCGCGAAGTCCGTCGGAAAATCGCCCCAGTACGGGGTCATTCCATACAGCCCGTCGACCTTCGCATCTCGGGTCGCTACGTTGAAACCATGAATCTTGACGGTCGATGAGCTGACACCATCCGCCGGCAACGATTCCCGAACCGAGGGTTCGTTGCGCAACACATCGAGAACCGAGTTGGCCTGCTGGTTCTCGATCAATTGGGAGGTGTAACTGGTGATGTTGAACGGCGCATCCATCACGTCCACCTTGCCCAGCAGGCCCAACTGCCCGCTGCGCGAGACCTGCCCGCCCGCATAGGTTTCGGTCAGGGCTGTCACCTTCACGGACGTCAGCGTCACCGCGTTGTCATGGGCGGGTGGAGCGGACTTCTTGATGACGACGGCATTGCCTTCCCGCGCGGCGATCAATCCGCTGCCGGCCAGCAGCCGATCCAGCGCCTGGTCCGGCGTCAGCGTGCCCGATACGGCCGGGGCGGTCTTGCCGGCCACCAGGGCGGGCTGCACGATCAGTTGCACGCCCGTTTGCAGCGCCCAGTTGCCCAGGGCGTCACCCATCGGCTGTGCGGCGAGGTTGAACGACACGGCTACGCCGGGGCCTTGGGCATGGACAACCGCGGCAGCGACGGTCGAGGCAACGGCCAATGCAACGGCAAGCGCAAGCGGCGCCGCGCGGCGCAGTGGGGGACGGGGTGGCATGGGGTTCTCCAGGGATAAAACGAATGATTCTTATTCATGAAGACGAACCACCCTCCGGATACCCTAGTTCACGTCTGCAAGAATCCGCTTTTCCGCTGCCCGGTCAGCGCCTGCCGGGCGACGGGATGCCCTGATTCGCCTGGCGCGGCAGACGCTAGCGCGCCAGAACCACCTCCTCAGTGCCGGCGCCGGCCGCTTTCAGCCGCACCGGCAGCGCGGCGGGCAACAGGCGCCGGAAGGTGGCCATGTCGCGCGGGTCGAAGACGCCGGTGATGGGCAGCGCGGCGACGGCCGGGTCGCGGATCAGCAGATGCGGGGCACCGTAGCGGGCGAGTTCGGCCAGCGCATAGTCCAGCCGCTGGTTGTCGAAGCGCACGCGGTACTCGCGCCACGGGGCGATGCCGCCCGCGGCGACGGCAGACACGGCGGAAAGCCAGCCCGCCTCGTCGCCGGAAACCTGCTGACCCGCCGACAGGATGACGGCTTGCCCATCGCCACGGATCGGCGATGCGCCCGTTGGCCCGTCGATGCGTTCCACCCGCACCGTGCCCTCCTCCACGGCGACGTGGACGCCCGTGTCGCCGGGAACCTGCGGCGTGTGCCGCACGGAAAACCGCGTGCCGACGACGGTGATGCGCATCCGCCCGGCCAGTACGTGGAAGGGCCGCCCGGCGTCGCTCTCGACGGCGAACACCGCCTGGCCGTCGAGCAGTTTCACCTCACGGCGCTGGTGGTAGTAGGCGACCTCCAGCCGCGTGTCGGTATCGAGCCATAGGCAGGTGCCATCGGGCAGCGTCGCTTGGGACTGCTGGCCGCGCCGGGTGCTGAAGGCCTGCCTGTACACGGGCTGGGCCTGCCAGTGGTTCCAGACGAGCAGGCCCGCACCACCGGTGACGGCGGCCACGCCGGCGATGGCCAGGGCGGACACCAGGAGGCGGCGGCGCGAGGGCATGGGCTGCCGCACCTGCCGTTGCCGGCCGGTCGCCGCAGCCTGCGGGCCGATCTGTCCGGTGCCGGTGTCGGCGTCCCGGGCCTGGTCGTGGGCCAGTCTGTGCCGCAACAGATTGCGCATGTCCTGCGGGACGTCGTCGAACGCCTGCCATTCGCGCTGCCAGTGGTCGAAGGCCTGCCGGTGCGCCGGATCGGCGACGAGCCAGGACTGGAAGGCGCGCTCCTCCTCCGCACCGAAGCTCTCGTTGCAGCGCCGGACGAACCAGTCCAGCGCCTCCTCGCGCACGCGGGAAGCGCTGGCTGCCTGGATGGGAGGTGGGCTCATGGGGTCGTGGTTCTTGTCCAGGTGTCTGTGCGAGCCGTCGTATGACCAGGCCTGTCGTCAATCATGCCGGGATCGGTTCAGTTTCCTGCGCCTGGCGGCGGGCGCCGCCCCCCCACCGGCCGCCTGCGCCCTGCTGCACTCGCAGGCATCCAGCGCGTGCTTGATGTGCTGCTCCACCGCCTTGACCGAGATGCCCATGTGCCGTGCGACCTGGGCATAGGTCATGCCCTCGAAGCGATTGAGCATGAACGCCTCGCGACAGCGCGGCGGCAGGCTGTCGATGGCCGCAGCCAGCGCCGCCACGCCTTGCTGCGCCGACACGGTGGTCTCCGGCTCCGAGTTGCGGCTGGCATGCGCCGCGTCGGCTTCGGCCTGCGCGTCGGGCGCTTCCACGCTGGCGCGCACGTCGGCGTGCCGCTGGTGGTCGATCACGAGGTTGCGGGCGGTGTGGTACAGCAGCGCGCGCGAGTTCCGCAAGAGCTGGCCGCCCTGGCGCGCCGCCAGCACGCGGGCGTAGCTTTCCTGCGCCAGATCGGCCGCGATGTCGCGGTCTTTCACGGTGCGGGCAAGAAAACCCAGCAGTTCTCGATAGTAGCGCTCAAGCACGGATCAGTCCTTGCCCAAAGGGAACGGGGCATGCCCCTCAGCGGATGGGCGTCGAGACGAGAGCCAGCCCGGTGCACACAGACAAATGGGAATCACTATCATTATCCCAGATGTGGCGAAAGTCGGACAATACGGCCGCCACCGCGGCAACGCCTCCGTTTGAATACCGTTCGCCCTGAGCATAGGCCAGCCAGGGCCGGACTCGAAGGGAGCGTCGTTTCGATTTCGCTCGCTGACGCGAGCTGCGCTCAACGCGAACGGTCAAATCCGAACCCAATCACTGCCCGCCGGCCGGGGTCAGCCGTGGCCGTGGCCCGCGCAGCCTTGCGGCTGGTCGAGGCATTCCTCGGGGTCGATCTGCACGGTGACGTGCTGGATGCCGAAGCGTTCGCGCAGCAGCCGGTTGAGCGCGCGCAGCGCCGGCGCGGCGGCGGCCGGGTCGTGCAGCTCGACATGCACGGTGGCCATGCGCGAACCGGAAGCCAGTTGCCATACATGCAGATGGTGGACGCCGCGGATCGAGGCGTCCGCGCCCTGCAGCGCCGCCTCCACCTCGGTGCTGTCCATGCCGTCCGGCACGCCTTCCAGCAGGATGTGCGCGGAGCGGTGCAACAGGCGCCACGCCCCGGCAAGGATCAGCACCGCCACCAGCAGCGACAGCAGCGGGTCGGCCCACAGCCAGCCGAACGCGCGGATCGCCAGCGCCGCCAGCACCGCCGCCACCGAGCCCAGCAGGTCGCCCAGCACGTGCAGGCTGGCACCGGCCAGGTTCACATCGTCGTGCGCATGCCCGTGCAGGCTGCGCAGCACCAGCACGTTCACCAGCAGGCCGACCAGGGCTACCACCAGCATCGTGCCCGAGAGGATCCCGCTCGGATGCAGCAGGCGCTGGATCGCCTCCCACGCCACCCAGGCCACCAGCACGAACTGGCTGAGCGCGTTGACGAAACCGACCAGCACCTCCATGCGCCCGTAGCCGTAGCTGCGCCGCGCGTCCGCCGGCCGCAGCGCCAGCCGCGCGCCGACGTAGGCCATCAGCAGCGCCAGCGCGTCCACCATCATATGGCCGCCGTCGGTGAGCAGCGCCAGCGACCCCGACCACAGGCCACCGACGATTTCGGTCAGCATGGTGACCGTGGTCAGCGCAAAGGCCAGCAGCAGCTTGCGGCCGCGCAGGCCGTCGTGATCATGGTTGTGGTCGTGACTGTCTGCAGCGTGTGCATGCGGATGATCGTGCCGGCTGGAGTGCGTGTCGCTCATGAACGCATGCTAGGAAGCGCAAGTGGCGTTACACAATCACCACGCGTGTTCAATGCGCGCATTGCGGGCCGTGCACGTGCGATCCGGCATGCACGTGGCGACGGTCGATGGCGAGGTTCACGAAATGCGCTGAAGCCACCAGCAGGCCACCGCAGGTCACCATCGTGCTGTGCAGGACGACGGAAACGTCCACCGCCCAGGTGACGCCGAGCAACAGCAACAGCAAGCCCGGCACGGCCAGCAGCAAGGGCAGCGGGCGACGGTGCCGGCGGTAGCCGCCAGCGAGGGCGAACAACGCCAGCATGGAAGCGAACACCACGAAGCCGCGCTCGAAACGGTGCCCCGCGAGAAAGCCCAGGCCGAGCAGCGGCAATACCGTGAGCACGAACGGCAGCAGCGCACAGTGGATCGCGCACAGGAAGGAAGCCGTGGCGCCCACGCGGTCGGCCAGATGCCACCAACGCGCAGGCACAGACCCATCGCCCGCGGCCATCGTCGCGGGGCGGGTCAACACGCTGTCGGTTTCGGCCGGGGATCCGATCCTGTCCATGCCGGAATGTTACTTTGTAACAACTCCGGCGCACAAGTGGGCTTCCGCCACCGGCCGCTTCAATCAGGATTTGCGGCAGCGCTTGCAGACGCCATGGACTTCCAGCGTCTGCGCCTGGGCGCGGAAGCCCAGCGCCTTGGCCTGCGCCTCGATCAGCTCGGCCACGCGCGGGTCGCAGACTTCCTCCGCGCCGGAGCAGACGTCGCAGATCAGGAACGGCACCTGGTGCGCCTCGGCCGGGTGATGGCAGGAGACGAAGGCGTTGATCGACGACAGCTTGTGGATGAAGCCCTGCTCCAGCAGGAAATCCAGCGCTCGGTACACCGTGGGCGGCGCCGCGTTGCCGTGCCGCTCGCGCAACTGGTCGAGCAGGTCGTAGGCCTTCACCGGCTTGGTCGCTGCGGCGACCAGCTCCAGCACTTCCATGCGCAGCGGGGTGAGGCGCAAGCCGCGCTCCTCGCTGACATGCGACACCTCGCGCACGAAGCCCTTGGCATCGTGGTGATGCCGGTGGTGGTGCTCTCTGCTGGCGTCGTCGTGGGCCAAGGCGTTCTCCTCGCGTGCATCATACCCGCACGCGACGGCGCTCAACGCGGCAATGGCGGCGGCGCACGCGGCCTTCGGGGGCGATGGCAGATCACCAGCCAGCCGATCGGCCCCAGCACCCAGGCCCAGGCGATGCCCTCCCACAGGCGTCCGCGCCACCAGCCCAGCAGCGCGCCCACCGCCACGAACACGAGGTTCCACCAGAACAGCGCGGCCCACGGCACCATCGCCCACAGGTTGCGGCACACCTGCCAGTACGCGCCGGGAGCGTCCGGATCGACGCCCTGCATCGCGCGGGCCAGCAGCTCGTCCACCGCCGCCCTGCCCGGCTCAGCCGCGCGCCAGCACCAGCGCGTGATCGATGCGCTTCAGCGCCTCGTCGCGGCCGCAGAGGTAGATGGTGTGGTCGATGGACGGCGACACCTGCGTGCCGGTGATCGCCACGCGCAGCGGCTGGGCGATCTTGCCCATGCCCAGCTCCAGCTTCGCGGCCACCTGCTCGATCACGCCGTGGATCGGTTCCGGCGTCCACTCGACGGTGGCCAGCAAGCTCTTGGCTTCTTCCAGCACGGCGGCCGCGCTGTCGTTCTTGAGGTGCTTGGCGACGGCCTTGTCGTCCCACTCGGCGATGGGGCCGTACCAGACCTTCGCACGCTCGGCCATTTCCTTCAGCGTGTGCACACGGTCGCGCAGCGCCACGATCACGTCGGCGGGTCGCGGGCCGTGCGCGGCGTCGATGCCGGCGCGCGCGAGGTGCCAGGCAAACTCGGGCGCCAGCGCGGTCGGATCGTCGGTCTTGAGGTAATGCTGGTTGAGCCAATTGAGCTTCTCGGTGTCGAAGCGCGAGGCGGCCTTGTTGACGTCGGCGACGTCGAACAGCTTCACCATCTCCTCGCGCGAGAAGATCTCCTGGTCGCCGTGCGACCAGCCGAGGCGCACGAGGTAGTTGAGGATGGCGTGCGGCAGGTAGCCTTCCTCACGGTACTCCATCACGCTCACCGAGTTGGTGCGCTTGGAGAGCTTCTTGCCCTCCTTGTCCAGGATCATCGGCAGGTGCGCGAACTCCGGCACCGGTGCCCCAAGCGCGTGGTAGATGTTGATCTGGCGCGGCGTGTTGTTGACGTGGTCGTCGCCGCGGATCACCTCGGTGATGCCCATGTCGATGTCGTCCACCACCACGGCGAAGTTGTAGGTGGGCCAACCGTCGGAGCGGAAGATCACCAGGTCGTCCAGCTCGGCGTTGGCCCACTCCACACGGCCCTTCACCTTGTCGTCGAACACCACCGAGCCTTCGGTCGGGTTGCGGAAGCGGATCACCCGGTTCGGATCCTCGCGGCACGGTTCGTTGCGGTCGCGGTAGTAGCCGTTGTAGCGGGGCTTCTCGCCCTTCGCCATCGCGGCCTCGCGCATCGCCTCGATCTCCTCCTTGCTCTCGTAGGCGTAGTACGCCTTGCCCTCGGCGAGCAGGCGCTCGGCCACCTCCTTGTAGCGGGCCAGGCGATGGGTCTGGTAGATCGGCGCCTCGTCGGCAGAGAGGTCGAGCCAGGCCATCGCGTCGAGGATCGCCTGCACGGCCTCGTCGGTGGAGCGCTCGCGGTCGGTATCTTCGATGCGCAACAGGAACTCGCCGCCGCGCCGGCGCGCCTCCAGCCAGCAGTAAAGCGCGGTGCGCGCGCCGCCGATGTGCAGGAAACCGGTGGGGCTGGGGGCGAAACGGGTGCGGACGGTCATGTAGAGTGCTGGGGATGCGAGAAACCACGGATTTTAGCCGATACCGCCGATGCATCGGCGCGGCGCTGCTGCTGGCCGGCCTGGCGCCGGGCGCGTCGGCGCTGGACAACCCTGGCTACGACCGTCCCGGCCTAGGCTTCACGCCGGCCGTGCTGGCCGCCGGCGACGTCACGCTGGAACAGGGCCTGCCGGACTGGAGCCGCGATGGCGGCAGTGCGCAATACACCGCCGACGGCCTGCTGCGGCTGGGCATCGGCCACGCACTGGAGCTGCAGCTTGGCAGTTCGTACAACCGCCTCGACGAAGGCAGCGCGGCCGCCTACGGCCGCGGCGACAGCACGCTGGGCGTGAAATTCGCCCTGCCCGCGCACGGCAACTTCAGCTGGGGATTGCTGGGCAGCGTGGAGTTCACCGACGGTGCAGGCGCTTTCCGCAATCCGCAGCGCCAGTATCTGCTGGGCGCGGACTTCAACTGGCAACTCGACGCGCGCAACAGCGCAGCGCTGTATCTGGAGAACGTGCGCAGCGGCGGCCACGACAGCAGCCAGCTAGCCGTCAACGACGGCTACGCCCTCACCCCGACGCTCAATGGCTACGTCGAACTCGGCGTGATGGACGTTGCCGGCTCGGGCCACGGCAGCCGCGCCGGCGCGGGACTGGCGTGGATGCTCACGCCGCGCGTACAACTGGACGCCAGCTTCCGTCACCGCCTCGGCGGCGTGGCGCCCCAATGGGAAGCGGGACTGGGCGTGTCGGTGTACTTCGGCCGCTGACGCAAGCCGCCGTCATCGCCGCGTCACGCATTCGCCACCCGCGCGCAAAGCCGCGCGGCGAAGCTGCGTGTAGGTCACGCGAGGGCTATCGTCATGCGCATCGGCATCGTCAGCGAAACCTGGCCGCCGGAGATCAACGGCGTCGCGCTCACCGTGCACGGCCTCGCCGCCGGGCTCGCCGCGCGCGGCCACGCCGTCGAAGTGGTGCGGCCGCGCCAGGCGTGCCCGAGCGCGGCCGAGCCGCAATTCGAAACCGTGTTCACGCGGGGCGCGGCCCTGCCTCGTTATCCGGGCCTGCGCTTCGGCCTGCCCGCCGGGCAAACCCTGCGCGAACGCTGGGCACGGGAGCGCCCCGACGCGATCTACGTCGCCACCGAAGGCCCGCTGGGCGGTTCGGCGTTGCGCGCGGCCAACGCCCTGCGCATCCCGGCGGCCACCGGCTTCCACACGCGCTTCGACAGCTACGCCGGCCACTATGGCCTGCGCTGGCTCGCGCCGCTGGTGCGCGGCCACCTGCGCCGCTTCCACCGCCGCGCCGCCGCCACCCTGGTGCCCACCGACGCGCTGGCGCAGGAGCTCGCCGCGCTCGGCGTGAACAACGCGCGCCTGCTGCGCCGCGCAGTGGACACGCAACTGTTCCGCCCCGGCCAGCGCGATCCGACGCTGCGCGCGCTATGGAACGCCGACGCCGGCACGCCGGTGATGCTCTACGTGGGCCGCATCGCGGCGGAGAAGAACCTCGAACTGGCGGTACGGGCGTTCCGCGCCGCGCAGCAGCGGCTTCCCGCGCTGCGCTACGTGTGGGTGGGCGACGGCCCCGCGCGCGACGCGCTGCAGGCGGCGAACCCGGACTTCGTCTTCGCCGGCACGCAGCGCGGCGAGGCGCTGGCGCGGCATATCGCCAGCGCCGACCTGTTCCCCTTCCCCAGCCTCAGCGAAACCTTCGGCAACGTGATCCTGGAAGCACTGGCCTGTGGCGTGCCGGTGGTCGCCTATCGCGAAGGCGCCGCGCACGAGCACCTGTGCAACGGCTACAACGGTTACTGCGTCTCGTCCGGCGACGCCGACGCCTTCGTTGCGGCCACCGCCACGCTGGCCGGCAATCCCGGCCTGATCCGCCACATGGGCCGCCGCGCGCACGAAAGCATGGCGCGCCTGTCGCCGGATCAGGTCATCCGCGAATTCGAGTCCCTGCTGCGCGAACTGGCCGAGGAGCAGCGCCATGAACACGATGCCATCGTCGTCCATGCCTAAAAGCCTGGTATTTGATCGCCGCCTCTGTATAGCGGCGAACCGCTGGGGCGCGCGCCGCGCGGTGGGCGCGTTCTTCGGCATCGTCAGCCGGCTCGGCGACGGCGTGTTCTGGTATTCGCTGATGCTGGCGCTGGTCGCCGTGGACGGCCGGCGCGGACTGATCGCCGCCGCGCACATGGCCGCCACCGGGCTGGCCGCCCTGCTGCTCTATCGCCTGCTGAAACGCCACACGCGCCGCCCTCGCCCGTTCCGCGCCTGCCCCGGCGTGATCGCGCACGTTCCGCCGCTGGACGAGTTCAGCTTCCCGTCCGGCCACACCTTGCAAGCAGTGGGCTTCACCGTGGTGGCCCTGGCCTGGTATCCGCTGCTGACGCCACTGCTGCTGGCGTTCACCTCGCTGGTCGCCGCGTCGCGCGTGATCCTCGGCCTGCACTATCCCAGCGACGTGCTCGCCGCGATCGGCATCGGCGGTGCACTGGGAGCAATGTCGCTGTGGCTGATGCACGCCACGACCCTGCTCGCCTGAGCAATTTCTACGCATCGCGTCGTGCACCGTAATACGCTCAAGCACTTGCGACACCTGTCCACAGGCTGTGCCCACAGGCTTCCACACTTGCTGTGGAAAACGCGCACCGCGCTGCGCAGAAATTCGTCAGCGCGTGCCAAGTGCCTGACGCCAAAGCGGCGAATGCGGCTTGTCCACAGCTTTGTTCGGCAGGCATCCACATCGCTTGTGGAAAACCGTGCCGTGGAAACGACGATGCCGCCCGTGGGCGGCATCGTGCTTCGCGATGAAGGCAAGCCTCACGCCGCGCGCGGCGCCTTCTGCAGCAGGTTGAGCAAGTCGGCCAGCTTGTCGCGCATCTCGCGGCGGTCGACGATCATGTCGATGGCGCCGTGCTCCAGCAGGAACTCGGAACGCTGGAAACCTTCGGGCAGGGTTTCGCGCACGGTCTGCTCGATCACGCGCGGGCCGGCGAAGCCGATCAGCGCCTTCGGCTCGCCAATGTTGATGTCGCCCAGCATGCCCATGCTGGCGGAGACGCCGCCGGTGGAAGGGTTGGTGAGCACGCTGATGTAGGGCACGCCGGCATCGCGCAGCCTGGCCAGCACCGCCGAGGTCTTGGCCATCTGCATCAACGAGTACAGGCCTTCCTGCATGCGCATGCCGCCGCTGGCGGCGAAGCACACCAGGGCGCTCTTTTCGGCCAGCGCGCGCTCGCCGGCGCGGGAGAACTTCTCGCCGCCCACCGAGCCCATCGAGCCGCCGACGAAGCCGAACTCGAACGCGGTGGCGACCAGCGGACGGCCCTTCAGCAGACCGCTCATCGCGATCAGCGAGTCCTTTTCGCCGCTGGATTTCTGCGAGGCCACGATGCGGTCGCGGTACTTCTTGGAGTCGCGGAACTTGAGCGGATCGGTGGCCTCCATGCTCGGCCACAGTTCCTGCGTGGAACCTTCGTCGAGCAGCGCGAGCAGCCGCGTGCGGGCGCGGATGGCGTGATGGTGGCCGCACTTGGGGCAGACCATCAGGTTGCGCTCCAGCTCCGGCTTGTACAGCACCGAGCCGCAACCGCCGCACTTCTCCCACACGCCCTCGGGCACCTTGCCCTTGCCCGCGGCGGAGCCTTGCGTGTGCGCACGCGGAGTCATGATTTTCTGCAGCCAGTTCATAGCGATGCCTCTGGTGAAGCGCGCATTCTAGCCGAGTTCGCCGCGGACACCGGACGCGGGCGTGTGGTGCGCCATCACTGCGTCTTGAAGTGGCCTTCAAGGTCTTGCAGCAGCCCCGGGCCCAACGGCGTCCAATCCAGCTTCGCCCGGGTTTGCTCGCTCGACGCCGCCAGGTCGAGCCCGGCGAACATCCCCAGCCAGCCGAAATGCGTGGCGGCCTGCTCCGGCGACAACGAGACCGACGGGACGCCCAACCCGCGGCCGATGACCTCGGCGATATCGCGAAACGCCACGCCTTCCTCAGCCACCGCGTGGTAGCGCGCACCCAGCTCAGCCTTCTCGATGGCGAGCCGGTAGAGCCGCGCCACGTCAAGCACGTGCGCGGCCGCAAAGCGGTTGCTCCCTTCGCCCACGTAAGCGGAGACGCCCTTGTCGCGCGCCACCGTAATGGCGTAGGTGATCAGCCCGTGCTTCATCGTGTCGTGAACCTGCGGCAAGCGCATGATCGACACGTTGATCCCGTCCGCCGCCAGCGCGTTCGCGGCCAGTTCCGAAGCCCTGCGCGGATTGGGATGCCCGGGATTGAAGACGTCCTCGATGGCCAGTTGCCCATGCCCCGGGCTTCCCATGCCGACGCCGGACGTGACGACAAGCGGACGATCCGAACCGGCGAGCGCGGCGCCCAAGGCCGCGATGACGCGGCTGTCCTTCTCGCAATTGGCCGCGAAGTTGGAGAAATCGTGGTCGAAGGCGCAATGGATCACGCCATCCGATTGGGCCGCGCCGCGGCGCAGGCTGTCCAGGTCTTCGAGGCTGCCGCGGTGCGCTTCCGCACCCATCCCGGCCAGCGCCTGCGCGCCGGCGTCCGAGCGCGTCAGCCCGAGTACCTGGTGACCGTGGCGCAGCAGCTCCGCGACGATGGTCGAGCCGATGAAGCCGGTGGCGCCGGTGACGAATACACGCATGGGTCTGTCCTCTGCAACGGATGGAATGATCGTTACTATCGATCCCTTGCCTCCTGCCCATGAAGGCGTGACGTCATACAGGTATGAGCACTAACAGGAAACCGCCGTCGACCGCGGAGGCGAACCCGCTGGGGAACTACCTCAAGGCCCGGCGCGCGAAGCTCGACCCGGCGACGCTGGGCCTGCCGATGGAGCGGCGCCGCACGCCCGGGCTGCGGCGCGAGGAAGTGGCGCAGCGCGCCCACGTCAGCGTGACCTGGTACACGTGGCTGGAACAGGGGCGCGGCGGCGCGCCCTCGCCCGAAGCGCTCGAACGCATCGCCGGCGCCCTGCAACTCGACGTGGCCGAACGCGAACACCTGTTCCTGCTCGCGCTGGGCCATCCGCCGGAAGCCCGTTTCCAGCCGGGCGGCGGCGTCACGCCCCGCTTGCAGCGCGTACTGGATGCGCTGGAATCCAGCCCGGCGCTGGTCAAGACCCTCAGCTGGGACGTGGTGGCGTGGAACCGCGCCGCGGCCGCGGTGCTCACCGACTACGGCGCGCTCCCACCCGGCCAGCGCAACACCTTGCGCCTGATGTTCCGCGATCCGCGGGTGCGCGCGGCGCAGCACAACTGGGAAAGCGTGGCGCGCTCCGTGGTGGCGGTGTTCCGCGCCGACGTGGCACGCGCCGGCGCAGCCGCGTCGGAAAGCGTGCTCGCCCTGATCGACGAGCTCGAACGGCAAAGCCCCGAGTTCGCCGCCATGTGGCGCGACAGCGAAGTGCGCCACTCCGGCGAGGGCCGCAAGCAGCTGACCCATCCGCAGGCCGGGGAGATCGCGCTGGAATACTCGTCCTTCGCGGTCGATGGCCGGCCCGATCTCGGCATGATGGTGTTCAACCCTGCCACGCCGGCGGACGCGGCCAAGGTGCTCGAACTCATCCGTGCGCGGGAAAGCCGCTGACCGATACGCCTCAGCGCGCGTCGAGCGCCTCGCGCACCGGCCGCAGGAACGCAGCCACCCGCCCGGCGATTTCCTCCGCCGAAGCCGCGCCTTCGAGCCGCTCGACCAGTGCGCTGCCGATCACCACCGCATCGGCGAAACCGGCGATGGCTTTCGCGCTCTCCGCATCGCGCACGCCGAAGCCCACCGCCACCGGCGCCTTCGCCTGCGCGCGCACGTCCGCCACGCGCGCGGCGATGTCGGTGGTGCTCAACTGCGCCGCACCGGTGACGCCGGCGAACGACACGTAGTAGAGGAAACCCTCGGCCGCCGCGCACAGCTTCGACAGACGCTCCGGCGCCGTGGTGGGCGCGGCGAGCAGGATCTGCGCGAGGCCCGCCGCGCGCAGCGGCGCCAGCACTTCCGATTCCTCCAGCGGGCAATCGACCAGCAGCACGCCGTCGACGCCGGCCTGCACGGCTTCCGCGGCGAAGCGTTCGTAGCCGTGGATCTCGACGGGGTTCAGATAGCCCATCAGCACCACCGGCGTGTCGGCGTCGCGCCGGCGGAATTCGGCGACCCAGCGCAGCACGTCGCCGAGCCCCACGCCCTTGTCGAGGGCGCGCTCGCTGGCGTGCTGGATCACCGGGCCGTCGGCCATCGGGTCGGAGAACGGCACGCCCAGTTCGATCACGTCTGCACCGGACTCCACCAGCGCGTGCATCAGCGCCACCACATGTTCGGGCCAGGGATCGCCGGCGGTGACGAAGGGAACCAGGCCGGTGCGGCCGGCGGCCTTGAGTTCGGCGAAGCGCTTGTCGATACGATTCAAAATGAAGTCCTCTGCAAGAAACCTTCCATGGTGTTCACGCCGGCCTCGCCATCCATGGCGAGTCGGTCAGCGGCGCGAGATGCGCTTCAACGCATCTCGCGTCAAATCCCGCTGACCCCTTCGCGTGCGGCAATCGTGTGCACGTCCTTGTCGCCGCGGCCGGAAAGGTTGCACAGCACGATGCCGTCCTTGGGATATTCGCGCGCCAGCTTGATCGCCTGCGCCACCGCGTGGCTGGATTCCAGCGCCGGCAGGATGCCCTCGGTGCGGCACAGCAGATGGAAGGCTTCCAGCGCCTCGTCGTCGGTGACGCCCACGTACTCGGCGCGGCCGGCGTCCTTGAGGAAGGCGTGCTCGGGGCCGACGCCGGGGTAGTCCAGGCCGGCGGAGATCGAATGCGTCTCGGTGATCTGGCCGTCGTCGTCGCACAGCACGTAGGTGCGGTTGCCGTGCAGCACGCCGGGCCGGCCTGCCGCCAGCGAGGCGGCGTGATGGCCGGTGGCGATGCCTTCGCCCGCCGCCTCGGCGCCGACGATGCGCACCTCGCGGTCGTTGAGGAAGGCGTGGAACAGGCCCATCGCGTTGGAGCCGCCGCCCACGCAGGCGGTGAGCACGTCGGGCAGGCGGCCGTACTGCTCCAGCAACTGCGCGCGCGCCTCGCGGCCCACGATGGCGTTGAAGTCGCGCACCATCAGCGGGTACGGGTGCGGGCCGGCCACGGTGCCGATGATGTAGAAGGTGTCGGCCACGTTGGTGACCCAGTCGCGCATCGCCTCGTTCAAGGCGTCCTTCAGCGTCTTCGAGCCGGAGGTCACCGGCACCACCTCGGCGCCGAGCAGTTTCATGCGGTAGACGTTGATCTTCTGCCGCTCGATGTCCACCGCGCCCATGTAGACCACGCACTTCAGCCCCAGCCGCGCCGCCACCGTGGCGCTGGCCACGCCGTGCTGGCCCGCGCCGGTCTCGGCGATGATGCGGGTCTTGCCCATGTGCCGCGCCACCAGCGCCTGGCCCACGGTGTTGTTGATCTTGTGCGCGCCAGTGTGGTTCAGGTCTTCGCGCTTGAGCAGGATGCGCGCGCCGCCCACGTGCTTCGTCAGCCGCTCGGCGAAGTAGACCGGGCTGGGCCGGCCCACGTAGTGGGCGAGGTCGCGGTCGAGTTCGGCGATGAAGGCCGGATCCTGGCGCAGGCGCAGGTAGGCCTCGGTCAGCTCGGCCAGCGGCGCCATCAGCGTCTCGGCCACGTAGCTGCCGCCGAACTTGCCGAAGCGGCCGCGTTCGTCGGGGTAGGCGTGGAAATCCCGGATCTCGGGCATGGGAACTCCAATGGACAGCACGGCGACGGGCTCACACCTTAGCGCGCCTCGATCCAGCAAAAAAGCGAAAAGATCGCACCGACACTTGAGCTAGACTCACAGCATGTCGGATCGCGACCTGCCCTCGCTGAATGCCCTGCGCGCCTTCGAGGCTGCCGGGCGATTGGGCAGCATGAGCCTCGCGGCGCAGGAACTGCACGTGACCCATGGCGCCATCAGCCGGCAGGTACGCACGCTGGAGGAAGCACTCGGCCAGCCGCTGTTCGCCCGCCAGGGGCGCGGTGTCGCGCTCACCGAAACCGGCCAGCAGTTGCGCGAGCAATGCAGCGCCGCGTTCGGACAATTGCGGGAAGGCTGGCAGCAGTTGCGCCATGCGCGCGCCACGGCAGCCTGCGTGCTTGGCTGCTCCGGCAGCGTGCTGGCGCGGTGGGTGATCCCGCGGCTGGAACGCCTGCGCCACGACCTACCCACGCTGACCCTGCACCTGGCCGTGCAGGAAGAACCCGTGGCCGAGCATCTTGCCGACGTGGATGCCGCCCTGCTGCTGGCCGCGCCGCCCTGGCCTACCGGCTGGCAGGTACACGAACTGGCGCCGGAACGCATCGGCCCGGTGTTCAGCCCGCGCTATCCCAGCGCCGAGCGCCTGCGCGAACTGCCCGCCAGCGCGCTGTGCGACGAACCGCTGCTGCACACCGCCTCGCGTCCGCAGGCGTGGCCGGAATGGGCGCGCACGATGGGCCTACCGCCCGAGTCCCTGCAACAGACCCAGGCCCTGCCCCACCTCTACTTCCTGCTGGAAGCCGCCGCGGCGGGGCTGGGCGTGGCGATCGCGCCGCAGCCGCTGGTGGCCGACGACCTCGCCAGCGGACGGCTGCTGGCGCCATGGGGGTTCCGCGAGACCTCCGCGCGCTGGGCGCTGGTTTCAACGCGGCGCAGCGGCGATGCGCGGCTCGCGGCGCTGGCGGACTGGCTTCGCCGCGAACTGGCAGAAGCGTGAAAGCCGCAACACTTCCCCCTCTCCCGTCGGACGCGGGGAAGGGCCATGGATGGCGCTGCCTTGAGGAGCGAGGAAGAGGGGTCGGGGGTGAGGGTTCGGACTTGCCTCGACAGTTCGCTTCGACTGAACCCTCACCCGGCTGCCGCCACCCTCTCCCGGTGGGAGAGGGACTTCATCCCAGACTCCTGCGCAAAATCCCCCCCTTGCACGCGTCAGAGATTCTGCCGCGCGCCTTCCTTCAGCTTCTCCACCACTTCCGGCGTCTGCGGCCCCAGCACGCCGCGGCGATGCTCGGGGATGTGCGCCACGGTTTCCTCGCCGCCGAACACGTAGTAGTCCAGCAGCCGGCGCCACTGCTCCCGCTCCGCCGGCGGCAGTTCGCGGAAGGCCAGCAGGCAATGGAACAGCGCCGCGCGCGCGTAGCCGGAGTTGTAGCCGGGCACGTCCACCGGGCTCCACCAGTAGTTCATCAACGCGTTGAGCTGCTGCAGCGATTCCACGTTGTGCCACCACAGCGGCGGGATGTAGATCGCGTCGCCGGGATGCAGCTCGGCCACCTGCGCGGCGGCCAGCGCCTGCTTCAGGCGCGGGTAGCGCGGGTCGTCTGGCCGATCCAGCCGCGCCAGGCTGATCGCCGCGCCGGTGGGCGCGAAATCCAGCGGGCCGATGTAGAGGTTGGGCAGTTGCTCCGGCGGGAACAGGGTAAAGCGCCGTGCGCCGCACAGCACGCAGGCGATGTTGCGCATCGAGTCGAAATGCGTGGGCGTGGTGGCCTTGTTGCCCATCCACAGGCGCGGCTCCACCGAAGGGTCGAGGAACGGCAGGCGGTGGTCTTCCAGCAGGCCCGGCAGGCATTCGCGCACGCGCGCGCTCTGGATCACCAGCGCCGGCGCGTTCTCCCGCCGGCTGTAGCTGGCCAGCCGCTGCAGGCCCAGGGTCACCGGCACCTTGAAGTGCTGGTAGCTCATCTCGCTCAGATCCGCCGAGTAGCCGACGATGCCGTCGGCTTCCGGCGCCACCATCAGGGTGCTGACGTCGGCGCCGTTGTCCAGCTCGGCCAGCCGCTGCGCGAAGGCGGTGTCCGACTGCAACGCGAGCTGCACGATCGGCCAGTCGCGCACCAGCCCGCGGATCGCCAGCGGACGCTCCCTGTCGACCAGGATGCGCGGATCGAACGGATGGTCGGCATCGACCCGAACCTCCTCCATCGCGGCCGATGCCGGCACCGTGCGGGAACCTTCGCTCATGACTCTGCATCCCCTTCGTCTGCGACGCACACCGCCGCGATGAAATCCCGCAACTTGCCGGCGTCCTTGACGCCCGACGCCGACTCCACGCCGCTGGCCACGTCCACCGCCCAAGGCCGCGCCGCACGGATCGCCGCGCCCACGTTGTCCGCGTGCAGGCCGCCGGCGAGGATCACCGGCTGGGCGAGGTCATGCGGCAGCAGCGACCAGTCGAAGGCCTTGCCGCTGCCGCCAGCCTCGCCTGCGGCATGGCCGTCCAGCAGCAGCGCGGCGGCGCGCGGATAATCGTGCAATCGCGGCAAGGCCGCGGCACCCTCGCCCATCGCTATGGCCTTGAGGTAGGGACGTCCGAACCGCGCGCACCATTCGTCGGTTTCGCCGCCGTGGAATTGCAGCAGATCCGGCCGCACCGCCGCGGCCACTTCCTCGACGAAGGCCGCCTCGTCGTCCATGAACAGGGCCACGGCATCCACGAAGGGCGGCAGCGCATCGCGGATCGCACGGGCCTGTTCGATGGAAACGCGACGCTTGCTGCGCGCGGTAAACACCAGGCCGATCGCGTCGGCACCCAGCCGTGCGGCCAGCAGCGCATCCTCGATGCGGGTCATGCCGCAGCACTTGATGCGCGTCATGGCTGGCTTACCTCGGCCGGCAGGCCCCAATGCGCCTCGTAGCGCGGGCCGATGAAGGTCAGCCCCGACGATGGCGCGGTAGGGCCGGCCACCTCGCGGTTGCGCCCGGCGAGCAGTTCGCCGACCCATGCGACTGGCTGCTCGCCGCGTCCCACCGGCAACAGCGAACCCACGATGTTGCGCACCATGTGATGCAGGAAGGCATTGGCCTCGATCTCCACGATCACCTGCTCGCCCTCGCGCCGCACGTTTACCGTCAGCACGCAGCGGCGCGGGTGCGCTGCCTGGCAGGAGATCGCGCGGAACGCCGAGAAATCGTGCTCGCCCAGCAGCGCCTGCGCCGCGGCGTGCATGCGCGCGGCGTCCAGCGGCTGGCGTTCCCAGGTGACGTAGCGCGCATCCAGCGCGGCGCGCACCGGCCGGTTGAGGATGGTGTAGCGGTAGCGCCGGCTGCGCGCGGAAAAACGCGCGTGGAATGCGTCGGCCACCGGCTGCGCCCACAGCACCGCCACGCCGGCCGGCAGATTCGAGGTGGTGCCCAGCAGCCAGCCGCGCATCTCGCGTTCCACCGGCGCGTCGAAATGCACCACCTGGCAGCGGCCGTGCACTCCGGCATCGGTGCGGCCCGCGCAGGTCACTTCGACCGGCTGCGCCGCGACCTTCGACAAGGCCTGCTCCAGCGCGCCCTGCACCGTGCTGCCGTGGGTGAGGCGCTGCCAGCCGAGGAAGTCGGTGCCGTCGTATTCGATGCCCAGGGCGATGCGCATGGATCGGGAAGATGCGGAAAACGTGCAGCGTAGCAGGCCACTCTCTACTTGCGATCGTCCCTGATCGCGAAAATCAAATGGGCGGCCATCCATGGCCGCACTTCTCAAAACTTGCGATCGTCCTCAATCGCGAAAATCAAACGGGCGGCCATCCACGACCGCACTCCTCAAAACTTGCGATCGTCCTCGATCGCGAAAATCAAACGGGTGGCCATCCATGGCCGCACTCCTCAAACGCGAACGGGCCGGCATGGCCGGCCCGTTCGGGGTTCAGGTGCAGCAGGTGCCGATCAATGCAGGTCGTCGAGCAGGCGCTTGGCCATGTCGCGCTGCACCTGGCTGCCTTCGTGCAGCACTTCTTCGAGCATGGCGCGCGCGCCTTCCGGGTCGCCCATGTCGAGGTAGGCGCGGGCCAGGTCGAGCTTGGTGTCCACCGGATCGTCGCTGAATTCCCGCGGCTCGATGTCGTGGCCGGCAGGCTGCACGTGCGATTCCGGTTCCTCGTCGAACTGCCACGCCGACTTCGGCTCGGCGCCGCGTATCACCGTGGCGTCTTCGTCCGCGGCGGATGCTTCCACCACCGGCTTGGCGTCTTCGGCGCGCTTGTCGTGCGAGGGCGTGAGGTCGAAGTTGAAGTTGTATTCGCTCACCGTCACCGGGTTCGCCGGCATCGGCGGCGGAACGGCCGGCGCAGGCGCTGCCGCTGCCGGCTCGGCGGCGTACTGGTCGATGTCGAAACCGTGGCGCGCCTCGCGCTCATCGGCCGACATGCTGCCATGGTCGGCGAACAGCGGATGGCCCGGCACCAGATCCTCGCCCATGCGCACCACCTGCCGCCACTCCTCCTGCTGCGGGTCGGTGACGTGGGCGTGCATGGCCTCGGCGGCGGCTTCGAAGTGCTCGATGTCGCGACGACCGTAGTACAGGCTGACCAGTTCCAGGTGCAGGCCGATGTCGTCGGGATGCTCGGCCAACTGGTCGAGCAGCAGGTTCTGATCGACGTCGTCGCCGTCGTCGACCAGCGATTCGCCGCCGAAACGATCGGCCAGCGAGGACGGCATCTTCGGCGGCGCGGAGGCCGGCTTCGCCTTGCGGCGGCTGAGCAACGCCCACAGCAACAGCAGCAGGACGACAACGCCGCCCAGCGCCTGCGCCCAGAGCTGGGTGTACCAGGGCTCCTCGGCGGCCGGCGCCGGCTTGATGGCGGCCGGCTTGATGGCGGCCGGCTTGACCGGCGCAGTCTTGGCTGCTTCGTGCTTGACGGGTTCGACCTTGGCCGGGCTCGCGACCGGGCTGGCTGCGCCCGCCGCAGGCGCCGTCGCGGCGCTGGCTGGAACCGATGCCGGCGCCGGCTTGGCGGTGGCCGAAGTGCTGGCCGGTGCCGGCTTGGCCTGGCTGGAAGCGGCGGCGGCCGGCATGGCCTTGGCCGCGGCTGCTTCCGCGACGGGCGCGGGCTTGGTCTCGGCCGGCTGGCCGGCCGACTTGCGCGCGGCGGCCAGCTTCTGCTGCAGCTCGGCGATCTCGTTGTCCTTGAGCGCCAGCAGGCGCTGGTTCTTGCTGTTGAGGTCGCCGAGATCCTTGAGGCGCGACTTCAGGTCGGCGCTCTGCTGCTGCAGGTTGGCGAGGCTCTCCTGGCTGCGCTGCAGATCCTGGCGCAGCGCGTTGCTGTTGTCGGTGGCGGTCTTGTCGCCCTGCTTCGCCGGCACCAGCGCGAGATGATCGCCGGCGCTGGCCTTGGCCGCCGTGGGCGAGCTGGAGGTGCTGGCGCGCGTGCCGGCGTCCGCCACGCTGGTCGGCGCATTGCCCACCGGGCCGCTGCGCCAGTCGCCGTTCTGGCGGCGCACTTCCTCGGCGGCGGCGGCCACGGCCACTGCCTCGGCTTCGGCCTTGCTCGGAATGCGCAGCACCGCACCTGCCTTCAGCGCGTTGATGTTGTCGCGGAAGAACGCGTCGGGGTTGGCCTGCTTCAGCGCCAGCATCATCTGGTTGACGTCCACGCCGGCCGGCGCGCTCTTGCGGGCCACGGTGGACAGGGCCTGGCCGCTCTCCACCTTCCACTGGCCGGTGGCCGGCGACGCGGACGGCGCGCTGGCCATCGGCTTCGGAGCAGTTGCCGCAGGCTGCGTCGCGTGCTCGACGCGGGCGGCGTGCGAGGGTTGCGGCACGGGGTTGCTGCCGGGCGGATCGAGCAGGATGGTGAACTCGCGCACGCTCTTGCCGCTGCCGCCGTGAACCTCGACCAGCAGGTCGAGGAACGGATCGTTGACCGCCGCTTCGCTGGTGATGCGAATCACCTTGTGGCCATTGGCGCCGTCGACCACGGCGAAATGCAGGGGAATTCCGGCGGAAGCGTCGCCCGAAGCCAATTGCACGTTGAGCTGCTGCAACTCGGCCGGCGTGGCCTTCTGCACCGGAATCTCCGCCAGCAGCGGCTGGCCCAGCGCCGACTTGACCTGGATCTGGCCCAGATCCATCGCCAGCGCCTGACCGCTGCCCAGAGCCAAAGCCACCAGCAGCGGCAGTTTCAACGAACGATTCATCACGTGCTCCCCCGAACAGGCCACAGCCCCCCGGCAAGGCCGCCACGATGGCGGCACTTTGACCAGACAGGTTGCCACTTTAGTTAGATGCGGACGGATCAACAATAGGCGGAACGGAGACTTGCGACGCATTGCTGCCGAGCATTCCAGCAGCGGCAACCCGCGAAGGCAGCCCCCATGGCTGTTCAGGATCCCTCGCCGGCCGCCTTCCCCGTCCGTTGCGCCGCCTGCAGCTGACGCCGCAATTCGGCGATTTCCGCATCCTGCCGCCGGAGCTTCTCCGCCGCGGCCCGGCTGTCGGACTCCTGCGCAGTCACGTCCTTTTGCAGGCGCCGCACCTCGGCCTGCTGCCTGGCCATTGCGGCCCTGGCCGCCGGCACCGGCCTGACGGTCGAGGCGCCCGCCCACCAGGGCACGGCCGCCAGCAACCCCATCAGCACCAGCCCGTGCGCGCCATGCATCACAGGTAGTCCTCCACCAGCAGCTCGGCGATCTGCACGGCATTCAGCGCCGCGCCCTTGCGGATGTTGTCCGAGACGATCCACAGGTCGAGGCCGTGCTCGTGCGAGATGTCCTCGCGGATGCGGCCCACGTAGACCGGATCCTTGCCCGCCACGTCGCCCACCGGGGTGGGATAGCCGCCGGCCTTGCGCTCGTCCATCACCACCACACCCTCGGCCTGCTCCAGCAGGGCGCGGGCCTGCTCGGCGCTGATCTTGTCGCGGGTCTCGATGTGCACCGCCTCGGAATGGCCGTAGAACACCGGCACGCGCACCGCGGTGGGGTTCACGGCGATGGACTCGTCCTCCAGGATCTTGCGCGTCTCCCACACCATCTTCATTTCTTCCTTGGTGTAGCCGTTGGGCTGGAAGTCGTCGATGTGCGGGATCACGTTGAAGGCGATCTGCTTGGGGAACTTGCCTTTCTCCACGTCCTGGAAGTTGAGCAGGGCCGCGGTCTGCCTGCCGAGTTCCTCCATGCCCGAGCGCCCCGCGCCGGACACCGACTGGTAGGTGGCCACGTTGATGCGCGCTATGCCCACTTCGCGGTGGATCGGCGCCAGCGCCACCAGCATGCCCATGGTCGAGCAGTTCGGGTTGGCGATGATGCCGCGCGTGGTGTACTGCGCGATGGCGTGCGGGTTCACCTCGCTCACCACCAGCGGGATGTCGTCCTGGTAGCGGAACTCGGAGGTGTTGTCGATCACCACCGCGCCGGCCGCCGCCGCGCGCGGCGCATGCGCCTTGCTGACCGAGCCACCGGCGGAGAAGAACGCGATGTCCACGCCGTCGAAGTCATAGTCCTCGAGGTTGCGCACGGTGATCTGTTTGCCGGCGAACTCCACCTTGCTGCCGGCGGAACGCTCGCTCGCCAGCGGCACCAGCTCGCTGACCGGGAACTGGCGTTCAGCGAGGATGGCAAGCAGGGTCTCGCCCACGGCGCCGGTGGCGCCGACCATCGCAACCTTGTAACTGCTCTTCTTGCTCATCGGGTGGGTTCTTCGCGGGTGGGGAAAGGGGTGCGGGCCACGGCCAGCGCGTCGGGGTTCAGCAGGTTCGGTGGATGCTCGGCATACGGGCCGTGGCCGAACAGCGCCAGCACATTGTCCACGGCCACGGCGGTCATCGCGCGGCGGGTTTCGGTCGTGGCGCTGGCGATATGCGGGCTGAGCAGCGCGTTGTCGAGCGCGAGCAGGTCGGAATGCAGCTTCGGTTCGCCTTCGAACACGTCCAGCCCGGCGGCGGCGAGGCGGCCCTCGCGCAGCGCGGCGGCCAGCGCCGCGTCGTCCACGATGCCGCCGCGCGCCACGTTCACCAGCACCGCGGTCGGCTTCATCTGCGCCAGCTCGGCGGCGCCGATGGCGTGGTGGGTCTCCGGCGTCAACGGCAACACCAGCACCAGGAAATCGGATTCGCGCAGCAGCGTGGCCTTGTCCACCAGGCAGGCGCGGCATTCGCGCTCGGTGGCTTCGGGCAGGCGCGAACGGTTGTGGTAGAGCACCGGCATGCCGAAGCCCTGCGCGCGCCGCGCGATGGCCTGGCCGATGCGGCCCATGCCCAGGATGCCCAGCGTGCGGCCGCGCACGTCGGTGCCCAGCCAGCCTTTGAATTCGGTGGCGTGCCACTGCCCCGCGCGCAGCCAGCGCTCGGCGGCGCCTACCCGTCGCGCGGCACCCAGCAGCAGCGCCCAGGCGAAATCGGCCACGCTCTCGTTGAGCACGTCGGCGGTGTTGGACGCGGCGATGCCCGCGGCGGTGAGCGCGGCCAGGTCGAGGTTGTCGTAGCCCACGCCGAGGTTGGCGACGATGCGCAGGCGCCTGGCACCCGCGATTTCCGCCGTGCCCACGCGCTCCTTCAGGCCCACGATGGCAGCATCGCAATCGGCCAGCTTCGCGGCGAGTTCGGCAGGGGCGAACTTCACTTCCGCCGATTCCTCCCGAACCTCGAAATACGACGACAACCGCGCGATCTCGCTGTCGAAGGTAGGGCGCGACACCCAGACGACCGGTTTGTTGCCTGCCATGCTCACTCCAGCGTGCGCCGCATCAGGGGATGCGCGGCGCAACGACACCTACGTCGCCGCACTGCGCGCGGTGGCGCAGCGCGTGATCCATCAGCACCAGCGCTATCATCGCCTCGGCGATGGGCGTGGCGCGGATGCCGACGCAGGGATCGTGACGACCCTTGGTGACCACGTCCACCGGCTCGCCGGCCAGGTTCACGCTGCGGCCGGGGATCAGGATGCTGGACGTGGGCTTCAGCGCGATCGAGGCGACCACCGCCTGCCCCGTGCTGATGCCGCCAAGGATGCCACCCGCGTGATTGGACGTAAAGCCGTCCAAACGCATTTCGTCGCGATGCTCGCTGCCGTGCTGCGCGACGGCGGCGAAACCGTCGCCGATCTCCACGCCCTTCACCGCGTTGATCGACATCAGCGCGCTGGCGAGGTCGCCGTCCAGCTTGCCGTAGATCGGCTCGCCCCAGCCCGGCGGCACGCCCTCGGCCACCACGGTGACACGCGCGCCCACCGAGTCGCCGGATTTGCGCAGCGCGTCCATGGCCTTTTCGAGCTCGGGCACCTGCGCCGCATCGGGCCAGAAGAACGGATTCTGTTCGACCACGCTCCAGTCGAAGCCGCGCGGCACCACGTCACCAAGCTGCGCGAGGTAGCCGCGCACGCGCACGCCGTGGCGCTCGGCCAGCCATTTCTTCGCGACCACCGCCGCGGCCACGCGCATCGTGGTCTCGCGCGCCGAGGAGCGCCCGCCGCCGCGCGGATCGCGGATGCCGTACTTCTGCCAGTAGGTGTAGTCGGCATGGCCGGGGCGGAAGGTCGAGGCGATGTCGCCGTAGTCCTTGCTGCGCTGGTCGGTGTTGCGGATCAAGAGCGCGATGGGCGTGCCGGTGGTCTTGCCCTCGTACACGCCGGAGAGGATCTCCACCTCGTCAGCCTCGCGGCGCTGCGAGGTGTGGCGGCTCTTGCCGGTGGCGCGGCGGTCGAGGTCGTGGCGGAATTCCTCCGCGCCGATCGCCAGCCCCGGCGGGCAGCCGTCGATCACGCAGCCGATGGCAGGCCCATGGCTTTCGCCGAAGGTGGTGACGGTGAAGAGCTTGCCGAAGGAATTGCTGGACACGGGGTTTGGACGTCCATTCGGAGGAGGCGGGTTTTACAGCTTACCCGTGTCGGGGCGCGGATGCGGCGATTTTCCTTCTCTCGGCGGGAGCCAAGGTGGCGCGCAGCACATAAATGGAGCCTGCGATGCGATTTGGCGGTTCGCTTCGCCCGCACCCTCACCCCAACCCCTCTCCCGTGGGGAGAAGGGCCGGACGCGTGCGCCACTCGCTCGCCAGCATCGCGTAGATCGCATCGTCGGCCCAGACGTCGCCGTCGCGCCAGCTCTCGCGGAAATGGGCTTCCTTGCGCATGCCCAGGCGTTCCAGCAATTTCACGCAGGAGAGATTGCGAGGATCGACCGACGCGTAGACGCGGTGACGCTTCAGCGTGTCGAACACCAGCACCAGCGCGGCGCGCACCGCCTCGATGGCCAGCCCGCGCCCCTGATAAGCGGGCGCCAGCGTGACACCGAACTCCATCGTGTCCGCATCCACGAAATGCAGACCGAGATCGCCGGCGAGTTCGCCGGTTTCGCGCAGGCGGACGGCGAACTGAAACCAGCTGCCCGACGTGTCGAACGCCACCGCCTGCTGACGCTCGATGAAACGCACGGCCTCGTCCAGCGCCACCGGGCGCCAGCCTTGATAGCGGCTCACCGCCGGATCGGCGCGATAGGCGAACAGCGCCGCCGCATCGTCGTGACGCAGGGCATCGAGCCGCAGGCGCGCCGTTTCCAGTTGCACGCAATCAGCGCCGCGCGGCCGCGGCGGCACGGATCGCCGCGTGGTGCTCGACCAGGTCGCGCCGCTCCAGCGCGAACACGCCCATCTGGCCCACCTTGAACTCGATCCACACGAAGGGCACTTCCGGCAGGATCGCAGCCAGCGCGTGCTCGCTCTCGCCCACCTCGACGATCAGCAGGCCGTCGTCGGTCAGCAGGTCGGCGGCCTCGTCGAGGATGCGCAGGCAGATGTCCAGGCCGTCCTCGCCCGAGGTGAGGCCGAGCTTGGGCTCGTGCGCGTATTCGCCGGGCAGCGCGGCGTATTCGTCCTCGGTGACGTAGGGCGGGTTGGAGACGATCAGGTCGTACTTGCGCCCGCGCACGCCCTCGAACAGGTCGGACTTCACCGCCTCGACACGCGACTCGACGTGCTGGAACACGATGTTCTCGCGCGCCAGCGACAGCGCGTCGTCGCTGATGTCGACGATGTCCACGTGCCATTCCGGGTTGTACTCGGCCATCGCGATGCCGATGCAGCCGGAACCGGTGCACAGGTCGAGCGCGCGTTCGACGTGGCGCTCGTCCAGCCAGGGCGCGAAGCCGGACTCGATCAGTTCGGCGATCGGCGAGCGCGGCACCAGGGCGCGGCGGTCGCTCTTGAACTTCAGCCCGGCGAACCAGGTTTCGCCGACCAGGTAGGCCACCGGCAGGCGCTCGCTGACGCGGCGCTCGATCAGCGCCAGCACGTTGGCGCGTTCCTCGGCGGTGAGCCGGCCCGCGCCGTAGGCCGGCGGGATGTCCGGCGGCAGGTGCAGGCTGGCCAGCACCAGGTGGGTGGCCTCGTCGATCGGGTTGTCGTGGCTGTGGCCGAAGGTCAGCCCGGCGGCCGAGAAGCGGCTGGCGCCGTAGCGGATGAAGTCGATGATGGTGGCGAGTTCGGCGGTCACGGCGATCCGGGAAGCGGCAAGTCGGCCGGCGATTATAAGCCCCACACCGTTCGCCCTGGACTCAGCAAGATCGAAGGATCCCCCCTCACCGTTCGCCCTGAGCGTGGCGAAGTGGAGTCGAAGGGCTGTCTCGGATGGCGCACCCTTCGACTTCGGCCCTGTGGGCCTACGCTCAGGGCGAACGGGTTTACCGCGCTCAGGGGTTCGCCTCGCACGCGGCGAACGGAACGAATCGCTCCGGCACCCCCGTATACTGGCCGGATGACTTTCAAAATATTCCTGCAATACGCCCTTCCCCATCGCTTCCTGTCGCGCCTGGTCTACTGGGGCACGCGCTGGACGTTCGCGCCGTGGAAGAACTGGCTGATCGCCACCATCGTGCGCAACTACCACGTGGACATGGCCGAGGCGGCGCAGCCCGATCCGCTGGCCTACCAGCACTTCAACGCCTTCTTCACCCGCAAGCTGAAGCCCGGCGCGCGGCAGGCGGACGCCGATCCGGCCGCCCTGCTCTCGCCCGCCGACGGGCGCATCAGCCAGGCCGGCAGGATCGTGGACGGGCGCATCTTCCAGGCCAAGGGCCAGGACTACAGCGCAGCCGAACTGCTGGGCGACGAGGCTTCCGCCGCGCCGTTCCGCAATGGCCGCTTCGTCACCGTGTATCTGTCGCCGCGCGACTACCACCGCGTGCACATGCCGCTGGCCGGCACGCTGCGCGAGACCGTGCACGTGCCGGGGCGCATCTTCAGCGTGGCGCCGTTCGCGGTGGAGGCGATCCCGCGCCTGTTCGCGCGCAACGAGCGGCTGGCCTGCCATTTCGACGGCCCGCGCGGCCCGTTCGCGGTGGTGATGGTGGGCGCGATCCTGGTCTCGTCGGTGGCTACGGTTTGGGACGGGCTGGTGATCCCGCCCTATGCGCCCGCGATCCGCCGCAAGTCCTTCGCCGGGCAGGGCATCACGCTGGAACGCTTCGCCGAGATGGCACGCTTCAACATGGGCTCCACCGTGATCCTGCTGCTGCCCGAAGGCATGGCCGAGCTGGACGCGCTGGCGCCGCAACAAGCCGTGAAGGTGGGGCAGCGCCTCGGGACGCAGGGCCAAAACTGACGCCCAGCGTCGTTTTGTGACGAGATTGGTGCATTCCGCCCCGGGCGTCGGCTATGCTCCGACCCATTGCCGCGGCCCGACGCGGCGACTGGGGATGGAGAATCCATGCAGTTGCTCAGCCCGGCCATCGCGCTCTTTCGCGCCTATCAGCTCAACCGCCAGTTGCGCGAGATCGAGCGCTGCGTGCGCGCCCTGCCCCAGCGCAGCCGCGCCCAGCTGAGCGTGCAGGTGCTGCGCGAAATCGGTCAGGCGTCGCGCAGCGAGTTCCCCCACCTGTACGGCACCGCACCGGAAGCGCGCTACCTGCCGTGGGGCCAGGGCACCGCCGCCGGTTTCGAACGGGCGCGCTCGGAGAATCCTGAAGTGGCGCTGCGCGGCATCGCGCTGTGGTTGGCCGTGGCCTACCACGAAACCAAGCATTCGCCGCAGGATCGCCTGCTGCCGCAGCACCGCCAGGTGCTGCACCTGCTGAACGAGCTGAAGCGCCTGCACCGCCCGGCCGGCAAGCCGGCGGTCGAAAGCTGGATGGACGCCGGCGCCACGGCCTGACCGGCAACGCGGCCCCGGGATTTCAGCCGCTCAGCGGCACTCCGGCACCTGCAGCACCTGCCCCGCCGTGATGTGCTGGTGGCGCAAATGGTTGGTTTCCGCGATCTCCTGCACGCTGGAGCAATGCAGCCTGTGCACGATGCCGACCAGGGTGTCGCCGCGGCGCACCTTGTAGCTGCGCGTTCCCGTCGGGCGCGACGGCACGGGCGGATCGGGCACCACCGGTGCCACGGCATTGTGCAGGTCAGTGGCGAGGATGGGCCACGGGCCGTCCACGCAGCGCGCGGCATACGGCTGCTCCAGCAGCTTGGGCACCTGCAGCACCGCGCCGACTGGCTGCTCCTGCTGCGGGTCGAGCCGCGGGTTGAGGTTGCGCAGGGTGCGGAACCAGCCCTCCTCCATGCCGCCGGCCGAACCAAGGCATACCGTGAGCTCGCTCAGCGAGGCCGGCCGCCGCAGCGTGATGCTGCCCGGCGCGCCCTCGATCTTCGGGAAGCGCAGGTTGTAGCTGTCCGGATGCAGGAACAGCCACGCCGCCGCCAGCACGTAGGGCACGTAATCGCGCGTCTCCTGCGAAAGCTGGCCGTAGATGCGCGGGTCGTAGAAGCTCACCGAGGTGTCGTCGCCCACCAGCCGGTGCATGCGCCCCTCGCCGGCGTTGTAGGCGGCGAGGGTCAGTTCGAGGTTGTCGTTGAACACCTTGAGCTGCTCGTCCAGGTACTCCGCGTTCGCGCGCGCCGAGGCGGCCGGGTCGAAGCGCAGGTCGAAGCCGTTGTCGGTGCCCAGCCCGAAGCGCAGGCCGGTGGCGTACATGAACTGCAGCGGGCCGGCCGCGCCGGAGCGCGACACCGCATGCACCTTGCCGCCGGATTCCTTGGCCATGATGCCGAACAGCAGCGCCTCCGGCAGGTCGGCCTTCTGGTACGCCGGCCACATCTCGCTGCGCATGTACTGGTAGCTGATCCATGCGTCGACCAGGTTGGGCCGCCATTGCGTCAGCCACATCTGCAGCGCGGCCTTCACCGCGCCGTTCATCGCGATCAGCTCGGAGAGCCTCTGGCCGTGCAGCAGGGTCACGCTGCGCTGCGCCTGCGGCAAGGCCGCCGCGCCGCGCTGATCCAGCGCCATGCCGGTCTGCGGTTCGTCGTCCATGCTTTCGTCGCCGATGAAGCTGCCGTCCTTCAGACGCAGCATGTGGTCGTAGGCGGAGAAGAAACGCTGCGGATCGCAGCCGGCCACGTTGCCGCAATGCGCGGAGGCATCCTTCACGATGTCCAGCGCCTGATCCAGGGTCTTCTGCCCCGCCGCATGGTCGCCGGCGCGCACCTGCTGCAACGCGGTCTGGTAACCCTGCGTGGCCTGGTCGAGCTGGGCATACAGCGCGGTCACCGTCGGCGTCGGCTTGGCCGCCCCGGAGCTGGCGCAGGCCGTCAGCACGACCAGCGAAGCGGCCAATGGAACCAGGCGCACGGAGCGAAGCAGACGAACAGACCGCATGGCAAAACCACTCGACGAAAAACGGACACCATAGCCGGCGGCCTGCGCATACTCAATGCGTCGGGGAGTCATGCCGGCTGGCTACAATCGGCATCGATCTCCACGCAGGGAACCCCATGAGCGACATCCTGATCGGCCGCAACGACCACGCCGAGGTCAGCCTCGATCCGCGCTTCGGCAACCGCCACGGCATGATCGCCGGCGCCACCGGCACCGGGAAATCCGTGTCGCTGATGGTGCTGGCCGAGGGCTTCTCCCGGCTGGGCGTGCCCTGCTTCCTCGCCGACGTGAAGGGCGACCTCGCCGGCCTCGCGCTGGCCGCGGGCGAACCGGGCGACAAGCTCAAGGCGCGGCTGGAAAAGCTCAAGCTCGCCGACTGGAAGCCGCAGGCCAACCCGGTGATCTTCTGGGATCTCTACGGCAGGCTGGGCCACCCGGTGCGCGCCACCGTGAGCGAGATGGGCCCCGCCCTGCTCGGCCGCGTGCTGGAACTCAACGACACCCAGCAAGGCGTGCTGGAAGTGATCTTCAAGGCCGCCGACGACCAGGGCCTGCTGCTGCTCGACCTCGCCGACCTGCGCGCCCTGCTCGGCTTCGCCGCCGACAACGCCAAGGCGCTGTCCACGCAATACGGCCTGATCGGCACCGCCAGCATCGCCGCGATCCAGCGCGCGCTGCTGCAACTGGAGAACGACGGCGCCGACGCCTTCTTCGGCGAGCCGGCGCTGGAGCTGGCCGACCTGATGCGGCAGGACATGAGCGGCCGCGGCGTCATCAACGTGCTGGCCGCCGACCAGCTGATCCTCAAGCCGCGCCTGTACTCCACCTTCCTGCTGTGGCTGCTCTCCGAGCTGTTCGAGCAGTTGCCCGAGGTGGGCGACCTCGACCAGCCCAAGCTGGCGTTCTTCTTCGACGAGGCGCACCTGCTGTTCGACGACGCGCCGCCCGCGCTGCTGCAGCGCGTGGAGCAGGTGGTGCGGCTGATCCGCTCCAAGGGCGTGGGCGTGTACTTCTGCTCGCAGAATCCCGACGACGTGCCCGCCAACATCCTGGGCCAGCTCGGCAACCGCGTGCAGCACGCGCTGCGCGCGTTCACGCCGCGCGACCAGAAGGCGGTGAAGGCGGCGGCGCAGACCTTCGCCACCAACCCGAAGCTCGACGTCGCCGACGCCATCGGCAAGCTGGGCGTGGGCGAGGCGCTGGCCTCCACCCTGCGCGACGGCGGCGTGCCCACGCCGGTGGAACAAGTGCTGGTGACCACGCCGTGCTGCCGCATCGGCGCGATTACCGACGCCGAGCGCGCCGGCGTGCGCCAGCGCTCGCCGGTGGGCGGCAAGTACGACACACCGATCGATCGCGAATCGGCCGCCGAGATGCTCGCCAAGCGCGCGGACGGCAAGGCGGCCGATGCAGGCGCCGGCAAGGCCGGAACGCCCGCGCAAGACGGCGACGGCGGCCCGGCCTGGAGCGGCGCGGTGCACGACGCGCTGTTCGGCACCAGCCGCCGCCAGGGCATGATCGAGACGATGGGCAAGCAGGTGGTGCGCACCATCGGCAGCCAGCTCGGCCGGCAGATCCTGCGCGGCGTGCTGGGCGGCATCCTCGGCGGCAAGCGGTGAGAACGCGCTGATGCCCCGCGTCGAAACCGTCGCCGCCGACACGCCGTTCGGCGAACGCCTCGCCACCGGCCTCGGCTACCCGCTGCGCGGCGCCGGGCTGGCCACCTGCACGGCGCTGGCGCTGGCGCACTACGTGAGCTTCCTGCCCGCCATCATCGGCCTGCTGGCCAACCTTCTGGTGTGGGCGGCCACCTGGCGCTACGCCGCCGACTGCATGCAGTACACCGCGAACGGCTACGCCAACCCGCCCGACGTGGGCGTGGACGAGGCCGGAGCCACCGGCTGGGCGCTGGCCCTGATCCACCTGGTGGCGGGCGCGCTGTTCGTCACCTGCGCCGGCTTCGCGCCGTCCATGCTGTGGCTGCTGGTTCCCGTGCTGGTGCTGGCGTTGCCGGCCATCGACATGTCGCTGGCCTTCGACGGCAACACGCTGCTGGCGCTCAACCCTGCCACCTGGGTGCGCATCGCGCTCGGCTTCGGCGGCGCGTATCTGGTGCCGGTGGCGATCAACCTGCTGCTGGGCGCGCTGATCGGGCTGGCCACGGCCACCTCCAGCCTGCTGCCGCGCTTCCTCGCGCTGCCGCTGTTCGGCTTCGCCTACACCTACCTGATCGTGCTGGCCTTCCACCTGATGGGCGTGCTGATCCACCAGCGCCACGAGCGCTTCGGACTGGAACCCGAGGCGCCCAAGCTCGCCAAGGCTTCCGGCCAGGACGAGGACAGCCGACTGGTCGAGGACGCGCGCGAACTGGCTAGTAGCGATCCCATGGCGGCGCTGCGCCAGCTGGCCGACCGCCTGCGCCTGCGCCTGCGCATCGCGCCCGCGCCGGTGCACCAGCTCTACCGCGAGCTGCTGCGCCGCCAGGGCCTGCGCGACGACCTGCTGGTGCACGGCCAGATCTGGATCGCCGCGCTGATCGCGCAGAACGAGGCGCGCCGCGCGCTGGGCGTGCTGCAGGAATGCAGCACCCTCGATCCGGCCTTCGTCCCCGACGACCCGCGCACCTGCGGCGAACTGGCCGATCTCGCCGCGCGCCTGGGCATGGAGCGCCTCGCCATCCACCTCGGCCGCGGCTACCTCGCGCACTGGCCGCGCGACGAACGCGCGCCGCACTACGGCCTGCTCGTCGCGCGCCTGCTGGGCGCGCAGGCCGAACACCGCAGCGAGGCCCTCGCGCTGCTGCAGAAGCTCGCCGACGCCTGGCCCGAGCACCCGCTGCGCAACGACATCGCCGCCCTGCAGCGGCAACTGGCGGGCGCCGCATGAGCACCGGCCGACGCGCCGCCGCCGTCGCGCTCACCGGCATGCTCGTCTTCCTCGCCACCGGCATCGCGGCGCAGTGCCTGCGACCCGACCTCGACTGGGTGCGCGTGCCCAACAGCTTCTACCTGATCGGCCCGTGGGGCGGCATGGTGCGCGCCGGCTACTACGCGCTGGCGCTGGCCCTGCCGCTGCTCGGCGCGGGTGCCTATTCCGCGCTGGCTCCCGCCGCACGCAGCGCTGCGCCGCTGCTGCTGTTCGCCGTGGGCGGCGCGGCGCTGGCGCTCACCGCCATCGAAACCACCGACACCTGGAACCACCCGCCCACGCTGCACGGCTACGTGCACGGCATGGCGGCACAGACCGCCTTCCTGTGCACGGCCACCGCCATGTTGCTGCAGGCCTGGCGGCTGCGCGGCGACGTGCGCTGGCGGCGCTGGTTCCGGCCTGCGTTCGCGTATGCCGCGCTGTGCTTTGCGCTGCTGTGGGTGCAGGCGTTCTGGCGCGCATTGCCGCGCGGCCTCAGCCAGAAGGCGCTGATCCTGCTGATGCTGGGCTGGCTGATCGGCGCCGCATGGCTATTGCTGCACGCACCCGACGACGACGAGGCCTACGCATGAGCCGCTGGCGCCCGCCCTCGCCCGGCTCCACGGCCATCATCACCCGCGCCGGCTTCGAGAAGCTCAAGGCCGAGCTGGATCACCTGTGGCACACGCTGCGCCCCGAAGTGGTGAAGGCGCTGGCCGCCGCCGCGGCCGAAGGCGACCGCTCGGAAAACGCCGAGTACACCTACCGCAAGAAGCAGCTCGGCGAGATCGACCGCCACGTGCGCTACCTCAGCAAGCGCATCCCCGCGCTCAAGGTGGCCGAAGGCCTGCCCGCCGACCGCGAGGCGGTGTTCTTCGGCGCCAGCATCGCGCTGGAGAACCTCGCCAGCGGCGAAGAGGTCGTCTATCGCATCGTCGGCCCCGACGAGACGGACGCGAAGCTGGGCTGGATCAGCATCGATTCGCCCATGGCGCGGGCGGTGCTGAAGAAGCGCCTCGACGACGAGTTCGAGGCCGACCTGCCCGGCGGGCGCATGCGGTTCCTGATCGTCAAGGTGCGCTACGAGGCCTGAGCGCGCGTTCGCGCCCGTGGTACCCGCGCTAGGAAAGCGCGCTGACCATGACGCAGTAGCCGTCGGGATCGCGCAGCGCGAACTCCAGGGTTCCCGTGGCCGGATTGCGGTTGGGCTCCTCTTCCAGCCGGGGCACGAGGTCGCGCGCCCTTTGCAGCGCCAGCTCGAAATCGTCGACGCGGAAGAACAGCAGCAGGCCGTTGCCGGGCGTGGCGAGGTCGGGGCTGGCCAGGGAAGGATGGTCGTGCGCGCCCCACGCGTGCAGGCAGAGCAGCACCGTGCCATCCGCGTCGACGAGTTGCCCGAAATAGTCGTGCTCGGGCGCCGTCGCTGGCTGGCCGAACAGTCGCTGGTACCACGCGAAACTGCGGGCGACATCGCGCACGCCGATGATGATCCACGTACGTTTCATGGATAGCCTCCGGGCGCCGGTCAATCCGACTGAAGCGCCAGCGCCTCCGCCAGCGCCAGGTATTCCGCCCCCTTTTCCAGCCCCGCGATGAAACGCTGGGGAATCGCCTCGATCCCCCCGATCGCGCCGCACAGCGCGCCGGCGAGCATGGCGCGCGCCTGGTTCTGCCCGCCCGCGTTCACCGCATTGAGCAGGCCCTGCTCCACGTCGCCCTGGAAGCGCGCCGCGAGGTAATAGGCCGCGGGAAACTGGTGATACACCGCGCACGGCAGGCCGTAGACCAGGCCCACCTTCGAGGCCGGCTCGATGGCGACGCCGGGATCGTGCGCCGCCCGCGCGATGGACGACACCGTGAGCAAGGCGTCGGGCGAGGCGAACTGCCCGGCCTGCAAGGGCGCCTCCGCGCCTTGCGGCACGTCCAGCTCGCCGCTGGTCACGGTGTGGAACGGCAGCTCGCCGGACTTCACCAGCGCCATCAGGCGCCCCGACAGTTCGCCATCCAGCGGCACGCCGTCCGCCAGTTGCCCCAGCACCACGGCGAACGCCAGCGTCATCGCGCCCACCGTGGGATCGCGCTGGGTGAGCGCCACGTTGCCGCTCACGTGCCGCGCCAACTGCGCCGGCTCTCTCGCGTAGCGCAGCGCAATCGCCAGCACGCGCTCCGCCGCCTCGGAGTTGTCCGCCAGCCCCGCCACCTGTCCCCACGGCAGGCCGGCGCGACGCTTGCGCCACGCCTCGCGGATCGACTGGCTGGTGTATCCGCCCGGCCCCGCCATCGGCGTGCCGTCCAGCAGCGGAAACAGCTCGCCATCCATCCGCGCGCAGAAATCCGCTTCGTCGTAGCCGCCGCGATCCACTAGCGAGCGCGTGGTCAACGCCAGGATGAAGCCCGCCTGCGACGACGCCCCGGCCGGCAAGCCTTCGTGATAACGCCCCGGCTTCGGTGCCGTGTAGCCGTCGATCCAGTCGCCGTAGTCGCGCCTGAGCGCGTCGAGGTCGTAGTACCAGTGCGGCCCGAGGGCCAGCGCATCGCCGATGAAGGCACCCAACAGGGCGCCCTGGATGCGGCTTCTTCTCGAGATGTGATCTTGTGACATCGCCAACCTTTCAATGAGGCCAGCTTGGCATCGCACACTCGCTACAGGCACAGCCAAGCACGCAACAAGTAATCCATACACGGCCGCAGAGCGCCAAGGAGTTTCGCGAATAGCCTATTCCGGAATCATTGCAAGCTGCCGTCGAACCCGCACCACCCACTTCCCGGCCAAGCTTGGCGTGAAAACCATTGTTCCCGGAAATTTCGAGTGCTGCGAAAAGTTGCCCTCATCAAGCCGCTTGATGTCGGATGACTATCCCTTCGCGGGTATCAGCATGTCGTAAGGGGGGAGGTTGCTGCTGGAAAGTTCCTCTGCTTCATAAGCAAGCCGCAGTGCATCTGCGGCTTTCGAGTAACCCATCAACAGGTCTTCCTGGTCGCTGATGTCGTCGTCCTCACTGGCGTTATCGATCTGCACTTCCAGAAAGCGGATCTGTGCCTGTACCGCCTGCACCGCCATCAACAGCGTCTGACCGTCAACATTAGCCATGATTCTCACTCAAGCCGCAATATTCACTCATGCGCGCTCCACTGCACGGACAATGGCGTTTCGGGCCAGGTTGTCCAGCGCACCCTTGAACGCATCGATGCGCATTGACTTGGCCGCACACTCAATCTGGTAGTGATTGGCCTTGTAGCGCGGGTTATAGCCAGTCTCACGAACAATCAGCGAATCCGGAATCAGCGTGCCTTCAGGAATTTCGAAAGAAAGCCAGCTCTTGCCCTTGAAGGCGCCCTTTACGTCGAACAGCGAAGTTCCACCGGCGGACTTCACCCACTCTTGCCCGAGGCCGTCACGATACAGCACTACATCCGCTTGCCGGATCGAGCCGTTGGGCAGCATCCGCGCATAAAAGTCCGGATAGAGTACGCCCGGCGCGGGATCACTCCCAGTCACCGTACCATCGGGAAAATCCTCCTTGCGCACCGAGCGCCAAAGCGCCTTGTCCGTATTCGCCATGACCTCCTCCTTGCGTACGAATAGAGCCTGCAGACAACTAGCGGAGTTACCTGTCCCTCGTGGCCCCAATCACAAGTGGCATTGCGGCAGGATAGCACCGCCCCGCACGTAACGGCCGGAAGCACAGCGCTTCGGCGAAAAAGGCTTCACGTCCGTTGCCGGCATGCCAGCCGGGTACACCGGCCAATGGCAAGGGCCGCAACTCCAATGGATCGCACAACGCTTTGCCCGCGTGGATCGCCCTCGCACTGGCGTCGATGGCCGCTGCTGGCGATACACCGGGGTCAACCATCACCAGTGCTTTCCCCACCAACAGCTGCCCCGGCGTCAGCGCATGTTCGAGCAACGCATGGCCGAACAGCTCCACCTGGATGCGGTCATCCAGCCACGCCGCGCGCTCGCGCCAGAACAGGCCGTGCCAGTCGTGGGCATCCCACAGCGCGAGCAACGCCGGATCGCGCAGCGCGACCACCACACCGGCTTCGTCGAAATGAGTGAGTGCGTATTGGGCACGCGAACGTTGCTTCGGCCCCATGTGGGCGATCTCGGCCATCTGCCGCGCGTTGAGCGCACGCTTCAAAGCCGGATGGCGCAGCCAGACCAGGGCGTTGAACAGGTCGTGCCAGTTGTTTTCGCGGGTGGCGATGTCGCCGCGTTCGGCAATGCGCTGCTCGTAGTGCAGATCGTCGGCCAGCAGTTCGCGGGTCTGCGCGACGAAGCGTTCGCGCATACCGGCGGGCCGGACGGCGTTGAGCGTGTCGATGCCCGGCCAGTCGTGGCCTTCGGTCAGCCCGGCGTATTCGCGCCACGCCGCCAGCGGCATCCGCCCGAACACCTGCGGATCGACCGCGTCGCGAAACGGTGCCACGTAGCGGGATTTCTTCATGCGCCCACTCCTGCGCACGCCTAATTGGTCAGGCCTGCGAATAGTTTCCGCCGGTGTCCTTCGACTCCGCTTCGCTACGCTCAGGACGAACGGTGAAGTAGCGTGCTCGGAGCCTGCTCCGGACTTGATCCGGGGGCGAACGGTGAGGGTTGGCGTGCACTTTGCGGGTAATCGGAACACCCGCAGCGGCCAGCACTCAAATCACCTTGAGCGCGGGATGCGCCAGGCGCGCATGCAGGTCGTGCTCGCTCGCCGACTCGACCACCACGTCGACGAACTGGCCGGGTTTGAGGCCTTGCCCATCGGCGATCAACACGCTGCCGTCGATCTCCGGCGCGTCGGCGGCGGAACGCGCCACGGCGCCCTCGGCGCTCGCCTCGTCCACCAGCACCTTGATGGTGCGGCCGATCTTGCGCTGCAGCTTGGCGGCGGAGATTTCCGCCTGCACGGCCATGAACTGTTCGAGACGGTCTTCCTTCAGTTCCTCTGAAACGGCGCCGGGCAGTTCGTTGGCCTTGGCGCCGTCCACCGGCGAGTAGGCGAAGGCGCCCACGCGATCCAGCTCGGCTTCGCGCAGGAAGTCCAGCAGCTCCTCGAACTCCGCATCCGTTTCGCCGGGAAAGCCCACGATGAAGGTGCTGCGGATGGTGAGGTCGGGCACCAGCTTGCGCCAGTTGCGGATGCGCTCCAGCGTCTTGTCGATGTTGCCGGGGCGCTTCATCAGCTTGAGGATGCGCGGGCTGGCGTGCTGGAACGGGATGTCGAGGTACGGCAGCAGCTTCCCTTCCGCCATCAGCGGCATCACCTCGTCCACGTGCGGATACGGGTAGACGTAGTGCAGGCGCGTCCACGCGCCCAGCTCGGCCAGCCCCTCGCACAGTTCGGTCATGCGCGTGCGGTATGCCTTGCCGCGCCATTCGCGTTCGGCGTACTTGAGGTCGACGCCGTAGGCGCTGGTGTCCTGCGAGATCACCAGCAGCTCCTTCACGCCGCCCTTGACCAGCTTCTCGGCTTCCAGCAGCACCTGATCCACCGGGCGCGAGACCAGGTCGCCGCGCATCGACGGGATGATGCAGAAGCTGCAGCGGTGGTTGCAGCCTTCGGAAATCTTGAGGTACGCGTAGTGCTTCGGCGTCAGCTTGATGCCGGTGTCCGGCACGATGTCGAGGAACTTGTTGCGCACCGGCGGCAGCGCCTCGTGCACCGCGTGCATCACGCTGGCGTAGTCCTGCGGGCCGCTGATCGAGAGCACGTCGGGGTAGGCCTCGCGGATCAGCTCGGCGCGCTTGCCGAGGCAGCCGGTGACGATCACCTTGCCGTTCTCGTGCAGGGCGGTGCCGATGGAGTCCAGCGACTCCTGCACCGCCGCGTCGATGAAACCGCAGGTGTTCACCACCACCGCGTCGGCCTCGCCGTAGCTGGGCACGATCTCGTAGCCCTCGACCTTGAGCTGGGTGAGGATGCGCTCGGAATCCACCAGCGCCTTGGGGCAGCCGAGGCTGACGAAACCGATTTTCTGCGAGGCCTGCGACATGGCGGCGGCAACCGTGGACTGAAGGGGAAACGGCGAATTATACGGGTATGCAGCCTGGGCCAAGGCTCCGAACGCAAGCCCGTCATTCCGGTAAAGGCCCACTACTGTCCGGAATAATCTGGGGACGGTGTCGAAGGATGAAGGCCCGCGCCGCTTGCACGAAGCATTGCGAGAAAGCGACTTCATTTCCGATAACGACCACCTATCCAGACTGTCATCCCGGCGAAGGCCGGGATCCAGTAGCGACCATGTTCGCTCAGGCCGCACGGCCACTGGATTCCGGCCTGCGCCGGAATGACGAGAAAGACCGCGGCCACGAATGTTCAAAATTATTCCGGACAGCAGTGGGTAAAGGCCGGAATGACGGGCGGAGGGCGGAAGCATCGTGTCTTCACCCGCCGCCAGCACGTGCGCCAGCTAGAATCGCCCGCATCGCCGCCACGGGAACCACCGCCATGGGCCAGCACATCAACATCCCCACCTCGCGCACGCAGTGCATCGGCGGCTACCTCGCCCAGCCCGAGGGCAAGCCCAAGGGCGGCATCGTGGTGGTGCAGGAGATCTTCGGCGTCACCGCGCACATCCGCAGCGTGGCCGACCGCTTCGCCGCGGCCGGCTATACGGCCATCGCACCGGCCTTCTTCGACCACCTGGAATCGTGGCTGGAGCTGGACTACGACGAGACGGGCATGGCGCGCGGCCGCGCGCTGATTTCCGAACTGGGACTGGATCGTCCGCTGGAGGACGTGGCCAGCGCCGCCGAGTCCATCGCTTCCTCCGGCAAGGTAGGCGTGGTGGGCTACTGCTGGGGCGGCACCATCGCGCTGCTTTCCGCGCTGCGGCTCGGCCTGCCCGCGGTGAGCTATTACGGCGCGCGCAACGTGCCCTTCCTCGGCGAGAAGCCGAAGGCGCCGGTGATGTTCCATTTCGGCGAGAACGACCCTTCGATCCCGCCCGAGGCGGTGGCGCAGCACCGCGAACTGCTGCCGCAGATGGAAGTGTTCACCTACGCCGGCGCGGGCCATGCGTTCAACCGCGACGCCGACGCGCACTACCACGAACCCAGCGCGACGCTGGCCTGGCAGCGCACGCTGGCGTTCTTCGACCAGCAGTTGGCCGGCGCATGAGCGAGGCGACCTTCGCGCTCGACCCACGGCTGGAAGCCGACACCTACCACGTCGCCACGCTGCCGTTGTGCGAGTTGCTCCTGATGAACGACACGCGCTTCGCGTGGCTGGTGCTGGTGCCGCGCCGCGCGGGCATGGTGGAAGTGGTCGACCTTGCCGAAGCGGAACAGCAGCAGTTGTGGCGCGAGGCGAACCAGGCCGGCGCCGCGCTGCGCGCGACCGCCCACTGCGACAAGCTCAACCTCGGCGCGCTGGGCAACATCGTGCGCCAGCTGCATCTGCACGTGGTGGCGCGCACGCAGGGCGACGCCGCCTGGCCCGGCCCGGTATGGGGAAGCGGCGGCGCCGTGCCCTACGCCGCTGAGGCACTGGCCGCGCGGCTGGCCGCGCTGCGGCAAAAGCTCGAAGAACTGAAAAGTGCGGCCATGGATGGCCGCCCGTTTGACTCCCGCAATCAGGGATGATTGCAAAGACCAAGCAAAAGCCCGCGGATCGCTCCGCGGGCTTCGTTCCGAACTGGGGCCGGATCAGCGCTGCTGCTGCGCGGCCTGATCGAGGTTGTCGCAGCCGGCGGCGGTCTTGCTGCAATCCTGGCTGTTGCCGTCGGCCTTCGCCGGCGCATGGTAATCCTGTAACTGGCGCGCCTTGGTGTTGATCGCGTTGATCTGCACGAGCTGGCCGCCCTTGTCGTAGTACACGGTGAAGCCGTAGTCGATGGACATGCGCGCCATGTACTGCAGGTGCACCTTGCGCACCTTGGAGTCGTCGCTGGCCAACAGCAGCACGGTGCGGGGCATCTTGCCGATGTCCTTGAGGTAGGCGAAGTGGCTGCCCGCGTCGACCGCCGACAGCACCGCGCCGTCGATCAGGAACTGGCCTTCCTTGTAGGCCTCGATGGTGGTGTCGAACTTGCCCTTCCACTGGGCCGCGTCGGCCTGTTGCTGCTTGACGCTTTCCCTGTGGCACCCGCTGAGCACGAGCGCGCTGCCGAGCACCAGTGCGGCTGCAGCACGGGTCAAAAGAGTGGAAAGACGGGTCATCGGTTTCTCCTGCAAAAAGCGGTCGAGATGGCTTGGCGAGTTTAGTGCGCGGGGCGTCGCCGGCGCGCGGGCGCGGCGGGCCTGTTCAGGTACGCGGCAGGGTCACGCCCTGCTGGCCCTGGTACTTGCCGCCGCGGTCGCGGTAGCTGGTTTCGCAGGGCTCGTCGGATTCGAAGAACAGCATCTGCGCCACGCCTTCGTTGGCGTAGATCTTCGCCGGCAGCGGCGTGGTGTTGGAGAACTCCAGCGTCACGTGGCCCTCCCATTCCGGCTCCAGCGGCGTGACGTTGACGATGATCCCGCAGCGCGCGTAGGTGCTCTTGCCCAGGCACACCACCAGCACGTCGCGCGGGATGCGGAAGTACTCCACCGTGCGCGCCAGCGCGAAGGAATTCGGCGGGATGATGCACACGTCCGAGGTCACGTCCACGAAGCTGTTCGGGTCGAACGCCTTGGGGTCGACGATGGTGGAATTGATGTTGGTGAACACCTTGAACTCGCGCGCGCAGCGCACGTCGTAGCCGTAGCTGGAGGTGCCGTACGACACGATGCGCCCGTCGCCGTTCTGCTTGACCTGGCCCGGCTCGAACGGCTCGATCATGCCGTGGCCCTCGGCCATGCGGCGGATCCACTTGTCGGACTTGATGCTCACGTGCGCTCCGCAATCAGCGTGGCGCCCGGCCGGGCCGGGCGTAAAGCGGCAAAAATACATGGTCGGGGAGGCGCGGCGCCAGCGGAACGGCGAATCACCCTGGCCCGGCCTTCAGACAATCCATCGCCGCACGCAGTTCCGCGCAGCGTTCCGTGCTGTCCAGCACCTGCTCCACCGTGCAGCCCGCGCCGGGCAAGGCCACCGGCATGGGCCGCGTCGTCAGCAGCTCGGCCGACATGGTGCGCAGGATCTCGGCCAATGCCTCCTGCGCGTGATGCGAACCGCGCGCGGAGGCATTCAGCAGCAGCACCGGCTTGCCGGGAAACTCCACGCTGCCGACCAGCCAGTCCAGCAGGTTCTTGAACGCGCCGGGCACGCCGTGGGCGTATTCGGGACAGGCGACCAGCAACGCATCGGCGCGGCCCACGGCTTCGCGCAGCGCCAGCACGGCTGGCGGCAGCGGGTCGACCTCGTCGTCCGGATTGAACAGCGGCAGGGCTGCAAGACCGTCGTACAGCGCCAGATCCAGCGACGCGGGAGCCAGTCGCCGCGCGGCTTCCAGCGCGGCGCGGTTGGACGAGACCCGGCGCAGGCTGCCGCACAGGCACAGCACGCGCCGCGGGGTGTTCATGCTTGAGAACCTGTTCGGAAGCGTAGCGAGCGGACGCAGGGCGGGCGTGGGCGACGCGCAGGAACCGGAGTGTATGGGTCAATACATGAGGATTTCGAGCATCGACCGCGCTCGCCCTGTGTTCGCGCAGTAGCTTCCGAACGGGTTCTCACGGGGTGCCCTGCACCACGATCTTGCCCAGCCCCAGCGACTTGTTGCGCGGCTGGCGCGACAGCCGCCCGGCGGCGTTGCGGGCGATCCCGCGGTAGCGCGCGGCGAGGTCGGAGTCCGGCATCGCCACCACGGTGGGCGTGCCGCCGTCGGCCTGTTCGCGGATGCGGATGTCCAGCGGCAGCGAGCCGAGGTAGGCCACGCCGTATTGCTCCGCCATGCGCGCGCCACCGCCCTCGCCGAAGATGTGCTCCTCGTGGCCGCAGTTCGAGCAGACGTGGGTGGCCATGTTCTCCACCACGCCGAGCACCGGCACCTCCACCTTCTCGAACATCTTGAGCGCCTTGCGCGCATCCAGCAGGGCGATGTCCTGCGGCGTGGTGACGATCACCGCGCCGGCCACCGGCACCTTCTGCGACAGCGTGAGCTGGATGTCGCCGGTGCCGGGCGGCAGGTCGATCACGAGATAGTCGAGCATGTCCCAGCGCGAGTCGGTGAGCAGTTGCATCATCGCCTGGGTGACCATCGGGCCGCGCCAGATCATCGGCGTCTCCTCGTCCACCAGGAAACCGATCGACATCGCCTGCAGGCCGTGCGCCTGCATCGGCGTGATGCTCTTGCCGTCGGGCGATTCCGGCTTGCCGCCGATGCCGAGCATGCGCGGCTGGCTGGGGCCGTAGATGTCGGCGTCGAGCACGCCCACCTTCGCGCCTTCGGCCTGCAGCGCCAGCGCGAGGTTGGCCGCCACCGTGGACTTGCCCACGCCGCCCTTGCCCGAGGCCACCACGATGATGTTCTTCACGTTGGGCAGCGGCGCCAGCGTGCCCTGCACCTTGTGCGACTGGATGCGGCTGGTGACGGAGACGGCGGCCGACTCGATGGCGGGGTCGGCCTCCAGCGCCTGCTTCACCCGTGCGGCCAAGGCCTCGATGGCTCCGCCGGCGGGATAGCCCAGTTGCAGATCCACCGACACCCGCGCCCCGTCCACGCCCACCGCGCGCGCGGCTTCGGCCAGCGGCGCGCCGGTGTGGGGGTCGGTGAGTTCGCCGAGCAATCGGCGCACCAGGGCTTCGTTCGCCTGCGTCATGTCGTGTCTGGATGCGATGGGGAGTTGGACATTATGCCAGCGGCGGCCAGCGCCCCGGCTGATGCAGGTCAGCCGCATGGCGCGACGCAGCTTGACGCCCCCGCCGGGTACCGGCAGGCTCGAAACCATACTGTCACGCACGGGAGCCCGTCATGAAGCACGCAGTTCGTCTCGCCCTCGCCTTCGGCCTGCTGCTGAGCGCGGGCGCCGTTTCCGCCGCCGACACCAGCACGCCGGTGGGCACGTGGAAGACCATCGACGACCAGACCAGCAAGCCCAAGTCCATCGTGCAGATCTACGAGCAGGGCAGCGAGCTGCAGGCCAAGGTGCTGCAGGTGCTGCAGTCCGACGAGGGCCCGCACCCGGTCTGCGTCAAGTGCGACGGTTCGCGCAAGAACCAGCCCGTCGAGGGCATGGTGATCATGTGGGGCGTGCGCAAGGACGACGACGTGTGGGACGGCGGCAAGATCCTCGACCCGCACAACGGCAAGACCTACAAGGTGAAGCTCACGCTGGAGGACGGCGGCCGGAAGCTCGACGTACACGGCTACATCGGCTTCGCGCTGCTGGGGCGCAGCCAGACCTGGGAACGGCAGCCGTAGCCGGCCGCTTCGCGGGCAAAATCGCATCCATGACGAAACGCGGGCCCATGGCCCGCGTTTTTCGTAACACCCAGCCCGCCTGCGACGGCGTTGCCGGCGACAGGAGCCTCCGCTACGCCGATACCAGCCCGTACGAAGCCAGCCAGCCGCGCAGGCCCGCGGGATCGCGGAACCACCACGCATGCATGCCCAGCGCTGACGCCGCATCGACGTTGCGCCGCGCGTCGTCGATGTAGATCGCCCGCGCAGGATCGATCGCGTAGCGCTCGAACAGCCGCCGGTAGATGCGCGGATCCGGCTTGATCAGCCGCTCCTCGCCGGAAACGACGATGCCCTCGAACCAGTGCAGGAAACCGAACCGCTCGATCTCCTTCGCAAGCGGGAAGGTTTCGTGCGACCAGTTGGTCAACGCATACAGGCGCACGCCGCGCGCCCTCAGTTCGGCGAGCAGATCCACGCTGCCCTGGATCGCGTCGCCCAGCATGTCCCGCCAGCCGTCGCGGTAAGCCGCGATCAGCTCGGCATGCTGCGGAAACTGCGCGCTGAGGCTGTCCACCGCTTCGCGCCACGGGCGGCCCGCATCCTGCTGCTCGTTCCAGGCGCCGGTGCAGACTTCGGCGAGGAAGCGCTCCATCGCCGCCTCGTCGTCGAACAGCCGGCGATAGAGATGGCGCGGATTCCAATCGATCAGCACGCCGCCCAGGTCGAACACCACGGTATCGACCGCGTCGCGTTTCCCGTTCATCGCCACCCGCCGCTTCGCCAAGACAGGCACGAATGTATCCAAACGCATCCATGGCGTCAGCGGGTTCGCGCCGGCCAACCGCGGGAATGCCGGCGACGGCCATCGAGGCCCGCATGCCATAATCGCGAATCCACCTGCCTACACGAGACGCCATGAGCCGCCGCCTGCTCGTCACCAACGCCCTGCCCTACGCCAACGGCCCGCTGCACATGGGTCACCTGCTGGGCTACATCCAGGCCGACATCTGGGTGCGGGCGCAGCGGATGATGGGCAACCAGGTGGCCTACGTCTGCGCCGACGACGCCCACGGCACGCCGATCATGCTGGCCGCCGAGAAGGCCGGCATGACGCCGGAAGCCTTCATCGCCGGCATCCGCGTAGGCCACGAGGCCGACTTCGCCGCCTTCGGCGTGGCCTTCGACCACTACCACTCCACGCACTCGGACGAGAACCGCGAGCTGGCCTCGCTGATCTACACGCGGCTGCGCGACGGCGGACGCATCGCCAGGCGCAGCATCCAGCAGCTGTTCGATCCCGAGAAGCAGATGTTCCTGCCCGACCGCTACATCAAGGGCACCTGCCCGAAGTGCGGCACGCCCGACCAGTACGGCGACAACTGCGAGCACTGCGGCGCCACCTACGCGCCCACCGACCTGATCAACCCGTATTCGGTGATGTCGGGCGCCACGCCGGTGCTGAAGGATTCGGAACACTACTTCTTCGAGCTGGGCAAGTTCGAGCAATTGCTGCGCGACTGGTTTGCCGGCAAGTATTCCAACGGCAAGCCGGTGGCGAACGCGGGCGTGGCCGCCAAGCTGCGCGAGTGGCTGGACGGCGGACTGAAGGACTGGGACATCTCGCGCGACGCGCCCTATTTCGGTTTTCCCATTCCCGATGCGCCGGGCAAGTTCTTCTACGTGTGGCTGGACGCGCCGGTGGGCTACCTCGCCAGCTTCAAGGCGCTGTGCGACCGCACCGGCTTGAAGTTCGACGACTACCTCGGCGCGGACAGCGGCGCCGAGATGCACCACTTCATCGGCAAGGACATCATCAACTTCCACGGCCTGTTCTGGCCGGCGATGCTGCACGGTGCGGATTTCCGCACGCCCACCGCACTGCACGTCAACGGCTACCTCACCGTGAACGGCGCGAAGATGTCCAAGTCGCGCGGCACCTTCATCCAGGCACGCAGCTACCTCGACGCCGGACTCAACCCCGAGTACCTGCGCTACTACTTCGCCAGCCTGCTCAACGACACGCCGGTGGACGTGGATCTCGACCTCAAGGCCTTCGAGGAACGCGTCAACTCGCACCTGGTCGGCAAGTGGGTGAACATCGCCAGCCGCACCGCGGGCTTCGTACACAAGTTCTTCGATGGCCGACTCGCGGGCGGCTTCGACGCGGAGCACGCCGCGCTGTGGCAGCAACTGCTTGCCCAGTACGAAGGCATCGAGGCGCTGTACGAAGGCGGCGAATTCGCCGAACTCACCCGCCGCTTCGTGCTGATGGCCGACCTGGTCAACGGCCACATCGCCGCGAAGGCGCCATGGGCGATGGCCAAAGACGACACGCGACGCGCCGAGCTGCACCAGGTGTGCTCGTTCGCACTGGCCGCGTTCCGCCTGCTCGCCGGCCTGCTCAAGCCCATCGTGCCCGCCACCGTGGACGCCGCCGAGCAATTCCTCGCCACCCCCATCGCCACCTTCGCCGATGCGCGCGACGCGCTGCACGGCCACGCCATCCACGCCTTCGAGCCGCTGCTCGCGCGCCTCGATCCCAAGCTGGTCGAGGCGATGGTCGAAGCCTCGAAGGAATCGCTGGGCACGCCTGCGCCCGCTGCCGAACCACCCAAGAAAAAGCCCATGAACGACACCGCCAAGCCTGCTGCCGCCTCTGTATCCACCGATGCACCCGCCACCATCGCGATCGACGACTTCGCCAAGCTCGACCTGCGCGTGGGCAAGGTGCTGGCCTGCGAGTTCGTGGACGGCTCGGACAAGCTGCTGCGCTTCGAGCTGGACGCCGGCGCGCTGGGCAAGCGGCAGATCTTCTCCGGCATCCGCGCCGCCTACGGCGAGCCGGAGAAACTGGTCGGCCGCAACGTGGTGTTCATCGCCAACCTCGCCCCCCGCAAGATGCGCTTCGGCCTCTCCGAGGGCATGATCCTCTCCGCCGGCGATGGCGGCAGCGACCTGTTCCTGCTCGATGCCGACCAGGGCGCGCAGCCGGGCGCCACGGTGCGGTAAGTGCCTTCATCCTCTCTCCCCTCCGGGGAGAGGGTCAGGGTGAGGGGACACACTCGCCATAGCCCACATATGCGCGCAGCAATCTTCGCCATCTTGAAGTTCATCGCCAGCCCCGCCCCTCACCCCTGCCCTCTCCCCGAAGGGGATAGGGAGAACAGCGTGCTGCCGTGACGCACTCACTCGCCGACCGCATCGACGCGATCCTGCCGCAGACGCAATGCGAACAATGCGGCTACCATGGCTGCCGGCCCTACGCCGAAGCGATCGCGCGCGGCGAAGCCGGGATCAACCAATGCCCGCCCGGCGGCACAGCCGGCATCGCGAAACTGGCGGCGCTGCTGGATAAGCCGGCGCTGCCGCTCGATCCGGCACATGGCATCGAGAAGCCGCGCATGCTGGCGCGGGTGGTCGAGGATGAATGCATCGGCTGCACCAAGTGCATCCAGGCCTGCCCGGTGCACGCCATCGTGGGCGCGGCCAAGCTGATGCACACCGTGCTGGCCGACGACTGCACCGGCTGCGAGCTGTGCGTGCCTGCCTGCCCGGTGGACTGCATCGTGCTGGAACCCATGCCGACGGAACAGATCGACCAGGCCCACGCCGACGCCGCGCGCGAGCATTTCCGGCAACGCGAGGCACGACTGGCGCGCGAAGCCGCCGAACGCGAGGCGGAGCTGGCCGCGCGCAAGGCGGCGGTGGACACCGCTGCCTCGACCAATCCGGTGCTGGCCGCGCTGGCACGCGCCCGCGCGAAGCAACGAGAACAGTCGCCGTGAACGCGGTTCATCGTGGCGACTACATGGCAGGCAACGACAATGCCGAGCCCCTCTCCCGTCGGGAGAGGGGTTGGGGTGAGGGTTCGGTGGCGCCGCTGCACCTCACTCCGCCCGTACCCTCTCCCGGCTGCCGCCACCCTCTCCCGAAAGGAGAGGGATTAACTCGGCAGCACCTGCGCGAACGGCCGGAAAATCACCTGACGAACCCGAGAACATGCCCATGAAACGCGCCGACGTGGTCGAGCTGTTCACCCGCCTGCGCGACCTGAACCCGCATCCCACCACCGAACTGGCCTACACCACGCCGTTCGAGCTGCTGGTGGCCGTGGTGCTCTCCGCGCAGGCCACCGACGTCGGCGTGAACAAGGCCACGCGCAAGCTCTATCCGGTGGCCAACACCCCGCAGGCGATCCTCGACCTCGGCGAGGAAGGGCTGAAGAAATACATCTCCACCATCGGCCTGTTCAACGCCAAGGCGAAGAACGTGATCGCGCTGTGCGGCATCCTGCTGGAGCAGCACGGCGGCGAGGTGCCGCGCACGCGCGAGGCGCTGGAGGCGCTGCCCGGCGTGGGCCGCAAGACCGCCAACGTGATGCTCAACACCGCGTTCGGCGAACCCACCATCGCGGTGGACACGCACATCTTCCGCGTCGCCAACCGCACCGGCCTCGCCCCCGGCAAGGACGTGCGCGCGGTGGAGGAGAAGCTGGAGAAGGTGGTGCCCGCCGAGTTCAAGCAGGACGCCCACCACTGGCTGATCCTGCACGGCCGCTACGTGTGCAAGGCGCGCAAGCCGGACTGCCCGGACTGCGTGATCCGCGACCTGTGCCGCTACAAGGACAAGACGGTCGCCGGCTGATCCGAGCGACCGGCGCGAAAAGCAAACGGCGGGCTTGCGCCCGCCGTTTTCCGTCCATGGGTCGAACTCCTTACGATATCCGTGCCTGCCTGCGCGATGATGCCGCAGGCAGATGACGCTTTCGGGACACCCGCGTGTCAGAACGCGACCTGGCCGAACACGCCGATCTCGTTGGTCTTCACGTTCTGCACGTGCGGCGGCACCGGGGCGGCCACTCCGGCGTCGGCCGACTCGTGCTTCCACGCCAGCGCCAGGTCGAAACCCTTGGTCACGGCGTACTGCAGGCCGGCGTTGTAGTACGTGTCCTTCTTGTTCGGATCCAGATCCTGGCTGAGCTTGGCGTTGTCGTAGCGGGCGAACAGGGCCAGGTAATCGTTCAGCGCCACGCTGCCCCACACCGAGTAGCCGTGCGCCTTGTCGGACTGCGGCACCATCACGTTGTTCCAGTCCTTCGCGGTGAAGTACTCGACACCGACGCGGAACGCCTTGTTCTTATAGGCCACCATCAGGTCGCCGCGCTGCGCGGTGTGGTCGGCGCTGGTGTTCTCGGTTTCCTTGCCGAGGTGGCCGGAATAGCCGCCCAGAGCGACCATCAGGCCTTCGACCGGCTGGAAGCCGACGCGCGCTTCGACGTCCAGGCCCTTGTTGCGGTTCGGGTTCTTGTAGCCACCGCCGTTCACCGCCGACACGGCGTAGTTGAACATGCCGCCGCCGGCCGTGCCGAGCATGTGCACGCCCCAGTCGGCGGAGTTCGCGTAGTGCAGGCGGTCGGTCAGGGTGTTCTCGATGTAGCGGAAGCCGTACCAGTCTTCCACGAACGGAATCCACGGCATGTCGGCCGAACCGACGCGCAGGATCGCCGCCTTGTCGAACGCGCCCTGCACATAGGCCTTCTTCACGAACAGGTTGGTCTCGCCGTCGCTGCTGACGTAGTTGAAGTCGGTGGTCAGGTTGGCCGACCAGATGTCGTCGAACTTGTGCGTCACGCTCAGGTAGAAGCGCTTCACGTCGAAGCCGTTGCCGGTGTTGTTGGTCTTGCCGGTGTCGCTGTTCTTCTGGTTGATGTTGCTGAAGTCGAAATACATCTTGCCGCCGAGCGTGGTGTTGTTCACCAGCTTGTCCAGCGCGTCCACGCGCTTGCTGAGCGCGGCGTCCGGCGCGGGCGCGGCGGCCACGGCCTGCTGCTGCGCCTGCACCTGCTGCACCTGCTGGGCGGTCTGCTGCTGGGCCTGCGCCTGGTCGGTGGACTGGGACTGGAGCTGATCCACCTTCTGCTGCAGGGCGGCGATCTCGGCTTTCATTTCGGCCAGCTCGCTGGCGCTGACCGACACCTTGTCGGACTTCTTGTGGTTGTGGGTCTGCGCAGGCGCGGCGGCGGCCGCGAAGCTGCTTACGCCAAGGCCGGCGGCAATCGCCACCGCGAGCAATTTGGAACGCATTGATGTTCTCCACTGGATGGTAGGAATCACGACGACCGCCCCCTGATCGATCTGCTGGCCGGCCCTGTCAGGAACGCGAGCAGGATGTCGCCGCCGAATGACCGTTCGATTCCATCCGCGTTACGGAATGAAGACAGCGGCCGCGCCGCCGGCGCGAAAGGCGGCGAGCGGCTGATATGCTTGACCGATGGATGCGAACAGCAACAGCATGGCCCGCCGCATGGCGGAGCGTTTCCGCGGCTTCCTGCCCGTGATCGTGGACGTGGAAACCGGCGGCTTCGACGCCGAGCGCGATGCGTTGCTGGAAATCGCCGCGGTGACGCTTGGCATGGACGAGGCCGGTTTCCTGTACCCGCAACCGGCCGTCTCCACGCACGTGGAGCCGTTCCCTGGCGCCAACCTCGATCCGCGCGCGCTGGAGATCACCGGCATCGATCCGGACAACCCGCTGCGCGGCGCGCTGGACGAACGCATCGCGCTGGAGCACGTCTTCCAGCCGGTACGCCAGGCCATGCGCGATTGCGGATGCCAGCGCGCGATCCTGGTCGGCCACAACGCCGCCTTCGACCTCGGCTTCCTCAATGCCGCCGTCCGCCGCGTCGGCAACAAGCGCAATCCGTTCCATCCCTTCAGCTGCTTCGACACGGCCACCCTGGGCGGCCTGGCCTACGGGCAAACCGTGTTGAGCAAGGCCGTCAGCGCGGCAGGCCTCTCCTTCGACACGCGCGAGGCGCATTCGGCGGTGTACGACGCCGAGCGCACGGCCGAACTGTTCTGCACCATCGTCAACCGCTGGCGCCAGCTGGAGACGCTGCAATCGGCCGCAACCACGCCCTGAAAGCGGCATGGATCGACGGCAGCCGCGCGCCTGTCATCGCGCTGAAATATTTACCTCACATCCTTGCAATGCGGGACGCCTGAAATAACGGCACCGGGCACCGCCCGTCGTCCCTCCCAAGGAGCCAACGTGTCGAAATCCATCCGCCTCACCCCGCGTCTGGGCCTGATCGCCGCCGTCGTCGCCATCGCGCTGGGCGGCACCGCCCAGGCCACCGACATCACCGGCGCGGGTTCCAGCTTCGTCTACCCCGTGATCTCCAAGTGGTCGGCCAGCTACGCCGAGAAGACCGGCAACCACGTCAACTACCAGTCGATCGGTTCGGGCGGCGGCATCGCCCAGATCAAGGCCGGCACCGTGGACTTCGGCGCGTCCGACATGCCGCTTGATCCGGCCACGCTGCAGAAGTTCGGCTTCGGCCAGTTCCCCGACGTGATCGGCGGCATCGTGCCGGCGTTCAACGTGCAGGGCGTGGCGCCGGGCAAGATGGTGCTGGACGGCCCGACCCTGGCCGACATCTACCTGGGCAAGATCACCAGCTGGAACGATCCGGCCATCGCCAAGCTCAACCCGGGCCTGAAGCTGCCCTCCGCCAAGATCACCGTGGTGCACCGCTCGGACGGCTCGGGCACCACCTTCAACTTCTCCGATTACCTGTCCAAGGTCAGCCCGGAATGGAAGTCCAAGGTCGGCGAAGGCACCGCCGTGAACTGGCCGGCCGGCATCGGCGGCAAGGGCAACGAGGGCGTCTCGGCCTACATCAAGCAGATCCCGAACTCGCTGGGCTACGTCGAGTACGCCTACGCCCTGCAGAACCACATCGGCTACGCGCTGATGAAGAACGCCGCAGGCAAGGTGGTCAAGCCGATGACCTCCAGCTTCCAGGCCGCCGCCGCCACGGCCGACTGGGCCAACGCCAAGGACTTCGACCTGCTGATGACCAACGCGCCGGGCGCCGACGCGTGGCCGATCACCGCCACCTCGTGGGTGATCATGTACAAGCAGCCGAAGAACCTGGCCAACACCAAGGTGACCTTCGACTTCTTCAAGTGGTCCTACGAGCACGGCCAGGATCAGGCCCGCTCGCTCGACTACGTGCCGCTGCCCGACACGCTGGTGAAGCAGATCGAAACGTACTGGCAGACCCAGTTCAAGCTGTAAGCTCCTGCACTCGAACCCCTCTCCCGCGCGGAGAGGGGTTGGGGTGAAGGCTCCGGCACGCCGATACGCTTGACCTCGCCCGCCCCATCCTCCTTCGGGCAGCTTCTGCGGAGGGAGAAGGGAAAGACCCATCACCCCTCGCGAAGGCCGCATGTCCTCGATTCCCGCCACGACCAAGTCCGTCGCCGACGCCGACCGTCGCAGCCATGCGGACGCGCGCAACGACCGGCTGTTCCGCCGGCTGCTCAAGTTCTGCGCGCTGCTGGTGCTGGCCACCCTGCTGGGCGCCGCGCTGTCCACCCTGTGGGGCGGACGCGAGGTGCTGTTCGGCCACGGCCTGCACTTCCTCACCAGCGACGCCTGGAACCCGGTCACCGACGACTACGGCGCGCTGGCGCCGATCTTCGGCACCCTGGCGACTTCGCTGATCGCCCTGATACTCGCCGTGCCGACCAGTTTCGGCATCGCCCTGTTTCTTACCGAGATCGCGCCCAACTGGCTGCGCGGCCCGGTCGCCACCGCCATCGAGCTGCTGGCCAGCATCCCGTCGATCATCTACGGCATGTGGGGCCTGTTCGTGTTCGTGCCGTTCATGGCCAGCATCGAACCGTCGCTGAGCGACACGCTGGGCAAGCTGCCGCTGGTCGGCAAGTTGTTCCAGGGCCCGCCGATCGGACTGGGTCTGCTCACCGCGGGCATCGTGCTGGCGGTGATGATCCTGCCCTTCATCTGCTCGGTGATGCGCGAGGTGTTCCAGACCGTGCCGACCCGGCTGAAGGAATCCTCGTACGCGCTGGGCTCGACCACCTGGGAGGTGGTGTGGGACATCGTGCTGCCGTACACGCGTTCGGCGGTGATCGGCGGCATCTTCCTGGGGCTGGGCCGCGCGCTGGGCGAGACGATGGCGGTGACCTTCGTGCTGGGCAACTCGTACAACATCACCTCGTCGCTGCTGATGCCGGGCACCTCGATCTCGTCCAGCATCGCCAACGAGTTCAACGAGGCGGTGGGCACGCACCGCTCGGCGCTGATCGCGCTGGGCTTCCTGCTGTTCGTGGTGACCTTCGTGGTGCTGCTGATCGCCCGCCTGATGCTGCGCCGCCTGGCCAGGCGGGAGGGCAACTGATGGCTCCCGTCCACACCCGCCGCCGCGTGGTCAACGTCGCCGCGCTGATCCTCAGCAGCTGCGCCACCCTGATCGGCCTGATCTTCCTGGCCTGGATCCTGTGGGTGACGCTGCAGAGCGGCCTGCATGCGATCAACTGGAACCTGTTCACCAAGATCACCGCCTACGCCGACCAGGGCGGCCTGTCCAACGCCATCGTGGGCAGCCTGATCATGGACACCATCGCGCTGCTGATCTGCGCGCCGGTGGGCGTGCTGGCCGGCGCCTTCCTCGCGGAATACGCCCACCGCTCGAAGCTGGGCGCCACCATCCGCTTCCTCAACGACATCCTGCTGTCCGCGCCGTCGATCGTGCTCGGCCTGTTCGTCTACGTGATCATCGTGCTGCCGATGTCCAACCTCACCCACGGCGCGGTGTCGTTCTCCGGCTTCGCCGGCGGCGTGGCGCTGGCGCTGATCGGCCTGCCGGTGATCGTGCGCACCACCGACGAGATGCTGCAGCTGGTGCCCGGCACCCTGCGCGAGGCCGCGCTGTCGCTGGGCATCCCGCAGTGGAAAATGACCATCCAGGTGCTGATGCGCGCGGCCACCTCCGGCATCGTCACCGGCGTGCTGCTGGCGCTGGCGCGGCTGGCCGGCGAGACCGCGCCGCTGCTGTTCACCGCCTTCGGCAACAACTTCATGGCGGTGCATCCGCTGGACAAGATGGAGAGCCTGCCGGTGGCGATCTACCAGTACACCAACGACCCCAATCCGGCGCTGCACGGCATCGCCTGGGCCGGCGCGCTGCTGATCACGCTGTTCGTGCTCGCCCTGAGCCTGCTGACCCGCCTGCTGTTCTCGCGCAAGAAGGTTTCCCATGACTGATTTCGCCGCCAACGATGCCGTGGGCACCGCCGACGCGGCCGCGGCCAGCGCTGCCGCCCGCACCAAGATCGAAGTGCGCGGGCTGGACTTCTACTACAACGGCTTCCATGCCCTGCGCGGCATCGACATGGACATCCCGGAGAAGCAGGTCACGGCCATCATCGGGCCGTCCGGCTGCGGCAAGTCCACCCTGCTGCGCATCTTCAACCGCATCTACGCGATCTATCCCAGGCTGCAGGCCACCGGCAGCGTGACGCTGGACGGCGAGAACGTGCTCGACCCGGCGTACTCGCTGAACCGGCTGCGCAGCAAGGTCGGCATGGTGTTCCAGAAGCCGGTGCCGTTCCCGATGACGATCTTCGAGAACGTCGCCTACGGCATCCGCCACCACGAGAAGCTGTCCAAGCCCGAGATGGAGGCGCGCGTCGAGCAGGCGCTGCGCCGCGCCGCGCTGTGGGACGAGGTGAAGGACAAGCTCAAGCAGAGCGCGCTGGGCCTCTCCGGCGGCCAGCAGCAGCGCCTGTGCATCGCGCGCGGCATCGCGCTGCGCCCCGAGGTGCTGCTGCTGGACGAGCCCACCTCGGCGCTCGACCCCATCGCCACCGGCCGCATCGAGCAGCTGGTCGAAGAGCTCAAGCACGACTACACCATCGTCATCGTCACCCACAACATGCAGCAGGCCGCGCGCGTTTCCGACCGCACCGCCTTCATGTACATGGGCGAGCTGATCGAGTTCGATAACACCGAGAAGATCTTCACCAAGCCCTCGAAGAAGCAGACCGAGGACTACATCACCGGCCGCTTTGGTTAGCCATGGCGACATCCCCTCTCCCCTTCGGGGAGAGGGTTAGGGTGAGGGGCCGCCCCGCGATGCCCTTCCCTATTGGACACTACGGAACTCGACCATGAGCACTGGCAAAGAACACATCATCAAGAGCTACGACGACGAACTGGCGCGCCTCACCGGCGAGCTGGTGCGCATGGGCGAGCTGGCGGTGAGCCAGCTGGAAGCCGCCATCGACGTGGTGGAGCGCCGCGACGAACGCGCCGCCCAGCACGTGGTGGGCAACGACGACGCGATCGACCAGCTAGAGCAGGAAATCAGCCACGACGTGGTGCGCCTGCTGGCGCTGCGCGCGCCGATGGCCGGCGACCTGCGCAACGTGTTCGCCGCGCTGCGCATCGCCGCCGACATCGAGCGCATCGGCGACTACGCCGCCAACGTGGCCAAGCGTTCCATTCCGCTGTCGATGGCCGCGCCGATCCACCCCACCAGCGGCCTCGCCCACCTCGCCGAACTCGCCGCCTCCGAAGTGCGCGAAGTGCTGCAGGCCTACCGCGACCGCGACGCCGAGCGCGCCTACCAGGTGTGGAAGGACGACGTGGAGCTGGACGACGCCTACACCGGCTACTTCCGCCAGCTGCTCACCTACATGATGGAAGACCCGCGCAACATCACGCCGTGCACGCACCTGCTGTTCATGGCCAAGAACATCGAGCGCATCGGCGACCACGCCACCAACATCGCCGAGAACGTGTGGTACCAGGTCAACGGCGAACCGCTCACCGCCCAGCGCAACAAGCGCGACCTCACGGCGAACCCGGAGATGCCGAAGCTGGGCGACCGCGGGGACTGAGGCCGATCATCCAGCCGACTGCCTGAATCGTCATGCCGGCGCAGGCCGGCATCCAGTAACCGCATGGCTCGAACAGGCATAACCGCTGCTGGATGCCGGCCTGCGCCGGCATGACGAGAACAAAGTCAGCGCTCGATGCGCCGCAGCTGCACTCCGCGCACGATGCCGTAGATGCCGACGGCGATCCACGCCACTTCGAGCAGGAACGCCGACCAGTTGAAGCTGCCGAACACCAGCGACAGCAGCACGCCGAACGCGCCGAAGATGTTCATCAACTGGTAGGCCAGCTTGTTGCCGTGCAGCTTGCGGGCCTGCAGCAGGAAGTAGGCCAGCAACACCAGCAGCACGCCGATGTAGCCAGCCCAGTCGTACCAGTGAAAGGTCATCGCGATGCGCTCCTCTGCCGCAGGGCCTCGAACAGCACCACGCCGGTCGCCACGGAAACGTTGAGGCTTTCCATCGCGCCCGGCATCGGGATCTTCGCCGTGAAATCGCAGGTCTCGCGGGTGAGCCGGCGCATGCCCTCGCCCTCGCTACCCATCACCACGGCCACCGGGCCTTTCAGGTCGATGGCGTAGATGGATTGATCCGTGTCGCCGGCCAGCCCGGTGATCCACACGCCGGCATCCTTCAGCACCTTCAGCGTGCGCGCGAGGTTGGTCACCGCGATCAGCGGCACGCGATCCGCGCCGCCCGCCGAGGCGCGGCGCACCACCGGGGTGAGGCCCACGGCGCGATCCTTGGGCACGATCACGCAGGTGGCGTTGGCCGCCGCCGCGCTGCGCAGGCAGGCGCCGAGGTTGTGCGGATCGGTGACGCCGTCCAGCACCAGCACCAGCGCCGCGCCGCCGGCCTGTTCCAGCAGTTCCGGCAGGTCGCCTTCCGTCGCCATCGCGGGCGCTTCGTACAACGCGGCCACGCCCTGGTGGCGCGCCTCGCCGGCAAGCTTGTCGAGCTGCTCGCGCGGGCGGTGGTGCACCGGGATCTTCAACGCCTTGGCGCGCTCGGCCAGTTCGTGCACGCGCGGGTTGCGCTGGCCGTTCTCGACCAGCAGCTCGCGCACGCGCGCGGCATCGTTGTTCAGCGCGCCGTCGACCGGGTTGATGCCGACGATCCAACTTTCGCTCATGACCTGCCTTTCGGTTTGCCCGGCCTGCGGCCGGCGTTCTTCTTCGGGGCCGGCGCGGCGGGAGACGCCACGCCGCGTTTCGCGGCGCCTGCCTGACGCGCGGAGGCCGCTGGCCGGTCGCTCTTGCCTGCCTTCGGCGTCCGTGCGGAGCGCGCACCGGTATCGCGCTGCGCGGAGGCGTGCGAACCGGCCGGCGGATTATCGCCCGATGCAGCGCGATACGGCGATGCCTGCGCCACGGCCGGGACATCCTTGCGCCCGAACGCGCGGCCGATCGCCTTGGCCGCCTTGCCGAACATGCCTGGCGCCTTCGCCGCTGCGGCAGCCGGTTTCGGCAGCGAATAACGCTCGCCCGCCGCGGCGTAGTCGTAGGCCTTGCCGGGGCGCGGCGACGGCGACGCGGAAGCGCGCGGTGCAGCCAGCCGGAAGTCGATCTTGCGATCCTCCAGGCTGGCGCGCAGCACCTGCACGCACACGTGGTCGCCCAGCCGGTACTGCGCGCCGCTGCGCTCGCCCTTCAGCAGGTGGCGCTGCGGATCGAAGTGGTAGTAGTCGTTGCTGAGCTGGCTGATGTGGACGAGGCCGGACACCTTGGACTCGTCCAGCTCCACGAACAGGCCGAACGAGGTGACGCCGGTGACCACGCCCGCGAACTCCTCGCCCACGTGCTTGGCCATCCACGCGCACTTGTAGCGCTCGTCCACGTCGCGCTCGGCTTCCTCGGCGCGGCGCTCGCGCTGCGAGCAATGCACAGCCATCGTGGCCATCTGCGCCGGCGTGTAGGTGTAGCCCGCGGGCTTGCCGCCGGTGAGCGCGTAGCGGATCGCGCGATGCACCAGCAGGTCGGGATAACGGCGGATCGGCGAGGTGAAGTGCGCGTAGGCCGACAGCGCCAGACCGAAGTGGCCGCGATTGTCTGGCTGGTAGGCCGCCATGCTCTGCGCGCGCAGCAGCACGCTCTGGATCAGCTCGCGCTCGGGGCGCTCGGCCACCAGCCGCAGCACGTCGGCGAAATCGGCGGGCGTCACCTCCTCCACCGGCGGCATGCGCAGCTTGAACTCGCGCAGGAACTGCTGCAGGTCTTCGTACTTCTCCGCCGGCGGCGGCTCGTGCGCGCGGAACAGCGCGGGGATCTTCTTCTTTTCCAGGAACAGCGCCGCCTGCACGTTGGCGGCGATCATGCATTCCTCGATCAGCTTGTGCGCGTCGTTGCGCTCGGTGGCGCCGGCCGACTCCACCTCGCCGCGCTGGTCGAGGCGGAACTTCACCTCCGGCGTCTCGAAGTCGATCGCGCCGCGCTGCTTGCGCTGGGCGGCCATCGCCTTGTACAGCGCGTGCAGGTTCTCCAGTTGCGGCAGCACGTCGCGCACCTGATCCAGCGCGCCCGCCTCGCGCAGGCCCACCGCCTGCCACACCTGGTCGTAGGTGAGCCGCGCGTGCGAGCGCATCACCGCCGGATAGAACTTCGACTTCACCACTTCGCCCGCGCCGTCCACCACCATGTCGCAGACCATGCACAGCCGCTCGACCTTGGGATTGAGCGAACAGATACCGTTGGACAGCGTCTCCGGCAGCATCGGCACCACGAAGCCGGGGAAATAGGTGGAGGTGCTGCGTTCGAACGCCTCCTTGTCCAGCGCGCTGCCGACCGGCACGTAGTGCGACACGTCGGCGATGGCGACCACCAGCCGCCAGCCGCCGCCACGCTTCGGCTCGGCGTACACCGCGTCGTCGAAATCGCGCGCGTCGGCGCCGTCGATGGTCACCAGCGGCAACTTGCGCAGGTCGACGCGGCCCTCGCGCTCGGCGGCGGTGACCTCGGGTTCCACCTCGGCCGCGTCGCGCAGCACTTCGGGCGGCCACTCGTGCGGCAGGTCGTGGCTGGCGATGGCCATCTCGATCAGCAGCGAAGGCTGCAGGCGCTCGCCCAGCACGGCGCGGATCGCGCCCAGCGGGCCGCGGTGCGGCGTGGGCGGATCGGTGATCTCGGCCACCACGATCTGGCCGGCGCGCGCGCCCTGCGTTTCGCCGGGCGGGATCATCACGTCCTGGTGCAGGCGGCGGTCGTCGGGCGCCACCAGGGTCACGCCGTTCTCGACCACCACGCGGCCCACCAGTCGCGGCGAGCGGCGCTGCAGCACTTCGGCGATCGCGCCCTGGCGGCGACCGCGCCGATCCACGCCCACCACGCTGGCCAGCACGCGGTCGCCGTGCAGCACGCCGCGCATCTGCTGCGGCGAAAGGTAGAGGTCTTCGCCGCCTTCGTCGGGGCGCAGGAAGCCGTAGCCCTCCGCGTTCGCCAGCACCACGCCGGGGATCAGGTCGAGCTTCTTCGTCGGCGCGTAGCCGCCGCGCCGGCCCAGCAGCAACTGGCCGTCGCGCACCATTGCGCCGAGGCGCTTGTGCAATGCGAACAGGTCGCTGGACTCTTGCAGCGCCAGCGCCTCGGCGATGCGCGCCTCGGTGAGCATCTCGCCGCGTTCCTCCAGCAGGGCGAGGATGGCCTCGCGGCTGGGAATGGGACGCTCGTAGCGCTGCGCCTCGCGCTCGGCGTGCGGATCGCGCCCGGCATCGGCACGCTTGCGCCTGCTCGCTGCCGGGTTGGTGCGCTGGTCTTGCTTGTCCTTGTTGTTCTTTCTGGTCACGAAATAGCCTTGTGTGGATGGCCGCGCCATGGACGGTGCAGCCGAAAGATGGAATGCGTCAACAAAGTGTTGACAGGAGCCGGACAGGCGCCTAATCTACGCGGCTCGCGCAGCCCGAAAAGGCCAGCGCGACACCTGCCCAGGTGGCGGAATTGGTAGACGCACTAGTTTCAGGTACTAGCGGGTAAAACCGTGGAGGTTCGAGTCCTCTCCTGGGCACCATGGTACGATCCGGATTCGTCCGAAGCAATCCAAGATCAACGACAACCCCGCATAGCTGCGGGGTTTTTCGTTTGTGCGATCTCCGAGGGCATCCGGGCTCATCCAAGGCAATCCAAAGCCTTTGGGTATGCTTTTGGGTATGATTTCTCCAAACATACCCAAGTAGGTCTCACAAGGCATGCCTCGCCTCGCAACCTCTTTGAATGAGCTCCAGATTCGCAAGGCTAAGCCCGCGGAGCGGAAATACTTCCTGTCTGATGGCAACGGACTCACGTTGCAGATCAGCCCATCCGGCCTCAAGTCTTGGCAGGTGCGCTATCGCCTAATGGATGGTTCACGCCCCACGCCAGCGACCATTGGACACTACCCATCAATGTCGCTCGCAGAGGCGCGCGTCAAAGCCATTGAAGTGCAGCGCGATGCGAGGCAAGGCAAAACTAGCCCGAGCATCCGCGAGGTACGGAAAGCAGTCACCGCGACCGGAAACGCTGAGCAGGAAGCCGTAGCTAAAGCACAAGCAGAATCTGAGCAAGCCACCTTTCGCTCGGTATCTACCCGATGGATGGCCGAGAAGCGGCTCACATGGGCCACGGAAACCTATCGCAAAGCCCGCCTGGTAGTCGATTCATACCTGATTCCGAACCTGGGCGACCTCGATATGAGGAGGCTTGAAACGAAAGACGTCCGTACCATGTTGGTGACAATGGCCAAGGGCACACCGCAGTTGGCGCGCAAAGCGCGCCAGTACGTCGCCAGTATCGTGGATCAGGCCATCAACGAAGGACTGCGCCCCGACGAAAGCTCACTGCGACTTACACGCATCTTGCCGACGTCGCGAAGTGGTCACATGCCAGCGATCACGGACGATGACTCCTCGCTCGGCGACGTCATGCGCAGCATCTACGCCCATGGCAACAAGGTTGTGCGTGCGGCCCTCATCCTGGCTGCCATGACTGCGATACGCCCAGGCATCGCCGCCAGCGCGCGCTGGGAAGAGATCGACCTCGACAAAGGCGAGTGGAAGATCCCAGGCCTGAATCCAGATGGCAGCAATCGCATGAAGACCGGGCAGGATTTCACCACATCGCTACCCAATCAGGCAGTTGAAGCCCTGCAAGAGCTGCACAAGCTGCGCGGAGACGAGGAGTACGTATTTCCACCCCAAGCGCGACAAAAAACTCCCCACCTCCATCGCGATTCACTCAGCAAAGCGCTGCGCGACATGGGCTTTCAAGGCCAACATACCACTCATGGATTTCGCGCCTCGCTACGCACACTAGGCCGCGAACGACTGGGTATCGACGTCGATGTACTGGAGGCTCAGCTTGCCCACGCACCCAAGGATGAGGTTGAAGCCGCCTACGCACGCGTGAAGTTCAAGGAGCAGCGGCGACAGGTGATGCAAGCATGGGCGGACTATCTGGATCGCTTACGCACAGGCGGTGCGGTAATGGCACTTAAGCGCAAATTCGGATGACACTTGGTCAGCGCCTTGGACATCCATGGGTAACCATGGATAGCTATGGACAGCAGCAAATCACAGGCAAGCAGTCGGCCCACCATAGGCAGACGTGAGCGCGTATCGAGTAGTTCACTCAGGGATAGAAACACTGCGATGGCAGTACAGCAACCGACAGTCGAAGCAATTCGTCGATTGGGTTTACATTTTACCGCCTCTTGCTGTATAGGTTGTGGCAAGGCTAGCAATGAATCGCTGGCTGAACCGGCGTCCCTCATGACGCTTTACGATCACCTGCCACTAGCCAAGAGCAGCCTACGCATATGGGGCGATAGGCAAGTGCCACGCTAGAGTGCCATTCCCGATAATCGGTATCGAAGGAATATCCGACGCAGGGAATCCCCCATCTAAACTCGGCCCCATACATTGCCGAGCCGGCACATGCAGCGCATGCCCTGCAAGACGCAGCTCTTGCAGCCCAGCGCTAAATTCCTTTTTCACTTTGACCTTGACCGCACTGCGGCTCGGGAAGGAAGCGTATGTGTTCTACAACCCCTAACGCCGGTCGCGTGCATCAGCACGCCAAGACCGTGCTCTCTGCTTCGATCAGCGCGGCTGCCATGCCCGGCAACGCCACGCCTGACGACATCTATCGTCTGCTGGTCCAGAATCGCGAACTCTTGCTCGCGCTCAGCGAAACGCTGATCTCACGCGCTTCGGCCGTAGTAGACGAGCTGGACGACAAACCCTTGCGCACAAGTCAAACCATCGAGGAAGCCGGTCTCAGCCGGACGGTTTTCTATGACCTGCGCAACCCTAAACACGAGAAATTTGACGACACATTCCCCCTGCCCTTCGTCATATCCGGCTGCCAGTTTTTCTGGCGCAGCCAGATAAAAGCATGGGTCAAGGCGCAGGCCGCAAAGGCTCACAGCTCTAATGCAGGGGGCGCACCATGAAATTCGAAGATCACATCATCATGGAAGTTGATCCTGAAGACATGGATATCGCCAATGCGCTTAACGCTCTTTCGCCGGACGAGCGCAGCCTGAAACGCGACAAGTTTCGCAAGCACTATCCCTTGATCGAACTTGCCCTTATCAAAAGGGTGACGAAGGTCAAAATCCTTAACTCGCTTGCCAAGAAGGGACTGTCGTTGTCGCTTAACACGTTCAACAAATATCTCGCCAACGAGCGCGAGCGCAATCATCCAGTCGTTATCACCCAAGTAGATGACTCGCAAGTCGATGACTCGCCTGGATCGGCATCGCTCGGCTTGATCGGCGGAGAAGGTCAAGGGGGTGCTCTATGAGCACCCTCCCCTTTTCGCGCACTCTTCCCGAAGAGGCACTCCCTGATTTCTTGCAAGGCCTTCTCGCCGAAGCCAAGGGAAATCCGCACCACAGCAAGCCGATCATCCTCAGCGCGGCTATTGCCGCCATTTCGGTGGCTGGCATGCATCACGTCGACGTGCTATCACCTGATGACAAGATCAGTGTCATATCGGAATATGTGGTCGTCGTGGCGGACACGGGCATCGGCAAAACACCGATTTTTAAAACCTTGTTTAGTCCCATCATCGAGCATCTGACGCAAGAAGCCGAGCGTTACAACAACATTATCGCAACCCACCAGATCGACCTAGAGATGTGGGAAACGAAGAAGCAATTACTGACCAAAGCGGCCAAGAAGTTCGGCAAAGCAGACAGCAGCGATGATCAAGCAGATGCAATGGACGTATTGCGTGATCATCTGGAAAACAAGCCCAAGAGGCCAACTCAAAGCCTAGCTCTCATTGAGAGCGGTAGCTATGCCTCCTTCATGGAGGATTTGAGTGGCCGTCACAGTCGCCGCGTTCTGGCAACTGTCGAGGCAAAATCAGCCATCCGTAACGGATTGTTCGATCACCTTGAAGATTGGTGCACCATCTGGGAAAACAACGAAGTCCTCACCTACCGCCGCGCGCACGTCCGCCGCGAATACCCAGATCTGCTGTTGACTGCGCTCCTCATGTTGCAGCCCAAGCACTTCCATCCCTTCGCTCGCAAAGACGATGGCATCGCGATCGGATCCGGCTTCCTCCCCCGCTGCCTTATCGTCGAGGTGAGGCCCATTTATGGCGATGACGACATTCCACCAGGCGGTCCCACGCCACCAAAGACGCAGCAGTTCCTAGACTGCCTTTCTGTGCACTTGGAGCACACCAGCAAGCGCAATGCGGAGGGGGCGTTCTCCCGCACCACATTGCGCTTCTCGCCCGAAGCGGCAGACATCTGGGAAGAGGAGCGCCAGGTCATCCGGAACGAGATGAAGGCAGGCGGTCAGCTCGAATACATGCGTGAGTTCGCCGCCAAGCACATGGGCCATGTCAGCCGTTTGGCAGGCATGATTCATTATTTCCCGGGCAACGAAGGCGACATTCAGACCCATACCCTGCAATCCGCGATCGCTATTGCCCGCTACTACCTGATGCAGGCCCGCCGCATCTTTGACGATACCTACGACGGCATCCCAAAGACCGTCAAGAACGCTTGGCTGATCCTGAGGAACCTTTACAGACATAACTGGGTGGAAGGCAACCTGCCCGCCGCATATATCGACGTACTCCGCGGCGCGCATATCGAAGGCGGCGCTCCCGAGGTGAAAGCCGCTCTCGACCACCTGGAGCGCTGCGGCTATATCCTGCGGGACAAATCTGGGAGTGCAGAGCGCATCCACCTTGACCACAAGCTGTTCTCCAAGCTCTCGGCTGAGACCTTCGTGGGCGACATTCCCGATACCTTCATACGGCCGTACGCCGCAACGTCGTACGACTACTACCACCCGCGTCAGGTAGCTGGCCCGCCAGAGGACTTTAAATATGGCATCGGCAGCGGCGTCACGACGACATCTGCCCAAGGCCCGTTAAGCGGCTAGGCGTCCATAGCGCATTCGGGTCGGTCATGGTGGTACGCCATGCCGGCCCAGTTTTTCCACGGTACTTTTTTCTGAATAACCCGCATTTTTGCGACAATTTGTAGCAAAAATGCGGGCATCCAGAAAAAAACTTCCAATTTTTCGCTCGAACCACCCTCAACGGCCACACTAAAGCGTTACCGCCTTACCGGTCTGCCGTTTGCCTAGCGGTTCGAGAGCTGCAACGGGTGCCTATATACCTGCGAAAGTGCACCACTTTGCCCTCGCATCGCATGATGAACCATACGTAGCCGATCTCCCCAGCAGCGCCGTCTGTAATGCGCTGGTGATGACCGGCGACATCGACGATCAGCTTGCTGCCCACTTCACGCGCACGTCACTGCGTGCCCCAGAGCGCTGGCGCAGCCCTACTCAATCACCTCACGCCATTTTTGAGGTGACATGCACTTCACTAGTGCATCCAAGGCCAAATGAGTCAGCATGATGCCGGGCAGCGCATCAGACGCACGCGCAAAGCCACCGTTACCGGTCTGGCAGCTCAAAATGAAGGACACTGCGTCAGTCATGTATGGCACTGACAAGCCCATCTGCGCGCAAGCGATGATGCCGGCACAAGTGGTTTCCAGATTGGGTGAAAGCGAGTTCGTTGTCAGTCGGAAGCCGTAGCACGGTTCCGACAATCGATTCACGAAGCCGCCGGTACGCTCAGAAGCCGTTCGTCCGCAAAGCGCGAGTATGGCTACGGCAGCAGCGGTATCGATCATGTTCGGGGGCACCCCGAAACCGCCTTGTGCATGTTCGGTACTGAGCAATGCATCCATCAATCGATCAAATAGCTGCGGAGTGCCGAAGTGGCGCTTCAACCAAATGGTGTATCGCAAGCGATTCAGGGCTGCTTCCGGCGCATCGAGCAGGGCAGCATCAGACAGGCTTGGCTGCAGCGCCTCGACCGCACGGCGCACTTCTTCCGCATGAGGATCGATCACGTCCAACGTGCGCAGCGAACGCACACGGCAATACAACGCAAAGGGCTGCAGCTCCACCGGCTGGCTGATGACGAACTCCGCATGACGCTCCCGTTGCGGAACCGCCGTTTGCAGCAGGTTGCAGAGCGCATCTAAGCCGTACCACGTATCTGCGAGATTGGATTCTTCGAGGTAGTAACCGCGATAGAAACAGAAGCCACCATAGGGTGACTGTTTGCTAAGCAGATATGCCCTTGCGCGCTGCAATGCAGTAGTAAGACGACCTCGCAGACTCTCATCGGGCGCGGAGACTGGCGATCCCCCTTCTGAGGGCGTGGCAAGGATCGGCAGGTGTTCGCTGCTGTATGACATGGATAGCTCCTGACTGGTGTGTGATCGAAACCAGTAGGAGTCATCAGCCCAATGGGCAATTACAGGTGAACTCCATCACCCGATCTGCAAACTACCACATCCGATGTTCCCACCGCTCAAGCACAAGCGGCCACGGCCAGCCCCGATACCACGCCCAGCGACGGATCACCTTCGACCAGCGCTGCCTCGGGGAAGCATTCCCGCACAGCTGCCTGCAGGCGCGGTGAACGCGAGCTGCCCCCGGTCATGAATACCGTAGCCGGTACCGCACCGATGTCTCCGCCGGCTTGTTCCAACAGTCGCCGGAAGCGAACCATGAAATCTTCCGAAGCCAGCGCAAAATCGCCCTGCTCCACGGCCACTTTCAGTCCACTCTCGATGAATTCCAGCGATGCCACGCTGCAGGATGCGCTGCCCAGCTCGATCTTGATGCGCTCAGCCAGTCGGTTCAGCCGCGTAGTGGCGCCAGGCTGCTGCAACGCGCGCAAACGCGAACCGAACGGATCCGCGACCAAGCGATAGTTCTGCCGACGAAACTCGCGCTGTTTCGGAAGAATGTGCACGCTGGCCGCTTCGACGAAGTGATGCGCCGGTATCACTGCATCTCCACGACCAAGATGCGGCATGAAGCTGTGCAGGTTGACGCCCAGGTCGAGGTCGCTGCCGCCCTTGGGAAGGCCCCAGCTGCGGTGGATCAGCGGTGGTTCGTCACCACCCAGTTCGGCATAGGCGATATCGGTGGTGCCACCGCCGATATCCACGATCAACGTGCTCTGCCGCTCGGCCAACCCCAAGTGATAGTGCATGGCCGCGGCGGCAGGTTCCTCAAGAAACGACACATCGTCGAAACCGGCAATCGCCGCTGCCTCGCGCAGCAGCTCCAGCGCCTGCGCACCGCCCGCCTCGCCCATCGAGCTGCGGAATTCCACCGGTCGACCAATAACTGCGCCGCGCACAGGCACGCCGAATTGGCGCGTAGCCGTCAGCCGGATGTGTTCGAGGATGTGGGCGGCAATGTTCACGATGATCTGCCGCACCGGCGGATCGAGTCGATAGCCCAGCATCGACTTGGGGGACTCGACCAGGTGACCACCACCCTCATCCAAGTAGGCATCGACCGCTTCGTCGCCAAACAGTGCGCGCTGGAAGTCAGCAATGGATACCGCGCCTGCGCGCGTCTGCTCTTCCATCCATTGGCGCCGCACCACACGCAGCGCGTCGCGCCGCAATTGCGCTTCGTTGGCCTGTGCTTGCTGCATGCGCAAGCTCCGCACAATGGATTCGACCCGTGCGGCAAGTGCCGGGGTCAGCTCGAAGTCGGCGGGATCCGGCACTTGTTCGGGAAAGAACACGGCCGTACGAAACTGCTGGGTATCGCCGAAGCAAACCAACGCCAGCTGCCCATCGACGATGGCGGCTGCCGCCGAATAACTGGTTCCGAAATCGATTCCGATGCGCATGCGATCCACCGCGGCCGCACGAACGCAGCCAGCCTGAAACAAGCCGGCCATTATGGCAGCAACCCGTCGCCCCGGCATTGCACGGGCGCCCGTCCCGCTGCTTGCCGCTCTACTGTGCACCCGCTATCTTGGACGCGGGAGATGGCATACCTCCCTGCATGAAGCAACCGCCGTAAGGCTAATGATGCCTACCGACCATGCCATAGGCAGGTTCCGGGCTCTGCGCTGGAATCTTCCTTTGGCGTCGATCGGAAGGTATCCGCTCGATGTTGGGCCATGCATTGCGCCAAGGCCCGGCTGCCCGCGGCGCCTTGCCCGGTGCGCCACCGGATCGATCGCCCAGCCCCTGGCGCATGAGCGGTTCATCCATGCCATCACACTCCCCTTCCTCGCCGGTCTGGCCAACGTATCGGCGTCTTATCGGCTACAGCACTGCCTATTGGCGCATGGCCCTACTGGCCGTACTCGGCATGATCGCGAGTGCCGCGTGCACCGCGTTGTTCGCCAAGCTGATCAAGCCGATGCTCGACCGGCTCTTCATCGACAAGGACGCCTCCACCATTTTCTGGATGCCGCTCTGGATCCTGGGCATCTTTGCGCTACGCAGCGTCGCTTCCTACCTCAGCGATTACGGCATGGCCTACGTTGGCCGCGGGGTAGTCCAAGCCATACGGGAAGATGTGTTCGACACTTATCTGCGGCTTTCCGATCGTTTCTATTCAGACGAGGCCAATGGCGCCAAGATCGCGCGCGTCACCTACACCTGTGAACAGGTGGCCGAAGCTTCGACCAATGCCGTCAAGACCGGCCTGATCGATGGCCTGACGATCGTCGGACTGGTTGCGGTGATGTTTTACTACAGCCCGCTGCTGACGCTGGCGCTGCTGGTAATGGTTCCGACGGTCGGCCTGGTCGCTGCCCGCGTCGCCCGCTCTTACCGCAAGACCGGGCTGCGCGTGCAAACGGCCATGGGTCTGGTGACCGACACCGTTTCCGAGGTGGTCGACAATCGCCGCGAAATGCGCGTCTACGGTGGCCAAGCCTACGAGCGGGCGCGCTTTTCGGTAATCAACCAGCGTGTCCGGCAGTTGAACCTCAAGGTCGCCTCGACCAACGCACTTTCCACCGGACTGGTGCAGTTCATCGCGGCGATTGCGTTGGCCATCATCATCGTCGTTGCGACGCGCCCCGGAATGCTGGCCACGATGTCGCCTGGTACGTTCTTCGCCGTTCTCATGGCCATGGGAGGCATCCTGCCTTCCTTGAAGCGCCTGACCACCGTCCAGTCCAGTATCCAGCGCGGCATGGCCGCCGCCGAGGATCTTTTCTCGGTCATCGACATGCCCGCGGAGCCTGACGAAGGGTTGCTCGATGTGCCGCGTGTCGCCGGCCACCTGCAATTCCGTTATGTGGGCTTCAGTTACCCGGGTTCCCACACTCCTGCGCTGCAGGACATCGTGCTGGATTGTCATCCCGGCACGGTAACGGCCCTGATCGGGCGTTCTGGCAGCGGGAAGAGTACGTTGTCGAGCCTGATCCCGCGCTTCCACAACCCCCAGACGGGCGCCATTCTTCTCGATGGACACGATCTGCGCGACTACACATTGCCATGCCTGCGGCGTCAGATGGCTTGGGTAGGCCAATCGATTCCGCTCTTCGATGGCACGATCGCCCAGAACATCGCCTACGGCGAACTTGCTGGCGCCAGCGAGGCGGCCATTATGGAGGCAGCTTGTGCCGCCAACGCCTGGTCGTTCATCGAGCAGCTTCCGCATGGCTTGCACAGCCACATCGGCCCGGACGGCTGCCTGCTTTCGGGTGGCCAACGCCAGCGCATCGCCATCGCGCGAGCCATCCTCAAGGATGCGCCCTTGCTGGTGCTGGACGAGGCCACGTCCTCGCTCGACATGGAATCGGAGCGGCTGATCCAGGATGCATTGGAACGACTGATGCGCCAGCGCACGACGATCGTCATCGCCCACCGCCTGTCGACCATCCAGCATGCCGACCAGATCGTCCTGATCGACAAGGGCCGCATCATGGAACGCGGCACGCATGCTTCGCTGCTAGAAGCGCAGGGGCAATATGCGCGCTGGCACCAGCTGCAGTTCGCCTGAAACCCACTGCATCAACCATCTTGAACGCCCATGGGGGGTAAGGTAACTTTCGACACGGGAGATGGCATTCCTCCCTCGAACCAACCGCCGCAAGGCTGATGATGCCTACCCGTCGCGCCATCCGGTGCGCGATGCCTTGGTAGGCGATGCTTTCCTTCCAATGCCCCGCCCGGAGCGCACTTTCGACGAGTAGCGCTTGCGGAGATCGGTATGGGCATCCAAATTCGACCTAGGAAATGGCGGCAGCCCGCAGGCAGGGCCGCGGAGTGGCTTCGTACGGCCACTCCGCAACAGGCAGCCGCCTGAGGCCGTCATGTCAGCCTTGCCGGATACCGCCCCGCCGCCGCGCATAGAAGATGCCCGGCGCATGCTGATGGACACGGTCCAGCAGCTTGCCCTGTCTGGTCATTTCAGTCGCGCCATACTCAGGCAGGCGGAAGCCTTGGCGTTACGTGGCAAAGATTGGCGCAAGCCGCTGATATGGTTTCAGCCCGACGACAGCCCGCGGACGCAGGCCCTGCAGTGCGAGCTGATCGATGCTGCCGGCATGAGCCCATGCGTCACGGTCTATCTGTATCCACTGTTCGGCCAGAACATGTTGGAGACCCGCTGCACCTGTGGGCAGGCACGCTGCATCCATGCCGCTGCGCTGCTGATCCGTCTACAGCAGCTACTTGAGTGGCCTCGTGCGATGACGCCCTTGCAGCGCTGGCAGCAGAGCCTGGAAAACCTGCCAGAATCGCCAGCGCAATCTAGGGCGGTTCACCGGGAACAGGCGACATGGCCGCTGCGCTGCCTGCTGCGGCTTGAGGATGCCAATTCGCCAGCCGCGCCGCTGATGCAATTGGTCGCGGTGGTACCCGACACCGACGCTGGTTCGCCGGGCGAACTCCCGCTCGATCACCCGCGTGTCCAGCCCCACCTTTCGCGTCAGGCGATGACCTGGCTGGCGCAGCTGAGCCTTACCCAGAAGCGGCGACGCGGCAATGATGCCGGCTACGAACTCAGCGGCGATAGCGGCCATCGCTTGCTCGACGAATGCCTGGGCGCCGGCATCGTCCACTATCTGCCTACGATGCAGGCCTTGCGCATCGGTGCCGACCGCGATCCCTCCTGGGAGTGGTGGCACGACGGCGATGGCCGGGCCCGGATCGGGCTGCATTGGCCATCTGGGCAGGATGTCCGGCTGTTCGAACTCGATGGTCTGCGCTACCTGGATCTTTCCAGCGGCGAAACCGGCACGCTGCGTCTTTCGCAGGCGGTATGGGACAGCGTACGGCGCATGCCGCCCATACCTCCCCAGGAGGCTGCCGCATGCACCCTGGACTGGCCGACACATCCACTGCTGGCCAAAATCCCCCCGCCCCCTTCCCCACCGACGATAAAGGACGTGGCGGCTCCGTTGCGCCCTGTCCTCGTGCTCGGCGCCGCGCGCCATGCGCAGCGCGGCGACCAGGTGTTTCACCTGCATGCATACGCCGACTATGCGGGCCATCGTCTGCCACTGGCAGACGATACCTTCCGGCAACATGCCGTTCGCCGCGGTCCGGACGGATACGTCGCCATCGCCCGCGACATCGACGGCGAGGCCCAGGCCCGGCACGTGCTCGACGAAGCCGATCTGACCCCGCTGCCATCCGACGTTCGACGCCTGCTCGAACCCGTACCCGATCCCGATGCGCTGGTGCATCGCACGCACTGGCGGGGCGGCGCCGAAACCTTTGTCGCCCTGGAAGCTGCCCTGCAGGGGCTGGGCGATGCCGGCTTCACGCTGGAATACGACGCCGAACTGGCCTTCGCGGTGCTGCCCCGCGAGACGAAACTGAAGGCCACGCTCGACGCCGACGAGCCTGCGGGCTTTACCCAGTTCGAATTGGCGACCGTCATCGACGGAGAAGAAATCGACGTACTGCCCATCGTGCTCGGCGGCCTTGCGCGGCATGCCTTCTCCCTGACGCCCCTGCCCAACGAGCCGCGCGACGCGCACTGGCTGGCCCCGATCGGCACGAACCGCTGGCTGCCGTTGCCGCTGCGGCATTTGCGCGAATGGATGGCGCCTCTCGTCGAGTGCCTTGACCGCCCATTGGGGGACCAGACGCGCCGGCTGGCGCTGACTCGCTCGCAGACGCTGGCGCTCAGCAACAGCCTGCAACAGCAGGGCATCGACATCGAAGGCAATCGAGCTGCGGAAGCTGGCACGACGTTGGCCGCACTACGCGACGCTGCAGCTTCAACTTCCGCGATCGACCCACCGCCGAGCTTTCACGGCACCCTGCGCCGTTACCAGCGTGAAGGCCTGCAATGGCTGCAGGCACTGCGGCAAAGCCGGCTCGGCGGCGTGCTGGCCGACGACATGGGGCTGGGCAAGACCGTGCAGGTCATCGCCCACTTGCTGGTCGAACAGGAAGCCGGGCGGCTGGAACATCCCGCGCTCGTCATCGCACCCACCAGCCTGGTGTTCAACTGGTTAGACGAGATCGCCGCGTTCGCACCCACGCTGGACTGCCTCAACTACACCGGCTCCAACCGCGCGTCGCTGCGCGAACGATTGGCGCAGGCGCACGTCATCATCACCAGCTATGCCCTGCTCGCCATCGACCTCGACACGCTGGGGAGCATCGATTACTCGCTGCTGGTGCTGGACGAGGCGCAGTGGATCAAGAACCCGCTGACCCAGACCGCCCGCGCGGTGCGCCGGCTGCGTGCCGAGCATCGCCTCGCGGTCACCGGCACCCCATTGGAAAACCACCTCGGCGAACTGTGGGCACACTTCGATGCCGTACTGCCCGGCTACCTCGGCGACTACCGTACGTTCAATCGCAGCTTCCGCCAGCCTATCGAGCAGCACGACGACGACACGCGCCGCGCGATCCTGCGCCAGCGCATCGCGCCCTTCCTGCTCCGCCGCAGCAAGACGGCGGTAGCGCCGGAACTGCCCCCCAAGACCGAGACCGTGCTGCGCGTGTCGATGGGTGAGCGCCAGCGCCGCTTGTACGAGTCGCTGCGATTGGCCCAAAGCGAGCGCGTGCGCGAAGCGCTGGCACGCTACCGCGATGAACAGTCGCGCATCGTCGTGTTGTCCGCCCTGCTCCGCCTGCGCCAGGTATGTTGCGATCCTCGCCTGATCGATGGCCTTGACGATCCGCCGGAATCGGCCAAGCTCGACGCGCTGTTGGAACTGCTCCAGTCGCTGCGCGAAGACGGCCGCCAGGTTTTGGTGTTCAGCCAGTTCACCTCGATGCTGGAACTGATCGGTCGGGCATTGGACGAAGCGAAGCTGGACTACGCGCTGCTCACCGGCGACACCGCCGATCGCGCCACCCCGGTGCGTCGCTTCCAGGCGGGCGATACGCCCATCCTTTTGGCCAGTCTCAAGGCTGGCGGCGTGGGCCTCAATCTCACTGCCGCCGACGCGGTGATCCACTACGACCCGTGGTGGAATCCGGCGGTGGAAACGCAGGCAGTGGATCGCGCGCACCGGCTCGGCCGCGAGCAACCGGTATTCGTCTACAAACTGCTGTGCGACGACACCATCGAAGAGCGCATCGAGTCGATGAAGGAGCATAAGAGCGATCTGGCCGACGCCATGCTCGGCGATGCCGCCACCCCATTGGCGCGCCTGGACGGCGGGGATTTGCGCAAGCTGTTCGACCTGCCACCGCCGCCTTGACGGCCCCCATCCACCACCCCCCACCCACAAGCACGGAGTACGTTTCATGCGGATCACACGAATCGACGCGCTCGAGGTTCTCGACTCGCGCGGCAATCCCACGGTCGAGGCCGTCCTGCAGCTGGAGGACGGCTCCGAGGGCCGCGCCATCACCCCGTCCGGCGCCTCCACCGGCGCGAACGAGGCGACCGAGCTGCGCGATGGCGACCCGCACCGCTACGGCGGCAAAGGCGTCCTGCAGGCCGTCGACAACGTACGCGGCGAGATCGCTGCGGCGCTGACCGGCAAGGATGCCGGCGAACAGCGCGAACTGGACGCGCGCCTGCGCGAACTGGACGGCACGCCGAACAAGTCGCGCCTGGGCGCCAACGCCATCCTGGCCGTGTCGATCGCCTATGCCCGCGCCGTGGCTGCTTCACGCAAGCTTCCGCTGTACCGCCACCTCGGTGGCGACGAAGCCACGCTGCTGCCGGTGCCGTGCCTCAACGTGATCAATGGTGGCCGCCACGCCGACAACACGGTCGATTTCCAGGAATTCAAGATCGTGCCGCACCACGCCACCAGCTTCGCGGAATCGATCCGCATGGGCGAAGAGGTGTTCCACGCGCTCAAGAAGCTGCTGCATGAGCACGGGCTGTCCACCGGCGTGGGCGACGAAGGTGGCTTCGCGCCCAACCTGCAAAGCAACGAGCAGGCGGTCGAACTGATCCTCAAGGCGATCGAGGCTGCCGGCTACAAGCCCGGCGACGACGTCGCACTGGCGCTCGACCCCGCCGCCAGCGAGATGTGGCACCACGGCCGCTACCGTTTCTTCAAGTCCGACCAACACGAGTGCGACAGCGCGACCATGACCGCACTGTGGGAGGACTGGCTCACGCGCTATCCGATCGTGCTGCTGGAAGACCCGCTGGCGGAACACGACTGGGAGGGCTGGAACGCACTCACCCAGCGCTTGGGAGATCGCGTGGAGCTGGTTGGCGACGACATCTTCTGCACCAACCCCGGCCTGCTCAGCCGGGGTATCCGCGAAGGCGTGGCTAATTCGATCCTGCTCAAGCCCAACCAGATCGGCACGGTGACCGAGACGATCGACTGCGCTGCGGAAGCAAAGGCCGCCGGCTACGGCTGCTATGTTTCGCACCGTTCCGGCGAGACGGAAGACACCTTCATCGCCGATCTCGTGGTCGCCTTGGGTTGCGGCCACATCAAGACCGGCTCGGGTTGCCGTGGCGAACGCACCGCCAAGTTCAACCGGCTGCTGCGGATCGAGCACGAGCTCGGAGCGCGTGCTCGTTTCGCCGGCCGCGCCGCCTTCGTCCGCTGATCCGATGCACTGACCTGCATGCCTTTGAAACAGGGCGAGGGGTTCATCCCCTCGTCCCTCCCCAGGAGTTTTCCATGAAATCACAAGCGTTCCCCTTGTGGCGAAACGCCATGGCATGGCTGTCGATGACACTGGTATCCGCATCGGCGTTTGGCGGCCCGGCGGCAATGAAGGCAGGCCAACCCGCCTCGGCAGCACCGGTTCGCCATGTCTTCCTGATCGTGCTCGAGAACGAGCCGTTCGATGTCACCTTTGGCGCGAAATCTCTGGCGCCCTATCTTGCACATACGCTGCCTGCGCAAGGTGCCCTACTGAGCCAGTACTACGCCACGGGCCACTACAGCCTGGACAACTACATCTCGTTGATCAGCGGACAGGCACCCAACCCGGATACCCAGAACGACTGCGGCACGTATGTGGAGTTTCACCCCACTGCCGGCAAGCTCGATGCCAGTGGCCAGCTCGCCGGCCGTGGCTGCATCTTTCCGACGCAGGTCAAGACACTGGCCGACCAACTGCATACGGCCGGACTGTCATGGAAGGGCTACATGGAGGGCATGGGCAGTGACCCGGCACGCGAAGCCGCGCAATGCGGTCACGTGGCCATCGGCAGTCGCGACCACACCAACGGCGAGTCGCTGAAAGATCGCTACGCCGACAAGCACAATCCCTTCGTCTACTTCCACTCGATCATCGACGATCCGGCCTATTGCGGCGCACACGTGGTGCCACTGGACGAGATGATGAAAGACCTGCAGAAAGTGGCGACCACACCCAACTTCGCCTTCATCACTCCGGATCTGTGCCATGACGGCCACGACGCGCCCTGCCGCAACGGCGAACCAGGCGGATTGGTTTCGGCGGACCAGTTCCTGCGCACCTGGGTACCGCGCATCACCCACTCGCCGGCATTTCGCAAGAATGGCCTGCTGATCATTACCTTCGACGAAGGCACCGATGCCCAGGCCTGTTGCGGCGAGCGGGGCCTGCCGGGCGGTCCGCAGCCCGGCCAGTACGGACCGGGCGGGGGGCGGATCGGCGCAGTGATGCTTTCACCCTTCATTCGTCCAGGTACGGTTTCAGACCATCCATACAACCACTACTCGACGCTACGCAGCATCGAGCAGTGGTTCGGGCTGCCGTACCTTGGCTATGCCGGAGAGAACGGGGTCCCGGTATTTGGACGCGACGTATTCACGCAGGCGTCGCAGGGTACCAAGGCGAAGTAAGCGTAACCCAGGGGCAACGCGGGCGGTCAGTCGGAGGCCGCCCGCTTGTGTGCTTGATACCGTTCGATGCAGGCCATGATTTCCTCGCGCGCCTCCGCCACGTCGCGCCAGCCCTCGAATCGTACCCACTTGCCCTTTTCCAGATCCTTGTAATGCTCGAAGAAATGCTGGATGCGGTTGCGGGTGGTTTCCGGGACGTCGGCCAGCACCTGATAGTGCGCGTAACCGGGAAAGACGCGCGTGACCGGCACCGCGATCAGCTTGGTGTCCTCGCCGTTCTCGTCGCTCATGTCCATCACGCCGAGCGGCCGGCACGCAATCACCGAACCCGGGATCAACGGGATGGGCATCACGATCAGCACATCGAGCGGATCGCCGTCGCCGCACAGCGTGCCCGGCATGTAGCCGTAGTTGCAGGGGTAGCGCATCGGCGTGGAAAGCACGCGGTCAACGAAGATGGCCCCGCTTTCCTTGTCCACTTCGTACTTGATGGGATCCGCATCCATCGGGATCTCGATGATCGAGTGGATCGCGTTGGGGACATCCGGGCCGGGTGAAATGAGATCGAGAGCCATGGCTGATTACTCGCTGAGGTGCAGGGTTTCGTTGATGGAGTGGATGATGAAACGGTCGTCGGCGAAAGTGATCTCGCTGATCGCGCAGGGGGATTGCGACAATGACCAATAGCCGCTCAACGGAAGGCTGAGCGCATGCCCAAGAAGGATGCGATTGACGCTGTCGTGCGCCACTATCACGACCGTTCCATGGTGGTGCGCATGAAGGATGGCCTGCAAGGCATCGACCGCGCGTGCCTGTACCTCCTGCAGCGTCTCGCCGCCGGGTATGCGCATGGAATGCGGCGAGCTGTGCCAGCGCTGCAATTCCTCGGGCCAGCGCTGCGCCACCTCGGTCACCGTCATGCCCTGCCAAGCACCGTAGCTAATATCGTTCAGACCCTGATGCGTTCGCGTATCCAGGCCAAACGGCTCACCGATGGCATCTGCAGTCCGCACGCAGCGTGTGAGCGGACTGCAGTACACCGCATTGGGTATCCAGCGTAGGGCAATGGCATCACGCACCAGTTCAGTCTGGCGGATGCCGTGAGGGGTCAGCGTCAGATCCTCGCGACCGCGAAAGCGCGGTGGTGTGATGCCGGCCACTTCTCCGTGGCGAATCAGCAAGATCGTGGTCATGGTGTATTTCTCCCTGGGAAAAGTGGAAGCGATGATTCAGGTGACCGCGCAAAGAGCAGCAATGGCATGCCGAGGAGTTGCAACGCGATCGACAGTGCAACGACACCCCACAGCGCATGTTCGTAAGCCCATCCCAGTGCCAGACTTCCCAGGAACCAGGCCACGCCGAACACGGCGTTGAACACCCCAAAAGCCGAGGCGCGCCGGTCCGGCGGAAACAAGCGCGAAACGGCGGCACGCATCACCGATTCGTGCGCACCCACGCCAATACCCCATAGCGCGACACCTGCGACGATCCATGCAGGGCCACCCAGAAAGACGCATGGCGCGAACAACGCGGACAGCGCAGTCGCCAACAGCAGAGCCACTACGCCGTAACGATCGAACAAACGCCCAAACGCCAATGCGCTGACCGCTGCGGCCACCATCCCAAGCGCATACAGCGGCGGGATCCAGATGTCGGCCAGCACGCGCGTAGCATGGGCGTGGAAAGCGATCAGCGAATAGTCGGCAAAGCCCGCTGCCACCAGCGAAGTGCCTATCAGGTAGAGCAGGAAGCGCCGGTTCGAATTCACCACCGGTATATGCAGCGGTGGCTCCAGATCGCGGGGCGTGGGAAAGGCGACGCGGGCCAGCAACAAGGCGGACAACGCGCAGACTGCGGGCAACAGCAACAGTGCATAGGCTGCGTGGTAGCCACGGTGAAGGAAAAGCACAAGGGTCACCAGCAAAGGGCCTACGGTGGCACCGGTCTGATCCAGTGCTTCGTGCAAACCAAACGCCCAACCGCTACCGAGGCTACGTCCCGCATGCGACAGCATGGCGTCCCGTGCGGGTGTATGGATGCCTTTGCCGATGCGTTCACCTATGATGAGCAAGCCGGCAACCTGCCAATGCCCAGCCAGCGCCATTAACGGAACTACCAGCAGGTTTACCGCAAAGCCCGCAATAGTGACGGCCCAGTAACGGCCCGTGCGATCGGCCAACCAACCGGTGAACATGCGCAATCCGTAGCCGGTCAGCTCGCCCATGCCGGCGATGGCCGAAACCCAGAATCCGCTGGCACCCAGCACACCAAGGAACTGGCCATTGATGCTGCGCGCTCCTTCGTAGGTCATGTCGGCAAACAGGCTGACGATCCCGACCATGACGACGAAACGCAGTGCGCGACGCGCGCGGAGAGCATTGTGTTCGGACCGCAACGTCAGTATGACGGCTTCATTGCTGGCGCTCATGGGCTTTCCTCACGCACTACGATCGTGGTGGCACCCGTTGCTCCTGCCGCAGTATCCAGAGCCGACATGTATTCCGCAGTGCCCCCGTGCCCCTTTTCGGCGGGTTCGACGATGATCACGTGATCGACTCGTCTGCGCAGTATTTCCAGGGCGAGTTGTTCCGCGTTTGGTGCATCGATCATCTCGCCGTCCACGGCGATGCCCAGGCGTTGGCCGAGATGGACGAACAGCAGCAAATCGTCGTGCAACACCTCGCGCTGCTTGGCGTCTCCTGGCGCCTCGGGTACAGCCAACACGATCAGTGCGGCTGCATCGCAGGTACGCGCAAACTGGAAAGCGGTCTCGACCGCCAGATCGCCCAGCGGGGAGCGGTTATAGACCGCGAGGATTCGAGTCGTCATGGCAGCGGCTCCTCGCGGAGTCGCGTCATACAGGGAACGCTATGTCTTTTCGTTCTCGACTCGCAGGACGTTGCGGATACCCAAGCCCGATCGGCAGCAGCCGTGGGACGGGGCATACGTCCATGTGCCGTCCGTGGCATCCATCCCGCATGGGGTGGGGTTTCATCAGTTTTGCAGGGCAAGCGCATGGCTCGACTCCGGTGCCGTCGTCTATCGGACGCCAGAGTCGAAACGCAGGATCGCGGGAGAGAGAAAGCGCCTACCGCAACACCACGCCACGGGACTGGCGCGTTCGATAGGCATCATCAGCCTTGCGGCGATTGGGCACGGCCCGGGAGGAATGCCATCTCCCTTGGTTTAGATGATCTGGGACGCACGCTAGGGTGTCAAGCCATATCGACCTCAGCGCGGTACCCGATAGCCACCGCAAACGCCCTGTGACGACAAGGTAACCTGCCAAAGCTGATCGCGGCGGGTACGGAAAGAGGCTGCCGAAGCAGCAAGGTAGAACCGCCACATGCGCCGGAATCGCTCATCGTAGCGTGTGGCCAACCCGGGCCAGGCGGCATCGAAGTTGGCGAGCCATGCGAGCAGGGTTCGCTCGTAGTCGGCACCGAAGTTGTGCCAGTCCTCGACGACGAATTTCTCTTCCAATGCCTTGGCGACCTGGCTCATAGCTGGCACCTGCGAGTTGGGGAAAATGTAGCGCTCGATCCACGGATCAGGGCGATCCGGCATCTGGTTGGTGCCGATGGTGTGCAGCAGCGACAATCCATCCGGCGCGAGGCAGCGGCGTACCACATCGAAGTAGTGGCTGTAGTTGCGTGCTCCTACATGCTCGAACATGCCTATGGAGAACACGGCATCGAACGGCTCGTGAAGGCTGCGATAGTCCTGCAACCGGATCTCGACGGGCAGGCCCGCGCAGAGGTTCCGCGCATAATCGGCCTGCTGTCTTGAAATGGTGACGCCGACACCGCTCACGCCATAATGCTCGGCGGCAAATTTCAGCGCCTCGCCCCAGCCGCACCCAATGTCGAGCACGCGCATACCGCGGCGCAACTGAAGCTTGCGGCAGACTAGGTCCAACTTGGCCCACTGTGCCGCATCGAGATCCTCGGCCGATGCCCAGTAGCCGCAGCTGTAGACCAGCCTCCGGCCGAGCATGGCTGCAAAGAGGTCGTTGCCGAGATCGTAGTGACGCCGGCCGATGGTGTAGGCATGCCGTCCGCGCTGCATGTTGAGGAAACGCGCGCGCGCCCAAAGCAGCAACGTCTCGACATTGTGCAGTTGCTCGTCGAGCCGCGCCGCAAGCAAGCGGCTCAACAGACCCGGCATGTCCTCGGCATCCCAGTCGCCGTCCATGTAGGACTCGCCAAAACCCAGCGTGCCGTGAGCGAATGTGCGTGCAAACACACGATCGTCATGGATCGCCAGATCCGTGGCACGCACCCCATCCAGGCGTACGTCGGCCTTGTCCAGCAGGCGCTCGGCGCGCAGGCGAAAGCGCTCCATGCTCACGGCCACACCCCCTCAAACTGGAGGCCATAGCGGGTCGGCACAGGTAGGATGACAGTGGTAATCCAGTGGCAAATGGGCATGAATGCACTCCGCGCGAAATGGTTTCCGTGCGCGAAACACAGACGTACCTGAGCGGGATTCGCCGGGCGAAACCTACCGAGGCGCGCGTGCATTCGCGCGTTTGGTAGGCATCATTAGCCTTGCGGCGGTTACTTCGTGCCGGGAGGAATGCCATCTCCCTGATCCGAGAATATCGGGGTCGCCCAGGGCCGGCAAGAACCTCGATCCGCGGGCCATGGCCTTCCACGCCGCCTTCACGAAGATCCCGCTTTTTTCGGCGCGAAAGGATTCCTTGCGCGCAAGCATTCGTGCTAATTTGCATCGCAACGGGGCGATGGTGTCCGCCTTCGACTGCCCTCAGGGCTGATGACACCTACAGGCTAGTGATCGATCCGGCTTTCCAGCCCTGGAGCTTCGTCATGACCTGTATCGTCCTGTCATCCCTGCTCGTCCTCTCTGGCGCCGTAGCGGCTGCCGGCTTGCGCCGGCCCGCCAGGCTCGTCAGACCTCAGCGCATCACGGCATTCCGTCGGCGGCCATACTGAGGCTTTGCCACCATGTGGCGCGACATCGCGACGCAAGCCGCCCAGGTGCTGGTGGTGCTGCTGCTGTCCCCACTGTTGCAAGGGTTCATCCATCGCTACGAGGAACGCGTGCAACGGGCACGCGGCCCATCGTTGCTGCAACCGTATCGCGATCTGCGCAAGCTGTTCCGCAAGCAACTGGTGGTGCCCGACACGGCAAGCTGGATCTTCTGGACCGCGCCCATCGTGTCGTTCACGGCCATGCTCACGGTACCGATCCTGATTCCGGTGTTGACCGACTATCCCCTGCCCCTGTCGGACATGGGTGACATCCTCGGCGGCGGCCTGATCCTCACCCTGGGCACTTTTTTCGTGAACCTCGCGGCGCTGGATACCGGCAGCGCCTATGGCGGCATCGGCGCCAGTCGCACGGTGATGATCACCATCCTCGCCGAGCCCACACTGATCCTGGTGTTCGTCGGTATCACCCTGATGGCACACGCGATGTTGCCATTCGTGGTGAATCACCTTCTCGTGGCCCACCCGGAGGTGTACCTGGGACCGACCCACCTCTTTCTGGTGGCTGCCTTCTTCGTGCTCTTGCTGACCGAGACGGACCGCCTGCCGATTCATTCCAGCACGCACATCGAGGTGTACATGATCGAGGAGGCGCGCATCCTCGAGTACTCCGGTCCGCTGCTGGCGCTTCTGAAGTGGGCGTCGATGATGAAGCAGTTCATCCTCTACACCATCTTCTGCGAGGTGTTGCTGCTGCCTTGGGGACTCTCGCACCAGGGCACGGTGGCCGGCATCGGCGGTGCGGTGCTCGGCATCCTGGTGAAGTTCGGCATCGTGGCGTGCGCGGTGATCCTGGTGGAGACGGCGCAGTCCCGCCTGCGCTTCTACCGCTACCAGGAGCCGCTGGCGGCCGCCTTCATGCTGGCCATCCTGGCCATCGTCGCCAATCAGATCCGGTGACCGCCATGCTTGCCGCCCACCTTTCCCCGCTCGCCGCCGCCCTTTTCAGCCTGCTGGTCATCGGCAGTCTGCTGCTGGCCTTCGTGATGCTGGGCTCGCGCTGGCTAAAGGACTACATGCTGGCCTTCGGCGTGCAGTCGTGGTTGATCGGCATCCTTTCCGCACTGATCGGCTACTACGGCGGTTATCACGAACTGTACGCGGTGGGCGCGTTGACCGTGCTTTTTCGTGGCCTGGTGCTGCCATGGCTGATCCTGCGCATCCTGCGGCAGCTGCCGGCGCAGCGCGAACTGCACGAGATTGTCAGCCCCTCGAGCAGCTTGGTCCTCGGCGCAGCGCTGGTGATCTTTGCCTTCCTGGTGGCCGTGCATGTCACTTCCGCACTCGGCCTCGCCTCCAACGTCGTGGTATTGGCGCTCACCGTGATGTTCTCGATGAAGCTGATCGGCTTCCAGATGCTCACGCTGCGGCATGAGGCGATCAGCCACATTCTCGGCCTGCTGGTGCTGGAGAACGGCATCTTCCTCGGCAGCCAGATCCTGGTGCCGGGCATGCCGTTGATGATCGAGCTAGTCCTGTTGTTCGACCTGTTGGTGGCAGTGGCCTGCTTCGGCGTGCTGGTGCGCTACCTGCTGGCGCACATCGGCAGCACCAGCAGTCGCGAACTGAACCGGCTGACGGGGTAAACATGGAAGTGCGCATTGCCATCCTGTTGCTGGCGCCGCTGCTGCCGATCGTGGTCGGCCTGGCCGTGCGTCGCCCGCGCGTCTCGGAATACCTCAACCTGCTGGCCAGCCTGGTCGTGTTGACCATCGCGCTGCCGCTGCCGTTTGGTCTCGATGCGCCGCGCGAGATGCTGCACGGTTACCTGCTGCTCGATCCGCTCGGCGCGTGGGTGGTGCTGTGCGTGGCGGTGGTCTACCTGCTCTCCTCGATCTACGCGATCGGCTACATGCGCCATGACGAGGCGGGCGATCGCCGCCTGCCCGTGTTCTACGCGCTGCACGCCGGCTTCGCGCTGACCATGCTGTTCGCGCCGCTGGTCAACAGTGTCGGCGTGTACTGGATCGCGATCGAGCTGACCACGCTGGTCAGCACCTTCCTGGTCGGCTTCGAGCGCAGCGCGGAGAGCATGGAAGCGGCATGGAAGTACATCATCGTGGTGTCGGCCGGCATCAGCCTCGCCCTGCTCGGTACCACCCTGCTCTACTGGGGCGGCAGCTTCGTGCTGGGCGAGTCTTACAACCTCACCTGGCAATCGCTGGCACAGTCGGCGCCGAAGATGCCGCCGGTGCTGCTCAAGCTCGGCTTCCTGTTCACCCTGATCGGCTATGGCACCAAGGTCGGCCTGGCACCCATGCATACCTGGTTGCCCGACGCACACAGCGAGGGCCCGGCGCCGGTGTCGGCGATGCTCTCGGGCGCGCTGCTCAACACCGCGATGCTGGGCATCGTGCGCTTCCTGGCCGCCACTGACGCCGCTGGCCAAGGCCTGCTGCCGCATACCGCCTTGGTGGTGCTGGGCGTGCTGTCGCTGCTGGTGGGCGCGCTGTTCATCGTGCGGCAGAAACAGATCAAGCGGTTGATGGCCTATTCCAGCATCGAGCACATGGGGGTGCTGGCGCTGGGCTTCGGCTTCGGCGGACCACTGGGTATCGCCGGCGCGTTGTACCACATGCTCAACCATTCGCTGTGCAAACCGCTGCTGTTCTTCGGCGCCGGCAACGCGATGCACCGCTACGGCAGCAAGCGCATCCGGGACATCCGCGATGTCCTGTCCGTGTTTCCGGTTTCGGGTTGGCTGTGGCTGTGCGGCGCGGTGGCAATCACCGGCGCGCCACCGTTCGGCCTGTTCCTCAGCGAATTCACCATACTGCGCGCCGGTTGGACCGGGACGTATCTGTGGGCGGCCATCGTGATGCTGGTACTGCTGATCGTGATCTTCATCGCCTTCCTCAATCATTTCCGGGCCATGTACCTAGAGTCGCCCCCGGCGCCGTCCGTGTCGGACGAGGCTTCCGGCAACCTGTGGCGGACCTGGCCAATGGCGCTGGCATTGGCACCCCTGTTGGTCCTCGGCGTGTGGTGGCCCGCGGCATGGACGGTGCTGTACCAGCACATTGCCGCCGGACTGGGAGCCACGCCATGAACGGTGCGGCGGAAAAATTCACCGTGCTTCCATCGGCGTTGGCTGGCCGGGTTGACCACTTGCTTGCTGCGGGCGGCCGCATGCAGATGGCGTATGCCTGGTTTCCGCAGCCGGATCGCGTGCAGGTGCGGTATCTGGGCTCGCCCGGTGCCAACCAGCCATTCCAGTTTTGGTGCTGCACCGCGGCCACGCCCACCTTGCCCAGCCTGACCGCACAGACGCCGCTGCTCAGCTGGTATGAACGCGAGATCCAGGATCTGTACGGCGTACGCTTCGACGGTCTTCCGATGCCCTACCCGCTGGTCGCTGGAGGTTGGACGGAAGACGCTCCTCTGGTGAATGCCCACGATGTGCAGGCTTGCCTGCACGCGCCTGGCCATGTGCCGGAAATCCATGGCCAAGACGTGCAGTTGCTCAGCTCGGGCCCGGTACGGGCTGGCGTGGTCGAATCCGCACAACACCTGTTCTTCTATATCGGCGAGGCGATCCTGCACTACCAGCCGCGGTTGTTCTTCAAGCACCGCGGCATGGAACGCGCCTTCGAGGGACGGGATCCCTGCAACAGCGCCACGCTGGCCGAACGCGTATCAGGTACTGGCAGCGTGGCCCATGCCCTGGCCTATTGCCAGGCGGTGGAAGACGCCGCTGGCTGCGAGGTTCCCAAGCGCGCACAACAGTTGCGTTCGGTGCTGGCCGAACTGGAGCGGCTGTACAACCACCTGTACTACTTCGGCCACCTCGCCGACACCACCACGCTCAAGGTTGGCCATGCCGAGGGGGTGCTGCTGTCCGAACGTGTCAAGCAGTTGAACGGGCGCCTCACCGGCAGCCGCTTCCTGCGCAACCTGCTCACTCCCGGCGGCTTGCGCCGCGACATCGCATTGCCTGGCGACTTCCTCCACGCGATGTACCTGCTGCGCGAGCAAGTGAACGGCTACTTGGAACAACTCGAACGCACCACCAGCTACCTCGACCGCCTGATCACCACGGGCGTACTGACCCGCCAGGTGGCGTTCGACCAAGGCGCCACCGGTCCGGTCGAACGCGCCTCGGGACTCGATCGTGACCTGCGCCGCGATCATCCCTACGCCGCCTATGCATGGCACACGCTGGATGTGCCGCTGGCGGAGGAAGGAGACGCCTATGCCCGCGCAAAAGTGCGTGCGGCTGAGCTGCGCGCCAGCTTTCAACTGCTCGATGCCCTCGTACCGACGCTGGTCGATGGCCCGATCCGTGCGGAATGCCGGCCGTCGCCAGGCGCGGAAGGCCTGGGCTGGGCCGAGTCGCCGCGCGGCTCGTTGTTCTACGCGGTGCACGTCGGTGCCGACGGCCGGTTGGCGCGGGTGAAGATCAAGTCGCCTTCGTTCTCCAACTGGCGCGTATTTCCGTTCACGGTACACCGCACCAACATGATGGACTTCGCCATCAACGAGGCCAGCTTTGGCCTCAGCATCGCCGGCTGCGATCGCTAGGAGATCCCATGCCACTGTGGACACTGCGAGGATTAACCCAGGGCATCGCCACCACGCGCTGGCCAGATGGTGCCAAAGGCGACGACGGTCAACAGGGCGGCTATGGCATGCCAGGTATCAGCGCCCAGTCATGCCATGACAACTGCCGTGCCTGTGCCGAGGTGTGTCCGACCAAGGCGATTCGGCTCGATACGCGAGGGCATCTCGCCGAACTCGATTACGGCCGCTGCGTCGCTTGTCAGCTGTGCGTGGAGAGCTGCCCCTCCGGTACCCTGCAGAGCAGCCATGAATGGGCTTTTGGCGTACGCGAGCGCGAGGACCTGCGCTGGTCGCTGGATGCCGATACGCCACCTGTGCAGGCGTTGGCTTCACGCATCGAATCCAGCTTCCGCGGCAGCCTGCACATTCGCCATGTCGACGCCGGTTCCTGCAACGGCTGTGAATCGGAGCTGCAGGCCTTGGTCAATCCGTTCTACAACCTGCACCGCCTGGGCATCTTCTTCACGCCCTCGCCGCGTGCCGCCGACCTGCTGCTGGTCACCGGCACGGTGACCGCGGCGATGCACGAATCACTGCTGGCCACCTGGGAGGCCATGCCCGAACCCCGTCGCGTGCTCGCCTGCGGCACCTGTGCGGTGTGCGGCGGCGTGAGCGCGGGCACCTACGCCAGCGGCCACGGACTCGAAGGCGTGTTACCGGTGGACGTGTGGCTGCCAGGCTGCCCACCCAATCCCGCCGCCATCATCGATGCGCTGCTGCTGCTCCTCGAACGCAAACCACAACGCATCCATGGAGGGCGCATGCATGCGGATTGAACTGCTTCTCCTGGCAGCCGTCCTACTCTGGTTGCTGGCGTTGTTGCTGGCCTGCGCCGGTCGCGGACGCGCGGTGGCGCGTATCGCACTGGCGCTCGGGGTGCTTTTGGTGATCCTCGCCACGCTGTGGCAACTCGCGTCAGGTGCGGCCACGCCGGTACTGCTGGCTCCATGGGGCGTCGCCGGTCGTCTGCGCTTTGCATTGGAACCGGATGCCTCGTGGTTGCTGTTGTTCGGCGCGCTGGCCGCGTTCTTTGCCACCGCGCTGGGTACGCCCTCGCCGCGTTGGCGAAGCTGGGGGGCCGGTGCTGCCTGCTGCCTGCTGGGTGCCCTGGGCTGTTTTGGTCTGCAGGACGCTGCCAGCTTCCTGGTGTCATGGGAGGTGATGAGCCTTGGTGGCGCGGTGCTGCTGATCGGCGAACGGCTGGGACCCACGCGCGATGGCCGCAGCCTGCTGTTCATGCTGGGATTGCTCGAAGTGGGAGCCGTCGCATTGTTGGCAGCCATGTTGATGCTCTCGCACAGTGCCGGCAGCCTAGACTTTGCGGACTTTGCCAGCGCGGGCACAAGTTTCACCGGCTGGCGCCTGGTGACGGTGGGTGTACTGCTGCTGATCGGCTTTGGCGCCAAGCTGGGACTGCTTCCGTTCTACGAGTGGTATCCCGACGCTTATGGCCAGGGCAGCGGCGCCAGCGGTGCGTTGCTGTCGGGCATCGTGCTCAACGCAGCCTTCTTCGCATTGGCGCGGGCATTCGTGGCGTGGCTGCCGGGCGACGTGTTGCTGGCGGTGGTCACGATCGCCGTTGGCGTGTTCAGCGCCATCCTCACCGTGCTGTATGCCTTCCAGGAGGACGACTGGCGACGACTGCTGTCCTTCTCGAGCGCCGAGAATGCGGCCATTGCAGTCACCATGCTGGGTGCCAGCCGGCTGTTCCGCGGCGAGAGCCAACTTCCGCTGGCTGCACTGGCTTTTGCCGTGGCGCTGCTGCACCTCGCCGGTCACGCTCTGGCGAAAGGTGCACTGATGTTGGCCGCCGATGGCGCCTGGGGTGCGACTGGCAGTTACAACCTGGTACAACGCGGCTTGCTGCGGCGTAGCCCATGGCTGCTCGGTGTCGGTGTGGTGTTCGCCGCCATGAGCTTGGCGGCCATGCCGCCACAGGCTGGCTTTGTCAGCGAGTGGTTCACCTTCCAAACGTTGTTCCAAGGCTTCCATCTTGCCGGCATGCCGGGGCGGTTGACTCTGTCGCTGGCCGGCGCGGGCATGGCGCTCACCGCCGCGATCGCCTTCGCCACCTTCGTCAAGGTATGCGGCCTTGGGATACTCGGCGATGGGCGACGCACGAGCAGCGGCGCCGGAGTCGACCCAGGCTACGCCCTGGCCAGCGGCCTGCTGGGTCTGGGTGTGCTGGCGCTGGCCGTTGGCATGCCGTGGTGGTTGCCAGCGGTGGACGGGGCCGTGCATGTGCGTTTTGCCGACATGCCTGCGGCACCGCTGCACGACGGACTGATCCTGGTACCGCTGACCAACACCTTTGCCTTCATCTCGCCAACGCTGCTAGTGATCGTCTGCCCGCTGCTGGCCCTGCTACCGCTGACACTGCTGGCCATCGCGCGAGCGCGCCATCGCCCGCGGCATGCACCAGCGTGGTACGGCGGCCTGCCGCGACCGGCGCACGGGCGCACGACCGCGTTGAGCTTCTCCAATGCGATGCGCACCTTCTACAGCTTCGTCTACCGACCAGCCGACGAGGTCGAGCGCGAGGGACAGGCGTATTTCGTGCAGCGCATGACCCATAACGCCAGCGTTTCTCCGCTGTTCGAGGCAGCGATCTTCCGTGCACCCACGCGTTTTGTGCGGCGACTGGCGCGTGCCTTGGGGCCGTTGCAGTCCGGCCACATGAACGTCTACCTGGGCATGGTGGGCATCCTCCTGATACTGATCCTCGCGCTGGGACTCGCCTGACGAGACGGCATGTTCACCGACAACCATCGTCGTTACCTGCAGAACCTACTGCGCCATGTCGAGCACGAAGTGCAGGAGGCGGTGGAACTGCTGCACGACGGCGAACCGGATGCATTGTTTCCCCGCTACCGTGACTTTCCGGCACAGGAACGCATCGACGCCCTGCACGCCCAGCAGGCACGTTTGCGCGCGGCGATGCGGCGTTTCATGGATACCTACCGCATCGCCTATCCCGGTGACTCGGTCATCGAGGTCACCCGGGGCTACGAGGCTCGCTTGGCGATGGTGCGCAACGCCGCCTACGAGCTGCGCCCTCGTTACGTACGTGGCTACGGACCGCTCGACACCGACGACGAGCAGGCTTGTCGCGCGCTAGCTGCCGAACTGGGCGTGTTGCTGGATACGATGGCAGGCGAACTGCGTCGCGAACCGCTGCGCCTACCCGCGGACGGTAGCGGCGACGCGTTGCTGGACGTGCTGGCCGGCATCGTGGAAAACCACCGGCTGCTCGAATACCGCAGCCGCGTCGAGGCGCTGCTCGCGCGCGAGCACGGTGACCGCGTGGAAGTGGCCCTGCTCGGCCGGGTCAGCAGCGGCAAATCCTCGCTGGTCAATGCCCTGCTCGGCCAACCGCTATTGCCGGTGGGTGCGGTACCCGTTACCTCGGTGGTGACGCGCTTGCGTCATGGCGCCACGGTCGATGTGCGCGCGCTGGACATCGATGGCCACGTGCAGGCTATCGCCCCAGGTGAACTGCACGACTACATCGACGAGACAGGCAATCCCGGCAACCGGCGCCGGTTGCGCGAGGTGGATGTGAGCTTCCCAGCGCCTATCCTCGAACACGGCATTGTGCTCACCGACACGCCCGGCCTCGGCTCACTGCATGCGAACGCCTCCGCGCATGCGCTGGACTACCTACCGCGCTGCGATCTTGGCATCGTCGCCGTCGATGCAGCCGCCACGCTGATGCCGCAGGATCTCGACCTGTTGCGCGCGTTGTGCGATGGCGGCGCCGACTGGCTGGTGGTGCTGACCAAGGCCGATACTATCGGCGCGGAGGCGCTCACCCAACAGCGCCGCTACATCGAACACGCACTGACCGAAGCCCTGCAATCGCCGGTGCAAGTGGCTGCGCTCAGCGTGCAGGACGCCCATCGCAGCGAGCTTGAGACCTGGCGCGACGACGTGCTGCGCCCGAAACTGGAACGCGCTGCCGAAAAAGCCTCGGAACGCCACCGTCACCGCATCGCCGAACTGGCCACGCGCGTGCAGATTACGCTACGCCAGGCGTTGGCCGAACTGCCAGCCACAGCAACGACACCGGCAGCGGCCAGCGAGGCACAGCGGCACGGCAGCACGCTGGCGAGCCTCGACGACACCAATCGGCGCCTGCGCAATCTCGTGCGCGACCTGGCCGAACGCGGTTCCGACGTGATCGTCGAGGAGGCCGTTACACAGACGCCTGCCGCCATCACCCTGGACGCCGGCAATCTCGCAGGCCGTGCAGCCAGCCTTGCCGATGCGGTGGTCCGCGACGTTCTTGGCGAATTGCGCGAGATCGCCTCGCGCATCGCCTCCCCCGCCGCGGTACAGGCCCTGCGCGGCGTCCCACCGTTCACCGCAACACTGACGGAAGGCTCTGTGACCACCGGCGCAGCCCTGGTGCCATGGCGCCGCGCATGGCTGCGGCGACAACTGCAGGGACGCTGGAATTCGGAACTGCAGAGCAGCTTCGACGCCTATGCCAGCGAGTTCGGCCATTGGCTCGACCAAACCGTACGACAACTGCGGCGTCATGCGATGGAGTCGTTCGAAGACACACCAACGCTATCGGCAGCGAACGACCGCGCAGCACTGGAAGCCGACCTGCACCATCTCGACACGCTGCTGAAAGGTGACGACCAGCAAGGAGTCACGGCGTAATGGCATCCGGAGGCGCGCTCGCGCTGGATGAGCAAGTCGCGGACTGGATCGATGATCTGGCCAATCCGGAGCGCGCGATCGAAGGCATCCTCATCCTCGGCCATGCCGCCATCGGCCCGTTGTCTGCCTACCTCGATCGCGGACCGCAGCTCGTTTCCCAGCCACGCGAACTCGCCGTACGCATGCTCTCCCGGCTGCACGATCCACGCGTGGCCGAGCGTCTGCGCCGGTTGCTGCACGACAACCCGCTGCACAACCTGTCACCTGCCCTGGCGGAGTCGGAATATCGCGTCAAGGACGCTGCCGTGGCCGGCCTGGCCGAACAATGGAGTGCGGCCGTAGCCGACGATGTGGCTTTCGGCGTGCATGGCGAACGTCTGCCTTCGGCCTTGCGCGCCGCCGGCAAACTCCGCCTGCATGCGCTGGCTCCCTCAATAGCCGCGTTGCTCGTGGACGACGTGCTCGCAGAGGCTGCCGCCGAAGCCCTGCACGCATTGCGCCCAGAAAGCACGCCGGACGTCCTGGCGGCGATCGCAGCGTGGCTCTGCGGGGATACCGACACATCCCGCACACGCCTGGCATTGATCCGCGCATTCCTCTGGCTGCGAGTCGCAGCGGAGCGACCACCGCCAGAAACACATCAGCAGGCGCTTCGCCATCCCTGTTCGCCTGTTCGCGCCGCTGCGGCATTGAGCATGGGCGAGACGACGCCTGGCGATGCGGATGCCGTTGCATCAGCACTTGCCCATGGGGCACTCGGTACCGATGAACAACTGGCAGCGGCCTGCCGCGAACACCTGCGCAGCATCCCTGGCCGGCCCATTGAACCGCTGGTGCGCGCCTGGCAGGCGAATGAGGAAACGGATGTCTACGGCAACGTCCACTACCCTAACCCAACTTCGCGGCGAGCCCTGCTCGACATCATGCTCGGCCAGGCGGGGGATGCGGCAGAACGCCTGCACCACATCGTGCGTGGTATTTCACCTGACGACTTGGCCGAGGCGCTTTTCCGCTGGCGCCAACCTGTCGCACCATGGCTGGAGACCATGCTTGGCCATGACGACGTCCAAGTCAGAATGGCGGCAACGGCCTGCCTTTTGCGCTATCCCTTACCAAGCCGTCAGCAGTGGCTGGTCGAGCGCCTTGGGGACCGAAACCATCGTGTCCGGCGCAAGGCTTTCACCGTACTGGCCACCTTGATTGCAGGGCACCAGGCCGATATCTCGGCAACCGACCTCCCGCCACGCGTGCTCTGGCGCGCGCCATGGACCTGTCTGCGATTGCTGGCCCGTTCCGCACGCATCGATGGGTGAAACGGCATGCCTTTATTCGTTCTCGACAATACCGAACTCTGCCGGGAATTTCGCCCAGAACAATGGCGCGCCATCCTCATGAATGATAGCGAGCAGCTTGGTGGCTTCGTCCTCGCTGACGATGAATTCCGCAAGCACCGTCATGTCGCCAGCCAGTTCGAAGAAGTGCTGTTCGTGCAACACGCCGTGCCGTCCGTAGCCGGCGATCGCCTTGAACACCGAGCCGCCGTGGATCTTTGCCTTCTTTGCCTGTTCCAGAAGCCACTCGTACAACAGTATGCCGCGGTGCTTCTGGTTCTCGTGCATGTAGAAACGAAGCGAATAGCCTTGCATGGTGCCTCCCGGTGACGAGGTTCGTCGACATGGCAAACGAGTTTTCTCGGCCGGAACGCGTCGTCGCCCGCTATGCGTGGATGCGAACGGCAGAAATGCGGCCGTATGCGGACCACCAACCAGACAGGAAATCGGAGAGTTCTTGGGTGCACGTCGCCACCTGCCGAAATCAAGATCCGGATCGAGGGGCGGTTCGCACTGCCACCACCCGAGGATTCGGGATGGTAGGCATCATCAGCCTTACGGCGGTTCAGGGAGGTATGCCATCTCCCGACATCAAGCATAGTCGACCAGTTCGCCATGGTGGCGTCAATAGCCGCTTGGAAGCCCGCGCCACTGCTAAGACACTTCGACTAAGGTCACTTGGCGTCCACTAACAAGAGGCAGGACACCCCATCGCGACCCGGCTCTGGAGGCAACCTCATGCGTATCAGCCGATTGGACGCCATTGAAGCTCTGGATTCCCGCGGCAATCCCACCGTGGAAGTCTGCTTACAGTTGGAAGACGGCTCCACTGGGCTGGCGCTGGTCCCCTCCGGTGCATCCACCGGCATGCACGAAGCCGTCGAGTTGCGGGACGGGGATCCAGGCCGTTACGGGGGCATGGGCGTGCGTAAGGCCGTCGCGAATGTACGCGGGGAGATGGCCGCCGTGCTGGTTGGCACTGATCCCGGCGACCAGCGCTCGCTCGATCAGCGTTTGCGGGAAATGGATGGCACACCACACAAGAGTCGCCTGGGTGCCAATGCCATCCTCGCCGTATCGATCGCTTATGCCCGCGCTTGTGCCCAGGCCGCACACGAGCCGTTGTATCGCCACCTGGGCGGCGCGGATGCCACGCTACTGCCCGTGCCGTGCCTCAATGTCATCAATGGGGGACGGCATGCTGACAATACCCTCGACTTCCAGGAATTCGCGATCGTGCCGCACCATGCACCAAGCTTTTCCGAGGCGATACGCATGGGAGCAGAAGTGTCCTATGCCCTTCGTGCGCTGCTGAAGGAACACGGCCTGTCGACAGGCGTCGGCGACGAGGGCGGCTTCGCTCCGGACCTGCACAGCAACGAGCAAGCGATGGAATTCATCCTCAAGGCCATCCATCGCGCCGGATACCGGACCGGGAGCGACATTTCGCTCGCCCTAGATCCGGCTACTGGCGAAATGTGGCATCACGGCCGCTATCGTTTCTTCAAGTCCAGCCAGATCGAGCGCACCAGTGCGGCCATGATTGCGCTATGGGAAGACTGGGTGCAGCACTACCCGATCGTGATGCTTGAGGATCCGCTTTCCGAACACGACTGGGATAGTTGGGCCGCCCTGTACTCCCGAATTGGCGATCAGGTCGAATTGGTTGGCGATGACATCTTCAGCACCAATCCTGACCGGCTCCGGCGCGGCATCACCGAACGAGTTGCCAACGCCATACTGCTCAAGCCCAACCAGATCGGCACGGTGACCGAGACCCTGGATTGCGCGGCGCAGGCGAAGGAAGCCGGCTACGCTTGCTGTGTATCGCAACGTTCCGGCGATACCGAGGACACCTTCATCGCAGATCTGGCTGTCGCGCTGGGGTGCGGCCAGATCAAGGCAGGAGCGGGTTGTCGTGGCGAACGTACCGCCAAATTCAACCGGCTACTGCGGATCGAGCATGAACTGGGCGAACAGGCACGTTTCGACGGGCGGGCCGCCTTTATCCGCTGACGTGACACCTTGTAGCACCGCGGCGTGATCGCCACCGTCAGTTCCGAGCATCGGATCGGATACATCAGCCGATCGATCGGCGATGACCAATTCGCCGGCCAATATGGTCAGCTACGGGTTTAAATCGACCGACCGAAACCGACCGATTCTGTTGAAAAACTCCTCGTTGGAAGCAGCTGCCGGCAAAACCGCTCGTCTTCGATGCGGATCTGACTCGCATCGACACCACATTTTCGAGACGCAGGCGCCCACATCGCTCAGATAGGCACCCTTACCTCTGCTTCCTGCGGCATCGGCATCAACCAGGCGGCCATCCTTCGCAGATTTTGCGCGGTGGCGGCCATCAGGAATTCATCCCGGGCACCCCTCAGCCCCCGTAGCCGAAGGCGGTCCAGACGCAAGATGCGCTTGAGGTGGGCGAACAGCATCTCGACCTTCTTGCGGTGCCGTCGCGATAGCTCATACCGGGGCGTTTTGGAAAGTTGCCGGGCCACGTCACGCGCCGCCTCGTGGCGCTGACGCGCAATCTTGCGCATCGATGTGTTCGGACAGCATTTGGCTTTCATTGGGCACTCGCCGCAGTCGCTGGTGCTCGCCCGGAAGATGATGGTGTCAGCCTTGGTCACGCCTGATCGGGGCACCGTGAATCGTCGCCGGTCACTCCGCAAGGCCTTGCCGGCCGGACAGCGGTATTCGTTGGCGTCCTCACACCACTGGAAGTCGCTTCGCGAGAAGGTGCCATCGGAGCGTTCGCTCTTATCCCAGACCGGGACATGCGGCTCGATGGCCTTCTCCTCGACCATCCAGCCCAGCAACTGCGCGGTGCCATAAGCGGTATCGCCGATCAGGTACTTCGGCTTGATGGCGAGCTGATCCTCGACGCGCTCGACCATAGTGCGGGTCGAGTTGACTTCGTCGGTACGGTGGGCCGGTGTGGCCTCCACGTCCATGATGATCCCGGCCTTGGTGTCGATCAGATAGTTCGTGGAATAGGCGTAGAACGCCGGGCCACCCGGTGCTGCTGTCCAGCGCGCCGCCGGGTCGGTCAGCGAAATGTTCTTGGGCGCTGCGCGTGGCTCCTCGGCCGCATCGAGCGCCTCCAGGTACTCACGCACCGGTCGCGCCAAGGGCGACTCCCGGTTCCATTCGGCATCTTCTCCGGGCACGCCACGCTGGCGGCTGGCATCGGCCTTGACGACGCTGGCGTCGACAGCGAAGCCCTCGCCGCCGACCAGGCCTTCCGCCAAGCAACGCGCCAGCACCTTCTCGAAGACGAACCGCAGGGTGTCGTTGTCGCGAAAGCGGCCGTGCCGGTTCTTCGAGAACGTCGAGTGGTCGGGTACCTTGTCTTCCAGACCCAGCCGGCAGAACCAGCGGTAACCCAGGTTCAGGTGCACCTCCTCGCACAGCCGGCGCTCGGAACGGATACCGGAGCAGTAGCCCACGATCAGCATGCGGATCAGCAGCACCGGATCGATGGAAGGGCGTCCCGTAGGGCTGTAGTGCGGCGCTAGATGCTGGTGCAGCTCACTCAGATCGAGGAACCGATCGATGCCGCGCAACAGATGATCGGCGGGCACGTGGCCCTCGAGGTTGAAGGTGTAGAACAACGGCGCCTGTTGCGCCTCCTGACGTCCCATCATCGCGCCACTTCCCGCTCGATCGATGGGATGTCAGTGGACCAGCTTCACCGCGCCGCTTCAAGCGAGTTTTTCAACAGAATCGACCCAAAGCGGTCATTCAGAAAGTCGTTTGCAGTGTATGCCGGCACACAACGTTTAGCCGGATAACGGATCAGGCTTGGAGGATTTCGTTGGACAATCCCTACGTCGTCGCAGGAGCCTTCGCGAGAGAGTTCGGCGATGCCGAATACGCTTTGAAGCGATCCGGCCGGATTCGGCTAAACAAGGAGACTGCCGAGGCCGATTGGGATGCGTTTGCCCGCGATCTCGGACCAGAATTCTTCGCCGCGGTCGTCGACAATGGCATCGCTAAGACCTTGATCGGCGAGCCGCCGCGTCGGCTGATGAACGACCTTGTGTGGGCACCTGAAATACCCGCGCCCTTAACGAACGTGTACGAGTTAATTATCCAAGGCGTTTGCCGAGTGCGAAATAACTACCTGCATGGCGAGAAATTCCGTGGTGGGCCGGATGGCCAGTGGGAGCGCGACGTGGCACTCATAAAAGAAGCCCACGTCGTACTGCAGGCGGCCCTTGCTTGGTCGGGACGCGCGAGCGCCTGACGCGTTAATCGCTATGCCTAGCGGGGTTGAAAACCAGCGAAGGGGCGACAGGATATTTGTGTGTGCCGAACATCGTCCTGCCGGTTAAGATCGAGCCGGCGGCGGCCGAGAACTTCTCGCGCCTAGCGAGGATCTGGAGCGCCTGACCAGGGGGAAGTATTTTGAAATTCATCCATTCTGCTGACTGGCAACTCGGCAAACCGTATCGACGCTTCGAGCCCGAAGTCCGGGCCGGCCTTAGCGAGGCGCGGTTCGAGGCAATCGACACACTTGGGCGCACAGCGCTCGAACACGGGGCAAAGCACGTCGTCGTTGCCGGCGACATCTTCGACACCGAAGGGCCGGAGGACCGGACGATTATCCAAGCTATATCCCGGATGAGTCGTCACAGCTGTCGCTGGTGGCTGCTTCCAGGCAACCATGATTTCGCGCGCAACGGCGGATTATGGGATCGCGTCCGTCAACGGGCGAGCGAGAACATCGTCATCTTGTCGACGCCCGAGCCGGTCGAGATGAACCCCGGCGTTTGGCTGCTGCCCGCACCGCTTGAGCATCGCCATAATCTCGAAGATCCAACCGCCCGTTTCGACTCCATGGAGACGCCCGGCGCGACCCTGCGTATTGGCCTCGCACACGGTTCGATCCGCGACTTTGGCTCGCAAGGCGAAACGAAGAACCAGATCGCTCCCGATCGCGCACGCCGATCGGGCCTCGACTATCTGGCGCTCGGTGACTGGCATGGGGCACTCCGCGTCGATGGTCGCACTTGGTATGCCGGTACGCCCGAAGTCGACCGCTTCCAGCGGGACGATCCCGGACAGGCCCTCGTCGTGGAGCTGTCCACCGGTGCGGAGCCAGCCGTCACGCCGATCCGCACGGGCCGCTTCCAATGGCTTTTGCGGGACTGGATGGTTAGTGACCAGGCAGCGTTCGATGCCGAGTGCGAATTGCTCCTCGGCGCGATCGACGCGCCCACAACGCTTTTGTGCCTGACGCTGGCTGGTATCACGAGTCTCAGCGACCGGATTGGTATGCTAGGTAGGCTCGAAAACGATATCGGCCATCAGCTGCGGTATCTCGACGTGCGCGCGAATGATCTGGTGGGGCGGCCGAGCGAAGAAGACATTGCGAACCTGGCCGTCGAGGGCATGCTCGGGGCGGCGGCGGCGATGCTTAATACCAGGATCGAAGGCGACGGCGAGGATGCGGCTGTCGCGAAGCGGGCCCTTGAGCGCCTCTTCGTCGAATATAGCCGGGAGGAGTCGGCATGAGCCTCGTCATTCGTCGCATCGCGGTGGAGAATTTCCGGAAATTCCGCGCACCCGTCGTGATCGAGGGCCTCACCGACGGCCTCAACGTCGTCATCGAGCCGAATGAGACGGGCAAGTCGACGCTTCTCGAGGCCTTGCGCGCGGCCTTTTTCGTCCGCTTCAACACGCGCAATCAGCTGGCCCAATCCTTCGCCCCACATGGCGATGCGGTCGGTCCTAAGGTCGAGGTCGCTTTCGATGTCGATGGCGCGCCCTGGTCGGTGACCAAGCATTTCTTGCGCAGCGCATCGGTCGAGGTCTCGGGGCCTCAGGGCCGTGCGCAAGGGGAGGAGGCCGAGGCGCGCTTGAATGCGCTGCTCGGTTCGGTCCGGGACACGAGCCGGGGCGGCGATGTCGCGACCTATGGCGCGCTTGGTTTGCTTTGGGTCGCCCAGACCGAGGCCATGTCCGTGACCGCGCCCGGCCAGATCGTGCGCGACAGCGTCACCTCGACGCTTGAGGCGGAAGTCGGGTCGATCATGGGCGGCGCTGCCTATCGCCGTGTCAGGGATCGGGTCGAAGCTCAATATGAGCTCTACTGGACACCGACGGGCCAGAAGCGTGGCCGGCAAACCGACGCGCGTGAGCGGCTCGAAGCCGCCGAGACCACGGCGCGCGAAGCCGCGGATCGATTGGCCACGCTGGAGCGCAGCTTCTCAGATGTCGAGGCGGCTCGCGGCCGCCTGAAGATCATCCAGCGCGAGATGGCGGACAACACAGACGCCCAGACGCGTAGCGGCCTGGTTGCTTCGCTCGATATCGCACGAGCGGCGGCCCAGATCCTCACAACCCGTCGTGCCGAGCAGGAAGCGGTCAACGGCAAGGTGAAGGCGCTCGCGGACCTTCGGCAGCGCCACGACGACGCGACGCTGGCCCGGACGAAAGCGGACGCCGCGCTGACCCAGGCAAGTGAACAGCGTCTCAGGGTTGCCGACATATTGTCGGCGGCGAAGCAGAAGGTCGTAGATGCGCGCACCGCGCTCGATTCCGCGCGCACGGACCGCCATGCCACGCGAACAGCCCTGGCTGAAGGCGAAGAGCGGATCCGACAAAGCCGTCGCGGTGCAGCGATCCAGGCCGCGCGCCGGCGGCATGCCGACCTCCTGAAGCTCGAGGAACAACATAGCGCCGCGAAGGCGCTCTCCGACACGACGATCGCCCCGAAAGTACTCACGTCGCTTGAAGCGCATGATCGCACCGTTGCGGAAGCGCAGGCGGTGGTGAACGCCGGCGCGACCCGGATTGCGTTGTCCGGCTCAGCGGACGGCATCACGATCGATGGCGAGCCAATGGCACTCGGCGCGCGGAGCCTTGATCGCGAGGTTCATATCCGCTTCGGCGCCGCAGAGCTTCAGATCACGCCACCGGCGTCTGCCGCCAGCGCCGCGGAGGTCTTGGCGTCTGCGCTTCATAAGCGGAAAACGGCGCTCGACGATCTCGGTGTCGTCGATCTTGCTGCCGCGAGAGCCCGCACCGAGATCGCCAGGGATGCCGCAGCGGATCTGCGAACCCTGGTGGCGCGCATCGAAGCGGCCACGCCCGCCGATGATGCCCTTCAGCTTGCCGCTGGATCCGCGGCGCTCAAGCTGTTCGTCGCCGAGCTCGGCATGGAAGAGGCTGTATGGAAGGGGGAACTTCCCGATATCGCGGCGCTCACGAAGGCGATGGAGACGGCCGATAGCGCTGCAGCCCGTGCCGAAGGGGCCCAGGACAGCGCCATCGAGGCCCTGCGTCGCGCCGAGCAGGAGGAAGCGCCGCTTGCGACGGCAGAAGCCAGGGCCACGAGCGATGTTGCCAACGCCGTCAGCGCGCTTGAGGCGATCGAGCGACGACCTGAATGGACGACGCTGACCGAAGATCTGGCCAAGGCGCGCGAGCAGGCTGCCGAGGCTTCGGTCAAGGTTGAAGACGCGCTCCGCGATGCCTCTGCGCACGACGTCGCGGCGATCACACGCAAGATCGAATTGATCGATGCGAGGGCGCGCACGGCCGGGGAAACGCGAACGCGGCTGGAGACCGATATCGCGCGCCTTGAAGGGACGATCGAGAGCGAGGGCGGGCTCGGCCTCGCCGATCGGACAGCTGCTGCCTCCGAGGAAGTCGAGGCGGCTCGTCTTGCTCTTCAGCGCATCACCGATGAAGCGGAAACGCTGAAGGTGCTGCGAAGCACCCTCGACGCCGCCCGTAACGAGACGTCGGCCAAATTTGTTGGTCCGCTGGCGGCGCGGGCGAAGCGTCATATCGAGCGCCTCCTGCCTGGATGCGAGCTCACCTTTTCGGAGGATCTCGGTCTCGAAAGCGTGATCCGTGCGGGCGTGGACGAAAGCTGCACGAGCCTGTCGCGCGGCACACAGGAGCAGCTTGCCGTTCTCACGCGGATTGCATTTGCCGATATGCTGTTGGAGCAGGGGAAGCCCGTGTCGCTGATCCTCGACGATCCGCTGGTCTATTCCGACGATGCCCGTCTCGACACGATGATCGAGATTCTGTCGGAGGCCGCGACCCGCATGCAGGTCGTCCTCCTCACCTGCCGCGATCGCGCCTTCAGACATGTCGCTGGAAATCGGATCGCGTTGTGAGCATGAAGTCATCAATCGCGGATATGCGATCATCGAGAAACGGGAACGGCCGAAAAATGGGGATTTCGATGGCTAACGAATGCGGACGTGACGTTCGCGCGGAAGATCACCGTAGGGGGTAATGATGGCCGATCGGAGCGCAGTTTCGACGATTGCTGGCTATTTCTATCAGTTCGATCGCTCGATCCTGAGCATCCTGGGGCTAACCGGCGCGAATGACTCGGTGGCGATCGAATGCATTGAGGATATTGACGTCCACACAGCTACGGAAACGACCGCCGTCCAGTGCAAATACTACGAGAAATCCGAGTATAACCATTCAATTATCAAGCCCGCGATCATGTTCATGCTCGCGCACTACAAAGCGGGCCTCACGGCCGGTCGGCCAACGATCCAATACCAACTCAGCGGCCATTTTGAGTCGGGGCAGGACAAGTTGGTGCTCCCATTCGATATTGGTTTCCTCAAGGCCAGTTTTCTCACGACTACATCGAAAGAGAAAACGATAAAAAAGCATGAAGAGCTGGGTGTCAGTGATGCGGAGCTTGAGGACTTCTTGAAACGTCTGTCCATCGACGTGAATGCGGCGAAATTCGAGGATCAGTTTCAGGCGATCATCGAGAGTCTTGTCAAACAGTTCGGCTGCTCGCCGTTCGCAGCCGAGTTCTTTTATTATAACAGCGCCCTACGGGTCATCAAAGAACTCGCCATCGAACCGGAGGAGGCTCTGCGTGTCATAACGAGGGCGGCCTTCATAAAACGAATAGATACATCATCGTATCTCTTTGATGAGTGGTTCATCGCCAAGCTCGGTACGGCCGAATATTATCGCGGGTTGCGCAACGAGTTTTTCGCAACGGGCGTCAACGTCTCCCCGGCCGAACGGCTTTTCATCATCCATCCGGCTGGCGACAGCTACAGTAGGAACGCGGTCAAAACGCTTCTGAAGACCATCTCCCGGAAATATTCCAAGCTGTCCAAGCGCGACGCAAAACCCTTTTCGCCGTACGTTCTGCTCGTCGGCATTGACGATAGCGAACTTGTCGGCCTCAAGCAGGAGCTACACAACGAAGACGTTCGCTTCGTCGACGGCTACGATTTCAAAGGAGCCCAGTTCGACGCCGGGTCTATCTCCCGACCGGCCTCCTTCGCCGCCGCCGGACCGGCCCTGAGGCTATTCTGCGATCTGGCGGAGGCGCGGCAGACCTTTCTATCGTTCAAGCGCTCGCGCAAGATCTACGAATTCTACTGCAGTGAGCCGGTTGAAGACTTTGGTGATGGTGCCATCAGCCACATTCGATTCCAGATTCCCAAGTATGAAGATATCGACAAGATCATTTAGGGGGTGGGCATGAGTGATGTAAAAGCGGAAGTCGTCGCGGTCTTTCCTAACAAAGTCAAGATCGTCGTCGATGACCTCGAGAATTTTAGGATCGCTGAGGAGTCTCTCCGCGTCGGCTCGTATTTGAAGATCGCCGACAATGAGAATGCGGTACTGGTCGCCATCATTGAGAATTTCCAGATCCAGGCGCGCGACGACGGCAGCCAGGACTATGTAATCGAGGCTTTCCCGCTCGGCGTTCTGCGGGATCAGAAGTTTGAGCGCGGCGGAGACGCCCTCGCGATCCCGCCGAAGACGGTCCAGCCGGCGACGATCGACGATATTCGTCTGATCTATGGCAGCTCTTTGCCCGTGAAGGATCGCTTCTGCTTCTCGAGGCTTGCGACGAACAAAGAGGTCGAGGTTCCCGTCGACGGGAACAAATTCTTCAACAAGCATATCGCGGTGGTCGGTTCCACGGGCTCCGGTAAGTCCCACACCGTCGCAAAGATCGTTCAGAAGGCGATCGGGGCGAAAGGCGACTACACGCTGAACAACTCGCACGTGATCATTTTCGATATCCATTCAGAATATCGTGCGGCCTTTCCGGAGGCGAATTTCATCGATAGCGCCAGCCTGGTACTCCCCTACTGGATGCTTAGCGGTGATGAACTGGAGGAGTTTTTCCTCGATACAGAGGCGAATGATCACAATCAGCGCAGCGTGTTTAAGGATGCCGTGATCCAGAGCCGTAAGGCGCACTTCACGGGAGGAGATGACGACAAGAGCCGCATCCATCTGGACACACCGCTCCCGTTCGACATTCGCGACGTTCTGGCCCACGCCAACTATCGCAACACCGAGATGGTCGATAGCGGCGAGGTGTATGCTGCGAGCAACAAGGAGAAGGCCGGGCAGCCGAAGCTCACGCAGGGCAGCCTCTATGGACGACTGACCAACTTTGTGAATCGTCTCGAGAGCAAGATCAACGACCGGCGCCTCGACTTCTTCCTTGGCGAGAAATCCAAGTCGATCTCTTTCGAGGAAACGCTCCGATCCATTCTCGGCTACAGCACGGGTAAGCAGCACAACGTCACCGTCATCGATCTGAGCGGTGTCCCGTTCGAGGTTTTGAGCATCACGGTCTCGCTGATCTCACGGCTGATCTTCGAGCATGGCTACTTCTACAAGCGCCTGCGCTGCGCCGCCGATCCGCAGGAAAAGATCAACAACGATGCGCCCATTCTTCTGGTTTACGAGGAGGCGCACAAATATGTGCCGAACAGCGAACTGTCGAAATTCCGAGCGTCGAAGATGTCGATCGAGCGCATTGCCAAGGAGGGGCGCAAGTATGGCGTTACCTTGCTCCTCGCGAGCCAACGGCCCTCGGAGATCTCCGAGACGATCTTTTCACAGTGTAATAATTTTATCGCAATGCGCCTGACCAATCCGGTCGACCAAGGTTATGTCCGCAAGTTGCTGCCGGACTCGCTGGGAACGCTCATTGACAAGATGCCGGCTTTCAAGCAGGGTGAGGCGCTACTGGTTGGAGAATCGATCGCCCTGCCGTCCGTAGTCCAGATCGAGGTCTGCACGGTGGCCCCAGCATCGACCGATATTCCCTACTGGGATCTCTGGCAGCAACAGTGGAAGGATCTTGCGATCGACAGGATCCGAGACGAGTGGTTGCGCCGCTAGTCAGACGATAGGGAGCGGCAGCTGGAAAAATTTTCATCGACCGTTCTGAGCAGCAATCTGGAGATTGGCCAGTGGCGTTCGAACGTTCTTGACAATGGTCTGGGGAGGTCCGATCTCGGCTGGGGGGAACTTTGTACGTCGGCTTCTGGCCGATTGCGGCCGGTGACCTCACGCAAATAAGGGTAACTGCGTGATGATCATGATCGACTGCTTCCACTGATCAACTTCACCGGCCTGTGCAGTCCTATTGCCGCGGCGAAGCATTGAACACCTCCCTATAGACATCCTCGCCATGGCTCGTCTCCAGCGGAGCACCGAAGCCAATCCGGAAGCTGCGCCGACCGTCAGCCAGACGTTCCGCACGCAGGCACGCTATGTCTCCCGCATTCTCCACAAAGAAGCCATGTGCGAAGCCATGCAAGTGGGTCACGAAGAAAACTCTGATGCCACGATCCCTCAAGGCGCTCGCTGTCTGGATGGCGATTTCGGACCCTTCCCGTTCGTTCGTCGAAGCAAACGACTCGTTGAACAGGACCATCGCGCCCGGAACCAGTTCGTTCGCCATCGCACTGAGCCGCTGGAGTTCCTCGTCGAGCCGACCGCCACGCATGGCCGGGTCCTCCTCGCGCCGGTAGTGCGTGAACAATCCAGCGCACAGATCCCCGGCAAAGGCGGTAGCGGCGACGTACATGCCGCTCTGCATCATTACCTGCGCAAGGCCGATGCTGCGCAGGAAGCTCGACTTTCCACCCTGGTTGGCGCCCGTGATGATCGTCAGCCGTTTGCCACTGATATCGAGCGTATTGCCCACCACGGCACCGTTCATGCTCAATGCCAGACAAGGGTCGGAAAGGTTTTCGAAATGCAGGGTTCCCGTCCCCATGGATGACGGCTGCGGAAAGCAAGTTGGCACACCAAGCGCCTCCAATCGCTCGTGCAGGTTCACGCAGCCGACATAGAAGGCCAGTTCCGTCCGCAGCATCTCGAAGAATGCCAGGATGTGATCCATCGACTGCGCCAGCGCGTTGGCGACATCGTTGATGCCGCGATGGCGGATATCGGACAGGGCCCTGGCACCGGCCTCGTCGCGGTCGGCAATCCGGAATGTGTAGCCTGACGACGCTCTTTTGTTGAACAGGCGATCGATCCAGTGCGAATCGCTGTATTTCATCTCCCTCAGCGTATAACCGTTGCCCTCGTTGCTTGGACCAAGCTTCACGCTCAACAGGACGCCATCATCGAGTTTCAACGTGGTCAGGCAAGCACTCACTTGGGCAAGGTACGCGTCCGTGAACTCGGTTTGCAGCATCGCGAAAAGCGAACGGAAGCCTCTCGATCCGAAACGACCGGCCTGCGCATCGGCCTCCCCTCTCAGCTTGCGCAAGATGTCCACGAACATCGTCAGGATATCGATGGCGCCATGCAGGATCGACGAAGGGTAGTTGCTGGCAAAGGCCCAATGGCTTTTGCGTTTTCCCTGGATGGCCTCAGCTGCCAGGCCGTAGCATCGGCGAACCACCTGCGGATTGGCGATGGCATCGCGCAGTATTTCCTGTCGGTAGATGACAGCGTCGGTGTGCAGCGTCGTGCTCAGCAGCAACGTCTTCCGCGATACGTCAAAGATGAACTCGTCGCCATCCGCCATGATGCGAGACAACGAATCCAGCGCAAGATCTCGCCACAAGTCCGACGCATGGTCGGGCAACATCCGTTGCAGATCGAAATCGCGATCGGGGTGCATCAGCCGCGCCTTCATGATGGAATCCTCTGGCGGAGCCACTCGCCGGTTACGCGGTGCTTGCGTGCGACGGCCTGGGCATAGGCCAATCCATCGGCAGCGCGGCGTTCGATGCGAAAGGTTCTGATGGATGGATCGTCGGGATCGACAGCTCCCACCATGCTCGCCGTCTTTTCGTTGAACGTGGACAATTCCGTCAGGAAGGTGACGTACACGCCCAGTGCGTCCAAATCCGAAAGTGCCGCCATGACCTGTCGACTCAAGTAGAACGCATCCCTGAACGTGGTCGACGCGAAGATCTCATTCATCACGACGAGGCTGCTCGGTGTCGCCTGGTCGAGGATGGAGCGTATCCGCACCAGATCGTCCTTGAGCTTGCCGCGCAGGCTCGCCACGTCCTCTTCCTTCTCGAAGTGCGTGAACAAGCGATCGAAGAGGAACAGCGTGGCCTTGCGCCCCGGCACCGGACATCCCAGGCTCGCCAGATAGTGCAACTGACCGAACATCCGCGCGAAGGTAGTCTTGCCCCCCTGGTTCGGGCCGGAGACCACCAGAAGGCGCTCCGGATCGCGCAGGGCGAAATCGTTGCTGACAACCGGCCTGCCCTCATCCAGGATTTTCCCGGCCAATGCGAGATCGAAGGCGCTATCAGCCTCAACTTCTTTCGAGGTGACAGAAAGCTCCGGATAGCAGAAGCCCAAGCCGGTAGAACGGTAGCGTCGGATGTATGAAAGCCACGCTACATAGAACAGAACCTCGCGGTCAAAACGAGTGATGCACTCATCCAGAAATTCGACATGACTGGCGCAATAGGCTTCCAGGGCATGGAATTGCTCGGGAAACAGCAAGGCTACTCTGTCGAGTATTTGCTCCTCCACCTGGTTGAGGGTGACTCGATGGCCGAAGGCCGAGCGGTAATCCTTGCCTCCGCTGCGTCGAAACTTCTCGAAGATGCCTTCCACGACCCGGCTATAGTCTTCTTCGCCATCATATAGCCGTACCGTCACGCTGTTGCCCTTGATGCGCAGGCAATAACGAATGTTGGCCAGACTGACGACAAGCGCGTGTGCACCTTCCGCGAGTTGGGCGAACGATGGTGATGCGATGTACGACTCGATGTATTCCCGCAGCGCACACAACCCACGCGATGAGGGAGGGCACGTGATCCGCAACGCCTGAGCCAGCCGTTCGACGGCATCGCAATAGATGACGACAGCCTCGAGGAACCAACGCTCCTTCTCGGGTTTGCAGTAGACCTTCTCGATGCCGGCAAGCTGTCCGCGCATCGTTTGCATCCGCTGACCGAAAGCGCGGATGGCCTCCATCAGCTGGCCATCTTCAAGATCCCGCATCACTTCCTGGCGATACGCAATCGCGTCCAAGTCCCGCAGCGGTGTATAGAAGAAGGGACCCAAATCGTTGCCACCATGACCGGTGGTTGCCGCCGCCACGATCTGGTCGAGACGCAGGTCCTGAAAGCAAGAAGGCGCCGTCTGGTCGAACACCGGAGCCGCCTCTAGCGACCCCGGATACAGAATGCTGGCAAATGGCAGCCCATGGTGGGCCGGAGAATTGTCCACGTACCTGACTCCTGCATCCTGAGACGGTAAAACCGATCTCCGGAATGTGAGCAGGCATCATCGGCCACAGTGGCGGTTTCTCCCGGGGTACCGGGGGTGGAGGAATGCCACCTCCATGAATGCAAATGTACTACATCGCTGCCGACAAGCCTGCCAGGGCTCTATCCCTGGCAATGCTCCAAGCTCCTATCTTTCGATACTAGGTAAAAGTTTACCGTTTTAGGTCCTATGTTGTGATGGAGCGCGCGCACGGAAGCAAAAGCTAAGAGCAAGAGCTAAAGCTAAGAGCAAGAGCACTGGTCGGATGAACGGTGAGTGATCTCGATATATAGGGGGGGCCATAGGGCCCGCGCACATACCGTTTCTCGTAGCACCGGAAACGACTCGACTCGATTTCAATCACAGAGCGCCTAAGGCGCTCTTTTTTTTGCACGAGGATTTCCCATGGCAAGTTTTCATACGCAGATCAGTAGCGGCCGGCGCGGCACAGCCCGCGAGCATTCCCGGTACATCGACCGAGCTGGCAAGCATGGCAAGCGTGAAGACCTGGCATATCGCGAACATGGCAACCTTCCCAGTTGGGCAGGCAATGATTCCAGGAAATTTTGGCAAGCGGCTGACCGGCACGAGCGTCAGAACGGTGCTGCGTACCGGGAGCTTGTCATCGCCTTACCCATCGAGTTAGACAAGGCTTCCAACATCGCGCTCGCTAAAGAACTAGCGAATGAGTTGGCCGGAGACAAACCCTATCAGCTTGCGATCCACACTTCGGAGGGCAAGCTGGGTGGCACAGCGAACCCTCACATGCACCTAATGGTTTCGGATCGGGTCGATGACGGGATTGAACGCTCCCCCCAACAGACGTTCTCGCGCTACAACCGCGAACACCCGGAGCTAGGTGGCCGCCGCAAGGACAACGGCGGCAAACACCCTACGGAATTGCGCGAAGACATGATTGCGCTGCGCAAGAAGGCTGCGGACACGATCAACCAGGCCCTGGCTGTTCGCGGAATCGCCGCACGTGTCGATCATCGCAGCCTGAAGGACCAAGGGATCGACCGCCAGCCGGAACATCACCTCGGTCCCGCGCGCGTACGCCTCATGTCCGATTCTGAAAAGTCGGCCCTGAACGAGTTACGCGAGTTTGGTGTCGAAACGGTGCTCGATTGACGAAATGCGGCGACCATCGTTTGCCGATGGGCTCCATCCCTCCCGCTAGTGGTACAGCATGGCTTGGGTGCGCAATACGTCTCTTGCCAGCGACTGTGGCCAAAGGGGACTTCAGCGTGCGGCGATGCCTGCGTTCATTCGAAAGTTTTTCAGCCATACATCACCTATGCGAGCGGGTCATCCGTACCGCTTCATCTATGCAGATCCCTGCACGGGTGCCTCTTTGCTTAGGAGTGTTGGTGATGCATGAACAAACGTCGCTTATCCCGCTGGACCGAGACGAACCCATCCCAGCGTCTGACCTGATACCGGGTGCTCCCTCTTGTCCGGTGTGCCGTTCAATCCGCATCCAAACCCGCCTGTATGGCAAGAAAGTCGGTGGCACTATCGGTGCAGTAGCTGGTGCCACCAGCGGTGTCGCCCTGGTGCTCTCGGGTGCCGAGATGGGAGCAGTCGCCGGAGCCGTGGGTGGCCCCGTCGGCTCGGCTATCGGTGCACTCACCGGCGGCGTGCTCGCCATGCTGATCGGGGGTGCCACAGGTTGCGCAGCCGGCGCCGCGTTCGGCGAAGTCATCGACGACAACGTACTCGACAAGTACCGCTGTACCGACTGCGGCTACACCTTCGGCAGCAAGCCTACCTGACGCGGAAGTTGCCCGTTTTCCCTCAATCCACGCATACGCCCAGCGCCCGGCTTTGACCGGGCGCCGGGCGTTTATGCCCCTCTGAAAAGGAGTCACTTATGCATCTCGTACAAACGATGGCTTATGCCGGAAGAACCCCATGGCATGGCCTGGGCAATCGCCTTCTTCCAGGTCAACCCATTGAAGTCTGGGCCAAGCAGGCCGGCATGGACTGGCACATTGAAGCATCGGACGTGCGTTACATCGCCGGCAAAGGCGGCATCGGTTCGATCCACGATTACCCCGGTCAGCAAGTGCTCTATCGCTCAGATACCAAGATGCCGCTGTCGGTGGTATCCAGCCGCTACAAGGTCGTGCAACCAGGCGAAGTGCTGGAGTTCTACCGCGACCTGACCAAAGACAACGGCTTCGAACTGGAAACCGCAGGCGTGTTACGGGAGGGGCGAAAGTTCTGGGCGCTGGCGCGCACCGGCCAGAGCACCACACTGAAAGGTCGGGATCAGGTCGACGGTTATCTGCTGCTCGCCACGGCCTGCGATGGTACGTTGGCCACCACGGCACAATTCACCTCCGTTCGCGTGGTCTGCAACAACACACTGGCCGTCGCCTTACGGAATGCCAGTGGCGCGGTGAAGGTACATCACCGTTCCGAGTTCGATGCTTCTGCCGTGAAGCGCCAGCTCGGCATCACGGTAGCCACATGGGATGGGTTCGTGGATCGCATGAAGGCGCTAGTCGAATGCCGGGTCGATCCCGATTCGGTCGAAGGCTTGCTGCGTCGCGTCCTCACCTACTCAGTTCAGGAAGGCAAGGTCAGCGTGGTCAGTGAACAGGCACTAGCGAACGTCCGCGCCTTGTACGACGGCCATGGCCGGGGTGCCCAACTGGTCAGCAGTCGCGATACGGCGTGGGGGCTGCTCAACAGCGTCACGGAGTACGTCGATTTCCACCGCCGTGCACGTAGCGATGACCACCGCAGGGATGCAGCATGGTTCGGCCAGGGTGCTCAGCTCAAGCAGCGTGCTTGGGACGAAGCGATGAAGCTGGTGGCTTGAAAGGAGCGGCAGCAAAGAGCCCGGTATCACTCGGGTTCTTTCTGTCCTTAGAGGGAACCGATGCCCAATAGCTCGGTTGAAGTTATCGCTTTTTTCCCTGGCTCCATTTTCCTTCAAGCGTTTCGACGAAGGCCGCTAACGTGGTGCCACATGCCGCGCACCAATCTCGTAACTGCAGCGCATCGAGGCGGATCGCGCCGCGCTCAGCCATCGATACGTAGGACTGCGAACGCCCGAGCTTCTTTCCAAGCTCTGACTGCAGTAAATCAGCCTCTTCGCGTAACTCAAGCAACACCTTGAGCACCGCGGCGTATTCGGGGCGGTGCAAGCTCTTCGGTGCTGGCGGGGCCTTCGGTCGCTGTTTTTTGGGCTTCTGCATCGATCCACCTCGTGTTCGAGGTGAACCTAAATCTCATGTTTAGATACGCCGACATTTGATATCAAAAGATTTGATGTTTGGCGGTAGGACAGCTAGGCTACGGCCGTTTAGAAGCTGCAAGCAGCTAGTGCCTTGAAGTGAGACCAACTCGTTGAAATCAAGCAAGAAGGGGAACACAAATGAAGCATGTAGTTCGGGGTGCCAAGTCAGTTCCGCACGCCTTTCTAAAAGTGCTGCCGCTAGCCTGGTGTGCCTGCCTTGCCGGGTGCGGTAACAGCGACATCAGCGCCGTGAAGAAGCAGACGCTCGACCAGGATCAGTCCTACACCGTTGGGCAGGCCTTCGACAATCGGAAAGTGTGCGATTCCGTCAAGTGGGACGAGATCACCGATGATCGGGGCCGGAAGATCGTCGAGTACCGATGCTTTTTCAATGGTGCTGATGACTACGTGAACACGGCAGAGGCCAACGCGACCAACAAAATCAACTCGATGGCGCAGATGGCAAAGCACGACTACAACCCTGCCGTTTTCGGCGACAAGGACAAATTCTTCGCCAAGGTAGATGCCGATCAGGCGGCTGAGCTACAGCGGATAGCAGATTACAGACCGACCAGCATCGCGGAACTGTTCCAGTGGAGCATGTCCGAGAACGGCGACCCCGTGCTTATCTTTGCTGGCTCCGATGTCAAATATAAGAACGGCAAAGAGAAGCTGAGGAACTACTACGACGTCGGAACTCAGCATGCCATCCAAGCCATGATTCGCAACGACACGACGACCTACGCGCAGTACGTTGTCGAAACAAACCTCGGCGGCTGACGTCGAAAGATAGACGCTGCTTGGAACGACCGCCCACAGACACGAAGCGCTCCGCAAGGAGCGCTTCGTGCTTGTGCCCGGGCTTGTAACCAACCCAAACCAGTAGGGGGAATAATGGACACTGTAACTTTGATTTTGACGTTGCTGATAGCCTTCAATCTGTCGGTGATGGTGATGAAGGCCTATGGCGATAAATTTCCCCAGCCGACTGCGCGCGCAAAGCATGCCGGCTGGCTCCAGGGCTGGCGAAACACGCAGAAGCCGCTGCAGCGCTACTGGATCCAGGTTGCGATCATGTTCGCCATCATGCTGCTGTTCAACTTTGCGGGCCAGATGTTCGCGGGCTTTCTGGTGTTCGTCCGTTTGATCGTGTTCGTTCTTGGGTACAAGCGAGCCAAGTTACAGATCGGCCAAGCGGCGGCGCCACAAACCCCTCTCGCGACGGACAGGCCACAGGTTGCCCAAGCAGAAGTACTCCAGGGCCACGCGACGGCCGTAGAGCCGCCACCCGCGCCCCAAGCGACCATTTCCCAAACATTGTCTCCCCCAGCGGGGAAGCGCCTCGTGGGCAAGGGAGTTTGGGTGCTCTTGATCGTCATCGTGGCTGTTGCCGCGGTGGGTGGCTTTGGCTACCTATATAGTGGCTCGCACACACTCGATAATTATGCCGGAAGCACTCCGGACAACAGTCCCGCTAGCAGCGACACATCGGCCCTTTCGAGCGTGCTGGGCGATTCGAGCGATGGGACAGGTAGCTCGGGATCCTCTGCGGCCAGTGCGCCGGTGCCGCAGGCGGCTCAGGTCCAGCAGCCAACACAAGCTCCAAGTCAGCAGGCGATGCAACAGGCTGTCCAGCAGGACGCGGCGACTCAAGCGCAAGGCAGCAGCTCGAAGGTGACGATGAACACCTACGGCAACGTAGTGACTTCGTTCTATCCGGGAAAGTCGCCGCTGGACGCTATAGATGACGCACTGGTCTTGATCCACTCGGAGTTGACCGTCATGGACATGGCCCCCTCAGGCTACCCTGAATACCAAGTCGAGTGCGAGTCTAACGGCCAGTGCGTTGGCGGTACGGGTACACCCATGGGAGCGGCTGCAGATGTTGCCAAGGAGATGTTTCCAGTAAACCCGGCGGATGTTGGCCAAGGCGGCGTCACCTGCGGTCAGTACATCTGCAATGACGGCAAAGGCAACGTCATCGGGCGTGCGCCGGCGGCCGTACAGTAAGCAGCCTGCATCGCATACTCCTGAAACAAACAAGACGCCCCTCATGGCAGGTCACAGAACTACAGTCGTCGTTCATGACGGCATAAATGCCGAGCCCTCATAAAGGGCGCGGCCGCTAAACACCACATCAACTCGTGATCCTTGGGTATGCTTTTGGGTATGTTTTTAGAAAACAGCAAAATTGAAATAATAAAAATCAAAATGTTAGAGACAAGTTCGGCGCCTCTCCTGGCACCAATTGTAGACGAAGCCCGCAGCGATGCGGGCTTCGTCGTTTCTGCGATCCACGTTCGCGCGAACGGACGATCCATCCGATGCCATCGTCGCCACACGCACTCGCCGCCAATCGCCACTGGGTGTTCGACCTCGACGGCACACTGACCGTTGCGGTGCATGATTTCGCCGCGATCCGCCGCGCACTGGCCATCCGCGACGACGAGGACATCCTCGCCCACATCGCCGCCCTGCCCGCGCACGAGGCCGACGCCAAGCGCGCATGGCTGCTCGGACACGAACGCGAACTCGCACTGGCCTCGCGTCCTGCCATCGGCGCAGTGGCGCTGGTGCGCTCGCTCGCGGCGCACGGCTGCCGGCTCGGCATCCTCACCCGCAACCTGCGCGAACTGGCCCTGCTCTCGCTGGAGGCGATCGGCCTGGCCGACTGCTTCGCCCCCGCCGACGTGATCGGCCGCGAGGACGCGCCGCCGAAGCCCGATCCCGCCGGCCTGCATCGCCTGGCCGAACATTGGGCGATCGAGCCCGCGCAACTGACGATGGTCGGCGACTACGCCTACGACCTGGCCTGCGCCCGTGCCGCCGGCGCGCAGGCGGTGCTGGTGAACCTGCCGGAAAACCGCTGGCCCGACCTGGCGGACTGGCATTTCGCCGATTGCGGCGAACTGGCTGCGGCGCTCGATCCGATGTCTTGAGCCGGCCTCTTCAGCTCGGCCATAGGGCATCCCGCCCCTGTATAATCGCCGTGGTAAACGCAGGGTGGGAGAAGCGGCCGTTCCGCGCGAACGCACCGCTGCCGAAGGCGCAACGCCCGTAATCGCTCAGGCCCCATACCATCCTGCGTACAGCACTCTGGAGAGAGCGGTTGAATCCGCCGCCGAAGGGGCACGAAGCGCAAGCTTCCAAACTCTCAGGCAAAAGGACAGAGGGGCGCCCCGCGTGCGGCTCGCACGTTGCTTTCGGACGCCCCTGCCATGAGCCAGACCCCCATTTCCCTGCGCGAGCTGGAAAACCACGACGCCTTCATCGCGCGCCACATCGGCCCCAACGACGCCGAGATCGCGCACATGCTGCACACCGTCGGCCACGACACGCTGGAGGCGATGACCGACGCCATCGTGCCCGCGAAGATCAAGTCCGCCGCCCCGCTGGCGCTGCCCGCCGCGATGACCGAGGTCGAGGCGCTGGCCAAGATCCGCGCCATCGCCGGCAAGAACAAGGTGTTCAGGAGCTTCATCGGCCAGGGCTACTACGGCACCCACACGCCCAACGTCATCCTGCGCAACATCCTCGAGAACCCGGCCTGGTACACGGCCTACACGCCGTACCAGGCGGAGATCTCGCAGGGCCGCATGGAGGCACTGATCAACTTCCAGACCATGTGCGCCGACCTCACCGGCATGGAGATCGCCAACGCCTCGCTGCTGGACGAGGCCACCGCGGCGGCCGAGGCGATGACCCTGGCCAAGCGTTCGGCCAAGGCCAAGGGCAACGTCATCGTGGTGTCCGGCGACGCGCACCCGCAGACCATCGAGGTGATGCGCACGCGCGCCGAACCGCTGGGGCTGACGGTCAAGCTGGCCGACTCCGCCGAGGCGTGGGACGCCGCGATCGCCGCGGACGACTACTTCGCCGCACTGATCCAGTACCCGGCCAGCAGCGGCTGGCTGATGGACTGGAGCGGCGACGTCGCCAAGATCCACGCCAAGGGTGCGCTGGCCATCTTCGCCAGCGACCTGCTGGCGCTGACCCTGCTCAAGCCGCCGGGCGAGATGGGCGCCGACATCGTGATCGGCAACACGCAGCGCTTCGGCGTGCCGTTCGGCTTCGGCGGCCCGCACGCCGCCTTCATGGCCTGCCGCGACGCCTACAAGCGCTCGATGCCGGGCCGCCTGATCGGCGTGTCCATCGACGCCGAAGGCAACAAGGCCTACCGCCTCACCCTGCAGACGCGCGAGCAGCACATCCGCCGCGAGAAGGCCACCAGCAACATCTGCACCGCGCAGGTGCTGCTCGCCGTGATGGCCTCGATGTACGCCGTCTACCACGGCCCGGAAGGCCTGGTGCGCATCGCCTCGCGCGTGGCGCGCCTCACCGCGATCCTCAAGGCCGGCCTCGGGCAGCTCGGCTTCACCGCCAGCCATCACGACAGTGCGTTCGACACGATCAGCCTGAAGACCGGCGAACGCACCGACGCCATCGCCGCGCGTGCCGTGGCGCTGGGCGCCAACCTGCGCAAGGCATGGGACGAGTACCTGTGCATCTCGCTGGACGAGACCACCACGCGCGCCGACATCGAACTGCTGTGGCGCATCTTCGGCGGCGACGACGCCAGCCTGCCCAGCATCGACGAACTGGACGCCAGCGCGCCAGCGCTGATCCCGCCGGCGCTGCGGCGCACCTCCGAGTTCCTCACGCACCCGGTGTTCAACACCCACCACAGCGAGCATGAGCTGCTGCGCTACCTGCGCGCGCTGGCCGACAAGGATCTGGCGATGGATCGCACGATGATCCCGCTGGGTTCGTGCACGATGAAGCTCAACGCCACCGCCGAGATGATCCCGGTGACCTGGCCCGAGTTCGCCAACATCCATCCGTTCGCGCCGGCCGCGCAGACGCGGGGCTACCAGGAGCTCATCGCCGAACTGGAAGCGCAGCTGGTGGAGATCACCGGCTACGACGCGGTGAGCCTGCAGCCGAACTCCGGCGCGCAGGGCGAATACGCCGGCCTGCTGGCGATCCGCGCCTACCACCAGTCGCGCGGCGAAGGCCACCGCGACATCTGCCTGATCCCCGAGTCCGCCCACGGCACCAACCCGGCCTCCGCGCACCTGTGCGGCATGAAGGTGGTGGTCACCAAGTGCGACGCCAACGGCAACGTGGACGTGGCGGACATCCGCGCGCAGGCCGAGAAGCATTCGGCCAACCTCGCCGCGATCATGCTCACCTATCCGTCCACCCACGGCGTATTCGAGGAGGACGTGGTGGCGATCTGCGACATCGTCCACCAGCACGGCGGACAGGTGTACACCGACGGCGCCAACATGAACGCGCTGGTGGGCGTGGCCAAGCCCGGCAAGTGGGGCTCGGACGTCAGCCACCTCAACCTGCACAAGACCTTCTGCATCCCGCACGGCGGCGGCGGCCCCGGCGTGGGCCCGTGCGCGGTGCGCTCGCACCTCGCGCCGTTCCTGCCGGGCGCGCTCGGCAACGAGGGCGCTCGCACGCAGGGCACCGGCAACGGCGCGATGGTCAGCGCCGCCACCTTCGGCAGCGCGTCGATCCTGCCGATCTCGTGGATGTACATCACCCTGATGGGCACGGCGGGCCTGCGCAAGGCCACCCAGGTGGCCCTGCTCAACGCCAACTACATCGCCAAGCGCCTCGCGCCGCACTACCCCACCCTTTACACCGGCCGCAACGGCCTGGTGGCGCACGAGTGCATCCTCGACCTGCGCCCGATCAAGGACGCCACCGGCATCAGCGCGGAGGACGTGGCGAAACGCCTGATCGACTTCGGCTTTCACGCGCCCACGCTGAGCTTCCCGGTAGCCGGCACGCTGATGGTGGAGCCCACCGAGAGCGAATCGCAGCACGAGCTGGATCGCTTCATCGACGCGATGATCCAGATCCGCGACGAGATCCGCGCGGTGGAGGAAGGCAAGCTGGACCGCGACGACAACCCGCTGCGCAACGCCCCGCACACCGCGTTCGCGGTGAGCGCCAGCGAGTGGGAGCACGCCTACCCGCGCGAGCTGGCCGCCTTCCCGCTGCCCTCGCTGAGGCTGCAGAAGTACTGGTCGCCAGTGGCGCGCGTGGACAACGTCTACGGCGACAAGAACATCATGTGCGCCTGCATTCCGGTGGATGCGTACAAGGAAGAAGTGGAGGCGTAAAGCCTTCCCCCCTCTCCCGCAAGCGGGAGAGGGGCTTCGACAAAAGCCCCGCCTCGTGCGGGGCTTTTCGTTTGTAGAGTGCGGCCATCGATGGCTGCCCGTTCAACTCTCGCGATCGGGAACGATTGCCTGGATCGAGGCATTGAATCCGCGGCGACACGCCTCACGTATGACGGATGCGCAAGCCCGTCGGGCCGCACGGCATCTCGCGTGCCAGAATGCAGGCTCCAGGCACCAACGTTTCCCCGGGATCGAGAGGTACCGCCTTGAACGCTTCCACGCTCGCCGAGCCTGCGCTCCGCGCCGCTACCACGCCGCTGCCGCGCACACCGAACCTGCACGAAACCGATCCCGCACGCATGCGCGCAACGCTGCGCGAATACTTCACCAGCAGCTTCGACCGCTACGAGTCGCTGTTCCAGACGCTGGCCGTCGACGCGGCCTGGTACGAGCCGCCGATCACCCTGCGCCATCCGCTGATCTTCTACTACGGCCACACCGCGACGTTCTTCGTCAACAAGCTGCTGCTGACGCGGATGATCGACGAACGCATCGACCCGCACCTGGAATCCGTGTTCGCGGTGGGCGTGGACGAGATGGGCTGGGACGACCTCAACGACGCGCACTACGACTGGCCCAGCGTGGCCGAGGTGCAGGCCTACCGCGACAAGGTGCGCGCCTTGGTGCTGCGCCTGATCGACGAGGCGCCGCTGACCCTGCCGATCGGCTGGGACAACCCGTGGTGGGCCATCGTCATGGGCATCGAGCACGAGCACATCCACCTGGAAACCTCGTCGGTGCTGATCCGCCAGCACAAGCTGGCCTACGTGAAGCCGCATCCTGCGTGGCAGCCCTGCACGCAGACCGGCAAAGCACCGGAGAACACGCTGGTGAAGGTGCCTGCCGGCAAGGTCGCACTGGGCCGCGACATCTCCAGCGCCGTCTACGGCTGGGACAACGAATACGGCCGCCACGAAGCCGAGGTGCCGGCCTTGGAGGCCAGCCGCCACCTGGTCAGCAACCAGGAATTCCTGGCCTTCGTCGAGGCCGGCGGCTACGCGCAATCCGGGTACTGGGAAGACGAAGGCAACGGCTGGCGCGAATTCGCCAAGGCCGAACACCCCACGTTCTGGCGCCGCTCGGCCGCAGGCTGGCAACTGCGCCTGATGACCGGCGAAGTGGCCATGCCGTGGGACTGGCCGGTGGAGGTGAACTACCACGAGGCCAAGGCGTTCTGCCGCTGGAAGTCGGCGCATGGCGGCCAGCCGGTACGCCTGCCCACCGAGGACGAGTGGTATCGCCTGTACGCCGAGAGCCGGCGCGGCGCGCCGGACGGCGAAGCACCAGACGCCAACCTCAACCTCGCGCACTGGGCCTCTTCGTGCCCGGTGAACCGCTTCGCGCAGGGCGAGTTCTTCGACGTCGCCGGCAACGCCTGGCAGTGGACGGAAACCCCGATCTATCCGTTCGAGGGTTTCGCCGTGCACCCGATCTATGACGACTTCACCACGCCCACCTTCGACGGCCGCCACAACCTGATGAAGGGCGGCTCGTGGATCGCCACCGGCAACGAGGCCGAACCCGCCTCGCGCTACGCCTTCCGCCGCCACTTCTTCCAGCACGCGGGCTTCCGCTACGTGGTGTCGAAGCACCACAAGCCCGCCCCGGCCTCGCACTACGAAACCGACAAGCTGCTCTCCGAATACGCCGAGTTCCACTACGGCGACACCTACTTCGACGTGCCGAACTTCTCGAAGGCGCTGGCGGAACTGGCGATATCTGCTCTCGGCGACGCACCAAGGCGCAAGGCGCTCGACCTCGGCTGCGCTTCCGGCCGCGCCAGCTTCGAACTGGCGCGCCACTTCGGCCACGTCACCGGCGTGGACTTCTCCGCCCGCTTCATCGGCCAGGGCGTGGCGCTGGCGCGCGGCGACAGCCTGCGCTACCTGCTGCAGGACGAGGGCGAACTGGTCGAGTACAAGTCGCGCAACCTCGCCGAGCTCGGCCTCGCGGACACGGCCGCGAAGGTGGAGTTCTTCCAGGGCGACGCCTGCAACCTCAAGCCGCAGTTCGCCGGCTACGACTTCATCCTCGCCGCCAACCTGATCGACCGCTTGTATAACCCCGCGCAATTCCTCGAAGCGATCCACGAGCGGTTGAATCCCGGCGGGATCCTGATGATTACCTCGCCCTACACCTGGCTGGTGGAACACACGCCGCGCGCGGACTGGCTGGGCGGTTTCAAGAAGGACGGCGAGAGCTTCACCACGCTGAACGGCCTCGACGCGGTGCTTGGCGTGCATTTCGAGCGGCTGGGCGAACCGCGCGCGGTGCCGTTCGTGATACGCGAGACGCGACGCAAGTTCCAGCACACCCTGTCCGAGGTGACGCTGTGGCGGCGGCGCGCGTGAGCCGTCGCCTCCATAACTCCAATAGCCCCACCGTCGCTCCGGCGAAAGCCGGGGCCCAGTGACTTTGCTCCGCTCGAGTCCTGATGCAAGCAAACCCCACGGGTTCTTGCCTCCGCGGGAACGGCAGCGGTGCCGCCGCAGGTGATCCGGCCGTGCCTTCCGACTTCGACCAGTCCATCGACCGCCGCAACACGCACGCCACCAAGCTCGACGGCCGCATGCAGAAGTTCGGCACGGCCGATGTCGCGCCGCTGTGGATCGCGGACATGGATTTCGCCGCACCGCCGTGCGTGGTCGAAGCGCTGCGGGAGCGCGCGCATCATCCGGTCTACGGCTACACACGCTACCCGGCCAGCCTGTTCGAGGCGCTGACCGGCTGGTGCGCGCGCCGCCATCGCTGGCCGGTGGCCCCCGGAGACATCGTGCCGGTCAATGGCGTGCTGGCCTCGCTCTCCGCCGCGCTGCAGGCGGTGACTTCGCCCGGCGACGCGGTGATCGTGCAGCCGCCGGTCTACAACGGCTTCTTCCGGGCAACGACGGACTGCGGCCGTCGCCTGCTGCACAACCCGCTGCGCGAGAGCCACGCCGGCTACGCGATGGATTTCGCGCAGCTGGAGCAATACGCGATGGACGGCGCCCGCGCCCTGCTGCTATGCAACCCGCACAACCCGGCAGGCCGCGTCTGGAGCGAAACCGAGCTGGACGAACTGCTGCACGTGGCGCGCCGCCACGGACTCGCCATCGTCAGCGACGAGGTGCATGGCGACCTCGCCCTGCCCGGCGCCCGCTACACGCCACTGGCCACGCTCGCCCGCGCGGACGACCGCATCGTCTCGGTGATCTCGCCCAGCAAGGCCTTCAACCTGCAGGGCCTGGCGCTATCCACGCTGGTGGCCTCGCGGCCTGATCTGCGCACGGCGGCGGCACGCAAGGTCGACGCGCTGCATCTCGACGGCGCCAACCCGTTCGCGGTCACCGCGGCGGAAGCGGCGTGGTCGCACGGCGACGACTGGCTCGACGCCCTGCTGGCCTACCTCGCAGGCACGCGCGACCTCGTCGCCGAACGCCTGCGCACGCGCATCCCGGCGATCCGCCTGCAATCACTTGAAGCCGGCTACCTGCTGTGGCTGGACTGCCGCGCGCTGGGCATGGACGACGACGCACTGCGCGATTTCTTCGTGCAGCGCTGCAAGCTCGGCCTGAATCCCGGCACCGACTACGGCCCTGGCGGCAGCGGGTTCATGCGCATGAACATCGGGACGCCGCGAAGCGACGTCGAGGCGGCGCTGAAGGCCATCGAGGCGACATCTCATTGAGATGGAAGGAAAAATTAAGTGAACCTGCCCCCGCTTTCAGACCCTCGCGTCGCCAAAAGCGCAGCCTCCACTGTGTTGATCAATTGACACGATGAAGCCATCGCGCTACTCGTAAAAGCCTGCCTGCGTGCAACACGCCGGCCCAGGGAGAGACAACGCAATGCGTGCATGTCGACAAGGGATCTGTCTGTGGGCAGTGGCTATGCTGATGCTAGCGCTGTCAGGCCGATGCCACGCACAGACGCGGACGGTGCATTACTACTACACCGACCCACAGGGCACGCCGTTAGTGAAGACGGATGCGCAGGGCAACGTCATTGCACGCTACGACTACACACCCTATGGCAACTCGGTGTCGTCGCTGGGCATCCCTCCGAATGAGCCAGGCTACACCGGGCATGTGAACGACCCGGAGACGGGGCTGGTGTACATGCAGGCGCGGTACTACCAGCCAACCGGGAGATTCTTGAGTCCGGATCCGGTGACACCAACCCCTGGAGATATATTTGACTTCAACCGGTATGCGTATACCAATAACAACCCCATTAACCACACCGACCCGAATGGAAAATGCCTCGAAGATGCTTGCATCGGTGAAGGCATCCTTCTAGCAGAGGGAGTCGAATACCTTGTTTCAGCCTATGAAGCCAGCGAGGTAGCTGCAGGGGCTGCCGCCACCACGACTACTCTCTCAGCATCGCAAACGGTAGCAGCTTGCGCTGCAAACACAGTATGCACCGGATTAGCTGTCACTACAGCAACTGCTGTAACAGCCAAAGTTGCTCAAGAAATTAAAAATACTTCGACCGTTCAGCTTACTAAGGAGCACACAAAAAATGCTAGGCCGAGCAGCAAAGGGAAGCACGAGAAAGGAAATACGCGAAAAAAGCAAGACGCGGGTGGAGAAAAAGGTGACAAAAACCGTCCACAACTCCCGCGTCAACGACCTGACAAATGGAAAGGGCCATGGCCACCTAAACCAGCCCAATAATGCAGGGCCGGTGGACAAACGATATAAAAATGCCTTAAGAATTATGAATCGCGGCGGCAGTGAAGACAAAGCATATGCGTTACTTGAGGCTGCCGCGGAAGCTGGCGATGCAAGCTCAAAGTATGCATTAAGCACATGGTACTTGCATGGATTTTTTGTCAAAAAAAATATACGGACGGCAATCAAGCTTCTTCGGGAAGCAGCCGAAGAAAATATAGCTTTTGCAGCCTTTGATTTGGCAGTTTGTTATGAGCAAGGAGTGGGAGTCAAAAAGAATTTTGCCGAAGCAGCAAGGTATTATCTAAGGGCATTTCTATTTGGCGACATTCAGGGCGCCAGCGCAGTTGAGCGCCTTCTTTTCTGGAGAAAAGAAGCATTGGCGGGTCGAAAATTGTCAAAGGAGTTTGGCCGTCTGCTTGGCGCAATAGGGAAATAAATTCCACCCAGTCGAGCACACCAGGGACGCTCTGATTTATTCCCCGTCTGCGGCATCATAGCGACAAGCCACAGGAAGCACATCCCCGATGAAGCAGCGTTCGTTCGCCTCGTTGAGTTTCGACGCCAAGAAGAAGCCGACCCAGCGAGAAAAGTGACAAGGTCGTGCCGTGGGAGGCGTTGCTGGCGCTGATTGAGCCAAACTATCCGACGTCCAGCCTCCGTGGTTGCCCGCCGATGTCTGCGTCGACAATGCTGCGAATCCACTTTATGCAACAGTGGCGCGCGATCGAGTCAATGCGCCGGCTCGCCTAGCTGGAGTTGAACGAGGACGCGATTCCGGACGAGACGACGATCCTAAAGTTCCGCCAAAACGGGGGCAGGTTCACTTCCTGACCGACGCCCCAAAAACAAGGCCCCGCATGCGGGGCCTTGTCGTGTCACTTGCGGAAACCCTCAACCGCCGTTCTTCGCCAGCCAAGCATCCACCGCCGGCAGGCGATCCTTGCGCACCATCATGCGGTACTGGATGTTGGCGATCACGGCGTTCGCCGGGCGGCGTGCGGAGGGATCGATGGTGGCCTCGTAGGCCTTGATCTTCTCGATCATCGCCGGATCGAACGAGCTGCTGCCCAGCGACGGGTAGTAGCGGCTGCTGGAGGTGGAATCGACCAGCTTGTCCACCTGCGCGCGATGCGCCATGGCGAAGTTGTAGGCCAGTTCCGGGTGCTGCCAGGACACGCCACGGATCATGCCGGCGCTGTTGGTGGCGCCGGGCTCGGCGGTGAGCGCCAGGTCGAGCGCGCGCTGCGCCAGCGCCTTGTCCTTGGCGTAGGACAGCAGGCCGTACAGGCGATCCTTGATCATCGGCGACTTCTCGGCCTGGGCCTCGGCGTGCAGCTTGTCCCAGGTGGCCGCGTCGGCATGCTCCGCCACGATGGCGAGGATGGTCTTGCGCAGGGCCGCCGGCACCGCCTTGGGATCGGTGGCCTGCGCGTCGTAGCGGCGGCGCACTTCCTTCAGCATGTCCTGGTCGCCCAGCTCGGACAGCGCACCGATCAGCTGCGTGCGCAGCAGCGTGGTCGAGGTGCTCTCGTCCGGCTTGGCGTCCCAGCCCACCCGCCCGAATACCGGCTTGAGCTGCGCCACGGCGTAGGCGCGGAAACGATCCTGCCGTGCCTTGTCGCCGCGGTAGTACTGATCCAGTCCTTCCAGGCTCTCGGCCACTTCCGCCCAGATTTCCGGCGCGGCGTCGGCCGGGGTGGCCTTGGCCATGTCGAGGAAATCCGACACCGGTTCGAGGCCGGCCATGCTCTCGGCCCAGGTGTCGCTCATCAGGCCGAGCTGGTCGATCGGCGCGAGCTTGTTGAAGTCCTGCTTCAGCGCGGCGAGCTGCGCGGGCGCGTATAGCGTGCGGTAATAGCCGCTCTGCCCCGCGTTCACCAGCACCGGGCCGCAGCCCTTCAGCTTGAGCGTGGCGGAGCCGTTCACCAGGGTGCTGGCGCTGGCGTTGCCCACCACCTCGGCGATCACCGGCACGTGCCAGCGCAGCGGCTGCTTGTTCGGGCGATCCTTGGTGAACTCGCCCTGGGTGAGCTTGACCGTGGTCTCGCCGTTGCTGCACATGGCCGAGTCCACCTTGATCAGCGGCACGCCCGGCTGCAGGGTGAAGTCGTGCGCCACCTGGGTGATTGGCTTGCCGCCGGCCACGCCGTCCATCGCGTGCCACAGGTCGTCGGACACGGTGTTGCCGTAGGCGTGCGCCTTGAGGTAGTTGTGCACGCCCTGGCGCCAGTTCTCCGGGCCGACATAGGCCTCAAGCATGCGGATCACCGCCTCGCCCTTGGAGTAGGTGATGGTGTCGAAGGCCTGGCTGGCCTGCTCCACCGTGGCGATCTTCTGCACGATGGGGTGCGTGGTGGCCACCGCGTCCACCGACATCGCGCCCTCGCGCACGCCCACGGTTTCGAGCACGGTGTTCCATTCCGGATGCACCTTCTCGGTTTCGCGCTCGGCCATCCACGAGGCGAAGCCCTCGTTGAGCCACAGGTTGTCCCACCAGTCCATGGTCACCAGGTCGCCGAACCACTGGTGCGCCATCTCGTGCGCGGCGGTGTTGAACACCTCCATCTTGTCGCCCTGGGTGGAGTACGACGGGTCGAGCAGCATGGCGTACTCGAAGGTGAAGATCGCGCCCCAGTTCTCCATCGCCGAGAAGAACTGGCTGCTGCCCGGCGCGGCGATGTTGTCCAGCTTGGGCAGCGGGTACTTGATGCCGAAGTACTGGTTGTAGTCGTGCAGCACGGTCTTGGCCGAATCCAGCGTGAAGGCCGCCTGCGCGCCCTTGCCCTTCTGCATGACCACGCCGATCTCGGTGCCGTCTGAGCTGGTGGTGACGCGGTCGAAGTCACCGAGGCCGAAGAACAGCAGGTAGGTGGACATCTTCGGCGTGGTCTGGAAGGTGACCTTCTCCAGTCCATCGCCGACACCGGCCTTCGCGGCCACCGGCATGTTGCTCACCGCCATCTCGCCGGCGGGCACGGTGACGCTGAGGTCGAAGGTGGCCTTGTACGCCGGCTCGTCCCATGAGGGGATGAAGCGGCGGGCGTCGGAGTTCTCGAACTGCGTGAACAGCGCGCGCTTGTTGCCCGACGCCGTGGGGTAGTCGATGGCGAACAGGCCGTTGGCCTGGGTGCCGATGGTGCCCACGTAGTCCATCGCCAGCTTGTAGTGGCCCGGCGCGACGGGCTTGTCGAAGCTGAAGGTGGCGGTCTGCGTCTTCTCGTCCACCGCGACCTTGGCCTTGATGGCCGCACCCTTGCCCGCGGCCGGTGCCAGCGTCACCGACGAGAACGTCATGCCTGCGGCGTTGAGCGTGATGCTGGTGCTGGGCTTGAGCACCTGCACGTCCACGGTGACCTGGCCGTCGAAGTTCAGCTTGTCCGCATGCGGCGTGATGGCCACGGCGTAATGCGTGGGCCGCACGTTGCGCGGCAACTGCGTGGGGGCGAGCGACGCTGCGGCCGCCGCCGATTGCGCCGGCATCGCCAGCGTGGCGCCGGCGGACACGGCGAGCGCCAGCGCGATCGCGGAAACCAGGGACTTGCGCATGGAAACCTCTCCTTGGAGGGCGTGGGGAATGGATTGCCGCCCATGGTGGCGCCAGCCGCGATGGGCAGGAATGGCCGGAAGTCATGCCTGCCATGGCGGCTTCGCGCCGCCTTTCGCCCATTCCGCACCCGCCGAACCCGGCTTGGTCGCATGCCCGGCGAAACCCGCGGAATCGGCCGCTATGCTCGCTCCCGACGATCAACCAACGGGGACTCCATCGTGATCAAGGGCTTCTTCTTCGTGATGCGGCTGGTCGTCGCCTGGCTGCTGGCGCTGATCGTCGTGCTGACGCTGATGTTCAGCAGCGGCCCGTTCCAGAGCACGGGGCTGCTGCCGGTGATCATCGGCAGCGTCGTGCTGGCGCTGGTGGTCACGGGCGCGTTCTCCCACCTGCGACGGGTGCGCCTGATCGCCGGACACGTGAACCTGGCCACCCTGGGCAACCGCCAGCGCCGGCAGATCGAGCTGCCGTTCGAGGCCGACGAGGCGTTCGACATGCTGGACGCGGCGATCCGCGAGCTGCCCTACACCGAGGAAATCGAGAGCGCCCGCGACAGCCTGCAGGTGCGCGCCAAGGTGCGCCGCCCCAACCCCTACGGCCGCACCGTGCTCGGCTGGCTCAACCCCTTCAGCTGGCTGGGCAGCCGGCGCAACCAGATCTTCGCCACGGTGACGCCGGGCGACGGCATCGGCAGCGTCACCCTGGTCTGCGAACCGGAAAGCGGCGCCTGGACCGACTGGTTCCGCGTGGACGACGGCACCAACCTGGTCAACGCCGAGGCCATCTCCCGCGCCCTCGCCCGCCGCACGGTCGAGCGCCGCCGCCGCGAACAGCAGGCCGCCACCCAGGCCGCCACCGACAAGGAACTGGCGCAGGCCAAGCTCAACCTGCTGCACGCACAAGTGGAGCCGCACTTCCTCTACAACACGCTGGCCAGCGCGCAGTACCTCACGCGCAGCGAGCCGGCGCAGGCCGACCGCATGCTCGGCCACCTCATTCAGTACCTGCGCCACTCGCTGCCCAGTGCGGAGGAAACGCTGTCCACGCTCGGCGAGGAGCTGGAACGCGCCCGCGCCTACCTGGAAATCCTGAAGATCCGCATGGGCGCGCGGCTGGAGCTGAAGATCGACGTGCCCGATGCGTTGCGCGCCGTCACGCTGCCGCCGATGATGCTGCAGACCCTGGTGGAGAACGCGATCAAGCACGGGCTGGAACCCAAGCCCGGCGGCGGCAGCGTGTGGATCCTCGCCCGCCGCGACGGCGACAGCGTGGCGATCACCGTGGCCGACGACGGCCAGGGCTTCGGCGCGGCCGGCGGCGGCACCGGCATCGGCCTGAAGAACGTGCGCGAACGCCTGCAACTCGTGTACGGCCCGCGCGCCTCGCTGGCGGTGGTGGCCAACGTGCCGGAAGGCGTGGCCGCCACGCTCACCGTGCCGGCGCAGCAGGCGGCGCTGGTCGCAACGGAAGCGCAGCCATGACCCGCGCCGTGATCGCCGAGGACGAACTGCTGCTGCGCGACGCGCTGGCTCGCCTGCTCGGCGAGGCGTGGCCGGAACTGCAGGTGGTCGCCGAGTGCGACAACGGCGCCGACGCGCTGGACGCCATCGCCGCGCAGCAGCCGGACGTGGCCTTCCTCGATATCCGCATGCCGGGCCTGAGCGGCCTCGAAGTGGCCGCGGCGGCCGCCGAAGCCAGCCCCGCCACGCAGGTGGTGTTCACCACCGCCTACGACCAGTACGCCATCGACGCCTTCGAGCGCGGCGCGATCGACTACCTGCTCAAGCCCATCGCCGTCGAACGCCTGGCCGCCACCGTCGAGCGGCTGAAGCGCCGCGCCACCGCGGGCCAGACTGCGCGCGGCGACCTCGCCCTGCTGCTGCGCGAGCTGGCGCAGGGCGCTGCGCGGACTGGCGCCGCACCGCCGCTCACCTGGATCACCGCCGGCACCGGCCGCGAGACGCGGCTGATCATGGTGGACGACGTCGCCTACTTCCGCGCCGACCACAAGTACACCGTGGCGATGACCGCCGACGGCGAAGCCCTGCTGCGCAAGCCGATCCGCGAACTGCTGGAGCAGCTCGACCCGGCCGTGTTCAAGCAGATCCACCGCTCCACCATCGTCAACCTGAAAGCGATCGCCGCCATCGTGCGCGACGACAGCGGCAAGGGCACCGTGCGCCTCAAGCAGCGGCCCGAAACCCTCACCGTAAGCCAACCCTTCATGGCGCTGTTCCGCAACATGTGATCCCCCACGCGCGACCGGTCATACACGGCCGCGCGCAACACCCACCACCACGGGAAAACCCATCATGCTGAAGCTGACCCTGGCCGGCTTGGCCGGTCTTTGCCTGGCCGCATGCGCCTCGCAACCCCTCGATCACGACATCCTGCGCCTGCATGCCGAGCGCAACTGCAGGGTAAGCGCCGCCGTTGCTCCCGCTTACGCGATGGACAGCACAAGCATCGATCTGCGTAACGTCGCGTTCGACCGCTGCATGCGTGCCGCCGGCATCGCGCAAGCGCGTTAGCTCGCGTCCTCGCGGCGCGGCAAACGCCAGCCCGGCCGCACGAAATGGCAGGTGTAGCCGGTGGGATAATGCTGCAGGTAGTCCTGGTGCTCGGGCTCGGCTTCCCAGAAATCGCCCAGCGGCTGCACCTCGGTGACCACCTTGCCTGGCCACAGGCCCGACGCGTCCACGTCGGCGATGGTGTCCTCGGCGATGCATTTCTGCGCCTCGCTGGTGTAGAGGATCATCGAGCGGTAGGAACTGCCGCGGTCGTTGCCCTGCCTATTCGGCGTGCTCGGATCGTGGATCTGGAAGAAGAACTCCAGCAGCTCGCGGTAGCCGATGCGCGCGGGATCGAACACGATCTCCACCGCCTCGGCATGCGTGCCGTGGTGGCGATAGGTGGCATTGGGCACGTCGCCGCCGGCGTAGCCCGTGCGCGTGGACAGCACTCCCGGCTGCTGGCGCAGCAGCTCCTGCACGCCCCAGAAACAGCCGCCGGCGAGCACGGCGCGTTCGGTGGCCATCATGCGCCCTCCACCAGGTCGAGGTACGCGCCGTAGCCTTCGGCCTCCATCTCGGCGCGCGGCACGAAGCGCAGCGAGGCGGAGTTGATGCAATAGCGCAGGCCGCCGCGCTCGGCGGGGCCATCCGGGAAAACGTGGCCCAGGTGGCTGTCGCCCTGCGACGAGCGCACCTCGGTGCGGATCATGCCGTGTGTGCTGTCGCGCAGCTCGCGCACGCTGGCCGGCTGCAGCGGCTTGGTGAAGCTGGGCCAGCCGCAGTGCGAATCGAACTTGTCGGCGGAGGCGAACAGCGGTTCGCCCGACACCACGTCCACGTAGATGCCCGCGGCCTTGTTGTGCAGGTATTCGCCGGTGCCGGGGTACTCGGTGGCGTTCTCCTGCGTGACGCGGTATTGCTCCGGCGTCAGGCGCGCAAGGGCTTCGGGTGTCTTGCGGTAATCGGGCATGGCAGGTCTCCGCTGTGGTCGACGCGAACCGAGATGGGGGCGCGCGCAGCCGATCCAAGAACCATGGCTTCGGCAACCAGCCTCAACGCCAGCCTGCCGCGCGCGCCGCGCGCTCCTGCTGCGCGTCGAAGACCTCGCCGCGCAGGCGGGCGTCGACCGCAGCCTGCACCGCGGGCGGCAGATCGCTTGCCGCCTGGCGCAGATCACCGCCTTCGGATGGAGCCGAGGGGCCCAGCACGGGCAAGGCCCAGCCTGCCGCGGAGCGGCAAGCCAGTCCGGCGCGTGCCGGCGGCGTGCGCACGGTGAAGGTGCGGCAGATCTGTCCGTCGGCCGCGCGGAAGCTCAGGCCGATCGCGACCGGAGCCTGCGCATCCGGCTCGCTCGCCAGCGACTGGTCGAGCGCGCGGCCGAGCACGCCGGCTGCGTAAGGTTCACCATTCCTCATGCGTACCAGCTCGTTGCCGGCATGCCACCACAGGCCCACGGCAAGCAGCGCCACCGATGCCGCCAGCGCCGCGCCCGGCACCAGCCAGCGGCTGGGCGCGCGAGGGCGGACGGCATCCGCGCGTCCGCCTTCCAGCACCGTGAGCGGCAGACGCGGCTGCAGCAGGGCGGACAGACGCGCGGGCACCGGCTCGTCCAGCACCGGATCGAACGCGGCCCGCAGTTGCGCGTTCAGCGCCTGCATCTGCCGCACGCGACGGGCCAGCGCTTCGTCCTGCGCCAACACGGCGTCGATGCGCGCGCGGGACGCCACGTCGAGTTCGCCGTCCACGTAGGCCTGCAAGGTATCGTCGTCGATCGGGTTCATGCGTCGTTCCCAAGATGGGCCTGCAAGGCAGTGCGGGCGCGTGCGAGACGGCTGGTCACGGTTCCCACCGGCACCTCCAGCAAGGCGGCGGCCTCGTCGTAGGACAGGCCCTCGACCAGCACCAGCGCCACCACTTCGCGATGGTCGGGCGGCAGCAGCGCAAGCGCCTCCGCCACCTCCATCTGCCGCGCGTGCCGCACATCGCTGCCGTCGGCCACCGTATCGCCGGCTTCTTCCGGCGCGAACAGGTGCTGCGCCCGACCGCGTGCGCGCAGCTCGTCCCGCCAGGCGTTGCGCGCGATCGCGAACACCCACTTATCCAGCGCGGCGTCCGGCCGCCACTGCGCGGAACGGGCCAGCGCGCGTTCCAGCACCACCTGCACCAGGTCGTCGGCATCGGCCGCCTGTCCCGCCAGCGCCCGCGCCAGCCGTCGCAGTCGCGGCAGCAGCGCCACCAGCCCTTCGCGCACGGCATCGCTCGTCTGCACGCATCACCCTCCACTACGCCTGGCGGGACGGATTCCTTCCCTCGCGCGCACCAGCGCGGTTCGGGGACATAAAGCGCGGCAATGCTAGCATCCGGCTCCGTCGCTCCCGAGATGCCCGGAGATGCCGTTGCGTCGCGCTTCCATGCTGTCCGTTCCGGTGCTGGCCATCGTGCTCGCGCTGGTTGGCGGCGCTCCCGCGCAGGCGCAGGTGCTTGGCCCGGTGCAACGGGGATTGCCGAACCTGCCGCTTCCGTCCACACCGCTGTCCGGCGTGGTGCCCGGCGCGGATCTGCAGCAAGTCGACGACCTGCTGCACCGGCCGCTGGCGCTCGGCCTGAAGGTGCAGGTCGATGCGCTGCTGCGCAGGGAGCCGCGGCGCGTCACCGTCGATCCCAGCGGCGCACCGATCCTGCGCGGGGAATTTCTCGCCATGGGCCTGTCGGATGTCCGACTCGACGCCGTGCAGGCGCAAGGCTTCACCGCGCACAGGCAGACCGCGGCAGATGCGACACTGGGGCTGGACTTCACGGTGCTGCACGACACCCGCGGGCGCAGCACGCGGAAAGCCATGCGCGTCCTGCAGCAGGCCGCGCCGGATGCCACGTTCACCTATCAGCACCTCTACCTTCCTGCGGGCGATACCGGCGCGGCGGCCGCCGCCAGCTCGCCCGCGCCCATGTCCGCCGTGGCGGCGCGCAACGTGGGCATGGTCGACGGCGGCGTCGATCCGGGCGATCCCGCATTGGCGCACGCACGCATCGAAGGGCACGGCTGCAGCGCGACGACCGCCTCGCGGCACGGCACGGCGGTCGCCGCGCGCCTGGTCGCCGGCGATGCGGACATCTTGTATGCCGCCGACCTGTGGTGCGGCGACGAGGTCGGCGGCGCCACCTCCGGATTGGTGGATGCACTCGCGTGGATGGATCGCGAGCACGTGGCGGTGATCAACATCAGCCTGGTCGGCCCCGACAATCCAGTGCTCGCCCGCGCGGTGCAGGCAATGATCGCGCGCGGACACGTGCTGGTCGGCGCGGCGGGCAACGACGGGCCTGCGGCACCGCCGTTGTTTCCGGCGTCCTATCCCGGCGTGATCGGCGTCGGCGCCGTCGATGCGCGCGGCCGCGTGCTGCCCGAATCCGCCAGCGGCAAGCAGGTGGCCTTCTGCGCGCTGGGCGTGGTCGGCAGCGGTCGCGACATGCTGCGCGGCACCTCGTTCGCGGCGCCCATCGTGGCGCGCAAGGCGGCCAGGATGCTGGATGCTCCCCGTCCCGGGGCCGCGGCCCAGGCATTGCAGGGCCTGATCGGCGAAGTTCAGTCGCCACCTTCCGCAAGCCAGGGACAACGCTGCGGCCATGGCCTGCTGTCGCCCTGAAACTGAATCGCAAGCAACCGTGGCCGGCTGCGATGGAAGGATGCTCCAGCCGCACGCGTAGTGGATCCCGGAAGCCGCGGATTCCCCGCCGGCAGGAGGTTCCGACATGCGCAACACAATCCTCAACAACAAGACCCTCGGCATCGCCTTGTGCAGCGGCGCGCTCGCGCTGGCCTCGGTGACCAGCGCATATGCGCAGCACCTGGGCGGTGGTCTGGTGGGCGGTGCGGCCGGCCAACTCCACGCGACGATGGGCCAGTTGAACGGCCACGCTGGCGGCTCCATGCAAGGCATGGGCAACCTCGGCATGCCCGACATCGATTCGCGCATGGCCGAACAGCGCGCCGAACGCCTGCGCCAACGCGCCACCTCGACCGGCACGACGGCAATGCAGACCGCCAAGCGTGCGAGCGGCCAGGCGAGCGCCACCGGAACCGGCCACCTCGCCGGCGCTGCCGGCGAGGTGGCCGGTCAGGCCGCGCTGGGCGGCACCGCCGGGGCGGGCGCGTCCGGCTCCGGCAGCCTCGATGGTTCCGGCGCGAGCGACGCCGCGAGCACTGCGGCCGACCAGGCGCGTTCAGCCATTTCGACGGCCAAACACGGAGCCACCAATGCAGTGAACCGCACGCGGAATGCGGCTGAGGACGCCCGCACGGACGCCGGGAACATTGCCCGAACCGGCGCCAGCAAGACCCGGCAGGTCGCCGCCGACGGGACGTCCACGGCACGTTCGCTGGGTTCGCAGGCTGCCGGCAAGCTGGAGAATGCGGCCGCGTCCACTACGAGCAACGCAGGCAACGCGCTTGGCTCGGTCACCAGCGCCACCAACGGCAGCACGTCCATCGGCGCCTCGGGTTCGGGCAACGCCAGCGGCAACACGAGCACCGGCTCGAATGCGAGCGGTTCGGCCAGTGGCCAGGCCGGCGCCAGCGGCCAGGCCGGCCACGGCATCTCCGCTTCGGCGCAGGCCGGCGGCAGCGCGGACGCGAGCGCGCAGGGGCATTGATTCCCCTTGCCACGATGCTGGACGGCATCGCGCGAAACGAAAAAGGCCCCGCATGCGGGGCCTTCTTTCGTTGTACGGCTTGGACAGGCGGAGCGATCAGGCGAACGGATCGTCCAGCACGATGGTGTCGTCGCGGTCGGCGCCGGTGGCGACGATGGAGAGCTTGCAGCCGGAGAGTTCCTCCACCGCGCGCAGGTAGGCGCGGGCGGCAGGCGGCAGCTTGTCCCACTCGCGGATGCCGGCGGTGGACTCTTCCCAGCCGGGGAACTCCAGGTACACCGGCTTGCACTCGTCCCAGCCGTCCGCATCCAGCGGCGCGAGTTCGCGGCGCTTGCCACGGTATTCGTAGGCGATGCAGACCTTGATGCTGGGCAGGCCGTCGAGCACGTCGAGCTTGGTGATGGCCAGGCCGTTGATGCCGTTGATCTGCACCGCGCGCTTCAGCGCGACGAGGTCGATCCAGCCGCAGCGGCGCGGGCGACCGGTGCTGGCGCCGAACTCGTTGCCGACCTTGCGCAGGCGCTCGCCCATCTCGTCGTGCAGCTCGGTGGGGAACGGGCCGCCGCCCACGCGCGTGGCGTAGGCCTTGCAGATGCCCAGCACGTAGTCGATGTCATGCGCGCCCACGCCGGTGCCGGCCAGCGCGCCGCCCACCGTGGTGTTGCTTGATGTGACGTAGGGGTAGGTGCCGTGGTCGATGTCGAGCAACGCGCCCTGCGCGCCTTCGTACAGGATGTGGCCGCCTTCCTTGCGCACGTCGTGCAGGATGGTGGCGACGTCGTCCACCATCGGGCGGATGAATTCGCCGTAGGCCAGCGCATCCTGCAGCACGGTGTCGTAGTCCACCGGCTCGGCCTTCAGCCACTGGGTGAGGATGAAGTTGTGGTACTCCACCGCCGCCTTGATCTTCTCCGGCAGCTCGTGCGGGTACATCAGGTCGGCCACGCGCACGCTGCGGCGGGCGACCTTGTCTTCGTACGCCGGGCCGATGCCGCGGCCGGTGGTGCCAATGGCGCTCTTGCCGGCGGCGATCTCGCGCGCCTTATCGACGGCGATGTGGTACGGCATGATCAGCGGGGTCGCGGGGCTGATCTTCAGGCGCGAACGCACTTCCACGCCCTGCGCCTCCAGCTCCTCGATCTCCTGCTTGAGCGCGGCCGGCGACAGCACCACGCCGTTGCCGATCAGGCACAGCGCGTCGTCGCGCAGGATGCCCGAAGGGATCAGGTGCAGCACGGTCTTCTGGCCCTTGATGACCAGCGTGTGGCCGGCGTTGTGGCCGCCCTGGAAACGCGCGACCGCACCGACCCGTTCGGTCAGCAGGTCGACGATCTTGCCTTTGCCTTCGTCGCCCCATTGGGCCCCGAGGATGACGACTGACTTGCCCATGATGTTCTCGCTGGAATGTTGAAATGGTTCGCCGGCTGCCGCGATCGCGTCAGTGCTTCGCCGCGTCGGGGTTGCCGAAGTAATGCAGGAATTCGGAATCGGGCTTCAGGATCAGCACGCCGTTGCCGCTCTCGAAGGATTTGCGGTACGCGGCGAGGCTGCGGTAGAACGCGAAGAATTCGGGATCCTGGCCGTAGGCCTGCGCATAGATCGCCGCCGCCTCGGCGTCGCCCTCGCCGCGCACCTTGGCGGCGTCGCGCTCGGCGTCGGCGCGCAGCACCTGGCCCTGGCGGTCGGCGTCGGCCTTGATCTTCTCTGCGGCCTCCTGGCCGGTGTAACGCAGCTCGTTGGCCAGTTGCAGGCGCTCGGCGCGCATGCGCTTGTACACCGACTCGCTCACCTCGTCCGGCAGGTCGATGCGCTTGATGCGCACGTCCACCACGGCTATGCCGAGGTTCCTGCGCGCCGAGGCATCGGTCTGCTGGCGCACGCGTTCGGTGATGTCCTTGCGGCCGCCGGAGATCAGCTCCTGCAGCGTGCGCGCGTTGAACTCGAAGCGCAGCGCGTCCTTGACGATGGGCAGCAGCCGCTGCTCCGCCTGCAGCTGGTCGCCACCGGTGGCGCGGTAGTAGGCCGCGTTGTCGGCGATGCGCCACTTCACGTAGAAGTCGACGTTGACGCTCTTCTTCTCGGAGGTGAAGTAGCGCTCCGGCGGCGCGTCCAGCGAGAGGATGCGCTTGTCGAAATGCAGCACCTGCTGGATCACCGGCAGCTTGAGGTGCAGGCCGGGCGTGTAGTCGGCGCGCACGATGCGGCCGAACTGCAGCAGCAGGGCGCTCTGCCCTTCGCTCACCACGAACGCGCTGTTGAGGCCGAGCAGCGCCAGCAGCAGCACGACGAGAACCGCTACGACGCGCTTCATGGCTGGGCTCCCTTGTCCGCGGCCGCATCGCCGTTCGGGGCCGCCGTCGCCGGCGCGGTGGCCGCGGCAGCCTTGCCGCCGTCGGTGGCCGCGGCGCGCGCATGATAGCCAGCCGGCAGATTGATGATGTTGCGTCCGCCGGAGCCGTCGATCACCTTGGGGTTGTCGGCCATCACCTGTTCCATCGTCTCCAGCCACAGGCGCTTGCGGGTCACCGCGGGCGCGGCCTTGTATTCCTTCAGCAGCAGGCCGAAGCGCGCGGCGTCGCCCTGCGCGTGCGCAATACGCTCGGCCTTGTAGCCCGCGGCCTCGGCGGCGATGCGCGCCGCGTCGCCGCGCGCCACCGGCACCACCTTGTTGGCGTAGCCCAGCGCGTTGTTCTCGATGCTCTGCTTGTCTTCGCGCGCGTTGTTCACGTCGTCGAAGGCGTCCTTCACCTCGGCCGGCGGCGCCACGTTCTGGAAGCTCACCTCGGTGACGCGCAGGCCGCTGTCGTAGGCGTCCAGCGTCTTCTGCAGCGCCTGCTGCGCCTCGGTCACCAGGTTCGCGCCGGAGGCGGAAAGGATCTGATCCATGTCGCTGGAGCCGACCACCGAGCGCACCGCCGCCTCGGCCGCCGCGCTCACGCTGCCGTCGGGATCGCTCACCGAGAACAGGTATTTGCGCGCGTCGTCCACCTGGTACTGCACGGTGAAGTCGATGGCGATGATGTTCTCGTCGCGGGTGAGCATGGACACGCGGTCGTTGACCGAACGGATGCGCGTGGCTTCGACCTTGTCCACCACCTCGACCGGGCTGGGCAGCTTGAAGTGGAAGCCCGGCGGCAAGGTGCGCGAGTATTCGCCGAAGCGCAGCACCACGCCTACCTGGCGCGCGTCGATGATGGTGTAGCTGCTCATCAGCAGGAATACCGCGACGATCACGACGACCGCGACGAGGATGCCGCCTGGGCCGCGGCCCAGCCGGCCGAAATGCCGACTGAGGTTCTTCAGCCACTGGTTCGGCGAGAAATCGCCGCTGCTCGGGCGCTGCCGGTTCCAGGGGTCGCGTTGCCCGCCGCCGGGTTCATTCCAGGCCATTGTCAGTCTCGTCGCTGGGAAGGTCGGCAAACCGCGCCGGAACGCATCGGGTTGAACGGAAATCGCATGTGGCGTGACGGGGCTGCATGTCGATGTGGCGGCTGGTTTTCAGGCCGCACAAACGCCTGCATTCTAGCAGACGCGGACAAGATCACGATGGTGCGTCGGCCAGCAGGCCGCGCAGCAATTCGTTTTCCGACGCGCTGCCGCCGTTGAGCGGCGCGATCACGCTGCGCGGCGCGTCGATGCGCAGGCGCCAGCCGTGCTCGTCCACCTGCTCGCCGGCGATGGCGCCGGCGGCCTTGAGCCGCGCATGCAGCCGGCCCGCCGTCAGCGGCAGGCACAGCTCGGACTGCACGCGCTCGCCGCCGAGCAGCTCGCCCAGCGCCTCGCGCAGCAGCTCGATGCCCGCCCCGGTGGCGGCGGACAGCCACACCGCCTGCGGTCGGCCCTCGGCGTCGCGGTCGATGCGCGGCTGCATCGTCGCAGCCAGAGCAGAGCTTTCTTTCGGAGTGCAGCCAAGGATGGCTGCTTCTTGATTTTCGCCTGCAAGGACGCCGGCACCAGCTTCCAAAGTGCCGCCATGGATGGCGGCTTCTTGACTCTCGCCGGCATGGATGCCGGCACTGGTACCGTCGCCCCCAACCAGATCTATTTTGTTGAACACCCGCAACTGCGGCACGTCGCCCGCGCCGATCTCCTCCAGCACCTGGTCGACCACGCGGCGCAGCGGCTCGCGTTCCTCGTCGGCGGCGTCGCTGACGTGCAGCAGCAGGTCGGCGTCGCGCGCCTCGGCCAGCGTGCCGCGGAAGGCGGCAACCAGGTCGTGCGGCAGTTCGCGGATGAAGCCCACCGTGTCGGCGATCACCGCCGGGCCGCAGGCGAGGTCGTCGAGCCGGCGCACGGTGGGGTCGAGCGTGGCGAACAACTGGTCGGCGGCATACACGCCGCCGGCGGTGAGCGTGTTGAACAGGGTGGACTTGCCGGCGTTGGTGTAGCCCACCAGCGCCACCCGCGGCACCGTGTTGCGCAGGCGCGCGCGGCGCTGCTGGCCGCGCTGGGTCTGCACCTTTTCCAGGCGCTTGGTGAGCTGCTTCACCCGTTCGGCGAGCAGGCGGCGGTCGGTTTCCAGCTGGGTCTCGCCGGGGCCGCGGTTGCCGATGGCGCCGCCGCGCTGGGCGTCCAGGTGGGTCCAGCCGCGCACCAGCCGGGTGGCGACGTGCTTGAGCTGTGCCAGCTCCACTTCCAGCTTGCCTTCGTGCGAGCGGGCGCGCTGGGCGAAGATGTCCAGGATCAGGCCGGCGCGATCCACCACGCGCGCACTCAAGTGCTTTTCGAGGTTGCGCTCCTGCACCGGGCTGAGCAGGTGGTCGACCAGCACCAGGTCGGCGCCCAGCGCGCGCACCATCTCGGCCACTTCGTCGGCCTTGCCGCTGCCGATGTAGAAGCGCGGATTGGGCGCCTCGACGCGCGCGGAAACGCTGCCCAGCACCTCGGCACCGGCGGACTTGGCCAGCTCGGCGAACTCGGCCGCGCGGCGTTCGGCGTCGCCGCTGCCGCGCGCGTGCGGCAGCACGAGTACGGCGCGTTCGCCTTTCTTCTGACGGTCAAACACGTGGGATGGCGGCCTTTGCGCGGAACGGTTCCGCCTTCATATGGGCCGACCGGCCGTCAATCAAGCATCCGCGGCGTCGGCCGCTGGAGCGGCGTCGACATGCGCCTCGTGGCCGTCGTGGCCGGTGCCGATGCGCACGTTGCGGCTGGGCACCACGGTGGAGATGGCGTGCTTGTACACCATCTGGCTGACCTGGTTGCGCAGCAGCACCACGAACTGGTCGAACGACTCGACCGTGCCCTGCAGCTTGATGCCGTTCACCAGGTAGATGGCCACCGGCACGCGCTCGCGGCGCAAGGCGTTGAGGAAAGGATCCTGCAGCGATTGCCCCTTGGACATTTCTTGTTCTCCCCTGATGCGACGAACAGGCCGGGGAAAAAACGCCAGCGGCGCCCCGGCCCAACGGCAGCGATGGTAACCGGGTTCAAGGTGTTGAAGGAAGCGGTTTTTCGGGCGGCAGCGCACGAAGTTGCGCCCGTTTCAGGGCGCCGCCCCGAGAAACAGCCGCACGGCGTCGACCGCCCGCGCCAGTGGCGGCGCACGCTCCGGATCGAACACGCGCGCATCCAGCTCGGCGCGCAGCCAGGTGATCTGCCGCTTGGCCAACTGGCGGGTGGCGAAGATCGCGCGATCGCGGAAAGCGGCTGCGTCGCCCTGGCCGTCCAGGTATTCCCAGCCCTGCCGGTAGCCCACCGCGCGGATCGCCGGCAGGTCGGCATGCAGGTCGCCGCGCTCGCGCAGCGCACGCACTTCGCCGAGGAAGCCTTCCTCCAGCATCGCATCGAAGCGTCGCGCGATGCGCGCATGCAGCGCTTGCCGATCCGCCGGCAACAGCGCCAGCTTGAGCACGCGCCACGGGAATGCCTCGCCATGGCCGCCACGCTGCAGTTCGGACAACGGCCTGCCGCTGAGCCCGATCACCTCCAGCGCGCGCTGCAGGCGCTGGGCGTCGTTCGGGCCGATGCGCGCCGCAGCGGCAGGATCGAGCCGCGCCAGCCGCGCGTGCATGGCCGGCCAGCCGATGCGCACGGCTTCATCCGCCAACTGCGCGCGGACTTCCGGATCGGCCTCCGGCAGCTCGGACAACCCGCGCTGCAGGGCCCGGAAATACAGGCCAGTGCCGCCCACCAGCAACGGCACCCTGCCCCGCGCCGCGATGTCGCGCATCGCCGCCAGCGCATCGGCACGGAACTCCGCCGCCGAGTACGGCTGCGCCGGGTCGCGTATGTCGACCAGCGCATGCGGCCAGCGCGCCAACGTGGCCGCGTCCGGCTTGGCCGCGCCGATGTCGAGGCCGCGGTACACCAGCGCCGAATCCACGCTGACCAGGCCCAGCGGAAAGCGATCCGCCAGTTCGCAGGCAAGCGCGGTCTTGCCCGAAGCCGTGGGGCCCATCAGGAAGATCGCGAGGGGGCGTGCGTCGAGGCTCATGCGGGTCGATGCGGCAACGAAGCCGCAAGCGTAGCCGAACGCGCCTGCGCAAAACTTCGCCAACGCGTGGCAAGTGCCTGTTGCGACGGCGCGAACCGGAGTTGTCCACATGCTTGTCCCGTGCGTATCCACATCCGCTGTGGATAGAACCCCGCCTCGCCTGCGGGACGCCGGGGCGTGGATTTATAATCGCGGCCTTTCCCGCCCATCCGGGCCAGCCACTGGATTCCCCCATGCCGCAGACGATGAAAGCCCTGGTGAAGCGCCACGCCGAGAAAGGCATCTGGATGGAAGAGGTGCCGGTGCCCGAGGTCGGCCCGAACGAGGTGCTGATCAAGCTGGAGAAGACCGCGATCTGCGGCACCGACCTGCACATCTACAAGTGGGACGAGTGGAGCCAGCGCACGATCAAGCCGGGTCTCACCATCGGCCACGAGTTCGTCGGCCGCATCGTGGAAATCGGCCCCGGCGTCACCGGCTACAAGGTGGGCGACCGCGTCTCCGCCGAAGGCCACATCGTCTGCGGCCATTGCCGCAACTGCCGCGCCGGCCGCCAGCACCTGTGCCCGAACACCATCGGCATCGGCGTGAACCGCAACGGCGCCTTCGCCGAGTACATGACCATGCCGGCCTCCAACCTGTGGCCGATCCCCGACCAGATCCCCTCCGAGCTGGCCGCCTTCTTCGACCCCTACGGCAACGCCGCGCACTGCGCGCTGGAGTTCGACCTGATCGGCGAGGACGTGCTGATCACCGGCGCCGGCCCCATTGGCATCATCGCCGCCGGCATCGCCAAGCACGTGGGCGCGCGCAACGTGGTGGTCACCGACGTCAACGACTTCCGCCTGAAGCTGGCCGCCGACATGGGCGCCACCCGCGTGGTGAACGTCGCCAACACCTCGCTCAAGGACGTGATGAAGGATCTGCACATGGAAGGCTTCGACGTGGGCCTGGAGATGAGCGGCAACCCGCGCGCCTTCAACGACATGCTCGACTGCATGTACCACGGCGGCAAGGTCGCCCTGCTCGGCATCCTGCCCAAGGGCGCCGGCATCGACTGGGACAGGGTGATCTTCAAGGGCCTCACCCTGCAGGGCATCTACGGCCGCCGCATGTACGAGACCTGGTACAAGATGACCCAGATGGTGCTCACCGGCTTCCCGCTGCAGAAGGTGCTCACCCACCAGATCCACATCGACGATTTCCAGAAGGGCTTCGACCTGATGGACGCCGGCCAGTGCGGCAAGGTCGTCTGTTCCTGGAACTGACCGGCGCTTCGCCGTCGCGACACCTCGACGCGGCATCTGCGTAAACTTTCCCGGCCGGCGCAAGGCGCCGGTCAGGGGAGGCCCCGGCGATCCATCTCCGGTTCGAAACGCCAACGGATACCGCCACCATGAACGATCCCCGCCCACCAGCAGCTTCCCGTCTGGCGATGGCGCGCGACCGTGCCGAGCGGCTGTACCACTCGCGGCGCGCGCGCAAGACGACGCTGATCGCCGCCATCGTGCTGATCGTGTTCGGCCTGCTCGGTTTCCTTGTCGCGCCGCCGATCATCAGGAGCCAGTTGCAGACGCGACTCACCGCCCTGCTCGACCGCCCGGTCAGCGTGCAAGCGGTGCACCTGGATCCCTTCACCCTGCGGCTGGAGCTGGACAAGCTGCACATCGCCGACCGCGACGGTCGTTCGCCGTTCGTGGACGTCGACCGCGTCGTGGTCAACGCCTCGTGGACGTCGCTGTTCCGCATGGCGCCGATCCTCGACGAACTTTCGCTGCAGCATCCGCAACTGCACATCGCGCGCACCGCGCCGCAGCAGTTCAACTTCTCCGACCTCGTCGAAAAGTTCGCGGGCGGGCCGCCGAAGCCGGACGGCCAGCCGGCGCGCTTTGCGCTGTCCAACATCCACGTGAGCGACGGCGACGTCACGTTCGCCGATGCGGTGTCGAACGCCACGCACCGCATCGATCACCTCGACCTCGGCATCCCGTTCATCGCCAACCTGCCGCGCGACACCGACGTGTTCGTGCAGCCGCTGCTGGCGATGAACGTGGACGGCAGCCCGCTGCGCATCGCCGGCCAGACCAAGCCGTTCGCGGACAGCCGCGAATCGGACGTCGACTTCACGCTGGATCACCTCGACCTGCCGCGCTACCTCGGCTACGTGCCGGCCAAGCTGCCGGTGGCGATTCCGCGCGGCCAGCTGTCCGGCAAGCTCGACCTGCAGTTCGTGCAGGCGAAGTCGGGCCCGCAGGTGCGCCTCGGCGGCCAATTGCAGTTGGACGACTTCGCGCTGGCCACGCCCGACGGCGCGCCTCTGCTCGAGATGAAGCATGCCGACGCCGCGCTGGACGACGTGGAGCCGCTGCTCTCGCGCTACCGCCTCGGTGCGGTGCAACTGGATGGCCTGGCCCTGCACTACACCCGCACGGCCGACGGCCACGGCAACTTCGACGCGCTGACCGGTGGCGATGCGGCGAAGCCAGCCCCAGCGGCCATGCCCGCCGCGCCCGCCACCGAGGTGAGCATCGCCACCCTGGCCCTGCAAGGCAGCCGCTTCGAGTACACCGATGCCAGCGGCCACAAACCTGCCACGCTGGCGCTGGAAAACATCCATGGCAGCTTGCGCGGACTGTCCACGATCGCCGCGCCGCCCGCCGCGCTCGACATCGCCGCCACGCTCGATGGCGGCAGCCTTGCGATGAACGGCAAGCTGGACGTGGCAGCCAGCCGCTACGACGGCAGGCTGGGCATGAAGGGCGTGGGCCTGCCGCCCCTGCTGCCGCTGGCGCCGCCGCTGCTCGACGCCGAACTGGCCAAGGGCACGCTGAGCGCCGACGGCCAGTTGCAGGCGGACTGGGGCAAGGCTTTCAACCTCACGCTGCAAAACACCACCGCGACGATCGCCGATCTCGCCCTGCGGCAGGGCAAGCGCACGCCGCTCGCCTGGCAATCGCTGGAAGCCGGCATCACGCGCTTCGATCTCGCCAGCAGCACGGCGCAACTCGACCACGTGACCCTGCACGGCCTGCAGGTCGAGGCGCGCCGCCTGCGCAACGGCAACATCGACCTGACCGGCCTGGTGAAGTCCGCGCCGTCGCATGGTTCGCGCAAACCCTCGCCCGGCTGGCACTGGAACATCGCCCACGTCGGCGCGGACGGCACGCTGGCGCTCACCGATCCCCGCATCGCCGGTCGGCGCAGCCGCACCGAATTCAAGCTGACGCGCGCCAACGTCGACGGCCTCTCCGACGACATGCGCAAGCCGCTGAAACTGGCGGTGGAAGGCGGCATCGGCCGCGGCAGCCTGCACCTGGACGGCACGCTGCGCCCGCAACCGCTGGACGCCGAGCTGCGCGTGCGCACCACCCGGCTCAACATCGCCCCGCTGCAGTCGCTGGTCGACGTGCCGCTCAACGTGACGCTCTCCAGCGCCCTGCTCAGCGCGGACGGCCGCGTGCGCTATCGCGACCATCGCCCGCAGGCGCTGGTGGACTGGCGCGGCCGCGTCACGCTCGGCAACGTGCGCGTGCAGGACAAGCTCACCGGCGACGACTTCCTGCGCTGGAACTCGCTGGACGCCAGCGGCCTCGACGTGCGCCTGGGCGAGGACGTGCCGCACGTCTCGGTGGCCGGGCTCGCGCTGGACGATTTCTACGCGCGCGTCATCATCAACGCGAACGGCCGCATCAACATGCAGGACGTGGTGGCCAACCCGGCTGCCGCGCCCGTCTCGGTGACGCAGGCGCGGCAGGCGCCAGCTGCGCCGGGCCCGAAACCGCAAGTCGCCGGCGCGCCCGCGCCTGCCGCCGACATCCGGATCGGCGGCATCACGCTGGCCGGCGGCCATCTCAACTACACGGACAACTTCATCAAGCCGAACTACACCGCCAACATCACCCAGTTGGCCGGCAAGGTGGGCGCGTTCGGCACCGCGGGCGGCCCGCCCGCCGAGATGAACCTGCAGGGCCAGCTCGACGACAACGCGCCGGTGGACATCACCGGCACAATCGACCCGCTGGCGCCGATGGCCTCGCTCGACGTGAAGGGCAAGGCCGATGGCGTGGAGCTCACCCATCTGTCGCCCTACTCGGGCAAGTACACCGGCTACCCGATCACCAAGGGCCGCCTGACGATGGACGTGCACTACCGGCTCGACCACGGCAAGCTCGACGCCGACAACCACATCTTCATCACCCAGCTCACCTTCGGCGATGCCATCCAGGGCCCCGGCGTCAGCCACCTGCCGGTGAAGCTGGCGGTGGCGCTGCTGAAGGACGCCGACGGCAACATCGACGTGAACGTGCCGGTGTCGGGCTCGCTGGACGATCCGAAGTTCAGCGTGGGCAGCCTGATCTGGCACGCCTTCGTGAACCTGATCGGCCGCGCCGTGACCTCGCCGTTCCGGCTGATCGCCTCGGCCATGGGCGGCGGCGGCAAGCAGCAGGATCTGGGCTACGTGACATTCGCCCCCGGTTCGGCCGTGCTCGACGCGAAGGCGCAGGACAAGCTCGCGCAGATCGTGAAGATCCTGCAGCAGAAGACCTCGCTGAAGCTGGACATCACCGGCCGCATGGATCCGAAGTTCGACGAAAGCGGCCTGCGCAAGGTGATGGTGGACGACCTGGTGCGACAGGAAGCCGGCAAGGGTGCCGACCTCGCCAAGCTCACGCCGAAGCAGTACGACAAGTACCTGAAGAAGGCCTACAAACATGCCAAGTTCCCCAAGCCGCGCGACGCCATCGGCTTCACCAAGTCGCAGCCGCCGGAGGTGATGCGCACGCTGCTGGAAACCAACATGCCGGTGGACGCGGACGCGCTGCGCCATCTTGCCGAACGCCGCGCCGATGCGGTGCGCGCCGCGCTGCGCGGCAAGCTCGACGACAACCGCGTGTTCGTGCTCGCGCCCAGGCTCGATGCCAAGGGCATCGACGATACGGGCAAGACCACGCGCGTCGATTTCGGCCTGCACTAGGCGGTTATACCCGGCACTCAGGAAACCGCCAGCAGCGATTCCTGGCGTCGCATCAGCGATGGCCCAAGGGCGATCGCCATGGATGGCAGTCGCAAAAAGGCCGACAATAAGCGCTTCCCTACCCAGGATTCCGCACATGAGCTACCCCGGCCAGGCGCGCTACGCCAGCGAACTGCAATCCATCCGCGAACAGGGCCTGTTCAAGGCCGAGCGCGTGATCGTCTCGCCGCAGTCGGCCGAGATCGAGCTGGAGGGCGGACGCAAGGTGCTGAACTTCTGCGCGAACAACTACCTGGGCCTGGCCGACCACCCCGCGGTCATCCAGGCCGCCAAGCAGGCGCTGGACACCCACGGCTTCGGCATGGCCTCGGTGCGCTTCATCTGCGGCACGCAGGATCTGCACAAGCAACTGGAAAGGAAGATCGCCGACTTCTTCGGCACCGAGGACACCATCCTCTACGCCGCCTGCTTCGACGCCAACGGCGGCCTGTACGAGCCGCTGCTGGGCGAGGAGGACGCGGTGATCTCCGACGCGCTCAACCACGCGTCGATCATCGACGGCATCCGCCTGTGCAAGGCCAGGCGCTTCCGCTATGCCAACAGCGACATGGCCGACCTGGAGAAGCAGCTGCAGGCCGCAGACGAAGCCGGCGCGCGCACCAAGCTCATCAGCACCGACGGCGCGTTCTCGATGGACGGCTTCATCGCCAAGCTCGACCAGATCACCGCGCTGGCCGCGAAGTACAACGCGCTGGTGCATATCGACGAGTGCCATTGCACCGGCTTCCTCGGCGCGACCGGCCGCGGCTCCGCCGAAGTCAACGGCGTGATGGACAGGATCGACCTCTTCACCGGCACGCTGGGCAAGGCGCTGGGCGGTGCGCTGGGCGGCTTCACCACCGGCCGTGCCGAGATGATCGAGATGCTGCGCCAGCGTTCGCGCCCGTACCTGTTCTCCAACTCGCTGCCGCCGCACGTGGTGGCCGCCGCGATCAAGGTGTTCGACATGCTGGAAGCCGCCGGTGACCTGCGCGCGAAGGTACAGGAGAACACCCGCTATTTCCGCGAGCGGATGACCCAGGCCGGCTTCGACATCAAGCCCGGCGTGCATCCCATCGTGCCGGTGATGATCTACGACGCGCCCAAGGCGCAGGCGATGGCCTCCGCGCTGCTGGACGAGGGTATCTACGTCACCGGTTTCTTCTATCCGGTGGTGCCGCAAGGCCAGGCGCGCATCCGCACCCAGATGAGCGCGGCGCATACCCGCGAGCACCTTGATCGTGCCATCGCGGCGTTCACCAAGGTGGGCAAGCAACTGGGCGTGATCTGACGCTCAACGCCGCCTGAGCTGCGCCACCTCGACGGGATCGAGGTGGCGCCATTGGCCCTTGGCAAGCTCGCCAAGCTGCAATGGCCCGACCGCCACACGCACCAGCCGCAGTACCTCGAAACCCAACGCCGCCAGCAGGCGGCGGATGTGCCGGTTGCGGCCTTCGTCCAGCACCACTTCCAGCCAGGCGTTCTTCTCGCCCGCACGCAGCAGTTCGACCTTCCGCGCCTTGAGCAGATCCGCGCCTTCGCGCACACCGATCAGCATCGCCGCCAAGGCTTCGGCATCCGGCTGTCCCGCCACCTGCACGTGATAGGTCTTGTCGAGATGCGTGCTCGGCTCGGTGATGCCCGCCGCCCACACGCTGTCGTTGCTGAGCAACAGCAGGCCCTCGCTGGCCTTGTCCAAGCGTCCCACCGGCCCCAGCCATGGCAAGCCGGCATCGCGCAGCAGGTCGTACACGGTATCGCGACCGCGCTCGTCGGCGGCGCTCACCACGATGCCGCGTGGCTTGTTGAGCGCAAGATAGGCGCGCTGCACTGCCACCACCGCCACGCCGTCCAGGCTGATCTTCTGGCGCTCCGCATCAACCGGATGCTCGGGGTCGCGCACCAGGCGGCCATCCACGCCGACACGCCCTGCCCGCACCGCCACCTCGGCCTGGCTGCGCGAACACGCGCCCAGCTTGCTGAGGGCGCGGGCAAGGCCATGACGCTTGCCATCCTGCGGTTGATGTTGTCGTATCTTGATCATCGCAGCAGCGTAGGCGACGCGCGAGCAAAGAAAAAGCCCGGCCTGAGCCGGGCTTTCTCTTGATGCTGCAACAGGTCGGGTTACTGCTGAACCTGAAGTTCCACGCGACGGTTCTGCGCACGGCCCGCGTCGGTGGCGTTGTCGCCGATCGGGTCGTTCTCGCCGTGGCCGATCGGGCCTTCCAGGCGGCTGGCGTCAATGCCATGGCTGGTCAGGTAGTCGTACACGATCTGCGCACGACGCTCCGACAATGCCTGGTTGTACACCGGCGTGCCCTTGCTGTCCGTGTAACCGGCCACCGTCACGTGCACGTCCGGATAGCGCTTCAGCGTGTCCACCGCCTGATCCAGGATCGCCACCGAGTCCGATGTCGGCACCGCCAGCGCCTTCTCGATCTCCGAGGCGTGCACGTGGCCCTTCTTCGGGAAGTCGAACTTGAAGTTCACGCCGCGCAGGTCAATCACCACCTTCTGCGGAGCCGGGGCTTCCTCCACCGGGGCCGGCGCGGGGGCCGGAGCCGGGGCGGCAGCCGGAGCCGGGGCCGCCGGCACCGCGCCGAAGCGCGACACGATGCTCAGGCCCAGGAACCAGTCGCCGTAGCCGCTCTTGCTCGGCTGGCTCTTGTCGTCCCAGTCGTAGCGGTAGCCCGCTTCCACGCGGACGTCGGTGCTATCGGCCACTGCCTTGGACACACCCAGACCCAACTCGGCCGCCGGAGCCCAACCGCTATCCACCACATTCTGGTGATGGCTACCCATCACACCGCCCAACAGATAGGGACGCCACGAGCCGCCTCCAAAGTAATAGCGCGCGGCAACACCCACGGTATTGTTGGCCCAGCTGCTGTCACCCACATCGGTTCTGCGCTTGGTACGGTCGACGAACAGATCCAGCGAGAGGTTCGGCGCGAAGAACTTGCCCACGCCCAGGCCGTAGTAGAACTGGCGGCTGTTGGTGTTGCGATCCGTGTCGTTGTAGTAGCCGCCGATGGTCGGCGCGATGTACCAACGGTCATCGAAGCCGTTCGGCCACGCCGGCGCGGCGGCGCTGTCGCTGCTGCCGGTGCTCGCCGTATTGTCCTGCGCGTGGGTGGCGCCAGCGCCGGCCAAGGCCAGCGCAACCATGAAATAAAGGCCCTTGTGCTTCATCAGGTCTCTCCTCGTCAAAATTTGATCTTCGCGTTCACTACGCGCCAATCGGGGATGGGGCTGCGCGTGCTGCTTTTCTGTCGACAGCTTGTAACGCCTGCGGCTTGGCGCTTGTGCTCTGCAAGCGGAGACGAGTGTAGCAAAATCGTTAAAGCCGCCGCACCGGCTGCAGAACAACTTTTGCACTGGCCAGTACACTATCGTTCAGGGTTGTCGAATCGTCGTTGTTTCAACTGTATCCAAGACACGAGAAAGCCCGGCCTGAGCCGGGCTTTCTCTTGATACTGCAACACGTCGTCGGATTACTGCTGAACCTGCAGTTCCACGCGACGGTTCTGCGCACGGCCCGCGTCGGTGGCGTTGTCGCCGATCGGATCGTTCGCACCGTGGCCGATCGGGCCTTCCAGACGGCTCGCGTCGATGCCGTGGCTGGTCAGGTAGTCGTACACGATCTGCGCACGACGCTCCGACAGCGCCTGGTTGTAGTCCGGCTTGCCCTTGCTGTCCGTGTAACCGGCCACCGTCACGTGCACGTCCGGGTAACGCTTCAGCGTGTCCACCGCCTGATCCAGGATCGCCACCGAGTCCGATGTCGGCACCGCCAGCGCCTTCTCGATCTCCGAGGCGTGCACGTGGCCCTTCTTCGGGAAGTCGAACTTGAAGTTCACGCCGCGCAGGTCGATCACCACCTTCTGCGGGGCCGGGGCTTCCTGCACCGGGGCCGGGGCGGGTGCAGGCGCCGGAACGGCCGCCTGCACCGGAGCCGGTACCGCACCGATTCTCGCTACGATGCTCAGGCCCAGGAACCAGTCGCCATAGCCGTCCTTAGTCGGCAGGCTCTTGTCGTCCCAATCGTAGCGGTAACCGCCTTCCACGTGGAAATCCGCGCTGTCGTTAATGGCAGCAGAAAGGCCCAAACCCAGTTCAGCAGCCGGTGACCAATCATGGTCGAACGGATTCTGATGCTGGCTGCCCATAACACCCGCGACAAGATACGGACGCCACCGCGCTTGCCCCAAGTAATAGCGCACGGCGACACCGAGATTGTTACTGGCCCAGTGGCCGCCACCGACCGTGTCATCCACCTTGCGACGGGTACGGTCAAAGAACACGTCGACCGAAGTGTTGGACGAAAAGAACTTGCCGACGGCGATACCAAAATAAGGTTGACGGCTGTTGGTGTTGCGGTCGGTGTCGTTGTAGTAGCCGCCGATGGTCGGCGCGATGTACCAACGGTCATCGAAGCCGTTCGGCCACGCGGGCGCGGCGGCGCTGCCACTGCTGCCGGTGCTCGCCGTGTTGTCCTGCGCATGGGCGGCGCCAACGCCGGCCAAGGCCAGGGCAACCATGAAATAAAGGCCCTTGTGCTTCATCAGGTCTCTCCCTTTCGATGTTGAAATAGGCGCATCCGTTGAGATGCGGCAATCTTGCATGAACAAACCGGCTCATTCGGCTTTACGCAATTCTAACACGCAAATCACGTCGCAGCGATTACTTCCTCACGGCTTCCAGAAGCCCACAGCTTCGGCGAAGGTTGCCGCAATAGCGTGTTCAAAGCGTGAACAAGCCAAGGAACTGCTGGATCGGCATGGCATCCAGTTTCGCACTGTCATTGGTGGCCGCGAGGATGGCGTCGACCTTGTCGGCGGACAGATGGCCACGCATGGCCGCTTCGAATTTCTCGAGCAGCAGCGGAATGCCCTCGGCACGGCGCTTGCGATGGCCGATCGGGTAATCGATGGAAACCTTCTCCGTCGACGTGCCGTCGTCGAAGAACACCTGCACCGAATTGCCGATGTAGCGCTTCCCGGGGTCGAAGTAGTCCCTGGTGAACCGCGGGTTCTCGCCGACCACCATCTTCCCGCGCAACGCGTCGATGCGCGGATCGGCCGCCACCTCGTCGTTGTAGTCGGAGGCTTCGAGGCGACCGAAGATCAACGGCACCGCCACCATGTACTGGAGGCAGTGGTCGCGGTCGGCATAGTTGGCCAGCGGGCCGGTCTTGTCGATGATGCGCGCGCCCGCCTCCTGGGTTTCGATCGCCACCCTCTCGATCCGGTCGAGCCTGCCGGCAACCTCGCCGTGCAGCTTCATCGCGCATTCCACCGCGGTCTGCGCGTGGAACTCGGCCGGGAAGCTGATCTTGAACAGCACGTTCTCCATCACGTAGCTGCCGAACGGCCGCTCGAACTCGAACGCCCGGCCCTTGAAGGCCGCGTCGTAGTAGCCCCAGGTCTCGGCCGACAGCGCGGACGGATAAGCCGCCACTCCGCGATACACCGCATTGATGGCGTGGGTCACGGCGCGACGACAGGCGTCGCCGGCCGCCCAGCTCTTGCGCGGCCCCGTGTTCGGTGCGTGGCGATAGGTGCGCAGGGCGCCGTTGTCGATCCAGTTGTGCGAGATGGCGGTGACTATCTGTTCCTTGCCGCCGCCCAGCATGTGCGTGGCCACCGCGGCGGAAGCCAGCCGCACCAGGATCACGTGATCCTGGCCCACGCGGTTGAAGCTGTTCTTCAGCGCATAGCAGCCCTGGATCTCGTGCGCCTTGATTGCGTAACCCAGCACGTCGCGCACGGTCAGCGACCTGCCGCCTTCACGCTCGGCCCTGCGACCCAGCCAATCGGCCACTGCAAGGATGGCGCCCAGGTTGTCCGAGGGATGGCCCCATTCGGCCGCCAGCCAGGTGTCGTTGAAGTCCAGCCAGCGGATCTGCGTGCCGATCGCGAACGCCGCCTGCACCGGATCGAGCTCGTGGCCGGTGCCAGGCACGCGCGCACCGCCCGGCAGGATGGCGCCCGGCACCAGCGGGCCCAGGTGCTTGACGCACTCGGGAAACCTCATCGCCATCATCGCGGCGGCCAGCGAATCCAGCAGCATGTAACGCGCGGTGTCGTAGGCATCGGCGGAGTCGATCGTGTAGTCGACGACGTAGTCGGCCACGTCGACCATCGCCTGATCGGGCTCTGGACGCTGGGCGGAGCGGATGTCGTGCGGACTCATGGCTCGCCTCCCGGCAACAGGTCTGGTCGAGACTGACCAACCATGTCGCTGCGGCAGGCGGGAGTCAACGCCCTCCTTGCGGACTCACGCCGCAGGCACGCGCACCCGGCCTTCCATCAGCACGCGCGCGCTGCGGCTCATGATGGCCTTGGTGACGACCCACTCGCCGTCGACCAGCGCCGCTTCGGCCCCCACCCGCAACGTCCCCGACGGGTGGCCGAAGCGCACCGCCTGGCGTTCGCCGCCACCGGCCGCGAGGTTCACCAGGGTGCCCGGGATCGCGGCAGCCGTGCCGATCGCGACCGCTGCCGTGCCCATCATGGCGTGGTGCAGCTTGCCCATGGACATCGCGCGCACCAGCAGGTCGATGTCGCCCGCCTTCACCGGCTTGCCGCTCGACGCGACGTAGCCGGCCGGCCTAGCGACGAAGGCCACCTTGGGCGTGTGCTGGCGCGTGGCGATCTCGTCCAGCGACTTGATCAACCCCATGCGCAGCGCGCCGTGCGCGCGGATGGTCTCGAACATCGCCAGCGCCTTGGCATCGCCGTTGATGGCGTCCTGCAGCTCGGTGCCGGTGTAGCCGATGGCCGAAGCCTCGACGAAGATGGTGGGAATGCCGGCGTTGATCATGGTCGCCTTGAGCGTGCCGACGCCCGGCACCTCCAGATCGTCCACGAGCCTGCCGGTCGGGAACATCGCCCCGCCCGCGCCATCCTCCTCGGCGGCCGGATCCATGAACTCCAGCTGCACCTCGGCCGCCGGGAAGGTCACCCCGTCCAGCTCGAAATCGCCGGTTTCCTGCACCTCGCCGTTCGTCATCGGCACGTGCGCGATGATGGTCTTGCCGATGTTCGCCTGCCAGATGCGCACGATGGCCATGCCGTCGCGCGGCACGCGCGCGGGGTCGACCAGGCCGCCGGCGATGGCGAACGGGCCGACCGCCGCCGACAGGTTGCCGCAGTTGCCGCTCCAGTCGACGAAGGCCTTGTCGATGGCCACCTGGCCGAACAGGTAATCCACGTCGTGATCCGGCCGCGTGCTCCTGGACACGATCACCGTCTTGCTGGTGCTGGAGGTGGCGCCGCCCATGCCGTCGATCTGCTTGCCGTAGGGATCGGGGCTGCCGATCACGCGCATCAGCAGCGCATCGCGCGCGGCGCCCGGCGCCCGTGCCGCCTCGGGCAGATCCTGCAGGCGGAAGAACACGCCCTTGCTGGTGCCGCCGCGCAGATAGGTGGCGGGGATGCGGATCTGGGGAGCGTATGCCATGGTCGTATCCGTCATGTGTGTGTCGCTCACGCCGCCTGCGAAGCCTCGATGAAGTCCTGCGCGAAGCGCTGCAGCACGCCGCCGGCCTCGTAGATCGATACTTCCTCGGCGGTGTCCAGGCGGCAGGTCACCGGCACTTCGACGCGCTCGCCGTTGCTGCGGTGGATCACCAGGGTGAGATCCGCACGCGGTGTGCGTGCGCCGACCACGTCGAAGGTCTCGGTGCCGTCGATGCCCAGCGTCTTGCGGTTGGTGCCGGGCTTGAACTCCAGCGGCAGCACGCCCATGCCGATCAGGTTGGTGCGATGGATGCGCTCGAAGCCCTCGGCCGCGATCGCCTCCACGCCGGCCAGCCGCACGCCCTTCGCCGCCCAGTCGCGCGAGGATCCCTGGCCGTAGTCGGCGCCGGCGATCACGATCAGCGGCTGCTTGCGTTCCATGTAGGTCTCGATCGCTTCCCACATGCGCATGACCTTGCCTTCCGGCTCCACGCGGGCCAGCGAGCCCTTCTTCACTTCGCCGTCGACCATCGCCATTTCGTTGACGAGCGTGGGGTTGGCGAAGGTGGCGCGCTGCGCGGTGAGGTGATCGCCGCGGTGCGTCGCGTACGAATTGAAGTCCTCTTCCGGCAGGCCCATCTTCGCGAGGTATTCGCCGGCGGCGCTGTTGGGCAGGATCGCATTCGACGGCGAAAGATGATCGGTGGTGATGTTGTCGCCCAGCACCGCCAGCGGACGCATGCCCTTGAGCGTGCGCTCGCCCGCGAGCGCGCCCTCCCAATAAGGCGGGCAGCGGATGTAGGTGCTCTGCGCACGCCAGCCGTACAGCGGGGCGGCGCGCGTGCCACTGCGACCGGTGCGCGCAAACATCGGCTCGTAGACCTTGCGGAACTGCTCCGGCTTCACGCTGGAAGACACGATCGCATCGATCTCCTCGTCGCTGGGCCAGATGTCCTTCAGCGTCACCGGCTGGCCGTCGGCGTCGTGGCCGAGCACGTCCTTCTCGATGTCGAAGCGGATGGTGCCGGCGATGGCGTAGGCCACCACCAGCGGCGGCGAGGCCAGGAAGGCCTGCTTGGCGTACGGGTGGATGCGGCCGTCGAAGTTGCGGTTGCCGGACAGCACGGCGGTGGCGTACAGGTCGCGCTCGACAATCTCCTGCTGGATCGCCGGGTCGAGTGCGCCGGACATGCCGTTGCAGGTGGTGCAGGCGAACGCGACGATGCCGAAGCCGAGCTTCTCCAGCTCCGGCAGCAGGTTCGCTTCCTGCAGGTACAACTCCACCGCCTTGGAGCCGGGTGCGAGCGAGCTTTTCACCCACGGCTTGCGCGTGAGGCCGCGCGCGTTCGCGTTGCGCGCCAGCAGGGCCGCCGCAATCACGTTGCGTGGGTTGCTGGTGTTGGTGCAGCTGGTGATGGCGGCGATGATCACCGCGCCATCGGGCATCTGGCCCGGCTTTTCTTCCCACTGGCCGGCGACGCCGCGCGCGGCGAGATCGGCGGTGGGCAGGCGCTTGTGCGGATTGGACGGGCCCGCCATGTTGCGCACCACCGAGGACAGGTCGAACGTCAGCGTGCGCTCGTACTGCGCAGCGGCAAGCGTGTCGGCCCACAGGCCGGCGGCCTTGGCATAGGCTTCCACCAGCCTGACCTGCTCGTCGCTGCGGCCGGTCAGGCGCAGGTAGTCGAGGGTCTGGCCGTCGATGAAGAACATCGCGGCGGTGGCGCCGTATTCGGGTGCCATGTTGGAGATGGTGGCGCGATCGCCCAGCGTGAGGCTGGCCGCGCCTTCGCCGCGGAATTCCAGGTAGGCGCCGACCACCTTCTCCTTGCGCAGGAACTCGGTGAGCGCGAGCACGATGTCGGTGGCGGTGATGCCGGGCTGGCGCTTGCCGGTCAGCTCCACGCCCACGATGTCGGGCAGGCGCATCCACGAGGCGCGGCCGAGCATCACGCTCTCCGCCTCCAGGCCGCCCACGCCCACGGCGATCACGCCGAGCGCATCCACGTGCGGCGTGTGGCTGTCGGTGCCCACGCAGGTATCCGGGTAGGCCACGCCCCTGCCCTGATCATCGTGTTGCACCTGGATCACCGGCGACATCTTCTCCAGGTTGATCTGGTGCATGATGCCGTTGCCCGGCGGGATCACGTCGACGTTCTCGAACGCCTGCTTCGTCCACTCGATGAAGTGGAAGCGATCCTCGTTGCGGCGATCCTCGATCGCGCGGTTCTTGGCGAACGCGTCCGGATCGAAGCCGCCGCACTCCACCGCCAGCGAGTGGTCGACGATCAGTTGCACCGGCACCACCGGATTCACCTTGGCCGGATCGCCGCCGCGCTCGGCGATCGCATCGCGCAGGCCGGCAAGGTCGACCAGGGCCGTCTGGCCGAGGATGTCGTGGCACACCACGCGCGCCGGGAACCACGGGAAATCGCGCTCGCGCTTGCGCTCGATGATCTGCCTGAGCGACTCGGTGAGGATCGACGGATCGCAACGGCGCACCAGGTTCTCGGCCAGCACGCGCGAGGTGTACGGCAGCGTGTCGTAGGCGCCCGGCTGGATCGCCTCCACGGCGGCGCGCGCGTCGAAATAATCCAGCGACGTGCCGGGAAGGGATTGGCGGTAGACGGTATTCATGGAATCAGGAACCCTTGGTTGGACGCCCGGCTGACGTGTTAACGGCACATTTTAGCCGGTGCCGGCCGCTTCCTTAAGAGCCTGTCCGTTATCCCCACGCAGCTCATGCTGCCCTCGCATGATCGTCAGGCGACGGTGCGTGGCACAGCGCCCGCCTGCCGCCGCGTGCTGCCGCATGGCGGCCACGGCAAGGCAACGCGGGCCATGCTGAGCATCGAACAGGCTCCACGGCCTCGGCTTGACTGGCGCGCATGGCAGCATCGACCATAGCCGGGTACTGATCCCAAAAGGGAGTAGTTCCGGACGCCAGCCCATCGCGCGTCCTTGCAGTGGTCGTCATCACGGGCGGAGCACCGCCCCGGTCATTGCAGCGGCTCCGCCGCGAACGAGACTTTTGCGGTAACGGCGGATCGCGCGTGTCCGTCGTTGCTGCATTGTCTTACGCGCAGAGACCGACGCATGGCACCCACCGAATTCCTCTCCGGCTTGATGGCCATCGTCCTGCTCGACCTGGTGCTGGCAGGCGACAACGCCATCGTGATCGCGCTGGCCGCGCGCAACCTGCCCAAGGCGCTGCAGAAGCGTGCGGTGCTGTGGGGCACGGTCGGCGCCGTGGCGGTGCGCATCGCGCTCAGCGCCGTGGTGATCTGGTTGCTGCGGCTGCCGGGGCTGATGCTGGCCGGCGGCGCACTGCTGCTGCCGATCGCCTGGAAGCTGCTGAAGCAGGACGATTCGTCGCACGAGGTCTCCGCCGCCGACAGCTTCTGGTCGGCGCTGCGCACCATCGTCGTCGCCGACGCGCTGATGGGCGTGGACAACGTGCTGGCGATTGCCGGGGCGTCGCACGGCAACCTGCCGCTGCTCGCGCTCGGCCTGTTGATCAGCGTGCCCCTGGTGGTGTGGGGCTCGACCCTGATCCTCAAGTTGATCGAACGCTTCCCCGTGATCGTCTACCTGGGCGCGGCCGCCATCGCGTGGACGGCCGGCCGCATGATCGCGCATGACCATCTGCTGCACGGCTGGTTCGCCGCCCACCCGCGGACAAGCCATCTGCTTGAGATCGCGCTGGTTGCGCTCGTCTGCGGCGGTGGCTGGCTGGCGCGGCGGCGGCAAGCGAGCCATTGAGCCCACGCTTGACACTCTGCCCATCATCAATTATTTATTGTTTAACGATAATTAATTGATGATACGGAGCTAATCGTGCAACTCGTCTTTCGCACCCGACGGCAATCCACGTCGAGATTGCAGCGCCGCTCACGCGACCTGATGTCCCTAGCCAGCTTGGCAGCCTTCGTCGCCGGATCGGGCTGGCTGGTCATCGCAACCGGGCTGATCCTCGAACATGCAAGGGTCGCCGAGTCCGGTACGACGCGCCTGCTTGCTTTGTTTCACTGGCTGCCGCCGGCACATGCCGATTACCGCATGCTGGCATTGGCCTGGCTGGTGGGCAGTGCTGCCACGCTGGCACCGCTGCTCGCCTTGCGTCGACTGGGCAAATCGCTATGGCTGGGCCCCGTACCGAGCCCGGACGTGGCGCAACGCTTCCGCACGCTGGCTCACACCCTGCTGTTCAATCTGCTTGGTGGCTCGGCATCCGCCATGCTGGCATCCATGCAGACCGGTCAGTACCGGGTCAACTTCGGCATGGGTACCTGGGGCCTGCTGGTCGCCATCCTTTTGGCCTACATCGTGGCCGAGCTGGTACGCGAGGGCGCTGCTGCAACGGCCGAGAATCGCGAGTTCGTCTGATGCCCATCGTCGTCAACCTCGACGTGATGCTCGCCAAGCGCAAGATGCGATCCAAGGAGCTGGCTGTGCGCATCGGCATCACCGAAGCCAATCTTTCCCAGCTCAAGCAAGGGCACGTGAAAGGCGTGCGCTTCCAGACACTGGAGGCGATCTGCTCGGCGCTGGATTGCCAACCCGGCGACCTGCTGGAATATCGCCCCGACGCAGATTCCGGCGGGAATGCCATCCAGGATGCGGAGTAGATCGAAGAAGTAGATCGAAAGCGCCAAACCAACCATGTATCCACAAGAAAGGGAGCCGCGGCTCCCTTTCTTGTCCCATGCGATGCGCCTCGCTTCAGCGCTTGTCGATGGCCACGTAGGCCAGGTCTTCCGGGCCCGTGTAGTTGGCGCTGGGGCGGATGATCTTGCCGTCCTCGCGCTGTTCGATCACGTGCGCGCTCCAGCCGGAGGTGCGCGCGATCACGAACAGCGGCGTGAACATCGCGGTGGGCACGCCCATCATGTGGTAGGCGCTGGCCGAGTACCAGTCGAGGTTGGGGAACATCTTCTTGATCTCGCCCATCACCTTCTCGATGCGTTCGGAAACGTCGAACAGGGTCGGGTTGCCGCCCTCGGCGCATAGCTTGCGCGAGATTTCCTTGATGATGACGTTGCGCGGGTCGGACACCGTGTACACCGGGTGGCCGAAGCCGATCACGATCTCCTTGCGCTCGACGCGGGCGCGGATGTCGGCCTCGGCGTCGCCGGCGTTGCGGTAGCGCGCGATGATCTCCATCGCCACCTCGTTCGCGCCGCCGTGCTTCGGACCGCGCAGCGCGCCGATCGCGCCAGTGAGGGCCGAATACATGTCCGAGCCGGTGCCGGCGATCACACGCGCGGTAAAGGTCGAGGCATTGAATTCGTGCTCGGCGTAGAGCACCAGCGACTTGTCCAGCGCGTTGGCGTGCAGTTCGCTGGGCGCCTTGCCGTGCAGCACATGCAGGAAGTGCGCGGCGATGGAGTCGTCGTCCGTCTGCGTCTCAACGCGCTTGCCGTTGTGGCTGAAGTGGTACCAGTACAACAGCATCGAGCCGAAGCTGGCCATCAGGCGGTCGGCGATCTCGCGCGCGCCGGTGACGTTGTGGTCGTCCTTCTCCGGCAGCACGGTGCCCAGCACCGAGCAGCCGGTGCGCATCACGTCCATCGGGTGGGTGGCGGCGGGCAGCAGCTCCAGCGCGGCCTTCACCGGCGCCGGCAGGCCGCGCAGGCGCTTGAGCTTGGCCTTGTAGTTCTGCAGTTCCGTCCAGTTCGGCAGCACGCCGTGCACCAGCAGGTAGGCCACTTCCTCGAAGCAGCCCTTGGTGGCCAGGTCGTGGATGTCGTAGCCGCGGTAGTGCAGGTCGTTGCCGCTGCGGCCCACCGTGCACAGCGCGGTGTTGCCGGCGGCCACGCCGGACAGCGCCACGGATTTCTTGGCCTTGGGAAGGACTTGCTCGCTCATCGGATGCTTCTCCTCGAGTACAAACGGAACCGGCCGGTGCAGGACGCCGGCCGGTGAAACGGAATCAGGCTTTCTTGTCGGCGAACAGCGCGTCGAGCTTGTCCTCGTAGGCGTGGTAGCCGAGGAAGTCGTACAGCTCCTCGCGCGTCTGCAAGGTGTCGATGATGTTCTTCTGGGTGCCCTCGCGACGCACCGTCTCGTAGAAGTTCAGCGCCGCCTTGTTCATGGCGCGATAGGCGCCGCAGCAGTACAGCGCGATGTCCACGTTGGCGCTCTTCAGCTCGTCGGTGGTGAAGAACGGCGTGGAACCGAACTCGGTGAGGTTGGCGAGGATCGGCACCTTCACCGCCGCCTTGAACTTGCGGTAGTCGTCCAGCGTCTTCATCGCCTCGGGGAAGATCATGTCGGCGCCGGCCTCGACGTAGGCGCAGGCGCGGTCGATGGCGGCATCGATGCCTTCCACCGCGGCGGCGTCGGTGCGCGCCATCAGCACGAAATCCGCATTGGTCTTCGCGTCCACCGCCGCCTTCACGCGGTCGACCATCTCGTCCTTCGGCACCACTTCCTTGCCGGGGCGATGGCCGCAGCGCTTCTGCCCCACCTGATCCTCGATGTGCACCGCAGCCACGCCGATGCGCTCGAAGTTGCGGATGGTGCGCGCGATGTTGAAGGCGCCGCCCCAGCCGGTGTCGATGTCGACCAGCAGCGGCAGGCCGGTGGCGTCCACGATGCGGCGCGCGTCGGTGAGCACGTCTTCCATGGTGGAGATGCCGAGATCGGGCATGCCCAGCGAATTGGCGGCCACGCCGCCGCCGGAGAGATAGAGCGCCTTGTAGCCCACCCGCTTGGCCATCAGGCCGGCATAGGCGGTGATCGCGCCGATCACCTGCAGCGGGGCTTCGGCGGCAAGCGCGGCACGGAAGCGGGCGCCGGCGGTGGCTGATTGGGTCATATGGCCTCCGTCAAAACGCATATTTTAGCCCACGCGCGCCCTGCAGCTCTTGCTGCAGCACAGCGATCCGCCGTCCGTTCGATAGCCACGAACAATGATCTCCATGTCAACAATCAATTGGACGAATCAGATGAGCCGCCTAGAATTGGCTGCATCGATTCACCCAACCACCCGCAACGGAGACCACGAAATGTCTTTGATCAATACCGAAGTGAAGCCGTTCAAGGCGCAGGCGCTCAAGGCCGGCAAGTTCATCGAAGTGACCGAGGCCGACCTCAAGAACAAGTGGTCCGTGGTGTTCTTCTACCCCGCCGACTTCACCTTCGTCTGCCCGACCGAGCTGGAAGACCTGGCCGACAATTACGCCGAGTTCCAGAAGCTGGGCGTGGAGATCTACAGCGTCTCCACCGACACGCACTTCTCGCACAAGGCGTGGCACGACACTTCCGACGCGGTGAAGAAGATCGGCTACACCATGGTGGGCGACCCCACCCACGCGATCTCGCGCAACTTTGAAGTGCTGATCGAGGACGCCGGCCTGGCTGACCGCGGCACCTTCGTGATCGACCCGCAGGGCAAGATCCAGATCGTCGAAGTGACCGCCGGCGGCATCGGCCGCGACGCCAAGGAACTGCTGCGCAAGGTGAAGGCCGCGCAGTACGTCGCCAGCCACCCGGGCGAAGTGTGCCCGGCCAAGTGGAAGGAAGGCGAGAAGACCCTCGCCCCCTCGCTGGATCTGGTCGGCAAGATCTGATCGCCTGACGCAACACGCGACACCGGAGCCGGGCGCACGCCGCCCGGCTCCCCTCCTCCCTGCAAGACGTTTGTGCCAGCGGCCTGCGCCGTGCCCGGCTTCGCCCCTCCCCCGCAAGTCGCCCCTCCCTCGGCGCCGGCCGCTGCCACAAGCGTCTCCCCCTGATTCCCTCCCGGAGTGCTCGCCATGCTCGACGAAGCCATCAAGGCCCAGCTGAAGGGCTACCTGGAAAAACTCACGCAGCCGATCGAACTCGTCGCCGCGCTGGACGACAGCGCCAAGGCGCACGAGCTGGACGAGCTGCTGCATGAAATCGCCGCGCTCAGCGACCGGATTTCCCTGCGCCGCGACGACAGCGAAGCGCGCAAACCCTCGTTCGCGATCAACCGCGTGGGCACCGACATCGGCGTGCGCTTCGCCGGCATTCCGCTCGGCCACGAATTCACCTCGCTGGTGCTGGCGCTGCTGCAGGTGGGCGGCCATCCGTCCAAGGCCGCCGCGGAAACCATCGCTCAGGTGCAGAACCTCGAAGGCGAATTCCGCTTCGAAACCTACTTCTCGCTGTCCTGCCAGAACTGCCCGGACGTGGTGCAGGCGCTCAACCTGATGAGCGTGCTGAACCCGAACGTCCACCACGTCGCCATCGACGGCGCGCTCTACCAGGACGAGGTGGATCGCCGCCAGATCATGTCGGTGCCCACCGTGTACCTCAACGGCGAAGTCTTCGACCAGGGCCGCATGAGCCTGGAACAGATCGTCGCCAAGCTCGACACCGGCGCCGCCGCGCGCGCCGCCGAGGAAATCAAGACCAAGCCCGCCTTCGACGTGCTGGTGGTCGGTGGCGGCCCGGCCGGCGCCGCGGCGGCTATCTACGCCGCGCGCAAGGGCATCCGCACCGGCGTGGCGGCCGAGCGCTTCGGCGGCCAGGTGCTGGACACCATGGCGATCGAGAACTTCATCTCGGTCGACTACACCGAAGGCCCCAAACTTGGCGCCGCGCTGGAACAGCACGTCCGCAACTACGACGTGGACATCATGAACCTGCAGCGCGCCACCAGGCTGGTGCCGGCCAGCGAGTCCGCCAGCGGCCTGATCGAGGTCGAGCTGGAAAACGGCGCCGCGCTGAAATCGAAGTCGGTGGTGCTCTCCACCGGCGCGCGCTGGCGCCAGATGGGCGTGCCCGGCGAGAACGAGTACCGCAACAAGGGCGTGGCCTACTGCCCACACTGCGACGGCCCGCTGTTCAAGGGCAAGCGCGTGGCGGTGATCGGCGGCGGCAACTCGGGCGTCGAGGCGGCCATCGACCTGGCCGGCATCGTGGCTCACGTCACCCTGATCGAGTTCGACGGCAAGCTGCGCGCCGACGAGGTGCTGCAGCGCAAGCTGCGCAGCCTGCCCAACGTGGACGTGATCGTCAGCGCGCAGAGCACCGAGGTGCTGGGCGACGGCCAGAAGGTCAGCGGCCTGGTCTACAAGGATCGCAACGACGGCGGCATGCACAGCCTCTCGCTGGAAGGCATCTTCGTGCAGATCGGCCTGCTGCCGAACACCGAGTGGCTGAAGGGCACGCTGGAACTGTCCCCGCGCGGCGAGATCGTGATCGACGCGCGTGGCCAGACCTCGCTGCCCGGCGTGTTCGCCGCCGGCGACGCCACCACGGTGCCGTACAAGCAGATCGTGATCGCGATGGGCGCCGGCTCCACCGCTGCGCTGGGTGCGTTCGACCACCTGATCCGCAGCTCGGCGCCGGCGATCGAGGCCGCCGCGGCCTGATGCATCCGCATCGCCGGAACGAAGAAGGGCGGCCAATGGCCGCCCTTCTTCGTTTCGCACATGGGCCCCGAAGCGATCACTTCGCGAACAGGTGCTCCACGCCCGCGCGCTCCTCGCGCAGTTCCTTCTCGGTGGCGTCGATGCGCGCCTGCGAGAACGCGTTGATCTCCAGGCCCTGCACGATGGCGTACTTGCCGTCCTTCACCGTCACCGGGTAGCCGAAGATCACGCCCGGCGCGATGCCGTAGGAGCCGTCGGACGGGATGCCCATCGACACCCAGTCGCCTTCCGCGGTGCCCAGCGCCCAGGTGCGCATGTGGTCGATCGCGGCGGAAGCGGCGGAAGCGGCCGACGAGGCGCCGCGCGCCTTGATGATGGCCGCGCCGCGCTGCTGCACGGTGGGGATGAAATCGCTCTCGTACCAGGACTGGTCGACCAGCGACAGCGCCGGCTTGCCGTCCACGGTGGCGTGGTGCAGGTCGGGGTACTGGGTGGAGCTGTGGTTGCCCCAGATGGTGACCTTGCGGATGTCGGTGGTGTGCTTGCCGGTTCGCTCGGCGAGCTGCGACAGCGCTCGGTTGTGGTCGAGGCGCACCATCGCGGTGAAGCACTTCGGATCGAGGCTGGGCGCGTTCTGCTGGGCGATCAGCGCATTGGTGTTGGCCGGGTTGCCGACCACCAGCACCTTCACGTCGCGCTTGGCGTGGTCGTTCAGCGCCTTGCCCTGCGGGGCGAAGATCGCGCCGTTGGCTTCCAGCAGATCCTTGCGCTCCATGCCGGGGCCGCGCGGACGGGCGCCGACCAGCAGCGCGTAGTCCACGTCCTTGAAGGCCACGTTGACGTCGTCGGTGGCGACCACGCCGGCCAGGGTCGGGAACGCGCAGTCGTTGAGCTCCATCACCACGCCCTGCAGCGAAGGCAGCGCCGGGGTGATTTCCAGCAGGTGCAGGATCACCGGCTGGTCGGGGCCCAGCATGTCGCCTGCGGCGATGCGGAACAGCAGGGCGTAGCCGATCTGGCCAGCGGCGCCGGTAACGGCAACTCGAACGGGGGCTTTCATCGTTGGATCTCCGGGATGGGTGCTACGGATACGAAAACGCGGTACGTCTCAGGCGAGTTCGGCGAAGAACTCCTGGATGCGCTGCAGGCCGGGCTGCAATTGTTCCGGCGGGCAGGTGTAGGAAATGCGCAGGGCGCGCGGTTCGCCGAAGGCCGAGCCGGGCACGCAGGCCACGCCCTTGGCCTCCAGCAGCGCGGCGCAGAACTCCACGTCGCTGGTGATCTTCACGCCCTTGTGGCTCTTGCCGAAGGCGACAGAGATGTCGGGGAACGCGTAGAACGCGCCCTGCGGCCGCGGGCAGCTGACGCCCGGGATCGCGTTGAGCGCGGCCATCACGGTGTCGCGCCGCTTGGCGAATTCCGCGCACTTGGCCTGCGGGATGTCCTGCGGGCCGGCGAACGCGGCCACCGCGGCGGCGGTGATCACTTCCGGCACGCTGGTGATGTGGTTGGAGTTGAGCGTGGTGACCGCCTTGGCCACGCTCTCGGGGCCGGCGATCAGGCCCACGCGCCAGCCCGGCATGCCGTAGGTCTTGGACACCGAGTCGACGAAGACCAGGCGATCCTTCAACTCCGGCTTCGCATGCACGAAGTTGTGGTAGCCGATGCCGTCGAACACCATCGAGTTGTAGATGTCGTCGGTGATGATCCAGGTGTCCGGATGCTTCGCCAGCACTTCGGCCAGCGCGGCGATTTCCTCGCGCGTGTAGACCATGCCGGTCGGGTTGGACGGATTGTTGAACAGGAACACCTTGGGCTTGCGCGCCAGCGCGGCGTCGAGCTGCGATGGCGTGAGCTTGTAGTCCTGCTCCGGGCCACAATGCAGCACGTTGGCCTTCGCGCCCACGATGTCGGCGATGTCGCGGTAGGTAGTCCAGTACGGCGCGGCGAAGGCGATCTCGTCGCCCTCGTCCAGCATCGCCTCGGCCAGGTTGTACAGCACCTGCTTGGCGCCGATGCCCACCGACAGGTTGGCGTGGCCGTAGCCGCTGAAGCCCATCGCCTCGATATGTTTCAGGAAGGCGTCGAGCAGCGCATCCGCGCCGCGGTTGCTGCCGTACTGGCCGCTGTCGTGGCTGAGCGCCTCGCGCGCCGCCGCGTACACGTGCTCGCCAGGCAGGAAATTCGGCACGCCGATGGAGAAGCTGATGATGTCGCGGCCCTCGGCCTTGAGCTGCTTCGCCTTGCTGGCGATGACCATGATCGCGCTGGGTTTGGCGCGGCCGACGCGCTGGGCGAGCTGGGGCATGGCTTCCTCTGGATCGTGGGGAGGGGATCGTCGGATTCTGGTTCGGCTAGCCGGCGGATTTTAGCATGCGGCGACGCGTCAATTCCTTGCGCAGGAATTCGCCCTATCGCCCTGCCCCCGTGCTGCTGGCATGATGCGGACGCCGTCAGGCGTAGCGATGGCAGGTCTTTCCACCCGAAGATTTCAGGCAGCCCGAGGAGTAATGCGCATGTTCCATATCATCTGGTCCATCATCGTCGGCTTCTTCGTCGGCCTCATCGCACGCTGGATCGTGCCGGGCGCCGACCATCACGGCTTCTGGATCACCGCGATCATCGGCATCGTCGGCTCCGTCATCGGCGGCTTCGTCGCCAGGCTGTTCAGCAAGCCCGCGCCGGACTCGAAGTTCCACACCGCCGGCTTCCTGATGTCCATCGTCGGCGCGGTCATCCTGCTGTTCGTGCTGAAGTTCGCCGGCTACTGAGCCAGCGGCCGGGCACAACGAAAAGCGCGGCAGGTTGCCCTGCCGCGCTTTTTTTGTTTCCTGTCTTCCCTTTGAGGAAGGCCTGATTTTGATCGTCATCCCAGCGAAAGCCGGGATCCGGCGCCTGCAAGTCGCTGGATACGAAGACGCTGGATTCCAGCTTTCGCTGGAATGACGAGCAGCGAGCCGATTGATCAAACCTTCCTAAACTGAAGAGTGCGGCCAGGGTGGATGGCCGCCCATTTGATCTTCGCGATCAGAGACGATTGCAGAAATCAGGCACCGCGCGATGCGAGCAGCTTCTCGGCCAGGCCGCCCAGCATCGAGAGATCGAAGCCGCCGCCACCAGTGGCCGGCGCCTGGCCGTCGGGCGTGAGGTGATCCACCGCGTGCGGCAGCACCTGCGAAAGCTGGCCGAGCAATTCGCCCGGATCCACGCCCAGCTTGCCCGCCGCCTCCTGCACCACGGAACCCAGGCCGCCGTTCTGCAGCGCCTGGCCCAGTTGCCCGGGCGATACCGGCTGGTTCGCGCCGCTGCCGATCCACGACTGCACCGCGTCGCCAAGGCCGTGCTGCTGCAGCATGCTGGCCAGCCCTTGCACGCCGCCGGCCTGCTGGATCAATTGGCCGGCCACATTGACCAGCGACGATGCGCCGCCGGCACCACCCTGGCCACCACCAAGCAAGCCGCTCAAACTGTCGAGTAGGGACATCGCTGATCTCCTTTCATGAGGTTCGACGAAGAACCGGGGCAAGGCTCCATGTCGCCATGGAGCGGGAACGCAGGCATCCCGGGGCTGCCCGCGTGCAACGATCAACCGCGCGCGTCCAGCGTCTCGTTCCACTCCTGCACGCGGTCGGCCTTGGCGGCGAGCAGCGCGCCCGCGTCGCCGTCCACCGTGACCTTCTCGATCACGTCGTTCTGGCGGATCGCATCGACCACCTGCTGGTCGTTCGCGTCCACCACCTCGCCGAACACGCTGTGCTTGCCGTCCAGCCACGGCGTGGCGCCGTGGGTGATGAAGAACTGGCTGCCATTGGTACGCGGGCCGGCGTTGGCCATGGAAAGCACGCCCGGCTTGTCGTGGCGCAGCGAGGGGTGGAACTCGTCCTCGAACTTGTAGCCCGGGCCGCCGCGACCGCTGCCTTCCGGGCAACCGCCCTGGATCATGAAGTCGGCGATCACGCGGTGGAACGACAGGCCATCGTAGTAGCCGCGCTTGGCCAGGTTCACGAAGTTGGCCACGGTCAGCGGCGCCTTGTCGTCGTGCAGGTTCAGGCGGATCGGGCCGCGGTTGGTGTGCAGGGTGACTTGGATGGCCATGCTTGATCCTTGGTGTTGGCTGGGTGCGCCCGGACAGGCGCACGCGGGCTGCCAAGGATAACGCCTGCCGCCGTTATTGCGGCAGATCCAGCGACTCGCGCGTCAGCGTGGCGGCGCCACGCGGACGCGCGGCCGGCGTGGGCACGCTCGCCGGCCACGGCGCACCCGCATGCAGGTGCGCCCAGAGCCGGTCGAGCGCGGCGTAGCCGTAAGGCAGCAGCGGCACGTGGCGGTCGCCGAAGCCGGGCAAGGCGAGGAAGGCATCGAAGTGCTGCGCGGCCGGCACCTTCCAGTACAGCGGATGGCGGCCCTTGGCCTGCAACCATGCGACGTAGGGCTCGGAGGTGAACGCGGTGGGCAGCAGCCCGTCGCTGGCGCCGTGCACCACCCACACCGGCAGATTGCCGCGCGGCAGGCGTGCCGCCAGCGATGCCACCGCGACATGCAGCGCTCTGGCATCGGCGCCATCGCCCGTCCACAAGTCGCGCAGGCAGCGCAGGCCCGGCAGCGTGGGATCGGCCGAACCGTCGGTGCCGCCAGCCAGCGCCACGCCGTTGCCCGGCGGTATGCCGGAGGCGTCCGCCCACCACGAGGCGCGCACCGCGGCATCGGCATTGTCCATCGCCCGATAGCTGTAGCCGCACGGCATGTGGCCCACGCCGCGGCGCAGGTAGGCCGAGGCGTAACCCGCCGCCACCGCGCGCCACACGTCGAACGCCGTGCTGCTGGCGCCAGTGGCGATGGCCTCGTCGCGCCAGCCGCTGTCGTGCAGTTTCTGCAGGGCTTCGGCCGCCTGCTTGTTCGGCGTGTTCGCCTGCAGCACGCCGTCGGCATGCAGGCTGGCGCAACGCGCGAGGAAAGCCGGCGGCACCGCCCCGCTGGCGCGCGCGAATGGCGTGTCGGCGAAGCGCGCGTCGGCCAGCGCGCAGGGCATCAGCAGTGCGGCCTCGGTGACATAGTCGTACAGCGCACGGCCATGGCCCGGCACGTGCACGTTCGGCTCCAGCGCCACCACGCCGGCGAGCAGGCCATCGTCGTCCAATCCCGCCGCCTGCAATACCGCGCCGCCGCCGTTGGACAGGCCGGTGGCGATGATCCGCGTGTTCTGCGGGGTGAACGGCGCCGCGTCGGGATAGGCGCGATCCAGCATCGCCAGCCCGAAGCGCGCCGCCTGCAGCACATGGCGTCCCCAGTCGGCCTCCGGGTTGTCGCCCGAATGCGCATGCTTCACCGCGATGCCGGCATCGGCGGGCGCGTCGGCGGGCGCAAATTCCAGTTGGGCCTGCCCGGCCTTGGCGCGCGTACCGTCCAGCGCCACGCCGGTGCCGTCGGCGGTGTCGAAATAGCCCGCGCCGGTGCCCTTGTCGGTGTAGGCCACCGCGCAGCCCTTCGGCAGGCCCCACGCGCCGGCCAGCGCGATGGCGCCGTAGATGCCGCGCGAGCCGGACGAGGCCGTGACCACCAGGCAGCGCGCCACGCGGTCGAAATGGTCGGGCGCCTGCAGCAGCACGCGATGCGGCGAGTGCGCGCCGGGAATGCGCGCGAACGCCGTGTACTCGCGGCCGGGCACGTCGGGCACCGCGCCGTACACGCTGCCGTAGCCCCCCAACGGGCCGAGATCGGCGATGCCTTTCCAACTGGCCTGGATCGCGCGGCGACGCAACTCGGCGGAAGTGGGATGCAACGGATCGGCATACGCCGACGGCGCGCCGCGCAGGCCGGCGAGGCCGAGGCCGGCGCTGAGCAGGTCGTCGCCGCCGCGGTGCACGGTCTCCCGGATCGGGCTGACCACGAAGGAAGGCGTCATGGCGTTTTCCCTGGACGATGGCGACGCGGCGCAGCCCACCAGCACGAACACGGCGGTGGCAAGGCAGGACAGGCGGACGATGGGCAGCATCCCCGCACGATAGCGCGCCGCCGCGCGCAGGCCATGGGACGAAAGTCCGATGCGTCCGCCGCGGCGTGCCGTTACCCTCGACGGCATGCCACGCCTGCTGATCGCCGACGACCATCCGCTGTTCCGCGCCGCGCTGCACCAGGCCGCGTTGGCGGCGCTGGACGACGGCAGCATCGGCGAGGCCTGCGACCTGCCCGGCACGCTCGATGCGCTGGGCGCGGAGCCGGACACCGACCTGGTGCTGCTCGACCTGCACATGCCCGGCAGCCGCGGCCTGTCCGGTCTGGCCACGCTGCGCGGGCAATTCCCCGCGGTGGCGGTGATGGTGGTGTCCGCGCACGACGAGCCGCGCGTGGTGCGGCGCGTGCTGGATCACGGCGCCGCCGGTTTCATCTCCAAGAGCGCCAGCCCCGGCGAGATCACCACCGCGATCCGCACCGTGCTCGACTGCGGCGAATGGGTGCCGCCGCACTTGGGCGAAAGCGTGGCCGCCCTGCCCTCCGACCCGAACGACAGCGAGCTGGCCGCGCGCCTGTCGCGGCTCACCGCACAGCAGTACCGCGTGCTCGGCCTGCTCGCCGAGGGCCTGCTCAACAAGCAGATCGCCGACCGGCTGGCGATCCAGGAGCGCACGGTGAAGGCACACGTCACCGCGATCTTCGAGAAGCTGGGCGTGCGCAACCGCACGCAGGCCAGCATGCTGCTGCGCACCCTGGATCTGATCGATCCCGCGCGCGTCGACTGAGGCGCATCCGTAGCGTCTCACACCGAGGCCGCCTCGCGCGCCGCCATGTGATGCTGGATCAACTGCCGCAGCGCCAGCGGCTTGAGCGGCTTGTACAACACGCTGACGCCGGCTTCGAGCAGGCGCTGGCGCAGTGCGGCGTCGCGGTCGGCGGTCAGTACCACTGCAGGCAATGCGCCAAAGCGTTCGCGCAGCGCGGCCAATGCATCCAGCCCGGTGAGGCCGCCGTCGAGGTGGTAGTCGAGCACCAGCAGATCCGGCGTCCACGGCGCCTGTTCCGCCTGCGCCGGCGTACGCGCCTCGTGCACCTGCCATTGCCAGCTCGCCAGCAGCACGCTCATCGCTGCGAGGGCTGCCGGTTCGTTGTCCAGCACCAGCGCACGGCCCTGCGGCAACTGCCGCGTCGATGCCACGGCCGGCGGACGCACCGTGCGGCCGGTGGCTGCACGCGGCAATTCCACCGCGAACACGCTGCCCCGGCCGGGCCATGAGCGCAGCGACAGGCGATGGCCGAGCAGGCCGGCCATGCGCTCGGCGATCGCCAGCCCCAGGCCCAGGCCTTGTCCGCTGGCCGCGCTGCCGCGGCGGAACTGTTCGAAGATCAATTGCTGCTCGTCTTCGGCGATGCCCGGGCCGCTGTCCCACACCTCGATGCGCCACTGCCCATCCGCGCGACGGCAGCCCAGCAGCACGCGGCCGTGCTCGGTATAGCGCAGCGCGTTGGCGAGGAAGTTCTGCAATACGCGACGCAGCAGTTGCGGATCCGAATGCGCCCAGCCGCGGGTGCCCACCACGCGAAGGCGGATACCGCGTTCCTCGGCCAGCGCGCGGAACTCGGCGGCCAGCGGGTCGAGTACCTCGGCCAGCGCAAAGTCGCGCGGTTGCACGTTGAAACGGCCGCCCTCCAGCTTGGCGATGTCGAGCAGGCCGGCGAGCAGGCTTTCGGTGGCGGCCAGCGCGCCGTCCAGGTGGCGCGCGGTGGCGGCGGCTTCGTCGCCCGCGAGGCGCACCTGGAGGGCATGCGAGAACAGTTGCGCGGCATGCAGCGGCTGCAGCAGGTCGTGGCTGACCGCGGCGAGGAAGTGCGTCTTCGCCTCGTTCGCCCGTTGCGCGGCGTCGCTGGCCAGTGCCAGCGCCTGCGTGCGCTCGGCCACGCGCTGCTCCAGCGTCTCGTTGATGCGCTTCAGCGCGCGCTCGGCACTGCGGAACGCGGTGACGTCGGTATAGGTGGCCACGTAGCCGCCGCCCGGCATCGGGCTGCCGCGGATCTCCACCGCCACGCCATTCGGGAATTGCCGCTCCGAGTGATGCAGCGAACCGGCCTCCATGTGCGCCAGGCGACGACGCACGTCGGCATCGACCTCGCTGCCGCCAGCCAGGCCGGCGGCGAGGTTGTGGCGCACCAGTTCGGCCACCGGCCTCCCCACTTCGAGCAGGCCTGGCGGATAGGCGAACAATTCCTCGTAGGGACGGTTCCAGGCCACCACGCACAGCTGCGCGTCCACCACGCAGATACCCTGGCTCATGCTGGTCAGGGCCGCGGCCAGCACGCGCTGGTTGAAACGCAGATCCTGCGCGGCCTCGCCCACGATGGCGGCCACCGCGTCCAGATCCTGCCGCCCCTGATGGCGCATCACGTCCAGCAGCAGGCGCGCGGACGCGGCGCCGATCACCGCGGCCAGCTCATGCTCCACCGCGGCGATGCGCAAGGCATCGGCCAGCACGCGATCCGGCGCGTCGCGGAACAGCTCGTGCACGCGCGCCGCGGGCAGGAAGCGCTGCGCCAGCGCGCGCAGTTCCGCCAGCACCACGCCGCCGCCCGGCGCCGGCGCCGCGTGCGCCAGGCGCGAGCGCGCCACCAGCCACATCACCGCCACGTTCGCCGCGAGGCTCAACACCACCGCGCGCGCCAGGCGGCTCCAGTCGTCCAGACCGAGCAGATGGGCGGGCGCCAGCCATTCCACGCCGAACGGGCCATCGAGCACCCAGGCCGGCTGCGGCGCGAACAGCGCCGGCAGCAAGGCATACAGCCACACCAGCGTGCCCATCAGCAGTCCGGCACCCACCGCACGCGCGCCGATCTGCGGCCGGTACACCGCCGCCAGCGCGGCCGGCGCCAGTCCCGCCAGCGCGGAGAACGAGATGGCGCCGATGTCGGCCAGCGCGTCGCTGCGCGCCAGCACGCGGCTGTAGCCCCAGGCCAGCAGCACGATGGCGAGGATCGCCAGCCGCCGCTGCATCAGCACCGCGCCGCGCAGATCGCCGCGCTCGCCGCGCCCCCAGCCCGCGCGCACCAGCAGCGGCGCCACGAAGTGGTTGCTCACCATCAGGCTCAGCGTGAGCGTGGACACCACCACCATGCTGGTCGCCGCGCTCAAGCCGCCGAGGAAGGCGGTGAGCGCCAGACCGTGTTCGCCGCGCGCCAGCGGCAGCACCAGCACGTAGAGATCCGACGGCACGCCCACCGGCCGCAGCCAGCTGTCGCCCAGCCGCGCCAGCGGCAGGATCGGCAGCGCGATCAGCAGCAGGTACAGCGGGAACAGCCAGCGCGCGGTGCGCACGTGACCGTCGTCGCGGCACTCCACCACGCCGGCGTGGAACTGGTGCGGCATGGTGAACATCGCCAGGGCGCCGAGCAGGATCAGCGCGGGGAAGCCTTCGCGATCCACCGGCGGCAGCGTGCCGATCGCCGCGGTCGCCGGCACCTTGGTGAACAGCAGCGAGCCCAGCGCCAGCATCGCGCCGAGCTTGAACAGCGATTCGAACGCCACCGCCAGCACCAGCCCGCGGTTGTGCTCGGTGGCCGCGGCGCGGCGCGTGCCGAACAGCATCGTGAACAGGGCCATCGCCAGTCCGACGTAGAGCGCGCTGTCCTGCCAGGCTGGCGTTCCGGCGTAGTGGCCGCGGTTGAGCACGCCGTAGCTCATCGCCACGGCCTTCAGCTGCAGCGCGATGTACGGAACCATGCCGAGCAGCATCACCGCGGTGACCAGGGCCGCCAGGCCGGAGTGTCGCCCCAGGCGCGCGGCGATCAGGTCGGCCAGGGAGCTGGCGTTGCACTCGCGTGCCAACTGCACCAGGCGCTGTAGCCAGCCTGCTGCGAACACATAGATGAGGATGGCGCCCACGAAGGTGGGGGGGAGCCACCAGCCTGAGCGGCTGGCCTGGGTGACGGTGCCGTAGAACGTCCACGAGGTGCAGTGGATCGCCAGCGACAGGCCGTAGACGATGGCCCAGCGCTTGTTGAACACCTTGGCGTGGCGTTCGCCGTACAGCGCGACGGCGAACAGCAGGCCCAGCCACAGCAGGGCGGCGGCGGCGATCCAGGCGACGCTCAGCATGGCGCGCGCCCATTGCTCCCCTCTCCCGCTTGCGGGAGAAGGGTTGGGGGAGAGGGGCTTTGGCTCGTGTGCTTTCTCTTGCCAGATTCAAAGCGGTTTCGGACGCCTGCCGGCGCCCGAGTTACTTCTCCTTTGCTTGTCCAAAGGAGAAGTAACCAAGAGGAAACGACACCCCGCGGCGGCGCTTGCCGGGCTTCCTGCCCGGCAAGTCCGTGAGGCGCGGCCGGGCTTTTCGGCCGGGCATCCTGCCCGGTCGAAAAGGCGTTGCCATCCATGGCAACGCCCGCTGCGCGGCCTGATCGTCCACACCTCACCGCCGCCGAGGGGCCCCAGAAAAGCAGGCGCGCATCGTGCGCGCCAGAAGCAAAAGCAAAAGCAAAAGCTGGAGCGCTGCAAGCCCGCAGCACTCCAGCTTTTGTCGTTGCCCCTGCCTTTGCTCTTTCTGAAAGTGCTCGCTTGGAGCGCGCTGCTTTATCCGAGCCCCCTATGGCGCGGCGGGTGGGCGAAGGAAAACCCGCAGGATGGCCGGCAGGAAGTAACTCGGGCCGCAGCAGCGGCACGAAACCGCTTTGAAACTTGCGCAAGCGCACAAGCAGGCGGAGGGAAACAAAGGCCGCCGCGAGCACCCGCCCCTCACCCCAACCCTCTCCCCAAAGGGGAGAGAGATGAAAAGTACCCGCCCTCACTTCTCGATGGCGCGCACCGCCCCCACCAGCCAGCGCAGCTGCACGCCCTGCCGGGTGTCGTAGTTCGTGCCGGAATATCCCCACCAGTCCCAGCATGCCTGCGGATTCAAGGGCGCGAAGCTTGCGCGGGTCTGAGGGTACAGCACGGCCACGTCGTAGGCGTCCGCCCAACGGTTGAAGCCGGCATCGCGCACGAAGGCCTCGCCCACCGCCTCGGCGTTCTGCTTGCAGCCATGCAGAGCCACCAGCAGGCCACAGGGTTTGCCGGCGAGGCAATCTGGCGGCAGGTAGACGTAGCCGGTGTCGGCAAGGAAGGCGTCGGCGCCACCGGGGCGCAGGGCATCCTGGTCGAACGTGCGCAACGCCCCCTTCGCCGCCGTGGCCGCCCGCGGTGCGGGGCCGTACAACTGCGCGAAGATCGCGCCGGCCGCGTCGAAGCCGCAGTGGCCGAGGTAGGGCGATTCGGACTTGCCGCAGTCGTCGCCACGCGCCGCCACCGGCAGGTTGTGGCCGAAGTCGCGCTGGCCGTCGTCCACCACCCGCATGCCCTTGAGGCCCGGCACGCCATCGCGCAGCTTGCGGTAGAACGCCGCGCCGGCTTCGGCCACCACGGGAGCGACGACCGCGTCGGCGCGACCATGCAACAAGTACACGTGCGATGACGACAATGCGTCCAGGGAGCCGATCTCGCCGGAGCTGGCGCGCTGCTCCGCGCGCTTCACCAGCGCATCCACGTCGGGTGGCGGCACGCCCTTCATGCAACTACCAAGCGCGAGGTTCAACTGGCCATCCGCGCAGCCATAGGGGCCGCCCGCCACCAGCGCCGCGCCGTGGAAGACCTCCGGGTACGCCAGCTGCGCCTGGGTCGCCATATACGCCCCGGAGGACAGGCCGGCCACCGCCACGCGTGCCGTGTCGACCTTCAGCCTGGGCAGCGGCGCAGCCTCGTCGGCCTGCGCCGCCGCCGTCAGCAATACGGCGGCGGCCATGCACCATTTCATCCAACGCATCGCGATTCTCCCGGTTTGTGCGCCGCACGCATCATCGTCAGAATTCGTAGCGCGCGCTCAGCGTCACCATGCGCGGGTTGCCGTAGTAGCCGGTGACGATGCCCAGCGCGGCGATGTTGTAGCCGGTGGTGCGGTACGCCTTGTTGGCGAGGTTGCTGCCCTGCAGGCTCAGCGACCACGGCTGGTCGATCTGCCAGGTCACGCCGGCGTTCCACAGGCCGTAGGCCGGCTGCGCGATCAGCGGCGACAGCGTGGTTTCCGGATACACCATGCTCTGGTAGCTGTAGTTGACCAGGCCGGTGAGGCTGCCGCCGTTGCCCAGCGGGATGCTGTGCTCCAGCGTGAGGCCGCCGGAGAACTTCGGCGCGTTGGTGAACCGCTGCGTATCGGCGATGTTGACGCCGCCGCTCATGAACTGCGTGTACTTGGTGTGCATCCAGGCGAAGTTGCCGCGCAGCGTCCAGTCGTCCGAGGGCATCCACGCAAACTCTTCCTCCAGGCCGTCGATGTGGCCCTTGCCGGCGTTGGTGAAGTCGCCGAAGAAGCCCTGCTGGCCGTTCGGCAGCGTGTAGGAGGTGAACACCGACAGCTGGATGTTGGAGTACACGTTGCGGTACGCCGCCGTGTTCATCATCAGGCGGTCGTCGAAGAAGGTCATCTTGCTGCCCAGCTCGAAGGACTTCACCTTCTCGTCGTCGATCGGCCGGCACGAACTGGGGATCGCCGCGCAGTTCGCGCGGATGTTGTAGCCGCCGGAGTGGAAGCCTTCGCTGTAGCTGGCGTACAGCTTCACGTTGGGGTTCGCGCTCCAGTCCAGCGACACCTTGGGCGACACGTTGTCCGTCGCGTGCGAGCCGTTGAAGTCGGCCAGCGTCGCGATCGGCGTGCTGAAGCTGGCGTTGGCGTAGCCGTAGTTCTGGATCAGCGCGGTCTTGGTCTCGTGCGTGTAGCGCAGGCCCACGTCCAGGCTCCAGTCGGGGCTCATGTCCCAGGTGAAGTCGCCGTAGCCGGCATAGCTCTTGGTGTCCATGTCGCCGCCGGTGCTGCCGTACTGCGAATAGCCCAGCGTGGAGTACGGCGGCGAGCCGAGGAAGATGTTGTGGATCTGGCCGTCCGCGCTGCCGTCGAAGTAGAACAGGCCGAACACGCCGTGCACGCTGCCGCCGGCATCGTAGTTGGCCTGGAATTCCTGGCTGAACTGGTGGTCGCTGTACAGCGCGCCTACGTCGGCGACCTGCGCCGGCAGCGTGTCGAAGTCGATGTTGGTGTCGGTGGACGAGCCGCGCACCGCGGTCACCGATTTCAGCGACCATGCCGGATCGACGATCCAGTTCATCGTCAGCGAGCTGCCGTAGACCTTGGTGTGGTTGAGCTGCGCCATGCCGCTGCGCGTGTCGTAGTCACTGGAGAGCGGCTGGTAGTTGGGATAGAACGAGTTGACCTCCAGCATCTTCGCGCCGCGCGGGTTGGAGTTGTCGCGCATGCCGTCGAACTCCAGCTGGGCGTTGAAGTCGTTCGAGGGGAAGAAGCCCAGCGTGAGCCGCGCGGCGTTGGTGTTCTTGTTGCCGTTGCGGCTGCCGGTCTCGATGTCCTTGCCGAAGCCGTCGTTGTGCATGCTGGCCACCGCGAGGCGCGCACGCCAGACCTGGTCCGCGCTGGCGGTGCCGAGGTTGGCCTTGACGTCCTTCTCGCCGTGCGTGCCCACGGTGGCCTCGACCGCACCCTCGGTCTTCACCGGCAGCGGCTTGGAGATGTACTTGATCGCGCCGCCGATGGTGTTCTTGCCGTACAGCGTGCCCTGCGGACCGCGCAGCACCTCGATGCGATCCACGTCGAACACGTCCAGCATCGCGCCTTGCGGGCGCGCCATATAGACGTCGTCGATGTAGATGCCCACGCCGGGGTCGAAGCCCCAGGTGGGGTCGGCCTGGCCCACGCCGCGGATGTAGGCGGTGAGCGTGGTGTTAGAGCCGCGCGCGGCGTAGATCTGCAGCGAGGGCACCTTGCCCTGCAGGTCGCCGAGGTTCTGCACGTTCTGCGTGCGCAGGTCATCGGCGGTGAACGCGCTCACCGCGATCGGCACGTCCTGCAGCGTTTCCGCACGCTTGCGCGCGGTGACCACCACCTGGTCCAGCTGCTTGGCCTTGACCGGCGTGCCGCCCTGCTGGGCGGCCCCGGCGGGCTGCGACTGCGCCCATGCCGGCGACGCGAACGCCGCGCCCACCGCAAGACCCACCGCCAGACTCAGATGCGTGCGCTTCATGGTTTCCCCTCGTCGTTGGCGCATCCGACAGGCGCGGATGCCGATTATGCGGCGAGCTTAGGCAGCGCCCGCGCCCGCGGCACTTGTACCTTCGTACAGTGCCGGCGCGGCGCGGCGGTGCCGAATACTGCGGCCATCGTCCGATGGCTGCAGGGGATTCGAAGGCATGGCATTCCTGATCGTGCTGGCCGCGTTGTGCTTCCTGATGCTCGCGGCCTACCGCGGCCACAGCGTGATCCTGTTCGCGCCGATCGCCGCGCTGGGCGCGGTGCTGCTCACCGATCCGGCGCTGGTGGCGCCGATGTTCACCGGCCTTTTCATGGACAGGATGGTGGGCTTCCTCAAGCTGTATTTCCCGGTGTTCATGCTGGGCGCGCTGTTCGGCAAGCTGATCGAGCTGTCGGGCTTCTCCAAGGCCATCGTGGCCGCCACCATCGGCCTGGTGGGGCGCAGCCGCGCGATCCTCTCCATCGTGCTGGTGTGCGCCCTGCTCACCTACGGCGGCGTGTCGCTGTTCGTGGTGGTGTTCGCGGTGTATCCGTTCGCGGCCGAGCTGTTCCGCGCCAGCGACATCCCCAAGCGGCTGATCCCCGGCACCATCGCGCTTGGCGCGTTCACCTTCACCATGGATTCGCTGCCGGGCACGCCGCAGATCCAGAACATCATCCCCACCGCGTTCTTCGGCACCACCGCATGGGCCGCGCCGTGGCTGGGCACGCTGGGCGCGGTGTTCATCCTGATCGCGGGCCTGGCCTACCTGGAGTCGCGCCGGCGCAAGGCGGCCCGGGCCGGCGAGGGCTACGGCAGCGAACTGGTCAACGAACCCGCACCGTTCGAGCACGGCAGGCTGGTGCATCCGCTGCTCGCCCTACTGCCGCTGGTGCTGGTGGGTGTGGCGAACAAGTGGCTCACCGGCCTGATCCCGCGCCTGTACGGCGGTACCGCCACGTTCCAGCCCAGCGTGGTGGGCAAGGACGCGCCGGTGGTGCAGGAGGTGTCGAAGATCGCCGCGATCTGGGCGGTGGAGGGCGCGCTGCTGCTGGGCATCGTCTGCGTGCTGGCGTTCGCGTGGAGGCCGGTGGCGCTGCGCTTCGCCGATGGCAGCAAGGCCGCGGTGGGCGGCGCGCTACTGGCCTCGATGAACACCGCCTCGGAATATGGCTTCGGCGCGGTGATCGCCGCCCTGCCCGGCTTCAGGCTGGTGGCCGATGCGCTGCACGCCATCCCTAATCCGCTGGTGAACGAGGCGGTGGCGGTGACCGCGCTGGCCGGCATCACCGGCTCGGCCTCCGGCGGCCTGGGCATCGCGCTGGGCGCGATGGGCGACACCTTCATCGCCAACGCGCACGCCGCCGGCATCCCGCTGGAAGTACTGCACCGCGTGGCGGCGATGGCCTCCGGCGGCATGGATACCCTGCCCCACAACGGCGCCGTGATCACCCTGCTGGCGGTGACCGGCCTCACCCACCGCCAGTCCTACCGCGACATCTTCGCGGTCACCGTGATCAAGACGCTGGCCGTGTTCGTGGTGATCGCCGCGTATTCGCTGACCGGCCTGACCTGAACGCGGCGGCCCGGGCGCAAGCAGGCGCGCGCGCAAGCGCGTATAATCGACAGGTTCCCCTATCAGAAACCTGCGTGACGACCCCGCGTCGCCCGAGCCCAGCCCATGTCCATCGAAAACCTGCGCAACATCGCCATCGTCGCCCACGTCGACCACGGCAAGACCACCCTCGTCGACCAGTTGCTGAAGCAGTCCGGCACGCTCAACGAGCGCACCGTGCTGGCCGAGCGCGTGATGGACAGCAACGACCAGGAAAAGGAGCGTGGCATCACGATCCTGGCCAAGAACACGGCCATCACCTGGGAAGACAAGAAGACCGGCACCAAGAACCGCATCAACATCGTCGACACCCCCGGCCACGCCGACTTCGGTGGCGAGGTGGAGCGCGTGCTGTCGATGGTGGACACGGTGCTGATCCTGGTCGACGCGATGGACGGCCCGATGCCGCAGACGCGCTTCGTGACCCAGAAGGCGTTCGCCATGGGCTTCAAGCCCATCGTCGTGGTCAACAAGGTGGATCGCCCCGGCGCCCGCCCGGAGTGGGTGGTCGAGCAGGTGTGGGATCTGTTCGAGAAGCTCGGCGCCACCGACGAGCAGATGGAATTCCCGATCGTCTACGCCTCGGCGCTGAACGGTTACGCCTCGCTGGACGAAAACGCCCGCGAAGGCGACATGACCCCGCTGTACGAAGCGATCATGAAGCACGCGCCGAAGCCGGACGTCGATCCGGAAGGCGCCTTCCAGATGCGCATCAGCCAGCTGGATCACAACAACTTCGTCGGCGTCATCGGCATCGGCCGCATCCAGCGCGGCACCCTGAAGAAGGGCATGCAGGTCGCCGTGATCGACCGCCATGGCAAGAAGCGCCAGGGCAAGATCGGCCAGGTGCTCGGCTTCCTCGGCCTGGAGCGCATCGAGCAGGACAGCGCCGAAGCCGGCGACATCGTCGCCATTTCGGGCATCCCCGAGCTGACCATCTCGGATACCGTCACCTCGCCGGACGTGCCCGAAGCGCTGCCGGCGCTGAGCGTCGACGAGCCGATGATCAGCATGACCTTCCAGGTCAACAACTCGCCGTTCGTCGGCAACAAGGACCTGTCGGGCGGCAAGTTCCTCACCAGCCGCCAGCTGCGCGAGCGCCTCGACCGCGAGAAAGTCCACAACGTGGCGCTGCGCGTGGAAGACGGTTCCGACGCCGACAAGTTCCTGGTCTCGGGCCGCGGCGAACTGCACCTCTCGGTGCTGATCGAGAACATGCGCCGCGAAGGCTACGAGCTGGCCGTGTCGCGTCCGGAAGTGATCATCAAGGAAATCGACGGCCAGAAGATGGAGCCGATCGAGCAGCTGATCGTCGACATCGAGGAGCAGCACCAGGGCGGCGTCATGGAGCGCCTGGGCATCCGCAAGGGCGACCTGAAGAACATGGTGTCCGACGGCAAGGGCCGCGTGCGCCTGGAATACATGATCCCGGCGCGCGGCCTGATCGGCTTCCAGAACCAGTTCAAGACCCTCACCCAGGGTTCGGGCCTGCTGTTCCACGTGTTCGACCACTACGGCCCGTACACGCCGGTCGCCATCGCCAAGCGCCCCAACGGCGTGATGATCGCCAATGCCGGCGGCACCACCCCGGCCTACTCGCTCGGGCCGCTGCAGGATCGCGGCAAGCTGTTCGCCGCCGAAGGCGACTCGGTGTACGAAGGCCAGCTGATCGGCATCCACGCCAAGGACAACGACCTTACCGTCAACGCCATCAAGCCCAAGCCGCTGACCAACATGCGCGCCTCGGGCAAGGACGACGCGATCCAGCTCACCCCCGCGACCAAGTTCACGCTGGAGCAGGCGCTGGACTTCATCGACGACGACGAGCTGGTCGAAGTGACGCCGAAGGAAATCCGCATGCGCAAGAAGCACCTCACCGAGAACGACCGCAAGCGGGCTTCGCGCGGCGGTTGAGCAAGCCGTCCCGTGCATTGACGCCGAAGGCCGCCGCGAGGCGGCCTTTGCTTTTGCGCGCCATCGCCGGCGCCGGCCCCATGCCGCGCCGGAATGAGTGTTATCGACGCCGGCCGTCTACTGGGGCTGGCGGCCGCCACGCATCATTTGCCCATCGCCCACCACCAAGGAGCATGCGATGAGCACCTTCCAGTCCCACACGATGGCCACCGCCCCGGCCGCTTCCAGGGCCGGCCTCGAAGACGCCCGGCGCGCGTTCGGCTTCGTGCCCAACCTGCAGTCGTACATGGCCGAGTCGCCCGAACTGCTGGCCGGCTACGCCGCGCTCTGGAACCTGTTCTCGAAGGGCACGCTGACGCCGCAGGAGCAGCAGGTCGTCTACCTGAGCTCCAACTTCGAGAACAACTGCCACTACTGCATGGCCGGGCATACCGCGCTGGCGAAGATGGTCAAGATGGATGCCGGCGTGATCGCCGCCCTGCGCGCCGGCACGCCGCTGCCGGACGCGAAGCTCGAGGCGCTGCACCGGTTCGCCACCGCCGTGGTGCGCGAACGCGGCTTCGTGCCGGAGGCGGACGTGGATGCCTTCCTCGCGGCCGGCTACACCCGCCGCAACGTGCTCGAGGTGATCCTAGGCGTCGCCACGAAGGTCATGAGCAACTATACGAACCACATCGTGCATACCCCCTACGACGCGTTCATGAAGGGCAACGAATGGACGAAGCCCGCCGCCACGTCGGCCGCGGCCTGAAGCATGCCCGGAGGCGGCCCACGCGGGCTGTTCTCCCTCCCCCGATCGAACGACACACCGCAAAGGAGCAGAACCATGTCCCTGCAAGAGCGACTCGATGCCTTCAAGGCCGACTTCCGCGCCGGCAAGCCGCCCTTCAACGCGCCGCCGGAAATCCACCCGGTCATGGAGCGCGCGACGGCCGAACTGATCGCCAGCGGCCAGGCCGGCCGCGCCATCAAGGCCGGCGACCATGCCCCGGCGTTCGACCTGCTGGATCAGGACAGCCACCCCGTTTCCTCCGCCGGGCTGCTGGCGCAGGGGCCGCTGGTGCTCACCTTCTACCGCGGCGTGTGGTGCCCGTACTGCAACATCGAATTGCAGGCGTTGAACGAGGCGCTGCCCGCCATCCGCGCCCATGGCGCCAACGTCGTGGCGATCTCGCCGCAGACCCCGGCCAACAGCCGGAAATCGGTACGGCAGAACAAGCTGGGCTTCCCCGTGCTCAGCGACGTGAACGGCGAAACCGGCGCGCGCTTCGGGCTGCGTTTCGCGCTGCCCGGCTATCTGGTCGATCTCTACAAGGCGCTCAGGAACGACCTGCCTTCGTTCAACGACGATCCGTCATGGACGCTGCCGATGCCTGCGCGCTACGTCATCGGACGGGACGGCGTGGTGCTGTATTCGGAGGTCAACCCCGACTACACCCATCGCCCCGATCCGTCCGAGATGTTGCCGGTGCTGGAAAAGGCCGCGGCCGCCACGGCGGCCTGATCCGGCACACCTATCCCGGCGGCCCCTGCGTGCCGGCCAGCACTTCCTCGACGAAGGCGACGAAGGCACGTGCCTTCGCCGTCACCATGCGCCCCGCCGGAAACACCGCCCACAGGTCGAGCGGCGGCAACTGCCAGTCGGCAAGCACGGCCTGCACCGTGCCGTCGGCCAGCTCCGGCGAGAACATCCATTCCGATGCGATGACCAACCCCATGTGGCCGAGCACGGCGGCACGCACGCCCTCGGCGGCATTGACGCGCACCCGGCCGGACACCGCCACCGCCACTTCTGTCCCGTTGCGGTTGAACGACCACGACTCCCCGCCGCGCGATGCATGGACGATGGCCTGGTGGCGGCCCAGTTCCGCCGGCGTCCGCGGCACACCCATCGCCTCGAAATACCGCGGCGTGCCGATCACCAGGCGCCGGCCCTGCGCCAGGCGGCGCGCCATCATCGAAGAATCGTCCAGCGTGCCCATGCGCAGGGAAAGATCGACGCCTTCTTCGAGCAGGTCGATCGAGCGGTCGTCCAGCACGATGTCGAGTTGCAGATGGGGATGACGATCCAGGAAGGATTTGAGCGACGGCAGCACGTGCAATCGCGCGAAAGTCACCGCCGCGCTGACCCGCAGCCGGCCGGAAAGCCCGGTCGAGGATTCGCGCACCGCCTGCTCGGCCTGCCCGGCCTCCTCGATGGCGCGTCGCGCATGCTCGTAGAAGCGCTGACCCGCGTCGGTGACGGTCAGGCCACGCGTCGAACGCAGCAACAGACGCGCCCCCAACTGCTCCTCCAGCTGGGCAATGGATTTGGATACCGCCGGTTGTCCCAACTTCAGACGCCTGGCCGCGGCGGAAAACGAACCCGCTTCGACCACGGCCACCAACGTCTCCATCGCGGCCATACGATCCATTGCCTGCCCTCCGGTAAAGTGACAATCTCTTCCGGCGACAATGCCGGATTATCGCTTCCGACACCATTTGCACCATCGAACCGCATGCCGGCGCATGTACACCGCGGATGGATCCCAACCGCTCCACCCTACTCACCCGGAGGATTCGCATGCAGACACATATCCAGGGCACGACCATGCCGGTACTCGAAGTGCAGCTCGATCCGGGCGAAAGCGTGTTTGCCGAAAGCGGCGAACTGTCCTGGATGAGCGCGTCGATCCAGATGACCACGCACACCCAGATGGGCGGCGGCGGCGGCCTGTTCGGCATGTTCAAGCGCGTGGCCGGCGGCGGCAGCTTCTTCATGACGGATTACCGCGCCGTGCAGTCACCCGGCGTGGTGGCGTTCGCCACCAAGGTGCCCGGCCACATCGTGCCCGTGCCGGTGGCGCCGAACAGCGAATACATGGTGCATCGCCACGGCTTCCTCTGCGCCACCTCGCAGGTGGCCATCGGCGTGGGCTTCCAGCAGTCGCTGGGCGCCGGCATCTTCGGCGGCTCCGGCCTGCTGCTGCAACGGATCAGCGGCAATGGCACGGCATGGCTGGAACTGTCCGGCGAACTCATCCAGAAGAACCTGGCGCCCGGCGAGACGCTGCGCGTGCATCCCGGCCACGTCGGCGCGTTCCAGGCCTCGGTGAACTTCCAGATCACCACCGTGCCCGGCATCAAGAACGCCATCTTCGGCGGCGACGGCATCTTCCTCGCCTCGCTCACCGGCCCAGGCACGGTGTGGTTGCAGACCCTGCCGATTTCGCGCCTGGCCCACCAGATCGCCGAATACATGCCGGGCGAAGGCAACCGCGCGGCATCGACCGGCATCGGCGCCGGCCTGCTCGGTGGCGTCATCGGTTCGGTGCTGGGCAACAACGACTAGGGTCGCGCCGGAGACGGCGCGCCCTCGCCAGGTGCGATCGCATGGCATAGCGATGCAATGCCTTGGCAGTTCCCTCCCGCCAAGGACGGTCTGATTTTGCTCGTCATCCCAGCGAAAGCTGGGATCCAGCGCCTCCAAGCCATTGACAGAAATGGCACTGGATTCCGGCTTTCGCCGGAATGACGAGCAAGACGCCGATTAATCAGACCTTCCCCAAGTCGATCGAAAGGCCACCGCAAAGGCGGCCTTTCGTGCCTCGCGGCCGCGGTTCGTCCCATCGCGTCAGCCACGATTCAGGCGCCCGATCCTGCTGCCGAGCAGCGTGGCCTGCGGGGCGCCGCTCAAGCCGGAAATCCAGCCGTCCAGGCGCGTTGACAGCCCCGTAACCCACGACTACAGTGCGCGCGCCGTCAGCCCGGCTGACGGCATCCTTGGCCACTCCCAGCGAGAAATGGACAGTTATCCCAGTCGATGCGCCAGTGATCGCAAGCATTTGCGGACGCTGGCGTTCCACAACCCGATGAGCGCCCGCGACCGCCTGCGGCCGGCCTGCGTTTCCTTCGACTGAGGGGGATACGGGCCGCCGCCATGCGCCGTGTGCGCATGCATAGGCGAGCCCCATGTTCCACCGCTTCCCTGTTTCAAGAACATTCCGCCCGGCGCTCTCGCGTCGCGCGTCCGCGCGTGCCTGTCATCTTTCCGCCATGCGCGCATCGCAGGCTCCATCCTGCTTCGTCACGGATCACGGAGGCCGCCATGCCTGACGACAGTCGACCTCCCTCCGCGCCCGATACCGGCGCGACTCCCAACGATTCCACACCTCCCCGGATCGCCGCGTCCGGCGTGATGCAGGGCTGATCGCCCATGGCATCCGCCGCCGCCCATCCGGGCTGCATCGGATGCCAGCCATGTCCAACACGTATCTCCGCCCGCGCGCTGCCCTCTGCGCGCTCGCCCTCACGCTCGCCTGCCTGCTTGGCGGCTGCTCGCGCGACGAATCGGCGCAGGAAGCCGCGCCCGCCTTCGTCGTCCATGGCCGGCAACTCGAAGTGCCGGCCGATTCGCCGCTGCGCAAACGCCTGAAGGTCGCGCCGGTGAGCCTGCACCAAGCGCCGCACGACCTCGTCTTCCCCGCCAATGTCGAGGCCGATCCCGCGCACATGGCCAACGTGCTGCCCGCGCTCACCGGCCGCGTGCTGTCGCTGGACGTGAACCTTGGCGACCACGTGCAGCGGGGCCAGTTGCTGGCGGTGATCGACTCCGGCGACCTCGCACAGGCCTATGCCGACGTGGACAAGGCGCGCGATGCCCTGAACCTGGCGAAGAAGGCGCTGGATCGCGCGCACGGCGTGCAGCAGGCCGGCGGCGCGGCGGTGAAGGATCTGGAAGCGGCGCAGAGCGGCTACGTGCAGGCCGCAGCGGAATACCGGCGCGCGCAGACGCGTCTCGCCGCGCTGGGCGGCAACGCCGATGCCCAGCGCGGCGCGCGCCCGCTGCAGGTGCGCGCGCCGATCGCCGGCACGATCACCGCGCTGTCCATCGCGCCCGGCACCTTCGTCAACGACGCCACCGCCTCGATGATGACCATCGTCGACACCGGCAAGCTGTGGATCACCGCCGAGGTGCCCGAGGATGCGCTGGGCCTGGTCGCGCAGGGACAGCCCGCCACGGCCAGCGTGCCGGCGTATCCGGGACGCGTGTTCTGCGGCACCGTGGCTTCCGTGGGCGCCGTGATCGATCCCGCCAGCCGGCGCGACCCGGTGCGCATCGCCATCGACAACGCCGACCACGCGCTGAAGCCCGGCATGTACGCCACCGCCAGCCTCGCCGTGGCGCAGCCGGCCGAGGTGTTCGTGCCGGAGTCCGCGCTGCTGATGAACAACGACAGCACCACCGTGTTCGTGGAAGTGGCGCCGTGGACGTTCGAGCGCCGCACGGTGGAGCTGAGCTACGACGAGGACGACGGCGCCCGCGTGCTGAAGGGCCTCAAGGCGGGCGACCGCGTGGTGGTGGCCGGCGGAGTGCTGCTCAATGATTAACCGCATCATCGAGTTCTGCTTCCAGAAGCGCTCGCTATGCTTCGTGGTCGCCATCCTGGTCGCGCTTTTCGGCTGGTACTCGTGGACGCAGCTTTCCATCGAGGCCTACCCGGAGCTCAGCGCCGTCACCGCCCAGGTCACCACCCAGGTGCCCGGCCTCGCCGCCGAGGAGATCGAGCAGCAGATCACCACGCCGCTGGAACGCGCGCTGGCCGGCACGCCGGGGCTGGTGCACATGCGCTCCAGCAGCACCTTCGGACTGTCGCTGATCACCCTGGTGTTCAAGGACGGCAGCGAGGACTACTGGGAGCGCCAGCGCGTGACCGAGCGCATCGCGCAGGCGCAGCTGCCGCCCGGCATCACGCCCAGCCTCGATCCCGTCTCCGGCCCGGCCGGCGAGATCTACCGCTACACGCTGGAGTCGGACACGCAGAACCTGATGCAGCTGTCCGAGCTCAACGACTGGGTGGTGATCCCCGCGCTGGAAAGCGTGCCCGGCGTGGCCAACGTGGACAACTTCGGCGGCTACACCAAGGAATTCCAGCTGGTGCTCGACCCGGCCAGCCTGCTGCGCTACGGCGTGAGCGTGAACCAGGTGACCCAGGCCATCACCGCGAACACCGCCAACGCCGGCGGCGGCCGCATCACGCGCGGCGAGCAGAGCTACATCGTGCGCGGCATCGGCATGGTGCATTCGCTGAAGGATCTGGGCGACATCGTGGTGAGCCAGTCGAACGGCTCGCCCGTGCTGGTGCGCGACCTCGGCCGGCTGCGCTACGGCCACCAGGTGCGCGAAGGCATCCTCGGCAAGGACAACAACCCGGACACCGTCGAGGGCATCGTCGATCTGCTGAAGTACCAGAACCCGTCCGCGGTGCTGGTAAGCCTGCACGCCAAGGTGAACGAGCTCAACAAGCAGCTGGCGCCGAAGGGCGTGCGGATCGTGCCCTACCTCGACCGCGACGACCTGGTGCGCGCCACCACCGACAAGGTGTTCCACACCGTGATGGAAGGCGTGGGCCTGGTCTGCCTGGTGCTGATCCTGTTCCTCGGCAGCCCGCGCGCGGCGCTGGTGACGGCCACGGTGATCCCGCTGTCGCTGGTCACGGTGTTCATCCTGATGCACCTCACCGGCATGAGCGTGAACCTGTTCTCCATCGGCGCGATCGACTTCGGCGTGATCGTCGACGGCGCCATCGTGGTGACCGAGGCGATCCTGCTGCGCCGCGAGGCCAGGCCGAACGAGGAGCTGGCCAGCGCCGACGTGATGGCGGCCACCGCGCAGGTGGGCAAGCCGATCGTCTTCGCCACGCTGATCATCGTCACCGCCTACCTGCCGCTGTTCGCGTTCGAGCACGCCGAGGGCAAGCTGTTCCGGCCGATGGCGTTCACCGTGGGCTACGCGCTGCTGGCCGCGCTGCTGTGCACGATCACGCTGATCCCGGGGCTGGCCTGGCTCGCGCTGCGCAAGCCGCGCAAGCCGTTCCACAACAAGCCGCTGGAGCGGCTGCATGCGGGCTTCAAGTCCAGCCTGGGCCGGCTGCTGCGGCACCTGCGCATGGCCTACGCCGCCACCGCGCTCGCGGTGCTGGCCGTGCTCGTGCTGGGTGCCACGCTGGGCCGTGCCTTCCTGCCCACGCTGGACGAAGGTTCGCTGTGGCTGCAGGTGCAGATGCCCAGCGGCCTGTCGCTGGATCAGGCCAGTGCGATGGCCGGCGACCTGCGCCGCGTGGTGCGCAGCTTCCCCGAGGTGTCCTACGTGGTCACCCAGCTGGGCCGCAACGACACCGGCACCGATCCGTGGACGCCCTCGCACGTCGAGGTGGCGGTGGGCCTGAAGCCCTACGACAGCTGGCCCGGCCACGAGAGCAAGGCCGCCTTCGTGGAGAAATTCCAGGCAAAGCTGGCGCGCGAACTGCCCGGCATGAGCATCGGCGTCAGCCAGCCGATCAGCGATGGCGAGGACGACATGGTCAGCGGCGCGCACAGCGCGCTGGTGCTGTACGTCTACGGCGACGACTTCAGGCAGATGCGCAAGCTCAGCGACAGGATCGTGGACACGCTGAAGACCATCCCCGGCACCGCGGCGGCGATCTTCCAGGAGCCGCCGATCCCGCAGCTGGTGATAGCGGCGGATCGCGACGCCGCGGCGCGCTACGGCGTGAACGTGTCCGACATCAGCAACCTGATCCAGACCGCCATCGGCGGCGCGCCGATCACCCAGGTGTACGTGGGCGACCGCATCTACAACGTCACCGCACGCGTGTCCGACGCGGTGGCGAACAACGTGGAGGCCATCGGCCGGCTGCCGCTCACCACCGCCGGCGGCGCGCAGATCCCGCTGTCGCTGGCGGCGCACATCGCCTACCGCACCGGCGAAGGCACCATCGCGCACGAGGGCGGCAAGCGCGAGCTGTCGATCACGGTGGACAACGACCGGCTCGCGCTGTCGAAACTGGTGGCGCAGGCGCAGGCGCTGATCGCACGGAAGGTGCACTACGACCCGCAGGCGTACCGGCTCGAATGGGCCGGTACCTTCCAGGAGGCCGAGCGCGCGCAGGCGCGGCTGGTCGTGGTGCTCGGCATGGTGATGGCGATGATGGCGGTGCTGCTGTTCGGCGAGTTCGGCAAGCTGCGCCAGGCGCTGCTGGTGCTCGGCGTGGTGCCGCTGGCGACGCTGGGCGGCCTCATCGCGCTGCACTTGCGCGGCGAGACGCTGAACATCGCCACCGCCGTGGGCTTCATCGCGCTGTTCGGCGTGGCGGTGCAGAACGGCATCATCATGGTCGCCAACATCAACCGCCTGCGCACACTGGGCATGGCGCTGGCGCAGGCGGTGGTGGAAGGCGCCGCCGAGCGCTTCCGCCCGGTGCTGATGACCGCCACCGTGGCCACCATGGGCATGCTGCCCGCCGCGCTGGCCACCGGTGTCGGCACCGACGTGCAGCGCGGCCTCGCCACCGTGGTGGTGGGCGGCCTCGCCATCGCCACCCTGCTCACCCTGTACCTGCTGCCTGCGCTGTATTACGCGATGGAAAGCCGGGTCGAACGCCGGCATCCGCCGCGACCGACCAGCCCGGTTCCCGCGCAAGGCATCGTCCATTGATCCGACGCGGCGCGCCCGCACACGGCGCGCCGCCACAGGTGCTCGCATGAAGACACACATCACCCGCACATTCCGCGCGCTGCCGCTGCTGGCCGGCGCCATCCTGCTTGCCGGCTGCATGGTCGGCCCCGACTACCATCGCCCCGACGCGCCGCAGGGCGACCGCTACACCGCGCAACCGCTCCCCGCTTCCATCGGCCAAGGCGCAGATGCGCAGCGCCTCGTCGCCGGCATGGACGTGCCCGCGCAGTGGTGGACGCTGTTCCGGTCGCCGCAGCTCGACGCGCTGGTCAGGCAATCGCTCAAGGCCAACCCCGGGCTGGCCGCCGCGCAGGCCGCGCTGCGCCAGGCACAGGAGGCGCAGGCCGCCGGCAAGGGCGCGCTGTTCCCGCAGGTCACCGCCGACTACAACGTGGAGCGCCAGCACGTGGCCGGCACCTTGGCCAGCCCCGCCGCGTCCAGCGCCGACTACTACACGCTGCACACCGCCCAGCTCGAAGTGTCGTGGGCACCGGATCTGTTCGGCGGCAATCGCCGCCAGCTCGAGGCGCTGCGCGCGCAGACCGACGTGCAGCGATTCCAGCTGGAAGCCGCACGACTCAGCCTGACTGCCAACGTGGTGGTCGCCGCGATCCAGCAGGCCGGACTGCGCGCTCAGGTCGAAGCCACGCGGAAGATCGTCGCCGAGCAGCGGGAAACGCTGGATTCGTTCCGGCGCCAGCTCAAGCTGGGGCAACTTGCGCCGGCGAACGTCGCCGCGCAGATCACCGCGCTGGCGCAGGCGCAAGCCACGCTGCCGCCGCTGCAGAAGCAGCTCGACCAGCAGGACGACGCCATCGCCGCCCTGCTCGGCCAATCGCCCGCCGAGGCCGCGGCGACCGGATTCGACCTCGCCGACCTGCATCTGCCCGACACGCTGCCGCTCAGCCTGCCCGCACAACTGGTAGCGCAGCGGCCCGACGTGCGCGCCGCCGAAGCGCAGTTGCACGCCGCCTGCGCGCAAGTGGGTGTGGCCGTGTCCAACCGCCTGCCGAAATTCACGCTCAGCGCGAATACCGGCAGCTCGCCCACGAACATCGGCGACTTGTTCAAGGACGGCTCGGCGTTCTGGAACCTCGTCGCCGACGTCAGCGAACCGGTTTTCAACGCCGGCACGCTCAGGCACCAGCAGCGCGCAGCCGAAGCCGCGCTGGACGAGGCCAAGGCGCAGTATCGCGGTGCGGTAATCGCCGCCCTGCAGAACGTGGCCGACACGCTGTACGCACTGAGGGCCGATGCCGATGAGCTGCATGCCGCTCAGGTCGCCGAGCAGGCGGCCAAGCAAAGCCTCGACATTGCGCGCAAGCAGTTCGCACTGGGTGACACGGATCATCTCGCCATCCTGCAAGCAGAGCAGGCTTGGCAACAGACCGAGGTTGCGCTGGTGCAGGCCAGAATCGAACGCTACAGCGACACGGCGGCCCTGTTCCAGGCACTCGGCGGCGGCTGGTGGCAGGGCAAGGATGCACAAGCGGCGCGCTGACGGCATTTCCCTGGCCCGCAACGGGGCAGGGAAACTGGATCACGCGGGCATCTGCGCCCTCTCCAGCGCCGCGATGCGCCGCTCCAGCCGCGGCCCGAGATAGCAATGCGAGCCGCAGGGCAGCAACCCTGCGTTGCCGAACTCGCGCAGGTACCAGGTAGGCGCGCGCGACACGAAGCCGTGGCGGTCGCCCTCCACGTCGTCGCGGCTGGTGAACAGTTCGAGGAAGGCGATGCCTTCCAGCATCTCGACGATGCCGGCGAGGCCTGCGCGGATTTCCGCGGGCCTGAGGTAATGCAGCACGTCGGTGCACACGACCAGGTCGAAGCGCGCATCGAAACGCAGGTGTTCGAGCTGGCCGAACGTGGCCCGCCCGATGTTGCGGCTGCGCCCGTAGCGCGCCACCACGTACTCGCTGGCGTCCAGTCCGCGGTAGTCGATGCCCGGCCGCAGGGCGCGCAGCGGCGCGCGCCAGGTTCCCTCGCCGCAGCCCACGTCCAGCACGTTGCGGATCGGCCGGCCGAGGTAGTACTCCGCCTGCGCCACCGCCATCGCCACCTTGCGCCTGAGTTCGGCGGGCGAGCCCACCGCGTGCGCGGGGTCGCGGTACCACTTGTCGAAATAGGCGCGGTCGTAGGTCTTGGGCATCGCATGGCTCCGGCGGGACGGCGCATGGTAACCGGCACGGCACGCCCGCAAGTTGCTGCGAAACATGAACCGCCGGCGAATCCGCGCAGCGCGCCGCAGCGTGGCGGTCATCTTCCACGGCATGCTCGGCGTTGAATCCGCCCATACCTTCGCTGGAGAACGGATGCATGCCTGCCGCGCCGATACGCCGCCATGCGCTTGGCCTGTTGCTCGGCTGCCTGCCCGCGCTGGCTTGCGCAAGCCAGACCCAACCCCAGCGCATGATGGCCGCCGCCACGGTGACGGCCAGGGTGGACGGCCTCTCGCTCGCCGACATCGCCTGGCTGCGCCGCGACGGCTTCGGCCTCGACAGCGCCACGCTGGCCAGCTACCGCGAGCTCGGCCGCACGCGTTTCCTGGACGAACAACTGGCCGGCACGGACGACACGCTGCCGCCGCAGGTTGCCGCGCAGATCAACGCGCTGCCGGTCGTGGACACGCCGCTGCCCGACTTGCTGGCGGATTTCCGCGACAGCCAGCGCCGCTTCAAGGACATGCCCGCCGGCCCCGGCAAGGACGCCGCGAAGAAAGCCCTGGGCAAGTACCGCCGCGACCTCTACCAGCAGGCCGCGCAGGCCGAGCTGCTGCACGCGGTGTACGGCGGCGACCAGCTCAAGGAACAGCTGGTGTGGTTCTGGCTCAACCACTTCAGCGTGTACGCGAACAAGGGCGCGGTGCGCGTGTTCGCCGCAAACTACGAGGAACGGGCGATCCGCCCGCACGCGCTGGGCAAGTTCAGGGACCTGGTGATGGCCACGCTGCAGAGCCCGGCCATGCTGGTGTTCCTCGACAACGCGCAGAACGTCAAGGGCAAGACCAACGAGAACTACGCGCGCGAGCTGATGGAGCTGCACACGCTGGGCGTGGGCTCGGGCTACACCCAGGCCGACGTGCAGCAGCTGATGCGCGTGCTCACCGGCGCCGGCCTGCTGCCGCCGAAGCTGGCGATGCGCGGCGGCCGCTTCGGACGCGGGCGCCCCGGCGTCGTGCGCGACGGCCTGTTCGTGTTCAACCCGGCCAGGCACGACGACGGCGACAAGACCTTCCTCGGCCAGACCATCGAGGGCAACGGCTACGCCGAGATCGGCCAGGCGGTGGATCTCATCGTGCGCCAGCCCGCCTGCGCGCGCTTCATCTCGCGGCAACTGGCCGAATACTTCATCGCCGACCAGCCCTCTCCCGCGCTGGTGGACGCGATGGCACGCACCTTCCGCGACACCGACGGCGACATCGCCGCGGTGGTGCGCACCATGATGCTGTCGAAGGACGCCGCCGCCGTGGGGGGGCGCAAGTTCAAGGATCCGATGCGCTTCGTCGTCTCGGCGATGCGGCTGACCTACGACGGCCAGCCCATCCCCAACGCCGAGCCGCTGCAGAACTGGCTGCAGCAGATGGGCGAGCCGCTGTACGGCCGCATCACGCCGGACGGCTGGCCGCTGGACTCGTCGAGCTGGACGGGCTCCGGCCAGCTCAGCAAGCGCTTCGACTTCGCCCGCGTGATCGGCAGCGGCCGCAACCGGCTGTTCGCCGATGGCAAGGGCGATCGCCAGCCGCACGACGCGCCCGACCTGCAGGACTCCGCGCTGTACCGCGACGCCATCGCGCCCACGCTTTCCGATGCCACCCGCGACGCGCTCGCCAAGGCGAAGTCGCCCGCCGAGTGGAACACCTTCCTGCTGTCCTCGCCCGACTTCAACTACCGCTGAGGTGACGCCATGAACCGCCGCGAATTCCTGCTTGCCGCCGCCGGCGCCGCCGCCGCGTCCACGCTGTCGTTCTCGAGCCGGCTGTTCGCCGCGCCCGCCGGCTCGCCGCGCTTCCTGCTGGTGTTCCTGCGCGGCGGCTACGACTGCAACAACCTGCTGGTGCCCTGCGGCAGCGATTTCTACTACGCGTCGCGCCCCACCCTCGCCATCGCGAAGCCCGACGCAAGCAATCCCGAAAGCGCGGTGGCGCTGGACGCGGACTGGGGCCTCAACCCGGTGGTGCGCGACTCGCTCTACCCGCTGTGGCAGAAGAAGCAGCTCGCCTTCGTCCCCTTCGCCGGCACCAACGACCTCACGCGCAGCCACTTCGAGACGCAGGATCACATCGAGCGCGGCGAGCCGCTGGGGCAGAACGCCAACTACCGCTCCGGCTTCATGGCGCGGCTCTCCGGCGCGCTCGGCAAGGCCACGCCGTCCATCGCCTTCACCAACAACCTGCCGCTGAGCTTCCAGGGCGCGGGCCGCGACATTCCCAACATCTCGCTGAAGGGCGACCCCAGGGCGCATTTCGATGCGCGGCAATCGGCCATCCTCGCCGGCATGTACAAGGGCACCGCGCTGGCGCAGGCCAGCGCCGACGGCCTCGCCCTGCCCAAGACCGTGTCCGACGATCTGCGCAACGAGATGGTGGCAGCCAGCCGCGGCGCGCCCAGCGCGCACAACTTCGCCGCCGAGACGCGCCGCATCGCCACCCTGATGCGCGACCGGTACCGGCTCGGCTTCGTGGACGTGGGCGGCTGGGACACCCACGTCAACCAGGGCAGCACCAAGGGCGGCCTGGCCAACAACCTGAAGAACCTCGGCGAAGGCCTCGCCGCCTACGCCGACGCGATGGGCGACGCGTGGAACGACACCACCGTGGTGGTGCTCTCCGAGTTCGGCCGCACCTTCCGCGAGAACGGCGACCGCGGCACCGACCACGGCCACGGCACCGTGCACTGGGTGCTGGGCGGCAAGGTGGCCGGCGGCCGCATCGCCGGCGAGCAGCTCGCCGTGACCCAGTCGAACCTCTTCCAGAACCGCGACTACCCGGTGCTCAACGACTACCGCGACGTGCTGGGCGGCCTGTTCGCGCGGCAGTGGGGCTTGAACCGCAACCAGTTGCAGACGGTGTTTCCGCAGGCGCGGCCGAAGGATCTGCAACTGGTGTAGCTGCCCGCCAAGGGTGGCTCGCCGGCAAACGAGGCCTGCGGGATTCCGAACCCGCATCGGACGAAGCCTGCCTGGCCATGGCGCATCCGCATCGGCGCGGCGGCCTGACGCGACACATGCGTATCGGCGCAATGCGAGAATGCGCCGATGACTCCGCTGAAATATCTCCAGGCGTATCCGCCCGCCCTGCAGGACAAGGTGCGCCGGCTGATCGCGCAGGAGCGTCTCGGCGAACACCTGGCCGCGCGCTACCCGGATCGCCACGACGTGCAGAGCGACAAGGCGCTGTACGGCTACGTGGCCGCGCTGAAACAGCGGCACCTGAAAACCGCGCCAAACATCGACAAGGTGCTGTACGACAGCAAGCTCGACGTGGTGCAGCGGGCGCTGGGCCTGCACACCGCGATCTCGCGCGTGCAGGGCAGCCGGCTCAAGGCGAAAAAGGAGATCCGCGTGGCCAGCCTGTTCAAGGCCGCCGCGCCGGAGTTCCTGCAGATGATCGTGGTGCATGAGCTGGCGCACCTGAAAGAAAACGAGCACAACAAGGCGTTCTACCAGTTGTGCGAGCACATGCTGCCGGACTACCACCAGCGGGAATTCGACCTGCGCATGTACCTGACCTGGCGCGAGCTGCCTTCGACCCGGCTGCCTTCAACAAGCACCACCAACCCGCAGGAATGACGATGGACAGTGCGGCACTGCAGAAACACCTGTTGCGGCTGTTCGAACGGAACGGCGTGGAACTCGATCCCGACGAGGACGGCTGGCTGACCACCGACGGCGACTTCCCGTCCGTGCGTGCCCAATGGCACGCGGATACCGCCGACGAACCGGGACGCCTCGACATCGACGTCGTGCTGAGCGAGGAACGCTGCATCGAGGAAAGCTTCGCCGGGCACGGCAACGGCGCGGACGGCTGCATGGCCGCCCTGCGCGCATTCGAGCACAGCGCGCTGCATCCGCTGCTGACCGCCTGCTGGTACGTCACCGACGACCGCAAGCTGACGATCACGGCATGGGAGATCGGCATCCGCACCTGGGACGTGTTCGCCGGCCCCTTCGCCCTGCACGGCGCGGACATCACCGATCTGGAGATGCTGGAACAGGTGCCTGCGGCCATCGAGTCCGCACTGCAGCGTGAGGCATTGACTCCCGAGCTGCACTGGTTGCGACTGGTGTACCGCAAGACCACCGATGGCGAAGCGCGCTGCGAAGTGCTGCTCGACAACGAGCCGTGGGCGGCGGGGACACTGGCGCTGACCGCCCTGGCATGGCCGCAGGATGGCGACTACAGCGCGCATGGTTTCGTGGTGCTGGACGTGCGGGATTACTGACTACGGACGGCGAAATACTGCCGCTATTTCCCAAAATTAGAGAACACGTAACGCGGGCGATGATTGGTCGCCCGCGTTACCAGCTGTTACTGCTTATGCCTGCTGGGAAGACCAAGCTTCCAGCGGATCATGTCGCCGATGATCGGATAGATGTCGTTGTGCTTTGCGCCGAACCGCATAACACCCTCCTGGAATGAGCCGATGTCCCGATTCCCGGTTTCTGTGGAAGGGAGATAGTCGGCAAGCCCGCTCAGGCCATAATCCAATCGCTGCCCCTCAGTAAGCTCGTAGTAGCGCCACATTGGGTTCTGGTGTGAAAAGTCGATATCTGAGATAGACGAGAGGAGTACATCCAGGAGCTGCTCACCATCCTTGGGTCGGCGGTTTGAAAATGCGAAGTCATAAGTCAACTTTGACAGGGCCTTCAAAACGACTGGCTGAGCCGCAACAGTGTTTTCCTTGGCGTGCATCTCACCGAAACCTGTGATCGCCATAACGCCCTCCCACATGCGCTTGGCCACCTCCGTCTTGTCCGTGACATCAGCAGGCTTCGCTCCTCCGATGTTCGTCTTATTCAAGAACAGAATCGCGTTAACGCCGACCACGTCTTTCCAAGCTAGCGTGCCCTGATCATCCTTCCAGTCGACCGCATCCTTCTCGACGATCTTGAGCCCCATCTCCTCATGCAAGGTTTCTTTGATGAAGAGATTGACTGGGTTCGAGTTGTCGAACTTGAGAGCAAGGTTTCGATCAACCTTCTTGCCAAGGTTATTCAGGTCATGGAAGAGCTGACGCTCCTGGTCGATATCGAGGCCGAGGTGAAGCTCGACCGACACCTTGCAGAAGGAACGAGTAGCAGTCATCACCTCTTGCCAAGCCGCCAAGTAGGCCGGAGCTACTTCCAAGCTAACGGCCGGATACAGAGACCCCTTCTTAGGATATGTGTGAGTCCGCAGGACGTGATCAAGGAAATCGAACACGATCTCCATGGCCTTCCGTCGATGCTGACCGTCGATCACCCATAGCACATGCTGCTGAGACAAGAAGACCTCAAACGCAGCCAAGCGATCATCCGTGGTCACCAGCTTCCTTACCTTGAGACCCTCTCCGGCCCGACGGCAGTTTCGGATATTCGCGACGAGTGGCTGGAGCGCAACGTATGGCTGCGGCCCGAGTGTGTCGCGCAACTCTTGCAGTACGGTGGATAGCGGCTGCTTACGCTCCGCCCGGAAGTCGATTGCTCCGTAGATCAGCCCCTTGAGGATGTAGACGGCCAGCTTCTGTGCATGCGGCAGGTCAAGCTTGCGCTGCGCGATCTGCCCTTCATCCAAGGTCGGGTCGTTGGCGACTGCCGACATTTGCACGAACTCATGCATGGGGATCTGAAGCAGATTCACCCTGTAGCCAAGGTTGTGACCAACGAAGACCTTAAAAGGCTTCTCGCTCGTGTCGCCCTCCGCCAAAACGTCGCTAAAGGACTCAAAAGGGGCAGGCACGGCCGCAACGACATCGTTCATATTCATAGAACCTCCCGGACTGATTTTTGTATCCAGGCAAGTCTATATTTAAATCCAGGATCACGTCAATACTATTCCTGGAATATTTTCCAAACACGCCAGGGGTGTTTTCTTATGCCGCCCCCTCAATTCACATGATCAAACTCCGGCATCGCCTTGAACAGCTTCCCGCTGCGCCACGCGCCGGCATCCGGACGCTCGTACACCAGCTTGCCGCCCACGATGGTGTAGAGCACCCGCGTGCGCAGGATCTGATTGTCGGGGATGGTCAGCAGGTTGCCTGAGAACACCACCATGTCGGCAAGCTTGCCGGGGCTGAGCGAGCCCAGCTGGTGATCCTCAAACAGGGCGTAGGCGTTGTTCCAGGTATAGGAGCGCAGGGCTTCCATCCGCGTCTTCGCCTGCGCCGGGAAGAAGCGCTGGCCATGGCCGTTGTCGCGCGTCACCGCGCAATAGAAGCCGGCGATGGGGTTGGTGTCTTCCACCGGCGTGTCGCTGCCATCCAGCACGATGGCGCCGCTATCGATCAGCGTGTGCCACACGTAGGCGCCCTCTTTCGCGCGCTGCTCGCCCAGGTGCGCCACCACGTAGGGCGCGTCCGAGCAGGCGTGGATGGATTGCATGGACGCGATCACGCCCATCTGCGCGAAGCGCGGGATGTCGGCGGGATCGAGGTGCTGCGCGTGCTCGATGCGCCAACGCAGGTCATGCGCGGCGGGATCTTCGTCGAAGATCTGCTGGTACATGTCCAGCACCTCGCGGTTGGCGCGGTCGCCGATCGCGTGGATCGACACCTGGAAGCCGTCGCGCGCTGCGATGCGCGCGATCTTCGCGAGCGTGGCCATCGGCGTGACGTTCTTGCCGGTGACGCCGGGCGCGTCGTCGTAAGGTTTCAGGAGCCACGCGCTGTGCGTGCCCAGCGCGCCATCGGAGACGTCCTCGCCCACGCCGCGCACGGTGAAGTGGTCGTCGGCGTAGCCGATCGTGCGGTACCTGGCGAGGTTCCTGTCGAGGCTGTCGACGCCGAGCACGCCGACGTTGACGTACAGACGCAGCGGGAAGCCCTTGGCGGCCTGCTGCTTCAACCAGGCTATGGTCTTGAAGTCCTCGCCCATGTCGACGAAGCCGGTGATGCCCTTGCTCACCTCATTCTGCATGGCCAGCTTCAGCGATTGCTCCTTGCGCGCGGCCAGTTCCTGCGGCGGCAGGCTGGCAAGGTAGCGGTCGTAGGCGGCGTACACCGCGTCGCTTGCGGTGTCGCGCAGCGCGCCGATGGCATTGCCCTGGGCATCGCGCACGATACTGCCGCCGACGGGGTCGGGCGTGTCGCGGCCGATGCCGGCGAGCTTCAACGCCGCGGCATTGGCGTAGATAGCGTGGCCGCTGGCGTGCGCGAGCAGCACGGGGTTGTTCGGTGACACCGCGTCGAGGCTGGCCGGCAGCGGCAGGCCGTCGACGTTGGGCTGGGGCACCTTGTCCCATTTGCTCTGCTGCCAGCCCTGGCCGACGATCCACTCGCCCGGCCTGGCCTTGGCCACCGCGGCCGTCACCATCGCCACGATGACGTCCCAGTTCGGCGCCTCGCCCACGTTGAGCTGCATCAGCGAGTCGCCGGTGTCCAGCAGATGGCCGTGGCCCTCGATGAAGCCGGGCGTGACGAAGGCGCCGTGCAAGTCCAGCACTTTCGTCTTCGGGCCGACGTAGCGCGCGATGGCCTCGTCGCTGCCCAGCGCGGCGATCCTGCCGTCCTTCACCGCCAACGCCTGCGCGTGCGGCTGCAGCGGATCGAGCGTGGCGATGCTGGCGTCGCGCAGCACCAGGTCGGCGGCGGGCAAGGCGGGCGGGAAGCCCTTGACCGGCGCATCGGCGGCGGCGGCCGCAAGCGAAACCAGTGCGAGGGCCGCAAGCCCGGTTCGGCGGAAGCGCATGGTTTCTCCCCGTTGGTCGCGCGCAGATGCGCCAGCCCAGCGTAGAAAGCCCGCCGGCCCGGGTCAACGGCGCGAAAGATCCCCTGCCCGCTCCCGCTCGCGCAAGAGAGGGGACGGCTACGCCACGCGCCGGTAGCTGCCCTGCATCACCGGTTCCCAATGCACGCCGCCGTCGAACGAGCTCTCCAGCGTGAGTGCGCACACGCCGTCGCGGAATGCGTACGTGTGCCGGGTCTGCCCGCGCGGCGAGCTGCGCAGGAACACCAGCCGCCCGCCATCCCAATGTCCCGGCGCCGGTTGCGCAGGCACGAAGCCGTAGCTGTCGAACCAGTGCAGTGCATACTCGTCGTGCCCCGGGCCGGCCGTGAACACGGCATGCGCCTGCAGTGCGATCCGGCCCCCGCGCTCCTCGCGGTAGTCCATCAGCAGCGCACGCCCGTCAAGATCCAGGCGTGCGGAAAAGCATCCGCGGGCCGCACCGCCTTCGCCCCAGCGCGTGGTGGCGATGACCTCCTCGCCTTCCCATTCGCCGGCCAGCAGGCCCAGTGCGTTCTCCATCGTCATGCTCAGGCCCTCCGCACCAGCAGATGCTTGGCGAGCTGGCCGTGCAGGCGGCCGAGTCCGCGCACCACGTGCAACAGCACGAAGAACAGCAGCACGCCCAGCACGCAAAGCACGCCCGCGCCGCCCCAGCCGCTCAGCCACTCGATGCTGCGGCAGGCCGAGTCCGTCAGGCCGGTGCAGGTGCCGGTGTCCCAATGACCCAGTTCGGCGACCAGCTTCAGCACCGGCGCGGCGGCAAAGCTCAGCGAAACGGCCAGCCACGTCACGACCAGCGTGAAGTAGAAGATGCCCAGCGGCAGCAGCAGTAATGCGTACAGCATCGAACTCCAGCTGCGCGGGTCGGTGAACATCGCGCCGATACGCTGGAACAGCGACATGTGCTTCGGCGGATACGGCGGCCGGCGCGGCATGCGCACGCCCAGCATGGTTTCCACCAGGCGCCCTTCCAGCAGGGCCAGGCCGCGCACGCTGCCGAAGAACAGCATGATGAACGGCAGGCCGATGATCAGCACCGAAAAACCGGCCGACATCGAGAGGCCGGCGACCACCCAGGTGAAATAGGCGATGCCGGTGACCAGCCCGAACAGCAGGTAGAACAAGGCGCCCCAGGCGCGCGGGTCGGCGACCACGCCGAAGAAGCGGCCGGCGGCCGAGCGCCGCTTCGGCGACGGCGGCGGGCGGATCGCGCGCTGGATCCGGATCTCCTGGTCGCGGTAAATCTCGGCCACTTCCTCCGGCGCGCCGTAGCTCTCCACCACGTGCTCGAGCATGGCGGCCTCATCGCGGCCGGGGCGCTCGTAGAGTTCGGCGCGCAGGTGTTCCTCGGCGTCGTACAGCGCGTCCTGGATCAGCGCGGGATCGGCGCCGCTCAAGGCGACGCGCAGTTGTTCGAGGTACTCGTTGATGGTGCGCGGCTTGGTCATCACACTTCCCCTTGCAGAACCTTGTCGACGGAGTCGCGGCTGGCGTTCCACGCGGCGATCCATTCGCGCAACACCTCGCGGCCGAATTTCGTGATGCGGTAATAGCGGCGCGGCGGCCCGCTCACCGAGGGCTCCACTTCGCTGGCCAGCAGGCCCGCGCCCTCCAGGTTGCGCAGCACCGGATAGAGCGCGCTCTGCTTGCCCGCCAGCACGCCCTCGCCCGCCTGCTCCAGCCGCTTGGCGATCTGGTAGCCGTACAGCGGCTGGCGCGACTGCCCCAGCACCGCCAGCAGCACCAGCGACACGGTGCCGGCGGACAGCTCCTTCTGGAACTTCTTCAGTTGGCCGTCGCTCTCGTCCACGTGCTTGCCCGCCCTGCTGCATAGCTTGGACTGAAGCATAGTATTTACTTCACACTAGTGCATGCGCCGGAAGTCATAGATGCATCGTCATGGCCGGTGGGCATGGAACCAATATGTGTACGCGTTGTACAAACATTGGCTCCAGCGGCGTGTACACGTATCGAGGCGATCAAGGTGCACCTGAAGGACAAACCCGACCACGGCTTTGGCCTGCTGTTTGACCAGACGCTGCAGTCAAGGGGCTTCAGCAAGATCCGCAGTTGGCGGGTTTACGTGGCCATGAGGCTCAACCTGCCACGTCGAGGCAAGCGGCGCCAGCCAGACCGCGTCTGCGAACCCTTGGCCTGTTCAAAATCTCTCCGGCATGGCCGAAATTAGGCAGATGAGAAAAAGCTATCCCAGTGACATCAGCCGCAGGCAGTTCGAACAAGTGAAGCCGCTGCTGGAAGAGGCACGGAAGAAGACTCGACCCAGGACGGTGGAGCTGTACGAAGTCTTTTGCGCGGTGCTGTACGCACTCAAGAATGGTTGTCAGTGGCGAATGCTGCCGGAGGGGTTCCCGAAGTGGCGCACGGTGCACGCGTATTTCCAGATATGGAGCGAAGTCGACAAGGACGGGGTGAGCCTCCTGCAGGCGTTGCGCCCCCGTTTCTCGCGGGCCACGCCAACCTGATTTTTTGAGGGCCCGTTCCAGCACGCTTGTGCCGTGCGGGTCGGGCTCATTCCACTTGCGCCAGTAGGCGTAAACGCTTGGCCACTTGGGAAAGTCCGACAGTAGAAAGCGCCACTGACAGCCCGTGCGCAGCAGGTACGGCACTGCGCAGAACACCTCGTACACATCAACGGTGACCAGCTTGATACTGCGCCGAACGCTGCGTAGCAGCGGTTCAATCTCGGCAAACTTCTCTCGGCTGATGTCGCTTGGGTAGGGCTTTCTCTTCATCGGCCTAGTATCCCTTGTCAGCGCCCAGTATCGCGCCTCGAGACAGGTGCGCATCGACCAAGGCCAAGGCGCCCTCCCGTTCCCCCATACCCATGGCATGACGGACGTCCACACCCACCAGCAAGCCATGGCGGTTTCCATCAAGTCATTGGCCAGATAGGCAAGGCGGGCTTGTTGGCCGTTGCCTTTGCGAGCTAGCCGCGCGTCCTGATCGGTCGTCGAGGCATGCGTGGCATTGCTGCGCTTCTGGCCGCGGAAATTGCTGCCCCCCTCGTCCGAGCCGCCCTTGGGACGGAAGCTGCGGTGCGAGGCCCAGGCTTCCAGCAGCGTGCGGTCGACCGAGAAGTGCTCGTCGCTGACCAGTTCGCCCAGGCGGTTCAGTAACACCGTGTGGGCAAAGAACCCCTGCGCGATCTTCGCGTCGAACAGCCGGTCGCGGCTGAAGGAAAACGTGGAGTGATCCCACACCGGATCGTCGATGTTTAGGCCTACGAACCAGCGGAACAGCAGGTTGTAGTTCAACTGCTCCATCAGCAGCCGCTCGCTGCGCACGCTATAGACCACCTGCAGCAACGCGGCCTGCAGCCGCCGCCCTGGCGAAATCGAGACACGGCCATCGGGCGCGTAGCGCGATGCCAGCAGCGCATTGAGTTCCTTCAGGATCGTATCGACCAATACGTGCAGCTTGCGGATCGGATGATCCGCCGGCACGCGATTTTCCACCGACACATACGAGAACATGCCCAACTGCTAGATGTCTGCTCCGCGCACTGCCATCACTCGATCATTGATGAGGGCTATTATTGTCGCGACTGCGGGGCATTTCTCAACAGCCTACTAAGTTCGTCTCGATTCGCTCAACTCGGCAGCACGAACCAGCAAGATGCTGTTCTGGCGATGCCTAACTGCTAACCAGATGCGCCAGAAATACAGGGCACCGATGAGGGCCTCGAAAGCCGACCCAACCACCCAGCAGACAGGGAGATAGGAGGCCTCGCCCGCATGCGAAGCGACCATCGCATAGATCGTCGGCACACTGATCGACCACATCAGGATCAACCGCGTCATGAACAGGAAGCGGGTCAGACCGAAGCTTTCGAGCACCGAAGCCCCGGTCATCGCGAGTGCAAACGCCACCGAATAGACCCACAGCACACGTGAAGTCGCGATGGACACGGCCTGGATTTCCGGCTTATCGGCAACGCCGAACGGGCCGATCAGAAGGCGCGGTGTCGCGATCTGAAAGAAGGAAATCACCACCACGTAGATCAGCTCAATCGCCAGGGTCACGAAAAGGATGCGCGATATCTGCGGATAATCGTCCTCGCCGAGCGCATTGCCGCACAGCACGCTGCAACCGATGCTCAGGCCGATCAGCGGAATGATCCCAAGGTTGTTCACCGTCAGATTGACGCTGTTAGCCGCGAGCGATATCGCGCCAAGACCGGCGACGATCCAGATGAAGGCCACGTTTCCGAAATTGTCGATGCCCGTCGCCGCACCCAACGCGAAACTCTTCTTCATGCGCGGCAGCATGTCGGCGACGGTGATCCTACCGCGCCCGCGGATCAAGGATCGCGCATGGAACCAGACTTCGCCCGGCACATAACAGACATAGCAGACAAGCATCGTCAGCGTGCCGATCAAGGTGCCGATCGCGGAGCCGCGCATGCCCAGCTCGGGCAGGCCGAATTTGCCGAATACCAGGCCGATGTTCATGAAGACATCGACCGCCTGGCCGATCAGGCCGACCACCATGGTAATGCGTGTCTTGCCGATGCCGTTGAAGTACGAGGTGAGCGATATGTTCAGCGTCATCACCGCGCCGAAAAGGGCGGCCCAATACATGAACTGCGATTCCAGATGCGTAACGGCCGGCGGCCGACTGCTCAGGAAGGGAATCATCGCGACCAGCGGCGCCAGCAGCGCCAGCAGGACGGAGAACAGGACGCCGATCAGGATGCCGATTGCCGCCTGATAAGCCGCCTCGCCGTGTCCCGAGCGCCCGAATGCCTGAGCCACGAAAGACCGGGAGAAGCCCACGATCGAAGTGAATACCCCGATGATGGCCATGGAAGTGAAAATGGCGGGTCCGGAAGCCGCCAACGCGTCGCTCGAATATCTGGCCACGCAGATGCGATCGACCAGCATCATGATCAGGTTCCCGACCATCGAACCCATCAGCGGAATGGAGACGCTCAGGATTCGCCTGGCGATCCGAAAATCGAGACCGAGGTTGCTGGAATTCAACGCAATATCTCCGTAAATGGAATGCCGCCCTGCAACGCCGCGATCGGCCAGTTGCAGAGGCCACGGCAGCGGTTGCATGCCCCGTCTATCAATGGAGTCTTTCGGCCACTCGTCCGTACCGAACGTGCGCCTACGCTGATGGGTCGAGCCCGGCGTGCACCGAACGCTCTCCCCGCCGCCGGCTGCCGACCAGAAAGCATGGCCTCAACGACGAAGCTTGAGGCGCACCGGCAGGGCGCTTGGACCGACGAAGAAATTCATGATCTGCTCGACCGGCGGAGCATCTGCATCCCGTTCCAGTTCGAAATTGCGAACCAGCATCGATACCACCATCTTGATTTCGGTCAGCGCCAGGAAGCGGCCAGGGCATAGACGCACGCCGCCGCCGAACGGGAACAGCTTGCGGGTGGGATCAGCGTCCCCTTGCGGCCGATGTTCGAAGATCCAGCGTTCCGGCCGGAACACGTCGTTCTGCGGAAACTGCGTCTCGTCCAGGCCTTCGCCGATATTCGACACGATGACCGCCGTCCCCTTCGGAATGAAGGTATCGGACACCACGCAATCGCCGTTGCTGATCAGCCCGATCAGGGGCGCGACGGAGCGCAGCCGTTGCGTCTCGTTGTGGGCAGCCTCGAGATAGGGAAACTGCTTCATCGACTCCCATTCATGCAAGAGCGGTGCATCACCCAGCACCGCATCGACCTCGGCGGTCAGCGCGGTGGCCGCGGCCGGATTCTCGGCCAGCAGGTTAATCATCCAGGCTATGGTGTTGGCAGTCGTGTCCTCACCGCCGATCACGCTCAGCAAGGCATTGCTGACCAACTCCTGATCGGTAAAGCCCGACTCGGGATTGTCGCTGGCGAGGATCATCGCCTCGAGCATATTGGCGGGTTTCTGGCGCAGGCCTTCCTGTTGCCGCATGCGTTCGCGCGTATTGCGGATGAACTGCATCACCGCCTGCTCGATCTCGGCCGATGACCGGTCTACCGCCCGATCCACCGGCAGGCGGAAATAGCGCCAGTACGGAAAGAGCGCCGTGCTGCGACTCTCCAGACGCAGGAACACATTGTCGATATTGCGCTGCAGCTGATTGCCGTCGTCGTTGGTCGCGTCGATGTCGTGCCCCATCGCAATGCCCACGGTAATATCCAGCGCGTACGCCTTCAGGTCACGGCGCAGGTCGATCGGCCTGCCCTCCTCTGCCGCCGCCCGCCAACGCCGCAGCAAGCGCTCCGTCATGGATACCATGGTGGGAAAGAAATTCCGCACGACCTCCGCGCTCAGTCCGCCCATCACCAGCTTGCGCTGCTTGCGCCAGTCGTCGCCCTCCGCGGTGAAGACGCCGCTGATGTTCAGCTCATTCATCACTGTCTTGACGTTCTGGCTTCGGCTGAAGCCGTTCGGGCGATCCTTCAGGATGCTGTTGACGGATGCGTGATCCGAGATGACCACGATGTGGCGCCCGAAGGCGTTGATGCGAAACATCGGGCCGAACTCGCGAATCCACTTTGCCAAGGTGAGATGCGATTGTCGCCCCCCGATCTGCAGCATGTTGCCGACCAGGGGCTGGCCCTTGGGGCCAGGCAGATCCGCGATCGTGCGCGAATACTTGAATGCACCCTTGTCGGCCGCGTCCAGCTCTGGGGGTAGCGTGCTTGAATTCATGGATGGTCTCCTAGGTATGGGGAGCGGTTTGCAGTCTTGGCCGGGAGCCAGTCAGTCGGCATAGGAGAGCTGGGCGCTCGGAACGTGGCGGCGCATCCGCGCCGAGAACTCGCGCGCCACTTTTTCGATGCAGGGCGATTTCACGATCGTGAGGTGGCTACCGCCGACGGGAACCAGCTGCAACCGATCTCCCGCCAAGCTGCCCCATCCCAGCGTCGCGTCCTCGTCCTGGCCGTGGTCGGCGGTGAGCAGGATCACCGGCGCTGCCGCAGGGGGCGCGTGGTAGCCGATGGCCGCCTTGGCACCGCTGAAATAGACTGCCAGGATGCGGCGCACCCAGGCCATGTCCAGTTGCTCCGGCAACAAGGCCTCGCGCTGGCAGAACGCGATCATCGCGTCGATGTCCTTGGCCTGCGCCAGTGCGAGCAACTCGGCATGCGGCCCGGCATCGCCGCATTCAGCGCGCTGGTCAGCGATCCAGTTCAGGAACGCCTGGCATTCGTCGAATTCGGCATCGTTCTCGGCATACCAGCGGTCGCGCAGGAACTGGCTGCTGCCGGTATCGATCATGCCCACGAAGTTCACCGCCTCGCCGGCTGCCAGCAACTGGTGGGCGATCTCGTAGGCGATCATGCCGCCCAGCGACCAGCCGGCCACGCTATACGGGCCGTGGGCCTGGATCTCGCGCATCGCCTGCAGGTAAGCCGCCGCCATCTCGACGATGCTGCTGCGCGGCGTTTCGCCGGCGGCGAGGCCGCTGGCGGCCAGCGCATACACCGGCTGATCCGGATCGAGATGGCGTGCCAGCTCGAAGGCGTACTGGACTTCACCGCCGACCGGATGGATCAGGAACAGCGGCGTCCGCCGGCCCTGCGGGCGGATCGGCACCAGGTTCGGATGCCGGGATTTCGGCTGGTTCGAATCGATGAAGGCCGCCAGCGCCTCCAGCGTGGGATACGAGAACAGGTGGCGCAGCTCGATCGCCGCCGCCGTGCGCTTGCGCAGTTGGGACACCAGTTGCACGGCCAGCATGGAATGGCCGCCGAGTGCGAAAAAGTCGTCATGGATGCCGACCAGGTCGACCTTCAGCAGATCCCGCCAGATGTCCGCGACCAGTTGCTCGGCGACGGTACGCGGTGCCACGCGGCCGATGCTGCCCTGACTCATGTCCGGCGCCGGCAGGGCCTTGCGGTCGACCTTGCCGTTCGCCGTCAGCGGCAGCCGCTCCAGCACCACGTAGTAGGCCGGCACCATGTATTCCGGCAGCGTCTGCGCCAATACCGCCCGCAGCTCGTCCGCCTCCGGCGCCACCCGACCGTCCTGGCCCACCACGTAGGCCACCAGACGCTGGTCGCCCGCGCTGTCCTCCCGCGCCAGCACCACCACGTCGCGCACCGACGCCTGTCCCGCCAGCGCCGACTCGATCTCCCCCAGCTCGATCCGCAGACCACGGATCTTCACCTGGTGGTCGCTGCGACCCAGGTACTCGATCGTGCCGTCCGGCAGGTAGCGCGCCAGATCCCCCGACCTGTACATCCGCGACCCAGGCTCCGCACTGAACGGGTTCGGCACGAACGACTGCGCCGTCAACTCCGGCCGCTTGAGATACCCCCGCGCCAGGCCCACGCCCGCGATATACAGGTGCCCCACCACTCCCACCGGCACCGGCTCCAGCGCCTCGTCCAGCAGGTGAATCTGGATGTTCGCGATCGGATGACCGATCGGCACGCTGCCCAGCGTCGTGTCTTTCCGGCACGCCCAGTACGTCACGTCCACCGAGGCCTCGGTCGGCCCGTACAGGTTGTGCAGCGCCACGTGATCCCAATGGGCGTAGAACCGCTGCTGCAGTTCCAGGGGCAAAGCCTGCCCGCTGCACATCACCTGCCGCAGCGTCCGACCGCCGCCTGCGCCCACCTCGTTGAGGAACACTTCCAGCATCGGCGGCACGAAGTGCAGCGTGGTGATGCGCTGCGTGTCGATCAGCTCCGCCAGATAGCCCACGTCCTGGTGTCCGCCCGGCTTGGCCACCACCAGGGTCGCCCCTTCGAGCAGCGGCCAGAAGAACTCCCACACCGACACGTCGAAGCTGTACGGCGTCTTCTGCAGCACCCGATCCGTCGCCGTCAACACATACGCTTCCTGCATCCACTGCAGCCGGTTCACGATGCCGCGGTGGTCGATGCCCACGCCCTTCGGCTTGCCGGTCGAGCCCGAGGTGTAGATCACGTAGGCCAGGTGGCCCGGCCCGGTGTGATTCGCCAGATCGGTGGCACCGTAGCCCGCCAGCGTGGCGGCCTCGCGATCCAGGCAGAACACCGGCAGGGTCGTTGCCGGCAAGACCGCACGCAGGTGCGCCTGGGTCAGCACCACGGCCGGTTCGGCATCGGCCAGGATCGTCGCCAGCCGCTCCGGCGGATAGCCCGGATCCAGCGGCACGTAGGCGCCGCCCGCCTTCAGGATGCCGTACAGCCCGACGATCATCTCCAGCGAGCGTTCCATGCACAGGCCGACCAAGCTGTCCGGGCCCACGCCCTGGTCGCGCAGGTAACGCGCCAGGCGGTTGGCCCGTGCGTTCAGCTCGGCATAGCTCAGCGACACGCCCTCGTACACCACCGCCTCGCGTTCCGGCGTACGCGCCACCTGCGCCTCGAACAGCTGGTGCAGGGTCTGCGTCGCCGGCTGCACCGCCGGGTAGCGGCGCGCGGTGTCGTTGAAGCCGTACAGCAGCTGCTGCCGTTCCGCCTCGTCCAGCATCGGCAGCTCGCCCACCGCACACCCCGGCGCCGCCACGATCGCCTGCAGCAGCCGGGTGAAGTGACCCGCCAGCCGCACCATGGTCGAGGCATCGAACAGGTCGGTGTTGTACTCGAAACAGCCCTGCAGGCCCGCTGCGCCCTCATCGACCAAGCTGAGGGCAATGTCGAAATGCGTCGTCACGCTCTCGCTCGGCATCAGCTCGAGCTGCATTCCGGGCAGCCTCAGCTTGGCCATCGGCGTGTTTTGCAACATCAGCAGAACCTGGAACAGCGGCGTGTAGCTGGCATGCCGCTCCGGCCGCAAGGCCTCGACCAGTTGCTCGAACGGCACGTCCTGGTGCGCATAGGCATCCAGCGTGTGCCGCCGTACCTGCTCCAGCAGTTGATGGAAGTCGGCGGCGAGATCGACCTGGGTGCGCAGCACCAGCGTGTTGACGAAGAAGCCGACCAGATCCTCGATCTCCGATCGGTTGCGGTTGGCGATCGGCGTGCCCACACAGATGTCGTCCTGCCCCGAATAACGCGCCAGCAGCACGTTGAACGCCGCGCACAGCACCATGAACAGCGTGCTCTGGGTCTGCCGGCCCAGCGCCTGCAACTCCGCCACCAGCGGCGCCGGAACCTGGTACGCCAGCGACGCGCCGTGCTGACTCAGCTCCGGCGGCCGCGGCCGATCCGTCGGCAGCGTCAGCAAGCTCGGGCTGCCGGCCAGCCGGCGCTTCCAGTAGTCCAACTGGCGCTCCAGCACTTTGCCGCTCAGCCATTGGCGCTGCCATTGGGCGAAGTCGGCGTACTGGATCGGCAGCTCGGGCAGCGGCGACGGCAGTCCCTGCGTGAAAGACCAGTACAGCACCGCTACTTCGCGCGCCACGATGCCCATCGACCAGCCGTCGGAGACGATGTGGTGCATCGCCAGCAGCAGCACATGCTCGTCCTCGGCGAGGCGGATCAGGCTGTAGCGGATCAACGGGCCGGACGCCAACTCGAACGGCGCGCGCACTTCCTCCTGCAGCAGCTGGCGCACCTGAACCTCGCGCTCCGCCGCCGGCAGGCCGCTCAGGTCGGTGATCGCCAGCGGCAGCGTCAGGTTCGGCGCGATCAGCTGCACCGGCTCGTCACCGACCATGACGAAGGTGGTGCGCAGAGCTTCGTGCCGGCGCACTACCTCGTTGAGCGTGCGTTCCAGCGCCTGCACCTCCAGATGCCCGGTCAGGCGCACGGCCGCCGAGATGTTGTAGAACGCATTGTGGTGCTGCAACTGGTCGAGGAACCACAGGCGCGTCTGCGCGAACGACAGCGGCAAGGGTTCCGCACGACTCACCGGCACCAGCGGCACCACATGGGTGCGGGTATCCGCCTTGAGCACCTTAGGCATCAGCGCCGCAATCGTCGGCGCCTCGAACAGCAGGCGCAGCGGCAGGTCGGCCTGCCATTCGCTGCGCCTGATCCGAGACATCAGCTGGGTCGCCAGCAGCGAGTGGCCTCCGAGCGCGAAGAAGTCGTCGTGGATGCCGACCTTGTCCAGCTTCAGCACCTCCGCCCACAGCCGCGCCATCAGCGCTTCATCCGGCGTGCGCGGCGCGATGTAGCCGGCTTCGTTGCGCGTCATGTCCGGCGCCGGCAAGGCCTTGCGGTCGACCTTGCCGTTCGCCGTCAGCGGCATGCGTTCCAGCGCCACGAAGTAGCTCGGCACCATGTATTCCGGCAGCGACTGCACCAGGATCGCGCGCAGCTGCGCGGTGTCAGGCACCTGCTCTCCTGCGTGCGCCACCAGGTAGGCCACCAGCCGCTTGTCGCCCGCACTGTCCTCGCGTGCCAGCACCACGGTCTCGCGGATCGACGGTATGGCCTGCAGCTTCGATTCGATCTCGCCGAGCTCGATGCGGAAGCCGCGCAGCTTGACCTGGAAGTCGTTGCGCCCGAGGAATTCGATGTTGCCGTCGGGCAAGTAGCGGCCCAGGTCGCCGGTCTTGTACAGGCGAGCATGCGGCTCGCCGGGCGGCGCGAACGGATCGTCGATGAAACGTTCGCGGGTCAGCTCAGGCAGGTGCAGATAGCCGAGCGCGACGCCGGCTCCGCCGATATAGAGCTCGCCCGCGACGCCGACCGGCACCGGCTGCAGCTGGCCGTCCAGCAGGTGGATGCGGGTGTTGCCGATCGGACGGCCGATGGGAATGCTGCGCCCGGGCACCACCTGCCTGATGTCGTAGGTGGCCGCGAACGTGGTGGTCTCGGTGGGGCCGTAGCCGTTGATCAGGCGCTTGGGCGGATTGTTCTGCAGCACCTGGCCGACGATGTGCGGATCGAGCACGTCGCCGCCGATGATCAGGGCGCGCAGCTGCGAAATGGCGCTGCCGAGCGCCTGGGCATACTGGTTGAACAGGCCCACGGTCATCCACATGCCGTTGATGCGTTGTTCGCGGATCAGCGCGGCCAGGCGATCCGGCGCCAGCAGTTCGTCCTGGCCGACCACCACGACGGTCGCACCGGTCTGCAGGGGCACCCAGATCTCCAGCGTGCTGGCGTCGAAGGCCGGGTTGGCCGCGCAGGCGAAGCGATCGCCGGGCTGCAGGTTGAGATAGCCGTTGTCGATGGCCAGGCGTTCGATCGCGCGGTGCGGTATCTGCACGCCCTTGGATTGCCCGGTGGAGCCCGAGGTGTACATCACGTAGGCGCGCGCCTCGCCGTCGACGTCGATCGCCAGATCGTGGCCGGGCTCTCGCGCCAGCTCGGCCTGGATCTCGGGCCGGTCAAGCTCCAGCCTGCCAGCCAGGTCAGGCGCGTCGATACCGCCGCGCGTAATCATGCAGGCGGCGGCACAGTCACCGAGCATGTGCGCCTGCCGCTCCAGCGGAAGCACCGCATCCAGCGGCACATAGGCGGCCCCGGCCTTGACGATGGCAAGCTCGGCAACGATCAAGTCCATGCTGCGCGGCAGGGCGACTGCGACCGCATCACCGGCGCGCACGCCGCGCGCATGCAGCAGGTGCGCCAGCTGGTTGGCGCGGCGGTTGAGCTCGGCATAGGTGAGGCGTGCCGAGCCGTCGATCACCGCCAGGGCATCGGGTATCTGGCTTGCCACCAGCTCGAAGCGCCGATGGATGCTTAGCGTGCCCGGGCCCGGCGCCTGGATGCCGGCGCGGGACGGCGACGCGGCTGCGGCCTGGTTGAACGTGTGCAGCAACTGGTGACGCTCGGCTTCGTCGAGCATCGGCAGCTTGCCGACCGCGCGGTTCGGATCGGCGACAGCAGCCTGCAGCAGCCGGGTGAAATGCCCCGCCATGCGCGTCATGGTGGCAGCGTCGAACAGGTCGGTGCTGTACTCGAAGCAGCCCTGCAGGCCTTGCTTGCCTTCCGTGAGGATCAGCGTGAGATCGAACTTGGCTGTCACGCTCTCGCTGTCCAACGCCTCGACCGACAGGCCCGGCAGGGCCAGCTCATCCGCCGGGGTGTTCTGCAGCACCAGCATCACCTGGAACAGCGGCGTGTAACCGGCGTGCCGCTCCGGCCGCAGGCACTCGACCAGTTGCTCGAACGGCACGTCCTGGTGCGCGTAGGCATCCAGCGTGTGCCGCCGCACCTGCTCCAGCAGTTGATGGAAATCGGCGGCGAGATCGACCTGGGTACGCAGCACCAGCGTGTTGACGAAGAAGCCGACCAGTTCTTCGATCTCGGTGCGGCTGCGGTTGGCGATCGGCGTGCCGATGCAGATGTCGTCCTGCCCCGAATAACGTGCCAGCAGCACGTTGAACGCCGCGCACAGCACCATGAACAGCGTGCTCTGGGTCTGCCGGCCCAGTGCCTGCAGTTCCGCGACCAGCGGCGCAGGCAGCGTGAACGACAATGTGGCTCCCGCATGGCTCGGCCTCGCCGGCCGCGGCTGATCCGTGGGCAAGGCCAGCAGGCTCGGGCTGTCGGCCAGCTGGCGCCGCCAGTACGCCAGTTGCTGCTCCAGCACGCCGCCGTCCAGCCACGCACGCTGCCACTGGGCGAAATCGGCGTACTGGATCGGCAGCTCCGGCAACGGGGACGGCAGGCCCTGCGCAAAGGCGCGGTACAAGGCATCCAGCTCGCGCATCACGATTCCCACCGACCAGCCGTCGGAAACGATGTGATGCATGGTGAGGAGCAGCACGTGCTCGTCCTCGGCCAGGCGGATCAGGCGGTAGCGCACCAACGGCCCGGCGACCAGATCGAACGGCGCGCGCACGTCCTCCTGCAGGTGCCGGCGCAGCTGCGTCTCGCGCTCGGCCGCCGGCAGGCCGCTCAGATCCGTGCGCTCCAGCGCCGGCACCGCCGATGCCGGCGCGATGACCTGCACCGGCTCGTCGCCGGCTAGCACGAAGCAGGTGCGCAAGGCTTCGTGGCGGCGCACGATCTCGCCGAGCGCGCGAGCCAGCGCCTCGGCATCCAGCTGACCCGTGAGACGCATGGGCGACGGGATGTTGTAGATCGCGCGACGCGATTCGTACTGGTCGAGAAACCACAGGCGCGCCTGCGCGAACGACAACGGCAGCGGCGCCTCGCGGCTTGCCGGCAACATCGGCGCGACTGGCGCCTGCTCCCCGGCCTCGGCCACCTTGGTCATCAGCGCCGCGATCGTCGGCGCTTCGAACAGCGCGCGCAGCGGCAGTTCCACCCGCATGGCATGGCGCACGCGCGAACGCAGTTGCGTCGCCAGCAGCGAGTGGCCGCCGAGCGCGAAGAAGTCGTCGTGGATGCCGACCTTGTCCAGCTTCAGCACCTCCGCCCACAGCCGCGCCATCAGCGCTTCATCCGGCGTGCGCGGCGCGATGTAGCCGGCGTCGCTGCGCGTCATGTCCGGCGCCGGCAGGGCCTTGCGGTCGACCTTGCCGTTCGCCGTCAGCGGCAGCCGCTCCAGCACCACGTAGTAGGCCGGCACCATGTATTCCGGCAGCGTCTGCGCCAATGCCGCCCGCAGCTCGTCCGCCTCCGGCGCCGCCCGACCGTCCTGGCCCACCACGTAGGCCACCAGACGCTGGTCGCCCGCGCTGTCCTCCCGCGCCAGCACCACCACGTCGCGCACCGACGCCTGCCCCGCCAGCGCCGACTCGATCTCCCCCAGCTCGATCCGCAGACCACGGATCTTCACCTGGTGGTCGCTGCGACCCAGGTACTCGATCGTGCCGTCCGGCAGGTAGCGCGCCAGATCCCCCGACCTGTACATCCGCGACCCAGGCTCCGCACTGAACGGGTTCGGCACGAACGACTGCGCCGTCAACTCCGGCCGCTTGAGATACCCCCGCGCCAGGCCCACGCCCGCGATATACAGGTGCCCCACCACTCCCACCGGCACCGGCTCCAGCGCCTCGTCCAGCAGGTGGATCTGGATGTTCGCGATCGGATGACCGATCGGCACGCTGCCCAGCGTCGTGTCTTTCCGGCACGCCCAGTACGTCACGTCCACCGAGGCCTCGGTCGGCCCGTACAGGTTGTGCAGCGCCACGTGATCCCAATGGGCGTAGAACCGCTGCTGCAGTTCCAGGGGCAAAGCCTGCCCGCTGCACATCACCTGCCGCAGCGTCCGACCGCCGCCTGCGCCCACCTCGTTGAGGAACACTTCCAGCATCGGCGGCACGAAGTGCAGCGTGGTGATGCGCTGCGTGTCGATCAGCTCCGCCAGATAGCCCACGTCCTGGTGTCCGCCCGGCTTGGCTACCACCAGGGTCGCCCCTTCGAGCAGCGGCCAGAAGAACTCCCACACCGACACGTCGAAGCTGTACGGCGTCTTCTGCAGCACCCGATCCGTCGCCGTCAACACATACGCTTCCTGCATCCACTGCAGCCGGTTCACGATGCCGCGGTGGTCGATGCCCACGCCCTTCGGCTTGCCGGTCGAGCCCGAGGTGTAGATCACGTAGGCCAGGTGGCCCGGCTCGGTGTGGTTCGCCAGATCGGCGGCACCGTAGCCCGCCAGCGTGGCGGCCTCGCGATCCAGGCAGAACACCGGCAGGGTCGTTGCCGGCAAGACCGCGCGCAGGTGCGCCTGGGTCAGCACCACGGCCGGTTCGGCATCGGCCAGGATCGTCGCCAGCCGCTCCGGCGGATAGCCCGGATCCAGCGGCACGTAGGCGCCGCCCGCCTTCAGGATGCCGTACAGCCCGACGATCATCTCCAGCGAGCGTTCCATGCACAGGCCGACCAAGCTGTCCGGGCCCACGCCCTGGTCGCGCAGGTAGCGCGCCAGGCGGTTGGCCCGTGCGTTCAGCTCGGCATAGCTCAGCGACACGCCCTCGTACACCACCGCCTCGCGTTCCGGCGTACGCGCCACCTGCGCCTCGAACAGCTGGTGCAGGGTCTGCGTCGCCGGCTGCACCGCCGGGTAGCGGCGTGCGGTGCCGTTGAAGCCGTACAGCAGCTGCTGCCGTTCCGCCTCGTCCAGCATCGGCAGCTCGCCCACCGCACACCCCGGCGCCGCCACGATCGCCTGCAGCAGCCGGGTGAAGTGACCCGCCAGCCGCACCATGGTCGTGGCGTCGAACAGGTCGGCGTTGTATTCGAAGCGCCCCTGCAACGCCGGCTGGCCTTCGGCCAGCACCAGGATCAGATCGGGCATGACCGTCCTGCCGGCGCGATCCGCCAGCCCGATCGAGAGATCCGGCGTAGCCGACGATGCGTCCTGCCAGGCCAGCATGGCCTGGAACAGCGGCACATGGCTCGCCTGCCACCCCGGCTGAAGCGCCTCGACCAGCCGTCCGAACGGCAGCTGCCGATGCGCATGGGCATCCACCAGGTGCTTCCGCACCTGCTGCAGCAGGCCACGGAAATCGGCAGCCAGATCCACCTCAGTGCGCAACACCAGGATGTTGCCCGAGGAAGCGGTCTGGCCAGCGGTCACCGGCCGATCACGCTCGACGACCGGCATGCCCACGCAGATATCATCCTGCCCCGAATAACGCGCCAGCAGCACGTTGAACGCCGCGCACAGCACCATGAGCAGCGTGCTCTGGGTCTGCCGGCCCAGCGCCTGCAACTCCGCCACCAGCGGCACCGGAACCTGGTACGCCAGCGACGCGCCGCGCTGGCTCAGCTCCGGCGGCCGCGGCCGATCCGTCGGCAACGTCAGCAGGCTCGGGCTGCCGGCCAGCCGGTGCTTCCAGTAGTCCAGTTGCTGCTCCCATGCACTTTCGTCCAGCGCATCGTGCACCGGCGACTCGACCCGCGCCGGCGAAGGCGCATGGGCCAGCGGCGGCAACGCTTCGTGGGCAGCCCGCGGCGCTCCCGATCCATTGTCCGGCAGACCTAGCATCGCCCCCATCGACTTCAGCCTGGCGGCGAGCGAGACCACCGTCGGCACCTCGAAGATTGCGCTCATCGGCAGCTCCGCCTTGAATTCGGCGCGAATCCGCGAGGCCAGTTGGGTAGCCAGCAACGAGTCGCCACCCAGCTCGAAGAAGTTGTCGTCGGGCTCGATCGACGGACGTCCAAACAGTTCCTGCCAGATCCTGGCGACCACCTGCTCATGATCGGCCACGGCCTCGCCGGGTGCCGCGTCCGGCGTCATCGCTGCGAAAGGCGCAGGCTCGATCGCGGTATCCGATCGAACGGCAGACTCGGCAACGGCGGGGGCGCCGACGAGCCCTGTCGACTCGGAATCGAATGCAGCGACCGCCTCCTCATGCCGCAGCACAGGCGCCGGTCGATCCTGCCGGGCCGCCGCTGCAATCACGCTCCCGGCAGGCGGCGCGATGTCCGCCTGCGCTGGCCAAGGCGCCGCGACGACAGGATCCGGGGTCTCGACCAGATCCGGGTAGCGGACATCGGTCCAGCAGTGCTCGCGCGCAAACGGATAGGTCGGCAGGCTGATACGGCGAGGGCGGCGATGCCCTGCCTGCGCAGCCCCCTGTTCGGCGTACAGCACGTTCCAGTCAAAGTTGTAGCCCTTGACCCAAAGCTCGAGCAGCTTGCCGGACTTGCCCTTGCCGACCCATGCCTGGGCCGCCAAGCTCATGTCCTCGTCGCCGGAGAGCATGGCGAAGGCGCCGCGCTTGGCGTGGCCGCGATAGACGCCTTCGGTTTCAGCTCCCTCCACGACGGCCGCGAGCTTGTGCCGCAACTCGTCGAGCGAATCCACCCGCAGCGCGAGCCGTTCTTCCATCGCTTCACGGCCCACCTGCAGGGTATAGGCCAGGTTGGCCAGGCTGAGCCCGGGATCAATGCTCGCCGGCATGATCGCCGCCAGCAGGCGCTGCGCCTGGATCTGCAAGCGCTCGGCATTGCGCGCCGACAGCAGCACCATCGCCGACGCCGGGCCAACGTTTTGGGCGGCGGCAGGCGGCGCGATGTATTCCTCGATCACCAGGTGCGCATTCGCGCCGCCGGCGCCGAACGAGGACACGCCGGCGATCCGCGGCAGCTCGCTGAACCGGCCATCGACCTCCAGCACCGGGCGCAGCCACGGCGCCAGCGTCTGCTGCAGCACGAACGGCGAGTCGGCGAACGGGATGTCCGGATTGAGTGCGGCGGCATGCAGGCTGGGCGCGAGGATCTGGTGCTTCATCTGCATCAGCACCTTGCTGATCGCCACGAAACCGCTGGCGCTCTCGCTATGCCCCACGTTGGACTTGGCCGAACCGATCGCGCAGAACTGCCGATCCTGCGTCCACTGGCGGAATGCCTTGGACAGGCCGGCGATCTCGATCGGGTCGCCCAGGCTGCTGCCGGTGCCCTGCGCCTCCACATAGCTGACCGCGCGTGCGTCCACGCCGGCACGCTGCAGCGCGTCGCTCACCAACTGCGCCTGCAGGTTCGGGTTGGGCACCATATAGCTGTGCGTCTTGCCGCCTGCGTTGATCGCGCTGCCCTTGATCACGCCGTAGATGTGGTCGCCGTCGGCCACCGCGCGGTGCAGCGGCTTGAGCAGCAGCGCGCCGACCGCCTCGCTGTCGACGAAGCCGTCGCCGTCGGCCGCGAAAGACTTGCAGCGGTCGCCGCCGGACAGCATGGTCATCGAGGACAGGTCGATCAGGTGCGAGGGCGCCACGATCAGATTCACGCCGCCGGCGATCGCCACCTCGCTGTCGCCGCTGCGCAGGCTCTCGATCGCCAGATGCACCGCCGTCAGGGAAGACGAGCAAGCGGTGTCCACCGCCATGCTGGGCCCCTGGAAATTGAACAGGTAAGAGACGCGGTTGGCGATCGACCAGAAGCGCACGCCGGTGGCGTAGTTCTCGTTCATCACGCCCACATACAAGCCGATCCTGCGGCTAGAGCCGAGGCTCGCCGGGGTGTAGCCGGCGTCCTCGATACACGCATGCACCTCCTGCATGAACAACCGCTCTTGCGGCCCGATCAGGCGCGCTTCGCGCGGAGTGATATTGAAGAACAGCCGATCGAAGCAGTCGATGTCGTCCAGCAGGCCGGCCCATCGGGTGTAGCTCTTGCCGGGTTGATGCCTGCGTTCGTCGAAATAACGGCTGTTGTCCCAGCGCCCCGCCGGAATCTCCGAGATGCAATTGCGACCGGCAGCGAGGTTTTCCCAGAACTGCTCGACGTTGTCCGCACCGGGGTAGCGGCCCGACAGACCGATGATGGCCACGTCGAAACGTGGCGCAGCCGCGGGCTCGATAACCAGTGTGGGCGCTGCCTGCGCCACCGTTTCTCCGCTGCGGAAACGGGCGTGGCCGGTCGACCAACCATGCTGCGGCAGCGGCGAAGCGATCGCCTCGATCAGCGCAGGCGTGGGCGCCGATACCGGTGCCGACGCGGCAGCATGCCGGGCCGGCGGCGCCGCGGCAGACTCCAGGCCAGTCCAGCGCAGCAAGGCCTCGGGTTCGGCTTGCATGAAGTACTCGACCAGGCTGGCGATGGTCTGGTGTTCGAAGAACAAGGTTGTGCTAATGCGATCCGCGCCGAATACCTCGCGCAAGGCATTGGTCAGCTCCAGCACGAGCAGCGAGTCGATGCCGTACTGCTCGAAGTTCGCTCCGGCTTCGATACTGTCGGCCGGCAGCTTGACCGTCGCGCCGATCAACCGCCTGAAGTGCTGGATGCTTCTCTCACGCAGCAGCTCGTTCGCCGTCTCCGGCCCAACGGCCGGGGCGCGGGCTTCGGTGGTTTCATGATGGTGAGAGGGGGTTGCGTGCGTCAAATCGGCCATAGCGGAAGTCGTCCGTTCGGTGTTCATGCCCGGCAGCGGCTTGGCGTCGAAGGCGCGCAAGCTGAGCTGCTTCATGCGAATGCAGACGTGCCCCGTCGCATCGCACAGATCGATATCGAGTTTCTGCACGGGATCGGCAGCCGCCGTCCCCGTACTGCGGCGCACGAACGCCCACATCGTGGCGACGCAGGGCGCCAGTATTTCCAGTGCCTCGAGCGCATAAGGCAGGAGCAGCGTCCGATCGCCGCTGCCCGCCGCGGCAAGCTGGAGGCCCAGCGAGGCCTGCAGCGCGGCATCGAGCAGGCTCGGATGCAACCGGTAGGCGTGCAGCGACGATGCCTGCGTCGGCGGCAGGACGATCTTCGCCAGCACCTGCCCTTCGCCGGCGAACAGCTCCTCCAGGCCCTGGAAAGATGGGCCGTACTGCAAGCCTTGCCGATCGAACAAGGCATAGCACTGCGCGGCGCCGAGTCGCTCTTTGCCGCATTGTTCACGCAGCGCGGCCAGGTCGAGGCTAACGCCGGCGCCGATGGCCAACCTCTGGCTGGCGATGCCCTGCCCATGCATCGTGCGTTCGCCGCCGGCATCGCCGTCGATGGTGTAGCGGATCGTGCCGTCCGCTGCCGGATACAGCGTCAGCCGCAAGGCCAGGCCAGCCGCCCCGGCCATGGCCGGACGCGCCCATACCACCTTGCCCAGCGTCCAGCCGCTGTCCTGCCGGGTCGCTTCGCACACGGCAGCGAGCGCCATCTCGAGCTGCGCCACGCCGGGCAGCACACGCCGGCCTTCCACGCGATGGTCGGCCAGGAAGAATTCTTCGCCGTCGAACGTGCTGGCGTAGCGCTGCGCCGAGAGATCCGAGATGTTGCGATGGAGCAGGGGATGCAGCACGACCGGTGCGGCGGCGACGAGTGATGCGACACCGCCGTCGACCCAATAGCGCTCGCACGCGAACGGATAGGATGGCAGGCTGATCCGACGTGGCTGGCGACCGTGCCGGAATGCCTTCCAGTCGACCTCTTCTCCGTCGACCCAGCCCTCCAGCGTCCGGCCCAGGTCGGCTGGATCGAGGCTTGCTCCGTGGCCGCCCGCGCGATCCGGTTCAACTGCAACTGCTTTGAGCCTGCCTTTGCCTGGCTTGGTTCGCCCGCGATAGCACGCCTCGATGCCGGCCTCACCCGCTGCGAACCGCGCCAGCTTGCTGCGCAGCTCATCCAGCGAGGCGACCATCAGGGCCAGTCGCTCCTGCATGGCCTCGCGGCCCACCTGCAGGGTGTAGGCCATATCCGCCAGTGAAAACTCCGACGCTTCCTTTGCGCCCAGGAATGCCAGCAGTTGCCGTGCCTGGGCCTGCAGTTGCCCGGTACTGCGTGCCGAAAGCACCACCGCCTCTATTCCTCCGGTGGAGGACGCCGGTTCGGCCTGCACGTACTCCTCCAGCACCACATGCGCATTCACGCCACCGAAGCCAAACGAACTCACGCCCGCACGCCGCGGCAATGGCCGGCCTTGCGCATCAATCGGCGCTTTCCACGGCTGCGTTTCGCGCACCACGTAGAACGGGCTGCCATCCAGAGCGATGTACGGATTCAGCGCTTCGCTGTGCAGGCTCCGCACCAGCGTGCGGTGCTTCATCTGCAGCAGCACCTTGACCACGCCCGCCACGCCGGCGGCCAGCTCCAGGTGGCCGATATTGGTCTTGACCGAACCCAGGCCGCAGTGGGTACCGTTCACCGTCACGTCGCCGGTGGCCGCATACAGCGCCTGGAAAGCCGCCTTCAACCCGTTGACTTCCACCGGATCGCCCAGCGGCGTGCCGGTGCCGTGCGCCTCGATGTAGCCTACCGTGCGCGGATCGATCCCGGCTTGCGCATGCGCCTCACGAATGACTGCCGCCTGGGCCTTGGTATTCGGCGCGGTGAGCGAATTGGCGCGGCCGCCGTGGTTCTCCGCCACGCCGCGCACCACGCCGTAGATGTGGTCGCCGTCGCGCTCGGCCTCGGACAGCTTCTTCAGCACCAGCATCGCGACGCCTTCGCCGCGCACGTAGCCGTTGGCCTCCGCCGCGAAGGTCTTGCAACGGCCGTCCTCGCTCAGCATGCCGGCCTTGTTGAAGCTGACATGCACTTCCGGCGTCACGAGGGTGTTCACGCCGCCGATCACCGCAACCGACGACTGGCCGCTGCGGATCGCCTCCACGCCTCGCCGCAACGCCACCAGCGAACTGGAGCAGGCGGTTTCCACCGGCTCGCTCTGGCCATGCCAGTCGAACAGATAGCTGATGCGGTTGGGGCCGACCGAAGGCACCCCGCCGGTCGAGGCATGCGCCTCGCCGGCGCGCCCGGCGCGGCTGAGCAAGCCGGCATAACCGGTCGCCCCCGTGCCGACATAGATCGCCGTGTCGCTGCCGGTCAGCGCCGGTCCGGCATAGCCCGCATCCTCCAGCGCCTTCCACACGTGGATCAGCATCAGGCGCTGCTGCGGATCCATCAGCTCCGCTTCCTTCGGCGAGATGCCGAAGAACATCGGGTCGAAGGCGTCCACGCCGTCGATGAAACCGCCCCACTTGATGTTGGTGCGGTTCGGTTCGCGCGCCGGATCGCCGTACCACGCCCGCCAGTCCCAGCGCTCGCGCGGGATTTCGGTGATGCAGTCGCGGCCTTCCAGCAGGTTCTGCCAGAACGATGTCAGATCCGGTGCCTGCGGGAACTGCCCGCTCATGCCGATGATCGCGATCGGCTCGTTGCTCGCCGTCGCCTGGCTGCGAACGGCTATCGGTGCCTGCGCCCGGCTGCGCGCGACCGTGCGCGGGCGCCGGCTCGGCAACGGTACGGATCCGCCTGTCGCCAATGCTTCCGGCGCTGGAGCAGGTACAGGCGCGGAAGCGCCCACCGACGCGAACTGCGGCTCGAGCAGGGCCTTGTGCTCGCGCATCAGGTAATCGCCCAGCGCGCCGAGCGTGGGATACTCGAAGAAGATCGTCGGTGCCAGTTCCAGCCGGTATTGCCGGTTCAGGGCGTTGCCGAACTCGGTCAGCGTGACCGAGTCGAAGCCGTACTCGCTCAGCGGCGTCTCGCCATCGATGTCTTCCGGCGCGACCTTGATCAGCGCCGAGGCGATCGCCACCAGCGCCTGCTGCAACGCCGCCGGCCACGGCTGCCATGCCGGCATCGGCGCATGCTTGTCCGCTGCCACCGCATCGGCACGGTGCGCGCCGGCCAATGCCTCGTCGCTCGCCATGTCCGGCGCGACCGGTGCGGCGGCAGACTCGCGCGACGTGCCGAGCATCGCATCGCGCAACCGCGCCGTCTCGCCCGCGACCACCAGCCACTGGCTCTGCCCGCTGCACCAGCCCTGGCGCAGCGCCCATACGCCGTCCTCGCTGCGCAACGGATGCATGCCCAGCTGCCGCGCCAGCATCGCGCGCGTCGCCTCGTCCACCCGCATGCCGCCCTCGGCCCACAGCGGCCAGTTCACCGACAGCGTGCGCCCCTGCCGCAGCCCCTGCGCTGCCAGCTCGTTTCGGTAGTGCGCGAACGCATCCATGAAGGCGTTCGCCGCCGCGTAGTCGGCCTGCCCCACGTTGCCTACCGCGCCGGCGATCGAGGAGAAGCAGATGAAGCAGTCCAGCGCCATCTCGCGGCTTGCCGCGTCCAGGTTCAAGGTGCCCGCCACCTTGGCCTGCAGCACGTCGTGCAGTTCTCGCGGGGTCTTCTTCTGCAGGAAGCTGTCGCGCAGCACGCCTGCGCTGTGCACGATACCGTCGAGGCTTTCGAATTCCTCCGGAATGCCGCGCACCAGCGCAGTCAGCGCCGCCGCATCGGCAACATCGACCGCGTGGTAGCGCACCACGGCACCCAGCGCCTCCAGGCCGTGAATCGCCGCCTGGATGGTTTCGTCGAGCGGAGAGCGGCCAGTCAGCACCAGCACCGGATTGCGCGCCTGGCGCGCGATCTCCCGCGCGAAGACCAAGCCCAGCCCGCCGGCGCCGCCGGTGATCAGGTAGACCCCCTGGTCTTTCCACGGTGAACCCGGCGCCGCTTCGGGCATACGCTCGACCCAGCCGCCGATCTGGCGTACGCCGTCCACGTAGCGCACCTGCGCCGCCAAGCCGTCGTGGTTTTCGCGCAGCGTCCGCGCCAGATCCTGGCTGTCTTCGATACGGATCAACTGGCCGACGATGCGCGGGTTTTCCATCTGCGCCGTGCGCAGCATGCCGCTCAGGCCGGCCATGAGCTGGCCCGGCCCCTGGCTCGGCACCACCACCTGCACCAGATGCTGGCCGGCCTGGCCGCTCAGGGATTGCAGCTGTTCCAGCAAGATGACGGCCGCCGCTTCGTAGCCGTCGGCAAGATCCGTTGCGGCATCGACGACGTGGCAATTCATTGCCGGCATCCCGGCGCACAGCGTCTTCACCACGTCTTCGGGCCATCCGCACAACAGCAACTGCCGCGTGGCAAAGCTTCGCTGCGCCGCGGCTCCTTCGCGCGCCGCCTGCGTCGTCCAAGCCGGCTGCAACAGCAAGGCCTGGGACGGCGTGGCCGTCCTCGAAACCGGCGAGGCCGGCCCGCGCGTACCGTCGGCGGCCGGGGCGCGCAGGCTGAATTCCTTCAGGCGCACGCAGACCGCGCCACGCTCGTCGCACAGGTCGATATCCAGTCGCTGCACCGCGTCGCCCGCCTGGCTGCCGGCGCTGCGGCGCACCAACGCCCAGGCCGCATCGGGGCAAGCCGCGAAGCATTCCAGGCCGCCCAGTGCAAAAGGCAGCATCAGATCCACCGCATCGGCACCGCCCGCCTCCAGTTGCAGGCCAAGCGCGGCCTGCAGGGCAGCATCCAGCAAGCTGGGATGCAGCACATAGTCGTTCCGCGAGACCTGTGCCGATGCAGGCAGGGCGATCCGCGCCAATACCTGCTGCGAGCCCACGAACAGCTCACCGAGCCCCCGGAAGGCCGGCCCGTAATGCAGGCCGAGCCGTTCGAACAAGGCATAGCAGGCCGGGGCATCCCAATGTGCCTGCCCGCAGCGCGCGCGCCAGGCCGTCAGATCGTGTACCGGCGATGCTTCCGGCGGCGCTGCGCCCAGGCGGCCGATGCCTTGGCTGTGCAGCACGGCCTCGCCCGCTGCTCCTTCGCTGAAGATGTCGAAGCCGACTTCGCCGCTCTCTTCGGGGTACAGCGCGATGTGCAGCGACAGCCCGTCGGCGCCCACCTGCGCCGGCCGCGTCCACACCACATCGCTCAAGCCGATCGCGGCAGTGGCGCCCAGCACCTCGCCGATCGCGCGGTGCGCTATTTCCAACTGCGCCACGCCGGGCAGCAGGCGTACACCCTGCACCACGTGGTCGGCGAGGAAGAACTCCTCGCCGCTGAACTGCGTGCTGAAGCGCAGTCCGGCCACGTCCGAGGTATTCCGGTGCAGCAGGGGATGCAGCACCGCGGCCGACGCGGATGGCAGGTGCAGTAGCGCCTTCGTTTCCGGGATCCAGTAACGCTCGCCCGCGAACGGATAGGTCGGCAGGCTGATCCGGCGCGGCTTCCGCGCACCGTAGAGGCGCTGCCAATCGAATGCCAGGCCCTTCACCCACAGCTCGAGCAGCTTGTCGAACTTGCGCTTGGCGATCCAGGCCTCGACCGCGACGCTGATATCGTCGTCGCCGATCAGCGCGGCGAGCGTCTCCTTGTTGCGCTTGAGCTGGCCGCGGTAGACATCCTCGATCGCCTGCTCGCCGGCCAGGTAGGCCTGCAGTTTCTCGCGCAACTCGTCCAGCGAGTTCACCAGCAGGGCCAGGCGCTCTTCCATCGCTTCGCGCCCTACCTGCAGCGTATAGGCCAGGTCGGCCAGAGCCACGCTGTCGTCTGCTGCCACGGCTTCCAGCAGCCGCCGTACCTGTTCGCGCAGGCGATCTTCGCTGCGCGCCGACAGCACCACCAGCGCCGGGCCGTCCAACGCCACCGCCGCCTCCACCGGCGCACGGTATTCCTCGATCAACACGTGCGCATTCGCCCCGCCCGCACCGAACGAGGACACCCCCGCGATGCGCGACTGCTCCCGCTTCGTTCCGCCGATCTCCACCACCGGACGTGACCACGGCGCCAGCGCCTGCTGCACCACGAACGGCGTCTGCGCGAAGTCGATGTTCGGGTTCAACACGCTCGCATGCAGGCTCGGCGCCAGCTGCCCGTGCTTCAGCTGCAGCAGCACCTTGGTCACCCCGGCGATCCCCGCCGCGCTCTCGCAATGCCCGATGTTCGATTTCGCCGAGCCGATCGCGCAGTACTGCCGATCCTGCGTCCACTGCCCGAACGCCTTGCTCAACCCCGCGATCTCGATCGGGTCGCCCAGGCTGGTGCCGGTGCCGTGCGCCTCGATGTAGCTGATCGCCCGTGCGTCCACGCCGCTCTCGCGCAGCGCCCGTTCGATCACCTTCGCCTGTGCGTTCGGGTTCGGCACCGTGTACCCGTTGGTCTTGCCCCCGTGGTTGATCGCCGTCGCCCGGATCACCCCGTAGATGTGATCGCCGTCCGCCTGCGCCTGCGCCAGCGGCTTCAGCAGCACCGCGCCCACGCCCTCGCCCGGCACATACCCTTCGCCCCCTTCGCCGAAGCTCTCGCAGCGGCCCTTGCCGGAGATGAACTTGCCCTGCGCCAGCATCAGGTACTTGTTCGGATGCACCGACACGTTCACCCCGCCGGCGATCGCCACCGCGCAGCCGCCACGCTGCAATGCCTGGCAGGCCAGGTGAATCGCCGTCAGCGACGACGAGCACATGGTGTCCAGCGCCAGGCTGGGGCCGTGGAGATTGCAGAAGTACGAGATGCGGTTGGCGATCGAAGCCGGGCTTCCCGCCACCGCCAGCGGCTCGCCGCGTTGCTGACCTTGCGCACCGTAGAGCTGGTATTCCTCGTACATCACGCCGACGAACACGCCGACGTCGCCCTCCGCCGCCACGTTCTCGCGGGTGTAGCCGGCGTCTTCCAGCGTCGCGTGCACGCACTCCAGGAACAACCGCTCCTGCGGATCCATCAGTTCCGCTTCGCGCGGCGAAATGTTGAAGAACAGCGGATCGAAACGATCCACCCCGTCGATGAAGCCGCCCCACTTGCCGTAGGTCTTGCCCGGCTTGCTGCGATCCGCATCGAAATACGCCGCATGATCCCAGCGTTCCAGCGGAATCTCGGTGATGCTGTCGCGGCCCTGGCTGAGGTTGGCCCAGAACTGTGCCAGATCTGCCGCCTGCGGATAGCGCCCGGCCACGCCGACGATGGCGATGTCGCCCACCGCAGCCGACGTGTGACGCAGGGCGAAACGCGAGCGAACGAGACCGGGCGTGGATACCGGCAGCCCGTTGTGCGATTTCGGCAAGCTCGCCGGAACGGCAGTCGCGGCCTGTTCGCCCAGCAGTTCCACCAGGGCATCGCGATGCCGCTGCAGGAAATAATCCGCGAGAGCCGCAATGGTCTGGTATTCGAAGAACAGAGTCTTTGGCAGCGGCCCGAAGGTTTTCTCCAGGCGCGCGGTCAGATCCATGACCATTACCGAGTCGATGCCGTAGGCCTCCAGGCGCATTGCCGCATCGATGCCCTGCGGCGCCAGCTTGAGCGTGGCCGACAGCAGCCGCACCAGATGGCGCACGGTGCGCTCGCGTAGATCGTCCGGCGCCGGGCTGGACACCGCCGGAGCGGTGGCGACCGCCGCTGCCCCCGAAGCCGGCACAACCGTTTCCGCCCTCGCGGGCGCCAGGCCAAGCAGGCGTTCCAGCAGGCGTTCGCGCACGCCCTCGGCGACCAGCACCTGCGGCTGATCCATTGCCAGCGCTTGCGCCAGCGCCATGCAGCCGTGCGCGCTGCGCAGCGGCGTCATGCCCAGCTCGCGCAGCAGATAACCGCGCGTCGCCTCGTCCACATGCATGCCGCCCTCTTCCCAAAGCGGCCAATTCACCGACAGCGTGCGGCCGCGGCGCTCGCCGCGCGCCACCTGCGCGCTGCGATGCTGCGCGAACGCATCCATGAAGGCGTTCGCCGCCGCATAGTCCGCCTGGCCGACGTTGCCGATCGCGCCGGCGACGGAGGAGAACAGCACGAAACAATCCAGCGGCAGCTCGCGGCTAGCCTCGTCCAGATGCAGCGTGCCGGCGACCTTGGCGTGCAGCACCGCGGCCAGTTCCTCCGGCGTCTTCTTCGCCAGGAAGCTGTCCCGCAGCACGCCCGCGCTGTGGATGATGCCGTGCAGGCCGCCATGTGCCTCCACCGTTTCGCGCACCGTCTCCTGCACCGCCGCGCGCTCGCCTACGTCCAGCGCGCGGTAGCGCACCGTTGCGCCCAGCGCTTCCAGCTCCGCGAACCTGGCCTGCTGCGTCGGCGTCGGCTGCGAGCGGCCGGTGAGGATCAGGGTCGGCGACTTCGCCCGCGTTGCGATCTCGCGCGCCACGATCAAGCCTAGCCCGCCGGCACCGCCGGTGATCAAGTAGACCCCGCAGTCTTTCCACGGCGTCGATGCATCCGTCGCGGCAGGCAGCACGCTCCAGCCCGCCACTTGGCGCTCGCCGCCGCGATAGCGCACCGCGAAAGCCGCATCGCGCCGGTTGTCGAGCAAGGCCTGCGCGATGTCCTGCCCCGCTTCCAGCACGAGCAGCTGCGCGGCGATGTGCGGATATTCCAGTTGCGCCGTGCGCAGCATGCCGCCCAGGCCGGCGAACACCCCGGCGATGCCGGTGTCGGGCACCACGATCTGCACCCGCTGCCGACCTGGCGCGCGGCCCAACGACTGCAGGCGCTGCAGCAGGGTTTCCGCCGCCACCGCATACGCCTGCGCGGGCTGCTCGTCGATCTCGAATACCAGACAATCGGCTTCGGGCAGTCGCGCCCGCACCGCGGCCGCAGCCGCGGCGCCGCAACCGCAGAGCAGCACCTGATGCCCGGCGATCACGGCAAGCTTTGCATCATCTGCCACGGGACACGCTTCCCAGCCTGGAGCGGCCAGCACGGTCTGCACGGATGGCGTGGATTGTGCGATGCCCGCCACGGCGCGCAGCTCGAGCCTATCCAGCCGCACGCAGACTGCGCCCGCCTCGTCGCACAGCTCCAGATCTATCCGCTGCGAGGCATCGCTCGCGGCGCGGCGATGCGCCACCGCCCACAGCATCGGCGGGCAAGGCGCCAGTATCTCCAGCGAATCCAGCGCGGCCGGCAGCCACAGGCCGGTTTCGTCGCTCAGGCCGAGCGCAGCTTGCAGCGCCGCGTCCAGCACTGCCGGATGCAGCACGTAGTCGTGATCTTCCGCCTGTGCCGCCGCCGGCAGCGCGATCCGCGCAAGAACCTGGTCGGCACCGACGAAGAGTTCCTGCAGGCCCTGGAAAACCGGGCCGTAGTGCAGCCCCATCCGCGCAAAGCGCGCATAGCAGGTTGCCGCGTCCAGGCGGGCGACATCGCAGGCCTGCCGCAGCGCAGCCAGATCCCTGGACGGCAAGGACGCAGGCGTCGCGCCGATCGCCAGCCTGCCGTGGCCGTACAGCAGCGCATCCGCATCGGCGGCGCCACCGCGAATTTCGAAGGCGATCTCGCCGTCGTCCTGCGGCAACAAGGCGATGTCCACGGATACGCCGTCGGCCGGCGCCACCACCGGCCGCAGCCATGCCACATGCGTCAGGCGCAGCGAAGCCGGCTCGCCGATCGACATGCAGGCCGCGCGGCGCGCCATCTCCAGCTGTGCGGCGGCCGGCAGCACACGGACACCCTGCACCACATGGTCGGCGAAGAAGAATTCCTCGCCGCTGAAATGCGTACTGAAGCGTTGCACCGCGAAGGTCGAGGTATTGCGGTGCAGGAGCGGATGCAACACATCGGCGTTCGCGGTCGCCGTCGGCCCGGTAGGAATCCAGTAGCGCTCGCCCGCGAACGGATAGGTCGGCAGGCTGATCCGGCGCGGCTTCCGCGCGCCGTAGAGACGCTGCCAGTCGAATGCCAGGCCCTTCGTCCACCATTCCAGCAGTCGGTCGTAGCGACGCCGCGCCACCCAGGTATCGATCATCGCGTCCAGGCCGTCGTCATCGGCCAGAGAGCCCAATGTATCCTGCGGCCGCTTCGCCTGGCCGCGATACATGCCGTCGACCGTCGTATCGCCGGCCAGGTAGGCCTGCAGTTTCTCGCGCAACTCGTCCAGCGAATTCGCCAGCAGGGCCAGGCGCTCTTCCATCGCTTCGCGCCCCACCTGCAAGGTGTAGGCGAGATCGGCCAGCGCGATATCTTCGTCTGCCTCCACCGCTGCCAGCAGGCGGCGCGCCTGGGCCTGCAGCTGTTCCGCCGTGCGCGCCGACAGCACCACCAGCGCCGGGCCGTCCAACGCCACCGCCGCCTCCACCGGCGCTCGGTATTCCTCGATCAGCACGTGCGCATTCGCCCCGCCCGCACCGAACGAGGACACCCCCGCGATACGCGGCTGCTCCCGCTTCGTTCCGTCGATCTCCACCACCGGACGTGGCCACGGCGCCAGCGCCTGCTGCACCACGAACGGCGTCTGCGCGAAGTCGATGTTCGGGTTCAGCACGCTTGCGTGCAGGCTCGGCGCCAGCTGCCCGTGCTTCAGCTGCAGCAGCACCTTGGTCACCCCGGCGATGCCCGCCGCGCTCTCGCAATGCCCGATGTTCGACTTCGCCGAGCCGATCGCGCAGTACTGCCGATCCTGCGTCCACTGCCCGAACGCCTTGCTCAACCCCGCGATCTCGATCGGGTCGCCCAGGCTGGTGCCGGTGCCGTGCGCTTCGATGTAGCTGATCGACCGCGCGTCCACACCGCTCTCGCGCAACGCCCGCTCGATCACCTTCGCCTGCGCGTTCGGGTTCGGCACCGTGTACCCGTTGGTCTTGCCACCGTGGTTGATCGCCGTCGCCCGGATCACCCCGTAGATGTGGTCGCCGTCCGCCTGCGCCTGCGCCAGCGGCTTCAGCAGCACCGCGCCCACGCCCTCGCCCGGCACATACCCTTCGCCCCCTTCGCCGAAGCTCTCGCAGCGGCCCTTTCCGGAGATGAACTTGCCCTGCGCCAGCATCAGGTACTTGTTCGGATGCACCGACACGTTCACCCCGCCGGCGATCGCCACCGCGCAGCCACCACGCTGCAATGCCTGGCAGGCCAGATGGATTGCCGTCAGCGACGACGAGCACATGGTGTCCAGCATCAGGCTGGGGCCGTGGAAATTGTTGAAGTACGAGATGCGGTTGGCGATCGAGGCAGGACTGCCCGGTATCGCGATCGGTCGGCCCAGTGCCTGCTCCTGCGCGCCGAACATGCGGTATTCCTCGTACATCACGCCGACGAACACGCCGACGTCGCCCTCTGCCGCCACGTTCTCGCGGGTGTAGCCGGCATCTTCCAATGTCGCGTGCACGCACTCCAGGAACAGCCGCTCCTGCGGATCCATCAGCTCCGCTTCGCGCGGCGAAATGTTGAAGAACAGCGGATCGAAACGATCCACCCCGTCGATGAAACCGCCCCACTTGCCGTAGCACTTGCCCGGCTTGCTACGGTCTTCGTCGTAGTGTTTGCGGTGATCCCAGCGTTCCAGCGGAATCTCGGTGATGCTGTCGCGGCCCTGGCTGAGGTTGGCCCAGAACTGTGCCAGATCCGCCGCCTGCGGATAACGCCCAGCCACGCCGATGATGGCGATGTCGCCTACCGCGGCGGCACCCTCCGTGTGCTGGCCACGACTGCTCTCGTAGCCTGCGCGACGCCCAACCGGCGGGGTTTCCGAGACTTTACGGCCAAGCGCGGGGGCCGCCACCACGGCCGTCGCGGCACGGGCTTCGCCGAGCAGCCCAAGCATGGACTCGCGATGCTGCTGCACGAAATAGCCGCTCAAGGCCGCCAAGGTCTGGTACTCGAAGAACAAGGTCTTCGGCAGCGGCCCGAACTGCCGTTCCAGCGCCCGCGTGAGATCGAGCACCATGATCGAATCGATACCGTAGGTCTCCAGTGGCGTGCGCGGATCGATCGCATGCGCCGGCAGCTTCAGCCTCGTCGCCAAGAAGCGCACGAAATGGCGCAGCGCGCGTTCCTCGAAGTCGTCGGCCGCTTCCCCCACGACCGTTTCGGCCGACGTCGTTTCCGCCGACGCCGGCGATACGTCGGCGTCGCCGCTCGCCTGCCTAGCCGCTGCAGCGTCGGCGGCGACCGCGCCGTTTTCCGGCACCAGCGCCTTCAAGCTCAGGCCAAGGCAACGCAGGCAGACCCGGCCATCGCCATCGCACAAGTCGATGTCCACCACCTGCACGGCTGCGCCGGCCGCACGGCCTTCGCTGGGTCGCACCACCGCCCACAAACTGTCCGGGCAAGCCTCGACGATCTCCAGGCGATCGAGCGCGAACGGCAGCATGAGCGCCGGCGCGTGCCCTGCCCCGATGCTCAGGCCGATCGCGGCCTGCCAGGCCGCGTCGAGCAGGCTAGGATGCATTCCATAGCGATCGCGGGTGCCCTGCCGCGACGGCGGCAACTCGATGCGGGCGAGCGCCAGGCCAGTGCCGGCGAACAGCTCGCGCATGCCCTGGAAGCTTTCACCGTAGTGCAGGCCAAGCTCGGCGAAACGCGCATAGCAGGACGCGGCATCCAGATGTGCTTGCGTGCATTGCCGCCGCAAGGCCTCGAGGTCATGGCGTACCGCAGTATCCTCACCGACGGCCGCGGTCAGTACCCCACGGCTGTAGATTTCGGCGACGCCCTCCGCGGATTCGGCATGGATCTGGTAGCCGATGTCGCCGCGCGGCTCCGGATACAGCGACACATGCAGATCCAGGCCGTCGTCGCCTACCGCGGCGGGACGCTCCCACACGATGTCCTTCAGATGCAGGCGGCCAGCGCCGTCGCGGGCCGCGACTGCGGCGAAGTGCGCCATCTCCAGTTGGGCCACGCCCGGCAACAGCTTGCGCTCGCGTACCACGTGCTCGGCCAGGAAAAATTCGCTGCCCTCGAGTCGGCTGCTATAGCGCGGGCCGAGCAGGTTCGAGGTATTCCTCTGCACCAGTGGATGCAGCACGCTCCAGGCCGCGGTGGCAGCCGGCAGGTTCACGTCGCCTGCTGCCACCCAGCAGCGCTCTCTGGCGAAGGGATACGTGGGCAGGCTGATGCGGCGCGGCCTGCGCTCGCCGTACAGACCAGCCCAGTCCACCCGTTCGCCCGCCACCCAATGCGACAGCAACTCGCCCCACCGGCCCTGTTCGGCCCAACTGCGCAGCTGCGCCATGCGGGTCTCGTCCGGCGTTGCCGCCTGCTTCTCGCGACGCGCCCGGCCACGCTGCATGCCGTCGGCGTTGCCGTCGAGATAGGCGGCCAGCCGCTGGCGCAGTTCACCCAGCGAGCCGACCACCAGGCCGAGGCGTTCCTCCATGCCTTCACGGCCCACCTGCAGGGTGTAGGCCAGGTCGGCCAGCGTCGTCGACGACGACGCCGGCGCATCCAGGAAGGCCAGCAACTGCTGCACCTGCACCTGCAAGCGCTCGGCATCGCGCGCCGACAGCACCACCGCCGCCGGAGCATCCGCCGCGGGAGTGGCCGTGGCCGGCGCCACGTACTCTTCCAGCACCACGTGCGCGTTCACCCCGCCGAAGCCGAACGAACTGACCCCGGCGCGACGCGGCAGCGGTCGGCCTTGCGCATCCAGCGGCGCCTCCCACGCGCGCGCCTCCTGCACCACGTAGAACGGACTGCCGGCCAGTCCGATGTACGGATTCAGCGTCTCGCTGTGCAGACTCCGCACCAGCGTGCGGTGCTTCATCTGCAGCAGCACCTTGACCACGCCCGCCACGCCGGCGGCCAGTTCCAGATGGCCGATATTGGTCTTGACCGAGCCCAGGCCGCAGTGGGTACCGTTCACCGTCGCGTCGCCGGTGGCCGCATACAGCGCCTGGAAGGCCGCCTTCAGCCCGTTGACTTCCACCGGATCGCCCAGCGGCGTACCGGTACCGTGCGCCTCGATGTAGCCCACCGTGCGCGGATCGATCCCGGCTTCCTCGTAGGCGCGCCGCACCACCGCCGCCTGTGCGCCCGGGTTGGGCGCAGTGAGCGAATTGGCGCGGCCGCCGTGGTTCTCTGCCACGCCACGCACCACGCCGTAGATGTGGTCGCCATCGCGCTCGGCTTCGGACAGTTTCTTCAGCACCAGCATCGCCGCGCCTTCGCCGCGCACGTAGCCGTTGGCCTCCGCCGCGAAGGTCTTGCAACGGCCGTCCTCGCTCAACATGCCGGCCTTGTTGAAGCTGATGTGCAGGTCGGGCGTGATCAGCGTATTGACCCCGCCGACCACCGCGATGGCCGATTCGCCGCCGCGGATCGCCGCCACGCCGCGCCGCAGCGCCACCAGCGAGCTGGAGCAGGCGGTTTCCACCGGCTCGCTCGGGCCGTGAAAATCGAGGAAATAGCTCATCCGGTTCGGGCCGACCGAGGCCACCGCGCCAGTCGACGAATAGCCCTCGATCGCGGTCTGCGCCCGTGCGATCAGGGTGGCATAGCCGGTGCCCATGGTGCCGACGTAAATCGCGGCATCGCTGCCGGCCAGCGCCGTGCCTGCATAGCCGGCATCCTCCAGCGCTTTCCAGATGTGGATCATCATCAGGCGCTGCTGCGGATCCATCAGCTCCGCTTCCTTCGGCGAGATGCCGAAGAACATCGGGTCGAAGGCATCCACACCGTCGATGAAGCCGCCCCACTTGATGTTGGTGCGGTTCGGCTCGTGCGCGGGGTCGCCATACCACGCCCGCCAGTCCCAGCGCTCGCGCGGGATCTCGGTGATGCAGTCGCGGCCTTCCAGCAGGTTCTGCCAGAACGCCTCCATATCCGGTGCCTGCGGGAACTGCCCGCTCATGCCGATGATCGCGATCGGCTCGTTGCTCGCCGTCGTCGCTGCGGCCGGCCGCGCGCTGCGGCTCCAACCGCGCACACGTTCCTGCATCCTGGCCGGAGGCGGCGCGGATGCCGCTGCCGCCGGTGCGGGCGCCGTGGTCTTCGCAGCGCCCTCGTCGATTGGCGGAGCAAGCTGCGCGGCGAGCGTGACCTGATGCTCGCGCTGCAGATGGCCGACCAGGCCGTCCAGCGTCGGGTATTCGAAAAAGACCGTGGGCTGCAGCTCCAGCCCGTAGCGCCGGTTGATCGCGTTGCCGAATTCGGTCAGCGTGACCGAGTCGAAGCCGTATTCGCTCAGCGCCGTTTCGCCGTCGATATCCTGCGGCCGCACCTTGATCAGCGCCGAGACCAGCTCGACCAGCGCCGCCTTCAGTCGCTCCGCCAGGCCGGCTGGCTGGCCGATCGCCGGCGCCTGCGCCGACGCGGGCGCCGATGCGGTCGGCACAACGGCCGCAGGCGCCGGCCTACCCTGCACCACCTCGCGGATGCGCGCGGCGTCGCCGGCCATCGCCAGCGCCTGCCCCTCCCCGCTGGCCCAGATCGCATGCAGGGCCTGCATGCCCCGTGCCGTGGCCAGCGGCTGCATGCCGAACTGCCGCGCCAGCAGCGCACGGGTCGCTTCGTCGACCTGCATGCCGCCCTCGTCCCACAGCGGCCAGTTCACCGACAAGGTGTGCCCGTGGCGCTCGCCACGCGCCACCTGCTCGTTGCGCCGATGCGCGAACGCATCCATGAAGGCGTTCGCCGCCGCGTAGTCGGCCTGGCCCAGGTTGCCGAGCGCGCCGGTGATCGACGAGAACAGCACGAAACAATCCAGCGCCATGCCGCGGCTGGCCTCGTCCAGGTGCAGCGTGCCAGCCACCTTCGCCGCCAGCACTTCCCGCAATTGCTCGGGTGTCTTCTTCTGCAGGAAGCTGTCGCGCAGCACGCCGGCGCTGTGCACGATGCCATCCAGGCTCTCGAACTCTTCCGGAATCGACTGTACCAGCGCGGTCAGCGCCACGGCATCCGCCACGTCCACAGCTTGGTAGCGCACCACTGCGCCCAAGCTTTCCAGCTCGCGCAGCTTCGCCTGGATGCCTTCGTGCATGGGCGTGCGGCCGGTCAGCACGAGTACCGGATTGCGCACCCGGGTGGCGATCTCGCGCGCCGTCAGCAAGCCCAGCCCGCCCGCGCCGCCGGTGATCAGGTAGACGCCCTGCGCCTTCCACGGCGCCGCCGCGTTCGCCGGCGCCGCCAGGTCCACCCATCCCGCCAGCTGGCGCTCGCCCTGTCGATAGCGCAATTGGAACGCCGTGTCGGCGGCGTTGTCGCGCAACGCTTGTGCGGCGTCCTGGCCCGGCTCCAGCGCGATCAGCTGGCCGCGGAGGCGCGGATGTTCCAGCTGCGCCGTGCGCAACATGCCGCCCAGCCCGGCGAACAACGCGCCGGTACCGCTCTGCGGCAGCAGAACCTGCACCAGCGACTGGCCAGGCTCGCGGGCCAGCGACTGCAGTTGCCCCAGCAGCGCCTCCGCGGCACCGACAAAGCTCTCCGCCGGATCGGTGCCGACGTCGAAGGCCAGGCATGACGCATCGGGCAACTGGCCCTGCAACTCGGAGGCATCTATCTGCGACATGCCGCAGATCAGCACCTGGCGCCTCGTCCATGCCTGCGGCACAGCCGGCGACACGGGGGCGGCAGTCCAGACGGGACGCATCAGCAGGATGTCGCCCGCGGCGGCCGTGGCCAACCGCGAGACACTGCTTTGCCGCAGCGCCAGCGCAGCGCGCAGGCCGAACTGCCTGAGACGCACGCACACCACGCCCTGTTCGTCGCAGAGATCGATGTCCAGCCTTTGCACGGCACCCTCGGCTGGTGCGCCTTCGCTCAGTCGCACATAGGCCCACATGAGCGCCGCGCACGGCGCCACCTGCTCCAGGCTGCCCAGCGCGAACGGCAGCAGCGGTGCAGATGCCTCGGGATAAAGCGCGAGCGTGGCCTGCAAGGCTGCATCCAGCACGCTGGGGTGCAGCGCGTAATCGGCGAAGCCGGACTCCACGACGGCCGGCAAGGCGATCTTCGCGAGCAGCTCCCCCTGCCCGACCCAGCATTCGCGCAGGCCCTGGAAGGCCGGGCCGTAGCCCAGGCCCAGCGCCGCGAAACGGGCATAGCCGGCAGCCGCAACGATGTGCGCGACGGCGCATCGTTGCCGCAGCGCGGCCAAGTCGAGCGCCGTCGCCTGCGACGCTGCCGCCACTGCGACCAAGGCCTGGCTGTACCGCGTGGCTTCGCCGCCTTCGTCCTCGCCGTAGAGTTCGATCTCGAGATCGCCGTCGTCGCGCGAAAGCAGCGCCAGTTGCAGGTCGATCCCCGCGGCGCCGACGCGCACCGGACGCAGCCAGGCAACGCTGCGCAGCTGCACCTGTACCGCGGCATCCAGCGCCTGCATGGCCGCGCAGCGCATCATCTCCAGCTGCGCTGCGCCGGGCAGCACCCGTTCGCCCTGCACCAGGTGATCGGCAAGAAAGAATTCTTCGCCGCTGAAGTGCGTGCTGAAGCGCAAGCCGTCGAGGTTGGAGGTATTGCGATGCACGAGCGGGTGCAATCGCGCCTCGGCCACCGCAGCCGCTACTGGCACCGTCGGCCCGAGCGGAATCCAGTAGCGCTCGCCCGCGAACGGATAGGTCGGCAGGCTGATCCGGCGCGGGCGCCGGCCTTCGGCATACAGGCGGCTCCATTCGAACGGCACACCCTTCACCCACAGATCCAGCAGCTTGCCGTGCTTGCCCTTGGCGATCCAGGTCTCGACGATGCCGTCCATGTCGTCGTCGCCGACCAGGGCCGCCAGCGCTTCCTTGTTGCGCTTGACCTGGCCGCGATACAGCTCGTCGACTGCGGTGTTGCCGCCCAGGTAGGCCTGCAGTTTCTCGCGCAACTCGTCCAGCGAATTCGCCAGCAGGGCCAGGCGCTCTTCCATCGCTTCGCGCCCCACCTGCAAGGTGTAGGCGAGATCGGCCAGCGCGATATCTTCGTCTGCCTCCACCGCTGCCAGCAGGCGGCGCGCCTGGGCCTGCAGCTGTTCCGCCGTGCGCGCCGACAGCACCACCAGCGCCGGGCCGTCCAACGCCACCGCCGCCTCCACCGGCGCTCGGTATTCCTCGATCAGCACGTGCGCATTCGCCCCGCCCGCACCGAACGAGGACACCCCCGCGATACGCGGCTGCTCCCGCTTCGTTCCGTCGATCTCCACCACCGGACGTGGCCACGGCGCCAGCGCCTGCTGCACCACGAACGGCGTCTGCGCGAAGTCGATGTTCGGGTTCAACACGCTCGCATGCAGGCTCGGTGCCAATTGCCCGTGCTTCAGCTGCAGCAACACCTTGGTCACCCCGGCGATCCCCGCCGCGCTCTCGCAATGCCCGATGTTCGATTTCGCCGAGCCGATCGCGCAGTACTGCCGATCCTGCGTCCACTGCCCGAATGCCTTGCTCAGCCCCGCGACCTCGATCGGGTCGCCCAGGCTGGTGCCGGTGCCGTGCGCCTCGATGTAGCTGATCGCCCGCGCGTCCACACCGCTCTCGCGCAGCGCCCGCTCGATCACCTTCGCCTGCGCGTTCGGGTTCGGCACCGTGTACCCGTTGGTCTTGCCACCGTGGTTGATCGCCGTCGCCCGGATCACCCCGTAGATGTGGTCGCCGTCCGCCTGCGCCTGCGCCAGCGGCTTCAGCAGCACCGCACCCACGCCCTCGCCCGGCACATACCCTTCGCCCCCTTCGCCGAAGCTCTCGCAGCGGCCCTTGCCGGAGATGAACTTGCCCTGCGCCAGCATCAGGTACTTGTTCGGATGCACCGATACGTTCACCCCGCCGGCGATCGCCACCGCGCAGCCGCCGCGCTGCAATGCCTGGCAGGCCAGGTGGATTGCCGTCAGCGACGACGAGCACATGGTGTCCAGCGCCAGGCTGGGGCCGTGGAAATTGCAGAAATAGGAAATCCGGTTCGCCACCGAGGCCGCGCTGTTGAGCAACGCGAGGTTGCGCCCGCGTGCCTGCTCCTGTGCGGCAAACAGCTGGTATTCCTCGTACATCACGCCGACGAATACGCCGACGTCGCCCTCCGCCGCCACGTTCTCGCGGGTGTAGCCGGCGTCTTCCAGCGTCGCGTGCACGCACTCCAGGAACAGCCGCTCCTGCGGATCCATCAGCTCCGCTTCGCGTGGCGAGATGTTGAAGAACAGCGGGTCGAACCGATCCACCCCGTCGATGAAACCGCCCCACTTGCCGTAGGTCTTGCCCGCCTTGCTGCGATCCGCATCGAAGTACGCCGCATGATCCCAACGCTCCACCGGAATCTCGGTGATGCTGTCGCGACCCTGGCTGAGGTTGGCCCAGAACTGCGCCAGATCCGTCGCCTGCGGATAGCGCCCGGCCACGCCGATGATGGCGATGTCACTCGCTGCTGCCGGCGTGTCGCCGCGCCCGAAGGTAGCGACTCGACGATCAGGTACGATGGTTTCCGCGCTGCCGAAGCGCGGTCGGCGCATGGCCGGCGATAACGCGGGTGCAGGTTCCGCACGTGGCGCGGGCGCGACGGATACCTCGCGGCCGCCATCGCCCAGCAGTTCGACCAGGCGGGCACGATGCTGCCGCAGGAAATAATCCGCGAGGGCCGCAATGGTCTGGTACTCGAACAGCAAGGTCTTCGACAGCGGGCCGAACACCTGCTCCAGCGTGCGGGTCAGCTCCATCACCAGGATGGAGTCGATGCCATAGGCCTCCATCTGCGCTCGCGCGTCGATGCTGTGCGCCGGCCGCTTGAGCGTGCTCGACAGCAGCCGCACGAAGTAGCGCTCGGCCTTGCCCTGCCATTCGCCGTCGACGCCGGACGAGGCCGCTGCCACGATCGGCGCAGCGGCCGGCAACACTTTGCGGGACAACTCCGCCTGGAAGCGCCGCACCGCGCCCTCGACGACCAGCAGTTGCGGCGCTTCGCCCGCCAAGGCCTGCGCCAGCGCCGCACAGCCGCTCGCGCTGCGCAGCGGCAGCAGGCCAAGCTCACGCGTCAGCGCCTCGCGTGCAGCCTGGCTCACCTGCATGCCGCCCTCTTCCCACAGCGGCCAGTCCAGCGACAGCGTGCGGCCGCGGCGCTCGCCGCGCGCCACCTGCGCGCTGCGGTGCTGCGCGAACGCATCCATGAAGGCGTTCGCCGCCGCATAGTCTGCCTGGCCGACGTTGCCGAGCACTCCGGAGATCGAGGCGAAGCAGACGAAGCAGTCCAATGCGAGCTCGCGGCTGGCCTCGTCCAAATGCAACGTGCCGGCGACCTTGGCGCGCAGCACGACGGCCAGTTCCTCCGGCGTCTTCTTTGCCAGGAAGCTGTCCCGCAGCACGCCCGCGCTGTGGATGATGCCGTGCAGGCCGCCATGTGCCTCCACCGTTTCGCGCACCGTCTCGTGCACCGCCGCGCGCTCGCCTACGTCCAGCACGCGGTAGCGCACCGTTGCGCCCAGCGCTTCCAGCTCGGCAAACCTGGCCTGCTGCGTCGGCGTCGGTTGCGAGCGGCCGGTGAGGATCAGGGTCGGCGACTTCGCCCGCGTCGCGATCTCGCGCGCCACGATCAAGCCCAGCCCGCCGGCACCGCCGGTGATTAGGTAGACGCCATGCTCGCGCCATGGCATGGCGGCCGGCGTGAGCGCGAGTGCCGTCACTTCGTGCCATGCGAGTTCCTGGCGTTCGCCATGCGCATAGCGGATCTGCGTCGCCGCGCTGTCGCGGTTACCGGCAAGCGCCTCGGCCGCGTCCTGCCCGGGTTCCGTCGCGATGACCTGGCCGGCGATATGCGGATATTCCCGCTGCGCGGTGCGCAGCATGCCGCCGAGGCCGGCGAACAGGCTGGCCGCGCCCTCGCACGGAACGATCACTTGCACCAGATGCCGCCCTGGCTCACGGCCCAGCGCCTGCAAATGGTGCTGCAAGGCCGTCGCCGCTACCGCATAAGCCTGCGCGGCGTCGCCTTCGATTTCGAAGGCCATGCATTCGGCGTCGGGCAGGCGCGCGCGCACCGCTTCCACCGTCGTGGCGCCGTCGCACAGCAGAACTAGGTGCTTCGCTGGAACCGCCGCGGAAAACTCGGCAGGCTGTGCGACCCAGATCGGTTGCAGCAGCGCGGTGCGCACCGCCTCGTCGCCGCCCGCCGCAGTCACGGCACGGGCGCAGAAACCGCCTAGGCGCGCCTGCACCCGGCCATCGCCGTCGCACAGCTCGATGTCGAATTTCTGCAGGGCATCACCCGCCGCACTCCCGGCGCTGCGGCGGATCACCGCCCACATGCCATCCCGGCACGGCCCGAACACCTCGAGCGAGCCCAGCGCGAACGGCAGGATCAAGGCAGCCTTGTCCAGGCCGCCGCCGGCCTCGGCCTGGAAGGCGATCGCTGCCTGCAATGCCGCGTCGAGCGTGCTCGGGTGCAGGACATAGCTCGCCTGCTGCGCCTGCAGCGACGACGGCAGCACGATACGCGCCAGGGCCAGCCCTTCGCCGATCAGCAGTTCTTCCAGCCCGCGATGGGCCGGGCCATAGGCCAGCCCCATGCGCTCGAAGGCGGCATAGCGCCCGGCCGCATCGAGAGGCGTGCGGCGGCACGCGGCACGCAAGGCGGCGAGGTCATGCCGCGTCGTTGCGTCGGACGAAGCCGGCGCGGCGGCGACGATCGTGCCCTCGCCATAGACCACTCCCTCGTCACCGTCGTCGCCGCTGAACAGCTCGAAGCCGAAACGGCCGTCGCTTTCGGGAAACAGCGCAACATGCAGATCGAGCGGCTCCGACGCCTGGATCGGGCGCAGCCACATCACATCCTGCAAGCGATAGCCCGTTTCCATGGCCAGGCCCCGCGCGATCGCGCAACGCACCATCTCCAGCTGCGCTGCGGCCGGCAGCGTCGGCGTGCCCTGCGCCACGTGATCGGCCAGGAAGAATTCCTTGCCGCTGAAGCGGCTGCTGAAGCGCAGTCCGAACACGTTCGAGCTATTGCTGTGGAGCAGCGGATGAAGCGCCGCCTGCGCCGAGATTGGCTCCGGTAGCGGCGCGGTGTCGACCCAGTGCTTCTCACGCACGAAGGGATAAGTCGGCAGCGCCAGGCGATGGCGCGCGCGACCTTCATGCAGGCGCGCCCAGTCCGGTTCGGCGCCCTCAAGCCAGCGACGCGCCAGCGCATCGAGATCGCGCCGGGCCAGGGCCGTGGCCATGGCTTCGTCGGAAGCGGCGCTGTCGGCTGCCTGGGCCAGCACATCCGGCGCCAGCACGGCGGCGATCGCGACATCCGGCGCAGAGCCTTGCGCCAGCCAGTGCTCGAGTCGACGCGCCAGCGCATCGATGGAATCGACCTGCAGGGCCAGCCGCGCCGCCATCGCACGACGGCCCACCTGCAGCGTGTAGGCGAGATCGGCCAGCCCGGCGCGGCGGACTTCCGGCGTCGCGATGGCCGTCAGCAGCCGGCGCGCGGCCTCGCGCAACACCGGCTCGGTCTTCGCCGAAAGCAGGATCAGCGCCGGTTCGGTCGCCGCTTCGGCTTCCGCTGCCGGCATCGCGGGGGCGCCGAGGTATTCCTCGATCACCACGTGCGAGTTCACTCCGCCGAAGCCGAACGAGCTGATGCCGGCGCGGCGCGGAATCGGCCTGCCGTCCGCATCGTGCAGCGCATGCCAGGGCCGCACGGCGTCGAGCACGTAGAACGGGCTGTGCTCGAAGCTGATGCGCGGATTGAGTTTCCGGTAGTGCACCAGTGCGGGCAGCGTGCGGTGCCGCATGCACAGGATGGTCTTGATCAGCCCGGCCATGCCGGCCACCGACTCCAGGTGACCGAGGTTGGTCTTGGCGCTGCCGATCGCGCAGGATCCCTCGGCCAGTACCTCGCCGCGCTCGTGCGCCACGCGGCCGAAGGCCAGCTTGAGGCCCTCCACTTCGATCGGATCGCCCTTGGGCGTGCCGGTGCCATGCGCCTCGACGTAGGTCAGCGTGCCCATCGGCACGTCGGCCTCGCGCAGCGCGGCGGCAATCACGTTCGACTGCGCCAGCGAGCCCGGATAGGTCACCGTGCGCGCCCGGCCGCCGTGGTTCATCGCCGAGCCGCGCAGCACCGCGGCGATGCGGTCGCCGTCGCGGATCGCCTGCGCGAGCGGCTTGACCAGCACCATCGCCGCGCCTTCGCCGCGCACGTAGCCGTTGGCACGCTCGTCGAAGCTCTTGCAGCTGCCGTCCGGGGACAGCATGCCGGTCTTGGAGAAGGAGACGAAGTGCGTCGGACTGCACAGCACGCTGACACCACCAACCAGCGCCTGTTCGCACTCGCCGCGGCGGATTGCGTGCGCGGCTTTATGCAGCGCCACCAGCGAACTGGAGCAAGCCGTGTCGATCGGTAGGCTCGGCCCATGCAGGTTGAGGAAATGCGAGATGCGGTTGGGGATCAGCGCGGTGTGCGTGCCGGTGGAGACGTGCCCCTCGATGTTGTCGAGCAGCTTGCCCAGCCGGTCGCGGTAGTCGAAGGTGAACACGCCGACGTAAACGCCGGTGCGGCTACCGCTGAACGCCTTCGGGTCGTAGCCCGCATCCTCGATGCAGGCCCAGGCCTGTTCCAGCATCAGGCGCTGCTGCGGATCCATCACCGCGGCCTCGCGCGCGGACACGCCGAAGAAGTCCGCATCGAAGTACTCAACGCCGTCGACGAAACCGCCCCACTTACTCACCGACTTGTTCTTCTCGCTGGCGTCCGCGGAGTAGAAGGCGTCCTTGTCCCAGCGATTGGCCGGCACTTCGCTCACGCTCGATCGACTCGCCAGCAGGTTCTCCCAGTACTGCGCATAGTTTTCGGCGCCTGGGAAGCGGCAGGCCATGCCGACGATGGCAATGTCGCCGTCGCGATGGCCGGCGCCGTGCCCCGTGTCCTGCGCTCCACTCGTCTGCGAAGGATTTTCGTTCGTCGGAAGCTGAGTTGCGTTCATCGATCGTGCCTATGTCGTCTGATGCCTGCCTTCAAACACACTGCGTCGGGCGAGCCGGCCCGGATGGCGCGATGGCTCGCTTCGTTCGATCGACGCCTGCTTCAACCCACGGCGCGCGCAACCGGTGGCGGCCTGGCCGCTTCGCCGCCAGCATCCTCAGTGCGCACTCGCGCCCGCCAGGCGTCACCGAAGAAGCGCGCACACGATTGCGCCAGGTACTCGGCCGTCGCATTCATCAGCTTCATCGCGATCTGATCCACATGGCGCCGGTTCCAAGGCTCCAGTTCGGTGCCCTTCACCCACTGGTTGAACGAGCCAAGCGCGGGCCCGGTCTGGATCTGGTAGTTCACGCGATCGTCGGTGTTGCCTTCCATCGCGATGCGCGTGCAGTAGGCGAAGTACCAGCGGAACACAAGGGCCATCTTGTGCTTGGCGTTGGCCTCGGCCTTGACTACCTCGTGCTCCAGCTTGACCGAGCGGAAATACGCCGCCGTCTCACGCCAGATCTCATCGAAGCTTTTCTTGAAGAAGGTGCCTTCCAGCTGGCGCCGGGTGCGCTCCGGGATGTCGTCGAGGCTGTCGTAGTGGCGATACAGCGAGAGCAGCTTGTTGGCCCGTGCCGGGAAGAACACCGACTTCTTCATCACCTGCACCTGCGCGCCGATCTCGAACATGTCCCCCGCCGGCGCGTACTCGGTGTCCTGGATGTCGATCTCCTGCAGCATCGACTTGCCTTCCGGGCTCATGCCAGCTTCCACCGTGCACTGGTTGATCGATCCGGTCGCCACGAAATCCGCGCCGAGCATGAACGCTGCCGCTGCCGCTTCGGGCCCGCCGATGCCGCCGGCCAGGCCCATGCACAACGGCTCCGCGTAGCGATGGCTTTGCTGCAGCTCGTCGCGCATCCGCAGCAGCGGCGGCAACATCACCGCGGCGATACCACCGTCGGTGTGGCCGCCCGAATCGGCCTCCACGCAGATGTCGTGGCTGACCGGGATGCGTTGCGACAACTCGGCCTGCTGCGGCGTGATCAGCTTCCGCTGCAACAGCTTTTCCACGATGGCTGGCGGCGGCGGGCTCATGAAGGCCCTGGCCACTTCGGGCCGCGACACCTTGGCGATCACCCGGTGCGTGCAGACGATCCCGCCGCGCGCGTCGACCTGCAGCCCCTGCAGGCGGAACCGCACCAGGGCCGGCGTCATCTGCATGAAGGCCGCCGCCTCGACGTTGCGGATGCCGTGCTTGAGGTAAAGCTCGACCACCGCTTCTTCGATCGCGGGATATTCGTAGTTGGCCAGCAGGTTCATGCCATAGGGTTGGCCGTCCTTCAGCTCGCCCTGGATGCGCACGATGTTCGCCTCGATCTTCTCCAGCGACAGGCCGCCGGCGCCGAAGAAGCTGAGCAAGCCCGCCTTGCCCATCCTGATGACCAATTCGGCGGAGGCCACGCCGCGGTACATCGCACCGGCCATGTAGGCGTACTTCAGGCCGAAACGCCGCTTGAATACCGCGCTGCCCAGCACGCTCGCCTGCAGCCGCGGGAAACCCTCCGCGACGACGGCAGCCGCCTCGTCGGCAGCCTCGACACTGCCTGCCGCGACATCGTGCGCATCCCCGTTGCCGCCGCGCTGCACCGGCCTGGAGTCCGCGCCGTGCAGCGGCGTGACACTGGGCGCAGCATCCAGAATCGGCGTCTCCTTCGCCTTTATTTCATTGACCATCTTGCTGAGCACGCTGGCCCCGATCTCCTTGAACTCGAGCTCGCCGCGCCCGATCAGGTAGCGAATCGAATCCACCCACTGCACCGGCGACGCGATCTGCTCGGCCAGCGTCTGCGCCAAGCGATCCGGCTGGTAGGGGCGCGCGGTGACATTGGCTATCACCGCGATCGCGGGGGTGGCGAAGGAGCACGAGCGCAGGAATTCGGCGAACTCGGCCTGCGCCGCGCGCATGTGCCGCGAGTGGAATGCCGCGCTGACGTTCAAGGTCACGCAGCGCAGGTTTCTTTGCGCAAAAAGCTCGGCCGCCGCCGCCAGCGCGTCGCCTTCGCCCGCAATGACCGTCTGCGTCGGCGTGTTGAGGTTGGCCACGTCGATCTGCGTCAGACCCTGCTCGTCGAGGATCGCGCGGATCTCCCTGGCCGGGATGCCGACCACGGCGGCCATGCCGCCGCCCTTGGCCGCCGCCATCAGCTCGCCGCGCTTCTTGACCAGGCGCACGCCGGTCTCAAAGGAGAACGCTCCGGCCGCGAACAGGGCGTTGTATTCGCCCACGCTGTGCCCGGCGAAAAAATCCGGCGGCGCCTCGCCGGCGGCGGCAGCCTGCTCGCGCTGGCGCTCGTAGTGCAGCGCATTGACCACGAACAGCGCGGGTTGCGTGTATTGCGTCTGCGACAGCAGGCCCTGCGGATCGTTGAGGCACAAGTCGTCCAGCGCATAGCCCAGGATCCCGGAGGCGCTGGCGACCCGTTCGGGAAACAGCTCGAACACCTCCTTGCCCATGCCCTTGAACTGGGATCCCTGGCCAGGGAACAAGATGGCCTTCAGTTTGCGTGGCTGCATGATGCACCGTCCTCGTGGCTGGTGGCTGTCGTCGCCCGGCGCCGCCAGGCCTGTCGTTCGATCGCTGTTCTGCGCCGCCGGCCGCGTCGCCGCGAGCAAGGCGTCCAAGCGATCCGCATCGCCGCCGAACGGCGACATCAGCTGGTGAATCCGGGAGCCGGAACCGCTCGGCAGCCCGTGCTTCAGAAAGGTCGCCAGCGTGCCGCCCGGGCCCACGTCGACGTAGCGGTAGCTGCCCTGCGACTCGAGCTCGGCGATGGCCTGTCGGAGGCGGATGGGTTCGCGCACGGCCGACCAGAAATGATCGGCCGACAGATCGTGCAAGAGCCTGCCGCTGGCGCAGCAGACCACCGGCAGTTGGCCCCGCTTGAACTCGAGCGTGCGCAAGAAGGCCTGGTACGAAGGCCTGGCGGCTTCGATCCAGCGCGAATGGAAGGCGTAGTCGACCGGCAGCTGCCGGAATGCCAAGCCATGGCGGCGAAGATGCGCCTCCACCGCAGCGGCGTGCGCGACCGGCAGCGAGAGCACCGCATTGGTGGCGAAGTTGCTCGCGCCCAACTCACACAGCGCCAGCAGTTCCGGCGTGAGGTAGCGCTCCGACTCGCCGACCACGGCGATCATGCAGCCGCGCTCGCAATGCCGCTCCACCGCGAGCGCCTGCTCGACCACAGCGGCCAGCGCCTGCTCGGGCTCGAGATGCCCTGCCACCGTGGCGGCCACGAAAGTGCCCAGGCTGGATCCCAGCACCAGATCCGGCTGCACGCCCGCCTCGATCAGCGAGGTCGCCAGGGCGTACTCCACCATGAAGATGGCGGGATGGCTGTGCAGAAGATGGCTGAGCGGCATCTCCCGCGGATGGCGTTTGTCGAACAGCACCGCCAGTACCGATTCGCCACAGCGTTCACGAACCAGCCGATCCATGTCCTGCATGGACGAACGGAAACGCGCATCGCGCTCGAACAGCTCCCTACCCATCTGGAAATGCTGGGAGCCCTGGCCTGGAAAGAGAAAGACGGTCTTCATCGGCGTTTCGCGAATAAACCCTCGTTTCGCGCGCACCATGCGGCGCACGCGTGCCTATGACGTGCCTACTTGGAATCGCTCCTTCTGTTACCGTACGGAAAAGCCATTGCTTCGGCTGTGCACGGCGACACACATGGAGCACCACCGTAAGCATCTAGGCAGGCGCGCGGTACGCGCGCACGCGGAAGCCTGCGCATGGCGGCAACGGCAGATGAAATGTGTGCAGCATATCGATCCATCCGAACAAGTCGCTATTCCCTTACGGTATTCCAGCCTTCATGGCGAAGCCGGCTGGAATGCGCTGCGTTTACTCGCGCAAGGTCAACGGACGCATGTCCGTCCACACTTCGCGAATGAATTCCAGGCACGGATCTTTCAGATCCTGCTTGCCGGCCTTCGCCCATCCGTGCGGCACGGACTTGCTCGCCGGCCAGATCGAATACTGGCCTTCCTGATTGACCACCACTTCGAACATCTCTTCCGACTCCGACTTAGAGTTGATGGACATACATGTCTCCCGCAAAAGGAATGACGCGATCGACCCTGCAAGCCAATGGGCGCGACGCCGAGGAATCGACGCCCTCGTTATTGGAGTAGGTACATTGGCTCTGGCGCACGGGCCGGCAAAAGCGCGGGAGTGATCGACCAGCCGAGTGCCAGCATCCTGCCGCTCGATGAAATGCTTTTGCGCAGGCCGAGTGGCCGCTGGACGGTGAGATGCCTGTACTTTCGTGACGGGCAGACGGATTGGCCTGTTCCTCGTTCGCCGCAGACAGCTCGACGCACCTTGATCGAGTGCAATTTCGCTGCCATGGCAGGGGGAATTCCATTCGCCGACGCGAGCTGGAATCTACTCGGCCACGCATCATTGGTAGGCACCGCCAATTAGCCACATCCACCGTTCTTATCGCAATAAAAACGTTCTGGCACGTCTCGATTATGCCGCCCGGGATATGTCCATTTCGTAATTTAAAACAAATTGAGGTAACAAAACGGAGAAATCGCAATTCCATGCACCCCTCAGCCCTAAGCAGCACTCCAGGTAAAGCCAGTAAGCTGGCTACGACGCCATGTCAACGTGTTGTGCTCGCCCTCATCCCTTCGCCCCTCTGTATCCGGCTGGTTCAAGCCCGACAAGCTTCCATGGATGGCTCAAGCATAACGACTAATGCATTCGGCCAAATGCGACTGCTGGTCGAATCTATCATAGCTTGACCTGTCATGGAAACTCTGACTTTTCCTGCAGTCGAAGCCCTGCTCTAGTGATGGATCGTACTCGATGCCCCCAGGCAAATGAGCATGTCGATGCAGCATGGCGCCTGCCTCAAGTGGTGCCGCAGGCCAGCACATCGCAACGTGTTCCAGGCGGAGATGGATCAGGTGGCCCCATTGGCGGAGTTACGCGCGGCCATTGCGCCGCACGCCCCGAAGGATCTGGAGCCCCCGGCCGTCACATCGACGACTTGGAACGGATGCTGCGCATCCACTTCCTGTAGCAGTGGTACGCGCTCCGGGCGCAGAGGAAACGCTGTACTACTCGGTCGCGATGCCTTGATCCGTGGGTATCGACCTGAAGCGTCCTCGTTTTTCCGAGTCACCCGGAAATAGAGGTAGTGGATAGTGCCATGGCGTAAGCGACGGGCGAGAGGCCACCGAGTGAGCTATGCGGTCGTTGGTGGTTGTAACGGTGGTGCCGGGTTCCCCCCGATTTCACGGACACTTACGAGAAGGCCGATCGAGGCCCTGAGGAGTGTTCATGTCGAAGCGAAGGAAGTTTAGTGCAGAGTTCAAGCGCGGCGCGGTTGAGCAGGCCCGCCAACCGGGTGTCAGTTGTGCCCAGGTGGCCCGCGAGCTGGGGATCGGGGAGAACCTGCTGACCCGTTGGAAGCGTGAAGCCCAGAGCCAGGGCAAGGTGGCCTTCGGCGGAACCGGGACGCCCCGGGACGAGGAGCTGGCGCACCTGAAACGCGAGCTGGCGCGCGTGAAGAAGGAGCGGGATTTTTTGCGCGAAGCGGCGACGTTCTTTGCCAAGGGATCATCCTGAGGTATCGGGTGATCGAACGTTGCCGCGACGAGTTTCCGGTTCGGTTGATGTGCCGCTGTCTGCGTGTGTCGACCAGCGGCTACTACGATTGGAGCAAGCGCTCGCCCAGTGCCCGCCAAGCCGACAACGATCGCCTGCTCGGCCGTATCCGTGAACTGCACGAGGACAGCCGTGGCGTGCTGGGAGCGGGACGGATGCATGAGGATCTGGCCGCGGAAGGCGAGTCGGCCAGCCTGAACCGGGTCGCGCGCCTGATGGCGGCCGATGGCCTGCAGGGTTGGCCACGCAAGAAGCGACGCGGCCAGCGGGGTCAACCGGGGCTGGCCCCACCGGGCGTGCGCAACAGGCTGGAACGGGACTTCACCGCACTGGAGCCGGAGACCAAGTGGGTCACCGACATCACCGAGATCAAGACCGACGAAGGCAAGCTGTATCTGTGCATCGTGCTGGATCTGTTCGACCACCGGGTCGTGGGTGGGTCGATGCATCATCGGCAAGACCGGCAGATGGTGATCCGGGCCGTGCAGATGGCGGTATGGCAGCGCCAGGGAGGCGAGCCGGTGATCCTGCATTCGGATCGCGGCAGCCAGTTCCGCAGCGGCGACTACCAGGACTATCTGGTGGCCAATGCGTTGGTGTGCTCGATGAGCGCGGTCGGCCATTGCGGGGACAATGCGGCTTGCGAGGGCTTCTTCGGCCAGCTCAAGCGTGAGCGCATCTACCGCATGAGGTACCCGACGCTCGATGCAGCAAGAGCCGATGTGTTCGAATACATTGAGCGGTTCCACAATTCGAGGATGCGGCGCAGGCAGGCAAGGCAGGATCTGAAGTTTTCCACCCTTTCACAACCGTCCGTGATTTCGGGGTAGAACCCGCCAGTCCTCGGCCATGCGGCGCACTTCGTGCAGGCTGATGAAGACGTAACGATCCAGAACCTCGGTGCGGGAGGTGCGGTTAAAGCGCTCGATGTAGGCGTTCTGGGTCGGCTTGCCGGGCTGGATGTGCAGCAGCTCGACGCCGTGCCGCTGGGCTCACTGTCGCAGCGCGGCGCTGATGAATTCCGGGCCGTTGTCCAGGCGCAGGCGTTGGGGCGCACCACGTAGCTCCACCAGTTCGTCCAGCGCCCGGACGACCCGCAGTGACGGCAGGCTGGTGTCGATCTCGATCCGCAGCGACTCGCGGTTGAAATCGTCGTTGACGTTGAACGTGCGGAAACGGCGCCCAGACCACAAGGCATCGGCCATGAAGTCCGTCGACCAGGGGTGGCTGGCCTGGTCGGGAATCGCCAAAGGCTCGCGGATGCGATCCGGCAGGTGGCGCTTGCCCCGGCGTGGCCGGTTCAGCCTCATGGCCACGTAAACCCGCCAGTTGCGCGTCTTGCCAAAGTCCATGGGCTGCAAGGCTTCCTCGAACAGCAGGCCAAAGCCATAGCCGGGATTGTCCTTCAGGTGCGTCCTCGATCGCTTCGATCAGCGCCGAGTCGTCCCGCAGGCGCGGGGCATAGTGCCGCGCCGAACGCGACAGGCCCAGCGTGCGGTCGGCACGCCGAGCACTCAGAACCTGTTCACGATCTCCTGAGCAGTACTGCCAAGAAAGCCAAGTGGATGAACTGCAAGCTAGTGTTGAGCTGGCGCTCACAGTTCTTCCATAGCCTTCGGTTCTTCTCCAACCAAGCAAAGCTGCGTTCGACCACCCTGCGCTTGGGCATGACCTTGAACGTGTGCAGCTCGCTGCGTTTGGCGATCTGCACCGTGACATGCTCGCCCAAGACCTCCTGCACGCCCAGGGCAAAGGGCTGGCCCACATAGCCGCTATCGGCCAGTACGCTTTGCACGTGGCCCAAACCCGCCTTGCAGCGCCCGAATGCCTGCAAGGCGCCCTTGCGATCGGTCACCTCCGCCGTGGTCACCGCGATGGCATGCGGCAAACCTTGCATGTCCACCGCGATATGCCGCTTGATCCCCGACACCTTCTTGCCCGCGTCATAGCCCTTCTGGCCCGCGGTGTCGCTGTTCTTCACGCTCTGCGCGTCCACGATCAAGAACCGGCTGCAGGCGCTGCGCCTCTGTCTCGCGCGGGCCGCGCCAACCTGATTTTTTGAGCGCCCGCTCCAGCAGGCTCACTCCAGCATCATCCGGTTCGCTCCATTGGGCGAAGTACGCGTGCACCGTGCGCCACTTCGGGAAATCGCTGGGCAACGCCCGCCACTGGCACCCCGTACGCAGCAGGTACAGCACCGCGCACCACACCTCGTACAAATCCACCGTGCGGGGCTTGGTTCGCTTGCGGGCTTGCTCCAGAAGCGGACGAATCGGCTCGAACCGCTCCCGACTCACATCACTTGGATACGTCTTCTTGCGCATCCATGCATCGTCATGCTTTTAGGGATGATCGTGAACAGGCTCTTACGGCATCCCTAACCGGACTCGCTTTTTGTGGCTACCAAAGTTCCCGATCTATGCCTCGCCAAAGATGCGCGTGACGTCACCCGCATCGAGCGCGCGCCATACACCCGGCGCCAGCTCACCCAGCGTGAGCGCCCCGACCGCCACGCGCTGCAGGGTTTCGACGTGGTTGCCGGTGGCCGCGAACATGCGGCGCACCTGGTGGTAGCGCCCTTCGGTGACGGTGAGGCGCGCGTGGCGCGGGCCCAGCGTTTCCAGCGAGGCGGGCGCCAGCGGCGTGGTTTCCGATTCCAGCAGCAGCGTGCCGCTGGCGAACAGCGCGGCCTCGTCTCCGCGCAGGTCTTCGGCCAGGGTGGCCTCGTAGACCTTGGTCACCTCGGCCCTGGGCGAGATGATCCGGTGCAGCAGCGCGCCGTCGTCGGTGAACAGCAGCAGGCCCGAGGTATCGCGGTCGAGCCTTCCCACGGTGGAGAGCGCGGGTTCGCGCACGCGGTAGCGCGGCGGCAGCAGATCGTAGACCACGCGGCCGGGATCCTTGCGCGAGCAGGTGACGCCCAGCGGCTTGTGCATCATCAGCACCAGGCCCGGCGGCGGGTCGAGCGGTTCGCCGTCGATGCGGATGCACGCGGGTTCCACCTTGTCGTCGGCGTACAGCACTTCGCCGTCCACATCGGTGACGCGGCCCTCGCGGAACATCCACGCCACGTCCTTGCGGCTGCCGTAGCCGAGGTTGGCGATCAGCTTGACCAGTTTCATGCGCGCACTCCGCTCGCCTCGATTACCTTGAAGCCGTCCTGCAGCGCGAGCTGGCGCACCTCGGCGAAGCGCGCGGCGAGCAGAGCCTCGTACGGCAGGTGACGATTCGCCACGATCAGCAGGCGCCCCTGCGCCGTCAATGCGTCGGCGGCGCTGGCGATGAAGGCGCGGCCGAGTTCCGGCAGGTCGGCACGGCCGAGATGGAACGGCGGGTTGCTGACGATGGCGTCGTAGCGTTGCGGCAGGCCGCGCGTGACGTCGTGCCCGTGCACGTCCACAGGCAGCTCCCGCCCCGCCATGCGCAATGCGTTGGCCACGTTGCGGCGCACCGGCTCCAACGCGCGCGCTTCGGCTTCGTACAAGTCCAGCGCGGCGATGCGCGGGCAGCGCGCGATCAGCTGCGTGGCGAGATAGCCGTAGCCCGCGCCGAGGTCGGCCACGCGGCCGTGCAGGTTCTCGGGCAAATGCGCGGCGAGCAAGGCCGAAGCGCGATCCACGCGATCCCACGCGAACAGGCCGGGGCGGCTCCACCAGCCGTCGGCGGTTTCGCGCGGCGCATCCAGCGCGCGCCATTCGTCCTGCAGGGCGCGGTCGATGGCGGTCGCTTCCGGCGTGGCCCAGAACACCCGGCAGTGATGCTTGGACAGGTTGCCCACCGTGCCGACCAGGCGCGCCAGATCCGCCTCGCCGGACTTCGCGCCCTCGGCCTTGGCCATGCTGGCCACCAGCGTGCCGCCGGGATCGAGGTGATCCAGCGCACGTGCAAACAGTGCGCGCGCCTCGTCGCGCTGGCGCGGCGGCAGCAGCAGCACCAGCGGAAAGGTTTCGCCGGGCGAGGGCTCGCCCACGCGCAGGCCGCAGCGCGCCAGTTCGTCGGCGAACGGCAGGAAGCTCTGCTCGCACAGCCAGCCCGATTGCGCGACCTCGCGCAGGCGCACGCCGGAGCGGGCGCGCAGGAACAGCGCACGGCCGTCGGCCGGCAGCTTCAGCACGCCGGTGTCGAAGGGCACGAACAGCGCGGACAGCGCCGCCTCGGGCGCGTCGGCGGCGAAGCCGCTGCTCACGGCTGCGCAGGCGTCGCCGCGGTGGCGCTGGCAGCCGGCAGCTCGTCCACCATCTGCGCCGCCAGCGGCTGGTAGCCGCCCTCGAAATGGTGGTCGCCGTTCTTGGCGTGCACCACGAACCACGACGGCAGGCCGGGATCGGTGCACAGCGCGTCGTCGGCCTCGTCCTTGCCGTAATAGCAGACCACCGGGAACTGGTGGCCCAGCGCCTGCGCCGGCGGCAGCGCGTCGTAGTGTTCCACCTTGTTGAACTTCTCCAGCACGGTCTTCACGAAGGCCTTGAAGCGGCCCTGCGTGATCATGTAGCCCTCGAACTGGATCTCGAAGCTGGTGTCGCGACTGGGCGAGAGCAGCACCAGTTGGGCGATGCGCGCGCGGTTCGCCGGGCTGAGCTTGTCGATCAGGGTGGGCAGCACGTCGGCGCCGAAGGAGAAGCCCACCAGCCACACGCGCCGCTTGTGCCACTGGGCCAGGTACTTGGTCATCAGCGCGTCGAGCTGCGCGGCGGATTCCTCCGGCGTGCGGTTGCGCCAGAAATACTTGAACGCATTGACGCCCAGCACCGGGATGCCGCGCGCCACGAAGGCGTTGCCGAGCTGCTTGTCGAGGTCGGCCCAGCCGCCGTCGCCGGAATACAGGATGGTGAGCACGTCGCCCTTGCCCGCCGGCGCCTGCACGCCGGCCGCCGGCGTGAGCACGATGGTGGATTGCTCCAGGCTCGGTTTGGAGAACGGCGTCCAGATCGCCATGGCCAGTCCCAGCACGCACACGCCCATACCTGACCACATGATCCGCTTGCCTCTCTTCGACATGCTCATCGACGCACGACCCCGGTGATGCCGCCGGAAATCAGGCTGGCCACGTTGGCGAGTATCACCGGCAACGCAATGCCGCCCGGCACGGCCATGTAGCGCGGCTCCCACTCCGGGTCGAACTTGTCCTTGTAGCGCTGCAGGCCCTGGAAATTGTAGAAGCGTTCGCCGCGGCCGAACACCAGCGCGCCGAAACGGTTCCACAGCGGCGCCTGGCGCCGGCTGGTGAGGCCGGCCAGCGGCGCCATGCCGAGGTTGAACCAGCGGTAGCCGTGCTGCTTCGCCCACTGCATCAATTCGACGAACAGGAAATCCATGATGCCGGACGGCCCCTCCGGCACGAAGCGCATCAGATCCAGCGAGGCTTCCTCGCGTGTCTCGGTGAGGAACAGGTTGGCGAAGGCCAGCAACTGCTCGCCCTGCCACACCAGCGCCATCGGCGTGCGCACCAGGTAGCGCGGGTCGAACGCGCCCAGCGAGAAGCGCTTCTCGCGCGCGTTCTTGTCGGCCAGCCACGCATCGGAAACCTGCTTCAGGCGCGGCAGCAGCGGCGCCACCGCATCGGCCGGCACGATCTCCAGCCGCAGGCCGTCGCGGCCCAGCCGGTTGATGGTGCCGCGCAGGGTCTTCTTCGACTTGCCGTCGAGGTTGAAGTCCTCCAGCCGCACGCGCGCTTCCTCGCCGATCTTCAGCAGGTTCATGCCCACTTCGAGGTACAGATCCAGGTCGGCCGGGCTGACCTGGTAGAACACCGGCCAGCCACCGGCGCGCTCGCATTGCTCCATGAAGCTCCACACCAGCTCGCGGCGCGCGTCCTCGTCCTCGCCCACCGGGTCGCCCATGGTCACCCAACTGCGGCCCGCGGTGTCGTACATCAGGAAAGCCTTGCCGTCGGCGTCGAACAGCAGGTGCTTGTCGCCCATCAGCGCCAGGTGCGCCTGCGCGGAGGGGAAGTTGCGGATCAACGGCAGCGCGCGCTGCAGCTCCGCCTCGCTGGGCGGCGCACGGCGCAGGCGTCGCGGCTTGATCAGGCTGGCCAAGGCAAACAGCAGGCCGGCCGCCGCCGCGCCCACCAGAGCGCGCAACGCACGCGAAGCGCCTTCGTGGAAGCTGAATTCCCACCACAGGCTGTTGCTGTATTCCACGTGCTTGTAGCTGAACATCACCAGCCAGGTGGCGCAGCCGAACACGGCGAGGATCGCCACGATCCAGCCCCAGGAGAAATTCCCGCCGAACAGCGAGGCGCGCCGATAGAACAGCCGGTGCGCCGGGGCCAGCGCCATCGCCAGCAGGGCCAGCAGCGAGGCTTCCTCGTAGTCGATGCCCTTGAGCAGGGAGAACACCGCGCCGGCCACCAGCAGCACCAGGGTCACCCAGTACGCCACGTCCAGCCGCCGCTGCAGGCCGCGCGCCAGGATCAGCAGCATCATGCCGATCACGCTGGCCATGAAGTGCGAAACCTCCAGCACCGACAGCGGCAGCACGTCGCGCAGGATCTCCATGCGATCCGGCAGCGCCCGCGTGGCGCCGGAGAACAGCAGCACCGCGCCGGACACCAGGGTCAGCCCGGCGAAGAACGAGGGCAGCAGGCCGGTGAACCACGGCGACCACAGCGACTGCCGGCGCAGGCCGCGCGCCTCGCGCTGCAGCACCAGCATGGTCGCCGCGCACAGCGGCATCAGGTAGTAGACGATGCGGAACATCGCCAGCGCGCCGAGGATGGGCGCGGCCAGGTGCTTGTCGTCGGTGGCGTGGAAGCCGGCCAGCATCACCGTCTCGAACACGCCCAATCCGCCCGGCACATGGCTGATCAGGCCCACGATCTGCGCGATCACGAAGATCGCCAGGAAATGCCCGAAGCCGGCGTGCAGGCTGTCCGGCATCAGCACGTACATCACCGCCGCCGCCAGCCACCAGTCCAGCGCGCCCACCAGCACCTGGCGCAGCGCCGGCAACGGCCGCGGCAGCAGCACGCGCCAGCGCCACAGCTTGAGCGGCTTGCGCACGAAGCCGCCGAGCACCCATGCCAGCGGCACCGCCGCCAGCGCCAGCGCCAGCGGGATCCGCCAGTCGCTCACCGGCAGGCCCGAGGGCAAGGGCACGATCAGCAGGGTCACCCCGGTCAGCGCCAGCAGGCCGAGCCAGAAGCTCAGCGTGCAGTACAGCACCAGCTTGGCGATCTCGGCGGTGGAGAGGCCGTTCTGCAGGTAGAAGCGGTAGCGGATCGAGCCCGACACCAGGAACGACATGCCCACCGCGTTGCTGAAGGCGTAGCTGATGAAGGAGATCAGGGTGACCCGCCGCCACGGCAGCGACCTGCCGATGGACTCCAGGCCGAAGCGGTCGTACAGCGACATCACGCCGAAACCCAGCGTGGTGAGCACGATCGCCAGCAGCAGCCGCGTGCGCGACACACCGGCCACGTACTCGCGGATCTGGTGGTAGGTGACGTGGCGCGCCAGCAGGTGCAGCGCCCACAGCGCCAGCACCAGCATGCCCACCGACAGCAACGGCCCGGCCACGCGGCGCAGCACTGCCACCCGTGCGCCGGGCGGATTCAGTACATCATCCGTGCGTGGCACTTGCTCGACTTTTTCCTGCTGCTCCACGCGACGCTCGTTTTCCCTGGGGACACCCGATTTTAAGGCACGCCGTATTGCAGGCGGTGAACAAGGCTGGCCGCGTTCAACGCGCCGACACGCCCTGCCCCAGGCGCGCGATCCAGCGGTACATCAGCACCACGCTGGCCACGAACACGATGCCGCCGATCCACTGCGCCGCCTCGCCGAAATTCTCGCCCACCAGCGCCAGCGGCGCCGCCTTGCCGGAGAGGCCGACGATAAACGCGATGACCACGCCCATCACGCTCTCGCCCACGATCAGGCCGGAGGCGAGCAGGACGCCGAGCTGCTTGGTGGCCTCCGGCTTCTTCGAACGGCGATCCGCGCGGCGATCGAAGAGCCAGCCCACCACCGAGCCCACCACCACCATCAGCGTGCTGACGGTTGGCAGGTAGATGCCCAGGCCCACCGCCAGCGGCGGCACGCGCATGTGCTTGGTCGTGCGCGCGAGGATTTCGTCGATCACGATGATGCCGACGCCGATCCAGATGCCCGTGACGATCAGGCTCCAGTCGATGTTGTTGGTGATCACGCCCTGCGCCAGCGCGGAGATCAGGCCCGCCTGCGGCGCCGGCAGCGCATGCGCGCCGGCACCGGCCACGCCCACGAAACCGTAGGCCTTGTTGAGCAGATCCAGCACCGGCGGAATCACCGCCGCGCCGGCGATCACGCCGATCACCAGCGCGACCTGCTGGCGCCACGGCGTGGCGTCGACCAGTTGGCCGGTCTTGAGATCCTGCAGGTTGTTGTTGGCGATGGCCGCCACCGTGAACACCACCGAGGTGATGAACAGCGCGAACGCCACCAGCGCCTTGCCCTCTTCCGGGCCGACGTGCGGCTTCACGAACGCCACCAGCAGCAGCGCGGCGGCGATCACCACCAGGATGCCCACGCCCGACAGCGGACTGTTGGACGAACCGATCAGGCCGGCCATGTAGCCGCACACGGTGGACACGAAGAAGCCCATCAGCACCACGAAGGCCACGCCGCCGATGGCGAGCACGGCGACCTGGTCGCCCAGGCCGCTGATCGAACCGAAGTAGCCGAGCAGCCAGGCGATCGGCACGAAGCACGCCAGCGTGACCAGGCCCACGATGCCGATCGGGATGTCGCGCTCGGTGCGCGGCAGCGAATCGGCCTTGCCGGCCTTGCGCACGCGCGAAGCCGCCATCGCTGAAGCCAGGCCGCTGACCACCGGCTTCACCAGCTTGGCCAGCGTCCAGATGGCCGAGACGCCGATGGCGCCGGCGCCGACGAAACGCACCTTGTGGCTCCAGGTGGCGTTGGCGAGGTCCGCCACCGACTGGCTCATGTCGCCCAGCACTGAGTAATGCGGCACGCCCCAGCCCCAGCCGATGACGGCGCCGATCAGCATCGCGATGCCCACCGACAGGCCCACCAGGTGGCCGATGGCGAACAGCGCGAAGGAAAGATTGAAATCGAAGCCGCTGACCGCGCCCTTGTCATTCACGCGGAAATTGCGCACGAAATCCGACGCGAACACCTGCGTGGCAACCACTACGGCGAACACGGCCGAGACGATGGAGCCCCACAGCACGGCGAGCAGGCCGGCGCGGCTTTCTTCCGCGCTGCCGGCATCGGCGTCGTCGCCGGTGCCCACCTTGAGCACTTCGGCGCAGGCGAGGCCCTCCGGATACGGCAGGTCGGTATCGGTCACCAGCGCGCGGCGCAGCGGGATGGAATACATCACGCCCAGGATGCCGCCCAGCGCGCAGATCGCGAACGAAGTCCAGAACGGGAAGTCGGCCCACCAGCCGATCATGATCATGCCCGGCAGCACGAAGATGATCGAGGACAGCGTGCCGGCGGCCGAGGCCACCGTCTGCACGATGTTGTTCTCCTGGATCGTGGAGTTCTTCATCGCCCGCAGGATCGCCATCGAGATCACCGCCGCCGGGATCGAGGTGGCGAAGGTCAGGCCGGCCTTGAGGCCGAAGAACACGTTGGCCGCGGTGAACACCACCGTGATGACGATGCCGATGACCAGGCCGCGCAAGGTCAGTTCGGCGCGCGCGGGCGCGCTGGATGCGGATGGGTTCACGCTGGTACTCCCCGGATGGACGCTGCCGCGCAAGATAGCGTGGATTGGCCCTCCCTGCCCATCTCCGGCGTCCCGGCGACGGCGGCAGGACGGCGGAGCGACTGCTGACAACAGGCTGTCAGCAGCCCCGCCCCAGACTCGCTCCATCCAAACGAGGAGCCACGCCATGAACACGCCCCAGATCACCCTGTACGGTTGCGCCCCCGCCTTCGGCCTGCCCGATCCCAGCCCCTTCGTCACCAAGACCGAGGTGCAGTTGCAGATGGCCGGCCTGCCCTACCGCAAGGTGTTCGCGATCCCACCGGAAGCGCCCAAGGGCAAGCTGCCGTACATCGACGACGCGGGCGAGACCGTGTGCGACTCCAGCTTCATCCGCGCCCACCTGGAACGCAAATACGCGGTGGATCTGGACGCCGGCCTCGATGCGCGCCAGCGCGCCGAGGCCTGGGCCGTCGAGCGCCTGCTGGAAGACCACTTGTACTGGGCGATGGTGTGGTTCCGCTGGGTCGACGCGGACAACTTCGCCAAGGGCCCGGCGCATTTCGTCGACCGGGCGCCCGAAGCGGCGCGCCAGCAATTGCGCGAAAACATGCAGGCAGCCAAGCAGAACGAACTGCACGCGCACGGGCTCGGCCGCCATTCGCGCGAACAGATCGCCGAGCTGGGCACGCGCTCCATCGACGCCCTGGCCGTGCTGCTGGGCGAGCAGGACTACCTGTTCGGCGACCGCCCGCATGGCGTGGACGCCATCGGCTTCGGCGTGCTCGCCGCCGTGCTCACGCCGTTCTTCGACACACCGCTGCGCAGCGCCGCCGAGCGCCATCCGAACCTGGTCGCCTACGTGGCGCGCATGATGCGCTTCTACTACCCGGCGCACGCCTGGCAGCCGCCGCTGGCAGCCTGACGCATGGGCGATCTGCGATGATGGGCCATCCTCCATCATCGCGGATCCCGCCCATGCGCCGTCGCCTCGCCCTGCTCGCCACCACCGTTCTCGCCCTAGCCGCCTGCAACCGCGTGCCGCCGTCGCCCGCGCCAGCCAGCCACGGCCAGGTGGACAAGCTCACCGTGATCGACGGCAAGGTGGGCAGCGGCGCCGAGGCCAAGCCGGGCATGACGGTGCAAGTGCTCTACACCGGCTGGCTGTACGACGACCGCGCCAAGGACAAGCACGGCACCAAGTTCGACAGCACCGACGACCACGGCGGCCAGCCGTTCTCCTTCCCGCTGGGCCAGGGCCAGGTCATCAAGGGCTGGGATCAGGGCGTGGCCGGCATGCGCGTGGGCGGCGAGCGCACCCTGCTGATCCCCGCCGAACTCGGCTACGGCGCCCGCGGCGCCAGCGACGTGATCCCGCCCAACACCTCGCTGGTGTTCGACGTGAAGCTGGTGGGCGTGGGGCAGTAACGAGAGGCGCGCCTTCGCTTTGGCGAAAATCTCCGTCTTCCATTTCGGAAGAACGACGGGACATCAAAGTGTTGCTTTCGACTCTTTGAAATCGACAAAGCGGCCCTGGTCGCCTGCGCTTTTTTGCTCGTCATTCCGGCGCAGGCCGGAATCCAGTGACCGTGACGCTCAAACAAGCGCGATCGCTACTGGATTCCGGCCTGCGCCGGAATGACGAGCAGAGCCATGGGGTGCCTCGCCCTGTTTTGGTGTAGATCTGCTTCGATGTGGCTCTGCTTTGGTGTGGCTCTGCTTTGATGTGGCTTCTGCGCGCCTGGAGCGCGCTGCTTTTCCGGGGCCCCTGGGCGGCGGTGAGGCGTGGACGATCAGGCCGCGCAGCGGGCGAGACCAAGGATGGGCTCGCCTTTTCGCGCGGGCAGGAGCCCGCTCGAAAAGCCCGGCCACGCCTCACGCACTCGCAGGGCAGGATGCCCGGAGAGCGCCGCCTCGGGGTGGCCTTCTCTTTTGGTTACTTTTCTCTTGGCCACGCAAGAGAAAAGTAACTCGGGCCGCGGCAGCGGCTCGAAACCGCTCTGAAGAACACGCGATATCGCGGAGAGCAAAAGCCCCTCTCCCACAAGAGGGAGAGGGGAGCGAGTCATGCGCGCGCGGCAGCCACCAGTTCATACGACCGCCGCCGCAACGCATGGTCGAACACGTTGCTGGTGATCATCAGCTCATCCGGCCGATGCCGCGCGATGAACTCAGCGAGACCGTGCCTCACGGTCACCGCATCCCCCACCACGGCGCAGGCCAGCGCCCGCTCCACCATCAGCTTCTCCGCCGGCGTCCAGTACGCCTCGATGTCGGCTATCGGCGGCGGGATCAGCCCCGGCTGGCCCCGGCGCAGATTGATGAAACTCTGCTGCTGCGTGGTGAAGAGTCGGCGCGCCTCGGCATCGCTCCCGGCCGCCACCACGTTGATGCCCAGCATGGCGTAAGGCTGCGCCAGCCGCTCCGACGGCCTGAAGTCGCGGCGGTACAGCGCCAGCGCCTCGTCCATCGCGTCGGGCGCGAAGTGCGAGGCGAACGCATACGGCAAACCCAGTTGCGCGGCCAGCCGCGCACCGAACAGGCTGGAGCCGAGTATCCACACCGGTACCTCGCTGCCCGCACCGGGCACGGCGCGCACCGCCTGTCCCGACGCGACCGGCTCGAAATAGGCGAGCAGTTCGGCCACGTCCTGCGGGAATTCGTCGGCGCTGTCGTAATAGCGGCGCAGCGCACGCGCGGTGGCGTGGTCGGTGCCGGGCGCGCGCCCCAGGCCGAGGTCGATGCGCCCCGGGTGCAGCGCGGCCAGCGTGCCGAACGCCTCGGCCACCTGCAGTGGCGCGTGGTTTGGCAGCATGATGCCGCCTGCGCCCACGCGGATGGTGGATGTGCCGGCGGCCACGTGGCCGATCAGCACCGCCGTCGCCGCGCTGGCGATGCCCGGCATGTTGTGGTGCTCGGCCAGCCAGTAGCGCGTGTAGCCCAGCCGCTCGGCGAGCCGCGCCAGATCCAGCGTGTTGCGGAACGCCTGCGCGGCATCGCTGCCTGCGGTGATCGGCGCGAGGTCGAGTACGGAGAACGGGATCATGGCGGCATCCGGAAACGCGATACCCTCCGATCTGGGGGCTGCCACCGTGTTTGGCAACGCCGTATCAGTCGTCCGGGTGCCGCGCCTTCCACGCCGCCAGCGCCGTGCGGTAGTACGCCAGCTGATCGTTGTACAAGTCGTAGATGCACGGGTCGCAGCCGTTGCCGCAGCACTCGCCGGGGTCGGGCTCGGTCGGTGGCTGGGGACGCGGGTCGTCGGGGCTGTCGGCTGGGTTCACGCAGGGCACTCGGGCAGATCCGGCGCCCAGTGTAGTTCGCACTGGCCGCGCCGCCGCAGCGCTGCGATGATCGGGGTTCCCCCGTTGCGGAATTTCCCCGATGCCGTTGCGCTCTCGCCTCACCTTGCTTCCGCTGCTGGCGGCGCTCGCCTGCCCGCCGTTCGCACACGCCGCGCCTGCAGCGCGGGAACACTATCGCGTGGTGGCCTACGACACGGCGAGGCACCCGATTCCCGCCGCCGACGTGGATCGCATCGACACTCTGATCTTCGCGTTCGCACATCCGGCCGATGGCCGCGCGGTACTCGATCCGCCGGCCCGTGCCCTGCTGCAGCAACGCATCGCGCTGAAAGCCGCGCATCCGAAGCTCAAGGTGATGGTGTCGGTGGGCGGCTGGAGCGTGGGCGGCTTCTCCGAGGCGGCGATGACGGCGGAAAGCCGCCAGCGCTTCGCCGACAGCGCCGCCGCGCTGATCGCGGACACGCACGCCGACGGCCTCGACGTGGACTGGGAATACCCCGGCCACCACGAGTCCGGCATCGCCTCGAACCCGCAGGATCGCGAACACTTCACCGCGCTGATAAAGGCACTGCGCGCCGCGCTGGATCGCGCCGGCCACGGCAGGCACTACCTGCTCACCATCGCCGCCGCCGACGGCCCGTTCGTGGACGGCATCGACCTCGCCGCGGTGGCGCCGTCGCTGGACTGGTTCAACATGATGACCTACGACTTCTGCAACGCGATGACGCCGACCACCTGCAACCAAACCGGCCTGCACGCCTCCGAACTGGCGCCGGCCGATGCGCGCACGCTGTCGCGCGCGGTGCGGCAATTCCTCGCTGCCGGCGTGCCGCCCGCCAAGCTGGTACCCGGCGTGGCGTTCTACGGCCGCGAGTTCGCCGACGTCGAGCCCATCCACAACGGCCTGTTCCAGAAGTACGGCCACTACCAGGGCGGCCACGACTGGCCCGAGCTCAAGTCCGGCTTCATCGACCACGGCGGCTACGTGCGCTACTGGGACGCGAAGGCCGAGGCGCCCTACCTGTGGAACGCACAGAAGCGCCGCTTCGTGACCTACGACGACCCGCAGTCCATCGCGGCCAAGGCCGCCTACGTGAAAGCGCTGCACCTCGGCGGCCTGATGTACTGGGAGCAAGGCAGCGACCCTAGCGGCGAACTGCTGCACGCGATCTGGCGAGGGCTGCATTGAGCGGCCCCGGCCCCTGCCGCGCTCGCCGGGTCAGGCGAGCACCACGCGCAGGCGCTCGATGCGCGCGCCGTCCATCGCCACCACCTCGAACTGCAGTCCTTCGCTGCTGAAACGCTCGCCCACCGCGGGCAGGCGCCCCAGCTGCTGCAGCGCGTAGCCGGCGAGGCTGGCGAAGCCGTCGTCGCTGCTCAGGCGATGGCCCAGCAGGTGTTCCACCCGGCGCAGGTCGAGGCTGGCGTCGAGCAGCCACGCGCCATCACCCTCGCGCACGGCGGCAGGATCGCCGCCGGCGGCGTCGTTGAACTCGCCGGCGATGGTCGCCAGCACGTCGGCCGGCGTGACCATGCCGAGCACGCTGCCGTATTCGTCCACCACCAGCGCCACCTGCAGCGGCGAGCGGCGGAATTCGTCGATCAGGCGCAGCACGCTCAGCGACTCCAGCACGGTCATCGGCTTGCGCACCACGCGTTCGACGTCGATGCGGCCGTGCTCCAGCAGGCTGGCCAGCAGGTCGTGCGAAGTGGCCACGCCGACCAGCTGGTCGAGGTCGTCGCCCGCCACCGGCACCCAGTGGTAGCCGCAGGCGGCGACTTCGGCGCGCAGCTTGGCGACGTCCTCGCGCGGGTCGATCCAGCTGATTTCCGGGCGCGGCGTCATGATGGAGCGCACTGGCCGGTGCGCGAGGTCGAGCACGCCCTGCACCATCGCCAGTTCGTCCTCACCGAACATCGCGCCGCCGTTCGCGGCTGCCGTCGCGGGCGCCGCTTCCTCCTCCATGCCGCCAGTGCCGAGCAGGCGCAGCACCGCCTGCGCCGTGCGCTCGCGCAGCGTGCGCGCGCTGGCCAGCAGGCTGCGCCGGCGGTTGCGGCGCATGGTCTGGTTGAACGCCTCGATCACGATGGAGAAGCCGATCGCGGCGTACAGGTAGCCCTTCGGGATATGGAAGCCCAGGCCTTCGGCGATCAGGCTGAAGCCGATCATCAGCAGGAACGACAGGCACAGGATCACCACCGTGGGCCGCGCGTTGATGAAGGCGGTGAGCGGCTTGCTGGCCAGGATCATCAGCAGCACCGCGATCACCACGGCGATCATCATCACCGAGAGGTGGCTGGCCATGCCCACGGCGGTGATCACCGAGTCCAGCGAGAACACCAGATCCAGCGCCACGATCTGCGCCACCACCGGCCAGAAGCGCGCCTGCGCGCGGCTTTCCGAGGCGTGCTCGTCGCCGCCCTCCAGCCGCTCGTGCAGCTCCAGCGTGGCCTTGAACAGCAGGAAGCCGCCGCCCGCGAGCAGGATGATGTCGCGCCACGACAGCGCAAGGCCATGCCACTCGACGATGGGCGCGGTGAGCCGCACCAGCCACGACATCGCCGCCAGCAGCAGCAGGCGCATCGCCAGCGCGAGGCCAAGGCCCAGCAGGCGCGCGCGGTCGCGCCGCTGCGGCGGCAGCTTGTCTGAGAGGATCGCGACGAACACGAGGTTGTCGATGCCCAGCACGATCTCCAGCACCACCAGGGTGAGGAGGCCGGCCCAGGCGGCGGGATCGGTCAGCCAGTCGAATGCGAGCATGGGAACGCTGCGGCGCCGGGGCGCTGGAAAGGGCCGTCAACTATACAAGGCGCGCCCGCGGTTCCAGCGCACCAGAAGAGCGCATCGGGAAATTCGACGGCTGGGCGCTGGCGCCGCGCGTCTTCGCCCATGATTGCGCTCGCGGCACCGTTCGCTCCTCTGGTTCGCCGGAGCAGTGCGCAACGCGGCGCCGACCATGCCGGATGGCGGTTGCACCGGCTCCCGCGCAACCGCCAAGATGCCTGCACGAAACGCGGCGCCTCGCGTTGCGCGAGGACTCCCCGTTCGATGGATGCAGCACGCCACAACCCACCGCCTCCGCTGCCTGCAGGCGCGGCACTCTCGCCGCGCCTGCCGGGCATGGGCCACGCGCTGGGCATGATCGTGCTGTATTTCGCGCTGCAGGTGCTCATCGGCATGCTCGCCGGCCTGCTGCTGGGCATCGTCGTCGGCGCGGTTCACCACGGCGCCGCGATGGGCGACGTGTGGGCCGCGATGGCCAATGCGAACACCCGCAGCACGCTGGTGGTGATCGTGCTGCTCGGCGACGCCGCCATCACGCTGTGGCTGGCGCGACGGTTCTGGCCGCGACTGTGGTCGCAGGCGCAACCGCCAGGTTTCGGCTTCGCCATGCCTGCCGCGGCCTGGTGCGCCATCGCCGCGGTGGTGGGGTTGGCCATGCCGTGGATCGGCGGCCAGATCACCGAACTGATCGCGCGCGGGCATGCCGTGCCGCAGGACGTGAAGCAACTCGGCGGCGAGGCCGGCCTCGGCTTCCGCATCGCGCTGACGCTGGTGGTGTCGAGCATCGGCCCGGCGGTGGAAGAGTTTCTGTTCCGCGGCGTGCTGCTCTCCGCCCTGCTGCGCCACCTGCGCGCCGGCTGGGCGGCGCTGGCCAGCGCCGCGCTGTTCGCGCTGGTGCATCTGCCCGACCTGCACTGGCAATGGTACGCGCTGCCCAACCTGGCGTTGCTCGGCGTGGCGCTGGCGTGGCTGCGGCTGCGCTCGGGCTCGCTATGGCCCGCGGTGATCGCCCACGGCTGCAACAACCTGCTGGCGATGCTGGCCATGTTCGTGTCGCTGCATCACTCCGGATAGGCCACCGGCGCGCGAAGCAATTGCGCCGTCTCGAACAGCGGCAGGCCCATCACGCCGGAGTAGCTGCCCTCCAGATGCTCGACCAGGGTCGCGCCGCGACCCTGGATCGCATAGGCGCCGGCCTTGCCGAAGGATTCGCCGGTGGCGACATAGGCTTCGATGGCGGCCTCGTCCAGCTCCGCGAAGCGCACGCGCGACACGCAGCACGCGCTGCGCTCGCCGCGCGCGTCGACCAGCCACACCGCCGAGATCACCGAATGCGTGCGGCCGGAGAGGCGGCGCAGCATCGCCGCGGCGTCGTGCGCGTCGCGCGGCTTGCCGAACACCTCGTCGTCCAGCACCACCTCGGTGTCCGCACCCAGCACCACGGCGCCGGCAACGCCCGCGAGCGCGGCCAGCCCGGCCCGCGCCTTGTCGCGCGCGACGCGGTTCACGTATTCGCGCGGCGATTCCTGCGCGGTGCGCAGCTCGGGCACGTCCACGTCGACCACGCGGAAATCCACGCCGAGCTGTGTGAGCAATTCGCGGCGGCGCGGCGACTGCGAGGCGAGATGGAGCATGCGGCGATCCTTCAGAGCGTGAGGCTGTATTCGCGGAACTGCGTGTCGCGCTGCCAGCCCAGCGATTCGTACAAGGCCTGCGCCGGCAGGTTGTCGTGCGCGGTGGAGAGCGACAGGCTGGCCGCGCCCAGCTTCTTCGCATGCGCCGCCGCCGCTTCGAGCAGGGCCTTCGCCACGCCCTGCCGGCGCGCGCCCGCGGCCACGAACAAATCGTTGAGCAGCCAGGTGCGCACCATGCGCACCGAGGAGAACAGCGGGTAGAGCTGGGTGAAGCCCAGCGCCGCGCCGTGCGCGTCGCGCGCAAGCAGGATCTGCGATTCGTTGAGGCGCAGGCGTGCCATAAGGAACTCGCGCGCGCCGCCCTCGTCGGACGGCTTGCCGTAGAACTGGCGGTAGCCGTCGAACAGCGGCACCAGCGCGTCGAGGTCGTGGAGAGTGGCTGGACGGACAAGGATGGCCATGATGATTCCGCTGCGAAGACGCTGATCGAGCCTACCGCATGACGCGCCGGGAGGATCGCCTGTTCCATGCGGCCTCGCACCGGCCGCCCAGCCAGATCAGCGATGCGCCAAGTATCGCCACGCCCAATACCGTCAACGGGCCGGACACGGCGAACACGGACGGTTCGATCCAGCGTTCGGCCAGCGACCGGTACACGAGCCAGCCGCCGAGCGGCAGGTTGCACAACAAGGCGGTGGCGGTGCCCGGCGCGTACGCTCGCAGCGCCACCGTCGCTGCGACATGCGGCACCAGGACGTTCAGCAGCATGGCCGCGGCATAGCCCGCGATGAAGTACGCGCCGAGGCTGTGCGGCCCGCCGACACCGGCGAGCCAGGCAGCCAGCAGCGCAACGAGGGACAGGATGGCCGCGGCGAACCGGAACGCCCCCGCTCCCACGGCCACCCGGCGGAACCTGGGGCGCAACGGCCACGACGGAAGCAGCCACGCCTCCTCGGCGTTGTGCGCCACCACCCCGAGCGCGAACAGCCAGCCAAGCAGCGGCAGCGTCATCGCCGGACTAGGCCCGGTGGTAGGGATGCCCCGCCACGATGGTCGTGGCGCGGTACAACTGCTCGGCCAGCACCAGCCGCACCAGCATGTGCGGCAGGGTGAGCGGGCCCAGCGACCAGCGCTGGTCGGCGCGCGCCAGCACTGCAGGCGCATGGCCGTCGGGGCCGCCGATCAGGAAGGCCAGCTCGCGTCCCGCCATGCGCCACGCCGAGAGCTGCGTGGCCAGCTCCTCGCTCGACCAGGCCTTGCCGCGGCCGTCCAGCGCGACCACGTGGCAGTCGCGCGGCAAGGCGGCGAGGATCGCGGCGCCCTCGTCCAGCATCGCCTTCGCATCGTCGCGGCCCTTGCCGCGCGCGCCGGGCTTCAGTTCGACCAGTTCCAGCGGCAGCTCGTGCGAGAGGCGCTTGCGGTACTCGGCGAAGCCTTCCGCCACCCAGGCGGGCATGCGCTCGCCGACGGCGATGATGCGCGTGCGCATCATTGCCGTCCAAGAGTAAAAGCCGGCGCGCAGCGCCTGCGTTCGCCTCCTCTCCCCTTTGGGGAGAGCGCCGCCCTGAGCCCGTCGAAGGGGATTGAGGTGAGGGGTCGGGGCTTGCGGGAACGCCTATCGAAGCAGCCTTTTGCTTCGTAGCCCATGTATCGCGAGCTTGTCCCCTCACCCCAACCCTCTCCCCGCAGGGGAGAGGGAGAAAACCTGCGCCTTCTCCGCAACGGAGAGGGAGAAAATCGGCGCCCTCCCCGCCAAGGGGATGGCGACTCCCCGATGCTCACCCGACGCTCGCGGCGCCGACATCCGGCTCGCGGTCGCCCACCGTCCACAGCCTTTCCAGACCGTAGAACTCGCGGATGCGCGGCAGCATCACGTGGACGATCACGTCGCCCAGATCCACCAGCACCCACTCGGCTTCCTGCTCGCCTTCCACGCCCAACGGCATCACGCCCGCCTTCTTGGCGAACTTCACCACTTCGTCGGCGATGGATTTGACGTGGCGCGCGGAGGTGCCGGAGGCGATCACCAGCAGGTCGGCGATGGAGGTCTTGCCGCGGACGTCGATCTCGCGGACGTCCTTGGCCTTCAGTTCTTCCAGCGCGGCGACGACGGTCTTGCGCAGTTCGGCCGTGGAGTCGGCCTTGGTCTTGCGGTTGGTGCTCAAGAGGGAGTGCCTCGGTGCGGAATCGCGCGCCCGTGCGGCGCGGCGGCAGTATAACGCCCGCCCATCAAGCCCAGGTCAAGGCGCCGATGCCAGGCCACCCGATGCCAGCAGCTTCCCGGCCAGGTGGTGGATGCACGGGATCGCGATTACCCCTGCCCTGCACGACGGAAGTGCTACGGCGCCCTGCCACGGGCGCCGCGGCAACCCGGACGTCAGTGCGCCAGCGCCCGTCGCGCCAGCCGGTATTCGTGCATCAGCCGCGCCACCAGTTCCGTGGCGGGCTGCGGACGCACGCGCGCGGCGGCCTGGCCGCACCATTCGGAAACGAGGTCGGCGCGGCCTGCGGCGGCGGCTGCACGCCGCAGGGGCGCGGTGAGCGCGTTGAGCACGGGATAGGCCGGCAGTTCGCCCGCCGCGCCTTCCATCGCCTCCACGTAGCGGTTGCGCAGGCCGCGCGCGGCGCGGCCGGAAAAACTGCGGATGGTGGCGATGCGATGGTCTTCCGCGGTGGCCAGGTCGTGCTTCCACGCCTCCGCCGCGGACGACTCGGGGCAAGCGAGGAAGGCCGTGCCGAGCTGGCTGGCCGCCGCGCCCAGCGCCTCGGCGGCGAGCATGCCGGCGCCGTCCATGATGCCGCCGGCGGCGATCACCGGCACGTCCCCGCAGCACTCCGTGACTGCGCGCACCGCCATCGGGATCAGCGCGAACAGGCCGATCAGCGGCGTCTCGCCCGCATGCAGGAATCCGCCGCGGTGACCGCCCGCCTCGGCGCCCTGCACGCATACCGCATCGGCGCCGCGTTCGGCCCAGGCGCGCGCCTCCGCCGCCGTGGTGGCGGTGCCGATCACGTAGATGTCGCGCCGCTTCAGTTCCTGCATCTGCGCCGGCGTGGGCAGGTCGAACGCGAAGCTGGCCACCGCGGGCCGCGCCTCGCACAGCGCGGCGAACTGCTCGGAGAAGCGCGGCGCCCAACGCGCCGGCAACGTGGTGCGCGCATCCAGGCCTTCGCGCTCCATCAGGGCATCGAGCCGTGCGCGGGCGCGCGCCACCGCCGCCATGTCCGGCTCGATGTCGTCGGGCAGCACGAACAGGTTCAACGCGAACGGGGCGCCAGTGAGCATGCGGATCCGCGCCGCCTGGTCGAGGATGGTCTGCGGCTCGGCATAACCCACGCCCAGCGAACCCAGGCCTCCCGCGTTGGACACCGCGGCGACCAGTTCCGGCGTGCTGGCGCCGGCCATCGGCGCCTGGATCAATGGATGCTCGATGCCGACCTGCTGTGCGAAGAGGGCCATGCGCGTCGTCCGCGGCGGGGGTTCCCGGCATTATCCACCGCTATCCACCGCTTGTTGATCCGGCCCGCAAATGGTTTCCGCCGGTGTCCTTCGACTCCGCTTCGCCACGCTCAGAGCCTGCCCCGGACTCGATCCGGGGACGAACGGTGAACGTATCGTATTTCCGGGCCGGATCAATAGCGGCGGCACGGCATGGCGGACGGCGCGGCCCGCCATGCCGCGGGTGCATCAGCCACCGCTCATCGCGTCGCCGGCATCCTTCTTCATTACATCGTCCTTCTTCATCTTCATCCCGTCGTCCTTCTTCATCATGCCGTCGTGGTGCATGGACTTGGACTTCATCGCAGCCTTCTTCATCTTCATGCCGTCCTTGTGCATGGCGTCCTTGGACTGCATGGCAGCGTGCGATATGGCGGTGCTGGAGGACGCGGCCATCGCGTCCTGCGCGTGAGCGGGCGCGAAGGCGAAGGCACCGACGGCGGCGGAAAGCGCGAGTGCGGCAAGCGTGCGTGCGTTCATGGGCTGATCCTTGGAATGGGAAAGGGACGGAAGCGGGCAAGCCGCCCCCGTTCCTTCATTCGCCGCGGACACGCGAGCGGTTACCTCGACAGCAGCCGCCCGCCCATCGCCGCGTTCGCCGCGACCACGATCGCCACCGCCAGCGCATGCGTGAGCAGGTCGGTGGCGGCGGCGTCGAAGGCGTGGCAAATCTCCAGCAGGCTGGCCGAGGCCGCGGCGCTGGCGAGGCCCACCAGCAGCGCGGTGAGCAATGGACGCAGCGGGCAGGCGCGGCGCAACAGCCACACCATCAATGCCGACAGCGGGATCGAGAAGCCGACGATGAAGACCAGGCAATCGGCCGACTGGTGCAGGGTGGCGATGCTGGTGCCCGGCGCCAGCCAGGTGCGCAGGCAACCCAGGCCGCTGGCGGCGATCCACAGCAGCGCGGGCGGCAGCGGCAGCCAGGCCCACGCACGCGAACGCCCCGGCACGACCAGCGTGAACGCGGCCCACGCCGCCGTGACCGCGGTGAGCACCGCACCCAGCGCGGCCCAGGCCAGATCCGGCGCGCCGGCCCAGCGGCGCAGCATGGGCTGGTCGCCGTAGTGCGCGAACAGCAACGCGGCGACCACCGCCACCAGCGCCAGCCAGCCCAGCGTGCGCCGCCACGGCGGCAGCAGGCGCCGCACCGGCACCAGTTCGGCACCGAGCGCGTCGATCAGGGTCTGGTGGCGTGGCTCGGACATGTTGCTCAAGGTTCTCCGTTGAGGCGGCCGCGCAAGGCTTTCAATGCGCGGTGCAGGTTCACTTTCAGCGCGCCGGCGTTGCGGCCGGTGTGCTCTGCGGCCTCGGCCAGCGATTGCTCGCGCAGGCCGAGTTGTTCCACCGCCTCGCGCTGGCCGGGCGGCAGCTGCGCGATGGCCTCGCGCAGGCGCCGCGCCTGCTGGCGGCGCTCGGCATCCATGCTCGCGTCGTCGCGGTCGGGGTGCTGTTCGAGCGCGATGTCGTCGTGCAGTTCGCGCCGGTCGCGCCGGCCATGGCTGCGCAATGCGTCGATGGCGCGGCGCCCGGCGATGGCGCTGAGCCAGGCATCGTAGGAACGCGCCGGATCGTAGGTGTGGCGCACGCGGTGCACGGTGAGCAGGGTCTCCTGCACCACGTCGTCCAGCGCATCCGTGCCCACGCCCTGCCGGCGCGCCACCGTGCGGATCAGCGCCACCGAATCGGCCAGCACGCGCTCATAGGCGCGCCGATCGCCCGCCTGCGCGGCGGCCATCCACGCCGCGCGCCGGCGCTCGACCTGTTCGCTGACGCTGGCGGGTTCGGCAGGCACGGAAACGCGGCAATCCAATGACGGGGCGAAGCCGCCATCCCATACCAAGGTGCCATCGGCGGTCAAGGGCGATTCGTCCCATGCTGCGGTTCCATCCTGCCATTCGCCGCATCCATCGGTCGGGTTACCTCGCACCGGTTGATGTAACCATCGGCGCGGTGGCGGCGAATCACCAGCACACCCCAACCCGGAACCCTCGCCATGCTCCTGCTGATCCTTGCCTATCTCGGCGGCGTGCTCACCATCCTCAGCCCGTGCATCCTGCCGGTGCTGCCCTTCGTGTTCGCGCGTGCCGACCGGCCGTTCCTGAAAAGCGGCCTGCCGATGCTGGTCGGCATGGCGGCCACCTTCGCGCTGGTCGCCACGCTGGCCGCGGTGGGCGGCGGCTGGGCGGTGCACGCGAACCAGTACGGCCGCGCCGTGGCGCTGGTGGTGCTGGCCCTGCTCGGGCTCACCCTGCTTTCCAGCCACGTCGCCGAATGGCTGACGCGGCCGTTCGTGGCGCTGGGCAACCGGCTGTCGCAGCGCACCGAGGACGATGGCGAGTCGATCTGGGGCGCGGTGGGCCTGGGCATCGCCACCGGCCTGCTGTGGGCGCCGTGCGCCGGCCCCATCCTCGGCCTGCTGCTGACCGGCGCGGCGCTCAAGGGCGCCAGCGTCACCACCACCCTGTTGCTGCTCACCTACGCGCTGGGTGCGGCCACCTCGCTGGCGCTGGCGCTGGCCGTGGGCGGCAAGGTGTTCGCGCTGATGAAGCGCTCGCTGGGCGCCGGGCAATGGGTGCGCCGCACGCTGGGCGTGCTGGTGCTGGCCGGCGTGGCTGCCATCGCCTCGGGCGTGGATACCGGCGTGCTCACCCGCGTCTCGCTGGCCGGCACCAACGGCCTCGAACAGAAGCTGATCGACGCCGTGCGGCCGATGCCCGCCGCCATGGCCTCGCCCGCGCCGCAGCCCGGCGAGGCGCTGCCGGTGGAAGGCACGCTGCCCACGCTCTCCGGCGCCACCGGCTGGCTCAACAGCGCACCGCTCACGCCCGCCTCGCTGCGCGGCAAGGTGGTGCTGGTGGATTTCTGGACCTACTCCTGCATCAACTGCCTGCGCTCGCTGCCCTACGTGCAGGCCTGGTACGACAAGTACAAGGATCACGGCCTGGTGGTGATCGGCGTGCACTCGCCCGAATTCGCGTTCGAGAAGGATCGGGCCAACGTGGCCGCGGCGGTGCAGCGGCTGGGCGTGACCTATCCGGTGGCGCTGGATTCGGACTACGCCATCTGGCAGGGCTTCAACAACGAATACTGGCCGGCGGACTACTTCATCGACGCGCACGGCCAGATCCGCCACCACTATTTCGGCGAAGGCGGCTATGCCAAAGGCGAGGACACGATTCGCCAGCTGCTCACCGAGGCCGGCTACAAGAACCTGCCCGGCGGCTACGTGCAGCCCGGCGCAAAGGGCGCACAGGCAGCCATCTCCGGCGATGGCGACCGCTCGCCGGAAACCTACGTGGGCTACGCGCGCGCCGACGACTTCGCCGGCGGCCGGGTGGCGCATGACGAAGCGTTCGACTACCGCGCGCCGGCACAGCTCGCCACCAACCAGTGGGCGCTGGCCGGCCGCTGGATCGTGCGCCCGCAGGAGGCCACGCTGGACGCGGCCGACGGCTCCATCACCTACCGCTTCCGCGGCCGCGACCTGCACCTGGTGCTCGGCCCCGGCAGCGACGGCAAGCCGGTGCGCTTCCGCATCGCGCTGGACGGCCACGCCCCCGGCGACGACCACGGCATGGACACCGACGCCGAAGGCAACGGCACCGTCAACGCGCAGCGCCTGTACCAGTTGGTGCGCCAGGCCCACGGCAACGGCGAGCGCACCTTCACCATCACCTTCCTCGACCCCGGCGTGCACGCTTACGCGTTCACCTTCGGCTGAGCGATCGCGCATCGGAGGCATGCCATGTCCCGCATCGATGAAACCCTCGCGATGGATCGCCGCCGCTTCCTGCGCGCCGCCGTGAGCGGCGGCGCCCTGCTCGCGGTCGGCGGCAGCTTCGCCCTGCCCCGCCTGCTCGCCGCCGGCGCCCAAGGCGGACTGCCGGCGCTGATCCACGACACGCCCGGCGACGTGCTGCTGGAGTGCTACGCCGACGACGGCCGCGACCTCGGCGCCTGCCGCGTGCAGCGGCTGGTGCTCAGCGACGCGCAATGGCGGTCGCGCCTCACGCCACTGGCCTTCGACGTGATGCGCCGCGACGGCACCGAACGCGCCTTCAGCGGCCCGCACGAACGCCCCGCGCAAGCCGGCCTGTTCCGCTGCGTGGCCTGCGCCACCGCGCTCTACGACGCCGCCACCGAGTTCGACTCCGGCACCGGCTGGCCCAGCTTCTGGCAGCCCATCGCGAAGCGGAACGTGATCGAGACCCGCGACGACAGCTTCGGCATGGAGCGCACCGCCATCAGCTGTGCCGGCTGCGGCAGCCACCTCGGCCACGTGTTCGACGACGGGCCGCCGCCGACGGGGTTGCGCTATTGCATGAACTCGGTGGCGTTGCGGTTTGTGGCGCGGGTGGGGTGAGCCGCGTACCGTTACTTGTTTGCACCGGAGGATGACTTCGAGCTCGAAATGCCGCATATCCATGCGCGCTTCAAAGCGATTTCGCTGGATTCAAGGCGGTTTCGAGCGCCTGCCGGCGCCCGAGTTCCTTTCTCTTTGCATGCCCAAAGAGAAAGGAACCAAAGAGAAACGGCACCCCGATGGCGCGCCCTCCAGGCATCCTGCCTTCCGGGTGCGCGGGTGGGCTACGGTTTTTTTCGACGGGGCTCCTGTCCCGGCGAAAAACTGGCCCGCATCCCTGCGGGCCATCCTGCGGACTTTCCTCCGCCCACCCGCCGTGCCATAGGGGCCCCGGGTAAAGCAGCGCGCTCCCAGCGCGCAGAAGCAACAGCAACAGCAACAGCAACAGCAACAGCCACGAGCTTGCCGCGCTTCGGCTTCTGGCGCGCACGATGCGCGCCTGCTTTTCCGGGGCCCCTGGGCGGCGGTGAGGCGGGGACGACCAGGCCGCGCAGCGGGCGAGCCCACGGATGGGCTCGCCTTTTCGCGCGGACAGGAGTCCGCTCGAAAAGCCCGGCCTCGCCTCACGGACTTGCCGGGCAGGATGCTCGGCAAGCGCCAACCGGGGTGGCCTTTCTCTTTGGTTACTTTCTCTTTGGCCACGCAAAGAGAAAGTAACTCGCGCCGCGGCAGCGGGGCGAAACCGCCTTGAACCCAGCAAAACCGCTTCAGCGGCGATACGGCCTCAACAGCACCGGATCATCAAACAACCCCGCCGGCAACAAATAGCGCGGATCGCGTCCTGCAGCGAGCAATTCGCGGATGCGGGTGGCGGAGATTTCCAGTGGCGTCACCGCAAGCTCGATCAGCTTGCCGCAAGGCTGCGCACGCAATGCCGCCACGTCGTCGACGCGGCGCGCGGCGACTTCCCCGGCCAGCTCCGCAGGGCATTCGGCCTCCACGCCTGGCCGGCTCAGCACACCGACATGCGCGAAGTCGAACAGCTCGCGCCAGCGATGCCAGGTCGGCAGGCCCGCGAAGGCGTCGGCACCGAGCAACAGCACCAGCGGGCGTTCACCCTGTTCCGCGCGCAGCTCGCGCAAGGTATCGATGGTGTACGAGGGGCCGGCGCGCTCCAGTTCGCGCGCGTCCAGCGCCAGCCGCGACTGGCCGGCCAAGGCCGCACGCAGCATCGCCACGCGCTCGGCGGGAGAAGCCTGCGGCGCGGGCCGATGCGGCGGCACGTTGGCGGGCATCAGCCGCACCTCCGCATCCAGCAACTCGGCGGCTTCCCACGCCACGGTGAGGTGGCCGATGTGGATGGGGTCGAAGGTGCCGCCGAAGATGGCGAGGGGGCGTGTGCTCATCGCGCAAGCTCTGCTGCAACCAGGGCGGGGCGAAGTGCGGATCTGGAAGGTTGTCGCGAGCACCGGCCCCTCACCCCAACCCTCTCCTCGAAGGGGAGAGGGAGCCAAGCAGGCGAGTCGGGAATCATGCGAGCGCCCGCGCCGCCCACGGCTCGGCGATCGCCGCGATCAGACGCTCGGCTTCGCGCCAGGGCTCGCCCTGCTCGCGCCCCTTGGCGATGCGGTCGATGCGCGAGGCGCGTGCGAGGCAGGCCAGCCAGTGTTCGCGCGGCGCACGGCGCAACGCCTTGCGGAACAGCTGCTCGCGCGCGGGCCACAGGCGCTCGGCGCGCGCCTGGGCGGCGAGGTCGGGGGCGTTGGCGAGACGCAGGGCAAGCTGCAACTGGTTCACCAGCCAGCCCATCATGGCGATCAGCTCGTCGCCCTCGGCGCGCAGGCCGGCGAGGATGCGCAGCGCGCGCGCGCCCTCGCCCGCCAGCGCGGCGTCGGTGAGCTTGAACACGTCGTAGCGGGCGCTGTCGGCGACCAGGCTTTCCATCGCGTCGGCGTCGATGCGCGTGGAGTCGCCCGCGCGCAGCACCACGAGCTTGTCCACTTCCTGCGCGGCGGCCAGCAGGTTGCCTTCCACGCGCTCGGCCAGCAGGGCCGCGGCATCGGGCGTGGCGCTCAGGCCGCGCGAGGCCAGCCGCGCGCCGATCCAGGCGGCCCACTCGTTGGGCCTGGGCGCGTTGAACACCACCATCACGCCGGCGGCTTCCAGCTTCTTGCTCCAGGCGCCATCGTGCTTGCTGCTCCACTCCATCGCGGTGATCAGCAGGGTCACGTCGGGCGGCGGATTGGCGCAGAACTCGTTGATGGCCTTGGCGCCGTCCACGCCGGGACGGCCGGTGGGCAGGCGCAGGTCGAGCAGGCGGCGCGTGGCGAACAGCGACATGCCGGCGGCGGCACGGGCGAGATCATCCCAGTCGAAACGCTGCTCGACTTCCAGCACCTCGCGCTCGGCGTAGCCGAGCTTTTTCGCCTGCGCGCGCAGCGCGTCGGCGGCTTCCAGCACCAGCAGTTCCTCGCCCGCGAGCAGGTAGACAGGCGCCAGCGAGTCGGCGGCCAGCGCCTTCTGCCATTGCGCAGGGGCGAGCGGCATCAGGGCTTGCCGGTGGTGGATGCCGGTGCGGGCGCCGCCCGCGGATGCTGGCCGGCGGCTTCGAGGCGGAACATGATGGCCTGCACCATGTCGTCGACCAGGCTGCCCTGGATTTCCTGCACCTGCGAGGCGTTGCCCACGGCGTCGGTGGAGTCGTAGCTGTATTCGCGCTGCATGTCGATGTGCTGGTGCGGCACGAGCACCGTGCCGTCGGCGCCGGCAAGGTCGAACTCCACGTGGTAGTGCACGCCGTATTCGGTGATGCGCACGTAGCCGCCCTGGGTCAGCGACTGCGTGCTGAACGCGGCCACCGGCACGTTCAGTTCGGCGATGCCGGGGCCGGCGGCGTCCTCGACGGTGACGTTGGCGCCTTCCAGCGCGCGCGCCAGCTTGCGCTGCAGGTCGCCGCCGCCCGTGACCGTGAGATGCACGCGGCTCATCGCCGGCGGCAACGCCACGTTGCGGCGCAAGTGAAAGCCGCAGGCAGAGAGCGCAAGGGCGATGGCGAGCAGCAGCGCGACACGGAGCATGCGGTTCATGGCTTTCATCCTGCGACGATGTTGACGATCTTGCCGGGCACCACGATCACCTTGCGCACGGCGAGATCCTTGAGGAAGGCGGCCACCTGCGGCTGCGCCAACGCCAGCGCTTCCGCCTCTTCCTTGCTTGCGCTGGCCGGCACCTCGATGGTGCCGCGCAGCTTGCCGTTGACCTGCACCGCGAGGGTGAGACTGTCGCGCACCAGGGCGCTTTCGTCCACGGCCGGCCAGGGCTGGTCTTCCAGCACGGCCTCGGCGTGGCCCAGCACCTGCCACAGGTGGTGGCTGACGTGCGGCACCACCGGATTAAGCAGCAGCACCATGGTTTCCAGCGCCTCGTGGCGCACGGCGCGGCCCTGCTCGCTCATGTCGGCGAACTTGTTCACCGCGTTGAGCAGTTCCATCAGCGCGGCGATGGCGGTGTTGAAGGAATGACGGCGGCCGAAGTCGTCGCTCACCTTCTGGATGGTCTCGTGCAACTGGCGGCGCAGCGTCTTCTGTTCGGCGTTGAGCTGCGACGGGTCGACCACCGGGTGATCCGGCTGTGCGGCATGCGTGACGACCTCGCGCCAGAAACGGCGCAGGAAGCGCGCCATGCCTTCCACACCGGCCTCGTTCCATTCCAGCGACTGCTCCGGCGGCGCGGCGAACATGGAGAACAGGCGCACCGTGTCGGCGCCGTACTTGCCCACCATGGCCTGCGGGTCGACGCCGTTGTTCTTGGACTTCGACATCTTCTCGGTGCCGCCGATCTGCACCGGCTGGCCGTCGGCCTTGAGCAGCGCGCCGACAACGCGCGCCTTGTCGTCGCGCTGGATCTCCACGTCGGCGGGGTTGATCCAGTCCTTCGAGCCGTCGGCGTTGTCGCGGTAGAACGTCTCGGCGATCACCATGCCCTGGCACAGCAGGTTGGTGGCCGGTTCGGCCGACTGCACCAGACCCGCGTCGCGCATCAGCTTGTGATAGAAGCGGAAGTACAGCAGATGCAGGATCGCGTGCTCGATGCCGCCGATGTACTGGTCGACCGGCAGCCAGTAGTTCGCACGGCCGTCCACCTGCCCGTCCGCGCCCGGCGAGGTGTAGCGCGCGTAGTACCAGCTCGACTCCATGAAGGTGTCGAAGGTGTCGGTCTCGCGCTCGGCGGGGCCGCCGCACTGCGGGCAGGCGCACTTGCGCCACTCGGGATCGGCCTTGATCGGCGACTGCACGCCGCTGAAGGCCACGTCCTCGGGCAGCACCACCGGCAACTGGTCTTCCGGCACCGGCACCGCGTCGCACTTCGGGCAGTAGATCACCGGGATCGGGCAGCCCCAGTAGCGCTGGCGGCTGACGCCCCAGTCGCGCAGGCGCCAGTTGACGCGGCGCTGGCCCTTGCCGTCGGCTTCAAGCACGCCGGCGATGTAATCGAAGGCGGCACGGTAGTCCTTGCCGTCCATCGCGCCGGAGTTGATCACGCGCATGTCGGCACGGGTCTTGTCGCCGTACCACTCCTGCCACACGGCAGGGTCGTAGGTTTCCGTCACTGGATTCCGGCCTTCGCCGGAATGACGAGCCAAAGCGATCACCTGCCGGATCGGCAGCTGGTACTTGTGCGCGAACTCGAAATCGCGCGCGTCGTGGCCGGGCACCGCCATCACCGCGCCGGTGCCGTAGCCCATCAGCACGAAGTTGGCGACCCACACCGGCACCTTGTCGCCGCTGACCGGATGGATGGCGAACAGGCCGGTGGCCATGCCGCGCTTTTCCTGCGTTTCCAGCTCGGCCTCGGAGACGCCGCCGTGCTTCAGCTCGTCGAGGAAGGCGGCGAGCTGCGGATTGTGCTGCGCGGCCTTCAGCGCCAGCGGATGTTCGCCGGCGATGGAAACGAAGGTGACGCCCATCAGCGTGTCGGGACGCGTGGTGAACACGGTGAGCGGTTCGGCCTCGCCTTCCACCGCGAAGTGGATCTCCAGGCCCTCGCTGCGGCCGATCCAGTTGCGCTGCATGGTCTTCACCGCGTCGGGCCAGCCCGGCAGCGTGTCCAGGCCGTCCAGCAGCTCCTGCGCGTAGTCGGTGATGCGCAGGAACCACTGCGGGATCTCGCGCTTCTCCACCACCGCGCCGGAACGCCAGCCGCGGCCGTCCACCACCTGTTCGTTGGCCAGCACGGTCTGGTCGACGGGATCCCAGTTCACCACCGAGTTCTTGCGGTAGGCCAGGCCCTTCTTCATCAGCCGGGTGAACATCAGCTGTTCCCAGCGGTAGTACTCGGGGCGGCAGGTGGCGAACTCGCGGCTCCAGTCGATCGCGTAGCCCAGCGACTGCAGCTGGCCGCGCATGTGCTCGATGTTGGCGTAGGTCCACTTGGCCGGCGCGGTCTTGTTCTTGATCGCGGCGTTCTCGGCGGGCAGGCCGAACGCGTCCCAGCCCATCGGCTGCAGCACGTTCCGGCCCTGCATGCGCTGGTAGCGGCTGATCACGTCGCCGATGGTGTAGTTGCGCACGTGGCCCATGTGCAGCGCGCCCGAGGGATACGGCAGCATCGAAAGGCAGTAGAACTTCGGCTTGGCCGGGTCTTCCTTCACCTCGAACGCGCGCTGCGCGCTCCAGTACTGCTGGGCGGCGGTTTCCACCGCCTGCGGCTGGTAGTCGGTGTCGTTCTTGCTGGCTTCTTGGGCGTCTTGCATCGGGGCTGTAGCGGGCGGCAGGGAGAACGGGGCAGATTAGCAGAATGGCCGCCGTTCCCCGCCGATTGCCGGCATCAGCCGGCGGGGCAGGCCGGCCGGTTGCCGGACTCGTAGGCCCGCGCCGTGGCGGCGATGCGGGCGGCGAGCGAGGCCAGCGCCTGCTGGTGGCCGGCCACCAATGCGTCGTAGCCCGCGCCCACCCGCTCGCTGACGAGACTGGTGCAGGAAAGCGCCTCCTGCCCGCCGGAACCGCCGCTGAGGCGCAGGCTCCACGCCGCCTCGATCAGCGCGTGGTCGCCGGGCACCGACTCGAAGCGGCGCACGTCCAGCGTGATGCGCAAACGCGGCTGGCCATTGCCCGGCAGGCCGTCCATGTCGGCCACGCCCAGCGCGCTGGCCAGGTCGGCGGACAGCGCGCCGCGGATCTCGTCGCCCAGCGGCGCGATCCAGCGCTGGCCATCCAGCGGCTGCATGCCCTGCCCGCCCGTGCGCACCACCAGTTGCGGCACGTCCACTTGGGCGGGCACGCCCACCGGCAACAGTTCGAACGGATACGGCGCGGGCGCGTTGCTCCCGGCGGGGCCACCCGGTGTCGTTAGCGTGTAGTAGCGCACCGGCGCGGAAGCGCAGCCGGCAAGGCCCAGCGCGAGCGCGCCGGCGAGTGTCCAGTAACGCAGGCGGCTCATGGCTGGCTCCTGTCCGGTCGGGCGGCGGGCTGTGGCTTCGGCGCAGCCGGCGCGGGGTCGGCCGGCCGGCCGCGCAGCAGCGCCTCGGGATGCACGCCGAGGTAGTCGGTGAGCACGCGCAGCGAGCGCATCGTGCGCTGCAATTCCTGCATCGAGTGGCCCAGGTTCTGCTGCAGCGGCGAGTCGGTGGACAGCGTGTCGTTCACCGTGCCCAGGGTCTTGCGCGCGTCGCGCATGGTGTCGTCGATCGCCGGCAACGTCTTGCCGTTCGCCTGCTTGAGCGTGGCGTCGAGGCTGGCCAGCGAGTCGTTGAGGTGGTTGCCGATCTGGTCGAACGGGATCTTGTCGAGCTTGCCCACGATGTCGGCCATCTGTTCCTGCAGCTTGTCGAAGCTGCCGGGCGCGGTGGGGATTTCCAGCGGACGCGCGGCGGGGTCGTAGTTCGCCCTCGCCGCATGCGGCAGGAAATCCAGCGCGATGTAGAGCTGGCCGGTGAGCAGGTTGCCGGTGCGCGCCTGCGCGCGCATGCCGTGGTCGACCAGCATGCCCACCATGTGCGAGAGGTCGGCGTTGTCGCCGCGCCGCTTCGCCAGCGCCACCAGCTTGTCGTGCGCCTGGCCCAGCCGCTCGGGGTAGATCACGGCGCCGACGATGAACGGAAAGTGATGGGTCTTCTCGTCGTAGTCCATGCGCACGGACACCACCTTGCCGAAGTTCATCCCGAGGAACTCCACCGGCGCGCCCACCGCCAGGCCGCGCAGCGACTGGTCGAAGCGCATGCGGATGTACTGCGGCGGGCCGTCCGGCGGCGCCATCGCGGAGGCCTGGTCGGCGAACAGCGTGAAATTGGCCTGGTCGGGCGCCGGCGTGTCATCGTGCGGGCCGCCGGGATCCTGGAAGGCGACGCCACCGGCCAGCACGGTGGCCATCGACTGCGTGTTGAGCTTGAGCCCGTCCGCGCCCAGCGACACGTCCACGCCGCTGGCGTTCCAGAAGCGGGTGGAGATGTCCACGTAGCGGTCGTTGGGGCTGTCGACGAACACGGCCAGCGACACGCCCTTGCCGTCCTTGTCCAGCTTGTAGGACACCACGCGTCCCACCTGGATGCGGCGGTAGTAGACGGGCGAGCCGATGTCCAGCGAGCCAAGGTCGTCGGCATGCAGCACGAAACTCCTGCCCGGCTCGCCGTGGGTCACCGCGGGCGGGTTTTCCAGGCCCTTGAACTCCTCCTGCGACGCTTGCGAATCGCCGGTGTCGGCGCCGATGTAGGCGCCGGAGAACAGCGTGTCCACGCCGGAGACGCCGCCCAGCCCGATGCGCGGGCGCACCACCCAGTAGCGCGTGCCCGCGGTGGCGAACGACTTCGCGCTCTTGTCCAGCGCCACCTTCACCAGCACGTGGCTGTGGTCGCCGCTCAGGCGGATCTTGACCACCTTGCCGATCACCACGTCCTTGTACTTCACCGGCGTCTTGCCCTCGGCCAGCCCCTGCGCGGTCTGGAAGCTGATGGTGATTTCCGGCCCGGCCTGCAGCCAGGCGTTCACCACCAGCGACAGGCCCACGACCGCGGCCAGGATCGGCACCAGCCAGATCAGCGAGGCGTTCGTGCGCCGCTTGCGCACCACCGCGCGCGGCAAGGCATTGCCGCCCGCCGGCTGCGGCGCTGCGGATTTTTCGTCAGTCATCGGAATCTTCCTTGCCGTCCCAGATCAGCCGGGGATCGAAGCACATCGAGGCGAACATGGTCAGCACCACGGTGAGGCCGAAGAACACCACGCCCGGCAGCGGCTCCACCAGGCTGAAGTAGCCGAAGCGTACCAGCGCGGTGAGCAGCGCCACCACGAACACGTCCAGCATCGACCAGTAGCCGATCAGCTCCACCAGCCGGTACAGCTGCGCGCGCTGCCGCCGCGCCCAGTTGCTGCCGCGGCGGCAGCTGATCAGCAGCGTGCTCAGCGCGAGGAACTTCAGCATCGGCACCATGATGCTGGCGCAGAACACGATCACCGCCAACCCGGGCGAGCCCTTCACCCACAGCTCCACCACGCCGCTGAGGATGGTGTTGTCGTCGATGTCGCCCAGGCTCGCCGTGCGCATGATGGGCAGCACGTTGGCGGGGATGTACATCAGGAACGCGGCGATCAGCAGCGCCCAGCAACGCGCATAGACCGCCGGCTTGCGCCGGTGCAGGGTCGAGCCGCAGCGCGGGCAGGCCTGGATGTCCCCGCCCTCGTCCGCGGCGCGGCATACCTGGCCGCAGACGTGGCAGCCGAGCAGGCCCAGTTCCGCGGCGCGCGGCAAGGCGCTCATGGCGACTCCTCGCGCGTCTCGTCCCACAGCCGGGTCAGGTCGACGCCCGCGAACAGCGTGATCAGCAGCATCAACCCCGCATACGCATAGATGCCGGGGTCGGGCAGCACGTCGAAATACAGGTGCGCCTTGACGATGGACACCAGCGCGCCGAGCACGAACACCTCGCTCATCGTCCATGGCCCGAGGTGGTGCAGCGCGACCATCAGCCGGCGGAAACCCGGCGCGCGGCGGCCGCTGCGCGCGTACAGCAGCAACCAGCCCAGCATGAAGATCTTGCACAGCGGGAACACGAACAGCGTGAGCGCGGCCAGCACCGCGACCACCTGCGAGTGATCCGTCCACATCACGCGGATCACGTCCCACAGCGTGGCGTCCACGTACTGGCCGTTCAGGCCCAGGGTCACGATGGGCCACAGCGTGGCCTGCGCGAACACCAGCAACGCGGTGAGGATCAGCGCCAGCAAGGCGTTCGCGCCCATGCCGCGGCAACGCTGCAGTACCGCGCCGCAGCGCGCGCACTCGGCCACCTCGCCCTTCGCCAGCGGGCCGCGGCGATGCACGGTGTCGCAATGCTCGCAGATCAGCAGCGGTTGCGCCGCCGTCAGGTCGTCGAGTGCATCCGGTGGGGACAGATCCATCCGGCGATTCTCGCAAATCCGGCTGTGCCGCGGGCGATGCGGCACGGGCTTGATATGCTGGGCGGCACGCTCCATTTCAATCGCCTTCATCCTTCTCCCTCCGGACGGAACCCGCCGTGACCGACGCCACTCTCGACCACGTCTTCGACGTCACCGAACAGAACTTCGAGGCCGACGTGCTCAACGCCTCGCTGGACACGCCGGTGCTGGTGGATTTCTGGGCCACCTGGTGCGGCCCGTGCAAGACGCTGGGCCCGCTGCTGGAACAGCTCGCCGCCGAATACAAGGGCGCGTTCCGCCTCGGCAAGGTGGACGTGGACAAGAACCAGCAGCTCGCCGCGATGTTCGGCATCCGCAGCGTGCCCACCGTGATGCTGGTGAAGGACGGCCAGATCGCCGACGGCTTCGCCGGCGCGCTGCCGCTGGGCGAGCTGCGCGAATTCATCGAACGCCACGTGCAGCCGCGCGAGGGCGACGAAACCGATGCAGCAGAAGAAGCGCCCGCCGAGACGCCGGAGGCGGCGATCAACCGCCTGCAGCAGGCCATCGCCGCCGAGCCCGAGCGCACCGAGCTCAAGCTCGACCTCGCCGTGGCGCTGGCGCAGGCCGGCCACAGCGACGCCGCCGCCACCGAACTGGACGCCCTGCCCGCCAACCTCGCCACCGACGCGCGTGCCGTGTGCCTGCGCCACCAGCTCGAACTGGCGCGCTCGCTGAAGGACGCCCCCGCGCAGGCCGAACTCGAACAGCGCATCGCCGCCAACCCCGCCGACTGGGAAGCGCGCGACCTGCTCGGCGTGCGCCTGCTGCTGGGCAACGATCCCGCCGCCGGCCTCGAACAGTTCCTCGCCATCCTCGAAAAGGCCCGCGACTGGAACGACGGCGCCGCGAAGAAGCGCCTGCTCGCCGCCTTCGCCACGCTGGACGATGCCGAACTGGTGGGCCGCTACCGCCGCCGCATGGCGTCGCTGCTGTTCTGAACCGGCTGGCCGCCATCCAATCCATACGCTAAAGTACGGAGCCGTTCCCGCCGCTCCGTGCCCCATGCGCGCATCCACCTTCCGCCGCCTGCTGAACCTCTGGCCGCCATTCCTGTTCAACAGCATCCGCGTGCAGTCGCTCAGCGAGGACTACACGCAGGCGAAGATCGTGCTGCGCCTGCGCCCGTGGAACCGCAACTACGTCAAGAGCCAGTTCGGCGGCAACCTGTTCGCCATGGTCGATCCGTTCTGGATGCTGCTGGCGATGCACCGGCTCGGCCCCGACTACTACGTGTGGGACAAGGCCGGCAGCATCGACTTCGTGGCGCCCGGCCGCGAGGACGTCTATGCGCATTTCCACCTGGACGACGCCACGCTGGACGAACTGCGCGAAGCGGCGGCCAGCGGGGGAAAGGTGCTGCGCTGGTTCGAGAACGACATCACCACCGCCTCCGGCGAAGTGGTCGCCCGCGTGCGCAAGCAAATCTATGTGCGGTTGAAGCCGAGGGCGCGCTGAGGCCCCTGCTTCGTCATTCCGGCGCAGGCCGGAATCCAGGAACCGGGCGAGGGGATTTTCGCGATAACCCGCCGTGACGGCACTGGATGACCAGCTTCGCTGTTGTGAAGCGCCTCCGGCCTGCGCCGGAATGACGAGCGAGACTATTCCCGCTCGAAGCGCGCCATTTCCTCCAGCGCCGCCTCGGCCTTGACGATGGCGCTGCCGGCGAGACCATTCTCCAGCCAGCGGCCATGACCCAGCCGGCGCACCACGAAACGGGCCAGAAACACCAGGCCAACGGCAACAGCCACGCTCAACAGCAGCCACGCCATTACGCCAGGCCGCATGTGCTGCCACGGATTCAGCCCGAAGGGATCCCCTTCGTACTGCGCCAGCATCAGCAAGGCCGGTATCCAGACCACGCCTCCCAGCACCGCGAACACCGGCGCCTCCACCTTCACCCGCCAGGCGCGCATCTGCGCAAGGCGGCGCTGGATGTCCAGCACAGGCGCGGCGTAGTCGATGCCCTGTTGCATCACCAGCAAGCGGATCGGGAGGGCAAAGGCCAGGGTGCCGAACAGCTGCATGAAGATGCCGCAGGCCACCGCCTGCCAGATGTCCAGGTGCGTCGACCAGAAACTGATGCCCCACAGCATGGTGGCGACGCCCAGCACGATCAGCAGCGATTGCCCCCATGCCAGCGGCCGCAGGTGCCGGTGCAGGCGGTCGGCGCGCCCCTGTCGCAGCAACTCCAGTTGCAGCACGTTCTGCCGCTCCAGTTGCTGGCCCATGGCCTGCCATGCCAGCTTCATCTCGTCGAGTTCCATCGTCATGCTCCGGTGGTGGTGGCGGCCGTCATCCGGCCGCGCAGGTGCTGCTTGATGCGGTTGATCTTGGTCGCCACGTTGCTGGCGCTGATGCCGAGCACCTCGGCGATCTCGGCGTGGCTGCGGTCTTCGAGGTAGAGCAGGATCAGCGCGCGGTTGAGCGCGTCGAGCTCGGCGATGAAGGCATGCAGCGCCGCCAGGCGCTCGTCCTGTTCCGCGGCGGGCTCGCCCGCGATGGTCTCCAGGTGGCTTTCGTCCAGCGGCTCGAAACGGCCGGCCCCGTCGCCCGTCCGGCGCAGATGCGAGATCGCCACGTTCAGCGCGATGCGGTACAGCCAGGTGCTGAACTTCGCGCGCCGCTCGTCGTAACTGGCGAAGGAGCGCCACAGCTGCGCCCCGATCTCCTGCGCCAGGTCGAGCCGCTCCTCGGCGCCGCGCGCGTAGACGCCGGCCACCTTGAGCACGATGCCCCGGTGCTCGCGCCACAGCGCCTCGAAGCGTTGCTGATCCGCCTTGCCGCCCATGTCCGTCCACGCGTTCCCGTCGTTGCCAGCATGATTCGCACGGGCGCGAAAAAAATCACAGCGCCCGCCGTCGGGCCAGGGCCATTGACTACAATGGCTCGTCCCCATCCCCGTGCACGCCGCCATGCCACCGCTTCGACTCAAACGCTATCTGATCACCGGCCTGCTCACCTTCCTGCCGCTGTGGGTGACGGTGCTGGTGTTCAAGTTCGTGCTGGGCCTCCTGGCCGGCATCGGCGCCCCGCTGGTGGCGGCGCTGACGGAAACGCTGAGGCTGGTGGCGCCGCACGCGGCGGACACGCTCAGCAAGAGCGGCCTGGTGTTCGTGCTCGCCCTGCTGCTGACGCTGGGCGGCCTGTACGCGGTGGGTTGGCTGGCGAACCGGGTGATCGGCAAGCGCCTGCTCGACGCCTTCGACGCTCTGCTGCAGCGCATTCCGCTGGTGCAGACGATCTACGGCGGCACCAAGAAGCTGACCGCGGTGCTGCAGAACAAGCCCGGCGGCACGCAACGCGTGGTGCTGGTGGATTTCCCGCGGCCGGGCATGAAGGTGGTGGGTTTCGTCACCCGCACCCTGGTCGAGGAAGGCACCGGCCGCGAGATGGCGGCGGTCTACATCCCCACCACGCCCAACCCCACCGGCGGCTACCTGGAACTGGTGCCGATGAGCGAGCTCACGCCCACCGACTGGACGATGGATCAGGCGATGGCCTTCATCATCTCCGGCGGCGCGGTGGCGCCGGACAGCCTGCCCGCCACGCAACGCCTGCCGCCCACCCCTGACCTTTGACACTGTGCCGCCCATGACGAACGGCCTAGCGTGGGCGGTCATGGCCGGGGCATGGGATCAGCCGCAACCGGCCAGCATGCGCAACGCGCCGCCACGGCGGCACCACACACCTAAAGAGGGAAATCCATGACCCAGCAATTCCTGAAGCCCATGGCGCTGGCCGCCGCCGTCGCGCTGGCGCTGACCGGCTGCGGCAAGAGCGAGCAGGCCGCCGCTCCTGCGCCGGCCAAGCCGGCCACCACCGCCGCCCCGGCACCGGCCGCCAGCACCGCCGCGGCCGCCGCGCCGAAGAGCGTGTTCGACGTCGGCGAGCTGGGCCCGAGCACCGAGGCCTGCACGGACTTCAACAGCTTCGTCAACGCGAAGTGGGTCGCCGCCAACCCGATCCCGGCGGACTACCCCTCGTGGGGATCCTTCGTCCAGCTGTACGCAAAGAGCCTGGACGACCAGCACCAGCTCGTCGAGGACGCCGCCAAGAACGCCGACAGCGCCAAGGCCGGCTCGGTCGAACAGAAGATCGGCTGGCTGTACAAGTCCGGCATGGATGACGCCGCCATCGAGAAAGCCGGCTTCGACCCGATCAAGCCCAAGCTCGCCGCCATCGACGGCCTGAAGAACACCGCCGACATCGTGAACTACCTCGACCAGAGCGCCGCCGAGGGCGACGGCAAGGTGTTCGACTTCGGCTCCGGCGCCGACTTCAAGGACGCCACCCAGCAGATCGGCTTCGCCCAGCAGGACGGCCTGGGCCTGCCGACCAAGGACTACTACTTCAAGCCCGAGTACAAGGATCTGCGCAACGCCTACCTCGCCTACATCGCCAAGACGCTGGAACTGACCGGCGTGGCCGAGGCCGACGCCAAGAAGCAGGCCGACGCGGTGATGAAGTTCGAGACCGCGCTGGCCGGCGCCTCGCTGGCGCCCACCGAGCTGCGCGACCTCGACAACGAGTACCACTTCGTCAGCGTCAAGGACGCCGACAAGGTCACCCCGCACTTCAGCTGGGAGCAGTTCTTCAAGGCCCAGGGCGTGACCATCGACAAGGGCTTCTCGCTGTCGCAGCCGAAGTTCTTCGCCGAGTTCGACAAGCTGCTGGCCACCGCGCCGGTCTCCGAGTGGCAGGCCTACCTGCGCTTCCACACCATCAGCGGGGCCTCGAGCGCGCTGTCCAAGCCCTTCCGCGACAACAGGTTCGACTTCTACGGCAAGACCCTGAACGGCACACCCGAGCAGATGGCGCGCTGGAAGCAGGTGCTGAACGGCGTCAACAGTGCGATGGGCATGGGCCTGGGCGAGCTGTACGTGGCCAAGTACTTCACGCCGGAAGCCAAGCAGCGCGCCGAGCAGCTGGTCACCAACGTGCGCGACGCGCTGAAGGATCGCATCGAGCACCTGGACTGGATGAGCGACGCCACCAAGGCCAAGGCCATCGACAAGTGGAACAAGTTCCTGCCCAAGATCGGCTACCCCGACCAGGGCGAGTGGCGCGACTGGTCGGGCCTCACCGTCAGCCCGGACAGCTGGTACGCCAACCTGCAGGCCGCGCAGAAGTACAACTACCAGTTCGACCTCTCGCACATCGGCAAGAAGACCGACCGCAAGGAATGGGGCATGACCCCGCAGACGGTCAACGCCTACTACGACCCCAGCACCAACACCATCAACTTCCCGGCCGCGATCCTGCAGGCGCCGTTCTTCTACGCGAAGGGCGACGACGCGATCAACTACGGCGGCATCGGCGCGGTGATCGGCCACGAGTCCAGCCACGGCTTCGACGACCAGGGCAGCCAATTCGACGGCGACGGCAACAAGAAGGACTGGTGGACCGCGCAGGACAAGAAGCAGTTCGACGAGCGCACCAAGGCGCTGGTGGAGCAGTACGACGGCTACGCCCCGATCGCCGGCAAGCCCGACCTGCACGTCAACGGCAAGCTGACCCTGGGCGAGAACATCGCCGACCTGGGCGGCCTCAACATCGCCTACGACGCGCTGCAGACCGCGCTCAAGGCCGATCCGAAGGAAGCCGACGCGAAGATCGACGGCTACACCCAGGATCAGCGCTTCTTCCTCAACTGGGCGCGCGTGTGGCGCGGCAGCATGCGCGAGAAGGCGGCCGAACTGCGCCTCAACACCGATCCGCACTCGCCGATCGCGATCCGCGCCATTGCCTCGCCGTCCGACATGACCGCCTTCGCCACCGCCTTCCAGTGCAAGCCGGGCGACGCGATGGTGCGTTCGGGCGACAAGCAGGTGAAGATCTGGTGACATCTCGCGCACCGCGACGCTGGTCGTCGCGGTGCGCGTCCTCCTCGACGCCGCGCGCAAGCGCGGCGTTTTTTTGTGCGCGCCGCACGCCTCCATCGGCCGTGCGGCGGTTCGCTCAGAGCCTGTTTGCGACCTCCTCGTTGGCCTATTGATCCGGCCCGCAAATACGATACGTCCACCGTTCGTCCTGAGCGTAGCGAAGCGGAGTCGAAGGACATCGACGGAAACTATTTGCAGGCCGGATCAATAACGACTCCTTCTCGTCATTCCTGCGAAAGCACACTGCTGTCCGGAATAATCTGGGGATGGTGTCGAAGGATGAAGGCCCACGCCGCTTGCACGAAGCATTGCGAGAAGGCGACTTCATTTCCGATAACGACCACCTATCCAGACTGTCATCCCGGCGAAGGCCGGGATCCAGTAGCGACCATGTTCGCTCAGGCCGCACGGCCACTGGATTCCGGCCTGCGCCGGAATGACGAGAAAAACCGCGGCCACGAATGTTCAAAATTATTCCGGACAGTAGTGTGCGAAAGCAGGACAAAAGCGAGCCATGCGAGCGCTGAACAGCCGAAGGCTGGCCCCGGAGGGGCGAGCTCAGCGAGTCATCCAGTGATTTGTTCTTGAAAAAGTAACGGCACTGGATCCCAGCTTGACCAGCCCTTCGGCTGTTGAAAAGCGCCTCGCTGGGATGACGCTTCAAACAGGCTCTCAGCCGCGTGCCCGACGCGCCTCGTAGGCTTTCAGGTGCGCATGCGCTAGGCGCAGCACCTGCGCCTCCACGCCGTGCGCCTCGCCGCGCGCCAGCAGGTCGCCGATCACGTGGTCGGCTTCGACGCGGCCGCCGTGTTCGAGGTCGCGCATCATCGAGGCGCTGAGCGTGGAGCCGGCCTCGATGAGCATGCCGCGGGCGCGCTCGACCACCGTCGCGCCGGGTTCGTGGCCGCAGGCGGCGGCGATGCGGCGGCAATCGTCGAGCAAGGCCAGCGCGGCCTCGCGGCCGCCGGGCGCGGCCACGATGTCGCCCACCGGCGCGCGCATCAGGCAGGTGATGCCCGCGAGACTGGCGAGGAACACCCATTTGTCCCACATGTCCTGCACGGCATGGCTGCTGGCGCGCGCGTCGAAGTTCGCGCCGGCCATCGCCTGCGCGATGCGCTGCACGCGCTCCGCGTCGCCGCCGTCGCGCTCGCCGAAGCCTAGGTGGTGCATGCGGTTGAGGTGGCGCACGGTGCCGTCCTCGTCCAGCGTGGCGGCGATGGCGCAATGCCCGGCCAGCACGCGCGACGCGCCGAAGCGGGCGTCGAGCAGGTCGAGCTGGCGCATGCCGTTGAGCACGGGCAGTACCGCGCTGCGTTCGCCCATGGCGGGCGCGATGTCCTCGATGGCCTGCGGCAGATCCCAGGCCTTGCAGCTCAGCAGCACGAGGTCGAAGGGGTCGCGCAGCGTGGCCGCGGTGACGGTGGGCGGCGCGGCGATGTCGGCATCGCCCAGCGCGCTGCGGATGCGCAGGCCGTGCTGCGCGAGCAACGCGGCGCGGCGCTCGCGCACCAGGAAGGTCACGTCCTGCCCCGCCTGCAGCAGGCGTCCGCCGAAGTAGCCGCCGGTGGCGCCGGCGCCCACGATCAGGATGCGCATGGTCTTGGTTCTCCTCGTGCCGATATCCGCTCAAGCGTAGCGCCGCGGCCCGCCGCTGCCGAGCCGGCATGCGCACGCACACGGCCCGGAGTCATTGCGAATCATTCTCGTTTGAATTAACCTCGCGCCGTTCCGCGCAGACCATCCGCGCCGTCGCGCCATGCGAAGGCCGCCCGGCGCTGCGCTCTGCCTTTCCCTGAACCGCCGAGGATTTTTTACCGATGGACTTCGTCAAGAGCCGCAAGCATCCCGTCACGCGCCGCGGCAGCGTGCCCGCGCTCACCGCCGCCACGCTGGCCACCAGCCTCGCGCTGGCGCTGCCGGCGATGGCGGCCGCCGCCGATGCCGCGGCTCCTGCCGCCGACGCGCCGCAGATCACCCAGGCCAAGCGCCTGGCCGGCGTCACCGTGGAAGGCACCGCCGTGCCGTACAAGGTCGATCAGGTTTCCTCGCCCAAGTTCACCCAGCCGCTGGTGGACACGCCGCAGACCATCGTGGTCATCAGCAACGAGCTGCTCCACGAGCAGGGCGCCACCACGCTCACCGAGGCGCTGCGCAACACCCCCGGCGTAGGCACGTTCTTCGCGGGCGAGAACGGCTCCACCAACACCGGCGACGCCATCTACATGCGCGGCTTCGACACCTCCGGCAGCATCTTCGTGGACGGCGTGCGCGATCTCGGCACGATCTCGCGCGACGTGTTCAACATCGAGCAGGTCGAAGTGACCAAGGGCCCGGACAGCACGGAATACGGCCGCACCGCCCCCTCCGGCGCGGTCAACATGGTGAGCAAGCAGGCGCAGCTCGACAATGCCGTGTCCGGTTCGGTGTCCTACGGCAGCGGCGGCCAGAGGCGCGCCACCGCCGACTGGAACCAGCAGATCGGTACGAACGCCGCCTTCCGCCTCAACGTGCTGGGCCAGGACAGCGGCGTGCCCGGCCGCGACGAGGTGAAGAACAAGCGCTGGGGCGTGGCGCCCACGCTGGCCTTCGGCCTGGGCACGCCCACCCGCGTGTACCTCGACTACCTGCACGTGAAGCAGAACAACGTGCCCGATGGCGGCATCCCCACCATCGGCCTGCCCGGCTACTCCTCGCCCGATCCCACGCGCCCCTTCATCGGCGGCGCGCCGAAGGTCGATCCCAGCAACTTCTACGGCACCGACCAGGATCACGACAACGTCGGCGAGGACATGTTCACCGCGATCCTGCAGCACGACTTCTCGGACGACGTGGCGCTGCACGACACCCTGCGCTGGGGCCGCACGCACGAGGACTACCTGCTGACCTCGTTCACCGCCACCGCCGCCAACCTCAAGACGCCCGACCCGGGCGACATCTCGACCTGGACGCAGGCGCGCAGCAACCCGAACTTCAAGAACCAGACCAACCGCATCGTCGCCAACCAGCTCAACCTCACCGCCGACTTCGAGACCGGCGCCGTCACGCACAACCTCAGCACCGGCATCGAGCTGAGCCGGGAAAAGGTCGACGCCATCACCATGGCCGCGCTGAACGGCAGCACCTGGCCCGCGGCCAACCTGTACGACCCGAACCCCGATGTCGGCAGTGCGCTGCTCTACGGCCCCAACGGCGCATGGAGCAACGGCAAGACCGACACGGCCGGCGCCTACCTGTTCGATACGCTGAAGTTCGACGAGCACTGGCAGGTCAACGCCGGCGCGCGCCTGGATCACTACGACACCGACTTCGCCAGCGCCGTCGCCTGCGGCGGCAAGAGAGGCCCGGCCTGCGGCAGCCTGCCCGCCGGCAGCGTGGTACCCGGCCTGGATGCCGGCAAGTCCGGCAACCTCACCAGCTGGCAGCTCGCCGTGATCTACAAGCCGGCGGCGAACGGCAGCATCTACGCCAACCTCGCCACCTCCGCGCAGCCGCCGGGCGGCAACAACCTGTCGCTGAGCAGCTCGGCCAACAGCGCGGACAACGCCATGATGGATCCGGAGAAGGCGCGCACCGCCGAAGTGGGCACGAAGTGGAACCTGCTCGACCAGCGCCTGCTGCTCACCGCCGCGCTCTACCGCACCACCGTCAGCAACGACCTGGAGCAGGATCCCACCACCCTGCTCTACTACCAGATCGGCAAGAAGCGCGTGCAGGGCGTGGAGATCACCGCCGTGGGCCAGCTCACCGCCAACTGGGCGGTCAATGCCGGCTTCACCAGCATGCACACCAGCGCGACCAGCGGCTCCGCCAGCAGCGGCTCCTCGACCTCCGCGCCCGCCATCGACGGCTCCGGCGAACTGGCCTACACGCCGAAGAACGCGTTCACCACCTGGACCACCTACCGCCTGCCGTTCGGCCTGGTCATCGGCGGCGGCGGGCGCTACTCCGGCGAGATGCAGCGCGGCCCCGACGGCGCCATCGGCACGCCGCGATACGTCAATGCCTACTGGGTGTTCGACGCCATGGCCACCTACCCGGTCAACAAGCACTTCGACCTGCAGCTCAACCTCTACAACCTGTTCGACAAGGAGTACGCGGCGTCGATCAACAAGAGCGGCTACCGCTACATCCCCGGGGCTTCGCGCTCGGGCATGCTGACGGCGAACTTCCGCTTCTGACCCGCGTCAAACCGCCCGCCGCGCAATCGGGCACACTCGGAAGCCTTCCTTCGGGAAGGCTTTCCGCGTTGAGGAGCCACACACCATGCTGCTGCACATCCCCGACATACTCAGCCAGCAACAGCTGCGGCAGGCGCGCGCCGCGCTGGACGCCGCCGACTGGGTCGACGGCCGCGAAACCGTGGGCGCGCAGGGCGCCCAGGTGAAGCGCAACCGGCAATTGCCCGACGCCTCGCCGCTGCGCCGGCAACTGGGCGAGACGGTGCTGGCCGCGCTGGCGAAGAACCCGCTCTACCACGCCGCCGTGCTGCCCCTGCGCACCCTGCCGCCGCGCTTCAACCGCTACGAGGGCGGCGGCGAATACGGCATGCACGTCGACGGTTCGGTGATGTCGCTGCCCAACGGCGAGCAACTGCGCAGCGACATCTCCTGCACGCTGTTCCTCAGCGAGCCGGACGAGTACGACGGCGGCGAGCTGATCGTCAGCGACACTTACGGCGAACACGAGGTGAAGCTGCCCGCCGGCGACGCCATCATCTACCCGTCGAGCAGCCTGCACCGCGTGCAGCCGGTGACGCGCGGCGCGCGCGTGGCCGCGTTCTTCTGGGTGCAGAGCCTGGTGCGCGACGACGGCCTGCGCCGCCTGCTGTTCGAGCTGGATGCCTCCATCCAGCGCCTCGCCGCCACCGGCGCCGACCGCGACGCCGTGCTGCAGCTCACCGGCACGTACCACAACCTGCTGCGGCGCTGGGCGGAGAGCTAATTCCATTTCCATATCTATGGATCAATAATATAGCCATCGTGGCCGACGACGGTGAACGCGATGGCAAGAATGGCGAGAGGGCAGGAAGCGTTAGCGCAGGCGCGCACGGCGATTGCCGAGGCCAAGACCGTGGAGCAGTTGCGACAGGCGCAAGCGGTCGTACTGCCCTTGGAACATGGTCTGAGTTTGGAAGCCACGGCACAGATGATTGGACTGAACCGCCCCGGGATTCTCGGAGGCTCCAACTCTTGAGAGGATGGAGCAATGGAAACCCCGAAGAAGAAATCCCCGACGTACTCACGTGAGATCCGTGAGCGAGCGATCCGGATGGTGTTCGAGCACCAGAAGGAGCACGCCTCGCAGTGGGCGACGATCGAGTCGATCGCCGGCAAGATCGGCTGCACGGCGCAGACGCTGTGCAACTGGGTGCGCCAGGCGGAGCGTGACCAGAGTCTGCGTGAGGGCCTGAGCACCTCCGAGCGCGAGAAGATGAAAACGCTGGAGCGCGAAGTGCGTGAACTGCGCCAGGCCAACGAGATCCTGCGCAAGGCCAGTGCGTATTTTGCCCAGGCGGAGCTCGACCGCCGATTCAAGCCATGACAGCGTTCATCGACGACCATCGAGGCGTCCATGGGGTCGAGCCGATCTGCAAGGTGTTGCCGATCGCCCCGTCGACGTATCACCTGCATGCCGCCCGGCGGGTCGATCCAGCCAAGGCGCCGGCGCGCGTCCAGCGGGACGCGCGGCTGTGTGCCGATATCCAGCGGGTGTGGGAGGAGAACCGTCGGGTCTACGGGGTGCGCAAGGTCTGGCGGCAGCTGCGGCGTGAATCGGTCGCCGTGGCGCGCTGCACGGTGGCGCGGCTGATGAAGCGGCTGGATCTACGCGGGGTGATCCGCGGCAAGGGCGTGAAGACGACGGTCAGCGACACGGCGATGTCCTGTCCGCAGGACCGGGTGAATCGGCAGTTCCGGGCCATTCGTCCGAATGCGCTGTGGGTGGCCGACTTCACCTACGTGTCGACCTGGCAGGGACACCTGTACGTGGCCTTCGTGATCGACGTGTACGCCCGTTGCATCGTGGGCTGGAAGGTGTCGAGCACGATGCACACGGACTTCGTGCTCGATGCCCTGGAGCAGGCGCTGCATGCTCGCAAGCCCTTCGACAAAGGCGGACTGATCCATCACAGCGACAGGGGATCGCAATACGTGTCCGTCCGCTACAGCGAGCGCCTGGCCGAGGCGGGTGTCGACGCCTCGGTCGGCAGCGTCGGCGACTCGTCCGACAATGCCCTGGCCGAGACGATCAACGGCCTGTACAAGGCCGAGGTGATCCACCGGCGCTCCTGGCCGAACCGTCAGGCCGTGGAATGGGCCACGCTGGACTGGGTGGACTGGTTCAATCACAAACGCTTGCTGGGGCCGATCGGGAACATCCCGCCAGCGGAAGCCGAGGCGGCTTACTATCGGCAACAGGCTGCGCTGCCCAAGGCGGCGTGACTCAAACCAAATGGCCTCCACGAAACACGGGGCGGTTCAGTTCACGGCTTGTGCGCATGCTCCATTGCGAGCGGCAATCCGCCAAAGGTGTCAGGATGCAATCATCACCACCGCGCCTGGCACCGAAGCATCCAGCGCCAGCGAGACTGTCGTAAGCTCATGGTTTACCGCGAGGTCGATCAGGCGCAGCGGCGCAGGGCACCTGAGCACGGGCTCGCGCTCATTCAACCGAACGTCGATCGAGCGCAAATCGTCGCTCAACCCCTTGCCGGTCGCCTTGAGCACAGCCTCCTTGCGCGTCCAGCAGCGCCTGAACAATGCCCACCGCTGATCCGGCTCGGCTTGCTCGATACACCGCTGCTCAGCCGGATGCACGACGGAAGACAGCACTGCACGGTAGTCCTGAAGACGCCCAAATGTTTCGACATCAATGCCGAGCAACGGGTTCGGGCCAACGGTACACGCAACCCAATCCTCCGAGTGGGACAGATTAAAGGCCGCGCAATTAGACAGGAAAGGCTTGCCATGGTCGCCAAGCAGGAACGCGTAAGGCTTCGTGGCGTTTGCCGGACGAACAAGCTGATGAACCGCCGTGCGCCCCAGTGTGAAGTTGCGGCAGTCGATCACGTGACGGAAGCGACTGGCACGCCCGTGATCCTGTTCTGTCAGCACGCTTTCATCGGCAAGGAGCTCTGCTCCGTGTAGGATCAACACATACGCCAACCCTTCCGCCAGCGCGCTGTCGCAGACAAACCGAGCCTCCTGCCATAAGGATCGGGACACGACATGCGTGCTGATCGATAGGAGAAACATAAATGTCGTTCAACCTCACTAGAATAAACTGTGTAGCCTAGCAAGTGCTTCCCTAGAGAAGACTACCGGCGGCGAGAAAGCTAAGAGTCTGTTTACAGTCTCCAGAGCCCAATACTAGGGATGGTCTGATCAATCGCCACTCAGCTGCTTTCGCGGGTGATTGAACCCGACAAGGGCAAACCTGATTCCCCATATCACGCATCCAAGGTTGCGAGTCGATAATTCAGCGGTGGCGTTCGTGCGGCCGCCACGATGAGGCGTGGTACGAGGGCAGCCAAGTCGAAGCGCCGATTGAAGCGATAGCAGAACTCGGACAAATAGCGTTGCAGGTACTTCGGGCGGGCCGCGTGGTAGGTGCCATGCATGGCGGTTTTGAGATTGCCCAGCACCGTGTTGATCCACCAGAAGATCGGGTGTCCCTCGCTGGGTGGGCCACCGCCGGTAACGAGAGGAACATGCGTGCAATCGGCCTCGGCGACATCCGGAAAGCAGTTCAGGCCATCGGACACCACCGCGGTGCCCGGCACCAGGTGACGCTTTGCCCATGCCGCCAATACCGTCTTGCGGAACCCGGCACCCGATCCATGCGCATGGCGATCGGATGGCCCTCGGCATTGCACTGGATCGCCGCCACAAAGGGGGTCTTGCCGGGGCTGCCACGCCCCGTGCCGCCGCCGTGTCGTTCGCCGCCCCAGTACGCATCGTCGATCTGCACGATGCCACCGAGCGCCTGCTCGCTGTCGCGCTCGACCATGGCCTGCATAAACTTGTGTTTGAGCAGCCATGCCGTGTTGTAGGACACCCCCAACTGCCGATGCAGCAACAGGGCCGAGATGCCGTTCTTGTGCTGGGTCAACAGATAGATGGCCAGGAACCACGTACGCAGCGGCAGCTTGGTTTTTGCGAACAACGTACCGCTGGTCAGCGATCCCTGCCGCTTGCAGCGGTTGCACTGATACACATCGCGTCCCTTGAGATGGCAGCGACCCGCATGACCGCAGTCCGGGCAGCGAAACCCGTTCGGCCAACGCACCTTTGCCAGGGCCTCACGACACTGTGCTTCGCTGCCATAGCGTTCAAGGAAACCCATCAGACTCACCCCTGGCTGAAACTGCACCTGGTTCTTCTTCATGACACTTCCTCCGCCTCTTCAGACGGTCGCAGCGTCTACCCTCGGCGTATCAGCGGATGCGACATGTGGGGAATCAGGAGGGCAAAAAGCAGACGCGGACTCGATCTCCTGTCGTATTTTCCATGCCGCCGTTGGCCCCTGCGGGCACAGTCGCCCTACGTTGCCTGCAACAACGTCCTGCGCACCATCCACAGATTCACCAGCGCGAACAGCGTCGTCACCTGCGCACCGTTCTTCGCCAGCCCCTTGTAGCGCACCTTCGCGTAGCCAAACTGCCGTTTGAGTAACCGGAACGGGTGTTCCACCGCGGCACGGATCGAGGCCTTGGCATGCTCCAGTTGTTCGGTGATCGCGCTCAGCTCGCAATCCTCGATCGCTTTCACCACACTGCGCCTGGCGGCAATCCAGAATTTCCGGCCCCACTTCGGTGCGCGCTTGTGTGCATCCGTGTAGTGGGGTGCGCTGACCGCGCAAAGCTCCGCCCACAGCACCACCTGATCCATCTCCGCCAGGAATACGTTGCGCCGTGTCGGCTTGCGGTGCCGCTTGAAACCGGCATCCTGCTGCATCGATAGGCTCATCTGCTTGGGCGTCATCGCGTACCCGAGCGGCATCCGTCGAGAGAAGTTCGCCCAAATCGAACCGCTACCATGCACCGTTCGTCAGCCTACCAAGCCGACAACGCTGGCTCTGTATGAGGTGTTCTGCAGATGCTGTATCCGTTGCGCACCGGCTGTCAGTGGCGGTGCTTGCCGGCTGACTTCCCCAAGTTGCCGACCGTGCATACCAACTGGCGTAAGTGGAATGAGCCCGACCCGCACGGAATTGCACAGACTTTGCTGCCCCGCCAACGGCACCGTTGGCGGGGCTGGCGCGTTTCTTCTATCGTGGCGACCCGTCCACGACCCAGGCGCCCGCATGTCCGCAGCCACGCAGCAACCGGAGCACCTGAAGCGCAGCCTCTCCAACCGCCACCTGCAGTTGATCGCGCTGGGCGGCGCCATCGGCACCGGCCTGTTCATGGGCTCGGGCAAGACGATCAGCCTGGCGGGGCCGTCGATCCTGCTGGTGTATCTCATCATCGGCGTGATGCTGTTCTTCGTGATGCGCGCGATGGGCGAATTGCTGCTGTCGAACCTCGAGTACAAGTCGTTCATCGACTTCTCCACCGACCTGCTGGGGCCGTGGGCCGGCTTTTTCTGCGGCTGGACGTACTGGTTCTGCTGGATCGTCACCGCCATCGCCGAGGTGATCGCGATCGCCGCCTACGTGCAGTTCTGGCTGCCGCACCTGGCGCCGTGGATACCGGCGCTGCTGTGCGTGCTGTTGCTGCTGGCGCTGAACCTGACCACGGTGAAGATGTTCGGCGAACTGGAGTTCTGGTTCGCGCTGATCAAGATCGTCGCGATCATCGCGCTGGTGGTGGTCGGTTTCGCGCTGGTGGCGTGGGGCTTCCACTCGCCGGCGGGCAACAAGGCCACGCTGGCCAACCTGTGGAACGACGGCGGCCTGTTCCCGCACGGACTGTCGGGTTTCTTCGCCGGTTTCCAGATCGCGGTGTTCGCCTTCGTCGGCATCGAGCTGGTCGGCACCACCGCCGCCGAGACGGCGGATCCACGCCGCAACCTGCCCAAGGCGATCAACTCGATCCCGGTGCGCATCATCATCTTCTACGTGCTGGCGCTGGCGGCGATCATGGCGGTGACGCCGTGGCGGCTGGTCGAGGCGGACAAGAGCCCGTTCGTGGAGCTGTTCGTGCTGGCCGGCGTGCCGGCGGCGGCAAGCCTGATCAACTTCGTGGTGCTGACCTCGGCCACTTCCTCGGCCAACAGCGGCATCTTTTCCACCAGCCGCATGCTGTATGGCCTGGCCGGCGAGAACCATGCGCCGAAGCCGTTCGCGCGGCTGTCGAAGGCGGCGGTGCCTTCGCTGGGCCTGCTGTTCTCCTGCTTCTGCCTGCTGCTGGGCGCGGCGCTGATCTACCTCGTGCCGAACCTGGTCACCGCGTTCACCCTGGTCACCACGCTGTCCGCCGTGCTCTTCATGTTCGTGTGGTCGCTGATCCTGTGCGCCTACATGGCATATCGCCGCAAGCGTCCGCAGCAGCACGCCGAGTCGACCTACAAGATGCCCGGCGGCGTGTTCATGTGCTGGACGTGCCTGGCGTTCTTCGCCTTCGTGCTGGTGCTGCTGTGCCTGCAGCCCGACACCCGCGCCGCCCTGCTGGCCAGCCCGGTGTGGTTCGTGCTGCTGGGGATCGGCTATGCCTTGAAAGGCCGGCGTGCCGGCAAACCCGCACTCAACCGTAAATGAAAACCGGCGCCTACTAACGTGCCGCAACGCCAGCCACACGGGGAGACCACCATGCGCCGCCACCTTGCCGTCGCCATCGCCGCGACACTCGCCCTCGCCGCCATGCCCGGCTTCGCCGCGCAGGACAAGCACACGCCCAGCCCGAAGCAGTTGCTGGATGCGTCCAAGCCTTCCGAATGGCGCACGCCCGACCCGGACAACCTGCTCTACATGCAGCTGCCCACGGGCCGCGTGGTGATCGAGCTGGCGCCGGACTTCACCCCGCTGCACGCGGCCAACATCCGCACCCTGGTGCGCGAGCACTACTTCGACGGCACCTCGGTCAACCGCGTGCAGGACAACTTCGTGGCGCAGTGGGACGACCCCGCCAGCGACGACGACCATCCCGACCCGGCCAAGCTGAAATCGCTGGGCACGGCGAAGAAGACCTTGCCGCCGGAATACACCCGCGCCATCGACCCCAAACTGCCGTGGACGGCGCTGCCCGACGGCGACGTGTACGCGCCACAGGTGGGCTTCAGCGAAGGCTTCCCCGCCGCGCGCGATCCCGTCACCGGGCGCGAGTGGCTCACGCACTGCTACGGCGCGGTGGGCGTGGCGCGCGACGTGGCGCCCGACAGCGGCAACGGCAGCTCGCTGTACGCGATCATCGGCCAGGCGCCGCGCAACCTGGATCGCAACCTCGCCATCGCGGGCCGCGTGCTGGAAGGCATGCCGCTGCTGTCCGCCCTGCCGCGCGGCCCGGCGCCGATGGGCTTCTACACCGATCCCAAGCAGCGCCTGCCCATCATTTCAGTGCGGCTCGCCTCGGAGTTGCCGCCCGCGCAGCGCGCGAACATCCAGGTGCTGCGCACCGACAGCGCCACCTTCGCCAAACTGATCGAGGCCAAGCGCAATCGCCGCGACAGCTTCTACACCCTGCCCGCCGGCAAGGTCGGGCTGTGCAACATCGACATCCCGGTGCGCGACGGCGGCAAGCCGGTGATGCCATAACCGCATCCGAACATCCGTCCCGTCCATTCCGGCTATGGTGACTGCAGACGACCGGGTTACGCACCGCATGCCATTGAACGACACCATGCACTTGCTGGGCGCCTGGCTGCGCGACCCGCGCAGTGTGGGCGCGCTGGCACCGTCCGGCCCCGCGCTGGCACGGCTGATGACGGCGCACGTCGACCATGCGCACGGCCCGGTGATCGAACTCGGCCCTGGCACCGGCGTGTTCACGCGGGCGCTGCTGGAACGCGGCGTGCCCGGCCATCGCCTGGTGCTGGTGGAAACCGACGCCGTGCTGGCTGCCACGCTGGCGCGCCGCTACCCGCATGCACGCGTGCTGCGCATGGACGCCGCACGGCTGGGCCGCTCCTCGCCGCTGTTCGGCGACGAACGCGCCAGCGCCGTGATCAGCGGCCTGCCCCTGCTGTCGATACCCGCCGACAAGGTCGCCGCCATCGTCGAAGGCGTGTTCGAGCGCCAGTTGCAAGCCGACGGCGCGCTCTACCAGTTCACCTACGGCCTGCGCTGCCCGGTGCCGCGCGCGCTGCGGCATCGGCTTGGACTGCAGGCCGAACGCGTCGGCGGGGCATGGCTTAACCTGCCGCCGGCGTGGGTGTGGCGGATTCGGCGCAAGGGTTGAGCGTTTCCGTTCGCGGGATGCTGGCTTTTCTTCCCTGGCGGGCGCGATACACGATGCGACCACACCGCACCGCATCTGAAAACTGAGAACTCCCACGCTCGTCATTCCGCCGTAGGCCGGACAAACGCGCTGCGCGCAGAACGCCCGCAGGGCGGCCCCGAAGGGGCAAGCGTAGTGAGTCATCCAGTAGCGATTACGCTCGTTCAAGCCATGCCGCCGCTGGATCCTGGCCTACGCCGGGATGACGAGCAAGAGCACTCGACACCTCGCTCCGCTCTGCTTTGGTTTGCTCTGCTTTGGTTTGCTCTGCTTTGGTTTGCTCTGCTTTGGCTGTTGCCTCTGCGCGCAGGAGCGCGCTGTTTTTCCGGGGCCCCTATGCGGCGGTGAGGCGTGGACGATCAGGCCGCGCAGCGGGCGTTGCCATGGATGGCAGCGCCTTTTCGACCGGGCAGGAGCCCGGCCTAAAAGCCCGGCCGCGCCTCACGGACTTTCCGTCCATGGATGGACGGAAAGCGCCGCATCGGGGTGCCTTTTCTCTTTGGTTCCTTTCTCTTTGGGCACGCAAAGAGAAAGGAACTCGAGCGCCGGCAGGCGCACGAAACTGCTGCGTCCCTTGCCACACCCCCAGGGCAAGCCACTCCGCCCCATCGAAAACCCATCTGGCGCACTTGCAAAAGACATATCTACGATATATCGTCACTCCACCAATTCGATATATCGGAACCAACCATGCGCATGCACCACTTCTTCCAGCACATCCGCCACCACCACCATCACCACGGTTTCAACCCCTTCGACATGGAGGGCGACGAGCGCGGCTTCCACGCCGGCCGCCATGGCCACTTCGACGACAGTCGGGGCGCCGCCTTCGGCGGCTGGGACGGGCTGCGCGGCGGCGGCCGTCGCGGCGGCGGTGGCCGCATGTTCGGCCACGGCGACCTCAAGCTGCTGCTGCTGGCGCTGATCGAGCAGCAGCCGCGCCACGGCTACGAGCTGATCCGCATGATCGAGGAGATGTTCCACGGCCAGTACACGCCCAGCCCCGGCGCGATCTACCCCACCCTCGCCATGCTGGAGGACATGGGCTACGCGTCAGTGGAGAACGAGGCCGGCAACCGCAAGCTGTATGCGATCACCGACGAGGGCCGCGCCTTCCTCGACGAGAACCGCGCCGCCGTGGACGCGGCCAACGCGCGCACCGAACACAGCGCCAGGCTGGCGGCGAAGATGGCCGCGCCGATGCGTGTGCGAAAAGCCATGCACGCGCTCAAGCACGCGCTACTGATGCGCACCAGCTGGGACAAGGCCGAAGCCGAGCGCGTGGCCGACATCCTCGAGCGCGCCGCCGGCGAGATCGCCGCCAAGGGAGCGCGCGAATGACGGCCGCAGCGGCCGAACGGCACGTTCACCAGCGCCTGCGCCACGAGGTCGTGCTGCGCAGGCTCGAGGTGCTGCGCGTGGAGCGCATCACGCCGCACATGCAGCGCGTGACGCTGGGCGGTGCCGAACTGCAAGGCTTCCGCAGCGCCGCGCCCGACGACCACGTGAAACTGTTCTTCCCCAACCGCGCCGGCGAACTGGTGCTGCCCACGCTGGGCGCCAACGGCCCGGAATTCCCAACCGGCCGCGAACCCTCGCCGATGCGCGACTACACGCCGCGCCACCACGATGCCGCGCGCGGCGAACTGGTGATCGACTTCGTGCTGCACGGCGACGGCCCCGCCTCGCGCTGGGCCGAACAGGCGGCGCCAGGGCAATGCCTCGGCGCGGGCGGCCCGCGCGGTTCGCACGTGATCGCCGACGACTTCGACCACTACGTGCTGGCCGGCGACGAAACCGCCCTGCCCGCCATCAGCCGCTGGCTGGAGGAAATGCCGGCCGGCAGGCGCGCCACCGCACTGATCGAGATTCCCGAAGCCGCCGACCGCCAGCTGCTCTTCTCGCCAGCCAGCGTCGAGATCCGCTGGTTCGGGCGCGACGACGCGCAAGGCGAATCGCTGGAACACGCGCTGCGCGAACTGCCCGCCATCGAAGGCGACCGCTTCTGGTGGATCGCCGCCGAATCGAACCGCGCCCGCGCGCTGCGCCAATCGCTGGAACAGCGCGGCGTGCCGAAGGACTGGATCAAGGCCACGGGCTACTGGAAAGCCGGCGCAGACGGCGACGGGGATTGACCGCCGCATGAACGCGGGATGAGCCGGAACCGGCCTTCGCTACGAAATCTTGCCACGCCATCGGTTAAGCCTAGGCGCACCACCATCGCCACCATGTGCCGCATCGCGGCGGCAGGGAGACGATCATGAAGCGCAGCCACAAACTGCTGGCATGGATCATCGGCTTGCCCGCGACACTCGCCATCGTGCTGGTTTCGGCACTGGTGGTGGCGCTGTCCCTATTCGACTGGAACAAGCTGAAGCCGACCATCGATGCGCAGGCCAGCACGGCGATCGGCCGCCCGTTCGCGATCAACGGCGATCTCGGCGTGCAGTGGATGCGCGACGCGCAATCGCACGGCTGGCGCACCTGGGTGCCCTGGCCGCATATCGTGGCGCGCGACATCTCCATCGCGAACCCCGCATGGGCGAAACAGCCGCAATTCGCGCATCTCGATGCGCTGCGCCTCAGCCTCTCGCCGCTGGACTTGCTGCGGCACCGCGTGCGCATACCCACCCTGCAACTGGTGAACCCCAGCGTGGATCTGGAGCGCGATGCGCAGGGCCGCGCCAACTGGACGTTCGACCTGCCGCAGGGCGGCGCGCCTTCCGCGTGGTCGGTGGATCTCGGCGCCATCGGTTTCGACGCCGGCCGCATCGCGCTGGACGACGCCATCGACCGCGCGAAGATAGCCGTGCGCATCGAGCCGCTGCAGAAGGCGATTCCCTACGACCAGATCGTGGCGCAGGCAACGGCGGATGCGCGCGCACAGGCGACGAGCAGCGCGGGCCGCGGCGCCGGCAAGGCGATGGACAAGAGCGACGGCCGGAACGATCCCGGCGATGCGGCCGCGCGACGCTCCAGCTACCAGTTCGCCTGGAGCGCGCTAGGCAGCTACCAGGGCGCGCCGCTGGACGGCAGCGGCAGGATCGGCGCCGTACTGGCGCTGCAGCAGTCCGACCAGCCGTTTCCGCTGCAGGCGAAGCTGCGCATCGGCGACACCCACATCGCCCTGGTCGGCACGCTCACCGACCCGCTGCACCTCGGTGCGCTCGACCTGCGCCTGTGGCTCGCCGGCTCCAGCATGGCGAAGCTCTACCCCATCCTCGGCGTGACCCTGCCCGACACGCCGCCCTACGCCACCCGCGGCCGGCTCACCGCCACGCTCGGGCGCAGCGGCGGCCGCTTCGGCTACCACGGCTTCCGTGCCCACGTGGGCGGCAGCGATCTCGCCGGCGACGTCGACTACGTCACCGGCGGCGCACGCCCAAAGCTCAGCGGCAAGGTGCAGGCCACGCTGCTGCGCTTCGCCGACCTCGCGCCGCTGGTCGGCGGCGGCGGCTCCAGCACTACCTCGCCGCCGCCCACCGCATCGGATCGCGTGCTGCCCACGCAGGCCTTCCGCATCGACCGCTGGAAGGCGATGGACGCCGACGTGACGTTCGCCGCCGGACGCATCGAGCACGGCCCGTCGTTGCCGATCCAGTCGCTGTCCACCCACCTCGTGATGGACGACGGCACGCTGACGCTGGATCCGCTGCGCTTCGGCGTGGCCGGTGGACAGGTGGACGGCATGCTGCGCCTCGACGGCAGCGCCACGCCGATGCGCGGCGCGCTGAAGCTTGGCGCGCGCCGGCTGCGCATCGAGCAGTTGTCGCAGGGCTTCGCGGCGATGCGCACCAGCCTCGGCGAGATCAACGGCGACGCCGCGCTGGACGCGCGCGGCAACTCCGTCGCCGCCCTGCTCGGCAGCGCCAGCGGCCAGTTGAAGCTGCTGATGGACAACGGCGCGATCAGCCGCAACTTGCTGGAAACCGCCGGCCTCAACGTGGGCAACATCGTGCTCGGCAAGCTGTTCGGCGACAGGACAGTGAAGATCGACTGCGCCGCCGGCGACTTCCAGGCGCAGGACGGCCTGTTCCGCACGCGGCTGTTCGTGTTCGACACGCAGGACGCGCTGATCAACGTCGACGGCACGGTGGACTTCGCCGACGAGAAGTTGAACCTCGACGTGATCCCGCACACCAAGGGCGTACGCCTGTTCACGCTGCGCTCGCCGCTGTACGTGCACGGCACGTTCAAGCAGCCCGACGTGGGCGTGCATGCCGGCCCGTTGCTCGCACGCGGCGCGGGCGCGGTGGCGCTGGGCGTGGTCGCCGCACCGGCCGCCGCGCTGCTGGCGCTGATCGCCCCCAGCCACGGCAACGGCAACGCCGACACCTGCGCCACGGTGCTGCAGCAGGTGCGGCATTGAATCTTTGCGATCGTCCCTGATCGCGAGGATCAAACGGGCAGCCATCCCTGGCTGCACTTTTCAATTTCCGGGTGGACGGGCGCGACGTAGAATGCGGCGTTCCCCTATCGATGCGTATTCCATGCAAGCCGTCAGCAAGGCCCGTCTGCAGATCCATTTTTGCGTGCTGCTGTGGGGCTTCACCGCGATCCTCGGCAAGCTGATCAGCCTGCCGGCGCTGCCGCTGGTGTGGTGGCGCGTGCTGCTGGTGACGACGGCGCTGCTGCTGGTGCCGCGCGTGTGGCGCGGCCTGCGCGCGATGCCGACGCGCCTGCGCTGGGCCTATGCCGGCATCGGCGTGCTGGTGTCGCTGCACTGGCTCACCTTCTATGCCGCGATCAAGCTCGCCAACGCCTCGGTGGGCGCCACCTGCATGGCGCTGGGGCCGGTGTTCCTGGCCTTCGTGGAGCCGTGGATCGCCAAGCGCAAATTCGACCCGCGCGAAATGCTGATCGGCGTGGCGGTGGTGCCGGGCGTGGCGATGGTGGTGGGCGGCGTGCCCGCCGGCATGCGCGCGGGCATCGCGGTGGGCGTGGTGTGCGCGTTGCTGGCGGCCCTGTTCAGCGCGTTCAACAAGCGCATGGTGGAACACGGCGACCCGCTCACCATCACCTGCATCGAGCTGGGCGCCGGCACCGTCTTTCTCGGAGCGCTGGCGCCGCTGCTGCCGCACGCCGGCCCGGCCTTCGTGCTGCCTGGCATGCACGACGCGCTGCTGCTGCTCGCGCTGGCCTTCGGCTGCACCCTGCTGCCGTTCGCGCTGGCGCTGGTGGCGTTGCGCCACCTCAGCGCGTTCGGCACGCAGATGGTGACCAACCTGGAACCGGTCTACGCCATCGTGCTGGCGATCCTGCTGCTCGGCGAGCAGCGGCAACTGGACGGCTGGTTCTACGCCGGCGTGGCGGTGATCCTCGCTGCGGTATTCACGCATCCGCTGCTGTCGCGCAAGCGGCACCCGGTGGAGCAGCCGGAACTGCTCGGCGTGGCGGAGAGCCATTCCATCGTGGAGTAGCGCCCGGCCCGCCTGCGACCGCCGCAAGCGGACATCAGGCGCCGGCCCTTACTCCGGCGATGCTCTTACGCAGATGCTCGATGAAGGCGCGCACCTTGGCCGGCGCATGCAGGTTCGCATGCACCGCATGGAAGCTGCCCTCGGGTAGGCGTTGCGCGGGCAGCAGGTGTTCCAGGCGACCGGCGGCGAGATCGGCTTCCACCATGAAATCAGGCAGCACCGCCACTCCGGCGCCGGCCAGCGCCATCGCGTGCACCGCCGCCGCGCTGTCGCTTTGCACGCGCGGCGCCAGCCGCACGCGAACCTGGTCGCCGTTGCGCGCGGTGAAGATCCAGCTCGCCGGCGAGCTGAGCACCGAGAGCAGGATGGCGCCGTGCTGCGCGAGATCCCGCGGCCGGCGTGGCCGTCCGTGCGTTTCCAGGTAGGCCGGCGCCGCCACCGGCAACTGGCGGAAGCCGGCCAGCCGCACCGCGCGCAGGCCGGAGTCGCGCAGCGGGCCGCCGCGGATCGCCAGGTCGAAGCGGCCGCCGATCAGGTCGCTGATGCCGTCGTCCAGCACCAGTTCGGCGCGTACCTCGGGCCAAGCCCGCAGGAAGCTGGCCAATGCGGGCGCCACCACCATGGCGCCGTAGTTCACCGGCGCCGTGAGGCGCAACGTGCCGCGCGGGGTCTCGCGGTTCTCGCCGACGCGTTCGATGGCGGCCTCGGCCTCGCCGAGGATGCGCTCGCAATCGGCGTGGAAGGCGGCGCCGGCTTCGGTCAGAGCCATCCGCCGCGTGCTGCGCACCAGCAGGGTCACACCCAGCTCGCGCTCCAGCCGGGCCAGGTGCTGGCTCACCATGGCCTTGGTCAGGCCCAGTTGCTCCGCCGCCGCGGTGAACGAGCCGGCGCGCACCAGCGCCGCGAGCACCGCCAGCCGGTTGAGGTTGACTTCGCTCATGCGCCTCCTCCACTGTCAATCACGACTTTACAGTGAATTGCGCCATGGACGGTTTATCGGACGAATGGCGAAGCGCATGCTGTGCCCCGTTGCCATCCACCGGAGACTTTCATGCACATCGCACTGTTCGGCGCCACCGGCCACATCGGCCGCGCCATCCTCGACGAAGCGCTGGCGCGCGGCCACGACGTGACCGCCATCGTGCGCGATCCGGCCCGCCTCGACGCACGCCACCACAAGCTGCGCGTCGTCACCGGCGACGTGGCGGATCCGCAGACCTGGCTGGCAGCCGTGCGCGGCAGCGACGCGGCGGTGGCCAGCCTGTCCGCCCGCCGCGACGGCAACCCCGACAGCCTGCCCGGCAACGCGCGCATCCTGCTCGACCAGTTGCCGGTGGCCGGCGTGCCGCGCCTCGCCTGGGTCGGCGGCGCCGGCAGCCTGGAAACCGCGCCGGGCGTGCGCGTGCTCGACGACCCGAATTTCCCGGCGGCATGGAAGCCCGAGGCCGCGGCCCAGGGCCGCGCGCTGGAAGCCTTCCGCGCCAGCGCCTCGCCGCTGGCCTGGATCTACATCAGCCCCGCCGCGCTGATCGAGGACGGCGAGCGCAGCGGCCACTACCGCATCGGCGGCGACCAGTTGCTGACCGACGCCGATGGCGCCAGCCGCATCAGCGTGGCCGACTACGCGGTCGCCCTGCTCGACCGCGTCGAGCAAGACGACGCCCCGCGCCGCCGCATCACCGTGGCCTACTGAGCGGAAGACGTGCCGGCCATCCCGGGCATGTCGCCCATGCCCGGATGGCCGGCTGCCGGATGGCCGGCGCCGGCATCCATGTCGTCGTCCGGCGGTGCCTTGGCCACGATGGCCTGGTACTGCGCGGGCGTCATGCCCGGCAGCTGGCGCAGGAAGGTGACCATGCTCCAGATCGTGGCGTCGTCGTGGCTGCCGCCCCAGGCGGGCATCGCGCTCATCTTGATGCCGTGCTTGATGACCCAGAATGCGGCCCGCGGATCGACCCGTTGCCGCGAGAGGTTCGGCGGCTGCGGATACAGGCCGGGGCGGATCTCGGAATCGCGCATGCCTGGCGCGAGATGGCAACCGGTGCACATGGCCGCGTACTGGCCGGCGCCCTTGAGGATGCGCTGCGGATCGTCGAGATCCGGCATGGCGAGATTTGCCGAACGCATTTGGATAGAGCGGTCGCGAAGGGTTTCAAGCAAGGCATGGGTCGGCTTCCAGTGTGGCGCGTCCGCGCCGATGTCGTACAACCCCGACCAGATGTAGATGCACGCGCCAACACCCAGCACCGCGAGCGTGGCGGCGACAACGAGCGCGCGTTCGGCGACTTTCTTCATGGCGTGATCCTCAGAACCAGATGCGCAGGCCAGCGACGAGCCGGCGGTCGAAAACGGGGCGACCTTCATCGCGTGCGAAAGCCGCCGTGCCGCCGAAGCGCCGCGTCCACGCCACGCCCAGGTAGGGGGCAAACTGCCTGCGTATCTCGTAGCGCAGGCGCAGGCCGAAGTCGGCGTCGGACAAGCCGCTGCCCAGGCGCCGTTGCGGATCGTTCTTGCCGTACAGGTTCGCTTCGAACTCCGGCTCAAGGATCAGGCGCTGGGTGATGAGCAACTCGTAGTCGACCCGCAGGCGTGCCGCCGTGCGGCCATCCAAGCCGACATAGGCGGTGGCCGCCAGCCCGAACCAGTACGGCGCCAGCCCCTGCACGCCGAACGCCAGCCACTGGCGCGAGGGGCCGTCGCCGAAGTCGTTGCGCACGCCGAGCTGGGTGTTCCAGTACGGAGTCGCGGCGTGGCTCCACAAGGCCTCGATGTCGCTGTCGTCGAACCTGCCGTCTTCGCGTTGGCCTTCACTGCGCAACCAAAGCCTGTCAATGTCGGTGCCGTACCAGCCCTCCATCTCCCACGACTGGCCGCCGCCATGCAGGCCGTCGAAGGCTTCGAGCCGGTCGAAGCGCAGCATGCCCAGCGGCTCGGCATCGCGCATTTCCATGCCGGGCATCGCGCCGTAGCTGGTGCCATCCGAATAGTCGGCGCTGCGCGCATCCGGGGGCGCCGCGCCGCCTTGCATGCGCATGCCGGGCATGGCGCCCCTGTCGTGCGCGTGGCCGTGATCCATCGCCGGCATGGCGTCTCCGGCATGGCTGGCATGATCCATGGCGGGCATCGAAGACATGTCCATGCCACTCGCGTCCGTGGCGGTACTGCTCGCGGATGCAGGCTCGACCTGGCTTGGCTGCGGCGCCAGCTCCGCTGGCTGCGCGGATCCCTGTGGCATGCCCGACATCTCCATGCCATCCATGTTCATGGCCATGCCCACACTGCCTGCCGGCGCGGGGTCGGTCTGCTGCGCCCATGCCATCGCCGACAGCGACAGCGCCATGCAGGCCAGCGTGTTGCGGATGAATGCGCTCATGACACCAGCACCTCGCGCATCATCCCCGCCTCCATGTGGTAGAGCATGTGGCAGTGATAGGCCCAGCGTCCCAGCGCGTTCGCGGTGACGCCGTAGGCGACGCGCTGCGCGGGCTGCACGTTGACGGTGTGCTTGCGCGCCTGGAACCCGCCGTCGGGGCTTTCCAGCTCGCTCCACATGCCGTGCAGGTGGATCGGGTGGTTCATCATGGTGTCGTTGACCAGCACCAGCCGCAGCCGCTCGCCGGCGCGGAAATGCACGGGCTTCGCGTCGGAGAACTTCACGCCGTCGAACGACCACATGTAGCGCCGCATGTTGCCGGTGAGGTGCAGCTCGATCTCGCGGCTTGGCTCGCGCGCGTCCAGCGAACCGCCGATGGTGTGCAGGTCGGCATAGGTGAGCACGCGCCGGCCGTTGTCGCGCAGGCCGGCACCCGGATCGTCGAGGGTGGTACGCGGCGTGTCCACGCGCATGTCCACGCCAGGGTTGTCGTATTCGCTGCGCGCATGGTGTGCCGTGCTCCCCTCTCCCGCCGGGAGAGGGGTTGGGGGTGAGGGTTCGGCGAAACCGGCAACGCCACGCTCCGCCCGCACCCGCTCCCGACGGGCGAAGGGAAAAGCGCCCATCGACCCCATCATGTCGCCCATCGAAAGCACCGGGCGCGCGTCCATCGGCGGCACCGCCGCGCGCATGCCCGCGCGCGGCGCCAGCGTGCCGCAGGCGTAGCCGCCGCGGTCGATGGACTGCGCGAATACGGTCCAGGCACGGTCGTCGGCGGGTTCCACGATCACGTCGCAGGTCTCGGCCACGGCGATGCGGAACTCGTCCACGCTCACCGGCTCCACGTCCTGGCCGTCGGCGGCCACCACGGTCATCTTCAGGCCGGGAATGCGCACGTCGAAGATCGTCATCGCCGAGCCGTTGATGAAGCGCAGCCGCACTTTCTCGCCACGCTTGAACAAACCCTCCCAGTTGCCGGCCGGCGCACGGCCATTCATCAGGTAGGTGTAGGTGGCGCCGCCCACATCGGCGAGATCGTTGGGGCTCATGCACATCTGCTGCCACATGCGCCGCTCGGCGAGCGCCTTGCGCACGCCCTGCACGCGTGCGTCGCGTAGGAAATCCGGCACGGTGGGTTCGGCGTAGTCGTAGTAATCGCCCTGCTTCTTGAGGTGCGCATAGACCGCCAGCGGATCCTCGTCCGTCCAGTCGCTGAGCATCACCACGTAGTCGCGCTCGGCGGGAAAGCGCTCGCCGCCCGCCGGCTCGACCACGATGGGGCCGTACAGGCCGGTCTGCTCCTGGAAGCCGGAGTGGCCGTGGTACCAGTACGTGCCGCCCTGCCGCACCGGGAAGCGGTAGGTGAACGCCTCGCCCGGCGCGATGCCGGCGAAGCTGATGCCCGGCACGCCGTCCATGCCGGACGGCAGCAGGATGCCGTGCCAGTGGATGGAACTTGGCACGCGCAGACGGTTGGTCACGCGCAGGGTCACCGTGTCGCCCTGGCGCCAGCGCAGCAGCGGCGCCGGCAACTGGCCGTTCACCACGGTGGCGACACGCCTGCGGCCAGTGAAATCCACCGGCAACTCGCCGATGGACAGGTCGAACTGCGTGCCGCGCAGTTCGCGCGGTGCGGCGCTCGCCGCCTGCGCGGCGGATGCGCCGGTGCGCATCCCCAGGCCGGCGGCCACACCGCCCAGCATCAAGCCTTGCACGAAACGTCGGCGCGACAGTCGCACGTCGCGCGAATCCAGCACGTCCATTTTTCACTCCCGATACGTGGCCGCGCATGCGGCCACGAGCCCGCGTGTCGGCGGGCGATCAGCCGAACGAGTCGGCACGAACGGAGCGGATCAGGCCAGCGGTGGCCGCAAGGGCGGCGCGTGGGCCAAGTCGGGGGCCATGGCATGCGGCGCCTGCCATGCCGTCGCGGAGAAGCGCACGGGGCCAACCGGCATCCCGATGGCCGGCATCACCGCCGCCGTGTGCGCGCAGGCGCAATCGACATGCACGCTGCCCGCAGGCGCGGGCGCGTCGTGGTGATGCGTCGCCGTCGCCATGCCGCGCATCCCGGCGCAGCAGTCCGCCTGCGCAAACACCGTCGTGGCCAGGCCCAGCCACGCACACAATGCCAGCGCGAAAAACACGCGGCAGCGGCGCAGGCGGCGGAGGAAAAAACGATCCATGCGGCGAGCATAGCCACGCGCGATTCGCCCGCTCAACTCTGGAGCAGGCTCCGTGCGGCCTATACTGGCGCGCCCTGCCCACGAACGCCGCCATGAACTACCGCCATGCCTACCACGCGGGCAACTTCGCCGACGTACTCAAGCACGCCGTGCTGCTGGCGCTGGTCGAAGCGCTCAAGCAGAAGCCCGCGCCGTTCTGCGTGATCGACACCCACGCCGGCAGCGGCTGCTACGCGCTGGACGGCGCCGAAGCCGGCAAGACCGGCGAATACAAGGAAGGCATCGCGCGCCTGCTGTTCCCCGACACCGGCAACGCCAGCCACGAGCCGCTGCCGCCGCTGCTGCGCCGCTGGCTGGACGGCATCCTCGCCCTGTCCGGCAACACGCAGGGCCTGAAGCTCTACCCCGGCTCGCCGCTGCAGGCCGCGCAGGCCATGCGCGACATCGACAGCGCGCAGCTGTGCGAACTGCATCCCGAGGAAGCCGCGCGCCTGCGCGAACTGTTCCACCGCGATGCGCGCATCCACGTGCACGAACGCAACGGCTACGAAGCGCTGAAGGCGCTGCTGCCGCCGAAGGAGAAGCGCGGTCTGGTGCTGATCGACCCGCCCTACGAAGCGCAGGAAGCCGAGTACCGCCTGATCGAGCAGGCCCTGAAGGAAGCGCTGCAACGCTGGCCCGGCGGCATCTACGCCGTGTGGTACCCGATCAAGCGGCGCAGCCAGGTGCAGCCCTTCCTGCGCTGGCTCTCGCACTGCGGCGCGAAGCGCGTGCTGCGTGCGGAGCTGCTGGTGCACGGCGACGACTCGCCGCTGCGCCTCAACGGCACCGGCATGGCCATCGTCAACGCGCCCTGGCAGCTCGACGAAACCCTGCGCGAACCGCTGCGCGCGATGGCGCGCCTGCTCGCGCAGGAAAAGCCCGCCGAATGGAAGCTGGACTGGCTGGTGGATGAAGCCGCTCCGGCACCGCCCGCGAAAACCATCAAGCCCATGCGACTACCGCCCACCACGCGCCGCCGTTAAGCTCACGACACAGCCACTGTCATTCCTGCGCAGGCGGGAATCCAGTGCCTTGCGGAATCCGCAGACCAAGACACTGGATCCCGGCCTTCGCCGGGATGACGGGCTGGCAACCTCGGCCCTTCGCCCATCGGAGCACGCCATGCGCCTCGCCGCCGTTTCCGTCCGCATCGTCCTGCCCGCCCTGCTGCTCGGCCTCGCCGCCTGCGCACCCGCGCCGATCTACAAGGCCGCGCCTGGCACGCTCGCCGCCACGCCCAGCCAGGTGGCGCAAACGCCGGAGCAGTTCTCGCAAGGCCAGGTGATCTGGGGCGGCCGCGTGGTGGGCGTGCGCAACCTGCCCGACCACAGCGAGATCGAGGTGCTGGCCTACCCGCTCGACTCCTCGCAGCGGCCACGGTTCGGCGCCGGCGCCAGCGGCCGCTTCATCGCCATCGTGCCCGGCTACGCCGAGCCGATGAACTATCCGGACGGCGCGCCCATCACCGTCGATGGCCAGCTCGCCGGCACCCGCGTCGGCAAGGTCGGCCAGGCCGACTACGTGTTCCCGCTGGTGAAGACCGCGCAATCGCACGTGTGGACGCCGGACGAAATGCGCAGCGGACATCCCAACATCAGCTTCGGGCTGGGCGTGGGCGTCGGCATCCGCTGATGCGGGTTTTCCTGCCGGTGCGTTGAATCGTGGACGAAAGCATTCCCTTCACCGCCCACCCCATCGCCCACGTGCGCTCGCCCTATGCGCGGCGCATCGACGCGCCGCACCAGCCCACCGTGGTGGCGGGCACCGAGACGGGCAGCGAGGCGGAGGCGCGCATCGAGTTCGTGGAAGGGCTACCCAGCGAGGCGTTTGCCGATCTCGCCGGCTTCGAGCGGATCTGGCTGTTGTTCGTGTTCCACCGCAGCGAAGGCTGGAAGCCGCAGGTGCGGCCGCCGCGCGGCGGCGGCAAGCGCAGCGTGCTGGCCACGCGTTCGCCGCACCGGCCGAACGCGATCGGTCTGTCGGCGGTGGAGCTGGTGGCGGTGGAGGAGCGTGCGCTGCGCGTGCGCGGCGTGGATCTGCTGGACGGCACGCCGATCCTCGACATCAAGCCCTATGTGCCTTACGCCGACGCCTTTCCCGGTTCGCGCGCGGGCTGGATCGACGCCATCGACGCGGCGCAGGGCCATCATTCCGCGCCCGGCCCGAAGCGGCCACGGAAGCCGCCGGGTAAGCCGCAAAGCTGAATGCGCGACTGCGGCAAACCGGCACACGGGCTTGCACCGAAGCTGGAATCGCGTCATGCTGCATTGCACACAATACGCAAGAGTATTGACATGATCGCCGCCAGCCTGCGCTCGTCCATCCCGCACTCGCCGCTGCCCCCGCGTGGCCGCGAACGCCATGCCCCCACGCTCAGCGTGCACACCACGCGGGGCGAGCGCGTGCACAGCCGCGACGGCCGCGAACTGTGGCTGCGCGAGATCGCGCCCGGCGACGTGGCGGCGCTGCAGCGCTGCTTCGCACGCCTGTCGCCGGAGGACATCCGCCGCCGCTTCCTGCACGCGATGTCCGAGCTGCCCGAGCCGATGGCGCAGCGCATGTGCCACACCAACCCGGCGCGCGAGACCGCCCTCGTGCTGGTGGACGAATCGGTGCGCCCCGCCGAGATCCGCGGCGTGGGCCGCATCTACGTGGACGAGTCCGCCGACAGCGCCGAGTTCTCGGTGGTGGTGGAGCACGACTGGGGCCGCATCGGCCTTGGCGCACTGCTGATGCAGCGGCTGGTAGACGACTGCCGCCGCCGCGGCCTCGCCGAGCTGTGGGGCTACGTGCTGCTGGAAAACCGCCCGATGCTGGAGCTGTGCCGCGAGCTGGGCTTCACCCGGCGCCTGATGGCGGACGAGCCCGGCACCGCACAGATCACGCTGCGGCTGTAAACCTCACGGCATCGCGCCCTTGCTCATCGGCGTGGGCGGCGTCGCAACGCCCACCAGCGGCTTGAGCCGGATCAGCGCCAACGCGATCGCCAACCCCGCGAGCACCAGCGCGCCGGTGAACGCAGCCACGCCGTTCCAGCCGTGCGCGGCGTAGAATAGTCCGCCGCTGGCGCCGGCCACGCTGGAACCCATGTAGTAGCAGAACAGGTACATCGACGAGGCCTGCGCCTTCGCCGCGCCCGCGCGCCGGCCCACCCAGCTGCTGACGATGGAGTGGCCGCCGAAGAAGCCGAAGGTCACCGCCACGATGCCCAGCGCAACCAGCCACAGCGACGCGGCCAGGGTCAGCAGCACGCCCGCCAGCATCAGCGCCAGCGCCGTCCACAGCACCTTGCGCCGCCCCAACCGGCCTGCGAGGTGGCCCATCCACGCCGAGCTGAAGGTGCCGATCAGGTAGATGCCGAAGATCAGCCCCACCACCGCCTGGCTCAAGTTGTACGGCGGCGCCAGCAGCCGGTAGCCGAGGTAGTTGTAGACGGTGACGAAGGCGCCGAGCAGCAGGAAGCCTTCGGCGAACAGCCACGGCAGGCCGCGATCACGGAACATGCCGGCGAAGCGCGCGGCCAGCGCGCGCGCATTCCACGGCTGGCGCACGAAGTGCCGCGACGGCGGCAGCGCATGCCAGAACGCCAGCGCGCAGGCCAGGCCGATCACCCCCACCACGGCCACGCCCGTGCGCCAGCCGAAGAAGTCGGCCAGTACGCCGGCCACCAGCCGTCCGCCCATGCCGCCCACCGCGCTGCCGCTGATGTACAGGCCCATGCCGAGGCCGATCGACTCGGCGTGCATTTCCTCGCCGAGGTAGGTCATCGCCACCGCGGGCAGGCCACTCAGCGTGAGCCCGAGCAAGGTGCGTACCGCGAGCAGCGAAGTCCAGTCCGGCATCGCCGCGCTGGCCAGCACCAGCACCGCCGACGACAGCAGCGAGGCCACCATCACCGGCTTGCGCCCCTTCGCATCGGACAGCCCGCCGGCGAACAGCATGGCGAACGCCAGCACGCCGGTGGTGAGCGACAGCGACATCGCCGCGCCGGCCTCGCTCACACCGTAGTCGCGGCTGAACTCCGGCATCAGCGGCTGCACGCAGTACAGCAGGCCGAACGTGGCCAGGCCCGCGGCGAACAGCGCGAGGTTGGTGCGCCGGAACTCCGGCGTGCCGTGGCGGATGCTGGGGATGGCGTCGTCAGTCATGGCGGGGTTCGCGCGGGGACGCGGAATTATCCCACCCGATGCAGGTCGCGAGCCGCTACGCGCTGCGGTCGCTGCGCAACGCGCGCACGGCTTCGTCGTCGCCCGCGGCCTCGCGCCCGCTCACCCAGCCGAACAGCGCGATGCCCGCGACAATCGCCAGCGCGCCGAGCAAGGCCCAGCCACGCGGCCACGCCTCGCCAAGCAGGGCCGCGCCCAACACGGTGGTGAACAGCAGCTCGGCCGCCTGCATCGCCTCCACCGCGGCCAGCGCGGTGGGCTGCGTGCGCACGCGGTCGGTGGCGGCGAAGAACAGCACGGTAGCGATCACGCCCGAGGACAAGGCCACGCCGCCGGCCAGCAACACTTCGCGCCAACCCGGCAGGCCGATCGTGCGCCATGCGATGGCGGCGATCAGCAACCACAGCGGCCAGCTGCACAGCGTCATGCCGAACACGCGCTGCAAGGCATTCACCCGCTGCGCGCTGGTTTCCAGATGCAGCAACAGCATGCGGTTGCCCAGCGGATAGGCGAACGCGGAAAGCACCACCGCGCCTGCCGCCAGCCAGTCGCCCGCACCGAGATGGCCGTGGGCATGACCCCATTGCAGCGCGAACACGCCCGCCACGATCAGCACGCCGATCGCCAGCGTGGGCCACGCCAAGCGACGGCGTGCATCGCGATAGATCAATGGCGCCAGCAGCGGCCCGGCCAACACGGTGGTCTGGAAGCTGCCCGCCACCAGCCATGCCGGCCCGCTGCCGGCGGCCCAGGTCAGCGGGATGCCGAACAGCACGAAGCCCACGCTGCTCCACGTCAGCCACGCGCGCGGATGCGTGCGCAGTTCGCGCGGCAGCTCGCCCAGCCCGCCTTGCCACGGCAGGGCCAGCGCCAGCAGCGGCAAGGTGATGAGGTAGCGCAGGATCACCGCCCACGCCCAATGCCCGCCGCCGCTCACCAGGCTGCGGTTGAGCACGTAGGTCATCGTGAAGAACAGCGCCGCGCACAGCGCCAGGCCCACGGCGGCGAAGGCGTTGCGGCGCATTGGCAGGTCGTGGGCGTCAGGCAGGGTCATTTGTTCCGCGAGGTATCCGCATCCAGCAACGAGCGCAGGCTTGCGGCATACGCCTCCCCGGCGCGCAGGTAGGTGTCATGGTGCGTGCCGCCATCCACCGTCGTGAACGTCACGTTCGGGCGCCCCAGTGTCGCATTCCGGGCCAGCGCATAGGGCGTCACCATATCGGCGGTTCCCTGGAACACCGACACGGGCACGGACGGCATCTGCCTGAAAAGCGACGCGGCGGGATAGTCCCGCCGCCCCAGCAACGCGCGCACGGGCAGCGCCTGCCAGCCCATCAATAGCCGGTGCCGGCCGATCCAGGCCCGAACCACGCTGGTGAGATCCGCCCCCAGGCTGTCCACGAGCACTCCCCTGGGCCTGAATTTCACCGCCTCCGCCAACGCCACGGTTGCGCCCAGCGACCGGCCGACGAAAACGCTGCGATCCATGCCGCAATGGGCCGACTGGCTCGCCCGAGACAGCGCCGACGCCACCTGGTCGAACAGGCTGGCGACATGGGCGCGTCCCTTCGCTCCATCCTGCCCCGGGTATGAAATGGCGTAGACGTCGGCCCCGGATGCACGCATCAAGGGGAACAGGGTTTTCTCGTAGGTGCCGATGCCGCCGTGCTGGCCCGGAAAGAAGAACGCGCATGCCCGCCCGGCGTCGCCGTACCTGCGCACCACGACCGTGGCATCGGGCGACACGGCGAGATCGAACCGCGCATCCTCGTGCGTCCGGTCGCTGGACTGCGCGCTGAATATCGCCCGGTCGAACCCCCAACGCAGCAGCGCGGCGGGTACGGCGAAATACAGGACGACGAGCGCGGCGGCGTACATCCACAGGATGCTTTTGAACCGCGGGAGCATCCCTCGCCCGCTCGCGCGGACATGGCGCACGGAAGCCTTCAATCGCCAACCCTCGGCAGCCTCAGTCGCACCTCCAGCCCGCCGCCCTCGCCGTTACGCGCGAGGATGTCGCCGCCGTGCGCCTTGGCCACGCGCTGCGCGATGGCGAGGCCTAGGCCGTGGCCTTCGGCACGCGCGGCGTTGCTGCCGCGGAAGAACGGCCGGAACAGCGACGCCAGCTCGGCCTCCGGCACGCCGGGGCCGTGGTCGCGCACCAGGCACTCGGCCTGTCCTTCGATGCTGCGCACCGAGACTTCCACGCTGCCGCCTTCGGGGCTGTACTTGATGGCGTTGGAGATCAGGTTGCCCAGCGCGCGTTCCAGCAGCACGGGCGTGCCGACCACCTCGATCATCCCGTCGACGGGCTGCCATTGCAGGCCGATGCGGCGCGCATCCGCTTCCAGCGTCGCTTGTCGCAGGCTTTCGTGCGCGAGCTCGGCGAAGTCCAGCCGCTCGCGCTCCATGCCCGGCAGGCCGCCTTCCATGCGCGACAGCGCCAGCATGTCGCCGGTCATGCGGTCGAGCCGTGCGATCTCCTGCTCGGCCTGGCGGAAGTAGCGCTCCGCCGCGGCGGGATCGTCGCTGCGCTGGGCCAGGTCGAGGATCAGCTGCAGGCGCGCCAGCGGCGAACGCAGTTCGTGCGAGAGATCCTGCAGCACGCGGCGGTCGTGCGTCACCAGCGCCTCGATGCGCTCGGCCATGGCGTCGAAATCGCCGGCGAGCTGCGCCAGTTCGTCGCGCGAGGCGCCGCCGGGATGATCCACGCGCGCCGACAGCTCGCCCGCCGCCATGCGCCGCGTCGCGTCGCGCAGCGCCTGCACCGGCTTCGCCACGCTGCGCGCCACCCACCAGCCCACCAGGCCGATGAACAGCAGCGACAACGCGAACTGCACGGACAGCAGAATCCGCGCGCGCGCCTGCGGCGGCAGCCGCGTATGCGTGCGGCTGATCGCCACCAGCTGGCGCTGCCGGCCGTCGGCGCCGATCACCGGCTGCACCGCGAGGTACATGAACTGGTTACGCCAGGGCTTCAGCACCAGGCTGCGGTTGGTCGCCAGCATGTCGGGCAAGGAATCGCGGATCGACGGCGGCAGGCGGATCGGCAGCAACGGCCGGCCGTCCTGGAACAAGGTGGCGTCCACGCCCTCGTGGCGCTGCCGTCCGCGCCACTCGTCCAGCGCGGCCGGGCCGCCCCGCTCAAAGGCCTGGTCGGCCGACTGCGCCAGCGCGGCCCAGTCGATCTCCACCTCGGTGGTGTATTCCACGAAGCGCTGGGTGAGGAAGGCGCCCAGCACCAGCACCAGCAGGTTGGCCGCGCAGAACCACAGCAGCAGGCGCCAGTACAGCGAACTCTTGAACGGGTTCATGGCGCGCCCGCCACCAGCACGTAGCCGGCGCCGCGCACCGAGTCGATGCGCGGCGATTGCGTGGAGGCTTCGGCCAGCTTGTGGCGCAGGCGGCTCACGTGCACGTCGATGCTGCGGTCGTAGCGCTCCAGTTCGCGGCCCAGCGCGAGGCGGGTGAGCGCGGCCTTGTCCACCAGCTCGCCCGCACGCTGCGCCAGCGCCAGCAGCAACTGGAATTCGGCGCCGGTGAGCGACAGCTCCTGCTCCCCGACCAGCGCGCGGCGTTCGCCGGGAAACAGCTTCAACGCGCCGAGCTGCAACTCACCCGCGGCGGCCGCGCCCGGCGCATGGCGCCGCAGTTGCGCGCGCACGCGGGCCAGCAGTTCGCGCGGCAGGCAGGGCTTGGAGAGGTAGTCGTCCGCGCCCAGCTCCAGCCCCACCACGCGATCCACCGGCTCGCCGCGCGCGGAGAGCATGATCACCGGCAGGCGGTACTTCATGCGCAGCTCGCGCAGCGTCTCCAGGCCGTCGCGGCCCGGCATCATCACGTCGAGTATCAGCAGGTCGGGCCGCTGCGCCGCGTTGTGCAGCCGCGCCAGCGCCTCCTCGCCGTCGTGGGCGAGATCCACGGCAAAGCCTTCGCGCTGCAGGTATTCGGCAAGCAAGCTGCAGAGTTCGCGGTCGTCGTCGGCGATCAGGATGCGGGTCATGGCGTTATTTAGCGATGCGGCGGCAACCGGCGGCAACGGCTTTACCCATCTTTACGTTCCCGCAAAGTAGGTACACGCGGGGTTGTCGTCCAATAGCCACACGCTCCACTCCCCCAACGCAAGAGGCGACAACCATGCGCAAGAACCTCATTCTCGGCCTGGCCCTCAGCTCGGCACTGGCCATCGGCAGCTTCGCCGTCGCAGCCCAGGGCGCCCCCGGCCCGGGCGGCCACGGCGGCTGGGGCCACCATGGCGGCCACCACGGCATGATGGACTTCCACAAGCTCAACCTGAGCGATGCCCAGAAGGCCAGCATCAAGCAGATCATGAAGAGCAGCTTCGAGCAGGACAAGGGCCAGCGCCAGGCCTTGCGCCAGCAGCGCGAAGCCTTCGAGGCGATGAACCCGACCGACGCCGGCTACCAGTCCGCCGCCGCCGCGCTGGCCCAGGCCGAAGGCGCCGCCACCACGGCGCGCGTGCAGCAGATGGCCAACGTCCGCGCGCAGGTCTACAACGTGCTGACCCCGGCGCAGCAGTCGCAGCTGGCCGCACAGAAGGCGCAGGCGCAGGCCCGCCGCCAGCAGTGGGAGCAGTTCCGCGCCCAGCAGAAGGCCGCCGGCACCAGCGGCGGCCAGTAAGGACGTTCGCGCGGGATTTCCTCCCCCTGCGCAACGTGAAGCCGCGCCGGCCATCGCCGGCGCGGCTTTTTTTTCGCCACGGCGATCCCTGAAAGCCTGTTCAAAGCCTCTGTCCGGCCCACGCCGGCGACCTTGTGCGCCATAGCTTTGAATCGCGTCTGTGGATGTTCTATGCGCTGCGCAGCATCCGCCTGCGACAGGATAACGACTGTGAACGCCCTCAGTGTCCAGATACGGTGCGGCGTGGCCGCTGTGAAGCTCGTGTCGGCGGGAGTTTGTCCAACTTCCTCGACATGGCCTGCTTGTAGTTCCGGCGGATTGAACCAGGCCCTTCTCTCTTGGTTACTTCTCTTGACTCCGTGCATCCTGCCCTCCGCCCTTCGGGCCGGCTTCGCCGTTCGCCACCGCTCCTGCGGTGGCGTGGGCCAGCAAAGAGAAGTGACTCGGGCGCCGGTAGGCGTCCGAAAGCCCGCTGCAGGCGAGCCAAATCGCAAAAACGAAAGGTTGTCGCGAGCACCCGCCCCTCACCCTAGCCCTCTCCCCACAGGGGAGAGGGAACTTGCCAGCGGCAGACGACTTCAGCGCTCTATTCCTAGGGATAACTGCAAAAAAACCGGCCGCAAAACCGGAAAAGGCGAACAGTAGATTTTGAACAGGCCGATGGATCCATCGGCTTCCTGCGCAGCGCAGGATTCAGCGAGCGCGCCAGTAACCGCCGACCCACACGTGGCCGGCGCCCCAGTAACCCGGCACCCATACGCGCTCGTGGCGCGGCGCCACCACCACGCAGCCGGTCAGTGCAACGCTGCCTCCAACCAGGGCGACGGCAAGCAGGCAAGTGGAAAGGAAACGACGCATGGCAGCACTCCTCCGCATGGGGTTGGTGCTGCTGGAAACGTCCCGCGCAAATCAGCGCCGACGACACGGGCCGCGCGGGTTCAGCCGGGCCTTATCGACCTGAGCGCAGGCAAAACAGGGCGCAACGGCCCTGTCATCCATCGATGCGGCGGCTAAGCGCGCCGCACGGCATGCGCGACGCGATGGATCAGCCGCGCGGCGACGCGCGCGGTGACGTTGTCGCGGTCGAACGGCGGCGACAGTTCCGCCACGTCCATCGCCTTCACCTTGCCGGTGGCGGCGATGGCGTCGAGCAGCGGCTCGACCACCTCCAGCGGCACGCCACGGGCGCTGGGCGCGCTGACGCCGGGCGCCACCGCATGCGGCAAGGCGTCGAGGCAGATCGTGAGGTAGACGGTGTCGACGTCCGCCAGCCAGGCCTGCAACTGCGCGATGCGCGCGGGCAGTTCGAGCAGGCCCAGTTCGTCGTCGCGCACGTAATGCACGCCCAGTTCGTCGGCGGTGTCGAACAGCACGCGCGTGTTCGCCGAGGCGCTGATGCCGAGCACGCAGTAATCCAGCGGCAGGCCATGTGCGGCGGCATGTTCGATGGCCTGCAGGAACGGCGTGCCGGAACTGGCGCGATCCTGCCGGCGCAGGTCGAAATGGGCATCGAAGTTGACGATGGCCACGCGCGGGCGCCGCTCGCCCAGATGCATGGCCAGGCCCTGGTAGGTGGCGAACGCGATCTCGTGCCCGCCGCCCAGGCCAACCGGAAGGTGGCCGGCGTCGAGCAAGGCGGCGAGTTTCGCTGCGTAACGCAACTGCGCGCTCTCGAGATCGCCATCGGCGGCATCGACGTCGCCCGCGTCGTACAGCGGCGTGTCGTCGAGCAATGGCAGGTTGGAGAGCATCCTGCGCAGCGCGGCGGGGCCTTCGGCCGCGCCCACGCGACCGCCGTTGCGGCGCACGCCTTCGTCGCTGGCGAAACCCAAGATGGCCACGCCGGGCGCGCTGCCGGCCGCCGGCTCGCGCACCCATTGGTGCCAGCGCCGCGTGGAGGCGTCTTCCGGCAGGTCGACCCGGCCGCTCCAGCCGTTCATGGCGACACCGGCGAGAACTTGCGAACGTATTGGCTCATGGAGGGCTCCCGGGCGTATCGCGGCATTGTAGCCGCCGCGCATGCGGCATCTGCGATAATCGCCCGATGCCCGAGTCAACGACGAAATCATCCAACCCACGCCTGCAGGCGCTGCTTGGACACGAATTCTTCGCGCCAATGCAGTGGAAACGGCGCATCGCGCTGTGGAGCGGCGCGATCCTGGTGGCGCTGGCGGCGATCCTGTTCGCCAAGGCCAGCAACTGGGCCTATGCGCTGTTCCAGCACATCCTCGCGCATGGCGTGTGGATACCGCTGATCATCACGCCGGTGGTGTTCGGGCTGCTGGCCTGGGCCACCGAAGGGCGCTTGCGCGCCACGCGCGGCAGCGGCATCCCGCAGGTGATCGCCACCATGCACATCGAGGACGAGGGGTTCCGTGCGCGCATGCTGGCGCTGCCGATCGCGGCCTGCAAGATGCTGCTGACCCTGATCGCGCTGGCGGTGGGCGCCTCCATCGGCCGCGAGGGGCCGACCGTGCACGTGGGCGCGGGCCTGTTCTACTCGCTGGGCCGGCGCTTCGGCTTCACCGATCCCAAGGCCGCCTCGCGTTTCATCCTCGCCGGCGGCGCGGCGGGCATCGCGGCGGCCTTCAATACGCCGCTGGCCGGCGTAGTGTTCGCCATCGAGGAACTGGCCGGCACCTTCGAGCACCGCTTCAGCGGCCTGCTGCTGACCGCGGTGATCGTGGGCGGCGTGGTGTCGCTGGGCATCATGGGCAATTACTCGTACTTCGGCGAAGTGCAGGCCGACCTGCTGCTGGGCCACGCCTGGCTGGCGGTGCTGCTGTGCGGCGTCGTCTGCGGCCTGCTCGGCGGCCTGTTCGCGCGGCTGGTTCTGCTCAGCCGCAATGGCCCATTGGCCATGATCGGCCGGTTGCGCGCGCGCTGGCCGGTGCTGTTCGCCACCGGCTGCGGACTGGCGCTGGCCGTCATCGGCGTGCTTTCGCACAACAGCGTCTACGGCACCGGCTACGACCAGGCGCGCGCCTTCGTGCAGGAGGCCTCGACCACGCCCGGCGAAAGCTTCGGCATCGTCAAGCTGCTCGCCAACGTGGTCTCGTACTGGGCCGGCATCCCGGGCGGCATCTTCTCGCCGGCGCTGGCGGTGGGTGCGGGCCTGGGCCACAACATCGCCCATCTGCTGCCGCACGCGCCGGAGGCGGCGGTGGTGCTGCTGGGCATGAGCGCCTACCTGTCCGGCGTCACCGGCGCGCCGCTCACCTCGGCGGTGATCGCGATGGAGCTGACCGACAACCAGGACATGGTGATACCGATCATGGCCGCCTGCCTGCTCGCCCGCGCCGCCGCGTCGATCTTCAGCCCCACGCCGGTCTACAAGGATTTCGCCGAGCGCATGGTGCGCGACTTCGAGCAGCAGCACGCGGGGCACGCGCAGGCCGATGGCGGGGTGGATGAGCCGGAGCCCGGAAACGCCGGCGCCACCAGCGCCTACGGCGAACCGGCGGCGACGCCCGACGAGACGACCGAAGCCCCATGACGCCGTCGCGCTGGAACCTTCTGCTCACCCACGCCAACCTCGCCAGCTTTGCGGGCGATACGCCGTTCGGGCTGATCGAGGACGGCGCGCTGGCCTGCGCTGACGGCCGCATCGCGTGGATCGGCCCGATGCGCGAACTGCCGCCCGGCGCCAGCGCCGCGCATGTCGAGGATCTCGGCGGCGCCCTGCTCACGCCAGGCCTCGTCGATTGCCACACGCACCTGGTGTTCGGCGGCAACCGCGCCAACGAGTTCGACCTGCGCCTCAACGGCGCCAGCTACGAAGACATCGCCCGCGCCGGCGGCGGCATCGTCTCCAGCGTGCGCGCCACCCGCGCAGCGGACGAGGACGCGCTGTTCGCGCAGTCGCTGCCGCGCGCCCGCGCCCTGCGCGCCGACGGCGTCACCACGCTGGAGATCAAGTCCGGCTACGGGCTGGAACCGGAAACCGAGCGGCGCATGCTGCGCGTGGCGCGGCGCATCGGCGCGGAACTCGGCATCACCGTGCGCACCAGCTTCCTCGGCCTGCACGCGCTGCCGCCCGAGTACAAGGAGCGTCGCGACGACTACGTGACGCTGGTCATCGACACGATGCTGCCCGCGCTGGCCGCCGAAGGGCTGGTCGACGCGGTGGATGCGTTCTGCGAGAAGATTGCCTTCACGCACGCCGAGACGCGCCGGCTGTTCGAGCGCGCCACGCAGCTCGGCCTGCCGGTGAAGTTGCACGCGGAGCAGCTCTCCGACCAGGGCGGCGCAGCACTGGTGGCGAGCTTCGACGGCCTCTCCGCCGACCACCTGGAACACCTGGGCGACACCGGCGTCGCCGCGATGGCGCAGGCCGGCACCGTGGCCGTGCTGCTGCCCGGCGCGTTCTACGCGCTGCGCGAGACGCGGCTGCCGCCGCTGGCCGCGCTGCGCGAGCGCAGCGTGCCCATCGCCATCGCCACCGACTGCAACCCCGGCACCTCGCCCCTGCTCTCGCTGCGGCTGGCCGCGAACATGGCCTGCACGCTGTTCCGCCTCACGCCGGAGGAAGCGCTGCGCGGCGTCACCGTCAACGCGGCGCGCGCGCTGGGCCTGGCCGACCGCGGCACGCTGACCGTGGGCCAGCGCGCCGACCTGGTGGCATGGCATGCGAAGCAGCCCGCCGAGCTGTGCTACTGGATCGGCGGCCAACTCGCGCGGCAGGTGTATGTGGCCGGGAAGTCAGTCGCGGCGTAGGCGCGCCAGCACGGCATCGAAGAACTCCGCCGGCAGCTTGGCGCGCACCGGCACGCGCCACCAGTGCGGCTGCGCGAAGGCGCGGCACTTCACCGCGTCCTTGTCGGTCATCAGCACGGGCAGTTCGTCGCCGAACGCGAGGTCGTCGGCGACGAAGGCGTGGTGGTCGGCGAAGGCGTGTTCGACCACGTCGATGCCGCACTCGCGCAAACTGTCGAAGAAGCGCGCCGGGTTGCCGATGGCCGCCACCGCATGCACGCGCCGGCCCGCGAAATCCGCCAGCGGTTGCCGGCGCGCGCCGTCCAATGTCACGGCCTCGCCGCCGGCCAATCGCATGGGAAATTCGCCGGCCCGCGGCGCACCGCCGTTGCACACGCGCAGATCCACGCGCGCCAACCGGCGCAGCGGCTCGCGCAACGGGCCGACGGGCAGCAGCCGGCCATTGCCGAAGCGGCGCGCGCCGTCGATCACGCAGATCTCGACGTCGCGGGCGAGGCGGTAATGCTGCAGGCCGTCGTCGGCGATCACCACGTCGCAGCCTTCCGCCACCAGCAACCGCGCCGCCGCGGGACGATCGCGCCCTACCGCCACCGGCACGCCGCTGGCGCGGATCAGGCAAGGCTCGTCGCCCACGTCGGCGGCGTCGGGCGTGTCGCCCAGCAGCAGCGGTTCGCGCTGGCGACCGCCGTGGCCGCGGCTCACCACGCCGGGACGGAATCCCTGTGCGCGAAGGGCCTCCGCCAGCGCGATGGTGAGCGGCGTCTTGCCGGTGCCGCCGGCGGTGAGGTTGCCGATCACGACGACCGGCACGGCCACGCGCACGCGGTGCAGCACGCCTAGGCGGTACAGCCCGCGGCGCAGCGCGGAAAGCGCGCCGTACAGGCCGGCCAGCGGCCATGTCCACCATGGGCTGCGACGATGGCCGTACCACGCTTCGGCGAGTGTGTCGGCAACCGCCATGGCAGCTTCAATCGCCGCCGATGTTCGCGTCGTGGAACTGCATGCGGTGCAGCGCGGCGTAGTGGCCGCCCAGCGCCAGCAGTTCGGCGTGGCCGCCGCGCTCGACGATGCGGCCCTGCTCCATCACCGCGATCTGGTCGGCGCCCTCGATGGTGGAAAGGCGATGCGCGATCACCAGCGTGGTGCGGTTGCGCATCAGCTTCTGCAGCGCCTGCTGGATCAGCCGCTCGGATTCGGTGTCCAGCGCGCTGGTGGCCTCGTCCAGCACCAGGATGGGCGCGTTCTTGAGGATGGCGCGCGCGATGGCGATGCGCTGGCGCTGGCCGCCGGACAGGGTGTTGCCGCCCTCGCCGATGTGACTGTGGATACCCTTGGGCAGGCGCGCGATGAACTCCATCGCGTTGGCGGCCTCCGCCGCGGCCACGATGTCGGCCTCGCTGGCGCCGGCCAGTTCGCCGTAGGCGATGTTGTTGGCCACGGTGTCGTCGAACAGCACCACGCTCTGCCCCACCCAGGCGATCTGCCGGCGCAGCGAGGCCAGGGTGTAGTCTTGGTAGTTCTCGCCGTCGAGCACGATGCGCCCATCGCTGGGCTCGTTGAAGCGCGGCAACAGGCTCACCAGCGAACTCTTGCCGCTGCCCGAGCGCCCCACCAGGGCGGTGACCGTGCCCGGCGCGCAATGCAGGTTCACGCCGCGCAGCGCCTCGAATTCGTTGCGCGGGTAGGTGAGCCGCACATCCTCGAAGCGCAGGTCGCCACGGGTGCGTTCCAGCACGCGCGTGCCGCGGTCGGTTTCCGGCGGAAGATCGATGATTTCGAACAGATCCTCCGCCGCCGACATGCCGCGCTGGATGTTCGATTGCACGTTGGTCAGACGTTTCAACGAAGGCAACATCGCGCCCATCGCGGTGAGCACGGCGAAGAACACGCCCGGCGTCATCGCATCGTTCAGCACCGCAGGCCGCGTGCCCAGGAACACCAGGGTAGCCAGCGCCCCGGCCGCCACCAGTTGCACGGTGGAACTGGAAGCCGCGTTGGTGGCGGATATCTTCAAGTTCAACCGACGGGTATGCCGGGTCACCTCGCCGAAGCGCCCGGCCTCGTGCTCCTGGCCGCCGTAGATACGCACTTCGCGGTGGGCGCCCACCACTTCTTCCACCGTACCGGTGACCGAACCCATCGAGCCCTGGATGCGCCGGCTGATCTGCCGGTATCGCCGGCTCACCACGGTGGCGACCACTCCAATCGCCGGCACCATCACCAGCAGGGACATCGCCAGGTAAGGACTCTTGTGCAGCATCACGTACAACATCGCCAGCACGGTGAATCCGTCGGTGATGCCGATCTTCGCGGCATCGCTGGCGGCCGAGGCCACTTGTTCACTGGTATAGGTAATGCGCGAGATCTGCTGCCCCGAGGACTCGGTGCCGAAATAGGCGGCCGGCAGGCGCAGGTAGGACGCGAACACGTCGCTCTGGATCGATTGCACCACGTGCCGGCCGATATAGGCCATGCCATAACTGCTGACGAAGGTGCCGATGGAACGCACGAAGAAGATACCGATGATCCAGATCGGCATCCAGAAGATCAGGTACGGATCCTTGTCCTTGAACAGGTTGTCGATCATCGGCTGGATCAGCTCGGTGAACTTTGCCAGGCCGCCTCCGTCGAGGATCATGCCGACCAAGGCGATCAACCCCACCGCCCAGTAACGCCGGCTGTAACCCAGCAGGCGCTTGTAGACGGCCCAGGTGTGCGCGTCCCAGATCCTGGTCTTGCCGCCGCTCATCGCGCCGCGCCCGGCTGCGTCGGCGTGGTGGCGATGGACAGGTGCGTGAAGCCGAGCTGGCCCAGCGCGTCCATCGCCGTCACCACGCTCTGGTGCGAGGACAGCGCGTCGGCGCGGATCGTCACCGGGCGGTCGTGGTCGCCGTTGGCGTTGTTCTCTATCGCCTGCTTCAGCACGGCGATGCCTTCGCCCGGCACGGCGTCGCTGCCCACCCAGTAGCGGCCGTCGCGATCCACCGTGATGGTGAGCGCGGGCGCGTTCATGTCGCGATCCTGCGCGCTGGCGCTGGGCAGGGTGACCTGCATGCGCGAGTGCTGCACGAAGGTGCTGGTGAGCACGAAGAACATCAGCAGGGTGAGCAGCACGTCGATCAGCGGCACCACGTTGATCTCGAACTCGTCCCGGCGGCGGTCGTTGCCGATGCGCATGGAATCAGCCTGCGTTCGGCGCGGCGGTCGCGGCCGCGCGGCGCACGCGTGACGCGGCGGCGGGCGCCGGGAGGGTCAGTTCGTCCAGCAGCGCGGTGGCCTGCTTCTCCATCTGCACGCAGTAGCCGGCGATGCGCGAACGCAGCCAGCGGTGCAGCACGTAGGCGGGGATCGCCACGGTGAGGCCGGAGGCCGTGCAGATCAGCGCCTCGCCGATGCCGCCGGCCATCTTCGCCGGATCGCCGATGCCGCCGGCCATCACCTGCATGAACATGCGGATCAGGCCGATCACCGTGCCGAACAGGCCGAGCAGCGGGCCGATCAGCGCGATGGTGCCTAGCGTGCTGAGGTAGCGCTCCATCCGGTGCACCACGTGGCGGCCGGTGTCCTCGATGCGCTCCTTGATGATGTCGCGCGACTGCCCGCGCACCGCCAGCGCCGAGGCCAGCAGTTCGCCCAGCGGCGAATCGTTGGACAGCGCTTCCAGATGGCGGGGATCGAGCTGGCCGGCGCGCGCCCACTGGCGCACCTCCTCGCCCAGCCCCGGCGGCAGCACGGCATTGCGCCGCAACGTCCAGCAACGCTCCAGCACGATCGCCAGCGCCACCAGCGAGCACACCAGGATGGGCAGCATCGCCCAACCACCAGCCATCAGGATATCGAGCACGTTCGTTCCACCGGACGTTCAAAACGAGAGGCCGCATCATAGCAGCCGGTTCGCGCGGTTCCGTGGCGGGCGTGGCAGTCCCCGAACCTCACGGCCGCTCGCGCCAGTAGCGCGGATCGCGCAGGCGCCAGCGCGCCGTCACGCGGGCCGGGCCGTCGGCGGGAAAATCCAGCGCGACCGCACCGCTGTCGGCGGTGTTCAGCACCGGCACGCGCGCCGCCGCATAGCGCGCCAGCACCTCTGGCTTCGGGTGCCCGAAGCGGTTGCGCCAGCCGGCGGAGACGACGGCGAACGGCGGATCCACCGCGTCGATGAAATCCGCGCTGGACGAGGTCTTGCTGCCGTGGTGCGGCACCAGAAGCACCGGCGAAGGGCCGTCTCCCACCGCATCGGCCACGGTCGGTTCAACCTTCGAGCTGATGTCGCCGGTGAGCAGGAACGCGCCGCGCGTGCCTTCCACCAGCAGCACGCAGGAGCGGTCGTTGTCTTTGCCGTGTTCGCCCACCGCCGGGCTGAGCACGCGGAAGCGCACGCCGTCCCATGTCCACGCCTGCCCCGCCGCGCAGCGTTGCACCGGCACGTGCATACGCCCCGGTTCGCCCGCGTAGCGCAGCGCCTGCGGGAACGCGGCGACCACCGCTTCGGCGCCGCCGGCGTGGTCGTTGTCCGCATGGCTCACCATTAGCACGTCGAGCCGCGCGATGCCCAGGGCATGGATCGAAGGCAGCACCGCCGCCTCGCCCAGGTCGTAGCCCGAGGGATATCGCGCGCCGGTGTCGTACAGCAAGGCGTGGTCGCGGGTGCGCACAAGCACCGACAAACCCTGCCCCACATCCAGCACCCAGGCCTGGAACGCCCCGCCGGCCGGCACCGGCAGCTCCGGCCACAGCAGCGGCAGGAACAGCACGAGGCCGAGCGCGCGCAGCGACACGCCGCGCGGCAGGAATAGCCACAACGCACCAAGCGTGGCCAGCAGCAGCGCCCACGGCCGCACCTCGGGCAGGTACCAGTGCCCGCCCGGCCACGTCGCCATGCGCTCCAGCAGCCACCATTGCGCGTGCGCGAACTTCGCCGCCAGCCACAGCACCGGCACGGCCAGCGACGGGCAAAGGCCCAGCAGCACCGTGCCCAGCAACACGCAGGGCACGATGACGAAACTCACGAACGGCACCGCGACGAGGTTGGACAGCGCGCCCACCAGCGAGGCCTCGCCGAAGAACCACAGCGTCAGCGGCAACAGCGACACCGTCATCAGGAGCTGCCCCGCCGTGAGTTCGTGCAGGAAGGCGCGCAGGCCGCGGCCACTCGATTGCAGGCACAGCATCAGCAGGGCCACGCCGGTGAACGACAGCCAGAAGCCCGCCGCCAGCACGGACAACGGATCGAACAGGAGGATCACGATCATCGCCAGCGCCAGCGAATGCGCGCCATGCCCGCCGCGCCGCGAGCAGCGCGCCAGCGCCACCACCGCGATCATCACCAGCGTGCGCACCGTGGGCAGGCCGAAGCCGGCCAGCGCGCCATACAACCCCGCCATCAACAGGGCTCCGGCGGCCTGCGCCTGCACGCGCGGCAGGCGCAGGGCCAGTCCCGGCCACAGCAGGTACAGCAAGCCGGCCAGCCACGCGCCGATCAACGCCACCACGCCCACGTGGAACCCGGAGATCGCGATCAAATGCGGGATGCCGTTGGCGCGCGCGACTTCCCAATCGTCCTGGCTCAAGTTGCGCGTGTCGCCCACCGAAAAGGCCTGCAGCAGCGCGGCATCATGCGGATCGCCCACGCGCGCCGCGATGCCACGCGAGATCGCGTCGCGCATGCCGTCCACGCACCACGCCGCGCGGCCGATCAGGCCATTGGCCTTGTCCGCGCGCACGTAGCCGGTGGCCACGATGCGGCGCTGCAAGGCCATGCGTTCGCCGTCCGACGCGCCGGGATCGAGCAGGCCGCGCGGACGCTTCAACCGCAGCAGCAGGCGCCAGCGTTCGCAAGGCGCGAGCGGCGGCGCATCGTCGTACCACGACACCATCGCGCGGCCACGCAAGGGCACGGCTTTGCCGTCCAGGGTGGCGCCATCGACATACAGCGCGAAGCGCGTGGCGTCCTCGCGCACCAGCGGCAGTTCGGCGATGTGCCCGGTCACCACGAAGTCGCGGCCTTCCAGCTCGCGCGGCAGGCGCGCATCCATCGCCCCCGCACCGCAGGCCATCGCCCACAGCACACCGGCGCAACAGCACAACGGCAAGCGCCAGCGCGGCCAGCACCAGAAAGCCGCAGCGACAGGCAACAGCAACAGCAGCGACAGCCAACGTGGCGGCAAGGCCGGCAACCACTGCACGACCAGCACTCCAAGCAGCAGCGCGGGCGCCGCCATTGTCGCGGTGAACGGTTTGTCGCCCGTCTGCGCCATGCCTTGCCCGATATCGAATGGATCGATCGAGGCTAACGCGCCAGCGGCAGAGAATCGGATGAAAAACGTGTAGGACTAGGCCTTGCAGGCGACTTCAAGCACGAAGCCCCCGGTTCGCAGATACGGCGCGGAATGGCCGCTGCGAGGCTCTCGTCGGCGGCCACCGTTCCTGGCGATGGCGTGGGCCATCGGCCGCCCGCAGACTAACCAAGGGCGGAAGTGAGAGGTCGTTACGAGCCCCCGTCCCTTACTCCGAGCCTCTCCCCAAAGGGGGAGGGAGAAATCTCAACCGCGCGCCTGCTCGCGCAGCACACCCGCATGCAGCACCAGCGTGCGATCCATCCGCGCCGCCAGCCGCGTGTCGTGGGTGACCAGGATGAAGCTGGTGCCCACTTCGCGATTGAGCTCCAGCATCAGCTCGTAGACCTGCGCCGCATTGCCCTCGTCGAGGTTGCCGGTGGGCTCGTCGCCCAGCACGCAGGCCGGCTTGGTCACCAGCGCGCGCGCCACCGCGCAGCGCTGGCGTTCGCCGCCGGAAAGCTCGGCCGGCTTGTGGTCGAGGCGCGCGGCAAGGCCCACGCGCTCAAGCAATGTCGACGCCTGCCGGCGCGCCTCGGCAATCGCCGTGCCGCGGATCAGCAACGGCATGCACACGTTCTCCAGCGCGGTGAACTCGGGCAGCAGGTGGTGGAACTGGTAGACGAAGCCCAGCGAACGGTTGCGCACGCGGCCGCGCTCGGCATCGGAGAGCTTCGACAGCTGGCGGCCGTCCACTTCCACCTCGCCGGCGCTGAGCGTGTCCAGCCCGCCGAGGATGTGCAGCAGGGTGCTCTTGCCGGTACCGGAGGCGCCCACGATGGCCATGGTCTCGCCGCGCTTCAGCTCGAAGCTGACGTCGGTGAGCACCTCGGTATGCAGGCCGCCCTCGGCGTAGGTCTTGGCCACGCGATGGGCGCGCAGCACGGGTGCGTTCGACGGCATGGAGTTCTTCTCACTCATAGCGCAGCGCCTGCGCCGGCTGCGTGCGCGAGGCGCGCCACGCGGGATACAGGGTGGCCAGCAGCGAGAACGCGAAGGTGACCAGCGCCACCCAGACCACGTCGTGCAGCTCCAGCCGGCTGGGCACTTCGCTGATGTAATAAACGTCCGGCGAGAGGAACTGCACGTGGAACACGCGCTCGATCACCTTCACGATGCCCGGCAGCTTCCACGACAGCAGCGAGCCGAGGCTCACGCCGAAGCCGATGCCGACCAGGCCCACCAGCAGGCCCTGCACCATGAACATGCCCATCACGCTACGGGGCGTGGCACCCAGGGTGCGCAGGATCGCGATGTCGGCCTGCTTGTCGGTGACCAGCATCATCAGCATCGAGACCAGGTTGATGACCGCCACCAGCACGATCAGCGAGAGGATGATGCCCATCACCTTCTTCTCCATCGTAAGCGCGGAGAACAGGTTGGCATTGGTCTGCTCCCAGGTCTGCACTTGGTAGACCTGGCCCAGCGTGTCGGCCAGCTCGCGCGCCACCGGCCGCGCGTTGAACAGGTCGTCCAGCTTCAGGCGGATGCCGCTGGGGCCGCTGAGGCTGTTGAGTTTCTCGGCGTCCTGGATGTTGACCAGGGCGAGGCCGGAGTCGAACTGCTCCATGCCCATGGTGAAGGTACCCACCACGTGGAAGCCGCGCATGCGCGGCACGCCGCCGAACGGGGTGGCACGGAATTCCGGCACCGCCATCACCACCTGGTCGCCCACGCCCACGCCGAGCTGGGTGGCGAGATCCTGGCCCAACACGATGTTCCAGCTGCCCGGCGTGAGCGCATCGAGCTTGCCGTGCACCATGTGCCTGCCGATGTCGACCACCTTGGATTCGAGGCCGGGCACGATGCCGCGCACCAGCGCCGCCGCCGGCGCGCGGCCTTGCAGCAGCGCCTGGATCTCCACGTAGGGAGCGGCGCCCCTCACGTGCGGGTTGGCTTCGGCGATCTTCAGCGCACGCGGCCAGTCCTCGATACTCTGGCCGACGCCGGAGATGGTGGCATGCGAGATCGCGCCGAGGATGCGCGTCTTCATCTGGTAGTCGAAGCCGTTCATCACCGACATCACCGCGATCAGCGCGATCACGCTGATCGAGATGCATACGATGGAGACGGCGGAGATGAAGGAGATGAACTGGTTGCGCCGCTTGGCGCGGGTGTAGCGCAGGCCGATGAAAAGCTCTAGCGGTCGGAACATGGGCGGGTCGCTGTAGGTTCGATGGGCGGCTCGCCCGCGGGAGCCGGCATTATCCGGCATTCGCACAGACAACGCAGGGGAGGCAAAGTGCCCGCGCAGCGGAGATTCAGATGCGGGGCGCGGCCAGTCCCGCCTGCGCCGCGGCCAAGCGCATGCGCAGGCGGCGACGGATGTCCGCATCGCTGTTGTCGGGCGCCAGCAGCAGCACCTGTTCGCCCGGCAGCGCCGTACGCAGGCGCAGCATGACAGTGGCGCCCAGCACGCGGAACGAAGCCAGCGCGGCGGGAACGTCGCTGCCGTCGGCAAAGCGCAGGCTCCAGCCGCCCTCACCGCTCCAGCCTGCGGCAGTCACCGGCGAGCGCTGGTGCCGGCGCACGGCGCGCCACGCCGATCCGGCAACCAGCAGCGCCAGCGGCAACTTCAACCAGAACGGCAAGCCGGCCAGGGCGATGGCCAGCAGCGCCAGCGCCGCCAGCAGCCACAACAGGCGCGGCAGCCAGCGCGAGGGACGGTACTCAAAGCCGATGGCGGGCGCGGATGTCATCGATGATCGCCTGCCAGTCCGCGCGCGGCGCCTTGGCGTGGCCCATCACCCAGTCCCACAGATCGGGATCCTGCACGTCGAGCAGCTCGTCGAAGGCCTGCTGTTGCGCCTCGTCGGCGTGCGGGAAGGCCTCGTCCAGCCAGCCGCCGAACAGCGCGTCCAGTTCGCGGGTGCCGCGGCGAGTGCGCCAGCGGAGGCGCCCGCTCTTATCCATGACAGCTGGCGCGCAGCGCCGCGTTAGCCTCCTCTCCCCTTCGGGGAGAGGATTGAGGTGAGGGGCCAATCTTGCGTCGATCCATCATCGAAAGCTTTCCTCGATCAACTTTCCCGCGAGCACCCGCCCCTCACCCTGCCCTCTCCCCGGAGGGGAGAGGGGAAAGATCAGGCGCGCCGCTCCACCATCAGCTTCTTGATCTCCGCGATCGCCTTGGCCGGGTTGAGGCCCTTCGGGCAAGTGCGCGCGCAGTTCATGATGGTGTGGCAGCGGTAGAGCTTGAACGGGTCTTCCAGGTCGTCCAGGCGGGCGCCGGTGTCCTCGTCGCGGCTGTCCACGATCCAGCGGTAGGCCTGCAGCAGGATGGCCGGGCCGAGGTAGCGGTCGCCGTTCCACCAGTAGCTGGGGCAGCTCGTGGAGCAGCAGGCGCACAGGATGCACTCGTACAGGCCGTCGAGCTTCTTGCGGTCTTCCGGCGACTGCAGGCGCTCGCGGTCGGGCGCGGCGCTCTGCGTGCGCATCCACGGCTTGATCGAGGCGAACTGGGCGTAGAAGTGCGTGAGGTCGGGCACCAGATCCTTCACTACCGGCATGTGCGGCAGCGGATAGATCTTCACGTCGCCCTTGGCCACGCTGTCGACGGCGCAGATGCATGCCAGCGTGTTGGTGCCGTCGATGTTCATCGCGCAGGAACCGCAGATGCCTTCGCGGCAGGAGCGGCGCAGCGTGAGCGTGGGGTCGATCTCGTTCTTGATCTTCAGCAGCGCGTCCAGAACCATCGGGCCGCATGCGGCCATGTCCACCTCGTAGGTGTCGATGCGCGGGTTCTGGCCGTCGTCCGGGTTCCAGCGGTAGATGCGGAAGGTGCGCGGCTTCTTCGCATCCTTCGCCGGGAAGTGCTTGCCGGGCTGGATCTTGGAATTCTTGGGTAGCGAAAACTCGGCCACGTTTGCCTCGACTGTGTTGGTGCGTCCATCCATGAACGCGAAAGTCAAAAGGCGGCCATCCATGGCCGCACTTTCCAAGAAGAATCAGTAAACGCGCTTCTTCGGCGGCACCACCTCGACCTCGTCGGTCAGGGTGTACATGTGCACCGGGCGGAAATCGAAGCTGGCCTTGCCGTTCTCGTCCACCTTCACCAAGGTGTGCTTCATCCACTCGGCGTCGTTGCGATCCGGGAAGTCCTCGCGCGCGTGGGCGCCGCGGCTTTCCGGGCGCTGCTCGGCGGAGTGCATGGTGCCCACCGCCTGGTCGAGCAGGTTGGCAAGCTCCAGCGTCTCGATCAGGTCGGAGTTCCACACCAGCGAGCGGTCGCTGGTGCGCACATGCTTGAACGAGGCATGCACGGCGTCGATCTTGGCGCAGCCTTCCTTCAGCGTCTCACCGGTGCGGAACACCGCGGCGTCGCTCTGCATGGTGCGCTGCATGTCGAGGCGGATCTTCGCGGTCGGCAGCTCGCCATCGGCATGGCGCAGGCCGTCGAAGCGGGCCAGCGCCTTGTCCAGCGCGCTGGCCGGCAGATCCTTGTGCGCCGTACCGGGCTTGATGAGCTCGGCGCAGCGGTGCGACACCGCGCGGCCAAACACCACCAGGTCGAGCAGCGAGTTGGAGCCCAGGCGGTTGGCGCCGTGCACGGACACGCAGGCCGCCTCGCCGATGGCGAACAGGCCCGGCACCACGGCGTCGACGTCGTCGCCCTTCTTCTGCACCACTTCGCCGTGGTAGTTGGTCGGGATGCCGCCCATGTTGTAGTGCACGGTGGGCAGGATCGGGATCGGCTCCTTGGTCACGTCCACGCCGGCGAAGATGCGCGCCGACTCGGCGATGCCCGGCAGGCGCTCGTGGATCACCTCGGGGCCGAGATGCATCAGGTTGAGGAAGGCGTGATCCTTGTGCTCGCCCACGCCGCGGCCTTCGCGCACCTCGATGGTGATGGCGCGGCTGACCACGTCGCGCGAGGCCAGATCCTTCGCGCTGGGCGCGTAGCGCTCCATGAAGCGCTCGCCCTTGGAGTTGGTGAGGTAGCCGCCCTCGCCGCGCACGCCTTCGGTGATCAGGCAGCCCGCGCCGTAGATGCCGGTGGGGTGGAACTGCACGAACTCCAGATCCTGCAATGCCAGGCCCGCACGCAGCACCATGCCGCCGCCGTCGCCGGTGCAGGTGTGCGCCGAGGTGGCGCTGAAGTAGGCGCGACCGTAGCCGCCGGTGGCCAGCACCACGGCCTGGCCGCGGAACAGGTGCAGCGTGCCCTCGTTCATGTCGAGCGCCAGCACGCCGCGGCAGACGCCTTCGTCGTCGAAGATCAGGTCGATCGCGAAGTATTCGATGAAGAAGGTGGCGTCGTGCGCCAGCGCCTGCTGGTACAGCGTGTGCAGGATGGCGTGGCCGGTGCGGTCGGCCGCGGCGCAGGTGCGCTGCGCGGTGCCCTTGCCGTAATGCGTGGTCATGCCGCCGAACGGGCGCTGATAGATGCGGCCTTCGTCCGTGCGCGAGAACGGCACGCCGTAGTGTTCCAGTTCGTAGATCGAGGGGATGGCCTCGCGGCACATGTACTCGATCGCGTCTTGGTCGCCCAGCCAGTCCGAACCCTTGATGGTGTCGTAGAAGTGGAAGCGCCAGTCGTCCTCGCCCATGTTGCCGAGCGCGGCGGCGATGCCGCCCTGCGCCGCCACGGTGTGCGAGCGGGTCGGGAACACCTTGGTGATGCAGGCGGTCTTAAGGCCCTTCTCGGCCAGGCCGAAGGTGGCGCGCAGGCCCGCGCCGCCGGCGCCGACCACGATCACGTCGAACTTGTGCTGCTGGATCTTGTAGCTTTCCACGGACTCAGACTCCCAAAGCGATGCGCAGCACGGCCAGCACGCCCGCGAGCGCGCCCAGCACCGCGAGGAACTTGATCGCCACCAGCAGAACCACTTCCTTCCAGCGGGTGTGCACGTAGTCTTCGATCACCACCTGCAGGCCGAGCACGGCGTGCCAGAACATGGTGACCACGAACAGGATCAGCAGCAGCGCGTTCCACGGCTTCGCCACCGCGGCCTTCGCCGTGGCGTAGTCGGCGTGCAGCAGCGACAGCACGGTGAACACGAACCACAGACCGAGCAGGATCAGCGCGGCGGCGGTGACGCGCTGCGTCCACCAGTGGCCCACGCCCGACTGCGCGGAACCGAGGCCGCGCGCACGCTTCAGCGGATTGCGCAGGTCTTTCGCGTTCGCGCTCATGCGGCACCTCCACAGGTCAGCACGCAGGCCCAGACGATGACGACCAGCAGCAGGCTGACGATCACCGACAGCCAGCTCGAACGCACGAACTTCGGAATGGCGTAACCCGCACCGGTGTCCTGCAGCAGGTGACGGATGCCGTTGCACAGGTGGTAGAACAGCGCCCAGCTCCAGCCGAGCAGCAGGATCATGCCCAGCGGGCTGCCCATGCAGGTCTTGAACTGGCCGAAGGCGGCTTCGCCGGCGGCCAGCGAGAGCAGGCCCCACACCACCAGCAGCGTGCCCACGGCCAACGCGATGCCGGTGGCTCGATGCAGGATGGAGGTCACCATCTGCACCTGCCACTTGTAGATCTGTATATGCGGAGAGAGCGGTCGTCGCGTGTCTGCCATGGCGGCTATCCTGAAGTGGAATCGCTGAAGCTGCCTGCCAAGCCGAACCGCCTCCGCGCGACGACGCATGCCGCCGCGCGACGCATCAGAAATCGATGCAGCGCCCGTTCTTCTCCCAATCGCCGTAGCGGGTGGGATCGAGCGCCGGCCGCTCCGTCGCCTCTTTCTCCCCCGCTGGCTGCGCGGGCACGGCCACGGTTTCCGACGTGGCGGAAACAGGCCTGGATTCGGGAGGGCGGGAAGTGTCGGACATGGTCATCGCAAGCGGCCGGAGATTAATACTTGACGCAATGCCGCACAACCTTGACGACTTGCGATCCGTCGCCACCGGCCACATCTTGCCTCACCTATGCCGATGCCCTGCCCCGCCGAAACCCTGTTGATCGAAGGCCCCGACGCGATCGCTTTCGCGCACGCGCAATTCAGCAGCAACGTCCAGTCACTCGCCGTCGGCGCGTGGCAGTTCAGCGCATGGCTGAATGCGCAGGGCCGCGTGCGCGCGCTGTTCCATCTCGCGCGCCTGGACGAACAACGCCTGCTGCTGCTGTTGCGCGGAGGCGAGGCCGCCGCGATGGGCGACGCGCTGCGCCGTTATGTGTTCCGCTCGAAACTCGCCATCGCGGATTCGCCGTGGCGCACGCTCTCCACCGATGCCGCCCTGCCCCTGCATGAAGTGGCCGCCGCACCGAACGGCATCGTGCTCGGCTGCGGCACGCACGGCCTGCGCATCGCCACCGAAGGCGAAGGCGATGCGATGTGGCGCCACGCTCAACTGCAACTCGGCTGGCCATGGCTGCCGGCATCCGCACTCGACACCCTGCTGCCTCCTGCGCTGTCGCTGCACCGGCTGCAGGCCGTCGCCATCGACAAGGGTTGCTACCCGGGCCAGGAAATCGTCGCGCGCCTGCACTGGCGCGGCGGGCACAAGCGGCATCTGTGCAAGGTGCAACTCGAACGCAACGCGACGCCTGGCGACGTGCTTCGTCGCGACGGCAGCGAGGTCGGCGTGCTGCTCGACGCCGTCGCGCACGGCAAACACATCGACGCCCTTGCCGTATTGAACGACGACATCGCATCCACGCATCTGGATGGAGCAACGCTGCCGCTCGACGATGGACTCGTACTGCGTGTGCGACACCAATGGGAAAACTGACGCGTACATAGTCGCGCATACGTGAACATTCGTTCACTTTCGTCGTCGATTTGCACCGAATTGGAATCACCAGGCACTTGCCGTGGAAAAAAACCGCCGCTAGGCTCCGCCCACCAAATCAATGCGGCCCCCGTCACACACGGCTGCCGATGCACGCGACGAACCGGAAGATTCCGAATCGGCGCGACCCGGTGAAGAGCACCGGATGGAACACCCGCCAGAGTGCGGAACAAGTTGCAGGCTACACGGCGACACGCCGCGCAACGCCAGCAACGACAAACCCCGGACGGCACAGCTGCACCGCCGTCCGGACGCCACAATCCCGTGGCACTTCGCCCAGCCACAAGTTTCGGTTGCGCGATTCAATCCAGGTGGAACGGCCTGCCCGCCCGTCCACCGCAACGGCGCCAGGACATACCACCGTCTGCGCGTACAGCACGCTGGAGGCAGACAATGAAACTTTCCATGTTGTTGTGGTTGACCACCCTGATGCCGCAACCCGTCGCCAACCAGGCCTGCCTGGCCACGACGGTATATCTGGAGGCGCGCAGCCAACCCACCATCGGCCAGATGGCCGTGGCCGAGGTGGCGATGCGCCGCCGCGAACGCGGCCAGTGGGGCGACACGGTGTGCGAAGTCGTCACCGCTCCGCACCAGTTCGCGACCACCACCGTGCCCGGCTCATTCGAGATCACCAACCTCGACGCTTTCCACAAGGCGTGGGAGGTTGCCGGGCAAACCATCTACGACTGGCAGTTGCCGAAGAACCAGCGCCGCATGCTGGTGCCGCGCGCGGATCACTTCGCCACCGCGACGATCTCGCCTGCATGGTCGCGCAACAAGCAAAGCATCACCATCGGCGACCACACGTTCTATGCAGTGAACTGAGGATTCGCTTTCGCGGTCGCCCATGACCGCGAGAGCCGAACAAGCGACCGCCCCCGGCTGCGCCGCTCAGCACTCCCGCGATCGTGCATGATCGCAGGAATGAAAAGGCCCTCTTGCGAGGGCCTTTTCTTTTGGACGTCCAGACGTCCAGGCGTCCATTTCTTGACGCACTCGCGATGGCTACATCGGATAGACGTGCCCGTCGCTCACCTGCACGTAATCGCCGTTGCGAACGCGCGGGTCTTCGCGCTGCGTCACCGTGGCGTAACGGCCGTCGTCCAGCCGCACCACGATGCGCCACGCGTCACGCCCGCCGCCCGAACGCTGACCGACCTGGTTGCCGACGATGCCGCCGGCCACCGCACCGGCCACCGTGGCGGCCTTGCGGCCATCACCCTTGCCGATGGTGTTGCCCAGCACGCCACCGGCCACCGCGCCGATCACCGCACCCAGCACGCCGCCGTTCGGGTTGCCGCCATCCAGGTACACCTGCCGCACGTCCTGCACCACGCCGCAGCTCTGGCACCGGCGGTAGCCGTTGCCAGAGCCTTGCGCGTAATAGCCGCCATGGCCGTAGTCAGGGCTGGTGACGCAACCGGACAACGCCAACCCGGCGGCCAGCACGGCCACGGGAACGATGCTTCGCACGGAAAGGTTCATCACATGCTCCTTCGAGGTTCACGCCATGCCGGAATCAACGGGCGTCCGACACCGCCGTCACGCCTTCCTGCACCTGCACGCGATTGCCCGGATCGTGATCCATGCGCGTGGTGCGGGTAACGCCGTTGTACACGTACTGCACGTCGTAGCCGACGATCTTGTCGCTGCCGGCCACCGTGCTGCACTGGCGCTGCACCGACTGGGTCACCTGCGGCTTGTGGTGCGCGTTCTCGATGCGGTTGCCGGCATAACCGCCCGCCGCCGCGCCAGCCACCGTGCTCAGGGTCTTGCCCTTGCCGCCGCCGACCAGGTGGCCGAGCAGGCCACCGGCCACGGCGCCGATCGCAGTGCCGGCGATGTTGTGCTGATCCTTCGGCGGCGCGGCCTGGCTGACCACTTCGTCGTGGCAGACCTGGTGCGACGCCGTCGTCGAATGCACCGGCGTCACGCTGGTCACCTGCGCGTATTGCGGGCCGGCCGGCTGCTGCACGGCCGCGGGCTGCGCGCCGTTCCCGGCCTGGTCGCCCGCCGTGCCGGCATCGGCGCTGCGGTTGCAAGCCGACAAGCCGACAGCCAGCGCCGCCACAATCCCCACGTTGAGTGCATTGACCATCAACTTCTTCATGACCACTCCTCCTCTGTTTTGTGTTTCGGCCGCAAGCGCAACTTCGTGCGGCCTGCGGTGCCATTGAACCTTCATGAATCTGAATACTGCCTAGACCGGCATCGTTACACTAGCCAGACACCGAGAGACCCATCACACCCGTGCTTGCCGACAGCCACGTCCATCTCGACGACCGCGCCTTCGACGCCGACCGGGCGCTCGTATTGCAACGCGCGCGCGACGCCGGTGTCCGGCAACTGGTGATACCGGCCGTGGATGCTGCCAGTTGGCCGCGCATCCGCGGTCTTTGTGCGGCGCACCCGCGCATGCTGCATCCCGCCTACGGCCTGCACCCGGTGTTTCTGCACCAGCATGCGCCAGGCGACGTCGTCGCACTGTCAGCGTGGTGCGAAGCGAACGAAGCCGTCGCCATCGGCGAGATCGGGCTGGATTTCTCGGCGCCCGGCCTCGATCCCGCGTTGCAGCGCGAGTACTTCGAGCAGCAACTGGCGCTGGCCCGCGAGCTCGGCCTGCCGGTGATCGTGCATGCGCGGCAGGCATTGGAGGAGGTCATCCTCACCCTGCGCCGCCACCCCGGCGTGCGCGGCGTGGTGCACAGCTTCTCCGGCAGCGAGGAGCAGGCGCGCCGGCTGTGGGATCTCGGCTTCCTGGTCGGCATCGGCGGCCCGGTCACCTACGAGCGGGCGCAACGCCTGCGCCGCATCGTGGCCGGCATGCCGCTCGAATTCCTGCTGCTGGAGAGCGACGCGCCCGACCAGCCCGACGCAAGCCATCGCGGCCAGCGCAACGAACCCGCGCACGTCGCCGACGTGCTGCGCTGCGTGGCCGCATTGCGCGGCGAAACCGAGCGCGACGTGGCCGCCGCCACCGCCGCAAATACCCGCCGCCTGTTCGGCCTCCCCGAACCCGATCCCGCGTAATCCATCGCGACACTTGCGCCGCGCGCGAAGCCGCGCCACAATTTATTTCACCAGTGAAATATGAACTGATGAAATGACTCGTTTGGGCAACTGCATAGCAATGATGGACGAAGGCGTCGGGCGCATGCGCGAGGCCGTGCCCGGGCTGCCCGTCGAGCAGGTCACGCTATGCCGCCTGATGTCCATGCTGGGCAAGCGCATGGACGAAGGCCTGGAAGAGAAGCTCAAGCCGCACCAGCTCAACCACAGCGAATTCCTCACCTTGATGATGTTGCACAGCCGCCCGGACGGCAGCTCCACGCCAGGCGAGCTGTGCGAATTCACCTCGCAGGGCAGCACCAACATGACGCGCATCGGCAATGCGCTGGTGAAGCGCGACCTGATCTCCCGCGGCGCCAGCGCCGAGGATCGCCGCTGCGTGCTGATGCGCATCACCGCCGCCGGCCGCCGCTTCGTGCAGAAGATGCTGCCGCCGATGTTCCCGCACACCGAGGCGATCTTCGCCGGCTTCACCGCCGCCGAACGCAAGCAGTTCAGCCGGCTGCTGCGCAAGCTCGCCAAGAACCTCGACCAGCTCGACGCGCAGGACGCGTCGTGAAGGAGCCCAAGATGACCCTCATCCCGCCGCGTCCACGCACAGCCATGGCACTCGCCGTCGCGCTGGCGCTCGCCGGCTGCGCGTTCGCGCCGCCGAAGCTGCAGCACCCCGCCCTGCGCGACGACGTGCCGCTGGCCGGCCTGCAGGACGCCGCCGTCGCCGGCTGGCCCGCCACCGACTGGTGGCGCGGCTACGACGACCGGCAGCTCGACGACCTGATGGCGACCGCGCTGCGCCAGTCGCCCGACCTCGCGCAGGCGCAGAGCCGCGTGCACACCGCCGAGCAGTCGGTGAAGCTCGCCGCCGCGCAGGCCGGTCTGAGCATCAACGGCAGCGCGCAGGTCGCCCGCCAGCGCATGAGCGAACACGGCCTGATGCCGCCGAAGCTGCTCGGCTTCACCTGGTACAACCAGGCCGACCTCGGCGTGCAGTTCCAGTACGACTTCGACTGGTGGGGCAAGAAGCGCGCCGCCATCGAGAGCGCGCTGGATCAGGCGCACGCCGCCGAGGCGCAGCGCGCGGCTGCCGCGCTGACTATCCAGAACGCGGTGGCCGACACCTATTTCGGCTGGCTGGCCGACGAGGCGCGGCTGGCGCTGGCCAGGCAATCGCTGGACGTGCAGCAGCGCCTGCTGCGGATCGCCGAACTGCGCGTGCGGCAGGGCGTGGATCTGCCCGACACCGTGCAGGAGGCGCGCTCGCGCATCGCCGGCGTGGAACAGGCGCAGACCGCGCTGGAAAGCTCGGCGCGCATCCGCAAGGTGGCGCTGGCGGCCCTGCTCGGCGTGGCGCCCGAGGAGCTGCCGCCGCTGTCGCCGCGCCCGCTGCCGGCGGTTCGCGGCGGCCTGCCCGCCGACGCCAGGCTCGACCTGATCGCCCGCCGTCCCGACATCGCCGCCAGCCGCTGGCAGGTGGAAGCGGCGCTGAAGCAGACCGACGAAGCGCGCGCGCAGTTCTTCCCCGACATCAGCATCGCCGCGATGGCCGGGCTGTCCAGCACCAACCAGGCCACGCCCGCACTATTCGGCGGCGGCGGTTCGGGCGACCTCGGCAACGTGTTCAGTCCCAGCAGCCGCGTGCTCGGCCTCACCCCGGCACTGCACCTGCCCATCTTCGAGGGCGGACGCCTGAAGGCCGCCTACGGCATCAGCCGCGCCCAGCTCGACGATGCGGTGGCGCAGTACAACGCCACCGTGTTCCACGCCGCGCGCGAGGTCGCCAGCCAGGTACTGGCCGCCGAGCGCCTGGCCGCCACGCGCCAGCAGCAGCAACAACAGGTCGACGCCGGCGAACGGCTCGACGCCAACGCGCAGGCCCGCCTGCAACGCGGCGTGCGCGATGCCCGCGAAAGCCTCGCCGCGCAGGCGCAGTTGCTGCAACAGCAAGATCAGGCCGTCGCCCTGCACGCGCAGGCGCTGAGCACCGACCTCGCCCTCGTCGACGCGCTCGGCGGCGGCTACCGCATGCCGGCCGACGCCGCTGCCGCGACCACGCCTTCCAACACGCCACTTTCCAAGAACGCCAACCGGAGCCCCAGCCCATGAGCGCCACCGAGTCCGCCCTTCCGCAGGACGCCAACGACAGCGGCCTCGCCGCCAAGGATCCACCCAAGCGCCGCCGCGCGCTGCTGATCGTGACGATGGTTTTCGTGCTCGCCGCACTGGCCTGGTTCCTGCTGTGGAAGTTCGTGTTCTCCACCCGCGAGAGCACCGACAACGCCTATGTGGGCGGCAACCAGGTCGGCATCTCCGCGCAGGTGCCCGGCACGGTGGTCGCCGTGCTCACCGACGACACCCAGCACGTCGATGCCGGCCAGGTGCTGGTGAAGCTCGATGCCACCGACGCCGACGTGCGCCTGCGGCAGGCGCGCAGCGCGCTCGCGCTTGCGGTGCGCCAGGTGCGCGGCCAGACCGACAGCGCCAGCGGCGCCGATGCCGCGGTGGCGGCGCGCAAGATCGACCTGGCCAAGGCCGAGGCCGACCTCAAGCGCCACTTGCCGCTGGTGGCCGCGCAGGCCGAATCGCCCGAGACCGTGCAGCACCTGCGCGACGCCGTGGCCGGCGCGCAGGCCGCGCTGGACGCGGCGCAGGCGCAGGCGCAGGCCGCGCACGCCGCCATCGCCGGCACCGACATCGCCGACAATCCGGCCGTGCAGCAGGCGCGCGCCAACTTCCGCGCCGCCTGGGTGGCCGCGCAGCGCAACACCATCGTGGCGCCGGTGTCCGGCTACGTGGCCCAGCGCAGCGTGCAGCTCGGCAACAGCGTCGCGCCCGGCCAGCCGCTGATGAGCGTGATCCCGCTGCACCACCTGTGGGTGGACGCCAACTTCAAGGAGAACCAGTTGCGCCACATCCGCATCGGCCAGCCGGCGACCATCACCACCGACCTCTACGGCAGCAAGGTGGAATACCACGGCAAGGTGATCGGCCTGGGCGCCGGCACCGGCAGCGTGTTTTCGCTGCTGCCCGCGCAGAACGCCACCGGCAACTGGATCAAGGTGGTGCAGCGCGTGCCGGTGCGCATCGCGCTGGACGACAAGGAACTGGACGAGCACCCGCTGCGCGTGGGCCTGTCCGCCGACGTCACCGTGGACATCAGCCGGGATCAGGGCAAGGTGCTGGCCACCGGCCCGGCGCAGCCTGCGGCCGAAACCAGCGTGTACGACGCCATCGCCAGCCAGGCCGATGCCGAGGCCGACAAGGTGATCGCGGCCAACCTCGGCGCTGGCGGCAAGTCGCGCTGAGGGCACCCGGACTCTGTTCGTCGTTCCGGCGAAGGCCGGAATCCAGTGTCTTTGCGCTCGATGGCTCGTGGGCGCTGGATCCCGGCCTTCGCCGGGATGACGAGCCTGGAACTGCAACCACAAACCCATAGCTCCAAGCACCCACGCGAGCCCCGCATGGCCACCACGCCCGAAAACGCCACACCGCTGAAGCCGCTGCACGGCGGCCCGCTGGCGCTGCTCACCATCGCCGTCGCGTTCAGCACCTTCATGGAGGTGCTGGACATGACCATCGTCAACGTGGCCGTGCCGCACATCTCCGGCAGCCTCGGCGTGAGCGCCAGCGAAGGCACCTGGACGATCAGCTCCTACTCGCTGGCCAGCGCGATCATGCAGCCGCTCACCGGCTGGGTGGCGCGGCGCTTCGGCGAGGTGCGCACCTTCGTGGTGTCGGTGCTGCTGTTCGTGATCTTCTCGATGCTGTGCGGCCTGGCCACCAGCATGCCGATGCTGGTGTTCGCGCGCCTGATGCAGGGCGCGGGCTCCGGCCCGATGGTGGCGCTGTCGCTGACCCTGCTGCTGACCAGTTATCCGAAGGAGAAACAGGGCATCGCCATGGCGATGTGGGCGATGACGGTGGTGGTGGCGCCGATCTTCGGCCCGATCCTGGGCGGCTGGCTCACCGACAATTTCTCCTGGCCGTGGATCTTCTACATCAACCTGCCGGTGGGCATCGCCGCTGCGGTCATCACCTGGTCGATCCTGCACAAGCGCGAGACGAAGACCGTCAAGGCGCCGATCGACGCCATAGGGCTGGTGTTGCTGGTGGCGGGCGTGGGCTGCCTGCAGTTCATGCTGGACAACGGCAACGACCACGACTGGTTCGCCTCGCCGCTGATCCTCACCCTGGGCCTGGTCGCCCTGGTCAGCCTCACCTTCCTGGTGGTGTGGGAAATCCACGCCAAGCATCCGGTGATCGACCTGTCGCTGTTCAAGCAGCGCAACTTCACCGTGGGCGTGGTGGCGTTGACGCTGGGCATGTTCGCGTTCTTCGGCATCAACGTGGTGTTTCCGCTGTGGCTTCAGCTCGACCTGGGCTACACCGCCACCTGGGCGGGCCTGGCCACCGCGCCGGTGGGTGTGCTGGCCTTCCTGCTGTCGCCGATCCTCGGCAAGAACATGCATCGGCTGGATCTGCGTGCGGTGGTGACCTTCGCCTTCATCGTCTTCGCGCTCACTTCGTACTGGTTCGCCGGCTTCGACAGCAACGCCTCGTTCGGCACGCTGGTGGTGCCGCGCTTCGTGATGGGCATGGCCATCCCCTGCTTCTTCATACCGTTGAACCAGATCTATCTCTCCGGGTTGCCCGCCTCGGAGATCGCCAGCGCCTCGGGCCTGTCCAACTTCTGCCGCACCATGGGCTCCAGCATGTCCACCGCGATCACGGTGACGCTGTGGCAGCACCGCGGCGAGCTGCACCATGCCAATCTCACCGAGAACGTCAGCAACGCCAACCCCGCGGCCACGCGGTTCCTGCAGGGCCTGACCCAGCACGGCATGCCGCACACGCAAAGCCTGGGCCTGATCGACCAGCTGGTGAACCGCGAGGCGCTCACCCTGGCGGTGAACGACGTGTTCTGGGGCTGCGCGGTGCTGTTCGTGCTGCTGATCCCCATCCTGTGGTTCGCCAAGCCGCCGTTCGGCAGCGCCGGCGGGGCCGTGGGGCACTGATCCGACACCGTTTGTTGCAGACCACCGTGGCGCACATCGCCGCGCCACGGCCATCGCCGAGCAGACCAATTTCGGCAGACGCATGCCATTGGTCTACTGGTGCGGCGCAATATCTCCTGCTAGATTCGCCGCATGGCACAAAACAAACGCACCATCAAGAAGTATCCGAACCGTCGGCTCTACGACACCGAGATCTCCAGCTACATCACGCTGGAAGAGGTGCGTCAGCTCGTGCTGGACAACGAGGACTTCGAAGTCCGCGATGCCAAGACCGGCGAGGATCTCACCCGCTCCGTGCTGCTGCAGATCATCTCCGAGCACGAGGAGAAGGGGCAGCCGATGCTGTCGCCCCAGCTGCTCAGCCAGATCATCCGCTTCTACGGCGACTCGCTGCAGGGCTTCATGGGGCCGTACCTGGAACGCAGCCTGCAGGTGTTCCTCGACCAGCAGCAGCAGTTCCGCACCCAGCTCAACAGCCTGATGGGCCAGACCCCCTGGGCGATGGTGAACGAGCTGACCGAGCGCAACATGGACGCGTGGAAGACCATGCAGCGCGGCCTGCTCGACGCCGCCGCGCAGATCACCCCGCCGGGCGGCCGCGGCAAGAAATCCGGCTGATCAACGCCACACCATCCCGCCAACGCGCCGCCCAAAAGCGGCGCGTTTTTATTTGAAAAGTGCGGCCATGGATGACCGCCCGTTTGACTCTCGCGATCATGGATGATCGCAAAAACACCCCAAAGTGCAGCCATGGATGGCCGCCCGTGTGATTCACGCGATCAGGGACGATCGCAAGGCAACGGAAACCCCATGAACGCACCTGTCACCTCCCGCCTGGCTCTGGTCACCGGCGGCCTCGGCGGCCTCGGCACCGAAATCTGCCGCCAACTGGCGCAAGCCGGCCGTCGCGTGGTCGCCGCCGACCTGCCCGCCAGCGAAGCCCGCCTCGCCGCTTTCCGCGAAGCCACTGCCGCATTCGGCGACGCCATCCGCCATGAAGCGCTGGACGTCAGCGACCACGAGGCCTGCGCCGCGCTGGTCGGCCGCCTCGAACGCGAACACGGCGGCGTGGACATCCTGGTCAACGCCGCCGGCATCACCCGCGACGCCAGCCTGCGCAAGATGACGCCCGCGCAATGGCACGAGCTGATGCGCGTGAACCTGGACGGCGTGTTCAACACCAGCCAGGCCGTGGTGGAAGGCATGACCGCGCGCGGCTTCGGCCGCATCGTCAACATCAGCTCGGTGAACGGCCAGACCGGCCAGTTCGGCCAGGCCAACTACTCCGCCGCCAAGGCCGGCGTGCACGGCTTCACGATGGCGCTGGCGCGTGAGACCGCGCGCAAGGGCGTCACCGTCAACACCGTCTCGCCCGGCTACTGCGACACGCCGATGGTGGCCGCCGTGCCGGCCGAGATCCGCGCCCAGATCGTCGCCGGCATCCCGGTGGGCCGGCTGGGCCAGCCCGCCGACATCGCCCGCGCCGTGTGCTTCCTCAGCGCCGACGACGCCAGCTACCTCACCGGCGTCAACCTGCCGGTGAACGGCGGGTATTTCATGAGCTTCTGATTCCGCTCGATTCTCTCGGCGCAGCCGAGGGATATGGGCGCTTCCCGGAATCCATGCACCATGATCCCCGACACGGGATCGCCGCCCCCTTGCAACGTCACTCCGCCTGCTTGATCAAATCCAGCAGCGCGGCCCGTTGCCGGGGAAGCAGCCTGCGGTAGCGCACCAACAGTGCCCGCTCCTTCTCGTCGCGAGCCAGTGGCGACGTCTCGTCGGCAACATCCCGCACTACACGTTCCGGCGATGCGTCGACCGGGCCGATGCCGCAGATCAGTTCGTCCAGCGAGCGCCGCAACTGGCGCCGTAGCTCCGGCAGCATCCGGAAACTGGGCGTCTCGCGGCCGTTCTCCCAGGCCGACACCGACGACTTGGTGACGCCAAGTTCAAAGCCGAGCTGCTCCTGCGTCATTCCCGCGGCCACGCGCGCCTCGCGCAGGCGATCGCCGAAATGCTTCATCCGCAGGCTCCGTGAACGGGGTTCCTGACGGTATGGGGATTCCGAACCAGTGTCGTGCGGCCATGGCTTGACAGTAAAAGTTCGGAGATCCAATACTTACAAGGAAGGAAGCGCCGAACCAAGGGCTTCAATTTTCGCAGTGGCAACGGGGATTCTTCGAGGCTCTCGCCAGCGACAGAAGGTGGCGGATACGCCGCCACGCAGGGCAACGGGATGAAGTCTCCGCTGGCACGGCTCCATCGAACCAGGGGGCGACACCATGTATTCGGGGACTCTGTATTTCGAGGACGGCGATCCTGTCGAGGTTCGCTCGTTCATCGTGCGCGACAGCGAGATCGCCTTCGACCTCACAGGCGGCTGGGGCGAGCACGGGTTTTGGCGACGAGAAGGCGTCGCACGCCAGCAAGGCCACGAATTCCATTCCGACATGGCCCCATCGTTCCAAAACGGCGAGGAAGGCTATCCATGCAAGATCGTATTCCGAACCGTACGCGGCGGCGATGTGGATGGGTACTGGTTTGAGGAGAGCGAAGCTCACGCCTTTAGTGGTTCGCTGGAGAAAAAGCCATGAAGTTCAGCATGGCCTTGCTGGCATATCTGGCCGTAGCCGGATCTTCACTCGCAGCCTCCTCCCCTCCAAAGCTCGCGCCGATCTCTTATTCCTCATATCGGATTATTGGCATAGATACATTTACATTAAAGCAAAATCCACCTAAACCACCATATGTTATCGGAGAAGTAATCACCCAGAACCCGGACATGGGTGTCCTTGTATTTTCCACTGACAACAATTCCGAACCAGAAATGAATTCAGAAATCTCCGAAAATCATCTATCACGATGCCGCTTAGTCTCGCACGACAACTCATTTTTTGTGCAGCTACACTCTGCAACAGAACCATATTCAATCGCAAACGATGAATTAAATATGGCGCGCATGGCAAGAGGCACCATCGAAGGGGGCTCTCTCCCGCCTGATCAGGTAGCGTTCTTCTTGTTTGCCAAGCATTTCGTGCAATGGTATGCCTCGGTCGAACTGCTTCCGAATTACGTGTGCTCAATAGGAAATCCAGGAAATATCGCAGCGCCCACTCACTAGTTAATTCAGTCGAAATGGTGGCGCACACAAGACAAACAGCCTCTCCGCACCTTGATTGAACCCTCACCATTGAGGAGACAGTTGAAATGATGAAGCATTGCAAGGCACTGATCCTGTCGTGCCTTATCACCGCCCTGTCATTCAATGCAGGAGCGGCTTCCGCACAAACACCCCCGGGAACCAATACGGATCAGAGCAAAGGGCCAGTTATCGTCCATGCGCTCCAAGCCCGTTACCCGCCCCAGGCCATTCGAAATCGCCATCAAGGCATAGCCAACGTACTCGTGACCGTCGATGCCGACGGCCACGCCGTCAGCGCCCGTATCCAACAGAGCTCGGGATACCCCGAACTGGACAAGGCCGCCATCGAGGCCGCCCTCAAGTCCCAATACCTTCCATACCTCAAGAACGACATACCTACGAAATCGACTTTGACCTTACCTATTACTTTCGATGCAGGTCATGGCTTCAACCTAGGGAAGTAAGATGAACGATCTCTTCAATGAAATCTCCAATGCAGCCCAAGTCCTTGGCATCATGGGGGCACAATGCATCCTGTTATTCATATGCCTGCTGGCCGTTGCAATCAAGTGGCCTCGTTATTTCATTGAAACATGCACTCTCATTGCAATGATCATTCTATTTTTTATAAATGCATCAAACATCGAGGGTTTCATAGCGGTAACGTTTGGAGCACTCAGCATCCTGACGGAATTCTTCCAGTGGATGGATCGTCGCGCCGCCAAGAAAACATCCATGACCGAACCACCCAGACCGCCGCTATCCCGCCGCATCACATTTTCAGATCAGCCAGCAGGACCCGCGCAAGGCCATGCAGAATGAATATCAAAACGAGAAATCGTTACTCGCACGGCATAGCACCATCCATCCTCGCGACAGGATAAGTAATAATGAAACCACTAGTGATTCTTGCTGCATTACTGACATTGACCGCGTGCTCGAAGGATTCTCTTTTTGGCAAGATCGGCGAATCCATCCATGACCATGAAAAGCAGGACAAGGCACAGGGCAACCATAATGCCGCCTTACCCGCCTCCCCTGCCTTACCCTCCACACTCTCCAAGCTCTTCGTCCCCGGTGCCATAGGTGGAAACCCGGCTTGGGTAGAGTCGATGACCGGGCCTGCGCAGCGGATCGACGATGAGGGCGACGGGAAACAGACACGCACCTACCAGGTCGATGGCTGCCGGGTCACGGCGAACATCTCCCAGAACACCGTTCAAGCGCTTTCCCTCGATATCGGCCCAACCTGTACCGTTTCGATGCAGGCGATGCTGCCGAGTGAGCCGGCATTCGACCTTACACGACTCACCTTTGCCGATGTGTTCAATGCGGGAGGAGCCTCCGGCCCCACCTTGTCTTGTGCGGGGCCATCCGAATGCGGCGCCTCCACGGATCCAAGCATCAGTGCCACTCTCGGAGGAAGCCACGCAGATGGTTGGCTTGAGGTGCAGTTCACGGGAACCATTCTTGGCGACAAGGACAACGATGATCTCTTCAACATGATGGAAGAGGAAGGCAAACGTCTCGGCAAAAGCAACGATGAGCTTACGAGCGATGTCTACAATGCCGATCCTCAACTGCTTGCAGCGGCGCAAGAGAAACTGGGGGACGTGAAGGTCACATCCATCACCTTTGATAACTCACTCGGCCAGTGAGCGACTGAAGCAACCCCGGTCTCGATAACCGGCGCGGCACTCCGACCAGTGTTGCAGTCCTCCGCCGCATGCGGAACAGTGTCGCGACCCCTCTCCCGGAACGCGCCATGACGCAAGCTCCTCGCATCACCCTGATCGGCGGCGGCCTGGTGGGCGCGCTGCAAGCGCGGCAGTTGGCGCAGCGCGGCTTTGCGGTGGAAGTGTTCGAGAAGCGCCCCGATCCGCGCCGCGCGGGCTTCCTCGGCGGGCGCTCGATCAACCTCGCGCTGGCCGAGCGCGGCTTGCAGGCGCTGCGCACGGCGGGGCTGGCCGACCAGGTACTGCAACGCGCGGTGATGATGCGCGGGCGCATGGTGCATGCGCCGGACGGCACCAGCGGGTTGCAGCACTACGGCGTGGACGACAGCGAGGTGATCTGGTCGGTGTCGCGCGGTGCGCTGAACATGCTGCTGCTGGATGCGGCTGAGACATCCGGCGTGCGTTTCCATTTCGGCCAGTCGCTGGCGGGTGCGGATTTCGGACAGAGCCGCATCCAGTTGGCCGACGAAACCGGTGCCATGCGCGGGCACGACGCGGGCCTGCTGATCGGTGCCGACGGTGCGGGTTCGGCGTTGCGCGCGGCGATGAACGCCCATGCGCCGCTGGGCGAGCGCATCGAGCCCCTGGGCCACGGCTACAAGGAACTGGAAATCCCCGCCGCCGACACCCTGCCTCCTGCGCTGGTGCAGCAGGCCGGCGGCGCAGGCCGCTTCGCCATCGAACCGCACGCGCTGCATATCTGGCCGCGCGGCGGCTACATGTGCATTGCGCTGCCAAACGCCGAGGGCAGCTTCACGGTGACGCTGTTCCTGCCCGCGCAGGGCGCGCATCCCAGCTTTGCCACCCTGCCCGACGCGGCGGCGGCGCGCGCGTTCTTCGCCGCGGATTTCTCCGACCTGCTGCCGCTGATCCCGCGCTTCGACGCGGACTATGCCGGGCACCCGATGGGCACGCTGTCCACGCTGTATCTCGACCGCTGGCACCTCGACGGCCGCGCGCTGCTGGTGGGCGACGCGGCGCACGCCATCGTGCCGTTCCACGGCCAGGGCATGAACTGCGGCTTCGAGGACACGGTGACGCTGACCGAACTGCTCGCCGCCGCGCCCGGCGACAGCGCCGGCGTGTTCGCCGAGTTCCAGCGCATCCGCCAGCCCAACGCCAATGCGATCGCCGCGATGGCGCTGGAGAACTACGTGGAGATGCGCGACTCGGTGGCCGACCCGCACTACCTCGCCAAGCGGGCGCTGGGCGCGAAGCTGGCGGAACGCGCGCCAAAGCATTTCATGGCGCGCTACCGCATGGTCACCTTCACGCACCTGCCCTACGGCTATGCGCTGGAACGCGGCCGCATGCAGGACGCGCTGCTGGAAGAAATCCTGCGCGACGCACCGAATGCGGACGCCATCGACCTCGACGCGGCGGCGCGAATGCTGCAAGCTCGGCTGCCGCCCCTGCCCCTGTAGCCCCGCCGACGCCGCACCATGAACGAGTTCCTGCTCGAAGACTTCCGCAACACCACTTACCACGTGGTGCTCGACACGGTGCGCTGGGCGGCCATCCGCATCGACCTGCCGCTGCCGGCCGAACTGGCCACCGTCGTCGGCGCGCGTCCGTGGGGCTTCATCACCGCGTGGAACCCGCAAGCGCGCAGGCGACCGCCCGCGGAAAACCTCGCTGCGCAGCAGGCCTTGGTGGATGCGCTGGGCAGGCTACCGCAGGTCGCCGTGTATCCCGCCATCGGCGTGGGCCAGACCGGCTGGAGCGAACCCAGCCTGTTCGTGATCGGCGCCGACGTGCCCACGCTGGACACGCTGATGCGCGAGCACGCGCAATTGGCCTACGTGCACGGCGAGGCCGACGGCCCCGCCGAACTGCGCATGCTGGCGTGACCGCAGCGGCAGCGCGCCGCATGGACAAGCTCGCCGGGCATTGCGGAGAATGCGGCGGATGACCGCCGCCTCCGTCGCCATGCCCCTGCTCGAAGCACGCCGCCTGAGCTTCCACCGCCAGGACGAGCCGGTGTTCGCGCCGCTGGATTTCCGGCTGCATGCGGGCGAACTGACGCTGGTCGAGGGCGACAACGGCAGCGGCAAGTCCACCCTGCTGCGCCTGCTGGCCGGTTTGCTGCACGCGAGCGAAGGCGAACTGCGCTGGCGCGGTGCGCCGTGGCGGCACGACGCCTGCGCGAACGAGATCCTGTTCCTCGGCCACCAGTTGGGGCAGAAGCACGAGCTGAGCCCGCGCGAGAACCTGGCCTTTGCCGCCGGATTGCACGGCTGCCGCGACGGCGTCGCGCCGGATGCAGCGCTGGACGAGGTGGGCCTGCACGGCTACGAAGACGAACCGGTACGACGGCTTTCCGCAGGACAGAAGAAGCGCGCCGCACTGGCGCGCCTGCTGCTGCAACCGGCTGCGCTGTGGCTGCTGGACGAGCCTTACGCAAACCTTGATCGGCACGGTATCGCGCTGGTCAACCGATTGCTGGAGCGGCACATCGCCGAAGGCGGCGCGGCGCTGGTGAGCAGCCATGGAGCGGTGGGATTCCATGGCGGCGAGCCGCAACGGATACGCCTGCATGCGTAAGCATGTCCGGGAACCATCGCATGCCATCGCAGGCAAGCTCACCAGGGATAACCTCTCGGTCGCCTGCCGAATGCAGGCGTGCGGTTCCGGCCAAGCGGGCAAGCTCCCTCTCCCCTTCGGGGAGAGGGTTGGGGTGAGGGGCGGGTGCTCGCGACGATCTTTCCGCTCTTCTGAGCCTTGGCTCGTCTGCCGCGAGCTTTCGGTCACCTACCAGCACCCGAGCCACTCCGCTTTGTTGGCCCAAAGGGAAATGGCTGTGGTACTGCGGAAGGCTGCGCCATGAGCACCCCGCTCCCGCGCGCCTGCGCCGCCATGCTCCGCCGCGATCTCACCCTGGCCTGGCGCCGCCGCGGCGACCTGGCGATGCCGGTGCTGTACGCGGTGATCGTGGTGGTACTGTTCCCGTTCGCGCTGGGGCCGGATCTGGCCTTGCTGCAGCGGATCGCCGGCGGCGTGGTGCTGGTGACGGTGCTGCTGGCGATGCTGCTGGCGCTGGATGCGATGTTCGCCAGCGACATCGAGGACGGTTCGCTGGAGCAACTGGTGCTGGCGCCGCAGCCGCTGGCACTGATGCTGGGGATGAAGATCCTCGCGCACTGGCTCACCACGGCCTTGCCTCTGATCGTGATCGCGCCGCTGCTGGCCGGCATGCTGCACCTGCCGACCGCTGCGATGCCTGCGCTGCTGCTGGCGCTGCTGCTGGCCACGCCGCTGCTCAGCCTGCTCGGCGCGGTGCTGGTGGCGCTGACGGCCGGCACGCGGCGCTCTGGTATGCTGCTGGCCTTGATGTTGCTGCCGCTGTGCGTGCCGGTGGTGATCTTCGCGGCCGGCGCGGTTGCAGCCGCCCAAGAGGGGCTTCCGTGGTTCGCTCCGGTCGCGTGGCTGGCCGCCGCACTCATCCTCTGCGTGGTGTTGGCGCCGCTGGCCTGCGCGGCAGCGTTGCGCATTGCCCTGGACTCGTAAGCGATGTCTACCTGGATTCCGCTCTGGTTGCACAAGCTGGGCTCGCCGCCGACCTTCTACCGCTTCGCCGGCGCGGTGTGGCCGTGGGCGATGGGGCTGGCACTGCTGTTCGGCGCGGTCGGCCTGTACGGCGGGCTGGTGCTGGCGCCGCCGGATTACCAGCAAGGCGACGCCTACCGCATCATCTTCATCCACGTGCCCAGCGCGTGGATGAGCATGTTCGTCTACGCGATGATGGGCGTGTCCGGCTTCATCGCGCTGGTGTGGCGCATCAAGCTGGCCGAGGTGGTGGCGATGGAGTCGGCGCCGATCGGCGCGGCGTTCGCCTTCATCACCCTGGTCACCGGCTCGCTGTGGGGCAAGCCGATGTGGGGTACGTGGTGGACGTGGGACGCGCGGCTCACCTCGGAGCTGGTGCTGCTGTTCCTTTACCTCGGCGTGATCGGGCTGTACCACGCCTTCGAGGATCGCCGCCAGGGCGCGCGCGCCGCAAGCTTCCTCGCCATCATCGGCGTGATCAACGTGCCCATCGTGCATTACTCGGTGGTGTGGTGGAACACGCTGCACCAGGGCAGCACGGTGAACATCTTCGGCCACTCCAAGATGCCGTGGGAGATGCTGTGGCCGCTGCTGGCGATGACGCTGGCCACCAAGTGCTACTACGCGGCCAGCCTGTGCCGCCGCGCGCGCACCGACATCCTCGCGCTGGAAGGCGGCAAGGACTGGGTGCGCGGGATCGCGCAAGCCGAGGCCGGCCGATGAGCGCGCTGTCGCACCTCTTCGTGCTGAGCGGCGAAGCCGCCGCTTTCTTCAGGATGGGCGGCTACGCAGGCTACGTGTGGCCCGCCTATGCCGTGTTCTTCATCGTGCTGATCGCCGACAGCGTGGCGCCGCGGCTGCGCCGCCGCCGCATCCTGCGCGAACTGCGCGGCCGGCTGGCGCGGCAGGCCGCGCGCGAACGCCGCCCCTCATCTTCAACGAACTGACCCGCCATGCCGATGAACCCCACCCGCAAGCGCAGGCTCACCCTCGTGATCGTGGTCGCGGTCGCCGCCGCGCTGGCGATAAGCCTGGTGGTGTACGCGCTGCAGCAGAACATGAACTACCTGTTCACCCCCAGCCAGGTGCAGTCGGGACAGGCCGCGCAGTACAAGACCTTCCGCCTCGGCGGCATGGTCAAGGCCGGCTCGATCCAGCGCAGCAAGGATTCGCTGCAGGTCACCTTCACCGTGGTCGACGCCGGCGGCGCGATGCCGGTGGAATACACCGGCATCCTGCCCGACTTGTTCCGCGACAACCAGTCGGTGATCGCCACCGGCCACATGGCCGGCGCGCGCTTCGTCGCCACCGAGGTGCTGGCCAAGCACGACGAGACCTACATGCCGAAGGAGCTGAAGGACGCGATGGCCAAGGCGCATGCGGACGCGAAGGTGAAGCAGGCCGCCGCGCAGGACAAGAGCCCATGACCCCCGAACTCGGCCAGCTCGCGCTGGTGCTCGCCTTCCTGCTCGCCATCGCGCAGGGCGTGCTGCCGCTGGTCGGCGCATGGCGCGGCAACCGCGCGCTGATGGCGGTGGCGCGTCCCGCCGCCGCCGGCCAGGCGGTGTTCGTGGCAACGGCCTTCCTGATCCTGGTGTGGGCCTTCCTGCATTTCGATTTCTCGGTGCAGTACGTGGCCGACAACTCCAACCTCGCGCTGCCGTGGTACTACCGCATCGCGGCGGTGTGGGGCGCGCACGAGGGCTCGCTGCTGCTGTGGATCCTGATCCTCAACGCGTGGACGGTGGCGCTGGCCGCGTTCAGCCACAAGCTGCCGGAAGTGTTCGCCGCGCGCGTGATCGGCGTGATGGGCTTGGTCGCCATCGGCTTCCTCGCCTTCATCCTGTTCACCTCCGACCCGTTCGGCCGCCTGCTGCCGATGCCGGCCGACGGCGCCGACCTGAATCCGGTGCTGCAGGATCCGGGCATGACCTTCCACCCGCCCGTGCTCTACATGGGCTACGTGGGCTTCTCGGTGGCGTTCGCGTTCTCCATCGCGGCCCTGCTGGGCGGCGAGGTGGAACAGGCTTGGGTGCGCTGGGCGCGGCCGTGGACGAACGCGGCCTGGGGCTTCCTCACCCTCGGCATCGTGGCCGGCAGCTGGTGGGCCTATGCGGAACTGGGCTGGGGCGGCTGGTGGTTCTGGGATCCGGTGGAGAACGCCAGCTTCATGCCGTGGCTGGTGGGCGCGGCACTGATCCACGCGCAGGCGATCACCGAGAAGCGCGGCGGCCTGCGCGCGTGGACCCTGCTGCTGTCGATCTTCGCGTTCTCGCTGTCGCTGCTGGGCACCTTCCTGGTGCGCTCGGGCGTGCTCACCTCGGTGCACGCGTTCGCCTCCGATCCGCGCCGCGGCGTGTTCATCCTGATCTTCCTCACCATCGTGGTGGGCGGCTCGCTGCTGCTGTACGCGCTGCGCGCGCCCAAGGTGGCGGGCGGGCGGCCTTTCCAGATCGTCTCGCGCGAGACGGCATTGCTGATCGGCAACCTGATGCTGGCCACGGCCTCGGCGATGGTGCTGCTGGGCACGCTGTTCCCGCTGATCGGCGACGCGCTGCACCTGGGCCGCATCTCGGTGGGGCCGCCCTACTTCGGCCTGCTGTTCCCGCTGCTGATGGCGCCGGTGGTGCTGTTGCTGCCGTTCGGGCCGTTCCTGCACTGGGGCAAGGCCGATGCCGGCCTGCTGAAGGCGATCGCGCTGCGCGCGGGCATCGCCGCGGCGGCATGCGCCATCGTGGCGGCGTTCTTCGTGCAGGGGCAGTCGAAGGCCATCGTCGGCGTGGCGGCGGCGGTGTGGATCGCGGTGGGCGTGCTGCTGTACGCGTACAAGCGCTGGCGCGAAGTGCCGCGCGGCCGGCGCTATCCCGCCGAGATGGCCGGCATGCTGCTGGCGCACCTCGGCGTGGGCGTGTTCGTGATCGGCGTGCTTCTGTCCGAATCGCTCAGCGTCACGCATGACGTGCGCCTCGCCCCGGGCCAGAGCGAACACGTCGCCGGCTACGACTTCCGCTTCGACGGCGTGCATCGCACCGTGGGCCCGAACTGGCACGCCGACCAGGGCGTGGTCACCGTGCTGCAGGGCGGCGCCACCGTGGCGACGATGCGCCCGCAGAAGCGCACCTACTCGCACGAACAGGTGCAGACCGAATCGGCGGTGGACGCCGGCGTGTTCCGCGACCTGTACGTGGCGCTGGGCGAGCCGATGGACGCGAACAACATCGAGGGCGCCTGGGCACTGCGGCTGTACTACAAGCCCTTCGTGCGCTGGATCTGGGGCGGCGGCGTGCTGATGATGCTGGGCGGCTTCGTCGCCGCCGGCGACCGCCGCTTCCGCATCAAGCGCATCGCCGCCGAGGCGGCGACATCCGGTGCGGCGCAGGAGTCGCCGGCGTGAAGCGCTTCGTGCCGCTCATCGTGTTCCTGGCGCTGGTGGGCCTGTTCGGCTTCGGCATCTGGTGGAACACCTGGCACGACGCGCGCTACGTGCCCTCGCCGCTGATCAACAAGCCCGCGCCCGACTTCGCGCTGCCGAAGCTGGACGCGCCCGACCAGACCGTCACCAAGGCCAGCCTGCTCGGCAAGCCCTACCTGCTCAACGTGTTCGGCAGCTGGTGCGTGGCCTGCGCCGAGGAACACCCGGTGCTGATGGCCGACGGCCGCCAGCTCGGCATCGCGCTGGTGGGCTACGACTACAAGGACGCGCCCGACGACGCCAAGGCCTGGCTGCGCGACCGCGGCAATCCCTACGACGTGGTGGTCGCCGACCGGCCCGGCCGCACCGCCATCGACTTCGGCGTGTACGGCGCACCGGAGAGCTTCCTGATCGATGCGAAGGGCGTGATCCGCTACAAGCACATCGGCCCGCTCACGCCCGAGGTGATCGCGCGGGAATTGCAGCCGGCCATCGCCGCCGTGCAGCGGGAGACGCCATGAAGCCGCGCGCGCTGCTGCTCGCCGCGCTGCTGGCCTGCGCCGGCCACGCGCTCGCCGCCACCGGCGCGATCGAGCCGCTGCCGTTCAAGGATCACGCGCAGGAAGTGCGCTTCCAGCACCTGACGAAACAGCTGCGCTGCATGGTCTGCCAGAACGAGGATCTGGCCGACTCCAACGCCGACCTCGCGCGCGACCTGCGGCTGGAAGTGTTCCAGCTGATGCAGCAGGGCAAGAGCGACGACGAGATCAAGCAGTACCTGGTGAATCGCTATTCCGACTTCGTGCTGTACGACCCGCCGCTGAAACCCGCCACCTGGCTGCTGTGGTTCGGCCCGCTGGCGATCCTGCTGGCCGGCGCCGCGGTGGTGACGGTGGCGATACGCCGGCGCCGCGGTGCCGCTGGCGCGAACGACAACCCGGCTGGCGCGGAGCCCGCCGACACGGGGGACGACTGGTGAAGCTCGCGTTCTATCTGGCCGCCGCCGCGATGCTCGCGGTGGCGCTGGCCCTGCTGCTGGTGCCGCTGCTGCGCGAGGGGCGCCGCAACGGCCGTTCGCGCGGCGTGTTCGCGCTGGCTCTGGGCATAGCACTGCTGCTGCCGCTGGGCGCCGGCGCGCTGTACCTGCACGTCGGCACGCCCATCGCGCTGGACGGCGTGCCCGCCGCGCCCAAGCGCATGGACTTCCAGCAGGCGCTGGCCGACCTGCGCACGCACCTGGCGCAACAGCCGAACGACGCGCAGGGCTGGGCCCTGCTTGCCGAAGCCACCACCGCGCTCAAGCAGCCCGCCGACGCGCGCGACGCCTGGGATCACGTGCTGAAGCTCACGCCAGATGACGTGACCGCGCTGGTGGGCTGGGCCGAAACCGATTCGATGGCACGCAGCGACCACCGCATCGACGGCCGCGCCCTCGACCGGCTGCATCGCGCGCTGGAACTGCAGCCGGACAGCCAGCGCGCGCTGTGGCTGCTCGGCATCAGCCAGTTCCAGCACGCGCAATACGCGGACGCCGCCGCCACCTGGCGCAGGCTGCAACCGTTGCTGGAACCCGGCTCGACGGTCGCCAAGGCCGTGGCCGAACAGATCGCCAACGCTGACGCCCGCGCCGGCATCAAACCTTCCGCCGAGTCCGCACCTGCCACCAACCCAGGAACCACGCTGACCGTGCAGGTGAGCCTCGCCCCCGCGCTCAAGAACAAGCTGCAGGCCGGCGACCAGCTCTACGTATTCGCCCGCGCCGTGGGCGGCCCGCCGATGCCGCTGGCCGTGGCGAAGCTGGCCGCCAGCGCGCTGCCCGCCACCGTCACGCTCAGCGACGCGATGGCGATGACACCGGAGCTGAAGCTCTCCTCGGTGGCGCGCGTGGTGGTGGAAGCGCGCATCAGCCACGACGGCCAGCCCATCGCCCAAGCCGGCGACCTCGAAGGCAGCGCCGGCATCGTGGACACCGGACGCAAGACGCCCATCGCCCTCACCATCGACAAGGTGCACTGAGTGACCGACGCACGCCGCTACTGCAACCTGCCCTCGCCGTTCGCCATGAAGCGCGGCGGCACGCTGCACGGCGCGCGCGTGGCCTACGAGACCTGGGGCACGCTGAACGCCGCGCGCGACAACGCCATCCTCGTGCTCACCGGCCTCTCGCCCAGCGCGCACATGATGTCCAGCGCGGACGACCCCACGCCCGGCTGGTGGGAAGGCATGGCCGGCCCCGGCAAGGCCATCGACACCGACCGCTGGTTCGTGGTCTGCGTGAACTCGCTGGGCAGCGACAAGGGCTCCACCTGCCCCGCCTCGACCAACCCCGCCACCGGCGAGGCGTACCGGCTGGACTTCCCCGAGCTGTCGCTGGAAGACGTGGCCAACGCGGCCCGCGAAGTGGTGCGCCAGCTCGGCATAGAACGCCTTGCCTGCCTGGTCGGCTGCTCGATGGGCGGCATGGCCGCGCTGGCCTACATGCTGCTGCATCCCGGCACCGTGCGCGCCCACGTCAGCGTGGACACCGCGCCGCAGGCGCAGCCCTTCGCCATCGCCATCCGCTCGCTGCAGCGCGAGGCGATCCGGCTCGATCCCGATTGGGCTGGCGGCCACTACGACATCGGCCCCCACGACGGCAGTGCCGACGGCACGCGCTATCCCGACATGGGCATGAGCATCGCGCGCAAGCTGGGCGTCATCACCTACCGCTCGGCGATGGAATGGAACGGCCGCTTCGCGCGCATCCGCCTCGACGCCGAGCAGCGCGCAGAGCAGCAGGCCGCACAGCCCTTCGGCTTCGAGTTCCAGGTGGAGTCCTACCTCGAAGGCCACGCCCGCCGCTTCGTGCGCAGCTTCGACCCCAACAGCTACCTCTACCTCTCGCGCGCCAGCGACTGGTTCGACACCGCCGAGTACGGCGGCGGCAACGTGATGGAAGGCCTGAAGCGCATCCGCGTCGAACGCGCGCTGGTGATCGGCGTCAGCACCGACATCCTGTTCCCGCTGGAGCAGCAGGAGCAGATCGCCGACGGCCTGCGCGCCGCCGGCGCCGCGGTGGACTTCGTGGCGCTGGACTCGCCGCAGGGCCACGACGCCTTCCTGGTGGACATCGAGAACTACAGCCGCGCCATCGGCAGTTTCCTGGCGAAGCTCTGAATCCGGTGCGGATTACGGCCTGAAGGCCCTGATTTCCTCGTCGTCCCAGCAAAAACCGGCCCGCGAAGTAAGGATCACTGCTGCATTCCCCCTCTAGAACGCAGCCAGTTGAGAAAGACCACGACCGCGACCACCACCAATACGCCCCGGATCAGCAAGCTCCCCATGCCACCGGGGCTTGCGCCATAGTCGCGGCGAAAAACTTCATCATCGAAGTTCAGCTCGGAGACTTCGGGATGACCGACTTCGTAGGCAATCGGAACCTGACCGTTCGAACGCGCGTAATCGACATGGGGGTCGCCATCGTCTCCGAGCCATGCGTAGCCGTGTACGGACTCCGTCTGGCCTGATGGCACAAACGCGTATTCCACGTAGTAGGAGTGAATCGCACGCGTTCCGTACAAGACACCTTGATAGACGTGGACGACCTCCGCCCTGGCCCGCAACCCGTTATACCGAATCCTGGCATCGTCATGCGCCTGGTTGTGTCGCGAAATCGCCCCAGGGAGAAAAATCAACACAAGGGCGATCCCGATGAGTGGGGCCGCAAATACAAGTACGGATCGTGGGTCATTGAAATCAACCCGCGCACTCGCGACCTTTCCCACAACCGCTATCGCCGTCATCGTGACGGCAAGAAACGCAGTGGATCCAAGATCACTGTGCAGAATGAGGTCGGATGCCGGCACATCACCGGAAAGCACGGAAACAACCGGGAAAAAAGCAAAAAGAAGCAGGCAGACAAGAGCCTTGAGCCATACGGATCTGTCACTGAAAATCGCCTTCAGCCCCATCTGGAACCAGGGGTCTTCGTGCGGTTCGTCATCGGGTTCCCCGCTGGGGTCATCCTCGTAGGGCGCCAGCGGCCGGTGTGGTTCCTGCAGGGTTTTCGCATACGCCTTGCCGCAAGCGGGGCATTGCCAGTCAGGCGCCTGATCGGTCGGCTTTCTTTCGTAGCCACATGCCTGACAAACGGTTCCCATGCCCAGCCCCCCTGTGAATTGACCCGATTGGATGGATTGTATTGCGCAGACCCGAAGCATCTGCTCCGGATCGAAAACGAATCTTTCCAGACCATGGCAACAGGCACCTCCGGCACGCGCGGCGCATATCTGCGGGGCCTCCAGCGCCTGACGGCGGAACCGGCAACGCGGACACGCGCGACCCGAAGCCCCTGAAGTCGAAGCCGGCCCCGCCTGCCATGGCACCCGGCGGCGCGGCATGGGTCGGCGGCGGCACAGGGTCGTGGCAGTTGCCGTGCTCGTCGCAGACGACGATCAGCCGCGTTTCGCTCCGGTTCGGCCCGTTGCGCAGCGCGTAGCCGTCGAACATCGGCGCGCTTCGATCCACCACGGCACAAACGCACCGCAACATTCCCGCGTCCGCTCCTGAACGGCAGGACGCCGCTGCGGGCGCCGCTCATGACCATTCGTCATGACCGACCGCCGAATCTATAATCACCTGACCCTTTCAGGCTTTGCGTGGAGTCGCCATGCTCACCACCGAATTCCCAGGCTGTCGCCAGCTCATCGATGCCATCGACACCGCCGTCGCCCAGAACAGCACGCCGGCGATCACCGACAGCCTGCGCAACAGCCTGTGCAAGCTGATCCGCGGCAACCAGATCCAGTTGCCCGACTGCGTGCTGGAAACTGCCGAAGGCCGCTACGCGCGGCGCGAGCTGTACCGCAGCGACGACCACGGCTACTGCGTGGTGGCGATGACCTGGGGCCCCGGCCAGGGCACGCCGATCCACGACCACGCCGGCATGTGGTGCGTGGAAGGCGTCTGGCGCGGCGCGCTGGACGTGGTGCAGTACGAGCGCATGGACGACGCCGACGGCCATTGCCGCTTCCAGCCGGTGGGCTCGGTGCAGGCCGGCCCCGGTTCCGCCGGCAGCCTGATCCCGCCGCACGAGTACCACACCATCCGCAACCCCAGCGACCACGACATCGCGGTCAGCCTGCACATCTACTCCGGCAACATGACCCACTGCGCGGTGTTCCAGCCGCTGGCCGGCGAATCCGGCTACGAGCGCTGCGAACGCCAGTTGGGCCTCGACCCGGTGCACTGATCCCGGCATAATGTGTAATCCACATGCCGGTGTGGCGGAATGGTAGACGCGGCGGACTCAAAATCCGCTTCTGGCGACAGAGTGGAGGTTCGAGTCCTCTCACCGGTACCAAGCGAGGGTTGCAGGCGGTTACAGCACAACCCGGCAAGACATCCCAAGCCCGCGCAACCGCGGGCTTTTTCGTGCCCGGAGCCAGTCATCACAAGCTCCTCCGTCGCAACCACTCCCCTTTGAATGCCCCGCTCCGGCGCGCCACCGATATGCTGCGCCGATACTTGACACCGGTGTCAACAAGGTTTCAAGCTGGTGACGAAGCCATTGCGGGGGAGCGCGTTGGACGTGGCAACGAACCATGCGGATCGACTGGCCGGGATACCGGCGACGCCATTTCTGGCGGCCGACATCGGCGGCACGCACGCGCGCGTCGCGCTGATGCGGGCCGCCCAGTCCGGCGGGCGCATGGCCGAGGTGCTCGCCTACCGCAAGTTCGCGTGCGCGGATTTCCCGCGGCTGTCGGCGCTGCTGCAGGCATTCATCAACGCCGAGGTGCGGCAGCCGGTGCGCCACTGCGTGCTGGCCTGCGCAGGCCAGTTGCTGGGCGACGAGGTGGCCAATGACAACCTTCCCTGGCCCATCCACCTGCCGACCCTGCGCCACGCGCTTGGGCTGGACGACGTGGCCGTGCTCAACGACTTCGAGGCACTGGGCCATGCGCTCGACGGCGATCTCGCCCGTGGCGGCCGCCATCTGTGCGGGCCAACCACGCCCGGCAACGGCCCGACCCTGGTGATCGGGCCGGGTACGGGCCTGGGTGCCGCCGTGCACGTACCCGGCCCGGCCGGCGGCTGCGTGCTGACGACGGAAGCCGGCCAGATGGATTACGCCCCGAACTCGATCCGCGAGCGCGAGATCCTCGCGCACCTGGCGCCGGGCGGCGGCTACGTGGAGTTCGAGCGCATCGTGTCCGGCCCCGGCCTGCTGACCGCGTACGCGGCGCTGTGCACCCTGCAGGGGGAGGCGCCGAAGCTGGCGACACCCGAGGCCGTCACCGCCGCGGCCGCAGCGGGAAGCGACGCGCTGGCCATGGAAGCCGTGGAAATCTTCTGCGCATCGCTGGGCAGCCTGGCCGGCAACCTCGCGCTGGCCTTCATGGCCACCGGCGGCGTGTACCTGGCCGGCGGCTTCCTGTCCTCGATGTTCGCGCTGCTCGAACGCAGCGCCTTCGAGCAACGCTTCCTGCATGGGCGCAGCGCACGTGCATTGCTTTCGCAGGTTCCAGTGTGGGTAACGGAGCATGGCCGCCACGGCGTGCTGGGCGCGGCCCGGTGGTACCTCGGGCGGTTGGCCGCATGAGCCGCGTCGCGCCAGCCAAGCTGTTCCGGCGCATCGCCATCGCGTGGCTGGCGGCCAGCGGCGGCGCCGCTGCGGCGCCCGCCGTGCCCGCATGGTCGCTGCTGCCACAACCGGTGCTGGCCCGCCCTGCCGGATCCGGTGCGGTCGAGATCGCGGATGGCGCCGCGATCGCGGTACGTGGCGCGCATCGCGAGGAAGTGCAGTCCATCGCGGAGCGGCTCATGCAGCGGCTGGCCGACGTCCGCGGCCTGCACCTGCGCATCACCGCCGATGCCGCCGCTCATCCCGCGATCACGTTCGACGTGAACCCGGGTGCGGATGTCGTGGGCGACGCGGGCTATCGCATCACGGTGGACGACCAGGGCATCCGCGTCACCGCACGCACGCCACGCGGCGCGTTCTACGGCAGCGTCACGCTCTGGCAATTGCTGACGCCGCCCGGCTGGAGACGCAACGCGCCGGCCGAGGTGGCCGCAGGCACCATCGACGATCACCCGCGCTTCGCCTGGCGCTCGCTGCTGCTGGATTCCGGGCGGCACTTCCAGAGCGTCGCCGACATCAAGCGGCTGATCGACTGGATGGCGCTGGACAAGCTCGACGTGCTGCTCTGGCACGTGACCGAAGACCAGGGCTGGCGCCTGGAAATCCCCCGGTATCCCGAGCTCACGAAAACCGGCGCCTGCCGCCAGGCGGTCGGCACCGACGGCGAGCTGACCGGCGCCGCCGGCAAGCCCTACTGCGGCTACTACACCGAGGCCGAGGTGCGCGACATCGTGCGCTACGCCGCCGCGCGCTACGTGGACGTGGTGCCGGAGATCGACCTGCCCGGCCATTCGCAGGCCGCCATCGCCGCCTATCCGTGGCTGGGCGTCACCGGCCAGCAACCGGCCGTGTGGACGGACTGGGGCGTCAGCCCGTGGCTGCTCAAGCCCGACGAAAAGACCCTGCGCTTCGTCGACGACGTGCTGGACGAGGTGATGCGGCTGTTCCCGTCGAAGTACGTCTCGCTCGGCGGCGACGAGGCCGACAAACGGCAGTGGAACGCCTCGCCCGAAGTGCGCGCGCAGATGCACAAGCTGGGCCTGGCGAACATGGATCAGTTGCAGGGCTGGTTCATCGGCCGGCTCGCCGACTACCTCGTGCAGCACGGGCGCACGCCGGTGGGCTGGGACGACGAACTGGTCGCCGGCGCCACCTTGCCGGCCTCGCAGGTGGTGATGTCGTGGCACGGCGACGACCACGAGCGCGTGGCATTGCAGGCGATCCGGCAGGGCCACGACGTGGTGATGACGCCGCAGGAATCGCTGTACTTCGACCACTACCAGTCCGCCCTGCCCGACGAATGGGCCGGCCCCGCGCCCATGGCCACGTTGCGCCAGGCCTACGACACCACCGTCGTGCCGCCCGGCGCCAGCGCCACCGAGGCCGCGCGCATCGTCGGCGTGCAGGCCGGCCTGTGGGCCGAGCAGATGCCGACCTTCGCGCACGACCAGCACGCGGTGTTCCCGCGCATCGCGGCGCTGGCGGAACTCGGCTGGTCGCCCGCGGATGCGCACGACTGGAACGGCTTCCTGCAACGCCTGCCCGCCGAACTGGCGCGCTACCGCGCGCTGGGCATCGGCTATGCCGACGGCGCGTTCGCGCCCGCCTTCCACGTCGCGGCCGGCGCCGACGGCGCGTTCCGCGTCGAACTTTCCAGCCAGACGGGATTCGGCGCGATCCGCTACACCACGGACGGCTCCGCCCCTACGGAAGACTCCACGCGCTATGCCCAGCCGCTCACGCTGCCGGGCGGCACGACGCTGCGCGCCGCGACGTTCGCGGCGGACGGTTTCGAACTGGCCGCGCCGCGCACGCAGGTGCTGGACGAAACGACCTTGCTCACCCGCGACGGCAGCGCGCTCGCCACCTGTTCGCAACAGCCGCCCTCGCGCCTGGACGGTAGCCGGCCGGCGCAGGGGCCGCGACCGGTCTATGCGGTGGACATTGGCAATGCGTGCTGGCTGTGGCCGCAGGCCTCGCTGGCAGGCGCGAAGCATGTCGCGCTGGAGGTGGAACGCATCGCGTGGCGCTTCGGCGACGAGGCCGAAGGCGCGGTGGTGCGCCGCAAGGCCAGCGCGGCGGGCGAGTTCGAGATCCACGCCGGTTCCTGCGCGGGGCCGCTGCTGGCCAGCCTGCCGCTGGCGGCGGCGCAGGCAAAAGGACAGAACCGCCTCGACGCAAACCTGACGATACCGGTGGGGGCCGGCGTCCGCGAGCTGTGCATCTTCGCCACCGGCGACCCACGCGACGGCCAGTGGGCGCTGGCGCGCATCGCGTTCTCGAAATAGGCGGCAAGCGCGGGCACGCGCCCGCGCGGCAACACCGGATGGAAACCGCCGTGGCGCGCAAGCCCACGGCGAGGGGATCGAGAAACATCGCAACAAGGCGCCGGCAGCGGGCGCCGCCCGGCTACACGAGTTGGAACACCGCGGAGCACCCGAGATTCGACCGGCATCAACCACGAGGTAAAGCCCATGTCCACCGCACATCGCAAGCATCCCTTGTCCTTTGCCATATCCATGTCGCTGTTCGCCGTCGTGTCGACTTCGGCCATGGCTTCCACGCCTGCGCAGACGGACGCCGCCGGCGCGCAAAGCGCCTCGTCGCAAACCGCGCCGGCCACGCCGTCGCCGGACGCGAAGAAGAAGACCGACACCGAGAAGAACGCGGTCACGCTGTCGGCCGTCACCGTCTCCGGCGTGCGCGCGTCGCAGATGCGCGCCATCGACATCAAGCGCGAGGCACCGAACATCCAGGACAGCATCACCGCGGAAAACATCGGCGCCCTGCCCGACGTGACCATCACCGACTCGCTGCAGCGCGTCACCGGCGTGCAGATCAACCGCGACGCCGGCGTGGGCACTTCGGTGGACGTGCGCGGCCTGCCCCAGGTCGGCACCATGCTGAACGGCGAAGTGTTCATCACGGCGGATCAGATCGACTCGCAGCAGCCCGACTTCACCATGCTGCCCTCCACCCTTTTCCACGGCGTGGACGTGGTCAAGTCGGCCACCGCCAGCGAGACCGACGCCGGCATCAGCGGCGCGATCGACCTGCACACCTACCGCCCCTGGGATCTGCCCAGCGGCTTCACCTACAGCTACTCCGCCAACGGCGAGCGCGGCAGCAGCACCAGCAAATGGGGCCCCGAGGCCAACGGCCTGATCTCGTACAACGACGATGGCAAGTGGGGCCTGCTGGTGTCCGCCGATTTCTCCGACACCACGCGCATGAACGCCAGCGAGGGCCTCGACCAGTACGGCGTGGTGCTCAACGGCGAGAACGCGGCCAGCGCGGGCGGCTACAACGGCTTCCTGTCCGGCTGGAACGGCGCGCCGATCCCCTCTCAGATCGTGCAGAACGCCGACGGCAGCGTGGACGTCAACGGCGACGGCAAGTCCAACGGCGTGTTCATGGGCAGCCAGAACTTCGGCCTCTACGACACCACCACCCAGCGCAAGCGCAAGTCCGCCAACGCCTCGTTCCAGATGGATCTCGGCAACGGCTTCAGCCTGACCAGCGACTACTTCTACTCGCAGCAGCGCGAGTGGGATCGCAACGTCGGCATCCAGTTCAACTCCACCAACTGGGAGGGCGCAACCTACGTGCCGCTGCAGTCGCGCAACACCGGCAGCCCCGCGCTCGGCGCCTACGGCACGCCCGATCCCGACTGGAACGGCATGCAGATGTACACCACGCAGGTGTACGAGAAGTGGCCGGGCGACGTGGAGTCGTTCTCGCAGATCACGCAGAAGAGTTCCAACGCGAAGAACTTCAACCTGCAACTGGACTACGACAACGGCGGCGCGTTCACCGCCAGCCTGCGCGGCGTGCGCGACACCGCGTTCCAGTCCAACATGGAAACCGACGTCAACATCTCCGATTCCGACGGCGCGCTGTGGCCCAACGCGATGGTGGACGGCAGCGCCTCCGCCGTACCGCCCGGCACCATGGTCTTCCCGTCGCAGCTCGGCGGCAACCGCGTGTTCAACGCCAACGGCGTGCCGCAGAACACGGTGCCGATCATCGCGAACTTCGGCGGCCGCTACCTCACGATCAGCATGCCCTCCTCGCTGGCCGCCGACTTCGCCAACCCGAACGGCTGGACGATGAAGACGCTGGAATCCGCCGGCGACTACGACCGCCAGGTGAGCCTCAACGCGCTGCGCTTCGACGGCAAGTACGACTTCGAGGACGGCTTCAAGCTCGAATTCGGCCTGCGCAACAGCATCCGCCATGCCGACAACATCGGCTGGACGCTGGAGACGCCTGTGTACGCCGGCATGGGCGCCAGCGACCCGAACGGATGCCTGGTGCGCTACGTCGGCGCCGACGTGGTGATGGACAGCGGCTCGTGCACCGCCGGCAACGACCAGGGCGCCTTCCGCGCCGGGCCGATCTCCGCCATCTCCATGCCGAAGACGCCGGCGCCGCTGTCGGGCAACTGGAAGGAATACACCAACCTGCTCGGCTCGGGCATCAACTTCTGGGCGATCAATCCGTCCGCGATGATCAACCCGGTCTCGTACTGGAAGTCGCTCTATCCCGATACCGTCGAGGTGGGCGAACCGGGCACCACCTGGGGCGTGGGGCTGAAGGAGCTGACCGGCTACCTGCAGGGCGACTTCAGCGGCATGCTGGGCGACATGCCCTACAGCGGCAACGTCGGCGTGCGCGTGATCCGCACCCACCTGGCCACGACCCAGCACCTCAGCGGCGACCCCGGTTCGTACGGCGACGAGCCCGCCGACGTGGGCACCTCCGTCACCCGGCGCAGCTACCAGGACGTGCTGCCGTCGGCCAACTTCTCGCTGGATATCACCGACAGCCTGAAGTTCCGCCTGGCCTATTCCAAGAACATGATGCCGCTGGATCTCAGCACCTGGGGCGGCGGCCTGCAGCTCGACTACTCGCTGATGGAGACGCCGCAGGGGCCGATCTTCCGCGTCGCGGACGGCCAGTCGAACGGCAACCCCAACCTCAACCCGTGGCGCTCCACCAACTACGGCGCGTCGCTGGAGTACTACATCAACCCCACCAGCATGCTCAGCCTCGCGCTGTTCCGCATCAACATGCAGAGCTTCATCAAGAACGGCAGCGTGACCAACTGCACCCTGCCCGACGAGGACGGCGTGGTGCGCAACCACTGCATCGTGATCACCGAACCCGTGCAGGGCACCGGCAACAGCATCCACGGCGCGGAGTTCGACTACCGCCAGGGCTTCACCTTCCTGCCGGGCATCCTGTCCAGGACGGGCATGGAAGTGAACGCCACCTACGCGCCCAGCAACTCGGGCGAACGGGATCTGGCCGGTCACGAGATCCCGTTCCAGGACAACTCCACCAAGTCCGGCAACTTCATCCTGTGGTACCAGGACGACCGCTTCCAGGCGCGCGTGGCGTACAACTACCGCTCGCGCCGTGCGGTGCAGGACAGCGTGGGCGGCATCACCGGCATGGAGATGTACGAGGCGCCGCAGAAGTACCTCGACGCGTCGGTTTCGTACAAGCTCAGCAAGTACGCGGAAATCTTCCTGGACGGCACCAACCTCACCAACGAGTACCAGCGCTACTACCTCGTGTGGCCCGACCAGCCCGCGCACTCGAACTTCTCCGAGCGCATGTTCATGTTCGGCATACGAGGACAGTGGTGAGCGGAGCGGTGACTTGGCAGTCCCCCTCGCTGCCCCGATCCTGGCGGTCGCCCTTCTCCCCTCCCCCTCCGGGGGAGGGGCTGGGGGAGAGGGTTCGACCTTGCCTCATTGATGAGTGCTCGACAATCCGCTCGTCATCCCGGCGCAGGCCGGGATCCAGTAGCGATCACGCCTGATCGAGTCATACGGTCACTGGATTCCGGCCTGCGCCGGAATGACGATGAAGAAAAGCAGCGCATCTCCACCAGCGCACGCACGCAACCCACGACGACAAGGCCACCATGCAGGACTCCAGCGCCCACCCACCCGCCCGCGACAACGGCTTCCATCGCTCCATCGGCCTGTTCTCGGGCACCGCGATCAACATGACGCAGATGTGCGGCATCGGGCCGTTCATCACCATCCCCATCATGGTGGCCGCGATGGGCGGGCCGCAGGCGGTGATCGGCTGGATCGCCGGCGCCATCCTGGCGATGGCCGACGGCCTGGTCTGGGCCGAACTGGGCGCGGCGATGCCGGGCTCCGGCGGCACCTACGTCTACCTGCGCGAGGCGTTCCAGTACCGCACCGGCAAGCTGATGCCGTTCCTGTTCATCTGGACGATGCTGCTGGCGATTCCGCTGCTGATGTCCACCGGCATCATCGGCATGGTGGAGTACCTGCAGTTCTTCTTCCCCAACCTGGGCTGGTGGCAGGTGCACCTGATCGGCCTGGCGGCGACCGCCCTCGTCACCTGGATGCTGTACCGGCGCATCGAGTCGGTGCGCGCGATCACCATCGCGCTGTGGGTCATCATGCTGGTGTCCGTGATCGGCGTGGCGGCGGCCGGCTTCTCGCACTTCAACGCGGGCTACGCCTTCGCCTGGCCGGCCGGCGTGTTCGGCAACCACTTCTTCGTGGGGCTGGGCGCGGGGCTGGTGATCGGCATCTACGACTACCTCGGCTACAACACCACCGCCTACATCGGCGACGAGCTGCGCGACCCGGGCCGCACCATGCCGGGTTCCATCATCGTCTCGGTGATCGCGATGATGTTCGTCTACCTGCTGCTCAACATCAGCGTGCTCGGCGTGGCACCGTGGCAGGAGATCGCCCAGTCCAAGTCGGTGGCCTCGCTGGTGGTGGAGCGCAGCTGGGGGCACCTGGCCGCGGCGGTGATGACCGTGCTCATCATCGTGACCGCGTTCGCCTCGGTGTTCACCGGCCTGCTGGGCGGCTCGCGCGTGCCGTTCCAGGCGGCGCAGGAGAAGGTGTTCCTGTCCGTGTTCGGGCGCCTGCACGCCAGGCTCGGCTTTCCGCACGTTGCATTGCTGACGATGGGCGCGGTGACCGCCGTCGGCACCTTCTTCGATCTCACCGAAGTCATCAACATGCTGCTGGCGGCAACCATCATCGTGCAGTCCATCGCGCAGATCGCCGCGCTGGTGGTGCTGCGCAGGCGCCAGCCGACGCTCGAACGCCCGTACAGGCAGTGGCTCTACCCGGTGCCTTGCGCGATCGCCCTGCTGGGCTGGATCTACGTGTACGTATCCGCCTCCACCTCGTCGCTGATCCTGTCCGGGCTGTGGATACTCGCCGGCGTCGTGGTGTTCGCGATCTGGGCCAGGGCCAACCACTCGTGGCCGTTCGCGCCGGTGGAAATACGCGAAGCCTACCTCGGGGAACATTGACGCCATGCGCATCCGAATCCGACATACCCCTTCCATGCTGGCCGCGTTGCTGCTCGCCGCGCCGCTCGTGCACGCGCAGGCGAACCAGGCCGCCACGCAGGTGGCCGGCGGCGCGGGCTCCGTCACCGCCATCGGCCACTGGCTGATCCAGGACAGCGCGAAGGCGCAGCAGGGCGGCGCGGAAGTCTCCGCCGCCGGCTACGCCACCAAGGGCTGGTATCCGGTCAGCGGCCGCGCCACCGTGATGGCCGGGCTGCTGGAAAACGGCACGTACAAGGACGTGTTCCACAGCGACAACCTGCGCGCCGTGCAGGTGCCGGACTCCAGCGGCACCCTGTTCGTGACGCCGTGGTGGTACCGCGGCGAGTTCATGCTGCCGGCCGGCGCGAAAGGCCTGCACACCCTGCTGCGCACCAAGGGCATCATCGCCAGCGCCGACGTATGGTTGAACGGGCGCCGCGTCGCCGACAGCGCCGGCGCTTACCCCGTCCACGAGATCGACGTGACGCCGTGGGTGCATGCGGGCGCCAACACCCTCGCGCTGGACGTGCATCCGGCCGACCCGCGGATGGCGCTGACCACGAGCTGGGTGGACTGGAACCCCACGCCGCCGGACAACAATATGGGCCCGTGGCGCGGCGTGGACGTCGTGCAGACCGGGCCGGTGGAACTGCGCTGGCCGCAGGTGATCCCATCGCTGTCGCTGCCCGACCTTGCCCACGCCGAGCTGAGCGTGAAGGTGGAGGCGAGGAACCTCGACACGGTGGCGCACGACGCGACGATCGCCGGCACCGTGGCCGGCGTGACGCTGCGGCAGACCATCCACCTCGCGCCCGGCCAGGCGCAGGTGGTCGCGTTCTCGCCGAAGACCACGCCGGGCCTCGCGCTGGATCACCCGAAGGTCTGGTGGCCGATCGGCATGGGCGACCATCCGCTGTACCGGCTCGACCTCACCGCCACGGTCAACGGCGCGATCTCCGACAAGGCCGGCGCCACGTTCGGCATACGCAGCGTCACTTCCAGCCTCACCAGGCAGGGCTACCGCCAGTTCTTCGTCAACGGCAAGCCGCTGCTGATCCGCGGCGCGGGCTGGGCGCCGGACATGTTCCTGCGCGACGACCCCGCGCGCATGGAGGCCGAGTTCGCCTACGTGCGCAACCTCGGCCTCAACACCATCCGCAGCGAAGGCAAGCTGGAAGACCAGCGCTTCTACGACCTCGCCGACCGCGACGGCATCCTGATCCTGGCCGGCTGGGAGTGCTGCGACAAATGGGAATCGGCCGCCAAGACCGGCGGCGCGCCGTGGAGCGCCGACGACGAAAAGGTGGCCGAGGATTCCATGGCCAGCGAGGCGCGCCTGCTGCGCAACCATCCCTCGGTGATCGGCTTCCTGATCGGCAGCGACAACGCGCCGCCGCCGGCCATCGCCAGGATGTACGTGGATACGCTGCGCGCCGCGGACTGGCCGCTGCCCATCATCGCGGCGGCCACGCCCCAGGGCACCGCCGTAACCGGCCCTTCCGGCATGAAGATGGCCGGGCCGTACGACTGGATCCCGCCTTCGTACTGGTACGCCGACAAGCTGGGCGGCGCGTTCGGCTTCGACTCCGAGGTCAGCGCCGGCGCCACCATCCCGCGGCTGGAAGACCTCCAGCGCATGCTGTCGCCGCAGGAACAGGAAGCGCTGTGGAAGTACCCGGAACTGCGCCAGTACCACGCCTCCGCGGACTGGTCGCCGTTCGCCGTGCTGACGCCGTTCGACAACGCGCTGGCCCACCGCTACGGCGCGCCCACCAGCCTCGCCGACTACGTCGCCAAGGCCCAGCTCGACAACTACGACAACGTGCGCGCGCAGTTCGAGGCGTTCAACGCGCACATGGACGCGGCCAATCCCTCCACCGGCGTGATCTACTGGATGCTCAACAACGCCTGGCCCTCGCTGCACTGGCACCTGTACGACTACTACATGAACCCGGCGGGCGCTTACTTCGGCGCCAAGAAGGCGAACGAGCCGCTGCACATCCAGTACGCCTACGACACCCACGCCATCGTGCTGGTGAACCACACGCTGGACGAGGCGCACGGGTTGCAAGCAGACATCCGCGTGCGCAACCTGGACGGCAGCGTGCGCTACGAGAAACGCGTGCAGGACATCGCCCTCGCCGGCAACCATGCGCAACAGGTGGCGACGCTGCCGGCCATCGCCGGGCTGTCGTCCGCGTACTTCGTCGAGCTCGACCTCGCCGACGCCGGCGGCAAGCCGCTCAGCCGCAACGTCTACTGGCTGTCCACCCGAGCCGACGTGCTCGACTGGGATCGCTCGAACTGGTACCTCACGCCGCTGACGCAGTACGCCGACCTGACCGCGCTGCATTCCCTGCCAACCGCAGCCAGCGAGGTTCGCGCGACGACCCGGCACGAGGGCGGCGATGACGTCACCACGGTCACGTTGTCGGTGCCGGTATCGTCCAAGACCGTGGCGCTGTTCCAGCACGTGTCGATCCGGCGCGGTGCGCACGGCGACCTCGCGCTGCCCATCACGTGGAGCGACAACGACGTCACGCTGTGGCCCGGCGAGTCGATTATCCTGACCGCGCGCTACGCAGCGCAGGGAACCGCCGCGCCGGTCGTCGAAGTGGACGGGTGGAACGTTCCGGCACGCAGCGTCCCGGCCACCGCCACGCAGGAAAACCCGCATTGAACACGAGCAGGCGCCCATGGCGCGCGTGACCATCAACGACGTCGCCCGCGCCTCGGGCACCTCGAAGAAAACCGTGTCGCGCGTGCTCAACAGCGAGCCGAACGTGCGCGACGCGGTGCGCGAACGCGTGCTGGCGGCGATGGCGGAACTCAACTACCGCCCGCTCACCTCGGCGCGCAGCCTGGCCACCAACCGTTCCTTCATGATCGGCCTGCTGTACGACAACCTGTCGCCCAGCTACATCATGGAGGTGCAGGCCGGCGTGCTGGCGGCCTGCGAGGCGCAGCACTACAGCATGATGGTGCAGCCGCTGGTCTCGACGGCGCCGGATCTCGCCGAGCGCGTCGAGGACATCCTGTCGCGGCACCGGCCCGACGGGCTGATCCTCACCCCGCCGCTCACCGACCACCCGCAACTGCTCGACTGCCTGCGCAGGAACGGCCTGCCGTTCGCCTCCATCGCCCCGCTGCATTCGAAAGACTGCATCGGCGTGCTGCTGCGCGAGCGCGAGGCCGCCGCGGCGATGGTGGAATACCTCGCCTCGCTAGGCCACCGGCGCATCGCCCACATCATCGGCGACCCCAAGCACGGCGGCGGCGTCTGGCGCCTGGCCGGCTTCCGCGACGGCATGAAGCGCGCGGGCCTGCGGGAAAACCCCGCGTACATGGTGCAGGGCCGCTTCTCCTTCGAGTCCGGCGTGGCGGCCACGCGCCAGTTGCTGGCGCTGCGGCAACGGCCCACCGCCATCTTCGCGGCCGACGACGACATGGCCACCGGCGCGATCTGGGCCGCCGCCGAAGCCGGCGTGGCGGTACCCGGCGACATCTCCATCTGCGGCTTCGACGACACCAACATCGCCACCCAGGTATGGCCGCCGCTGACCACCGTGCACCAGCCCGTGCGCGAGATGGGCCGGCGCGCCACCGAGGAACTGCTGCTGCGCGTGCAGGACAAGGGCGAAGCCCGCATGGTCGAGGTCGGCTACGAGATGCGCATACGCGCCTCGACCGCGTCCCCGCCGTGAGCGGCTCGCGTACCATCCGACGAATCCCACCGCGTTGATCGAGAGGAGAGCTTGCCCATGCCCACCGCCCCCGATGCCGCCGGCGCGCCACGGAAATTCCACTTCATCTCCGGCCTGCCGCGCGCGGGCAGCACCCTGCTGGCCGCCATCCTCAACCAGAACCCGCGCTTCCGCGCCGGCATGACCAGCCCGCTGGCCGACATCATGGGCGTGGTGATGGCCGAGGCGAGCAGCAAGAACGATTTCTCCTTCGACGTTTCCGACGAGCAGCGCGTCGCGCTGCTGCGCGGCCTGGTCGAGAACTTCTACTCGGTGCAGGCGGGCGCCGGGGTGGTGTTCGACACCAGCCGGCTGTGGTGCAGCCGCATGCAACTGCTCGACATGCTGTTCCCCGGCGTGAAGGTGATCGCCTGCGTGCGCCAGCTGGCATGGGTGCTGGACAGCATGGAGCGGCTGGTGCGCCGGCAGCCGGTCAGCGTCAGCAAGGTGTTCCGCTTCGACACCAACACCACGGTGTACTCGCGCATCGAGGCGTTGACCGACCCGCGCGGCATGGTGGGCTTCGCCTACCAGGCCACCAAGGACGCGTTCTACGGCCAGCATGCGCAGGATCACCTGCTGATGCTGACCTACGAGAGCCTGGTGCGCGATCCGGCCGCGGCGATGCGCGCGGTCTACCGCTTCCTCGGCGAGCCGTGGTTCGAGCACGACTTCGACCGCATCGAATACAACGCCGACGAGTTCGACGCCCGCGTCGGCATGCCCGGCCTGCATTCGGTGCGGCCCAAGGTGGAGGCCCTCGAACGCCAGCCCATCCTGCCGCGCGAGATCTTCGGACGCTTCGCGAACGAGGCGTTCTGGGCGGATCCGAAGAACAACGTCAACCAGGTGCCCATCGTCTAGCCGCGCGGGCGTTCGGTCAGTCCCCGAAGCTCTCCAGGAACGCCGCCGGCGGCACGAAGAACAGCGAGCCGGTGACGGCGCGGCTGTAGTCGAGCAGCCGGTCGTAATTGCCCGGCGGATTGCCGACGAACATGTTCTCCAGCATCCGCTCGATCCGGCGCGGCGACTTGGCGTAGCCGATGAAATAGGTGCCGAACTCGCCCTTGCCCACGTCGCCGAACGGCATGTTGTCGCGCACGATGTCCAGCTCCTCGCCGTCCTCGACGATGGTGGTCAGCGCGTTGTGCGCGCAGCTCGGCTTCACCGCGTCGTCGAGCTCGACGTTGGCGAACTTGGTGCGGCCGATGATCTTTTCCTGCGCCTCCACCGGCAGGCTGTCCCAGCCCCGCATGTCGTGCAGGTACTTCTGCACGATCACGTAGCTGCCGCCGGCGAACGCCGCGTCCTCGTCGCCGATCACGGTGACGCCGGTCGCCTCCTGCCCCAGGGGGTTCTCCGTGCCGTCGACGAAGCCGAGCAGGTCGCGGTTGTCGAAGTACTTGAAGCCGTGCACCTCGTCCGCCACCGCGACGGCGCCGCCGAGCCTGGCCATGATCTGCATCGCCAGCTCGAAGCACAGATCCATGCGCATGGCGCGGATGTGGAACAGGATGTCGCCCGGCGTGGCCACCGCGTGGTGCGCGCCGCGGATCTCGCGGAACGGATGCAGCTCCTTCGGCCGCGGCGACCCGAACAGGCCGTCCCAGGCGTCGGAGCCGAACGCGGTGACGCAGGACAGGCGCCCGTCGAGGTCGCGGAAACCCACCGCACGCAGCAGGCCGGGCAGGTCGCCGCAGAACGCGCGCACGGCGTCGCGGTGTTCCGGCCCCGGATTCAGCGTCACGACCAGGAAGATCGCGGCATGCGTGAGTGGGGTATCGACCGCTTGCGGCATGGATGCTGGCACGCGCTGTTCCTCGCTGGCTCGTGGATTCGTGGCGGACAAGTCTAGCCTGCCGCCGTGGCCGCGCACGGGTATGAAACGACACAGGCCGCTTGCGCGGCCTGTGCCATGCCCGTCGAAGCGGGCCGTGATGCATGCCTGCCGGCGCTGCGCCGGCCAGGCAGCGGAGCGCTCAGAGCGCGGCGTCCTTGAGCTTCTTCAGCGGACGCACCTTCACCTTCACGGTGGCCGGCTTGGCGGCGAATACCTGCTCCTGCTTGGTGAACGGGTTGATGCCGGTGCGCTTCGGCTTGGCCGGCACCTTCACCGCGTTGACCTTGAACAGGCCCGGCAGGGTGAACTGGCCGACGCCCTTCTTGTGCAGCGAGCCGAGCACGACGTGCTCCAGCGAGGCCAGCACCGCCTTGACGTGCTTGGCTTCGACGCCAGCGTGCTGGGCGATGTGGGCGATCAGGCCGGACTTGCTCAGCGAGTCGCTGATCGGCTTGACGGCGGCGGGAGCCTTCGGCGCCGGCTTGGCGGCCTTGGCGGGGGCTTTCTTGGCAGTGGTCTTGGTAGCCATGGGCATCCATCAGTAGTGATTGAGGCACCGCCCCCGATGAGGCGATGGCCGTGCGGCATGCACAATCTACGCGAAATTTAGGTGTTTGGTGTAGTCGCGACGCGACAAATTCAAAGATCGCGCACCACGCGGAAACCGACGCGCCCGCTGCGCGTGCCGGCATCGGCGCCCTGCCGCCACGCCGAGCGCGCCTGCTCGGGCGAACTGCCCCATGATCCGCCGCGCAGCACGCGCGTGCTGCAGCCCGGATTGATCCACGCGGTGCCGTCGACGGGCGCACGGATGTAGTTGTCGTGCCAGCAGTCGGCCGTCCATTCCGTGACGTTGCCGCCCATGTCGTAGAGGCCGAACGGATTGGGCGCGAAGCTCATCACCGGCGCCGGCCCCCAGTAGCCGTCGCCGTAGTTGCGGAACGCGTGGTTCCAGCGCCGGCCGCTGGGCGAGCGATCCTTCGAGCCGGTGAGGTTTTCCACCGTGCCGGCAGGCGTGCCGTCGCCCCACCAATAGCGCGTGGTGGTGGCGCCGCGCAGCGCGTAGGCGAACTCGGCCTCGCTGGGCAGGTGGTAGGGCTTGCCGGTGCGTTCTCTCAACCAGTCGGCGTAGGCCTTGGCGTCGCCCCACGAGATGTTGACCACGGGCAGGTTGTCGGCGGCCTTGCGTCCGGCGTAGTCGTCCTGCCAGGTGGCGCGGCTGTCGTCGCGCATCGCGCCGCTGCGCTCGTCGTAGACGCTGGCGCCGCCGTGCTTCACCGAATCGGGCACGTAGCCGCTCGCGCGCACGAACTCGCGAAACTGGCCCACCGTGATCGCGCTGCGCGACATCGCGAAGCCTTGCGCGATCTCGACCCTGTGCTGCGGCTGTTCGCTCGCCTCGCGGCTGCTGTCGCCACCGGCCGCCCCCATCAGGAAGCTGCCGGTGGGAATCACCACCATCGCGGGCGATTGTCCCGTCATGTCCACGTAGCGGTCGCTGAACACCTGCCCCGGCTTGTGGCTGTCGTAGAGCTGGGCGTTGAGCAGTTGCTGGCCGAACGCGGCGAGATCGGGCAGTTGCGGGCTGATCGCCTGCGCCTGCGCGGCGAGCTGCCTGGCCATCGCGATGTTGCCGGCATCCAGCGCGGAGCGGGCCTGATCCAGCACGCTGCTGGCGCGCGCATTGCGCACGCCGGCCACGCGCTGGCGCACGTCGTGCAGTTGCTGCGAGCCCGGGCGGATCGCCTGCGCCTCGGCCAGCACCTTGTCCGCGACGGTGAAGTCGTTCTGCGCCACCGCGGCCAGCGCGCGATCCAGCACCGCCCGCTGCACGTCCAGGATGCCCTGCTCGGCCACCGCGTTCTGCGGATCGCGCCGCTGCACCTCGCGGTAGACGTCCAGCGCACTGCGACCGACGGGTTGATCCGCCTTGCCCTGCTGCAGCAGGCCGGCCGCCTTGGCCAGCAGCGGACGCACTTCGGCGAGCGTGTTGAGCGCGGCCGACAGGCGCATGGCGTCGCCGTCGCTGCCGGGCAATTGCTGCAACGCCGCCAGGTGCTCGCCCGCATCCTCGGCGTTGCCCAGCGCGATGTCGCGTTCGGTCTGCGCCGCCAGGCGCGCGCGCACGTCGATCACGCCTTGCGCGGCGCGGCGGCTGTCGGGCTTTTCCTTGGCCGCCTGCAGGTAGAGCGCGGCGGCGCTGTCCGCGTCGCCGGCCAGGCGGCCGGCGGCCAGCGCCTTGTCGGCGCGATCCAGCAACGCGCGCAGCTTCGGCGGATCCGGCGTGAGCTGCTTCGGCAGATCCGCGTGCTCGCGCGCCAGCCGCGCGGCGATCACCGCAGTGGGCGCCAGGGTCAGCGGCGGCCCGGCGTTCAGCTCCCCGGCGGCCGGTTCGCTGGCCATCGCCGCGCTGCCCGCCGCGTTCGCCGGCGGCGCCGGCACGCTGCGCCGCACTGCTTCATCCGGCTCGGCATGGAACAGATTGGGAAAAAAGTGGTAGCCCAGGCCAAGGGCCAGCACGACGATGCCGACCATGCCGCCGAAATTGCGTTGACGTTGCAGCGTGTCGTTGCTCGGCATGCTTGGGCGTTCCCGGATCGGCCTGTTATCGTCGTCCGCCCACCTTATGTCACCGCCGGTGACGGGGCAATCCACGCCCCCGCGATTTCAAGGAATACGCATGCCCCTGCCCGACGCCAACGCCGACTGGATCGCCGACCGCGCCATGCTGCAAGCCTGGCTGAACGACGTGCCGGCGGACGCCGTGATCGGCATGGACACCGAGTTCATGCGCCGCGACAGCTTCCATCCGCAGCTCGCCCTGCTCCAACTGGGTTGCCGCGGTCGCCACGCGCTGGTCGATCCGCTGGCCTTCGCCATCGGCGACGCGCTGCAGCCGAAGCTGGGCCACGGCGACGCCGTCACCGTGATGCACAGCGCCGGCGAGGATCTGGAAACGCTGGCGCCGCTGCTGCCCGACGGCCCGCGCGTGCTGTTCGACACCCAGATCGCCGCCGCCTTCGTCGGCATGGGGCTGGGCATCAGCTATCGCGCGCTGGTCGCGGAACTGTGCGGCGACGAACTGGACAAGGGCGAGACGCGCTCGGACTGGATGCAGCGCCCGCTCACCGCCTCGCAGCGCAGCTACGCCACGCTAGACGTGGTGTACCTGGAATCCATCCATGCCCAGCTCGCCGAACGCCTGCGCCAGCGCGGCCGCAGCGACTGGTTCGCCGAAGACTGCGAACGCCTGAAGCGCCGCGCCAGCCACCGCGACGGCGACCCGCAGCCGCAGCGCGCCATGCGCGGCGCCGCCGAATGGCCGCCGGAACAGCAGGCCCTGCTGCGCCGCATCCTGCTGTGGCGCGACCGCAGCGCGCGCACGCTTGATCGTCCGCGCCCCTGGCTGCTCGACGACGCGCTCGCCATGAGCCTGGCCCAGCAACCGCCGGCCGGCCTCGCCGAACTCGAACAGCGCGGGCGCGGCCAGCGCGCCCTGCGCAGCGCCCAGCGCGGCGAACTGTTCGCCCTGTTGCGCGAACCGCTGGCCGCCGACGAGATCGCCGCCACCCGCCCCATTCCCGCCCACCCGCAGGGTGAGGCGAAAAAGGCGCTGAACGCGATGAAGGAACTGATCGACCAGCGCGCCGCCGAGCTCGACCTGCCACCCGGCCTGCTCTGCCCGCGCAAGGTGCTGGAGGAATACGTGGTCACCGCCGAATGGCCGGACTTCCTCGACGGCTGGCGCGGCGAAGTGCTGCGCGAACGCCTGCCTGCCCTGCTGCCCGCCTGAGCACGCCGCAGGCTTGCCCGCCCCAGCCCGAGTGGCTATCATGCGCCTTCCCTTTTCGGGGCCATAGCTCAGCTGGGAGAGCGCGTCGTTCGCAATGACGAGGTCGGGAGTTCGATCCTCCCTGGCTCCACCATCTATCCGTCCTAGACGGTGCAACCAAGGCCGGAAACCCCTAGAAATAACGGGTTTTCGGCCTTTCTTGTATCCAAGGCAGTCCAGTCTAGACCGGCCGAATCCAGCGGTAACTGGCGGTAAGTTTGGCGGTAACCGGGGCACATCCCTAACCTGTTACCGTCACGGAGCCGCCTAATGTCCCTTACCGATACTGCTATCCGCAAAGCCAAGCCCAACGAACGCGATCAAAAGCTGCGCGATGGGAATGGCCTTTATCTGCTGCTGCGCCCAGATGGCGCACGTTGGTGGCGTTACGACTACCGCCGACCAGTCACCAAAAAGCGGAACACCCTTCTCTTGGCACCTACCCGGAAGTAAGCCTTGCTGACGCTCGCGAGCGACTCGCAGAAGCTCGCAAGCAACTCGCCACAGGCATTGACCCCGGCGCACAACGAAAGGCGGTTAAGGTCGCCAGCGAAGCCGCAGCGGCGAACAGTTTCGAGGTCGTAGGCCGCGAGTGGTTCGCCAAGCAAAAGACAAGCTGGAGCGACAACTACGCGACCAAGGTTATCCGCCGACTGGAAAGCGATATTTTCCCGTGGCTGGGCAAGAGCGTGTGCAGAATTTTGTGTAAACCGGGCGGGTTGGTTTACGGCTGAGGGAAGCGTCCCTCGAACTGGATGGTAAAGCGGTTGAGTGCAGCCTTCCAATCGCGTATGGGCAGCGTCCACCGCTTGCTGATGTTGCGCAGGGCGAGATACAGCAGTTTCATCAACGCCTCGTCGCTGGGGAACGCACCGCGGTGCTTGGTCAGCCTGCGCAGGCCGTAGTTGACCGACTCGATGGCGTTGGTGGTGTAGATCACCTTGCGGATCTCCGGCGGGTAGTCGAAGAACGGGATCAGGCGCGGCCAGTTGCGCCGCCACGACTGGCTGATGGGCGGGTACTCCTCATCCCAGTGCGCCTCGAATTCGGCGAGCCGCAGTTCGGCCTCCTCGGCGGTGGCGCAGGTGTAGATGCGCTTGAGGTCAGCCGCTACCTCCGGTCGCCGCTTCCACGACACGTAGTTCAGGCTGTGCCGCACCATGTGCACGATGCACAACTGCACCGTCGTCTGCGGGAACACCGCCTCGATCGCTTCGGGGAAGCCCTTCAGGCCGTCGACGCAGGCAATGAAGATGTCCTGCACGCCGCGGTTGCGTAGCTCCGTCACCACCTGCATCCAGAACTTCGCGCCCTCGGTCTGGGCCAGCCACAGGCCCAGCACCTCCTTCTCGCCGGCCATGGTGATGCCGATGGCCAGGTAGACCGCCTTCACCCGCACCGCACCCTCGCGCACCTTCACGTGGATGCAGTCGAGGTAGACGATCGGGTACACCGGATCCAGCGGCCGGCTCTGCCAGATCTTCACCTCATCGACCACGGCATCGGTCACCGAGGAGATCAGGCTGGGCGACACCTCGGCGCCGTACATCTCTTCCAGGTGCGCCTGGATCTCACGCACCGTCATGCCGCGGGCATACAGCGACAGGATCTTGTCGTCGAAGCCGGTCCAGCGGGTCTGATGCTTGGGGACCAGCTTCGGCTCGAAGGTGCCGTCGCGGCCGTTGCGGGTGTTGCCGGCGGCGTTGGACACCGGCTCATACCTCTCGTGACCGAGGTGCTCGGTCATCTCCACATCCAGCGCCTTCTCGACCAGCAGCTTGGTCAGCTGCTTGAGCAGGCCGTTCTCGCCGATCAGGTCTTCAGGCTTGGAGTAGTTGGCCAGCAGGCTGTCGAGCAGTTCGTGCGGTACGTCGTGCTTGCGGGGTGGACTCATGGTGTCTCCGGGTTAAACGGCAGTTTCCTGCCAAGAACCCGTTTACACAAAATCATAGGACATGCCCTGACGTGTGTTCGCCCAAGACCTTTTGCACGCCCTGCGCAAAGGGGTGGCCTACGTAGCCGCTGTCCGCCAGCACGCTTTGCACCTGGCCCAGGTTGGCCTTACCGCGCTCGAACGCCTGCAAGGCCCCCTGGCGATCGGTCACCTCCGCCGTGGTCACCGCGATGGCGTGCGGTAAACTCTGCGTGTCCACCGCGAGGTGCCGCTTGATCCCCGACACCTTCTTGCCGGCGTCATAGCCCTTCTGGCCGGCCGTATCCGTGTTCTTCACGCTCTGCGCGTCCACGATCAAGAGCTGGCTGCAGGCGGTGCCCCCTTCTCGCGGGCCACGCCAACCTGATTTTTTGAGCGCCCGCTCCAGCAGGCTCACCCCGTCCTTGTCGACTTCGCTCCATATCTGGAAATACGCGTGCACCGTGCGCCACTTCGGGAAATCGCTGGTCAACGCCCGCCACCGGCAGCCCGTGCGCAGTAGGTACAGCACCGCGCACCACACCTCGTACAGATCTACCGTGCGTGGCTTGGTTCGCTTGCGGGCTTGCTCCAACAGGGCCGAATCAGCTCGAACCGTTCCCGGCTCAAATCACTTGGATATGTCTTCTTGCGCATCCGCACATTGTCTCTCCTTTTGGAAAAGATCGTGAACAGGCTCTCAAGGCAACTGATCGATCCGCCGCTCCAGCCCGGCGCGATCCGGCAGGCGCAGCAGGAATTCCCGCTCCAGCACGCGGCACGCTTCCGCGCCGTCGCGCAAGCTGCGGCGCTCGGGCTCCTGCCCGGGGCGGCGCACGGTGAACTCGCGATCGAGCAGGCTGAGGCGACGGTCGGCAGCCGTGCGTGCGGCAACCAGATGACGCACGAAGCGCGAGTCCGGGAAGGTGGAGACGAAGTGGTTGGCCACCACGTAGTCGATGTGCTCGTGCGGCTGCAGGTCGAAGCGGTACAGCGTGAGCCAGTCGCCGCGCACGCAGGCCTGCAGCCGCCATTCTCCGTCGCGCTCGAGCAGCCGGAACGGCTCCAGCGCGGTCGGCTGCGGCACGTTCGGCTCCAGCCGCAGCGCGCCGGCCAGGGTCATGCTGCCGAAGCCCACGTCGGCCAGCCAATGCGCGTCGCCGGCGCTCGCCAGCAGCAGCATGTGGGTCTGCCCGGTAATCGCGTCCTCCGGCTGGTTCCACAGCACGCGCGCGATCAGTCCCTGCACCGCGTAGCCGATGGCGCGCAGCGCGGCGGCGAACAGCAGGTTCTGCTCGAAGCAATAGCCGCCGCGTCCCTGGTGCAGCAGCTTGCGCACGATGGCCTCGGGCTGCAGTTGCACCGGCACGCCGCAGAACGGATCGAGGTTCTCGAACGGGATCGCCGCCGCATGGGCCGCCGCCAGCGCGCCAAGCGTGGCGAAATCCGGCGTGGCCGCGCCGCGATGGCCGATGCGTTGCAGATAGGCGTCCAGCTCGAAGGCATCGGTCACGCAGGGCGCTCCATCAACCGCGGCGATGCGGCACCAGGCTCAACGGCGCCGGCCCCGTCCGCGCGCGCACGTTGAGCATGCGCTCGATGGCGGCCGGCGGCACGGCGGCCGAGTAGAGGTAGCCCTGCCCCTCGTCGCAGCCGGCGCGCAGCAGGAACTCGTGCTGCGCCTCGGTTTCGATGCCCTCGGCGATGGTGCGCAGGCCCAGGCTGCGCGCCATCGCCATGATGGCCTCGGCGATGGCCACGTCGTTGGTCTCGCCCGGCAGGCCGGTGACGAAGGAGCGGTCGATCTTCAGGCTGGTCACCGAGGGCAGCTTGAGATAGGCCATCGACGAGTAGCCGGTGCCGAAGTCGTCGATCGCCACCTCCACGCCCAACGCATGCAGCGCGTGCATGGTGCGCTCGGTGTCGTCGCCCAGCCTCAGCATGGCGCCCTCGGTGATTTCCAGCGCCAGCCGGTTCGGCGCCACATCATGCGCTCGCAGGGTGCGGTCGAGGTGGGCGATGAAACCGGCATGGCCGAACCAGCGCGCGGACACGTTCACCGCCACGCGGATCGGCGGCATGCCGATGCGGTTCCAGGCGCTGATCTGGGCGCAGGCCGATTGCAGCACCCACTCGTCGATGCGGCGGATCAGGCCCAGGCTCTCCGCCACCGGGATGAACTCCGACGGCGGCAGTTCGCCGCGCTTGGGATGCTGCCAGCGCAGCAGCGCCTCCACCGCCACGATGCGTCCGCTGCGCATGTCCACGCTGGGCTGGAAATTCAGGCGGAACTCGTCCTCGGCCAGCGCGCGGCGCAGTTCCGACACCAGCAGCAGGCGCTGGCGCGCGTCGGCCTGCATGATCGGCGTGTAGAAGCGGAAGGTGTTGCGTTCGCTGTTCTTCGCCGCGTACATCGCGGCGTCGGCGTTGGCGATCAGGGTGGCCGCGTCGCCGCCGTCCAGCGGATAGCCGGCGATGCCTATGCTGGCGCTCAGCGCCAGCTCGCAATCCTCCACCACCATCGTCTCGGCCAGGCTGGCGAGCAGGCGCTCGGCCACGGCACCGGCGTCTTCGCGCAGTTCGAGGTTGTCCAGCAATACGGTGAATTCGTCGCCGCCGATGCGCCCGGCCGCGTCGTTCGTGCCCAGTTGCTGGCTGATGCGCTCGGCGACCTTCTGCAGCAGGCGGTCGCCGATGGCGTGGCTGTAGCTGTCGTTGACGATCTTGAACGCATCCAGATCCACGAACAGCACCGCTATCGCGGTGCGCGTGCGCGTCGCCGCCACGATCGCCGCCTCCACGCGGCGCTCGAACTCCGAACGGTTGTACAGGCCGGTGAGCGCATCGTGGCTGGCCATGTGCTCCAGCCGGCGCCGGTGCACCTTCAGCGCCTGGATGTTGCTGAACACCGCCACGTAATGCAGCACCTGGCGCTGGGCGTCGCGGATCGCGCTGATGCTGATCTGCTCGGGATAGCTGCTGCCGTCGGCGTACTGGCCCAGCACCTCGCCGCCCCAGTTGCCGCCGCCGGCAATGCTTGACCAGATCGACGCCGGCAACGGCGTGCCGTCGGGCATGCGGCGCAGCTCGTCGAAGCGCCGCCCTTCCAGCATCTGCGCGGTGAAGCCGGTGATTTCCACGTGCGCCGTGTTGACCGAGATCACCCGGCGCTCGGCGTCCGCGATGATGACGCCCTCGGCGATGCTGGCCAGCGCCTCGGACGCCACGCGCCGTTCGCGCTCCAGCATCACGCGCTCGGAGATGTCGCGCACGATCATCTGGCATACCGGGCGCCGCCCCCACAGGGTGTGGCTGACCTGCATTTCCACCGGCCGTTGCGAGCCGTCGCCGCCGTACAGCATGGCCTGCAGCGCTGGGCCGACCGCATGCTCGGAATCGGGCACGAACAAGTCGTCGAAACGCGTGCCGATCAGGGCTTCCGGCGCGCGTCCCGTCCATTCCGAAGCCTGCTGGTTCGCCTCCAGGATGCGGCCGTCGGCCTCGTCCACGATCGCGATGGCCACGACCGCGCTCTCGAACAGCAGGCGATAGCGCTCCTCGCTGCCGCGGATGCGATCCAGCACGCGCCGCGCCATGCCCAGCCACAGCACCGCCACCAGCAGCACGGCCAGCAACACCGCGGCGAACAGCGCGCGCCCGAGCCACACCGCGCCACTCACCATCTGCAGCGCGAAGCGGTTGCTGCGCGGCGCGATGTCCTCATTGATCGCCGCGATGCGCGCGCGCTGCCGGTCGATTTCCGCCTGGCTGGGCGCGCCGGCCGCGTAGGCCCGCTGCAGTTCGCCGGCGATCACGTCGAGTTGGGCAATGTCGCCGTCGGTGGATCGCCAGGCCTCGATGGCCGACGCCATGTAGGGCGCGTTGGAGAAATGCGCCAGCATGAAGGTCATGCCGCGCTCGGCCGCCGGCAGCATGTTGCCCTGCACGAACACCTGGTGGACGCGCGCCTTGTCGTAGCGCCCGCCGATGATGGCGTCGCGGCCCCAGCGGTCGGCGGCGAGCACGCCGTGGTTGCGGCGATAGCCGGCCAGATCGCTCGCATCGCCGTACGCAGCGTAATTTTCCAGGTCGATCACCGCCTGCTTCTGCGCCTTCGACCAGACACTTTCGCTGTTGAGGAACCCGGCCAGCGTCACCTGCACCTGCAGCACGCCCCAGGCCAGCGCGAACAACAGCACGACCGCTGCCGCCAGCCCCCAGGCCAGCGGTATCAGGCGTCGCCACAATGGCTTCTGCATCTTTACCATCGAAATGCTTCGTAATCCCTGCCGCGGAAACCTCCGCCATCGAGCCGGTGCCATGATGCCAAATTGCGGGCGGCACGCCGGTGCCGCCCGCTCCCCTGCCGCATTGTCGAAGCGGCCATGTGGACAATCCGCGAATCTACGCCGCCACGCCACCCTGCAGATGCGCCTCGTGGTGCGTGCGTATGCAGCGGTCGCCGAGCAGTATCATGCACAGATAGCTGCGCTCGATGCATTCGCGGAGATGCGTGACATCCGCCGCCGACGGCGTGCTGCCCAGCACGGCGCAGATGATCTCCAGCGCCTCCCACGGATGGGTATCGTCATAGGCCGCATGCAACTTGAGCCAGCGCAGGCTGGCAGCGCGCGCCTCCGGCGCGAAGCTGTCGCGGTATGCGGCGCTGGAATACACCATGTGCGCCCAGTCGCCGGTGACGCCCTCGATGGCGTAGTTGGTGGCGGCCAGGCCCGCCGCCAGGGAGCCGTGCGTGCAGATTTCCTCGCACCAGCGGTACAGGCCGTCGGTGCCGGCCGGGGCGGGCTTGTGCAGCAGGCTCGCCCGCGGCACGCCCGCGCCCTCGGCCCAATCCAGCCAGTATTCGGCATGGTTCTGCTCCACGCGGATATTGCGCACCAGCCAGCGCCGGGCCATGTCGTCGCCCTCGCTGCGGCCATAGCGGGTCTTCAGCAGGTTCAGCGCCATGTAGCTGGGAAAGCGCTCGATGAAGGGCCACAGGCCGGCCATGAAGTTGTACGTGGATTCGCCGTCCAGCTCGAGCACGGTCATCCGCGCCCAGATTTCGTGGCCGAGCACCCTGCTGCGGGTGGCTTCGCAATCGGCTACCACATCCTGTGCCCACTGCGGATAGCTGGCCAGTTCGGTCAACGGGCCATTGCGTTCAAAACGGGTATGCATGACGTACTCCTGATCTGTGGTGGGTGATGTCCGGCTGCTTGCTGCATCACACGACCGACCCAAGAGCCGGATCCACAGGCTGGCCGCGATCCCGCGGCACGCTGGCCACGGAAATCCTGTTCTCGGAAAGACGCCACGTTGCGAATCCCGAGCATAACCATCGCCCGGCGCCGCGACGCGCATTCAGTCGCGATACGGCAATCCGCCCAGGTGCTGAACCGCACTGCGCCCGGCCGTCGCCGGCGCAGGCGCATGCCGCGTTAGCATGCCCACAACCGTCAACAGGGAATCGCCATGAACACCCGCATCGCCACCAGCAGTTTCACCCTGCGCAGCCCCTGGCTGGCGCGCGGCGCGGCGGTTCTGCTCGCCGCCGCCATCGCCGCCGCCATCCCCGGCCGCGCGCACGCCGGCGTGTTCGTCTCGGTGAACTTCGCGCCACCGCCGCTGCCGGTGTACGTGCAGCCGCCCATCCCGGGCCCTGGCTACATGTGGACGCCGGGCTACTGGGCCTGGGATGGCGCGCAGTACTACTGGGTACCGGGCGCCTGGGTGCTGGCGCCCTACGTCGGCGCGCTGTGGACGCCGGGCTACTGGGGCTGGAGCGGCGGCGTGTACATCTTCCACGCCGGCTACTGGGGCCGGCACGTGGGCTACTACGGCGGCATCAACTACGGCTACGGCTACGGTGGCCATGGCTACGACGGCGGCTACTGGCGCGGCCGCGGCTTCTACTACAACCGCTCGGTGAACCACGTCACTAACCGCATCACCAACGTCTACAACCGACCGGTCGTATCGGGCGGCCCCGTCAATCGCCCCAGCTTCAACGGCGGCCCGGGCGGCGTGCGCTATGCGCCACGGACGAATGCCGAGCTGCGCTCGGCCAACTACGCACCGCGCAGCCATGCCGTCGGCTACCGGCCGGCGAGCAACGGCGGCTACCGCCCGACGCACTACCAGCCGCAGAACTACTACCACGAACAAACCTATCGCCCGATGCAGCAGACGTATCGCCCGGCACCGGGCAACGGGCCGGCCTATCGGCCTGCCGCACGCCCGGCCCAGGGCGCGCGCCCTGCGGCACGTGGCGGCGATGGCTGGCAGGATCACCACAGGCACTGACCTGCCGCCACGGCATGCGCGACGAAACGGCCCGCCACATGGCGGGCCGTTTCGTTCGCGACCCTGTCATGCGTTGCCTTGTCCCTGCACGGCCGCCGCCGCAAGATGCCCGGACACCCACCTGCAGCGATGCCGCACGCATGCCCGCACGCCATCCGATTTCCGTCCTGCGCCGCGCCCGCCCCTGGCTGGCCATGCTCGCCATCGGCCTCGCCGCCGCGGCGCCGGCGCAGACCGCCGAGCACGCGCACCTGCAACGCGAGGCGCAGGCGGTGACGATCACCCGCGACGACTGGGGCATCGCCCACGTGCACGGCAAGACCGACGCAGACGCGGTGTTCGGCATGGCCTACGCCCAGGCCGAGGACGACTTCAACCGGGTGGAGACGAACTACCTCACCGCGCTGGGCTGGACGGCGCAGGCCGAGGGCGAAGCCGCGATCTGGCAGGATCTGCGCCAGCGGCTGTGGATCGACACGCCGGAGCTGAAGAGGCTCTACGCGCAGAGTCCCGACTGGCTGCGCCAGCTGATGGACGCTTGGGCCGACGGCCTCAACTGGTATCTCGCCACGCATCCGGACGTCCACCCGAAAGTGATCGCGCACTTCGAGCCGTGGATGGCGCTGTCCTTCACCGAGGGCAGCATCGGCGGCGACATCGAGCGCGTGTCGCTGAAGGATCTCGCCGCGTTCTACGGCAAGCCGGACGATCTCGCCTGCGCCCCCGTCGCTCCCGCGCAAGCGGGAACCCAACGCCTCTGCACTCCACGGCATGAAGTCACCGGGCCCCGGCTTTCGCTGGGGCGGCGGAGCCGCGAGGCCAACCCGCCGAGCTGGGCCGAGCCCACCGGCTCCAACGGCATCGCCATCGCGCCGAAGCTCACCACCGACGGCCACGCGCTGCTGTGGATCAACCCGCATACCTCGTTCTACTTCCGCTCCGAGCTGCAGATGTCCAGCGACGAGGGACTGGACGCCTACGGCGCGGTGACCTGGGGCCAGTTCTTCATCTACCAGGGCTTCAACAAGCACATCGGCTGGATGCACACCTCCACCGGCCTCGACGCGGTGGACGAGTTCGCCGAGACCATCGTGCGCAAGGACGGCAAGCCGTACTACCGCTACGGCAAGGCGCTGCGGCCGGTGACCGCGCGCACGATCGCGGTGCGCTACCGCGCCGCCGACGGCACATTGAAGACGCGCAGCTTCACCGCGTACTTCACCCACCACGGCCCCATCGTGAAGAACGAGGACGGCAAGTGGATCGCCGAGGCGCTGATGGACAAGCCCGTCGCCGCGCTGGAGCAGAGCTGGCTGCGCACCAAGGCGCACGACTACGCCAGCTACATAAAGGTGGCCGAGCTGAAGGCCAATTCCTCCAACAACACGCTGTTCGCCGACGACAAGGGCGAGATCGCCTTCCTGATGCCGCAGTTCGTGCCGAAACGCGACAACCGCTTCGACTACACCAAGCCGGTGGACGGCAGCGATCCGGCCACCGACTGGCATGGCCTCACGCCATTGGACGAACTGCCGCAGGCGGTGAATCCGCCGAACGGCTGGGTGATGAACACCAACGACTGGCCGTACTCCGCTGCAGGCAAATACAGTCCGAAGCAGGCCGACTTCCCGCGTTACATGGATACCTTCGGTGAGAACCCGCGTGGCATCCACGCCACCGGCATGCTTACCGGCGCCAGCGGTTTCAGCAAACCCAAGCTGATCGCCGACGCATTCGACTCCTACCTGCCCGAGTTCGCCAAGCTCGTTCCCATTCTCGCGAAGGACTACGACGCCCTGCCCGCCAGCAATCCGCTGAAGGTGAAGCTGGCCGGCCCGGTGGAACTGCTGCGCCATTGGGACGACCGCTGGGACATCGCCTCCATGCCCACCTCGCTCGCCGTGTTCTGGGGCGACACGCTGTGGGACGAGAGCTACGCCAAGGCGGAGGCCGCCGGCATCTCGCCCTACGACTACATCGCGCGCGACAGCGGCGCGCAGGAGCGCCTGCATGCGTTGGACGAGGCGGTGGATCGCCTCGTACGGGACTTCGGCAGCTGGGGCGTGGCCTGGGGCGAGATCAACCGCTTCCAGCGCCTGGACGACACGATCAAGCCGCACTTCGACGACGGCAAGCCCAGCATTCCGGTGCCGTTCGTGTCATCGCGCTGGGGTTCGCTGGCCTCGTTCGGCGCGCATCGCTGGCCGGGCACGAAGAAGTATTACGGCTCCAGCGGCAACAGCTTCGTGGCCGTGGTGGAGTTCGGCCCGCGGGTGAGCGCACGCGCCGTCACCGCCGGAGGCGAAAGCGGCCATCCCGACTCCCCGCACTTCGCCGACGAGGCCGGGCGCTACGCCAGCGGCAACCTGCGCACGGTGTATTTCTGGCCCGACCAGCTCAAGGGGCACACCGAACGCGTGTATCGCCCCGGCGAATGAGTGGACGGATTCATGCATCCGTCCATGCCGCACCGCACTGTCCAGGAGCACGCGCATGCATGTCGTGGCAGACCGTCCATGGTCTGCCGGGACACCCCGGGATTTCCCTAGGCATCAGGCATCTCTAATGCTGCGGATTCGATCCGCTTCCGGCGGTCGTGGCCGGCGCCGGTGCGGCATTGGTCGCTGCGGGCATGGGGGCGCTGGCCGGCGCCGCCGGAGGCGATGGCGCAGCCGGGGCCTGTGTGCTCGCCGCGTGATCGGGGGCTTCGGGAGGAGGCGTCCCGCCGTTATTGCCGCACGCCGACAATGCCAGCGCAGCTGCAATCAACAGTCCTGCCGTGACTGAACCTTTCATGTGAGGTCTCCGTTGCGGGATTGGGTGCGAGCGCGGCGCTGCTGCAGCAGCTCACGTTCACTTCCACGGCAAAACCGTGATGCCGCGCTCGCGTATCGACCCTACTCAGGCGTTTGTCGATATTCCGGAGTCATTGCATGAAGACATGGTTAACGCCACCGTGACGGCATGGCGCTCCACGGCGATCGTGCGGACAGAACCGGCGACGCGACTCACCCCTGCGTGCGGAAGACCGCGACGCGATCGGGCGTCGGCGCGTCCTCGCTCGCCAGCCAGGGCTCGGCGGACAGCGCGGCCGTGCAGGGGCCGAAACTGCATACGCGGAACGCGCGCCGTCCGGCCTCGCCGCGCAACGCGTCCAGCACGCTGCGGAGAATGGCGCCGGTGAATGGCGTATAGAGGTAGAACACGCTGCCGATGGCGAAGTCCGCGTCGCGGGCATCGCCCTGCACGAACTGCGCGTTCGCCAATCGCAGATCCTGTGCGCAGGCCCGTGCGATCCGCACGTAGGCCGGCTCGATCTCGACACCCACGCCGCGAGCCCTGGTGCAGATGGCAACCAGCAGCGGCACATGGCCAAGCCCCGAGCCCAGGTCGACCAGGACGTCGTCCACGCCCAGCCCGAGGCGGCCGAGCAGGTCGAAGACGTGCCGCGCAGGCGTGGGCTGGTAGAACACCATCTCCGGCGCCGGCGCTGCCGTGTCGCCCGGCTCTCCGAGCGGCAGCACGCCACTGATCAACTCGTCGCGCCAGTCGTAGGCATCGCCGGCGTGGCGTACGCCGTCGTCGTCCATGCGCCAAGCACGCCGGAGCGCCTCGCCGCCATCGCCCTGGCGTATCGACCGGCGGATGGCCTCGAATTCCACGGCATTGGCCGCCTCCAGTCGCAGCCGCAACGCCTGCGCGTACCGCGGCTCCACGCCCTCGCCTGCCGCAGGCATCAACGCATCGAGGCGGTCGAGCGCCTCGATGCGCGCGCGCAGGCGGCCCGGCGCATGCAGCGAAGGCTCGCGCTCCAGCGCCTCGACCAGGGATCGCAGCGCGCCGCTCACCGAACGCGCCTCCGCGTGCGCGTCAACGCGAGGGAATCTTCAGGCCGCGCTGCACCGCCGGCCGCGCCAGGCCGCGCTGCAGCCAGGCGTCGACGTGCTTGAAATGCTCGTATTCCACCAGCGCGCCGGCGTCGTACCAGCCAATCAGGTTGTTCACCCAGCCCAGCGTGGCGATGTCGGCGATGGTGTACTCGTCGCCCATGATCCACTCGCGCCCTGCGAGACGCTCGTCCAGCACGCCGAGCAGGCGCTTCGACTCGTTGACGTAGCGCGCCAGCGGCCGCTTGTCCTCATACTCGCGGCCGGCGTATTTGTGGAAGAAACCCACCTGGCCGAACATCGGCCCGATCGACGCCATCTGGAAATACACCCACTGGATTGTCTCCCAGCGCCGCGCCGCATCGGCGGGCAGGAACTTGCCGCTCTTCTCCGCGAGGTACTGCAGGATCGCACCCGACTCGAACAGGCCCAGCGGCTTTCCGCCGGGGCCGTCGGGGTCGATGATCGCGGGGATCTTGCCGTTGGGATTCAGCGCGAGGAACTCCGGCAAATGGCTCTCGTCCTTGCCGATGTCCACCAGGTGCGCCTCGTAGGGCAATCCGGTCTCCTCCAGCATGATCGACGCCTTCACGCCGTTCGGCGTGTTGAGCGAATAGAGCTGGATGCGGTCGGGATGCTGCGCGGGCCAGCGCCGCGTGATCGGGAAGGCGGACAGGTCGGACATGGCGGGTTCTCGACGGGGACAATCCTTCGCACATGGGTATCGCCACACCGCGGTTCAATGCCTTTGCTTTCACGCCGCGAAGCGTAGACTCAACCGCTTGCATCACCTCATCCCCGGAGATCCCGCATGACCCAGACCCGCGCCTACGGAGCCGCCTCCGCCAGCCAGCCGCTTGCACCGCTAGCCATCGAACGCCGCGAGCCCGGCCCGCACGACGTCAAGATCGACATCCTGTATTGCGGTGTCTGCCACTCCGACCTGCACACCGCGCGCAACGAATGGCAGAGCACGCTCTATCCCTCCGTGCCCGGCCACGAGATCGTGGGCACCGTGACCGCGGTGGGCGCGCAGGTGACGAAGTTCAAGCCCGGCGACACCGTGGGCGTGGGCTGCATGGTGGACAGCTGCCAGCACTGCGCCTCCTGCGCCGACGGCGAGGAGCAGTACTGCGACAACGGCTTCACCGGCACCTACAACGGCCCCGTGTTCGGCGGCGAGAACACCTGGGGCGGCTATTCCGAAAACATCGTGGTGAACGAGAAGTTCGTGCTGAACATCGCCCACAAGGCGGATCAGCTCGCCGCCGTGGCGCCGCTGCTGTGCGCCGGCATCACCACGTATTCGCCGCTGCGCCACTGGAACGTGGGCCCCGGCAAGAAGGTGGGCATCGTCGGCCTGGGCGGCCTCGGCCACATGGGCGTGAAGCTGGCGCACGCGATGGGCGCGCACGTGGTGCTGTTCACCACCTCGCCCGGCAAGCAGGAGGACGCCAAGCGCCTCGGCGCCGACGAAGTGGTGGTGTCGAAGGATCCGGCGCAGATGGCGCCGCACGCCGGCAGCTTCGACTTCATCCTCAGCACCGTGGCCGCCTCGCACAACCTCGATCCCTTCCTCTCCCTGCTCAAGCGCGACGGCACGTTGTGCCTGGTCGGCGCGCCAGAGCATCCGCATCCCTCGCCTACCGTGTTCAACCTGATTTTCCGGCGCCGCCAGCTCGCCGGCTCGCTGATCGGCGGCATCCGCGAAACGCAGGAGATGCTGGATTTCTGCGCCGAGCACGGCATCGTGTCCGACATCGAGATGATCGCGATGAAAGACATCAACGAGGCCTACGAGCGCATGCTCAAGGGCGACGTGAAGTATCGCTTTGTGATCGACATGGCTACGCTGAAGCAGGCCTGATCGCCACCTCGATGACCCCGCTGCAACGTTTCATCGAAGCCCACCCGCGCCTGTTCGTGCTGACCGGCGCGGGTTGCAGCACCGCATCCGGCATTCCCGACTACCGCGACCGCGACGGCCAGTGGAAGCGCACGCCGCCCGTGACCTTCGCGGCCTTCATGCAGGAGGCGCATACCCGCCGCCGCTACTGGGCGCGCAGCCTGGTCGGCTGGCGCCGCTTCGGCCACGCGCAACCGAACGCCACGCACCACGCGCTGGTCGAGCTGGAGCGCCAGGGCAGGATCGAACTGCTGGTCACGCAGAACGTGGATGGCCTGCACCAGCGCGCCGGCAGCGCCTACGTCGTCGATCTGCACGGCCGGCTCGACACCGTGCGCTGCATGTGTTGCGACTGGCGCAATCCACGCCATGATTTCCAGCGCGAACTGGTCGAACGCAATCCCGCCTGGGCGCAACTCGACGCCGCCGACGCGCCCGACGGCGATGCCGACCTCGAAGGCTGCGGCTTCGACGATTTCGACGTGCCGCCCTGTCCGCGCTGCGGCGGCATCGTGAAGCCCGACGTGGTGTTCTTCGGCGAAAACGTGCCGCGAGAACGCGTGGCCACCGCCATGGGCGCCTGCCGCAACGCCGATGCGATGCTGGTGCTCGGCTCCTCGCTGATGGTGTATTCCGGCTACCGTTTCGCCCACGCCGCCGCGCAGGCGGGCAAACCCGTTGCCGCCGTCACCCTCGGCCGCACCCGCGCCGATCCGCTGCTCGCGCTGAAGGTGGATGCGCCCTGCGAGGCAGCGCTGGATTTCCTGCTCGCAGGCACGCCGAGCGCCGCTATGGCGTGAAAAGAAGGTCCTTCCGGGATTTCCCGTGGTTAGTGTTGGGTAGAAGGATGGAGGGATTCCAAAAAAGGAGTTCCTGCCATGCGCGACGTGGATTTGTATCGCCAGATCCTTGGACTGCCGGCACCGTGGTTCGTGTCGGAGGTAAAGCTGGATCTGGAAGGTCAACGAGTGGAGGTGCAGGTCGAGCACCCTGAGGGGCAACGTTGGCGCTGCCCGCAATGTGGGCAGGAACTACCGATCCACGACCATGCGCCGGAGCGCTCCTGGCGTCTCTGGATACGTGCCAGTTGCAGACGATCCTCAAGGCTCGGATCCCGCGGGTGCGTTGCCCAGATCACGGGGTAGTGCAGATCGCGGTGCCTTGGGCCGAGCCGCGCTCACGCTTCACGCTGCTGATGGAGCGCTGGATCATTGATGTTCTGCAGCAGGGCGCCACGGTCAGTGGCGCCTGCCGGTTGTTACACCTGCCATGGGACGCGGTGTATGGCGTGATGCAGCGGGCGGTCAAGCGTGGGCAAGCCCGCAAGGAACCGCTGTCACTGCGGCGTATCGGGGTTGACGAGAAGGCCTTCCGCAAAGGCCATTCGTACACGACGATCGTCAGCGACATCGATTGATCCACCATCGAATACATGGCGGACGAGCGTACACGGGAATCACTGGCCGGATTCTACGAGGCCCTGTCCGCAGCACAGCGCGAACAAATCCAGGTGGTCGCCATGGACATGTGGGAACCCTACCGGTAGGCAACCACTCCGCATGTCCCCCAGGCCGCACAGAAGGTGGTCTTCGATCGCTTCCACATCATGCAGCACGTCGGCCAAGCCGTGGACACGGTGCGCAAGGCCGAGCACCGCGCCTTGCGGGCCGAGGGCGACAACACGTTGGCCCGAACCAAGTACCTGTGGCTCTACAGCTGGGAAAACCTTCAGAGCCAGCGGCTGGGTACAACTGCGTGAGCTGATGGGCCAGCATTTGAAGGTGGCACGGGCGTGGGCCATCAAGGAAGCCTTGTGCCATCTTTGAGATTATCGGCGTGAAGCCTGGGCGCGACGTTATTTCAAAGCCTGGTTCCACTAGGCGACGCACAGCCGCCTGGAACCCATGCGCCACGTCGCCCACATGCTCAAGCGGCGGCTGGACAACATCTTGACCTATTGCCGGTTACGCATCACCAACGCGGTTGCCGAAGGCATCAACAGCAAACTCATGGCCATCAAGCGCCGCGCCTGCGGATATCGAAACCCCGAACACTTCAAGACCGCCGCCTACTTCTTTTGTGGCGGCCTCGATCTCTACCCACGCTAAACTCGGAAGGATCGAAAAGAAAAAGGCCAGACGGTTTCCCGCTGGGCCTCCTTTGTCACGTTCAGCACGTCAAAGGCAATGCGTGCCCCGAGGCTTACTTCCGGCAGCACCCGCATCGCACTTGATCGTGCTGCAATCAAAATCCACTTCGACGCCGCGGCCCACGATCACTTCCACGTTGGGGTGCTCGGCAACCGGGTGATCTGCCTCAGCCTGCCCGCTCTGCAATGCCCACACGCATGGGCAAGAAGTCACCCGCTCACCCCAATAGCATACCGCCAACCGCCATCACGCAAACCAGCAGGCAGGCGCCGAACAGGCTCTGCAGCATCAGGGTTTCGATTTTGAATTTCATGGTGGTTCCACCGTCGGGAGAGGAAAGGAGATCGCGAGATGTACTCAGCAAGCGCCGTGCCAACGCATCAGGTGCCCGGAAACCGCACTCCCAGGCCAATCCCGGCCTCCACCCAAGGCTGAATATCCGTCCGCGGACACTCGCAGCGGACAGCGGGCACGAGGCGGACAAGCGCGCTTCAGCCGCGATCCACGGCGGAAACGATCCGTTCACCGGCTGCCGGTTCCCCCATGACTTGCCGGGCCCCATGCTGTGCGCATCCATCCATGAGGGCATTCCCATGATCGAACGCAGGCCTTTCGACCGCCTAGGCGGCGCCGACCACGGCTGGCTCGACGCGAAGCACCATTTCTCGTTCGCCGGCTACCACGACCCGGCGCGCATGGGCTGGGGCGCGCTGCGCGTGTGGAACGACGACACCATCGCGCCGCACACCGGCTTCCCGCCCCATCCGCACGCGGAGATGGAGATCATCACCTACGTGCGCGAAGGCGCGATCAGCCACCAGGACAGCCTCGGCAACAAGGGACGCACCGTCGCGGGCGACGTGCAGGTGATGAGCGCGGGCAGCGGCATCACCCATGCCGAATACAACATGGAGGACACGGCCACCCGCATCTTCCAGATCTGGATCATCCCCGACGCGCACGGCCAGCCACCATCGTGGGGCACGCGGCCCTTCCCCAAGGGCGACCGCGCCGGGCGTTTCGTGGCGCTGGCCAGCGGCATGCCGGGCGACGGCGACGCCCTGCCCCTGCGCACCGATGCGCGCGTGCTGGGCGCCACGCTGAAGGCCGGCGAGACGGCGGAATACGCGATGGCGCCAAGCCGCCATGCCTACCTGGTGCCGGCCAGCGGCACGGTGGAACTCAACGGCGTGAAGCTGGAAGCCCGCGACGGCGCGGCGATCCGCGACGAATGCGCCTTGCGCGTCACCGCGCTGGAAGATGCCGAGCTGGTGCTGGTGGACGCGGCGGCCTGAAGCTCCGCCCGATTGCCGCAGGGCAGCCGCCGATCACGGGGCGTGTCGATTCCGGCCCGCCCCGTTCGTCGTCTCCAGTAACCCCAAAGCCCGGAGACGCACGATGTCCACATTCCCCGCCATTGCCAGCCGCGAGGACTGGCTTGCCGCGCGCAAGGAACTGCTGGCCGCCGAGAAGGCCGCCACCCGCATGCTGGATCGGCTGAACGCGCAACGCCGCGCCTTGCCGATGGTGCCGGTGGAAAAGCCCTACCTGTTCGACACGCCGGACGGCGAAGCCACCCTGCTGGGCCTGTTCGAGGGCCGGCGCCAGTTGATCGTGTACCACTTCATGTTCCACCGCGACCGCGGCGAGGGCTGCCCCGGCTGCGCCTTCCTGGCGGACAACATCGGCCACCTCGCGCACCTGCACGCGCGCGACACCACGCTGGCGCTGGTCTCGCGCGCACCGCTGGCGGAGCTGCGGCGCTTCCAGGCGCGCATGGGCTGGACGCTGCCGTGGTATTCCTCCTGGGGCAGCGACTTCAACCACGACTTCCACGTCAGCCAGGACGAATCGGTGGCGCCGATGGAATACAACTACAGCAGCAAGGCCGAGATGCTCGCACACGGCGAGGATCGCTACCTCGAGGGCGAACTGCCCGGCGTCAGCGTGTTCCTGCGCGACGGCGAGCGCGTGTTCCACAGCTACTCCAGCTATGCCCGCGGACTGGACATGCTGCTGACCACCCACCATTACCTCGACCTCACGCCGTTCGGCCGCGGCGAAGGCTGGGACGGCATGCCCGACCTCGACGGCAAGGGCATGCACTGGGTGCGCCTGCACGACCGCTACGACGGCGAGGCCCGCCCCTCGGCCGCCACCGCCTGCTGCGAAGACACGCCCTGAACGCGGATGCCGGCGCGGTCAGCCACTCACGCAGAGACGCCGATCGTCGCCAGCTCGGCCAGCGCGTCCCCGTCGAGCCGGATCGTCGCGGCCGCCAGGTTCTCGCGGAAGTGGGCCAGCGATGACGTGCCCGGGATCAGCAGGATGTTGGGCGCGCGCGCCAGCAGCCACGCCAGCGCCACCTGCATCGGCGTGAAGCCCAGCCGACGGGCCACCTTCGACAAGGTGTCCGACTGCAACGGGGTGAAGCCGCCCAGCGGGAAGAACGGCACGTAGGCGATGCCGGCGCGGCCGAGTTCGTCGATCAGCGCATCGTCCCCGCGATGGGCGAGGTTGTAGTGGTTCTGCACGCAGACCACCTCGGCGATGCCGCGCGCCTCGGCCAGCTGCGCCGCGGTGACGTTGCTCAGCCCCAGGTGGCGGATCAGGCCGCGTTGCTGCAATTCCGCCAGCGCGGTGAACTGCGGCTCGATCGAGCCCTCGGACGGCGCATGCACGTTGCCCATGGTGCGCAGGTTCACCACGTCCAGCACGTCCACGTCCAGATTACGCAGGTTGTCGTGCACGGCTGCGGTGAGCTCGGCCGGGCTCTGCGCCGGGTTCCACGAGGCATCCGCGCCGCGCACCGCGCCGACCTTGGTCACGATCGTCAGGTCGTCCGGATACGGATGCAGCGCCTCGCGGATCAGCCGGTTGGTCACGTGCGGGCCGTAGAAGTCGCTGGTGTCGATATGGTTCACCCCGCTCGCCGCCGCCTCGCGCAGCACCGCCAGCGCCGCGGCGGGATCCTTCGGCGGGCCGAACACGCCCGGCCCGGCCAGTTGCATGGCACCGTAGCCCATGCGGCTCACCGTGCGGTGGCCCAGGGCGAAAGTGCCCGCGTTCGTCAGCTTGCTCATGATCGTCTCCAGACAAGGGCAGCCGGATGGCGCCGATGCCCGCACTGTACGCCACGGCCACCTGGCCGATAATCCCGTGCAATCGGCACGGGCCGTGCGGGAATCGGGACAATGGATACGGAACTGCGGGATCTCTTCGCCTTTCTCGCCGTGGTGCGCGCCGGCGGTTTCCGCGAAGGTGCGCGCGGCAGCGGCATGTCCGCCTCGCGCCTGAGCGAGAGCGTGCGCCGGCTGGAAGCGCAACTGGGCGTGCGCCTGCTCCACCGCACCACGCGCCACGTCGCCGCCACCGAGGCGGGCGCGCGCCTGGCCGAACGGCTGTCGCCCGCGCTGGGCGAAGTGCAAGACGCACTCGACGTGGTGAACCACTACCGCGACCGCCCCGCCGGCACGCTGCGGCTCAACGTGCCGGCGGCGGCGGCGCGATTGGTGCTGCCCGCCATCGTCACGCCCTTCCTCAAGGCCTATCCGGACATCCGGCTGGAAGTCGTCGTCGAGGACAGCTTCGTGGACGTGCTGGCGGCCGGCTGCGACGCCGGCATCCGCTACGACGAGCGGCTGGAGAAGGACATGATCGCCGTGCCGATCGGCCCGCGCGTGCAGCGCATGGCCACCGCCGCCGCGCCGGCCTACCTGGAGGCGCACGGCCGCCCGCGTCACCCGCGCGACCTGCTGCGGCACGCCTGCCTGCGCGGGCAGTTCCCCAGCGGCGCCATCCCGGCCTGGGAATTCGAGCGCAAGGGCGAGATCGTGCGCGTCGACCCCAGCGGCCCGCTGCTGGTGCGCCTGGGCGCGTCGGTGGATCTCAAGGTGGCCGCCGCGGTGGACGGGCTCGGCATCATCCACCTGTTCGAGGCCTGGCTGCAGCCGCACCTCGACAGCGGTGCGCTGGTGCCGCTGCTCAAGCCGTGGTGGCAGCCCTTCAGCGGGCCGTACCTCTACTATCCCGGCCGCAAGCACCTGCCCGCACCGCTGCGCGCGTTCGTCGATTTCGTCAGGGCCGCCGGGAACGGACATGCGTGAACTGCGCGCGCATCGTCGATGTCGATACGCGCCGCCTTGCTTCGTCGCAGGAATGAGGGGCCCCTGTCGCCCCGAACCAGGAGAACCGCAATGACCGGCAAGAACACCATCTGCCTCTGGTACGACGGCACCGCGCTGGACGCCGCCACGTTCTACGCCAAGACCTTCCCGGACAGCAGCGTGGGCGCGGTGTACCGCGCACCCGGCGACTACCCCGCAGGCAAGCAGGGCGACGTGCTGACGGTGGAATTCACGGTCGCAGGCATCCCCTGCCTGGGCCTCAACGGCGGCCCCGGCTTGCCGCACACCGACGCGTTCTCGTTCCAGGTGGCCACCGACGACCAGGCCGAAACCGACCGCCTGTGGAATGCCATCATCGACCATGGCGGCCAGGCCAGTGCCTGCGGCTGGTGCAAGGACAAGTGGGGCCTGTCGTGGCAGATCACCCCGCGCGCCCTGATGGCCGCGATCAGCGATCCCGATCCCGCCGCGGCCAAGCGCGCGTTCGAGGCGATGATGACCATGACGAAGATCGACATCGCGGCAATCGAGGCGGCGCGGCGGGGATGACAACCCCCAACCGTTCGCGCTGGCTGGCATTCCTCAACCGTTCGCGCAGAGCGTAGCCCGCGCAGCGAGCGCAGTCGAAGCGTCGCCAGGCGCAGGGCTTTTCCACGACTTAGCTCCATCATCCGGAACCTCCCCATGATCCCCACCATCACCGCCTTTGAAAGCTCGCCCGACCGCGGCCAGGGGCTCGCACGCGACATGCGCGTGCGCTGGGCGCTGGAAGAAGCCGGCCAGCGCTACGATGTCCGCCTCGTTTCGTTCAAGGCGATGAAGGAACCCGCGCACCGCGCGCTGCATCCGTTCGGGCAGATCCCCACCTACGAGGAAGGCGGCCTCGTGCTGTTCGAGTCGGGCGCCATCGTGCTCCACGTCGCCCAGCGCCACGCGGGCCTGCTGCCGGACGAGCCGAATGCCAGGGCACGCGCGATCAGCTGGATGTTCGCCGCGCTCAACACGGTGGAGCCGCCCATCCTCGAACTGCAGGTCGCCAAGTTCCAGGAGGGCGACAAGCCCTGGAGCGCGGAACGCCTGCTGCTCATCAAGGATCGCATCCGCACCCGGCTGGGCGAGCTTTCCGTCCGGCGTGGCAAGGCCGAATGGCTGGACGGCGCGTTCAGCGCGGGCGACCTGATGATGGTGCACACGCTGCAGCGGCTGAAACCCTCCGGCATGCTGGACGAATACCCGAACCTCGCTGCCTACGTCGCGCGCGGCGAAGCGCGCCCCGCCTACCAGCGCGCCTTCGCCGCCCAGCTGGCGGTGTTCAACGGCCGGCCGCCCGGCTGACCGGCAAGGTCGCGCCGCTCAATCCAGCGGCCAGGGCAACTGGTCGCCCAGGCGGTCGTTCGCCGCATCTTCCACCGGTTCGGCTTGGGCTACAGGCCGCTCGTCGCCCATGGGTTGTCCGCGCCGCCACCACGGCTGCACCTCGCGGCGCTCGGCGGGTTCGGCCGGCTCGCCGAGACGCGGCAGCAGCAGCGCGGTATCGCTGGGATCGGCCAGCGCGAGCAGGTCTTCGACCGGCTCGTCCCAGGCATGCGTGGACAGCGCGAACGTGCCCCAGTGCACCGGCATCAGCACGCCTCCGCCGAGCAGGCGATGCGCCGCCAGCGCATTGGCGGGGCCGAGGTGGATGTCGCCCCAGGACGGGTGGAACGCGCCGACTTCGAGCATCACCAGGTCGAACGGGCCGAGCCGGTCGCGGATGGCTTCGTACTCGGTGGTGAGCCCGGTGTCGCCGCTGAAGAACACGCGGTGGCGCTCGCCGGCCATCACCATCGACGACCACAGCGTCTGGTTGCGATCCTTCAGGCCGCGGCCGGAGAAATGCTGCGAAGGCGCGGCGGTGATGGTGAGTCCGGTACCGGGCACGCGATGGCTTTGCCACCACACCAGCTCGGTGATGCGCGAAGGCGCGATACCCCAGCTTTCGAGGTGGGCGCCCACGCCCAGCGACGTGACGAAAGGCACCTTCGACTTGGCGAGCGCGCGTATCGTCGGATAGTCCAGGTGGTCGTAATGGTCGTGCGAAATGACCACGGCATCGATCGCCGGCAGGTCGCGCAGCCCGACCGGCACCGGCTGGAAACGCTTCGGCCCCAGCAGGGTGAACGGCGAGGCGCGCTGGCCCCACACCGGATCGGTGAGCACCCGCCAGCCATCGATCTCCAGCAGCACCGTGGAATGGCCCAGCCAGGTGGCGCGCAGCCCGCTCGCAGGCTTGCGCAGCCACGCGCCGCGCGGATCGTTGGCGGGCAACGGCTGCGGCGGCGTGCGGTTGTCGTCGCCGCACAGGAACTCGCGCAAGGTCGGCCGCGGCGCCTGCGGGTCGCGCAGGCCGGGCAGCACCGGATGGATGTTGCGCAGCCGTTCGCCGTCCCACAACGGCAGGTCGCGCAACCGTTCCAGCCGCTCGCCCTGCGGCGGTTTGCCGAAGGATTTCATGCTCCACTCTCCGTCATCGCCAGCCACCTCCACGAAACCATGGGGGCACCGCGCCACCAGACCAAGTCGCGTATCGCCGGCAAAGTTGGCCTGGAGCGGCATAGAACCCGACGGGCGTCCCCAACTGGCTGACGGAGCGGTCGACTGGCAGCTCCCTGAGGAATCACCCGGCGTCCTGACCGAGTCGCCACAAGCCGCCAGTCGGAACGTTGCCCGTGCCTGGCATGCGCGGTTTGGATTCGGAGCGGCAGAGGAACCACATGCGGTTTGCGCCTACGAGGCCATCTGCTTGCAAATCGCCCATATGCGCCATACAGTGAACCATATGGTTCACTATCAAGCCCGCCTCGACACAACGTTCGCCGCGCTCTCCGATGTCACCCGACGCGGCGTGCTGGAGCAACTCGGGAGCTCGGACGCCTCGATCACCGACCTTGCCCAAAGGTTTCACATGACCCTTACGGGCATGAAGAAACACGTCAGCATCCTGGAGCAGGCGGGGCTCGTGACCACGGAGAAAGTCGGGCGCATACGCACCTGCAAGCTCGGATTGCGCCGGCTGGAAGAAGAGTCGGCCTGGATCGAGCGGCACCGCCAACTCTGGAGCGCGCGCTTCGACGCGCTGGACGAACTTGTCGAACACCTGAAACGCAAGGAGAAGGCAGATGCCAAAACCAAAAGAAGGTAGCCCCGCCGCCATGAACCGCACTGTCGTGGAGCGCAAATCCGACCGCGAACTCCTGGTGACACGGACGTTCGATGCCCCGGCGCGCATCGTTTTCGAAGCATGGAGCAACCCCGAACTGTTCAAGCAGTGGTGGGTTCCGAAATCGGCGGGCATGTCGCTGGTCTCGTGCGACATGGATATTCGCACCGGGGGAACGTATCGCCTCGTGTTCCGCCATCCGGCTTTCGATCAACCGATGGCGTTCTTCGGCACGTACAGGGAAGTAACGCCGCACGAGCGCATCGTATGGACGAACGAAGAAAGCGATCAGGCCGCCGTGACCACGGTGACGTTCGAAGAAAATGACGGCAAGACGCTGGTCACTTTCCACGAACTCTATCCCACCACAGCGGCCCTCGAGGAAGCCCTCGCCGGCTCGGCGGAAGGCCTGCCCGAACAGTTCGCGCAGTTGGATGCGTTGCTCGCGGAAAGATCGTAACCACACCGTATCCACCGGCGCATGGAAGTGATCGCGGTGAAACACGCGATCACCGCCGCGCTGGCCAGCTCGGCGCCACCTGAGGACGCTATGCTCAGACGCGATTTCCTGAAGACTGCCGCAGCGACCGCCGTGCTGGCCACGATCCTTCCCGTCCGAGCCAAGGAGGCTCTCGTCGCTTCGAACGGGCATTTTGCCGACGTCGATGGCCAGCACCTCTTTTACAGCGTGCATGGCGCCGGCAAGCCGCTCGTTCTTCTCCACGGCGGCATCGACCCGGAAAGCTTCAAGGGCAATCTGGCCGAGCTGGCCAAGGGCCGGCAGGTGATCGCTCCCCATCTCCAGGCACATGGGCGCACGCCAGATACCGACAGGCCGCTACGCTTCGAAACGATGGGCGACGACATCGCTGCCTTGATCGGCCATCTGAATCTCGGCAAGGCCGACGTCATGGGCTACTCGCTGGGCGCCGGCGTCGCCCTGCAGACCGCCGTCCGCCATCCGGACGCGGTCGACCGGCTCGTGCTCGTGTCCGCGGCGATGAGGCAGGACGGCTTTTATCCGGAGGGGGTAACGGCCTTCAAACAGCTGGAGGCCAACGCCGCCACGCTCGGCCCTGGCGTCAAGGCATCGCCGTTGGGGAAGGCCTATCCCGATGTCGATTGGACGAATCTCTTCAGGAAGGTCGGCGACCTGACCAAACGCCCCTTCAACTGGAGCGCCGAGGTCGCCAGGCTCAAGGCACGCACGCTGCTGGTCTATGCCGACGCCGACGCCATCCGGCCCGAACACATGGTCGAGTTCTGGAAGGCGCTGGGAGGCGGCCAGCGCGATGCCGGGATCGATGGCTCCCTGCGGCCCGCAAACCAGCTCGCCATCGTGCCGAACACCACCCACTACACGATCCCCGTCGATCCGATGCTGCCGGAGATCGTCGAGCGCTTCCTCGGAGCCGCATGAAGGCTGCAGCGAAGCGCTCACGGAACCATCGGAGCACGGAAAAGCGGCGTGTTTCCTTCGATGTTTCGGATCATCGGACATGCCACCGCGAACACGTGTTGATCCATGGGCAAGGATGGTCGCGATCCCTGCAATGCCTGGCTCGGCGGCCGGTACCCGCCGGTCAGTTGCCATGGCGAAGGTGAAATGGCGGTTGGCATTTCGCACCAAGTACCCGCCGCCAGAAGTCCGGGGGACTTCCGGCACGTTCAAGACCCGCCTCCGGCAGGCAAGGTTGCAGCATGGATCCGGTTCGGAGGCGCTCCCCGTCGCCTTCCGTACCCGGTTCCGCTGCCCGGACAACCATCGCGCGACCGCACCGGGCATCCCTTCCCACAACCGAGGAGGCAAGCCCATGAAACCCATCGGCCAGCGTTTCCTGACGATCTATGCCGGCGTGCTCACCGTGGTATTCGCCGCAACGGTGCTGAGCGGATTTGCGCAGGCGCCGAAGAAGCTGTCGCTCGACGAACTGGACGTGCACCGCATCAACGTGCGCGAACCCGACGGCACGCTGCGCCTGGTGATCTCCGATGCCGCCACCGCACCGGGCATCATCATCAAGGGCAAGGAATACCCGCACCCGAACCGCAAGGCCGCCGGCATGATCTTCTACAACGACGAAGGCACCGAGAACGGGGGCCTGATCTTCGGCGGCGAGAAAGACAAGGACGGAACCAAGGAATCGCACGGCCATCTGTCCTTCGACGCCTATGAGCAGGATCAGACCATGGCGCTGGATTCCCACCAGGAAAAGGACGGCCGCTACACCAAGCTGCAGTTCAACGACTACCCGGACTATTCGATCCTCGAAGAAATCCGGCTGATGGATTCCATCAAGAGCCTGCCGGCCGATCAGCAGCAGGCCAGGATGAAGGCCTTCTTCGCCGAACACGGCGGCCCGACCCGGCGCATGGTGCTCGGCCGCAATACCGACGGCAGCGTGCAGCTCGCCATGGACGACCTGCAGGGCCACCCGCGCATCGTGATGAAGGTCGCCAGGGACGGCTCGCCGTCGCTGCAGATGCTGGACGCCAACGGCAAGGTGACGGGCGAACTGGTGCCCAAACAATAGCGCCGCGGGCATGGCTGCCGGAAGCAATCAAGCGTCAGGCGCATCGGGAAATTTTCCGCATGCGCCAGCCTCGGTGCCCGGTGGTTGCAGAAACCGGCTGCGTCGGAAGCTGAAGCACTCGCCACTACAGGATGGGGCCGTAGACCGATATCTTGTGCGTGGTGTGTATCGCCTGGTGATAAGGCTTCGACGAGCTGCTCTTCGACTGCTTCACTTCCTGGTTGTTGCCATAGACGCCGACCCCACCCTTCTTGATGATGGCGAAAGCGTGCCCCTTGCCGCCGCTGGAGCCGCTTGGCCCCCAGTTGGTGGCGTAATAGCGCCCATCAGGCATGCCCTTCATGCCCACCTTGACGGTTTCCCAAGGCGTGTCCGCATAACGTGCCGTCAGGCCGAGCTTGCCAATCACCTTGTCGATGGTGGTGTCGTTCTCCAGGTCGGAGGCCCTGCTGATCCAGCCCTTCCTGATCAGGAAGTTGATCGTCGGATACACCCCGACGCCAAGCAGTCGGGAGAACGTCATGGCGACGCAGTTCTTGTCGTAAGGGAGCATGCCTTCCGGCTGCGAGTAATCGAGCGTCTCACCGGAAATGACTTGCGCAACCATGGGCGATCTCCATCTGCCTCGATAGCTACCTGCCGGAAAGCGACAGGCCTCTGGCCGCCGATGGTACACCTGCCGGTTTGGAGCGCTGGGACACCATGGCACCTCGCCGGATTGAGTGATCGCAGCCGTCCACGGCCGATGTGCCTTTCGGCCCTGTCGGCGGTGCGGCACCGAGGCTATAAGGAAAGAGCCGATCAATCCGCTTCTTGCCTGTCATCCCAGCGAGGTGCTTTTCAACGGCCGCAGGGCTGGTCAAGCTGGGATCCATTGCCTACAAATCATTGAACGCAAAGACGCTGGATTCCTGCTCTCGCAGGAATGACGAGCAAAGCAAGAGTTTCCCGGGGTGACGGCCTCGCCGCCGTTCGCCGCATCCGGGGCATCCCGAAGCTGTCGCCGAGGTATCCGATGGAAAGCCGCACCGCGTCCTGCTATTGCGGGCAATTGCGTATCGAGGTTCAGGGCCCGACCCTCGGCACCGGCGTCTGCCACTGCCTGGCCTGCCAGCAGCGCACCGGCAGCGTCTTCGCCGCGCTGGCCGGCTATGCGGCGCCGTGGAAGGTCGAAGGCACGGCCACCGAATTCGTGCGCACGGGCGACCAGGGCGCGAGCTTCCGTTTCCGCTTCTGCCCGGTATGCGGCAGCCAGGTGTTCCACACCGAGGAAGGCAACGACGCCTTCGTGATGGTGGCGGTGGGCGCCTTCGCCGATCCCGGTTTTCCGCCGCCGCAGGACTCGGTCTACGAATGCCGCCGGCACGCATGGGTGCAGTTGCCCGAAGGCATCGCGCGCTACGACAAGGATCCGGACTGAGGATGGCGGCGGATCGCCGGAGGTCGGCGACCGGAATATCCGGCAAATCCAGGGCGGCTCAACCTGCCCGCCCCGGCCCACTGCTGTCCGGAATAATCTGGGGATGGTGTCGAAGGATGAAGGCCCGCGCCGCTTGCACGAAGCATTGCGAGAAGGCGACTTCATTTCCGATAACGACCACCTATCCAGACTGTCATCCCGGCGAAGGCCGGGATCCAGTAGCGACCATGTTCGCTCAGGCCGCACGGCCACTGGATTCCGGCCTGCGCCGGAATGACGAGAAAGACCGCGGCCACGAATGTTCAAAATTATTCCGGACAGTTGTGCGCCCCGACCGGCTTCATTTGTCCTGAACCGCTTCGACCTGGATGCGGAGGGTCACTTTCATGTCCATGCCGAACGACTTGCCGCCATCGAGTCCGAAAGCGTCGCGCTGAAACGTTCCCAGCGCATCGGCACCGCAACGTAGTCGCGGTTTGAGCATGAAATCGGGGACGCATTTGAAACGATCGATGGTGAGCGTCAACGGTTGGGTCACCCCGCGCATCGTCAACGTGCCGATGGCCCTGGTCGGCGCGCCGTCGACGAAATCCGCGAGCCTGCCCCGGTAGCGCGCCGTCGGATATTTCGCCACGAAGAAGGTGCCGCACTCTCTCTGGCACATCGGCGCCTTGGCGCCCAGCATCACCTTGTTCAACGCCGGATTGCCGAAGTCGATGCTGGCGATGTCGACGGTCACATCCACCGTGCCGGTTCTGGCGGCCGTATCGAGCGTCGCGGTGCCGGTGCTGTGATCGAACTTGCCGCGCCAGATCGACAGCCCCATGTGATCGGCCTCGAAGCTGGGATACGTGTGATCCGGATCGAGGGTGAAATGCAATGGCGTGGCCGTTGCCATGACCGGAATGGCTGCCAGCAGCAGCGCAAGCGTGGTAAGGCGCATGGTGGATTCTCCCTTGACTCTGGCGTGGTTGGTCGTGGCCGGCCGGATGCCTGCCTCGGAGTTACGACGAATGGCGGGACTGCAGATCGACAAGACCCGAGTGTGAGGGACAACCTCCCGGTCGGCACGTCGGCTTTTGAAAATCGTCCCTCAGCCTTTTCCATCCGCGCCGGTTTCCCTCCATTGGAGCCGACGCCACGTAGAATGGCCGGTTTACGCTCACCCAAGTGCTCCCATGGCTCTCACCGCCACCATCCACAAGGCCGAACTGTCGATCAGCGACATGGATCGCCACTACTACGCCACCCATGCGCTGACCCTCGCCCGGCATCCGTCGGAAACCGAGGAGCGCCTGATGGCGCGCCTGCTCGCCTTCGCGCTGTATGCCGACGAGCGGCTGGAGTTCGGCAAGGGGCTCAGCGACACCGACGAGCCGGCGCTGTGGCGCAAGGCCTATACCGGCGAGATCGAGCTGTGGATCGACGTCGGCCTGCCGGACGAAACGCGCCTGCGCAAGGCCTGCAACCAGTCGCGGCACGTCGTGGTGCTGGCCTACGGCGGCCACGCCGCGGACATCTGGTGGAACAAGATCGCCAGCGCGCTCACGCGCCACGACAACCTCAGCGTGCTCGCCGTCGATCCCACCGACATGCAGCAGCTGGCCACCCTATGCGAGCGCAGCATGCGCCTGCAGTGCCTGATCCAGGAAGGCGAACTGCAACTCATCGCCGGCGATCTCACGTTGCCGATCCGGCCGGATATCCGCATGGGCGACTATGCCGTCGCCTGATTCCGATCAAGCCGTCGATATCAAACGGGGCAGGTTCACATGCCCCAAAGTGAACCTGCCCCGTTAGCCTGCTCACCCGGCGCGTCAGTCGTCGCGCTCCAGATAGACCGCGGAGGCGAACCCGCCCCCCCCCTTTCCTTGTTACTCGGTTCGTTCCGTAGCCGCAAGAACGCCCGTCAGCTACTGACCCTGAACACCACCATCAAGCCGCTCAAGGAGCCTTTGTAGACGAAATTGCGAACCATGGAAAAGAACGCGCAAAACTCCCTCTTGTAATAAAGCTCCGAGTTCCACGTGACTTCGCCGTAGTTCGGATCAAAGAGCGTGATGGCCCGTGCCGGCATCGACCGGTGGTGAACCGCGAATGCATGACCTCCGCCTGGCCCGTGGGCTCCGATGAAGTAGAAGCCGGGCATGGCCTCCACGAAATCGGTCAACACCCGCAAATCGTTCGTCACGGTAGCACCCTTTTGCCCGAGACCCGATCCGCCGAGGTATTCGAAGGCCGGGGTCATTTTGGCAGCCACCAGGAACTTGGGCTCGGCGCTGAGATGGTTCTGTATCGCCTCGCTGTGCTGATCCTGCAAGCGCATCGCGATGCTTTTTCCGGACGTGCTGGCGAACAATGCTTTGAAGGCATCACGGGCGGATTTACCGCTTATGGCTGCCAGATACCGCTGTTCGATCCACATGGCGGCGACCGCGTAGCAAATCCCCGAGCTGTCACCCATGCCTTGCGTTTCCAGATACGTATCCTGGCTCCACGGATGGAAGAACCCTGTGCCCGCCTCCGCCATCGACTGAAACGACATGCTCATTCTCCTTAATGTAGAAAACAGCATGGAATGACCGCAACGGCGCTGGATCTGCCACAGTGCCGGCGGCGCTCCCTTTGAAAGACATTGAAGATGCAGTGCCACCCGATCCGTCGCCAGCTCACGGCCGATAGGGAACGCCCAGGTGTGTTTCCGCCTGCAACACCCCGCCGCAGTGGTAGATGGCGTGTTCGGCCACCGTCATGAGGTACAACGTGCCATAGCCGTTGCCGCCGTTCACCAGCGGCGGCGTCCAGTTGTGGAAGTGGTGCCAGACGTAACCGGCCGGCGTCTGGTTGTAGCCGGCCGTGGCATTGGCCAGCACGAAGTCGCCCGCCCAGCCTCCGGTATAGGCAATATGCACCGCTCGCCGGTAGTGGGTACCCGGGTTGAGGCCCGGCCGCTGCTGGCCGGCGATGGCGAACATCTCGATGTGGGGCTGGATCTCGCCGGGCGTGTAGAACCGGGTCTTCTTCCGCACCCGCTTGCCCAGCTGGATGTTCTCGCGTTCGATGCCCTTGCGCTTGAGCCAGTCGTTGCGGGCGCGGTTCTTGAAAAGCATCACGCCGGTCTTGGAGCGCGTCTGGATCTGTTTCATGGCGGATCGTTCCTGATGTGCGCGGTTCGTCCTGTCGGGCGGGCTTCGCCCCTCGATCCGGCCGACATCCGGTTTGGCCAAAGCCAAAGTTGTCGAAGTCCCAATGGATCATGCGCGAAACCGCGCCCGATCCGCCCCCCCCCCTTCTGATCGAACGCGAGCAGAAATGCCCAGGCATGCCGCACCACGTTGAAATCGCTCGAGGCGGGTAACGTGCTCATGGGTCAATCGACCTTCATCAGCGAGGCCAGCAGTTTCAAACGGGAAGCAGGAGGCAGAGTCGACTTTTCACTACACTCGCTTCAAGAGAGTGCACTCTGCCCCTGCTTTCGACGCGCCCCTGTTTTGCTCCGTGTCGCCGTCACGCCACCGTGCGCCATCACCCCGCAAGGGGAACAGAGGCCATCTCCACGACTTCATTGCCTCCGTCCCGTTGTATGCCCAATCGTTCCAACCCGCGGCCGCCCGGTCGTCAGGAATGCGCCATGGCCGGGTCACTGCCGTACTTTGCGAGCTGATTCCGGATCGCCAGCTCCACCGCATCGACCAGCGGAGGCTGGGTTCCTTTCTTGGAGATCGCAGGCGCGATGGTGCGGGTGAAGACCCGGACGCCGTTGATCTCGGTGTCTATGTAGACGATGAAGACCGACGCCTTGTCTGGATCTTCGGCGGTCGTGAAGAGTCCGCGCTTGTATTCCTCAGTCGCCATCGCATCGAACGCTCGCTCGTCGACGTTGCTGGTCAAGGCGCTTTCGTCATGGTTAGCCATGGCGTTGCCGATCAGGCCGCCGATGACTCCGCCAATGCCCGCCCCCACCGCGCCGTGCCTGAGTTGCGATTGCATGTTGGCGTAGACCACGAAGTGGCGAACGATCACCTTGGGCGTCGCATTGCCGGCATTCGGTTGCTTGGCAAATTCGTACTGAAGGAGTTTCAGCGGTGGGGGCGACAGCTGCACGTCGCCTACGCGCCAGATGCCATATTCCTTGCTAGTGATCAGCAAGCTGAAGATCTCGTGTTCCTTTTCGCTGGCCGGCCGCATATCGGTCAACTGCACTGCGTCGGATTTTCCGATATCCGGAATGTTCACCTTGGTTACTACCGGTGCGCACGCGGCGCACATGATGGCCAGGAGTGCGATGAGCAGCTTCTTCATGATCTCTCCGAAGGTCTTGGGCCTGGTGCTGGACTTGATCTCAGCCAACCACTGCGTCATAGCCTTGCCGATAGCAATGACTGGAATCTTCGATGCAGGGTCAGGGGGAAAAGCAGAAGATGCAGCAACACGAGCTGCCTGCATGAATTCTTGGTAGTACGGCTCTTGATCCAGCCGTCCGATATGGTCGACCGCATCCATGGCAAAACCATGGTCTGCTTTGCCGTTGGCCTCAATTTCGACCCTGCCATCCGGGTGACGGATGACCTTGTACCCCAAAGCAATCGCCCTGGCGATTTCCTCAACAGAAGGTACGCCATCCATAGCTACAGACACACCCAGTCCCCCAACCTGTGTGAAGGTTCGAGCATACGCCTGGACAAGGTTCAACGCACGTTGCTGTGCGGTCAGGAGGTCACGGGTTCCAAGGCTTCGCGTGATTTCAGTCTTGCCCGTCTTGCGGGTCTGACGTGATGGAATTCTTTGGCGAAAATGCTAGATGCCTGAGAGCCTGTTCACGATCTCCCCATGGCCCGCGCCGGGAGCTGTTTGCACGCAGATCAAGGAAGAACGAAGGAGTGGACGTCCGTCCACGACTGAGTGATGACGCAGGGATGGGGGCAAACAGACCCGGCCCTTCGGGTTGCCTTGCCGTGGCCGCCATGCGGCAGCGCGCGGCTTGGCTTGCCAGCCAGGCAAGCACTGCGCCACGTACTACCACCTGACGGCCACGGCAAGGCAACGCGGGTCATGGGGAGATCGTGAACAGGCTCTGAGGGTGCCAACCGCAGATAGTTGGGGATACGCATATCGGCTCGCTGTGGAGCGATATGTGGAGCGACAAGCCCATCCTCAGAAAAGCAAAAACCCCTGTAAAAACAGGGGCTTTGCAGTACTGGCGGAGAGAGAGGGAGCGGATCGACACCCCAGCCAGACAAGCCCTGCGACGCCCAGCCAAGTCGGAAAGTTTGACCTCCCGAGGTGACCAAGTTCGCTAAAAGCTATCATGGTTGGCCAACGTCGCCTGCCTCACGCACGTAGTCATTTGGCTGGGCTGCTGCTTTGCCCCTTCGGGGCGATCCCATTTGACAAGCCGCAGACCTCGGCCTAAGCTGGCGGCAATCCCTCGCTCCGGCCTAGAAACTGCGAGGGGGTTGTCTAGCGGCTCGGCCAAGCCAAGACGCCGTGGGTTACGTCAGATTTGTGAGTAATCCCGCGATTCCGAATAAAGCGAAGGCTCACCATATTTTGGTGAGCCTTTTGCTATGGGGATGACTATGGAATTGTCGGAAGCAGTTTCTGCTGTGTCTGCTCTGGTTAGTGGTGCCGGCGACATCACGGGCGCGCAGCTGAGCCGCGCGCTAAAAGCCCGCCTACCAGATTTCAATCCACGCCATTATCGAACGGCCAGCCTAAGACTATTCATCGCCGAGCACGTGCCCTCGGTAGTGGTGGTCGGGCGAGCCGGCCTTGACCCCATCTACCGATGGGGCCCACTGCCTGCGTCGCGGCCTGCGCCGGGCACCCGGGCCAACCTGTGGCAGACCTGGGTCAGCCCCAATGCCCCGTTTGTTTTGGCCATCGACCGAGACCAAGGTGAGGTGACGGCCTGTGCCCGCGGCACCAGCCCAGCCGCTGGTGTGGTGCATTTGGTTCCCCCTTCGGTTGGCTTCCATCGAAAGATGGCTTTGGACTTTCTCGATCAGCCGCCGCACACGGACGATATCGATGCCCTCCGCGACTTAGCCAAGGACGAGCAGCGGGCGACTTGGTGGCAGCCGTGGTTTGCCGCATTGCGCAAGGTGGGGCTAGGAAAGGATTGGAATGCCTACCGCGTCGTCCGACTTCGCAATGAGTTGGAGTGTCAGCTGACTCAGGCCGCGTTGTCTCACCGCGCCGTCGAGAAAGCTCTGTCCGTCATCCAGCCGCCTACACAACATTCGACCCCAGAGCCGGTTGTTGTGGCCACCGTCGACCACGGGGGCGCCTCGGCATTGCAGCGCGTTGCGATTGCCGCGGTTTTGCGGATGTCTGACGACGAATTGCGCGAGCTGAAACTCCCGTTGGGACTGGTGCTGGACGCTGCAGGCGCGTCGCGGTAACGGTCCGGGGCGAGGTCGTGCGATACCTCTTCGTCTACCAACATTTTGCCGTCCAAGCCCGAGAGTTGGTCGCTCGCACCGGGACAACGGATGTGGAAGTGGTGTTGGTCAAAAAGGGCGAAGATCGGCCCGATGACCATCTTTTCGAGCGACTGGACACGATCAAACCGGCTTGTGCAACCTGTCAGATCGTGCGTGGGTATCGTCGGGCTGTGGAAGCAGTGACGACGGTGGAATATTGCGCCAAGACCTTTCGGGGCGACGACCAACAGCTCATCGCCTGGCTACAAGCCACCCAGCCAGCAGCAGCCCAAGCAGTGGTCTGCCCGACCGAGGCATTCCGTGCATGTGTGGCCCAATGCAATCACTTAGTGCTTGCCGAGGGGGCGTTGGCGCGTGCCGATGAGACGGACCCGCTGCGCTGGCCCTTCATCCAACGCGCCGCCAACATCCTGATGCGCAAGGCCCAAGGCGAGGATCTGGGGCCCATGCGCGAGTGGAAGGCGCGCCATAGGGTGGACTATGCCGCCCACAGTAAAGTGGGATTTAGAGGTGGGCCGCCGCAAAATAAAAAATCGTGGTGGCACCTAAAGGATGGCGATCACACCACGGCGGAAGCAGCGGCACGCGTGTATTTCGACTGCCTGGAGCGCCATGGCCAATCAATCGTGGTCGTGTTCTATGTGGGGCCGCATCCGCCGGACAAGGTTTACGATTGGGCGTTCGAAGGCGGAGGGTAGGTGCCGCACTTGCCATTTACGCCCCTGACTCCATGGCCGATGTGGGGCGCCGGTGACGTCCGGCGCTCGGTGTCGGCCCGCCCGAAGGGCATCCGGCGTCAGGCTAATCCCTTGCGCCCGATGACTTTGCGGCCACCACCCAAGGCCTTCTCAACCTCCGTGGCCCAGCCGATCAGGTCGGTGCCACAGGCATGGCACCAGTCCCGGATCTGCAAGGTGTCCAGCTTGGCCCCGCGCTCGGCACTGCTCACGTAACTCTGGGTGCGTCCCAGCGCCTCGGCAAACTGGGTCTGGTTGAGACCCGTGCGCTCGCGCAAGGCCCGCAACACCTCGATAACGACCTGGTTTTCAGGCCGATGAATGGATTTGGCGGGGCGAAGGACCGCCTTTTTCGTCGTGGCCATGGCCGGCTCCCTGAAACAGGACAGGCCATAAAGCTATATGCATCAACGCATTACGCATGTAGCGACTACGCATTTAATCACTATTCGACTTTAATCGTTTTGCATCGGTATTCTCGCGTTGCCAGGGACGGCGCAGGTGCGGCCTTGGTGATCGTCACGCGCACCTGCTCCGAGACAGGGGTTCCCTATGAAGCACAGTCTGAAACTGGCCGCGGTGATGGCGGTGATGATGTTGTTGGCCGGTTGCGCCACGACCATCGGCAAAGATTTCAACCAAAGCGCGGTTCAAGGGTTCGTCCCGCATCAAACGACGATGGATCAGGTCATCGCAGCCTTGGGGCAGCCGCAAGAACGGGAAACCGAAAGCGACGGCACCACCCGCCTTCACTATCAGGTCATCGTCAGCAAATCATCCGTGGACGATTACGTGCCCTTTGCCCCGGTCAAAGCGAACACGAGCGACAAGGACAGCTATTTGTATTTCGACCGCAATGGGAAATACCTGCGGGCTGAAAACACCCAGTCAAACCAGTGAGGGGGATCAGCATGGGCATCCTGATCCAGATCGCGCGCATCGCCGTGGCCATTGTGGCTGGCTTCATCGCCGGATGGCTCCTGTTTTTTGTGGTGGGGCTTCGTTTCCTGCCGCCTGGTTTGCTGGTGCCCGGCTGCATGCTGGGAGCCTGGTTTCTTTTGCCGAGGCTCTTCTCGGTCTTCAACCCCCAGCCCAAGGCCAAGAACGCCGGGCCAATCACGCTTCACGCGAACGGCCATTCTTTCGAAGCCACGCACCACGCCAAGAATGTCGCCATCAATGCGGCCACAGGCCAAGTGTGGTTCCGCGACACCAAGGGCAAGGAATGGCTCCTCAATCGTGAGGACGTCCGCCGGTGGAAGCACGAGTGGGTGGATCAGCCCAATGGCTACGGCAAGATCTGGCACAACGATAACTACCTGATCCTCACAACAGCCGACGTGGATCATCCCACCCACAAGATCAAGATGGGCAGCCACTTCCAGCATGAACTGGCGAAGGAATGGCATGCCCGACTCACGGCGTTGCTGAACCCCTGACCGCTGTTCTCCACACCAGGCTTGGGTGACTCCGAGAAGTCAGGCGCACGCGCCGATGCACCGGAACCTGGGGGCCGCCTCCGTTGGGGGCGGCTTTTTCTATGAGCCTGTGCCGGACGAGTATCCGGAAAAATGCAGCTTGGAAAATCTCAACGCTGGCGGCGCTTTACTTGAAAATAGGTGGTATGTCTTTTAGACCCTACCTATTTCCCTGGGGTGGTCGAAGCGGCAAAAAACACGTTTCGGGACACGGCCATGGGGGCCTCCGGGCAGAGGGGTCTAACCTCCCAGAAACGCACAGATTGTCAACGCCACCGGCTCGCCGGACGGGTTGCGTATCGACGGCGGCAAGAGAAACACCCCGTTTTCTCGGCCATTTCGGTGTTGAGTGGCCGCCAACCGCGCCAGAATGTCGATTCTGAAAGTGTGATTTTCTTTGCAAAAACAATGGGTTGACAGCGCACAAATCTTGACTAGAACGTCGGCTCCGTTTCTCGGTTGTTCTCGTCATGCCCCTCGCCAGCCCCGAACCTCATCTCTACGACCTCGTGGCCACCCGTGAAGGGTTCCGCGTCTCCCCGACCTGTCCGGATGGGCATGTCCTGGTCATGGAGCTGGTCGAACGGCTGGGCCTGCTTGATCGCATGCGGGCGCAGGCGGGCCGGCCAGGCATGGTGGATCGGGAGTTCATGCTGGATCGGGCCGACACTGCCATCCGGTTTCTCCGGTCGCCGCCATCACTCGGCATGGATGCTACCGCCCATCGGCATGAGAGTGTCTGGGCCTCCACGCCGGTGCCCGCACCGCCCCCGCCGTCGCTGCCACTGACTGGTCAGGGGGCGAATACTGTCCCCATTACGGATGCCGCCGCGGCGGAGATCGTTCCCGCGCTGCCACCCGCTACACTCCCGCCCTTGGGCACCCCGGCCGGAATCCAAATCCAACCCAAAGCCAAGGCCACGGCCGAATCAGCACCGATCGCCACCGGTCGGCTCCTGAGCGAGATGATGGCCTTGGACCTCGCCAACCTGGCGCGCGGGCCCAAGAAAGCCACCCCGGCCACCCGGGATCGCCGCTACATCTTGGACATGCTGCTGGATGTGCTGGGCGACAAGCCTGTGGCCGAGGTCACCGCCGAAGATGCCAACGCCATGGCCGATGTCCTGGCCTCCTGGCCGCGCTATCTGGCTCACTACCCGGAACTCATCGGTCTCCCGGCGCGGACAGTGGCTGCCCAGACCAAGAAGCGGAAACTGACAACGATCCAGCGCGGCACCCAATACAAGCACATCATGGGCCTGAACGCCTTCTTCAACTGGTGCGTGGAGACCAAGACGATCCCGGAAAACCCATTCCACTACGTGGACAACTCCCGCTACCGAGACGCGATCCCGAAGAAGAAGGACATCTTCTCCGCGCAGGATCTTCAAGCCATCTTTGCGCCCCAGCACCTGAGCCGCTACACGGAACCGCACAAATATTGGGTGCCGCTGATCTCGTTGTTCACGGGCATGCGGGTCAATGAGATTTCGCAGCTCTATCTGGACGATATCCAGACCGACACCGAGACAGATGAGGAGGGCGTGGAGCACACTATCCCTTACTTCGACATCAGCCCGTTCCGCGACGGCCAGAGCATCAAGACGGTCTATTCAGTGCGCCGGATGCCGGTGCCGGCGCGCCTGCTGAAACTGGGGTTCGAGCGCTACGTGGCGGATGTCCGAGCATCCGGATCCGAGCACCTGTTCCCCGGCTTGCAGTGGCCGGAGGGTGGCCCCGGCCGCACCACCTCCCGGTGGTTCAACCAGCATCACCTCCGCCATACCTGCGGGATCACCAGCGCCAAGAAATCCCTGCACTGTTTCCGCCACACCCTGACCACCCGATGCGACCGGGCTCACGTCCCCAAGAGCGTCATCCAGACGATCAACGGCCACAGTGACGGCCAGGGCGTAGATGCACGAACCTACGTGGCCCGTGGGTCACTGCTGGAATGCAAACGCGCCCTGGATGGCGTGACCTATCCACCGCTGGATCTGGTGCCGTATGTGTCGGAGCGGTTCGCGGCTTACTTGGCGCTGGCCACCGCCCAAGGAGCCCATGCGGAACGGCTGGGGGAAGAAGGGAAGCCAGTAGTCAGCAGAAAAGGACGAAGGGCGAAATACCTTCTATGATGCCCCGACTGAATACAGGGGCACGGGGCACAACGATGGAACGGTGTTTTGTCATCCAGCCGTTTGATGGCGGCGATTTCGACGCTCGATACGATCAAGTGCTTGCACCTGCGATTGTTGCAGCCGATCTGGAGCCGTATCGTGTTGATCGGGATCCGGGAGCATCCATCCCCATTCAAGAGATTGAAGATCAGATCAGGGATGCGCGGATCTGCTTGGCAGATATCACCTTGGACAATCCAAACGTGTGGTTCGAACTTGGCTTTGCCATCGCTTCCGATCGCCCGGTGGTTATGATTTGTTCTGAGCACCGCCCCACCAAATATCCCTTTGACGTCCAGCATCGGAACATTCTGAAATACAAAACGAGCACCCCTCAGGATTTTAAAGAACTACAATCAAAAGTCACTGAACGGATGAAAGCCCTCCTCAACAAGGAAACAACGTTACGGGATGCTGCGGCTGGGTTATCGAAATTGACAAAAATTGAAGGCTTGGAGACCCATGAAATGGTGGCACTCGCCACCATAGGAGAAAATCTCTACTCCCTTCAAGATAACGTCAGTCTTTATGTTATACGCAGAGATATGGAGAAAGCTGGCTTCACACCATTTGCTGCCGCACTTGCAGCCAAAGCCTTAGTAAACCATGGCCTCATTTCGCAGACGGAAGGGCTTGATAGGGATGGTGATCTGATTACCGTATACAGCTTCACGGAGAGCGGCTGGGAATGGCTTATGGCAAATAAGTCCCAATTTACTTTGATGAAGCCTAAACCAAATAAAGTTAGCAAAGATTTTGACGACGATATTCCATTCTGAGCCTACTACCTAACCGCTCATCCCACAATTCAGACTTCAGCCACGGATATCCCTTCATGCCGGCCGCCCCATCTTCGGCCGATGCTCCAACGCCGGTTGCCGAAGCGTCGGCTCAGCGGTCTTCCAGTCCTCCCGCACCAGCACCGGCCGCGCGGCCTTGATCCAATCCTGTTCCTCGGCGGTTGCCGCGGTGCGCAGGGCCAGAACCCAATCGGCGCTGGTGTCGCGGACGCTGTCCAATGAGCCGCCGAGCCGACCCAACTGCTCGCGCTGGTCACCGCGCAGTTGGTGACCTTCTTGGTCGAACGTGGCGATCTGCGACCGCACACGCCGCCCTGCGGTTTGGGCCTCGTGGGTGAGTTCATCCCATCGCCTCACCTCGCGGTGTAGTCGCTGCCACTCGGTGGGCTCCCCTATGACGGTGGCCGTGCGCAACCGCCACGGATGCGCGGCCTCCCATTGGGCCAGCTGCTGCCGCGCGGACTGACGCACCGCTCGCCGTTCGCGGTGTTGACCCTCATGCATGAAGGCAGTGGCTTCGCGCCGGTCGCGTTCCTCATGGTGGTCGCTGAGTTGGATCGCCAGGCGAGCCAGGACACTCAGCACCTTCTCGATCACCCGCACTAGGCGCAGCACCTGGGCAAACAACCGCCGCGCCTCGGGTTCCTCGGGGGCGGGCACCTTTTCCCGGAACCTCGCCAGAAGTGAACCGGGCGCTCCTTCCAATAGCGGAATGGGCGGGTCTGCCGCCGGGGCGGATGACGGGGTGGCTGCCGGCGTCGGCGTTGCATCAGTTTGACCCGTCGCCGGGCATGGATCCGGTGGCGGCTCGGCCCTGATTGGCTGCACTGCTTCTCGCTGCACGTCGGCCTGAGCCTGTCGCTGCTGCTCTTCGAGCACGACGGCATGGGCGGCCTCGTAGACCAAGGATGGAACAAGGATGTCCCCGCGCAGCGCATCGCCCCGGCGCGTAAAGAAGCCTTTCCGCTCCATGGCCGTGACGGCCGCGCCCAACGTAGGCTGCGGGACGAACGGCAGCTCCTGGCGGGCATAGCTGAGGTGGGTGTAGTCCGCGGGCAGGTTGTTGGCCGCCGTATAACGGTTGGCCAGTTCTGCCCACTTTTCATTGAGGCGTTCCACGAACGCCCCGGACGTGTTCTTGTTCGAGAGCAGCACCAGCTTGGCGCCCAGCCCCCAGTTGGAGGCACCGTCCTCCCCCTGGATATCTTCCAGCCGGCGGGTCGGGAAATAGATATGAGCATGAAAGCCCTGCCTATCAGGTGGCTTCACATTGCCAAGGGCGTCCACGTCTGCATCGCGGTGCAGACCCAACGAAACCGCCGTATGCAGTTCTCGGCAGATGAACCGAGCCATCTCCTCGGCCAGGTCGCCGGCCTGCTGATCCGTCAAACCAATGGGCACCGGGATCCTGTAATCCCTGGCCACCTGGGCGTCTTTCCGCTTCTCAGCGGCCTCCGCACGGTTCCAGAGTTCTTCGGGATCCGTAGCCCAGGGCGGCGCACCCTCGGGGGCCACTGTGAGCGCCCGGACGATTTCCTCGCCGATCTTCCGCCGACGGTAGTCGTGCCACTGGCCGGTGCGCCGGTCGTAGAGGCGCAGGCCGAGGCGGTAAGCGACCCCGGCGATGGCCGAGTGACCGGCACCCCGGCTGTGGGTTTCAAGGTGGGGGCGGGCATGCAGAGCCATGTCATCATCCTTGTCATAGGCCGCCCTGCGTGGGCGATCGGTCATCCTGACCATAAAGAAGCGGGCTGCCGGCCGTGCATGCCCGCCCCACAGAGCTATCAAAGCAGATGCCTGTAACGTGTCAAGCATACTTGACACAAAACATCCTCAACATTGCGCAGCTAAGTGGGCATTTAAGCGGGCTAACCTGCTGCGAATGATGCCTTGTAGTCTTTGCACGCCAAGGGGCACCACCCTAGCCAGCCAAGTCTCCGTTTAACCATACGCATGGAGCACACATGACATCGTCGAATGGACCTGATCGGCCCACCATGTCCGAACACGTTCTGGATCTCATCGCATGGCTGGCCAAGGTGGCCGTGCCCTTGGGAGGCATACTTTTAGCCATCAGTGCCCTCTACTGGTTCGAATTCACCAAAACCTTTGCCCTCCCGGTGGGCTTTACATCACCAGGAGTCCTTTCTGGCCTCCCTGCGCTCGCTGCCGCAGTCGGCGCTAACGTAGCTGTTCTGTCCCTTGCATCCCTCGCGCCGGCGATTTTCCTTTCTATGCCGGTCGATGCCAAAGGGCACACCTTGCTTCATGGCCATCAACAGTGGGCCTTAGAACGAAGGCAAGCCTTACAAAGAGGCGCGAAATCGCCTTACGGTTCGCTATCGCTGCCAGAACGGTGGGGCCTGATCAGCGTGGCCATTGCCATCGCTTGGCCACTGATCATTTTTGGCATGACCCGATTTCATGACATCGGTGCCGGCCCTTTCATCCTGGGGTTGCTGGCAATCGTGCTGGCACTGGCCTACTGGCTCATGTGGCGAATCTACAAGCTGGCCCGAAGCGACCGAACCTCACCATGGCGATTTGTATCGGCGCTATCGTTTGCGGTGGCCAGTCAGATGCTTGTGGTGTTCTGGGTGTATTTCGGGGCGCTCAAAATGGCCACAAACGCTCAACCCCGAACCTTGATGGAGTTAAGCGCGGCTTGTATGGCGCTTTCCATCACCATCGCCCTGGCCCAATTGATCACGGCCCACAAAGCCGTTCACGGCTGGTCGTTCAAAGACGCGAGGGTTGCGGTTCTTCTCGCCATCGGGGTCATGGCACTCCCGCTTCTTTACCCACCCTTCGGCGGCCAGATTGCCGCTTATCCGCTCCGAATTTCATCCCAGGATGGTAGGGAGTGCGTCCTGCTGTATGCCGGCGAAAACGCTCCGGCTAAAACATGGGCAGACATCCTCGATCCTACCCACCCCGGCCAAAGCCAACCTCTTTGGTTTGCCACCCGATTGGATGACACTTACTACGCTAAGTTGTCGCATCAGGCACCCACGCAACTCATCCCGGCGTCGCAGGTTCGCAGGGTGGGTGATTGCCCGGCGGCAACCACAGCACCAACACCGACAGGGGACGTCCCAGCCAAGGCAGCCACCCCGCCCCAGCATCGAGAATCCGATATGGCGCTGTGGATCTCGACCACATCCATGCTGGTGGCCATCCTCTCCCTGGTTTCCACGATACGGGCATGGCGGCAATCCAACCGCCCCCTACTGACCGTCAGGATCAGCACTCACGACGGTGGCAACGCGGGGATTGCCTTGAACCTACTCATTGAGAATACGGGCACGCGTCCTGCCCTGGACGTGTCTCTTCATGCCGATGAGGCCGACATCCGGGCAGCAATGACCCATCCGGATTCAGCGCACCCCATCCCCAACGATGCGGCACGGGTGTTCTTCTCGGACATTGTTATTCCGGTCCTGGCCAATGGCAAAGGCGCATCGAATGCCTTTGGTTCACTGGGCGCCGCAGGTGATTGGCGATCGGGCGCAACCATTCCAGTAAGCCTGAGCTACCGCGGCATGTCGGGCCCTCACTTCAAGGAACACCTCTGGCTGCTGCTGGCGGATGATGCAGGCTTCGCACAGACCTTCTGGGCCAACTCAGGCGGTTAGGCCAGCGAGCAGCACAAGCTGGTGGCTAGATGCTTAGCGTTGGCCGGGCTGTGAGCGTCGTGTTCGCAGAACACTAAGACGCGCTCTACGACCTGCACTGCTTCGCTTTTGTCCCCGATGTTCCCACGAGTTACTTGACAGTTGATTGCCGCCTGCTAGATGTGTGACGACAACTTCAAGGTTATCCGCCATGACGATCGAAGACTTTTGGAACCAAGCCTTTCTAGCTGCTCTGACAAGATGCCCAGTTGCGGAGGCAAGAACCCAGGCCGATGAAGCTTTGAAAGCATGCATCGAACAGTGGCAGTCCAATAATACAGAATGGTCGGCATCTCCAATCCTGTGGCAAAAGCAGGACGTGGCACATGTGCCCAAGCTCCGGGAGAGAATCTAACCTCGCCCGTATTTTTCATGGAGCGCGAGCACGTAGGCCTCGGCATCATCGGGGCTTGAACATACCTTCTTAACAGTGGGTGGAACGCTATCCTCCATCACATACCAGCAAGTAGGTGGTTGATCTAGCCGATTTCCTTCTTCATCCACGTAAAAAACCTCCATGACATAGAAGCTCGGAGCACTGGTCGAATACTTTCCAGCCGGCGGAGAGGGAACACGGATCCTTCCTATCGATCTGCTTCCAGGACGCATGTGTGATCTCCTTAGTTGTTTAAAAAGTAAAATCAGCGATCTTGGATTGCTTGGATGAAATGTAGACAGGCCTTTGCGCAATCCACATACATATAAGCCATGGAATGTTTCTATGATGTCTTGCTAACTCCCATAAAGACTGATCATCCATGGCGGCGGGAACTTCCAAGCGATGATGGCTAAGGCCACCCAGGGGGGCAGCCAAGCCATGACCTGAAAGGTGGCGACGACTTGGGAAGCAAAGGCGCGCCGCCGGTTATAGGTTTTCGCAAGGATGTTCAGCTGGTCGGCCACATCACCGCTCGCTTGAGACCGATCTCGCATACTTGCCAGTGCTGTGTTGAACGCCGTTGTCGTCGTCCCGAGTTGTAGCCGGGTCGCCTTCGATACCCCACTCACGACCAAGGCAACGATCAGCGCACCAAGACAGACAAGCATGTCGCTGATGATCGAGTTACTGGACGCAATCGCAGCAACCGCTACGAGTGAAACGGGGATACCTAGGAACTTAGTGGCGTTGTCCACAACTGAGGTGTTCACCTTGCCCACAAATGTGAGTTCGGCGTCCGCGATCTCCCGGCGTAAGGCGTCAAAAGAAATACGATCCACAACGCATTCAACGTCATACCGGAAGCGCTGCAGGATGCTGCCCCATTTCTCGACCAGTAGTGCGAAACGCGAAACCTCAGAAGACTCCTCAGCACATACCCCAGCAATGGCCAGTCGGAAGATCGCCTTGTATTCCTCGGTTCTCACCTTGCCCTGGGATTGTTCACTTAGAAGATCCCGGAGAACCTCCATATCGGGCTTCGGTGCCGCAAGCATGGCCAATTGAATACGAGTGGTAAGTTCCACGGTCACTGGAGGCGCGCCTGAGGCCGCTGGCTTCACGAAAAGCAGATGTGCTGGCCGACCTGCGGCCAATGCAAGGTTTCCACTGACACTAAGAGCAGCCAGAAGCCTGATCAGCTCGCACAGACGCTCAATCGCTTGCAGCTGGGCAACGGCCGTCGTCCGAGGCTCTTGGGAAAAATAGTCCAAATCGACAATGTAGAAGTGCTGCGGAAACTCGCCCCGGTGGATGGTTTCGCATCGAGCAACAAAGTCGTCAACGGACAAGTAGAACCGACCGGTTTCATTGCTAGATAACGCCCACGTAAAATCAACTTCCCCGTCTGATCGATCCGGTCCGTCGACGAAGTGCCCGAAGCCGGGGTCGAGATGCTCGCAAGCCTGAATGGTGTCGTCCAACGCAGGAGTAGCCGTTCCCAGGAAAGAGAAGCGATCTCCAGCCAGACCGGGGCGGCCCGAGTTCCTGTAAAGCGCGACGACGTTGGCGAACATGACTACAACTGACCACGCGCCCGAAGCGCCGCCTCGATGCTACCGACCGTGTCCGGCGGCAGGTCGGTCAGCGTCAGTCGCTTTTGAACAACATCATAGAGAAACTCGGAGTCGGCAGTGCCAACAATGCCGGTCTCGAACCACAGGCCCCAGTTTGACTTCTTAGCATTGATGCGAATGTGCGGCTTCAAGGCTTGGCGGCTCAACGGAAACTCGTCCGGGATTTGACACTGATCGGAGTTCAGGAACTGTTTGAGCCCATCAAGGATCTGAGCTTGCGTTGGATGAACCTTTGCCTTGGCGGCATAGACCACTTCGTCCAGCTTTACGTTCTGGCCTTCCCCAAGCGATTGCATGTAGTCCACAACGCCCTGCTTGATCTCCGTATGCGCGCCCGCGATCTCGGGTAGATCCCGCACATACTGTTTGACGGACTTGAGTAGTTTCGTGGTCAGCTGCGATGAGGAAGTGCCTTTGACGCACCCCAGAGCATCAACAAAGTAATCGGCAACCTCCTCTCGCCCCCGGCGATTGACGAAGCACAGATAGGTCTTTTCTTCCGAATTTTCGGTCTGATCTTGGGTATTCCCGTCATCATCCGAGTCGGCGGAGAGATGCTCACCATAGCGCGCCAGGTTGATGCGGGCGGCCTGGTGAAGCTTCGACATGTCGATTTCTTTGATCTCTGTCGGGCGAAGATCCTCAGACAAGGTAATGGCCCCTTTCTGTTTGATCATGGCTACCAACAGGAACGCGGATCCGTTGGTCTGATATTGACCGAAGAAGATATGGCCACCGGTCGCGCCGCTCTTTTTCTCGGCCTGCTCCCTCAGCTCTTCCATGGTTGCGACAGACAGATCCATAAAGGCCGATGTGGCAAACTCCTCATCCATCAGCGTGCGAACAGCTCCAGGGAAGTTGCCTTCGCGGTTGGCGGCAGCGAACTGCCCCCAGAGCACAGCATTTCCGTCCTTACCCACCAAGTCAGCGAGCTGACGAGCCAACTGCACGACCATCCTATCCGTCACATCGAGGGCACCCCTCGCATGCCGGATTGTGGTCATAGCGTCGTGCGCGTCCTTTTCCAAACTATGAATGACTGCACTCTTTAATGCGTCCATTGCTCCCCCGTTTTTCCGGCGGCAAGCCGGTTAAAGCATGATAACGGTCAACCTCGCATACCCGAAAACCAAGGGTAATCTCAGGGCGTCTCGAAACTTGAGATGACCCGAACCGGGCGAACGGTCGAAGCAGCAAAGCAGCCCTGCCACTCGACTAAACGAGACTCTTCATTATCCAAATAGAACCCGGCGAAGCTCCGGAACACCCATTCCCCAACCCAGTCCTGGCATCACCACACCCAACATCTCCCGCGGCCCATACTCGCCGGAATACGTTTCGACATGCTCCTCATCAAGATCATGCCCAACATAAGCACAGCGCCACTCCAACGGCACCTTGGCTGACTTCATCGTCTGGATTGCGGTCTTTCGCAGGCTGTGGAACCCATATTTGCCCTTGGCAGGCTTTGTGATCCCGACTGCTTCGATGTGCCGGGTGAACGCCTTGCTGAGCCATTGGCCCTGCCCGTTCACCGCCCCGACCTTCACCTTGGGGAACAGCCGCGTCTCCTCCTTCTGCCGCAACTGCTCGACCCGCTCCATGAGCCCCAGGGTGAGCAAATCCGGATGGAGGGGGATCGTGCGCCGGCTGGCCTCATTCTTGATGCTCTGCCCTTCTCCTTCGTCCGTGATCGTCAGGCACGGCACCCCATCCACGACGATGAAATCCGCCAGCGCAAGTTGGCCAACCTCTGACACACGGGCCCCGGTGTAGAGGCCGATGAGCGCGCCCCAACGGGCACCCTCGCCCAGCGTCGCCAAGGCTTCCGGCGCGTAGAGCGCCTGGATCTGCTCCTGGGTGAAGGCCCGGAACCCCATCGCCTTCCGTTTCAGCTTCTCCCGCTTGCGGAAGATCACGTGGCCCATGGCCGGGTTTTCGTCTCTGGGGAACTTGGGGTAATGCCCGGCCTGCACCGCCCAGGTGAAAAAGCCGCGCAGATAGGAGGTCTTGTTGACCAGGGTGGGCGTCTGCAAGCCGCTGGCCCGCATCGCTTCCACCCACGCATGCACGTCCTCGCGCTGCACCTCGTGAAAGAGCTTCTTCAAGCCGACGTGCCGCGCAAAACCCATGATGGCCGCGGACTTGATCGTCAGGGTCTTCCGGAGTGTTTCTGTCTCGATGCTTTTCAGCCACTGATCCGCCGCCAGCCCGATCGCACGGGGGCGGGACGGAACCACTGCCCCCGGGGACGCTGACGAGGACACGGCCTGCGCGGACAACGACTGGGCCAGCGATGCGCCCAGCTTCTCCATCGCCCCAGCCAATCCCATCACATCCGACGCGGCGGAGGGGGCTGAGGGCCGAGGCAATGCCTGCGTCAACCACGCGGGAGGCTCCTTGGCCTCTTTCAGCGCTGCCATCATGCGCGCGTGATCGGCTTCGTCCTTGGCCTCCATACGCATGGAGCCATCCGCCCGGATCTCGCAGGCGTAATCCACCACCTCGTTACCGCTGCCCGTGCGAAGTTGGACATCACGCTTCCTCGGCGGCGCAGACACGCCGTCCTCCCTGGGCTCCTTGGCCATCGCGCTCCCCCTGCTCCTTGCCGTGGTGAAGAGTTGAGCATAGCGCGCACCCAGCGCGTAGGCCCACCAGCGTGCCAATGTGGGGTCGCGGGTGCCCAGCGATTTCTTGATGACTCGCCGCCCAAGGAGGGGTTGAAGATCGGCCGGAACGATTAGGCGGAAGTGGAACACGCCCGAGGCATGGCGCAGCAAATGGTGTGCAAGTCGCATTGGATTTGACCAACCGACTTGACCAAGCGCCTTTCTCCAGGACAACAAAAAAGCCCTAAAAAAGGGCTTCTTTGCAATCTGGCGGAGAGAGAGGGAGGTGATCTCCCCCGTATCCCGTAAGGCCTGCCAAGCCACACATCGTGGTTTGAGTTGTGGAGTGATCTTGGCCTGCCCTATTCCATCGGTCAAGGTCAGAACAGGCGGTTCAAATGAACCTAGCCGTTGAACACCTACCCGACCCGTGATAAACAAAACCGCCCCTTCAACCAAGGATCACCATGGCTATCAATCTCGATGCCCTTTCCCCCGCAGAACTCCAAGCGCTCATCAAAAGTGCCGAGGCCCAGATGGGTGCCGCCCGCAAAAACCACATCCATGAAGTTCGCGCCAAGATGGACGCACTCCTTGCAAGCTCTGGCCTGACCTTGGATGAGGTCTACCCGAGGCGGGGTGGTAAGGGTGCGAAAGGCCCGAAGGCTGCTGTGGCTCCGAAGTATCGAAACCCTGACAACGCGGCTCAGACCTGGTCGGGTCGTGGCAAGCGTCCACTCTGGTTCGTTGAAGCCCTGAAGAAGCGTGGTGTAACGGCAGAAAACCTGCTCATCCAAGGTGCCAAGACTGCATCGGCCAAGAAGGTTGCCAAGAAAGCTCCAGCGAAGAAAAAGGCCACCGCCAAGAAGTGATACTCAGCGTTGGATGAGTGATAAGAAGCCCCGTAGGCATTACTGCGGGGCTTTTTTTGTTGAAGGAAAACGGTCATCCATGACCAACATTAGCTCCATGCATTTCTTAATCACTAGTCCCAGGTAAAAATACCTACCAACACATCCATGATTTAGTTCAATTTTCCAGAACTACTCCATAGATAAGTATGGACTAGCAAGTAGTCCCAGGCTCTGTGAAATTAAAATAAACCGTCTAATTTTACGAACCTAATTGCATCATGCCAAAAATACTAGACCTGTCAAGGTTAAATTCACCAACTTCATCGGATCGGAAAGCACATAAAAACGCAAGCATTTACGCTATTTTTTAGCATTTTTGATCGGCCCATCTAATCGCTTGACAAGCGACTCATTTATCATATAACAGCACGCCCAAAGTACTTACCATTACTGAAAGTCAGGAGTTCTGATGTTGGGATAATTTGAAGTGACTCATGCCCCATATAAACCACGAAACTGATACATCAGGAAAACCAATCTGTGAGATAGTCCTACCGTCTGGTGCAATTATTAACATTCGAGATGGAAGCCAAGTCCCCGTTATTCTTGAAAGCATCAGTAAGTATGGATGGTTAAGACAATCGGCTGTCCCTACTGCGTATAGCTCAAACGCCACACCAACTGCACTAACAGTTCCCACTACCGAACCCACTCAGCCACCGCCTCCATCGCCAACATCCGATGCGATTGAGAGCATGGGCCGGGCATTAACTGCCGTTATCGAGCATCGTCATCAGCAGCTCATGACGACTATCAAAGAGCAGGCCATTGAAGAGGATCACTTGTTCTCTGAGGCGATGGAAAAATACTTCCTATCTAGTGCATACAAAAAGCTCCATCATTCTCGCAAAGGCGTTTACGCCTTCGTCAAAGCATCATTCTCAGACATTGTTGGAGATAAGCTTTTATCTGAGCTTCGATATAAAGACGTATCTCACTACACCGACATTCTCAGGCACATTCCAGCCAACGCTAAGAAGAAAGAAGAATTTAAGGACAAGGATTACTACACCATTGCAAGAGAGGCGCACGCCAAGGGTATGAAACCCATATGCTCGGCGACTCAGTACAAGCATATCAAGGCGCTAAAATCATTTTTCCATTGGTGCATGGTTCAATTCGACATGCGCCGTGATGTTACGTGCTGCGTTCGAGGAAGTGATTACATCCGCGATGAAGAGCAAGCTAGACAGCCCTTCGATGATAACGAGTTAGCTACCATCTTTGACCCTGAATTCCTCAAGGCGCTTGATGCGCCATGGAAGTTCTGGGCCATTCTCATTGCTTTCTTTTCAGGCATGAGGGTAAATGAAATTGGTCAAATTGATGTGGAAGATATCTGCGAAGTACCTATCGGTGTCGACAAGGAAGGCCATACCCTCACAGTGCCCTGTATTTCGCTCAATGGAAGAAATGGTAAGAAGCTAAAAACAAGAAACGCCAGACGATACTTACCCATTCATTCCAAGGTTATTGAACTGGGCTTTCTTGACTACGTTCGTTATATGAAGAGTCAGCACTTCAAGCATCTTTTCCCTGATTTACATAAGGGTTCTGGCACGCCTGGCTCCAAGATTTCAGCTTGGTTCAACTCCACGCATCTTAAGAGCTGGTGCGAAATTGATGATTCTCAGAAAAAATTCCACTCTTTCCGCAATCATTTTTGGACATATGCGGAATTGACGCCCGAGGTTCCAGAATCAGCCATACGGAAATTGACAGGCACGGGCCGAGGTCGGTCTGTAGAGCGCGTCCATTACATCAAGGAAGCCGACGTCAAAGGTTGCAAGAAAGCAATGGAAGACATTGCCTTCCCTGTCGTGAATTTCATGCCTTACAACCACGAGCAGTTCGCGGATTATTTTGCCGATGAAATCAAATATGCAACTGCAGATGACCTGACCGTCACGCCTCCATCCACAAGGAAGAGACGAGGTAGACCACCCAAAAGTGGAGCTGGCGTTGCACCAAGCCTTACAGCCTCATCCGATCCTTTCGCTTGATGCGGGGCGCTGGTTCGATCTTCTCATCCAGCAACCGCTTGTCGAGGTCGGCTGAAAGGTGGTCAAGGGTTCGCCCGTAGAGCTTGCATAGGTCACGCGCGACGAGGAAATCGACGCCCCTGCTACCGACTTCGATGTCGGAGACCCCAGTCTGGCTGATGCCGAGCTTCTCGGCCACGGCCACCTGGGTCAAGCCTGCTTTGAGGCGGTATTCCTTGAGGAGGGCGATGAGGGCAACGTACTCGGGACGATGGACAGAAGTGGGCTTCATCGAGGCTGATCCTGGTCGGGCCAGCCAAGTCTTTATCCCTGTTCCATTTACCTGATTTTCATGCACGTATCCCTAGAACAGGTAGTATCCAAACCTCCATCAAGGAACAGGGGTTCTCATGAAGCAGGAAGGAATCGCGGTCAGTGCCGTCATCATCGGCATCATGGCTGGCGTTGTACTCACCCTTACAGACTATGCCTGGCTGGGGCTTCTGCCCCTCGCTCTCGTTGGCTGGGGTATCTACAGCCTCGTCCAGGCGAGCAAGAAAAACAGGAAGGTTCGCCAGGACAGTTCGTTTACTGCCCGAGAAGAATCAGACGGCCAAATCCGCTTCGACGTGCATCCTGCCCATCGTCAGGATTTCACCATCCCAGCCTCCATCTTCATCGGCCTGATGATGGCCGCCATCGTTGGAGTCGTCACTGGCATCATGGTGGCACTCCATGGAAGTCCGCTTCTCCTGCTGTTGTCACCCGTTGCTGGCATCGGCTTCGCTTTGGCCGTGCTGCACAAGAATGCCGACCGTCGAGAGCATGCCTCCGATAGGCGCATCTATGTGTCTGGCGCTGCTATCAACTACCCCAACCCAGCCAACGACTTCGCACTGACCATGGTGCAAGTCGGCGCCATCGACCGTCTTCGGATTCAGCAATCCCTTGCCAATAAAACCCTCGTGCAATTCACCAGTGGTGCGCCAGGTGACGCGGTTCGACAGATGGGTGAGCGCGCAAGGGCCAAGCGGATGAACTGGTTTGCTGACCACTCGTACATGGTCGAAGTCCATGCAGCAGGTAAGCGTCATGTGCTTGCGGGTGGGATGGATGAAATCACCGCAAACGGCCTGATGCAGGCCATCAGCCGAAAACTCGGCATTTAAAACACAGGGGAACCATCATGAAGAAGACTCTGGCGACCATCGCCATCACCCTCATTCTCTCGGCCTGTGTCAACACGACCACGGGCGTCAAGATGGACACCAGCAAGCTTGACCAGCTCCATGCAGGGGTCAGCACCATCGCCCAAGCTGAAGCCCTTCTCGGGCAACCGACAGGTATTGCCAAGAATCCCGATGGCACTACGACCCTGACTTACTTCTACAGCAAGAACGGACAGGATGCGAAGTCCTACATTCCCTTCCTCGGCAACGCCCTTGGCAAGAGCACGCACGAATCAAGCATGACCTATGTCCAGTTCGATGCAAAGGGAAAATATATGAAGTGGTGGGGTGGACAGGGCTAGCCCATCTTCAAAGATGGAGCCGTACTGCTGGACAATGCGACTTCGTTAACACCTTGCTCCATCTTCCCCACCTCAGGAAAGAGGACAGACAACTGCTCCCTCACCAAGGCCCTGTCGGATTCCGACAGGGCTTTTATCATTTCTGGAAGCAAGGTGGATTGCTGGTCGTGCAGCTTGACCAAGGAGTTCCGAATGGTCGCCAGCACTTCGGCTTGCTTGGCCTGCAAGGTGTTTGCTTCCACATCTAGTCTGACCACCTCGGAAGCATGATGGGCAACAGCCTGCTTCAAGGCTTGCACGTGTTCATCGTGTCGGCGAACGTCCTGTCGAAGCCGTTCGTGTTCTGGAAGAGGTGAACCACCCATGCTTGCGAACATTCGCACCCGCCAACGGTGATCTTCTTCCCAACGTGCTAGCCGAACCTTTGCCTGGTTCCGATGCTGACGGCTTTGGTCGGCCTGGAACTCTGCATCGAGCTTTGCCGCACGGTTTGCTTCGATGATCTTGAACAGCTCATCCATCTCATTTTGAAGCTGATGGTAGACGGCGAATGCTTTGTCCAAGGCTTCGATGAGAACCAAGGAACGCTCCAACGCATCATGTTCTTCCTTGGTCTTCGGTGTTGGGGCCGATGCCTTCAATCGGTGCGCGAGCGAACCTTGCCTGTGGATGATGGGTTGGACGACTGACGCCTTCCGTTTTCCAGACAAGGTGAAGGTACGGGGTGCTTGTGATGGCATGGGGCTTGGTTGGCCCCATGAGCGCTTCTCAGCTTCCCTTGCCACATCTTGACGGGCCTGGGTGTGTTGGGCCTTCAAGGCGCTGGCATGGGCTTTCTCGTAGACCTGGGCCATGACCAAAGCTTCGCGCAGGGAATCGCCTCGGTTGGTATAGATGCCCCTCCGTTCCATGGCCGTTGCTGACCGTCCCAACGTCGGTTGCGGTGTCAGGTTCAGCCCGAGGCGCTTGTAGCTTTTGAACTGGTAGGTGAGATCCGAACCAGCCTTCCGAGCGTAGTCGGTTGCCAACTCTGACCAACGACAGTTCAACAGCTCAATGAAGGCGGCGCCCAGGTGTTGCTTGGAAAATTCGTGATGCTTCGGGCCAAAACCCATACTTGCCTGGCCCTTCCCATCACCACCATCTGCATCATCAAGCAAGGGACGGGTCGGGAAGTACAGATGCGCATGGAAGCCCTGTTTGTCCGACGACTTGAGGTTGCCAAGCGCATCGCGGTCAGCATCTCTATGTAGGCCCATCGAGACAGGGGTGTTCAACTCATCACAGATGAAACGGGCCATGGCCTCAGCAAGATCCCCTGCATCCTGGTCGGTCAGGCCAAAGGGGATGGGGATACGGTAATCCCTGGCAACCTGGCCGTCTTTACGTTTTTCGGCTTGCTCGACCCTGTTCCAAAGCCGAGCGGGATCGGTTGCCCATGATGGTGCGCCCACAGGTGCAATGGTCAGGGCGCGAACAATTTCTTCGCCAAGTTCCCGTTTTCGGAAATCATGCCAAACACCAGCACGTTCATCATATAACCGAAGGCCAAGACGATAAGCACAACCAGCGACCGAAGAATGGCCTTTGGAACGGGTATGAACTTCAAGGTGTGGGCGAGCGTGGGCGTGAATATCCATATGCGTCCTCCGTGACTTAGTAGCAGGTCAATCCGTAACCTGTAAAACATCAAAACAGATAATCTATATATGTCAAGCAATCTTGACGCACAAAAAAGCCAACCCAAGCAACGGTCGGCTTTGGAATGCTTTAGATTTTGATTTGGCTTTGAGCGGCGTGTTGGAACAACACATAGACGCGCTCTAGCTCTAATTCCTCATCTTACGAACCAATTCATATATTCCTCAATTAAACCACTAGGGTCGATCAGTCTTCTTGGCTTTTCAAGACCATATTTCCTCACGATTCCCAATAGCTCGTCTGGAATCCGGATAACGCCAGCCACGTGCCCTTCGTAAAGCATATGCAAATTCAGATCAATGAATTTCTTCTCAATTGAAACCTTGCGCAACATTTCATTTAATGTCAACCCAAGCAAAGGAATCGGACTAAACGCTGACCACTCATATTGAAGGTCAAGACTCAAATTTTGAGCATTTTTATCCAGAAAAAAAATGTTAAGCCTATTTATAGCAGAGCGCATCGCAAGATTCGGATCTCGCACCCCTTTATTAGAAAAACCGCCTGCTGGCACATCGAAATGCGCACCATCAAAGCCCCAAGCAAAATCAAATGAGGGGCTGTTAATCTTTGATCTGTTAATACGCCGACCCGCGACGCCCAACATGCCTATTAGCTTCTTAACTCGGTCACGATGAAGAGAGAATGCCTGTATTCCTAGCACAAAAGTTAGCTTCCGAAGATTTTCAACTCTTCGTATCAGAGCAGCAATATCAGCGATATTAAGTTGCCCTGAATCGTGAACAAAAGCACAAGACTCGCCACCCTCAGCAATTATTAGCAAGCAAGATTCGACCCCTTCCGTCAGCACCCCTTTTTTATGGCTGTCATAACGTATAAGCAAGGCAGCATCCTGCACTATATGAACATAATTACTCAGATCCACACAAATCCCCTCAAAAAATCTCGACACTTCATGAATTGCTGCCCATACCTATCATGGCAATAGCCTAGGATAATCACTTAAAACGCAAAACGGAAACCCATCAAATGAGGAAGCATATCGATACCAATACAAATCAGCACCTTGACCAAATTGCCAATCCTGATACAAAGGAGTCATATGATCAAGATAAGGACGACAAATGTATACGCTAAATAATAAAAAACCAAAACATCGTTATATTAAGGCAGCCGGCATCATTGGCTTACTTCTTTTATCGATATATATTCCAGAGCACATTCCACAGAAGGCAGACGATGGTCGACTCTATGTACGCCCAGCCACATATTCTGTGATATGGAACTGGGCGATACCATATAGGCCATAATGAGGTTAAGGCCCGTACTCTCCATCTCCAATAACCTTCCAACCCTTCCTTTTCATGCACTGATCCATCGGACTTGGTTCGCCTAGCCTGGCATAAATCCCAGCCGTGGACTTCGCACAATCTTCTTTATCATTCGCCATGGAATGATGGCCGCCAAAAAAGTAAAAAGCAGCAGCAGCCACGATTAACAGAACGACGATTATTTTCCACATAGCAGCCAACTCCTAAAAGAAATAGAAATCAAGCTTTTCCTTTGATAGCCTCAGACCGAATTCGCGCACCAACCGTCGCCTCAATGATCTTGTCTCGGAGAGTTTCAACTTTATCCTGTTTAAGGATGGGTATATCCAAAGATCTAGCCAGTTGTTCGACGGACTTCTTGGTCTCAAAGGTTCGCAATAGAAAATCTGAAGCTTCATCACGGCTACTAAATGAAGTTAGTTTTTCAACAAGTGCTTTAAAATCTTCCAGTGGAACCTGCTCTACCTCATCCTTAGTACGCTTGCGCACAACCCTAAGCTCTATGTCGTAGCCCTTGTCAGATAACTTATCGACATCCTCGCTCGATAAGTTCATCACCCCTGAAAGAACCTTATTAAGGATAAGAGCCAATGCTTTCTGCGACTTGTCCATTCTTATACCTCAGAGTAGCGACTGGAATTCACGAACCACGCCTTCAATTTCCTTCACCGCGTCTGAATGCGTATTGTTTGAATAAGCATTCAAGACAACAGGAATGAGCTCCTGAGGCGCGCTGGCAAATATGGTCTTATTCTCCCTGAAGTATGCATTCATAACATGAACACCAAGCCGCTTGGTTTGCGCAATAAATTGCCTCTGCGCCGAAATAGGCTGACCGCTCGTGATCTGAATCATCGTAAACAAGACACCAAGGATAGAAGGATCGATTTCATCCTCATCCTCGTCAAGCGCCGCGTATTCGTTAAATTCTTTGACGAGATCATTGACACTACGCTGCAAATAATCGATGCCCAACGTGGACAGATAGTCAGGCTTTGCCGGAATCAGGATCTTCTCGCTGGCAATGATTGCGTTCTTAGTGACGATATTGAAGTTTGGAGGGCAATCAATAAGGACAATATCATAGTCCGCTTCATCGACCAGATCCCTAATCGCCTTCCTAAGTTTGCCATGCACCTTGATATAGTTGCGCTTTGATTGTTGCAGATTGGCGCCACCAAGCAGGGTTGCCAACTCAAGGTCAACATTGATTAGACCAAGATGAGAGCAAATCAAATCTATCCGACCACCCGTATCCTTTCTTGAAAGATATCCATTTACCTTGGCAGGCGAGATGATGAACTCCTTCAAATCCCTCGGATTGTGACCGCCACTTATTGCATCAAACCAGGTCTTGATTGTCTTGTGGGATTTGTAATCCTCGTCCCATTCGTCAGGAGTGATAAAAGAGAAAGTCAAACTTGCCTGAGCATCAGTATCGATCAACAGAACTTTTTTGCCACGAAAGGCAAGCTCTCCTGCGATATTTGAGGTTACGGTGGTTTTACCAACTCCACCCTTATAGTTAATGACAGCAACAATATCCATTTGCCCCACCTTGGTTGTCAAAATTGAACACGAGCTGCGAGTTCAGCAGCTCCACCTATTGCCTAACGCCCCAATCCAACTTCTTCACCGCATCCAACAACTCCCGCATGGTCGGAGCCCTGCTGTAAGCGCCATGGTGTTCATCATCGAGCTCATGCCCCACATAGGCAGCACGAAGCTCAGCGGTCACCCCAGCACTCTGTAACCCTTGCACCACCGTCTTCCGAAGACTGTGGAAGCCAAACTTCCCCTTCTCTGGCTTGCCAACTGTCGCCAGCACATGACGGCTGAAAGCCTTGCTCAACCAGTTTCCGGGCCCATTGACCCCGCCGACCTTCACCTTCGGAAACAAGCGCTTCTCACGATCCTTCCGAAGCTCATCCACGCGCTTCAACAGCCCCAGCTCAATCAGCTTCGGATGGACGGGAATCGTCCGGATGCTGACTTCGGATTTGACCGATTGGCCCTCACCCTCATCACAAATTCGGATGCAGGAGATGCCATCGACTTCCACGAAGTCTGCCAGCGTCAGTTGCCCAACTTCTGCAACGCGCGCGCCCGTGTACAAGCCAATCCAAGCACCCCACTGGGCCGACTCGCTGAGCCCTTCCAAGGCCTTGGCATCGAAGAGCTTGCACACCTGGTCATCATTGAAAGCTTTGAACCCGAACGCTCGCCTGGCGCGCTTCTCACGTGTCCCGAACACGATCTGACCTGCCGCAGGATTCTCATCCTTGGCAAAAGGTGGGTAGTACCCACGGGCCTTGGCCCAATCGAAGAAGCCACGAAGATACGAACACTTGTTCACGATGGTCGGGGTTTCCAGACCGCCAGCCCTCAAGGCCTGAACCCAGTTGCCTACATCAATCCGACCAGCATCCTTGAGTGAGCTCTTCTCGCCATAGTGCTTGGCGAATCCCTCGACTGCTGTTGTTTTTATTTTGAAGGTCTTGGGGCGTGTGCTGGACTTGATCTCAGCCAACCACTGCGTCACGGCCTTGCCAATCTGGATGACTGGAATCTTCGATGCAGGGTCAGGGGGAGGAGCAGAAGATGCGTTACCTGCCTGAGCGGAGCGCATGAGCTCTTGATAGTACGGTTCTTGGTCTAACCGACCGATGCGCTCAAGCGCATCCATGGCAAAACCGTGGTCTTCCTCGCCGTTGGCCTCCATCTCGATGGAGCCATCTGGTCGACGGACAAGCTTGTAATCCTCACGGCGCTTGGCCCCGAGGATCGTTGATACGGTCGGAACGCTATCCCTAGCCACACTCAGCCCCCTGATGCGTGGATCAACGTTGACGTGTCGCGGATTCGCGGTTACTTCGCTTCGCGGAATGCTGACGCATCCACCAAGGCGCATCCACTCCCCATCAACTGGTGTGGTCTGAGCATACCCCTGGACGAGAACCAGCGCACGTTGCTGCGCGGTCAGGAGGTCACGTGTTCCAAGGCTTCGCGTGACCTCGTGCTTACCCGTCTTGCGGGTCTGACGTGATGGAATTCTTTGGCGAAAATGCCAGATGCCTGAGGGTGCCAACCGCAGATAGTTTGGGATGCGCATATCGGCTCGCTGTGGAGCGATATGTGGAGCGACAAGCCCATCCTCAGAAAAGCAAAAACCCCTGTATAAACAGGGGCTTTGCAGTACTGGCGGAGAGAGAGGGATTCGAACCCTCGATAAGGCTTTTGACCCTATACTCCCTTAGCAGGGGAGCCCCTTCGGCCACTCGGGCATCTCTCCGGGTTTTGGTGTCGCTAAGAGCCGGCAAGAATACCGGGTGGCAGGTTCGACGTAAAGCCCGAAGGCTGCGATCAGTGCTGATCCCCGCCATGAGCATTGCCGGAATCGTGCTCGCCCTTGATTCGCTGGTAGATCTCTTCGCGGTGCACGGCAACGTCCTTGGGCGCATTGATACCGATGCGCACCTGATTGCCCTTTACACCCAACACGGTGACGGTCACCTCGTCGCCGATCATCAGGGTTTCGCCAACCCTGCGGGTCAGAATCAACATGGTTGCTGCTCCATTATTCCTGGTTCCAGACCTGCGACCGATGGCGCCTCACCCCTGAGCCTCCATCACCGCAGCTTGACGTTCGATCCGTCGAAGGCCCTACCGCCTTCCCGGCTCTCCATTCAACTAGCTGACGCGGCAGTCACTTCAGACATGCGTGACGGTCGCAATCGACGTTTGTACGATACTAGCGAGCATGTATCCGCTGCGCAATGCGCACCGACATGACCTTCGGCAGGGTTGCCACGCCTATGCCGACAACTGCGCGGAGGCCCACACCGGCAAGCTCGCCAGTATCGCTGGCAACGCGGGCGCATCCACGCCACCGCCTTGCGCCATGTCGGGACGGCCACCGCCCTTGCCGTCGATCTGCTTCGCCACGTGCGACACCACATCGCCAGCCTTGATGCGGCCCAGCGCGCGGCCGTGCACGCCGGCGATCAGCGACACGCGGCCATCCGCCGCGCCCGCCAGCAGGATCACGCAGTCACCCAGCTGTTGCTTCAGCTGATCCACGCTGTCGCGCAGCGCCTTGGCATCCAACCCTTCCAGCCGTGCGGCGACGATCTTGATGCCGCCGGCGTCGTGCGCGCTGCCAGCCAGCTCCGCGGTGGCGTTGCCGGCGGCCTTGGCACGCAGCGATTCCAGTTCGCGCTCCAGCTTCTTCTGCCTGTCGAACACCTGGCGCAGCTTCTCGATGGCGTCGTCGCCGCTGCTGGAGAGCAGGTGCGACAGTTCGCCGAGGCGGCGCTCCTCGTCGGCCACGAAGGCCAGCGCCCCCGTGCCAGTGACCGCCTCGATGCGGCGCACGCCAGAGGCCACACCGGACTCGGCCACGATCTTGAACAGGCCGATGTCGCCGGTGCGGCTCACGTGGGTGCCGCCGCACAGCTCGGTGGAGAACTCGCCCATCTTCAGCACGCGCACTTCGTCGCCGTACTTCTCGCCGAACAGCGCCATCGCACCGAAGGCGATGGCGTCGTCGTAGCCCATGTGGCGCACTTCGGCGGCGGTGTTGCGGCGCACCTCGGCATTGACCAGCGACTCCACCTCGGCGAGTTCATCGCGACTCAGAGGCTTATGGTGGGCGAAGTCGAAGCGCAGGCGCTCCGGCGCCACCAGCGAGCCCTTCTGCGTGACGTGGGTGCCCAGCACCTTGCGCAGCGCGGCGTGCAACAGATGGGTGGCGGAATGGTTGAGCACGATGGCCTGGCGGCGCGCAGTGTCCACCTGCGCATCCACCGCGTCGCCGGTCTTGAGCGGCTGCGCTCCACGCCAGGTGCCAGCATGGCCGAAGAACACACCACCCATCTTCAGCGTGTCAGCCACCTCGAAACGGCCGGCGCCGCTGGACAGCGTGCCGGTGTCGCCCACCTGTCCACCGGATTCGGCGTAGAACGGCGTGTGGTCGAGTATCACGAAACCCTGCTCGCCCTCGGCGAGCTGCCCGACCTGGCGGCCGTCGCGCACGATGCCCAGCACCTTGCAGCCCTGCGCGGCCAGCGCCTCGTAGCCTAGGAAGGCCGTAGGTGCAAGCTGGCTGGCGAGTTCCGCTGGCATCTGGCCCTTGGCTTCGAACTTGCCCGCGGCACGGGCGCGCTCGCGCTGCTCGTTCATCGCCTGCTCGAAGCCTTCCATGTCCACCGCGAGGCCGCGCTCGCGCGCGATGTCGGCCGTGAGGTCGACCGGGAAACCGTAAGTGTCATAGAGGCGGAACGCGTCGGCGCCGGCGATGGTCTTGCCGGAAGACTTTGCCGTGACCTCGTCGAACACGCGCATGCCGTGCTCCAGCGTCTCGCCGAAGCGCTGTTCCTCGGTACGCAGCGCGTCTTCCACGAAGGCCTGCTTGGCCTTCAACTCGGGATAGGCCTCGCCCATCTCCTCGACCAGCGGCCGCACCATCTTCCAGAAGAAGTCGCCGCGCACGCCCAGCATCCAGCCGTGGCGCAGCGCGCGACGGATGATGCGGCGGAGCACGTAGCCGCGGCCCTCGTTCGACGGCAGCACGCCGTCCACGATCAGGAACGAGCAGGCGCGCACGTGGTCGGCAATCACGCGCAGCGACTGGTTGGCCAGATCCTTCGTGCCGGTGAGTTCCGCAGCCACCTTGATGAGGTGCTGGAACAGGTCGATCTCGTAGTTGGAATGCACGTGCTGCAGCACGGCGGCGAGGCGCTCCAGGCCCATGCCGGTGTCCACGCAGGGCGCGGGCAGCGGCGACAGCGTGCCGTCGGGCGCACGGTCGAACTGCATGAACACCAGGTTCCAGATCTCGATGTAGCGGTCGCCGTCCTCATCGGGCGAGCCTGGCGGGCCGCCGGCCACGTCCGCGCCGTGGTCGTAGAAGATCTCGGTGCAGGGGCCGCAGGGGCCGGTGTCGGCCATCTGCCAGAAGTTGTCGGAGGCGAACGGTGCGCCCTTGTTGTCGCCGATGCGCACGATGCGTTCGGCCGGCACGCCGACTTCCTTGTGCCAGATGTCGTAGGCCTCGTCGTCGGTGTGGTAGACGGTGACCCACAGCTTTTCGGCCGGCAGCTTCAGCACCTGGGTGAGCAGTTCCCACGCCCAGGTGATCGCCTCGCGCTTGAAGTAGTCGCCGAACGACCAGTTGCCCAGCATCTCGAAGAAGGTGTGGTGGCGTGCGGTGTAGCCCACGGCATCCAGGTCGTTGTGCTTGCCGCCCGCGCGCAGGCAGCGCTGCACGTCGGCGGCGCGCACGTAGGGCAGCTTCTCGCTGCCCAGGAACACGTTCTTGAACGGCACCATGCCCGAGTTGGTGAACAGCAGCGTGGGATCGCTGGACGGCACCAGCGAGGCGGAAGGCACGATGGTGTGGCCCTTCGCGCGGAAGAAGTCGAGGAAGGTCGAGCGGATGTCGGCGGTTTTCATTCGTGGCGGCGATGGCTGCGGGAGGCACGCCGCTACTCCGCCGCGATCAACTTTCCTCGTCGGCCTCGTCCACTTCGGCGTGGGTCGCATATCTTACCGTGGCTGCGGCAAAACCGCGGCGCAGGAGGAATTGCGCCCGTTTGCCCTGCTCGGCGCGATCCGCAGCGGGCTTGCCGCCATAGCGACGGCGCAACTGGTTGGCGGCATGGGCCTGCCAATCAACCTCGGCCTCGTCGAGCAACTGGCGGATCGCGGCGTCCGCGAGACCGTGGGTTTTCAGCTCCATGCGTATGCGCGCAGGGCCATAACCCTGCGCGGCGCGGTTGCGCAGCAGCATGGCGGCGAAGCGCTCGTCGTCCTGGTAGCGCTGTTCGCCGAGCCTGGCCAGCGCCACATCGGACTCTTCGCCAGCGTAGCCGCCCTGGTCGAGCTTGCGGCGGAGTTCGCGCTTCGACTGCTCCCGGCGCGCCAGCAGGCCCAGCGCCTTGTCGTAGGCGCTGGGTCGGGACTTGTCAGGATGGTCGTGTCGCTTCATAGCCGCGACTTACCCTTCCCCGCCCCTCCCCTGCACGCAGGAGAGGGAACCGGGAAGAAGCAGCATTACGCTCCTTCCATCGCCTCGGCGGCCAACGGCAAGCCGCTGCCACCGGCGCTCACCAGCAGGCGGGCGCGCAGCTCGGCGTCGATCTCGTTGGCGATGGCGGGGTTGTCGCGCAGGAACTGGCGCACGTTCTCCTTGCCCTGGCCGATGCGGTCGCCCTTGTAGCTGTACCAGGCGCCGGACTTGTCGATCAGGTTCTGCGCCACGCCCAACTCGATGATCTCGCCTTCGCGCGAGGAGCCCTCGCCGTAGAGGATCTCGAACTCGGCCTGGCGGAACGGCGGCGCCACCTTGTTCTTCACCACCTTGACGCGGGTTTCGGAGCCGATCACCTCGTCGCCCTTCTTCACCGCGCCGATGCGGCGGATGTCCAGGCGCACCGAGGCGTAGAACTTCAGCGCGTTGCCGCCGGTGGTGGTTTCCGGGCTGCCGAACATCACGCCGATCTTCATGCGGATCTGGTTGATGAAGATCACCAGGCAATTCGACTTCTTGATGTTGGCGGTGAGCTTGCGCAGCGCCTGGCTCATCAGGCGGGCGTGCAGGCCCACGTGGGAGTCGCCCATCTCGCCTTCGATTTCGGCCTTGGGCGTGAGCGCGGCGACCGAGTCGACCACCACCACGTCCACGGCGCCAGAACGCACCAGCATGTCGGCGATTTCCAGCGCCTGCTCGCCGGTGTCGGGCTGGGAGACCAGCAGGTCATCCACGTTCACGCCCAGCTTGGCGGCATAGGTGGGATCGAGCGCGTGCTCGGCGTCGACGAAGGCCGCGGTGCCGCCGTTCTTCTGGCAGTTGGCGATCACCTGCAGGGTGAGCGTGGTCTTGCCCGAGGATTCCGGGCCGTAGATCTCGACCACGCGGCCACGCGGCAGCCCGCCCACGCCCAGCGCGATGTCCAGGCCCAGCGAACCGGTGGATACGGTGTCGATCGCGTCGTTGGTGCGATCGCCCATGCGCATCACGGCACCCTTGCCGAACTGCTTTTCGATCTGGCCGAGGGCCGAGGCGAGCGCCTTGCGCTTGTTGTCATCCATCGTCTTGGTTCCGGTTGGGCTGTGAATGGGACACATGATGGCCGCATTGCGTCTCACGGACTGCGATCACGGCGAATCCGCAGTATCCCACACCGGTCAAGCCGGCCAGCCGGCCCGGAGCGCGTCATTCCGTCAGGGTTTTCCGCAAGCCCACGAGCGCGGCGGCCACGGTCTGCCGGCGCACCGCCTCGCGGTCGCCGGCGAAATGGAACAGCTGTGCGTGGGCGTAGCCGCCGCGGCGCTTCCAGGCGATCCATACGGTGCCCACCGGCTTGTCCGGCGTGCCGCCGCCGGGGCCTGCGATGCCGGTGACCGCCACCGCCACGCCCGCACCGAAGCGCGCCAGCGCGCCGGAAACCATTTCAAGCGCGATCTCCTCGCTCACCGCACCGACGCGCTCCAGGATGCGCGGATCGACACCCAGCAGCGCCTGCTTGGCCTCGTAGCTGTAGGCCACCACGCCGGCGTCGAACCAGGCCGAACTGCCCGGCAGGTCGGTGAGGGTTTTGGCGACCCAGCCGCCGGTGCAGGACTCCGCGGTGACCAGCATCAGCCGCTGGCGCAGCGTCTCGTCCGCCACCGTTTGCGCCAGTTCGCACAACTCGGCATCGGTAGGAACAGACGACGACTCCATGCGAGACTCCCGATCTTCAAGGCCGGCACGTTAACGCGGATCGGCCGCCCTGTTCCACCCACGCGCAGCTACGCATGAGCCAAGACGATCTTTCCCTGCATACCCCCTTGATGCGCCAGTACCTCACGGCCAAGGCGGCTCATCCCGATGTGCTGCTGTTCTTTCGCATGGGTGATTTCTACGAGCTGTTCTACGACGACGCGCGCAAGGCGGCTCGGCTGCTCGACATCACGCTGACCCAGCGCGGGCAGTCGGCGGGCGCGCCGATCCCGATGGCGGGCGTGCCCTATCACGCGGTCGAGAACTACCTGGCGAAGCTGGTGCGGTTGGGCGAATCGGTGGCGATCTGCGAGCAGATCGGCGACCCGGCGCTGGCCAAGGGCATCGTCGAGCGCAAGGTGGTGCGCGTGGTCACGCCCGGCACGGTGACCGACGCCGCGCTGCTGGAGGAGCGCCGCGACAACCTGCTGCTGGCGATCAGTGCCGGTGCGAAAGACGGCTACGGCCTCGCCTGGGTGGATCTCTCCAGTGGCCGCTTCCTGCTCAGCGAGGTGCCGCATGCGGAAGCACTCGCCGCTGAGCTCGCGCGCCTGCAGCCGGCGGAAACGCTGGTGGACGAAAGCGTAGCCTGGCCGAAACTGGTCGCCAGCCTGCCCGGCCTGCGCAAGCGGCCGCCGTGGCATTTCGAGAGCGACGCCGCGCGGCGCGAACTCAACCGTTTCTTCGGCACGCGCGACCTTTCCGGTTTCGGCGTGGACAAGCTGCCGCTGGCCATCGGCGCGGCCGGCTGCCTGCTCGGCTACGTCGAGGAAACCCAGAAGAGTGCGCTGCCGCACCTGAGCGGCATGGCAGTGGAATCGGCCAGCGAAACCATCGCGCTGGATGCCGCCACCCGCCGCAACCTCGAACTGGACACCCACCCCAGCGGCCGCACCGAACACACCCTGCTCGGCGTGCTGGACGAAACCGTGACGCCGATGGGCGCGCGCCTGCTGCGCCGCTGGCTGAACCGGCCGCTGCGCTCGCGCGAGGTGCTGCGCGCACGCCATCAGGCCATCGGTGCGCTGATCGACAACCGCCACCACGAGGCCTTGCGCGAGCAGTTGCGCGGCATCGGCGACCTGGAGCGCATCCTGGCGCGGGTGGCGCTGCGCTCGGCGCGGCCACGCGATCTCTCCACGCTGCGTGATGGCCTGCTCGCCGCGCCGGAGCTGCGAGAAAAAATCGCGGAACTCGACAGCCCGCTGCTGCATGCCCTCGTCAACCGCATCGGTGACCACGCCGAAACCGCCGCCCTGCTCCGGCGCGCCATCGTCGAACAGCCGCCGGTGCTGCAACGCGACGGCGGAGTCATCAACGACGGCTACGACGCCGAACTGGACGAACTGCGCCGCCTGTCCACCCACGCCGACCAGTACCTGGTCGAGCTGGAGGAACGCGAGAAGGCCGCCAGCGGCATCCCCACGCTGAAGGTGGGCTACAACCGAGTGCACGGCTACTACATCGAAATCAGCAAGGCGCAATCGGACAAGGCGCCCACGCACTACACCCGCCGCCAGACCACCAAGAACGCCGAGCGCTACATCACCGAGGAACTGAAACAGTTCGAGGACAAGGTGCTCAGCGCCAAGGAACGTTCGCTGATGCGCGAACGCGCGCTGTACGAGGCACTGCTCGACACGCTGACCGAAAAGCTGGAACCGCTGAAGCAGGCCGCCGCCGCCATCGCCGAACTCGACGTGCTTGCCACGCTGGCCGAACGCGCCGGGACGCTGGACTGGACGGCGCCGGAACTCGCCGACGAACCCGGCATCGCCATCGAACGCGGCCGCCACCCGGTGGTGGAAAAGGTGCGCGAGGAACCGTTCGAGCCGAACGACCTGCGACTGGCCGACGGCCGCCGCATGCTGGTGATCACCGGCCCCAACATGGGCGGCAAGAGCACCTACATGCGGCAGAACGCGCTGATCGTTCTGCTTGCCCACATCGGCAGCTACGTGCCAGCGAGCCGCGCGGCGATCGGCCCGGTCGACCGCATCTTCACCCGCATCGGCGCAGGCGACGACCTCTCGCGCGGCCAGTCCACCTTCATGGTGGAGATGAGCGAGACCGCCAACATCCTGCACAACGCCACCGCGCACAGCCTGGTGCTGATGGACGAGGTGGGCCGCGGCACCAGCACCTACGATGGCCTCGCGCTGGCACGCGCGGCGGCGGTGCACCTGGCCACCGCCAGCCGCGCGTTCACGCTGTTCGCCACGCACTACTTCGAGCTGACCGAACTCGCCGGTGAGTTCGCCGGCATCGCCAACGTGCACCTGGACGCCGTCGAGTACGGCGAGCAACTGGTGTTCATGCACGCGGTGAAGGACGGCCCGGCCAACCGCAGCTTCGGCCTGCAGGTCGCGGCGCTGGCCGGCCTGCCGAAGGCGGTGATCGCCGACGCGCGGCGCACGCTGGCGGAGCTGGAACGCGGCATGCACACACACGCCAGCGCGCCGGCACCCGCCGCCGCCTCGCCGCAACTCGGGCTGTTCGCCCCACCCGCGCCCTCGGCAGTGGAGCATGCGCTGGATGCCATCGACCCCGACGCACTGACGCCGCGCGACGCGCTGGAAGCGCTCTACCGGCTCAAGCAGTTACGCTGAAGATCCGCTCGTCATCCCGGAGAAGGCCCACAACTGTCCGGAATAATTTTGAACATTCGTGGCCGCGGTCTTTCTCGTCATTCCGGCGCAGGCCGGAATCCAGTGGCCGTGCGGCCTGAGCGAACATGGTCGCTACTGGATCCCGGCCTTCGCCGGGATGACAGTCTGGATAGGTGGTCGTTATCGGAAATGAAGTCGCCTTCTCGCCATGTTTCGTGCAAGCGGCGCGGGCCTTCATCCTTCGACACCATCCCCAGATTATTCCGGACAGCAGTGGGAGAAGGCCGGGATCCAGTGTCTGCAGACCATTGAATGCAAAGACACTGGATTCCTGCCTTCGCAGGAATGACGAACAAAAAGCCGTTTGACCGAGCGCCCTTGAACCAGCACATCGACACCTCTCCGTAACGGCCCATCCGGCACACTCCGGGCTTCGCGCCTGTCGATAGCCAGGCACTATCGCAAGCATTGGAACATTCAAATTCCATGAATGGCCGAAGCTGCGTAGATTGATCCTGGCCACCCCACGCCCAAGGAGAAAGTCCATGTCCGCCGAAGCGAAGTGCCCCTTCCACCACACCATCACCGGCACCACCAACCGCGACTGGTGGCCGAACCAGTTGCGGCTCGACCTGCTGGGCCAGCATTCCGAGAAATCCAACCCCCTGGGCGGAAAGTTCAGCTACCGCGAGGAGTTCGGGAAACTCGACTACGCCGCGCTGAAGAAGGATCTGCTGGCGCTGATGACCGATTCGCAGGACTGGTGGCCCGCCGACGGCGGCAGCTACGCCGGCCTGATGATACGCATGGCCTGGCACAGCGCCGGCACCTACCGCGTCGGCGATGGCCGCGGCGGCGCGGGGCGCGGGCAGCAGCGCTTCGCGCCGCTCAACTCGTGGCCGGACAACGTCGGCCTCGACAAGGCGCGCCGCCTGCTGTGGCCGATCAAGCAGAAATACGGGCAGCGGATTTCCTGGGCCGACCTGATCGTGCTGGCCGGCAACGTGGCGCTGGAATCCAGCGGTTTCCGCACCTTCGGCTTCGCCGCGGGCCGCGAGGACGTTTGGGAACCCGACCTCGACGTGTCCTGGGGCAACGAAACCGAATGGCTGGCCGCAAGCAGCACGCCGGACAGCCGCTACTCGCACGGCAAGCCCGGCGAGCGCACGCTGGACAACCCGCTGGCGGCCGTGCAGATGGGCCTGATCTACGTGAACCCGGAAGGCCCGGACGGCAATCCCGACCCGCTCGCCGCCGCGCACGACATCCGCGAGACCTTCGCGCGCATGGCGATGGACGACGAGGAAACCGTGGCGCTGATCGCCGGCGGCCACACCCTCGGCAAGACCCACGGCGCCGCGCCGGCCAGCCACGTCGGCGACGTGCCGGAAGCCGCGTCGCTGGAGCAGCAGGGCCTGGGCTGGGCCAGCACGTTCGCCAGCGGCAAGGGCAAGGATGCGATCGGTTCCGGCCTGGAAGTCACCTGGACGCGCACGCCGTCGCAATGGAGCAACGACTTCTTCAAGTTCCTGTTCGACTTCGAGTGGGAGCTGGAAAAGAGTCCTGCCGGTGCGCACCAGTGGGTGGCCAAGGGCGCCGACGCGATCATCCCCGGCCCTTCGGCCGACTCGCCGAAGCGCCGGCCGACCATGCTCACCACCGACCTGTCGCTGCGTTTCGACCCGGCCTACGAAAAAATCTCGCGCCGCTTCCGCGACGACCCGCAGGCCTTCGCCAACGCCTATGCGCGGGCGTGGTTCAAGCTCACCCATCGCGACCTGGGGCCCAAGGCGCGCTACCTGGGCCCGGAAGTGCCGCAGGAAGACCTGCTCTGGCAGGATCCGCTGCCCAAGGCCATCCACCACCCCAGTGCCGCCGACATCGCCGACCTCAAGACCAGGATCACCGCCTCGGGTTTGAGCGTGTCGCAACTGGTTTCGCTGGCCTGGGCCTCGGCCTCCACCTTCCGCGGCGGCGACAAGCGCGGCGGCGCCAACGGCGCGCGCATCCGGCTGGCCCCGCAGAAGGACTGGGCGGTCAACGCGCTGGCCGTCCAGGCGCTGCCGAAGCTGGAGGAGATCCAGCGGGCCTCGGGCAAGGCCTCGCTGGCCGACGTGATCGTGCTGGCCGGCGGCGTGGGTATCGAGATGGCGGCGAAGGCCGCGGGCATCGCCATCGAGGTGCCGTTCTCGCCGTGCCGCGTCGACGCCAGCGCGGAGCAGACCGACGTCGAATCCTTCGGCTACCTGGAACCTTTCGCCGACGGCTTCCGCAACTACCTCAAGGCGAAGTCGGACATCCCCGCCGAACACCTGCTGGTCGACAAGGCGCAACGGCTCACCCTGACCGCACCGGAGATGACCGCGCTGATCGGCGGCCTGCGCGTGCTGGGCGCCAACCACGACGGCAGCGCGCACGGCGTGTTCACCGAGCGGCCCGGCGTGCTCAGCAACGATTTCTTCGTCAACCTGCTGGACATGACCACCGAGTGGAAGCCGGCCGGCGAGCTGTTCGAAGGCCGCGACCGCAAGACCGGCGCGCCGAAGTACACCGGCACCCGCGTCGACCTGGTGTTCGGCTCGAACTCGGTGCTGCGCGCGCTGGCCGAGGTCTACGCCAGCGCCGACGGCAAGGAGAAGTTCGTGCGCGACTTCGTGGCGGCCTGGGCCAAGGTGATGAACCTCGACCGCTTCGACCTGAAGTGATCTTTGCGATCGTCCCTGATCGCAAGAATCAAGCGGACAGCCATCCATGGCTGCACTTCCCAACGAAAACCCTTCCCCTCGAGGGGAAGGGTTGAGTGGAGGCAGTGAGGAAGTAGCGACAGGCTCTTACTGATCGTCCGGTTTCGGCGGCAGCACATGTGCCTCGTCCGGCATCGCGATATCGGGGATCGCATCCCATTCCGCCTGGCTCACGCCTTGCGGCAGCACGGGATCCTCGTGCGTGGTGCGCGCCGGCAGCCGGCCGGCCATCACCAGTTGGCGGATGCGCTCGAACACTTCCTCGCGGCCGAACGGCTTCTTCATGAAGTCGTCGGCGCCGTAGCGCTTCACGTAGAACTGCTCGGTGGCCTGCACGTTGCCGCTGATCATCACGATGGGCACGTGCTGCGTGGCGGTCTCGTGCCGCAGGGTGCGCAGCACCTCGAAGCCGGACATGCCAGGCATCACGATGTCGAGGAAGACCAGGCCCGGCGGCTCCTCGCGCGCCATCGTCAGCGCGCTTTCGCCGTCGGCCGCCTTGAGCACCTCGTAGCCGTCCTGCCCAAGCATCTTGCCCAGCACGGCGCGGATGGTCGCCGAATCGTCCACCACCAGCACCCGCGTGCTGGCTGCCGCTCGCACGCGCGGCTCGCTGTGGCGGCGATCGCCGCCCACCAGACGCTTGATCAAACCGAAACCGGCCATCTCCCTGCCCCTACCCCGATACCGACATCTGCGAAGTTTCCGCGCCGGCGCCGGCATGCGCAAGCGGACAGATACGCGCCGCCATACCAGCCCAGCGCGTTGCGGGGAGGCGATGAGCCGGCTTTCAGGCCGCCATGCCCGGCAGCACCGCGGGCACGATCACCAGATCCGGCGCCGCCACGGGCAGTTCGGTTGGCCGCGCGGCCAGCCGGCCGGCGCGCACCAGCATGTCAATGCTGGCCGTCACCTCGGCGCGGCCGAACGGCTTCTTCATGAAATCGTCGGCGCCATAGCGCTGCACGTAGAACTGCTCGGTGGCCTGCTGGTTACCGCTGATCATCACGATGGGCACGTGCGCGGTGCGCGGATCGTGGCGCAGCGCGCGCAGCACGGCAAAGCCGTTGATGCCCGGCAGCACGATGTCGAGGAAGATCAGTTCGGGCGGCTCGGCCTTGGCCAGCTCCAGCGCATGTTCGCCGTCGGCCGCCTTCTGCACCGCGTAGCCGTCCTGCTCCAGCATGCGGCCCAGCACGGCGCAGATCGTGGGCGAGTCGTCCACTACCAGCATGCGCGTGCCGGCCGGCGCCTGCCGCCGGATCTCCAGCCGCTGCGCCGACGCTTCGGCGCCACCCAGCCAACGCTTGAAGAAACCCATGCCGTTCATTGCAATGCTCCCTTGCCGTCGCGCGGGGATTGCCCCCGACGTTGTCGCGCATGGTGCGGCAGAACCGCCGCGCAATCTGCGATGCACTGCTCAGGGACGGCTCAAAAGGCTCCCGGATCGTCCTTCAAGCGACGCAGTTCACGGCGCGCGTGCTTGTCCGGCCGCTGGCGCGGCGCCTGCACGCCGACCAGCCGGCGCTGCTCGCGCCATGCCTCGCGCGCCAGCCGGCTGGCCTCGCTCTCGCGATACAGCGCCTGTGCCGTGCTGGCCGGGCCGCGCTTGTCGGACAGCGCCAACACCTCGACCTCCAGCCTTTCCTCGCCGCGGCCGATCTTCAGCATGTCGCCCGCGTGCAGCGCCCTGGCCGGCTTGCAGCCCGCGCCGTTGACCTCGACCTTGCCGCCGTCGATGGCCTGCTTGGCGAGGCTGCGCGTCTTGAAGAAGCGCGCGGCCCACAGCCAGACGTCGGCGCGCACTTCGGTGGGATCGTTGCTGTGCGGATGGTTCATCGCTGGCATTATCGCCACATCCCTCATGGAGCTTTGTCATGGATTACATCGCCAAGCACCTCTTGGATCTTGGCTTGTGCTGTCTCGCGGCCTGTTACTTGATCGTGCGTTGGCGCAACCGCGCCTCCACCGCACAGCGGCCTGAACTACGCCCTGAAATCCGGAACGCCGAGATCGAAGCCGAGCTGCGCGCCGGGCGTTACGTCGAGGCGCTCCGCCTCTATCGTCAGCGCGACGGCTCCAGCCTCGTGCAGGCTCGAGCGGCAGTCGACGACATGGCACGGCGTCTCGGCGTCATGTCCTGACATTCACATCCCCAGCAACCAGTTACCAAGGGGCACGGTGAGCAAGGACAGCACGATGCCCGCGCCGAGCACGGTGTTCGCCAGCTCGGGATCGAGCTCGTACTCGTCGGCAAGGATGGCCGCGGACACCATCGGCGCCATCGCCGCCTGCAGCACACCGGCGGTAAGCGTGAGCCCGCCCACGCCCGCCGCCACGCCCAGCACCCAGCACAGCGCCGGCGCCAGCAGCAGCTTCCAGCCCAGGCCGCAGGCCGCCGCGCCCAGTTGGCGCCCACCCAGGCGCAGGCGGAACTGCAGGCCCACCGAGAACAGCGCCAGTGGCGTCAGCGTGGCGCCCAGCGGATGGAACACGCCGTCCAGCACCTCCGGCCAGCCGCCCAGCGCGCCGACCAGCAGGCCCGCCGCCAGGGCGATGAAGGCGGGAAAGGTGAGGATGCGCCGCACGATCAGGCGCGGGTTGGGCGTGCGTCCCGCATATACGCAGGCCACCACCACGCCCATCGAGGCCAGCAGCGGAAAGCAGCCTAGTTGGTCGGCCACCACGGCCAGCGCCAGGCCCGCCTGTCCGTGCAGCGCCTGCAGCATCGGATAGCCCATGAACGAGGTATTGCCCAGCCCGCACACCAGCACCAGCGCGCCGACGCGCCCGCGCGACCAGCCCAGCCGCCGCCCCAGCCACGCGAACAGCAGCCATGCGCCGAAGAAGGTGAGCCACATCGCGGCCACCGGAAACCACAGCTGCGCATCGAGCTTCAGCGTGGGGATCAGTTCCAGCACCAGCGCCGGCAGGGCGATGTTGAGCACCCACCAGTTCAGGCCGTGCACGATGCCGGCCGGCGGTTGCGCATGGCGGCGCACCAGCATGCCCAACACCAGGCAGACGAACAACAGCAGCAAGGCACTCATCGGGAACGTTTCACGGAAACCAGCGGGCATTAGATGCGATCCGGCCCGCCGCCGGAAGCCTGCACGGCCTGCGCGGGCATGCGAGAATGCCTCGTTCCCGCCGCATGCAAGCACGATGAGTTCCAGACCCTACGATTTTCGCCAGTTCCAGGCCGAGCTGGCCGCGCTCGAGCAGACCAGGCCCGAACCGAAGCCGGAAACGCCTTCCGAACCAAAGCAAGCCAGGCCGCTTGGCAAGCGGGCCGCCGAAGCCGCGCGCATCGCCCGCGCCCGCGAGGAATTCCTCGCACTGCGCGAACGTCATCAGCTCAGCGTGGCCGATGTGGTGGCCTTCTTTCCCGAGGAAGAAGGCATCGCTTACCTGCAGCAGTTGCTGGCGGCGTCGGAAAGGAAACCTCGGCGGCGCAAGAGCGCGGCAGGCGAGCCGGCCGCGGCGATTGACCTCGCAATGGGCACGAAGTAGCGCTATTTGGTAGCAGATGCCCCAAGCGGCAAACCTTAAGCTTCGATAGGGTGAGCCATGACTTGGCGCACGGCGAGAAGTGCAGCAGGAAGCGGCCATCCGTGTTGCTTACTTTGACTTCCGCGCCCGGGAACGCGTCCGCGACGGCCGCATCGAGCGCGCGCGCATCGCCGATTTCGAGGATCGTCTGCCACGCGGCGGCAACGTCGCGGCCATCGTGGCTCAGCACCGGCGTGCGCGTGGCGAGCTGCGGCAGGCGCGCGGGCGAATCCGCATCCGAACGGAAATGGTCGTAGAAGCGCCAGCCGCGGATCGTCTCGCGCAGGCTCAATACCTCGGGCGCACCCTGCGGGTCAGCGATCTGGCCGAACACGCTCTCGAACGGGTCGAGGTGCTGATGCACCACGCACCAGCTGCGCCCATCGCGCACGCGCGCCATGTTGCCGTTGCGATCCACCAGGGTATTGGCACCACGCAGGAACGGGCCGCTCCAGATCGCCTCGCGTTTGATCTGCGGATCGAACGCGAACGCGCTGGACGAGGGCTCCGGATAGCCGAGATCAACCGCGTAGCCGAACTCCTCGCTCGCGAAGCCGAGGCAAAGCCGCACCGACTCCTGCCGCGGCCCGCCCTGCACCGGCACCTCGCCGCGCCGCATCGCGCGGCTGATCGTCTCCGGCCCCGCCCACAGCGCCGAGCCGAGGCCACCCTCGCGCGCCAGCGCCGGCACGATCCCCGCCTGCGCCGATTCGGCGAGCAAGCGCAGTGCGCGATACAGATTCGACTTGCCGCTGCCGTTCGCGCCGACGACGAGATTGAGCCGTCCCAGCGGCACGATCAGTTCGCGCAACGAGCGGTAGTTCGCAACGGCAAGCGTCGTCAGCATGGGGCGACTCCTTCGCTCGGGCCAGCGGCCACTTTAAAACGGTGCATGGATCACGGCCAGAACAGGATCAGGCGCCACCATCGCGAACATCCACGCGAACCCGTCCCCACCTCACGTGCGAGCGGGTCACGAAGCGAAGCCGGCCCCGGTTTTGCGGGGCTGGACTGGACGATTGCGCTTCGGTGAGCATAAGGAACCGATGCCCACCCCTCTCACCCCGTCCGAAGAACTGCTGCAACTGCTGCCCGACGCGGTGGTGCAAACGGACGCGCGGTGGATCATCACCTATCTGAATCCGGCCTGGCACAGGCTCACGGGTCATCCGGTGGAGGGTGCGCTCGGCCGATCTTTGCTCGACTTCGTGCATCCCGACGACACCGGAGCCTTGCGCGCAGGCATGCCGGTGTTCCGCTTGCGCTTCGCCGACTCGGATCATCGCTGGATGCGCCTGCAGCTGCAACCGAAGACCGACGCCGCGGATCGCGTGATCAGTCGCCAGGGCGTGCTGATCGAGATCACCGAGATCGGCGAGCAGGTATTGATGGAGGATCGCCAGCGCTTCCTGCGGCTGCTGGAAACCATCGACGGCGTGGTGTGGGAGGCTGAGCTTGGCGTAGGCAATACCTTCCTCAGCCCGCAGGTGGAGCGCCTGTTCGGCTACTCGGTGGAAGAGTGGCGGGCCGACCCCGGTTTCTGGCGGGCACACGTGCACCCCGACGACCTGGCGGAAGCCCTGGTCATCGACGACGCCGCCTACTACGCCACGCACAGTTATGCGTACGAGATGAGTTACCGGCTGATCGCCAAATCCGGCAAGGTCGTCTGGGTGCGCGACCTGTGCCGCGTGGATGTCGAGCCGGGCCGCCCGAATCGCATGATCGGCCTGATGATCGACGTGACCGAGCAGAAAGGTACCGAACTCGAACTGGTGCAGTCCGACAACCGCTATGCGCTCGCCACCCGCGGCTCCAATGACGGCATCTGGGATTGGAACCTGCAGACGGGCGTGCTGCATGTGTCGCAGCGCTTCAACGAGATCGTCGGGCTGGGCGACGCCGGCCACCTGCATGAAGACGGCTGGCAATTTCTGCAGCTGCTCATCGACCCCGACGACCTTGAACGCGTCGAGACGGCCTACCGCAGGCGCCTGTCGGGCCACCACCCGAACTTCTCCGTGGATTTCCGCGCCCGCCATGGTTCGGGGCGGCTGGTGTGGCTCAATTGGCGCGGGATCGCCCAATTCGAAAACGGCACCGCCGTGCGCATGGCCGGGTCGCTCAGCGACCTGGCGGAACGCGGCAGCTCCTACGACGCCTTGACCAACCTGCCCGGCCGACCGCTGTTCCGCGACCGCCTCGAACACGCCATCGCGCTGCACCAGGACGGCACTTCGAAAAGCGGCGACACGCCATCGCAAGCGGACACCACCACGTTCGCCGTGCTGCTGCTGGATCTCGACCGGTTCAAGGCCGTCAACGACACCCTTGGACACCATGCGGGCGACCAACTGTTGCAGCAGGTAGCGCGCCGGCTGGAATCCTGCGTGCGACCCATCGATCTGGTCGCCCGCATGAGCGGCGACGAGTTCAACGTGCTGCTGGAGTCCATCGATCCCGCGGGCGCCGCAGACCGCGCCCGGCAGATGGCGACCGCCCTTGCGGCCCCCTACCGGATCGGCCCGCACACCGTGACCTGCGGCGCAAGCATCGGGGTGGTCAGCAGCCAGTCCGGCTTCGCGACCACCGACGACTACCTGCGCGCCGCGGATGCGGCGATGTACCAGGCCAAGAGCCAGGCGTTGGGCGTGTGCGTTTTTTCGGGGGATGGGGACACGAACTGACTGGGTCAGGTTCGCTTCCTAGCTTAGGATGGCGTCTACGGAACCGGCAGAAGTCCAGACTTCCGCGAAAGGATCAGGAAGGCGGCCGCTAGAAACGCAATCAAGGCACTTAGCTCCGCCGCCTTCAGGCAGAGCATGGGAAGTATGCGGTACCAGTGGATGGATGCACCGAAAACCGCGAGCGAAAGCGCTGGGACTACCTTGAGATACCAGGCAATCCATCTTTTCGGAAACAGCAAAGCAACCATGGCCGGCATCAACAGGGCATCGGCTGTCATGCCGACCTCGAGAAAGTGCAGACCCATGTGAAAACACCTTGCTTCTGGCCCGGAGTCACAAAAAACGTTCGCGGTCACAAAGAGCCCCAAGCCGAACAAGGTGGCTAGTCGCACCGACCACAAGCACGCTGCAAGCAGGCCGAAGCGAGCAACCTGCGCCCAAGTTTCCCGAAAGCGGACTCGATCCTTGGACTGTAAAGCGGCAGCCACCACCTTTTGCTCGATCCGGCTCCACGCGACCGAAAGCGAGGGTCTCGTCTTTATCGAAAACGGGTGCGCCTCGGCCGTCTCATCAACTCGTAGTTCGACGATCCCACCTACGCTATTGGGTTCCAATGCTTCCACGGTGTAGCCGCGATCCGCTAGAACCTCCAGCAATGCGGCCTTGGCTTCCGGCAACAACCCGCCGCTGCGGTAACGAGCCAACAGGATGCGCGTGTCCATTGTTCGATAATGATAAAAAAAATCCTGAGTCTGCCCAGTCACAGGGAAATCCCTCCGTAGATGCTTCTGACACCGCGAGAAAATGCACTCTGCCCCCCCTGTTTCGCACTGTTGCTTACTTAAAAACCATTATTCGCGTTCGCCAATGCACGCCTGTTATTTATCCAGTGCTGCGTTACCGCGTTATTGCCTTTGGATGTATTGCAAGAATCACAAGCCACCACCAAGTTCGCCGGGTCGTTGCACCCGACCCAGACTTCTATAGCGCGAGCATTTGGCAAGGTGAGGCTATTCGTCACGGTCAGCGAATAATCCGCCCAAGGGATTACATGATCTATATGGCAACGCGCAATTGGGTACTCCCAATTGCAATAGTGGCAGGTATACCATGCAGGAACTCCGTTGTCAGCAGGAGCGTTTGCGTATACGTGTTGAATTATTGCTTGATCAAAACCAATACGGGCTCCGTGTGGATGCCAGGCTCCAAACGTAAACCCATTGAATGGATCAAAGCCCCCTATCGCACCACCATAGACGATATTGCAGACTCGATTACGCGCAAGAATACCTGCTGGTGACCATGCCATGTCAATCTCCTATTCAGGAAAACTCCAAATCAAACGGGATCAAGCTCACTTCCGAGTACGGGATAAGTGAACCTGACCCCGTTTTGGTGGGATAAGTGAATCTGACCCCATTTTGGCCCCGCCACTCATCATTCCTCACTACGAATCTGTTTTCACTAAATTTGAAGAATCAGCCACCAGCTCCAATCGGCGCCGAATCATTTCAGAATGCATAAATTTCACCACCTCGACCAATTGAGCATGATCGTCCCGCGAGTCGTATTCAATAGCATATAATTTGCGCAACGATTTATTTATATCGATCAGCTCCTGATCAATCGGGCCGCCTTGCAAAATATAATGAGGGCGACCATTCGGAAAACGAAAAGCATATTGCTCAACAAGCGATGAAACCGCCGGATCACTCATTGAAAAACCAACAAATAAAACAGTGTGAGTTACTAACAAAGTCCTAAGAAATTCACCATATATCCAGTTTTCGAATGCCTTGGCTATATACTCAGACTTTGTAAAAATAAATGTCTCTGGATCATCAATAGATCCGTGCATTTTAACAAGATACCGACCATCATCACGCAACATCTTAAATGCGTCAGCACTCAATTTATTTATTATTCTAGGGTAATGCGTCGAATTACCCTGCTCAATCGCAGCCTCGATAAGCTTATCAAAATTTGTAGTAACAATTATTCGTTGATCTAAATCTACAATTGCATTATGCAACAACGATGGATCAGCAATCTGCCCAAATTCTTTATGGAGGAGGTTACTCCACATATCAGACAGACCCCGCCTAAGCACCTCACATGCAAGAAGATAATCCTGGCTCTTGAGTAATTTATCCACGAGACTCTTTGCCTTAGCATCTGGCAAAAAATCTGCACATCCTTCCAGAAAAGCACCCCATTGCTTGATACGCACTCCCGCCTTCGTCACTGCACTCGCGGATACTCCGGATCCGAGAAAGAGAACAACACGCCGCTTCGCTAAATCGTCAATTAGATCAGCATTGATCTGAAAGGATGACATTACTACGCACCTTTCAGAAGATTGTCGATAAACGCCTCAGATATAGCCGTATAAATACTACGTGCCTGCTTACGCATACTGGCGTAACTACCAACCGCAGTTACATTGATCATCGGAACATGGAGCGTCTGTGATTTCGGCGCCAAGCTAGCTAGATGCTTGATATCCCCCAAATGAGGCTGAATTTTCTTACTTAAGAAAATCTCGCCGAGCCGCGAATTAATCTCATCAGGTATTTTTGAACTTATCGCATTATAAGCCTCAACAATTCTGCGACTACCCGACTCACTTCGCTCTTTGTGCTGCTGCGTAACATACCCCAAGAATTTCAGTCTAGTCGCGCGCAAAACATCCAACTCAGATGGATCTTCCGCGAGCCTAAGACCGGTAGCAATATCTCTACTCCATATTCTTATAGCCTCACTTATATTCTGAATAGCCCATAGAGAAAATATATCGATCGACATAGGCACTACAAAATAGTTTGCGGAGAGCAAAAGCGCCCTATTAATAGCACCCAGAGATGGGCCCATATCAAAAAATACAAAATCGTACTTATCTGCCTTTTTAATTAGATCTGAAAATACAAAAGTAGTCCTAAGGCCACGAGTCCCTCCTGACCTGGCATCCCTCCAATCCTGCGCCAATAGATCTTCCTTCAAAGCTAGACGAGGATCACCAAGAACAAGATCAAATCCAAATTTAGAAATATTTCTAATCGGCAAACTACTTGTATACCCTTTTCCTACCGAAAGAGGGTGAATGACGCTATAAATGCTTTCCGCAGCCCCTTCGTTCTTATACGCATCCAAGAAATCATCTTCGCTTAATACATACTGAGTGAGGTTGCATTGAGGATCGGCATCGACAACAAGAACGCGCGCACCGCAATTCAAGCCGAGTTGAGCCGCCAAATTAGCAACCAGACTAGTTTTCCCAACACCGCCTTTATTATTAAAGAAACACACCGATTTTACGAACGGAGCAGCCTCACGAAGTTGGTTGATTTTGCTTACCAAGCCGCTATCGACAGTGGCCTTCTGTTTACGAACTCGTTTCGTAACACCCTTGACTGCGGACTTCATAGAGTTCGAAGAGTCCATATTTGTCATACGTCGCTTTGGAGTTTTGATCGGCATAGCATTTCTCTCACTGGCCAGGACAGAACGAACATCTCTCGACAAATATCAAACCATCGGCAACTTCAACCCCTGCTCCCTCGCACACTCCACCGCCATCTCATACCCCGCATCCGCATGCCGTATCACCCCGATACCCGGATCGTTCCACAACACTCGCGCAATCCGCTTGTCCGCCTCGGCGCTGCCGTCGCACACGATCACCACGCCGGAGTGCTGGCTGTAGCCCATGCCAACGCCGCCGCCGTGATGCAGGGACACCCAGGTCGCTCCACCGGCGGTATTGAGCAACGCATTGAGCAACGGCCAGTCGGACACGGCGTCGCTGCCATCCTTCATCGCCTCGGTTTCACGGTTTGGTGAAGCGACAGAGCCGGAGTCGAGGTGGTCGCGGCCGATCACCACCGGCGCCTTCAGCTCGCCGTTGCGCACCATCTCGTTGAACGCGAGGCCGAGCTTGTGCCGCTGGCCCAGGCCCACCCAGCAGATGCGCGCCGGCAGGCCCTGGAAGCTGATGCGGCTCTTGGCCATGTCCAGCCAGTTGTGCAGGTGCTGGTCGTCGGGGATCAGCTCCTTCACCTTCTGGTCGGTCTTGTAGATGTCCTCCGGGTCGCCGGACAGCGCCACCCAGCGGAACGGGCCCACGCCGCGGCAGAACAACGGGCGCACGTAGGCGGGCACGAAGCCGGGGAAGGCGAAGGCGTTGGCGCAGCCTTCGTCCTTGGCCATCTGGCGGATGTTGTTGCCGTAGTCGAAGGTGGGGATGCCCTGCGCGTGGAAGGCGAGCATGGCTTCCACGTGCTTTTTCATGGACTGCTTGGCGGCCTTGGCAGTGCCGGCGGGGTCGCTCTTGCGGCGCTCGGCCCACTGCTCCAGCGTCCAGCCCTGCGGCAGGTAGCCGTTGACGGGATCGTGCGCGCTGGTCTGGTCGGTGACTGCGTCGGGCTTCACGCCGCGGCGCACGAGTTCGGGCAGCACGTCGGCGGCGTTGCCCAGCAGCGCGATGGATTTGGCCTGGCCGGCGGCGGTGTACTTGGCGATGCGCGCCAGCGCGTCGTCGAGGTCGCTGGCCTGCTCGTCCACGTAGCGGGTCTTGAGGCGGAAGTCGATGCGGCTCTGCTGGCATTCGATATTGAGGCTGCACGCGCCGGCGAGGCTGGCGGCCAGCGGCTGCGCGCCGCCCATGCCGCCCAGGCCGGCGGTGAGGATCCATCGCCCTTTCAACGAACCGCCGTAGCTCTGCCGGCCCATCTCCACGAACGTTTCGTAGGTGCCCTGCACGATGCCCTGCGAGCCGATGTAGATCCACGAGCCGGCCGTCATCTGGCCGTACATCATCAGGCCCTTCTTATCGAGCTCGTTGAAGTGCTCCCAGTTCGCCCAGGCCGGCACCAGGTTGGAGTTCGCGATCAGCACGCGCGGCGCGTCCTTGTGCGTGGGGAACACGCCCACCGGCTTGCCGGACTGCACCAGCAGGGTCTCGTCGTCGCCCAGCTCGCGCAGGCTGCGCAGGATGGCGTCGAAGCACTCCCAGTTGCGCGCGGCGCGGCCGATGCCGCCGTACACCACCAGCTCCGCCGGGTTCTCCGCCACCTCGGGGTCGAGGTTGTTCTGCAGCATGCGGAACGGCGCCTCGGTGAGCCAGCTCTTGCAGCTCAGCTCGGTGCCGCGCGGCGCGCGGATGGTGCGGGTGGTGTCGATGCGGGTGGGGGCGTTCATGGGCGCAAACTCTTGGTGGGACAGTCCATCGAGTATAGGCGAGGCGAAACGTGCCGGCAGGCGGCTGGCAGCGGCTACCGGCCCGACCCGTCGGCCTGGTTGCTTTTTGACACCTGTTCGGCCGGCGCCTTCGCCTTGGCAAGCACTTCGCGGATGTGGGCGATCTGCCATTGCATGGAGGGGTCATGGCCGAAGTGCTCGACGAAGTACCGATACGTGTCGTCCAGGCCGGCGCGCGGTTGCGACTCCTGGATGGTTGCCCGCATCACCCATCCCGCCGGACTGCCCGGATATTTGCGGATGATGCGATCGGTGATGTCCCAGGCTTTGTCCCACTCGTGGGTCTGGTCGATGTAGAGACTTCCCAGCGGCCCGAGCACATCGATGTCGTCGGGATCCATGGCCAGCGCGTGTTCGAGATCCTCCTCGGCATGCCGCGTGTCCATCAGCGACCGGTAGACGTTGCCGCGCAGCAGGTAGTTGCGGGCATCGTGCGGATTGTCCGCAATGAGCCGGTTGGCGTCGTCGAGCGCCATCCGGGGTTCACCCACGTAGGCGAGGTCGGTATCGCGCTGCCGGCGCGTGCCCAAGGCGCCCGGCTGAAAGCGCAGCGCCTCCGACAGGTAGATCACCGCCAGTTCGGGATGCCCGTTTTCGCTGGCCGCCTTGCCGGCGCTGGAAAGCAGGGCCGTGCTGGCCACGTTGTCGAACACCGTGGGATAAGCCGGCCAACTGGCCGATGACCGGCAATTGCACACGTCGTAGCGGTAAGCCGGTTCCGCGGAGAGCAGGATCGCCAGCAGCGGATTCCGCTTCACGTGCGCCTGCGCCTGCCGGGCGACGCGATCCATGGCTTCCAACGAGCCGCCCCAGCGAGGCTCCTCCACGGAACTCAACGTGCCGTAGATCGAGTAGTTGTCCGGCGCCACCGCGAGGCCGCGCTGAACGGCACGGCGGGTGTAGCTGCCTCCCAAGCTCAGCGAACCGGCGCGCATCATCGCGACGTACGTCGGCGTGACCTGGGGATTCAGGGCCAGCGCGCGCTCCAGATCGGAGTCGGCCTCCATCAGCAGGCGGTTCATGGCGTCGATGTTGCTTTGCGGCGTATCGTTTATATAGGCTCCGCCGCGCGCCTTCCATGCCATTGCCACATACGCCGAACCGCTTGCGGCAAAGGCGAACGCACTGTCGGGCGATGCGCGCTTCCAGGCATCCAGCGTCTGGCGAACATCGAACGATCCATTATCGAACGCACTGAAGTACGTGTGATCCAGCAGGCCGCGCGATTCGGGGCGGGTGCGCTGCGCCTGCAGGGCTTGCGCCAGCCGGCTATCCAGCTCGGCGGCGTGCCCGCTCTGGATGAGTTCCTGTGCCTCGTGGAACGAGATCGTCTTCTGCAGGTAGTAATGGCAATAGGCCTCTACCGTTGCCGGCGACCAGTGGCTGCGCGGCGGATCGGGATAATCAAGGCAGCGCTGCAGCGGGTCGGCCACAGCCTCGGCGGCCCGAACCTTGTCGAGAAAGGCATGCACCTCGGCGGGCGTGAAACCGCTTCGGCTCAGGGCAGGCACACGGCGTGCATGCTGCCTTGCCAGTTGCGGCCTGCCGTCCAGAGGCACGGCAAACAGCGACATCGCCTTGGTAATGGACCAACCGTATTCCCCGATACCCAGCAGGATCAGCGCAATGATCAGCAGGATGCGTCCACGCGTCGACATGAGCCGCCTCACTCCCTGGGCACGATGGCGCCGACAGTAGCACCGCCGTACACCGGCTGTCAGCGGCGGGCATCGGCATCGATGCGTGCTTCAAACGCCGCGCGTAACCGCACGAGGCGTACGAGCGAAGAGCCATCCATCGGACTTGGAGAAATGCCGCATGACGCCCGCCGCCCTGCCCAGGAAACACGCTGCCTACCGCTGGACGGCGATCGTCGCCGCGCCCGCCCTGTTCACGCTCGCCTTCGCCTACGTCGGCGGCTGGCTTTCGCCGCAGCGGCTCACGCCGAAGCGCCTCATCGACCAGCTCCAGGCCAACGCCGGGTTGCATCCCGGCTATCGGCGCAACCACGCCAAGGGCGTGTGCGTCGCCGGCTATTTCCAGGGCAACGGCCAGGCCGCCGCGTATTCGGTGGCACAGGTGTTCGCGGCAGGCCAGCGCACGCCGGTGGTCGGCCGCTTCGCGATTCCCGGCGGCAACCCTTACGCCCCCGACGGCAGCGTGCCGATCCGCAGCATGGCGCTGCGCTTCGCCCAGGCGAACGGCCAGCAGTGGCGCACCGGCATGAACAGCATGCCGGTGTTCCCGGTCGCCACGCCGCAGGCGTTCTTCGAGCAATTGCAGGCGGGGCAGCCCGACCCGGCCACCGGCAAGCCGAACCCGAAGAAGCTTGCCGCCTTCTTCGCGGCGCATCCGGAAACCGCCGCGTTCCGCGCCTGGGCGAAAACCGCGAAGCCGTCCGCGAGTTTCGCCACGGAAAGCTACTGGGGCCTGGACGCGTTCTACTTCATCGACGCGCAGGGCAAGCGGCATGCGGTGCGCTGGCGCATGGTTCCCGAAAACGGCGCCGCCGCGGCGGGCGGTGCCGGCACCGATTACCTGGATGTCGACCTGGCGCGGCGGCTGGCGCAGGGTGCGCTGCGCTGGCGCCTGCTTGTCACGCTGGCTAACCCCGGCGACCCGACCGGCGACGCCACCAAAACATGGCCTGCGGATCGCCGCGAGATCGACGCCGGCACGCTGACGCTCACCGACACCACGCCGCAGGCAAGCGGCGAATGCCGCGACATCAACTACGACCCCACGGTGCTGCCGCACGGCATCGCGATCTCCGACGACCCGCTGCTGCCCGCGCGCTCGGCCGCCTATGCCGATTCCTATCTGCGCCGCACCAGCGAGGAAGCGCACCTGCCGGGCTCCGCCCGCATGCCCGCGCAAGCGCAACCGGAGGCACGGCGATGAAGAACACCACCGGCGTGTTTACCCTGCCCGCCCGCGTGCTGCACTGGCTGATGGCCATCCTGATCCTGGCGATGCTGTTCATCGGCGTCGGCATGGTGGCGTCGGTATCCGAGCGCCATGAATGGCTGCTGCGCATCCACAAGCCGCTGGGCATCGCGATCCTGCTGCTGGCCGTGGTGCGCCTCGCCGTGCGCCTGCGCCATCCGCCACCGCCACTGCCGGCGGATCTGCCCGCGCTGCAGAAGCTGGCCGCACACGCCTCGCACTGGCTGCTCTATGCGCTGATGATCGCAATGCCGCTGGTGGGCTGGGCGATGCTCTCGGCCGGCGGCTACCCGGTGATGCTCGGCGATTCGCTGCGGCTGCCACCGATCTTCCCCGTCAGCACGACCGCGTTCGCCATCCTGCGCCACCTGCACACCTGGCTGGCACTGCTGCTGTTGCTCACCTTCCTCGCGCACCTGGGCGCAGCGCTGTACCACGGCCTGATCCGACGCGATGGGGTGCTGGCGAGCATGGTAGGGAGAAGGCACGGGCCGTGATGCGATCACCGCGACGGAGTCTCAATGGCAAGCCAGCGGCGGCTGCAACTTCGCGTGGAACAGCACGTCGTAGGCCAGCGTGCCCATGACGGCGTAGCCGCGGTCGTTCGGATGCAGGCCGGTGTCGCCCGCGCAGACGGTGGCCATGCCGACCGGCAACGGCGACTGCTGTGCGACCAGCGGCGGCGGCTTGTACGCGCCTGCCACGGCGGCGGCGAAATCGACCACGCCATCGAAGCTGCCCGAACTGCGTAGCCAACGATTGAACTGCAGCCGGACGGCCTCCCGCTGCGGGTTGTACCAGCCTGGAAATCCGGCGAACGGCATGACGGTGCCGGCATAGATGCGCAGATGATGCTGGTGGGCGACGTCGGCCAGCATGCGCATGGAAGCGATGAGGTCGCCCGCCGATGCGCCAGTTGGATAACCGGCGGAATCGATGCCGCGATTGATGTCGTTGGCGCCGAACAGCACGACGACATCCGTGATGCCGGGGCGGTCGACCACGTCGCGCAGGAAGCGCTTCAGGCCGGAAGCGCCGGCCTCGGGCGAGCCGATCTGGTCGGTGCTCAGTTCGTCGGCGCTGATGCCGGCATTCACCACCGCCGCCGCATCGCCGTTGCGCTGCGCAAGGCCGGCCAGCACCGCCGGCCAGGTAGCGGTGGGCGCGCTGGCGAGTGCGCCATCGGTGATCGAATCGCCGAACGCGACGATGCCGCGGGTGCAGGCCGGCGCCTCGACCTCGACGCCGGCCAGCACATAGATGTGATCGCCATCCGTGCGAGGCAGCGCTTTCGCGGCGGGACGCTGCGCCAGCGACGCCTGTTGCAGGGCATCGCCATCGACCGCGTACGCGACGCGCACCGGTTCCAGCGGATGGAAATCGGCGAGTTGGGCCGGCCCGTCGAAGTACAGGCTGACGGCCACGCTCGACAGTGCCGGCACGCGCAGCTCGACCGGATCGCTTACTGCCTCGCTACCGGGCGCGATGGTGATCGAGGGTTTACCTCCGTTGAAGCTCAACGCCCGGTCGCTGTCGGGTTCGATCGCCGACAGGTCGCCGGCATGCCTCGCGCCCAGCGCAATGCGCGCGGCGCTCACGGTGAGCGGCGCGCGGCCGTAGTAGTTCGACAGACAGATACGCACGCGCTCACCGCCTGCACTAACGTTCACGCTCTGGCGCAGGGTCAGGTGATCGACCGTGGGCGCGCGTTCGATGGGCTGGCCGTAGGCGTCCAGTTTTGGCTTGCCGTCGCTGCCGGCGACCTGCACGTATTGCGAAGTCATCGCCTGCCCCCAGGTGGCGATCCATTTCCGCGCCGCCGGCTTCGCATCCGTCGCGCCGGCGTGGAAAGGCAGGCAGGCCGACAGCAGCGCGATCACGAGCCGCATAGGGAGAGCGCGATGTGCGTGTGCCATGCGTATGTGCCGGAGAGCGAGGGAGCGTCTTCCCGGATCGTTCGGCAGGCTGTGCCAGATGTCAACGCAGCGGACAACCGCTGTGATGTCCAGACCCGACGAAACAGCGAGTCAGATGGTCGCGGCAGCGGCAATCGCATCCACGGCAAGACTGCTCACAGGCCCGGAGCGGACTGCTGGCCCATTTGCGCGCCGTGGGCCCTGGGCAAGGCCTGGACATGCGCCTGCATTCGATCGGCCTGCTCGATCCGCTGGATCGACTGCTGGGGTTCGGGGGACGGTGTCTTCACGTCCACCACGACCGGCGGCCTGGGCTCCATGGCCGGCATGAAGTGCATGACGCCGCGGTGCTCGTCGTAGGCGATCGAACCGAGGTTGCGGTGGTTGAGCTCGCCAGCATGGCAGGCGGCGGTGAACTGCAGCAGGCGCTTTTCGCCAGCGGCCGGGATGCGCTCGCGCAACTCTTGGTACAGCGCGTGATCGGGATGATCCGCATGGCGCGGATCGTTGCGCGCATAGCCCGGATCAGCCGGCGTGATGGCCCGGGTTGGCGAATGCGGCGGCAACGATGCCTGCGCGGCCGGCGACTGCATGGCCGGATGCCGCACGGCCGCGCGCGTGGCGTCGAGCTCCGCCCGTACATGGCCTTCCGCGACGTTCGAGCCGTACAACAGGCCGGGCGTGCTCCACTGCCCGTCCGCATTGCGGGTGTAGGTATGGCCATCCGAGGCTTGCAAGGTGTTTTCGCTTGCCTTGAGCGCAGCGGTCACCGACTCCGGCATCGGGCCGAATTTCTCCCAGCCGTTTCGCTCGTACGCCGATTGGTAGCGTTCCGCGATGCCGCGCGGCGAACTTGCCAGGTTGTCGCGGATGGCCTGGTGCGCCGCCGCGTCGAGTTCCATGGCGCGCTGCGGGCTGGCCACTTCGGCATGCGTGCTCTTGAGTCCGTGCTCCATCAACTGGTCGGTCACGGTACGCGACCACTGTTGCGTCTGCGCGTCGCGCACCCATGGCGCATCCAGACGGCTCGGCGTGTCTTTCGGCCCGGCCGGTTGCGTGTAGGGATCGCGCGGCGTCGGCGGATGGGCCAGCGCCAGCTCCACGGCTGTGCTGTTGGCCTGGAAGGTCAGCCGTTCGGCCACGGCGGGCGGAGCGGTTTCGACGTGCGTGCTGCTCAAGCCGCGTTCGGCGAAGGCATCGACCGCCGTGCGCGTCCAGCCCTGCTGCGGCTGCTCCGGGTCGAGGTGCCACGTGGTGCCGTGCGGATCGGTCTGGTTGTAGATCCTGTGGTTGTCCCAGGCGTCGGCGAGCTTGTCGCCGCCGATGGCGCCGGCCACGCCGCCTGCCCCGGCGACAAGCAGATCGAACGGGCCGGACTCAGCGCCCGCTGTCCCAAATATTTCCGCGCCAAGCGCCGCACCGCCCCACGCGCCGAGATTGCGTGCGCCGAAGTGCTCGATCGTCGAGGCCGCACCGATCCGATTGCCCTGATCGAGCAGGTCGGAGGCGCGCCCCGCAGTTCGGGTCGCATCGACCATGACGACCGCCGTGCCGAGAGCACTGGCGCCACGCACGAGATTGGGCGAGAACCCCTCGCGTTCGATGTCGGCGGCAAGGTGAGGTGTGTTGTCGATAGTCTTGACGTAGACCGGTGCGGTGAACAGCTTGCGATTCGGTACCAGCGCCTGCTCGGCACCACCGGTCTTGGTGACCAGGCCGCCAAGCTCGGAGGTTGGCGCCACTGTATTGACGAAGACCTGCGTGGGAATCTGGGGCGCAATCCGGTACATGTCGTAACGCGGCGCCTCGCTGCCGATGGGCAGGCCGAAGTACTCGGAGATGTTCTTGCCAGAGGCCATGGCGGCTTCGGCGTGGGCCTCCCGCGCGAAAAATGGGGAGTGGGCGCTTGGACTCGCGCCTTTGGCGACGAACTTGACTAGCGCGTCTTGAGTGCCGAGTGTCTCCATGCGGGGGAGTTCTCGACCAGATCGCAGGTGCTTGATGGCACGATCATCGATCGTTGATGAAGGCGCATTTGGATCGGCCTCCGCAAGCCGATACCAGTACAGGGTACCCTCGTTGGTGTCTAGGTAGGCGCGTGCGTCCGCTTCGCTTACACCGCTGGGTCTAAAGGTATCGCCCTTGGCGATAGCAGCAACATGCTGCTGCTTGAGCACATCGGCGGTGAGGTCGTTGCCGTTCATGGCTGCGAGCCTTTTGCCATAGCCTTCCGCATGGCATCCATACGCGCGATGCGTTGCTTGTCTTGCTCGGTTCGGCCTCCTCTTAGTTCGACGGAAAATTCCACGTAAGCATCATCGACGCTTGGATTCTTGTATGGGATGTAGCGTCCATCTCCAAAGTTCCACGCGCCAGGGACATCCATGCTATCCATCGGCACTAATATCCTGCCTGCCTTGGCATCCTCGATCAGCGGAGTCAGCGAGTGCAGCAAGCTCTGCACATCATCGCTGTCGGGATACTGCTTGAGCACCCACTCCAGATGCTCGGCAGCGGCCTTGAGCTTGATGGGGTCGATGGTCTGGGTCATGGCGCGATCTCCTTATCGATGGTTTGGTGACGCGTGATGTTCCGCGGCTGCGATTCTGGCATGGTGAATGAAACCGGCGACGCCCGCATGGCAAACATGCGTGATGCCATGACGGAATTCACGGGCAGGCATCTGCATGCGTCTGGAAGTAGTCCCAGAGTTCCGACATGCCGCCCATGTTCAAGCGGGCTGCTCCCATCAATCTCTCTACTTGAAATGCCTTTGCGATGGCTTCGGCATCGCCACCAGCCTCCGCGGCCTCGAGTTTGAGCTTTGCCTCGGAAAAGAAGACATCCAACTGGTCCTCAATGGCCCATACAGCCCGCTCAAACTGCGGAACCCCGTGCTTTGGCTTCTCAACCAGCTGATTGAGCGACTGCTGCAGAGCCTCGATATGCTCTGGATAGTCCTTGAGCATCTCGCGCAGTTTTTGCGGAACCGACGGCGAGGGAAGCATGGGCATGGCGGCTCTCCTTGGCTCGATGGAGCGACAACAAGCCTATGGCCTATGTGTTCGCGTTGACAGTCCGGTTCACGGCTACAACGAACCTGACGGGCCGACACCATATCCCGGCAGTGTCACCTGCGACAGCGGAGGCCTTCGCAGAACGATCATCGGGCTGCCGGCCTTGGTCAATTCCGTTGGCAGCGACGCATGCGCCGGATAAACCGAAGCATCCTCAGTAATGGCGTGGGTTGCGTCACCCTGCCCAGCTTGGCACATGCACCTGATGCATTGATGTCCGAAAACGGCGAGTTTCCTTGTCGGCGCGGTGCTAGCCTGCTGGCATGAACGATCAACACGCCCCCGCCCTGCCCGATGTGCGCGCTTGCGAGCAGGCTCGGCTCAGCCGCGATGCGCGCTTCGACGGCCTGTTCTTCACCGCCGTGCGCAGCACCGGCATCTATTGCCGGCCGGTGTGCCCCGCGCCGTCGCCGAAGCGCGAGAACGTGCGCTACTACGCAAGCGCGGCGGCGGCGGAAGCGGCCGGCTTCCGGCCCTGCCTGCGCTGCCGCCCGGAGCTGTCGCCGGGCAACGACGTGTGGCAGCGCGGCGACCACGTGGTGGCGCGGGCGTTGAAACTGATCGAACACGACGCGCTGGACGAAGGCTCGCTGGAGCAGCTCGCCGCACGCGTCGGCGTGGGTGCGCGGCAACTGCGCCGCCTGTTCGCGGAGCGGCTGGGCGCGCCGCCGCTGAGCGTGCACACCACGCGCCGCCTGCTGTTCGCAAAGCAGCTGCTGACCGAGACGGCGATGCCGGTGACGGACGTGGCGCTCGCGTCCGGCTTCCGCAGCCTGCGCCGCTTCAACGCCGCGTTCGCGCAGGCGAACCGCATCGCGCCGCGCGAACTGCGCCGCCAGCCGCGCGCGGCGAAGAGCGATGCGCTGACGCTGCGGCTGGCCTACCGCCCGCCGTTCGACTTCGCGTCGCTGCTCGCGTTCCTGCGCGGCCGCGCGCTGCCCGGCATCGAGCAGGTGGACGAATCCACGTATGCGCGCGTGTTCGGCCCGGCGAACGCGCCGGGCTGGCTGCGCGTTTCCGCGTGGCCGGGCGGCGAACACGCGCTGAAGCTGGAACTGCATTGCCCGCAGCCGGCGCAGATGCAGGGTGTGGTGTCGCGCGTGCGCCGCCTGTTCGACCTTGATGCCGACCCGCGCACGATCGCCGATGCGCTGCGCGGCGAAGCCACGCTGCGCCCGCTGCTGCGCAAGCGCCCTGGCTTGCGCCTGCCCGGCAGTTGGGACGGCTTCGAGATCGCGGTGCGCGCGATCCTCGGCCAGCAGGTGAGCGTGGCCGCAGCGCGCACGCTGGCAACGCGCCTCGTGCAACGTCACGGCATCGCGCTGGCCGCCGCACCGCTGCTGGGGCTGGATCGCCTGTTCCCCACGCCCGAGGCGCTGGCGGATGCCGACCTGCGCGAACTCGGCGTGACCACGGCGCGCGCCGAAACGATACGCGGCGTGGCGCGCGCCCTGCTCGACGGCCGCGTGGATTTCCGCGCGGAACGGCCGCTGGACGAATTCGTGGCGCGCTGGGTCGCGCTGCCCGGCATCGGCGAATGGACGGCGCACTACATGGCGATGCGCGCGCTGAGCCATCCCGATGCGTTCCCCGCCGCCGACCTGATCCTGCGCCGCGCCGCCGCACGAGGCGGCGATGCGCTCGGCACCAAGGCATTGACCGCGCTCGCCGAAGCATGGCGGCCGTGGCGCGCATACGCGGTGATCCACCTGTGGCGCGCCAGCGCCGACGCCGCACCCGCGCCGCGCACGAAACGCAAGGGAGCCCACGCATGAGCACGCAGGAAACGATCTGGTACGACGAACTGGCCACGCCCATCGGCCAACTGCGACTGGTGGCCGACGCGCAGGGCCTGCGCGAAATATGGTTCGAGAACGGGAAACACCGGAAATCGCCCGACCCGCGCTGGGTGCACGATGCGGACAAGCTCGCGTTCGCCCGCGTGCAACTGGAGGAATACTTCGCCGGCACGCGGCAGGCATTCGACCTGCCGCTGCATCCGCTGGGCACGCCGTTCCAGTTGGCCGTGTGGCAGGAGCTGGCGCGCATCCCCTACGGCACCACGGTCAGCTACGGCGACATGGCCCGCCGCATCGGCCAGCCGCTGGCGGTACGCGCGGTGGGCGCGGCGAACGGCCGCAATCCGCTGCCCATCGTGCTGCCCTGCCACCGCGTGATCGGCAGCGACGGCAGCCTCACCGGCTTCGGCGGCGGCCTGCCAACCAAACGCTTCCTGCTGGCGATGGAAGACCGCCACGCGCGCGGGGATCTGTTCGCGGCGCCCTGAGCGCCTGTTCACGGTTCCCGGGCACCTGCGCGAAGCACCAGCCCTGTGTACGTCATTCCGGCGCAGGCCGGAATCCAATAGCCGTATGGCTTGATCGAGCGTGACCGTCACTGGATCCCGGCCTGCGCCGGGATGACAACCGGGCAGGTGATCGCCACCGGAAGTGGAGTCGCCTTCCTGTTGCATTTCGTATAAGCGACACCGCCCCAACCAACGGCATATGGTGTCGCACGCCGCACGATGTATACAATGTATACATGACACGCCTAACCACCTCCGAGAAGATCCTGCGCGCCGCGCACAAGCTGTTCGACCGCGAAGGCGCGGACGCGGTAACGATGCGACGCGTGGCCGAGACGGTGGGTATCACGCCGATGGCGATCTACCGCCATTTCCCGAACCGCGAGGCGTTGCTCAAGCGCGTCTCCGACGACGGCTTCCAGTCCGTGGCCGACGACTGGCAGCAGCAATCCGGCCGCGGAGACGTCATCGGGCGACTGCTCGCCACGCAGATGCTCTACCTCGACTACGCGCTGACGCACCCGCATCTGTTCGACCACGCGTTCTCGGTGCGCCGCGACGACGCGCGACGCTTTCCCGAGGATTTCCGCGCGCGCCGCTCACCCACGCTCAACGTGGTGGCCGACGCCGTGGCTGAAGGCATGCGTGAAGGCGCGCTGCGCAAGGACGACCCGTGGGACGTGGCGATGACGCTATGGGCGCACACGCACGGCCTGATCGCGCTGTACCGCGCCGGCCGCTTCAGTTACGACGACGAACGATTCCGCGCGTTCTACCGCGCGTCGATAGGGAGGCTGCTCGATGGCATCAGGGCTTGATCGCAGGAAACTCGTCGGCGCGCTCGCGGCGACGGCGCTGGGTGCGCTGGGCTGGTGGTTCGGCAGCGGCCTGCGCCCGCTGTGGTGGCTTGCCTGGCTCGCGCCGCTGCCGGTGCTGTGGCTGGCGCCGCGCGGGCGGGCGCGCTGGGCCGCGCTCGCCGCATTCGCCGCTTATGCAATCGGCGGCTGCAACCAGTGGGCCTACCTGCACGGCGTCATCGGCTTGCCGCTGCCGTTCATCATGGAGGCCATCGCCGGGCCGGCGCTGGTGCTCATGCTGGCCGTGCTGCTGCACCGCCGCCTGCTGCTGCGCGGCCATACGGTGGCCGCCGCGCTAGCGCCGGCCGCGCTGTGGGTGGCGGTCGAATACGCCAACAGCCTGCTGTCGCCGCACGGCACCTTCGGCAGCATCGCCTATAGCCAGATGGACGCGCTGCCGGTAATCCAGGTCGCCGCAGTCACCGGCCTGTGGGGCGTGAGCTTCCTGCTGCTGTTGCTGCCCGCCGCGATGGCGACCCTGGCGTGGCCGCAGACGCCATCGCGCCGCGGCCATACCGCCGTGCTTGCGGTGGCGCTGGCTCCGCTCGCCGCCGCCCTGCTCTACGGCGGGTTGCGCCTGCAGGCGCCGGCAGATTCCACGCTGCGCATCGGGCTAGCGTCGATCGAGAAGCCGATACGCCCCGAGCTGGGCAGCGCCACTGGTCAGGCGCTGCAGGCGCGCTACGTGCAAGCCATCGATACGCTGGCGCAGCAGGGTGCGCGCGCCGTGGTGATCCCGGAAACCTCGTTCGCCACCGCCGATGCCAGCGTGCCCGCCTTCGCGCAGCTGGCCAGCCGGCACGAGCTGGCGCTGGACATCGGCATCGACTCCACGCGCGACCCGCAGGCCGAGCGCAACATGGCAATGGCGTTCGCGCCGGACGGCGCGCCGCCGCTCACCTACGACAAGCACCACCTGATCCCCGGCTTCGAACGCCAGTACACGCCAGGCACGGACTACACGATGTTGCCCGGCACGCCGCGCATCGGCCTGGCGATCTGCAAGGACATGGACTTCCACGACACCAGCCTTGCCTACGCGGCGCGCGGCGCGCAACTGCTGCTGGTGCCCGCCTGGGACTTCGGCATCGACGGCTGGCTGCACAGCCGCATGGCGATCATGCGCGGCGTGGAGAGCGGCTTCGCCATCGCCCGCTCCGCGCGCAGGGGCAGGCTCACGCTCAGCGACGACCGCGGCCGCGTGCTGGCGGAAACCTCCAGCGAAATGCACGACGCAACCCTGGTGGGCGACCTGCCGCTGCGCGCCACGCACACGCTCTACGCGCGCTGGGGCGACTGGTTCGCGTGGCTGGATCTGGCGCTGCTGGCCGCGTTGCTGCTCATGGCACTGCCGCGTCGGCGCGGGAACTGAAAACCCGAAAGCTCTGCTCGTCATCCCGGCGCAGGCCGGGATCCAGTAGCGATCACGCTTGTTCAAGCCTTACGGTCACTGGATTCCGGCCTGCGCCGGAATGACGAGCGATAACGCAAAACCCCACTCCCACAAACAGAAACCAACGGATTGAAGGTCGCTAACAGGCTCTCAGGGATGGCCCTGTTGTGGAACAGCCGGCGTAGAAGCATCGCGGTACTGGCTGGCCGTATCCTGCTGCTGCGCGTTGTCGCGCTGCTGTTGCGCGCTGTCGGCCTGCTCCTGTTGACGGCGCGCGTCCGAGCCCTGCGCCAGCGGCTGCTGCGCCATGTTCGAGACGTTCTGGCGCTGCTGCGACTGCTGCTGGCTCTTCTGCAACTGGTCGTTCACGTGCTGCCGTTGCGCGGTTTGCTGGAAGCTTGCGTTCGCGGGCGTGGTCTGCGCCGAGGCGGCGCCGGCGAACGCCAGCAGGACGGCCAGCGAACAAAATCCACTGCGGATGCGTGCGATTGTCATGGCTTCTGGGCGATCATTGGGGGAACACCCGCATCGTATGACATCCACATGAAATTACTGTCACGCCTGCTGCTGGCTGCGCTGGTCGCATTCAGCGCCGGTTGCGCCACGCAGCCGCCCGCCACGCCCGCGCACGCTGCCGCTACCCGGCCGGCGCCGCTGCTGCTGGTTTCCATCGACGCGTTCCGCGCGGACTACATCGACCGCGGCCTCACGCCCACGCTGGCGATGCTGGCGCAAGGCGGCGTGCATGCCGACGCGATGCAGCCCTCGTTCCCCTCGCTCACCTTCCCCAACCACTACACCATCGTCACCGGCCTGCGCCCCGACCACCACGGCATCGTCAACAACACCATGGTCGACCCGGCGCTGGGCAAGTTCACGCTGGGCAACCGCAAGGCGGTGGGCGACGGCCGCTGGTGGGCCGGCGGCACGCCGATCTGGGAAGACGCCGACGCGCACGGCCTGCGCACCGCCACCATGTTCTGGCCCGGCAGCGAGGCCGACATCCACGGCAGGCATCCGGACTACTGGCTGCCCTACGACGGCAAGGTGACGCCCGACCAGCGCGTGGATCAGGTGCTGGCCTGGCTGGATCTTCCCGCCGCGCAGCGCCCGACCTTCCTCACCCTGTATTTCGACGAAGTCGACCACGCCGGCCACGACCACGGCCCGGATTCGCCCGAGGTGAACCAGGCGCTGCGCGACACCGACGCCGCGCTGGCGCGCCTGGTGGCGGGGCTGAAGCAGCGCGGCCTGTTCGACCGGATCAACCTCATCGTGCTCGCCGACCACGGCATGGCCAGCAATCCGCTTCCCAACAGCGTGCTGATCGAAAAGCTGGTGCCGCTGGACGAGGTGAAGACCGTCAGCCTCGGCATCGTCGCCGGCTTCAACCCGAAGCCGGGCTTCGACTTCGCCGCCATCGAGCGCAGGCTGGAGCAGCCGCAGCAACACATGCGCTGCTGGGACAAGACGCGGATCCCCGCCCGCCTGCACTACGGCAGCAACCCGCGCGTGCCGCAACTGGTGTGCGTGGCCGACACCGGCTGGCGCATCACCACCGCCGACTACCTGGCCAAGCACAAGGGCAGGATCAGCATCGGCGAGCACGGCTACGACAACGCCGACCCGCTGATGCGCGCGCTGTTCGTCGCGCACGGCCCGGCGTTCCAGGTGGGAGCGCGCTTCCCCGAATTCCCGAACGTGGACGTCTATCCGCTGATGACCCACCTGCTCGGCATCCCCGCTGACCGCAACGACGGCGACTACGACGCGGTGAAGGGCATGCTCAAGCCCGACGCGCGCTGACGCGCGGGCGGGATCGGAGCGGAGCGACGCGCTACACTTGAACGCTTCCCCGGCGCGGCACCCCATGCGCGCCCCCAGCGCCCGCGTGCCCATGTCCGCTCCGATTCCGCATCCCCCGCTCCCCACGTCGCCGAAGCAACGCCGCTACTGGACGCCGCCGCACGGCTCGTCGCGCGCCCTGCTGCTGGCCGAAGCTGCGCGCGCACATCCGGGCCTGCTGGTGGCGGTGACGCGCGATACCCAGCGCGCCTCGGCGCTGGAGGACGAACTGCGCATCTTCGCCGGCGACCTGCCGGTGCTGCATTTCCCGGACTGGGAAACCCTGCCCTACGACGTGTTCAGCCCGCACCCGGAGATCGTCTCGCAGCGCATCGCCACGCTGTACCGCCTGCCGGCGGTGAAGCGCGGCGTGCTGGTGGTGCCGGTGGCCACGCTGATGCAGCGCATCGCGCCGCGCTCGCACATCGCCGGCTCGGGCCTGGTGGTGGCGAAGGGGCAGAAGTTCGACCTGGCCACCGAGCAGCGCCGGCTGGAAGCCAGCGGCTACCGCAACGTGCCGCAGGTGGCCGAGCCGGGCGACTTCGCCGTGCGCGGCGCGCTGATCGACATCTATCCGATGGGCGCGGCCGAGCCCTACCGCGTCGAGCTGTTCGACGACGAGGTGGAATCGATCCGCAGCTTCGACCCGGAGACGCAACGTTCCGCGCAACCGGTGGAGAAGGTGGAGCTGCTGCCCGCGCGCGAGTTCCCGCTCACCGAACAGGCCGCCAGGGATTTCCGCGGCGCCCTCCGCGAGCGCTTCCCCATCGACGTGCGCCGCTGCCCGCTCTACCAGGACATGAAGGAAGGCGTCACGCCGGGCGGCATCGAGTACTACCTGCCGCTGTTCTTCCCGCAGACCTCTACCTTGTTCGAGTACCTCGCCGACGACGCGCTCATCGTGCTGGGTGAAGGCGCGGGCGAGGCCAGCGAGGTGTTCTGGACGCAGACCGGCGAACGCTACGACCAGCGTGCCCACGACATCGAGCGCCCGGTGCTGCCGCCGGCCGAGCTGTATCTCTCGCCCGAGCAGTTGCGCGAACAGTTGAACAGGCGCCTGCGCGTGGAGGTGGTGGACAGCGGCCACGCCCACGCGATGGACGCCGGCACGCAACCGGCGCCGGAGCTGCCGCTGAACCGCAAGGGCGAGGAACCGGGCACGTCGCTCAGGCATTTCCTCGAAAGCTATCCGGGCCGCGTGCTGGTGGCCGCGGATTCGGCGGGGCGGCGCGAAGCGCTGCTGGAGACGCTGGCAAGCGCTGGGCTGAAGCCGGAGAACGTCGAAAGCTGGCAAGCCTTTCTCACTCGTCATCCCGGCGAAGGCCGGGATCCAGCTGCGGCAACGCCCGAACACACGACGACGCCGCTGGATTCCGGCCTGCGCCGGAATGACGAGCCATCGCGCTTCGCCATCGCCATCGCTCCGCTGGAACAAGGCTTCGCGCTCAGGCAGCCCGCGCTCACCGTGCTCACCGAGCGTGAGCTGTTCGGCGAGCGCGTGCGCAGCGAGCGGCGCAGGCGGCGCGGCGCGGCACGCGATCCCGACACCATCATCCGCGACCTCACCGAGCTTTCCATCGGCTCGCCCATCGTGCACGTGGATCACGGCGTGGGCCGCTACCAGGGCCTGCTGTCGATGGAACTGGGCGGCATGGAAGGCGAGTTCCTGGTCATCGAGTACGCCAAGGGCGACAAGCTCTACGTACCGGTGGCGCAGCTCGGCCTGGTCAGCCGCTATTCCGGCACCGCGCCGGAGCTGGCGCCGATGCATTCGCTGGGCGGCGACGCCTGGGAGCGCGCGCGCAAGAAGGCCGCGGAAAAGGTGCGCGACGTGGCGGCGGAACTGTTGGCGATCTACGCGCAGCGCGAGGCGCGCGGCGGCGAGTCGTTGCCGATCGACCGCCTGCTGGTGGAGGAATTCGGCGCCAGCTTCCCGTTCGAGGAAACGCCCGACCAGGAGCAGGCCATCGCCGCCGTGCTCGGCGACCTCGCCGCGCCGCGCGCGATGGATCGCGTGATCTGCGGCGACGTGGGCTTCGGCAAGACCGAGGTGGCGCTGCGCGCCGCCTTCGCCGCCGCCACCGCCGGCAAACAGGTAGCGGTGCTGGTGCCCACCACCCTGCTCGCCCAGCAGCACTACCGCAACTTTGCCGACAGGTTCGCCGACTGGCCGGTGAAGGTGGACGTGCTGTCGCGCTTCAAGTCCGCCAAGGAAGTGAACGAGGCGCTGAAGCGACTGGCCGACGGCCAGATCGACGTGATCGTGGGCACGCACAAGCTGCTGCAGCCCGACATCAAGTTCAAGAACCTCGGCCTGGTCATCGTGGACGAGGAACAGCGCTTCGGCGTGCGCCAGAAGGAGCAGCTGAAGAAGCTGCGCGCGGAAGTCGACCTGCTCACCATGACCGCCACGCCGATCCCGCGGACGCTGAACATGGCGATGAGCGGACTGCGCGACCTCTCGCTGATCACCACGCCGCCCGCGCACCGCATGGCCGTGCGCACCTTCATCTCGGCATGGGATCCGGCCACCATCCGCGAGGCGTTCCAGCGCGAGCTGCAGCGCGGCGGCCAGGTGTACTTCCTGCACAACGAAGTGGAGAGCATCGAGCGCACCGCGCGCGAGCTGGAGGAACTGATCCCCGACGCGCGCATCGGCGTGGCCCACGGCCAGATGGCCGAGCGCGAGCTGGAACGGGTGATGGCGGACTTCCACCGCCAGCGCTTCAACGTGCTGGTGTGCACCACCATTATCGAGACCGGCATCGACATCCCGACGGCCAACACCATCATCATCGACCGCGCCGACCGCTTCGGCCTGGCGCAGCTGCACCAGTTGCGCGGCCGCGTGGGCCGCTCGCACCATCGCGCCTACGCCTACCTGATCGTGCCCGACCGCAAGTCGATCACCGCCGACGCGGAAAAGCGCCTGGAGGCACTGGCCTCGCTGGAGGAACTTGGCGCCGGCTTCACGCTCGCCACGCACGACCTGGAGATCCGCGGCGCGGGCGAGCTGCTGGGCGACGAGCAGTCCGGCCAGATCCAGGAGATCGGCTTCGGCCTCTACACCGAGCTGCTCGACCGCGCCGTGCGCGCGCTGAAGAGCGGCAAGGTGCCCGACTTCGACCTCAGTTCCGAGCACGAGACCGAGGTCGAGCTGCACCTGCCCGCGCTGATCCCCGACGACTACCTGTCCGACGTGCACACGCGCCTGACGCTGTACAAGCGCATCGCCAGCGCGCGCAACGAAGACGCGCTGCGCGACCTGCAGGTGGAGATGATCGACCGCTTCGGCCTGCTGCCCGAGCCCACCAAGACCCTGTTCGCGCTGTCCGGCCTCAAGCTGATGGCCACGCCGCTGGGCATCCGCAAGCTCGACTTCGGCCCCAACGGCGGCCGCATCGTGTTCCGCGACAAGCCCGAGGTCGATCCGATGGCGATCATCCGGCTGATCCAGAAGCTGCCGCGCGTGTACAAGCTGGACGGCCAGGACAAGCTGCGCATCACCCTCGACCTGCCCGGCGCCAGCGAGCGCATCCGCAGTGCACAGGAAGTGCTGGTGCTGCTGGGCGCGCGGCGACCGGGCTGAAGATCGAGGAGCGAGGGAGAGGAGTGAGCCGCGAGAGGGAAGCCGAAGAGCTTCACGCCTGCTCCTGCTCCTCGCTCCTGTTGTCTCGCTTCCCGCCCTACGCATGACAGCTGTCAATGGCGCGGCTGCCGCGCCCGGCGAAGAATGGCCGACATCTCGCCGCGAGAACAGGCCATGCAGGGGAAACCACGGTTCGGCATCGACGCGCCCACGCTGGTGCTCGGCTTCGCCATCGGCTGGCCGCTGCTGCTCGCGCTCGGCTTCGCCGGCTCCGGCTTCCTGTCGCCCTCGCTGGCGGGGACGCTGATCCTGACCGGCGCGGTGATGGCGGCCGAGGCGCTGCTGATGACGCTGAGCAGCCTGTACGGCAAGCGCATCCTGCTGCGGCGGATGATCGATTCGCTGGCCTTGCGCGGCGACGAACAGGCGCTGGACGTGGGTTGCGGGCGCGGCATGCTGTTGCTGGAAACCGCCGGCCACCTGCCGCGCGGCCGCGTCACCGGGCTGGATCTGTGGAGCACGCGCGACCAGAGCGGCAACGCCGCCGAGGCCACCGCGCGCAACGCCGAACTGGCCGGCCTGCGCGAACGCGTGCAGATCGATACCGGCGACATGCGCCGGCTGCCCTATCCTGACGCCAGCTTCGACGCGGTCGTCTCCAGCCTCGCCATCCACAACCTGCCCACCGAAACCGACCGCGAGCAGGCCGTGCGCGAAATCGCCCGCGTGCTCAGGCCCGGCGGCCAGCTCGCCCTGCTCGACTTCCGCCATACGGCGCACTACGCGGAAACCCTGCGCGCAGCCGGGCTGGCCGTGCAGCGCTCGTGGCCGCTGTTCCTGATGTTTCCGTGGGTGTGGATCGTGCGCGGGCGCAAATCCTGAGAGCCTGTTCACTGTCTCCACGAGACCACGCGGAGATGGCGGACAAGCACCCGCTCAGGAGCTGCAGGAAAGCATCGAGCAGCCGGGCTTGTGCCGCGCCCAGTCGGGCCGCTTGCGCGCGAAGGCCTCGCGGCCAGCCTGCTCGTCGCACGGATGGCGCAGCACGTCGAGCAGTTCGTGGATACCGCCGCAATCGCCCTGCTCCGCGCGCTCGATCGCCTGTTGCGCGAGGTAGTTGCGCAGCACGTAGCGCGGATTGGCGGCACGCATGCGGGCACGGCGCTGCGCGGCCGGCAACGGATCGTCGGCGAGGCGGGCGGCGTAGCGCGCCAGCCAGTCCACGAAGGCCGGCTCGTTCGCGTGCCGCTTCGCCTCGTCGTAGAACGCCTCGTGCAACGGCTGCAGCGACGGATGCCGCGGATCGAAGTCGACAAGGCTGCGGAACCACAGCGTCATGTCCACTTCGGCCTGCTGCAACAGGGACTGCAGCGACCGCATCAGCTCCACGTCCCCGTCGCGGCATGCGGCCAGGCCGAGCTTGGCGGCGATGCTGGCGCGATCCGCCTCGGCGTAGACGGCGACGTAGCGGTCAAGCCCCGCCTGCAGCGGCGCGATGTCGCCGAACAGCGGTGCCAAGGCCTGCGCAAGCCGGGAGAGGTTCCACCACGCCACGTTCGGCTGCTGGCCATAGCGGTAACGGCGACGGTGCGCGTCGGTGGTGTTCGGCGTCCAGTCCGGATCGTAGTCGTCGATCCAGCCGTAGGGGCCGTAGTCCAGCGTGAGGCCCAGGATGGACAGGTTGTCGGTGTTCATTACGCCGTGCACGAAGCCCACCCGCATCCACTCGGCCATGAGCCGTGCGGTGCGCGCGCAGATTTCGCCGAACCAGTCGCCGTACAGGCTTTCGCCCTGCCCGGCCAGATGGGGAAAATCGCGGCGGATGGCGAAGTCCGCCAGTTGCCGCAGCAGCACCGTGTCGCCGCGCGACGCAGGCAGCTCGAAGCTGCCGAAGCGGATGAAGGAGGACGCCGCGCGGCAGACGATGGCGCCGGGCTCCGCGCGCGGGTGGCCGTCGTAGAGCAGGTCGCGCACCACGCCCTCGCCGGTGCCGACCAGGCACAGCGCGCGCGTGGTGGGGATGCCGAGGTGGTGCATCGCCTCGCTGCACAGGAATTCGCGGATCGAGGAACGCAGCACCGCGCATCCGTCCGCGCCGCGCGAGTACGGCGTGGGGCCGGCGCCCTTGAGCTGCAGTTCCCAGCGTTCGCCGCCGTCCGTGACCGCCTCGCCCAGCGAGATCGCGCGACCGTCGCCGAGCTGCCCCGCCCACACGCCGAACTGGTGGCCGCCATAATTCGCCGCCCAAGGCTGCATGCCGGGCAGCAGGGCGTTGCCGCCGAAGACCTGCGCGAAGGCGTCGCTGGCGAGTTCCTCCGCACCGAAGCCCAGTGTCTCGGCCATTTCCGCCGAATGGGCCAGCAACCGCGGTGCGGCCACGGGCGTGGGCATGACCCGCGAATAGCAGGCGCCAGGCACTTCGCGCGGGCCGGGCGCATCGGAGGGATCGCCTGGGAGTTCGCGGAGGAAGGCGTTGTCGAAGTGCAGCGGGGACATGCGTCGATGGTAGCTCGCTGCATGCGCCGCCCCCAGAGCGGAGCATGTCCTTGATGTCTTGAAAGTGCAGTCCTGCACTTTCAAGACTCACCAAGTCCGGCCCATGGCCGGACTTGGCTCCGCCAGCCAATCACCTTGTGATTGGCTGCGTGCGGGCCATCCATGGCCCGCCGGCTGCCGTCGGCAGCCGGCTACCTGGCGGGCTTGCGGAAACGGTAGATGAACTGATCCGTGTGGCCGCGTATCGACTTGTCGAACACCTTGACCGTGTGCGGATCGGCCGGGTTGCGCAACGCGTCGCTCTCGCCGTCGAACACGAAGCCGGCGGCCTCCACTTCCTTCTTCACCACCGCCGGATCGATGCGATGCAAGGTGTCGGTGTCGGCCAGGCCGGAGCCGGCCGGCGCCACGTGGTCGATCACCACGAACACGCCGCCGGGCTTGAGCGTGTCGTACACCCGCTTGTCGAACTTCGCCATGTCCACCGGGCCCATGAAGGCATCGTGGTAGTCGTGGTAGTTCTGCGAGGTGAACACCAGGTCGATCCCGGGCGGCACGTCGAACTGCGCGGCAGGCTGCTTGAGCAGGCTCACGTTGCCGTAGTGCGCGGTGGCCACCAGCTTCTGCCAGTTCGCGAAACTCTCGGCCGAATACTTCGCCATCTCGTCCGGCCATACGGTGTAGACGCGGCCCGTCGGCCCCACGATGGCGCTGAACACGCGCGTCCAATAACCGCTGCCGGGATCGAGTTCCACCACCTTCTGGCCCGGCTTCACCCCGGCAAACGTCATCACCGCCGCCAGCTGGCGGCGGGCGTCGTCGTGGCGGTCGGCGGCACGTGCGGGATCGTTGATCGCGGCGACGACATAGGCTGGCGGAGCGGGTACCTCTGCGGCGGCGAGCGGCGTGGCCATGGGCAGGCACAGCAAAAGGACAGCAAGCGTGGACGGATACATGGCGCACCCCCATCTCGATATGGAAGCCCAGATTGTGCACCCGCACGCGCCGCCGCAACCGTCGCACAAGCATGACTGATGGCCCATGCCGCCATGCCGCACACGACAGGACAAGGCACGGCTGGTAAAACGTCGGTGACGTGGCAAACCCATGCGGAGGTTGCAGATGTCCGTGCGCTGTTCCCCCATCGTTCTGATCGTCGCCATCCTGCTGGCAGGCAGTGCACCTGCTGCCCACGCGCAGACTGCGGCCCAATGGCAGGCGCTGCAGATCGCTGCATCGAATAAGTCCGAGAAGATCATGGCCCACGCCAACACCCGCAAGGGCCTTTTGGCGCAGTACTTGGCGATGCGCGACGCTTACGTTCAGGACAACACGCCGGCCTTCCGCCTAATCTTCGGTCAATACCTCAGCTGGTACCAAAGTTTCATCGGCGACTATCCGGACGCCGACGCCAGTTTCTCGATCAGGCAGGCACCTGCGGCGAATGACGCCCTCTCGCCGCTAGAACTGCCCAACGAAACAGCACGCCCCGCGCTGATGGCGATCCCCGATCTGGCTAAACCCTACCGTATCGTGCTTTTGAACGAAGCGCACAATGTCGCACTCACCCGTAGCCTTACCGTGCAGTTGCTCGCACGGCTGCGCGCGGAAGGCTTCAACTACTTCGCCGCCGAAACGCTCTACCAGACAGACACTGGCTTGGCCAAGCGCGGCTATCCCGTGGACAAAAGCGGCTTCTACACCGAAGAGCCAGTGTGCGCGGAAATGGTACGCACCGCACTGAAGCTAGGTTTCAAGGTAGTGGCCTACGAAGCGCTCTCCGATGCTACTGGTAACGCACGTGAGGCCGAGCAGGCGCGAAACCTGTACGAAGCGGTGTTCAAGCGCGACCCCAAGGCACGTCTGGTGGTGGACGCTGGCTACGCGCACATCGTGAAGACCGGCGGCTTTCTGGGCGGCTCATCGATGGCTGAGCACCTGTACCAGCTCACGGAGCTGCCAATGCTTTCGGTTGAACAGACCATGCTCTACCCGCACGCCTTCGCCCAGGACAACCATCCCATCTACGACGCGGTGATGCGGCAGTTGCATCCCGCTGCACCCATTGTGTTCGCCGACACTCAGGGCAAGCCCTGGTCACTGCAGCCAGGCTATGATGTCAGCGTGTTCTTCCCGCCTGCCCGCCTTGTACACGGCCGTCCCGACTGGCTGACGCTGGGTGGCTTGCGCCGGCCGTGGCTCGTGGATGGTTCACGCTGTCAGCGGCACTACCCCTGTCTGGTCGAGGCGCGTTATGCCGACGAGGATAACGACGCGATACCAGCTGACCGTTTAATGCTCGACCAGGCTTCGTTGGCCAGCGCCTCTCCTATTCGCGTGACCACAACTGAACAGGGAGCGCCCATCAGCGACCTGTACCTGCGCCCCGGTAAATACCGCTTGCGTTTCAGTGCTGAGGACGGCACTCAACTCTACGAACAGCCAATCGACGTGCCGGCCAAGGGCAAGGACGACCAACACGACGTGCACGCGTCTTCGTCCGACTTTCCTACGCCCTCCGAATCCACGTCGAAAGGAAACCACGCATGACGACCCACCCCGCATCATGCCGGTCAAGCCCTACGACAACACCAACTCCACCACCCGCGAAAGCACGCTACCACCGTACAACGCCAACAATACTGAGAAAGTTACAGATCATGTCTTGTCGTAGCACATGCTGCTGACCCGCCGCGCAGTGGAACGCACGGCACACAGGGTCGCAGGGATGCTTGCCGGGAAAAAACCGTCCGCGTTGCCAATGCCGCCATGCGCGCCGGTGGCGCTGCGCCCGCTGGTGTCGTGGTGTTCGGAAACGCATTCGCGCCGCGCCGACGAGGAAGCGCGGCGCGCGATGCCCTGCGCCGTCGACTGAAGCCGCGCAAGGTCGATCAATGCGACGGCGGCCGCGCCGTCAGCAGGCCGCGGATCGTGCGCAGCTTCGCCTTGAGTTCGGCCTCGTTGGCCGGCCCCAGCCGCAGTAGCAGCTTCTGCCCCACCGACAGCGATTCCAGCGCAGGATCGACGTAGCTGTAGCGTCCGTTCTCAAGCTGCAATGCGGGCGGCTGCGCCGGCGAAGGCGCGGCCAGCATGTCGTCGATGGCGGCGATCAGGCGGTCGTTGAAATAGCCCTTGGGGTAGCCCAGTTCGCGGTACGCCTGCTGGAACAGCGGATAACTGCGCACGTACCATGCCACCAGCGCCTGCGGATCGGCGTGCTGCACGATGGCCATGTATGGCGCATAACGCTCGGCGTTGCGCGCATCGGCGGTGAGGATGCCCTGGGTTTCGCCGGCGCGGAACGCGCCGCGCGGAGTGCGCAACGGCAGGATGGAGCTGCTGCCCAGCACATGCCGCGGCAACGCATCGACAGTAGCCACGATGCGCCCCACGACCTGCTGCGGCAACAACAATCCCTTCAACCCCTCGCCGCCCAGCGCATACAGCGCCGAGCTCACGCTGGCGTCGCTGTCGTCCAGCGCGGGCAGCGGCGCGGTGGATGCAGGCGCCGGCACCGAGGCCTGCGCGATCGGGTGCTGGATGCTGGCCGCCGGTGCCGGCGCCGGCGCCGGCGCGCTCGTTGCGGCGGTCGATGCCGGCGCCGGCCCGGCGGCGCCTCCGTTCGGCTGGGTGGCACGCCAGCCCATATAGCCGGCCACCGCGGCGATGACCACCACCGCAATCACCGCCACCGTCATGCCTGTACTGCCCGATTTGCGCCGGTACGTCACGATCCACCTCCACGTCCACCGTCCCGATGAAAGTTCGACTCGCGCATGGACGGATCGTTCAGTGCACGGGCCACGTGGGACACCGGACAGACTCTTACACTTTCAGCCGGTAACCGGTTCTGAAGATCCACCACACCGCCGCCAGGCACAGCACCAGGAAACCCAGCGTGGCGGCAAGGCTGATGCCCACGCCTACGTCGGCCAGGCCGTAGAAACTCCAGCGGAAGCCCGAGATCAGGTACACCACCGGGTTGAACAGCGTCACCTTCTGCCAGAACGGCGGCAGCATGTGGATGGAGTAGAAGCTGCCGCCGAGGAAGGTCAGCGGGGTGATCACCATCAGCGGCACCACCTGCAGCTTCTCGAAGTTGTCCGCCCAGATGCCGATGATGAAGCCGAGCAGGCTGAAGGTGACCGTGGTGAGCAGCAGGAAGGCCACCATCACCAGCGGATGCGCGATGGAGTAGTCCACGAAGCAGCGTGCCGTGGCGAGGATGATCAACCCCACGATGACCGCCTTGGTGGCCGCCGCGCCCACGTAGCCCAGCACGATCTCCAGGAACGACAGCGGCGCGGAGTGCACCTCGTAGATGGTGCCCACGAACTTCGGGAAGTAGATGCCGAAGGAAGCGTTGGACACGCTCTGCATCAGCAGCGACAGCATCACCAGGCCAGGGATGATGAAGGCCGCGTAGCTGACCCCGTCCACGCTGGTGATGCGCGAGCCGATCGCCGAGCCGAACACCACGAAGTACAGCGAGGTGGACACCACCGGCGAGGCGACGCTCTGCATCAGGGTGCGCCCGGTGCGCGCCATCTCGAAGCGGTAGATCGCGCGGATGCCATACCAGTTCATGCGGCATTCTCCTTGACCAGTTGCAGGAAGATCTGCTCCAGCGTGTCCTGCCGCGTGCTGAGGTCGCGGAAGCGGATGCCGGCCGCAGCCAGGTCGGCCAGCAGCGCGGTGATGCCGGTGCGTTCGCCCTGCGTGTCGTAGTTGTAGACCAGCTCGTTGCCGCCGGCCGCCAGTTCCAGGTGATGGAGGGCGAGCGCATCGGGCACCGCGTCCAGCGGGTCATGCAACTGCAGGCGCAGTTGCTTGCGGCCGAGCTTGTGCATCAGCGCAGCCTTCTCCTCCACCACGATCAGCTCGCCCTTGTTGATCACGCCCACGCGGTCGGCCATCTCCTCGGCCTCCTCGATGTAGTGCGTGGTGAGCACGACGGTGACGCCGCTCTCGCGCAGCCGCCGCACCATCGCCCACATGTCGCGGCGCAGTTCCACGTCCACGCCGGCGGTGGGCTCGTCGAGGAACAGCAGCCGCGGTTCGTGCGACAGCGCCTTGGCGATCATCACGCGCCGCTTCATGCCGCCGGAGAGCATCAGCATCTTGCTGTCGCGCTTGTCCCACAGCGACAGCTCCTTCAGCAGCCGCTCGATGTAGGCGTCGTCCGGCGCCTTGCCGAACAGGCCGCGGCTGAAGCGCACCGTGTTCCACACCGTCTCGAACGCGTCGGTCTTCAGCTCCTGCGGCACCAGGCCGATCAGCGAGCGGGTGGCACGCCAGTCGCGCACCACGTCGTGGCCGTCCACCGTGATGCTGCCAGCGCCGAGGTTGACGATGCCGCAGATGATGCTGATCAGCGTGGTCTTGCCCGCGCCGTTGGGGCCGAGCAGCGCGAAGATCTCGCCGCGGCGGATCGCGAGGTCGATCGGTTTCAGCGCCTGGAAGCCACCGGGATAGACCTTGTCCAGTCCGCGCACCACGAGGATGTCGTCGCCCGACGTTTGAGCCACCGCATTCATGCCTGCCTCCCGCGCTCCGCCGGCCACCGGGCGGCAGCCAAGACCCGGAATACTAAACCAATAAGTTCTGAAATCAACGACCCAGTCCGGATGCGTCTGCGCATGCCGCCCGGCTCACCCGCCAAGATATGAAGTTTACCTTTGCAGTTTAACTGCACTTGTCGTAGCATGCGCCGCCATGAAAGCCACCCGTCCCGATCCACGCGTCGCCCAGGCGCAGGCCACGGCACGCGAACTGCGCGGCCTGATCGGCAAGCTGAAGCGCCAGCTGCGCGAGAAGGTCGGCATCGAGGGGCTCACGCTGTCGCAGATCGCGGTGCTCATCCACCTGGATCGCCACGGTTCGGCCACGGTCAGCGAGCTGGCACGCGCCGAGAACGTCAGGCCGCAGTCGATGGGCGCCACGGTTGCCGCCATGCAGGTGCTGGCGCTGGTCGAAAGCGCGCCGGATCCCGACGACGGGCGGCGCACCCTGCTTTCGCCGTCCAGGCTCGCGCGCGAAAAGATCCGCACCATCCGCGCGGCGCGCGAGGACTGGCTGTTCCACGCCATCCGCGAGCGCTTCAACGCCAGCGAACAGGACACCCTGGCGCGCGGCGTCGAACTGCTGAAGCGGCTGGCCGGCGATTGAACCGCTCCCTCCTTCCACGCACCAAGGCTTTTCCATGGCACTGACCACGCTCGACCCCAAGACCGCCCTGATCGTCATCGACATCCAGAAAGGCATCGTACAGCTGCCCTGCGCCCACCCCATGGCCGGCGTGATCGACCGCGTGGTGGAAATCACGCGGGCGTTCCGCCGGCACGGCGCGCCGGTGGTGCTGGTGAACGTGGCCGGCGGCGCGCCGGGCCGCAGCGAGCAGCCGAAGCGGATGGGCGACCTGCCGCCGGACTGGGCCGAACTGGTGCCCGAGCTGGAGGCGCAGGCAAGCGACCACCGGGTCACCAAGCGCACCTGGGGCGCGTTCATGCACACCGACCTGCACGAACACCTGCAAGGGCTCGGCGTGACCCAGGTGGTGATCGTCGGCGTGGCCACCAGCATCGGCGTCGAATCCACCGCGCGGCAGGCTTACGAGCTGGGCTACAACGTCGCCCTCGCCACCGACGCGATGACCGACATGAACGCCGACGCGCACGAGAACAGCGTGGCGCGCATCTTCCCGCGGCTGGGCGAAACCGGCAGCACGGCCGAGGTCGTCGGCCTGCTCGCGCGCGCCCACGGCTGAAACCCCGCATGTTCGGCTCGCTGCGCATCCGGAACTACCGCGTATGGGCCGGCGGCGCGCTGGTGTCCAACGTCGGCACGTGGATGCAGCGGGTGGCGCAGGACTGGCTGGTGCTCGCCATCCTCACCCGCCACAACGCCAGCGCGGTGGGCGTGGTGATGGCGCTGCAGTTCGGCCCGCAGCTGCTGCTGTTGCCGTGGAGCGGCTACGCCGCCGACCGCCTCGACCGTCGCAAGCTGCTGATCGCCACGCAGGCGGCGCTGGGCCTGCTGGCGCTGGGCCTGGGGCTGGTGACGGTCGCGGGCGTGGTCACCTTGTGGCAGGTGTACGTGTTCGCTTTCCTGCTTGGCTGCGTCTCCGCATTCGATGCGCCGGTGCGGCAGGTGTTCGTCAACGACCTGGTGGGCGACGAACACCTGGCCAACGCAGTGGCGCTCAATTCCACCTCGTTCAACGCCGCGCGCATGATCGGCCCGGCGGTGGCCGGCCTGCTGATCGCCGCCGTGGGCTGCGGCTGGGTGTTCTTGATCAACGCCGCCTCGTTCGCGGGCGTGCTGGCCTCGCTGATGCTGCTGCGCGTGGATCAGCTGCACGGCGCCGTGCGCGGATCGCGCAAGGCCGGCGGCATCGCCGAGGGTTTCCGCTACGTGTGGCGGCGACCCGACCTGATGGCCGTGCTGGTGATGCTGTTCCTGATCGGCACGTTCGGCCTCAACTTCCCCATCTTCATCTCCACCATGGCGCTCACCGCCTTCCACGGCGGCGCGGGGCAATACGGCCTGCTCACCTCGGCGTTCGCCGTCGGCTCGGTGGGCGGCGCGCTGTATTCCGCATACCGCAGCCAGCCGGGCATGGCGGTGCTGTGCACGGCTTCCGCCGTGTTCGGCATTGGCTGCGCGCTGGCGGCGCTGGCGCCGGACGAAGCGCTGTTCGCCGCCGCCCTGGTGCTGACCGGCCTCGCCGCGCTGGTGTTCCTCACCGGCACCAACAGCCTGATGCAGCTCACCACGGAACCGGCGATGCGCGGCCGCGTGATGGCGCTGCGCATCGCCGTGGCGATGGGCGGCACGCCGCTCGGCGCGCCCATCGTCGGCTGGATCGCCGACCACTTCGGCCCGCGCTGGGCGCTGGGCGTGGGCGCCGCCTCGGGGCTGGCCGCGATGGCGGTGGCGCTGCGCCACATGGCGGGCCTGCGGTTGCGGCCGGTGGCGGCGGAGGTTTGAAACCTCGGCTCACGCCACCTCGGGGCAGTGCTCCATCACCTGCCGCACCTCGCATTCGATATCCCATTCGTCGCCGTGCACGGCGAGGAAGCGGCGGGTGATTTCCAGCGCCTCGTCCATCGAGGCGGCCTGCAGCATGGCGTAGCCGGCCACCACCTCCTTCGTTTCGGTGAAGGGGCCGTCAACCACCGTTTGCCGGCCACGCGACAGGCGCACGCGCTTGCCCTCGGCCGTGGGCTGCAGGCCGGCGGTATCCAGCAGCGAGCCGGCCGCGCTCAACTCGGCCATCAGCTTGCCCATGTCCTCCATCAACTGCGCGCTGGGCTGCTGGCCGGCGCGTTCGTTGATCCGCACCATCGAAAGGAATCGCATCTCGTCGTCTCCATGTGGGGTTCGACGCCGCACGAAAGCGGCGTTCACAGGTACGACGAACATTGCGGCCAGGGATCGACACGCACCCAGGAGACTTGCCTCAATGGCTTGCCTCAAATGAGAATAACTATCATTATTCAGACTTTCCCAGGACGATCCGCCGGAATGCGCTTCAACGACTTCATGCACCGCTACGGCACGCCGCTCACCGCCGGCCTGTTCACCGTCTCCGCCGTCTCGGGCGTGGCGCTGTTCTTCCACTGGGCGCCGCGCAGCTTCCACTCCATGCACGAGTGGCTGAGCATGGCGCTGCTGGCGCCGTTCGCGCTGCATCTGGCGAAAAACTGGAAGCCGCTGCTGGCCTACGCCAAGCGCAAGACCCTGCTGATCCCGTTGCTGCTGTCGCTGGCGGCGGCGGTGCCGTTCGCGCTGACCGCCGGCAAGGGCCGCCCCATGAATCCCGCCTTCCAGACGGTGACCCTGATGACCCAGGCCAGCCTGGCGGATCTGGCGCCGGTGCTGCGCACCACGCCGGACGAACTGCTGCAGCACCTGCAGCGGAAGGGCTACAAGGCCGGCGCCACCAGCGACACGGTGGCCGCCATCGCCACCGCCTCGCAAGCCAACGCCAATGATGTGCTGTACGCCATGCTGCCGGCGCGGCGCGCGGACAAGCCCGGACACAACTGAGCCTCCTCTCCCCACTGCCCCGGGTCGCGCTGGCCGCAGCGCATCCGGGGCTTTTTTCTTGACATGATGTCAAAAATATCTAACATAAAGTGAAATATAATCAACCCCAAGGGAAGCTCATGTCACCGTTCGAAAAGCGCGCCTGGCTGGCCCTGTGGAGCCAGTGTCCGCCCTATATCATCTACTTCCTGATCCAGGCGGAATGCCCGATGTGGCTGACCACGTTCCTGGAGCGCATCGCCTTTCTCGCCGTCGTCGCCAGCGTGCATGCCGTCGCCTACGTGACCGGCCTGCTGGTGATGAAGTGGCAGGAGCGCGGCGAACCGCTGCTGCTGGACGAGCGCGACCGCGCCATCGACGGACGCGCCACCCGCATCGCCTACTTCGTGATGCTCACCGGCATGATCGTGGTCGGCGTGGTGATGCCCTTCAGCGATGCCGGCTGGAAGATCACCAACGCCGCGCTGTTCGCCATCGTGCTGGCCGAGACGGTGCGCTACGCGTTGATCGCGATGGGCTACCGTCATCGCAGGACGCCGCGCCTTGCCCACTGAAGCGCTCACCAACGAAGTGCGCCTGCTGCGCTTCCTCGCGCAGGACATGACGCAGGCCGAACTGGGCAAGCGCGTGGGCCTCACGCGCCAGACCATCGCCGCGATCGAGCAAGGGCGCTATTCGCCCTCGCTGGAAGTGGCCTTCCGTATCGCCGACGTGTTCGGCAAGCGGCTGGACGAGGTGTTCCACTGGAGTCCGGGCGGCATTGCGAAGGCCGACGACGCGACGTAGGCGACGCCGTACCCGCACGGCCCTGTCGCAAGCGCGGCTCCTCACCCCGGCCCTCTCCCCGGCGGGGAGAGGGAGTGAAGCGGATTACTTCCGTGCCGCGATGATCTGGTCGAGGTAATCCGGCGTGCCGGCGATGCGCTCCAAGTGCGGGTACTGCAGGCCGCCGTGGTAGTCCACCGGCACGGTCTGCAGGTTGCCCTGGAACTTCAGCAGCAGCTTGATCGGCGCCTTGTCCGTCTTGGCGGCGGCGATGGCCTCCTTCAGCACGTCGCGCGAATACGCCCGCCCGTTCACCGCCACCACGGTGGCGCCGGTGCTCACGCCGGCCTTGAACGCCGGGCCGCCCCAGCGCACGTCGTTGATCTCGCCACCCTTGGCCAGCGTCAGGCCGATCGACCACGCGAAGTTGTAGATGTGGCGCGGGGATTCCGGGCGGCTGTCGTACTGCTTCTCGAAGCCGCTGGGCTGGTCGGTGTAGACCAGCTTCCAGCCCGCGGCGGCGAGGCCGTCCAGCAGCGGCGGGTTCACCGCGGCGACGTGCGCATGCAGGAAGCCGGCCCAGTCGTACCTCGCCACGCCGTCCAGCGCGGCGGCCACGTCGTCGAAGGTGTAGGTCTTGGTGACGAAGCTGCCATCGTCCACGCCGAAGAAGGCCCGCGCGAAATCGTCCAGCGACTTCTTGCCGTGGGTGAGCTGGCGCAGCTTGGCGTCCACCGACAGCCACATCATCTGGCCGCCCGAGTAGTAGTCCTCGCTCATCTGCCAGCTGCGGTACGGCAGCGCGGAGCGGTGCGCGGCGGTGGCGTCGTTGGTGGTGTCCTCCAGCGTGCGCCACTGGAAGCCGGGACGGTTGCGCTGGTAGTTGGCGGCGTCCATCGCCAGCGCCTCGCGGAACTGCTCGGGCGTCCACAGGCCGGAGCGCGCGGTGAGCACGAGGCCCCAGTACTGCGTCTGGCCCTCGTACACCCACAGCAGCGAATCGCCCATCGGCACGTTGAAGTTGGGCGTCCACAGGTCGGCCGGGCGGCGGAACTTGCCGTTCCACGAATGCACGTATTCGTGCGCCAGCAGGTCGCGGCCCGGCGCGTCGTCCGCCCAGGCGGTGAAGTAGTCCGCGCCCATGCCGTCCTCGCTGGACTGGTGGTGCTCCAGGCCGTTGCCGGCCATCACGTCGGACAGCGAGAACAGGAAGTCGTAGTGGTCGTAATGGTGCGAACCGAACAGCTTCGCCGCCTGCGTCACCAGCGCGCGGTGCAGCGCGAGCTGCTCGGGCGTCATCTGCAGGTACTTCGGCGCGTCGGCCACGATATCCAGGTGCACCGGCGTCTTGCCGCCTGGATTCAGGTCAACGCGCCTGAAATAGCGGCCTGCGTACATCGGCGAATCGACCAGCGTGTTGTAGGTGACCGGCTTGAAGGTGGTACTGCCGCCCGACTGCGAAGCTGTCTCCAACGCCGTGCCGAACTGCCAGCCCTGCGGCAGGCTCACGCTGGGCTCGACGCGGATGTCGCGCGTGTAATGGCCGGCCGGGTAGAGGGACATCTTGTCCCACTCCAGCATCAGCATGCGGTCGGTCATCTCGTAGCCGCCGTCGCGCGGCGAGAGGTACTGGAAGTCCGCATCGAGGCGGGTGGCGCCCGCGGGCACGTCGAGGTGGAAGGCGTAGACGTCGTACTTGTCGCGCGTCCACGCCACCGGCTTGCCGTTGGCGCTGAGCTTCAGCCCCGCCAGCATCGCGACGGGGCCGCTGGGCGAGTGGTTGCCGGGGATCCACTCCGGGTACAGCAGGGTGAGCGGGCCGGCCTGCACCGGAATCGTCTCGTGCACGCGGAAGATGCCCTGCCGCGTGTCGCTGGCATCGACGTGGATGGCGAGGGTGCCGGGATACGGCGTGTCCTGCGGTGCCGGCACCTGCGCGCTGCGCGACACCTGCGCGGAAGCGGCGCCGGCGGCAAGCGCGAGCGACACCGCCAGGGCAAGGCAGGCCGCGGCACGACGACGGATCCGATGCGGGCGCGCGAAGGAAACACGAGACATGGCTGTACCTGTGGCGGAAGGGGGATTTCCCCAACTTAGCACCACGGACGCAGCGTGCGAGCGTGACGATTGGCAGGGTCGCGCCGCGTCTTTCCGGGCCTCGCCGGCAAGCGTCTGGTGACCCCGGCGCGATTCGAACGCGCGACCTTCCCCTTAGGAGGGGGATGCTCTATCCAGCTGAGCTACGGGGCCAAGGCGCGGATTCTGGCATGGAACGCTGCACCGCGCGAACCGGATGCGTACCCTGCCCTGTTAGAATCGCTGTTTTGAATCAGGGGCGCCACGCGCGCCCGGCACTGGAGTCCGCATGTCCCACAGCATCCTCTCCGCGCTCGGCCTGGCCGAGACGAATTCCGGCACCTACCTCGGCAACGGCGAGTGGTCGAAGACCACGAGCGCCGGCGTGCTGGAGCCGGTGAACCCGACCACCGGCGAGGTGCTGGGCCGCGTGCATGCTTCCTCGCAGGCCGATTACGACACCATCGTCGAGCGCGCCCAGGCCGCCTTCAAGGCGTGGCGCACCACGCCGGCACCGCGCCGCGGCGAGGCGATCCGCCTGTGCGCCGACGCGCTGCGCGCGCACAAGGACGCGCTGGGTTCGCTGGTGGCGCTGGAGATGGGCAAGTCCAAGCCGGAAGGCGACGGCGAAGTACAGGAGATGATCGACATCGGCGATTTCGCCGTGGGCCTGTCGCGCCAGCTGTACGGCCTGACCATGCACAGCGAGCGCCCCGGCCACCGCATGTACGAGCAGTGGCACCCGATCGGCCTGGTCGGCATCATCAGCGCGTTCAACTTCCCGGTGGCGGTGTGGGCGTGGAACAGCTTCATCGCGGCGATCTGCGGCGACATCAGCATCTGGAAGCCCTCGCCCAAGACCCCGTTGTCGGCCATCGCCTCGATGAAGATCTGCAACGAGGCGCTGAAGAAGGCCGGCTTCCCCGACCTGTTCTTCCTGTTCAACGACGCCGGCAGCGAGCTGGCGCAGCAGTTCGTGGACGACAGGCGCGTGGCGCTGATCTCGTTCACCGGCAGCACCAAGGTCGGTCGCCAGGTCGGCGAGCGCGTGGCGCAGCGCATGGGCCGTTCGCTGCTGGAACTGGGTGGCAACAATTGCATCATCGTGGACGAGACCGCCGACCTGAAGCTGGCCATCCCGGCCATCGTGTTCGGCGCGGTGGGCACCGCCGGCCAGCGCTGCACCACCACGCGCCGCCTGATCGTGCAGGAAGCGGTATACGACGAGGTGCTGGCCAAGCTGATCACCGCGTACAAGCAGGTGGAAGGCAAGATCGGCGATCCCACCGACCCGGCCAACCTGATGGGCCCGCTCAACAGCAAGGAAGGCGTGGCCGCCTACCTCGACGCCATCGCCAAGGCCAAGGCTGCGGGCGGCACGGTGGAAACCGGCGGCGCCGCGATCGAGCGCCCCGGCAACTTCGTGCTGCCTGCCATCGTCACCGGCCTCACCAATGACGCCGAGATCGTGCAGCACGAGACCTTCGCGCCGATCCTGTACGTGATGAAGTACCGCGACATCGCGGACGCCATCGACATGCAGAACGCGGTGCCGCAGGGCCTGTCGTCCTCGATCTTCACCACCAACCTCAAGCGCGCGGAAGCCTTCCTGTCCGCCGCCGGCAGCGACTGCGGCATCGCCAACGTCAACATCGGCACCTCGGGCGCGGAGATCGGCGGCGCGTTCGGCGGCGAGAAGGAAACCGGCGGCGGCCGCGAGTCGGGTTCGACGGCGTGGCAGGCCTACATGCGTCGCCAGACCAACACCATCAACTACTCCGATTCGCTGCCGCTGGCGCAGGGGATCAAGTTCGACCTGTAAGCGCTCGCATCTCCCTCTAGGCGGGGCTGTCGCATAGGGCCCATCCGAACGCACCCAGCTCGTCATCCCGGCGCAGGCCGGGATCCAGTGGCCTCAACGCCTGACCAGGCCACGACGTCACTGGATTCCGGCCTTCGCCGGAATGACGGGCAAAAGCACCGGAGTCTTCGGAGTCATGTGCGTCGCCTTGTCCTTGAAGGCAAGGGCCTCACGTTTCAAGGATCGCCACCATGAGCTACCAGCCGCCCCAACGCAGCACCACCAGCTCCATGGCCATCGTGAGCCTGGTGTTCGGCATCCTCGCCTGGTTCATGCTGCCCTTCGTCGGCGCGCTGGTCGCGGTGATCTGCGGCCACTTGGCGCGCGGTGAAATCCGCCGCGCACCCATCGATCAGCACATCGAGGGCGACGGCATGGCCGTCGCCGGACTGGTACTGGGTTACGTGCAACTGGCACTCAGCATGCTGCTGGTGATCTTCGTCATCGCGATGCTGGTGTTCGGCTTCGGCTTCGCGCATTGGCACTGATGCCACCGATGCCTGACGCATCCGCCACCCCGCTTTTCGACTTCCGCGGCTGGCGCGTCGCCGTCGCCGGCGGCAGCAAGGGCATCGGCCGCAGCATCGCGCTGGCCTTCGCCGAAGCCGGCGCGGCCGTGTCCATCTGCGCGCGCGGCGCAGAAGCGCTCCAAGCCACGCACGACGAACTCGCCGGCTTCGGCCACGCCACGCATGTGACCGGTTGCGACCTGGGCAACGCCAACGCCATCGCCGCCTGGATCGACTCCGCCGCCGACGCGCTGGGCGGCATCGACGTGCTGGTGAACAACGCCTCGGGCTACGACTTCAGCGAGGACGACGAAGCCTGGCTGGCGAACTTCAACGTCGACCTGATGGCTGCCGTGCGCGCCTCGCGCTGCGCGTTGCCGTACCTGCAGCGCTCGCCCCACGCCAGCATCCTGCACACCAGTTCCATCGCCGCCTTCCACCCGCGCCGCAACGGTTCCGCCTACGCCGCGATGAAGGCCGCGCTCAGCCACTACACCACCTCGCAAGCACTTCAGCTGGCCGGGCAACGCATCCGCGTCAATGCCATCGCGCCGGGCTCCATCGAGTTTGCCGACGGCCTGTGGGACAGGCGCAAACACGAAGAGCCGGAGCTGTACACCGCCACGCTCGCCAAGATCCCCTTCGGCCGCTACGGCAGGCCGGAGGAAATCGCCCACGCCGCCCTGTTCCTCGCCTCGCCGTGGGCCGGCTGGATCACCGGCCAGACGTTGTGCGTGGACGGCGGCCAGAACCTTTCAGGCTGATGCCATGAGCAAACTGCATTCCACCGAGCGCTTCAGCGACCGCGTCGCCGACTACGTGCGCTATCGCCCCGACTACCCGACCGCGATGCTGGACTGGCTGCATCGCGAACAGGGCGTCACGCCAGCCTGGAAGGTGGCCGACGTGGGCGCGGGCACCGGCATATCCTGCAAGCTGCTCCTCGACGCCGGCCACGACGTGACCGCGGTGGAGCCGAACGCGGCGATGCGCGATGCGGCGCTCGCCTGGCTGGGCGGCAACCCGCGCTTCCGCGCCGTCGACGGCACGTCCGACGCCACCCACCTGCCCGACGGCAGTGTCGACCTGGTCACGGTGGCGCAGGCCTTCCACTGGTTCGACCCAGCCTCCACGCGGCGCGAGTTCGCGCGCATCCTGCGTCCCGGCGGCCTCGCCGCGATCTTCTGGAACTCGCGCCGGCTCACCGGCACGCCCTTCCTCGAAGGCTACGAGGCACTCCTGCAGCGCTACGGCACCGACTACACCAGCGTGGCAGAGCGCTATGCCGACGACGACAGCATGCGCGCATGGTTCGGCGCCGGCTGGCGCGGCGTTGCGCGTTTCGAGCACAAGCAACTGCTGGATTTCGACAGCCTGCGCGGCCGCCTGATGTCGTCCTCCTATGCGCCGAAAGAAGGCCATCCGCAACACGAGCCGATGACCGCCGCACTGCGCGAACTGTTCGAGCGCTGCCAGCGGGATGGCCGGATCAGCTTCGACTACGACACCCGCATCATCGCGGGCACGCTTCAGGATGCTTAGGGTCGTCATCCCGGCGTAGGCCGGGATCCAGTGGCGATCACGCTCGTTCAGGCCCTGCTGTCACTGGATTCCGGCCTACGCCGGAATGACGGATCAAAAACGTTTCTTCACCGAGACACCCAATGTACGACCTGCTCCGCCCACTGCTGTTCGCCTTGGATGCCGAGACCGCCCACGGCCTCACCCTGTACGGGCTCGATGTGGCCCACCGCAGCGAGCTGATGCGCTTCGTCGCCAAGCCTGTAGCCGAACTGCCGGTGGAAGCCTTCGGCATCCGCTTCCCGAACCCCGTGGGTCTTGCGGCCGGTCTCGACAAGAATGCCGACCACCTCGACGCGCTGGGCGCGCTGGGTTTCGGCTTCGTCGAGGTGGGCACGGTGACGCCGCGGCCCCAACTCGGCAACCCGAAGCCGCGGTTGTTCCGGCTGCCGCAGCACGAGGCCATCATCAACCGCATGGGCTTCAACAACGCGGGCGTGGATGCGCTGGTGCGCAACGTGGAGAAGTCCGGCTACCGCGGCGTGCTCGGCATCAACATCGGCAAGAACAAGGACACGCCGAACGAGCACGCGGTGGACGACTACCTGCTGTGCCTAGCCCGCGTCTACCGCCACGCCACCTACATCACGGTGAACATCTCCTCGCCGAACACGCAGGGCCTGCGCGACCTGCAGGAAGAAGCCACGCTGCGCCGCTTCGTCGCCACGCTGCGCGAGCGGCAGGAACAGCTCGGCTCGCAGAGCGGCACGCGCAAGCCGATGCTGCTGAAGATCGCGCCCGATCTCTCCGGACACGAGCAGGACGGCATCGCCGAGACCCTGCTCGCCACCGGCATCGACGGCGTGATCTGCACCAACACCACCATCGACCGCGCCCTGGTGGCGGATGACCCGCGCGGCCAGGAAACCGGCGGCCTGTCCGGCAAGCCGCTGTTCGCGCTTTCCACCGACGTGCTGCGCGGCATGCGCCGGCGCCTGGGCGAGCGCGTGCCCATCGTGGGCGTGGGCGGCATCCTCGACGGCAGCGATGCGGCGGAAAAGCTCGACGCCGGCGCCACGCTGGTGCAGCTCTACTCCGGCCTGATCTACCGCGGCCCGCACCTGATCGCCGAATGCGTGGACGAGATCCGCCGCCAACAGGGAACAACGCATGCCGCTTGAACGGATCGACATGGGCGGCTACACGCTCACAGAAAACGCCCCGCTCGCCAACCGCAACACGCTGCGCGTGAACGCGCGAGCGAAGCTGCTGGCCGAGCTGCGCGACGCCAGCAAGCTGCCCGAGCTGCTGGACTTCCCCGCCGTGCGCAACGCGCCGCTGCTGGTGCTGGGCGAAGGCAGCAACCTGCTGCTCGCCAGCGACTTCGACGGCACCGTGCTGGCGATGGAAACCCGTGGCGTGCAGGTGGAGCAGGACGGCGACGTCGCGCGCATCGCGGTGGCTGCCGGCGAACGCTGGGACGACTTCGTGCGCTGGTCGCTGGGCCAGGGCTACGCGGGGCTGGAAAACCTGATACTGATCCCCGGCACCGTGGGCGCCGCACCGATCCAGAACATCGGCGCCTACGGCACCGAGGTTGCCGAGTTCATCGAGAGCGTGGAAGCCTGGGACACGCACGAACGCCGCGTGGCCCAGCTCGACCGCGCCACCTGCGCCTTCGGCTACCGCGACTCGCTGTTCAAGCGCGAACCGGGCCGCTACATAGTCACCGCCGTGCGCTTCGCCCTGCACCGCTCGCGCGAACTCAGGCTCGACTATGCCGGCATCCGCGAGGAACTCGCGCGCATGGGCGTGGCCAAGCCCGCAGCTTTCCACGTCGCCGAAGCCGTGGTGCACCTGCGCACGCGCAAACTGCCCGACCCCGCAGTGATCGGCAACGCCGGCAGCTTCTTCAAAAATCCAATAATCGACGCCGCACAGGCCGAGGCGCTCAAGCGCGAACATCCCGAACTGCCCGTGTGGCCGCAGCCCGACGGCCGCAGCAAGCTCTCCGCCGCGTGGCTGATCGAAGCCGCCGGCCTCAAGGGCCAACGCGAGGGCGACGCCGGCATCTCCAACCGCCATGCCCTGGTGCTGGTGAACCATGGCCACGCCAGCGGCGGCGAACTCTGGGCCTTCGCGCAACAGGTGATCACCGCCGTGCACGCGAAGTTCGGCGTTCGGCTGGAGCCGGAGCCGGTAGTGCTCGGAACACGCTGAGCAATCCCGACCGTCATCCCGGCGTAGGCCGGGATCCAGTAGCGACAAGGCCGATCCAGGCCACACCCTCACTGGATGACCAGCTTCGCTGTTGTGAAGCGCCTCCGGCCTATGCCGGAATGACGAACGGCAGGACTCGGTTACAAGAAAGACCTCATCCCTTCCTGGCCGGCCGCTCGATATCCGGCAGCAGCAACGCGCACACGCCGATCAGCGGCAGGTAGGCGCACAGTTGGTAGACATAACCGATGCCGTCGAGGTCGGCCAGCTTGCCCAGCACCGCGGCGCCGAGGCCACCCATGCCGAAGGCCAGGCCGTAGAACACGCCCGAGATCATGCCGATGCGGCCCGGCACCAGTTCCTGCGCGTAGACGATGATGGTGGTGAAGGCCGAGGCCAGCACCAGGCCGATCACCACGCTGAGCACGCCCGTCCAGAACAGGTTCGCATGCGGCAGCAGCAGGGTGAACGGCGCCACGCCAAGGATGGAGCCCAGGATCACCCACTTGCGCCCCACCCTGTCGCCCAGCGGGCCGCCGATCAGCACGCCCGCGGCCACCGAGGCCAGGAACACGAACAGGTGCACCTGCGCGTTCTGCACCGACACACCAAAGCTGTGCATCAGGTAGAAGGTGTAGTAGCTGCTGATGCTGGCGATGTAGAAATACTTGGAGAAGATCAGCACGGTGAGCAGCAGCAGCGAGGCCTTCACCATGCCAGGCGACAGTTCGCGCACCGGCGCACGGCGCGCACGCGACTTGCCGTGGCTGGCGTGATGGCGCGCGTACCAGTGCCCCACCTGCACCAGCACCGCGATCGCCAGCAGCGGCGCCAGCGCAAACCACGCCACGCTTTCGCGCCCATGCGGCACGATGATCCAGGCCGCCAGCAAGGGCCCCAGCGAGGCGCCGAAGTTGCCGCCCACCACGAACACCGACTGCGCCAACCCCGGGCGGCCGCCCGAAGCCATGCGCGCCACCCGCGAGGATTCGGGATGGAAGATCGACGAGCCGGTGCCCACCAGCGCCGCCGCCAGCAGCAGCACCGGGAAGTTCGGTGCGGTCGCCAGCAGCAGCAGCCCGCCCAGGGTGAAGCCCATGCCCGCGGCCAGCGAATACGGCATCGGCCGGCGATCGGTCGCCATGCCCACCAGCGGCTGCAGCAAGGAGGCGGTGACCTGATAGGTCAGCGTGATCAGGCCGACCTGGGCGAAGCTGAGGTCGAAACCGCTCTTCAGCAACGGATAGATCGCCAGGATCAGCGACTGGATCATGTCGTTGAGCAGGTGCGAGAAGCTGATCGCGCCCAGCACCGTGAACTGGGTGCGCTCTCCGGTGGTTGCCGGTGTCGGCGACGGAATGGCCGGGCTCAGTGGAACGGCATCGACACGGGTCTGCATGGGGGAGTTCGCCTGGGATCTCGGGGAAAGATCGCGGCAGAGCGCCATTGCATTCGCCGCGACGCACACGATAATGCGTTGGCCCAAGGCCCGCATGCGCCGTCGGGTCAAATCTTGTCGAATCTGGGCCACGCATGAGACATACCCGCGTCGATGCCTACGAAAATGCGCCACGCGACATCGTGGCCACCGGCAACGATTACCCCGCCGGTCACGTGCTGCCCGCACACGCGCACAAGCGCGGCCAACTGCTTTATGCCTCCAGCGGCGTGGTCAGCGCGGTAACCGATCGCGGCAGCTGGGTGGTGCCGCCGCGGCGCGCGCTGTGGCTACCGCCGGGCGTGCCACACGAGGTGCACATGAGCGGCGAGGTTTCCACGCGCAGCGTTTACGTGCGACGCGAGGCCGCTGACGCCGCTGGCCTGCCCGCATTCTGCCAGGTGATCGAAGTATCGCCGCTGCTGCACGCGCTGTTGCTGGAGGCAGTGGACGTGCCGCTGGAATACGCATTGGACAGTCGCGACGGCCGCGTGATGGCCTTGTTGCTGGACGAAATCCGCGCGATGCCCGCGCTGCCGCTCAACACGCCGCTGCCCGACGAACCGCGCCTGCGCAAACTATGCCGTTCCCTGCTCGCCGCACCCGCACTGGAAATCGACGTGGATGCGATGGCACACAAGGCCGGCATGAGCCGGCGCCATTTCACCAGGTTATTCCGCCGGCAGACCGGCATGAGTTTCGCCGCTTGGCGCCAGCAGGCCTGCCTGCTCGCCGCGCTGACCCGGCTCGGCGCCGGCGAAGCGGTCACCACCGTCGCCATCGAACTGGGCTACGCCAGCCCCAGTGCGTTCAGCGCCGCGTTCCGCCGCACGCTCGGTGCGCCGCCCAGCCGGTATCTGGCGGAGCTAGGTGCGCATCGGCTGCGGGAAGGCATCACGCATGCATGACCTAGCTTTGATACTTGATCGCAGCGCGCCGAAAACGGCTACGGCGGAGCCGGCCCTGACCAACGGTCGCTATTAGCTGACGAACGGCACACAAACGCCCATCCTTACCACCGATAATCGTCGCTGCATACGCTGCGTCGGCACTCCGCCGCGCATCCAGGGGGAAACATGCGAAGCCCAACACGCCAGCGTGGCGTCTCGCTGATCGAAGTGCTGGTGGCCGTGATGATCTTCACCATCGGCTTGCTTGGGCTGGCCGGCCTGCTCATCATGGCCACACGCTCCAACCAGGCAGCCTACCTGCGCACGCAGGTCGTCTTCCTGGCCCACAATATGGCCGACCGCATGAGCGCAAACCCCGTGGCCGTATGGGACGGCAGCTACAACAGCGACAGCTATCCCACCGCCACCTCGGTCACCACGAACTGCGACCTGACCACGTCCTGCACCCCGGACGATCTGGCGGCGCACGACATGCAGACGTGGAGCACCCAACTCAACACGTTCCTGCCGAATGCGACGGCCACCATCAAGTGCGACGGTGGCAGTGCAGGTTTCAGCCCCAGCAGCGCCGAGTACGGCATGCGCCCGCCCTATGGCGGTAACTGCAAGATGACCATCAGTTGGGCGGAACGCGGCACCGGCGACTCAAGCAACATCACCGCTACTCAGACCAAATTCACCTGGAATTTTCAACCGTGATGCCGCGCCCCCTCCATCGTGCCGGGCAAGCCGGCCTCTCGCTGATCGAACTGATGATCGCCATGGTGCTGGGCCTGCTGGTGGCCGCCGGCATCATCAGCGTGTTCCTCTCCACTTCGAGCAGCAACAAGGTGCAGACCCAGCTCGCGACGCTGCAGGAAACCGGACGCTTCGTCGCCAGCCGCATGAGCGACGACCTGCGCATGGCCAACGGCCAGTACTGCACCAATACCGGCGGCGTCGCCACGCCCATCGCCACCAGCGGCGGCACCTACCTCGATGGCCTGCGCGCACCCACGGTGTACGCGAAGAACCTCACCGGCGCCATGTACGACGTCACCACTCCCATGGGCGGCAAGAGCGGCGGCAACACTTATCCGTCCGCCCCAAGCAACCTGTATGCCCTTCCCTCGTTTCTCTCGATGCGCGGCTACGACTGCACCACCACCGCCTGCACGCCCATCGACCCGTCCAGCGCTCTCTCCGCCATTCCCCCGATGGGTACCTCGGTGAATGACCGCGTACCCGGCACTGCCGTACTCACCGTGCGCTATATCAACCCCTCCCGCGGATGGGCGATCGGCCGCACGGGCTACAGCTACATCACTCCCGCCGTCGCCGGCAGCGCCTCTTCGGTGAGCAGCATCACCATCGCTCCCGACACCAGTGTCGGCGAGCCGCCTGCTAGCGACTTCAAGTCCGGCGACCTGGCGATGCTGGCCGACTGCTCGAATGCGCAGATCTTCGCCGTGGACGACTCCAGCGACACCCTCAGCCCGGACACCTCGAGCAACAATGGCACGCCCTCGCTGCAACAGCCTTCGTCGGCTCCGCGGCTGTTCGATTTCAACCGTGATTTCCAGACCGTCACGTACTACGTGAAACTGGTACACCTCAACAATAACGATGCTGCCCCCCTGACAGGTGCACTGTTTCGCAGGGTCAATGGCGGCGATGAGAATCATGGCGGCTCCGACGAGGAGATCGCCCAAGGCGTCGAACGCCTTGACTTCAAATACGGCGTGGAAGACGCCAACGGCATGACCAGTTTCCTCACTGCCGCGCAGGTGGACTCCAACGCCGTAGCCTGCCCGCAGGCCGCACCCAATCCGCTGAGCACCAGCTCCGACCCGGGATGCCTGTGGCGCGCGGTGAAAAGCATCGAGATGAACATCCTGGTGGATGGCCAGCAGCCTCTCTACACGCTGACCAACAGCGACATGAGCTACGCCTACACCGTGGATGATAGCGATACGCCCACCCCGCCGACCAATTCTTCCCACAAAATCAAGCCCACCGACCAGGGCTTCGTCAACCAGATGCTGCGGCGCCAGTTCAGCGTGCTCATCTCGGTGCGCAACTACAACCCGTGATCGCCAGGAAAGAGCCATGACCGCCCCGTTCCGCCGTCGCGCATCCATCCGGCGCATACCACGCGCACAGCGCGGTGCCGTACTCATCGTTGCGCTGATCTTCCTGTTGCTGCTTACCCTGCTCGCCCTCAGCGCCACCGGACGCTCGCTGTTGCAGGAGCGCATGGCCGGCGGCATGCGCAATGCGCAACAGGCGCAAATGAGCGCACAAACCGCATTGCGCGGCGCCGAATGGACGCTGTGGATGAACACCACCAACCTTGTCGGCACGCCCCTGCTGTGCGGCAGCGGCGTGCTTGCCGGCAGTTGCTACAAGTACGACCCGACCAACACGGCACTCTATGGCAAGAACGGCACGGTCACCCAGTTCCGCCATGGTCAGGGCTGGATCACCAGCGGCGCCACCACCTACAAGGGGCCATCCGGCAGCGTGGACTACACCGCACAGTCCGACAACGCCAAACTGGCAGAAAACCCGGTGTACATGATCGAAGATCTCGGCGTGGAGCTGCCGGCCGGCATCAGCAGCGGCCTGCACGAAAGCGGCGCCACCGGCCCTACCAGCGGCGGCTACACCAGCACCACCCGTCACGTTTACCGCATCACCGCCCGCGCGACGGGCGGCAGCCCCAACACCGTGCGTGTGCTGCAAAGCACGTTCGCCGCCAAAGGCAACTGAGCCGGAGCCACGAGCCATGACCCGCCATCGCTTCCTGCGCGAACGCGCACGCTCCTTCATCCCTGCCCTGCTGCTGACCCTGGCTGGCGGCACCGGCGCCGTGATTCCAGTACAAGCCACGCCATCCTCGCTGCCGAGCGTCGCTGCGCTGTCTACGGCCGCAACTCCTGCCAGCAGCAGCTCCACGACCACGGTAGCCACTGCCTCCACCGCTGCACTTGCCGGCGAAGTGCAGCTCAGCAACACGCCACCGAACCAGACACAATCGGTGCCGCCGAACATCGTGATGACCTTCGACGACTCCGGATCGATGTCGTGGAACAAGCTCAGCGATCAGCCGCCCTGGACGACCGACCTCAACGGCAACCTATTGAGCGGCCTGCCGGACTGGAACGGCGGCCCGTGGCGCTGCGCCAATGTGATCGATCCGGCCTACTCGTCAGGCATCCGCGCCCACGCCATGAACGGCGTGTACTACAACCCGAACATCATCTACACGCCACCGGTCAATGCCGACGGCACCTCTTTCGACTCAGCCGATAAAAAGCTTCTTGCGGTGTGGTACGACGGCATTGCCGTCAATCGGCCGCTGAACCCGGTAACGCCCAACACCAACGCAGGCTATTACAACAACCCCAACCTCAACTCCAGTTACTCCAAGTACCTAGTCAACATAATGGGCACGAAGTCCGGCAGCACCGACAATCGGTGGAAATGCGGCTACAGCTCCCTGCATGGCTCGGTTGGCAGCAGCCAGGACGATTACTGGAACAAGGCCAGTCCGATGGACGGCGCCTCGCATACCTTGAGCGACGGCAAGTCGTACACCTACCCGAATGGCGGCCCCTATTACTACCGCCTGAAAAAAAACGTGGCCATCGCGACGGACACGTACGGCAACCCCACCAGCGACGGACTGGCCGCGCTCTACACGGCCAGCAACTGGGAGGCGATACCGGTACCGCCCGAGCAGTACCAGAACTTCGCCAACTGGTTTGCGTATTACCGCACCCGCAACCAGATGGCTCGCACCTCCATCTCGCGCGTATTCGGCTCCGGCACCCTTGCGACCAAGATCAACGACCCGAACGGCTGGGATGATGGCGGCTTTGGCAGCACCATCCGCATGGCTTGGCAAAACCTTGACGACAGCACCTACAAGTTGGCATCCGGAACCATCATCAGCAGCCTGATCAACAAGAGCGCCTGCAACTCCCTCACCGCAGATCCGTCCAGCACCCAGCAGCCCAGCAATAGCACGACCATACCTTCCTGTTACCGCAGCGCGTTTTTCAACTGGATCTTCCAGGTACCGGCCAGCGGCGGTACGCCCACACGAAGCGCAATGGCTCGTGCGGGCACGTTCTTTACACGGGGCACCAACAGTACGGACGCCAGCACCCTGAGGGATCCCTACTGGCAGCCACCGGCCTCCGGCACAGGCGCAGGCAACGAACTGACCTGCCGGCAGAATTACCACATGCTGGTAACCGACGGCCTGTGGAACGGCGACAGCGATGGCCCGGCAACCAGCGATTTGACCCAGAGTTACCCCAAGGCAGGTTTGGAGCTACCCGACCATACAAAAATGCCGGATCCCACCACGGCAGGAGTGACCTCAATCTACAACCCTGTGGACGACGGCGGCGACAGCGGTTATGCCTCGCTGTCGGACATCGCATTCTATTACTGGGCGCACAACCTTCGTCCCGACCTCTATACCAAGGCCCAATCGACCGGCGGCTACGTGTCGCCGTACCTGCCCGACCAGACCACCAGCGTGTTCAACCTCTCCCCCTCTACGACCTCCGGAGCCACAATCGACAAGGATGTGACCAACATCAACCAGGAGATCTACTTCAACCCCAACAACGATCCGGCCACCTGGCCACACATGTCGGAGTACCTGGTCGGCTTGGGCGTCAGCGGCCAATTGAATTTCTCCACCAATACCAATTGCACCGATACCACGACGGCAAGTGCACAAGACGCCTGCGATCTGCGCAAGGGCAAGACGAACTCCTCCGGCGCGTCAACATGGCCGACACCCGATGGCAGCGGCAGCGGCATTGCCGCCAACATCGACGATACCTGGCATGCGGCACTGGCCGGGCGCGGCCAGTTCTTCAGCGCAGGCAACCCGCAGGATCTGATTACCCAGCTCAGCAACATCCTCAGCAGCATCTCGGCACATCAAGGCAACCCGACCACCAACGCGTTGAACACCAGCGTGCTGGTTCCCGGGGCGCTGGCGTTCACCACGGGCTACGAGAGCACCCACTGGACCGGCGTATTGAGCGCCGTGCAGGCCAATGCGGACGGCTCAGTGGGCACGACTCCGCTGTGGTACGGCAAAGACACTACACAGAAAGAGGATGCCGGCGCCCTGTTGACCGATCCGAGCATCACCGACCCCACTTTGCGGAACATCCTTACGTCCAAGGAAAACACCGACGGCAGCTTCGGTGGCGGCATACCGTTCGAGGCGTCCAGCGCCGCCAATTCGTTCGACGCCAACGCCCAGGCGGAGTTGATGCTGCCCGCACCCACCGACACCACCAACGACACCTTGGGCAATCGCATCGATTACCTGCGCGGCGTGCGTACGCAAGAACCAAAGGTGATGCGTGCGCGCACCAGCCTGCTGGGCGCGATCATCAATTCGCATGCGGTCTACGTGGGTTATCCCGCCAGCGGCTATACGGACAACTGGCCTTCCGGCTCACCGGAGGCCACCGCAGCGGCATCCGGCAACTCCGGCGACAACGGTACCTACGAACAGTTCGTGCAAAACCATATCGACCGCACACCGGTGGTCTACGTGGGCGCCAACGACGGCATGCTGCACGCGTTCAACGCCTCCGAGGATCTGAGCAGCGCTACCCCACCGACAGTCGAAGCGACCGCCCAGGCAGGGCGGGAAGTGTTCGCCTACGTGCCACGCTCCGTGTACGGCAACCTGGGCAATCTCACCCAGATCAATTTCACGTTCCAGCCCACGGTGGATGGCACGCCCGTGACCCACGACGTGTTCTTTCCCAGCAAGACCACCACGCCCGCGACCACGAGCATCGGCTGGCACACCATTCTGGTGGGCAACCTGCGCAACGGCGGTCGCGGCGTGTATGCGCTGGACATCACCGATCCCACCCAGGTGACCGAGTCGAACGCGGCCAAAAAGGTGCTGTGGGAGTTCAGCTCCGACACGCCGGCTCCCGGGAGCAGTTGCTATTCGAACTACGGCACTTGCAACCCGGCCGACCTCGGCTTCACCTACGGCCAGCCGAACATTGGCCGCCTCGCCAATGGCCATTGGGTGGTGCTGGTGCCGGGTGGTTACTTCCCGAACTGCAGCGCGGGCCCCTACAACGCCACCAATTGTCCGATGCCGGCCGGCGCCCCTACCGCAGGCAGCCCAGCGGTGGCCTTCAGTTCCTTGTTCGTATTGGATGCGCAGACCGGCGCGATGATCGCCGAGCTGAAGACGCCAACGAACATCTCCGGCGTCACCAGCTATGGCCTCGGCTCGCCGGTACTGGGCGACTACAATAACGACCAGATCGACGACATCGCCTTTGCGGGCGACCTCGCCGGCAACCTGTGGCGCTACGACCTCTCTTCCAGCACGGTTACGGATTGGTCGGTATCATTGGCTTACCAGCCCACCAAGCAAGGTTCGCAGCCCATCACGGTAATGCCGCGGCTGTTCCCCGATCCAGCCACCAACCGTTTCATCGTGGTTTTTGGCACAGGCAAGTATCTGGGCGCCAACGACAACACCACTGCCATCGATACGCAGGCTATCTATGGCATCCGCGACCTGCCCAACGATGGCAAAGTCAGCGGCACCAGCAACCTTGAACAGCAGACGATGGTGCAGGCCACCACCTCCAGCGGCGGCAACGTCAACATCGTCCGCGGCATGACCAACAACCCGGTAAGCGCCAGCCAGCAAGGTTGGTACATCAACCTCAGCGTCAAGGACTCCGGCGGCAATCTTCTGGACGCGGGCGAACGCGTGGTGGTGACCCCTGGCGCACTGTTCGACAGCAATCGCGTGGTGATCACCACCCTGATGCCGTCTAACAGCGACCCCTGCATAACATTCATCACCGGCGCACTGATGGTTCTCGATGCGGCCAACGGCGGATCCGGCGATGGCCTCACCAGCCCAGGCTATTCGTCATGGACTGGCACCAGTCCTTATCGCCTGGTGGGGGGCGTAGTCGATAATCCACCCACCAGCGGCACGGTGCCGGTGGCCACCGTGGTAGGCGGCGGCAGTCTGCTGACTCCCGGCGTCAACCTCACTGGTGGCGGCATGCTGACCATTCCCGATGCTGTGTGGCGCCGCCGTTCGTGGGGAGCGCTGGACAATGACCAATAAGCAGGAGCAAGCCATGACACGCGCACGCGGCTTCTCATTGATCGAACTGATGATCGTGGTGGCGATCATCGCCCTGATCGCAGCCTTCGCGATTCCGGCCTACGGCCGCTACGCCTATCGGGCACACCGAGCGGACGGCCAGAACCTGCTGCTCAACATCGCCACGGCCGAGGAGCGCTACTATTCCACCTTCAACAAATATGGTTCGCTCACCGACATCGGTTACAGCGCCAGTCCCGTGGCCTCGGACAAGCAGTACTACAACGGCACGGTCGTGATTCCCGCCGACAGCAGTTCGCAGTCCTTCACCGCCACGGCCACCCCGGTGGGTGCGCAGGTCGGGGACAACGCATGGTGCGGTGCGTTGACCCTCAACAATGCCGGGGTAAAGACCCCTGGGCCGGCCAGTGCCACCTCCAACTCCAACGGCAGCTGCTGGTGAAGACCATGGTTCGCACATCGAGAGCAACAGCCGGCTTCACGCTGGTCGAGCTGATGGTAACCCTGTCGGTGATGGCCATCCTGTTGGCCATCGCCGTACCCAGCTTCCGCGACACGATCCGTCGCAACCGAGTCAGCTCCGCCAACAACGCGCTGCTGTCCGCCCTTAGCTACGCCCGCTCCGAAGCCATCGACCGCGGTCAGTTGGTAACGCTGTGTCCCAGCGCAGACACCGTCAACTGCACCACTGGCGGTACCTCGTGGGGGGCGGGCTGGATGGTCTACAGCTATCCACCCGGCGCGGCCTCGTCCAATGCGGCTTACGCCACAGGCAACCTCCTGCTGCGTGCAGCCGCCGTACAAAGCGGCGTATCGATCTGGGCTGGCCAAACCACTTATCCCAGCTTCGGCCTGGAAGGCCAGCTCAGGCCTTCCAACACCACGCTGCGATACGTCACCTGTTTCACCGACAGCAGTGGAACCGCCAGCAACAGCACGGCCGTACCAGGCGTGGAGTTGGACGTGAACGGCTCGGGCACGATCACAAGCAAGCCCCTCGCCACTGGCGCATCCTGCTCGAGCTGACCAGAAGCCGGGACATCCGGCTCCCCGCTGTCCATCGCGCCTCCCAACGCGGATAATTGCCAGCCCCTGAATCAACGCGGCTGCACGATGTTCGTACCTGGTCAACGCTGGATCTCTACCGCCGAGCCGGAACTCGGCCTCGGCACCGTGCTGCGCGTCGAAGGGCGCGGCGTGCAGGTGCTGTTCGCCAAGGCCGGGGTGCTGCGGCCCTATGCGGTGGATTCCGCGCCGCTGGTCCGCGCGGAGTTCCGCGCCGGGCAGCGCGTGGCCGGCAAGGGCATCGCGTTCCTGGTCGAGCAGGTGGAGATCCGCGAGGATCTGCTGATCTACCGCGGCGAGGGCCGCGAGCTGCACGAAGGCCAGCTCGACGACGAACAGAGCGTGAGCCAGGCCGACGACCGCCTGATCGGCGGACGCACCGATCCCGTGGCGCAATTCGAGCTGCGCGTGGAAGGCCTGCGCCGCCGCGCCGAGGCGCGCCGCTCGCCGATGTGGGGGCTGGGCGCCGCCCGCGTGGGCCTGGTGCCGCACCAGTTGCGCGTGGCCGGCATCGCCGCCGCGCGCCGCCCGCCGCGCGTGCTGCTGGCGGACGAAGTGGGCCTGGGCAAGACCATCGAGGCGGGCATGATCGTGGCGCGCCAGCTCGCCACCGGCCGTGCCGCGCGCGTGCTGCTGCTGTTGCCCGACACCCTGGTCTACCAGTGGTTCGTGGAACTGCTGCGCCGCTTCAACCTCAGCTTCGCGATCTACGACGAGGAGCGCTGCGAGGCGCTGACGCAAGCCGACGAAGGCAAGCCCGCCGGCAACCCGTTCGAGGACGAACAGCTGGTGATCGCCGATTTCGGTTTCCTCGAAGCGAACCCTAAGCGCGCGCAGCAGTTGCTGGACGCGCCGTGGGATCTGCTGGTGGTGGACGAGGCGCACCACCTCGCGTGGACGCCGGAAGCCGCCAGCCCGCGCTACACCCTGGTGGAACAGCTCGCCGCGAAGACGCCCGGCGTGATCCTGCTCACCGCGACGCCAGAACAACTGGGCCGCAGCGGCCACTTCGCCCGCCTGCGCCTGCTCGATCCGCAGCGCTACCACGACCTCGACGCCTATCTCGCCGAAGCCGAGCGCTTCCAGCCGCTGTCGCAGGTGGCCGACAAGCTACTCGACGGCGAAGCGCTGGACGACGCCGAGCTTGCCATGCTGCGCGACGCCTTTGCCGGCGACGCGGCGCTCGAGGCGCGGCTCGCCACGCTGGCGTCTCCCCAGCGAAAGCTGGGGCCCAATGCCTCTGATGAAACTCCTGATGCAAGGATACTGGATGACTCGCTACGCTCGCCCCTACGGGGCCAGCCTTCGGCTGTTCAACGCTCGCAAGGCGAGCTTTTGTCCGGCCGGCGCCGGAATGACGAGCAAAGCGGCAGCGCTTCGATACGACCCGAACACGCGCGCGAGATCCTCGCCGCGCTGATCGACCGCCACGGCACCGGCCGCGCGATGTTCCGCAACCGCCGCGCCGGCATCGGCGGCTTCCCGCAGCGCGTGCCGCAGTGGCACGTACTGGATGCCGCCGGCCTCGACGAAGCCACGCGCCAGTCGCTGCTGGCCGAATTCCACGCCGACATCCAGCAGCCGTCGCCGGTGCTGGAACTGGACTACGCGAACGACCCGCGCCTCAACGCATTGGTGGAGCTGCTCGACGCCCATCCGCAGGACAAGTTCCTGCTGATCTGCCGCAGCCAGGCCAAGGTGCTGGCGCTGGAGGAAGCCCTGCGCACGCGCACCGGCGCGGGCATCGCGCGCTTCCACGAAGGCTTGGGCATCGTGCAGCGCGACCGCAACGCGGCCTACTTCGCCCAGCCCGACGGCGCGCGCCTGCTGCTGTGCTCGGAGATCGGTTCGGAAGGCCGCAACTTCCAGTTCGCGCATCGTCTGGTGCTGTGGGATCTGCCGCTCGACCCCGACCTGCTGGAACAGCGCATCGGCCGCCTCGACCGCATCGGCCAGAGCCACGACATCAGCATCCACGTGCTGGCCGTGGCCGACAGCGCGCAGCACGTGCTGGCACGCTGGTACGACGAAGGCGTGGACGCGTTCCGCCAGAGCCCGGCCGACGGCCGCGAACTGCTGCGCCGCTACGGCGACACGCTGGCGCAACTGGCCGACCAGCATGCACGCGGCGACGACGGCCGCGACCAGGAGCTGGACGTGCTGCTCGCCGAGACGCGCGCCGCGCACGAGCAGATGGCGGAACTGATCCGCGCCGGCCGCGACCACCTGCTGGAACTGGCGGCCAGCCGCGATCCCCACGCCGAGGAACTGGGCCAGGCGTTCCGCCGCGAGGACGAAGACCCCGCGCGCGACGCCTTCGTGCAGCGCCTGCTGGAAGGCTACGGCATCCACTCGGAGGAACTGGGCGGCAAGGTGCTGCTGCTCGACCCGCAGTACCTCTCCACCGACGCCCTGCCCGGCTTCGCCGAGGGGCCGCAGTCGGCCACCTTCAGCCGCGCGGTGGCGCTGGCGCGCGAGGATCTGCCGCTGTTGCGGCTGGATCACCCGATGGTCGCCGGCGCGCTGGATCTCGCGCTCTCCGGCGAACAGGGCAACGCCGCCTTCATGGTGGACGACGCGCTGCCGCCGCGCAGCGCGCTGCTGCAGGCGGTGTTCGTGCTGGAATGCGTGGCCGACCGCAAGCTGGACGCGGAGCGCTTCCTGCCCGCACTGCCGATCGCCGTCGCCATCGACACCCGGCTCGCCGAGCGCGCGGATTTCCAGCCCAGCGACATCGCGCTGCGCAAGGCCGCCGACCGCAACATCGAGGTGCCGCGCTACCGCAAGTTCCTCGCCAAGCTGGTGCCTCCGATGCTGGAGAAGGCCGAGGCCACCGCCCGCGCCCGCGCGCAGGCGACCATCGACGCCGCCACCGCCGAAGCGGCCGGAACGCTGGATGCGGAACTGTCGCGACTGCAGGCGCTGCGCGCGGTGAACCCATCGATCAGCGTCGCGGAAATCGCCACCCTCGCCGCCGAGCGCGAGGCCTTGCTGACTGCCCTGCCGCAATCGCGCTTGCGGCTGGATGCGGTGCGCTTCGTGGTGAGCGCGGATTTCCTGGCGCTGCGCTGACGATTGATCCTTTGCTTGTCATCCCGGCGCAGGCCGGGATCCAGTATCCGTATCGCTTGAATGAGCGTGATCGCCACTGGATCCCGGCCTGCGCCGGGATGACGAGCAGAATCAGGTCATGCTCAGCCCTTCATCGCCCGCGCGTGCCAGGCGATGTGCTCGCCGATGAAGCTGGCCACGAAGTAGTAGCTGTGGTCGTAGCCCGGATGCAGGCGCAGGGTGAGTGGATGGTTCGCCTTTGCGCACGCTTCGCGCAGCAGCTCCGGCTTGAGCTGCGTGGCGAGGAATTCGTCGGCTTCGCCCTGATCCACCAGCAGCGGCAGCCGCTCGCTCGTCGTCTTCAGCAGTTCGGTGGCGTCGTAGCGCGCCCAGTCCGCGCGATCCGGCCCGAGGTAGGCGGTGAACGCCTTCTCGCCCCAGGGTACCCGCGCAGGAGTAACGATGGGCGCGAACGCCGACACGCTGCGGTAGCGCCCCGGTTGGCGCAGCGCGATCGTCAGCGCACCGTGGCCGCCCATCGAATGCCCGCTGATGCCGCGTGCGCCGTTGGCCGGGAACGAAGCCTCGACCAGCGCGGGCAACTCCTCCGCCACGTAGTCGTGCATGCGGTAATGCGCGGCCCACGGCTGCTCGGTGGCATTGAGGTAGAAACCCGCACCTTGGCCCAGGTCGTAGGCCGGATCGTCCGCCACGCCTTCGCCGCGCGGGCTGGTGTCCGGTGCCACCACGATCACGCCATGCTCGGCGGCGTAGCGCTGCGCGCCGGCCTTGGCAATGAAGTTCTGTTCCGTGCAGGTGAGGCCCGACAGCCAGTACAGCACCGGCAGCCGTTCCGTCTCCGCCTGCGGCGGCAGATAGACGGCGAAGTTCATCGCGCAACCCAGCACGGCCGAGTCGTGCCGGTACACGTCCTGCCAACCGCCGAAACAGGCGCGGTGTTCGATGCGTTCGAGGTTCACGTCGGATCTCCCTGGCTTTCCCTTCTCCCTCCGGGAGACAAATCGGCAGGAAAGCCGATTTACGCGGCGAAAGCCGCCGCATGGTGAGGCACATGGATGTGCCGAATGAAGGTGCCCACCTGCAGGTGCAGGATGCACCTGCGGAACAGCGAAGCTGGCCCCACAGGGGCGAGCGCCAGGATGGCGCGAGTAAAGGGTGGATGAGGGCGCGGTCGAAGCGCAACACTCCAACCGCACTCTCACCCCTAACCCCTCTCCCGAGAGGAGAGAGGCTCGCTGTCAGTAGTGGATCACCGAGCGGATCGACTTGCCTTCGTGCATCAGCTCGAAGGCTTCGTTGATCCGTTCCAGACCCATGGCGTGGGTGACGAACGGCGCCAGCTCGATCTCGCCCTTCATCGCCTCCTCGACCATGCCGGGCAGCTGGCTGCGCCCCTTCACGCCGCCGAACGCGGTGCCCATCCACTTGCGGCCGGTGACCAGTTGGAACGGCCGCGTGGAGATTTCCTGGCCCGCGCCGGCCACGCCGATGATCACGCTCTGGCCCCAGCCGCGGTGCGCGCACTCCAGCGCCGCGCGCATCACGTTGACGTTGCCGATGCACTCGAAGCTGTGATCCACGCCCCAGCCGGTCATCTCCACGATCACCTGCTGGATCGGCTTGTCATGCTCCTTCGGGTTGACGCAATCGGTGGCGCCCATCGAGCGTGCCAGCTCGAACTTGGCCGGGTTGGTGTCGACCGCGATGATGCGGCCCGCCTTCGCCTGGCGCGCGCCCTGCACCACCGCGAGGCCGATGCCGCCTAGGCCAAACACCGCCACGCTGTCGCCCTCCTGCACCTTCGCGGTGTTGTGCACCGCGCCGATGCCGGTGGTGACGCCGCAGCCCAGCAGGCAGACCTGCTCGTGATCCGCCTGCGGGTTGATCTTCGCCAGCGATACTTCCGCGACCACGGTGTATTCGCTGAAGGTCGAACAGCCCATGTAGTGGTGGATCGGCTGGCCGTTGTAGGAGAAGCGCGTGGTACCGTCCGGCATCACGCCCTTGCCCTGGGTGGCGCGCACGGCCACGCACAGGTTGGTCTTGCCGCTCTTGCAGAACAGGCATTCGCCGCACTCGGCGGTGTACAGCGGGATCACGTGGTCGCCCGGCTTTACCGAGGTGACGCCCTCGCCCACTTCCACCACCACGCCCGCACCTTCATGGCCGAGCACGCAGGGGAACAGGCCCTCCGGGTCGTCGCCGGACAGCGTGAACGCATCAGTGTGGCAGACGCCGGTGTGGCTGATCTTCACCAGCACCTCGCCCTGCTTCGGCGGGGCTACGTCGATCTCGACGATCTCCAGCGGCTTGCCGGGGGCGAAGGCGACGGCGGCACGGGATTTCATGGCGGTGGTACTCCTGCAGTGGATCGATGGTGCGGCCGGCAAGACACGCCGGCGCGGCCAGGGTCAGCCTTCGCCTGCGGTGGCCAACCGCATGCGCCGCTCGATGCCGAAGCCGTAATAGGCCACGGTGAGTAGCGCCAGCCACGCCACGCCCACGTAGAGCGCCACGCGGGTATCGGGGCTGTAGCCCAGCATCACCCACACGAACAACAGGAAGGCGAGGCACAGCACGCTGGACAGCGGCCACACGCGCAGGCGGAACGCCAGCGGCTGCGCCTGCCGGCGACGGAAGCTCCAGTGCGCCACCAGCACCATGCCCCAGGTCCACACCGTGTTGAACGCAAGGATCGACATCATCATGCCGAAGATGCGCCCCGGCACCAGGTAATTCATCAGCACGCCGAACAGCAGAAACGCCATGGTCACCAGCACGCCGCGCACCGGCACGCCGTGCACGCTGGTGCGGCCCATCGCCGCCGGCGCCTGGCCCTTGCCGGCGAGGCTGTGCAGCATGCGGCTGCCGCTGAAGGTGGTGGAGTTGAAGCTGGACAGCGCCGCGGTGATCACCACGAAGTTGATCAACCCCGCCGCGCCGGGAATGCCCAGCCGCGCGAAGGTGGTGACGAACGGGCTGCTGTTCGCGTCCAGCTCGTTCCACGGATAGATCGCCATGATCACGAACAGCGAGCCGATGTAGAAGATCAGGATGCGCCAGATCACCGAGTTCACCGCGCGCGGGATGGTGCGCTCGGGCTGCGCAGCCTCGGCCGCCGCCATGCCGATGGTCTCGATGCCGCCGAAGGAGAACACCAGCACCGGCAGCGCCAGCACCATGCCGGTGACGCCGTGCGGGAACCAGCCGCCGTGCGTCCACAGGTTGGACAGGCCCACCGGCGTGCCGTGGTTGCCCCAGCCCAACCAGATCATCGCGAAGCCGCCCGCGATCATCGCCACCACGGTGAGCACCTTGATCAGCGAGAACCAGAACTCCAGCTCGCCATACACCTTCACCGCCAGCAGGTTCAGGCCACCGATCATCGCCACGCTGGCGAAGGCCCAGATCCACTGCGGCGAATCGGGAAACCACGCCTTCATGTAGATGCCCACCGCCGTGCTCTCGGCGATGCCCACGCCCATCATCAGGATCCAGTAGTTCCATCCCGTCAGGTAGCCGGCGAACGGCCCCAGGTACTTGTGCGCGTAGGCGCCGAAGGAGCCGGCGACGGGCTCGTGCGCGGCCATCTCGCCCAGCGCGCGCATGATGATGAAGATCATCGCGCCGCCGAACACGTAGGCGAACAGTACCGACGGGCCGGCCAGCTTGATCGTGCTGGCCGAGCCGAGGAACAACCCGGCGCCGATGCACATGCCCAGCGCCATGAAGGTGATGTGGCGCGGCGTGAGGCGGCGCTGCAGGTCTTGGCTCATGGATTTCCTTGAAGGTCAGCGCTGCAATCGGTGCTTCGGCTTCAGCGGCAGCCGCCCGCGCCAGTACTGGATCATGACATAGCCGCCGACCATGCCCCCGAGATGCGCGAAGTGCGCCACGCCGGCCTGGGTGCCGGTGACGCCGAGCACCAGTTCCACCGCCGCGTAGCCGATCACGAACAGCCACGCCGGCATCGGGATCGGCAGGAAGATCAGGAACATCTTCTCCTGCGGATACAGCATGCCGAAGGCCAGCAACAGGCCGAACAGCGCGCCCGAGGCGCCGATGGTGGGATAGAAACCGTGGGTGAAGTACTTCACCACCAGCAACTGCGCCACCGCCGCCACGATCGCGCAGACGAAGTAGTACACGGTGTAGTTGCGCGCGCCGAAAGTGCGCTCGATCACCCCGCCGAACATGTACAGGCCGAACATGTTGAACAGGATGTGCTCGAAACCGCCGTGCATGAACGCATAGGTGACCAGCTGCCACGGCTCGAACCCGGCGACGTTCGAATACGGCGAAGGCCCCAGCGGCCACAGCGCGAAATGGGCGACGAGTGCCAGCGAGTCCGCGCCCGGCAGCAGTTGCTGCAGCGCGAACACCAGCACGTTGGCGATCAGCAGGTAGCGGGTGACCGGCGGGAGGTTCGGCATGGAGTGATCCGGATGCCCATGCGGTACGGGCAAGGCCGCTAGCGTAGCGGCTGCGATGCCCTGCGGCCATGGTCGGAAAGACACATGCGAACAGTGCGGCCACGGACGGCCACCTGTTTGAATTCCACGGCCGGAAAGGACAAGGCCGCCTCGCGGGCGGCCTTCGACATGCGTGCATGGCTGCTCTCGTCAGCCGCTGTGCCCGAGCAGCGCCAGCATGCCCTCGGGACGCTTGGCGCCCACGAAGCGCTTGGCCCAGTAGGCCTCGTCGAGACTGGAGATCTGCACGCGCTTGCCGTAGGTGGGCGCGTGGATGAAGCGGCCATTGGAGATGTAGATGCCTACGTGGCTGACACCACGGCGGCGACCGCTGGTATGGAAGAACACCAGGTCGCCCGGCTTCATCTCGGCCCGCTTCACCTTGAGGCCGGCGAGGAACTGCGAGGCCGAATTGGTGGGCAGTTGCACACCGATCGCATGGGCGAACACGTAGCGCACGAAGCCGCTGCAGTCGAAACCGGTGGCCGGGTTGTGGCCGCCGCGCACGTAGCGCACGTCGCGCAGGTTCATCGCCAACGCGATCAGCGACTTGCGCAGGTCGGTGAGCGACTCGGCGGTGTCGGACTGGGCAGCGGCCTGGTCGTCCGGCTGGCTGGCGTCCGGCTGGGCCTCGTCGGCCTTGGCCGGGGCCGCCGGCGAAAGCAGCATACCGCGACCTGCCACGAGGGCCGGTGCCGCACCGGCGAAATCCGCCACGCTGGACGAACCCAGCAGCGGCGAGGTGTTGGTTCCGTGCAGCGCATTCAGCGACAGCAGGGAAGCATTGCCGGCGATGAGCGGAAAGTTGGCCGTGGCGCGGGTTTCGGCATGCGAGGGGATGGCAAGCAGCAGCATCGAAACGAGCGCGGCAACACCGGTCAATCGCTGGATGGGCATGAAGCGCAACCCCTCGGTTACATAGGCCATCTGCGCTGCAGACGACGGGACGAAGGGTGAACTTACCAAGCCGGGTTCGTCAGGTTGTTGGATCGAGGTTAACTGAACCCCGTCGTTCGCAAACTAACGTCGTGCCGGTCACACTGCGGGAGAACATCCGCCTTCCGCACCGCCCACAACCGGACGGGCGCCGAAGATGGCGCTGCCGATGCGCACCTCGGTGGCGCCTTCCATGATGGCCAGCGGGAAATCGCCGCTCATGCCCATGGAGAGCCGCGGCAATTCGTGCCCGCGCGCCTGCGCCGCATCGCGCAGCTCGCGCAGTTGGCGGAAGCAGGCGCGCACTTCGGAGGGATCGTCGCTGTGGGTGGCCAGGGTCATCAGGCCGCGCACGCGCAAGGTGTCGCAGCGCGCGAGGCTGTCGAGGAAGCCGGGCAGTTCGGCGGGCGGCAGGCCGTGCTTGGTTTCCTCGGGCGAGGTCTTCACCTGCACCAGCACGTCGAGGCTGCGGCCTTCGAGCCGCAGGCGATGGTGCAGCGCCTCGGCGAGTTCCAGACGATCCAGCGACTGCACCTCGCTGGCCAGCCGCGCCACGTCCTTGGCCTTGTTGGTCTGCAGGTGGCCGATCACCACCCAGGCGATGCCGCAGTCGGCCAGCGGCCCGGACTTCTCGCGGATTTCCTGCACCTTGTTCTCGCCGAAGCGGTGCAAGCCCAGCGCCACCGCCGCGCGCACCACGTCGGCACCGAAGGTCTTGCTGACCGGCAGGATGGAGACTTCGACCGGATCGCGACTGGCGGCGCGGCAGGCCTCGTCCACGCGATGGCGGACGGCGGCCCAGTTGGTGGCGAGGTGGGAGTGGTTCATGGGCTTTTACCTCCTCTCCCCTTGGGGAGAGGATTGAGGTGAGGGGGCGGGGCTCGCGGAAGAATCGACATCGAAGCGCAGGGCTTCTTCCAACGCTTCCACGAGTGCGGCCCCTCACCCCGGCCCTCTCCCCGGCGGGGAGAGGGAGAAGATCGTGTCAGCCCTTGGCGCCTTGCGCGTAGTGCTTGGCCACCACCTCGGCCACCACGCCCGTCACCTTCTTGCCGGTGGGGATGTGCAGGAACTCGTTGGGGCCGTGCGCGTTGGAGTGCGGGCCGAGCACGCCTGTGATCAGGAACTGCGCCTTCGGGAATTTCTCGCCCAGCATGCCCATGAACGGGATCGAGCCGCCCTCGCCCATGTAGGTGGCCGGTGCGCCGAACTGGTTGCGCGAGGCTTCGTCCACCGCCTCGGCCAGCCACGGCGACAACGCGGGGGCGTTCCAGCCGCTGCCGTCCTTCTCCAGGTCGAACGTGACCCTGGCGCCGTAGGGCGGATCCTTCTCCAGCAACTGCTTGAGGAAGCGGCCGGCCTGCTTCGCGTCCAGCGTGGGCGGCACGCGCAGGCTCAGCTTCACCGCGGTGAACGGACGCAGCACGTTGCCGGCGCTGTCCAGCGGCGGGATGCCGCCGATGCCGGTCACCGCCAACTGCGGGCGCCAGGTGCGGTTGAGCACCAGCTCGGGCAGCTCCTTGGTGACCGGCTGCATGCCTTCGGCCCACGGGAACTTGCTGTAGATCTCCGAACCCAGCACCTCGGCCGCGTGCTTCGCCTGCTCCACGCGCTGGGTGGGAATCTCGACGTAGAGTTCCTGCGGCTTGATCGTGCCGGTTTCCGGGTCTTCCAGTCGCGACAGGATCTCGCGCAGCACGCGGAAACTGGATGGCACCACGCCGGAGGCGTCGCCCGAGTGCACGCCCTCCTCCAGCACCTGCACGGTAAGGTTGCCGCCGGTCATGCCGCGCAGCGAGGTGGTGAGCCACAGCTGCTCGTAGTTGCCGCAGCCCGAGTCCAGGCACACCACCAGCGAGGGGTTGCCGATGCGCGCGGCGAGATGGTCGACGTAGTGCGGCAGGTCGTAGCTGCCCGATTCCTCGCAGGCCTCGATCAGGATCACGCAGCGCGCGTGCGGCACGCCCTGCTCGCGCAGCGCCAGCAATGCGGCCAGCGAACCGAAGACGGCGTAGCCGTCGTCGGCGCCGCCGCGGCCGTAGAGCTTGTCGCCCTTGATCACCGGCGTCCACGGGCCCAGGCCCTCGGCCCAGCCGGTCATCTCCGGCTGCTTGTCGAGGTGGCCGTACAGCACCACGGTGTCGTCGCCGGCGCCGGTAGCCGGCACCTCGATGTAGATCAGCGGCGTGCGGCCTTCCAGCTGCACCACTTCCAGCGTGCTGCCGGGCAGCGCGGCGAGCTTGGCCTTCGCCCAGTCGCCCATCAGCTTCACCGCCGCGTCCATGTGGCCGTGCGCCTTCCAGTCCTTGTCGAACATCGGCGACTTGTTGGGAATGCGGATGTATTCCACCAGCCTGGGCACGATCTCGTCGTCCCACAGGCCGCTGACATAACGTGAAAGGCGGGCGGTATCCATGGGGTCTCCGGAACGTGGGGAAAGATGCCCATTCTAGCAAGCCGCCGTCCCGAACCTGCCCTACACTGGCGCCCCGCTTTCAATGGCCACGCCATGATCCTGCCGCGCTACCGCATCGCCGCTTCGCGCATCCCCGGCGCAGGCAAGGGCCTGTTCCTCGACGAGGCCGTGCGCGCCGGCAGCATCGTCACCGCGCCCGACACCATCAACCAGACCTACCGTCATGCCGAATTCGACGCCCCGGAACTGGCCAGGCTGAAGTACGCCAGCGCGCGCTGGTTCGAGGATCGCTACACGGTATCGCCGGACTGGCCCGACGAGTGCTACATCAACCACAGCTTCGCGCCCAACGGACTGTGGCATCTGGGCTTCGTGTTCGCGCTGGCCGACCTGCCCGCCGGCAGCGAGATCACGGTGGACTACCGCCACCTGCTGCCGCCCGGCGAAGCCGAGGATTTTGCGGATGCGGCCACTGGTGAGACAATCGTCGGCTTGTCCTGGACGGAAAGCCTCGCTTCGAGCACCCGCGCCCTTGCGGTATTGCTCGAAGGCACGCAGCTTGCTTCTGATTTGGCATGATCGACATACCCACCATCGAGACGGCGCGCCTGCGCCTCACCGCGCTCACCGAACGCCATTTCGACGACTACGCCGCGATGCTGGCCGACCCCGCCAGCACCCGCTACATCGGCGACGGCCAGCCGCTGGATCGCACCAACGCCTGGCGTTCGCTGGCGATGCTGCTGGGCCATTGGCAACTGCGCGGCTACGGCATGTGGGCGCTGGAACTGAAGGCCACCGGCGAGTTCATCGGCCGTACCGGCCTGTTCCAGCCCGAAGGCTGGCCCGATCTGGAACTGGGCTGGATGCTCAAGCCCGAACACCGCCACCACGGCTACGCCACCGAGGCGGGCACCGCGGTGCTGGATTTCGCCTGGAGCCGCCTGCATGCGCCGCGCGTCATCAGCCTGGTGCGCGTGGGCAACGACGCCTCCGACCGCGTGGCCGAGCGCCTGGGCGGCGAGCACATCGAGGATCGGGACTTCTACGGCTGCGACACGCACGTGTTCGCGTACTACCCGCCGCACCGCGAGATCCGCCGCGCCGCCTGCGGCTGATGTTCCTGCTGCGGGAAAGGCTTCCGCGATGACCTTCCGCCCATGCACGCAGGCTCGCCTGCTGCGCGATGGACTGCGCAGCCATATCGCTTCCCTGAAGCACGTCCCTGAAGCACGAAAACCTTCATGCCCGTCATTCCGGCGCTGGCCGGAATCCAGTAGAAGGCATGGCCCGAATGAGCATGATCGCTACTGGATCCCGGCCTGCGCCGGGATGACGAACAGAATGTTGGATACCTCGCGACGCTTTCCTTCGCCACGCAATAGATGCGCCGCGCCATAGAAAAGCAACTCGGCCACCGGCGGTAGGCGAAACCCTCAGCGCGCAGGCATCAACCGCGCCAGCGCGAACAGGCGCGCGATGCGCATCCAGGCCAGCACCAGCACGATCAGCTGGCTGAGCAGCAGCGCCAGCCAGAAGCCGCCGTCCACCGCCGTGGTGTGGATGCGCGCCATGCCCAGTACGCCGGCAATCGCCAGGCCGAGCAGGCTCACCACCAGATAGAACAGCAGGGTCTTCAGCGGCCGGCGCAGCAATTGCCGGATGCCGCGCCCGAAGGCGCGGGTGGCCGAACGCAGGCCGGTGTCGGCGATGAAGGCCGCGCGCGTGGATTCCACGATGGCCTGCATCAGCACGAACGCCACCAGCAGCGCCCAGCACGCGCCGTGCTGCCACGCATCGGCCTGCGCCTCCAGCGTCGCCTGGCCGGCATGCTTGTCGGCCAGGTGCGAGCCGGCGCCCGCCACCAGCACGACTACCGCGTACGGCAGCAGCGACCACAGCATCACGCGGAACATGCGTCCGTATTCGATCCAGCCGCTGAGCAACAGCGCGCCGAAGTCCAGCCGGCGCCCGGCACGACCGCTGCCCACCACCATGCCGTCGAGGAAGGGCGACAGCAGCAGGGCGAGCGACATGCCCAGCAGCGCGGCGCCCCCCAGCCAGGCCGTGTGCCCGCCCAGCGCGAACATCGCGTCGCCGAACATCAGCGGGTCGAAGTGCCGCGCCCACGCCTCGGCATGCACCGAGTGGTCGAGCAGGCCGGCCAGGGTGCGCCACAGCGGCAAAGCCACCACCGTGGCGGGCAGCAGCATCAGCAGCAGCCACAGCAGCAGCAGGCGCCATTGCACGGCGGCGGCCATCGCGGAGAACAGGGCGCCGAAGCCGGCGCGCGGGGCAGTCGTCCTGGCCATCATCACAGCGTCACCAGCATCGAGTAGAGGGTTTGCAGCAAGGCGGCCGCGTCGACCGTCCAGCGCCTGGAGGCGGCGCCATCCGGCTTGGTCGAAAGGCTGTCGTTGAGCTTGTTGGCGTCGAGATACACCTGCTGCGCAGGATCCAGCTCGGCGGACACCACCTTGCTGGCCTTCTCGAACTCGAAGCGTGCCCAGCGGCGGCCGTCGTTCCAGCGCACGTCCTCGTGGCTGCCGTCGGCGAAGACGACGTGCAGCGTCTCGGGCACGCGCGCGCCGTCGCGCAGCACGGTCACCGTGCTGTGCCACGGGAACGGCCCGCCGCTGCCGGGCTTGGCGTCGGGATGGGCTTTCTTCCAGTCCGCACGCTGCCTGGCGATCTGCTTGTCCAGCGCGGCCTGGTCGGCCATCGGCTTGCCGTCCTTCCAGACCACGCCGGCCTGCGGCAGCACCTCGTGCGTGTCGATGTCGGCGACGCGGTCGTCGATGTGCGCCGTGCCGTAGACGACCTCGTCGAAGATCTCGTTCACGTCCTTGGCGTCGCCCGAGCCGTCGATCAGCGCCTGCCGCAGATCGGCCACCGAGGGATGACGGAAGCGCCAGCGCTGGTAGTACAGGCGGATGGCCTTCTGCATCGCCGGTTCGCCGATGCGCTGCTCGAGGTCGTGCATGGCAGTGGCGGTGCGCGTGTACACCGTGCCGTAGCTGGAACTGGAAAGCCTGTCCCAGCTGTTCTGCGCCAGCGGATCCTCGGGGCGATCGAGCTGCGCGCCCAGGCGCTCCATCTGGAAGCCGCTCATCGCCGGCGCGACGCCCAGCCATTTCATGAACGGCGAGGCGAGCACCAGATCCTCCTTGCGCTCGCGCATCATGCGGTCGTCCCAGTACTCGTTCATGCCCTCGTCGAGCATCGGCTCCTCGAACTCGTTGGAGGCGAGGATGCCGTAGAAGTAGCCGTGGCCGAACTCGTGGATGTTCACGAAGTCGCTCATGTACTGGTTGACGGTGCCCGGCGTGACTTCCTTGTAACCCTCGGAGGTGAAGAAGGTCGGGTACTCCATGCCGCCCGCTTCCTGCGCGTTGTACGGCGGGATCACCGCGGTGACCGTGCGGTACGGGTACGGCGCGATGGTCTGCGAGAAATAGGCCAGCGAATCGATGGTGGACTTCAGCGTGGGCGCGGCGCTGGCCGCGTATTCGGACGGGTAGATCACGCGCACGGCCACCTTCGGGCTGCCCGCGCCGGTATAGCTGCCGTCCAGCGTCTTGTAGCCCCTGGCGGCCACCCAGGCGAAGTCGTGCACGTCGCCCTGCGTGAAGTGGTAGGTGCTACGGCCGTTCGCCGTCTGCGGCTCGCCCTGCTGCTGGCCCACCGCGCCTACGGTGTAGTCGCTGGGCACATCCAGATGGACGTCGTAGCTGCCGAAGTCGGCGTAGAACTCGCTGTTGAAGTGGAACTCGTGCACGTTCCAGCGCGGCGCGGTGGCGCCGCGTTCGCCGGCCAGCTCCAGCACGCCGATCTTGGGGAACCACTGGCCGACCAGGTTGAAGTCGCCCCACCAGCCGGTGCGCTCCACCACGCGCGGCAGCTGGTCGAGGAAGGCGATGTCCAGCGCCAGCGTGCCGCCCGCGGGCACCGGCTGGTCGAGGTCGATGCGCACCACGGTGTGGTCGGTGGCGGGGCCGCCGTCGGGATGCACGAAGCTCCACTTCAGCGCCGTGCCGCCTTGCGCCACGTCCTGCAAACGGATCCAGCCCCACTGCCCGTCCTTCAGCACCGCGTTGCCGCGCGAGCGGCCATGCGCGGTGAGCACCTTGCGCTCGGCGAACCAGGTGCTGCCGTCGTTCTCGAACGCGTTGAGGTAGAGGTGGAAGTAGACATGGCTGACCGGGCGGTTGCTGCGGTTGCGCCAGGTCATGTGCTCCTTGCCCGCCACCTGGTGCTTGGCCGCGTCGAGGCTGGCGTCGATGGCATAGCTCACCACGCGATCCGACAGCGTGGCTTCCTGCCCGTTGCGCTGGCCGCCCCAGGCGTCGGCCGCGCTGGGCGTGGTGACGATGGTCTGGTGCGCCGGCGCGAACGGGATCGGCGCCAGCGGGGTCGCTGCCGTGCTGACGGCGGCCGGAACCGCCGCGCTGCCCGCCGCGGCCGGCGCTTGTTGCGCGAAGCCCGTGCCGGCGGCGCACCAGCCCACGGCCATTGCGGCGAGCCACAGCCCGCCCCTGCCCCTGATCGACCCCATTGCGCTCTCCCCGCGAGTGACTCCGCAGCGTGCCCTCTGCACGGTACGCCGTCATAGGCCAAAGGTCATGCTTCGCCGGCCCTTTCCGCATCCCGCATCCCGCCCCGCCTCGGCCGCCAGGGCGGCACGCAAACCGGCGCTAAGCGAATGGACGGGTAGCGCGTGGCAAGCTATGCATTTTCCAGCCGTGGATCGAAGGAGCCCGAACCACATGCGCATCCTGCTGGCCGAAGACGACCCCTCCATCGCCGAAGGCATCTGCCTGTCGTTGCGTCACAGCAACCATGCGGTGGATCACGTGGCCAACGGCCAGTTGGCCGACGCCGCGCTACGCGAGCACGACTACGATCTGCTGGTGCTGGATCTGGGCCTGCCGCAACTGGACGGCAGCGACGTACTGCGCCGGCTGCGCAGCCGCGGCGGCAACGCACCGGTGCTGGTGGTGACCGCGCGCGACGGCCTGGACGAGCGCATCCGCGTGCTCGACCTCGGCGCCGACGACTATCTGGTCAAGCCCTTCGCGCTCACCGAGTTCGAGGCGCGCGTGCGCGCCCTGCTCCGCCGCCGCAGCAGCCAGGGCGTGCCCGAACTGAAAATCGGCCGGCTGCGGCTGGATCTGCCCGGCCACCGCGCCTGGCTGGGCGACGACCCGCTGGAGCTCACCGCGCGCGAGTTCGGCCTGCTGGAGGCGTTGGCCACCCGCGCCGACCGCGTCACCAGCCGCGCGCAACTGATCGAGGCGCTGTGCAGCTGGGACGAGGAGCTCACCGACAACGGCCTGGACATCGCCATCCACCGCCTGCGCCGCAAGCTGGAAGGCAGCGGCACCGGCGTGCGCACCATCCGCGGGCTGGGCTACCTGCTGGAAGAAGCCGACGGCGACGGCCACGCATGAACCAACCTCCTGCCCGCCGCCCCAGCCTGCGCCGCCGCCTGCTGGGCTTCCTGCTGATCCCGGTGGCCATCCTGCTGGTGCTGGACGTCCTGCTCACCTACGGCGTGGCGCTGGGCTATTCCAACCACGTGCACGACCATGACCTGAGCAACGACGCGCTGACGCTCGCCAAGATGATGGGCAACGAGCAACTGGGCGGCGAGCTGACGCCGCAGGCGCGCTTCCTGCTGCAGTACGACCCCAATGGCAACGGCTATTTCAGCATCGTCAGCCGCCGGCAAGGGCTGGTCGCCGGCAACAGCCAACTGCCGCAGGCGCGGCGGATTCCCGCGGCGGACGCCCCGCCCGAACTGTTCGACACCCGCATGGACAACCGCTCGCTGCGCGCGGTCACGCTGAGCGCCCCGTGGAACGGCCACCCCGGCGACACGCTCGTCATCACCGTGGCCGAGACGCTGCACGACCGCCACGTGCAGGCGCGCAGCATCCTGTACCTGGCCATCCTCACCCAGTCGCTGCTGATCGTGTGCGTGCTGTCGCTGGTGTGGTTCGGCGTCACCCACGGCCTGCGCGTGCTCGACCCGCTGACCCGCCGACTGGCGCGGCGCAACCACGAGCTCACGCCGATCGGCGGGCCGGACGTGCCGCAGGAAATCCTGCCGCTCACCCGCACCATCGACGCCCTGTTCGCGCGCCTGCGCGGCATGCTGGCGCTGCACGACCGCTTCATCGCCGACGCCGCCCACCAGCTGCGCACGCCGCTCACCGGCCTCGGCCTGCACGTGGAACGCGCGCTGGCCGATCCCGACCCGGCCAACGTGCGCGAAGCGCTCGCCCACATCCGCCGGCTCAACCAGCGCGCCGCGCGCACCACCGCGCAGTTGCTGGCGCTGACCCGCGCGCAGGCGCCGTCCAACGACACGATCGAGCACATGCCGCTGGATCTCACGCGCTGGGTGCCCGAGGCGGTGACGCAACGCGTGCACGATGCGCTGGCGGCAGGCATCGACCTCGGCTACCACGGCCCTGAGCAGGCGCTAAGCATCCATGGGCATGCTACCAGCCTGCACGACTTGCTGGACAACCTCATCGACAACTGCATCCGCTACGCCGGCCGCGGCAGTGCCGTCACCGTGAGCCTGCAGGCGCGTCCCGACGGCGGCGCCAACCTGGTGGTCGAGGACGACGGCCCGGGCGTGCCGCCCGAGCTGCTGCCTCGCCTGAGCGAACGCTTCTTCCGCGCGCCGGGAACCGGCGAGGAAGGCAGCGGGCTGGGGCTGGCCATCGTGCAGCGCATCGCCGAACGCCACCATGCCGAAGTGATCTACCAGTTGGCCGAGGAACACGGCCTGTGCGTGGAGGTGCGCTTCCCGGCGCCGCGGACGCGCTGACAGTTTCCATGCGCGGCCTGTATCCTTGTACGGATTCGCACGGTCGCCATCCGTTCTTCCACCTCCCCCAACCGTTGCGTGACCTGACCGTGGCTTCGATCCGATCCGACATCGCATGGCGCCGCCACTGGCGCATCACCCTGCTGGCTGCGGCCGTCGCGCTCGCCGGCTGCTCGGTGGCGATGCCGAAACTGGAACCGCCGATCCCGGCGCAATGGCAGCACGCCATGGCATCGCAGGCTCCGGCGCCCACCGACCTGCGCGGCTGGTGGCGCGCGTTCGACGACCCGGCCCTGAACGCGCTGGTCGACCGGGCGCTGGCGCACAACCTCGACGTGGCGCAGGCGCTGGAACGGGTACGCGCCGCGCGCGTGCTGCAACGGCATGACGGCGCGCCCTACCTGCCCCACCTCAAGGCGAATACCGACCAGACGATCGACCCCGACGCCAGCGCCTCCTACCTGGTGGCCGGCTTCGACGCCAGCTGGGAATTCGGCCTGTTCGGCCGCGCCCAGGGCACCGAGCGCGAAGCGCAAGGCCAACTGGATTCCGGCATCGCCGACCTGCAGGCAGCGCGCGTGACCCTGGTGGCCGAAGTCGTGCGCAACTGGATCGAACTGCGCGCCGCGCAACGGCAGGAGGCACTGCTGCAACGCATCGGCGACCTGCGCAGCCGCCAACTCGACCTGCTGAAGATCCGCCAACACCTGCAACTGGCGCCGGCCAGCGCGGTGGATCAGGCCGCCGCCGCCGCCGCGCAGGCGCAGGCCGCGCTGGCCGCGCCGCGCCAGGCCGTCAACCAAGCCGCGCAGCGCCTGGCCGTGCTGGCGGGACAGAACCGACCCGACCCGGCCTGGCTGCAGGCCGGCCCGCAGCCGCAGTTGGGTGCGTGGCAATTGCCCGGCACGCCGGCCGACCTGCTGCGCACGCGCCCCGAGATCGCCCGCGCCGAGGCCGACGTGCTGCGCGCCGCCGGCGAGCTGGGCGTGGCGCATGCCGACCGCTTTCCCAGGCTCGGCCTCGACGCCTCGATGGTCTGGGCCAGCGACCTCAACAACAACCGCAAGCACACTTCGGACAACGGCCTCATCACCATGGGCCCGATGTTCGACATGCCGCTGTTCGACTGGGGCCTGCGCAAGGCAAACGAGAACGCCAAGTCGCACGAACTGAAGGCCGCCGTGCTGGCCTACCGCCAGGCCGTGCTGCAGGGCGTGGCCGAAGTGGAAACCGCGCTGGGCACGCTGCAGCAGCAGGAGCAGCGCGAGCAGCACAGCCTGGACGCCTGGCAGGCACTGCGGCATGCGGACGCCTCGCTGCAAACCCGCGTGAAGCTGCAACTGGACAGCCCGCTGGCGCTGGCCGACGGACAGCTCGTCGCCACGCAGGCCGCCATCGACCTGGCCGACGCACGCGCCAGCCGCAGCCTCGCCTACGTGGCGCTGTTCAAGGCCTTGGGTGGCGCACCGCTGCCTGCGGACGAGGCGCCCGGCGCGACGGCCGGCAAGTCCGCCGAGGCGGCGCACTGATGGTGGCCCTGGCGCGCAAGACCCTGGTGTACGAATGGCGGCGCTTCCTGCCCGCCATCCTCGCGGTGGGCTTCGCCGGCCTGCTGCAGCTGCTGCAGCTGGCGCTGGTGCTGGGCATCTTCGGCGCCACCAGCGTGTACATCACCGGCTCGTCCGCCGACGTGTGGGTGGGCTTCCCCGGCACCCAGAGCGTGGGTTCGGGCCGTTCCATCGACGCCAACGTGGAACCGCGCATCCTGATGGATCCGGCGGTGACGCGGGTCGAACCCTACGAGTGGATCGACGGCGACTGGCGCGGCACGGGTGACACCGGCGGCGTATCGGTGTTCGTGTCCGGCATCGACACCTCCGCCGACGGCCTGATGTTCTCCAGGGTGCTGCCGCCCGCATTGCGCGCACGGCTGGCCGAACCGGACGCGGTGATCGTGGATCGCGCCGACCTCGGCAAGCTCGGCGTGGCGCTGGGCCGCACCGCCACCATCAACGGCCGGCGCGTGCGCGTGGTCGGCGTGAGCAGCGGCCTGCGCGGGCTGGGCGGCATCAACGTGCTCGCCTCGCTGGACACCGCGCGCCGGCTCGACACCGACGACGCCGACAACGGCCCCACCTACCTCGTCGCCAAACTGCGCGATCCCGCGCAGGCCGACGCCGTCGCGGCACGGCTGCGCGGCAGCAGCGCCTTCGGCCCCTACACCGCGTGGAGCGCCGCCGACTTCGCGCACCGCTCGGTGCTCTACTGGCTGTTCGATACCGGCGCCGGCGCCGGCGTGCTCTTCCTCGCCGGCATCGTGTTCCTGGTCGGCGCGGTGATCACCAGCCAGACCCTGGTCGGCGCGGTGCAAGGCTCGGTGCGCGAATACGCCACGCTCAATGCGCTGGGCGTGGGTGTGGGCGCGCTGCGCAGGGTGGTGCTGGAACAGGCGTTCTGGGTGGGTGCGCTGGGCCTGGTCGGCGCCACCATGCTGGGCGTGCTGCTGCTGCTCGCGGCCCGTGCCGAAGACGTGCCGGTGACGCTCGGCCCGGTCGCCGCGCTGGCCTGCATCGCGCTGGTGATGGGCCAGGCCGCAGTGTCCGGCATGGCCGCCATGCGCAGCATGCGCCGCATCGACCCGGCGACCCTGCTGCGATGAACGCCACCATGCACGCCACCGCCGCAACGCCGCGCGCGCCCATCCTGCGCGCCGACGACGTCTGCAAGGCGTTCGCCTCCGGCAAGCTGCGCACGCAGGTGCTGAACGGCCTGTCGCTGAGCATCGATCCCGGCGAACTCACCCTGATCTCCGGCCCTTCCGGCTGCGGCAAGAGCACTCTGCTGGCCATCCTCAGCGGCCTGCAGAAAGTGGACAGCGGCCGCGTGCATGCGCTGGGCAGCGACCTGGCCCAGCTCGACCTGCATGCGCTGGAGCATTTCCGCCTGCGCCACACCGGCTTCGTGTTCCAGGGCTTCAACCTGTTCCCCGCGCTCACCGCGCTGGAGCAGGTGGAGCTGCCGCTCAACCACATGGGTCTGTCGAAACAGGAGGCCCGCGCCCGCGCGCAGCGTTCGCTGGAGGAAGTGGGCCTGGCCCATCGCATCCGGCTGCGGCCGTCCGAACTCTCCGGCGGCGAGAAACAGCGCGTGGCGATCGCGCGCGCGCTGGCCAAGGAGCCGGAACTGCTGTTCGCCGACGAGCCCACCAGCGCGCTGGACGCCGCCAACGGCCAGACCATCATCGACATCCTGCACACCATCGCCCGCACCCACGGCACCACCGTACTGTGCGTGAGCCACGACCCGCGCCTGGTCGCGCATGCCGACCGCGTGCTGGCGATGGAGGATGGCCGCATTCTCAGCGATCGACGCCTCGGCGTTGGCGCTCTCAAGGAAACCCCGCCATGACGCCTTCCGCCCTCCGCCTGCCGTGCCTCGCCGCGTGCGCGCTGGCCACTGCGCTCACGCTCGCCGCCTGCTCGAAGGGCGCGGAACCGACTGCGACCGCCGCTGCCAGCCAGTACGCCGCGGTGGCGCGCGGCCGCGTCGACATCGAAGGCGGCCTGCTCGCGCTCGCCATGCCGCGCGAAGGCGTGCTCGCCAGCGTGGCCGTGCACGAAGGCGACAGCGTGAAGCAAGGCCAGTTGCTGGCCACGCTGGACGCCCGTCCCGCCCAACTCGCGGTGGATTCCGCGCAGGCGCAGCTCGAACAGGCGCAGGCCCAGCTCAAGCTGCTGGCGGTCAAGCAGGCCGCCGCCAAGCTGCGCGCGCAACGCCTCGCCGCCGCCGCCGCCGCCGGCGCGGGCGACGGCCAGAGCGCGGACGACGCCCGCGAAGCCAGCGCACAGCTCGACGCCGAGCAAGCCGCCGACCAGGCCGCCGCCGACATCGCCGCGCAGAAACTCGCCGAGGCGAAATACGAACTGGCCCAGCGCAGCCTGCACGCTCCCTTCGACGCCACCGTGGTGCACGTGACCGCCCAGCCCGGCGCCAGCGTGTCCTCTTCCAACGCGCTGTTCACCCTGCTGCCGGACAAGCCGCGCATCGTGCGCGCCGAACTCAACGAGAGCTTCGTGGGCGCCGTGCATCCCGGCATGCGCGCCGAAGTGGTGGCCAACGACGACAGCGAAAACGGCCACTGGAACGCCCACGTGCTGCGCATCGGCCAAGTCTATGGCCCCGCCACACTGGAGAACGACCCGCAAACCCGCGCCAACACGCGCACGGTGGAATGCGTGCTGGCCTTCGACCAGCCGGAGCAGCAGTTGCGGATCGGGCAGCGGGTGATCGTGCGGTTTCTTCCTGACGACAAGCACTGACGCGCTTCGCTCCCTTTCCCTTTCGGTGGAGAGGCCGTCACTCCCTCTCCCCTTCGGAGAGAGGGTTGGGGTGAGGGGCGGGTGCTCGCGGGGACGCCTGTCGACGAGTGGTTCGTTCGCGAAAGGCTTTCGTGCGCCTGCGGCGCCCGAGTTACTTCTCCTTTGCTTGTCCAAAGGAGAAGTAACCAAGAGGAAACGACACCCCGCGGCGGCGCTTGCCGGGCCTCCTGCCCGGCAAGTCCGTGAGGCGCGGCCGGGCTTTTCGGCCGGGCCTCCTGCCCGGTCGAAAAGGCGTTGCCATCCATGGCAACGCCCGCTGCGCGGCCTGATCGTCCACGTCTCACCGCCACCGAGGGGCCCCGGAAGAGCTGGCGCGCATCGTGCACGCCAGAAGCAAAAGCAAAAGCTGGAGCGCTGCAAGCCCGCAGCGCTCCAGCTTTCGCCCTTGCCGCTGCCTTTGCTCTTTCCAAAAGTGCGCGCTGGGAGCGCGCTGCTTTACCCGGGGCCCCTATGGCGCGGCGGGTGGGCGGAGGAAAGTCCGTAAGGATGGCCGGCAGGGATGCCGGCCAGTTTTTCGCCAGCACAGGATGTGCTGTCGAAAAACCCCGCAGCCCACCCGCGTACCCGGAAGGCAGGATGCCTGGAGGGCGCGCCATCGGGGTGCCGTTTCTCTTTGGCTACTTTCTCTTTGGGCACGCAAAGAGAAAGTAGCTCGGCTGCCGGCAGGCAGACGAAACCGCCTTGAACCCAGCAAAACCACACAAAACTCCACATCCACAAGCCGAAAGACTGAAGAAACCGCCCCCTGCGAAGCTGCAAGCCTGAAAAACCACCGATGCGATCCGCATCGCTCCAGGTACCCCACGTGATTCAACAGACCGATTTCTTCTTCGAAGGCGGCCGCAGCGGCGTGTTGCTGATCCACGGCCTCACCGGCACGCCGATGGAGATGAAGCTGCTCGGCAAGGGCCTGAACCGCGCCGGCTACACCGTGCACGGCATGCAGCTGGCCGGCCATTGCGGCAACGCCGACGACCTGCTCGCCACCGGCTGGCGCGACTGGTACGCCAGCGTGGAGCAGGCTGCCGACGCGCTGCGCGAGAAGGTGGATCACCTGTTCGTGGGCGGCCTGTCGATGGGCGCCCTGCTCTCGCTCAAGCTCGCCGCCGACCGCCCCGACCAGATCGCCGGCGTGGGCGTGTACGGCGCCACCTTCCGCTACGACGGCTGGAGCATCCCGCGCATGGCGCGCATGTCCTTCATGCTGCCGCTGCTGAAGAAGCTCGGCATCGGCCGCAACCGCAGCTTCATGGAACAACCACCCTACGGCATCCGCGACGAGCGCCTGCGCGCCCAGGTCAGCACGGCGATGCTGGGCGGCGACAGCGCCGCCGCCGGCCTGCCCGGCAACCCGTGGTATTCGCTGGCCGAGATGTACGAACTGTCGACCACGGTGCGCCGCCAGCTGGCGCAGGTCACCGCGCCCTGCCTGGTGGCGCACGCCAGCGAGGACGACGTGGCCAGCATCCGGAACGCCGAACTGGTGATGCGCGAAGTCAGCGCCCCGGTCGAACTGCTGCTGCTGGACGACAGCTACCACATGATCACCATCGACAAGGAACGCCGAACCCTGATCGAGCGCTCCGCCGCGTTCTTCGACCGCGTGGCCGCGGCCGACCTTCCCCAGCGCGTGGCGGCCTGAGAGCCTGCCCATGGGTTCCATCTCCCCGCTCGTCGCCTTGCTGTGGGTGCTCAACGTGGTGCTCGACACCGGCGGGCAGCTCGCGTTCAAGGCCGCGGCCGGCGACCCCGCGGCCGGCGACGGCTTCGCGCGCTGGCTGTACATGGCGCGGCGGCCGTGGATCTGGCTGGGCATAGCCAGCTACGTGGTCGAGTTCCTGATCTGGATCGCCTTCCTCACGCTGCTGCCGCTCTCCGAGGCGATCCTGCTCGGCTCGATCAACATCGTGGCGATCATGGTGGCCGGGCGCTTCCTGTTCGGCGAGAAGCTCACCCGCCTGCGCGTGGCCGGCATCCTGCTGGTGACGCTGGGCGTGGTGATCGTGGGAGTGAGCGGATGAAGCGCGGCTGGTTCTACCTGATCGGTTTCCTGGTGCTGGTGCTGTTCGATTCGATGGGCGCCATCAGCTTCAAGTACGCCGGCATGCACGCGCTGCCGCTGGAGGCCAACACGGCCTGGCTGCTGCGCCTGTTCGGCAAGCCCTGGGTGTACGGCGCCGTGGTCGGCTACGTCGGCGCCTTCTTCACCTGGATGACCCTGCTCAAGCACGCGCCGATCGGCCCCGCCTTCGCCGCTTCGCACCTGGAGGTGGTGTCGGTGATGCTGCTGTCGATATGGCTGTTCCATGAGCCGCTCAGGCTGCCGCACGTGCTGGGCGCCATCGCCATCGTCGCCGGCATCGTCTGCCTCGGCTTTGCCGAGAGCCGCGAGCACGTGCCGGAAGAAGGCAAGGCCTGACCCGGCGCGCCGATGCTGCCACGCCGCCGCCACGAACTGCCGCCCACCGCCGGCCTGCCGCTGAAGCTGGCCGACCTGCGTCCCGGCAGGGCCACGCTGGCCGCCGACGTCGCCGCGCAGCTCGGCACGCCGCCGCTGGCGCTCACCTGTTCCGGCACTGCCGCGCTGCTGGTCGCGCTGGCTGCGCTGCGCGAACTGAAACCCGCGCGCCGCCGCGTGGCGATGCCCGCCTACACCTGCCCGCTGGTGCCGCTGGCCGTGCACCAGGCCGGGCTGGAACCCGTGCTGTGCGACCTGCGCCCCGGCCACTACGACATGGAGCCGCACGCGCTGCGCGCGGCCTGCGACGAGCGCACGCTGGCGATCCTGCCTACACACCTCGCCGGCCGCGTGGCCGACGTGGACGACGCGCTGGCCGTGGCCAACAACGTGGGCGCCTACGTGATCGAGGACGCCGCCCAGGCACTGGGCGCGCGGCGTGACGACTGCAGCGTGGGCCTGGCCGGCGACCTCGGCTTCTTCAGCCTCGCCGCCGGCAAGGGGCTGTCGATCTACGAAGGCGGCCTGCTCGCCGCGCGCGATCCCGAACTGCGCGAACGGCTGGCGCGCACCGCCGCACGCATCGCGCCTTTCAAACCTGGCTGGGAACTGCGCCGCAGCGCGGAGCTGCTGGGCTACGCCGCGCTATATCGTCCGCTGGGCCTGCGTCTCGCCTACGGCAATCCGTTGCGCCGTGCGTTGCGCCGTGGCGACCCGGTGGTCGCGGTGGGCGACGATTTCTCGCTGCCGCTGCCGCTGCATGCGGTGGGCCGCTGGCGGCAGGCCGTGGGCACGCACGCAGCCGCACGGCTGCCCGGCTTCATCGAACAATGCGCGGCGCGTGCGCAACGCTGGCTGCCGCGCCTGCGCGCCATTCCCGGCATCGATGTACTGGACGATCCGGCCGGCGCACGCGGCACCTGGCCTTTCTTCCTGCTGCTGCTGCCCGACCAGCGCCTCCGCGACGCCGCGCTGGAGCAGCTCTGGCAAGCCGGCCTGGGCGTGAGCCGCCTGTTCATCCATGCCCTGCCCGACTACGGCTACCTGCGCGGCATCGTGACCGCGACCGAGGTGCCGAACGCCCGCGACTTCGCCGCGCGCAGCCTCACCATCGGCAACAGCCAATGGCTTGCCGAAGCGGACATGGACGCGATCTGCGGCGTGCTGGAAACGCTCGCCTGAGTCAGCCGCCGCGCTCGGCGATGGCCGCGAGCAGCTTCAGATTCAGCGCATGCTGCTGCGCCTGCCAGCCGGCGACTTGCGCGGGATCGATCTCGGGCTGCTCGTCCATCGCGGAGAGCCTGCGCTTCCACCACGTGCGATAGCGGTAATGCGAAACCTCGCCGTTGATGTCGCTGCCGGCCAGTCCGTTGCGCAGGCTGGCGATCAGGGCCAGGGCGTGGTCGAGCTGCAGTCGGCCCTGATCCCAATTGGTGCGCGCCACCTCGGGCGCGAACGCGTCCTTGTCGATGGTGAGGTAACTGGGCAGGTTCTGCGTGCGCTGGTGTTCGACGAAGCCGTCGACCAGCGCCTCGGGCGTGTCGAAGCCGCGGAACGCGCGCACGATGCCCAGCCGGCGCGACCAGCCGGTGTCCACGCCCATGCTCCAGTACGTGAGCTTTCCGCGCATGAGCGGCGCGAGGTAGTTCTCCCACGCGTGGCCCGCGCCGATGTCGTGCGAGGTGATGCCCAGCACGTGCACGTGGTCGACGAAGAGCAATGCGGCGACGCGACGCACCCACGAACCGCAGTGCACGCCGAACGGAAAGCGCATGTTGTCGGGGTGGTTGTCCAGCACCACCACCTGGATGCTGGTGGCCGGCCTGAGCCGTGCGATCAGCGGCCAACTGAGGTGATGGAAGTCGCCCGAGCCGGTGAACACGGTGCCGTGATGCGCGGGCAGTTGCGCATCCAGCAGCGCACGGAAGCGGCGCATGGTGGCCAGCGAACAACCGAAGCGGATCGCCTCCTGCCATTCGGCCAGCGGCAGCACGAGGCCGCCGGGCAGTTGGCCTACCGAGCCGTCAATGTCGAGCACCACGGGACGGTGCGTCTTGGCGTTCATGAGCACCTCGGCGTATAGCCCCTCTCCCGCCGGGAGAGGGGTTGGGGTGAGGGTTCGGCAAGATTGCAACGCCTCGCTACGAACGTACCCTCACCCGCCTGCCGGCCCCCTTTCCCGAAGGGAGAGGGATTCACTTGGCTGCACCGAGGCATGCGATGAATGCCATGCAGGGATGTAACGGCGACGCGACAATCACCCATCGTCCCTCTCCGCAGCTTCCTGCCAGTTGCGATCGCTCTCGAAATGTCCGCCCAGCTTGCGCAGCAACGCGCGCAGCACGGGATTGCGCGCATACACCGCGTGGCGGGTGAAGGTCATGCTGGCGCCGAGGAAGGACTTCACTTCCGGGTCGGTCCAACCGGCCACGTAGTGCGTCAGGCCGCGTTCGCGCGCGTAGCCCAGGTTGTGCATCCAGCTCACGAAATACAGGTTGTGCTCGCGCGCCTCGGGATAGGCGAAGCCGATGTACTTGTCGATCAGCTTGCCGCCGTGTTCGTAGCAGAGGTTCCAGCCGATCAGCTTTCCTTCGTGTCGATAGGCGAACACCACGCCGCCGCCGTCCGCGTCCTGCAGCAGCAGGCGGAAGTAGTCCCGACTCAGGCGGTCGAAATGGATCTCGCTCTGCGCGTACACGTTGTCGAACAGCGCGTAGTACGCGGCCAGCGTGTCCTCGTCGCGGAAGCGCGCGTCGCCGGTGCGCACGACCTCGACGTCGAGATCCGCGCGCGCGCGCAGCTTTCGGCGGATGTTCTTCCGGCGGCTGTAGCTGAGCTTCGCCAGGTACTCGTCGTCCGAGGCGAAGTCGATCGGCACGTAGGCCAGCGCTTGCCCTTCCAGCAGCACGAAGCCCTCGGCTTCGCAGGCTTCCGCGAAGGCGCGCGCATGCGCGTTGTCGGCGTCGCCGAGCAGCGGCGAATCCTGCGCGATGTCCTTGACGATGAACAGTTTGCACTCGCGTCCCCACGCCAGCTTCAGGCCCTTCGCCAATTCGGCGGGCGGCACCTCCGTCGGCAACGGCGCGTACTCGGTCACGGTGCTGCCGGCGAAGCGGGTTTTCCAGCGCAGCAGGCGGCTCCAATGCCGGTACAGCGGCAGCGCAGCCACGCGTGTGCGCAACGCGTCGTCGGCCGTGGTCAGCAGGTCGAACGGCGCCACGAAACCCGGCATGCCCTGCGGCGAGCGTCCGGCCGTGAAGCCGATCGGCGGCTGCGCCAGGAACGCCGCCAACAGCGCGTCCGGTTCGAGTTGCGAAATGAAAGGCATGAGTAAGCGGGTTTGCCTAGACTATGGCGGTCAGCCTGCGCCATGCACCTTGCGCCGGCCTTCCATTGTCGCCCGCCACCGAGGACTCCGTCATGACCGGAACGACCCAGCAGCAAGTGTTCGAGATCATCGCCAAGCAGGCCAAGATCGACGTGGCGAACGTCAAGCCCGAGTCCACGCTGAAGGATCTGGGCGTCGCTTCGCTGGAGGCCATCGAGCTGATCTTCGACATCGAGGAGCACTTCGACATCCAATTCCCCGAGCAGCAGGGCGCCAACTTCGACAGCGACACCGCGCAGAGCCTGGTCGATGCCGTGCAGAAGGCGCTGGACGAGAAGGCCGCCTCGTAATGCCGACCATCGAAACGCGCCGCGTCGTCGTCACCGGCATGGGCGCGATCAGCCCGCTGGGCGTGGGCGCCCGCGCGCTGTGGCAAGGCCTGCGCGACGGGCGCTGCGCGATCGGCCCGCTGCGCCACAAGGACAGCGAGGTGCTGCGCGTGAAGATCGCCGCGCAGGTGCCGGAAAGCTTCGACCCCGCCACCGGCATCGACGAGCGCACCTTGCCCCTGCTCGACCGCACCTCGGAGTTCGCGCTGCACGCGGCACGCGAGGCGATCGCGCATTCGGGCCTCGACTTCGCCCGCGACGGACTGGGCCTGCGCACGGCCGTGGTGGTGGGCACCGGCGTGGGCGGCGAAACCACCCAGGACGAACAGAGTCGCCGGCTGTACGCGGAGAAGGCCACGCGCACCCACCCGCTCAGCATCGTGCGGCTGATGACCAATGCCTCGGCCAGCCAGATCAGCATCGCCTTCGGCCTGCGCGGCCCCACCTACGCGGTGGCCAGCGCCTGTGCCTCGGCCAACCACGCGATCATCCAGGCGGCGCAGATGATCCGCTTCGGCATGGTCGACGCGGCCGTCACCGGCGGCACCGAAGCCTGCCTGAGCTACGGCGCATTGCGCGCGTGGGAAGCCATGCGCGTGCTGTCCGACGACACCTGCCGCCCGTTCAGCGCCAACCGCCGCGGCCTTGTGCTGGGCGAAGGCTCCGGCATCTTCGTGCTGGAATCGCTGGAGCACGCCCGCGCGCGCGGCGCCACCATCCTCGCCGAACTCGCCGGCACCGGCATGAGCGCCGACGCCAGCGACATCGTGATGCCCAGCGCCGAGGGCGCCGCCTCCGCGATGCGCCAGGCGCTCGCCGAGGCCGGGCTGAATCCCGAGGACGTGGACTACGTCAACGCCCACGGCACCGGCACGCAGGCCAACGACGCCACCGAGACGCGCGCGATCCGCCTCGCCTTCGGCGCGCATGCCGACAAGCTTGCGGTGTCCTCCACCAAGTCCATGCACGGCCATGCGCTGGGCGCTTCCGGCGCGCTGGAGCTGGTGGCCGTGATCGGCGCTCTGCGCGAGAACGTGGTGCCGCCCACCGCCAACCTGGACAAGCCCGATCCGGCCTGCGACCTCGATTACGTGCCGAACGTCGCGCGCGAAATGCCGGTGCGTGCGGTACTGAGCAATTCGTTCGCGTTCGGCGGCCTCAACGCCGTGCTGGCGTTGAAGCGGGCGCCCTGATCGGAGCGCCTCAAGCAAGCGGGTCGCTGCGTTGCTCGTCATTCCCGCGTAGGCACACTGCTGTCCGGAATAATCTGGGGATGGTGTCGAAGGATGAAGGCCCGCGCCGCTTGCACGAAGCATTGCGGGAAGGCGACTTCATTTCCGATAACAACCACCTACCCAGACTGTCATCCCGGCGAAGGCCGGGATCCAGTAGCGACCATGTTCGCTCAGGCCGCACGGCCACTGGATTCCGGCCTGCGCCGGAATGACGAGAAAGACCGCGGCCACGAATGTTCAAAATTATTCCGGGCAGTAGTGCGCGTAGGCAGGACAAGCGCGAAGCGCGCAGAACGTCCGAAGGGCGGCCCGCAGGGCGAGCGCAGCGAGTCATCCAGCGCCTTTGTACCGGCGCAGGCGACAAAGCCGTTTCGTGCGCCTGCTGGCGCAAACGAGATGTCAGAAACAACCAAAAGCGCTCTGCGCCTCACCCGCCCTTCGCCACCGCCCGCGAACGATCGCTCACCCACCCGCTCCACGAAGGCGCATAGAGGCGTGAGCCGGCGAGTCCGGCGTGCTCCATCGCCAACAGGTTGTGGCAGGCGGTGACGCCGGAGCCGCACATGTGCACCACGTCGGCAGGCGCGCGCGCGCCCAGCACTGCGCGGAATTCGCGCTGCAGTTCCTCCGCACCCTTGAAGCGGCCATCGGCGGCGAGGTTGTCGGCGAATGGGCGGTTGAGCGCGCCGGGCACGTGGCCGGCGACGGGGTCGAGCGGTTCCACGTCGCCGCGATAGCGCGGGGCGGCGCGGGCGTCGATCAGCAAGGGCACAGGCGCGGCATGCAGCGCCGCGTGATCGAGCACGACCTGCGCGGGGTCGAAGCGTACCGACACCGTGGTGGCCACGCGCTGCGGCACGACGGTTTCCACCGGCAGGCCGGCGGCCAGCCATGCGCCGTAGCCGCCGTCGAGCACGGCCACGGCGCGTTCACCGGCAAAGCGCAGCAGCCACCACAGGCGTGCGGCGGCCAGCGCGCCGTTGGCGGCGTCGTAGGCCACCACCTGCAGGCCAGGCCGCCAGCCCCAGCGGCCAAGCACGGCCGAGAAGGCTTCCGCCGATGGCAGCGGATGGCGGCCCAGGCCCTGCGCCTGCAGCGAGAGGTCGGATAGATCCGTGTCCAGCTCGGCGTAGACCGCGCCGGGGATGTGGCCGGCTTCGTAGTCGCACCGCCCCTTGGCCGGGTCGGCGAGATCCTTGCGGCAATCGACGACCAGCACCTCGCCCGGCGGCAGCGCGGCGAGCTCGGCTGCGGAAACCAGCGTGGTCTTCATGCGCGTCCCATCCTCTTCAGCAGGTTGAGCAGGATCGCCGCGGTGGCGCCCCAGATGCGGTGGCCGCCGTGCACGAACTCCACCATCTCGCGCCGGTGGCCGCGGAATTCCATGGTGTAGCGGCGCAGGTTAGCCGGATCGAGGAAGAACGCCAGCGGCACCTCGAACACCTCGGCCACTTCGCCGGGCGCGGCTTTCAGCGCGGCGTACTCGGCGATGCGCGCCACCACCGGCGTGATGCGGTAGCCGCTGATCGTCTCGAAGTTGTCGAGGTAGCCCAGCGGCGTCACCAACGACGGATCGAGGCCGATTTCCTCCTTGCTCTCGCGCAGGGCGGTGGCCAGCGCGTCGGCGTCGCCGGGATCCATGCGCCCGCCGGGAAGCGCCACCTGCCCCGCGTGCGAGGGCAGGTCGTCGGTGCGTACGGTGAGCACCAGCCGCGCTTCGCCGCCGTCGCGGAGGGCCAGCAGCACCGCGGCCTGCCGGCGCTGCGCGGTGCCCAGCAGCTCGCTCATGTCGGCGTGGTTCCAGCCCGGCGCGGTGGGCGGTTCCGAAAGAGGCAGCAGCGCCGGCAGCAGATCGTCGTTCATGGATGCTTCCGCAACGGCAGCACGTCGCGCATCACGCGCAGGCGCTCCGCCTCGCTCATGGCGCGCCAGCGGCCGATTTCGTCGATCGTGCGGCGGCAGCCGATGCAATAGCCCTGCGGATCCAGTCGGCAGATGCCGATGCACGGCGTGGCCGCAGGTGGTGCGGAAGGAAGTTGGTTCGACATGTGCCGCCATTTTAGCAGCGGGCCGGCGCTTGCTCAGGGCGAGCCGTGCTCCGTCGTATCCGGCTTGATCGCCAGCAGCTCGATCTCGAACACCAGCGCCTCGTTGGGGCCGATGCGCGGCAGCGCGCCTTCCTTGCCGTAGGCCAGTTGCGGCGGGATCACCACCTTCCAGCGGTCGCCCACGCGCATGCGCGGGATCACGTCGCGCCAGCCGGGGATCACGTGATCCACCGCGAAGCTCACCGGCGCGCCGTGCGCCCAGGTGCTGTCGAACTCGGTGCCGTCCACCAGCATGCCGCGGTAGTTCACCACCACCGTGCTGGTGACCGTGGGGCTGGCCTTGCCGTCGCCCTTCTTCATCACGGAATACTGGATGCCGGACGGCAGCGTTACCACACCGGGCAGCTTGGCGTTGCGCGCCATGAAGGCGGCGCTCTTGCGCGCGTTGGCGGCGGCGACCTGCTCGAATTCGGCCTGCGCGTCGGTGCGCAACTGCTGGTTGAAGGCGCGCAGTTGCTGGTGCATCGCCTGCATCGACACCGCGGGCTGGCGCTTGTCGTAGGCGTCCTGGATCGCGCGCTGCAGGGTGGCGATGTCGATGTCGGGCACGCCGGGCTGGCTGCGGCCGTCGGCGAACTGGCTGCCGATCTGGTAGCCGATGGCATAGGAAAGCTTGGCCTTGTCCAGCTTCGCCGGTGCCGGCGCCTGCGCCGGCGGTTGCATGCGCGTCTGCGCGTGCGCCGCACCGACCAGTAGCAGGCAGGGCAGCAGCCAACGCAGTCGTGTCATGCCGTTCTCCATCGCGCGCCAGGGCGCCACATCGTAAGGGTTTCGTCCGCCCCGTGCAGGTAGGAACCCGAGCGGCCATAAAGGTTCCCGCTGTTACCATGTGCGTTTCGCCACCGCTGGAGCCGGCCCATGGCCTATCGCAATCTGGAAATCGCCAACCGCGGCGCGGTGCGCACCATCACGGTGAACCGCCCGGACAAGCTCAACGCGCTGAACCGCGACACGCTCAACGAGCTGACCCTCGCCTTCGCCCAGGCCGCGCAGGACGACGACGTGCGCGCGGTGGTGCTCACCGGCGCGGGCGAAAAGGCCTTCGTGGCCGGCGCCGACATCGCCGAGATGAACGGCTACACGCCGGTGCAGGCGCAGGGCTTCTCGCGCGCCGGCCAGCAGCTGATGACGGGCATCGAACGCCTAAGCAAGCCGGTGGTCGCGCGCATCCAGGGCTTCGCGCTGGGTGGCGGCATGGAGCTGGCGATGGCCTGCCACCTGCGCGTGGCCAGCGAGAAGGCGAAGTTCGGCCAGCCCGAGATCAACCTCGGCCTGATCCCCGGCTTCGGCGGCACCCAGCGCCTGCTGCGCCTCGCCGGCCGCAGCGCCGCGCTGGAGCTGTGCCTCACCGGCGCGACCATCAACGCGCAACGTGCCTATGAGCTGGGCATCGTCAACCGCGTGGTGGCGCCGGAGGCGCTGGACGAGGCGGTAGCCGCGCTGGCCGACCAGCTCGCCGCCGCCGCGCCGCTGGCCGCCGCTGGCATCCTCGACGCGGTGCTGCAGGGCGGCGAGGCTGCGCTGGATCAGGGTCTGGAATTCGAGACGCAGGGCTTCGCGCTGATGTTCTCCACCGAGGACATGCGCGAGGGTACGTCAGCGTTCCTGGAAAAGCGCAAGGCGGCGTTCAAGGGTGCCTGATCGCCATTCTCCCTCTCCCCTCCGGGGAGAGGGCTGGGGTTAGGGGACATGCTCGCAGCAGGCTCCCATCGAAGCCACTTCGCGAGCACCCGCCCCTCACCTCGATCCTCTCCCCAAAGGGGAGAGGAAGCAGGTTCAGTGATGCCCGCCTGCATATTTCTTCTCGCCCGCCGTTACCGCGACATCCAGCCGGTTCTCCGGCGGCGCCAGCGGGCAGGTGGCGAACGGCGTGAACGCGCACGGCGGGTTGTAGGCCTTGTTGAAATCCAGCACCACCTTGCCCGGCTTGTCGATGCCACCGGAGGGCAGCGCCGCGTAGAGAAAGCGTGCGGCGCCGTAAGTCTCCTTGCCCGAAGTCTTGTCCGCGATCACGAAGAACAGCTCGCCGCCCGGCTCCTCCTGGTAGGGCAGCAGCTCGAACGCGTGGCCGTCGCGGTGGAACACCGCCTTGCCCGGCACCTTCACCTTGTCGATGGTACCGATGGCCGTGCCGATCTCGAGGTCGTGCTCCGGCACGAAGGGCACCCAGTCGGCCTCGATGCGCCAGCTCGCGTCGATCGGGAAATAGTCGATGCCGGCGAAGTCGCGGCGCGCCTCGGCGTCGGTGTCCTTCACGCGCAGCGCCTTGCGGCCGTCGCGGTCGATGACGAAGAAACTCGCGTGGCCGAAACGCACCGTGGTGGGCGTGGCATCCGCGCCGGCGTGCATGTCGTCGACCAGCGGTGCTTCGGCGACGGATTTGCCGTCAACAGTGGCGCCGCTGTCCTTGTCCAGCGCGATGCGCACCGCGCCATCCGCCATCAGCGTCACCGTGCCGAGATGCGCGGGGCCGGCCTTCAGCACGATGTCGTTGTCGACGGCGCTGCCCACGCGGTTTGCGCCCTCGTGCAGCCATTCCAGGCCGATCAGGCTGAGCCAGCCGTCCTGCGCGGTGAGCCGCGCCACGCGGCCGGCGCGCCATTGTTCGATCTGCTGCACGTGGGCGGTACTGGAAGACGGGGCATCGGCGGCAGACACGGCGGCAACTCCGGAAAAAACGGCAAGCAGGGTGGTGGCGGCGCGCAACATGGGCGGGCCTCGAACAGGAAAGGTTCCGAGTATGGGCAGCCGGGCGCGCAACCGGCAAGCCTGCATGGCTCTGCGGCCTTCTCTCGCCACGCCGCACCGCGCCCGCGCCGATCGACTCGCGCCGCATGTGGACGATACGCGTGCCGGTCGCACGAAATCCGGCGGCATCCGGGCGACAGGCTTTGCGGTTGTCCCGCCGGCTGGAGAGCCGCGGAAGCGGCTTCCCGGCTCGATTGACTCTCCCCCTCCCGGCTCCTACAGTCCCCCCGCATCGGCCATCCCATGAAAAGGCACGACATGATCGATACTGGCGAGCGGGCCACCCCGCCAGGGGGGACGGCACAGGTGCGCCTGCTTGATTCGGTGGCGGCGATAACCCATCACCGCGATGTGGGAGCCCTCGACCACAGCATGGTGTTGACGCTGGCCGAACTGACCGCCGCACGCAGCGTTTCGCTCGCCAGGCACGACGGCAATGGCCCGATGGAGATCGTGCATTGCGAATCCGATGGGAACGGCGGCTACCGCCTGCCCATCGAGGTAACCGATCCCTCGGCACCCGAGTGGGAGCCCCTGCGGTGCTTCATGGCGCAAGGCGGAACCACGGCGCACGAAACGGCAGGCGCGTACAACCTGCTGGTGCCGATCCTGCAGGACAAGCGCGTGATCGGCGCATTGCAACTGCAACTGCACAGCCCGACACCGGCGGGAACCAGCCACCTGCTGGCGGAAGGCTTCGCGCGCATCTACGCCAACTACGCCACGCTGCTCCACGAGAGCGAGCGCGACAAACTCACCGGCCTGTACAACCGGCGCAGCCTGGAACGCCAGTTGCGCCAGCTGTTGAAGACCAACGAACAGGTGTCGGCGGAGCAGCCGGCGGACGAACAACCGAGGGTGTGGCTGGCGATCCTGGACATCGACCATTTCAAGCGCATCAACGACACCTACGGCCACCTGATCGGCGACGAGGTGATCCTGCTCCTCTCGCAGCTCATGACCCGTGGTTTCCGGCGCGAGGACGTGCAGTTCCGCTTCGGTGGCGAGGAGTTCGTGACCCTGCTCGGCGGCTTGGACGAAGGCACCGTGCTTGCCATGCTGGAACGCTTCCGCCAGCAGGTGGCCGAGCACGTGTTCCCCCAGGTGGGCAGGGTCACCATCAGCATGGGTTACACCCGCGTGCGGCGGCAGGATTATCCGGAAAACGCGCTGGAACGAGCCGACAAAGCGCTCTACTACGCCAAGGAAAACGGCCGCAACGCCGTCTGCGGCCACGAGGATCTGAAACGCCGCGGCCTGCTCGGCGACGACGTGGCCACCGGCAGCATCGACCTCTTCTGATCCCTGCGCGGGCAGGATCGATCCATGGGCGCCCGGACTTCAACGTCCGCGCATGAACAGCTTGTCCAGTTCCGCCAGCGAAAGCTGCGTCCAGGTGGGCCGCCCGTGGTTGCACTGGCCGGAACGCTCGGTGGCCTCCATCTCGCGCAGCAGCGCGTTCATCTCGGGGATGGAGAGGCGCCGCCCCGCACGCACCGAGCCATGGCAGGCCATGGTGGAAAGCAGCTCGTTCTCCAGTTCCTGCAGTCGGCGCGAGCTGCCGTGCTGGGCGAGTTCGGCCAGCACGTCGCGGGTGAGCTGCGTCACGTCGGCGCCTTCGAGCAAGGCGGGGATGCGCCGCACCACCACGCCGGACGGCCCGCTGCGCGACAGCTCCAAGCCCCATTCGGCCAGGGCATCGGCATGCTCTTCCGCAGCAGCGGCTTCCTTCGCACTCACCGCGAGGTTGAGCGGCACCAGCAGCAGTTGCGAGCGCAGGTTGCTGCACACGCGGCCGGCCTTGAGCTTCTCGTAGGTGATGCGCTCGTGCGCGGCGTGCATGTCCACCAGCACCAGGCCCTGCGCATTCTCGGCCAGCACGTAGATGTTCTTGAGCTGGGCGATGGCGTAGCCCAGCGGGGGTGCCTCGCCCTCTTCCGTCGCCGGCATGGACGCGGCAACCGGCGCCGCGCGCGGCGGCTCGCCCAGCAGCGCGGCGTAGTCGGCCAGCGGTTCGTCGCGCACGCCCAGCGCGAGGCGGTTCTGTTCGGCGCGCGCGGGCCACGACGACATGCGCGCGATGGCCGGCAGGCCGGGCGCGGGCGCACTCGCGGTGCTCATGTGCAGGCGGCCGTCGTCGGCCTGCGCATGCGATTCCACCTGGCCGGCGCGGGTCTGCGCCAGCGCCTCGTGCAGGGTGCGGAACAGGAAGTCGTGCACCAGCCTCTGCTCGCGGAAGCGCACCTCGTGCTTGGCCGGATGCACGTTGACGTCCACGCCGGCGGGATCGAGTTCGAGGTACAGCACGAAGGCCGGATGGCGACCGTGGAACAGCACGTCGGCGTAAGCCTGGCGCACCGCATGGGCCACCACGCGATCGCGCACCAGCCGGCCGTTGACGTAGAAGTACTGCTGGTCGGACTGGCTGCGCGAGGCGGTGGGCAAGCCCACCCAGCCGGACAGCCGCATGCCCGCGGCGGCGTGATCCACGCGCAGGCTTTGCGCGGGGAAATCCTCGCCCAGCACCTCGGCCACGCGCGCGAGTTGCGCCTGCGCGTCGCGCGCAGCCTTCCAGATGCGCACCGGCTTGCCGTTGTGGCTGAGCCGGAACTCCACGCTGCCGCGCGCCAGCGCCAGAGACTTCAGCAGGTCGTCGATGTGCGCGAACTCGGTGCGCTCGGCGCGCATGAACTTCTTGCGCGCGGGCACGTTGTAGAACAGGTCGCGCACTTCCACGCTGGTGCCCGGCGGATGCTGCGCGGGGCGCGCGGCCTGCAGCCTGCCGCCGTCCACCTCGATGCGGAACGCGGCGTCGGCCTCGCGCTGGCGCGAGGTGAGCGCGAAGCGTGCCACCGACGACACCGAGGCCAGCGCCTCGCCGCGGAAACCCATGCTGGCGACGTGCTCCAGGTCGTCGAAGCTGCCGATCTTGCTGGTGGCGTGCGAGGCCACCGCCAGCGGCAGTTCGTCGGGCGCGATGCCGCCGCCGTCGTCGCGCACGCGGATCAGCCGCGCGCCACCCTGCTCGATGTCGACCTCGATGCGCGAGGCGCCGGCGTCGAGGCTGTTCTCGACCAGTTCCTTGACCACGGACGAGGGGCGCTCGATCACCTCGCCGGCGGCGATCTGGTTGATGAGCTCGGGGGGCAGCGGACGGATGACGGGCATCCGCGCACTTTAGCAGTTCGGCTGGATCAGCCCGCCGGGATAGCCAGCACGGTGCCGGCGCGCACCACGTTGCCGTCGATGTGGTTGGCGTTCTTCAGCGCGCCCACGCTGATGCCGTACTGCCGCGCGATGCTGCGCAGGCTTTCGCCCTCGCCCACCCGATGCAGGTCGCGCACGCCGGCATCGGCGACGGGCTGCGTGGCCGGCTCGTCGCGGCGACCGGAGGCAGCAGCCTTCGCCGGCTTACCCGCCTTGGCCGAGGCCAGCTCCACGCCGTTGCGGTGCGCTTCCTGCGCCGCGAACCAGGTTCCCGGCGGCGGCGTGGACTCGAAGTAGCTCTTCACGCCGCTCATCACCGCTTCGGCCAGCGCCTTCTGGTGCAAGGGATCGCGGAGCTTGCGCTCCTCGCTCGGGTTGCTGATGAAAGCCGTCTCGACCAGGATCGAAGGCACGTCGGGGGAGCGCAGCACCACGAAGTTGGCGCGCTCCACGTAGCCGCGATGGGTGGGGCCGATCTGCGCCAGCGACTTCAGCACGTTGCCGGCGACCGTGTCGCTGGCCTGCACCGCCCAGCCCTGCTGCATGTCCAGCAGCACCTTGGCCAGGCCGTCGCTCTTGTCGTCCAGCGACACGCCGCCGATCAGGTCGGAACTGTTTTCGCGGTCGGCCAGCATGCGCGCCGCCACCGAGCTCTTGCCGCGCGAGGACAGCACCCACACCGAGGAGCCGCGCGCGTCGCCGCTGGTGAAGGCGTCGGCATGGATGGAGACGAACAGGTCGGCGTCGTGCTCGCGGGCGATCTGGTAGCGGCGCGCCAGCGGAATGAAGTAGTCGCCGTCGCGGGTGAGGATGGCCTTCATGCCCGGCTGCTTGTTGATCTGCGCGGCGAGGTCGCGTGCCACCGCCAGGGTGACGTTCTTCTCCAGCGTGCCGTCCGGTCCGTGCGAACCGGGATCCTTGCCGCCATGGCCGGCGTCCACGCACACCACCACCTTGCGCTGGCCGTTCAGCAGCGCGGCGGCCTGCTGGGTGGCCTGCCGGCTGGCGCCGATGGCCTTGCTGTCGTGGCGGGCCGTCACCGTCGCCACGACGGGCTCCGGCCGCGCATCCGTGGGTTCGCCGCTTGGAGCGGCGGCCACCGGGGCATCATCAACCGCTGCGGATTTGCCGCCCGGCAGCAGATCCAGCACCAGCCGGTAATGGTCGCCCTTGCTGGGCGCAAGCACGAAGCTGCGCACCTTGCTGCCGGCGGCCACGTTCGCCGTGAGTTGCAGGCTCCCGCCCCGCTGGCTGTGGCTCATGCCGCGGAACAGGCCGTGTGCGCCCGGATCGGCGTAATCGCCCGCGATCCTGCTCCGGGCCAGATCCACCACGACCCGGCCGTCCCGGCGGTCGATGCGGTAGTCCGGCTTGCCGTCCAGGTCGAACACCAGCCGCGTGTGGCTGGCATCGGCCCAGACGCGCGCCGACGTGACATCGGCCGCGTGCGCGCCAACGGGCGCCATCGCCGCCGCGAAAGCGACGACAAGCACCCCACCCAAGTTGTTCAGGTAGCCACGCATGAGGCGCATTGAATCGCAGGCGCAGCGGGAAAGCAAGAAGTTTTCCCTTGAATATCCATAACCTGCAGACCATTTGTCAGCGAGTATCTAGCTATGGCTCGCAAGTCGCTCATGCATGGGTCGCCGCCACCGGGTCGGCGGCGGGAATTTCCCAAAGAAAAACCGCGACTTGCTGCCGAAACTCAGCCCAGGCGAGCCAGCAAGTCCCGGCCGCGCAGGGTGTGCGCCTCGAACCGCGCGCGCCGCCCGCCATCGGCGTACGCCAGGTGCAGGGTGAGGTCGGGCAACGGCAACGCGCCGCGCCCGCGTTCGGGCCATTCCACCAGCACCAGCGCCGCCGGGTCGGACAAGGCATCCAGCCCCAGCCATTCCAGTTCGCCCGGATCGGCGATGCGGTAGAGATCCAGGTGCCACGCCGGCTGGCCGTGCGCGGCATAGCCTTCGATCAGGCTGTAGGTGGGGCTCTTGATGCGCTCGCCCACGTCCAGCGCGCCCAGCAAGGCGCGGGCGAACGTGGTCTTGCCCGCGCCCAGGTCGCCGTGCAGGTAGACCACCATGCCGCCGCCGGCCAGCGCCGCGGCGAAACGGCGGCCCAGCGCACCGGTGGCGGCCTCGTCGGCCAATGCCAGGAACTGTTCGGTCATGCGTCGATTCCGTTGCCCAGCGCGCGCAGCGGCGCCAGCAGATCCGTGGCTAGCAGGCCGCGCTCGCCCTGCCGCGCCGCGCAGTCGCCGGCGCGCGCATGCAGGCCGACACCCAGGCAGGCCGCCTGCCACGCATCGCAGCCCTGCGCCAGCAGCGCCGCCACGATGCCGGTGAGCAGGTCGCCCATGCCACCCGTGGCCATGCCGGGATTGCCCCACGGACAGACGTCCAGACGTCTATCCGGAGCGGCGATCAGGCTGCCCGAGCCTTTCAGCACCGCCACCGCATGGAAGCGATCCGCCAGCGCACGCGCGGCGGCGAAGCGATCCGCCTCAACCTCGGCCACCGTGCAGCCGAGCAGGCGCGCCGCCTCGCCGGGATGCGGCGTCAGCACCGCCGGCTGCGCGAAACGGCGCGGCTCGCGCGCCAGCAGGTTGAGCCCGTCAGCATCGAGCACCAGCGGCTTGCCGCTGTCCAGCGCGGTGAGCCACAGCGCGTGGCTCCAGGCGCCCTGCCCCAGCCCCGGCCCCACCGCCAGCACGCTGGCGCGGGCCAGCAAAGGCTCCAGCGCCTGCGGGCCATCGACGCCGTGCGCCATCAACTCGGGACGCGCGGCGTTCAGGGCGAACAGGTGTTCCGCACGTGTCGCCACGCTGACCAGGCCGGCGCCGGCGCGCAGCGCGGCTTCGCCGCTCAGGCGGATCGCGCCGGCCATGCCGTGCTCGCCGCCGATCGCCAGCACGTGGCCGTTCGTTCCTTTGTGGGCGTCGCGCGGGCGCGGCGGCAGGTGCTCGGCCGTCAGCAGCCGCGCATCGGGCGGCACGTCCCGCCACAGCGATTCGGGCAGGCCCAGCGCATCCAGTTCCAGCGTGCCCACGACGTTCGCGGCGCGGCCGGTGTGCAGCCCGCGCTTGGCGGTGATGAAGCTCACCGTGACGTCGGCATGGATCGCCGCACCGGGCACCTGGCCGGTGTCCGCGTCCAGTCCCGAGGGCACGTCCAGTGCCAGCACGGGCGCATCGCTGGCGTCGATCGCCTCGATCAGCGCCGCCACCGCCGGTTCCGGTGCACGGCGCAGGCCGGTGCCATACAGCGCGTCGACGTGGACGTCGGCGGCAGGCAAGGCGTCGCCCAGCCGCCACAGGCGCACGCCGCCGCCAGCATCCATCCACGCCTGCCGCGCCGTGTCGGCATCGCCCGAGGACGTCTCGCCCAGGGCGAGCACGTCCACCTGCAGGCCGGCCTCGCGCGCCAGCACCGCCAACAGGAAACCATCGCCGCCGTTGTTGCCCGGCCCGCAGTGCACCGCGAGGCGCCGTGCCTGCGGCCAGTGCCGGCGCAGGCTGGACAGCGCCGCCCACGCCGCGCGACGCATCAGCTCGAAACCCGGCACGCCCAGCGCTTCGATGGCACGGCGATCCAGCTCGCGCACTTGCGCGACCGTGTAGAGCTGATGGCTGTGCGGGCAATCGGACATGCGCGGATTATAGGCATGCGCCATGCGTCGCCCGCCTACAATGCCCGCATGCCCGCCAGCACCGCCATCGACTACGCCGCCCTCGCCCGCGACATCAAGCAATGGGCCCGCGAGCTGGGCTTCGCCGAGGCCGGCATCAGCGGCGTGAACCTGGACGAGGACGAGAAGCACCTGGAGGCCTACCTCGCGGCGGGCCACCACGGCGAGATGGACTACATGGCGCGCCACGGTGCGAAGCGCGCGCGCCCGGCCGAACTCGAACCGGGCACGCAGCGGGTGATCTCGGTGCGCATGGATTACGTGCCGCCGGGCACGCGCAATGCGTGGGAGGTGATCCGCGACGGCGAGGCCGGCTACGTGGCGCGCTACGCGCTGGGCCGCGACTACCACAAGCTGATGCGCAACCGCCTGCAGAAGCTGGCCGAGCGCATCCACGGCGTGGTCGGCGACTTCGGCTACCGCGCCTACGTGGATTCCGCGCCGGTGCTGGAGAAGGCGCTGGCGCGCAACGCGGGGCTGGGCTGGATCGGCAAGCACACCGTGCTGATCAACCGCCGCGCCGGCTCGTACTTCTTCCTCGGCGAGCTGTACACCGACCTGCCGCTGCCGGTGGACGAGCCGGCCAGCGCGCACTGCGGCAGTTGCTCGCGCTGCATCGACATCTGCCCCACGCAGGCGATATTGGGGCCGTACCGGCTCGATGCGCGCCGCTGCATCTCCTACCTCACGATCGAACTCAAGGGCTCGATCCCGGAGGAGCTGCGCGCGCCGATGGGCAACCGCATCTTCGGCTGCGACGACTGCCAGCTGGTCTGCCCGTGGAACAAGTTCGCGCAGGAAACGGAGGAACCCGACTTCGCGCCGCGCCACAGCCTCGACGGCGCCAAGCTGGTCGAGCTGTTCGCGTGGAGCGAGGAGGAATTCCTGAAACGCACCGAAGGCATGGCGATACGCCGCACCGGCTACGAGGGCTGGCTGCGCAACATCGCGGTGGCGCTGGGCAATGCGCCGAGATCGGCGACGGTACGCAATGCACTCGATGCGCGCGCCGACCATCCTTCGCCCATCGTGCGTGAACATGTGGCCTGGGCGCTGGCGCGGCAGGCGCAGTAGGAAGGCACCCCCACCAGTTCGTCATTCCGGCGCAGGCCGGAATCCAGTAGCGACCACGCTTGTTCAAGCCGCACGGCGACTGGATTCCGGCCTGCGCCGGAATGACGAGCGAAAAACAGACTGTCCGAAGTTATCTCCCGGCATCACCCCTGCGTATCGGGAATGCCGAACACCTGCCGCAGGTAGGTCACGTAGGCCGCGTCCTCGCACATGTTCTTGCCCGGCGAGTCGCTGAGCTTGGCCACCGGCTGGCCGTTGCAGCGGATCATCTTGATCACGATGTTGAGCGGCGTCGGCCCAGTGTCGTTGCTGAGGTTGGTGCCTACGCCGAAGGCCAGCAGGCAGCGCCCGCGGAAGTGCTCGTAGAGCTGCATCACCTTGGGGATGTCCAGCCCGTCGCTGAACACCAGCACCTTGCTGCGCGGGTCGACGCGGTTGGCGCGGTAGTGCGCCAGCATGCGCTCGCCCCAGTCGAACGGATCGCCGGAATCGTGGCGCGCGCCGTCGAACAGCTTGCAGAAGTACATGTCGAAGTCGCGCAGGAACGCGTCGAGGCCGTACACGTCGGAGAGCGCGATGCCGAGGTCGCCGCGGTATTCCTTCGCCCAGGCCTCCAGCGCCGCCACCTGCGAGTCGCGCAGGCGCGGGCCCAGCGCCTGGTGCGCCTGCAGGTACTCGTGCGCCAATGTGCCCAGCGGAGTGAGCCCCAGTTTCCACGCGTACCACACGTTGCTGGTGCCGGCGAGCTGCGTGCCGAGCCCATCGCGCAGGGCCATCAGCACTTCCTCGTGCCACGTGCGCGAGAAGCGCCGGCGCGTGCCGTAGTCGGCGATGCGGCACTGCTCGTAGCCCGGCGTGCCGTGCAGCAGCGCGATCTTCTCCCGCAGCCGGCGCCGGCCTTCGGCGAGGTCGTGGCCGGGCTGCGTGTTGCGGAAGTACACCTCGTTGACGATGGCCAGCAGCGGCACCTCGAACAGGATGGTGTGCAGCCATGGGCCCTTGATGCGGATCTCGATCTCGCCTTTGCCTGCCGCGGCGGGCTCGATGCTCACGTACTTCGCGTTGAGCTGGAACAGCCCGAGGAAATCCACGAAGTCGCTCTTGATGAAGCGCATCGCGCGCAGGTAGTCCAGTTCCTCCGTGCTGAAGCGCAGCGTGCACAGCATCGCCAGCTCGCTGCGGATCTCGTCGATGCATGGCACCAGGTCGATGCCGGGGTTGCGGCACTTGAAGCGGTACTCGACCTGCGCGGCCGGGTAGTGGTGCAGCACCACCTGCATCATCGAGAACTTGTAGAGGTCGGTGTCCAGCAGCGATTCGACGATCATGCGTCGCCTGTACGGCGCGGCGGCGCCAGTCGCGCCAAGGGTTCGATTATCCCGAATCGCGGGCATAAAAAACCCCGGCAACCAGGGGAGTAGTTGCCGGGGTTCGTCAGGTCGGCGCGTCAAGAGGGGAGAGAGGGGCCGACCCCTCGACGGTGCGATGTGCTGCCCCGCCTCCTTTCGCCTCACGGCGATATGTGTGCTTAGTGTAGTCGATCCGGGGGAAGTTCAAGTCGATAAATCGTTATGGTTCAGTTTTCAGCCAGCCGCGGCAATGGTGGCGATGGCATGACGCGCGCCAAGAAACCAACGCACGGAGGATCGAGGAAGAAGCCCCCCCCGTCTCGTCGGCTCCGGTATTGGCGCGGCCAGCCACGCGCGCCCAGCAGCGCGATGCGGATGACGATCGGCATGGCGATGGTTCCATCAGGCAAGCGGTGAAGGATCGGGCAGGCGCAGCGTGGCGACGAAGCCGCCGCCCTGCGCGTTGGCGAGTTCGAGCGCGCCGCCGTGCAGCTCGGCGGCGCGCATGGCGATGCCGATGCCCAACCCGGTGCCTGCGCTGCTGCGCGCGCGGTCGCCGCGCAGGAACGGCCGGCCCAGTTGCGGCAGGAACTCGGGCGGCACGCCCAGGCCCGTGTCGGCCACGCGTACGTAGGCGCCGCGCGCATCGCGGCCGAGTTCGACGCGGAACGGTGCGGCACCGTGGCGTTCGGCGTTGTCCATCAGGTTGGCGATGGCCCGGCGCAACAGGCTGGTGCGCGCCACCGTCGGCAAGCTGGCGGGGCCGATGCATTGCCAGGCGTCGGGCTCGCGGCGCAGGCCGAGCAGTTGCCCGACCAGGGTGGCGAGGTCGAGCTCGCGCAGCGCCTCGTCGCGGCCGTCGCGCACGAGGGCGAGGCATTGCTCCAGCGCGCCGTCGAGTTCCTCCAGGTCGGCCACCATCGCCTCGCGGCGCTGCGGGTCGCCGGCGTCGCCCAGCTCCAGCGCCAGACGCAACCGCGCCAGCGGCGTGCGCAGGTCGTGCGAGATGCCGGCCAGCATCAGCTCGCGTTCGCGCGCGCTGCCGCGCAGGCGTGCACCGGCTTCGCGGAAGGCTTGGGCGAGGCGCTCCACCTCGCGCGAACTGTCGTCCAGCGCCACCGGCTCGCCGGCCAGCAGCGCACCGGCGCGGGCCGCGAGCCGTTCCAGCGGTCGCGTCAGCATGCGTGCAAGCAGCGCGGACAGCGCCAGCGCGATCAGCCCGGCGAGCACCGCGGTGCTCACCGAGGAGGCCAGCAGGCGCTCGCGGTTGCTGGGCTCGCGCATCACGATCCACTGCCCGGGCAACTGCTCGCTGCGCACCCAGATCTGCGTGTCCGGCGTCTGCGTGAGCACCACGCGCGAAGGATCGCCCAGCTCCACGCCGATGCGCCGCGCCGCGGTGCGCGCCACTGGCGCCACGCGCACCGTGGAAGGTGGCGGCGTGCCGGTGGCGAAGCGCACGCCCAGCGTCCGCAGTTGCGCCAGCGTGCGCTGCGCATCGGCGTCATGGCGCGGCGCCAGCGCGTCGGTGGCCAGCGCGGTGGCGGTGGCGAGGCGGGCGTAAAGGTCGCTGGCCACCTGGCGGTTGAAGCGCGCCGCGAACAGCGCCGACAGGCCCAGCGCCAGCAGCAGCGCCAGCGCCAGCAGCGCCAGCACCAGGGCAAAGGTGGTGGGTTTGCGCTTCATGCTTCCTCCGTCCCGCCCTGCACCGAGCCGTCCGGCACGAACACGTAGCCCTTGCCCCACACCGTCTGCAGCCAGCGCGGGCGACGCGGGTCGTCCTCCACGCAGCGGCGCAGCCGCGACACCATCACGTCGATGCTGCGGTCGAAAGCATCGTGCTCGCGGCCGCGCGCCAGTGCGATCAGCCGCTCGCGGCTCAGCGTCTCGAACGGGTGCCCGACCAGCGCCGCCAGCACGGCGAATTCGCCGCTGGTGAGCTTCACCGCTTCCGCCCCGTCCAGCAGCTGGCGGCTGGCCGGATCGAAGCTGAAGCGGCCGAAGCGCACCGCCTCGCGCTCGGCCTGCGGCGCGCCGGCCACCACGGGCGGGCGCCGGCGCAGCACCGCGCGGATGCGCGCCACCAGCTCGCGCGGATTGCAGGGCTTGGGCAGGTAGTCGTCGGCGCCGATCTCCAGGCCCACGATGCGATCCACCTCGTCGCCCTTGGCGGTGAGCATGATGATCGGCATGTCGAAACCGTCCGCGCGCAGGCTGCGGCACAGCGACAGGCCATCCGCGTCGGGCAGCATCAGGTCGAGCACGATCAGGTCGACGTGGTGCGCGGCCAGCTCGCGGTGCATGGCGGCGGCATGCGCCGCGCCGCGCACGCGGAAACCCTGCTGGGCGAGATAGCGCTCCAGCAGGTCGCGCAGGCGCAGGTCGTCGTCGACGACGAGGATGTGTGGCGTGTCCATGGCGCGACTATCTCCGCCCGCCACGGCGCCGGCAAGCGGCGCCAAGCGCCAATTGCAAGCAAATGTTTCCGGCCGGCGAACCCGCAACAAACGCTCACATCCGGGGCGGGCGCGGAAACACCTTGCCGCGCCGATCGCGGGAGAGTGACGCCACGCCGCCGCCCATGCCGAAGGCGCCCTTCCCCCGCACAGGAGTTCCGCCATGAACCTCGCCCACTCCCTCCGCCTCGCCTCGTTCGCGCTGGCCGGCACGTTCGCCGCCGCGGTGGACATGCCGGCGCAGGCCGCCGTCCGCGGTTGGCGCAATGCCAAGGCCGGACACGTGGCCGGCACCGTCGGCAACGGCCAGGGCGGCCTCACGCACTTCCGCGGCAGCCGCGTTTCCGGCGCCAGGGGTACGGCCGCACACGGTTCGGCCACCTCGGTGAACCCGGACGGCAGCCTCAGCCACCGCGGCGGCACCAGCGTCACCGGCGCCAACGGCGCCAACGGCGGCAGCTTCACCGGCAGCAACAACTACACGCGCAACGCCGACGGCTCCGCCCAGGGCAGCTTCCAGCGCAACGGCTCCGGCGCCGCTGGCGGCAGCTACGCCAGCAGCGGCAACTACGCGCGCAGCAGCGACGGCCAGTGGAACGCCAGCCGCCAGACCACCGCCAGCGGCGCGCGCGGCAGCTACGACGGCCGCACCACCGCGTTCAACGACACCGCCACCCACGACGGCACCCTCACCAACGCCGCCGGCGACACCTACACCGGCCAGACCAGCTACACCAAGGGCCAGGGCATCACCCACAGCGGAAGCTGCGCCGACGCCAACGGCAACGCCATCCCCTGCCAACACTGACGGAGCGACACCATGCCCATTGGACACGCACGATCGCTGTTTTTCCTGCTGGCCATGCTGCCGCTGGCGCTGCTGGAATGGTGGTGGCGCCGCCACGTGGCGCGGCGCGGCTACGACGGCAAGGCGGCGCTGGCATCGCTGGCGATCGGCACGGGGCACGTGCTGAGCGCGGCGCTCACCGCTGCCGCCATCGCCGCGATCTACGCCATGGCGTGGCGGCTGGCGCCGCACCACTGGCCGCTGCACGACTGGCGCACCTGGCTGGCCGGCTTCGTCGCGGTGGAGTTCGCCTACTACGGCTACCACCGCGCCAGCCACACGGTGCGCTGGATGTGGGCCACGCACGCGGTGCACCACACGCCCGAGGAGTTCACCCTGTTCGCGGCGATCCGGCTGGGCTGGACGCACCTGTTGTCACTGGGCTGGCTGTTCTACCTGCCGCTGGTGCTGGCCGGTTTCGACCCGCGCCTGGTCGGCGTGCTGCTGGCGCTCGACCTGCACTACCAGTTCTTCCTGCACACCGAGGCGGTGGGCCGGCTGGGGCCGCTGGAATGGGTGCTCAACACGCCGGCGCACCATCGCGTGCACCACGCCTCCAACCCCGACTACCTGGACTGCAACTACGGCGGGGTGCTGATCGTGTTCGACCGCCTGTTCGGCACCCTGCGCGAGGAACGCGCGGAGGCGCCGATCCGCTACGGGCTGGCGCATCCGCTGCCCTCGCGGCGACCGCTCGCCATAGTGTTCGGCGAATGGCATCGCCTGCTGATCTCGCTGCGTGCGGCACGCGATCCGCGCCAGGCCCTGCGCATTCTCTTCGGGAGGCCCTGATGAAAACCCGCGCCCTGATCCTCGCCCTTTCCGCCGCGCTCGCCGCGCTGCCAGCCACGATGGCGCATCTCCTCGACGGCAGCCATTGAGCACCGGCGCGCACGGCATACTGCAAACCTCACGGGAGACCCTTGTGAAACATCGCAACTGGCCCGCTGTGCTGTGCTCCGCGCTCGCCGTGGCCGCGCTGGCGCCGCCGCCCGCCGCGGCGCAGACCGGCATGTTCCGCCGCGCGCTGATGCAGCGCCGCCTACAGCAGGGCCGTGCCGGCGCCGGTGAATTGATGACCACGCCGCCGGCCGGCGTACGCGTCGTCCACGACGTCGCCTACGGCAACGACGCGCAGGAACGCTTCGACGTCTACCTGCCCGAACAGCCGGTGCGCGACGCGCCGGTGATCTTCCTGGTGCACGGCGGCGGCTGGACGCGCGGCGACAAGGCCGCCACCCGCGTGGTGCAGAACAAGGTGGCGCGCTGGGTGCCGCGCGGCATCATCGTGGTGTCGGCGGCCTACCCGCTGGCGCCCGCGGCCAACCCGCTGCAGCAGGCGCAGGATCTGGGCCTGGGGCTGGCCACCGCACAGCGCATGGCCACATCGTGGGGCGGCGACCGCCAGCGCTTCGTCCTGATGGGACACTCGGCGGGCGCGCACCTGGTGAGCCTCATCAGCGCCGCGCCATCGTTGGCGCTCGACCGCGGCGCCACGCCGTGGCTGGGCACGGTGGCGCTGGACAGTGCCGGCTACGACATGGCGAAGATCATGCAGGGCCGCCACCTGCGCCTCTACGACCAGGCCTTCGGCAGCGATCCCTCGCTCTGGACAGCCGCCTCGCCGTACCGGCGGCTCGATACGCGCATCGCACCCTTCCTCGCCGTGTGTTCGTCGCGCCGCCAGGACTCCTGCCCGCAGGCGCAACAGTTCGTGGCCAAGGCCAGCAGCCTGGGCGCACGCGCGCAGATGCTGCCCGAAGACCTCAGCCACGAGGAGATCAACGAGCAGCTCGGCCTGCCCGGCGACTACACCGCGGCGGTGGAGAACTTCCTGCGCGGCCTCGACCCGTCGATCGCGCGACGGCTGGGCGGCGGTTGACGTCCGCGCGTGCGAGGATGACGGCGGCGCGATCCGCGCCGCCGCCGTGATGCACGCCCCCATGAAATACCTGCTCTGCGGCCTGCTCTGGCTGGCGCTGCCGTTCGCCGCCCGCGCCGCCGAACTGCGCATCGACCTCGGCCAGGGCACGAAGATCTGGAGCAGCACGCAACTGCTCGCGCGCGGCGACGCGACCACGGTGACGATCCCGGCCGACGTGGCCTTCCAGCGCAGCATGCGCTACCGCGCCGTGCCTCTGCGCGCGCTGCTGGCCGGCCTGCACGCGGGCGAGCACCTGCAGTTCGTCGCCACCGACGGCTTCACCGCGGAAATCCCCGCCGACGTCATCCTCAACACGCAAGGCGCGCAAGCATGGCTGGCGGTGGAAGATCCCGCGCAGCCCTGGCCCAAGCCCGCCGGCAACGCCAAAGGCGCCGGCCCGTTCTACCTGGTGTGGACGAACCCGCAGGCCGCGCACATCGGCCCCGAGCAGTGGCCTTATCAACTGGCCGCGATCCACGTGATATCCGGCGTGGACGCACGCTTCCCGGCCGTCGTGCCCGCCGCCGATGCGGACGCCGATGTGCACCATGGCTTCGACGTGTTCAAGCGCACCTGCTTCGCCTGCCACACCATCAACGGCGAAGGCGACGCGAAACTGGGGCCGGATCTCAACCTGCCCTGGAACCCCACCGAATACCTGCGCGCCGACCTGCTGCGCGGCTTCATCCGCAATCCGCAGTCGCTGCACCGCTGGCCCGAGGCGAAGATGCACGGCTTCCCCACCCAGCAATCGCTCAGCGACGCCGACCTCGACGCGGTGCTGGCCTACCTGCGCTACATGGCAAAGCACAAGGCCGTGCATTGAATTGAAAAGTGCGGCCAGGGATGGTCACCCATTTGACCTTCGCGATCAGGGACGATCGCAAGCATTCAGCGCAGCCCTGCCTCGAGTTCGGCATCGCGCTTCGCCTTCGGCTCATGCGCGAGCCCGCGCACCTTCGCGTAGAACACCGGCCATTGCGCGCCGCTCGCGCGGAACAGCGCGGCAAACGCCGGCGTCCACTGGTCGTACAGGCCGAACGGCAGCAGCCGCGCGTTGTTGATCGGCCTGGCCACCCAGGCGTCGTAGCGGCGGTCGCCCGCGAAATGCGCATCGCGCCATGCGGCGTAGCGCTGGCGGAACGCGGCGATCTCGCGCTGCTTGCCCGCTTCCATCGCTTCGGCGTCCGCGCCGCTGGCATAGAGCTTCCGCAGGCGCTCGCGCAGATCCAGCACCAGCTTGGTGAAACCGTCGTCCATCGCCTGCGCGCGCCCGTCCGCCGGCGGCAGCCCCCGCGAGGCGCGCCACTCGCGCAGGCCTTCGTCCTGCACGAAGGTGGCGAAGGATTCGTTGAACGCGGTGTCGCCCTTGGCGTAGATCAACTGGTGCGCCAGCTCGTGGAAGATCGTGCCGGCCAGCTCGTCGTCGTCCCAGCCCAGCATGCTGGAGAGGATGGGATCGGCGAACCAGCCCAGCGTGGAATACGCCGGCACGCCGCCCACCCACACGTCGTCGCCCCTGCTGCGCAGGCGCGCCGAATCGGCCTCGGCGGCGGCCTCGCCGAACCAGCCGCGATAGGCCACGCAACCGGCGACGGGAAAGCAGTGGCGCACCGCCTCCACCGAATAGCGCGGCGTGGCGAACACGTTCCACACCACGTAGGGCCGGTGCAACGCCACGTAGGTGGTGTAGCTGCGGTTGTCGGGCAGGCCGAGATGGCGGCTGGCGAATTCGCGCGCGGCCAGCGCCTGCGCAAGCCGCGCGGCGAGCTTCGGATCGGTCGCCGGATCGCGCAGCAGCTTGCGCACCGGCTGCCGGCGCAACACCAGCTCGCCCTGCCCGTGCACGGCCTGCGCGTAATAGCGCAGGCTGGTGCAGGCGCACAGCATGAGGCTCATCGCCGCCAACGCGAGCAGGCGCAATCCTCGCATGCGCTCAGAACTGCGGATGCGACAGCGCACCGAGGAAATACGGCAGCACACGCGGATTCACCAGCACGGTGAACACCACGCCGTAGGCCGCGCCCCACAGGTGCGCGCTGTGGTTGATGCTGTCCCGCCCGCGCCTGTCCATGTAGATCGAGTACGCGGTGTAGAGCACGGCGTAGAGGATCGCCGGCATCGGCACCACGAACACGATGATGCGCGACCACGGCGCCAGCAGGATGTAAGCGAACAGCACCGCCGACACCGCGCCCGAGGCGCCGAGGCTGTGGTAGTTCGGGTTGCCGCGGTTCCTGAGGTAGGTAGGCAGGATCGAAACCACCAGCGCACCGATGTAGAACAGCGCGAAACCGAACGTGCCCAGCTGGCTGGCGTAGAAGCCCTCCATCGCCCGCCCGAAGAAGAACAGCGTGATCATGTTGAACAGCAGGTGGCCGAGATCCGCGTGCACCAGGCCGTAGGTCACCAGCCGGTGGTACTCGCGATGGCGGGTGATCGCGGGCGGCCACAGGATCAGGTCGTCCATCAGCTTGCGGTTGTTCAGGGCGATGAACGAGACGATGCAGGTGATCGCGAGGATGATGAGGGTGATCGGCATGGAGGCACCGCGGCAGTCGCAAAGGCGCCATCTTCGCCGTGCCGCCGCGGCTTGTCGACCGGCGCTTATGCCACCGTCCGTGCCCGATATGCCGGATGGGCCGGCACGCCGACGCGCCGCAGTCGCTATGATGCCCGGCTTTACGCCAACGTCCCGCCCATGCCGCCGCTCCGCTACCTGCACCTCGACGTCTTCGCCGCCACCCACGGCGGCGGCAACCATCTCGGCGTGGTGATCGGCGCGACGCACTGGAGCGGCGAGGCGATGCAGCGCTTCGCGCGCTGGACGAACCTGGTCGAGACCACCTTCCTGCTGCCGCCCACCGACCCCGCGGCCAGCTACCGCGTGCGCATCTTCACGCCGCACAAGGAGATCCCGTTTGCCGGCCACCCCAGCGTGGGCAGCGCGCACGCCGCGCTGGAATGGGGCCTGGCGCAGCCCGTGGACGGCCTGCTGTGGCAGGAATGCGGCGCCGGCACGCTGCCGCTGCGCGTGGAAGGCGCCGACGCCAACCGCCATCTGCTGCTGAAGTCGCCCGGCGAACGCGTGCTGCAGACCGGCCGCGGTGCGCATCCGCTGCTCTCCGCCGCGCTGGCCGGCATCGGCGCAGGCGCGCTGCCGCCCGCGCTGGTCGACGGCGGTCGCCGCTGGTGGCTGGCCGAGGTGGCGAGCGAGGCCGCGCTGCGCGCCTGGCAGCCCGACCACAGCGCGATCGGTGCGCTGGCCCACGCCAGCGACAGCATGGGTCTGTGCGCATTCGCACGCAGCGCGCATCCCGATTACCAACTGGTGGTGCGCGCCTTCCCCGCCGGCGTGGGCATCATCGAGGATCCCGCCTCCGGCGCCGCCAACGGCCTGATCGCCGCCTACATCGCGCAGGCCGAACCGCACGGCGCGCTGGCCGGCGGCTACGTGGTGAGCCAGGGCCGCGAGATCGGCCACGACGCCCAGCTCGTCGCACGCATCGCGGACGGCGCGGTGTGGATCGGCGGCCGCACCCACACCATCGTCGACGGCGCGCTGCACTGGAACGCGGCGTGAGCGAGGCCGCGCAGATCCTGGTCGATGCCGACGCCTGCCCGGTGGCGATCAAGGAGATCCTGTTCCGCGCGGCCGAGCGCGCGCAGGTGATGGTGACCCTGGTGGCGAACCAGTACCTGCGCACGCCGCCCTCGCGCTACGTGCGCGCCGTGCAGGTGCCCAGCGGCTTCGACGTGGCCGACCACGAGATCGCGCGCCGCGTGGCAGCTGGCGACCTGGTGGTGACGCAGGACATTCCGCTGGCCTCGGCCGTTATCGAAAAAGGCGCGCTCGCGCTCGACCCGCGCGGCGAACTGCACACGCCCGACACCATCGCCCAGCGCCTGGCCATGCGCAACTTCATGGACGAACTGCGCGGCGCCGGCGTCGACACCGGCGGCCATGCGCCGTTCCACGCGCGCGACAAGCAAGCGTTCGCGAACCAGCTCGATCGTTGGTTGCAGCAGCGGCGGCGTTGAGCCGCTAGCCGGTTTCCGCTCGTCATCCCGGCCTTCGCCCACTACTGTCCGGAATAATTTTGAACATTCGTGGCCGCGGTCTTTCTCCTCATTCCGGCGCAGGCCGGACAAGCGCGAAGCGCGCAGAACGCCCGCAGGGCGGCCCCGAAGGGGCGAGCGAAGCGAGTCATCCAGTGGCCGTGCGGCCTGAGCGAACATGGTCGCTACTGGATCCCGGCCTTCGCCGGGATGACAGTCTGGATAGGTGGTCGTTATCGGAAATGAAGTCGCCTTCTCGCAATGCTTCGTGCAAGCGGCGCGGGCCTTCATCCTTCGACACCATCCCCAGATTATCCCGGACAGCAGTGGGCCTTCGCCGGAATGACGAGCGAGATCTGGGCCGACTCAGACAACCTCGCCTGCCGCATGCCCCGAGGCCCAGGCCCACTGGAAGTTGTAGCCGCCCAGCCAGCCGGTGACGTCCACAACCTCGCCGATGAAGTACAGGCCGGGCACCAGCTTCGATTGCATGGTGCTGGAGGAAAGCCCATCGGTGTCCACGCCGCCCAGAGTCACCTCGGCGGTGCGGTAGCCTTCGGTGCCGCTGGCGACGATGGGCCAATCGTGCAGTTGCCGGCCGATCCCCTGCAGCTCGGCATCGCGGTACTGGCGCATCGGGCGGCTCTGGAAGACCAATTCGCACAGGCGCTGCGCCAGACGTTTCGGTAGCGCATCGGCCAGCACGTTCTTCAATTCCGCTGCCGGACGCGCACCGCGCTGCGCCACCAGCCAGTCGCCCAAGTCGGCATCCGGCGCAAAGTCCAGCCGCAGGTCGTCGCCCAGCTGCCAGTAGGAGGAAATCTGCAGGATGGACGGCCCGCTCAGGCCACGGTGCGTGAACAGCAGGCCCGCGCGGAACGCGCGCTTGCCCACCCGCGCCTCCGCCAGCGGCAGCGCCACGCCGGCGAGGTCGGCGTAATGCTCCTGGTGCTTGCCGCTCAGGGTCAGCGGCACCAGCGCGGCGCGCACCGGCAGCACGGCATGGCCGAACTGGCGCGCCAGCTCGTAGCCGAAGCCGGTGGCGCCCATGCTGGGGATGGACAGGCCGCCCGTGGCCACCACCAGCGACTCGGCATGCGCCTCGCCGCGCGCGGTGAGCACGGCGAAACCTTCGTCCGTCCTGCGCACGCGCTCGACCCCGCAACTCGTTTCGATGCGCACGCCGGCCGCGGCGCATTCGTCCAGCAGCAGGCGCACGATCTGCTTCGAGGAGTCGTCGCAGAACAGTTGCCCGAGTTCCTTCTCGTGGTAGGCGATGCCGTGCTTCTCCACCAGCGTTATGAAATCCGCCGGCGTGTAGCGCGCCAGCGCGGACTTGGCGAAATGCGGATTGGCGCTGAGGTAGTTCGCGGGCGACGCGCCGGTGTTGGTGAAGTTGCAGCGCCCGCCGCCGGACATCAGGATCTTCTTGCCGACGCGGTTGGCGTGATCCACCACCAGCACGCGGCGACCGCGCCGCCCCGCGGCGATCGCGCACATCAGGCCCGCGGCACCGGCGCCGACGATCAGCACATCCGTTTTCAAGTCACCACCATACCGGCCTCGTCACGCTGTTGCCCGTCATTCCGGCGAAGGCCGGAATCCAGTGTCTTTCCCGTATGAAGCACTGGATCCCGGCCTTCGCCGGGATGACGAGCGTATGAAGGCGCGCATTATCGCCCAGCCGCATCACTTACACTTTCCGCTTCATCACATCCGCGAGCCGCCGCCATGCCCTCCTTCGACGTGATCTCCGAAGTCGACAAGCACGAACTCACCAACGCCGTGGATCAGGCCAACCGCGAGCTGGCGAACCGCTTCGACTTCAAGGGCTCGGACGCGAAGTTCGCGCTGGAAAAGTCAGAGATCCTGCTCACGGCGCCCAGCGACTTCCAGTTGCAGCAGATGCTGGACATCCTGCGCGGCCGGCTCACCACGCGGAAGATCGACGTCCGCGCGCTGGACGTCGGCGAAGTGGAAACCAACCTCGCCGGCGCACGGCAGAAGATCACCGTGAAGCAGGGCATCGAGCAGCCGGTGGCGAAGAAGCTGGTAGCCGTGCTGAAGGAGGCCAAGCTCAAGGTCGAGGCGCAGATCAACGGCGACAAGCTGCGCGTCACCGGCAAGAAGCGCGACGACCTGCAGGCCGCGATGGCCGTGCTGCGCAAGGCCGACGTGGAGCTGCCGCTGCAGTTCGACAACCTGCGCGACTGACGCGCGGCGCGCGCTCAGCCGCCCAGGCTGCCCACCACGCTCACGCTGATCGCCAGGATGAACACGTTGAAGAAGAACGCCACCACGCTGTGCAGCAGGGTGATGTGCCGCATGTGCCGGCCGCTGACGGTGACGTCGGACACCTGGAAGCACATGCCGACGACGAACGAGAAATACACGAAGTCCCAGTAGTCCGGCTTGGGCGTGGCGGGGAAATCCAGCCCGCCCTGCAGGTGGCCGTCGTCGCCGTAGTAGCTGTGCGCATAGTGCAGCGCGAAGGTGGTGTTCATGAACAGCCACGACAGCACCACGCTGAGCGCGGCCACGCCCACCGCCGATGCGCCGCCGGCCTTGGCCGCGTGCAGCTCGGTGGTCAGCGCCATCAGCACCACCAGCGACACGCCCACCGCCACCGCCAGCGTGGCGCGGCGGCCGGTGTCCTGCAGCCTCGCCTGGCGGCCGATGTGCTCGCAGCCGGAACGCGCGAACATGCGCGCCAGCGTGACGAGGTACAGCAACGCGCCGAGATCGAACCCCAGCAGCAGCGCCGGCGCCATGTGCATGCCGGCCAGCGCCAGCAGCGCCGTGGCCAGCACGAACAGCGCCGTGCAGGTGCTCAGGCGCGGACGCGCGCGGATGAAGTGCAGCAGCCGGAACCGTCGCGGCTTCGATGCGGCGACGTTCATGCGCTCGGCTCCGTGGACTGGTGACGCATGGCGACCTCCATGAAAGATGCCGCCAAGGATACCGCCCCGGAGCCTGCTCCCGGTCTCCGCATGGCGGCCACGGCACGGCAACGCGGGCCATGGGAGGATCGCGCGCGTGTCCTCACGCCGCCAGTTCGTCCTTCGCAAGCTCGCGGCGCCGGCGCACCGCGTCGGCCAGCCGCTCCAGCACGCGCACCGATTCATCCCACCCGATGCAGCCGTCGGTGATGCTCTGGCCATAGGCCAGCGGATGGCCGTCCACCAGATCCTGGCGCCCCGCGACGAGGTGGCTTTCCACCATCGCGCCCACGATGCGCCGCTCGCCCGCCTCGATCTGTGCGGCGATGTCGGCGACCACCTTCGGCTGGTTCTCCGGGTTCTTGCTGCTGTTGGCGTGGCTGGCGTCGATCATCACCCGTGCCGGCAGGCCTGCCCTGGCAATGGCGCCGCAAGCCGCATCGACGCTGGCCGCATCGTAGTTCGGCAGCTTGCCGCCGCGCAGGATCAGGTGGCAGTCGCGGTTGCCGCTGGTGGCGGCGATGGCGGCCTGGCCCTGCTTGGTCACTGCGAGGAAGTGATGCGGATGCGCGGCCGCCTGCACCGCGTCCACCGCCACCTTCACGTTGCCGTCGGTGCCGTTCTTGAAACCCACCGGGCACGACAGGCCCGAAGCCAGCTCGCGGTGCACCTGGCTCTCCGTGGTGCGCGCGCCGATCGCGCCCCAGGCCACCAGATCCGCGAGGTACTGCGGCGAGATGATGTCGAGGAACTCGCTGCCCGCCGGCACGCCCAGCGCGTTGATGTCGCACAGCAGCCGACGCGCCACGCGCAGGCCCTTGTTGATGCGGAAGCTGCCGTCGAGGTCGGGATCGTTGATCAGGCCCTTCCAGCCCACCGTGGTGCGCGGCTTCTCGAAATACACGCGCATCACGATTTCCAGCTCGCCGCCGAAGCGCCCGCGCTGCTCCGCCAGGCGTTGCGCGTAGTCCAGCGCGGCGCGCGGGTCGTGGATGGAGCATGGGCCGATCACCACCGCGAGGCGGTCGTCCGCGCCGTCGAGGATGCGGTGCAGCGCCGTACGCGCATGGCCTACGGTGTCCAGCACCGCGTTCGTGGCGGGACACTCGTCCATCACCTCGGCAGGCGTGGCGAGCGGCTGGATGCTGCGGATGCGCAGGTCGTCGGTGGAAGCGTGTGGCATGGCGGCTTTCCTCGTGTGGGGTGCGGCGGCCATGAAAAAAGCCGCCTCGGTGTCGCTGGCGGCTTTCGGGATGGGGTTTCAGTGTTTCGTCAGGACGATCGCACCCATGCCTCCGCCAGCGGCTTCGGATAGCCATAAAACCAAAAGTACTGGCGGGCGGAGTGGGTCATGGCGTCCATCAATAGCACTTCGTTCCGCGCGCTGCAAATAACCGGTCGATCTATCTCAGGCCTGCCCGACGCTGTAGCGCGGCGCCACCTCCACCCGGTTACGGCCGCCGTGCTTGGCGACGTACAGCGCCTTGTCGGCGCGCCGCAGCGTGGTGGACATGTCGCGCTCGTGCGGCTCGGCCTCGGCCACGCCCACCGACACGGTCAACGGCAGCTCGCGGCCGTCGATGCGCACCGGCGAGGCCGCCACCACCGCCCGAATGCGTTCGGCCAGTGCCTGACCGGCGCCCTGATGCAGGTCGGGCGCCAGCACGATGAATTCCTCGCCGCCCAATCGGCCGACCATGTCGGTGCCGCGCAGCACGTCGCGCACGCGGCGCGTCAGCGCCTTCAGCGCCTTGTCGCCGCAGTCATGCCCGAAGCGGTCGTTCACGCTCTTGAAGTGGTCGATGTCCAGCAACAGCAGGCAGAACGGCGACTGCGCGGCGCCGGGGGCCGCGAGCATGCCGGCATAGCGCTCCTCCAGCGCCAGCCGGTTCGGCACGCCGGTCAGCGAATCGACGCGCGCCATCACGTGCAGCTCGCGCTGCAGCAGTTCGTTGTACAGCAGCAGGAAGCCCAGGCCGTAGAACAGCGACTGCATGCCCGACAGCAGCATCCAGAACACGTTGACCGGGCTTGGCGTGAGCACGCTGCCCAGCCGCGTGGGCGCCAGCCACATCACGCCGTTGCGCCACACCAGCAGCAGCAGCGACAGCGAGAAGATCCACAGCAGCGCGTAGCGCGCCCGCGACCAGCGGTCGCGGCGGTCGCGCAGCAGCGCGTCGATGTTGAGCAGAAGGTAGCAGGCGATCGCCACCGACCCCCACAGCACGCGGCTCTGGTAGTCGGGCTGCACGGCGGCGAACCAGGCCACGCCGGCCCAGCCGATCACCCCCACCGCGACGGTCGCGCGCCAGCGCAACTGCACGTTCAGCAGCATGCGCAACGCGATCACGCTCATCGCCTGCGCCAGCAGGTTGAGGGCATTGCCGCCCAGCAGCACAAAGGCGTGCGGCAGGTAATCCCGGAACGCCAGCGCGGCATAGCCCATGGCTTCCACCGCCAGTGCGCTGGCGCGCAGATGCAGGCTGCGCACCGCCCGGCTCGCGTCCGAACGCACTCCCAGCCAAAGCATCAGCGCCACCGTCGCCGCCTGCATGGCAGCGAGCAGCGACAGACTTTGTACCAAGACAGGCATCCGCCCTCCCCAGGGCCAACGTCCGAGCCATCGTAGGATTATCGGCCATCATCACGAAACTTGAGAAACAGCTCACGTTTTCCGGCGCCCTGGGCCACCGTTGACAGCCTCGGCCGTTCAGCTACTTTCCGGCAAGCACTCCACGGAAGCCGGTATGGCCACGCTCATCCCCTCCCGCAACAGCTGCTTGCCGCGCATGACCGGCGGCGAGAAGCGCGTCTCCGAACGGCTGGAACAGAAGCTGGAGGACGACTACCTGCTCTGGTACGACGTGCCGGTGGGCCTGAAGCAGCGCCAGCCCGACTTCGTGGTGTTCCACCCGCGCCGCGGCCTGCTGGTGCTGGAGGTAAAGGACTGGAAGGCCGACACCATCCGCCACGCCGACAAGACCCAGTTCACCCTGGTCACCGAACGCGGGCTGGCCACGGCCGTCAATCCGCTGCTGCAGGCGCGCTCGTATGCGCTGGAAGTGGTCGTGGTGCTGGAACGCGACCCTGCGCTGCATTTTCCCGAAGGGCACCGCCACGCGGGCAAGCTGGCGATGCCGTGGGGCCACGGCGTGGTGCTGGCCAACATCACCCGCAACCAGTTCCAGGAAGGCGGGCTGGACGCGGTGATTCCCGCGCACCTGGCGATCTGCCGCGACGAGCTGTACGAAACGGTGGACTCCGAAGCCTTCCAGGAGCGGCTGTGGGCAATGTTTCCGCAAGTCTTTCCGGTGGCGCTCACCCTGCCGCAGATCGACCGCGTGCGCTGGCACCTGTTCCCCGAGATCCGCGTGGAGCCGGGCAGCGGCCAGTTCGGCCTGTTCGCCGCCGAAGGCAAGGACGTGCGCGCGCTGGAAATCCCCGAGCTGGTGAAGGTGATGGACACGCAGCAGGAGCAGCTCGCGCGCTCGCTGGGCGGCGAGCACCGCGTCATCCACGGCGTGGCCGGCTCCGGCAAGACCATGATCCTGGGCTTCCGCGCGATGCAGCTGGCGCGCTCGACGAGCCGGCCCATCCTGGTGCTCTGCTACAACAAGGCGCTGGCGGCGCGGCTGGAGCAGCTCATCGGCGAACGCGGCCTCGGCGACAAGGTGCAGGTGTACAACTTCCATCGCTGGTGCCGGCGCATGCTCGCCAGCTACCACGTGGAACTGCCGCCCAAGGGCGAGCGCTTCTTCGAGCAGATGGTGGAGCGCGTGATCGAGGGCGTGGACAAGGGCCAGATCCCGCGCTTCCAGTACGGCGCCGTGCTGGTGGACGAAGGCCACGACTTCGAGCCGGACTGGTACAAGCTGATCGTGCAGATGATCGACCCGGCCACCAACTCGCTGCTGGTGCTGTACGACGACGCGCAGAACATCTACGGCAAGGCCGATCGCCGCCGCATCAGCTGGAAAAGCCTGGGCGTGCAGGCGCAGGGCCGTACCACCATCCTCAAGCTCAACTACCGCAACACGCTGGAAATCCTCGCGGTGGCGCGCAACTTCGCCAGCGAACTGCTCGCCGCGCGCGTCGAGGACGACGACGGCGTGCCGCTGATCGCACCGGAGAGCGCCGGCCGCCGCGGCCCGCTGCCCGAGCTGATCCGCACCGACACCGCCGCCGCCCAACTCGACGCGCTGATCGCCCAGCTGCGCGACGAACGCGCGCACGGGCGCCCGTGGGGCGACATGGCGGTGATCTACCGCAACAACTGGGAAGGCGAGAAGCTGCACGAGGCGCTCGCACGCATTGAGATCCCCTCCAGCCTCGCCGACGAGCGCGGCAAGCAGGCGCTGTTCGTGGTGAAGGACAGCGTGAAGCTGCTCACCATGCACTCCTGCAAGGGCCTGGAATTCCCCTTCGTGATCGTGCCCGGCCTGGGCTCGCTGCCGCACGAGGGCCAGAGCGAGGCGGACGAGGCGCGCCTGCTCTACGTGGCGATGACCCGCGCCACCGAGCGGCTGGTGCTGATCCACCACCTCGACTCGGTGTTCTCCAAGCGCATCCGCGATTCGATCAACGAGGTGCAGGGGCAGTTGGCGCCGCCCGGCTGACGCTGCCCCGTTTCGCTGGGTTCATCCGATCCAGCGCAAGCTCGCACCGAGACAGCACGCCCCTCACAGGAGGAGTTCCGATGAAACGCATCGCCTGGCTCGCCACGCTCCCGTTGCTCGTCCTGCCCGCGTTCGCGCTCGCCGCGGACGGCTATGCCACCGGCAACGTCAACCTCCGCGCCGGCCCGGATTCCAGCTACCCGCTCATCGAAACCATTCCAGCCGGCGCCCCGCTGGACGTCCAGGGCTGCACCAGCGGCTGGGAATGGTGCGACGTGATCTTCCAGGGCGACCGCGGCTGGATCGCCGGCAACTTCATCCAGTACGACTACGACAACCAGTACGTGCTGGCGCCGCAGTACGGCGCGCAGATCGGCATCCCCATCGTCAGCTTCGTGATAGGCACCTACTGGGACAGCTACTACCGCAACCGTCCGTTCTACCGCCAGCGCGCCCGCTGGTACGCACACCCCATGCCGCGGCGGCCGCCACCGCCGCCGATGCGCCACCCGATGCCCCCGCGCGGCAACGCGCCGCATCGCCCAGGGCCGCCGCATGGCATCCTGCCTGACCATCCGGCTCCACCGTACGGCAACCTGCCACAACCGCCGGCACGCCCGATGCAGGGTCGCAACCCGTGGCCCTCGCCGCAGCGTCCGCAGATGGCGCGACCGGCCGAGGCTCCGCCGGCCCCGCAGCAACACGCTCCCGCGGGCCGACCCAGTGCAGGCCAGCCCGCGCCCGCACACGGCAAGCCCGCCCCCAGGAACAAGGGCGACCACCAGGATCACTGAGCCGCCGACCAAGCCGGTGCCCGGGGCCGGCTGCGCCACGGCCAGTCCGGGGCTCCGCTAGACTGCGCGGCACCTTGTTCCCGGAATACCTCGCATGCGCCGCCTTCCCGCCGCGTTCACCGCCATCCTGCTGGGCGCCTTCGCCTCCATGCCATCGGCATGGGCCGCGAACAACACTGCCCAGTTGCAGAAGACCGACCGAGTGGTCGGCACCGGCACGGTGGCGCGCGACGGCGACGTGGTTCAGGTGAACTACATCGGCTGGCTGTACGACGCCAACGCGAAGAATCGCCATGGCGCGGAGTTCGACAGCTCGGCAGAGAACGGCGAACCGATCAGTTTCACGCTGGGCGCGGGCGAGGTGATCGCTGGCTGGGATCAGGGCATCCGCGGCATGCACGTGGGCGGCAAGCGCACCCTGGTCATCCCCGCACGGCTGGCCTATGGCAGCCGCGGCGCGGGCGACGCCGTACCGCCGAACGCCACCCTGGTGTTCGACGTGGAACTGGTGGGCGTGCGCTGAGCGCCACCGCGCCTCAAGCCACCAGGGCGTCGCGCCCGCCGTCCGCCACCACGCAATTGCGGCCGCTGTCCTTGGCGAGGTAGAGCGCGGCGTCCGCGTCGGTGCACAACAGGCGCGGATCGTGGCTGGAACTGTCGGTGCAGGCCAGCCCCACGCTGGCGGTGACCGCCACCGCGAGGCCGCCGTATTCCACCGCCGCCGCCTCGATGGCGCGCCGGATGCGGTTGGCGATCTGCCTGCCCTGCTCGCGTGAACAGTCCACCATCAAGATGCCGAACTCCTCGCCACCCAATCGTCCGAACACGTCGACCGGGCGCAGGTGCTGGCGGCAGGTGGCCACCACCTGCCGCAACGCCTCGTCGCCCACGGCATGGCCATGGGTGTCGTTGATGCGCTTGAAGTGGTCGAGGTCGAGATAGACCAGGCATGCGGCGCCCGCCTTCCGTTCGAGCCGCTGCAACGTGCCCACGATCTCGGCCATGAAACTCTGGCGGTTGAGCACGGCGGTCAGGCCGTCCACCCGCGACAGGCGCTGGAAGCGCAGTTGCGAACGCTTGAGCCGGAACATCGCCACCGCGGCGGCGGCCAGCAGCAACAGCAGCAACGCCAGATACAGCCGGTTCGCTTCGGCGGTCTTGGCGTCCAATGCGCTGCGCAAGTGCAGCGCGGCGTTCTGTCGCGCAAGTTGCTCGGTCTGCAGTTGCTGGGTCAACACGTGCTGCCGCACCACTTCGTAAGCCTGCGCACGCGCGCCCATGTCGTCGCGATAGGCCTTGTCCAGCGCCACGTATTGCATGAAATACCGCAACGCCTCGGCATCGCGCCCCTGCCGCTTGGCGACTTCGTAGAGCACCTTGTCGGCGGCACGCAGCCATTCGTTGTCGCCGCCCGCGCGATCCATCGCCAAGACGGCCAGCGCCGCCTTGTGGGCCGCGTCGTCCTGGCCGAGTTGCGCGTGTGCCATCGCCTGCTTCGCGTGCATGGACAAGATCTGCGGGTAGTAACCCGAGGCCTTGATGGCCGGGCCGATCCGTTCGAGCAGAGCTAATGCCTTGCCCGGCTGCCCTTCGTCGAGATAGGCGGCATCCTGCATCAGCCACAAGGCGTTGGCAAAGGCGGGACGCTTCGCTGCCACGCACGTGTCGATGGCGCGCTGCAGCTCCTGGCTGGAAGCCTCCAGCTTCCCGCTGTCGTACGTGGCCGCCATTTGCAGATTGCGCGGACTGCACAAAGCCTCGCCCGGAGGAACCGAGGCTTCCATCATGCGCGCATAGTTGATGGCGAGCCCGTACTGGCCGGCGTAGTCCATGGTCAGCGACAGGTTGAACAACAACGCGAAACGCGCCGGCGCGTCCTTCACAGCCGGCAAGCCGGTCACCAGACGAGCGGCCAGTTCGTAGGCCTGCATGTACTGGTGCGTGAAGCCCAGGTTGCTCAGCAACAAGGCCGCTGCCTTGGTGGCTAGGGCAGAATCGCCCGAACGGGCCATGATCTCACGGAACTGCGGATTGGCGCGGGCGTAATCCCCCTCGTAGGTGGCCTCCCACGCGTCGAGATAGCGCAGATGCCATCGCTCGGCAGGTGTCATGTGCGACGTCTGCCGATCCAGTTGCGCCAGCAGTTTCAGGAACTTCGGGTGATCCGTCTTTTGCAGGCCATCGGCCCGGTCGAGATCACCGGCCGAATCCACCCTGGCGGCGGCAACGCCGGCACGCACAGGCATGCAGCAAGCCATCGACAGCAGCACGAATCCCATCCGCAAGCATTTCGACAGCATGCACATGCCGTCCGGCCCCTAGCTCAGTCCAGCCGGGACTCCGGCTCCTCGTCCTCTTCATCCTCGTCGTCTTTATGCGGCGTTTGCGACGTCTCAGTCACGTAGTACATCGTGCTGCCAAACTCCGCGGCCAGTAGCGTACGGTCGCCCTGCACCACCGCATCCTGCAGCGCCAGCGAAGCCTGCGCCCGGCCAAGCACATCGGCCAGTTCTTCCGCCGTGGCGCGGCGCAGCGAAGCGTCGCTGCCGATGGCTTCCAGCAGCTCGATCGTATCGGTCATGGTGTTTCTTCCGGTATTAACAGCATTGGTTGTCAGGCCGCGGTGGCTTCGTCGGCCATCACGCAATTGCGTCCGCCGCGCTTGGCGCGGTACAGGGCGGCATCGGCGTCGGTGCACAGGCGGCGCAGATCGTGACCGCTGATGGCCGTGAAAGCGAGGCCGATGCTGGTGGATACCGTGGTCATCACGCCGTCGCATTCCACCACGGTGGATTCGATGGCGGATCGGATGCGTTCGGCAATGGCGACGCCCTGCTCGCGCGAGCAGTCCACCAACAGGATGCCGAACTCCTCGCCGCCAAGGCGACCGAACAGGTCGATGGGGCGCAGGTGCTGGCGGCTGGCATCGACCGTACGCCGCAGCACCTCGTCGCCCATGGCGTGGCCGTGGGTATCGTTGACACGCTTGAAGTGGTCGAGGTCGATGATGGCCAGGCACGCCGCACCCTGCCGTTTTTCCAGCGAGTGCAGCACGCGTGCGGCCTCATCCATGAAGTGCTGGCGGTTGTAGGTGGTGGTGAGGCCGTCCAGGTGCGACAGCCGCTTGAAGCGCAACTGCGAGCGCTTGAGCCGGAACATCCACACCACGCCGAAGCCCAGCACCACGAGCAGCAGCACGAGATACAGGCGATTGGTTTCGGCCGTCTTGGCGTCCAGCTTCTGCTGCAGGCGCAGCGCCGCGTTCTGCTGGCTCAGTTTTACAGTTTCCAGCTTCTGCGCCAGCACGTGCTGCTGCACGGTTTCGTAGGCCATTGCGCGCGCATTGATGTCGTCGAGATAGGCTTTGTCCAGTGCAGCGTATTGCTCGTAATAGCCGAGCGCTGCCGCGTCATGACCCTGCTTCTTCTCAACGCGGTAAAGCACCTCGTAGGTGTCTTTCAGCCACGCATCGATGTTGCTGGACTTCTTCCTGGCGAGCACAGTCAAAGCCACTTTCTTGGCAGCATCGTCATCACCCAAGGCGGCCAATGCCTGCGATCTGGTGACCAAGGCCGACAGCTTGGCAAGGGCATAACCGTTGACATCAAGGCTGGGCTCGATCCCGTCGAGCAGAGTCAGCGCCTTGCGTGGCTGCCCCCCATTCGCATAGAGGTCAGCGAGTGTGAGTACTAGTTGCGCGTGGTAAACCGGCTCGCTGTCCGCCGGACAAGCGTCGAAAGCCTGTTGCAACTCAGGACTGTCAGGCTTGAGCCGATGACCGTTGTAGAGCGCCTGAACCATGAAGGTAGCGGAATAGCACGGACTCTCCCCGGCAGGACTGGCGATAGCCATCGCCATGCGTGCATAGCGCACAGCCAGATCGGTCTGTCCGGCCAAGCCTAAGGTACTCGACAGGTTCAACAGCAACGGGGAACGGGTCTTTGCATCCGCGACCTGTGGAATGCGTGCTGCAAGTTGATTAGCTAGCTCGAATGCCTCGGTGTAGTGCTTAGTGAGCCCAAGCAGACCCAACAGAAAAGCAGACGCGCGATCCACCCGCGACTGGTCGCCGGAGTGCTGGATGATGTCCTGAAGCAACACCTCCGACTTGGCGTAATCGCCCTCGTACATGGCCTCCCATGCATTCAGTTGCCGCAAGCCCCAACGCTGATCCGGCGTCAACCGCGAGGCTTGCCGGTTAAGCTGGGCCAACTGTTCAAGGAACCGCGTGTGATCTGTCAGTTGCAGCTTTGCGGTCTGCTTGAGAAAGGCATCCGGATCAGTAATGGAGGTCGTGGCAAGAACCATCTGCCAACACAGGCAGCTGGCGAAACTTATGCCTGCGACCCACCGCCGCAAGCTACATGCCCCCCACTGCACGGCCGTGTCTCCGCTAATCCCGTTGGGAAGAAAGGCTCTGTTGGAGACCCTCCGATTGGACTCCCTCGTCATCCTCCTCGTCGTCCCCATGTCCCGGCTCATGAGTCGGTGCCTGGGGAGTCTGCGGAATCTGATGAATATCAAGCTCCACACGCAACGCCGCACTATCGCCCGCCACCACTGCCGCCTTGAACTCGGCGCTTGCTTGTGCCTGCTCCAGTACATCTCTCAACGCATCAGCCGGCGCATAACGCAGCGATGCATCGCTGCCGATGGCTTCCAGCAACTCGATCGTATCGGTCGTATCGGTCATGTCGTCCCCCTGTTCCCCTTGATCACTTCGGCGCCTAACCGGGCACCGCCTCGGAACTCAAGCTATGGCACCGGCCCGAGCTGCCACATCCAGCGCCTGCAGTCGCTCAAGCATGGCACGGTTCGGCTGCAAGGTCACGGCTGGCGGCAGCACCACGGTTTCCTCGGCGGTCAACGGCGCCGAGGCCAACTCGCGTAGGGTAATACGCTGGATGCGCGGCTGCTCGATGGGCAGGGTGGCGCCACGGTAGACGATGACCTCGTGGTCGGACGGGTAGTCCTGCTCCAACCGCTCCACCAGCAGGGCGCGGTAGGCCAGCCCGGTGTCGAAACGCCCCACGGAACGGTTGCCGATCACGCCCACCTGCCACAGCACGAGGTAGCCGGCGGGGTCGATGCGACGGTCGCAGTACAGCAACTGGCTGGCTTCGAAGTGCTGGCAGCCGTAGCGGCCTGGGTCGAAGCCGAGGTCGGCGTACAGGCAATCTTCGGCGGAGATGCCCGGCTCCATGTTGGCGTCATAGCCTTCGGCGCGCGCCTGCTCGATCACCTTGTGCGGCGACCACGCGAAGATGCCGGGGTGGCCGTAGAACACGCCGCAGACGCGCTTGCCGGCGCGCAGCTCGTCCATCATCAGCGCCACCCACTCGCGGTAGGTTTTCATGCGCGGCTTGCCCTCGGCGTAGTAGGGCTGCAGGCTGCGCACGTCCGGGTGCATGCGCTTGAGCCACTCTTCCGCGATGGCGTCGGAGAGCGCGGCGAACACCACGTCCGCCTGCTCGATGTGACTGCGCGCCAGCGGGGTGAGATGGGAGCCCAGCGTCATGCCCAGGCCCACGCAGGCGAGGCGGCCACGGCCGGGAACGTTCAGGGAGGGAAGCTTTGTCTTGGTCATCCGACGATCATAAGGCATGCCTAAAGGCACAGTTGTGTCACGCCACGGCTCGCTAGGCTAGGGGATACCCGAATCGCCTTGGCTTCGTGTCCGTCATTCCCGCGCAAGCAGGAGTCCAGTGGTCTTTCGCTCCATGAATTGAAGGTACTGGATCCTGGCCTGCGCCGGGACGACGGGCAGGATCAGGGCTTCCAGAGTTTTACTCCCGCGAGGACACACCCATGCGCAAGCCGCTGCAAACGAGCCTGCTGGCAGCCCTGCTGCTGGCCGGTTTCCACCATCAGGCGCTGGCCGCCGACAAGAAGCCCCCGGCGGCGGAAGCACCGGGCGACAGCAACGGCTTCCACCTGCCGCCCTTTCCCGCCGACGCGCACGTGGCGCAATCCGCCTCGGTGGATGGCCGCACGCTGTCGTACACCGCCACCGTCGGCACGCTGCCGGTACGCGACGAAACGGGCAAGGTGATCGCCCAGGTGATGTTCACCGCCTACACCATGCCGGGCAAGAACCGCCCGGTGACGTTCGCGGTGAACGGCGGCCCCGGCGCCTCCTCGGTCTACCTCAACCTCGGCGCCATCGGCCCGAAGAAAGTGAACTTCGGCGTGGCGGGCGACAACCCCTCCGACCCGGCCACGCTGCACGACAACCCCGGCACCTGGCTGGGCTTCACCGACCTGGTGTTCATCGACCCGGTCGGCACCGGCTTCAGCCGCGCGCTGGTGGACGACAAGCAGGCCACCAAGGATTTCTACAGCACCGACAACGACATCAAGTACCTCTCGCGCATCATCTACGACTGGCTGCTGAAGAACGGCCGCATGGAGTCGCGCAAGTACCTGGTGGGCGAGAGCTACGGCGGCTTCCGCGGCCCGCGCATCACCGACTACCTGCAGACCCAGTTGGGCGTGGCGATGAACGGCGTGGTGCTGCTGTCGCCCTACCTCGACCCGGCCGCGTCGGACGACGAGAACGTCTCCCCGCTGCCGTGGATGCTCACCCTGCCCTCGATCGCCGCCGCGCATCTCGAACGCGAGGGCAAGCTGACCGCGCAGGCGATGCAGTCCATCGTCGACTACACCCGCACCACCTACGCCGACACGCTGATGCAGGGCCGCAGCAATCCGGCGGCCACCGACGCGATGATCAAGAAGGTGACCGAACTCACCGGCCTCGACCCGGTGTTCGTGCAGCGCTCCGGCGGCCGGCTGGAAACCCAGGCCTACCTGCGCGAGGTGTACCGCGCCGAGGGCAAGCTGGGCAGCCGCTACGACTCCAACGTCACCGCCTGGGATCCGTTCCCCTACGCGCCGCACCAGCGCTCGGGCGACCCCATCCTCAACGGCATCATCGCGCCCACCACCACGGCGATGGTGAACTTCATCACCCAGACCGTCGGCTGGAAGTACGACGGCCGCTACAACGCACTCAGCTACGAAGTGAACCGGCTGTGGCACGAGGACGAGGACGCCAACCTCGGCTCGGTGAAGCAGTTGCGCGAAGCGGTGGCGAACGACCCCGGCCTGCGCGTGCTGATCGCCCACGGCTGGGACGACCTCTCCTGCCCGTTCATGGCCTCGGTGCTGATCGTCGACCAGATGCCCGCGATGGGCGACCCCACCCGCGTGCAGGTGAAGGAATACCCCGGCGGCCACATGTTCTACGCGCGGCCTTCGAGCCAGGCCGACCTGCTGCGGGACGTGAAGGGGTTGTACGGAGTGAAGTAGGAACGTGCGGCAAGCCGTCCCGGAAAGCAGAAAGCCCGGCCATGCCGGGCTTTCTGCTTTCAACGACACGGCTGCGGTCAGTTGCCGTCGTAGCCGTCGTCGCGCACGTACTGCGTGGGGTAGCCGTTGCTGTACACCACCGTGCGGGTGGTGACCACGGTCGGCGGCGCGCTCTCGTAGACCACCGGGGCGGGCGGGCCGTACACCACCGGGGCGGGGGCGTAGTACACCGGGCGCGGCGCCAGCGCGCTGGAGACGAGGCCGACCACCGCACCGGTGACGATGGCGCCGGCGATCCAGCGGCCGCCGCTCCAGTAGCCGCCGTGCCGGTAGTAGCCACCGTGGTAGTAGCCACCGTGGTAGTAACCCCCGTGATAGCCGCCGGGGTAGCCATAGCCGCCGCGGCCCCAGCCATGCGCGGACGCGCTCAGCGGCATCGCCACTGCCGCGGTCACGGCCATGCCGATGGCCAGGAACTTGCCGACATTGCGCTTGGACATGGGGAAAACCTCCTGTGGGTCTGCGGGATCGATGCTCGGCTTCCCGCACTTAATCCGAACTGAAGAGTTCACCTTTTCGGACGCGCCTCGCTCCACGGATTGAACTCGCCTTCAGGCCTGCGATGGCGCAGCAGCCAGCAGCCATGGATGTCGGCGCGGCGGGCGAAGTCGAACGGGATGCTGGCGGCGCTCCAGTCCTCGATGTCGAAGCGTTCCGCCAGCGCGGTTTCATCCAGCTTGAAGCGGCGGAAGTTGTTGGAGAACACGATCACGCCATCGTTGGTGAGCCGCTCCGCGCAGGCATCCAGCAACGCCGCGTGATCGCGCTGCACGTCGAAGTCATCGGCACGCTTGGAGTTGGAGAAGGTCGGCGGATCGACGTAGATCAGCCCGTAGTGCGCGCGATCCTGGCGCAGGAAGGCCATCGCGTCGGCCTGCATCAGGCGGTGCTTGGCGCCGGTGAAGCCGTTGAGCGCGAGGTTGCGCGAAGCCCAGTCGAGGTAGGTGGCCGACAGATCCACGCTGGTGGTGTCGCGCGCGCCGCCCGCCGCCGCGTACACGCTGGCGGTGGCGGTGTAGGCGAACAGGTTGAGGAAGCGCCGGCCCGCCGCCAGCTCGCGCAGCTTCGCGCGCACCAGGCGGTGGTCGAGGAACAGGCCGGTGTCCAGGTAGTCGGTGAGGTTGACCAGGAACTGCAGCCCACCCTCCTCCGCCTCGACGAACTCGCCGCGCTGATCGAACTGGCCGTACTTGGAACCGCCCTTGCCGCGTTCGCGCGTCTTCAGCGCGATGCGCTCGCGCGGCACCGCGAACACCTCGCCGGCCACGCGAGCGATCTCGCGCAGGCGCTGACGCGCCACCTCGGCGGGCACGTCGGCGGGGGCGCGGTATTCCTGCACGTGCAGCCAGGCATCGCCGCCTTCGCGGGCATAGACGTCGATGGCGGCGGCGTATTCGGGCAGATCCTGGTCATAGGCGCGCCAGCAGTGGATGCCTTCGCGCGCGAGCCGCTTGCGCAGGTGCTTGAGGTTCTTCTCCAGCCGATTCTTCAGCATCTGCGCGCCGGCGGACAGCGGCTTTTGCTCGCGCGGCGCCTCGTCGCGCGAGCGGATCTCGAACGTGAGCAGTTGTGTTTCCAGCGCGCCGTTGTAGAGCGCGTATTTCTTCTCGGCGTGCAGGCCCAGCGCGCGGCCCAGTTCGGCGTCGCCCGCCAGCACGGCGGCGCGCCAGCCCGCGAACCGCGTGCGCAGGCGCTCGCCCAGCGCGTGGTAGAGCGCGGGCATCTGCGCACGCTCGCCCAGACGCTCGCCATACGGCGGATTGGTGATCACCAACCCGCGTTCCACGCCAGCCGGCGGCTCGGCATGCGCCATGTCGCGCTTCTCAAGCTGGAGGAAGCCGGCCACGCCCGCTTCCTGCGCGTTGCGCTTGGCGGTCTGCACCATGCGCGGGTCGGCGTCGCTGCCGAAGAAGCAGGGGCGCAGTTGCTTCAGGCCCGCTTCGGCGCGCTGCCGCGCCTCGTCGAGCAGGCCGCGCCACAGCGCGATGTCGTGCTGCTGCCAGCCGAGGAAGCCGTAGTAGTCGCGGCGCCAGCCGGGCGCCACGTCGGCCGCCATCAGCGCGGCCTCGACCAGCAGGGTGCCGGAGCCGCACATCGGGTCGAGCAGGGCGCCGCCCTGCGCGTAGATTTCCGGCCAGCGCGCACGCAGCAGCATGGCGGCGGCGAGGTTTTCCTTCAGCGGCGCCTCGCCCTGCAGCTCGCGCCAGCCGCGGCGATGCAACGGCGAGCCGGTGAGATCCAGCGACAGCGTGGCGCGGTCGCGCTTGAGTCGCAGGTTGAGGCGCACGTCCGGCTCGTCGGTGTCCACGCCGGGGCGCGTACCGCCCTGCTGGCGGAACTGGTCGACCACCGCGTCCTTCACCCGCTGGGCGATGAACTGGCTATGGGTGAGCTTGCTCAGCGCGGTGTGCGCATCCACCGCCAGCGTGGCGTGCGCGGCAAGGTGCTGCGACCAGGCTATCGCCTGCACGCCGGCGTAGAGCGCATCGTCCGTCGCCGCCTCGAACTCGGCCAGCGGCAGCAGGATGCGGCTGGCCAGCCGCGACCACAGGCAGGCGCGGTAGGCGGTTTCCAGCGGGCCGGCAAAGTGCACGCCGGCCAGCGCCTCGCGCACGTCCTGCGCGCCCAGTGTGGCCAGTTCGTCGCGCAGCAGGTATTCCAGCCCCTTGGGGCAGGTGGCGAAGTAACGGTTCATGCCAGCGCCTCCAGCAGCACGTCGAACTGCGCGGCGATGGCGTCCATGCTCGCGAGCAGGCGGTGGTCGTCGTCCAGCAGCAGCAGCGGCAACCGGCGCGACGCGGCGAACGCCTGCACCGCCGACACCGGGCACACCTCGTCGCGCCAGCCGTGCACCAGCATCGCCGGCACGCCGGTACGCAGCTCCAGCGCCTGCGCGTAACCGGGGATCAGCGGCGGTGTGGCGAGCAGGAACAGGGCCGCCACCGGCGCTTCCAGCGACGCCAGCGCGGAGGCGAACGCACCCATGCTGGAGCCCACCAGCACCGGCGGCGTGTCACACGCGGTGATGGCTTCGCGCAACTGCGCCACGCGCGGCGCCACGGCGTTCGCATAGCCGCCGCCGTCGTGCGCGCGGAAATCCGGGCGCCGCGTGCGCCAGCCGCGCGCCTCGGCGCAGGCCGCCAGCGTGCCGATCTTGGTGGCGCCCGGGCTGGAATCCAGGCCGTGCGAGAGGATGATGTGGCCGCGCATCGCGGTCTCCGGGAGTCGTGGGTGCCGCGTACTGCGGTTGCACATGATAGCGGGCGCCATGCGAGACTCCGCGCATGCCCATGCTCGCCGTCCACGACCAGCCCCTGCCCTACGTGGCGAAATTGCCCGAGCGCCCGGCCAGCGCCGTGACCCTGGCGGTGATCCACTGCACCGAGCTGCCCGACCTCGCGACGGCCCGCGAATACGGCGAGAAAGCGCTGTACGACAGCGGCGCCGGCAACAGCGGCCACTACTACATCGACCGCGACGGCGCGGTTTACCGCTATGTGCCCGGCACCCGCGTGGCCAACCACGTGCGCGGCTGGAACGCCCAGTCCATCGGCATCGAGCTGGTGAACCGCGGGCGCTACCCCGACTGGTTCGACTCGCGCCGCCAGACCATGACCGAGCCCTACACCGCCGCGCAGATCGCGGCCCTGCGCGCGCTGCTCACGCAACTGCACCACGACTACCCCAACCTGCGCGAGATCGCCGGCCACGAGGATCTGGATACCGCCCGCGTGGCGGCCAGCGACGATCCGGCGCTGACGGTGCCGCGCAAGCTCGACCCCGGCCCGCTGTTCCCGTGGGACGAGGTTCTGGCGGGAAGCGGACTGGCGCGGATCAAGCCGGAGTCTCCCGCCCCGATCCCACCGGCGAACTGAGGCGTTCGAGCGCAGGCCGCTATAATCGGCGCTTCCCCACGCCCGAAGCCCGTCCGCATGCGCGAAGAACACGTTCAGGAACTGGTCGAGCTGCTGCAACTGGAGCGGCTGGAGGACAACCTGTTCCGCGGCCAGAGCCGCGACATCGGCACGCGCTTCGTGTTCGGCGGCCAGGTGCTGGGGCAGGCACTGTCGGCCGCGCAGCAGACCGTCGATCCCTCGCGCGAGGCGCATTCGCTGCACGCCTACTTCCTGCGCGCCGGCGACATCGACGCGCCGATCGTCTACAGCGTGGAGCGCGCCCGCGACGGTGGCACGTTCTCCTCGCGGCGGGTGCTGGCGATCCAGCACGGCCAGCCCATCCTCAACGGCTCGGTCTCGTTCCAGGTGCCGGAAAAGGGCTTCGAGCACCAGACCGCGATGCCCGAGATGCCGGCGCCGGAAGACGTGGAGCCGATGCGCCCGCTGCCGCCGGACGAACTGGCCAAGCTGCCGGTGAAGCTGCAGCGCTGGCTGGGCATCGACGGCCCGTTCGAGTTCCGCCTGGTGTGGCCGCGCGACGAGATGCACCCGGCGAAACGCCCGCCGATCCAGCACATCTGGTTCCGGCTGGCCGCGCCGATCGGCGATTCGCCGGTGCTGCACCGCGCCCTGCTGGCCTACGCCTCCGACTTCCACCTGATCGGCACCGCCACCCTGCCGCACGGCATCTCCTACCTCACCCACAACGTGCAGATGGCCAGCCTCGACCACGCGCTGTGGTTCCACCGTCCGTTCCGGGTGGACGAATGGCTGCTGTACTCCTTCGACAGCCCCACCGCCCAGGGCGGCCGCGGCCTGGCGCGCGGGCAGATCTTCGATCGCGCCGGCCGGCTGGTGGCCTCCACCGCGCAGGAAGGCCTGATCCGCCTGCGCGGCGGCTGACCGGTAAAATCGACGCATGCGCCAGATCTATACCTCCCCCCGCCCCGGCAACATCGACCGCGTGGTCGCCCTGCTGGCCGAACACGGCATCGAATCCCAGGTGGAGAACCGCTCCAACTGGCGCACGCACGGACATCGCCGTTTCAGCTACCGCGAGCCGGACGATGCGCGCGACCGGTGGGAACAGGTGTGGATCACCCACGCCGACGACTACACCCGCGCCCGCGAGCTGATGCGCGAACTGGGCATCGAGCCGGTGGTGCGCTTCGGGCGGGATCTGGCCGAGGCGCGCAATCCTTCGCCGCAAGCGCGCCGCAAATACACCGTGGCGCGTGCGCGCCGCATCGTGCTGCTGGCGATAGCGGGCGCCATCCTGCTGGTCGTGCTGCGTTCCAAGGGCGTGATCTGACCCCGCCCGGGGCAACGTGCGCGAGGTGCGATTTCCGGCCTAGAATCGGGCCATGCGCTCCGAACAAGTCCGCCTGTTCCAGACCCTGCCGCACGCCTGCGGCTACTACGCCGAGCGCACGGCGCAGAACCTCGTGCTCGATCCGGCCGCGCCGCAGCTGGATCAGATGTACGGGCCGGCGCTGGAACGCGGCTTCCGCCGCGCTGGCGGCCACCTGTATTTCCCGCATTGCCCGGAATGCCGGGCCTGCCGGCCATGCCGCATCGACGCACTGCACTTCCAGCCCGACCGCTCGCAGCGGCGCTGCCTGAAGCGCAACGCCGACCTCACCGTCACCGAATGCCTGGCCGGCTACAACGCCGAGCGCCATGCGCTGTACGAGAAGTACCTGCACCAGCGCCATCCCGGCGGCGGCATGGACGAGGCCGATGCCAGCGACTTCCGCCGCTTCCTCACCGCGCCGTGGAGCCCCACGGTGTTTCTGGAGCTGCGCCTGGGCGAACGCCTGCTCGGCGTGGCGGTCACCGACGTCTGCCGCGGCGCCCTTTCGGCGGTCTACACCTTCTACGACCCCGACGAGGAAAGCCGCGGCCTCGGCACCTTCGCCATCCTGCAGCAGGTGGAGCTGGCCCGGCAGCGCCGCCTGCCCTGGGTCTACCTCGGCTTCTGGATCGAGGGCCACCCGAAGATGGACTACAAGCGGCGCTTCCGGCCCCTGCAGTTGCGCACGGCGGAAGGATGGACGGCCGCGCCCTGAAGGCGGCGCGGCTCCCATCCACGACACGAACCGCACGGCAAACACCTGGACAACCATGGTTGACGACAAGACCACCATCGCACGCCCGGCCAGCGCCGTCGCCCACCCGCCCCTCCAGTCGAACGCCTGCCTCGTGCAGTACAGCGGCGCGAACCTCGGCAAGCGCTACGTGCTCGAACACGCGGAAACCACCATCGGCCGCGCGCCCACCGTCGACATCTTCGTCAACGACCAGAGCGTGTCGCGCTCCCACGCCCAGTGCGTGCAGCAGGACGACGGGGTGGTCATGGTCGACCTCGGCTCGTCCAACGGCATCTACATCAACGACAAGGAAGTCGCAGGCCGCCAGTACCTGCACGACGGCGACCTCATCCGCCTCGGCAACATCGTGTTCAAGTATTTCGCGCACGGCAACGTCGAGAACGTGTTCCTCGACAAGATCTACCGCATGGCGACCATCGACGAAGGCACCAACATCTTCAACAAGAAGTACCTGCTGGAGTCGCTGGACAACGAGTTCAAGCTGGCGCGCGCCTGGGCGCGGCCGCTCTCCGTCATCTACTTCGACCTGGACTTCTTCAAGAAGGTCAACGACACCTACGGCCACGGCGTCGGCGACGGCATCCTGCGCGAAACCGCGGCCATCGCGAAATCCACCATCCGCGCCACCGACATCTTCTGCCGCTTCGGCGGCGAGGAGTTCGTCGTGCTGCTGCCGGGTACCGACGACAAGACCGCCTGCGAGATCGCCGAGCGCATCCGCTGCAATTTCGAAGGCCACACCTTCGACATCCAGGGCCACCTGATCCGGCAGACCGCCTCGCTGGGCGTGTCGCAGCTGGCTCCCGAGATGCCGACGCCGGCATCCCTGCTCGAGGATGCCGACAGGAAGCTCTACCGGTCGAAGAGCGGCGGCCGCAACCGGGTCACGAACTGAGCCGCCCGGGGGCGTCCGGCTCCGCCGGATACGGGAACAGCTTCACCAGCGGCACCGAGATGCCGTCGTCGCCCACCACGCGGCAATGCGTGCGGTCGAGCTGGCGCGGGTCGTCCACGCCGCAGCTGTGGGCGATGATGCCCACTTCGTGCATCACGTTCTTCGCGTAGTTCGCCACCTTCTCGCTCTTGTCGGTCACCACCAGGCCGCGCTGCAGTTTCGGATCCTGCGTGGTGATGCCGGTGGGGCAGGTGTTGCGGTTGCACTGCAGCGACTGGATGCAGCCCAGCGCCAGCATGAAGCCGCGCGCGGAGTTGACGAAGTCGGCGCCCATCGACAGCGACCAGGCCACGTCGTAGGCGGTGATGCGCTTGCCCGAGCAGATCACCTTGACGCGCTCGCGCAAGCCCTTGACCACCAGCGTGTCGACCAGCGCGGGCAGCGCCTCGTGCAGCGGCAGGCCCACGCCTTCCATCAGGGTCTGCGGCGCGGCGCCGGTGCCGCCCTCGGAACCGTCCACGATGATGAAGTCCGGCGCGCTCTCGATGCCGCGCCGGTGCACCTCGTCGCACAGCTCCTCGATCATGCGCATGTCGCCGAACACCGCCTTGAAGCCGGTGGGCTTGCCGGTGAGCTCGCGGATGTGGCGGATGGCGTCCAGCAGCTCGGGCACGTTGCCGATGTCCAGGTGCCGGTTCGGGCTCTGCGAATCCTGCCCCACCGGAATGCCGCGGATCTCGGCGATCTCCGGCGTCACCTTGCCTGCCGGCAGCAGGCCGCCCATGCCGGGCTTGGCGCCCTGGCCGAGCTTGATGCTGACCATCTTCACCTGCTTGTGCGCGCAGATCGCCGCGAGCTTGCCATCGTCCAGCTTGCCGTCGGGCGTGCGCACCCCGTACTTGGCGGTGCCGATCTCGAACACGATGTCGCAGCCGCCTTCGAGGTGGTACGGTGCCAGGCCGCCCTCGCCGGTGTCCATCCAGATGCCGGCCCTGGCCGCGCCGTGCGACAGCGCGCGCACCGCGGGCGCGCCGAGCGCACCGAAGCTCATCGCGGAGATGTTGAAGAACGCGGCATGGTCGTAGGGCTCGCGCGCGTACGGGCCGATGCGCACCGGCTTTGGCTCCACATGATGGTCGCCCAGCGAAGGAAAGGCCGCATTGACGAAAAACGGCACGCCCTCCGCGCGCAGGTCGCGGGTGGAGCCGAACGCGTTGGTGTTCTCCGCGTTCTTCGCCGCGCGGTACACCCACACGCGCTGGGCGCGGTTGAACGGCAGCTCCTCGCGATCGCTGGAGAACAGGTACTGGCGGAAGAACTCGCCCAGCCGCAGGAAGCCGTAGCGGAAGTGGCCGATCACCGGGAAGTTGCGCAGCACCGCGTTGCCGGTCTGGTTGCGATCCAGCACCCACACTGCCGCCACCACCACCACGGCCACCGCCAGCAACAGCAGGAACAGCACCGCGAACGTCTGCACCAGCACTACCAGCCAGTGCGAAAAACCCGTGGATTGCATATGCGACTCCCGTTCGTTGCGAAGACATGTTTTCGTGCCGAGCGTAGCTCGCGCGACGAGCGGAGTCGAAGTGTGCTGTTCTTCCTCTCCCCTCGGGGAGAGGATCGAGGTGAGGGGTCAAGGCTTGCGATGCCGTGGATCGAAGCAGGCTTCGATGAAGGCATCCCGCAAGAACCGCCCCTCACCCCAGCCCTCTCCCCGGCGGGGAGAGGGAGTCAAAGCTCCACGCACAACTGCGCCGCCGCGCGCACCGCCTTCGCGCGCGCCGCCGCCACATCGACGTCGCGCGCCAGCGTCACCGCCATGCGCCGGCGCCCCTTCACCTCGGGCTTGCCGAACAGGCGCAACTGCGTATCCGGCTCGGCCAGCGCCGCCGCCACGCCATGGTAGCGCGGCGCGCGGCCCTCGCCTTCCACCAGCACCGCGCACGAGGCGGAGGGGCCGAGCTGGCGGATCGCCGGAATCGGCAAGCCGAGGATCGCCCGCGCATGCAGCGCGAACTCCGACAGATCCTGCGAGATCTGGGTGACCAGGCCGGTGTCGTGCGGGCGCGGGCTGACCTCGGAGAAGATCACCGCGTCGCCCTTGACGAAGAACTCCATGCCGAACACGCCCCAGCCGCCCAGCGCGTTCGACACCGCCGCGGCCTGGCGCTGCGCCTCGGCCAAAGCCTTGTCGCTCATCGGCTGCGGCTGCCACGACTCGCGGTAGTCGCCGTCCTCCTGGCGGTGGCCGATCGGCGCGCAGAAGCTGGTGCCGCCCTTGTGGCGTACGGTGAGCAGGGTGATCTCGTAGTCGAAGTCGACGAAACCCTCGACGATCACCCTGCCCTTGCCGGCGCGGCCGCCGGACTGCGCGTAATCCCATGCGTGCTGCAATTCGGATTCGCCGCGCACCACGCTCTGGCCCTTGCCCGAGGAGCTCATCACCGGCTTGATCACGAAGGGATAGCCGACATCGGCCACGGCGCGGCGGTAGTCGGCCTCGTTGTCGCAGAAGCGGTAGGGCGAAGTGGGCAGCTCCAGCTCCTGCGCGGCCAGCCGGCGGATGCCTTCGCGATCCATGGTCAGCCATGCGGCGCGCGCGGTGGGAATCACGTGCAGGCCATCGCGCTCCATCTCCATCAGGGTGGGCGTGTGGATCGCCTCGATCTCCGGCACCACCAGGTCGGGATGCTCGGCCTCGATCACGCGGCGCAGCGCGACGCCGTCCAGCATGTCGATCACGTGGCTGCGGTGCGCCACCTGCATCGCCGGCGCGTCGGGGTAGCGATCCACCGCGATCACTTCCACCGCGTAGCGCTGCAGCTCGATCGCCAGCTCCTTGCCCAGCTCGCCGGAACCCAGCAGCAGCACGCGCACGGCATGGTCGGAATGGGGCGTGCCAAACGGCTTCATCGGATGCTCCGGCGCGGACAAAGCGGCATTGTAGCGGGCCGGAAAACGGCCCGAATGCGCGTCAGCGGTCGCCGACGCTGATCCGCGGCGGCGCGGGCCGGTCGCGCGAGCCGCCCCCGGCAATCACGAGCACGCGGCCGTCGTGCCGATCCAGCATCGCAGCCGCGGCATCGACGTCGAGTTGCCCCAGCGGGCGCCCGTCGGTGGCATAGATGGCCAAGCGGTCGGCTTCGCCGTCCACGACGAGCAGCACGTCGTGGCCAACACCATGCCCGCGCAAGGGCAACTCGATCCCGGGGCGCGGCCGAGCCAGGCCAAAGCCGCCCAGCACGATCGCGACCAGCGCCGCCAGCATGACGGCGGCCAGCCCTCGTGGATGGGAATGCGGGATCGCGGCGAGCCTCATGCCACCATGTTTCCGCGGCGGCGTGACAAGCGGATGACGCCATCGGCAATCAGCGCGGACGCAACGCCATGCCCAGCGCGATCCAGCCGACCACGAAGGCCACGCCGCCGAACGGCGTGACGATGCCCGTCCAGCGCGGCGCACCCAGCGCCAGCGCGTACAGGCTGCCGCTGAACAGCACGATGCCGCAGGCAAATGCGACTATGGCGCAGCGGCCTGCGCGCCCGCTGCCCAGGCCCACCGCAAGCACCAGCGCCAGCGCGTGCCATGCGTGGTATTCCACGGCGGTGCGCCACAGTTCGCGATGCACCGGATCGAGCACGCCGCGCAAGGCATGCGCGCCGAACGCGCCGAGCAGTACCGCGCTGGCGCCGGCGAAACCGGCAAGCAAGCCGGCGCGGGATCGGACAGTTTGTCGCAGCATGGCCTGACTCCGGAAGCGGGCGGTCGCACAGCGAAGGCGCTGGCGTATGCTTGAAGGATCGATGCCCACGGATTCTCGCATGAAGCTCCCGCGCCTCCTGCGCCACGCCCTGCTCCTGCTGCCGCTGGCCGGCGTCCTGCTGCTGGCCGGCTGCCACCGCGACGCGCTGCCGTTCAAGCTCACCGACATCAGCGGACACATGCCGGATCTGCAGTTCCGGCTCACCGACGACAACGGCAAGCCGGCAAGCGCCGCCGACTTCCGCGGCAAGGTGGTGCTGCTGTACTTCGGCTACACGCATTGCCCCGACGTCTGCCCGCTCACCCTCGCCCATCTGCACGTGGCGATGCAGCAACTGGGCAAGCAGGCCGACGACGTGCGCATCCTGTTCGTCAGCGTCGACCCGGCACGCGACACGCCGGCGGTGCTGCATGCCTACGTCAACGCGTTCGACAAGCGCGCGGTGGGGCTCACCGGCAGCGCAAGCGCGATCGAGGCATTGAGCAAGCGCTACCGCTCGGGCTTCACCCGCGAACCCGCCAGCAACGGCGGCAACTACGAGGTCACCCACAGCTCGGCGATCTACGTGTTCGATCGCGCGGGCCACGCGCGCGTGCTCGACGCCAGCGCGCCGCAGGACGACCTGGTGCACGACATCAAACTTCTGCTGAATTCGGAAGCTGCCCCATGAAGCGATGCGCCGTCCTCTTCGCCGGCCTGCTCGTCGCCGGCCTCGCGCACGCCGGCGCCACGACACATGTCACGGCCAGCCACGCATGGATACGCGTGCTGCCCGGCGCCCTGCCCGCCAGTGCCTACGTCGTGCTGCGCAACGACGGCGCCGCGCCCGTCGCATTGACCGGCGCCGACACTCCCGCCTACGGCGAGGCGATGCTGCACGAGAGTTCCAGCGCGGGCGGCATGAGCCGCATGCGCATGGTCGCCGCGTTGCCGATCCCCGCGCACGGCACCCAGGCGCTCGCGCCCGGCGGCTATCACCTGATGCTGATGGACGCCAGGCACCCCGTGCAGCCGGGCGACACGGTGCACGTCACGCTGAAGTTCGGCGACGGCTCCACGTTGCCGGTGGATTTCCTCGCGCGGCCGGCCAGCGCGTTGAGCGACAAGGACTGAGCCCTTGCCTTGCGATCGCCCCCGATCGCCAGGATCAAACGGACGGCCATTCGTCGATCAGTGGAGCGCGGCCCGGCGCGGCGCCTGCCAGGTCTTGCGCGGCAGGCGCCCGCTGCGCGACAAGCGCAGCCACTGGCGCAAGGCCAGCAGCGCGCCGACGGATTCGATCATCGCCGCCGGCACCCAGGTGATCACGCCGCCGATCATCTGCCCGGTGAGCACGTTGAAGGTGAACGCGCGGCCGCAGATCTCGAAGATCGGATAGAGGTCGCTGCGCGAGAACGTGACGATGGCGCCCGCCAGGATCTGCGGCGCCATGGTGATGCCCGGCGACAGCACGCGCAGGCCCGCGCCCATGCGCCCCGGCGGATGCGGCCGGTGGTCGAGGATCAGCGACCAGTAGACGAAGCCGCTGAGCAGCATCGTCCAGTTCATGAAGCGGTAGACGCGCCAGTCCAGCATGGCCAGCGTCTGCGCCGACGGCACCAGCCAGACCAGCACGAAGAACACGAACAGCAGCGACGCCACCAGCGGCTGGAACAGCACGCCGCTGACGATGCGCCACGGCCACGAACGCCGCAGCCGCTTCAGCCAGCGCACGCGCCAGCGCCGCGGCAGGCCCGCGCGCAGCACGCCGGCGGGATACGAGGCGCAGATCAGCAGCGGCGCGAGGTGGTGCAGCAGCAGCTGCTGCAGGCGGTGCACGAAGAACTCGTGCTCGGCGTAGAAATCCAGGTAGGTCTGCAGCGTGAGCCAGATGATCGCCATGCCGACCCAGAACGCCACGCGGCGACCGCGGCTCACGCGCAGGCGCCGGCTGCCGCGCCAGTACAGCACGCCGGCCACGAGGAAGCTCGCGAGGAACACCCACGAAAACTCCCACGGCACCATCCATTTCAGCAGTGCGGACATCATCCCAGCATAGCCTTCGCGCCGACGCGGCCGTTGCGGCGGATTGCCGCCCTCGTCACCGGCGCCGCCGGTTGCGGCGCGTGCGCCGCCAGCCGTACAGCAGGCCCAGCAGCGCCAGCAGCGCGGGCACCAGCACGATGTCGATCACCTTCAGGCGCAGGCCCAGCGCATCGATCTCGGCGTTGAGCTGGTGCTGCACGTCGCGCAGCTCCTTGTTGATCGCCAGCTGGCGCTGGCGGAACTGCTCGATCTCCTGCCGCTGCTCGGCGCTGCCGTTGTCCGCATGGCCGCCCTTGCCCGGCTGCAGCTCCGCCAGCCGCTGGCGCGTCTCGGCCAGTTCGCGCTCCAGCTCCTGTTCCTTCTGCAGGAACTTCTGGTCGGCCACGTTGCGCAGCGCTTCCACGCGGGTGAACGGCCGCTGCGAGGTGGAGCGGCTGCGGATCGACAGCAGCGCCGAGGAGCCGCTGAGGTTGTCCACGAGATTGCCGAGGAAATCGCCGTTGTTGGCGAACGGCCGCATCACGGTCTGGCCGAGGATGGTCTGCGGCTCCACCCACAGGCGGTCGCTGAGCAGGTCGGTGTCGGCGACCAGGATCACCTCGTCGCCGGGCGCGGAATGCGCCAGGTGGCCGGGCTGCTTCGCCCGCTCGGGAAAGGCGCTGTCGAAGCGGCCGCGCAGGCGCGCGGCGAACACGTAGCGGACATCGTCGGGCTTGTAGCCCTGCAGCAGCAGCGAAGGATTGTCGCCGGCCTGCTGCACGCGCTGCACCGGCACCGCTTCGGCGTCCTGGCTGCTCTGCAGCAGCGGGATCAGCCGCGCACTGGCGTTCGGCGCAAGGTCGAAATGCCCGGCGGTGGAGAGGTCGATGCGCTGCAGGCTGGCGGTGACCACGTCGCCGCGGTTGAGCTGCTGCGTGTCCAGCCACAGCATCGCCGGATGGCTGACGCTGCTGCCGGCCAGTTCGATGGTCAAGGCATGCGCGCGATCCAGCACTACCTCGCGCGGATCGTAGCGCACGCCCCAGGCCGCGAACAGCCGCGGCAGATCCGAACTGTGGTCGGGCAGGCCGCCCGTGGCCGGATCGCCCGGCGTGTCGTCCAGTTCCGCGTCGGGATCGACGAACACCACCAGGTGGCCACCGCGCAGCACGTACTGGTCGATGGCGTACAGCGCGTCCGCCGGCAGGTGCTTGGGATGGATCAGCAGCAGCACGCCGATGTCGGAACCGATCTGCTTCAGTCCCGCCGGATCCAGTGTCTTCACGTCGAACAGCTGGGACAGCTGCTGCACCGCCACCCACGGCTGCTGACCCAGCGCCGGATCGCCCTCCACCGGCAGCGAGCTGATCACGCCGATGTGCGGCTTGCTGGCCTGGTTCAACTCGTACAGCAGCTTGGCGATGTCGTATTCCAGGAACGCTTCGCGCGCCGGGTCGAAGAACGGGATCGCCAGTGTGCGCTCGGGCACCGCGCCCTCGGCCGCCTCGCCGTCGCTGCCGGCGGGCATCGCGCTGCCGGCAAGGCCGAAGAACACACGCTCGCCGTTGCTGCCGCCGCTGGCCGGCGTGAGCCCGGCGCCTTCGGCGCTGGCCTCGTCGTCGGAGTACGGCACCGGATCGATCACCGCGAGCTGCACGCGCCCGTGCGAGCGCGCGGCGATCTCCTGCAGCATGTCGCGCACGCGCTGCTCGTAGCTGCGCAGCTTGGGCAGGTCGCGCGTGGCGTGTTCGGAGAAGTACAGCGTGAGCCGCAGCGGGCGCCGCAAGCCGTCGACGATCTGCAGCGTGCCGGGCGAAAGCGTGTACAGCTTGTCGGCGGTGAGGTCGATGCGCCGCGCGCGCAGCCAGTGCCCGCTGGAGACGATCAGCGACACGGCGACCAAGGTGAGCAGGGCCAGCGCGGCATGGATCGCCGCGCGCCGGCTCACGCGCAGCGGCCTGGTGAACGTCCCGGGCAAGCGCAGGCGCCGCATCTCAGCGCACCCGCTTCAGTTCGAGCAGCAGCACGCCGGCGCCGAGCCAGCCCAGCGTGCTCAACACGAAATACGCCAGGTCGCGCAGATCCAGCACGCCGCGCGCGATCGCCTCGAAATGCCGCAGCATGCTGAGGTAGGCCAGCGCGTTGATCAGCCGCCGCGGCAGCGCGCCGGAGAAGAAGTCCAGCACCTGCGGCTGCCCGGCCAGGATCAGCAGCACGCAGACGGTGGCGGTGAGCACGAAGGCCACCACCTGGCTGCGGGTGAGCGCGGACAGGCAGGCGCCGATCGCCACGAAGCTGCCGGCCATCAGCCAGCTGCCTAGGTAGCCCGCGAAGATCGCGCCGTTGTCGGGTGCGCCCAGGTAGTTCACGGTGAGCCAGATCGGGAAGGTCAGCGCCAGCGCCAGACCGATGAACAGCCACGCGGCGAGGAACTTGCCCAGCATCGCCTGCCACAGCGTCAGCGGCAGGGTCAGCAGCAGTTCCAGCGTGCCGCCCTTGGCCTCCTCCGCCCACATGCGCATGGTCACCGCCGGCACCAAGATCAGGTACAGCCACGGGTGCATCACGAAGAACGGCTGCAGGTCGGCCTGGCCGCGCTCGTAGAAGTCGCCCGCGTAGAACGTGAGGATGCCCGCCAGCACCAGGAAGATGACCAGGAACACCCAGGCCATCGGCGTCACGAAGAAGCTGCGCAGCTCGCGCCGCATCACCGCATTGACCGGGCTCACGCGTTCACCCCCGCCCCGTCCTGCGCGGTGGTGATCTGGCGGAACACCTCGTCCAGCCGGCCGCGTTCGAGCTGGATCTCGGAGACTTCCAGGCCCTGCTGGCGCAGCAGTTGCTCCACCGGTTCGAGGATGCGCGCGCCCGGCTTGGGGAACACGGTGACGCGGCCGTCCAGCGGATCCACCTCGATCGCCGCCACCTGCGGCAGGCGCCCCAGCATCTCCTGCGAGACGCCGCTGCCCGCCGCGCTGAACGACACCGCGCCGTGATAGCGCGAACGCGCCTCCAGCTCGGCGGGCGTGGCGTCGGCCTGCAGGCGGCCGTGCGCGAGGATCACCACGCGGTTGCACAGCGCGTGCACTTCTTCAAGCAGATGGGTGGAGATCAGGATGGTGCGCTCGCGCGCCATCGCGTCGATCAGCTGGCGCACGGTGTGCTTCTGGTTCGGGTCGAGGCCGTCGGTGGGTTCGTCCAGCATCAGCACCGGCGGATCGTGCAGGATCGCCTGGGCCAGGCCCACGCGCCGGCGCAGGCCCTTGGACAGCGTCTCGATGCAGGTTTCCAGAACGCTTTCCAGTTGCAGCCAGCCCACCACCTCGTCGAAGCGGCGGCGCCCCACCTCGGCGCCGAGCCGGCGCATGCGCGCGATGAACACCAGGAACTCGCGCACCGTCATCTCGCCGTAACTGGGCGCGCCTTCCGGCAGGTAGCCCAGCGCGCGGCGCGCGGCCAGCGGCTCGCGTTGCACGTCGTGCCCGCAGACCCGCGCGGTGCCGCTGCTGGGCGCGAGGAAGCCGGCGATCATGCGCATCGCGGTGGACTTGCCCGCGCCGTTGGGGCCGAGCAGGCCCAGCACCTGGCCGGGTTCGGCGCGGATGCTCAGCGCGTCCACCGCGGTGAGGTGGCCGTAACGGCGGGTGAGTCGTTCGGTTTCGATCATGGGTCGTCGTGCGCGGGCATCCCCGCAATGTACCGCATGGCGGGCGGAAGGTTCCCCCGCATCGGCACAAAGCAAAAGGCCCTTCCGGGGAAGGGCCTCTCGATGATGCCGCAACCGCGGATCAGTTGCTCGCCGCAGGCGCCGGTGCGGTGCCGGCGGGCGCCGGCGCGGTACCGGCAGCGGCGGGCTCCGCATCCAGCGTCGGCTGCTTGATGCCGGCAGCCTGCTCCGGGGTCTGATCCGGCGCGTTGGTGATCGGCAGGTACACGTCGAACTCGGCGTAGCTGGTGATGTTGCCCTGCGCGTCCTTCACCTCGGGCTTGGCGAGGATGTCGTAGCTGCGGTTCACCACGTCGTCGAACTTGTAGCCGTGGGTCAGCGCATAGGCCTTCAGCATGTCGCGGGTCTGCGGCACGCCGGCGGCGGTGCCGTTCCACACGCCTTCCAGCGCGGCGCCGCCGAACGCCAGGGTGGCGCGCACGTCGCCGTCCACCACGAGGCGGCCGAACTTGTCGTGGTCGCCCGGGTTCAGCGTGGCGGGGGCGGCGGGAGCCGCGGCGGTGCCGGCGTCGGCCGGCGCGCTGGCGTCCATCGCCGGCGTGGTCGGCGCGGTGAGCTGCTGGGCCTGGCCGTTGACGTTGAGGCTGCTCGAGTCGATCGGCATCGCCACGTCGAAGGTGTAGGTGGTGTCGCCGTAGTTGGTGGTGAAGAGGATGCGCGGGCCGGTGACGTTCACGCCCAGCTTCTTCGCCGCGGCCTGGATCTGCGCCACCGCCTTGTTGACGGTGTCGTTCAGGCCGTCGATGCCGTCCTTGCGCTGGATCGAGGCCGGCACCAGCAGCACCGGCGTCTGCTCGGTCTGGCGGATGTACGGGATCAGGTCGCCGTAGTTGACGTTCGGCACCGCGGCCAGCACGTTCTGCAGGTTGTTCAGGCCGTACTCGATGAAGGAGTCCGGATCGCCGTGGATGTACAGGTTGGCGAAGCGGTTCACCAGGTTCCAGCCGTACTTCACGTCGTACGACCAGGTGATGTTGGTGAGCTGGTTGCGGCTGCCCTGGCGCTCCATGTCGAAGGTGAAGGTCTTGTCGTAGCCCTTCCAGCCGTTGTCGATGTCCCACACGACCTGCGCGGTCTTGGCGGTGCCGTCGACCTTGTTGAAGTTCGGGGTGGCGCTGTCGATCGTGATCGAGCCGTTGCCCACGACGGGGTTGCCGCTGGCCCAGCTCACTTCGGCGCCGGGGCCGTAGGCCTTGCCGGAGAAGGTGTACTTGATCTGCGGGTCGCGCACGCTCAGCACCGAATACTCGGGCAGGCGGCGCAGGTTGTTCACCACATCGTAGACCTGGCGCATGTCCTTGCCGAGCACCAGCGAACGCTCGATGTGGCCGCTGCCGGGCATCACCACCGCAGCCAGCACGCCAACGCCGACGACAATGGCACACGCCATCAGAAATTCAAGAACACGAACACGCATCATTCCAGGGTCTCCGAGCGTCTGTACGCGGTACTCAGGTGTTGCCCCAGCCGTCGTGCGAGCCATGCAGTCGGCTCGAAACACGGGGAGATGGCGGGGGTCGGCGAGCGCCGAAGGCTCGGATGTTACTTGCTCGTGCGCCGGAACGCCATCGGCCCACGGCAGGCCGTTTGGACGGCCACAAGGCCTTGATGCGACAGGCTTGCCGGCCCTCCGCCGGCATTGCGCCGCAGCATCCGCGGGCGCACGGTCGCCCTGCGCCGCGGGCTCAGACGATACCCAGCTCCAGCGCCTTGAGCACGGCGCGGGTGCGGTCGCGCACGCCCAGCTTGGAGAGGATGTTGGAAACGTGGTTCTTCACCGTGCCCTCGGCCACCTTCAGCGAGTTGGCGATCTCCTTGTTGGAGTAGCCGCCGGAGAGCAGGCGCAGGATCTCGGTCTCGCGCTCGGTCAGCGGGTCGGGCTGTTCCAGGCTGGTGAACTGGTTCTGCATGCGCCCCACCCCGGCCAGCAGGCGCTGGGTGACCATCGGCGCCACCAGGGAGCCGCCCGCGGCCACGGTGCGCACGGCCTCCACCAGTTGCTCCAGCGAGACGTCCTTGAGCAGGTAGCCGCGCGCGCCGGCCTTCAGGCCCTGCAGCACCAGTTGGTCGTCGTCGAAGGTGGTGAGGATGATGGTGGGCGGCAGCTCGTTGCGCGCGCCGAGCGCCTGCAGCACTTCCAGGCCGCTCATGTTCGGCATGCGCAGGTCGAGCAGCACCACGTCGGGCCTGATCCGCGGGATCTCCTGCACCGCCTGGGCGCCGTCGGCGCACTCGGCCACCACGCGGATGTCCTGGGCGAGGTCGAGCAGCGAGCGCACGCCCTGGCGCACCAGGTTCTGGTCGTCGACGAGACAGACGGAAATCATCGCGGATCCTCGAAGCGGTCGTCGTGCCGGCGCGGCGGCGCATGACGAAGGGAACAGGGCGGTGTCCGAACCGGAGCATTCTGGCACGCCGAAACCGTGCGGCGCGAATGGAAAACGCGCATCACGGCACACTCAACGCGGGCGGCTCGACGCGCGACGGCGCATGCGCGAGTTCTTGCTGCTCGCCCAGCGGCAGGCGGACGGTAAGCGCGAAGCCCTCGCCCGGTGCGGTTTCCAGCGTCAGGCTGCCGCCGAACTCGGCCAGCCGCTCGCGCATGCCGGACAGGCCGTTGCCCGCCTCCGGCTGCGCGGTGCCGCGACCGTCGTCGCGCGCATGCAGGCCCAGCAGGCTCGGCCCGGCGTAGGCGAAGGTCAGCCACAGGTTGCGCGCGCCGGCATGCTTGGCGGTGTTGGTGATGATCTCCTGCGCGCAGCGCAGCAGCACCTGCGCGCGGCGCGGGTCTTCCACGCTGAAACGCGGCGGCATCGACACCTGCACGTTCAGCCCCGGCACGCCCTCGGTGAGGCTGCGCAGCGCCTGGGTGAGGTCGATCGCGTCGTCCTGGCGCAGCTCGCTCACCGCCTCGCGCACATCGGCCAGCAGGTGCTTGGCAGTGGCCTGCGCCTTGCGCACGTGCGCCACGGCGTCCTCGTTGCAGACGTGGCTGGCCACTTCCAGGTTCAGGCTGAGCGCGGTGAGGTGGTGGCCGATCAGGTCGTGCAGCTCGCGCGCGATGCGCATGCGCTCGGCCAGCCGGCTGGATTCGGCCAGCAGCGCGCGGGTGGCGCGCAACTCGGAGTTGAGCCGGCGCAGCGCCTCGCGCTCGTCGGTCTGCTGGCTGGCCACCACCGAGGCGACAAAGGCCAGTGCGCAGATGCCCAGGTAGATGATGGTCTGCAGGAAGGCCAGTGCCAGCGAGGGAAATTCCGGAAAGCGCGAGAACACCGCCACCAGGCAGGCGTTCTGCAGCACCATGCACAGCACGCCCAGCCAGAACGGCAGCAGCCACGGCAGCACCATCGCCATCAGAGCCAGAAACATCGCGGTGAGACCGCTGTGGCTGTACCAGCCGATCGCCAGCGACGCCAGCGTCATCACCATCAGGCCAAGCAGGCGCAGCCCGAGATGGCGCCGTGAACCGAGGTCGTAGGTCACCGCCCAGTACAGCACGCCGAACACCAGGTAGCAGATCGACCACAGCAGCAGCGCGAAATCCGAGCGATGCAGCAGGCTCAGGCGATCGGTCGCCCAGTGCGTGAGCAGGGGCGTGCCCACGCACAGGTAGGTGAACAATCCGGCGAAGCGCAGCAGCCGGACATGGCTGAAATTGACTTGGGACATACCGTGCATGATTGGACACGCGCCATGCCCATGCAATGCGCGGGAAGTCATCCATGACGAATGGCCCGTTGCGGCTTTACGGCGCTTTTACATACCGCGCCGCGAGGTGTGCCGCTGGCGGGCGCATGCCATAATGCGCGCTTGCCGCAAGCCCTCCGGCCCAGGCCCACTTCATCCCCTGCGGAGCAACGAATGGCCCTTGCCATCCGCGACGTCAGCGAGCACGACCTGGATGCCGTGCTGGCCCTCAACAACGCAGCCGGTCGATCCATCATCGCCCTCGACGCCGCTCAGTTGCGCTACTTCTTCGAGCGCGCCGACTACTTCCGCGTGGCGGAGATCGACGGCCACCTCGCCGGCTTCCTGATCGCGCTGCGCGAAGGCAGCGACTACCAGAGCCCGAACTACCGCTGGTTCGGCGAGCGCTACGCGCAGTTCGCGTACATCGACCGCATCGTGATCGCCAACGCCTACCGCCGCCACGGCCTCGGCCGCATCTTCTACTGCGACGTCACCAGCTACGCCGAAGTGCGCGTGCCACTGCTCGCCTGCGAGGTGTTCCTGGAGCCGCGCGACGACGTGGTGGTGCTGTTCCACGGCACCTACGGCTTCCAGGAAGTGGGCCAGCAGCGCATGGGGTCGAAGGGCCGCCAGGTGAGCCTGCTCGCCAAGGAACTGCCCAGCTACGCCTACGTGCGCGAAACCTGGCTGGCGCGCGGCGGCCTGCCCGACGTGCCCTGGCTGGCCGAGCGCCTGCACGACAAACCCGCGCCCAACCCGCGCCGAATCGCCGGGGAACGCGCCCAGTGAACGCAACCATGGAAACTTCCGACGCCTGCGACCTGCGCTTCGGCCAGGTCGGCATCGCCAACGTGCGCATCAAGCGCGTGGACGCCGCCGCGCTCTGCGAAGAGCTGGAGCGCCGCGTGCACAGCGCACCGCAGCTGTTCTCCCGCGCCGCAGTGGTGCTGGATCTCAGCCACCTGCTGAAACTGCCCGACGACGGCACCGTCGACGCGCTGCTGGAGGCCGTGCGCAGCGCCGGCATGCTGCCGGTGGGCCTGGCCTACGGCACCAGCGAGACCGAGGCGCTGGCCAAGCGCATGGGCCTGCCGCTGATCGCCAAGTTCCGCGCCGCCTACGAGCCTACCGGCGGCAACGCCGCCGCTCCCGCGCCGGCCGCAGCGCCCGCGCGCGAAGCCGCGCCCTCCTCGCCCGCGACCGAAGGCGCGGCCGGCACGCTGCACCACGATGGTGCCGTGCGCTCCGGCCAGCAGGTCTATGCGCGCGACCGCGACCTCGTGGTCGCCGGCACCGTGGCCAACGGCGCCGAGGTGATCGCCGACGGCGACATCCACGTCTACGGCGGCCTGCGCGGCCGCGCCATGGCCGGCGCGCAGGGCAACGCCGACGCACGGATCTTCGTGCACGACTTCCGCGCCGAGCTGGTGGCCATCGCCGGCCACTACCGCGTGTTCGAGCAGATTCCCAATGACCTCGAAGGCCAGTCCGTGCGATGCTGGCTGGAAGGGGAAAAACTGCTGCTGGCCAGGCTCTGACCCGCCGCAAACGCGACAATCACAACGACAATAAACGTTACCGGGAGATGGTTCCTTGACCGCTGAAATCATAGTTGTCACTTCGGGCAAGGGCGGCGTCGGCAAGACCACGACCAGCGCCTCGCTCGCCACCGGCCTCGCGATGGCCGGCAAGAAGGTCGCGGTGATCGACTTCGACGTCGGCCTGCGCAACCTCGACCTGATCATGGGTTGCGAGCGCCGCGTGGTGTACGACTTCGTCAACGTCGTGCACGGCGAGGCCACGCTCAAGCAGGCGCTGATCAAGGACAAGCGCCACGACAACCTCTACGTGCTGGCCGCCAGCCAGACCCGCGACAAGGACGCGCTCACCCAGGAAGGCGTGGAGAAGGTGCTCGAAGGCCTCTCCGAGGACGGCTTCGACTACGTGGTGTGCGACTCCCCCGCCGGCATCGAGAAGGGCGCGCACTTGGCGATGTACTTCGCCGACCACGCGGTGGTGGTGGTGAACCCGGAAGTCTCCTCGGTGCGCGATTCCGACCGCATCCTCGGCCTGCTCGCCAGCAAGACCCGCCGCGCCGAACGCGGCGGCGACGCGATCAAGCAGCACCTGCTGCTGACCCGCTACAGCCCGGCGCGCGTGGCCAACGGCGACATGCTTAGCGTGAAGGACGTCGAGGAGATCCTCGGCATCAACGTGGTGGGCGTGATCCCGGAGTCGGAACAGGTGCTGGCCGCCTCCAACTCCGGCGTGCCCGTGATCCTCGACGAAGCCTCCAACGCCGGCCAGGCCTACGGCGACACCGTGGCCCGCATCCTCGGCGAGGAGCGCGCGCTGCGCTTCCTCGAGGTGCCGAAGAAGGGCTTCCTGCAGCGCGTGTTCGGAGGCTGACAATGGGCATTCTCGACTTCCTGAAGCGCCGCCCCGAGCCCACCGCCGGCCTCGCCAAGGAGCGCCTGCGCATCATCGTGGCGCAAGAACGCTCCACCCGCGGCGGCCCCGATTACCTGGAGGCCATGCGCAGCGAACTGCTCGAAGTCATCAAGAAATACGTCCACGTCGACATCGACGCCATCAACATCAACGTCGAGCGCGACAGCGGACACGAGGTGCTGGAGCTCTCGGTGGCGCTGCCCGAAGGCAAGGCCGCGGCCAACCCCGCAACCTGATGCTCTACTCCCTCTCCCCTTTGGGGAGAGGGTTGGGGTGAGGGGCCACGCCAGCCTCACGCCTGCCGCCGCAGCAAGGTGTTTTGCTTCCAAAACCCACGAAGATCAGCCTTTCCGCCAGCCCTACCCCTCACCCCAACCCTCTCCCCGGAGGGGAGAGGGAGCGCAATGTCCAGCCCCGTACTACGCCTCGCCGACATCGACACCGCCAGCGTCGATTCCCTGCTCGCCCGCTACGGCCTCGCCCTGCACCGGGTGGCCGACGGCGCGCCGATTCCCGGCAGCTACTGGGGCGACGAGGAGGCCGGCATCATCGGCCACGACGTCCACGCGCGCGCCGACACGCCGGTGCACTCGCTGCTGCACGAGGCCTGCCACCTGATCGTGCTGCCGCCCGAGCGGCGCGCCGCCGTGCACACCGACGCCACCGATTCCATCGAGGAGGAAGACGCCACCTGCTACCTGCAGATCGTGCTGGCCGACGAGCTGCCGGGCGTGGGCCGCGCGCGCCTGATGGCGGACATGGACGCCTGGGGCTACAGCTTCCGGCTCGGCTCCACCCGCGCCTGGTTCGAGCAGGACGCGGAGAACGCGCGGCGCTGGCTGCTCGAACGCGGCCTGCTGCCCATCGGCTCCGCGCCGTAAACGCAGCGGCGCACGCTGCGCTACGCTTGTCCCGTTGCCGCATCGCCCGCACGCGATGCGATCCATCACGCCACGGGGAACCCTCACGATGACACCGCTCAGCCGGATCGCCTGCGCCATCGCCCTTGCCCTGCCGCTGGGCGGCACCGCGCTTGCCGCGCAGCCCACATCCACCGCTACCGCACCGGCGACGGCCGCCGACCAGGCCTTCACGCGACTGGCCGACCAGTACTTCGACAGCTACTACTTCCCCACCAACCCCAGCACCGCCACCGCCGACGGCTTCCATGCCTGGGACGGCAAGCTGGAGGACTACTCGCACGCCGGCGTGGACGCCAACGTCAAGGCGCTGAAGCAGTGGGAAGTGCGCGTGTCGGCCGTCGACCCGAAGACGCTGGGCGAATTCGTGCGCGGCGACCGCGAGCTGGTGCTCAACAACATCCGCAGCACCCTGCTCACGCTCGAAACCATCCGGCCGTGGCAGAAGAATCCCGACAACTATTCCAGCGGCATCGCCAGCAGCGCGTTCACCCTGATGGAGCGCAAGTTCGCCTCGCCCGAGACGCGGCTGCGCGCGCTGATCGCCCGCGAGAAGCAGATGCCCGCCGCGCTGGCCGACGCGCGCCAGAACCTCGACGACCCGCCGCTGGTCTACACCCAGATCGCGCTGGAGCAGTTGCCCGGCCTGGTGGATTTCTTCCAGCACGACGTGCCCTCGGCCTTCGCCGATGTCGCCGACGCGGATCTCAAGCAGCAGTTCGCCGCCAGCAACGGCGCGGTCGTCAAGGCGCTGCAGGACTACCAGGCGTGGCTGAAGACCGATCTGCTGCCGCGCTCGCACGGCGACTTCCGCCTCGGCGCGCAGGCCTACCGCGACAAGCTGAAGTACGACGAGATGGTCACCCTGCCGCTGGCCCAGCTCATCGCCATCGACACCGCGAACATGCGCGCGAACCAGCAGCAGTTCGCCAAGGTGGCGCACGAGCTCGACCCCGGCAAGACGCCCCGGCAGGTGCTGGCCGAACTGGCCGCCGACCATCCCGCGCCGGACAAATTGCTGGACGTGTTCCGCGACAGCCTCGGCAAGCTGGTCGACTTCATCCGGCAGAAGCACATCATCACCGTGCCCTCCGACGTGCGTCCCATCGTGGAGGAAACGCCGCCCTTCATGCGCGCCACCACCTTCGCCTCGATGGACACGCCCGGGCCCTACGAGACGGTGGCGAAGGAGGCCTACCTCAACGTCACCCTGCCCGACCCGTCGTGGGACAAGCAGCACACCGACGAATTCATGGCGCAGTTCAGCTACCCGGTGATCAACAGCGTGGCCACGCACGAGGCCTATCCCGGCCATTACGTGCAGTTCCTGTGGATGCACCACCTGAACGACCGCGTGCGCAAGCTGCTGGGTGCGAACACCAACGTGGAAGGCTGGGCGCACTACTGCGAGCAGATGATGCTGGACGAAGGTCTGGCGCAATACCTCTACCCGCACGACCGCCGCCAGCAACTGCTGCTGCGCCTCGGCCAGCTGCAGGATGCGCTGCTGCGCAACGCGCGCTTCATCGTCGGCATCAAGCTGCACACCGGCCAGATGACCATGGCGCAGGCGGTGGATTTCTTCGTGAAGGAGGGCTACCAGTCGCGCGCCGTGGGCGAGGTGGAAACCAAGCGCGGCACTTCCGACCCCACCTACCTCTACTACACGCTGGGCAAGCTGGAGATCCAGAAACTGCGCGCCGACGTGGAAAAGAAACAGGGCAAGGACTTCAACCTCGAACGCTTCCACGACGCCTTCATGCAGCAGGGCTTCGCGCCCATCGCCATCGTGCGCAAGGCGATGCTGGGGGACGACTCGCCGGTGTTGTGAGCCAGCGCGCCGTCCGCGCCAGGCAAGGCGCGGACGCACGGGCGACCTGACGTTTCGATGGCTGCGGCGCACGCCGCGACGGAGGACGACATGAGCACGCGCCGATTGATCGCACTGTTCGACGGCACCTGGAACAAGCCGGAATCGAACACCAACGTGGAACGCCTGCGCCGGCTGATCGCGCCGCATGACGTGGCCGGCGTCGAACAGCTCGTCGAATACATCCCCGGCGTGGGCGTGGCGCCCGGCATGACCCACCTGCTCGGTGGCGCGTTCGGCTACGGCCTGTCCGGCAACGTGAAGGACGGCTACCGCTGGCTGTGCCGCCAATGGCAGCCCGGCGACGAGATCTGGCTGTTCGGTTTCAGCCGCGGCGCCTACACCGCGCGCAGCCTGGGCGGACTGATCCGCAAATGCGGCCTGCTGCGCCGCGGCGCCGATGGCGGCGTCGACGAGAAGGCCATCGAGGCCGCCTACACCTTCTACCGCGACACCAAGGTCAAGCCCGGCGACGCCCCCGCCGTGGCCTGGCGCGCCGCGCGCTCAAGCGAAACGGACGTCCATTTCATCGGCGTGTGGGACACCGTGGGTTCGCTCGGCATACCCGACACCGCCGCGTGGTTCCCGTTCGCCCGCGCGCACTACGAATTCCACGACACCGACCTCAGCTACATCGTCAAGCACGCCTACCAGGCGCTGGCGCTGGACGAACACCGCGCCGACTTCGCGCCCACCAAGTGGACGCGCAACCCCGACATGCTCGCTCCCGGCGAACGGCCCACCGACAAGAAAGCCGAGCAGATCGAGGTGGAACAGCGCTGGTTCGTGGGCGCGCACGCCGACGTGGGCGGCGGCAACGACCATGACGGCGCCGGCCGCACGCCCGACCCGCTGCCCGACATCGCGCTGGCGTGGCTGCAGCGCAAGGCGATGGCCGCCGGCCTGGCCTGCACGGAACCCTTCACGCCCTCGCCCGATGCCGACCACGGCGTGCCGCGCGACTCCTACGGCGAGTTCATGGGCGGCATCTACAAGCTGTTCAAGCCGCCGTTCGACCGCGTGATCGGCGGCGGCGTCAACGAGACCATCGACGCATCGGTGTGGCGGCACGCCAGGCTGGCCGACTACCGCTCGCCTTCGCTGGAACAGGCCTTGCGCAACGATGTGATCGTGCCGCCACCGGGCGTCGCCTGAGCGCGATTGGTCATTTCCGCGCCGCATCCGCTACGATGCGGGCATGAGGGAGATGGCATGCCTCCCGTTCCCCCGCGGAACGAACCGCTCCAGTGCGCACGCACCGAAGCTGATGATGCCTGCACCACCGGATTCCGGCGGCGCAGGCGTGCCTGTCGTCGCGAACCCATCGCCACGCAGACAGGAGATGCCCAACGTGAGTTTTGCTGGATTCGTTGCCGTGGGCCTGGGCGGCATGCTGGGCTGCTGGCTGCGCTGGATACTCGGCATCCTGCTGAACCCGGTGTTCCCCACCCTGCCGCTGGGCACGCTGGCCGCCAACCTGATCGGCGGCATCGTGATGGGCCTGGTGATGGCCGTATTCAGCCACTACCCGGCGATACCGCACGCGGTGCAGCTGTTCGCCACCACCGGCTTCCTCGGCGGGCTGACCACCTTCTCCACCTTTTCCGCCGAGGCCAACACGCTGCTGCTGCGCCGGCAGTCGCTGTGGACGTTCATCCACGTGATCGCGCACCTGGCCGGCACGCTCAGCCTGACCATGCTCGGCATCGTCCTCGTCCGCATCGTGCTGCACTGACATGCCCATGCGAACCCCCTCGAACTACCGGAGCGCCAGACAGGAGGCCGCATCGTGAATTTCCCCGGATTCCTGGCCGTGGGCCTGGGCGGCCTGCTCGGATGCTGGCTGCGCTGGATCCTGGCCGTGCTGCTCAACCACACCTTCCCCAACCTGCCGCCCGGCACGCTCGCCGCCAACCTCATCGGCGGCCTGCTGATGGGCTGCCTGATGGGCGTGTTCGAACGCTTCCAGACCCTGCCGCCGGCGGTGCGCCTGTTCGCCGCCACCGGCTTCCTCGGCGGGCTGACCACCTTCTCCACCTTTTCCGCCGAAGCCAACACCCTGCTCCTGCACGGGCAGTACCTGTGGTTCGGCCTGCATGTGGCAGCCCACCTCTTCGGCACCCTGGCCCTCACCCTGCTCGGCATCTTCCTCATGCGAAGCATCCTGCGCCGCCCCGCCGGCGCCCACTGATTCGAAGGAAACGGACATGACCCAGGAAACCCTGATCGACGGCGTCTACCTGCGCTTCTACACGCACCTCCACGCGCGGCACGACGGCCTGCTGCTGTCCGAATGGCTGCTGGAACAGGCCAAGAAGCACAAGCTCGGCGGCGGCTCGGTGTTCCGCGCCATCGCCGGCTTCGGCCGCCACGGCGTGCTGCACCAGGAGGCCTTCTTCGAGCTGGCCGACGACCTGCCGGTGAAGGTGGAGTTCCTGCTGCGCGGGAGCGAGGCCGACGCCCTGCTCGACCTCGTGCGCCAGGCCGGCGTGGAACTGGTCTACGCCCGCGAGCCGGCCAGCATCGGCATCCTCGGCAAGGAGTGATCGGCATGAGCCAGGACTCGCTGCGACAACGTGCCGACGACCTGCTGCAACACGCCGGCATCCACCTCGACGGCAGCGCCCCCACCGACCTGCGCGTGCACGACGACCACCTCTACGCGCGCGTGTTCGCGCACGGCTCGCTGGGCCTGGGCGAGGCCTACATGGACGGCTGGTGGGACGCGGACGACCTACCCGGCCTCATGACGAAACTGCTCACCTCGCATCTGGATGAACACCTCAAGACGCTGGACACCCTGATCGCCCACCTCAAGGCGCGCTTCGTCAACCTGCAACGCGGCGAGCACAGCTTCGAGATCGGCAAGGCGCACTACGACCTCGGCAACGACCTGTTCGCCGCCATGCTGGGCCAGTGGCAGATGTACTCCTGCGGCTACTGGGCGCAGGCGGACAACCTCGACGCCGCGCAGGAAGCCAAGCTCGACCTGGTGTGCCGCAAGCTGCAACTCAAGCCCGGCCAGCGCGTGCTCGACATCGGCTGCGGCTGGGGCGTGGCGCTGAAATACGCGGCGGAGCGCCACGGCATCGAAGGCGTGGGCATCACCGTCTCGCAACAGCAGGCCGAGTTCGCCCGCGAGCTGTGCAAGGGCCTGCCCATCGAGATCCGCCTGCAGGACTACCACGAACTCGACGAACCGTTCGACGCCATCTATTCCATCGGCATGTTCGAACACGTGGGCGGCCGCAACTACCGCGCCTATTTCGAAACCGTGCGGCGCTGCCTGAAGGAAGACGGCCTTTCGCTGCTGCACTGCATCGGCAGCAACAACACGCCCGCGCGGCCCGACCCGTGGATCGAGAAATACATCTTCCCCAACTCCATGATCCCCGCCGCCAGCCAGGTCACGGCCGCGCTGGAAGGCATGTTCGTAGTCGAGGACTGGCACAACTTCGGCGCCGACTACGACCGCACGGTCACCGCCTGGCGCGCCAACTTCGACGCCGCCTGGCCGGAACTGTCGAAAACCTACGACGAACGCTTCCACCGCATGTGGCACTACTATCTCGCCGCCTCCGCCGCCGTGTTTCGCAGCCGGCGCGACCAGTTGTGGCAACTGGTGCTGAGCCCGAACGGCGTGCCGGGTGGGTTGCGCGTGCCGCGTTGAAGTCTGCGGCCCCGCAAGGTTCAGGGCAGCCTGGCGCATCCATTGGCGCACCATGAGCCACGCAATACCGAAGCGCGCGAATCCACCCGGTGGTAGGATCATTTCCCACCATCATCGAGGCTTCGGGCATGCCCGGCACGCGCAGTACCAAACTCAGCATCTCGCTGCCGCTTGAACAGGCACGGCAGGTTCAGGCGCTGGCCGACTCGGGCCAATATGCCAGCGTGAGCGCCGTCATCAGCGACAGCCTGCGTGCCCTCGAAGCCCGCAACGCAGCCGTGGAACGATGGCTGCGCGATGAAGTAGTGCCGAACTACCAGGCCTTGAAGGCCAACCCAAGCCGCGGCCTGTCCGTCGATCAAATGCAGGACGCCCTGATCAGGCATGGCAGGAAAAAGGCCTGAGCCTCAATGCCAAAGATCTACAGGGTCACGGTGGATGAAGCCGTCCAGGCAAAGCTGGCCCTCCAGTGGGACTACATCGCACGACATGCGGGCTCGTCGATCGCCGACCGTTACATCGCCAGCTTGCTGGATTACTTCCGTGATCTGGCCACCTTTCCCCAGCGCGGTCATCCGCGACCCGACATCCTCCCCGGCCTGCATGTGATCGGATTCGGTCATTCAGCGAATATCGCCATCGTGGTCGAACCAGACGACGTCTACGTGGTCGGCGTGTACTTCGGCGGCGAGGATTATGAAAGCACGCTGCACGAGCCGCACGCTCCGCTCTATGCCCTATGAAGCACGCGCCCGGATCCGGTTGCCGATGGCCAGCGACTCGGCCTTGTAGCCCTCACGCACCCGATGCCAGGACAGTCGCACTTGCTGATCGACCGACTCGACCGGCACGAAGCGCATGTTGCCTTAGCGCGCTGCGGTGTCGATCGCCTCGGCATCGGCCCGATTGTTCTTGGCCTTGTTGCCCTTGCGGAACGGCTTGACGAACTGCGCGGCGATGATCCGCGGCTGCAGCTTATACGCCAGGCAGCGCCGCGCCCAATCGTGCGCCTCGCTGCACGCCTCCATCGCCACCACCGTGCCGACCGGCTGCTGGGCCAGCCACAGACCGAACGGCTCACGCCGCAGATCCTGCCGCCGCAGCACATGACCGGTCGCGTCCATCTCGCACGCCGAAAACACGCTCTTCGCCAAATCCACGCCGATGGTTATAGTGCTCATGGAGACTTCCTCTTCGTAGTGACGGTTGTGTCGCAACACCATCATGGCCCTTGAGGCCGAAAGGAGGGGAAGTCTCTTTTTACTCATCCAAGCGGACGGCTTCGCCGCCGCCTAATTCCAGCGTTAGGCTTCAAGAGCATTTCCGGGTTGGCGCCCGGTCGATGCCAGCATCTCGGCCGCGCTTCGCATCAGCATCGTTTCTTCGTTATGCTTCCGGCCAGCCTGCGTGTGTTGTTCGCGGGCGCTTGGTCGGCCTTTGCAGCGTGCGCGCCGGTGTGGGTTTGCGCGTCCATCTCGTTCTCGGCAGGCGCCGTGTGTCGCAAAGTCGCCACTTCGTCAACAGGTCGTCCACCGCACGCAGGCTCTCATCCGGGCTTTTTGCTCGGCAGTCCGAGCCCAAAGCATGACGACCCGAGCTCCTGGCCCGGCGTCCCGAGCCTTGAGGCTGGCCTCCCAAGCTTTTTGCTCGCCGTTTCGAGATCGCCACCCGGCTTTCCAGGCTTTTTGCCCAGCATCGGGAGCCTGAACCCCGACCCTGCCGGTCGCGGCATGCCAGTGTCCACGGGACGCCGCCGCCACCGGCGCACAGCCTCGCCCCGCAGCCATGCGCCACGCGTCAAGCTGTCCCCCACCCGGCCGATCTGGCACCATCCTCCGGTTGCCCGTGCCAGAAAACCCCTGCATGAACCTGCAAGCCAACTACGAACAGATCCCGCTCAAGGAATACGCCGAGCGCGCCTACCTCGACTACTCGATGTACGTGGTGCTGGATCGCGCCCTGCCCTTCGTGGGCGACGGCCTGAAGCCGGTGCAGCGGCGCATCGTGTACGCGATGAGCGAGCTTGGCCTGGCCGCCAGTGCGAAGCCCAAGAAATCCGCGCGCACCATCGGCGACGTGATCGGCAAGTTCCACCCGCACGGCGACACCTCGTGCTACGAGGCGATGGTGCTGATGGCGCAGCCGTTCTCCTACCGCTACCCGCTGGTGGACGGCCAGGGCAACTTCGGCTCGCCGGACGACCCCAAGAGCTTCGCGGCGATGCGCTACACCGAGAGCAAGCTCAGCCCGATCGCCGAGGCGCTGCTGGGCGAGCTGGGCCAGGGCACGGTGGACTGGGTGCCGAACTTCGACGGCACGCTGGAGGAACCCTCGTGGCTGCCCGCGCGCGTGCCACACGTGCTGCTCAACGGTTCCATGGGCATCGCGGTGGGCATGGCCACCGACATCCCGCCGCACAACCTGCGCGAACTGGCCTCCGCCTGCATCCGCCTGCTCGACGAGCCCGAGGCCACGGTGGCCGAGCTGTGCGAGCACGTGAAGGGCCCGGACTACCCCACCGAGGCGGAGATCATCACTCCGCGCAACGAACTGCTGGCGATGTACCAGAACGGCACCGGCTCGGTGCGCGCCCGCGCGGTGTACGTGCGCGAGGAAGGCAACATCGTCATCACCGCGCTGCCGCACCAGGTCAGCCCCTCGAAGATCCTCGAGCAGATCGCCGCGCAGATGCGCGCGAAGAAGCTGCCGATGATCGAGGATCTGCGCGACGAGTCCGACCACGAGAACCCGATCCGCCTGGTGCTGGTGCCGCGCTCCAGCCGCGTCGACGCCGACGAGCTGATGCCGCACCTGTTCGCCACCACGGATCTGGAAAAGAGCTTCCGCGTCAACCTCAACATGATCGGCCTGGACGGCCGCCCGCAGGTGAAGGATCTGAAGAAGATCCTCGGCGAGTGGCTGGCGTTCCGCACCAATACGGTGACGCGCCGCCTCAACCACCGCCTCGCCAAGGTCGAGCGCCGCCTGCACCTGCTGGAAGGCCTGCGCATCGCCTATCTCAACCTGGACGAGGTGATCCGCATCATCCGCACCGAGGAGGAGCCGAAGGTCGTGCTGATGGCGCGCTTCGGCCTCAGCGAGGAGCAGACCGACTACATCCTCGAGACCCGCCTGCGCCAGTTGGCGCGGCTGGAAGAAATGAAGATCAACGGCGAGCGCGACCAGTTGGAAGAGGAGCGCGCGCGCATCAACGTGCTGCTGAAGTCGCCGGCCAAGCTCAAGGGCCTGATCAAGGACGAGCTGCGCGCCGACGCCGAGAAGTACGGCGACGCCCGCCGTTCGCCGCTGGTAGAGCGCGAGGCCGCGCAGGCGCTGGACGAAAGCGCGCTGGTGGCCAGCGAGCCGGTCACCGTGGTGCTGAGCCGGAAGGGCTGGATCCGCGCCGCCAAGGGCCACGACATCGACGCCGAAGGCCTGAGCTACCGCGAGGGCGACGGTCTGCTCGCCACGGCGAAGGCGCGCACCACCCAGCAGGTGGCAGTGATCGACTCCACCGGCCGCAGCTACTCCACGCCCGCACACACCCTGCCCTCCGCGCGCGGCAACGGCGAGCCGCTCACCGGCCGCTTCACGCCGCCGGCGGGCGCCAGCTTCGACGCCATCGTCGCTGGCGACAACGACACGCGCCTGATCCTCGCCACCGACTTCGGCTACGGCTTCGTCACCCGCTTCGAGGCACTCACCGGCCGCAACAAGGCCGGCAAGCAGATCATCTCGCTGACCGACGGCGCGAAAGTGCTGGCACCGCAGGCCAGCGCCGACCCGGCGCGCGACCGCATCGTGGTGGTCACCAGCGAAGGCCACCTGCTGATGTTCTCGGTGGCCGAGCTGCCGGAGCTGGACAAGGGCAAGGGCAACAAGCTGATCGAGGTGCCGAAGAAGCAGCTCGCGGAAGGCGAGCGCGTGGCCGGCATCGCCGTGGTGGCCGAGGGCAAGGGCGAGGTCACGATGTACGCCGGCGCGCGCAAGCTCACCCTGCGCTGGGCCGACCTGGTGGAATACGGCGGCAACCGTGCCACCCGCGGCGGCCTGCTGCCGCGCGGCCTGCGCCGCGTGGAGCGCATCGAAACCACCGGCTGACGAAACTCCCCCTCTCCCCTCCGGGACGCGGGGAAGGGCCATGGATGGCCCTGCTTTGAGGAGCGAGGAAGAGGGTTGGGGTGAGGGGCCAAGGTCGCAAAGATCCCCCATGGAACTCCGTTGGCACCGCGCATCGAACCTTAAAGAAGGCTTAATCAATCGGCTTCTTGCTCGTCATCCCAGCGAAAGCTGGGATCCAGTGCCTCCAAACTATGAACGCAATGGCACTGGATTCCTGCCTTCGCAGGAATGACGAGCAAAACCCGGAGTTTCCTTAAGGTGTGCACGCCGCCGTCCCTCACGCGTTGAACGCGGCAAGCCCCGGAGTTTCCCCATGAAGACCCCACGCATCGCCACCGCCCTGCTCGCCGCCAGCCTGTTCGCCGGCGCGGCCTGGGCACAAACCACCTCCAACCAGCCCCCACCGCCGCTGAACCTCAAGCTGCCCCAGGTCAACCACATGCCCTCCGATCTGCCCGCCGCCAGCGGCAGCACGGCCAAGCCTGCCAGCAGCGCCAGCACGTCGAATCCCGGCAGCGCGCCCGGCGAGTACTACGGCGATACCAGCGGCCGCATGGGCAATACCGACGACCGCAGCGCCAGCACGCAGACCTGCGACGACTCCACCTACAACCAGCCGCAGATGCACGGCAGCGTGGGCATGGGCGTGATGGCCGGCAACCACACCAGCGGCAACTACCAGACCGGCACCGTCAGCGTCAGCAAGAACCTCGGCGACTGCGACCATCCCAAGGGCGGCGTCAGCTTCTCCATCGGCGTGGGCCAGGGACATTTCCACGGCCGCGGGTGGTAGGCATCAGGCCTTCCGCAGGAAACAGGTCTTCAGCACCAGCCCCTTGATCTTGTCCGAGTGGCCTTCGATGTGTTCGGCATCGTCCTCGACGAGGCGGATGTTGCGGATCACCGTGCCCTGCTTCAGTGGGATCGAGGAACCCTTGACCTTGAGATCCTTGACGACGACGACGGTGTCGCCCGCCGCCAGCGCGTTGCCGTTGCAGTCGCGCACAACCTGTGCGGACTCGGCGGGCGCCTGCTCCACCTGCGGCCATTCGTAGCCGCAGTCGGCGCAGACGTAGTTGTCGCCGTCCGGGTAGGTGTTCTCGAGCGTGCACTGCGGGCAGGAAGGGATGGCGGACATGGCGCGGCCTTGCGGGGAGGCGGCCATTTTACCGGAACCATCCGGTTCAGCCGTACAGCAACGGCAGGATGTGCTCCAGGCTCAGCCGCGCCACCGGCACGCCGGGCGCGGCGGGATCGAGCCAGCGCAGCTCGGCGATCTCGGCCTGCGCACTCGGCTCGCCGTCCACGCTCACTTCGTACACCTCGGCCTCCACCACGTGGCCGCGCTCGTTGGCGGCGGGCGCGCTGGCGCGGCAGAGGAAGCGCGCGGAGCCGGGGCGCAGCGCGCAGCCGAGTTCCTCGCGCAGCTCGCGCGCCAGCGTGGCGAGGTCGTCGGCATCATCCGGATCGCGCTTGCCACCGGGCTGCTGGAACACCTCCGCGCCATGCTTGCGCACCAGCAGGGTGCGGCCGGCGCCGTCGCGGATCACCGCGGCGACGATGCGGATGCGCGGCGCCTCGCTCAAAGCCGGCTGTACGACCACGACTGCATGCGGCCGTCCTTGTACGGCATCACGCCGTGGAACGGCCGCGCGTCGTCGTCGAACACCAGTGGCAGGAAGTGGCGGTCGCCTTCCCACATCGGCAGTTCCATCAGCTTGTCGCGCGCCACCCATTCCAGCGTGCCTTCGGGATTGCTCGCCAGCGGCGTGCCTTCGTAGCGGTCGATCAGGAAGATGAAGCCCAGCCAATCCTCGCCCTGCTTGCCGAAGCCGGGCCAGTTCAGCGTGCCGCGCAATTGCATCGACAAGCATTCGATGCCGGCTTCCTCGCGGATCTCGCGGCGCATGCAGGCGGCGATGTCTTCGCCCGGCTCCATCTTGCCGCCGAGGCCGTTGTACTTGCCGAGGTGCTGGTCGTCGGGGCGCGCGTTGCGGTGGATCATCAGCACCTGCGTGCGATCGGGCGAGAGCACGTAGCCGAGCGTGGCGACGATGGGCGTGTAGGGCATGGCGAATGCGGCCGCGGAAAGCGTGCATTGTAGCGGCGGCGGCCACGGCCACACGCAGGCTTGCATCGACCCGCGCAGGGCGGCGACCATCGTCCCCATGCGCACGACGTCCCGCCCCCGCTCCGCCCTCCGGTTTCCGCGTCCACTCCTGCTGCTGGCGCTGCTCGCGGGCGCGGCCGGCTGCAGCGCGTCGTCGCGCGGGCCGGTGAGCCGCGAGCTGAGCTTCGACGGCCAGGCCTACCGCGTGGTGACGCTGGATCTGAAGCACGACCCGCTCAGCCTGCACTGGCTCGACCCGGCCAGCGGCGACGCCTACGGCGACATCGAGACCCTGCAGCAATGGGGCGAGGCGCACGGCCAGCGCCTGCTGTTCGCCGCCAACGCCGGCATCTACGACCGCCAGAACAAGCCGCTGGGCCTGCACGTGGAAGACGGCAAAACGCTGGTGCCGCTGAACATGGCGCACGGCAATCCCGCCTCGGGCAATTTCTCGCTGCTGCCGAACGGCGTGTTCGCGATCTACCCCGACGGCCATGCCGCGGTGCGCACCAGCGCCGAGTTCAAGGCCGACGGCAAGCCGGTGCGCTGGGCCACCCAGTCCGGCCCGATGCTGGTGATCGCCGGCCAGCTCAACCCGCAGTTCGTGGACGACTCGGGCAGCCTGAAATGGCGCAGCGGCGTGTGCGCGAAGTCGCCCACCGAAGTGGTGTTCGCGGTGAGCGAGGTGCCGGTGAACTTCCACGGTTTCGCGCGGCTGTTCCGCGACAAGCTGGGCTGCCGCGACGCGCTCTACCTCGACGGCAGCATCTCGCAGATCTTCGTCGAAGGCGAAGGCTACGCCGGCGCGCCGGCCTTCCTGGTGAAGCCCTACGCGGGCATCTTCGCGGTGTTCGTGCCGCAATGAGCGCGCGCCGACTGCGCTGGTGGCGTGTCCTGCCGGCCGCCGTGGCCGCCCTGCTGCTGGCCGCCTTCGGCGCCGGCTGGTACCTGCTCGCCGGCAGCCGCGCGCGGCTGGACGGCGCGGTGCGGGTGCACGGCGTGCGGGCGCGCGTGGAGATCCAGCGCGATGCGCTGGGCACCGCCACCTTCACCGCCCGCAGCCGCGACGACATCGACTACGCGCTGGGCTACGTGCACGCGCAGGAGCGCTACTTCCAGATGGATCTGGCGCGCCGCGTCGCCGCGGGCGAGCTGGCCGAACTGGTCGGCGCCGCGGCGCTGCCCGTCGATCTCGACCATCGCCGCCATCGCCTGCGCGCGGTGGCCGAGGCCGCCTATGCGCAGTTGCCGCCGGCACAGCGCCGGCAGCTCGACCGCTACCGCGACGGCGTCAACGCCGGCCTCGCCGCGCTGCGCGTGCGGCCGTGGGAATACCTGCTGCTGCGCGAGAAGCCGCAGCCGTGGCGTTCGGAAGACACGCTGCTGACCATCGCCGCGATGTACCTCGACCTCAACGGCGACGGCCACGACACGCGCGAGCTGCGCATCGGCGAGATGCGCGCGGCGCTGCCCGGCCCGCTGGTGGATTTCCTGCTCGCGCCCGATCCCGCGTGGGAAGCACCGCTGCAAGGCCCGCCGTCGCCACAGCCGGTGCCGCCCGACGCCAGCGTGTTCGACCTGCGCACGCAAGCGCCGGAAACCGTCGCCGACCTCGCCGCCGTGCTCGCGCCCAGCCACGACGACCTGCGCCCCGGCAGCAACAACTTCGCCGTGACCGGCGCGCTCACCGGCAACGGCGCCGCGATGCTGGCGAACGACATGCACCTCGCGCTGCGCGTGCCCGACATCTGGTTCCGCACCCGCCTGCGCTACCCCGATCCCGGCGCGCCGCACGGCGAGCGCGACGTGGTCGGCGTGAGCCTGCCCGGCACGCCGGCCATGGTGGTCGGCTCCAACGGCCAGATCGCCTGGGGCTTCACCAACAGCTACGGCGACTGGCTGGACTGGGTGCGCGTGCTGCGCGACCCGAACGATCCCGCGCGCTACCGCACGCCGGACGGCTGGGCGCCGATCCGGACGCACGACGAGATCATCCGCGTGAAGGGCGAGGCGCCGCGCACGCTGCAGGTGGAGGACACGCGCTGGGGCCCGATCATGGCGCAGGACGCCGACGGCACGCCGCTGGCGCTGGCCTGGATCGCCCAGCAGCCGCGCGCCTACAACCTCGACCTGATGCGGCTGGAACGCACCGCCAGCGCGGCAGCGGCGCTGGATCTCGCGCCGACGTTCGGCATGCCGCCGCAGAACCTGCTGGTGGCCGACGATGCCGGCCACATCGGCTGGACGATCGCCGGCAACAGCGTGCCGCTGCGCACCGGCTACGACCCGCAACGGCCCGCCGACTGGTCGCGCCCCGGCACCGGCTGGATCGGCTGGGCCGCGCCCGCGCAGTATCCGCGCGTGCTCGATCCCGCCAGCGGACGGCTGTGGACGGCCAACAATCGCACCGTGGGCGGCGACGCGCTGGCCCTGCTCGGCAACGGCGGCCACGACCTCGGCGCGCGTGCGCGGCAGATCCGCGACGACCTGGACGCGCGCGCCAACTTCGCGCCTGCCGACCTGCTCGGCATCCAGCTCGACGACCGCGCGCTGTTCCTCGCCCGCTGGCAACACCTGCTGCAGGACACGCTCGCCGACACACGGGAACCTGCCCTGCGCCAACTGCGCGAACTCACCGCCGACTGGCACGGCCGCGCCGATCCCGGCAGCGTGGATTACCGGCTGGTACGCGCCTTCCGCCGCGAGGTGCACGACGCCGTGCTCGCGCCGTTCGCCGCACGCGTCAAGGCGAAGTATCCCGACTTCGCCTGGCCCGGCCTCGGCGACCCGGAGGCCGCGGTATGGCTGCTGGTGCAGCATCAACCGGCCAACCTGCTCGATCCGAAATACGCGGGCTGGCATGCCCTGCTGCTGGATGCCGCGCGCCGCGTGGCCGACACCTTGGGCAGCCAGCCCGGCGGCCTCGCCGCGCGCCGCTGGGGCGAGATCAACCGCGCCGGCATCGACCATCCGCTGTCGCGCGCCCTGCCCGGCTTCGTGGCGCGCTTCCTCGACATGCCCGACGACGAACTGCCCGGCGGCAACGACATGCCGCGCGTGGCCAGCCCCGGCTTCGGCGCCTCCGAGCGTCTGGACGTATCGCCCGGCCACGAGGCGCAGGGCATCCTGGAAATGCCCGGCGGCCAGAGCGACCATCCGCTGTCACCGTACTTCGGCGCGGGCCACGAGGACTGGGTGCACGGCCGCCCCACGCCGCTGCTGCCCGGCCCCGCGTTGCACACGCTGGTGCTGGAGCCGGCGGGCTGATCGCGTCAGGGCAACCGGTAGTCGAACGTGTAGCTGTGCCCGCCCTGCGCATCGATGTGGATGGCCAGCGTGCCGGCCAGCCCCGCCAGTTCCTCCGTGCCCGAATCCGGTACCACGCTCACGATGAGCGTGGACGCGCCGCGATCCATCGTGCCCGAGTGCTGCAGCACGAAGGCGCCACGCCGGCCGTGCAGCGTGCCGGCCACGCGCTCCATCGCCACGTAGCCCGCCGAGCCGTCCACCGCGCTGCGGAACGCCAGCATTTCGCCGAGGCTGTGCGCCTCGAGGTCGCCGCCGAACTGCTTGTCGATGGCCATGCGGCCCAGGCCGCTGTCGGCATGGGCAGGCGATTGCGGTTCCAGTTTCACCGTGAACGTGCCGGTGGCTTGCATGGATGCTTCTCCTGTTCAAACGTCGAGCTGCATGCCCGGCTGTGACAAGGTCACCTCGACGCCGTAGCGTTGCTTCAACGCTGCCGCCAGCGCCTCCCGTGCAGGGTTCTCGCCATGCGCCAGCGCCACCGGCGGATGGTTGGGGCTGGCGCCGTACCATTCCAGCAGGGCCTGCTGGTCGGCATGCGCAGAGAGGCCGCCGACGGTGTGGATCCGCGCGCGCACGCTGATGTCGTTGCCAAACAGGTGCACGCGTGGCACGCCATTGACCAGCAATCGCCCCGGCGTGCCGGCGGCCTGATAGCCCACGAAGATCACGTGGTTGCGCGCATTGCCGAGATTGTTCGCGAGGTGATGCCGCACGCGCCCGCCGTTGGCCATGCCGGAGCCCGCGATGATGATGGCGCCGCCGTGGATGCGGTTGATCGCCTTGCTGTCGTCCACGCTCGCGGCCACGCGCAGGTTCGGCAGGTGGAAGGGCTTGATGCGACCGCGCCACACCGCCGCCGCCTCGGCGTCGAACAGTTCCTCGTGCTGATCGTAGACCGCCATCACCTTGGCCGCCATCGGGCTGTCGAGGAAGATCGACCACTGCGCGAGGTTCCAGTCATCGAAGTGCTCGGCGAACCAGTACAGCAGCTCCTGGCTGCGCCCCACCGCGAACGCGGGGATCACCACGTTGCCGCCGTCGGCGCGCGCCGCGGCGAGGATCTGCCCCAGCTCGGCCACGGTGGCGGCGCGATCCTTGTGGTTGCGGTCGCCGTAGGTGGATTCCATCAGGATCAGGTCGGTGCGCGGCGCCGGCGCGGGGTCGCGCAGGATCGGCGTGCCGCGCATGCCGACGTCGCCGGTGAACAGCATCGAGCGGCCATCCGCACGCAGCTCCAGCATGGCCGAGCCGAGGATGTGCCCCGCCTCGTGCAGGCTCAGCGTCACTCCGGGGAGTATCTCCGTGTCCGCCTCGTAGGGCAGCGGGTGCAATTGCCGTTGCGCTGCGGCGACGTCGGCGGCGGTGTAGAGCGGCTCGATTTCCGGCTGGCCCGGCGCACGCTCGCGGTTCTCGAACTCGGCGCTGCGCTCGGACAGCGAGGCGGCGTCGAGCAGCATGATGGGGAACAGGTCGCAGGTGGCCGCCTGCGCATGGATCGGCCCCTTGAAGCCGCGCTTGACCAGCAGCGGCACGCGGCCAATGTGGTCGATGTGCGCGTGGCTGACCACCAGCGCGTCAATGGACGCGGGATCGAACGCGAACGGCTCGGCGTTGCGCGCCTCCGCGTCGCGGCTGCCCTGCACCATGCCGCAATCGAACAGGATGCGCTTGCCAGCCGCCTCGATCAGATGGCAGGAGCCGGTGACCTCGCCGCCCGCCGCGCCGTGGAATTCGATACGCATGACTTGCCTCCCCTCGAAAGACCTCACCCTGACGCTGCTTCGCGTCAAACCGATTCAGCGGCTGAGCCAGCTCAGCCGTGCCTCGATGGCGGCGAACAGCACCAGCAGCACCAGCGCACCCGGCAGACCGGCCAGCTCGTAGCCGAAGCGGGCGCACACGTACAGCAGCACCAGCGCGCTCTGCAGCATGCCGACCAGGCCGGGCGCGCGGAACCGCGGTGCCTTGTGGTAGCCGATCCAGAACACGTAGCGCGCCACGATCCACACCACCGTGGTGGCCGCCACCGCGCGCATCTCGCGGCCACTGGTGCAGTACAGCGCCAGCCCCAGCAGGCCGGGAATGAACAGCAGCAGTTGCTCCAGCGTGTGCTGCAGGTAGCGCAGATCCACCTTCATGCGCGGCGACTCGGCGCCCTGCAGCGGGTCGATCGCCGCGGAATCGAGGCGCTGGTGCGCCACCGCCTCGATGCCCATGAAGAAGCACAGCAGCACCGCCACGCAGCAGCACTTGAGCGCAAACGCCAGCCGGTTCCCCATGGATTCCATGCCCGCCAGCGGCGGCAGCCATGCATACAGCGCAAACCACATGGCCAGCGCCAGCGGCAGCGCGACCAGCATGCCGGACATCAGCACGCGCCGCTGCGCGGCGGTGCTTTGCGGCGATTGCGTTGGGGCGGCACCAGCCATGCGTCACCTCCGGCAGGTCAGCCAGCGAGCAGGCGCTCGCAGATCGCCTGGTATAGCGCCGGCAGGCGTTCCAGTTCGGCCACGTCCACGCACTCGTCCACCTTGTGGATGGTGGCGTTGACCGGCCCCAGCTCCACCACCTCCGCGCCCAGCGGCGCGATGAAGCGGCCGTCCGAAGTGCCGCCGCCGGTGCTCTGTTCCGGTTCCGTGCCGCACAGCTCGCGGCAGACGGCCACCACCGTCTCGCGCAGCCTGCCGCCCGGCGGCGTGAGGAAGGGTTCGCCGGAAAGGTTCCAGTCCAGCGCGAAATCCAGCCCGTGCTTGCGCAGGATCGCTTCGGCGCGCGCGCGCAGGTCTTCGGCGCGGCTGGCGGTGCAGTAGCGGAAGTTGATGAGCGCGACGAGTTCGCCCGGGATCACGTTGTTGGCGCCGGTGCCCGCGTTGAGGTTGGACACCTGGAACGAGGTAGGCGGGAAATCCGCGTTGCCCTCGTCCCAGCGCTCGGCGGCGAGTTCCGCCAGCGCGGGCGCGAAGGCGTGGATCGGGTTCAGCGCCTTCTCGGGATACGCCACGTGGCCCTGCACGCCGCGCACCGTTAGCGTGCCGGAGAGCGAGCCGCGCCGGCCCACGCGGATCAGATCGCCGAGCTTCGCCTTCGCCGACGGCTCGCCCACCACGCACCAGGTTATGTGCTCGCCGCGGGCGCGGAAGCCATCGGCCACTTTGCGCACGCCGTCGAGGTTGGTCGGGCCCTCCTCGTCGCTGGTGAGCAGCAGCGCCACGCGGCCGGCGTGATCCGGGTGCGCCGCGACGAAGCGCTCCAGCGCCACCGTCATCGCCGCCACCGCACCCTTCATGTCGGCGGCGCCGCGGCCGTACAGCTTTCCGCCGCGAACCATCGGCTCGAACGGCGGGCTTTGCCACGCCGTTTCCGGCCCGCTAGGCACCACGTCGGTGTGGCCGAGGAAGGCCAGCGTCGGGCCCGGCTCCAATGAAGCATGGTCGCCGTGCACGGCCCACAGGTTGTCCACTTCGCCATGCCGCAGATGCTCGATGCGGAAACCCACGCGTTGCAGGCGCTCCGCCAGGAGCGCCTGGCAACCGGCGTCGTCCGGCGTCACCGAGCGGCGGCGGATCAGTTCGCAGGCAAGGTCGAGCACTTCGGACATGGTGGCGGATCAACCGGAACGATGCCGCAGCATAACAGTGCTCCCGCAACGCTCAGCCAGTGACCACCGCACCCAGCAGGTGCCCGACGAAATAGGTGACCGCGGCCGCGGCGATGGTGATGCCGAACTGCCGCGCGATCGAGAACAGCATGCCGCGCCCGGTGAACAGCGAGGTGCCGGTGCCGATGATCGCCAGGCCGACGCCAGTGGCCGCGATGCTGCCCAGCATCGCGGTGTGGCCGTGCAGGAACAGGTACGGCGCCACCGGAAACGCTGCGCCGAACGCGAACAGGCAGAACGAAGATACCGCCGCACTCCATGCCGAACCGCCCAGTTCGGCGGGATCGACGCCAAGGTCTTCGCGCACCACGGTATCCAGCGCGGCACGCGGCGTCTCGGTGAGGTGCTCGGCCAGGTGCTCGGCCTGGGCGCGGCCCAGCCCTTTCTCGCGGTAGATGCCGGCGATGTGGCTCACGCCGTCCTCCGGCGCCACCGCGAGGCGCTCGGCGCGTTCGGTGATCTGCGCCTGGTAGAACTCGCGCGAGCTGTTCACGCTGAGCCACTCGCCCAGCGCCATCGAACAGGCGCCGGCGACCAGCCCGGCCAGCCCGGCCAGCAGCACGGCGCGGTCGCTGGCGGCGGCGCCGGCCATGCCCATCACCAGGCTGACGTTGGAAACCAGGCCGTCGTTGGCGCCCAGCACCGCCGCGCGCAGCGTGTTGCCGCTCTGCGCGCGATGGCTGTGGCCGCGCTCGGCACGCGCGTGCGGTGGCACGAAGTGGTCGCGGTGGCCGCTGCGATCCACCGGCGTGGCGTCGTGGTCGGCGTGCTCCAGCCGCACCACGGTGGGCATCACGAACTCGGTGCCGAAGGCCCGCGCGAACCAGCCCAGCACACGCACGCGCATGCCGGTGCGGGGCGGTGGCACGGCCGCGCCCTGCTCGCGCAGGCGCGACTCCCAGAACGCCGCGTTGACCTGCTCGCCCTCGGCGATCCGCCGGTACGCGCGTGCCAGCCGCGGATCGGTGGCCAGCCCGGCCAGCCGCGCGTACAACGCGGCGTTGTCGCGCTCGATGCGCAGGTTGATGCGGTAGCGGCGTGTGCGGTGGTCAGGCATGTCGTCAGCCATCCAGTTCGTCGTCGCGCTGGCCCAGCCAGACCAGCATCGCCAGCAGCACGATGGCGAAGCGAAATGCGCTTTCGATGCCGTTCCACTGGCTGGACATCCACATGCCGAACCATTCGCCGCCGACCGCCACGAAGCCGCCCAGCCACAGCAGCACGCCGGTGGTCAGGCCCAGCACGGCCACGCGCTTGGCGCGCTGGAACGCCGCGGCCGTGGCGCGGCGCGCACGCCACAGCCGCCACGTGCCCAGCCCGCAAAGCGTGGCGGCCAGCGACTCGACCGCGATGATCAGCGCATAGGCGGCATGCTGCAGCAGCGGCGAACGGATGGCGCGGTAGCGGATATGCGCGTCGGGGAAGATCGTGTCCATCGCCAGCACGTGCTGCACGAACGGCCAGTTGCTGCCGTAGTCGCTGAGGTTGCCGAAGGCGACCAGCGCGATCCACAGCGCCACCACCGCCAGCACCACGATCTTGCAGAGGCGCACGATCATCCGTCAGCGGCCGAACAGCTTCTTGAAGCCGTTGTCGCTGAAGCCCACGCTGACGCTGCCGTCCTCCTTCAGCACCACCGGGCGGCGCACCAGCGCGGGATATTCCTTCAGCAGCAGCGTCCACTCCGGATCGCTGCCGGGGTTCTTGCGCTGCGGCAGCAGGTTGCGCCAGGTGGTGGAGGACTTGTTGACCATCGCCTCCCAACCGCCAAGCTGCTGCGCCCATACCTTCAGCGTGGCCGCCGGCACCGGGTTGGCGCGGTAGTCCACGAAGGTGTACGGCACGGCGAAGCGATCCAGCCAGTTGCGCGCCTTGCGGCAGGTGTCGCAGGTGGTCAGGCCATAGAGGGTCGCGCTCATTCGCCGCTCCGCAGCAGTTCGTTGATCGAGGTCTTGCCGCGCGTCTTCTCGTCCACCTGCTTCACGATCACCGCCGCGTACAGGCTGTGCGAACCATCCTTCGCGGGCAGGCTGCCGGCTACCACCACGCTGCCGGCGGGGATGCGTCCGTAACTGACTTCGCCGGTGGCGCGGTTGTAGATGCGGGTGGACTGGCCCAAAAACACGCCCATGCCGATCACGCTGCCCCGCTCCACCACCACGCCCTCGACCACTTCCGAACGCGCGCCGATGAAGCAGCCGTCCTCGATGATGGTGGGATTGGCCTGCAGCGGCTCCAGCACGCCGCCGATGCCCACGCCGCCGGAGAGATGCACGCCCGCGCCGATCTGCGCGCAGGAGCCCACCGTGGCCCAGGTGTCGACCATGGTGCCCGCGCCCACGTAGGCGCCGATGTTGACGTAGCTCGGCATCAGCACCGCGTCCCTGGCGACGTGCGCGCCGCGGCGCACCAGCGCGCCGGGCACCACGCGCGCGCCCAGGCCCTGCAGCTCGGCGTCGTCGCCGTGGGCGAAGCGCAGCGGCACCTTGTCGAAGGCCAGCGCCGAACCGCCGTCCACCACGCGGTTGCCGTTGATGCGGAAGTACAGCAGCACCGCCTTCTTCAGCCACTGGTTGACCTTCCAGCCGCCCTGCCCGTCCGGCTCGGCCACGCGCAGTTCGCCGGATTCGAGCAGGCCCAGCGCCTGTTCCACCGCAGGACGCAGGTGGGTTTCGATCTCGCTCTGGGTCAGTTCGTTGCGGCGCCCGAAGGCGTCGTCGATCAGGTGTTCGAGGCTGGTCATGGCAAATGGACGTCCAAATCGTCGATGGGGAACGCCCCATTGTGCCCGTCCGCGCCGCGCGGCGAAACCGCCGGCCCGGCCCGCTCACTCAAGCTTCATGCCGGCTGGCCGATAAACCCCGCGAAGAGAGCCGGCGCGGTGCGCCGCCTGCCGTGAGGATGCGATGGATGGATCGGGCACTGTCGTAGACAAGCCAGTCCGACGCCGCACGCGCTCTGCCCGTGTGCTGGCGCTGGCCACGCTTTGCCTGCTGGCCGCTCCCGTCCATCCGGCGCCCGTCTTGCCCGCGCCCGCCCCTGCCGTCGCCGCCAGCACGGCGCCCAACGACGCCGGCCTGCCCTACATCCGCAACTTCTCCCCGAGCGAGTACGGCGCCGCCGCGCAGAACTGGGCGCTGGCGCAGGATCGCGAGGGCGTGCTCTACGTGGGCAACGTCGACGGCTACGTGCTGAGCTTCGACGGCGCGCGCTGGCAACGCATCCCGGTGCCCAACCACGCCACGGTGCGCTCGCTGGCGCTGGGCGCGGACGACCGCATCTACGTGGGCACGGTGGGCGACTTCGGCTACCTAAAGCCGGACGCCGCCGGCCAGTTGGCCTTCGTCTCGCTGCGGGACAAGCTGCCGCCCGGCGAGCGCGATTTCGCCGACGTATGGAGCGTCTATCCCACGGCCGACGGCGTGTACTTCGTCACCGTCACGCGGCTGTTCCGCTACCGCAACGGCGCGATGAAGGTGTGGAAACCCGGCACCACGTTCCACACCAGCTTCATGATCGATGGCCGGCTGTACCTGCGCGAGACGGGGCGTGGCCTGCTGCAGATGGACGGCGACCGGCTGGTGCTTTCGCCCGACGGCGCACGCTTCGCCGAAGAGAAGGTCTACGCGCTGCTGCCGTGGCGCGGGCCTGGCGCGCAACCGGGCGACCTGCTGGCGGGCACGCGCACGCAGGGCTGGTTCATCCGCCACGACGGCACGTGGCGCCCCTGGCCCACCGAAGCCGACGCGGCGATCCGCAAGGCCCTGCTGTACGACGCGACCTGGCTGGCCGACGGCCGGCTGGTCGCGGCCACGGTGCATGGCGGACTGTTCGTGCTGGATGCGCAGGGCCGCCTGCTGCGCACGCTGACGCGCAGCAGCGGGCTGAGCACGAACTCCATGATGGCCCTGATGCAGGGGCGCGAACACGGCCTGTGGGTGGCCGAGGGCAACGGCATCGCACGCATCGACATGGGCTCGCCGCTGACCCATTTCGGCGAACGCTCCGGGCTGCCGGACGACGCGCTGGTGCTGCAGCGCCATGCCGGCACGCTCTACGTGGGCGCCACCGACGGCCTGTATCGCCTGGTGGCCGGCACCGACGCCCATTTCGAGAAGGTGCCGCAATTGGCGGGGCCGATCTGGGATCTTGCCGAAGTCGACGGCCAGCTGCTGGTGGCCTGCGACGACGGCGTGTTCGTCGGCACCGGCAGCGACTTCCGGCAGGCGCTGGCGATCCGGCGGCATGCGCTTTCGCCCTCGGCGCTCTCCCTGTGGCACTCCACCAGCGATCCGTCGCGCGTGTTCGTGGGGTACCCGAACGGCATCGGCACCTTGCGCCGCGTGGGCAGCCAGTGGGTCGACGAGGGCCTCATCGACGGCGTGTCGCTGGAAATCCGCGCCATCCGGCAGGATTCGGCGGGCCACGTGTGGCTCAGCCCCTGGGTGGGCGGCGCGATCCGCCTGAGCCTGCCGCAGGACTGGCAGGGGCCGCAGGACGCGCGTGCCGTCAAGGTCGACCACTACGACGCCGACGCCGGCCTGCCGGCGGAGCGCAACGACCTGGTCGCCATCGACGGCAGGCTGCGCTTCATTACCGCGCACGGCCTCTACCGCTTCGATGCGGCCACTTCGCGCTTCAGCCCCGACCCGGCGTTCGCCAGCCTGTTCCCCGACGGCCCGCAGCAGATCGACGTGGTGCACCAGGATCGCGACGGCTCGCTGTGGATGTACGCCGCCATCACAGGCGGCTCCAAGCAGATCGGCCATGCGGTGCGCGACGGCAAGGGCTGGCGCTGGCAGGCCGTTCCGCTGCAGCCGCTGGCCGGTATCGACATGTCCGCCTTCCTGGACGACGCCGACGGCGACGTGTGGATAGGCGGCGACAAGGGCCTGTTCCGCTACCGGCCCACGCGTGCCACTCCGCAGGACGCGCAACTGCGCACCCTGCTGCGCAGGGTCGTCGGCCAGGATGGCCGCGTGCCGTTCGCCAGCAACCGCGCGGACGCAGGCACGCCCGGGATTCCGTGGGAGCAGAACTCGATCCGCTTCGAGTTCGCCCTGCCCAGCTACGGGCGCGCCAGCGCCAACCAGTACCAGACGCGGCTGGAAGGGCTGGATCGCGGCTGGTCGCCGTGGCGCGGCGACGCCTATCGCGACTACACCAACCTGCCCGACGGCTTCTACCGCTTCCACGTGCGCGCACGCAACGTGTACGGCCAGGAGGGCCGCGAAGCCACGTTCGACTTCCGCATACTGCCTCCGTGGTACCGCACGGCCTGGGCCTGGCTGGCATGGTCGGCCTGCGGCGTGCTGTTGCTGAGCCTGCTGATCCGCTGGCGCCTGCATGCGCTGCGCCAGCGCAACCGCGCGCTGGCCATGCTGGTGTCCCGGCGCACCGCCGAACTGGCGCAGGCCAACCAGGCGCTGCGCGACGCCAACGCGGCGCTCGCCCAGCAGGTCTTCGTCGATCCGCTCACCGGCCTCAAGAACCGGCGCTATCTCGACGACCACATCGAACACGACCTCGCCGCCGCCCGGCGGTACGGGCCGGGGCGGCAGATGCACCTGCTGTTCCTGATGGTGGACATCGACCACTTCAAGCAGATCAACGACAGCCACGGCCACGCCGCCGGCGACCGCATGCTGCAGCAGTTCCGCGACGTGCTGATGTCGGTGGTGCGCGAATCGGACACCGCGGTGCGCCATGGCGGCGAGGAGTTCCTGATCGTGGCGCGCTTCGCCGCGGCGGACACCGGGCCGCTGTACGCCGAACGCATCCGCGCCGCGGTGGCCGCCCACCGCTTCGCGCTGGACGACGGCCGGAACCTGCGCCTCAGCTGCTCGATCGGCTTCGCCAGCTACCCGTTCTTCGCCAGCGCACCCAACCGGCTGACCTGGGAGCAGGTGGTCAACGTCGCCGACGAATGCCTGTACGCGGCGAAGCGGCACGGCCGCAACGCCTGGGCCGGCGTGCCGCCGGTGACCACGCCGCCGCCGGCAGGCAACGTGACCGATGTGCTGCGCGAGGCGCTGTCCCGCCTGCCCGAGCCGGGGGCGCTGCCCGTGGCGGCGTCGTGGACTTGCGCAAAACCGCCGGAAGCTATGAAGTGAACGCATTCCGGGCCATCTTCGTCCCGCACAAGGAGCCTCCGTGCCGCGGCGTTCCATCGACGCGACCGAACTGACCGTCGGCCGCCCCATCCGTTTCAATGCCTACGATGCCCGGGGCAACGTGCTGCTGAGCTACGGCCAGGTCGTCCACACCGAGGCCCAGCGCGACATGCTGCTGCAGCACGGCCTGTTCTACGGTTCCGACGAGGAGTGCCGCAGCCCGCTGCCGCCGCAGCTGGCGGAACTGTCACCGCTGGCCCGCGTGCTGGACGCGCGACGGCGGCTGCACGCGCTGCTGGCCGATCCCGCGCCGGCGGACTTCCCGATGGCGCTGGCCGGCATTGCCGCGCAGGTGCGCGAAGCCTGCCGGACGAATCCCGACGTGACGCTGGCGAGCATGCTGTTGCGCACCGAAGGGCCGTACAGCAGCCGCCACGCGGTGAACGCCGCCATCGCCTGCCAGATCATCGGGGCGGCGCTCGAACTGGAGCCCGACGAATCCATCGCCACCGTCTCGGCCGCGCTGACCATGAACATCGGCATGTTTGCCCTGCACGACGCGCTGGTCGCGCGCAGCGCGCCGCTGACCGAGGCCCAGCAGGCGGCGGTGCACGCGCACTGCGAAACCGGCATGGCGCGCCTGCGCGAACTCGGCGTGGCCGACGAGCGCTGGCTGGAGGCCGTACGCGACCACCACGAGCGCACCGACGGCAGCGGCTATCCCGCCGGCAAGCACGCCGCGGAAATCAACCGGCCGGCGCGCCTGCTGGCGCTGGCCGACGTGTACTGCGCGCGCGTCGCCGGCCGCGACTACCGCCCGCCACTGCAGTCCACGCAGGCACTGCGCTGGATGTTCCTCAACGAAGGCGCGGCGCTGGACGTGGATCTGGCCAGGGTGTTCATCAAGACCCTGGGCATCTACCCGCCCGGCACCGGCGTGCGCCTGCGCAACGGCTCGCTCGCCGTGGTGATCCAGCGCGGCGCCAGCGGCCACCAGCCGGTGGTGGCCTCGCTCACCACGCACAACGGCCTGCGCCTGACCTCGCCGATCCGCCGCAGCGGCGACGTGGACGCGCACACCATCGTCGAAGTGGTGAACCTGTGGCAGCTCGGCATCGCCGTGAGCATGGAGGCGCTGTGGGGCGCCGACGCGGTGGATTGAGGGCGCGTCGCTGTTCTCCACCTCCGGCACACGGCGCCCGGAACCCGTGAACGGCTACCCCAAGCGCGCCAGCAAGGCCTGCCGCAGGTGCTGCTGCTGCGCTTCGCCGAGCGGCGCATCGCTGCGGTCGGTGAGCTGGAAGAAATCCTCCACGCGCTCGCCGAAGGTGGCGATGCGGGCGTCGTGCACGCGCGCGTCGCAGGCCACCAGCACCTGCGCCACCGCGGCCAGCAGGCCGGGGCGGTCGCTGCACACCAGCGCCATGCGCGTGCGGGCGTCGCCCGCCTGGCGGAAGTCGATGCGCGGCGGCATCTGGAAGTGCTTCAAATGGCGCGACATGCTGCGCCGGGGCGGCAGGATCTGCCCGCCCTGCGCCAGCGCGCGCTGCATGCGCTGGCGCAGTTCTTCCGCGCGATCCGCGCTGGCCGGTTGCTGGCCGTCCGCCTCCAGCAACAGGAAGGTGTCCATCGCCATGCCGGCGCTGGAGTTGAGCACGCGCGCCTCCACCACCGAGAAGTGCAGCCGATCCAGCATCGCGGTGACGCTGGCGAACAGGCCGTCGCGGTCGGGCGTGCAGACGAACAGCTCGGTGCTGCCGCGCACCGAGAGCGGATGCACCGCGACCAGCGGCCACGCGCCGTCCGCGCGCACGATGGCCGCGGTCTGCCAGGCGATCTGCTCGGGGCGATGGCGCAGGAAGCTGGATGGCGGGAACGTGGCCCACGCGCGCTCGGCCGCCTCCGCGGCGATGCCCTCGTCCTGCAGCAGGATCAGCGCCTGCGCGCGGCAGGCATCGATGCGCGCCGCGGCATCGTGGCCCGGCCGGGTGTCGCTGCGCAGCGCCTGCCGCGCGGCGGCGTAGAGGTCGGCCAGCAGGCGATCCTTCCAGCCGTTCCACAGCTTGGGGCTGGTGCCGATGATGTCGGCCACGGTGAGCAGGTACAGCCGCCCCAGCCGCTCGCGGTCGCCCACGGCGTCGGCGAACTTGCGCACCACGTCGGGATCGGTGATGTCCTGCCGCTGCGCGGTGGTGCTCATCAGCAGATGCCAGCGCACCAGCCACGCCACGCGCTCGCCGTCGGCGGCGGGCAGGCCCAGCCTGGCGCAGAACGCGCGCGCATCGTCCTCGCCCAGCACGGAATGGTCGCCGCCGCGGCCCTTGGCGATGTCGTGGAACAGGCCGGCCAGCAGCATCAGCTCCGGCTGGGCCAGGCTGGCCCAGACGTCGCAGGCCACGGGGAATTCGCGGCGCGCCTCGGGATCGGCGAAGCGCGCCATCTGGCGCAGCACGCGCAGCGTGTGCTCGTCCACGGTGTAGACGTGGAACAGGTCGTACTGCATGCGCCCGAACACCTTGCCGAACGCCGGCAGGATGGCGGCGAGCAGGCCGTGCCGGTTCATCCGCCACAGCGCGTCCACCGCCGGCGCGCCGCGCTTGAGCAGGCGCAGGAAGGCGGCCAGCACCGCGGGATCGTCGGCCAGCCTGCCGTCGTGCTGCGCGGTGGCCTGGTGGATGCGCCGCATGGTGTCGGCGGAGAAGCCGATCAGGCCCGGCTCGTCCAGCCGCGCGATGAAGATTTCCACCAGCGCCGCCGGGCGCCGCGCGAACAGTTCGGGATCGCGTGCAGCCAGGCGGGTGCCGTGGCGCACGAAGTCCTCGCCCACCGGCGTCGCCTCGCCCGCGGGCTCCAGCAGTTCGACGAAACGCTCGGCGATCTGCACGCCCAGCCGCTCCACCTGGCTGGCCGCGCGGTAATAGCCCTGCATGAACTGCTCGACGCCGAGGTTCTTCTCGTGCTCGTCCTCGAAGCCAAGTCGCACCGCGAGCGCGCGCTGGTAGTCGAACAGCAGGCGCTCCTCCGGCCGGCCAGCTTCCTGGTGCAACGCCCAGCGGTAGCGCCGCAGCGTGGTTTCGGCCTCGCACAGGCTGGCGCGCTCGGCGGGATCGAGCAGGCCCGCGTCCTGCATCGCCTCGAAGCCGCCGGCATGCGCGAGCCTGCGCCCCAGCCAGCGCAGCGAATCCAGCGTGCGCAAGCCACCGGGGCCGTCCTTGAGGTTGGGTTCGAGGTTGCTGGAGGTGTCGTTGTGGCGCGCGTGCCGGGCATCGCGCTCGGCCAGGCGCGCGGCGAGGTAGTCGCGCGGCGGCCACAACGCGGGATCGTCCACGATGGCGCGCAGCGTGCCTTCCAGCGCCGCATCGCCCGCCATCCACTGCGCGTCGAGCAGGCTGGTGAACACGCTGGCGTCCTCGGCGGCCAGGGCGCGGCACTGCGCCGGCTCGCGCACCGCGTGACCCACCTTGAGGCCCACGTCCCACAGCGTGGCGAAGCACTGCTCCAACGCGCGCAGCCGCGCCGGCTCGGGGCGCTCGGCCAGCACCAGCAGATCCACGTCGGAATGCGGGAACAACAGGCCGCGGCCGAAACCGCCCACCGCGAACAGCGCCGCGCCGCTCACCTCGCCGAGGCAGGCCGTCCACACGTGCACCACGATGCGCGCCACCGCCTCGGCGCGCCGCCGCGCCAGCGCGCTGGCATCGGCGCCCTCGCGGAACGCGGTCGCCAGGTCGCGATCCACGTCGCCCAGCAACTGCCGCAGGGCACGCCGCGCGTCGGCGGACACGCCCGAACGCGGCACGGCCGGCGGCAGGCGCGGCAACGGTGGAAGCACGATACTCATCGGCGGAATTCGATGCGGCGGGAGGGAATCGCCAGTCTGCCATGCCGCCCGGCCTGGGAAGTCAAAGGCCCTGGATGACCAGCTTCGCTGTTGTAAAGCGCCTCGGGCCTTCGCCGGGATGACGCACGGGCAACCGGGCTGTTCGAGGCTCTTTACCGTAAGCGCTCAGGCATCCGGCCAGGGCGTAAGGATCTCGAAGCCGTCGGCGGTGACCGCGATGGTGTGCTCCCACTGCGCGGAGAGCGAGTGATCCTTGGTCACCACGGTCCAGCCGTCCGGCAGCTGCTTGGTGTGCGGCTTGCCGGCATTGACCATCGGCTCCACGGTGAAGGTCATGCCCTCCTTCAGCTCCACGCCGGCGCCGGGCTTGCCGTAGTGCAGCACCTGCGGCTCGTCGTGGTAGACCTTGCCGATGCCGTGGCCGCAGTACTCGCGCACGATGGAGAAGCCCGCCGCCTCGGCGTGCTGCTGGATCGCGTGGCCGACGTCGCCCAGGGTGGCGCCGGGACGCACCGCGCGGATGCCGCGCATCATCGCCTCGTGGGTGGTCTCCACCAGCCGCTTGGCCAGCACCGAGGGCGTGCCCACGTAGTACATGCGGCTGGTGTCGCCGTGCCAGCCGTCCTTGATGACGGTGACGTCGAGGTTGACGATGTCGCCGTCCTTCAGCACCTTGCCGGGGCTGGGGATGCCGTGGCAGATCACGTGGTTGACCGAGGTGCACAGCGTCTTGGGGAAGCCGTGGTAGCCCACGTTGGCCGGCACCGCCTTCTGCACGTTGACGATGTGCTCGTAGGCCAGCCGATCCAGCTCCTCGGTGGTGACGCCGGGCTTGACGTGCTCCTTGAGCATGGCCAGCACTTCGGCGGCCAGCTTGCCGGCCTCGCGCATGCCTTCGAGGTCTTTCGGGGATTTCAGCGTGATTGCCATAGTGGGAACCCAGATGGCGGCGCCGCGCGTACCGATCAAGCCGGCATCCGCAGGCAACTTGCCGCCGCGCCGGCGTACCGGCTACAATCTCACAGTTTTGCAGACCGTCATCGAGGCTTTCGAGCGGCCGAACTGCAAGGCGAAACGGGATTGTAACCGCGTCGCGGCAGCATCCCAAACCCAACGCCACACACGCATCGGCACCGTTCTTCGGGGTGCCGCGCGCAGCGTTCGCTGCCGCGGTCGAAGCCGGGGATGCGTGGAGGTTCCAACCCCCGGGCCACACGAAAAGGCCCAACGTTCAGGAGTTACACCATGGCTCAAGTCACCATGCGCGAAATGCTCGAAGCCGGCGTGCATTTCGGTCACCAGACCCGTTACTGGAATCCGAAGATGGGCCCGTACATCTTCGGCGCCCGCGGCAAGATCCACATCATCAACCTCGAGAAGACCCTGCCGCTGTTCACCGACGCGATGAACTTCCTGTCGGGCCTGGCGCAGAAGCGCGGCACCATCCTGTTCGTGGGCACCAAGCGCTCCGCCCGCGAGGCGCTGGCCGAGGAAGCCAGCCGCGCCGGCATGCCCTTCGTCACCGCGCGCTGGCTGGGCGGCATGCTCACCAACTTCCGCACCGTGAAGCAGTCGGTGGCCAAGCTCAAGGAGCTGGAAGCGGCCGAGACCGACGGCAGCTTCGACAAGCTGGTCAAGCACGAAGTGCTGGCCCGCCGCCGCGAGCGCGAGAAGCTCGAGAACTCGCTGGGCGGCATCAAGAACATGAACCGCCTGCCCGACGCGCTGTTCGTGATCGACATCGGCCACGAGGACATCGCCGTGCAGGAAGCCCGCAAGCTGGGCATCCCGGTGGTGGCGGTGGTCGACACCAACTACAACCCGGAGCTGGTGGACTACGCGATCCCCGGCAACGACGACGCGATCCGCGCGATCCAGCTGTACGCCCGCGCCGCCGCCGACTCGATCCTGGAAGGCAAGGCCGCCGCGCCGGCCGCCGCCCAGGGCGACGCCGACGAGTTCGTCGAACTGGACGAGGAAGGCAACCCGGTCGCCAAGGCCGAGCGCAAGGCCGCCCCGCGCCGCGATCGCGATGCCGCCCCGCGCAAGGGTGCCGGCGCGCCGCGCCGTGACGGTGGCCGCGAAGGCCGCGCCCCGCGCGACGCCAAGTAAGGCGGTGTGACGGCGGGCAACCGCCGTCGCAGCGACAACGACAAGGCCCATCCCGGCGTCGTGGCGCGAACCGTCACGACGCCTCAAGCATTCGAGGAATACCGATGAGCAATATCTCCGCCCAACTCGTCAAGGAACTGCGCGAGCGTTCCGGCGCCGGCATGATGGAGTGCAAGAAGGCGCTGGTCGAGAACAACGGCGACATCGACGCCGCGATGGAGTGGCTGCGCAAGACCGGCATGGTCAAGGCCGAGAAGAAGGCCGACCGCATCGCCGCCGAGGGCCGCATCGCCGCCGCCCAGGCCGGCGGCAAGGCCGTGCTGGTCGAGGTCAACAGCGAGACCGATTTCGTCGCCAAGGCGCCGAACTTCATCGAGTTCACCAACGCCGTTGCCGAGGCCGCCCTGCAGGCCAGCGCCGGCGACATCGACGCCGTGAAGGCCGCCGCCTTCCCTGGCTCCGCCAGCATCGAGGAAGCCGCCAAGGCGCAGACCGCGACCATCGGCGAGAAGATCGAAGTGCGCCGCGCTGCGCGCGTCGAGAACGACGGCCCGCTGGCCACCTACTCGCACGGCGGCAAGATCGGCGTGATCGTGGCGCTCAAGGGCGGCTCCGAGGAGCTGGCCAAGGGCATCGCCATGCACGTGGCGGCGATGAACCCGCCCTACGTGAAGGCCGAGGACGTCCCCGCCGACTTCATCGCCAAGGAAAAGGAAATCGCGCTGGCCGCGATGTCGGACAAGGAAAAGAACAAGCCGGCCGACATCCTGGAGAAGATCGTCTCGGGCAAGATCAACAAGATCGTCTCCGAAGTCACCCTCGTCGGCCAGCCCTACGTGCTGGACACCAACGTCACCGTGGGCGACGCGCTGAAGAAGGAAGGCGCCGACGTGGTCTCGGTGGTGCGCCTGGCCGTGGGCGAAGGCATCGAGAAGGTGCAGGAAGACTACCTGGCCGAAGTCGCCAAGGCGATGCAGGGCTAAGAGGCGCGCTTGCGCGCCTCGCGCCCACGGATGGGCGCCCGCGCAGCGGAGCCTGATTCGCCCAGCGAATCAGGCGAGTCAAAAAAGGGGCAGGAGCCCCTTTTTTGACCTCAGGCACGGCGCTCTGGCTCTGGTCTTCCAAAGAGCAAAGAGCACAAAAAAAGCCGCGGACATCCGCGGCTTTTTCATGCCCGGAGCGCACTACTGTCCGGAATAATTTTGAACATTCGTGGCCGCGGTCTTTCTCGTCATTCCGGCGCAGGCCGGACAAGCGCGAAGCGCGCAGAACGCCCGCAGGGCGGCCCCGAAGGGGCGAGCGAAGCGAGTCATCCAGTGGCCGTGCGGCCTGAGCAAACATGGTCGCTACTGGATCCCGGCCTTCGCCGGGATGACAGTCTGGATAGGTGGTTGTTATCGGAAATGAAGTCGCCTTCTCGCCATGCTTCGTGCAAGCGGCGCGGGTCTTCATCCTTCGGCACCATCCCCAGATTATTCCGGACAGCAGTGGCCCGGAGCGGGCAACTCACCCGCGCAATGCCTCTATCGTCGGCGCCACCTGCGCCTCGCGTCCCAGCCCGCGACCGATTGCTTCGAGGCGCAGCGCCAGCTGCCCCGCATCCGGCGCGCACACCGTGGCATGCCCCACCTTGCGCCCCGCGCGCGCCGACTTGCCGTAGTCGTGCCAGTGCGCATCCACGCCACGCAACACCGGCGTGGGATCGGGCAGCTCGCCGATCCAGTTGAACATCGCCGACTGCCCGCGCGCGCCGGTGTCGCCCAGCGGCAGGCCGAGCACGGCGCGCACGTGGTTCTCGAATTGGCTGGTGTGCGCGCCCTCGATCGTCCAGTGCCCGGAGTTGTGCACGCGCGGCGCCATCTCGTTGCCGAGCAGCTCGCCGTCCTTCACGAACAGCTCCAGCGCGAACACGCCCACGTAGTCCAGCCGCTCGGCCAGCGTGCGCGCCAGCGCGGTGGCGCGCGGCTGCAGCGCATCGATGTCGGGCGCCGGCGCCAGGCTCATCGACAGCACGCCGTCCACGTGCCAGTTGCGGGTCAGCGGCCAGGTGCGGAAATCGCCGTCGCGTCCGCGTACCGCCAGTACCGACAGCTCGCGCTGGAACGGCACGAAGGCTTCCAGGATCAGGCCATGCTTCGCCGCCTGCGCGCCCAGCGCGGCCCAGGCCGCATCCGCATCGGCCAGCGATTTCAGCCGGAACTGGCCCTTGCCGTCGTAGCCCAGCCGGCGCGTCTTGAGGATGGCCGGCGCGCCCACCGCGGCGAGCGCGCGGTCGAGGCCGTCGCGATCGTCCACGGCCATGAACTCGGGCGTGTGCAGGCCGCAGTCGCGGAACAGGGTTTTCTCGGCGAGGCGATCCTGCGCCACCGCCAGCGCACGCGGGTTCGGGAACACCGCCACGCGCCCGGCCAGCCACTGCGCCGTCTCGGCCGGCACGTTCTCGAAATCGAAGGTGACCACGTCGACCTTGCGCGCGAATTCCTCCAGCGCGGCGAAGTCGCTCCAGTCCGCCTTGACCAGCGGCGCCACCTGGCCCGCGCAGGCGTCGGCGGCGCTGTCCACCACCAGGCTGTTCACGCCCAGCGGCGCCGCCGCCAGCGCCAGCATGCGCGCCAGCTGGCCGCCGCCGAGGATGCCGAGCACGGGCTGCCGCGACTCGCTCATGCGCGCGGATCCGGCTGGTCGAGCACGGCCTGCGTCTGTTTCGCGCGCCAGTCCTCCAGCGCCTGCGCGAGGCGCGGGTCGTGCAGCGCCAGCACGGCGGCCGCGAGCAGGCCGGCGTTCACCGCGCCGGCGCGGCCGATCGCCAGCGTGCCCACCGGAATGCCGGCCGGCATCTGCGCGATGGAAAGCAGGGAATCCATGCCGTTCAGGGCCTTGGACTGCACCGGCACGCCGAACACCGGCAGCCGGGTCTTGGCCGCCAGCATGCCCGGCAGATGGGCGGCGCCGCCGGCGCCGGCCACGATCACCCGGATGCCGCGCCCGGCCACCTGTTCGGCGTAGCGGAACAGCAAGTCGGGCGTGCGGTGGGCGGAGACCACCTGCACCTCGTGCGCCACGCCCAGCTCGGTCAGCACGGCGGCGGCGTGCTCCATGGTTTCCCAGTCCGAACGCGAGCCCATTACCACGCCCACCCGCGGCGTTTCCGTCGTTGCTGTCATGGTTCGGCTGCCCAAAAGTGGTTATTGTACGGGCTTTCCGGCTCCACAACGATTTCGTCCCATGGACAAGCGCCTGCTCGACATCCTCTGTTGCCCGGTCAGCAAGACGCCGGTGCGCCTGCTGGCCCGCGCCGAGCTGGACGCGCTGAACGGCGCCATCGCGGCCGGCGACGTGGCGACGACGGCCGGCACCCCGGTGCACGAGCGTCTGGACGAAGGCCTGATCACCGTCGACCGCAAGCTGGTCTACCGTGTCGCCGACGGCATCCCGGTGATGCTGCCGGAAGAAGGCATCGGCACCGCCCAGTTGCGCGACTTCCCGGCCGCCGCCTGAACCCACGCCTCGAATCCCCTTCGACGGATTGACGACCAGATCGACGGACACCCGGTATGGCCATGAACGACGCCTACGAACCGCCCAAGATCGTGCCACTGACGCCGCGCCCCGACGCCGCCGCGGGCGAGCGCGTGGGCGAGTTGCTGAACGCCGTGCGCGGTATCGCCGGCAAGCGCCTGCAGCAGTGCCTGGGCAACCTGTTCGAGCACGTGGACGACGCGCTGTTCGACCTCGCCGAGAAGGCCGAGAACAACGCCACCCAGACGCACTACTTCGACGGCATGCGTGAGGTGCGCAAGCGCCGCCCCGCCATCGAGCGCAACTTCCTCGCCACGGTGAACCGCGAGATGGGCGGCATGACCAACCGCGCAGCCACGCCCGCGTCAGCCGTGCCGGCGATGGCCGAACTCTCGCTGGTGGCCGACACCGACCTGGAAGAATCGCTGGCGATCACCAGCATGGGCAGCAAGCACGAGAGCCGGCTGGCGCGCGACCTGTTCGCGGTCAACCAGCGCCTCTCGGTGATCTGCGGCGGCCGCAAGATCGAGGACGCCAGCAACCCCATCGCACCCGGGGCGCTGTCGCTGGCCTTCCGCCAGGCGCTGAAGGAGCTGACCGCGGACATGCGCGTCAAGCTGCTGATCTACAAGCTATTCGACCGCTACGTGCTGTCCACGCTGGAAGAACTGTACGCGGAAACCAACGACACGCTGGCGCGCGCCGGCGTGCTGCCGCAGTTGCGCGTCGCCGCACCGCGCGGCGGCAGCGCTGCGCCGCGTGGAACCGTGTCGTCATCGTCCGCCACCGCGGGCGCAGCCGGCGCGGACGAAGCCGACCCAGCCGCCGCCGAACTGCTGCAGACCCTGCACAGCCTGTTCGCCGCCCGCCGCGGCGGCGATGCGCCCGCACCGGCGCGAGCCGGCGATGCCGGCAGCCCGCCGCCGTCCGCCAACGAGCTGCTGGGCGCCCTCAGCGTGCTGCAAACCCAGTTGGCGGCCGGCCACATCCAGCAGGCGCCGTCCATGGTGAACGGCACCGGCAACTTCGACCGCGATGCCGTCTCGCAGCTCAAGGAACAGCTGCTGGGCCAGCTCGGCGCGCTGCGCGGCGCGCGGCCCAGCCACGTGGCCGGCATCGACGAGGACACCATCGACCTGGTCGGCATGCTGTTCGAGTTCATCCTCGAAGACCACACCCTGCCGCCCGAGATGCAGGCGCTGCTGGCGCGGCTGCAGATCCCCTACCTCAAGGCCGCGATCCTCGACCGCAAGCTGTTCGCGCACCGCCAGCATCCGGCGCGCCGCCTGCTCGATGTGCTGGCCGAGCAGGCCAAGGGCTGGTCGTCGGACTCCGACCGCGACGGCCGCCTGCACGACAAGATCAAGGCCATCGTCGACCAGTTGCTGCACGAGTTCGACGACGACCTCGGCATCTTCGAACGCCTGCTGGCCGACCTGCAGCAGTTCAACGAATCCAGCCGGCGCCGCTCCGAGCTGGCCGAACAGCGCGTGGCCGAATCCACTCGCGGCCGCGAGAAGCTGGAACAGGCGCGCCGCCGCGCCGCCCGCGAGATCGTCGACCGCATCGGCGGCCGCCAGTTGCCGCCGCTGGTGCACGAAGTGCTGGCGCGAGCCTGGGCCAACCACCTCGTGCTGGTGCAACTGCGCCAGGGCGAGGAGTCTGCCGAATTCCGCGACGCGCTGCGCTTCGTGGACGACTTCATCGCCAGCACGCGGCCGGCGACGGACACCGCCTCGCGCCAGTACTTGCGCCAGCTGTTGCCCGGCATCGAGCGCGCGCTGCGCCAGGGCCTGGCCAACGTGGCGTTCCAGCAGCCGGACATCGATCGCCTGCTGGCGCAGCTGCGCGACTGGTACGGCCAGCAACTGGGCGAACCGCGCCACGCGGCGCCCGCCGCTTCCGCTTCCGCTTCCGCCGGCGCCCCGGCGACCGACGCCGCCGTCGTCGCCGCGATCCCGGAAAGCATCCAGCCCATCATCGAGCAGAACGCCGAGGCGGAAGACGAACTGCCCGAGGAAAGCGTGCCGGTGGACACCGACAGCCCCGAGTGGCGGCAGGTGGAAGCGCTGCAGCCCGGCGTGTGGCTGGAGTTCCAGTTGCCCGACGAGCCGATGGTGCGCGCCAAGCTGTCGTGGATCAGCCCGATGAGCGGCCGCTACCTGTTCGTCAACCGCCGCGGCCTGAAGGTGGCGGACTATTCGCCGCAAGAGCTGGCCGTGCTGCTGGCCAGCGGCCACGCGCAGGTGCTGGCCACCAATGCGCTGTTCGACCGCGCGATGAGCGCCATCGTCAGCCGCCTGCGCCAGCCCGAATCGCCCGACGCCAGCACGGACGCCGAATGAACCCTGCTTTCCCGTTCGACCCGCCCAGCCCCGAACTGATCACCGCCGACGTGGAACGCGCCTTTGCCGAGGATCTCGGCAAGGGCGACGCCACCGCCGAACTGCTGCCGGCCGACGGCATGGCCGAAGCCGCGCTGACCTGCCGCGACGACGCGGTGATCGCCGGCATCCCGTGGTTCAACGCCTGCTTCCGGCGCCTGGATCCCTCGGTGCGCATAGACTGGCAGGTGCGCGACGGCGAACGCGTGGCGCCCGGCACGGTGATCTGCCGCCTGTCCGGCCACGCCCGCTCGCTGGTGAGCGCGGAGCGCTCGGCGCTGAACTTCCTGCAGCTGCTGTCCGGCACGGCCACCGCCACGGCCGCCTACGTGGCGACCGTGTCTGGCACCGGCACGCGCGTGCTCGACACGCGCAAGACCGTGCCGGGCCTGCGCCTGGCGCAGAAGTACGCGGTGCGCTGCGGCGGCGGCCACAACCACCGGATCGGCCTGTACGACGCGATCCTGGTCAAGGAAAACCACATCATCGCGGCGGGCGGCATCGCTCCCGCGGCAACCGCAGCGCGCCGGCTGCATCCCGGCCTGCTGCTGGAAGTCGAGGTGGAGAACCTGGCCGAGCTGCAACAGGCGCTGGATGCTGGGGTGGATCGCATCATGCTCGACAACTTCGACGTGCCACTGATGCGCGAAGCGGTGCGGATCGCCGCCGGGCGCGTACCGCTGGAGGTTTCCGGCAACGTCGATCTTTCCACCATCGGCGAATACGCCCGCACAGGCGTGGACTTCGTCTCGGTGGGCGCACTGACCAAGCACGTGCACGCGGTCGACCTCTCGCTGCGGTTGCGGCTGGAGGTTTGAAAGTGCGGCCAAGCAGGTCGCCCGCCTGATCTCCGCGATCAGGGATGATCGCAAGGATCGGCCTGTCGCCGGCTTGCGCGCCGTTCCTCCCACCCACACACTTGCGGGCATGGGCAATGTCGACGATCTCCTGGTGCTGCTGGCGCTGGTCGCCACAATCGCGCTGTGGCTGAAGCTGAGCCGCGCACGCGAGCGTGCGACTGCCGAAGCCCGCGTACAGTGCGCGCGCTACGGCGTGCAGCTGCTGGACGAAACCGTCGGCCTGCGCGCGCTGCGCCTGCGCCATGCGGCCGGTCGATTCCGGCTGGAACGCTGCTACGGTTTCGAGGTGAGCATCGACGGCGCGGATCGCGAGCAGGCTTCGCTGTGGATGCAGGGCGACGTGCTGAGCGAGTTGCGCCTGCCCACCGTGGCGCTCGCGTCGCCACAGCCCGTGGATCATGCCGCGGCATGGCGGCACGTTCCGGCGGACGAAACACAACCCGGCAACAATGTGGTTCCGTTGCGCCCGCGCCGCCGCCCCGACGGCAACACGCTGCACTGACCTACTTGATGACCCGCAGGAACGGCGCGCCGCGCTTCGGTTTGTCGTCGCCGCTGCCGCCCTGGCTGGACGGCGGCTCGTCGGGCGCAGGCGCAGGCGGCGGCGTGTCGCCGCCTTCCTCGTCGGTCGGGAACATCATGCCCTGCCCGTTTTCCTGCGCGTACAGCGCCAGCACCGAGCCCACCGGAATGCGCACCACCTGGCTGACGCCGGAGAAGCGTGCGGAGAATCCGATCCAGTCGTTGCCAAGCTCGAGGTTCGCCACCGCCCGCATCGCGATGTTGAGCACCACCTGGCCGTTCTTGATCACCTGGGGCGGCACGCGCACGCCTTCGCCGGTGGCGTCGATCAGCAGGTACGGCGTCAGGCCGTTGTCGCTGATCCAGTCGTAGATCGCCCGCAGCAGGTAGGGGCGATTGGAAGTCATCGGTTGCACTACTTCGCTCATCAGGGTCGCATGGCCTTTTCTTGCTCGGTCATGCTGCGCGCAAAACCCTGGCTGTGGAACAGCCGTTCGCCGTAATCCATGATCGGCTTGCCCTCGCGGCCCAGATCCACGCCCAGCCACGGCAGGCGCCACACTACCGGCGCCACCAGGCAGTCGGCCAGGCTCATCTCGGGATTGAGGAAGAACTTGGACGCCTTGAACAGCGGCAGCGCGGCCAGCAGGTGCGCACGCAGGCGCTTGCGCGCAGGCTCGGCGGTGCGGCCGCCGGCGCGGATGGTGTCCACTTCGGTCAGCCAGTCCTTCTCGATGCGCACCGCGGCCACGCGCAGGCGCGCACGGGAAAGCGGATCGATCGGCATCAGCGGCGGATGCGGATAGCGCTCGTCGAGGTATTCGCACACCACGCTGGCGTCGTACAGGGTCAGGTCGCGATCCACCAGGGTGGGCGCACTGCCGTAGGGATTCAGGTCGAGCAGATCCTCCGGCGGCTTGCCCGGATCGACCATCACGCGCTCGTAGCTGACGCCCTTGGCGGCCAGCACCAGCCGGGCGCGATGACACTGGACGTCGTCGGCCGTGGTGTAGAGGGTAAGTGCGTTACGCGAGCGGGCGCTTGGAACCATGCGCAGTATTCCTGTTGCGGTTGCGCGGATGCGGCAGCCCATGGCCGCCGCATCCGGTGGGTGTCTCTGCCGGAAAGTCAGTGCACGTCTTTCCAGTACTCCTTCTTGAGCAGGTAGGCCAGCAGGGTGAACAGCGCCAGGAACAGCAGCACCCAGACGCCGTAATGGTGCCGCTGCAGGGCCGCCGGTTCCGAAACGTACTCCAGGAAGTTCACCAGGTCACGCGTCGCCTGCTGGTACTGGGCCGGGGTCAGCTTGCCGGGATGGGCCAGGTCGAGCTTCTCCACCTCGTCGGAACCGGGCTTGGTCACCGCGACCTGCTCGCCCTGCAGCTCCCACAGCGGGAACGGCATCGCCGCGTTCGGCAGCGTGGTGTTGTTCCAGCCGATCGGGCTCTTCGGGTCGAGGTAGAAGGTGTTGAGGTAGGTGTAGACCCAGTCGGCGGTCTTCGCGCTCACCTCCAGCGACAGATCCGGCGGATCCTTGCCGAACCACTTCGTGGCGTCTTCCGCCGGCATGTGCGAGATCACCGGGTCGTCGAACTTGGCGCCGGTGAAGTTGAGGTTCTGCATCACCTGCTGCTCGGTCAGCCCGAGATCGTCGGCGATGCGCGAGTAGCGCATGTACTTCAGCGAGTGGCAGCCCACGCAGTAGTTGAAGAACAGCCGCGCGCCCCGCTGCAGCGAGGCCTGGTCGCGGATGCTGGAGCCGGACGCCATCAGCTGCCCCTCGCCCTCGGCGTGCGCCGCCGGCTGGCCGGCGAACAGCAGAACCAAGGCCAGCGCGAACGCGGGAAGGAGTCGCTTCATCAGGTTGGGCCTCATCAAGAGCGTCGGCTTAGTCATGCGTCGTCACCCGATCCGGAACCGGCTTGGTCTTTTCCCAGCCGAAATGTGTGTAGGCCCACAGGAAGGCGAAGAAGCCGAAGTAGATCAGCGTCATCGTGCGGCCGAACGCGTTCTCCCAGGTGGTCAGGTCGACGTTGCCGAACCAGGCCGGGATCACCTCCGCGGTGACGCCCGCGCCCACCGCGCCGAGGCCGAAGAACGCGATCACGAACAGCGTCAGCGCCACCTTGTAGCCGGTGCCGCGGTAGCGGATCGACTTGACCTGGCCGCGGTCGAACCACGGCAGCAGGAACAGCACCGCGATCGCGCCGAACATCGCCAGCACGCCCCACACCGCCGTGCCCGCGAACGACGGGATCATGCGCACGATCGCGTAGAACGGGGTGAAGTACCACACCGGCTTGATCTCCGCCGGGGTGACCAGATTGTTCGCCGGGATCGAGTTGTCGTGCTCGAGGAACCAGCCGCCGAAGGTCGGCGCGAAGAAGATGATGAAGGCCGCCACGATCAGGAAGAAGCCCACCCCGAACAGATCCTTCACCGTGTAATACGGGTGGAACGGGATGCCGTCCGCCGGCTTCAGCGCGTCCCAGCGGTTGCCCTTGGGGCCGTGCTTGACGTCCACGCCATCGGGGTTGTTCGAGCCCACCTCGTGCAGCGCGGCCAGGTGCAGCACCACCAGCAGCAGCAGCACGATCGGCAACGCGATCACGTGGAGCGCGAAGAAGCGGTTGAGCGTGGCGTCGGCGGGCAGGAAGTCGCCCATGATCCACTCGACCAGGTGGCTGCCGATCACCGGAATGGTGCCGAACAGCGACACGATCACCTTGGCGCCCCAGAACGACATGTTGCCCCACGGCAGCACGTAGCCCATGAAGGCCTCGGCCATCAGCACCAGGAAGATCAGCATGCCGAGCAGCCACACCAGCTCGCGCGGCTTCTTGTACGAGCCGTACATGATGCCGCGGAACATGTGCAGGAACACCACCACGAAGAACAGCGACGCGCCGGTGGAGTGCATGTAGCGGATCAACCAGCCCCACTCCACGTCGCGCATGATGTACTGCACCGAGTCGAAGGCTCCCGCCGCGCTCGGGTTGTAGTTCATCGTGAGGAAGATGCCGGTGACGATCTGGTTGACCAGCACCAAGATCGCCAGCGAGCCGAAGTAGTACCAGAGGTTGAAGTTCTTCGGCGCGTAGTACTCGGTCATGTGCTTGCGGTACACGGGCACGAGGCCCGGCGCGCGCTCGTTGACCCAGTCGCCGATGCTTGCGAATACGTTGGCCATTACGCTGCTCCCTCCGGACCCACGCCAATCTGCACGGTCGTGTCGTCGATGAAGTGGTACGGCGGGATTTCCATGTTCTTCGGCGCGGGCACGCCCTGGTACACGCGGCCGGCCATGTCGTAGCGCGAGTGGTGGCAGGGGCAGTAGTAGCCGCCCTGCCAGTTCGGGTCGAACGGCTCGGGCTTGATCTCGCCCACGTAGTTCGGCACGCAGCCCAGGTGGGTGCAGATGCCGACCATCACCAGCCACTCGGGCTTGATCGAGCGCGTCTCGTTCTGCGCGTACTTCGGCTGCTGGGCGGCGGAGGCGCCGTCGGATTTCGGATCGACGAGGCGCGGATCCTGCTTCGGCAATGCGGCCAGCTGCGCCGGGGTGCGGTTGACGATGAATACCGGCAGGCTGCGCCAGCCGACGATCAGCTGCTGGCCGGGTTCGATCTTCTTGAGGGATTGGGTGACCGGAGCCCCTGCGGCCTTGGCTCGCGCGCTGGGTTCCCACGACTTGATGAAGGGCACGGCTGCCGACACGATCCCCACGCCACCGACCACTGCGGTGGCTGACGTGAGAAACCGGCGGCGGCCATGATCGACGACTTCGTTCGCCATCAGGCTCTCCGGTACTTGCTGCGTCAAGAAGGGCTCGCGCCCGACAATCAGATTGGAACCCCTGAAAATCACGTTAGTCTAGCGTCAGCCCCTACACCGTACAATAAAGGGGCCGCGGCGTATCGACGCTCCTTGCCGTCGCCAGCCTACCCTACCGTTCGCCCGCCCGTCACGGACTGCAGCACGACATGAAACATGCCGCCGGCACGCTTGCCTTCCTCGCCCGCTGTGTCGTCGTCGGCCTCGCCGCAGCCTTCGTGATCGGCCTGTTCTGGCCGGCCAGCGGCGCACGCCTGCGTGCGCGCCTGCACCTGCCCGGCGCCACGACGGCCGAGGCGCCGGCCATCCAGGCGCCCACCTCCTACGCTGATGCGGTCACTGCCGCCGCGCCTTCGGTGGTGAACATCTACGCCAACAAGATCGTCAACGCGCCGGCGATCAAGATGTACGACAATCCCATCCTGCAGCAGTTGCTCGGCGGCACGCTCACCACCTACGAGCGCCACGAGAAGACGCTGGGCTCCGGCGTGATCGTCAGCGCGCAGGGCTACGTGCTCACCAACTACCACGTGATCTCGCACGCCACCGACATCCAGGTGCTGCTGTACGACGGCCGCGTGGCCCAGGCTCGCGTGGTCGGCTTCGACGAGGAAACCGACCTCGCCGTGCTGAAGATCGACGCCGGCAACCTGCCGGTGATTAGGTTCGCGGAGCAGAAGCCCCGCCCCGGCGACGTGGTGCTGGCGATAGGCAACCCGCTGGGCCTCAACCAGACCGTGACCATGGGCATCGTCAGCGCGGTGGGCCGCCAGCTGGACGACTCCCGCGCCGAGGACTTCATCCAGACCGACGCGGCGATCAACTTCGGCAACTCCGGCGGCGCGCTGGTCAACGCCGAGGGCCGGCTGGTGGGCATCAACTCCCTGCTGATCGGCAAGGCGGCCAATGCCGAGGGCATCGGCTTCGCGATCCCGGTGGGCACCGCCAGGAACGTGCTCGACCAGATCGTCGCCACCGGCCACGTGGTGCGCGGCTGGCTGGGCGCGGACTACAGCTTCGTGCCGGTGGCCGCCAACAGCGGCCTGCCCGCGGCGGCGCGCGGCGCACAGGTCACCGACGTGTACCCCGGCAGCCCCGCCGCGCAGGCCGGCATCCAGCCGCACGACATCCTGCTGCGCATCGGCGACGACAACATCCGCGATCCGTCCGACCTGCGCCGGCGCGAGTCGGCGACCAAGCCCGGCACCACGGTGGAAATCTCCGGCCTGCGCAACGGCAGCCCGTTCCACGTCACGGCCACGCTGACCGAGCGTCCGCCGATGACCGCGAACAGCACGTCCGCTACCGACGACGGCCTGCAGTAGGCAACTCAGCCCGGCCGCGCCACCGCCAAAGGCGGATGAAGCGCCGCCGCGTAGCGTTTGCGCAGGGTGTCCACGCGCTGCACGTAGACCTGGGTTTCCGCATACGGCGGCACGCCGTCGTACCGCTGCACCGCGGCGGGGCCGGCGTTGTAGGCGGCGGCGGCGAGGTGCTCGTCGCCATTGAAGGTGCGCAGCAGCAGGGCGAGGTAACGCGCGCCGCCGCGGATGTTCTGGCCGCTGTCGAAGGCGTCCAGCACGCCCATGTCGCTGGCCGTGGCCGGCATCAGCTGCATCAGGCCCTGCGCACCCTTGACCGACATGGCGCGCGGGTTGAACGCGCTCTCGGCGTGGATGATGGCGCGGATGAACGCCTCGTCCACGCCGTATTCCACGCTGGCCGAGCGGATCGCGTCGGCGTAGTCGGTGAGGTCGAGCGCCACGCTGCCCCAGTGGACGTTCGAGTGCAGGTTGCAGGCGAAGCAGGTGGCTATATAGGTGAACAGCATCTTCGCCGCCTTCGCCTCGCGGCCGGCAGGCGGGATGTTGGTGTACTCCACGCTGCCGTCGGCGCGCGCGATGCGATACACCGCACCGCGCAGCACGCGGTCGCCCGGCGCGGTGGCGGCAGGCACATCGGGCAACGCAGAGGCGCCGTTGTCGCCGGCCTGGCGGTACGTCCAATGTCCGCGCATATCCGCCGGCACCGCCGAAGCGAGCGGCAAGGCATCGGGCGTCGCCGCCTTCGCCGTCGTCAGCACGCTGCCCTTCACGGTGGACAGCAAGGTCGCGGCAACGGCCGCTTGCGATCGCGTGCCCACCACCGTGCCCCGCACGTTCTGCAGCGACACCGTGGGCGCGCGCCGCGCCGACGCGCCGTAGCTGCCCAGCCGGTGGCAACCGCGATAGCCCGCCGTGCTGCTGGTGAACACCGCCTCGCCGCTGGCGCCGGTACAGCGGTACAAGGTGCCGGCATGTACCTTCGGCAGCCACAACGCGCCCGCGAGCAAGGCGCAAGCCAGCGCGATCCTCGCGGGAATCGCACGGGACGGCGGGGAGCCTGCATCGAGCCGGCCGGCACTCCCCTTGTGGCGCTCGGCATCAAACATGCCGGCAGTGTGCCGTCGCGCGGCGTCCGCGCCAAGGGCGCGCCCGGCGTTTCGTGCGCTGCATCCCTGCCGCAGGCATTCCAAGTGCCTGATCCGCCAAGCCCGCTCGATGGCGGGCAAGGGCCGGCCGGCGTAAAATGCGCGGTTCGGCGCCGTTTGCGCCGCGCCCCGCACAACCACGGCAAGCACACCATGAGCGGCAAACTTTTCATCAAGACCCACGGCTGCCAGATGAACGAGTACGACTCGGCCAAGATGGCCGACGTGCTCAAGGCCTCGCACGGTTTGGAGCTGACCCAGGACGAGTCCGAGGCGGACGTGATCCTGGTCAACACCTGCTCGATCCGCGAGAAGGCGCAGGAGAAGGTGTTCAGCCAGCTTGGCCGCTGGAAGGAGCACAAGCTGGGCGGCAAGCCGGTGTTGATCGGCGTGGGCGGTTGCGTGGCCTCGCAGGAAGGCGAGGCCATCATCAAGCGCGCACCCTTCGTGGATCTGGTGTTCGGCCCGCAGACCCTGCACCGCCTGCCCGAGCTGATCGAGTCGCGCCGCGAGAGCGGCAAGCCGCAGGTGGACATCTCCTTCCCCGAGATCGAGAAGTTCGACCGGCTGCCCGAGCCGCGCGCCGAAGGCCCCACCGCCTTCGTCTCGATCATGGAAGGCTGCTCGAAGTACTGCAGCTACTGCGTGGTGCCCTACACCCGCGGCACCGAGATCAGCCGCCCGTTCGACGACGTGCTGGTGGAAGTGGCGCAGCTCGCCGAACAGGGCGTGCGCGAGGTGAACCTGCTGGGCCAGAACGTCAACGCCTACCGCGGATCCATGCACGACGGCGGCATCGCCGACCTCGCGGTGCTGATCCACGCCATCGCACAGATCGAGGGCATCGGTCGCATCCGCTTCACCACCTCGCATCCGCTGGAGTTCTCCGACTCGCTGGTCGAGGCCTACGCCAGCGTACCCAAGCTCGCCAACTTCCTGCACCTGCCGGTGCAGGCCGGCTCGGATCGAATCCTCGCCGCGATGAAGCGCGGCTACACCGCGCTGGAGTTCAAGCAGAAGATCCGCAAGCTGCGCGCCGTGCGCCCGGACATCTGCATCAGTTCGGACTTCATCGTGGGCTTCCCCGGCGAGACCGACGAGGACTTCGACAAGACCATGAAACTGATCGAGGACGTCGGTTTCGACCAGAGCTTCAGCTTCATCTTCTCTGCGCGTCCCGGCACGCCCGCTGCGAGCCTCGCTGACGACACCCCGATGGCAGAGAAACACGCTCGACTGGAACGCCTGCAGGCCGCGATCAACGCCAATGCGAAGCAGATCAACGAGGCGATGGTCGGCACCGTGCAGCGCGTTCTGGTGGAGAAGCCGAGCGCCAAGAACCCGCACGAACTCGCCGGCCGCACCGAGAACATGCGCTACGTGAACTTCCCCGGCGACGCGCGCATGATCGGGCGCTTCGTCGACGTGCTGATCACCGACGCCATGGCCAACTCGCTGCGCGGGCGCGTGCACGCGCTGGCCGAAGCGGCCGCCTGAGCTTTACCCCCTCTCCCCTCCGGGGAGAGGGCCGGGGTGAGGGGCCAATCTGGTCGCACGCTCCAGCGCTTTTCGCAAGACCGTCCCCTCACCTCAATCCTCTCCCCGGAGGGGAGAGGAAGCCAAGAAGCATGACCCCAGGCCTCAACGAACGCGATTTCGCCCTCGATCCGGAAGACAACGCCCGGCTTGCCAGCCTGTGCGGGCCGTTCGACGAGCACCTGCGCCAGATCGAGCTGCGCCTGGGCGTGGAGATCGACCACCGCGGCAACCTGTTCAAGGCGATCGGCGAGGAAGCCGCCGCGCGCAGCGCCGAAAAAGTGCTGCGCGCCCTGTACGCCGTCACCGAAAACGAGACCTTGAACGGCGCGAAGATCAACCTGCACCTGGCCGAGTCCGGCGTCGATGCGCTCGCCGACGACGCGGGCGAAGGCGCCCAGGAAGTCGTCATCAAGGTGAAGCGTGGCGTGATCAAGGGCCGCGGCGCGAACCAGGCACGCTACCTGCACGCGATCGCGCGCCACGACATCAACTTCGGCGTGGGCCCCGCCGGCACCGGCAAGACCTACCTCGCCGTGGCCAGCGCGGTGGAGGCGCTGGAGGCGAACCGCGTGCAGCGCGTGCTGCTGGTACGCCCCGCAGTGGAGGCCGGCGAGAAGCTGGGCTTCCTGCCCGGCGACCTCACGCAGAAGGTCGACCCCTACCTGCGTCCGCTGTACGACGCGCTGTACGAGATGCTCGGCTTCGAGAAGGTGGCCAAGCTGATCGAACGCAACGTGATCGAGATCGCGCCGCTGGCCTACATGCGCGGGCGCACCTTGAACGACTCCTACGTGATCCTCGACGAGGCGCAGAACACCACCGTCGAGCAGATGAAGATGTTCCTCACCCGCATCGGCTTCGGCTCGGTGGCGGTGATCACCGGCGACGTCAGCCAGGTCGACCTGCCGCGCAACGTGCGCTCCGGCCTGCGCCACGCGGTGGAAGTGCTGCGCGGCGTGGACGGCATCAGCTTCACCTTCTTCACCTCGCGCGACGTGGTGCGCCATCCGCTGGTGGCCAAGATCGTGCGCGCCTACGAAGCGTTCGAGCAGAAGGACGAGGACGCGAAATGAGCACGACGCTGGTGGTGCACGTGGGCTACGCCGTGCCGCGCACGGGCATTCCTTCGGCCACCAGCTTCCGCCGCTGGGTGGAAGCGGCGCTGCACGGAGCGAAGCGGCGCAAGGCCACCGAGCTTTCCATCCGCATCGTCGACGCCGACGAGGGGCGTGCGCTCAACCGCGACTACCGCGGCAAGGACTACGCCACCAACGTGCTCTCCTTCGAGGCCGGACTGCCACCGGAACTCAAGCTGCCGCTGATCGGCGACATGGTGATCTGCGCCCCCGTGGTGGCACGCGAGGCCACCGAGCAGGGCAAGCACGCGCGCGACCACTGGGCCCACCTCACCGTGCACGGGGTACTGCACCTGCTCGGCTACGACCACCTCGTGGAGGCCGAGGCCGAGGCGATGGAGGCGCTGGAAACGCGCATCCTCGCCGGGCTGGGCATCGCTGATCCCTACGCCTGATGGGGCTGTCCGCAAGACCTTGTGCCCTGAACTGTCACGGATTTTCCGCTAGACTCGTGCTTCCGCCCGCATCCGGGCAGTTGCAATCCGAGTAATGAACGACGACCCCGGCAGTACCAGCGGCCCGGCCCATCGCACCTGGTGGGATCGACTGGGCCACCTGTTTTCTGGCGAGCCGCGCAACCGCGCGGAACTGATCGACGAGCTGCGCACCGCCCAGGTCAACGGCCTGCTGAGCGCCGACACCCTGCCCATGCTGGAAGGCGCGCTCAAGGTCACCGAGCTCACCGTGGACGACGTGATGGTGCCGCGCGTGCAGATCGTGATGATCGCCGCCGACGCACCGCTTCCGGACATCCTTTCCGCCGTGGTCGAATCCGGCCACTCGCGCTTCCCCGTGCACGGCGAGGACAAGGACGAGATCCTCGGCGTGCTGCTGGCCAAGGATCTCTTGAAGTTCTTCGGCAACGGCGCCGATTTCGACATCCGCGCGATCCTGCGCCCCGCGGTGCTGATCCCCGAGTCCATGCGCCTCAACGTGCTGCTGGCCGAATTCCGCCGCAGCCGCAACCACATGGCGATGGTTGTCGACGAATACGGCGGCGTGGCCGGCCTCATCACCATCGAGGACGTGCTGGAGCAGATCGTCGGCGAGATCGACGACGAGCACGACGACGCGGAGGAACCCGCGCAGATCCATGCCCAGGCCGACGGCTCATGGCTGGTCAGCGCGCTCACGCCCATCGAGGACTTCAACGAGGAAGTGGGCGCCGCGTTCCCCGACGAGGAATTCGACACCATCGGCGGCCTGATCACCGCCGAGTTCGGCCACCTGCCCGAAGCGGGCGAGGAAACCGGCGCCGGCGATTTCCTGTTCCACGTCACCGAAGCTGACGACCGCCGCGTGCAGCAGTTCCGCGTCACCCGCCGCCACGACCATGACTGAAGCCTTCTCCCTTCTCCCTTCGGGAGAAGGTGGCCCGCAGGGCCGGATGAGGGTTCGGCGAAATCCGCAGGCCGAACCCCACCCACACCCCCACCCGCCTGCCACCTCCCTCTCCCAGCGGAAGAGGGCCTCGCGCGCATGGGCCCGGCTTTGCCTACTGCTCACCTGCATGCTGGCGATGGTCGGTGCGCCAACCCACGCCAGCGTCGCCAACGCACCCGGCGCGAACCTGGAAGTGGCGCTGGTCACCTACGGCCCGGGCGACGTGTACTGGGAACGCTTCGGCCACGACGCCATCGAGCTGCGCGACACCGTCAGCGGCGAGGCGGTGAACTTCAACTACGGCGTGTTCGACTTCAGCGAGAAGAACTTCTTCCTCAACTTCGCGCGCGGCCGCATGCACTACCTGATGGATGCCGAGCCCACCGCGGACGAAGAAAGCTACTACGTGCAGGTGGGCCGCTCGATCACCCGCCAGCGCCTCGCGCTCACGCCCGCACAGGCCGCAGCGCTGCGCGACTTCCTGTTCTGGAACCTGCGCCCCGAGAACGCCGGCTACAACTACGACTACTACGCCGACAACTGCACCACTCGCGTGCGCGATGCGCTGGACAAGGCGCTGGGCGGCGTCATCGAGGCACGTCTCGCCGCACAGCCCGGCGGCATGACTTACCGCCAGCAGACCGACCGGCTGATGAGCGCGCAACCCTGGCTGATGCTGCTGCTCGACCTCGGCCTCGGCCCCTACGCCGACCAGCCGCTCAACGCATGGCAGGAAAGCTTCCTGCCCGCCGAATTGCAAGCAAACCTGCGCGGCATCCGCGTGCCCGACAGCCACGGCGGCGCGCAGCCGCTGGTGCAGGACGAGCAGTTGTTGTCGCCCAACCATGTTTCGGTGCCGCCGGCACAGGCACCGGATCTTCGCCTGCCGTTGGGTGCGGCCGGCCTGATCTTCGCCATCGCGCTCGCGCTGGCCGCACGCCGCTGGCCGACGATCCACGCCCTGCTGGGCACGCTCTGGCTCGTCGCCGCCGGCCTCGTGGGCGTGCTGCTGCTCGCGCTGTGGACGCTCACCAGCCACCACTCCGCCTGGGCCAACGCCAACCTGCTGCTGTTCAGCCCGCTCGCCTTCCTGCTGCTGCCTGCGCTGTGGCGCCTGCGCCGTGGCCTCCTCCCCTCGCGTTTCGCCGACATCGTGCTGGTGCTGCAACTGCTCGCCGCTTTCGCCGCCGTGCTGCTGCACCTCCTGCCCGGCACCGTGCAACAGAACCAGCCGTGGATATTGCTCGCCTTGCCGGTTTGGTTGGCGATGGGGTGGAGTTTGCGGCAAGTCCGATAGCCTCCCGCAAGGCGCGTCATTGCCGCCTCCCCTGGCGGCGCGGCATCATGCAGACATGAAAACGCCCATGCCAAACCATGCCAACGCGAACATGGTGGTCAACTGCGTCGCCTATCGCAGCGACGGGCAACGCATCGGCGATGTAAGCATCGACGCGATCAGCGATGTGCTCAAGGAACCCGACACCTTCGTGTGGGTGGGGCTGCACGAACCGGACGAGGCGCTATTGCTGAGGCTGCAGGAAGAGTTCGACCTGCACGACCTCGCCATCGAGGACGCGCAGAGCGCGCACCAGCGCACCAAGATCGAGGCCTACGGCAACTCGCTGTTCATCGTGGTGCAGACCGCGCAGCTGGACGGCGGCCATATCGCGTTCGGCGAAACGCACATCTTCCTGGGGCCGCGCTACCTGGTCACCGTGCGCCACGGCGCATCGCTGTCCTACGCTCCGGCGCGACGCAGCTGCGAGCACACGCCGGAGCTGCTGGCGCTGGGGCCCAGCTACGGCCTGTACAGCGTGCTGGACTTCATCGTGGACAACCTGCTGCCCATCGTGCGCGACTACCGCGAGGAGCTGCAGGAACTGGAACAGGACATCTTCGCCGAGAGCTTCAACCGCGACACCGTTCGCCGGCTGTACGACATGCAGCGCGACCTGATGACGCTGCGCTTGGCGGTGTCGCCGCTGCAGGATGTGATCAGCCAGCTGGTGCGCCTGCATCCGCAGCTGATTCCCGACGAACTGCGGCTGTATTTCCGCGACGTGCACGACCACGTGACGCGCGTCAACGACGCCATTGCGGCGATGCGCGAAATGCTCTCCGCCGCGATCACCGTGAACCTTTCGCTGGTCACCTTCGGCCAGAACGAGGTGATGAAGAAGCTTGCCGGCTGGGCCGCGATGCTGGCCGCCCCCACCCTCATCACCAGTTGGTACGGCATGAATTTCCAGCACATGCCCGAACTCGGCAAGCCATGGAGCTATCCGCTCATCATTGGCGTGGTGGTTTGCGTGGTGGGCGGCATCTATGTCGGGTTGAAGCGGGCGAAATGGTTGTAGTGCTCAAGCGCGGCACCGCAGAAACGCGCCACGCACGCGATTGCTCCGGTTCTTGATCGAAGCGAAAGCAATCGCGCACGGATAAACCCCTACCGCGGGATTATTTCCCGGGCTTGGCCGTCCACTCCTTCAGCCATGCGTTCACCGTGTCATGCCACAGCACGCTGTTGTGCGGCTTCAGCACGAAATGGCTTTCGTCCGGGAAGGTGAGGAATTCGCTGGGGATGTCGCGGCGCTGCAGCGCGGTGAACGCGCCCAGTCCCTGGCTGAGCGGGATGCGGAAGTCGTGGCCCGAATGCACTACCAGCATCGGCACACGCCAATCCTTGACGTGGTCGAGCGGGTTGAACTTCTCGTAGTTGGCCGGTACCTCGTACTGCGGGCCGCCGTTCTCGTGTTCCTCGAACCACAGCTCCTCGGTGGCGTAGTACATCATGCGCATGTCGAACACGCCGTCGTGGTCGACGAAGCACTTCCACGGCTTGTTCCACACGCCAGCGATCCAGTAGGTCATGTAGCCGCCGTAGCTCGCGCCCAGCGCGCAGGCACGGTTGCCGTCCAGGAAGTTGTACTTGGAAAGCGCGGCCTGCCAGCCGAGCTTGAGATCCTGCAGCGGCTTGCCGCCCCAATCGCCCGAAATGGAGTCGGTAAACTTCTGGCCATAGCCGGTGGAGCCATGGAAGTTGATGGTGACCACGGCGAAGCCCTGCCCCGCATAGGTCTGCGGATTCCAGCGGTAGCTCCAGCTGTTGGTCATCGCGCCCTGCGGGCCACCGTGGATGATGAAGGCCACCGGATACTTCTTGCCCGGCTGGTAATCCGCCGGCTTCACCACGTAGCCCTGCACGGTGTCGTCGTGCCAACCCTTGAAGGTGAAGAACTCGAAATCGCCCTCGTGCGCATTCCCCAACATCGCGGCGTTGTAATGGGTGACCTGCTTGAGATCCTTGCCATCGGTGTTCACGGTATAGAGATCGGCGGGGCGCTTCAGGTCGTCGCGCGCCAACAGCAGGCGCGAACCGGCCAGCGAATAACTGCTCACTTCGCCTTCGCCCACCACCTGGCGCACCTTGCCGCTGGCCGCGTCCACGGCGAACAGCGGGTGCTGGCCGTTGTCGTCGGCGGTGACGTAGAGCGTCTTGCCGTCGGCGGAAATGCCCATGCCGCCGGGCGAGCGATCCCACTGCGGATCGACCTCGCGCTTCGCGCCGGTGGCGAGATCCAGCGCCATGATGCCGAAGCGATCCGCCTCGAAACCTGGTGTCTTCATCGCGAGGTAGTACAGGGTCTTGCCGTCCGGCGAGGGCACCGGGTAGGCGTCCCATGCCTTGTTGGCCGCCGTGAGGTTCACCGGCGCCGTGGAGCCGTCGGCCGGCACCTTGTAGATGTCGAAGTTGGTCGACCACGGCTCGCTGTGGCCCGCGATGCGCACATCGAAGTACACCGTCCTGCCGTCGGGCGAGAACGCGAACTCGCTGTCGTCGCCAAACGGCTTGCTGGGAATGTCGCCATCGATGCCGCGCGAAAGCAGGGTCGGTTCCGCCGGCAGCTGGCCATTCGCGTCGAAGCGGCCAAGGTAGAGCTGGTTGCGCGTGCCGTCGGCCCAGGTATCCCAGTGCCGTACGAACAGCTTCTTGTAAATCGTGCCGGTGGCCTTGTCCGCCGCGCGCTTGTCCTGCATCTGCTTGGTGCAGGCCAGCGTGCCGCAATCGGTGAACACCGCGTAGGAAAGCAGCACGCTCTTGCCGCCCGGCGCCAGCTTGTAGGCCTGCACGTCCAGCACGCCATGGCTCACCTGCACCGGCGCCTTGTGGCTGGCGAAGTCCAGGCCGCCCTTGCCCGCCGTGAAATCCAGTCGCCACAACTGCGCCACACCATCGGCCGCCGCCACGTAGTAGAGGCTCTTGCCGTCCGCCGACCAGCGCGGCAAGGAGGCGCCCTTCTCCACCACCGTCACCGGTTGGCCGTCGTGCGACAGATCCAGCACCGCGATCGCGTTGACGCCCTTGTTCGCCGCGTAGTCCGTGCTGCGCACGCCAAACGCCGCGTAGCGTCCGCCTGGCGAGAGCTGCGGATCAGACACGCGCTGCATCATCACCAGGTCGCGCACGTTGAACGGGTGCGGCGCGTGATCCACGCTGATCGCGGTATCCACGGGTGTCACTGTGCCAGTGTCGGCAGCCAGCGCGGGCGAGGCCGCAAGCGCCAGCAGCAGGGCGGCGGTCAGGGCGTCTTTCATGATGGCTCCCCAGAGTGCTTAGCAAAGGGGCAAGGTAAGCACACGAAAGATGCCGTGCAAGCATGCCCTCCTCTAAATAGCGTTGTAGTTAAGGATCCGCCAGCCTTCACATCATCAACTAGGCAACACGACCCGGATAGTTGACTTCAATCACATCTCCTACCTGCCAGCCGCAACGAACCAATCCACACGATCAAGACTGTGACGCACTACTCAAGCCCCCCAGCCCATCGGTACAGAACGTGCTTGTCTCCCAGTACCATCCAGGGGAATCCACCATGTCACGCCAGCGCCTGTCCGCCGGTTTCACCTTAATCGAACTCATGATCGTCGTGGCGATCATCGCCATCCTAGCTGCGATTGCCATTCCGGCGTACCAGGACTATCTGGTTAGGGCGCAGGTGTCCGAAGGCATGGTGTTGGCAGGGGGAGCAAAAGCAGCCGATTGGGACTTCGTGTCCAATACGGGGCGTTTTCCGTCGAACAACGAATCCGCAGGCCTTGCGAAGAGTACTTCCATCAAGGGGCAATATGTGTCGAGCGTCGACGTAACCGACGGCGTGATCAAGGTGCTCTTCAACGGCCCCAAGGCAAGCGATGCCATTCGCCCCACCAGCAAGTATGTGTTGTTGTCACCAATTACCCATGCCGGCAGCATCGAATGGACATGCACTGCCAGCACGGTCGATCGCAAATACCTGCCGACGTCCTGTCGCGGATGATCAGACTCAGTACGACACACAGCCGCACAACAACTGACAAATTGCGTCACTAATTGCCCCGACGCACCAGTCTTCAGGCTGGTGCACCGACTGCAGTCAGTACGGATCGCACCATTTCAAACCTACACTTGCAGCCATCCGTGACGAAAGGCACAATCCCGAAGCCCGCAGTATGCGGGAATACACCAGCGGCAGGTGTGGCATGCAATCTGCTTCATCTTCCGCGAGCTTCCTGGTCGTTCCTGACCACGAGTATGGAGTCCGATCCTGCCTAGGGGGATTCAGGGCTGGGGCTCAGGGGGCATCACCGGTTAGCTAACTAACGAAAGAGGAACCACCATGAAGAATATGCAGAAGGGCTTCACCCTGATCGAACTGATGATCGTGGTTGCGATCATCGCCATCCTCGCCGCCATCGCCATCCCCGCTTACCAGGATTACCTGGTTCGTTCGCAGGTGTCGGAAGGCTCCGTTCTTGCGGACGGCTCCAAGACTGCGATGGCCGAGTTCTACAGCAATACCGGCCATTTTCCGCAGACCAATGCTTCCGCAGGCCTCGCAACGGCCGCGAGCATCAAGGGTCAGTATGTGAGCGCGGTCAATGTCGGCACGACGCAAGGCAAGATCACCGTTTCGTACGCCGGCCCCAAGGCCAACAGCGCGATCAGCAGCAGCACGCTGATCTTCTCTGCTGTCACCAACGCTGGCAGCATCGAATGGCACTGCAAGGGCGGCACCATTCTCCCCAAGTATCTGCCGACGTCCTGCCGTCAGTAATCCCGGCATAGTCGATGTGTTGGAAGGGCCGCCAAGTGCGGCCCTTTCTTTTCCGGATTATCGCTATGCGTCCGCGCTTCCCGCTGACAACATCATTGCTCTTGCTTCTGATCATCGGATTGGGGTGGCTCTCCTATGGATCTGGCCTGCATGGCGGCTTCCTGTTCGACGACTACAGCAACCTGCCCGCGCTCGGCGCCACTGGCCCCGTCGACACCTGGCCCACTTTCTGGCGCTACATCACCTCTGGTACCGCCGATCCCACCGGGCGGCCACTGACCCTGCTGACGTTTTTGATCGACGCCCATAACTGGCCGGCCGATCCCTATCCTTTCAAGCGCACGAACCTGATCCTGCACCTGTTCAACGGGGTGCTGCTGGCGCTGCTGCTGTGCAAGCTAGGACGCACGGTATTCAAGACCCAAGACAGCCGCCGTATCAACCTGGCTGCCGTCATCGGCGCCGGGTTCTGGCTGCTGCATCCACTGTTCGTCTCCACCACGCTCTATATAGTGCAGCGCGAAGCGATGTTGCCAGCCACGTTTACCTTGCTTGGCCTACTCGGCTGGCTGCGTGGTCGCCGCCTCATGCTGAGGGGGTGCCACTGGCGCGGCGCCGCGTGGATGGCGCTGAGCCTGGGCGGCTGCACCCTGCTTGGCGTACTGAGCAAGGCGAACGGCATCCTGTTGCCGGCGCTGACGCTGGTAGTGGAGTACACGCTCCTACGTGCCAGCGTGTCGCGAGTGGCCAACCACACGACCTCGCACGCCGAACACATGTACCACCGCGCCATGTTGCCGCTAGCGTGGCTACCAGTCGCGCTGGTCGGCGGTTACTTGCTGTACGAGGGCTGGAGCGGCATGACCCGTGGTATTTCCGCGATACGACCGTGGACACTGGGTCAGCGCCTCCTGACCGAGCCCCGCGTGCTGCTGGACTACTTGGACTTGCTGTGGCTACCCCGGCCGTTTACGCCAGGACTGTTCAACGATCATGTCCAGGCTTCCACGTCGCTGTGGTCGCCCGCGACGACACTGCCGGCGATCCTGGCCGTCACCGGCCTGATCGCGAGCGGATGTTTGCTGCGTCGGCGCTGGCCCGCGCTGGCGCTGGCCATACTATTTTACTTCGTGGGCCAGTCGTTGGAATCCAGCACCGTGGCGCTGGAGCTGTACTTCGAGCACCGCAACTACCTGCCTGCGATGCCGATGTTCTGGCCGCTAGCGCTGTGGTTGTGCGACGTGCGTCTGCCAGACCCCGCCAACCTTCCTCGTCCTTCCTGCGCAAACAGTGGCTCCACATCCTGGTTTTCAGGTGCCTGGAGGCGCGGGGCCCCTGCTTTCACCGAAGCGACGGAGGTTTCTCGTGGCGCGCCGCAAGGCAAGGCTCAGCTTGCGAGCGCATCCGCCGACACGACCGCGAGAGCCCGCAAGGCCGCCAACAGGGCCAAGCTGGCGCTGGCGGCCTTGATCCTGCTTGGGCTGGGGCTGATGACTCACGCTCGAGCCAGCCTGTGGGGTAACAGCCATGACCAGGCACTGCTGTGGGCACGCCTCAATCCCGAGTCACCACGCGCGCAGGCCAATGCCGCCCAAGTGGAGATGGTGGCGGGCCATCCCAAACGTGCCGCGCAGCGCTTGCTCCCAGCACTGGCCAAGGCACCCGACCAAGTACAGTTGGCCATCAACCTGTTCGGCGCGCAGTGCATAGTCGGTCATGTCGACGAGGCGACGATCGCGGCATCACGCCACGCCCTGCGCACCACCCGTGATCCAGGTGCCCTGCTGGTGAGTTGGTTCGATCGGGCGATGGGGCAGGTAGCGCACCCACCCTGCCCGCAGCTGAGTTATGCCACGCTGCATAGCCTGCTGCATGCAGCGCTGGCCAACCCGTATCTGGCCAGCAACCCGGGCCGTCAGCAAGATCTGCATTATCTGCTCGGTCACTTGGCCCTGCTGCAAGGCGACGCAGATACCGCGCTAACCGAGTTCAACCGTGCGCTGGACGAGCAGGTGCGCATCGCCGCCGCACTTAAACAGGCCTCGTTGCTCGGTGCAGCCGGCTTCCCCAGCCAAGGCCTGGCCCACCTCGACCACCTTGCCATGGAGCCACAGCAGAACTACCGCCCCGGATTCGGCATGCCGCGCGTCCATGCCTGGGTACTGGAGCACCAACAATACTGGCCGAAGGAGTTGGCGCACCTACGCGATACACTGCGCAACGACGCCTCCCATCAGACCCGCACCACCGAATGAACCAGACACCCGAGCACCCACACACGCCATCGAACAATCGCACGGGCTGGTGGCTGCTGCTTATCGCGTTCGCCGTGACGCTCGCGATCTATTGGCCAGGCCTGTCCGGTAGCTGGCTGTTCGACGACTACCCCAACATCGTGGACAACCATGGCGTGCAACCGCACGACGCCAGCCTGCCATCGCTGGTTGGCGCGGCGCTCTCCTCGCCGTCCAGCGAGTTCAAGCGCCCGTTGTCGTCGCTTAGCTTCGCTGCGAATTACCTGATCGGCGGCCTGGATCCATTCGGCTGGAAACTGGCCAACCTCGTCATCCATCTCCTAAACGGCGCGCTGGTGTTTCTGCTCGCGCGGATGCTGCTGTCCGCATCCCGATCCCGCGCAACACCTCCGGCAAGGGAGACAGTCGAAACACATACAGACACCGTCGCCGCATTGATCGCCGGCGGGTGGATGCTGCTGCCGATCAACCTCACCGGCGTGCTGTACGTGGTGCAGCGCATGGAGAGCCTGGCGAACCTGTTCGTGATGCTTGGCTTGGTTGGCTACGTGGCCGGGCGCCGGCGCATGCTCGCCAATGCAACCGCCCGATCGTCCGCCGGCGGCACTTCGGCAAACCGGGGCGGCTTCTGCCTATGCGCCATCAGTGTCGCTCTCGCCACCGCTGTCGGCACCCTCGCCAAGGAAACGGCGGTGATGCTGCCGCTTTATGCGTTCCTGGTCGAATGGGCGTTGTTCCGCTTCTCCTCGCATGACGGACGTTGCGACTGGCGCATGCCCACACTGTTCATCGTGATTCTGGCATTGCCGCTCGTCATTGGCCTGGCATGGCTGGCACCGCAAATCGCCAGCCCGGGAGACTGGTCGACCCGCAACTTCACGCTTGGCACCCGTCTGCTCAGCGAAGCGCGCATCGTGGTGGACTACATAGTCTGGACGCTATGGCCGACGCCGCATGCATTGTCGTTCTACCACGACGATTTCACCATTTCGACCGGGCTTCTTTCACCCTGGACAACGCTTGCCTGCATTGTCGTTCTGGCCGGGCTGATCATGCTTGCGGCATGGCTACGCCCGCGCCAGCCGCTGGTTGCTCTCGGCATCGCGCTGTTTCTCGGCTGCCAGTTGCTCACCGGCACCATCTTGCCATTGGAGCTGGTTTACGAGCATCGCAACTACTTCGCCAGCTTTGGCCTGCTGCTGGCCGTGGTGCCCTTGCTCGCGGTGCCCATGTCGCATTTCATGGCTCTGCCGCGTCGAGTCCTGCTGGGTGGCGTGCTGCTGCTGTGGATAGTGCAAACCTCCATCACCGCCTCGTCCTGGAGCAATCCGCTTATGCTGGCAGAAACGCTGGCCGAGCGCGCTCCCGATTCGCCGCGTGCCCAATACGAGCTAGGCCGCACATACATCATCTACTCGAACTACGATCCCGCCTCGCCCTTCACCAGGCTGGCCTACGAACCACTGGAAAAGGCTGCAGCTCTGCCACAAGCATCTATCCTCCCCGAACAGGCGCTGATCTTCATGAACTCACGCATGCATCTGCCGATCAAGGATACGTGGTGGGACAGCTTGATTGCTAAGCTCAAGGCCCACCGACCCGGCGTGCAGGACGAGAGTTCGCTTGGCGCGCTGACACAGTGCATGCGCGAAGATCTCTGCGACTTGTCCAAAGCCCGCATGATTGATGCCTACGTGGCCGCCCTGTCGCATCAGCCTCCCAGCGCCCGGCTGCTATCGATGTACGGCGACTATGCATGGAATGTGCTGGATGACCACGAACTCGGCGAGCGCATGACTGCGGATGCCGTCAAGACGGCCCCGAACGAACCGGCCTATCGAATCACTCTTGTGCGAATGCTGGCTGCGCAAGGACGCAAGAACGAAGCACATGTCGCACTGCAAGGGCTGCGGACACTTGATATAGGCGGAAGGTTGGATCCCAGCATCAGGGATCTGGAAAAACTGCTCGACTGAGGCAATCGGCCAGGGTGTTGCATGTTGTCACAAACCGTTACAAGCACCGGGGAACCGTCATGAATAATAGTTACATTCATCCCTTGGCGGATGTGCAGACGGATCAAATAGGATCCCGAACGAGGATCTGGCAGTTTGTTGTCGTTCTTCCCGGCGCTCAAATAGGAAGTGACTGCAATCTATGCTCACAGGTCTTCGTCGAGCAGGATGTCATGATCGGTGATCGTGTGACCGTGAAGAGCGGCGTTCAACTCTGGAATGGACTGAAAGTTGGCAATGATGTGTTCATCGGCCCGAATGCCACATTCACCAACGACAAATTTCCTAGGAGTGGCGATCACTCGAAAGAACTCGGCCGAACGGTCATAAAGGACGGCGCATCTATCGGGGCTAACGCCACCATTTTGCCGGGTTTGACCATAGGCGAAAAAGCCATGGTGGGTGCAGGCTCAGTGGTAACACGCTCCGTTCCACCACGGGCAATCGTTCATGGAAACCCGGCAAGGATTGTCGGCTACGTCAGCACGGAAAAGGGCCCCTCCCCCACTGAACAAGCAGAATCAAGCGCCACGACAGAGACCATACCGACCCGGGTGAAAAGTGTCACGTTACACCAGTTGCCGTTGGTTCGTGACATGCGAGGTTCGCTGAGCGTTGGCGAGTTCATGCGAACCGTCCCATTCGCGCCAAAACGGTATTTCACCGTTTTCGACGTACCTAACGCAGAAACACGTGGCGAGCATGCACACATCATGTGCAAGGAATTCCTGGTATGCGTGAGGGGTTCGTGTGCAGTCATCGCTGACGATGGTGTGACACGCGAAGAGTTTGCCTTGGATAAACCCAACCTGGGCCTCTACCTACCGGAAATGACATGGACAATCCAATACAAATACTCAACTGACGCAGTGTTGATGGTTCTCGCATCGGACTACTACGAGTCTGATGATTACATCAGGAACTACGAGGATTTCCTTGAAATCGTGGGTCATCGTCGATGATCCCATTCCTTGACGTCCATGCCGCTTATGCGGAACTTCGGCACGAGGTTGACGAGGCCATTCGACGCGTCCTCGACAGCGGAACCTACATCCTCGGCGAAGAGGTGGAATCCTTTGAACGAGAGTTCGCCACATACTGCGGGGCCAGGCACTGTGTTGCCGTTGGCAACGGCCTCGACGCCCTGCGGCTTGGACTGCTTGCACTCGGCGTCAAACCCGGCGACGAAGTAATCGTCCCTTCAAATACCTATATTGCGACATGGCTCGCGGTAAGCCAATGTGGAGCGACCCCAGTTCCCGTGGAGCCTGATGAGAGAACACACAATCTCAACCCCGCCCTTGTAGAGGAAGCCCTCTCCCCACGAACCAGTTGCATTCTTCCCGTGCATCTTTACGGCCAGCCGGTCAATCTTGAGCCAATTCTGGCAATCGCCGCGAGTCGAGGCATCCGAGTTTTGGAGGATGCTGCGCAAGCACACGGCTCTCGCTACAACGGCGCACGTGTGGGTGCACACGGGGATGCTGTTGCCTGGAGCTTTTACCCCGGCAAGAACCTCGGCGGCCTTGGAGATGGTGGTGCCGTAACAACCCATCACGCAGACGTCGCGGATCGCATACGTGTTCTCGGCAACTATGGTTCCCGAGAAAAGTATGTCCATGAAGTCCAGGGAATCAACAGTCGTCTCGATCCCATCCAGGCGGCGATACTTCGCGTCAAGCTCAAGCACCTCGACGAATGGAACCGACGCCGCCAATCAATTGCGGAGCTGTACTTAGCAAGAATGAGGCATATCGACTTGGTACTCCCTCACGTCTCGGCTTATGCCGAGCCGGTCTGGCATCTGTTCGTGGTAAAGATCAAAGACCGCGACTCGGTGAGGCGCAAACTTAATGACTCGGGTATCGGATCCTTGATTCACTATCCCTTAGCACCACACATGCAACGCGCTTACGCGGACGCCGGCTATCCGGTTGGAAGCCTACCGATTGCCGAGAGGCTGGCCAATGAGGTGCTCAGCCTTCCCATCGGCCCGCACTTGAGCATCGAGAACGCATACAGGGTATGCGAAGTGACAGCTAACACTCTTGGCTTCAGATGACTCGCCCGACCCCTTACAGAGCATTGATCGGCTCCACATCAGTCATTGGGGGGGCATCGGTTATCACCATCGCCATGGCAGTCGTGGTCTCCAAGGGCTTGGCGATTCAAGCCGGCCCCCATGGGGTCGGCCTCATGGGGCTCTACGGTACCATTGTGGCGGCAGTCTGCAATGCGCTTAGCGTCGGAGGCGGGGGCATAAAGTTCATCGCCGAAGCGAAGGCACGTAACGATTGGGAGGCCGTCGCGGCGGCGTCGACGGCGCTTCGATGGATATCCTTGGGGTTTGCCACCATAGCTGGGCTTTTCCTGTGGTGCTTTCGCCATCAGTTAGCCACTTGGATCTTCAGCGACCCGACACAGTCCGGCGCAATTGGCTGGCTTGCACTGTCAGTCTTTCTGGCCGTCATCGCAAGTAGTTATGTTGCCCAACTAACTGGCATGGGGAATATCTGGGATCTATTCAAGGTGACGGTCTCGGGCAGCCTGGTTTCCGGTGCAACGCTGCTGTTGCTTACGCACATGTACGGCAACGCTGGCATCGTGAGCGGCTCTCCGACATTGCAGATAGTTACGCTCGCACTTGCGGCGTATCTTGTCCTCCGTAGCCGAACTGTCGTTTCAAAAGCGCCCATCCAAGACACCCTGAGCTACGTCTGGCCTATCATCAAGTTAGGATTGGCATTGTCTTCTAGCATGGCACTGGCCAGTACATCACAGTTACTCGTACGCAGTGCCATCAATCACAAACTCGGCCCAGAAGCCATGGGTCATTTCCAGGCTGCATGGTCGATATCGATGACCTATATCGGTTTCGTCCTGAGCGCAATGGCAGTGGACTATTTTCCCAGACTTTCGGCGATGATCGCGGATCACGATGCGTCAAGGCGCCTCCTGAACCAGCAAACCACAGTGGCGTTTGTAGCAGCCTGCCCAATCTTTCTAGCACTGTTTGTGCTGGCACCATGGATCATCCGTCTGCTCTACGCAGCAGACTTCGAGCCATCAGTGAGCGTCATGCGATGGCAGATCCTGGGAGATGTGTTCAAGCTTGCCGCGTGGCCTCTTGGCTTCCTCCTACTTGCTGCAAACAAGCCCCGCGCCTATTTCCTTGCCGAACTTGCTTGGAATGTCTTGTATGTAGCGCTCAACTGGCTTTTATTGGATCACTTTGGGATCGAGGCAACGGGTATCAGCTTTGCAAGCTCCTACCTGATATATCTCTTGCTCGTGTACTCGATAACTCGTACTCAGATCTGTTCACTCTGGAACAGATCCAACCAACTCATTATCGCTTCGACGCCCGTGGCCATCATAACTCTCTCAGTAGTCAACCATACCTATCCTTCCGCAGCGCTTCCAACAGGCCTGCTGCTAACGTCCGTGGCTGGATTAGCGACAGCTTGGTCGATAAGGCACATGCTCAGACAACGCACCTAGGTCGCCCATGATTGAGCCACCTCTCCCATTCGTAAGCTTAGTGGTGCTCGTTTACAACCAGCAATCCTACGTAGGCGAAGCTGTCGAGGCGGCGCTTGCGCAATCCTATCCACGCTTGGAAATTATAGTATCTGACGATGGATCGACCGATGGATCCGTTGATATCGTGAAGGAAATACTGAGCCGCTATAAGGGCCCCCACCAGACGTTTCTGAACGTCAACCAACGGAACTTAGGCATAGGCAGACATGTAAATCAAGTATTCGAACTGGCCAATGGTGAGCTGATCGTTCTCGCCGCTGGTGACGACATTTCATTGCCGGACAGGATTTCCCGGACGGCGGCTCGTTGGACTAACAGTGATGAGAGGCCTTCAGCAGTGTATTGCCGAGCACAGGCCATTGACGCCGTTGGCAGGAACCGCGGCAGTTTCGCGACCGCCCTCGACACGCTGGAACCAAGAGCTGATCGTTTGATCGGCTATGACTCCCCTAGCCAACTGCTCCTACTTGGAGCATGCGCCGCCTACTCCCCCGAGGTAATGCGCCATTTTGGCCCTCTAAAGCGGGAACTGGACGTGGAGGATATCCCACTCACCGTCCGTGCCAGCCTCCTGGGGGGCGTCGCAACGATTAACGAGGCCCTGGTTCAGTACAGAGTCAACGTTTCGGTCTGGCTTCCTAGGAAACTGGCGGGTGAAGATTTCGATCGACACAGTAAGCGGTTGCGTCATCGGATTCGGGCCAACTACTGGGTCAGCAGGCAAATTCTCGCAGATGTTCGCTCCAGCAGCGATCAATTCGCAACACAAGCGGCCAAACGGCGACATACGGCGGCTGTGTTTGCTCTTCATACCTCTAAGCGTCGCCGCTTTGCCCTTGGCTACTATATTTCCGCCGCCAAGCGATCGGGTCACTGGCGTTCAGCTCTTTGGCCGGGGTTACTGCTCGCGCTTCCACGACTTCATCGCTTTCTTTTCTGGCTGAAGACCTTGCGGCACCGAGGAATCCACACATGACTACCGAGACCAATCCCCGGGTATGTGCCGTCGTCGTCACCCATAACCGTCAGGAACTGCTTCTTTGCTGCCTGGTAGCGTTATGCCGGCAGGATTTCCCCCCAGACATGATTATTGTTGTCGACAATGCGTCCACCGACGACACTTCTACAGCAATGATGGACTACGCCAAGCATGCTGGTATGCAAGTCGAATATGTACGCCTCGAGGTGAACACTGGAGGCGCCGGCGGATTCAAGCATGGCTTGCAGCAGGCCATGAATGCAGGTGCCCAGTGGATATGGCTGATGGATGACGATGCAGAGCCGCACCCTACGGCTCTGGCTGAGCTCATGATGGTCGCCACGAATCCGGCCGATGTCTATGGATCAGTCGCCGCGCACGGTGAGGACATCTGCTGGTCTACCACGTTACTCGAACCAGAAAAGCACGTGGTGAACCATCTGGCGCAGATACCTGACAGAGCACGTGTTCAGTCACTGCCGTTCCTTGGATTTCTCATTCACTGTGATCTGGTGCGTGCAATAGGGCTACCTGATGCTGGCTTCTTCATTGCCGCTGACGATATTGAATATTGCGTGCGCGCACAGCGTATGGGAGCGCAGATCATCATCGCTGGAAAGAGTCACATCGAACACCCCAAGGCTGACGTCCGAGTCTGGCAGATTCTTGGCAAGAACATTTCCTACCTCAGTCTTACACCATGGAAGCGCTACTACGACACGCGCAATCGGATCCTCATCGCCCGAAAGTACTACGGCTTCCGATTGCTGACCCAAACGATTCCCGGATCTTTTGTTCGATTGTTCGTTGCCCTTCGTTTTGAACCACAAAAGCTTGCACAACTGGGAGCATTCTGTGCCGGCTTGGTGGATGGTCTACTGGGCATCAAAGGCTCACGCCATATCTGGTGGGGCATTCGGCAATAATCAGCAACCTCTTTGAACATATCCATGAGGCAACAGATGGATTTCCTCATCGTCGGCGCCGGCTACGCCGGCAGCGTCATGGCCCGCGAACTGGCCGAGGCCGGTCACCACGTCCACATCATCGACAAGCGGCCCCATATCGCCGGCAATGCCTACGACGAGCTGGACGAGCACGGCGTGCTGGTGCACCGTTACGGCCCGCACATCTTCCACACCAATGGCGAGCGCATCTTCGAGTACCTGTCACGCTTCACCGAGTGGCGGCCGTACGAACATCGGGTCCGCGGGGTGGTGGATGGCGTGTCGTATCCGTTCCCGATCAATCGCGACACGCTGAACCGCTTGTACGGACTGGATCTGGATGAAGCAAGCGCTGCAGCGTACTTCGAGCGCGTGCGTGAGCCGCGCGAACCGACGCTGACCAGCGAGGACGTGGTGCTGAATTCGGTGGGGCGCGACCTGTACGAGAAGTTCTTCCTGCACTACACGCGCAAGCAGTGGGGGCTGGATCCCTCCGAGCTGAAGGCGGGAGTAGCAGCGCGCATCCCCGTGCGAACGAACACGGATGATCGCTACTTCACCGATACCTTCCAGGCAATGCCACTGCACGGCTACACTAAGATGTTCGAAGCCATGCTCGACCATCCGAACATCACGGTGGAACTGGGCGCGGATTTTGCCGACGTGCGGCAGCGCAGCGGCTTCGACCACGTGGTCTATACCGGGCCCATCGACGCCTATTTCGAATACCGCTTTGGCCACCTGCCCTATCGGTCACTGCGCTTCGAGCACGAGCACCTGGCCGCCACCTCGCGATATCAGGAAGTGGGTACGGTGAACTATCCGAACGACCATGCCTACACCCGCATCACCGAGTTCAAGCACCTGACCGGGCAGCAGCATACCGGCACGTCGATCGTGCGCGAGTATCCACAGGCCGAGGGCGACCCGTACTACCCCGTGCCGCGCGCGGAGAACGAAGCCCTGTTCCAGCGTTACGAGGCGCTGGCCAAGGACGAGCAGAACGTCACCTTCGTTGGGCGGCTGGCGCAGTACCGTTACTACAACATGGATCAAGTCGTCGGCGCCGCGCTGGCTGCCGCCAAACGGATCATTGGCTGATTCATGCGCGTAGCCTTCCTGTGCAAGCGCCGCTACATGGGCAAGGACGTGATCCTTGACCGTTATGCACGGCTTTATGAGATCCCACGGCAACTAGCTTGCCTTGGCCACGAGGTGAGAGGCTATTGCCTGAGCTACCAAGGCCACGACGCGGGAAATTGGGTGCACAAAGCCTCCCCTGGAAGCCTGACTTGGCACTCACGCCCCTTGGGCAAATGGATCGTGCCCAGCCTAGCCGCTTACCCAGCCCGCTTGCTCGGAGAATTGCGGCAGTTCAAGCCAGATGCACTGATCGGCACCTCGGACATACCCCACGTCGCGCTTGGCGCATGGCTATCGCGCAAGCTGGACATCCCTTATGTCGCCGACCTCTACGACAACTTCGAAGGTTTCGGGCAGGCGCGCATCCCGGGCATGGTGGGCGCACTTCGCCGCGGTGTGCGCGCGGCGGCACTGGTCACCACCACCAGCGAACCGCTGCGCCGGCTGGTGGTCGAATCGTACGGCGCCGCAGGTCATGTGATGGCAATGCCAAGCGCGGTGGACAAACAGGTTTTCCGCCAGTACGACAAACAGGAGAGCCGGCACGAATTAGGCCTGCCACCGGACGCCCTGCTAATCGGCACTGCCGGCGGCCTGTACCAGGACAAAGGCATCGGAACGCTGTACGAAGCATGGCCCGAAATCGCCAGGGCACTGCCGCAAGCCCACCTTGTGCTGGCCGGCCCATGCGACATACCGCCTCCGGGAGCAGGCCGCGTGCACTACCTCGGGCAACTCCCTCATGCAACGACGGCGAAGCTGTTCGGCGCATTGGATCTGGGCGTGATCTATCTGCGCGACACGCCGTTCGGCCGTTACTGCTTTCCGCAGAAAGCCTACGAGATGATGGCCTGCGGCCTAGCGCTCGTCGCCGCCCGCGTCGGCGTGATGCCCGACCTGCTGACCGACGTGCCCGACAGCCTCTACGACGCCGACTCGGTAACGGATCTGGTGCGTGCCGTGCGGGCACAAGCACAGGCGCCGAAATTTGCGGATGTGGCCATTGAGGACTGGGCGCAGATCGTGGGCCGGATGAACGAGTGCATCATGCACATTGCTGGTGTGGGCTGACGACCAGGCTAGTCTCCAGGATCACTGAAAGGCGGCACGGCACGCGCAAAGCGAGCACCGGTTACGCGCACCTTCAGTAGCGCGGCGCGCAGTGCCACCTCCATGCTGTTTCAACGATGTCTTGCACATCGATGAAGCGAGGCTGCCATTCCAAAACGCTCCTGGCACGGGTCGCATCCGCCACCAATGCTGCCGGATCGCCGGGGCGTCGCGGAGCCAGCGCGAACTCGATCGCGCGGCCAGTGACCCGCCGCGCCGCTTCGATGATTTCCATCACCGTGCAGCCGACACCGCTGCCCAGATTGAACTGGTGCGCACCCGCGTGATGGTCGAGGTGGCGCAATGCCAGGAGATGCGCCTCCGCCAGATCGACCACGTGCACGTAATCGCGCACGCAGGTTCCATCGCGCGTGGCGTAGTCGTTGCCGTAGACCTGCAAGCCATCGCCCTGTCCCAGGGCGTTCCGCAGCACGTTCGGGATAAGGTGGGTTTCGGGCGAGTGCGACTCACCTATCTCGCCCTCCGGATCCGCGCCCGCCGCGTTGAAATAGCGCAATGTCACCGAACGCAGCCCATAGGCCTGCGCGGCATCCTGCAGCATCCGCTCCACCATGAGCTTGCTGGCCCCATAAGGATTGATTGGCACCGTGGGGTGCGCCTCGTCGAGCACACCGTTCGTGGGCTGACCGTAAACCGCCGCTGTGGACGAGAACACCAGACGATCAACCTCAGCGTGCCGCATAGCTTCAAGCAGGTTCAAACTGCCGGCTACGTTGTTGCGGTAGTACAGGTAGGGCTGCCGCACCGACTCGCCAACCTGCGACATTGCGCAAAAGTGCATGACGCCATCGAATTTTTGTCCCGCGAACAAGCCTTTCAGCGCCTCGGCGTCCAGCAGGTCACCTTCGACAAACTCACCCCAACGCACGGCGTCGCGGTGGCCTGTCGACAGGTTGTCGAACACCGTCACGTCACAACCGGCCCCGGCCAGTCGCTTGGCCATATGCGCACCAATGTAACCAGCGCCGCCACAAACCAGGATGCGCATCACTCGGGCTCCTTCGAACCGGCCGGGCTGCGCAAGCACCCCTTGATCAACTGCGCATACCCGCCAGCAATGACCTGCCAGTCAATTCGGCCGACGGCTGCGTCACGGATTCGCAGCGCCCGCGCTTGCGCCTCTGCCGGATCGTCCAGGGCCGCCAGAATCGCCGTCGCCAGAACATGTGGATCCGCCGCGTCGACGCATATTTCATTGGCCGTGTCACCCAGCAGATCGTTGATACCGGCCACCTTGCCAACGACGACCGGACAGCCGCAGCCGATGGCTTCCATCAAAACCACCGGCAGGCCTTCCTGGTTGCCCGATTCGTCACGTATGAAAGGTGCCACGAAAACTCCGGCGCGATGGTAAAGCCCCGGCAGCTCTGTCTGCGGCTTGGCGCCAAGAAAACATACGCACCCGGCCAGGCCCAGGCTCGCCGCCTGCTCCCGCAGCGCCGACTCCTCGGGACCAAAGCCGGCAATCGTCAGCTTCGTTGCAGGCCTGCGTGCCAATACCAGCGGCAAAGCATCCAACAGATGGGTCAACCCCTTTTTCGCAACGAGCCTACCAACGAACAGCAACTCATCCGGATTCCGGTCGACATGGGCATCAGCCACGAAGCGCTGACGCAAATCGACGCCCATGGGAAGCACGGCCAACTTCGGCGGCTGCAGCCCAAGGCGCTGCGCCTCATCACGCATGGCTGTACTGACGACGGTCATGGCCGCGGCCGAGCCCGCCACGCGCCGCTTGATCGCCTCCAGCCAGCGCGCCCGCAAGCCAAACAGATCGCCACCATGCGAGGTCAGCAAATAGGGAACCCCGGTCGCGCGCTGCAGATGGCGAGCAATCATCCCCTGCGGAATCAGCCAATGCGCATGCATGGCACCGATCCGGCGCTGCTTCAGAAGCCGCCGTGCCGCCAGATACTGGCCAAGCACAAAGCCTGGCACCAACAGCCATTTCCAGCGATGCCGGCGCAGGTTGGTGGTGATGCCGCCGTTGTTGACCAGTGTCTGCCACCGGCGCGGGGCATAGCGGAAACGAACCACCTCCACTCCGTCCAATATGCCGCTGGCATCGGCTTGCGGCGCGTCGGGCACCAAGGCGATGACCTCGAAACACGAGCTCAACCGGCGACAAAGCTCGTGCACGAAACCCGGTTCGGGATCACCACTCCAGCGCGGATAGGTCGATGCCAGCACCAGCACAGTGGGGCGTGCGGTTTCAGTCATTGCGCCGGTACGTCAATGCCGTGATCTGCTCGGACACCAGACCGATCAGGAATACGACCACGGCAGCGCTCCACAGCAGCGTGCTGCCATTGGTCAGGCGCCCTTCGTGCATGAAAGTCCAAGCGTAGTTGGCGCAGCCCAGCAAGAAGAACGCCGCTGCCGCCGGCACGAACAGCTTCAACGGCGAATACAGCGTGGCGATCTTGAAGATGATCAACAGGAAGCGCACGCCATCCTTGATCGGCTTGATGTGGCTCTTGCCCACCCGCTGCGCCGCCTTGATCGGCACGTAGGCCACCGGGTAGGCGCTGCGGAAGAACGCCATGGTGCTGGTGGTGGGGTAGCTGAAGCCGTTGGGCAGCAGATGGATGAACTCGCGGAACTTGTCTGCGCGCACGGCGCGGAAGCCGGAGGTGAGGTCGGCCACCTGATGGCCCGTCATGCGGGTGGCCAACCAGTTGTAGAGGGTATTGGCCACGCCCCGGCCCACTCCGGCCTGGCTGCCCCAGTCGCGGGCGCCAACCGCCATGTCGTAGCCCTCGTCCAGCTCGGCCAGCAGGCGCGCCACGTCGGCGGAATCGTGCTGGCCATCGCCGTCCATGAACACCAGGACTTCGCCGCGGGCTGCACGGGCGCCACGCTTGATGGCTGCGCCATTGCCCATCGAATACGGTGAAGACAGGCAGGCGACACCTGCCTCGGCGCAAACCCGGCGCGTGTCGTCGGTGGAGCCGTCGTCCACCACGATGATCTCGGCATCGGGTTGCGCTGCGCGCAGGCGCGGCAGCAAGCCGGCCAATGCGGGGGCTTCATTCTTGGCGGGCAGGATGATGCTGAGGCGGTTCAACGGCGGGTTCCCCTAGGTTGCCTGGAATCATAGCGTGAAGCCGGCGTCACGACTGCGCCGGTGATCGCAGCACATGGATGACCTGCGGAGCCGACTGGGGTAGATTCGACCCGAAAAAGGATCGGGGGCGACACTCATGTCATCTGCTATGCAAACACCGCTTGCCGGGCTCACCGGGTTGGCTCGTCGGCTGGTAACCGAAGGGCTGTTGCCGGAGGCGGACGCACGCCAGGCGGTGCAGGAAAGCACCCAGCAGCGGATCACCCTGACCTCGTGGCTGTTGGACAAGAACCTGGTGGACGGCCTGCGCCTGCTGCGACTGGCTTCGCAGGAGTTCGGCATGCCGATGCTGGACGTGGCCGCGATGAATCCGGCGCAACTGCCGACCAGCCTGATCAGCGAAGCCCTGCTGAGCAAGCATCGCGCCCTGCCGCTGTTCCAGCGCGGCAAGCGGCTGTTCGTGGGTATTGCCGACCCCATGCAGTTGAACGCACTGGAGGAAATCAAGTTCCACTCCGGCTGCATGGTGGAGCCGATCCTGGTCGAGCGCGTCCAGCTCAACCGCGCCATCGACGCCGCGCTCAGCAGCATGCACGACGTGATGCCCGACATGGGCGGCGAAGACTTCGCCGAGCTGGATACCGAAGGCGGCGACGGCGAGGAAGGCCCCTCAGGCATCGATGCCAACGCCAACGACGACGCCCCGGTGGTGAAGTTCGTCAACAAGATCCTGGTGGACGCGATCCGCCGCGGCGCCTCGGACATACATTTCGAGCCGTTCGAGACGCAATACCGCGTGCGCCTGCGCATGGACGGCATGCTGCGAGCGGTGGCCAGCCCACCGCTGAAAATGGCGAGCCGCATTTCCTCGCGCCTGAAGGTGATGGCGCAACTGGATATCGCGGAAAAGCGCGTGCCGCAGGACGGCCGCATCAAGCTCAACCTCAGCAAGAACCGCGCTGTGGACTTCCGCGTCAGTACCCTGCCCACGCTGTTCGGCGAGAAGATCGTGCTGCGCATCCTCGACGGCTCGGCGGCGAAGATCGGCATCGAGAAGCTGGGCTACGAGCCGGATCAGCAGAAGCTCTTCATCGACGCCATCCACAAGCCCTACGGCATGGTGCTGGTCACCGGCCCCACCGGCTCGGGCAAGACGGTGTCGCTGTATACCGGCCTCAACATGCTGAACACCGCCGAGCGCAACATCTCCACGGCGGAAGACCCGGTGGAAATCCGCGTCGAGGGCATCAACCAGGTGCAGCAGAACGCCAAGCGCGGCATGACCTTCGCCAGCGCGCTGCGCTCCTTCCTGCGCCAGGATCCGGACGTGATCATGGTGGGCGAGATCCGCGACCTGGAAACCGCCGAGATCGCCATCAAGGCCGCCCAGACCGGCCACATGGTGCTCTCCACCCTGCACACCAACGACGCGTCGCAGACCATCGCGCGCCTGATGAACATGGGCATCGCGCCGTACAACATCACCTCCTCGGTCACCCTGATCATCGCCCAGCGCTTGGCGCGCCGCCTGCACAGTTGCAAGAGGCAACAGAACCTGCCGCCGCAGGTGCTGCTGGACGCCGGCTTCACCCAGAAGGACATCGACGAAGGGCTCACGATCTACGAGGCGGTGGGCTGCGACGAATGCAACGAGGGCTACAAGGGCCGCGTGGGCATCTACCAGGTCATGCCGATGCTGGAAGATATCCAGAAAATCGTGCTGCAAGGCGGCAACGCGCTGCAGATCGCCGAAGTGGCCCGGGCCGCCGGCATCAACGACCTGCGCGCCTCGGCCTTGCTCAAGGTGAAGCAAGGCCTCACCAGCCTCACCGAAATCGACCGCGTGACCAAGGACTGACGGCAGCACTCGCCACCGTCGGACGGGTTTTGCCGCGAAGCTGCGGCAGGCGCCACGGTTTTACGGCAGGAAAATGACGTAAGCTACGGTATCAGAACGGTTCCGTGGCTCGAACGACCTGCTCGGAACGCATCACCAGGGGACAGCGCATGGCCACGGCATCCGCAACCGCAACCGCAAAGAAAGACACGCGCGCGCTCGGCGCCGAGCGTGCCGCCGTCAGCAAGCTCACCACCTACGAGTGGGTGGCGCTGGACAAGCGCGGCAAGCGCATGAAGGGCGAGATGCCGGCGAAGAACGCCTCGCTGGTAAAGGCGGAATTGCGCCGCCAGGGCATGAACCCGCAGACCGTGAAGGAACGCGCCAAGCCACTGTTCGGCTCCGCTGGCAAAACGGTTCAGCCCCGCGACGTGGCAGTGTTCAGCCGCCAGATCGCCACCATGATGAAGTCCGGCGTGCCTCTGGTGCAGTCCTTCGACATCATCGCCGACGGCCAGAAGAACGTCCGCTTCAAGAACATCCTCACGGACGTGAAGCAGGGCCTGGAAGGCGGCCAGGCGCTGCACGAAGCGCTGGGCCGCTATCCGGTGCAGTTCGACGAGCTGTACCGCAACCTGGTGCGCGCCGGCGAAGCTTCCGGCGTGCTGGATACGGTGCTGGACACCGTGGCCACCTACAAGGAACGTACCGAGGCGCTGAAGAAGAAGATCAAGAAGGCGCTGTTCTACCCTGTCATGGTGATCGCGGTGGCCTTCCTGGTCAGCATGATCATGCTGCTGTTCGTGGTACCGGTGTTCGCGGAAACCTTCAAACAAGCCGGTGCCGCCCTGCCGGCCCCTACCCAGTTCGTGGTCAGCGCTTCGGAGTTCATGAAGAGCTGGTGGTGGCTGATCATCCTCGTCGTCGTCGGCAGCGTGATTGGCCTGATTGCCGGCAAGCGTCGTTCGGTGAAGTTCGCCCACTTCCTCGACCGCGTGACACTGAAATTGCCGGTGTTCGGCAAAATCATGCGCGAATCAGCCATTGCTCGCTTCGCCCGCACCTTGGGCGTCACCTTCCACGCCGGCGTGCCGCTGGTGGAGGCGCTGGACTCGGTGTCCGGCGCCACCGGCAGCGTGGTCTACGGCGACGCGGTGAAGCAGATGCGCGACGACATCTCGGTGGGCCACCAGCTCCAACTCGCCATGAAGCAGACCGGTCTGTTCCCCAACATGGTGGTGCAGATGACCGCCATCGGCGAGGAATCCGGCGCGCTGGACAACATGCTGTTCAAGGTTGCCGAGTTCTACGAGGAAGAGGTCGAGAACGCGGTCGACACCCTCTCCACCCTGCTCGAGCCCATGATCATGGTGATCCTCGGCGTGGTGGTGGGCGGCATGGTGGTCGCGCTGTACCTGCCGATCTTCAAGCTCGCCGGCACGTTCTGATCGCCTCGCCACAGGAACGCGCCAGCACGCGATTGGCGCTCTCTGTGCACGAGATCGCGCGGGTGCGCTCCCGCCGGCGACACCGTAAGCTCTGAGCGCTCCGCAACCATCGTCCGACACGCATGCCCGATCTGCCTCTCTCCGTCTGGGTCGCCCTCACTGCCGTACTCGGCCTGCTGGTAGGCAGCTTCCTCAACGTAGTGATCCTGCGCCTGCCCGAGCGCATGGCCGCGGAGTGGCGGCGTGAGGCGCGCGACGTGCTGGAGCTGGAAGCCCTCGACGAAGCTCTGCCGCCCGGTATCGTGCGCGAGCCTTCGCACTGCCCGCACTGCAAGCATCCGCTGTCGGCAGCAGACAACATCCCGCTGTTCGGCTGGCTGCTGCTTGGCGGGCGCTGCCGCTACTGCAAGGCGAAGATCTCGATCCAGTACCCCCTGGTGGAGCTGCTGAGCGGCGTGCTCAGCGCCGTCGTGGTGTGGAAACTCGGCCCGACCTGGCCGGCGCTGGCCGGGCTCGTGCTCACCTGGACGCTGATCGCGCTCTCGGGCATCGACTTCCGCACGCAACTGCTGCCCGACCAGCTCACCCTGCCCCTGCTGTGGCTGGGACTGCTGCTGGCGCTGAAAGCCCTGTTCATCGCCACGCCCGCCGCCATCGTCGGCGCGGCCATCGGCTATCTCAGCCTGTGGAGCGTGTACTGGCTGTTCAAGCTGCTCACCGGCAAGGAGGGCATGGGCCACGGCGACTTCAAGCTGCTGGCCGCGCTGGGCGCGTGGATGGGGCCGACGGCCTTGCTGCCCATCGTGCTGATCTCCTCGCTGATCGGGGCCATCGTGGGCGGCGGCCTGATCGCACTGCGCCGCCACGAAAGCGGCGTGCCGATGCCGTTCGGCCCCTTCATCGCAATGGCCGGCTGGGTGTGGTTCGTGGCCGGCGACAGCCTGCTGCACGCCTACCTGCAGCTCACGGGCCTTCGGTGAGCGGTTACGTCATCGCCCTCACCGGCGGCATCGCCGCCGGCAAAACCGCGGTGACGCAACGCTTCGCCGGATTGGGCGTGCCGGTGCACGACGCGGACATCGCCGCGCGCGAAGTAGTCACGTCAGGCAGCGAAGGCCTGGCCGCCGTGGTTGCCGCGTTCGGCAGCGAGGTGCTGGATGACGGCGGCCGGCTGGATCGTCCGGCGATGCGCCGCCGCGTATTCGCCGATCCTGCGGCACGGAAAACGCTGGAAGCCATCGTCCATCCGCGCGTGCGCCAGTGGCTGCACGAACGGGCACTGGCCGACACGGCGCCGTACTGCCTGTTGGCGATCCCGCTGCTGGCCGAGAACATCGCGCATTACCACTGGATCGACCGCGTGCTGCTGGTCGATGCCCCGGTGGAATTGCAGTTGGCCCGACTGATCGCCCGCGACGGCATCGACGAGGCGCTGGCCCGGCGCATGCTGGCGCAACAAGCCGACCGCATGCAGCGGCTCGCGCTGGCCCACGACGTGATCGACAACAGCAGCGACGAGGCTGCGCTGGATGCGGCCGTAGCCGCGCTGCACCGACGCTATCTCGCGCTGGCCGCCGCCCGATAGAAGCAAGCGGGCGCCGTTACGAGACGTGCGGATAACCGGCGAAATCCAGCCGCGCACGCCCACCGTCCATCCGCAACCGCACCGGCACGCCGAACGGCAGTGTGAACTTGTCCGGCGCGTGGCCGAACGGAAGGTCGTCCAGCACGGGGAGATCCACCACGCGACGGATCTGCGCAAAGCCTTCGGCCAGCCCGTAGCCGTTGTCGTAGGTGCTGGGTCGGCAGTCGGTGAAGTCGCCAAGGATCAGGGCACGTTGCCGCCCCAGCACGCCGGACAGGTGCAGCTGGTACAGCAGCCGCTCGATGCGGAACGGCGGTTCGCCCACGTCCTCCACGAACAGGATGCCGCCGTCGATGCGCGGAAAATACGGCGTGCCCAGCAAACTGCAGATCATCGCGAGGTTGCCGCCCCACAGCGGGCCTTCGACATCCAGCGCGTGCCCGCCGCTGCTGTTCCATTCGGCACTGCCCTGCGCCGAACGGATGGTGCGCCAGAAGTGCGGCAGGGTCAGTCCGCTCAGGGCTTCCGCGCCGAAATCGGGGCCGAGCATGGGGCCGCCGAACGTGACCAGTCCGCTTTTGGCGTGCAGCGCCATCTGGATCGCGGTGAAGTCGCTGTGGCCCACCAGCACCGTGTCCGTGCCGGACAGCCGCTCGCGCAGCGCGTCGTAGTGCAGGTGTTCCAGCAGGCGCGTGGCACCGTAGCCACCGCGGATGGCCAGCGCGACATCGGGCAGCGTGTCCAGCGTGGCGAGCGCATTGATGTCGGCTGCGCGCTCGGCATCGCTTCCGGCGTAGCGCAGCTCGGTGCGATCCAGCACTTCAAGGCCCTCCAGCGCGCAGCCGGCTTCGCGCAATCGATCCACGCCGCGCGCCATCGCGGCGCGATCGTGCGGGTAACCGGAAGGGGCGATCAGGCGGACGCGGGTGGCTGGCATGGCTACGGTCGAGCGGCTGGGATTCCCGGATTATGCGGGCAGGCAGCGCGCAAGGCATGACCGGTGCATGGCGGGCACCGGGCAATTCAATTCCTCGGGAGCACAGCGCGCGTGCGCTTGCCCCGATTGCGGGCAAGCGCGGAAGACATGCCTACACGTGTTCGACGACTTCCAGCCCGAAGCCGGCCAGCCCCACCAGCTTGCGCGGCGTGCCCAGCACGCGCAGCTTGTGCACGCCGAGGTCGGCCAGCATCTGCGCACCGAGGCCAAGCTGGCGCCACTCTTGCTGCTGCGCAACTTCCGGTTCTAGCGTCTCGGGCTGGCGCTTGAGCCGTGCCAGCAACGCATCCGGGGTGTCCTCGCCGGAGAGCACCAGCAGCACCCCCCGCCCCTCGTCGGCGATGCGGCGCAAGGCGCCGGTAACGGTGAGGCCAAGATCGTCGCGCTTGAGGTGCAGCACATCGGACAAGGTGTTGCGCACGTGCACGCGGCTGAGCACCGGCGCGCCGTCGTCCACCGTGCCGCGCACCAGGGCGTAGTGCAGGCCATGGCGGATCGCGTCGCGGTACGCAATGAGCCGGAACGGGCCGAACTCGGTGTCCACTTCTTCCTCGTGCACGCGCTGGATGGTCTTCTCGGTTTCCAGCCGGTAGCGGATCAGGTCGGCGATGGTGCCGATCTTCAGGCCGTGCTTCCGGGCGAACACTTCCAGCTCGGGGCGGCGCGCCATCGAACCGTCCTCGTGCAGGATCTCGATCAGCACCGATGCCGGCTCCAGCCCGGCCAGTGCGGCAAGGTCGCAACCCGCCTCGGTATGACCGGCGCGGGTGAGCACGCCGCCGGGCTGCGCGGTGAGCGGGAAGATGTGGCCGGGTTGCGATAGATCCTGCGGCCTCGCGTCCGACTTCACTGCCACCTGGATGGTGCGCGCGCGGTCGTGCGCGGAGATGCCGGTGGTGACGCCCTCGGCCGCCTCGATCGAGACAGTGAAGTTGGTGTGGTACGGCGAAGTGTTGTCGCTGACCATGGGTTTGAGGCCCAACTGGCGCGTGCGCTGCTCGGTGAGCGTGAGGCAGAGCAGGCCGCGCGCCTCGCGCACCATGAAGTTGACGTCCTCCGGCCGCACCATCTGCGCGGCCATCACGATGTCGCCTTCGTTCTCGCGGTCTTCGTCGTCGAGGATCACCACCATGCGGCCGGCGCGCAGGTCGTCGAGGATTTCGGGAATGGTGTTGAAAGGCATGGGGGTATCCGGGTTCGAAGAAGATTCGTCATTCCAGCGCAAGCTGGAATCCAGTGCCTTTGGCCCTCGCTCGACTGGCAATCAGAAAGCAAAGTCGCTGGATTCCGGCCTCCGCCGGAATGACGGTGTGAAGGTCAGGCGAAAAGATCAGGCGAAGCCGTGCTGCTTGAGAAAGGCCTCGTCGAGCTTCGGCGCGTCGCCGCCGCCGATCAGCCGTTCGACGTAGCGCGCAATCACGTCCACCTCGATGTTCACCGCATCGCCTGCACGCTTCGCGTGGAAGGTGGTGCGCTCGACGGTGTGCGGAATCAGGTTGACCCCGAAGCGGTTGCCGCCCACTTCGTTCACGGTGAGGCTGGTGCCGTCGATGCACACCGAGCCTTTCGCGGCGATGTAGCGCACCAGGCTGGCCGGCACCTCGAACGTCCAGCGCTGCGAGCGGCCGTCCGGCGTCACCGACGCCACCTTGCCTAGCCCGTCGACATGGCCGGAAACAAGATGGCCGCCCAGGCGGTCGGCCAGGCGCAGCGCCTTCTCCAGGTTCACCGGGTCGCCGGCCTTGAGTCCGCCCAGCGTGGTGAGCGACAGCGTTTCGTTGGAAACGTCGGCGGCGAAGCCGCGCGCCTCCAGCGCCACCGCGGTGAGGCACACGCCGGAGACGGCGATGGAATCGCCGAGCTGCACGTCGGCAAGATCGAGGTCGGCGGTGTCGACGTGCAGGCGCAGATCGCCGCCGCGCGGTTCGAGCCGGTTGACGCGGCCCACGGTCTGGATGATGCCGGTGAACATCAGCGCAGCCTCCCGGGAAAGGCCGCCACGGCATGGAATACAAGCAGGATCATGAAACGTTCTCCATGGAAACGAGCGAGAACGCCCCAAGGCATGAGGCCGCCGCACGGCAGGGCCGCGCGTCGAACCGTCTTCTTTCATCCGGACTGTGAGGAAGCGGTCGCCCGTTTCCAACCGTCGGCTCCGGCATTCGACCGGATCTGCTGACCCCGCGGAATCTGAAAAGTCCGCACATGGATGCGCGGTTTTCTGCGAGGGACTCGCATGACTCCGTGGGCGCTCGCGGGCTCGCCCCGAAAGGCCTACCGCCGGTGGGGAATTCCACCCCGCCCTGAAGACGCTTGCCGGCAAACCGGCTCGCGCAGCTTACCACGCCTGCATCGCGCCACTCCCCGGCCCGGCATCCGCCAGCGCGCTGCGGCATCATGGAGACCCACGCCAAGGAGGTTCCCATGCGCACGTATCGATACGGCTGGCTGCTGTCGCTCGTCGTCTTGCTGGCCAGTTCCTGGCTAGCGACCGCGCATGCCGACGACCCGCCGCCCAGCGTCTACACCGGCACACTGGGCAAGCAGGCCATCGTGCTGGAACTCACGCCCGGCGAGGGCGCCATCACGGCCGGCCGCTATTTCTACGTGCGCCACCATCGCGACATCGCCTTGTCGGGCAAGACGGCCAGCGACGGCCACCTGCAACTGCGCGAAGGCTGGGATGACGATGCCAGCGGCCCGCTCGTCACGCTGGAGCGGCAAGCCGGCGGCGGCTGGCGCGGCAACTGGCAGGACGCCAAGGGCAAGGCCCTGCCCATCGTGCTCGCGCCGGCCAAGGTCGCGCCACCCGCCGCCGATGCACCGCCCTGGCTCAGGCAGCTCTACGCCAGCGATCGCTACGGCTACCTGCGCCTGGCCGGCCTCAAGCCGCAGGCCGGCAAGCGCGAAACCTTCATGGGCCACACCTTGCAATGGTGGCGCGTGCCTGACGCCGGCATCGCGTTCTTCAAGATCCTGGACGGCTATCCGCCAACCGAGCTCGCGCGCATCAACCAAGTGCTGATGGATCGGATGTGGCAGGAAACCGGCAGCTACTACGACTGCCTGTTCAACCATTTCAACGAGGGCGACTACGAGCAGACGGTGACGCCGCGCCTGCTCACGGCAAACCTCGTCAGCGTCAGCGTGTTCACCAGTTACTACTGTGGCGGCGCCCACCCGGACTTCGGCGATGCGGCAATCAACCTCGACGCGCACACCGCGCAACCGCTGACGCTGGAAGACCTCCTGTGGGTGGGCAAGGGCAAGCCGCTGCACTACTTCACGGATGCCGACGACAACCCGCAACCCGGTTCGGCCAGCTTCGACGCATGGTCGGACTACCGCGGACAGGCTCTCGCGCCCTGGCTGGTACGGCAATGGCAACGGATCTACCCGCAAGAGATGAAATCGACGGGAAGCGAGGACGACTGCGGCTACGACGACCCCAGCGTGTGGCAGTTCGTGAGCTGGCACATGACGCCCAGGGGCTTGTTCATCGGCCCCTCCTTCGCCCGCGTGGCCCGCGCCTGCGAGGCCAACGACGACTGGTCGGTGCTTCCGTGGGCGGCGGTGCGCAAGCATCCGGGGCGGCTGGGCTTGCTGCCGTAGCGTCTCCGGGCTACGCGACGGGCCGCAGGCGCAGGCGCAGATCCGGCCCCAGCATGCGCTGGTCGATCAGCTGCAATTGCCAGCGCGCGGCCATCTCCGCCAGCGGGGGTAGCCGCAGCAACGGACGGGCGCTATCGCCCAGCAGCAAGGGCGCCACGTACAGCAGCAACTCATCGACCAGGCCGGCGGCGAACAGCGCGCCGCACAGGGCGGGGCCCGCTTCGACGTGCAGTTCATTGACGTCGCGTGCGGCCAGCAGCGCCAGCACCGCGTGCAAATCCAGCGCGCCTCCCTGCTCCGTCACCACGGCGCGTTCGACCTGCGTGAAACGGGCATCGGTCGTGGCTGCCTGCTCGCCATGCAGCAGCAGCGTGGGTACGGAGCCATCCAGCACATGGCTGCCGGCGGGGGTGCGCAACTGGCGATCAAGCACCACGCGCAACGGCGGCGGCGCTCCGCCGAAAGTCGGGATCCAGCGATTCTCGTCCAGCGCGGCGCCAGTGGCACTGGATTCCAGCTTTCGCTGGAATGACGGGGCATGCGAGGCATCGTCGCCCAGCCGCACGGTGAGCCGGGGGTCGTCCGCCAGCACGGTGCCGCTGCCGGTGAGGATGGCCGAGCTGCGCGCACGCCAGCGCTGCACGTCGGCGCGCGCGGCTTCGCCGGTGATCCACTTCGACTCGCCGTCGGCCAGCGCGGTGCGGCCGTCCAGGCTCATCGCCAGCTTCACCCGCACGAACGGGCGTCCGCGCTCGATGCGGCTGAAGAAGCCGATGTTGAGTTCGCGCGCCTCGTCGCGCAGCAGGCCGGTATCCACGGCGATGCCGGCGGCGCGAAGCTTCCCGATGCCACGACCCGCCACCTGCGGGAATGGATCCTCCGCCGCGACCACCACGCGCGCCACGCCGGCGGCGACCAGCGCATCGGCACACGGCGGCGTGCGGCCGTGATGCGCGCAGGGTTCCAGCGTCACGTAAGCGGTGGCGCCGCGCGCGCGTTCACCGGCCGCGCGCAGCGCATGCACTTCGGCGTGCGGCTCGCCCGCGCGCTGGTGCCAGCCGCTGCCGACCACCTCGTCGCCATGCACGATCACGCAGCCCACGCGCGGGTTGGGTTGCGTGGTGTTGAGGCCGCGTTCGGCAAGACGCAACGCCTGCGCCATGTGCTGGTGGTCGACGGCGGTGAAGGTCATGCTGGTCTTCCTCTCCCCTCCGGGGAGAGGACTGAGGTGAGGGGATGGGGCTGGCGATAGTGTCGCATCGACGTGCGCTTCGAATGCTGGTCGAGGCAAGATTGGCCCCTCACCCCGGCCCTCTCCCCGGAGGGGAGAGGGAGAAAGCGCTCAGCCCTTGCGGGAACGGCGCGGCCCCACGCCTTCGCCGCTGCCCAGCAGCGACAGCTGCAGCTTCTCCAGTTCGGGCAGGTCGTGTTCCAGCCGCGCGATTTCCTCGAGGAAGGCCTGCACGTCCTCGAACTTGCGGTAGACCGAGGCGAAGCGCACGTAGGCCACCTGGTCGAGCTTCTTCAGTTCGCGCATCACCAGCTCGCCGACCTGGCGCGAGGGCACCTCGCGCTCGCCGCTGCGGCGCAGGTCGTTGACGATTTCGCGCACCGCGCTGTCCACGTCGTGGCTGGCCACCGGGCGCTTCTGCAGCGCGCGCTCGAAGCTCACCCTGAGCTTGCGCTCGTCGAAAGCCTCGCGCCGCTCGCCGCTCTTCACGATGGCTGGCAGCTTCAGCTCCGCCGTCTCGAAGGTGTTGAAGCGCTCGCCGCACTGCGGGCACTCGCGGCGACGGCGCACGGTGGCACCGTCCTCGGTGAGCCGCGAGTCGATCACGCGGGTGTCTTCGTGCTGGCAGAAGGGGCAGTGCATGCTTTAAAGCGTGTAAGGCAGACAAGCCTTCGGCCGGTAATCGTTATCCAAGGTTCCACCGTCGCACGACCAGGACCAATTATCGGTGTAACCCACCCGTTGCGGCTTGAGTACCAGCGTCTTGCCGGCAAGACGCCCCTGATCGGTGTCGAACTGCAGGGTCAGCTGCCCGTCCGAAAACTCCACGTCGAACGCCACTGCACCGGCAACCATGTGCGATTCCGCGTGCATGTCGTAGACGCTGTCCGGCCACGCCTTGTTGTCCTCGTGATACGCCACGGCCTTCTGCTCGATCACGGCGGCGGCTTTGATCGCCAGCTCGACATGGACTTTCGCCTGCGACGTGACCGCCATTCGGTGCATGAAGTAAATCACCAAGACGCCGCCAAGAATGACCACGACCAGCATTTCCATGCCTGAACGTCCACGCATTCCCTTACGCCTGTTCATAAATCGCTATTCCTTTTGAGGGTTCAGCCGTAGACAGGATACTTCTTGCACTGCGCCTCGACCTTGCCGCGCACGGCGGCGATCACCGCCTCGTCGTTCGGCGCGTCGAGCACGTCGCAGATCCAGTTGGCGAGGTCGACGCAGTCGGCCTCCAGGTAGCCGCGGGTGGTGACGGCGGGCGTACCCACGCGCAGGCCCGAGGTGACGAAGGGCTTCTGCGGGTCGTTCGGCACGGCGTTCTTGTTGACCGTGATGTGGGCCTTGCCCAGCGCCGCTTCCGCGTCCTTGCCGGTGACGCCCTTGCCGATCATGTCGATCAGCATCAGGTGGTTCTCGGTGCCGCCGGAAACGATCTTGTAGCCGCGCGCGATGATGGTCTTCGCCATCGCCTTGGCGTTCTTCACCACTTGCGCCTGGTAGTCCTTGAAGGCCGGCTCCAGCGCTTCCTTGAAGGCCACCGCCTTGGCGGCGATCACGTGCATCAGCGGGCCGCCCTGGATGCCGGGGAACACGATGGACTGCAGCTTCTTCTCGATCTCCTCGGCTCCCTCACCCATACCCTGCCTGCTGGCGACGATGATGCCGCCGCGCGGGCCGCGCAGGGTCTTGTGGGTGGTGGAGGTGACCACGTGCGCGTGCGGCAGCGGGCTTGGGTAGACGCCCGCGGCAACGAGACCGGCGACGTGGGCCATGTCCACGAACAGGTACGCGCCGACCTTGTCGGCGATGGCGCGGAAGCGCGCCCAGTCCATCACCTGCGAATAGGCGCTGAAGCCGGCCACGATCATCTTCGGCTTGTGCTCGACGGCGAGGCGCTCGACCTCGTCCATGTCGACGATGCCGTTGGCGTCCACGCCGTACTGCACGGCGTTGAGGATCTTGCCCGACAGGTTGACCTTGGCGCCGTGGGTGAGGTGGCCGCCGTGCGCCAGGCTCATGCCGAGGATGGTGTCGCCCGGCTGCAGCAGCGCGAAGTACACCGCCTGGTTGGCCTGCGAACCGGAGTGCGGCTGCACGTTGGCGTAGTCGGCGCCGAACAGCTGCTTCACACGCTCGATGGCCAGCTTCTCGGCCACGTCCACGTACTCGCAGCCGCCGTAGTAGCGCTTGCCCGGATAGCCCTCGGCGTACTTGTTGGTGAGCTTGGAACCCTGCGCTTCCATCACCCGCGGGCTGGCGTAGTTCTCGGAGGCGATCAGCTCGACGTGATCCTCCTGGCGGCGACCTTCATCGGCGATGGCCTGGGCCAGTTCGGAGTCGTAACCGGCGATGGTGCAGTCCTTCGGGAACATTCGAACCTCGTGAACGCGGGGATGGGAAAGGGGCCACCCATGATAGCGCAGCCGGTGCGCCGGGCCGCGAATGGCCGTCCGGACGCGTTTATTGCTTGACGAACAGCCCCACGGTCAACGCGATGCCAATGCACACCACGACCACGCGCAATGCCTTCTCGTTGACCCGGCGCAGCAGGAAGGCACCGATCTGCCCGCCGACGATGGCTGGCACCGCCACGCAGGCAATCAGCAGCCACGGCAGCACATGTGCCTGCGCCAGGAAGATCACCACCGCCGCCGCGTTCATCACGGCGGCCAGCACGTTCTTGGTGGCGCCGGCCACGCGCACGCCCAGCCCCGCCGCGGTCAGCGCCGCCAGCATCAGGATGCCGATGCCGGCGCCGAAATAGCCGCCGTAGACGGCGATGCCGGCCTGCGCCGCCAGCGCCGCCTTTCGGCCCAGCGCCGGCGGATCGCCTTCCTTGCGCGGCGTGCGGAAGAAACTGCCCCAGGCGAACACCACGGTGGCGAACAGCACCAGGAACGGCACCAGCCGGGTGAACACGCTGACTGGCGTCACCAGCAGCAGCACCGCGCCCGCCGCACCGCCGGCCAGGCTGACCCAGAACAGCGTGCGGAAGGACAGGCCCTCGGCGCCGGAAACCTGCCTGCGCCCCGCCAGGCCAGTGGTCACCTGCCCCGGAAACAGCGCGATGGTCGAGGCGATGTTCGCCGCGCGCGGGTCGAGGCCGGCGAACAGCAGCGCCGGGAAGGTCATGAACGAGCCCCCGCCCGCCAGCGCGTTCTGCACGCCGGCGGCGAACGAGATGAGGATGAGCACGGACAGCGACCAGGTGGCGTGCATAGTCAACGGATCCGGAGTGGCGTGAAAGGGGCGGATACCCCGCTTCGCCCGTCATCCCGGCGAAGGCCGGGATCCAGTGCCGGTGCTTCGCGCAATGCACAGGCGTTGGATTCCCGCCTGCGCGGGAAGACGATGCGAAGCCGCCATTCTGCCAGCCCGCCATGGCGGGGAAACGCCCTATCGGCGATAATTGGCGGTCTTTGATTCCCTTACCTGTGCCCGGCCGCTGCGGCGGCCAGCGGATCGCCTTCAGGAGCACGCATGCAATACATCTACACCATGAACGGGGTGAGCAAGATCGTTCCCCCGAAGCGCCAGATCATCAAGGACATCTCGCTGTCGTTCTTCCCCGGCGCGAAGATCGGCCTGCTCGGCGTCAATGGCGCGGGCAAGTCCACCGTGCTGAAGATCATGGCCGGCGTGGATACCGACTTCCAGGGCGAGGCGCGGGCGCAACCCGGCACCAAGGTCGGCTACCTGGCGCAGGAACCGGATCTGAACCCGGAAAAGACCGTGCGCGAAGTGGTCGAGGAAGGCGTGTCGGTGATCCTCGACGCGCAGAAGCGGCTGGAAGAGGTCTACGCCGCCTACGCCGAGGAAGGCGCCGATTTCGACGCGCTGGCCAAGGAGCAGGAACAGTTGGAAGGCATCCTGGCCGCGAACGACGCCCACGCGCTGGAGCGCCAGCTCGAAGTGGCCGCCGACGCGCTGCGCCTGCCGGCCTGGGATGCCAAGGTCGGCCCGCTGTCCGGCGGCGAGAAGCGCCGCGTGGCGCTGTGCCGCCTGCTGCTGTCCAAGCCCGACATGCTGCTGCTGGACGAACCCACCAACCATCTCGACGCCGAGTCCGTCGACTGGCTGGAGCAGTTCCTGCACGACTACCCCGGCACCGTGGTGGCGGTCACCCATGACCGCTACTTCCTCGACAACGCCGCCGAGTGGATCCTCGAGCTCGACCGCGGCCGCGGCATCCCGTGGAAGGGCAACTACACCGAGTGGCTGGAGCAGAAGGACGCGCGCCTGAAGCAGGAAGCCAACCAGGAGAAGTCGCGCCAGAAGGCGATCGAGAAGGAGCTGGAGTGGGTGCGCTCGGCCGCCAAGGGCCGCCAGTCCAAGGGCAAGGCGCGTCTGGCCCGTTTCGAGGAACTGAACTCGGTCGACTACCAGCGCCGCAACGAGACCAACGAGATCTTCATCCCGCCGGGCGAGCGCCTGGGCCAGGAAGTGATCGAGTTCAAGAATGTCACCAAGTCGTTCGGCGACCGCATGCTGATCGAGGATCTGTCGTTCAAGGTGCCGCCGGGCGCGATCATCGGCGTGATCGGCCCCAACGGCGCCGGCAAATCCACCCTGATGAAGATGATCATGGGCAAGGAGTCGCCGGACTCGGGCGAGGTGAAGCTGGGCCACACCACCAAGCTGGCCTACGTCGACCAGTCGCGCGACGCGCTCGACCCGAAGAACAACGTGTGGCAGGAAGTCTCCGGCGGTTCGGACATCCTCACCATCGGCAACTTCGAAATCCAGTCGCGCGCCTACATCGGCCGCTTCAATTTCAAGGGCACCGACCAGCAGAAGATCGTCGGCAGCCTGTCCGGCGGCGAACGCGGCCGCCTGCACATGGCCAAGACCCTGCTTCAGGGTGGCAACGTGCTGCTGCTCGACGAACCGTCGAACGACCTCGACGTGGAAACCCTGCGCGCGCTGGAAGACGCGCTGCTGGAATTTCCCGGCAGCGCGATCGTGATCTCGCATGACCGCTGGTTCCTCGACCGCATCGCCACGCACATCATCGCGTTCGAAGGCGACTCGCACGTGGAGTTCTTCCCCGGCAACTACAACGAGTACGAAGCCGACAAGAAGCGCCGCCTGGGCGACGAAGCGGCCAGGCCGCATCGGGTGAAGTACAAGAAGCTCGCCTGAGCCGCGCACTTCCCCCTCTCCCCTCCTGGGAGAGGGCTGGGGTGAGGGGCCAAGGCTGGCCCCTGTCCTCATCAGAACCACGTTCCAGACAGCCCACATCGCAAGACTGTCCCCTCACCCCAACCCACTCCCCGGAGGGGAGAGGGAGCAAAAGCGGCGACGAGGAGTTCCCCGTGCACTTCATGCAATCCCTGCAAGCCGCATGGCAGCGCAACCGCTCCCTCGTCTGCGTCGGCCTCGACCCCGAACCTGCGAAATTCCCCACGCATCTGCAGAGCCGCCCCGACGCGGTGTTCGAGTTCTGCCGCGCCATCGTCGACGCCACCGCCGACCTTGTCTGCACCTTCAAGCCGCAGATCGCCCACTTCGCCGCGCTGCGTGCCGAGGAAGCGCTGGAACGGCTGATCGCGCATATCCACGACAGGCACCCCGGCGTGCCGGTGATCCTTGACGCCAAGCGCGGCGACATCGGCAGCACCGCGCAGCACTACGCCAGCGAGGCGTTCGAGCGCTACCGGGCGGATGCGGTGACCTTGAATCCGTACCTGGGCCGCGATTCGATCCAGCCCTTCCTCGACCGCGCCGACAAGGGCGTGATCCTGCTCTGCCGCACATCCAACCCCGGCGGCGCCGACTTCCAGGCGCTGGACTGCGGCGGCGCCCCGCTCTACCTGCGCGTGGCCGAGACCATCGCCCGCGACTGGAACACGCACGGCAACTGCGCGCTGGTCACCGGCGCCACCTGGCCGGAGGAACTGGGCAAGGTGCGCGCCGTGGTCGGCGGCATGCCGTTGCTGGTGCCTGGCATCGGCGCACAAGGCGGCGACGTGGAAGCCGTGCTCAGGCATGGCCTCACTGCCGACGGCAACGGCCTGATGATCAGTTCCTCGCGCGCCATCCTCTATGCCGGCAGCGGCGAGGACTTCGCGCAGGCCGCGCGCGTCGCTGCGCAGGATCTGCGCGACACCATCAATCGCCATCGCCCCTGATCGTTGCGCGTGGAGCGCGGCATGCAGAACACGCAGCTCGGCCACCGCGCGCACCAGCCCACGCCCACGACGCACGCGCTCTGCCTGCTTGCGCACGACGTGCGGCGGCCCGCCAACGTGGGCAGCCTGTTCCGCCTCGCCGACGCGCTGGGCATCGAGAAGATCATCCTCACCGGCCATTCCTGCTCGCCGGCACACCCGAAGGCGCGCAAGGCCGCACGCACCACCGAGCAGCGCATGCCCTTCGTGCAGGCCGACGATCCGCTGCCGGTCGTGGCAGCGCTGAAACGGGCCGGCTATCGGGTCGTCAGCCTGGAAATCAGCTCCACCAGCATCGACCTCGCCGAACTCCCCGTCGCGCCGGGCGAGCGCATCTGCCTGATCCTCGGCAACGAGAGCGCCGGCATCTGCCAGCCGCTGCTGGACGCCTCCGACGCCACCGTGCACATCCCCATGTGCGGCGGAAACTCTTCGATGAACGTGGCCAGCGCCTGCGCCATCGCGGCCTACGTCATCGCGGGCAAGCTGGCTTAGGGAAGCTCTGATTTTGTTCGTCATCCCAGCGAAAGCTGGGATCCAGTGCCTTCAAGCGATCGAACACAAAGGCGCTGGATTCCTGCTTTCGCAGGAATGACGAGCAAGAAGCTGGTTGTTCAGACCATCATTGGCGTGCTTTGGCGCCCCGCGCCCCGCCCCTTACAATGGCCGTTTGGCCCCCTGAACCGCGCGCCGCCATCGGCACGCCATCGCGAGTCCCCATGGAAAAGAGCTTCGAACCCGCCCAGATCGAATCGACGTGGTACGCCCGCTGGGAAGCCGGCGGCGCGTTCAGGCCGTCGGGCCAGGGCGAGCCCTACTGCATCCTGCTGCCGCCGCCCAACGTCACCGGCACGCTGCACATGGGCCACGCGTTCCAGCAGACCGTGATGGACATGCTGGTGCGCTACCAGCGCATGCGCGGCATGAACGTGCTGTGGCAGGTGGGCACCGACCACGCGGGCATCGCCACCCAGAAGATCGTGGAGAACCAGCTCGCCGCCGAGGGCAAGACGCGCCATGACTTGGGCCGCGAGCCGTTCGTGGAGCGCGTGTGGCAGTGGAAGGAGGAATCCGGCTCCACCATCACCAACCAGATGCGCCGCATCGGCGCCGCCGCCGACTGGTCGCGCGAGCGCTTCACCATGGACGAGGGTCTTTCCGCCGCGGTGCGCAAGGTGTTCGTGGAGTGGTACCGCGCGGGCCTGATCTACCGCGGCAACCGCCTGGTGAACTGGGATCCGGCGCTGGGCACGGCCGTTTCCGATCTTGAGGTGAACAACGTCGAGCGCGACGGCCACATGTGGTCGATCCGCTACCCGGTCGCCGGCAGCGACGAGTCGCTGGTGGTGGCCACCACCCGCCCGGAAACCATGCTGGGCGACGTCGCCGTGGCGGTGCATCCGGAGGACGAGCGCTATGCGCACCTCATCGGCAGAATGCTCGCGCTGCCGCTGTCGAACCGCCAGATCCCGGTGATCGCCGACGACTACGTCGACCGCGAGTTCGGCACCGGCTGTGTGAAGATTACCCCCGCGCACGACTTCAACGACTACGCCATCGGCCAGCGCCACAAGCTCGCGCCGATCACGATCTTCACGCTTGACGCCAAGGTCAACGAGAACGCGCCGGAAGCCTACCGCGGCCTCGACCGCTACGAAGCTCGTAAACGAGTACTCGCCAACCTCGAAGCCGCCGGCCTGCTGGTCGAGACCAAGGCGCACAAGCTGCAGGTGCCGGTGAGCCAGCGCTCGGACGCGGTGATCGAGCCCATGCTCACCGACCAGTGGTTCGTCGATCTCACCTCGGACGTCCAAACGGATGGCCGTCCGGGCGGCCGCAAGGCGATCACCGAACCCGCGCTCGACGCCGTGCGCTCGGGCGACATCAAGTTCGTGCCCGAGAACTGGAGCACCACCTACACGCAGTGGCTGGACAACATCCAGGACTGGTGCATCAGCCGCCAGCTCTGGTGGGGCCATCGCATCCCGGCGTGGTACGACGAGGCCGGCAACATCTTCGTGGGCGAGGACGAGGCCGACGCGCGCACGCATGCGCAGGTCGCGCCGGTGGGCGCGCTGAAGCAGGACGAGGACGTGCTCGACACCTGGTTCAGCTCCGCGCTGTGGCCATTCTCCACTCTGGGCTGGCCGCTGGACGGCCCGGTGAAGGACGCGCATGGCAACGTGGTCGCCGACTGGTCGCGCGACCGCATCTACCTGCCCAGCGCGGTGCTGGTCACCGGCTTCGACATCATCTTCTTCTGGGTCGCCCGCATGGTGATGGCGACCAAGTACTTCACCGGCCAGGTGCCGTTCCGCGAGGTGTACATCAACGCCATCGTGCGCGACGCCGAAGGCCAGAAGATGTCCAAGTCCAAGGGCAACACGCTGGATCCGCTGGACTTGATCGATGGCATCGAACTGGAACCGCTGGTGGCCAAATCCACCAAGTCGCTGCTGATCCCGCAGGTGCGCGAAAAGGTGGAGAAGCGCATCCGCAAGGAATACCCCGAGGGCATCAAGGCCATCGGCACCGACGCGCTGCGCTTCACCTTCGCCGCGCTGGCCAGCTACAGCCGCACCATCAACTTCGACCTGAAGCGCGCCGAGGGCTACAAGGCGTTCTGCAACAAGCTGTGGAACGCGGCGCGCTTCGTGCTGATGAACGTTTCGCCTCTCCCTGCGGGAGAGGGTGGCGCGGATGCGCCGGGAGAGGGTTCGGGCGGAGCGCAATCTTCCGGCACGACCGTACCCTCACCCCAACCCCTCTCCCAGTGGGAGAGGGGCTCGGTTCCGACAACCGAGGCAGAGCGCTGGATCCTCACGCGCCTCGGGCAAACGCTGGCCGAGGTGGAGCAGCATTTCGTTTCGTACCGCTTCGATCACCTGGCGCAGGCGCTGTACGAGTTCGTGTGGAACGAGTACTGCGACTGGTTCCTGGAGTTGTCGAAGCCTGCGTTGAATGGCGACGACGCGCAGGCCGCCGCGTCCACGCGCCGCACGCTGCTGGTGGTGCTCGAAGCGGTGCTGCGCGCGCTGCACCCGGTGATCCCGTTCATCACCGAGGAGATCTACCAGGAGGTTTCACGTGTACTGGTGCGCTCCTCCATGAGCGCAAAGAACAACCCGGCATCCCTGCCGGACTCTTCAACAAAGAGCATTCTCCAGACCACGTACCCGCAGGCCGCCGACTTCGCATCCGATGACGCCGCCACCGCCGAGATCGAGTGGTTCAAGGCGGTGCTCTCCGGCATCCGCAAAATCCGCTCGGAGATGAACATCGCGCCGGGCAAGACCATCCCCCTGCTGCTCGCCGGCGGTGAGGCAACGGATCGCGCGCGTACCGCGAAGTTCGCCGCGCAGATCGCCTTCCTCGCCCGCACCGAAACGCCCGCGTGGATCGAGCCTGGCGCGGCGGAACCCGCCACCGCTGCTGCCGTGGTCGGCTCGCTGCGCGTGCTGATCCCGCTGGCCGGCCTGATCGACCTCGGCGCCGAACAGGCGCGCCTCGCCAAGGAAATCGCCAGGATCGAAGGCGAGATCAAGAAGTGCGAGGGCAAGCTCGGCAACGCGAACTTCGTCGCCAACGCCCCGGCGGAAGTGGTGGCGCAAGAGCGCCAGCGCATCGTGGACTGGAACACCCAGCTCACGGCATTGCGCGAGCAAGCGGCGAAGCTCGCCGGCTGAGCCTTTCTCCCCTCTCCCGCCATGCGGGCACGCGGGGAGGCGCCATGGATGGCGCCGGCTCTGGGGAGCGAGAAGAGGTGCTGAGGGAGAGGGGCTCTGGTCGCGATGAGTGCAGGCAGCCCAGGCCGCCCATTGCACCAACAACAGGCAACCCTTGCACCAGCCTCGCTCCTTTGGGTGGCGTTTGGCCGTCCAAACGGCCGTTCCATGCGCCTCGCACGGCTGGCATGCATCCTGCTGAATGGCTTTCGGACCTTCCGCCGGAGCAAGCGCATGCAGTGGATCACTGCCGTCATCAAACCGTTCAAGCTGGACGAAGTGCGCGAAGCGCTGGCCGAGGCCGGCGTGCACGGCATGACCGTCACCGAGGTCAAGGGCTTCGGCCGCCAGCACGGCCACACCGAGCTGTACCGCGGCGCGGAGTACGTGGTGGATTTCCTGCCCAAGATCAAGATCGAGGTGGCGGTGTCGGACGGGCAGCTCGACCGCGTGCTCGAAGCCATCGCCGCAGCCGCACGCACTGGCAAGGTGGGCGACGGCAAGATCTTCGTGCATCCGCTGGAACAGGCGATCCGCATCCGCACGCAGGAGGTGGACGATGACGCGCTCTGAAGCAAGGCGGCACGTTCGCCGGCTCGCGGCGCTGTGCGCGGCCGGCCTGTTCGCTGCGCCGGCCCTGGCCCAGGGTGCGCCGCGCGTCGACAGCGGCGACACCGCGTGGATGCTCGTCTCGTCCATGCTGGTGCTGATGATGACGATACCCGGCGCAGCGCTGTTCTACGGCGGCATGGTGCGCGCGAAAAATCTGCTCTCGGTGCTGATGCAGTGCTTCGCCATCACCGCACTGGTGACCGTGCTGTGGGTGGTCTACGGCTACTCGCTGGCCTTCAGCACCGCCGGCATGCACGCCGGCACCACCAGCTGGCATTCCATCGTCGGCGGGCTGGATCGCGCGATGCTGGCCGGGCTCACGCCCGACGCGCGCTACCAGACCGTGCCGGAAAGCGTGTTCGTGATGTTCCAGCTCACCTTCGCGATCATCACGCCCGCGCTCATCATCGGCGCCTTCGCCGAGCGCATGAAGTTCAGCGCCATGCTGTTGTTCAGCGGCCTGTGGCTCACTTTCGCCTACCTGCCGATGGCGCACATGGTGTGGAGCGGCCCCGGCTCGCTGCTGGGTGACATGGGCGTGCTCGACTTCGCCGGCGGCACCGTGGTGCACATCAACGCCGGCATCGCCGGCCTGGTCGCCTGCCTGGTGATCGGCAAGCGCCGCGGCTGGCCGCACACGCACATGCCGCCGCACAACCTCGGCTACACCGTGATCGGCGCCAGCCTGCTGTGGCTGGGCTGGTTCGGCTTCAACGCCGGCTCGGCGGCGGCCGCCAACGGCAGCGCGGGCATGGCGATGCTGGTGACGCAGATCGCCGCCGCCGCCGCCGCGATCGGCTGGACGGCGGTGGAATGGGCCATCCACAAGCGCGCCAGCGTGCTCGGCATCGTTTCGGGCGCGGTGGCCGGGCTGGTCGCGGTGACGCCCGCCGCCGGCACCTGCGGCCCCGGCGGCGCGTTGCTGATCGGCTTCGCCGCCGGCGCCATCTGCTTCTTCACCGCCACCCGGCTCAAGCACCGCCTGGGCTATGACGACACGCTGGACGTGTTCGGCGTGCACGCCATCGCCGGCATCGTCGGCGCCCTGCTCACCGGCCCGTTCGCCGCACCGAAACTCGGCGGCTTCGGCACCGTGACGGCGCCGCTTCTGCAATTGTGGATACAGGCCAAGGGCGTGGGCTTCACCATCGTGTGGAGCGCCGCGCTGAGCTGGGCGATCCTGAAACTCGTCGACCGCATGGTCGGCCTGCGCGTGGACGCGGAGCAGGAGCAGATGGGCCTGGATCTCGCCGAGCACGAGGAGCGGGCGTACAACTTGAGTTAGGCCGCTCAGGAGGCGACATCGTGAGCATGGACATCCGGCAAGACGATCTTTCCTCGACCGAAGTTCGGCTGCTTGTTGCGGAGCATCTCTCCGGCATGCACGGCAACTCCCCGCCCGGCCACGTGCATGCCCTTGCCATGGATGGCCTTCGCTCGCCGCAGGTCACCTTCTGGGTGGCGCGGACAGACGGCGTTCCGTGCGGCTGCGGGGCGCTGAAAGAATTGGACTCCCGTACCGGCGAGGTCAAATCCATGCGCACGCGCGCCGGATTTCTTCGCCGCGGCATCGGACAGGCGATCCTCGACGAAATCATCCGCACCGCCCGCCAACGCGGGTACTCGCGTCTTCTTCTGGAGACCGGCACGGGCAAGGCCTTTGAGCCCGCGCATGCGCTCTATCGGCGCAATGGCTTCGAGTGGTGCGGCTGTTTCGGCGAGTACACGGCTACGGACTTCAATGTGTTCATGGCCAAGACTCTTGCGTAGGCCCGCCACGGTCTGACAATCCAGGCCTGCGTTGCCTCTCGGCGCGGGTCAATACAGGCGCTAGGCGCAGACACGAAGGCTGGACGACGGCATTTCAGAAGCCGTCGCCCAGCGCCAGGTCGCCCTGCGACTGCGCCGTCGTCGCGGCACGGACTTTTGAATACGCCAGCAATTCGCCAAGCCGCGCCCCGCTCTGCCGCCAGTCGTGGAAGATCGACTCGCCGACCAGCGCGTAATGCCATGGCAGGCCGCTGCGCAACTCCGGCGGCAGCGCATTGATGCGCTCGCACCAGGCCGCTGCGGCCTTGCGCTTGCGCTCACGCATGCCGACCTACGGCTGCTGCGTCAGCACGCCGCGTATCGCGTTCACCGCCCACACCTGTGGCGAACAGTCTTCGACGTCGGCACGGGCATCAATGGCTTGCCGCTCACTCGGGGTCAGGCGTAACTGGAACTGCACCTTGGGCCGATCGTCGGGCGATTCGTCCTGGACGACGATCGGCACGTCGCTCCGGCCTGCTGCCGCTCTCGCCAGCTCGGCGTCCACGGCGGCCTTGATCGCCGCACCCGGCTTCAACGACCGCGCCGCGCAGTACGCGAGCCACGCAGGCTTCGACTCACCCAGGTAGACATTCAAAGCGACTGAGGAACCGGCCACACAACCTCCCAACAGAGTCCCAACGCGCGCAGTATGCGCATAAAGCGTGGCGTCAGCCTATCCTGCACTAGCTCTACTCCGACGGACGTTCCTTCCGCTAGCGGAAGGTTTTGCCCCTGAGAGCACGGCACGCCGATGCAAAAAGGCCGCCCATCGGCGGCCTTCGGTGCATGCCCGTAAGACAACATCAGCGCAGCCCAACCACCATGCGGCACACGTCACCGCAGATGGCAGGAACGTCGTGCAGCTAAGAGAGCGGCTCGCTAAGGACGATCTTCACGGCCTCGTCGATGGTCAGCTCGCCACGGATCACCCGCTCCTGCAACGCGTAGAAGTCCGCCTGCGGCTCCCAGCCTTCGAGCTTCACGATGCTGATGCCTTGACGGAAGGCTTCCCTGAGTCGCGCTTGCTCGGCGGGATCATTCATAGCCATTTGCCGCTGAAAGACAACAACTCAATCAGGCCTTAGTAAGTTCTGCATCAACCTCGGCCAGCAGTTTCTCAAGCTGTCGAGGCATGGGGGATTCAACATAGCTTTGTGCAATTTGAAATGGATCGAGCATAAGCGCTGCGTTCCCCAGCCGAGAAAACTGTCCGACTACATATCGCGCAAAGTAGCGGGAGCCGTGGATCTCGTTCACATACCAGCAGCCACCGTACTTCTGCGCAAAGTATTCGCCGATGAAGTAGCCCATTCGCATGATCAGCCACGACCTGTCCTGATCGTCCGCTACGACTACATCCTTCAACGCACGATCTAGATTGGGTGCAAATTGAACAGCATGCTTAAGCACTTCATGCGCTGGGCTAATCCCCATCTTTTCGACAAATTCCACAATACTGGGGATAAGCGCTCGGTAGAACTCGTCAAAACCTGCTTTACGCCTTTCCAGTAGTGAATTTTCTTCCAACACCATTTTCATTCCTCAGTGATAGATCACGTACGGGATATTCTTGTTCGTCAAATACTGGCCGAGTTCTGGAGACGGCGGAGCGTCCAAGAAAATCCAGTTCGGTTGGTAACCCGGTACGTTCGTCTGCAGCCAACTGTCCTTGAGAACCTGCTGCTGTATCTGATTACCAAGCGGAACAAATTGTTGCGTCGGTTGCCCGTTAACGGTTGTCCACTGCTGATAGGTCTTCACTTCATTCGCAAGGGTTCCGCCGTCTGAAGTGTCTACGGGCGCATCAACATATCGACCGCCTGAGCCGGTGATTGTCTCACCATTGAAGTCACCAGCATCGATGCTGAAATATTGCTGCCCTGTAGAACCGTACAGTTCCTGTACGTACTGCTCGCCGGCTTGCCAACGATCAGCACCCGACATGTTCCTAATCTGCGACAAGGTATTTGTCGTCGGTGTATACGTCAGAAGCAGCGGCTGATCAGCAGTCGCATTTGCCGCCGTATCTACGGCTCCCGCGTTTGGAACCACCTCGACCAACGACCCAGCCCACTCCACTGTACCAGCAGCCTCGACAACCTCACCCACCTTCGCCGCATCGCCCGGGCCACCAGCCGCCATCGTAACGATATTGAAGCCCGCCAGACCGACAGCCTTGGCTTTGTCACCCTGATTCCAATAGCCCCGGACGTCTGCCGTCGCAGCATTGACGACCGGCTGGGCCAGTGTCCACGCCGCTTGCGGGTTGACCTGTGCCGCCAGACCTATCGCATCCAGCGTCGCGACCGTTCCCGCCACCGTCCTCACGCGCTGCAAGTTGGCCTGCGGATCCATCGCCCAACTGTAGGGGCTGGCCAGATGGGCCGCGCCGTTGGCCAGCGACACAATGCCCGAGGCCATCTTGTAGGCACCAATCGCGGCGCCCTCGCCCACGCCGATGGTGTCGGCGATCTGGTGTGCCACGAAGCCCGTCACCGGGTTCTGGCTGTCGCCATAGGCGGTGATGTTACTGCGCAGCTGATCCACGGACTGCTCTGCCTGCTGCTCCTTTTGACCGAACCACTGCCCCACCTTGCCTGCCAGTTGTTCACCTTGCTGGTACTGGTTCGCCAGCGTGGCGTACAGCGAAGCGGGCGGCATAGCCGATGCGGATCCACTCAACGCGATGCTGCCCGTGTCGATGGGCGCGAGGTCGGGGGTTCTACCCCGAAATCACGGACGGTTGTGAAAGGGTGGAAAACTTCAGATCCTGCCTTGCCTGCCTGCGCCGCATCCTCGAATTGTGGAACCGCTCAATGTATTCGAACACATCGGCTCTTGCTGCATCGAGCGTCGGGTACCTCATGCGGTAGATGCGCTCACGCTTGAGCTGGCCGAAGAAGCCCTCGCAAGCCGCATTGTCCCCGCAATGGCCGACCGCGCTCATCGAGCACACCAACGCATTGGCCACCAGATAGTCCTGGTAGTCGCCGCTGCGGAACTGGCTGCCGCGATCCGAATGCAGGATCACCGGCTCGCCTCCCTGGCGCTGCCATACCGCCATCTGCACGGCCCGGATCACCATCTGCCGGTCTTGCCGATGATGCATCGACCCACCCACGACCCGGTGGTCGAACAGATCCAGCACGATGCACAGATACAGCTTGCCTTCGTCGGTCTTGATCTCGGTGATGTCGGTGACCCACTTGGTCTCCGGCTCCAGTGCGGTGAAGTCCCGTTCCAGCCTGTTGCGCACGCCCGGTGGGGCCAGCCCCGGTTGACCCCGCTGGCCGCGCCGCTTCTTGCGTGGCCAACCCTGCAGGCCATCGGCCGCCATCAGGCGCGCGACCCGGTTCAGGCTGGCCGACTCGCCTTCCGCGGCCAGATCCTCATGCATCCGTCCCGCTCCCAGCACGCCACGGCTGTCCTCGTGCAGTTCACGGATACGGCCGAGCAGGCGATCGTTGTCGGCTTGGCGGGCACTGGGCGAGTGCTTGCTCCAATCGTAGTAGCCGCTGGTCGACACACGCAGACAGCGGCACATCAACCGAACCGGAAACTCGTCGCGGCAACGTTCGATCACCCGATACCTCAGGATGATCCCTTGGCAAAGAACGTCGCCGCTTCGCGCAAAAAATCCCGCTCCTTCTTCACGCGCGCCAGCTCGCGTTTCAGGTGCGCCAGCTCCTCGTCCCGGGGCGTCCCGGTTCCGCCGAAGGCCACCTTGCCCTGGCTCTGGGCTTCACGCTTCCAACGGGTCAGCAGGTTCTCCCCGATCCCCAGCTCGCGGGCCACCTGGGCACAACTGACACCCGGTTGGCGGGCCTGCTCAACCGCGCCGCGCTTGAACTCTGCACTAAACTTCCTTCGCTTCGACATGAACACTCCTCAGGGCCTCGATCGGCCTTCTCGTAAGTGTCCGTGAAATCGGGGGGGAACCCTCGCACTCAAATCATCGGCAAGAACCCTCACCTCCCCTTGCGGGGCTTCCAGGAACGATCCATCGAAGGACGCCGCGTTCACAAGCGAGCGATAGGAGCCCGCAAGATCGCCAGCGTAGCCGATAAGCTTGCCGGCCCCTTCCCCGGCGCCCCCCATGGCGAGGAACGACGCACCGGCTTCGCCTAGGCTACGCGCCTGCTCGTCGAGAGGACGGGCCATCCAGTTCGACATGGCGTTGACCGCATTTTCGTAGGTATCGATGGGTCGGCTATTAGCCAAAGCAACAAGACCCGACGCCACCTGCTCGGCCGACGCGCGATCCGTCAGCACGTCGTATGCGGTATATGCCGCGCTCTTGACACCATTGCCGCCGACCGTAAGCAGGTGGAGGGTATCCGCAGCCATATCGCCAAAGCTGAAGAAGCCGACGTTACCCGTGTTGCGGAGCTGATCGCCAACCTCGTCACTGGCCTGCTGATCATTGGCCACGGAAGCGGCATCGGCACTTAACGCGAAGGCTGTGGCTGTAACGGTAACCACCGGCGTGAAGGAATGAGCCCACTGGCCCACGTCCACGTTCCACTTGGCCAGTCCATCGACATCGGTAGGCGGTGCCGTGAAGTAGCCACTGACTTCAGACACACCGTTGTAGTAGTTGTTGCTGTTGGCCAGTTCTTGCGCGTACTTCGCCGGATCGGCTCTAAGTTCGGCTGTCGAATACGTCGGATATGTGGCGAGCGTTCCTGTTGCATTGCTCGCAGCAGCCGCCCCCTGCATCCCTGCATTCGGCAACATCATGCCGTACCCGGAACTCCCACTTTGCACGGGTAGGAGTCGGTGAAGCTGGATCTTAGGCTCACATTGTTCGGAGTATATGGCCCCTCAAGGCACTTCACCGTAGCCAGGAATCTCGGCCTTCGGATAGGGAACTCCCTTTGAGTTTACCGGCCGCGTGGCCTCAGAAGCATTTGCAGCTGGTGCAATTTCCGTGTCTGCAACAGCAAAACGCCCGCTTGTAGCGGGCGTTTATGACACATGAGTATTAGCGAACTCTTGACCGTTCCAACCTCATAGCCTGTTCTACAGCTTGACCAACAAGGTTCGTGTACGCAGCCAAATCTCCTTTTGTGTACGTATTTACATCGCCACTTCCGCCGAGTCGCAGCCAAGGCTCTGCGATGTAGCACTCTCCGTACTTCAACTTACCGAGGCGCCCAGTCAAAGACTTAAAGAACTCGCAATGCAAAACACTCTCAAGAACTCCGTCCTTTATTAGGAAATGATCTAAAAAGAAGCCCGCATCCTTGTCGACAAAAGTCGACTTTCCACGTTGCACTTCTAAAAAGTAAACGGCCTTGTGCTTCTCAGACCAGAAGAATAGGTCACCCAATGCACTCGCAACCAAGGCGACGGCATCTTGACCAAGCAGCCATCGCCAGGAACTGAGAACTGAATTGGACAGGGTTTCATCAAGCATAGAGAAAAGCCCACCCTCAAACGTCCCAGCCGAGGTCACACGGTCTGCGATGACCTCGGGCAGAGTGTGGGAAATTACCTCATCAACTTTGAATGTTTGGTCGAATGTCATTGACCTGTCGTCTCGAAAATGAAGCGCACGTATCTATCAGATGGCACAGAATTAACGGTATCATAAATCATGCTTTGTCGATAAGCATTCTGGGCGCCGATGGAACTGTTTACCCGGAGATCACCATACCCAGTGACACCATCAGGCCGCCCTCCTATAACCATATCTGGCTCATGAAGGGCTGCAAATCTTGAATCCGGGGAAGCCTCCATATAAGCCTCAACGAAGGGATCTTCAGATACTGGATTTTCGCGCCTGAATAGTCCGATCGCTTCACTGGCGCTTGAAGGTCTCCCCGACGCGTTAAACGCATCGATATTCGCGCGAATTTCACCAGCCGTGAGCTTGTTTATACCAGCCTCCTGCCCAGCTAGCTGCCGTGCAAATTCTTCCTCACTCCCTTGTAAAGGAGTGTATTGAACCCTGACTGTTAATACAGGATTAGCCGACCCTACTTCGCTTGGAACCCCCTCCCCACTCCCCAGCCCCCGCCTAATCCACGTCCCAGCCGCCGACAGCGTACCCCCAACATCCGCCCCCAGACCAGGCACCTTGCTGAGCAGGCCGACACCTGCTCCGACGACCTTGCCTATCGCCGGACTCGCCACGATCAGGCCCGCCTGCGCCACGCTTCCCGGCTGCAGAATGTCGTCCGCCACCGACAACGCGCCGGCACCGTAATACACCGCGCCGCCCACGACGCCGCCATGGCGGTCACCCCAGGCGCCCGCCTGGGCCAGGGAGTCCTGTGCGGCACCCTTCCAGCCCGCGAACTCGGCATTGGCGGCGTTCCAATCCACCGGCGCCGCGAGCACGTAGCCTATGCCGCCCACCACCTTGGCCGCATCGCCCAGCAGGTTGTTCTGCCGGTCGCCCCAACTGCCCAGGCTCACGGCTGCATCGGCGGCGCGGTTCTCCCAACCGGTGACCGTGGCCCGCACGTCCTGCACCGCGCCGCCGACCTTCTGCACGACGTTGGTCAACATGGACGATTCCGCAGCATCCACCTGCACCGCAGGTGGCTGATATGGCCCTTGCTGCTCGTTCTGCGGATACGCATTGGCCAGCATGTTGAGCCAGCCTGGGCTGGAAGCCGGTTGCGACTCCACGTTGCTCAACGGCAACGCGCCAACGTCGATGGGCGCAAGGCTCACCGACACGTTCGGCATCGTCAGGGACGGCACCTCCGGCACAAAGTCCGAGGTATCGATGACGCTGCCCACGTCGATCGGCGGCAGGTTCCAGCCGGAAGAGCCCGCCGACGAAGTGACCACCGACGCCGAACCAGCCCCCGCCGTATCGCCCATGAGCTGGATCGGCGTGGAGGACGCCGGGCCATCGTCGTAGGCATACGGGTTCACCGACGATGCAGCCGACGATTGCAGCGTGACGCCCGAAGAACCCACGCTCAGCGACGTTGAGCCCAGTTGCAGCTTGAACTGCCAGCCGGCGCTGTTGCTCATGTAACCGGCGCCGGCGACGACTTGCCCCCCATTGCTCAGCATGACGGTGGTTGCGCTGCCGGACGCATTCGCGGCCGAGGCCATCGTGAGCTGGATGTTCGACGGCGTGTCCGACAGAGTCTGCGGCGTACCCATAGGCCCCAAGGCGCTGCCGCCCTGCATGTCGCTGGGCGACACGTAGGCCAGTTGGGGACTTTGGTCGATCACCTCCTGAACCTGCGCGTCGCTCAATCCGCCGATCCCGCTCGCGCCATAACCGTCGGCCGCACCGAGCACCGATGCCTGGTACCCCGCCGCGTTGTACCGCGACAACGGGTTGCTCGGGTCGTACATCAGGCCGCCACCGTCCAGCGCTACGTTTGTCATCACTGGAGCCAACACCTGCGGGAGGTCGTCCACCTCCAACGCCTGCGGGCCGATCTGGATTTGCGGTTGGCTGGGGCCGACCGGGATGGGTGGCAGGCCGGCGGCATACGACTGTGCCTGCTGCTGATACGCCGCGATCGCCTGGCTGGCCGGCGTGCTCGACGCATCGCCAATCGCATTGCCCAGCGTGTTGCCGATAGCGCTCGCCGCCGCATCGGCCACGCTCGTGTCGATGCCCAGCGAACGGTCGATACCGTAGGTCGCCGCGCTGCCCAGCGCGTCCGCCGCCACGCTGTTCCACGACAGCGGATCAGTGCGCACCACGGCATCCGTGCCGCCAATGCGGGTATAGCTGACGTGCAGCCCTTGCGAGATGCCGTAGCCCGCCTCCGACGAGGCCACGCTGGCCAGCAGGCCCTTCCATTGGAAGGCGGTGGGCTCCCCCAGCACCTGGCCGGCCACGTAGCCCGCCCCATAGCTGGCCGCCGCACTCGCGGCCGCACCATAGAACCCGTTCGTCGCATCGCCTACTTCGCCACCGACCTCGCCACCCGCATACGCCGCTGCCGCGGATTCCACCACCGATGCACGATCGAACGTGTTCGGCATGCCGTTCTCGATCGGATCCCACAAGACCCGGTCGAGGTCGTTGCCGCTGCCGGGCTTGCCCGACCAGAACTCCGCGCCGCTGAGCGCAGGGGACTCCAGGAACCCCGCCACCGTGCCGCCCAGGTCGCTGCCGCGGAGCGGATCGAGCTCGTGCGTAATGAACCGGCCGTAGTCGAACTGCCCGTTCAGCATCGCCAGGCTGGCCTGGCGCGCTTCGTTGCCCGCTGCCGCGCCGGCCTCCACGTTGCCGTCCGAGTAGATGGACACGATCACCGTGACCGCGACGCCGATCAGATCCGCCAGCGCCTGGCAATGTTCCTTCTGCGGCGGCGGTGGCGGCGCAATCGTCGGCAGGTTCGGCGTGGTACTGCCCACGATGCTGCTCGGGTCGTACGGCTTGAACGTCGTCGCCGTGTTGCTGTGCGTGGTCACCGTGGGGATGGTCAGCCGCTGGCCGAGCGACAGGTCGGCGTCACCGTTCAGCGCGTTGGCCTGCGCGATCACGTACCACAGGCTCACGTCGCCGTATTCCGCCTGCGCGATGCTTTCCAGCGTGTCCCCCGCCTGCACCACGTAGCTGTCCGGGCTGTCGTTGTTGCTGCTGAACGCCGTCACCTGATCCAGCACGTCCAGCGTGCCGGCGTTGTCGTAGTGCGCCAGTTGCTGGCCGTCGACGTACACGTAGTGCTGCGTCTCCAGCCCGGGGTTGCTGCCCGGGTCGATGCTTGTGCCGTCCGCCGTGCCGTCGCGCCGCTCGATGATCTCGCCGTTGCCGTCGTACGCGAACACCCGCACCGTGTCCGCCAGGCTGCCGCCCGCGTACTGCGTGTGCTCGGCCTCGGCGATGAGGTTGCCACGCGTGTCGTACACGCTCTCGTCCGTCGACGGACGCACGTTGGGCGTGTTGGAGACGTTCTGCCCGCTGGTGGTGGCTTGCAGGTAGCCGTCCTTCTTCAGGTACGTCTCCTGATACTGATCCACCCGGCCGCCGGCCTCGCGATACTGGTACGCCACCACGTCGCCGTCGGCGTCGTAGCCGGCGCTGCCGTTCGGGCCCTGGTACACCACTTCGTTCTGCAGCGTCAGGCTGCCGTAGGTGGTGGCGTTGGGGCCGCCGGGGCTGCTCGGCGCCGTGCCGGCGTTGCCGGCCCAGTGGCTTGGGTTGCCGAAGTTCTGCGACTCCGACAGCCGGCCTACCGCGTCGTAGTAGTTCACCGTGGCCGACGACAGCTCGCCGCCCACGTCCACGCCGCCCTCGTCCGGGCCATCCGGATCGTCCGGGTTCACCTTGTGCAGCGGCACCCCGCCCAGCGTGGTGCCCAGCGCGTAGTACTGGTTGGTCACCAGCACGTGGCCGTCCGCGTCGTACGTGCGCGTTTCCTCCACGCCGGTCGAGGTGCCGCCGGTGGTCAGATCCACCGCGTAGTCCGCGCGGATCAGCTCGTCGCGCTGGTCGTACGCACTGTGCTGCACCAGCGTGTCGCCGGCCGCGTTCACCGTGGTGCGGTTCACCACGTTACCGTCCGCGTCGTAGGACAGCGCGTAGGACTCCGCCGCGTCCGTCACCACGATCTGGCCGTTGACCAGCGAGCCGTTGGACACCGCCACGCGGTTGTCGCCGTCGTAGGTGTACCACGCGTCCTGCGTGGTGCCGTTCGAGCTCGCCTTCACCTCGCGCCGGTTGCCGGCCGCGTCGTAGGCGAAGCTTTCGTCCAGCGTCACCGTGCCGGTCGGCACGTCGGTGGTCACCACGTGGCTGATGCGGTTATGGCTGTCGTAGCTGGTGACGGTGACGGTGTGCACCGCCTGGTTGCCGCCGTCTACCGTGCTCGATTCCTCGCGCGTCACGTTGCCGTTGGCGTCGTACTGGTAGCTGTAGGCGGAGCCGTCGGTGTAGGTCTGCGTGGCCAATTGGCCGTCGGCGTAGTAGGTGTCCGTGTAGCCGTTGGCGGTGGCGATCGGCGCCGTGACGTAGTCCGGCGTCACCTGGCCTTGCGCGGTCGGCGACCAGTCGTCGCTCTCGCTCGTCAGCTAGCCCGCGACTCAGGAAGCTACGCCGCGATCCGTACCCGGTGGCACGATCAGGTTCTCATCATTTTCGCGGCGCCGCGACTTGTCGGCGATGGTACGCAAGGTTTCCAGAGTGCCGGGGAATCCATCCACGAGCACTTTGGGGATACGGTAGTACTCCTCGTAATCCGCCATGCGGTTGGCAACCGGGATGGACAAGAAACAGCCGCCAGTCTGCATGTCTTCGCCGACTGAGAACCGGTCAGCCTTCGCCACATGGATATCCCTGAATCTCACATCATCCTCCGACTTCTTTTTATTGAATAGACCGCTTCGTTTGGAACACAAACTCACGCCTATGTGCCATGCACGGATTTGTTCGATCAAGTTTCTTTGAGTATCTCCGCCATCTCATCCTCTCCTTGAAGAGGCTCGCCCCTTACCAGCAAGCGGATAACGGCCGACGTTAGCTTTTCGAATACAATTCGTGCCGACCCCACAGCACTATGCGCCATAAACGTAAATTTCAATTGCCCGCCCGGCAAAAGCTCCGCAGGCTGATGACGCAAGCTTGCCAGGACAGCTTCTGCGTATTCAGGTGTCGATCCAACTTCCACCTCATCGATCTTTGCAGCCAAAGAATCGATGTATGGAATCCTCGGACTTAACGCACCAATTGATACAGCCACGACAAGCTCATCGCTCGCATTTGCGTGAAACTCAGCACCTAATAGACCGTAATGAAATGTCGCTCCAAATGGCTGAAAGAACTCAACCACAACATGCTTATGGAAAGTTTTCCTCTTGGCACTCGCAAAGCCCTCTTGACGCCAGGAAGAGTCACTCGAAAGTGGCTCAACTGACGGAAGCTCGTCGATCCAAACGCGTGCCCTACCATGCTTAGCGAGTTCAAATTCAATCATTACTGAAGACCCCAAAAGTTACGCCAATTTTGATTCAGCCATCCTGGATTGGCTTGAACCACATCCGGATGGTAGACGCTGAAGGGCGATACGCCATATTTCTCCAGAGCCGCGGCATGGGCTTCATCGTACGTCATCCCCCGGGCCATCATCGTAGCTTCTGATGCCTCATGGGTATAAAACACCGCATCAGCACCTGTAACGGGGGTTCCTGCATCCATCGCAACTTGCAAACGATCAAGCATCATTTGATTTGGAGGAAAATCACCGAATTGCGACAGATGGTTGGATACGAGGTCTAGTCCTTTTTGCGTCACCGTTACTTGACTATCAGTAAGTATGCCAAACCCTTTACCGGTACTAATGGAAGAGGTGGGATTAAACGCTCCAGTCGGAACGCTGTCTGGAACAAGAGCGTCTACAGAATCTGCCATGTTCAGAGGAACACTCTCAGCCGTATACCCCTCTGGCCCAATCCCTCCCACATCAATCACGGCCTCGGATGCCCCGGACGGCAACCTGCCACCCGGCATCCACTGCGAGTTGGCTCCTGCCTCGTTGCCCGAAGGCAACCGCAGGCCCAGCTCACGCGGATTGTCGAAGTTTACACGCATCAACGAATTCCCTTCGAGCGTGTTGTTCGGCAACCCGAGCGCCTTCTCCAAGGCACGCGGCTCGCCGCCCGCCGATGCCAGTACGTCGTCTGCCGCACTTCGCGGCATGATGAACGACGTGCCATCTATTTGCCCAGGGCCGTACTTCGCCAGATTGGTTTCAGACATGAAGCGGGACGCGCCCGCATCGTATTGCGACAGTTCCTGCTGGATGTAGGTGTCCGGCAGATACGTGACCGGATCTGGCCGCGTACCGGGCTCCATCGCACGGATCGAGTCGAACGTATCCTGATCCAGCGGAACCCCATCAGGCACGGCGACCGCAGGGCGGGGATTGATCGAGTCATCGAGTGCCTCATCGACGACCGTGGGCTGACTCGCTATCGACGTATCGCCCGTCGTCAGCCCGACGGTTTCCACCGGATTGCCCAACGCTCCCGTGTTGCCAGTGGCACCGCCCGTCGCACTCAAATCATCGGCAAGAACCCTCACCTCCCCTTGCGGGGCTTCCAGGAACGATCCATCGAAGGACGCCGCGTTCACAAGCGAGCGATAGGAGCCCGCAAGATCGCCAGCGTAGCCGATAAGCTTGCCGGCCCCTTCCCCGGCGCCCCCCATGGCGAGGAACGACGCACCGGCTTCGCCTAGGCTACGCGCCTGCTCGTCGAGAGGACGGGCCATCCAGTTCGACATGGCGTTGACCGCATTTTCGTAGGTGTCGATGGGTCGGCTATTAGCCAAAGCAACAAGACCCGACGCCACCTGCTCGGCCGACGCGCGATCCGTCAGCACGTCGTATGCGGTATATGCCGCGCTCTTGACACCATTGCCGCCGACCGTGAGCAGGTGGAGGGTATCCGCAGCCATATCGCCAAAGCTGAAGAAGCCGACGTCGCCCGTGTTGCGGAGCTGATCGCCAACCTCGTCACTGGCCTGCTGATCATTGGCCACGGAAGCGGCATCGGCACTCAACGCGGAGGCTGTGGCTGTAACGGTAACCACCGGCGTGAAGGAATGGGCCCACTGACCCACGTCCACGTTCCACTTGGCCAGTCCGTCGACATCGGTAGGCGGTGCCGTGAAGTAATTACCGACTTCAGGCACACCGTTGTAGTAGTTGGTGCTATCGGTCAGCTCTTGCGTGTACTTCGCCGGATCGGCCCTCAGTTCGGCTGTCGAATACGTCGGATACGTGGCGAGCGTTCCCGTTGCATTGCTCGTAGCCGCCACCTGCACTCCGGTATTCGGCAGCATCATGCCGTACCCGGCGCTCCCGCTTTGCACGGGAGCGCCGCTACCCAGGAGCCCATAGTCATCGCCCTGGAAACCAAAGTTCGCGCCAGCCGTCCCGAACTGCTGCCGCATCTGCTTCGCGTATTGGCTGACGGTTTGGTTGAACGCAGCAGCATCCTGATTGGCCGACTGCGCCTGTTGCTGCTGATAGTTCAGAATCGCCTGGCTGACTGGTTGCCCCACTGCATTGCCCAGTGCATGGCCCGCCACGCTTTCGCCGATTTGCTCCCAGCTCGACACGTGGTTGTCGCCCAGCGCAAGGCTGGCTTCGCGGTCGATGCCGCTAGACAGCAGGCCGCCGGCCACGTCCGCGCCCACCGTTTCCGCCGTCACGCCGTGCGACGCATCGGCATCGCTCGGCAAGCCGGTTTGCGCGGTGATGCCCTGCGCCAGCGCATTGGCCACCACGCCACTCCAGCTAAAGTGCTCCGCTTGTTGCGTCGCTTCCGCACTCCCCACGCCGGCCACGTAGGAACCGGCGCCCAAGGCGTACTGGCCGAAGGCGTTCAATGCCCGGCCGGTGCTGGCGGCATCCCCGGCGATCTTCGGCACGGCTTCACCAAAGGTGCTGGTTTCCGACAGGCCGTAACCGATACCTGCCGTCAGGCCCGCCGTCAATCCGCCTTCCAGAGCGCCCGTCAGCGAGAAGCCATGGCTGACACCCTCGGCATCGCCGGCAAGCTGGCCGGCGGCATTGCCCACGAAACCGCCGATGGCGGCGGCGGCCACGCCTTCAGCACCCAGACTGCCCGCCAGCGCCGCTGTGCCTGCCGCCCATAGCGAACCGGAGGCTGCGCCGAACGCCACCGCTGCGGCACCCGCCGTGAACACGGTCGCCACGACAACGACCGCAATGATCACGATCTCCGCCAGCGCATTGCACGAGTGCCCGCTCGGCGGCGGAGGCGGCGGCGCAATCGTCGGCAGGTTCGGCGTGGTACTGCCCACGATGCTGCTCGGGTCGTACGGCTTGAACGTCGTCGCCGTGTTGCTGTGCGTGGTCACCGTGGGGATGGTCAGCCGCTGGCCGAGCGACAGGTCGGCGTCACCGTTCAGCGCGTTGGCCTGCGCGATCACGTACCACAGGCTCACGTCGCCGTATTCCGCCTGCGCGATGCTTTCCAGCGTGTCCCCCGCCTGCACCACGTAGCTGTCCGGGCTGTCGTTGTTGCTGCTGAACGCCGTCACCTGATCCAGCACGTCCAGCGTGCCGGCGTTGTCGTAGTGCGCCAGTTGCTGGCCGTCGACGTACACGTAGTGCTGCGTCTCCAGCCCGGGGTTGCTGCCCGGGTCGATGCTTGTGCCGTCCGCCGTGCCGTCGCGCCGCTCGATGATCTCGCCATTGCCGTCGTACGCGAACACCCGCACCGTGTCCGCCAGGCTGCCGCCCGCGTACTGCGTGTGCTGCGCCTCCGCCACCAGGTTGCCCCGCGTGTCGTACACGCTCTCGTCCGTCGACGGACGCACGTTGGGCGTGTTGGAGACGTTCTGCCCGCTGGTGGTGGCTTGCAGGTAGCCGTCCTTCTTCAGGTACGTCTCCTGGTACTGATCCACCCGGCCGCCCGCTTCGCGGTACTGGTAGGCCACCACGTCGCCGTCGGCGTCGTAGCCGGCGCTGCCGTTCGGGCCCTGGTACACCACTTCGTTCTGCAGCGTCAGGCTGCCGTAGGTGGTGGCGTTGGGGCCGCCGGGGCTGCTTGGCGCCGTGCCGGCATTGCCGGCCCAGTTGCTCGGGTTGCCGAAGTTCTGCGACTCCGACAACCGGCCTACCGCGTCGTAGTAGTTCACCGTGGCCGACGACAACTCGCCGCCCACGTCCACGCCGCCCTCGTCCGGGCCATCCGGGTCGTCCGGGTCGTCCGGGTTCACCTTGTGCAGCGGCACCCCGCCCAGTGTGGTGCCCAGCGCGTAGTACTGGTTGGTCACCAGCACGTGGCCGTCCGCGTCGTAGGTGCGCGTTTCCTCCACGCCGGTCGAGGTGCCGCCGGTGGTCAGATCCACCGCGTAGTCCGCGCGGATCAGCTCGTCGCGCTGGTCGTACGCACTGTGCTGCACCAGCGTGTCGCCCGCCGCGTTCACCGTGGTGCGGTTCACCACGTTGCCGTCCGCATCGTAGGACAGCGCGTAGGACTCCGCCGCGTCCGTCGCCACGATCTGGCCGTTGACCAGCGAGCCGTTGGACACCGCCACGCGGTTGTCGCCGTCGTAGGTGTACCACGCATCCTGCGTGGTGCCGTTCGACGTGGCCTTCACTTCGCGGCGGTTGCCCGCCGCGTCGTAGGCGAAGCTTTCGTCCAGCGTCACCGTGCCGGTCGGCACGTCGGTGGTCACCACGTGGCTGATGCGGTTGTGGCTGTCGTAGCTGGTGACGGTGACGGTGTGCACCGCCTGGTTGCCGCCGTCTACCGTGCTCGATTCCTCACGCGTCACATTGCCGTTGGCGTCGTACTGGTAGCTGTAGGCGGAGCCGTCGGTGTAGGTCTGCGTGGCCAACTGGCCGTCGGCGTAGTAGGTGTCCGTGTAGCCGTTGGCGGTGGCGATCGGCGCCGTGACGTAGTCAGGCGTCACCTGGCCTTGCGCGGTCGGCGACCAGTCATCGCTCTCGCTGGTCAGTTGGCCGGTGGCCTGGTCGTAGGTGTAGTTGTACGCCGCACCGCTCAGGTCGGTGTGCGTCACCACCTGGCCGTACTGGTTGTAGTTCCAGGTTTCGGTGTCGCCGTCGGCGGTGGTTTCGCTCACCAGGCGGCCATCGCGGTCGTAGACGTAGCTGTCCTGCACCACGCCCGTGGGCGTCTGCGGGATGTACTGGTAGTTCCACTGCACCGCATCCACCCACAGTGGATCGGGGCTGTTGCACCAGCCGTTGACGGCCACCGTGGCGTAGGCCGCACCGGCCGGCGCGGTGGCGGTGACGCTGGAAGGGTGCCATGCACCATGCCGGCCATCGATCACGTAGTTGCCGGTGGAGGTCTTGATCAGGTTGCCGTTGGCGTCGTACCACAGGATCTGCACGGCCGCGCCGGTATCCGCTACGTCCGATGCGCCCTGCTGCACCATCGCGCTGGCCGAGATCGTCTGGCCCGGGATCACCGGCACGCGGTTGCTGTTGGTCAGCGTGGCCGGCGTGCCGCCGGTCTCGTTGAGCTGCGCTGACCAGCCGCTGCCGTTGTAGCCGCCCCGGACGATGGACCAGCCTGTCCCCTTCGTCCAGCCGGTGTCGCCGTTCTCGAAGTCCGGGTTGGTCGGCTGCAGGGTGAAGTTGCCGCTGGGCAGGTAGACCACGGTGGAGCCGTCCGCGCCCGTGCTGGTGGCGCCCGCCGGCGGCACGTAGTCCCACGACACGCCGGAGCAGTAGATGGCGGAATTGGTGATGTTGTAGTTGTTCGCGTTGATCGAGATCACCGCCCAGGCGGCGCCTGCGGGTGCCGTGGCGGTGAGTACGGAGATGCCCGGCCCCTTGTGGGCCGACACGATGCTGTGGTTGAACGGCCCGCCCAGCGAGTTGCCGTTGGCGTCGTACCAGGTGATCTCGACGGCGCCGCCGCCATGTTCGCCGTTCACCACGAACCCGGCGCTGGCGGTGATGGTCTGGCCGGGGATCACGGGCACGCGATCCTGGTTGTACATGCTGCCGGAGCCATTGGCGGTGTAGCCGGTGAAGCGCGCCCCCCACGGCCCGTACGGACCCGTGCCGAAGCTGCCCGTGCTCCAGCCTGCGCCGAGCGTCCAACCGGTGTTGCCTTGCGAGAAATCGGGGTTGAACGGCGTCTGCGTCCAGTTGCCGGGGCCCGCCGCGCCGTGCGCCTCGGCCGTGCTGGCCGCGCGCTGGGCCGCGTCCTGGCTCCACAGCACGCGACCCTGGCTGTCATAGCCATAGTAGTTGGCGTGCAGCGCGGCATCCGTGGTGTCGCCGTTCTGCAGGTAGGCGCTGCCGATGCCGTCGTAGCTGACCAGGTGGTTGCCGTCCTGGTCGAGCACGTAGGCCTGCTGCCACACCGCCGTGCGCGACGTGCCGGTGCCGGAGAGCATGAATTCGCCCTGCTGCACCACCCGGCCCAGCACGTCGACGTTCTTGAAGGTGACGTTGCCGTTGCCGTTCTCGGCGGCCACTGCGTTGCCCAGGCCATCGTAGGCGGTGCGGCTGATCGCGCCGGTGCCGTCCACGGTTTCCACCACCTGGCCCAGCGCGTTGTACACCGTCTTCGTGGCGACACGGTTCTCGTCGGTGCTGGTTACGAGGTTGCCGTCCGCGTCGTAGGACGCGGTCTTGACCGGCGTTTCCACGGTGCTGGTGCCGTCGGTGCCGACCACCGCGACGGCGGCTTCGGTCGTGGTCACGACCTGGTTGCGCTCGTTGTAGGTATAGCTGGTGGTGTTGCCAGCGGCGTCGGTGGAGCTGAGCACGTTGCCCCAGCGGTCGTAGCTGGCGTGCAGGACGCCGGCATTCTCGCCGGCGGCGGCGTCGGTGGCGGGTACCTGCTCGGCGACGGTTCGGCCGTCCAGATCCAGGGTATGCAAGGTTGTCGCGGTGCCTCCCACCGAGGTGGACAGGGGCACGGTGTCGCTCACCAGTTGTCCGGCGAGGTTGTAGCCGTAGGTGTGCACTTCGCCGCTGCTGGCGTCGTTGGTGGTGAGCTTGTTGCCGGCGTTGTCGTAGGTGGTCGCCACGGTGGTGGCCACGCCGTCGCCGGTGGCGGTGACTTCGCCGAAGGCGTCGTAGGTGGTGGAGACGACCTTGTCGGGACTGAAAGCGCCCGAGCGCGCGGTGGTGGCGAGGACGAGCTGGTTGTCGGCGTCGTAGACGTTGTCGGTCGTCACCGTGGTGGTGGAGCCATCGTCGCCGGTCAGGGCGTGCCACTGGCTGACCAGGTTGCCGTTGGCGTCGTAGGCCATGAACCTTGTCTGGTCGGACGACCATTCGAGGCCGGTGCCGGCAGGCAGGGGCACCTGGGCCACCAGGCGCCCGTCGTTGTCGTACCTGCTATAGGTGAAAACGGTTTGGGACGATGCCGCGGAACTCTCGGTCTGTATCACGCGGTTGCCGAGGGCGTCGTAGGTGTAGCCCATCACCTGGGCAGCGGTGGTGTAGAGCGATGGGCTGGAGAGGTCGAGCGTCGGGTCGGCGGCCAGCAACGCCTGCCAGTTGCTGACCAGCACCTGCATCTGCGGGCCGGTGACGCTGGCGACGCGGCCTAGCGCATCGTAGGTGGTGGTGATGGTGTTGCCGTTCTCGGTGACCGTGGTGAGGCGGTTCTCGCCGTCATAGCCGTAGGTGGTGGTGACGTAGCCGACCACCGCCTGCCCCTGCGCGTCGACGTAGGAACGCAGCACCGATTCGCTGGTCTTGTTGCCTGCGTTGTCGTAGGTGTAGTCGGTGACGCGATCCAGCCCGGTGGTGGCGGCGTTGCCGGCCAGCGGCTTCTCCGGTGGCGTACCGCCCGCGACGAGGCCGCTGGTGTCGATCGGCGTGGCCCATTCCGTGGTGCCGGTGACCTCGCCGAAGGCGTCGTACGCGGTGGTCGTCACGTAGCCCATCGGATCGACCGTCATCACCCGGTGGCCGAGCGCGTCGTAGTAGTTGTACGTGGTGGCCCACACCGCACTGGCCTGGCCGGGCGTGCCCTGCACCAGCACCGATTGGCTGGTGACCTCGCCGTAGGCGTCGTAGGTGAAGCGCGTGACCGGCGAGCCGGTGGCCGTGCTGCCGTCGCTGTTGGTGTAGGTGATGGCGGGCTGGGTGACGCTGAGCTTGTGGCCCTGCGCGTCGTAGGTGGTGGCGATGGTGCGGTCGCTGCTCGACGCGGCCGACGCGACCATGGCGCGCACCTGCTGCAGCGTGAGCGGCTGCCCGAGCGACCAGTTCGCCAGCGTGGAAGTATCGATGGCGTTGGCGTAGCGCGTCACGGCGGTCTGGTCGCCGTAGGCGTCGTACCGGTACCCGGTGACGTAACCGTCGGCATCGACGCTATAGGCCAGGCGACCGTCCAGGTCGTAGGCCTGGTAGCTGCTGTTGCCGTTGGCGTCCGTGCTGACCACGGCCTGGCCGAGCGCGTTGTAGATGGTGCTGGTGACGAGGCTGGCGCCGGTAAGGGTCAGCGCCCCGGTGGCGGTGACGGCGCCTGGATCAGGCCGGGTCGTCTGGGTCAGATGGTTCGCGGCGTCGTAGGCGTAGTAGGTGATGCGGGGCGCGCTGTTGCCGCCCTCGCCATCGTATTCGGTGACGACGTTGCCATTGCCGTCGTACTCGTAGCTGGTCTCTATGCTCTGCTGGACGTTTCCGCCGTAGCTCCCGTCGCTGTTGTAGTAGGCCACCGTGACCTTGGGGCCAAACTGCTCAAGCAGATTGCCTTGGTCGTCGTATTCGTACGTCCATGTCTGGCCATCGCGGTTGGTGTAGGAGGTTCTGAGCCCGCGCGCATCGTAGGTATACGTGGCGTTTGGCTTGGTGCTCGACGTATCCAGTGTCTGGAGGACGTTGCCGACTCCGTCGTAGACATAGCCGGTGCCGCGCATCATCGAGGTATCGGGATTGGCGGTCTGCACGGCGGCGGCAATGTCCGCCGCGCTCCAGGTGGCAGGTGCGGCGATTGCATTCGCGTACTGCAGCGTCCAGGTGACGCGACCGTCGTCGTCGTACTGGTTCTGCGTGACGTTGCCGCTCGCATCGACCGCATAGACCGGCCGGCCGGCGGCATCGTAGGCGTAGTGGGTGGCTCGGCTGGCCGTCAGGGTAGCCAGGTAATTGCCGATCGATTTGGTCGTGGCGCTGCCGCCGACGCGTCCCCACGGGATCAGACTGCCGTACTGGATCCGCGCCAGCACGTTGCCGTCGGCGTCGTACCGGGTTTCGCTGACAGCTCCGCCGTTCGTGCCGTCGGCGGAAGCGGAGGCGATGGTGTATTGCACCCTGCCCCTGTCGTCGTAGTAGGTGAAGGTGCGCCGCGCGTTCGTGTCGGTGTCGTTGGCCGTGGCCAGGGCCGACTGGATGTCGCTGATGCCGGCGGTGCCGGCCAGCAGCGACGTCGCCAATGCCGCCGTCTGGATGACATGGGCGTAGGCCAGCGTCTCCTCGACCTGGCCGGCCGCGTTGTGGCGGGTCTCGGTCACGGCCCCGGTGGGGTCGATGCTGTACTGCAACTGGCCGTTGGCGTTGTAGACCTGGTACGAAACAGGATCATTCGCGCTGGATCTGGCGCGTGCCGCAGCCTGGCCGATGAGGGCTTCCAACTGCGCGGCCGAAAGGCTGTTCCCGTTGTCGTAGGAACTATTCCCGCCGTCGTAGGAGTAGAGCGCATCCGGCAGGGCGACCTCCTTGGCGTACTGGCGCGTGGCCGTGATCCTGCCGTCGGCGTCGTACCAGGTCTGCGTCACGGCGCCCGTGGGCGCGATGCTGAAGATCGGTTCGCCAGCCTCGTCGTACCGATAGAACGTGCTGTTGCCATTGCCGTCGGTCTTGGCGATCACATTGCCGTCGGCGTCGTAGGTGTAGTCGGTGGATCGCGCGTGCCCGGTGTCCGTGCTCTCGTACGTCAGGCGGCCAAGGGCGTCGTATCCGTACGAGCTTTCTTCATAATCGCCCACATAGCCGGCGCCGGTCGCATGGACGTCGCTATACGTGACCTCATTGTTCTGGTTGTACTGGTAATCGGTCGTGAGGCCTTCGCCATTCACGTCCTGCACCATTTCGATCACGTTGTTGTTGCCGTCGTAGTCGTAAGTGGTGACGACGCCCGTCGGGTCGGTGACCGAAAACTTCAGGCCGCTGCCGTCGTATTCGTAGGTGGTGACCAGCGCCAATCCATCCGGATCGATGGTCTGGGTCAGCACGCGGCCGGCGGCATCATAGGTGTAGGCGACCACATGGCCATCCGCATCCGTGGCCTGGATCAGGTTGCCGACCGCGTCGTACTGGTCGGTGGAAGTGCTGCCGTCCGGGTGGGTGACCTGCAGCACCCGCCCATCGGCGTCGTACTGGTAGCGAGTGACATTGCCCGCAGGATCGGTGACGGCGATGGTCTGGCCTTCCCGATTGTGCGTGGTGACGGTGACCACGCCGCCCGGCGCGGTCGTCGTGACCGTTCGTTTCGCATCGTCGTAGGCGTAGGTGGTGACCAGCCCCATGGCATCGGTGGTGCTGGTCACGCGGCCGTAGGCGTCATAGGTCGTTGACGACTCGCGCAACTGCCCCTGCACGGTGAGGCTCTGGTTGATCTGGCGATCGAGCTGGTCGTAGCCGTAGGTGGTCGTGGCACCGTCGCCATCGGTGTAGCTGACCATGTTGCCGAAGGCGTCGTAGGCCCAGTCCTGCGTTCGCAGTACCTGGAGCGGATCGTTGGCGTTGTTGGAGGACGACTGAACGGCATACGCCGCTTCACCCGATGAGCGTATCAGCGCGGCTTCGTCCAGCTCGCTGGTCATATGCCCCAGCCCGTCGTAGGTGCGCCAGGTGATCAGCCCCTTGGAGTTATACCCGCCACTCTCCATTGAGAGCGCGATGTCGCCGAAGCCGTCGTTGGTATAGTCAGTCCTGTTGTTGTCACCATCCACTTTTTCGTCAACCTGGCCTTCCAGGTCATAGTAGAAAGAAGTGAAGCTGGCTTGATCGGACGAGATGGCGCTCGCCACGGTTTGCAGCGTCGGCGTGAAACCGGCACCCGCGGCAATACGGTCGTCGTAGGTACGCGTCGCGATCACGTCCCCGAAGATGTCGTAATCCGTTTCGGCGACTTCGCCCAAGGCGTTGGGCGTGCCAGTGTCGTCGGCTACGCCTCGGATGGTATAGACCAGCCGGCCATTCGCGTCGTGGACGTACCAGGTGGTGTTGCCCAAGGCATCCGTTGTCGAAATCTTGAGGCCTGCAAGGTCGTAAGCGCTGGTCGTGACGGTGCCGAGGCCATCCGTGGCGCTGGCCTGGTTGCCGAAGGCGTCGTAGGTTGCGCTGGTCGTACGCGCGTCGGCGGTGCCGGCGGCTGTCGTTGTCTGCACCACCCTGCCCGCGTTGTCGTAGACATACTGCGTGACGGTGCCTTCCGCATTGCGCTGGCTGTTCAGGTCGCCGTAGGCGTCGTAATGGTTGCTCGTCTGCTCCGACGCAGTACCGGCCAAGGCGGCGGTGATGGCGTCGAAACTGGTGGCCGTGCCCGCTGCCACGGCCGTGGCGTAGCGCGTGGTGCTCAGGAGTCGATCGTCGCGGTCGTAGGCGTATTGCGTGAAATAGCCTTTCGCATCCAGTGTGCCCACCAGATTGCCTCGCGCGTCGTAGAAGTCGTGCGTTTGCTGGTCGGATGGACTTGCCGAAGGCATGAGCTGCGCCAGCGACCCCGAGCCGCGCTGGGCGGTATCGGTGGCATCGGCGTAGGCCATGGTCTGCACGACATGGCCCGCGGCATCGTACGACCGGGTCGTCAGATAGCCGTCCGCATCCAGCGTGGCTATCGCATGGCCGTCTGCGTCGTAGAAATAGCGCGTCGTGCGCGTGGACGACACCACGCCTTGCGTGGCGTTGTTGCCCGGAGAGGCGTTCTCGGCGACGATCGATGGATAGAATATCTGGATGTCGTAGGTATAGAAGCCGACGTCGGTGGTCTGGACAACGCGCGACGCCGCGTCATAGGTGTAGGTCAGCGTGTCGCCGCCGGTGTACTTGTCCCGATCGACCCATCCGCCGGTGCTCGGCTCGTAGACTTCGCTTTCTTCAGCCTGTGAGTACCGTGTGACCGTTGCCACGCGACCCAAGGCGTCGTACGTGGTCAAGGTGACCCGGTCGTTCAGCGGATCCGTTCCAGGGATGGCCTGGGGCAAGGATGCCGTGACGGTTCCGTTGTCCAGCCAGCCGGTGGTGTCGACGGCGTTTGCATAGGCCGTCTGCCGGATCACCCGGCCGAATGCGTCCCGCGTGTCCTGCACCACGGCGCCGCTCGGATCCACCGTCGCCGCGACCCGGCCATCCCTGTCGTAGAAGGTGTAGCTGGCGTTGCCATCCGGGTCGACTTGCGCGACCTGTTCCCCCGCCGCGTCGTAGATGTATCGCGTGGCGCGTGTGGTTGCGGGGGTATTGGCTTGCGCCACCGCCTGTGCGACCGATGCCGTGGTGGCGCTGCCACCCACGTCGGCGAGCGACAACGGCGCGCCATAGACGATGTCCGCGGTGACGCGCCCGTCCGCATCGTATTCGGTCTGGCTGACGACGGCGCCCAGCGCGCCGTCGACGAGGTTCAAGGCGATGCCATAGACCTGGCGTCCGTCGGCGTCGTAGTAGGCATAGTTCACCCGTGCCGTCGCATCGCTGTCGCCGGCCGTGGCCAGCGCCTGCTGGAGGTCGGCGGCTTTCGCCGTGCCCTTGTACAGGGCGCCGGCCAGCGTGGACGCTACGGCGATCGGCGTGGCGTAGGCCAGGGTCTCGGCAACTTGGCCGAGCGCGTCGTAGCGCATCTCGGTCACGTTGCCGAGCGGGTCGATGCTGTATTGCAGGCGACCGTCGGCGTCGTACACGCGATAGCTCGTGGCCGTTCCCGCGCCGCCGGCGTTCTTCGCCAGGGCGGCGACGTCGGCCATGTTGACTGATGGGCGCTGGCCGGAAAGCGACGACAGGCTGCTGGTATCCGCCAGCGTCGCGTAGCTGCGGGAAGCCACCAGGTGGCCGTCGGCGTCATACCAGTTCTGGGTCAGCGCCCCCTGCTGCGCTCCCGCCGCGCCGGCCGGAGTGATCGTGTAGACCACTTCGTTGGCCTGGTTGTAGACGGTATAGGTGCTGTTGCCGTCGGCATCGGTGGACTGCACCAGGTTGCCGTCGGCGTCGTAGGCATAGCTCGTGGCAAGGGCCAGGCCGGCGGGATCGACGACCTGCTGCACGAGCCGTCCCAGCGCGTCGTAGGTGTACTGCGTGGTGGCCTGCACGCCGCTGCCCTGCGCCGCGGTCGCGCTCAGCACATGGCCGTTGCCGTCGTAGGTATAGGTCGTGGTGAGGTTGAGCTTGCCCGCCCCGCTGCCTGCGTCCTGGGACACCGTGAGTTGGTTGCCGTCGGCATCGTAGGTGTAGCTGGTGACGATCCCGGTCGGATCGGTCGTGCTGACCAGGCGCCCTTCGCCGTCGTAGGCATAGCGGGTGACCCGGTTGAGGCCGGACGGGTCGACACGTCGCGTCAATACGCGGCCACCCGCATCGTAGGTGTATACGACCAGGGTGCCATCGGCATCCACGGTACGGATCAGTTCGCCGTCGGCGTTGTACGTATCGGCGCTGGCGTTACCCAATGCATCGGTGGTGCCGAGCAGGCGTCCATCCTTGTCGTAGCTGTAGCTCGTCGTGTTGCCGGCGCCGTCGGTCACGCTCAAGGTATTGCCGTAGGCATCCTCGACCGTGGTGGTGGTGATGCCATCGGGCGTCGTGACCGCCACGGTGTGCGTGGACAGGTCGTACTGGTAGGTGGTGACGTTGCCCAGCGCATCCGTGGTGGAAAGGATGCGGCCGAAGGCATCGTAGCTCGTCCCGCTGGTGCGTGTCGTGCCCTGCACCACCTGGCTGCTGCCGATCCGCCGGCCCAGGCCGTCGTAGCTGTAAGTCGCCGTATTGCCGTTGCCGTCGGTCGCGCTGACGACACGGCCGAAGGCGTCATAGGCCGAGCGCGCGGTGCGCGCCGCACTGCTGCCCAAGCCATCGGTTTCGCTGGTCTGCTCGCCGCGCGCGTCGTAGCCGTAGCGGGTGGTCGTGCTGTTGGCGCTGTCCAGGGCCTGGCCCGGCTGGCTAAGCTGCCGTTCCACCTGGATCAGGTCGCCGAACGCGTTGTAGCTGTTGGCGGTGACATAGCCATCGCCATCGGTCACGCGCGCCACTTGGCCATCGGCGGTATAGGTGGCTGTGGTCACTTCATCGGCATCGCCCAGCGAGGTGGACAATCGCGCGACAGCGGCCTGTACATCCGCCAGCGTGGCGCCGGCCGGATCGAGCGCGGCAACGCTACCTGCCGCCGATTCCAGGTTCAGTTGGGTGGCGTGGGTCGTGGTCGAAACCACCTCGCCAAAGGCATCGTAGGCATAGGCCGTCACATTGCCCAGGACATTCCTGGCGCCATTCGCCCCGGTTTCGCCCTGGATCGCATAGAGCAGGCGTCCGTCGCCGTCGTAGTAGTACCAGGTGCTGTTGCCCAGCGCGTCGGTCGATTCGATGCGCCGGCCCTGCGCATCGTAGGTGTAGGTGGTGATGGCGCCGGCGGCATCCCTGCTGGTCAGCACATGGCCGGAGGCATCGTAGGTCGCGCTCGTGGTGCGGACGACGCCCTGTCCCGCCGCCGGCCTCGTGGTCGTGCCGATGAGGTTGCCGTCGCCGTCGTAGGCATAGGCGGTGGTCGTGCCGTCGGCAGCCACCTGGCGCACGAGCTGGCCGTAGGCGTCGTAGAAGGATCTGGTGATTTCGCTGGACGGACTGGTGCCCAACAGGCGCACCAGCGCACCCGCGCCTTCCCTGCCCGTCAGCGCCGATAACTGATCCGTGGTCAGCGCCACGGCATAGCGCGTAGTGACGACCGCGTCGGCCGCATTGCTGTAGGCCATCACCGTGAGATAGCCGTCCGCGTCGATTTGGGCGACGAGCCGGCCCTGGCCGTTGTAGTAGTCGCGCGTCGTCTGGTCGCTATTGGACGCAACCAGATCCGCCTGCAAGTCGGCGAGCGTCGGCGTGTCGCCCAAAGCGGTTCGCTGCGCTGCCGTCAGCACGGTGGCATACGCCGTGGAGCGCACGACGTGGCCATCGCCATCGTAAGTCGTCGTCTTGACGTATCCGCTGGCGTCGATGGTGGCGACCAAGCGCCCGTCGGCATCGTAGATGGCCTGCGTGACACGGTCGGCGGCGTTGACCGTCAGCGCCGTCTCCAGTGCGGCCAGGCTTGGCGCCACGCCCAGCACCTTGCGCTGGGTCGCCGTCAGCCGGACGGCATAGGCCGTGCTCGATACGGCGTCGCCTTCGGCGTCGTAGCTGGTCGTGACGACGCTGCCGCCGGCGTCGATGGTGGCCACGACTTCGCCCACCGAGTCATAGATGGTTTGCGTCGTGCGGTCGGCGTTGCTGGAGCGCGGCAAGGTCAACTCGCCGGGGAAACTAGAAGTGAGCGAGCCATCGCTCATCCAGTCGCGGGTATCGATCAGCGTAGCGTAGCGGGTGACCTGAACCACCCGGCCATCGGCATCGTAGCTGTAGACGGTCACCGCCCCCGTGGGATCCACTGTTGCCGACAGTTCGCCTGCCTCGTCGTAGAAGCTGTAGGAGACGTCGCCATCGGCATCGATCGACGCGACCGGTCGGTTGGCCGCGTCGTAGATGGTGCGATTGGTCGGAGTCAGCGCAGACTCCAACGCATCCATTGTCGGCGCGTCACCCAGTGCAGCCATCTGCATGGGCGTCAGAACCGTTGCGCACTGGACGACCGAAGCGACGTTGCCAGCGGCGTCGTACGTCGTGAGCGTGACGTGACCGGTCGCATCGATGTCGGCGATGGGACGGTTCTGGCCATCGTAAATGGCGCGCGTCGTGAGGTCGGCCGAGCTCGTCTGAACTTCCGAAAGCAACTGGCCCAGGCTGGAAACGTAACCGCGCCGGGCAGGCAGAGGCGTGGCGTAGTGCGTGACGGCGGTAATGTTGCCCGCATCGTCGTAGGTGGTCGTGGTGACGAACCCGTTGGCGTCGATGGCGGCAACCGCCCGTCCGCTGTCGTCATAGAGGGTCTGGCTGGTACCGGTGCCACCCGCCATGCCGAGATCCGCTTGCAACATGGCCAAGGTCGGCGCCGTGCCCAGCGCCTGGATCTGCATCGGGCTCAGCGGCGTGGCGTATTGCACGGTTTTGACGATGCTGCCGGCCGCATCGTAGCTCATGATGGAAACGTCGCCGGCGGAATCGACCGTTCCGACCATCTGCCCATCCGCGTCGTAGACGGTGAGCGTGGCTTGATCTGCCGCGCTCGTGGTTACCATCGCCTGCAGCTCGGCCAATGCAGGCGTATCGCCCAACACCATGATCTGCGCCGGCGTGAGCCGCGTGGCATACCGGATCGCAGCCGTCTGGTTGCCGTCGGCATCGTAGGCCCGCACGTTGACCGTGCCGTCCACGGCTACCGTCGCCACGGCATTGCCGTCGGCGTCGTAGATCGTCAGGCTGGTGCGGTTGCTGGCGCTCTGGCCGAGGAAGCCTTGCAGCGTCGCCAGGGTCGGCGAGGCCGCAACGGCCTCGGCTTGCTGCCACGTCAGTGGCGCGGCGTACTGGGTCACTGCCGTGATGTTGCCATTGGCATCGTAGGTCGTGGTCGTAGCGCTGCCATTCGCTTCAACCGTGCCTACCACCCGCCCTTCGGAGTCGTAGATGGTCAGGGTGGTGCTGTCGCCCTGCCCCGGAGTTACTGCCGCCTGCAACGCCGCCAGTGTCGGCGCCTGCCCCAGGGCCGCGACCTGCGCCGCCGTCAAGGCCGTGGCGTAATTTACCGTTGCCAGGACATCGCCAGCATCGTCGTACGTCGTGGTGGTGACGTGACCGCTGGTGTTGACGCTGCCAACGACATTGCCGTTCTCATCGTAGATGGACAGGCTGGTGATATCCGCCGGGCCGGGTACGACGACTGCCTGCAGGGCATCCAGCGTTGGCGAAGTGCCCAGCGCGGAGATCTGCGCTTCCGTCAATGGCGTGGCGTACTGCGTCGTTGCCAAGAGATCGCCCCAATCGTCGTAGACGTTCAGGGTGACCACACCATTCGTGCCGACTTCGCCGGCGACTCGGCCGTAGGCGCCGTAAATCGTGAGGCTGGTGCGATCTCCGGCTGCCGGCGTAAGCATTGCATCAAGCTCGGCCAACGTTGGCGCCTGTCCCAGGGCCATCATCTGTTCGGGCGTCAACGGCGTGGCGTAATGCGTCACGGCCGTCACGTTGCCGGCGCTGTCGAAGCTCTGAAGGACGACTTTACCGCCGTAGACCCACTCGCCCGCAACGGAGTCATAGCTCGACGTCGCCGAAACGACGGCAACAGGGTTGCCTTGTGCGTCGTAGATCGTGAGGTTCGTCCGGTTATTCGGGCCGGGCGTAAGGTAGGCCATCAACTCCGACAACGTGGGAGTCGAACCAAGCAAAGCTTGTTGCCCCTCTGTGAGCGACTTGCCATAAACCGTCGTGGCCAGCACCCGGCCGGAGGCATCATAAGCCGTCGTCGTGACCTGGCCATTACTGATCGTTGCAACGGGGCGATTGTTTGCGTCGTAAATGGTTTCCTGGGGACTACGGATCGAGAACAGTGCCGTCAACTGTTCCAACGTAGGCGAGGTGCCGAGAGCCGCCACGACCGGGGTCGAAACATAGTTGGCGTATGCATGTTGTTCGACACGGTTTCCCGAACTGTCGTACGTTGCGGTCGTCAGCTGTTCCTCAGGGTCGTAGTAGCCATAGGTGTCAAACACTTGTACCTGATTGACCCACGCTACGGCGTTGCCGTTGGCATCGTAGACCGTCAGCGAAACGCTCGTTGCCGCACTGGCCGGGAGATACGACTGGAGGGTTTCCAGCGTGGGGTCATTCACCAAATTGGCGATCTGCGCCGGCGTCAAAGACGCCGTGTACAACCACCCGCCGTATGGCGTCCCGTACTGCGTAACCCCTGTGACGCGACCGGCCGCGTCATATGCCGTGATCGTGACTTGCTCGGTCGTGCTGTTGCCGCCACCGGATACCGCCACCGGAACAAGCCTGGCGACGACCCGCTCTTGGCTGTCGTAGATCGTCAGTCGCGTTTGGTCACTGCTACTGGGCACGAGGTCGGCCTGCAGGGCGGCCAAGGTCGGCATGTTGCCCAGTGCGTCCATCTGCGTGGTCGACAACCCGTTCGCATACTGGATTTGCGCCACGACATTGCCGGCGGCGTCGTAGCTGGTGGTGGCGACCGTGCCATCCGTACCCACTTGGGCCACCACTCGATGGTTCGCATCGTAGACGGTCAGCGCGGTGAGGTAACCCGCGTCCGGATCGAGATCCGCCTGGACGTCGGCCAAAGTCGGTGCCGTCCCCAGCGCCGCCACCTGAGCCGGGGTCAGCAAACCGCCATATTGCGTCGTCGCCGTGGCGTCTCCGGCGCTGTCATAGGTGGTGATGGTTACCTGCGACCCGTAGACATCGGTGCCACTGACCGGGTCGTAGATGCTCTGCGGCGCGGCAACGACGGCCACTAGACGGTTCTGGTCGTCATAGACCTTCAGGCTAGTCTTGTCTCCCGTGCTTGCAACCAGCATGGATTGCAACATGGCTGGCGTAGGCTCGTCGCTCAGGGCCACCCGTTGGTCGATGCTCAGCGTATTCGCGTACTGCGTGGTCGCAAGAACATTCCCGGAAGCATCGTAGGTCGTCGTCGTGACGACGCCATTGGCAACGATGGCTACCGGACGATTATCGGTGTCGTAGACGACCAATGGCGTCTTGGCATTGGTCGCCATTGCCTGCAGCGCTTGCACTCCAGACAGAGTCAGGTTGCCTGCCATCTGCTGGATGTCCGATGACCCCAGGCCGAGCGATGCGAGCGACAACGAATACACCAGAGAAACATTGCCTTCGGCATCGTAGGTCGTCGTCGTCGCCAGGCCGTTGCTCACGCTGGCCACGACGCGATTGCCGCTGTCGTAGAGCAACGCCGTGGTGGCGTCGGCTTGCTGCGGATCGAGATCGGCCTGCAGGGCTCCAAGCGTCGGCGCACTACCCAGGGCCGCCACCTGCTGGGCCGACAGCTTGGCCAGATACTGCCGCGTAAGGCTCGGCAGGCCGGCGTCGTTGTAGGCAGTGGTGGTGACTGTGCCATCCAAGCCCACGGTCGCCACGACGCGCTCGTCGGCGTCGTAAAGCGTCAGGCTGGTCTGGTCGGTAGCGCTCGACACCAAGTCGGCCTGCAGTGCCGCCAGAGTGGGCGATGTGCCCAGCGAAGACAACTGGGCGGCCGTCAACGGTGTGGCGTACCGCGTGACCGCGATGGGGTTGCCGGCGGCATCGTAGGTGGTCACCGTGGCGCCACCGGCGCCGCTGACCGTGGCAACGACGTGATTGTCGGCGTCGTAGATCGCCAAGCTGGTCTGGTCGGCCGCGCTGGGCGTGAGGTCGGCCTGCAAGGCGGCGAGTGTCGGCGACGTGCCGAGCGCCGCCATCTGGCTGGATGTCAGTGCTGTGGCGTACTGCGTGACTGATGTCGGATTACCGGACGCATCGTAGTCCGTGAGCGCAACCACGCCGGCACCGCTCACCGTCGCGACGACGCGATTGCTGCTGTCGTAGATCGCCAAGCTGGTCTGGTCAGACGCGCCTGTCGTCAGGTCGGCCTGGAGCATCGCCAGCGTGGGCGCTGTTCCCAAGGCCGCCACCTGTGCAGCCGTCAGCGGCGTCGCGTATTGCGTACTCGCGGTGGGATTGCCGAAACCGTCGCGGCTGATGGTCGACACCACGCCGCCGTTGCCGACCGTGGCCACGGTTTGCCCGTTTGCATCGTAGATCGTCAGGCGGGTCTGATCGCTCGCACTCGGACTGAGTAGCGACTGCAGCGCTGCCAGGGAAGGCTCCGCCTCCAGCGCGATGACCTGCGTGGCGGTCAGCGCAGTGGCATAAACCGTGCTCGCGGTTACCTGGCCGTTGGCATTGTAGGCGTTCGTGGTAACGACACCGTTGTCTATGGTCGCTACCGCATGGTTGTTCGCGTCATAGAGGGACATCTGTACCTGGCTGGCATCCACCAGCGCAAGCATGGTCTGCAGGTTCTGCAGCGTCGGGTTGCTACCCAGGTTCTCGATCTGCTGCGGCGTGAACAACTCGCTGCGATTCACAGTCGCAATGACGTTGCCCGACGAGTCGTAGCTCGTGAGCGTTACATACTCGATATTGCCGTACGTGCGCGTGCTGGGGTTGTAGCCGTATGTAGATCTTACGAGAGCCACTGGGCGATTCTCGGCGTCGTAGAGCGTCAAGCTCACCGAGTCGCTGGAAGCGGGGCCGACAATCGCCTGCAAAGCCGCCAAGGTCGGCGCCGTGCCAAGCGAAGCGATCTGCGCCGACGTGAGCGAGGTGCCGCAATTCACCGTCATGGCGACATTGCCGACGGCGTCATACGTCGTAAGCGTCACGGCTCCGTTCGAGGACACCGATCCGGCGATCCGCTCTCCGGCATCGTAGATCTTCAGCGTGCGCGTCGTGCTGCTGGAGCCCAGAGCAGCCTCCAGGGCGTCCACTGTCGGGGCGCTTCCCAGTGCCAACCTTTGCGCTTCGGTCAAAGGCGTGGCGTAGCTCGTGGTGGAAGTAAGGCTCCCTGCCGCATCGTACGTATTGATCGCGGCATTGCCATAGGAATCCACGCTGCCAAGCACCCTGCCCTGGCCGTCGTAGATCGTCAGTGATGTCTGGTCGTTCTGGCTGGGCGTGAGGAAGGCTTGCAGGGTCGCCAGCGTCGGTGAAAGCTCCAGCGAACCTCTCTGCTCTTCAGTCAATGCAGTGGCGTACTGCTGCGTCGAAATAGCGCGACCGGCACTGTCGTACACGGTCATTGTCACCGCACCGGAGGCGTTGACCGTGACTATCGGCCGGTTCTGATCGTCATAGATCGTCAGTTGGGACGAACCACCCGCAAGAGCCAGCATGGCCTGCACTTGACCCAGCGTTGGCGCGAGGCCAAGCGCCTCCACTTCCGGCATGGTCAACGTCTGAACGTATTCCTGGGTCGCAACGGTCAGGCCGTTGGCGTCGTAAGTGGTGATCGTGACACTTCCGACCGTGCCGTACGCATGCGTATTCGGGTCGTAGCCATACTCGGGCCTGATGACGGCCACCGGACGGTTCGCGGCGTCATAGACCGTCAACGTCACCGAATCGTTCTGGCTGGGTACGACGCTGGCCTCCAGTGCAGCCAGCGTCGGGGCATTGCCGAGCGCCTCGACCTGCGCCGCCGTCCATGCAGCCGCGTAATTCGCTTGAGCGGTGATGTTGCCCGCAGCATCGTAGGCAGTGACCCTGGCACCGCCATTGGTACCTGCAGTGCCCACGAACCGCCCTTCGGCGTCATAGATGGTTACCGTGGCCTGGTCGCCGGCACTGGGGCTGACGACAGCCGTGAGCGACGCCAGAGTCGGCGCGCTTCCAAGCGAGGCAACCTGCGCATGGGTCAGCGCAGTTGCATATTGGATCGTCGCTACGATATGACCCGCGGCATCGTAAGTTGTCGTCGAGGCGATACCGTCAGCGGAAACCGCGCCGACCACGCGTTCGTCGGCGTCATAGATGGTCAGGCTGGTCTGGTCGGCGGAATTGGGAGTGAGATCGGCCTGCAATGCCGATAAGGATGGTGCATCGGCCAAACTGGCCACCTGGGCCACCGTCAATGGCGTGGCATAGCGGGTGGTCGAGATAGCGTTGCCCGCGGCATCGTAGATGGTGGTAACGACCTCGCCGCTCGCATCAACCGTGGCTACCGGACGCTCGTTGGCGTCATAGATGATCAGCGCGATTCGTGCGCCGGCATTGGCGACGAGTTCGGCCTGCACGGCGGCCAAGGTCGGCGTGTCGCCCAATGCGGCCAATTGCGTGGCCGTCAACGTCGCCGATTCCACCGTGCTCGAAACGACATGGCCGGCCGCATCGTAGGTGTTGACCGTGACATGTCCGTCCGGGCCGATCACGGCGACGGCCTGATTGTCGGCGTCGTAGATCGTTCGCGTCGTTTGGTCAGCCGCACTGGATACAAGCTCGGCCTGCAGGGCGCCCAAGGTGGGCTGGTAACCCAGCGTGGCCAATTGCGCAGAGGTCAATGGCGTGGCGTACGTCGTGCTGCTGACCGGATTGCCTGCGGAATCGTAGGTCGTCGTCGTGACGCTGCCTGCGGGGTCGATCGTGGCCACCGGACGGCTGGCGTCGTCGTATACCGTCAACGTCGTACGATCGGCCGTGCCGGGGCTGACATCGGCCTGCACCGCAGACAGGGTCGGTTCGTCGCCCAATGCCGCCAGTTGATCCGCGGTCAACGGCGTGGCGTATGCCGTGCTGGCCACCAGGTTGCCCGATGCGTCGTACATCGAAACCGTGACGTTTCCGGCCGGATCGATGGTCGCCACGGGTCTATGGGCAGCGTCGTAGACCGTCAGTGCCACCTGGTCGGCGGTGCCAGGTGTCAGGAGGGCCTGCAATGTCGCCAACGTCGGCTGACTGCCCAGTGAAACGACTTGATCGTGCGTCAGCGCCGTCGCGTAGTGCGTCACCGCCGTGGCATCGCCAGCGCCGTCGTAATGCGTTGCCGCAACCGCGCCCGAGTCGTCGACCGTGGCCACGACGTGTTCGTTCGCGTCGTAGATCGTCAGCTTTATGCGATCGTTTGCGCTGGATACCAGATCCGCTTGCAGCGCCGACAGCGTCGGCGAACTGCCCAGGACAGCAATCTGTGCGACGGTCAGCGGCGTGGCATACACCACGCTTGACGTCGCGTTGCCTGCCGCATCGTACGTTGCGACAGTGACGTTCCCCTGCGCGTCGATTGTCGCGACCGCGTTGCCGTTGGCGTCGTAGATGGTCTGTTCGGCAGGGCCAAGCAGCGACTGCAGTGTCCCCATGTCCGGGGACGTGTCCAGTTGCGCAAGTTCCTGCACAGACAGCGGGATCGTGTATCTCCGTGTCGTGAGGATGTTTCCTGCGGCGTCGTAAGCCGTGACGGAGGCATAGCCGTCGGGATCGACGACGGCGACGACGCGGCCATCGGCATCATGGAGAGTGCGCGTGGTGCGATCGCTGCTGCTGGGCGTCAGGTCGGCCTGCAGCGTGGCCAGGGTCGGAGCGCTGCCCAACGCCGTGCGCTGCGCCGCCGTCAGCGCCGTGGCGTACTGCGTGGTCGACGTCACACGGCCGGTGCCGTCGTAGGTCGTCGTCGTGACATGGCCTTCCGGGTCGATCGTGGCGACGGCTTCGCCCGCCGCGTCATAGACCGTAGTCGTCGTGCGGTCGCTGGCCGTATTGGCGGGTACCGGCAGGCTCGCGGGGAAGCTGGCGGTGAGCGCACCGCCGCTGATCCAGCTCGCCGTATTGACCGACGTGGCGTACTGCGTGGTGCCGATGACCCGGCCGTCGGCATCGTAGGTGTAGGCGACGACCGCTCCGGTCGCATCCACCGTGCCGGCAACCCGCCCGTCGGCGTCGTAGAAGGTGTAGGTGGCGTTGCCCGCCGGATCGATCGTGACGATCGGTTCGCCAGCAGCGTTGTAAAGGTGCGTCGTGGTGCGACTGGTTTGGCCCGCCGCCGACTGCACGCTGCTGACCAGTTGCCCCGCGCTGTTGTACGCCTGCGTCGTCGTCAGCCCGTTGGCCTGGGTGATGGCGATCGTGCCGGCACTGTCGGTGTAGACGTAGCTGGTCACGTTGCCCAATGGATCGGTCTGGCTGATCACGCGCCCCCGCCCGTCGTAGGCGTAACGGGTCGCCTGCACCGTGCCGCGATCCGCTCCCGTCGCCGTCCCCGTCAGCAGCAACCGCCCCCGTGCGTCATAGGTCGTGGTGGTGATCACCGTCCCGTTCGTCAGCACGCCGTTGCCCTCGGCGTCGACCGTGTCGTACTGGGTCTGCGTGGCCAACTGGCCGCGTACGTCGTAGGTGTAGTCCGTGCGCGTGGTCTGGCCCAAGGTGGCCTGCACCGGGCTGCTGGCTGCCCAGGCCTGCAGTTGCGCCAGGGTCGGCAGCGCGCTCGGCGAGAGGCCGCCCAGGGGGTAGCTCGCGCCCAGGTAGTGGCGCACCGAGGCCAGCTCGCTCAGCCCGCCGGCCGTGGCCGTGTAGTCGTACTCGGTGACGTTGCCCAGCGGGTCGATGGCATAGGCCAATTGCCCGTTGGCGGTGTAGACGTAGTAGGCGGTCTGCGCGCCGCTGGGTTGCACGTAGCCGGTGGCCCCGGGCACGCCCTGGGCCGGTACCGTGTAGACGCTCTGGCTGGTGACCTGATCCTGCGCGTCGTAGGTGTAACCCACCGTGTGCCCGACACCGTCCGTCACGCTCAGGCGGTTGCCGTTGGCATCGTAGGCGTAGGTGGTGACCGCCCCATCCGGGTCGGTCATCGTCAGGACATTGCCCTGGCTGTCGTAGGTGTAGGTCGTGGTGGGTGACACGTCCCCCACGGCCGGGGCCACCACCGCCGTAAGGTGACCTGCGGCGTCGTACTGGTACGTCGTGACATTGCCCAGGCCGTCCGTGACGGTCGTGCGGCCGGTGCCGTAGCTCAGCGTGAGCGCCTGGGCGGCGGCGCCGCTGCCGGTGGTGATGCCGGTGACCTGGTACACCCCGGCCGCGTCCTCGGTGTAGGTGTAGCTCACCACCGTGCCGTCGCCCTGGGTCACCGAGGCCACCCGGTCGCTGGTGCCGTCGTAGGTGTAGGTGGTGGCGTAGCTCGCGGTGCTGCTGTCGGTGTCGGAGGCCAGCGCGGTGGTGACCGTACTCAAGCGCCCCTGGCTGTCGTAGCCGTAGCTGACGGTCTGCCGGGTCACCGCCGCCGTCTGGCCGGGCGGCACCTCCTGGATCGACAGGCTGATCAGCCGCTGCTGGGTGTCGTAGCCGAACAGCAGGGTGTCGCCGTCGCCAGCCACGATCTGGCTGAGCTGGCCATCGTCGTAGTCGAAGCGGTAGCTGGCGCCAGTGGCCAGGTCGCTCAGCGTCGCGAGCTGACCCGCGGCGGTGTAGGTTTCCTGGCGCTGGTCGGCGGCATCGCTCCACGTCCAGGTCGACGTCGCGGCATCCCAGCGCAGCGTGTCCAGCGCACCGCTTTGCCCCTGGCTGACGTACGCGCCCTGGCTGGCGTCGTAGGCGTAGGTGACCGCCGAGCCGTCGTCGTCGGTGCGGGTCACCGTGCTGCCGGCGGTGTCGAGGGTACCGGTCAGGCCGCCCACGCGGCGGCTGAACCCGTAGCTCCAGCCATCCGAACCGTTCAACTGGCCCAGGCTGTTGTAGGTGCGTACCGCCGATAGGGACAGGCCATCGAACAGCAGCCCTTCGTCCGCCCCTTGCAGGATCAGGTTGCCGGTGGCGATGTTGACGTCGTTGGCCGCGCCGCCCTGGCCCAGGACAGCCGGCCCGCCCTGTCCGCCCACGGTGCGCTGCGACGTGTTGCCCAGGCCCAGGCCGTTACCGCTGATCACTGCCACCATCGCGTTGCTCCCATCCGATCCTATGGCGGGCACGCCACTCCGGCTGCCCGATCAAGGGGACTCATCGGGGAATGCTCGCGAGAGTTTAGGGGGGGCTTCAATCTGGCCCGGAGGGGCGTGCAGTGAACGCCCCCGAGGGGTAGTCCATCCGGGCCTTGGGATGTCTAGGAAAGACTGGGCGATCGAGCCCAACCGTTGGGCAACAAAAAGGGCCTGCATCGCTGCAGACCCTCTGAATTGGCGCCGAAGTTGGACTCGAACAACAGCCCACAAACCGACACTTGTAGGCATTCATATCCGAAGAACAATCCGTGCTACCGTCAAAGTTACCGTCAACGCGCCGCGACGCCGGCCAGATCCGCACCCAATCCAGGCGCTCGCTCCAAGGCACCAGCATAGGCGGCCTGTAGCGTTGGCGACCTTAGAACTTGCCAAGAGGTCAGGTTATGGCCTTAGGATGCCCCTTGGGGAATTTCGGATATCAGGGGACAGAACGATGAAACGGACCATCTTCTTAATTGCCAGCGCCGCGCTGCTGGCCGGCTGCGCCAATCCAGGCATCGTCAAGATTTCCGACAACACCTACATGCTCTCGAAGGAAGACCATGCAGGCATGTTCGGCAACGCCGCCAAGCTTCAAGCCGATGTAATTGGACAAGCCAACGCGTTCGCTGAGAGCCAAGGCAAGGTCGCCGTTGGCGTTTCCACACAATCCATACCCGCTGGACCAGGACGCTTCGCCGAGTTCACTTACGAGTTTCGCGTGGTGGACAAGGATGACCCGCTAGCCCGTAACGGGATGTTGGTCGCCCGCCCCGATGTGGTCGTGCAGAACCAGCAAGCCGCTGCTCCATCTCAGCCGCAATCACATCAAGACCTGTACACACAGCTTATTAAGCTGAAGGACTTGCTCGATAAAGGCATCATCACCCAGGACGAGTACGACGCGCAGAAGAAAAAAATACTAGGGGAGCAATGAACATCATCGACGTAGGCACCTACCCATTGGCACCTTTCGCGCGCGCGAGGGGCGTGCCTGACCCCCTTTCATACAGAAGCCACGACTAAGATGACCGAAGTCGATAAATTGAAAGTGCTTGCCACACAGGCTGCACTGGGCACCCTCATCGTCCTAGTTGCCGGATCGCTCGTTCTCATATGGGGAGCAAGATTTGCGGCCAAGGCACGCGTGTCATTCTTGTACGCATTTGGGATTTCCTGCCTGCTCCAGGCAGCCTTTCTAGTCATAGGCGCTTTGTTCGGATGGTTCTTCTCTGAAAACCTGGCCATTGCATTTTGTATTGCGGTTCCTACCGCCTTGATATTTAAAGCACTCATTTTGCACCGTGCGTTTCGGTCGAAGAATCCCTCATCGCCCGTGGGGCGCACATTCATCGTCGCGCTCATTTATGAGGTGACTTCCCAAGTGATTGCAGCCATAACCATAGGACTCCTTTTCGCATGACTCAGAGGCGCTCCAGCCTCCAGAATTGAAATCTACTTAGGCGCCGGCTACAAGAACCCCCTTGGTATATCTATATAGGTACCCGATCGGCGGGTAGATTCAATGACCAAAAGTAGTCCGATAGACCCGTTCCACAGGTAGATTCGTCATGGCGTGTTCGTCAAAAAAGACCGATTTACCTGTTTCGTGGTTAAGGCATGCCCGTCTTGCGGGTATGGCCTTTCAATTTCTGGCGCCTGCTGGACGGACGGCAATGGTGACTGCACGTCCTTCCACAAACCGGAAGGAATAGACCTCGGTGAAAAGCTTACACGCACCCCGCAGTCGTCGATGGCCTTCCATGTCAACGCGTACAAATTCGGCTTGTGCCGCCCTCCCTGTTCGGTTCGCTCGATCATTCCGGCATTCTCAAGCTCTTTGGCAGCTTTCTGGACAGTCGTGTGTGTGCCGCAGCCGCGATCCTTCACAACGCCCCAGGCCACGCATAGATTGCCGTTATTGGAGCCGCAATACTGCCTGCACAGCTCGAAAAGCAGAACCTTTGCTGGTGCCGACAGGGCTCGGTACTTTCGGGTATTCATGACTTCGCGAGGGACTCCGGCAAAGCTAACTATTTCGCCGGAGCGCCCCTTCAGCCGCTCGCGCCGTTTAGCATCATGCTTCATGGCGTGCACCGATAGGCAGGATGTATTGGACGACACAGGAGCGTGCAGCCTTGATTGCCGCGCAGATTAAACGGGTGAGCGGCACTCATACAACGGCAGTCTCACCCGTCATGATTTTCTGAAACTCAGCAAGATCGGCACGGTGATAGCGCACCATACGTGAGCCGATCTTGCGATAGCGCGGACCTTTGCCGAGTGCGCGCCAGTTCCGTAGCGTCCGCACGGCGGTTGATAGGATCGCTGCCGCTTCGTGTTCGTCAACGAGTTCGCCGGGAGCGGGAAGGACGTTAGATGTCATTGCAGAATCCTCAGGGTTGCCCGCGTACTTGGCGGGATGTGCTGGGGAATACTGGACACCTAGGCGCGCGCACGCTTAGCTCTTGCGCGCTTTTTTGAGCCCCCGCCGAATTGTCGAGGCAGACGTGCTATGGCGCTGAGCCAATATTTCAGCCAGGTCGCGTGGATTCTTGCCGTTCGCAACTAGATTGTCTGCCTCTTGGCACCACTGGACATATCGGGCTACCGCCTCTTCATGTTTCTGAGCCCCAGTAACCCTGCCAGCCTTACGCATTGCCTCCTTCCGCTCTGCATCACGCTGCGCCGCTGGCCGAAGCATCAACACTTCGGGCCCAAAAATTAACTTGGCAAAATGATCCCCTTCACAACGCGCCGCACTTGCGATGCTTATCAATAGGTCAAGCGCAAGTGCTACATCGTCTGCGACCGGGGTTACATTCCTGTAGCCTGAACGCGGTGCGCGCTCTTTCAGCAGGCGGCGCGTTTCAGCTAGCGAGTGCTTCCGTAGCACGCAGTCGCGCAGTTCCGACAAGATGTCGTTGAGCAGTAGTGATGCATTGCGTGGCAGCTGCCCTAGCAGCCCATCGAAATCGCCTTTTTTGCGCAGTTTCGCTTTGGACACGCCAACATCAAACTCACTTGTCGATTTTTCCGACTCGCTTTCATCCGTCTGCGCCATGTTTCACCCAGCCCTGCGCTTAAATGGCACCACATCAGCGCCAGCGCGCAGCCCGTCCAGATAGTCGGCTAGCGATTGCATCATGCGGCGGCGTTCGTCCATGTACTGCGCCAGGTTGTAGGTGCCGCGAATCTTGTCTTTGTCCTTGTGCGCAAGCTGGCGCTCGATGGCGTCCGGCGTCCACCCGTGTTCGTTGAGCATCGTGCTGGCCATGTGGCGGAAGCCATGCGCGACCAGCGTGCCCTTATAGCCCAGCCGAGCCAGGGCTGCAGTCACGGCGGCCTCGCTCATGGAGCGCTTCGGATCGCGCGCGCCGGGGAACAGGTACTTGCTGTTGCCGGTCACGGTGCGCAGTTCGCGTAGGATGGCAACAGCCTGCGTCGACAGCGGCACGATGTGCGGGGAGGTTTCCGGGTCTTCTTTTTGCACGCGCCGCAGCTTGCGGATGCTGGGCGGGATGGTCAGCGTCGGATGTTTGCTTTCCAGGTCGACGTTCGCCCATTCGGACTGGCGAATCTCGCCGGGGCGGCACGCCCACATGGCGGAGAGCTTGAGCGCACAGCCGACAATGAACGTGCCGGCGTGCGTGTCGATGGCCCTCAGCAGCTCGCCGATGCGCTCGGGATCGGTAAGGGTAGGCAACCGCTTCGATGGCCGACGCGGTGGCATCAATTCCTTGAGCGGGGCGGCAGGGTTCATGCCGCGCGCGATGCGCTTGGTGGCGGCGGCGTACACCATGATGCGGCTCAGGTTCGCGCGCAGCCGATGTGCAAGCTCGTGGTGCCCGGCGTCGGCCAGGCCCAGCACGATGGGGGACAGGTCGTCCACGTCCAACTCGACAATCGGCTTTCTGCCGATCTTGGGGAAGACGTGTTTTTCCAGGTTGCGGGTTTCCTTCGCCGTTTGCGTCTGCACCCATTCGTGCGCGGCCTTGCGCGCCAGCCACTCGCGGGCGACGGCTTCAAACGTATTGGCCGCTGCGGCCGCGCTGGCGGCTTTGCTGGCCTGCCGCTGCTCGCTGGGGTCGATACCGTCGGCCACCAGTGCGCGGGCTTCCTCGCGCCTCTCACGCGCCTTGCGCAAGCTCACATCAGGGAAGGTGCCCAGGCTCAGCGTATTGCGCTTGCCGGTGTCGGGGCGCCGGTAATCGAAGCGCCACCACTTGGCCCCGTCCTGCTTCACCAGCAGATACATCCCGCGTTCGTCGGCCAACTTGTACGGATTGGCCTGCGGCTTGGCGTTGGCGACTGCGGAAGGGGTCAGCATGACGGTAACTCCCGGCAACAGGTCGGGCGAATGGCCCGGTTACCGTCAACGTTACCGCTCGACTTGGGTGACCACAAGGGACTTACCGGGCGCCTTGCGTGACGTGCAGGCAACAAAAAACCGCGCCGTGGCGCGGTTTCTAGGGTGTTTCGGGGTACTGCGTGATGCTTATATGGCGCCCGAAGTTGGACTCGAACCAACGACCCCCTGATTAACAGTCAAGTGCTCTAACCGGCTGAGCTATTCGGGCGGGAGCTGCGTAGTTTGTCGGCCGAGCAGCGGACTGTCAAGCCGACAGCCCGCATTGGTTGCACCGTCAGCCCGTGACAACGCGATAGCATGGCACGTAGGCCGCGCCGCCGGGCAGCTTCATGCGGTGCTGCTCGACGAAGGCCTTCAGCAGCTTGTCCAGCGCCTGCATGATGTCGCGGTCGCCGTCGATGTCGAACGGGCCGTTCTGCTCGATCGCCAGCACACCCTCCTCCTTCACGTTGCCGGCCACGATGCCGGAGAACGCGCGGCGCAGGTCGGCCGCCAGTTCGTGCAGCGGGCGGCCATGGCGAAGCTGCAGGCCGCGCATCGCCTCGTGGGTGGGGCGGAACGGGGTCTGGAATTCCAGCGGGATGCGCAGCGCCCAGTTGAAGAAGAACGCGTCCTTGGTGTCCAGGCGGTTGTTGCGCACCTTGTCGATGCCTTTGGCCATCGCCCTCGCCACCGCGGCGGGGTCATCCACGATGATCTGGTAGCGTTGCGCCACCGAGTCGCCCAGCGCAAGGCGCAGGAATTTGTCGATCTGCTCGAAGTATGCCGCCGACTGCCTCGGCCCGGTGAGGATCAGCGGGAACGGGATGCTTGCGTTGTCCGGATGCAGCAGGATGCCGAGCAGGTAGAGGATTTCCTCGGCCGTGCCCACGCCGCCGGGGAACACGAGGATGCCGTGACCGATGCGCACGAACGCTTCGAGGCGCTTCTCGATGTCCGGCATGATCACGAGGTGATTGACGATCGGGTTCGGCGACTCGGCTGCGATGATGCCCGGTTCGGTGATGCCGATGTAGCGGTTGTTGCGGCGGCGCTGCTTGGCGTGCGCAATGGTCGCGCCCTTCATCGGCCCCTTCATCGCGCCCGGGCCGCAGCCGGTGCAGATGTCCAGCCCACGCAGGCCGAGCTGGTAACCCACCGCCTTGGTGTAGTCGTACTCCTCGCGCGAGATCGAGTGGCCGCCCCAGCACACCACCAGGTTCGGGTCGATGTTCGGCTTGAGGATGCGCGCGTTGCGCAGGATCTCGAACACCACCTGGGTCAGCGCATCGGACGGATCCAGGTCGCCGCCGATCTGCTCCAGCTGGGTGGACACGTAGACGATGTCGCGCACCACCGCCACCAGCAGCTCGTTGACGCCGCGGATGATCTGGCCATCCACGAAGGCTTGCGCCGGCGCCTTGCTCAGCTCGATCTTGATGCCGCGATCCTGCTGCAGCACCTGGATGTCGAAGTCCGGGTACTGTTCGAGGATGGCGCGCGGATCGTCGCTGATCGTGCCCGAGGTCAGCACGGCCAGCGCGCAGCGGCGCAGCAGGCTGTGCAGGCCCGAATCGCTGGCGCCGCGCAGGCGCGCCACTTCGTGGCGGGAAAGAATGTCGAGCCCACCGGCAGGCGAAATCCGCGCGCTCACGGTGGCGTTGTGGCCGGCTTCGCCGGCACCTGCATCGTTCATCGGTATCTCCATGCCACTGTCCCGCAGGCACACGCCCGCGCGGATGCGGCGACCGTGAAGCTTCCCGCCTTGGCCGCAGCGCAGTCAAGGCAAGACGGCTCACAGGATTCGCGCCATGAAAAAGCCGGCGCCCTGCGGGGCGCCGGCTTCCGCCGCTACGCCGGGACGCGGCTCAGAACGTGTAGCGCACCGTCAGCATCGCCGACCAGCGCGAGACCACGTTGGTCTTGGTGTAGGTGCCGGCGTCGTACACGGTCAGCTGCTCCGGCTGGTAGTTGCCGGCCTTGTCCGTGTACAGCTTGTAGATGTACTTGCCGTCGGAACCCACGCCGGCGTAATCGGCAAGGTTGCGCGTCTGGTAGAAGCCCACGTCGTGCTGCTGCCCCCAGCGCTTGTTGACCAGGTTCAGCACGTTGTAGACGTCCAGGCGGATCTCGCCCTTGTTGCCCTTGAAGATGCCGGGGATCTCCTGGCGGAAGCTCATGTCCAGGTCGTTGACCCACGCGGCCGTGGCGGCGTTGCGCTGGGCGATCTGGCCCTGGTGCTTGCGCAGGTACTTGTCGCTCTGGATGTAGCTGTAGAACTGCTGGATCTGCGCATCGGTAGCCGGCTTGCCGTTCGGCTGCAGCAGGGTCGCCTCGCCGTTGCGCGGGATGTAGACCAGGTCGGTGCCCTGGCCGATGCCGTCGCCGTTGGCGTCGTTGCCGAAGGTCCAGCTGTACGGTTCGCCGGTGTGGCCGTCGTAGAACGCGCTGATGCTGGTGACGTAGTCGCCGAAGAAGCGGTGCTGCCAGGTGATCGACGCGTTGACGCGCTGGCGCACCGCGCGGTTGGAACGCGCCACCGTCTCGTCGTTCGGATTCACCCAGGCGTTGTTGGACAGGTTGGAGCTGGCCTGGCTGGAGGTGCCGGGATTGACCTCGGTGGAATTGCCGAAGGTCACGCCCACGCTGCCGAACCAGTTGTCGGAGAACGGCTTCTTCAGCGACAGGGTCAGCGCCTCGGCATGGCCCTTGTGGGTGTTGGTGAGGTAGGTGGAGTTGCCCGTGAAGCTCCTGTTTGCGTTGGCGCGCGCGTCGCCGCTGGAGCCGGCTTCGCCCGGCGTCTTCCAGTACTGGTTGCGGCCGTCAGGCATCGTGCCCGTGGGCGTACCGAGGTTGAGCATCTGGTACCAGATGCCGTTGCGCACCTTCACGTACTGGTATTCGGCCGAGAACACGGTGCCCCACCACGGCAGCTCGCGATCGAACGCCAGGCTGTACTTCCACACGGAAGGCAGCTTGAAGTTCGGATCGATGGTGTCCACGCCCATCTGGCTGTTGGCCGGCGGCGGCAGGTTCTGGCCGTGCGGATCGGCGCTGAACACCGGCAGGCCGTTGCCCTGCCCGGGCTGCACGCCGTAATCGTTGTACACCTGGTACACGGTGGTGGTGATGCCGTTGTTCTGGTAGGGGTTGGTCATCCACACCGTCGGCGGGTTGGACTGGAACAGGCCGAAGCCGCCGCGCAGCTGCATCATGCGCTCGCCGTCGAAGGCGTAGTTGAACGACACGCGCGGCTCGACGATGCGCAGGCCGTCGATGGTGTTGTCGTTGCGCAGCGGGGTGACGCCGCTGCCCGCCGCGTAGTTCGCCACCACCCGCCCGTTCGCGTCGATGCCGAAGGTCTGGCCGACCTTCGCGTTGTACACCGGCTTGTCGCCCGTGTTGGCCTGGTCGATGCGGATGCCGTACTGCACCGACAGGTTGCTGTTCACCTGCCAGGAGTCCTGCAGGAACAGGCTGGTCTGGCGCAGCGTCCATTGCGCCGCCACGTCGTCGAGGGTGTAGCCCTGCGACGGCTGGTAGATGTTGTACGAGCCGTAGATGCCCTTCTCGAAGTTGTCGATGCCGTAGAAGGTGTAGGCGCCGAACTCGGTGCGGCCGAACAGGTTGTAGATCTTGTTCTGCTGGAAGTCGATACCGGCCTTGAGCGTGTGGTCGCCCAGGTACACGGTGGCCGCCTCGAACAGGTTCCAGGTCTTGATGTTCAGCACGTTGTAGTGGCTGTACTGGTCTTCGCCCAAGTCGACATAGGGCGTGGAGCCCGACTGCTTGCCGTTCTTCGTGCTGATGCCCACGTCCACGAACACCTGCGGCTGCTGGTCGTCCACGGTGCGCACCTGCGAGAACTGGCGATAGCCGAGCTTGGTTTCGGTGGAGAAGTTCTCGTTCCAGTCGTCGAACAGCTGCAGCACCGTGTTCTTGGTGTCGCTGTTCTTGGTGTACCAGTAGCTGGTCAGGCCGATCGAATTGCTGGAATTGCCCTGCACGATGGGCTGGGTTTCCTTGGTGCGCTGGTAGCTCAGGCTGGCGCGGTGGTTGTTGCTGATGTTCCAGTCCAGCTTGGCCAGGTAGCGCTTGTCCTGCAGATCCACGTTGCCGCCGCTGAAGTTGCCAGGATTCAGGCCCAGCGCCTTGGCGGCGGTGATGATGCGCTGCAGGTCGCCCGGCGACACCTTGTTGGAAGTGGAGGGGCCGTTGCCCAGGCTGGCGTCGAGGGCATTGGCCGAATCGGCGCCGAGGCCGATGGTCTTCTCCTTCTCGTAGTTGACGAAGAAGAACAGCTTGTCCTTGACGATGGGGCCGCCCAGCGTGGCGCCGGCGGTCCAGTCGTGGTTGTAGCCGGCGTAGTCGTAGCCGGGGGCGTCCTTGTGCAGCCAGCCGGCCTTGCCGACCAGCTTGTCGGCGTTGCGGTAGGCGTAATACACCGAGCCGTGGAAATCGTTGGTGCCGCTCTTGGTGACGGCGTTGATGTTGGCGCCCACGGTGTCGGAAGCGACATCGAAGTTCGCGGTGGAGATGTTGTATTCCTCGATGGTGTCGGCCGAGATCGGCGAACCGATGTACGGCATGCCGTTGGAGTTCAGGCCGAACGGGTCGCCCACGCCAGCGCCATCCACGGTGATCGCGTTGTAGCGGTTGTTCATGCCCATCGTGGAGATGGCGCCCTCGCCGCGGTCGGAGATGCTCACGCGCGGGTCGAGGCGGGCGATGTCGGCGATCGAGCGGCCGGGCGACGGCGCCGCCTGCAGCTCGCGTTGCGAGACATTGGTGGACATGCCCTTGTTGTCCGGCGTGAAGGTCTGCGACAGCGCGCTGGCCGATACAGTGACGGCGCCGAGTTCTTTCGCGTCCTTGATCTGCGCGGCGCCCATCGTTAGGTTGACCGACGTGTCCTGCGCCAGCTGCAGGTAGACGCTCTTCTGCTCGGCCTGGGCCATGCCGGCCTTGGACACGGTGACGTCGAATGGGCCGCCCACGCGCAGACCCTGCGCCGCATAACGGCCGTCCGCGCCGGTGGTGGCGATCTTGGTGGTGCCCGACGGCTCGTGCACGATCTGCACGGTGGCGCCGGCCACCGGCTGGCCGCTGCCGTCGAGCACGCGGCCGCTGATCGAGGACGAGGTGTCCTGCGCCAGGATCGGCGAGGAAGCCAGCAGCGCGGCAATGGCGACCGGAAGCAATTTCGTGCGATTGGTGTTTCTCATCGTGGACCCCACTGTGGTTCGCAACAAACAACGATTCAGGGCAACAGCCGGGCCGACTGCCGCCCGATTTGGCGGGCAAGGCGGCGATTCTTCTTGTTTTCCCTGGGTGAAGCGGCCCGGGCCAGTTGCACTGGCGGCGTCCCGCTCGGCGTAAAGTTACGTTAAGAATATTACAGATTCGTAACTTCTTGCATATTTCGCTGTTTGCCACGAAGCATCGCGGGGGTCGCAACAAAAAAGGCCGGCCCCGAAGGAGCCGGCCCGATGGCCCACGCCGTACCGGCCGTGGGCGATGACCAGGACGTCAGTGGATCGAGACGCCGAAGGTGATCATGTAAGTGCGTTCCTGCAGGATCGAGTAGGTCGCCGCCCCCGTATAGAGCTTGTCGCCATTGACGTCGTACACGGTTCCGGCGCTCGAGGCCAAGAAGGGGTTGCTGGACGCCCAGGTGAAGGCGTGATGGTCGGTCAGGTTGAACACGTTGAGCTTGATGTAGGGCTTGGTGAAGTCCGTCGAGAAATCGGGCAGGTGGTAGCCCGCGCTCAGGTTGAACGCGGTGTAGCCGCCAACCTTCTCGGTGTTCGACCAGTCGCCCCACACTGCGCCGCGGTACTTCGCGCTCAGGCTGGCCCACAGTCCGCCCTGCTTGTAGCCGAGGCGCAGGTAACCCGAATTGCGCGGCGTGTTGGTCAAGGTCTTGCCCTTGGTCCAGTAGATGCCGTCGCCACCCGTGTTCACGTTGTCCTGTTGACGAGCCAAGGTATACGTGTACGAGCCGTACAGCGTGAACTGCCTGGTCAGCTTTACGCTGGCCTCGCCGTTCAGGCCGCGCATGTGCACGCTGGGAAGTTCCGTGAAGACTGTGGAACCGCTGTTCTCGTCATAGCCGCTCACCTGCTTATTGCGGAAGTTGGCGGCATAGGCATCGACGCTGGCCGACACTCGGGTCGTGTAGAAGCGCCAGCCCAGGTCGGCGCTCGTGGACGTCTCCGGCTTGTTGGTGGCGGTGAAGCTGTAGCCCGGATCCGGATGCTGCTCGTTGAAGATGGCCGCGGCGCCGTTTTGGGCGGCCGCACCGTTCACCGGCGCGCGGAACGTCCGGCCCATGCCGAAATAGAACTGGTTCTGGTCGTCCAGTTGGAACTTGGCGCCGATCGTGGGCGACCACTTGTGGTAGGTCAGGGCGAACTGGCCGCCGTAGCCGCACTTGTATTCGTAGTAATACTTGCCGCTGCACGCAGCAACGTAGGAGCCCGGATCCTGATAATCCCAGCCCACGCGCTTCGTCCAGACATAGGCCAAGCCCGCGGTGACCGTCCACTGGTCGGAAGGCGTCCAGGTATTGGTGGCAAAGGCCTTCTCGTTGGTGGTCGTGGTGTACTCGTTATAAGCCATCATCGTCTGTCCGTTGGGATAACGGATGAGGTCGGTGTGGCCCCAGATGTCGGCCGGTTGCCCCGTGGCGTAGTCGATCGGCATGAACACTTCCCGTTGCTGCTCGCGCGGGCGCTCCCACCATACGCCGTAGACCAGCGTGTCGTTCGTGCCAAAGTCCTGGCTCAGCTTGGCGATGACGCCCGGCCGGTAGGTGCTCTGCTGACTGTCGGAGGAAACCAACGCCTGCTGGCCCGGCGTGACCTTGCCATCGCCATTGAGGTCGGCATCCACGTAGCCGTACGTCCCGGAGGGATAGATCTTGGTCTTGCCCTTCATGGTGTAGCCGCTGGGCGTCATCTCGGTGAAGGCGGTGGCGCTGTCGCTGCCGCCATCGTTGTACTGGAAGTAGGGCACCACGGACAGATGCAGGCTGTCGGTCAGGGTGAACTCGCCGTCGGCGCTGGCCAGCCAGCTCTTGAACGGATTGACGTGCAGGCCGTAGTAGCAGTCGTTGTACGTCGTGGACGGACTGCAGTCGTTGGTGTAGGTGGATTTCAGGTTGGCCGGAACCGCCCAGATGCCGGAATAATTCTGGTCGTAGCGGGTGGCGGCCTGGGCCTTGGTGAGGTGCATGTAGTTGTTTTTCACCTCCCGGTTGTACTGCAGCGAGAAGGAGATCGAGTTGCGGTCGTCGATCGTCCACAGCGACTTGCCGTCGACCTTGGTCACCTTCTGCTTGCCGGGGCCGTCCCAGATGCTGGCTTCGTTGTTCGAGTACGAGAGCCAGGAGCGCACCGGGCCGAGGTCGCCGGTGTTCAGGCGCAGGAAGGTGCGGTGATAGCTGTTGCCGCCCAAGGTCTGGCTGATGTCCAGCTTGCCCTCGTGCGACGGGTCGATGGTCGCCCAGCCGATGGAGCCGCCGGCCGCGCCGGAGATCGGCTGGTCGACGTCCGGCCAGCCCTGCTGCACGGTGATGTCGCCCATGTTCTCGGCGTCGCCGTACTCGGTGGCGTACACCTTGTAGCTGCCGCTGTCGTTGATCGGCGCGCCGTTGACGGTGGTGCCGACTTCGTCGCTGGTGAAGCCGCGGATGGAGTAGTCGCCGTCGTTCAGGCCGGTGTAGTCGTCGGTGGACGTGAACACGCCGGGGATGCTCTCGATCGCCTGCGCGAAGGTGCCGCCGGGCGCGCCCTGCTGGATCGCCTCGCGGGTGATGGTGGACACCGCCTTGGGCGCGTCCTGCTCGGACATCAGGCCGCCGCCGAGGACAGGCATCGTGGCCGTCACCACGACCGACTGCAGTTCACGTGCGCGCTTGGTGGCCACCGCCGACACCTTGGAGGTGCTGGATACGCTGGCCTGGCCGCCGCCGCCCTGCTGGGTCGTGCCCTGCGTCGACTGGCTGTTGCCAGCCGTGGTCTGCGCCAACGTCATCGACGACGCCAGGCCAAGGGACAGTGCAATGGCAGCGGATAGGTAGGCTCGTTTCATGTGTGTACCCCGTAGTGCGAAGTGAAACCGGTAATGATCGATTTGTAGTAGCGGGCAAATGCGGAATCGCAAGAAAAAACGTAAATTCCGGGCACAAAAAAGCCCGACCTCCTATAAAGGTCGAGCGGCAGACCTGCGACTCGAATGTTCTTGCGGCTCGCTTACCTAGGCGCGCCGCCTTTCGTTGAAGCGTTGCGCATTGTTCCCTACGCATTTTACAACAATTTTACACTGGTTCCAGCCTTTTGCATTCGCAAGCGTATGGTTTCGTCAAAGCGCCAGGTGCAGGAACGCCGCCACGCCACCCATGAACATCTGCACCGACAAGGCGATCAGCAGCATGCCCATCACCCGCTCAAGCGCGGTGAGCACGCTCTCGCCCAGCCAGCGGAACAGGTAGGTGGAAAACAGCAGGATCAGCGCCGTGGCCGACCAGGCGCCGATCAGCGCGACGGCCCATTCGGCCGTGCGCCCCGGCTGGGTGTTGGTGAGCAGCAGCAGCGCCGCCATCGCCGAGGGGCCGGCCACGCCAGGGATCGCCATCGGCACGATGAAGGGCTCGCCGCCGCCGGACTTGCCGAAGATGCCGCCGCCGTCCGCCGGCGGAAACACCATGCGGATGCCGATCAGGAACAGCACGATGCCGCCGGCGATGCTGATCGAATCCGGCTTGAGCTGCAGCAGGCTCAGCAGGTGCTGGCCGCCGATCAGGAAGCCCAGCAGCACGCCCAGCGCGATCAGCAGCTCGCGCACCATCACGCGGCGGCGGCGCTTGGGCGGCACGTCCTTGAGCAGACTGAGGAACAGCGGGATGTTGCCCAGCGGATCCATGATCAGGAACAGCATGATTGCCGCCGACAAGGTGGTCATCTGCGATTCCATCAACCCTCTCCCCGCAAATCGAGCACGTGCCCGCGTGCCGACGCCCCCTGCGCGGACAGCAGCCAGACGAGCGCTTCCGCCGCGGCCTCCGGCAGGGGATGCTGCGTGGTGTCCTCGCCGAAATACGCCTGCCGGCGCAGCCGCGTGCGCATCGGCGCGGGCAGCAGCGCGTGCACGCGCAGCGGGCTCTCGTCGGTCTCCTCGTGCAGGATCGCCGCAAAACGTTCCAGCGCCGCCTTCGACGCGCCGTAGGCGCCCCAGTGCGCGCGCGCCAGCCGCTGCGGATCGTCCAGCACGTACACCGACGCGCTGTCGGCTGCCTCCTGCAGCAGCGGCAGGCAGGCCTGGGTGAGCGCGAACGGCGCGTTGACGTTGACGTGCATCGCGCGCAGCCAGTCGTCCGGCTTGTGCATGGAAACCGGCGTGAGGCCGGCAAAGCTGGCGGCGCAGTGCGCGATGCCGTCCAGCCGGCCGAAGTCGTGGCGCAGGCCGTCGGCCAGCGCGGCGTATTCGCGCGGCGTGGCGGTTTCCATGTCCAGCGGATGGAGCACCGGCTCGGCCAGGCCTTCGGCCAGCATGGCATCGTAAAGCTGCTCCAGCTGGCGCTTGCGCTTGCCGCTGGCGACGACGGTGGCGCCAGCGCGCGAGGCCGCACGCGCCACCGCGCCGCCCAGGCCGCCGTAGGCGCCGGTGACCAGTATCACGCGGCCAGCCAGGGTATTGCTGGCGGGCGTCCAGCCCACGGGGAGCTGCGCCGTCGGCAGCGTCATTCGCGCACTGCTCCGCTCACATCGCCGGCCATGCGCGCCAGTTCGCCGGAGGCTTCGAGGTCGACGACGATGTCGCAGCCACCGATCAGCTCGCCTTCGATGAACAGCTGCGGGAAGGTCGGCCAGTTCGCGTAGTGCGGCAGCGCGGCGCGGATCTCCGGATCGGCCAGCACGTTCACCGCATGGAACGGCGCACCGGCCTGCTGCAGCGCCTGCGCGGCGCGGCTGGAGAAGCCGCACATCGGGAATTCCGGCGTGCCCTTCATGAAGAGCACGATGGGGTGCGCAGCGAGCAGCGACTTGATTCGCTCGTTTACGTCCATAGGTCGGGTGTACGTCTTTACAATGCGGACAGACCGGTATTGTATCAGTCGGCCATCGGCGGCCGTCGGCCGCCGCGATCCCTTCCCCAGCCACCGTCAAGGAGCCACTCATGGCGATCGAACTTCCCGCCCTGCCCTACGAAAAGAACGCGCTCGAACCGCACATCTCCGCCGAGACGCTGGAGTACCACTACGGCAAGCACCACCAGGCCTACGTGACCAACCTCAACAACCTGATCAAGGGCACCGAGTTCGAGGGCGCCGCGCTGGAAGACATCATCAGGAAGTCCTCCGGTGGCGTGTTCAACAACGCCGCGCAGGTCTGGAACCACACCTTCTACTGGAACTCGCTGAGCCCGAAGGGCGGCAAGGAGCCCAGCGGCAAATTGGCCGACGCGATCGACAAGGCGTTCGGCTCGTTCGAGAAGTTCAAGGAGGAGTTCAGCAAGTCCGCCGCCGGCAACTTCGGCTCGGGCTGGACCTGGCTGGTGCAGCGCCCGGACGGCACGCTGGGCATCGTCAACACCTCCAACGCGGCCACGCCGATCACCGGCAGCGACAAGCCGCTGCTCACCGTGGACGTGTGGGAGCATGCCTACTACATCGACTACCGCAACGCCCGCCCGAAGTACCTGGAGGCGTTCTGGAACCTGGTGAACTGGGAGTTTGCGGCGAAGAACCTCGCCTGATTCCCCTGCGCGCCAACCCAAGGCGGAGCCCTCGGCTCCGCCTTTTTCATGCCCGGCCACCAAAGTAATGCTCCGGTTTGGACTTGACCGTTCACGTTGAGCGTAGCTCGCGTCAGCGAGCGAAGTCGAAACGCCATGCAGCCTTCGACTTCCTCGCTCCCCAGAACGCGGCCATCCATGGCCGCTCCCCGCGTCGGCCCTGACGGGCCTACGCTCAGGCCGAACGGAATTCAAACTTCCGCCGCCCCGACTCGCCGCGTTCAGGCGCAATCGCTACAATGCGCCGGTTTGCCCCGCACAATCCGGAGACCCCATGAGCGACCAGCCCAAGTACCGCCGCATCCTGCTCAAGCTCTCCGGCGAGGCGCTGATGGGCGAGGCCGATTACGGCATCGATCCCAAGGTGATCGGCCGGCTGGCCGACGAGATCATCGAGGTCAACCGGGCTGGCGTGAACATCGGCGTGGTGATCGGCGGCGGCAACATCTTCCGCGGCGCGGGCCTGGCCGCCGCCGGCATGGATCGCGTCACCGGCGACCACATGGGCATGCTGGCCACGGTGATGAACGCGCTGGCGATGGCCGACGCCATCGAGAAGCGCGGCGGCTACGCCCGCGTGATGAGCGCGATCCAGATCCACGACGTGGCCGAGGACTTCATCCGCCGCCGCGCCATCCGCCACATCGAGAAGGGCCGCATCGCGCTGTTCGCCGCCGGCACCGGCAACCCGTTCTTCACCACCGACTCGGCCGCCGCCCTGCGCGCGGTGGAAATCGGCGCCGACCTGCTGCTCAAGGCCACCAAGGTGGACGGCGTGTACACCGCCGACCCGGCCAAGCACGCCGACGCCACCCGCTACGACCAGCTCACCTACGACGCGGTGATCCAGCGCAACCTGCAGGTGATGGACACCGCCGCGATCGCGCTGTGCCGCGACCACCGCATGCCGCTGCGCATCTACGACATGACGGTGCCTGGCAACCTCATGCGCATCATGCAAGGTGAGCCGGTGGGCACCCTGGTGCACAACTGAGCCATCGATCCGCGCTGCTATACTTTCCGGCTTGCCGGATTCAAGTGGAAACCCGCCCATGATCAACGACATCAAGACCGATGCCCAGACCCGCATGGGCAAGAGCATCGACGCGCTCAGGCACGAGCTCACCCGCCTGCGCACCGGCCGCGCCAGCACCGCGCTGGTGGACGGCATCCGCGTGCCGGCCTACGGCTCGGAGATGCCGCTGAACCAGGTGGCCACGGTGGTACTGGGCGACGCGCGCTCCATCGTCATCACGCCGTTCGACAAAAGCCTGGTCGGCCCGGTCGAGAAGGCCATCCTGGCCTCGGACATCGGCATCACGCCGAACACCGCCGGCACCGTGATCCGCCTGAACATGCCGCCGCTCACCGAGGAGCGCCGCCGCGAGCTGGCCAAGCACGTGTCGCACGAGGGCGAGAACGCCAAGATCGCGATCCGCAACGTGCGCCGCGACGCCATGCAGAAGGTGAAGGATCTGCTCAAGGACAAGCAGATCAGCGAGGACGAGGAGCGCCGCGCCGACGACGAGATCCAGAAGCTCACGGATCGCTTCGTGAAGGACGTGGACGGCGTGGTGAAGGCCAAGGAAGACGAGCTGATGTCCATGTGATGGACACCGCGGCAAACCCGCACGCCGCGCATTTTCCCTCTCCCCTCCGGGGAGAGGGCCAGGGTGAGGGGCCAAGCTTGCGACATCCCCGCAATTCGAGCTCGCTCTGATGCAGCATCATCGCAAGCACCCGCCCCTCATCCGCCCCTTCGGGGCACCTTCTCCCCAGCGGGGAGAAGGACACAAAAGCCCCGCCTGCCGATGACCAAGACTCCCGCCCCCCCCCGCCACATCGCCATCGTGATGGACGGCAACGGGCGCTGGGCCAAGGCGCGCCACCGGCCGCGCAGCTTCGGCCACAACGCCGGCCGCAAGGCGGTGCGCGAGGCGGTGGAAGGCTGCCTGCGCGAAGGCGTGGAGGCGCTCACCCTGTTCGCCTTCTCCAGCGAGAACTGGAAGCGCCCCGAGGAGGAGGTCGGCGCCCTGATCGCGCTGTTCGTGCGCGCGCTGGACAAGGAGACCGACGAACTGCATGCGCAGGGCGTGCGGCTGCGCTTCACCGGCGACCTAGCCGCCTTCGACGAACCGCTGCGCGAGCGCATGCTGGCCGCGATGGCGCGCACCGCCGGCAACCGCAAGCTGCAGCTCAACATCGCGGTGAACTACGGCGGCCGCTGGGACATCGTGCAGGCCGCGCGCGATGCCGCCGCCGCGGTGGCGCGCGGCGAACTGCGCGCCGAAGCCATCGACGAGGCCGAACTGGGCCGCCGCATGTGCCTGGCCGAGCTGCCGCCGCTGGATCTGTTCATCCGCACCGGCGGCGAATGCCGGCTCAGCAACTTCCTGTTGTGGCAGTCGGCCTATGCCGAACTGCATTTCACCGATACCCTGTGGCCGGACTTCGACCAGGCCAGCCTGCGCCAGGCCATCGAAGACTTCGGCCGGCGCGAGCGTCGCTACGGCCGCACCGGCGACCAGCTCGCCGCCACGGGGAATCAGGGATAAGCATGCTGCGCCAACGCGTCATTACCGCCTTGCTGCTCGCGCCGCTGGCCATCGCCATCATCCTGCTGCTGCCCACGCCGTGGTTCGCCGCGGTGGCCGCCGCCGTGTTCCTCGGCGCGCAGGAGGAGTGGATGCGCCTCGCCGGCGTGCGCAAGCCGGCCGCGCGCCTCGCCCTGCTGGCGCCCGCCGCCGCGCTGTTCGTCGTGCTGTGGATCGCGCACGCCGGTCTGGCGACACCGCTGCTGCTGGTGCTGGGCGCGGCCTGGTGGCTGCTGGCCTGCCTGTGGCTGCGCCACTTCGCCTTCGGCGCCGCGCCCACGCCGGAAAACCGCGCGACGAAGCTCGTGGCCGGCGCCTTCGTGACGTTTCCCGCGTGGATCGCGCTGCTGGCCCTGCACGGCCGCGAGCCGCACGGCCCATGGTGGATGCTGCTGGCACTGGTGATCGTGTGGGCCGCCGACATCGGCGCGTATTTCAGCGGGCGCCGCTTCGGCAAGCGCAAGCTGGCGCCGCAGATCAGCCCCGGCAAGACCTGGGCCGGCGCATACGGCGCGATGGTGGCTGGCGTGCTGGTGGCTCTGGTTGGCGGGTGGCTGCTCGGCGTGCGCGCCGCGGCGCTGCCCGGCCTCGGTGCGCTGGCCGCGCTCACGGTGGCCATCTCCATCGTGGGCGACCTGCTGGAGAGCCTGATGAAGCGCCACGCCGGCATCAAGGACTCGGGCACCCTGATCCCCGGCCACGGCGGCCTGATGGATCGGCTGGACAGCGTGTTCGCGGCGCTGCCGGTGTTCGCGCTGGGCCTGCAGTTGCTGGGCGTGTGAGATGAGAAACGTCGCCGTCCTCGGCGCCACCGGCTCGATCGGCACCAGCACGCTGGACGTGATCGCGCGGCACCCGGATCGTTTCCGCGCCAGCGTGCTGAGCGCACACGGCAACGTGGCCGCCCTCGCCGAACTGTGCGCGCGCTTCCGCCCGGAGCTGGCGGTGATCGCCGATCCCGCGCTGGAAGGCGAACTGGCGCGCCGGCTCGCCGCGACCGGCGTGCGCTGCGAGGTGGCCAGCGGCCACGAGGCGCTGGCCGCCGCCGCGTCCGGCGCGCTGTGCGACACCGTGGTGGCTGCCATCGTAGGTGCCGCCGGGCTCGACTCCACCCTCGCCGCCGCACGCGCCGGCAAGCGCCTGCTGCTGGCCAACAAGGAATCCATCGTGCTGGCCGGGCCGTTGCTGCTGGACGCGCTGCGCGCGGGGGGCGGCGTGCTGATCCCCGTCGATTCCGAGCACAACGCGATCTTCCAATGCCTGCCCGGCGGACGCCCGGAGCTGGCGAAGAGCGGTGTGCGCCGGCTGATCCTCACCGCCTCCGGCGGCCCGTTCCGCGGCCGCACGCGCGCCGAGCTGGCCGCGGTGACGCCCGAGCAGGCCTGCAAGCACCCCAAATGGTCGATGGGCCGCAAGATCTCGGTGGACTCCGCCACCCTGATGAACAAGGGCCTGGAGGTGATCGAGGCGCACCACCTGTTCGGTGCGCCGGCCGGGGCCATCGACGTGCTGGTGCACCCGCAGAGCCTGGTGCATTCGCTGGTGGAATACGTGGACGGCTCGGTGCTGGCCCAGCTCGGCAACCCGGACATGCGCACCGCCATCGCCCACGCGCTGGCCTGGCCGGAGCGCGTGGAGGCCGGCGTGCCGCCGCTGGATCTCGCCGCCAGCGGCGCGCTGCAGTTCGAGGCGCCCGACCTGGACACCTTCCGCTGCCTGGCCCTCGCCTTCCAGGCGCTGCGCGCTGGCGGCGACGCGCCGGCGATCCTCAACGCCGCCAACGAAGTGGCGGTGGAGGCCTTTCTGGCCGGTGCCCTGCCCTTCCTGGCCATCGCCGAGGTGGTGGAGGGCGTGCTTGCGGAACTGCCGGCGCAGGCCGTGGTCGATGTGGAGTCCCTGGTCGCGCGCGACGGCGAGGCACGGGCCGCGGCCCGGCGCCAGTTGCGGCGGGCTTGCTGATATCCTTATCCGATAGATTCCTGCCTCGGCGTTTGATGACTTCCTTCTTTGGCTCGGTATTCTGGTTGCTGGTCACGCTGGGCGTGCTGGTGACCTTCCATGAGTTCGGCCACTACTGGGTCGCGCGCCGCTGCGGCGTGAAGGTGCTGCGCTTCTCGGTGGGCTTCGGCAAGGCGCTGTGGAAGCGCGTCGGCCGCGACGGCTGCGAGTACCAGATCGCCGCGATCCCGCTGGGCGGCTACGTGAAGATGCTGGACGCCCGCGAAGGCGTGGTGCCGCCGCAGTTCCGCGACCAGGAGTTCACCGGCCAGCCGGTGTGGAAGCGCATCCTGATCGTGCTGGCCGGCCCAGGTTTCAACCTGATCTTCACCGTGGCCGCGCTGTGGCTGATGTTCATGCTGGGCCGGCCCGATGCCGCCCCCGTCGTCACCGCCAAGCCGCAGAGCATGGCCGCCGTGGCGGGCATCCGGCCGGGCGACCGCATCCTCAGCATCGACGGCCGCGACGTGGCCACCTGGAGCGATTCGCTGGATGCCATGGGCAATGCCCTGCTGGATCGCAGCCCGCTGCCGCTGACCGTGCGCGACGCCGACGGCACGCAAAGGCGGCTGGTGCTGCCGCTGGACAAGCTGCCGCCCGGCCAGACCGTCGACCAGTACCTCACGACCCTGGGGCTGGATCTGGCGCCCGTTCCCGCCATGGCCGCCACCGTGCTGCCCGGCCAACCCGCCGCGCTGGGCGGGATGAAGGTGGGTGACCGCATCCTCAGCATCGACGGCAAGCCGGTGGCGGACTACGAGGCGGTAGCCAAGCTGGTGCAGCAAGGCGCGACTGTGTCACCGAACCTGGCTGTCGTGGTCGAGCGCAACGGCAAGACGATGCCGTTGCAGATCGTGGCCAGGCACGAATCGCTGCAGGGCCAGCCACCGAACTGGGTGATCGGCGTTGGCGCGATGCCGCAGGAAACCGCAACCCTGCGCTACGGGCCCGTGCGTGCGCTGCGCGAAGCGCTGGTCGGCACCTGGCGCAACGTCGCGCAGACCTTTGGCATGGTCGGCAAGATGCTGGGCGGCGAGGCTTCGACCAAGAACCTGTCCAGCGTGATCGGCATTGCCCAAATGGCCAATGCCAGCGCCCAGATGGGCCTCGCGTGGTTCCTGTGGTTCCTCGCCACGGTGTCGCTGAGCCTGGCGGTGCTGAACCTGCTGCCCATCCCGGTCTTGGATGGCGGGCACCTGCTGTATTACCTTATCGAGTTGCTCAAGGGCAGCCCGCTCAGCGAGCAGGCCATGGCGATCGGCCAGTACATCGGATTGGTACTGCTGTTCAGCCTGATGGGTCTGGTGTTCTACAACGACATCCATCGCCTGCTGCTGTCGTGACGCCGACGCTCCGCACCCACGGTTCGTCGACGTCACATCCGGCACCCCGTGCGGGCGTCAGTTTTTTTCACGCGGCAGGGCACTCCCTGTTGCGTGCCATGATCGGGCCGGCGGCCTGATCGAAACCCTCCACCGGAACCGACGATGAAGCGTATCGCCGCCCTGCTGTTGCTTGCCTCCCTCTCCGCCAAGGCGTTCGCCTTCGATCCATTCGTGATCTCGGACATCCGCATCGACGGCCTCACCCGCATCTCCGCCGGCACGGTGTTCAACTACCTGCCGATGGGCCGCGGCGACCAGATGACCGACGCCATGGCGCAGCGGGCGATCCGCGCGCTGTACCAGACCAAGTTCTTCAGCGACGTGGAGATGGAGCGCGACGGCAACATCCTCGTCATCAAGGTGGTGGAGCGGCCGTCCATCGCCAAGCTCACCATCCGCGGCAACAAGGACATCAAGACCGACGACCTGAAGAAGGGCCTGAAGTCGATCGGCCTGGCCGAGGGCGAGACGTTCGACCGGCTGGCGCTGGACAACGTGAAGCAGGAGCTGATCCACCAGTACTACAACCGCGGCAAGTACAGCGTCTCGGTGATCCCGCACGTGGTGAAGCTGGAGCGCAACCGCGTGGCGATCGACATCGAGATCCGCGAGGGCCAGGTGGCGAAGATCAAGGAGATCAACATCGTCGGCAACCACGCGTTCACCGACAAGGCGATCCGCGACGACTTCGAGCTGGGCACGCCGAACTGGATGTCGTGGTACTCCAAGAACGACCAGTACTCGCAGGAAAAGCTCTCCGGCGACCTGGACAAGCTGCAGGCCTACTACATGAACCGCGGCTACGCGGACTTCGGCGTGGACTCCACCCAGGTGACCATCGCGCCGGACAAGCAGTCCATGTACATCGCCGCCGACGTCAAGGAAGGCGCGGTCTACAAGATCGCCGACGTGAAGCTGCTCGGCACCCTGGTGCTCCCGGAGAAAACGCTGCGCCAGCTGGTGTTCGTCAAGCCCGGCGAGCTGTTCAACCGCGCCGCCATCGAGGCCAGCACCAAGGCGATCAAGGGGCTGCTGGCCGACATCGGCTACGCCTACGCCAAGGTCACGCCGTATCCCAAGCTGGACAAGGACAAGCGCACCGTCGACCTCACGCTCTACATCGAGCCGGGCCAGCGCGTGTACGTGCGCCGCGTGATCTTCGAGGGCAACACGCTCACCGAGGACAACGTGCTGCGGCGCGAGATGCGCCAGCTCGAAGGCTCCTGGTATTCGCAGGCGGTGATCGACCGCTCCAAGATCCGCCTGCAGCAGCTGGGCTATTTCAAGAAGGTGGACATCGACAAGAAGAGGGTACCCGGCTCCGACGACCAGGTGGACGTCACCGTCAAGGTCGAGGAGCAGTCCGCCGGCAGCCTGCAGTTCGGCATCGGCTACTCGCAGTACTCGGGCATCATCCTGTCCGCCTCGGTGTCGGAGCGCAACCTGTTCGGCAGCGGCGACAGCGTGTCGGTGAGCGGCGAGCGCAGCGCCTACTACACGCGCTTCAACGTCAACTACTACAACCCCTACCTCACCAACAACGGCGTGGGCATCGGCTACAACGCCACCTACTCCAAGACCGACTACAGCGACGTGGACAACGGCGAGTTCGCCGACTACTCCACCAGCCAGAAGGCGTTCTCCACCTACCTCGGCTTCCCGATCACCGACTTCTCCAGCATCCGCGCGGGCCTGGGCCTCAGCAGCAACAAGATCAACTCCATCGTCGGCTACACGCCGCAGCCGCTGATCGACTACCAGAACGAGATCGGCAACTACACGATCCACTCCACCATCGCCACGCTGGGCTGGAACCGCGACACCCGCAACGGCTACTGGGCGCCCACCCGCGGCGGCGTGCTGTCGCTGAACTCCGAGGTCGCGCTGCCCACCTCCACCGTGAAGTACTGGAAGCTCACCGGCGAGGCGAACCACTACTGGCCGATCGGCCACGGCTTCGTGCTCTACCTCGACGGCCAGCTCGGCTACGGCAAGACCTACGGCCAGAACGGCATCAGCGACGAGCAGTTCGATCAGCTCAAGGCCGCCTACGCCGCCAACGGCCAGACCCTGGTGGACATGCGCAACGACTTCCCGTTCTGGGAGAACTTCTACGCCGGCGGCGTGCGCGACGTGCGCGGCTTCCAGGACAACACGCTGGGCCCGCGCCTCTGCGGCGGCACCGGCGTCAAGGACGCCAACGACTACTGCTCCAGCAGCTACTACGACTACGCCCAGCCCGTCGGCGGCGCGTTCAAGGTGCTGGGCACGGCCGAGCTGTACCTGCCGCTGCCCTTCCTCAAGGACGTCAACACCGCGCGCGTCTCCTGGTTCGTGGACGCAGGCAACGCCTACGCCAACTGGAACAGCTTCAGCGCCAGCACGCTGCGCGCGTCCACCGGCCTGTCGCTGCACTGGCAGTCGCCGATGGGCCCGATGATCATCAACTTCGCGATGCCGTTCCGCACCCAGCCGGGCGACAACCATTACGAGGAACGCATCCAGTTCACCTTCGGCTCCACGTTCTGATCCATCGGCACCGCGTCACACCCCGAAAAGCGCGGTTCGCCGCGCTTTTCGCGTTTTCGCACCCGGCCGATACAATGGCCGCCCCGCCGAGGAGCCGCCCTTGAGCCCGCAACCCAGCCACACCCTCGCCGAACTCGCCGAGCGTTTCGGCCTGCGCCTGCACGGCGACGGCAGCCGCCGCGTCGAAGGCATCGCCACGCTGGCGAACGCGAACGCCGGCCAGCTGAGCTTCCTCTCCAACAGCAAGTACACCGCGCAACTGGCCGCCACCGGCGCCGGCGCGGTGATCCTGCGCGAGGAGAACCTCGCCGACTGTCCGGTCGACGCCCTCCTCGCCGCCGATCCCTACGTGACCTATGCCAAGGTCGCCGCGCTGTTCGAGCGCCTGCCCGCCGCCGCGCCCGGCATCCATCCCAGCGCCGTAGTGGACGCAAACGCCACGGTCGGCGCCAGCGCCAGCATCGGCCCCTGCTGCGTGATCGAGCGCGGCGCGACGGTCGAGGACGGCTCCGTGCTCGGCCCGCACTGCATCGTGGGCGAAGGCTGCACGGTGGGCGCGCAGTCGCGCCTGGTGGCGCGCGTCACGCTGGTGACGCGGGTGACGCTGGGCAAACGCGTGCTGGTGCATCCCGGCGCGGTGATCGGTTCGGATGGCTTCGGCCTCGCCTTCGAGCGCGACCACTGGGTGAAGATCCCCCAGCTCGGCGGCGTGCGCATCGGCGACGACTGCGAGATCGGCGCCAACACCACCATCGACCGCGGCGCGCTGGACGACACCGTGCTGGAAGAGGACGTGCGCCTCGACAACCAGATCCAGATCGCGCACAACGTGCACATCGGCGCGCACAGCGCGCTGGCCGGCTGTGCCGCGGTGGCCGGCAGCGCGAAGATCGGCCGTTATTGCATGATCGGCGGCAACGCCGGCGTGCTCGGCCATCTCGAACTGGCCGACCGGGTTACCATTACCGCCAAGAGCCTGGTCACGCACTCGATACGCGAGCCCGGCGAGTATTCCTCCGGCACGCCGCTGCAGGACAACCGCAGCTGGCGCAAGAACGCCGCCCGCTTCAAGCACCTGGACGATTTCGCGCGCCGCCTCGCGGCGCTGGAGAAGGACAAGAACGATGAGTGACGCCCCCGCCCCCGTGACCCTGCCGGTGAACGTGGAACAGATCCAGCAACTGTTGCCGCACCGCTACCCGTTCCTGCTGGTCGACCGCGTGATCGAGCTGGTGCCCGACCAGAGCGCCGTGGCGATCAAGAACGTCACCATCAACGAGCCGTTCTTCAACGGCCACTTCCCCGGCCACCCGGTGATGCCGGGCGTACTGATCGTGGAGGCGATGGCGCAGGCCGCCGGCCTGCTCACCCAGCTCAGCAACCGCATGAAGGGCAACAACGCCAGCTCGCTGTTCTACCTGGTCAAGGTGGACAACGCGCGCTTCAGCGCGCCGGTGGTGCCGGGCGACCAGCTGCGGCTGGAAGTGTCGGTCAAGCGCGTGATGCGCGGCATGGGCCTGTTCGCCGCGCGCACGCTGGTGGACGGCAAGGAAGTGGCGAGCTGCGAGCTGATGTGCGCGGCGAGGGCGGACAAATGATCCACGCCACCGCGCAGATCGACCCATCGGCGAAAATCGGCGACAACGTCAGCATCGGCGCCTACAGCGTGATCGGCGCCGAGGTGGAAATCGGCGACGGCACGGTGATCGGCCCGCACGTGGTGATCGAGGGGCCGACCAAGATCGGCCGCGACAACCGCATCGCGCAGTTCGCCTCGCTGGGCGGCGATCCCCAGGACAAGAAGTTCGCCGGCGAGCGCACCGAGCTGGTGATCGGCGACCGCAACCTGATCCGCGAGTTCGTCACCATCAACCGTGGCACCGGTGACGGCGGCGGCGTCACCCGCATCGGCAACGACAACTGGCTGCTGGCCTACGTGCACGTCGCGCACGACTGCCAGGTCGGCAACCACGTGGTGTTCTCCAACTACTCGGCGCTGGCCGGGCACGTGGAGATCGGCGACTGGGTGATCATCTCCGGCTACGCCGGCGTGCACCAGTTCGGCAAGGTGGGCGCGCACGCCTTCATCGCGATGGGCTGCCTGGTCGGCGCCGACGTGCCGCCGTTCCTGATGATGGCGAACGAACAGAGCGGCCGGCCGCGCGGCATCAACAGCGAGGGGCTGAAGCGCCGCGGCTTCGACAGCACGCGCGTGGCCGCGATCAAGCGCGCCTACCGCACGCTGTACATGGCCGGCCTGTCGCAGGCCGAAGCCCGCGAGCAGCTCGCCACGCAGGCGCAGGACAGCGCCGACGTGCGCTCGATGCTGGACTTCATCGAGCGCAGCGAGCGGTCGCTCGCCAGATAAGCGCTGCCGATATGCGTCCCGCATATCGGCAAATCAGGCACGGGTCTTTGCTCTTGCACTACGCATGACCAACACACAGCCTCCACTCATCGCCCTCCTTGCCGGCGAAGACTCCGGCGACCAACTCGGCGCCGACCTGATCGCCGCGCTCCGCGCGCGCTACCCCGAGGCGCGCTTCGTCGGCATCGGCGGTGCTCGCATGCAGGCCCGTGGCTTCGAGTCCTGGTACGACATCCACGAACTGTCGCTGTTCGGCTTCGCCGAGGTGGTGTCGCACCTGCCGCGCCTGCTCAGGCTGCGCAAGGAACTGGTCGCGCGCCTGATCGCCGCGAAGCCGGCGCTGGTGGTCGGTATCGACGCGCCGGACTTCAACCTCGGCGTGGAAGAACGCCTGCGGCAGGCCGGCCTGCGCACCGTGCACTACGTCAGCCCCTCGGTGTGGGCATGGCGCGAGAAGCGCGCCGGAAAGATCGGCCGCTCGGCCGACCGCGTGCTATGCCTGTTCCCGATGGAGCCCGCGATCTACGCGAAGCACGGCGTCGATGCGCGCTTCACCGGCCACCCGCTGGCCGACCGCTTCCCGCTGGTGTCCGATCGCGCCGCCGCACGCGAAGCGCTGCAATTGCCGCAGGACGCGCCGGTACTGGCCGTGCTGCCCGGCAGCCGCGGCAGCGAACTGGCGCGGCTGGGCGAACCCTTCCTCGACGCCGCGCGGCGCGTGGCCGCCGCCCTGCCCGGCCTGCGTGTGGTGATACCCGCCGCCAACCCGCGCATGCTGGAACGGTTGCGCACCATGCTCGCCCAGGCGCCGCGGGACACCACCGCGCCGCAGCTGCTGGACGGCCACGCGCACGAGGCCATGCAGGCCGCCGACGTGGTGCTGCTGGCTTCCGGCACGGCCACGCTGGAAGCGATGCTGGCCAAGCGTCCGATGGTGGTGGGCTACCGCGTCTCGCCGCTGAGCTACCGCATCGCGAAACTGCTGCGCATGCTCAAGACCGACGTCTACGCCCTGCCCAACATCCTCGCCCGCGCATGCGGCATGGGCGATCGCACCGTGCTGGCGCCGGAGCTGATGCAGGACGACTGCACCGCCGCGAAGCTCGCCGACGCCGTGCTCGCGCTGTTCAACGACAGCGAACGCCGCGGCGCCATCGTGGCGGCGTTCGAGCAGTTGCACCGGGCCTTGCGTGCGGATCTGGACGGTAGCGCGGCGGATGCGGCAGCCGCGGCGATCACCGAGTTGATGGAGCCGCCTTGCTCCCTCTCCCCTCCGGGGAGAGGGCCGGGGTGAGGGGACACGCTGGCGATAGGGTCACATCAAGGCATGCTCCGATGCGGCCCTTCGCAAGCCCCGACCCCTCACCTCAATCCTCTCCCCAAAGGGGAGAGGAAGCGAACGCGCTATGCGGGTTCGCACTTTCCAACACCTGACAAACATGAACAGCCCGACTTCGATCAAGCAAGGTCTTTTAAAAGCGGGGGTGGACGAAGCCGGTCGCGGCCCGCTGGCCGGCCCGGTGGTGGTGGCCGCGGTGATCCTCGACCCGGCGCGTCCCATCGCCGGCCTGGACGATTCCAAGAAACTCAGCGAGAAGAAACGCGAAGCGCTGTTCCCGCAGATCGTCGAGCGCGCGCTGGCGCATTGCATCGTGGTGGTGGAGGCGGAGGAGATCGACCGCCTCAACATCTTCCAGGCCACCATGGCCGGCATGAGCCGCGCGGTGGCCGGGCTCGCACCGGCCGCGCACGAAGCCCTGGTGGACGGCAACAAGCTGCCGAAGGATCTACCCTGCCCCGGCCGCGCCATCGTGGGCGGCGATGCGCTGGAACCGGCGATCAGCGCCGCTTCCATCCTCGCCAAGGTCACGCGCGACCGGTTGATGGTGGCGCTGGACGACGTCCATCCCGGCTATGGCTTCGCCATCCACAAGGGCTACCCCACGCCGGCCCACCTCGCCGCGCTGCAGCGGCTCGGGCCTTGCGCGCAACATCGGCGCAGCTTCGCGCCGGTGCGCCGGTTGCTCGACCAGGGCGTGCTGTTCTGACGATTCCGCCAGCATTCCCGCACGTGCGAAACGCTGCGTCGGAAAAGGAGCGCCGCACGCAAAAATCGCATGCAACCATCCTCCGATCGGGCGCATCATAACTACCGGGATCATCGCCGCATGGACGCACCGGCCATGCCGACGACAAGCACTGCCATCGCATGGCCATCCGCGCCAACGAACCGCAGGAGTCGAGCCATGATGCTTCCGCCGAATCGTCATCCGCCCATCGTCCAACCAACGTCCGACGCCCTGTTGCCCACCGGCAACGCCAACGCCAACGCCGCCGCCGAACCGGCGCTGCCGCACGGCGACTACAACCACCAGCCGCTGCTGGTGGGCGGCCTCGAACACTACGTGAAGCCCACGGAGGACGAGCGCTTCCACGTGAGCTGAGAACCCATTCAACGCTGCCCCGTGGCCCGCGTCGGCCAACACACGCCATCGCGGTGCGACGCGCCGAAACCGACGATCCGTGCGACTTCCGCCATGCCGCCGCGCATTGCTAAGCTGCCGCGACAGACCAGGGGGACATGACATGCGCCGGATCGCTGCCGCACTGTGCGGGCTGATGCTTTGCTGCTCCGCGAGCGCAAGACTGCACCCCGGAGAAATGCCTCCGGACGCGCTGGGCAAAACCCTGGACGGCCAGAAAGTGACGGTTTCATCGCTGCACGGCAAGGTCGTCGTGATCAGCTTCTGGGCCACCTGGTGCGGCTACTGCATGAAGGAAATGCCGGTACTGGCGAACCTGCAGTCGCTGGCTAGCCAGCGCGGCCTGCCGTTGCAGGTGGTGGCCGTCGACTATCGCGAGAATCGACGCACCTTCGTGAACGTCGTGCGCGCCTTGCGTCCGCGCCTTCCCGGCCTGGTGCTGACCTGGGATCGCGATGGCGCACTGGGGAAACCCTATGGCAGCGACAAGGGCATTCCGGTGATGGTGATGCTGCATCGCGACGGCTCGATAGCGCACATCCATGCCGGCTACGGCGAAGGCTCGCTTGACAGCATGGTGGGCGAGATCAACGAGCTGCTCGCCGAGAAACCCGCCGCTCACGCCATCGGCAACTCGGGCAGCCCGTAGCATCCCGGCAAGCGGCATTCGACAGCCGGAATCCGGTTGCCTGCGCGCCGACAGGGACACGCGGAAGTCAATCTTGCCGCTGGATCGGGTGCCGGTTAGCCTGCATGGATTCATCGTGTCCATCCGCATGTCCGCACGCTTCGTCCATACCCACCTGCACAGCGAGTATTCGCTGGTCGATTCGACCATCCGCATCAAGGCGATGGTCGCCGCCTGCGCGCAGGCGGGCATGCCGGCCGTGGCGCTCACCGACGAATGCAACATGTTCGCGCTGGTGAAGTTCTACAAGGCCTGCAATGCGGCGGGCGTCAAGCCGATCTGCGGCAGCGACCTGTGGATTTCCGCGCCGGACGACCCGCGCCCCTGGCGGCTCACCCTGCTGTGCCAGCACCGCGAGGGCTACCTCAACCTGTCGCGCCTGGTCTCGCGCGCCTGGCAGGAAGGCCAGCACGGCGGCCGCGCACTGGTCGAGGCTGGTTGGCTCACTGCTACTGCGACGGACGGCCTGATCGCCCTGCTCGGCCGCGAAAGCGAGGTGGCGCGCGTCGCGCTGTCGCAGGGCCACGACGCCGCGCTGGCGAAGCTGCGCCCGCTGGCGCGGCTGTTCCCGGATCGCCTCTACCTCGAACTCGTCCGCTGCGGCCGCGAAGGCGAGGAAACCTGGAACTCGGCGGCCCTCGCGCTGGCCACCGAACTCGAACTGCCGGTGGTCGCCAGCAACGACGTGCGCTTCCTCAAGCGCGACGACTTCGAGGCGCACGAAGCGCGCGTGTGCATCCACCAGGGTCGCGTGCTGGCCGATCCCAAGCGCCCGCGCGACTACAGCGACCAGCAGTACCTGAAGTCCCCGGAAGAAATGGCCGAGCTGTTCGCGGACATCCCCGAGGCGCTGGAAAACACCGTCGAGCTGGCCAAGCGCTGCAACCTCGAACTGAAGTTCGGCACCTACTACCTGCCCGACTTCCCGGTACCCGAAGGCTACGACCTCGACAGCCACATCCGCGAACTGGCGCGGCAGGGCCTGAAGGAGCGCCTCGCCGACGCGCCGCTGGCCGCCGGCTACACGCTGGCCGACTACGAGGCGCGGCTGGAGCGCGAGCTGGACGTCATCATCAAGATGGGCTTTCCCGGCTACTTCCTGATCGTGGCGGACTTCATCAACTGGGGCAAGGCGAACGGCATCCCGGTGGGCCCGGGCCGCGGCTCGGGCGCGGGTTCGCTGGTGGCCTGGGTGCTGAAGATCACCGACCTCGACCCGCTGCAGTTCAACCTGCTGTTCGAGCGCTTCCTCAATCCCGAACGCGTGTCGATGCCGGACTTCGACATCGACTTCTGCATGGATCGCCGCGACGAGGTGATCGACTACGTGGCGCGCAAGTACGGCCGCGACCACGTCAGCCAGATCATCACCTACGGCTCGATGGCGGCGAAGGCGGTGCTGCGCGACTCCGGCCGCGTGCTGGGCATGGGCTACGGCGCGGTGGACAAGATCGCCAAGCTGATCCCGCCGCGCCCGCTCGACCTCACGCTGTCCGACGCGCTGGGCCGCACCGAGAAATCGAAGAAGGAGCCCGAGCGCGTCGTCAAGGAATTCTGCGAGCTGTACGAGCAGGACGAGGACGAGGCGCGCCCGCTGATCGACCTCGCGCTGAAGCTGGAAAGCCTCACCCGCAACGTCGGCAAGCACGCCGGCGGCGTGGTGATCGGCCAGCAGACACTCACCGAATACGCGCCGCTGTACTGCGAAGCCGGCGGCGGCGGCGTGGTCACCCAGTACGACAAGGACGACGTGGAAGCGGTCGGCCTGGTGAAGTTCGACTTCCTCGGCCTGCGCACGCTCACCATCATCGACTGGGCGGTGAAGGCGATCAACGCGCACCGCGCGCAAAGCGGCGAGGAGCCGCTGGACATCGCCAAGCTGCCGCTGGACGACGCCTACACTTACGCCGAGATCTTCGCCAAGGCGAAGACGGTGGCGATCTTCCAGTTCGAATCCTCGGGCATGCAGCGCATGCTGAAGGACGCCAAGCCCGACCGTTTCGACGACATCATCGCGCTGGGTGCGCTGTACCGCCCCGGCCCGATGGATCTGATCCCCACCTTCGTGGCGCGCAAGCACGGCCGCGAGGAAGTGGTCTACCCCGACCCGCGCACCGAATCCATCCTGAAAGAGACCTACGGCATCATGGTCTACCAGGAGCAGGTGATGCAGATGGCGCAGATCGTGGGCGGCTACACGCTCGGCGGCGCCGACCTGCTGCGCCGCGCGATGGGCAAGAAGAAAGTCGAGGAGATGGCGAAGGAACGCGCCAAGTTCCGCGAGGGCGCGGCCAAGGACGGGCTGAGCAGCAGCAAGTCCGACGAAATCTTCGACCTGATGGAGAAGTTCGCCGGCTACGGCTTCAACAAGTCGCACGCCGCCGCCTACGCGCTGGTCTCCTACCAGACCGCCTGGCTGAAGGCGCACTACCCCGCCGAATTCATGGCCGCGACGATCTCGTCGGACATGGACAACACCGACAAGGCGGTGACCTTCATCGACGAGTCCAAGGCGATCGGCCTCACCGTGCTGCCGCCGGACGTGAACGCCTCGGACTTCATGTTCGTCGCGGTCGAGCCCGACGAGCCGTCTTCGTCCGGACGCCAAGGCGTCCGAACCATCCGCTACGGCCTGGGCGCGATCAAGGGCGTGGGCCAGGGCGCCTGCGAGTCCATCGTCGCGGAGCGCCAGCGCGGCGGCCCGTACAAGGATCTCGCCGACTTCTGCCGCCGCGTCGATCCCACCAAGCTCAACAAGCGCGTGCTCGAGGCGCTGATCCTCTCCGGCGCGCTGGACGCCCTCGCGCCCAACCGCGCCAGCCTGATGCTGCAGCTGCCCGACGCGATCAAGGCCGCCGAGCAGCACCTGCGCGACCGCCAGTCCGGCCAGAACGACATGTTCGGCGCCGCCATGGGCGCGGCCGCGCCGGTGGTGCAGATCGAGCTGCCCACCGTGCCCGACTGGCCGCTGGAGCAGAAGCTGCAGGGCGAACGCGACACGCTGGGCCACTACCTCTCCGGCCATCCCGTCGATCCCTGGCGCGAAGAGCTGGCCCAGCTCGCCACCTGTCCGCTGGGCGAGATCGTCGAGCGCTACCAGCCGCCGCGGCCGCGCAAGAGCGACGGCGACGACGGCAACCGCTTCCGCCGCGGCCCCGACACGCCGTGGACGGCGGCCGGCATGGTGGTGGCCGTGCGCAAGCGCGGCGACAGCGACGCCTTCGTGCGGCTGGAGGACGGCACCGGCGCGATCGAGGTGAGCTTCTTCGGCGAGCTGTACCAGCAGGTGGCGCCGCTGCTGGTGCGCGACGAAATGCTGATCGTCGAGGGCGGCCTGCGCATCGACGAATTCTCCGGCGGCGGCTTCCAGATCCGCGCCCGCAGCGCCATGACCCTGGCCGACGCCTGCCGACGCCACGCGCGCCTGCTGCAGCTGAAGTTGAACGGCATCGACGCCGGCTTCGCCGCGCAGTTGCGCCAGACGCTGGCCGGCTTCCGCGGCGGCCGCGCCAGCGTCACCCTGCACGGCTACCACAACGCCGAGGCCCAGGCCGACCTGGAGCTGGGCGAAGACTGGCGCGTGGAAGCCATCCCCGACCTGCTGCGCGCGGTGCGCGCGCTGCCCGGGGTGCAGGCCGCGCGGCTGCGGATGGCAAAGGGCGAGTAGCGGCGCCACACCGGCCGGGCTGCGGCAGCTGGCCCGTTCCGCGCTGGAACAAGGGCGAAACAGGCATAATTCGCCGCGCATCCACCAAATCGGGGAATACCATGCAATCGAGGACGCGCTTCATCGCGCTGGGTCTGGCCTGCACCGTGCTGGCGGCCTGCGCGCACAAGGACAAGAACGCGCCGCTGGCCTTCGTGCCCGCGGATACGCCCTACGTGGCCGCCAACCTGGCCGTGCTGGACGACGATACGCGCCAGGCGCTGCTCGCCCAGGCCGATCAGCAATTGCCGTCGCAGCTGTCCCAGATGGAAGCCTTCGCCACGCGCGAGCAGGCGCACGATCCCGATGCCGCACGGCTGGTGCGCGCATTCGCCGCGGAGTTCAAGGGCAAGACGGTCGAAGGCTTTGCGCAGGCCAACGGGCTCGACCTCAAGGGCCGCTTCGCGTTCTACGGCGAAGGCATGGCGCCGGTGCTGCGCGTCGAGCTGAACGACCCCAAGGCCTTCGAAGGTTTCGTGGGCCGCCTGGAGGCCGCCTACGGCAAGAAGCTCGACACCGCCAGCATCGGTACGCTGAGTTACCGCAGGCAGGTGCTGCCCGCTTCCGGCACCGAGGTGATCCTGGCCGTGGTCGGCAAGCAGATGGTGGCGGCGCTGCTGCCCGCCGACGCCGCCACGCCGCTGTTGCGCGAAACCCTGGGACTGGATCGCCCGGCGAAGAGCCTGCAGGACGACGGCCGCCTCGCCAAGCTGGCCGGGGACAAGGGTTACGCGAAGTGGCTGGTGGGACAGCTCGACCTCACCCGCGTGCTGCCGCTGGTGGTTTCCGGCAGCGACCCGCTGATCGCCTCGATCGAGAAGGCCCGCGCCGACGCCGAATCCGCCAAGACCGGCGAGCCGGTGGCGAACCTGTTGAAGTCCTCGCCCAGCTGCGCGTCCGAGGCCAGCCGCATCGCCGCGCGCGTGCCCTCCATGAGCTTCGGCTACACGCGGCTGGACGCCACGCACCAGGACGCCCGCTTCGACCTCGCGCTGGCCGACGACATCGCCAAGGCCTTCAGCGGCCTCCGCGTGGAACTGCCCGGACTGGGCAGCAACGACGACACCGCTCCGCTCGACCTCAGCCTCGCCGTGCCGGTGGCGGCGCTGCGCAGCTTCTGGTCGGCGCAGGCCGACGCGGTGGCGGCCAAGCCGTTCACCTGCCCGATGCTGGTCGACCTCAACGACAGCTTCGCCAAGCTGGGCGCGGCGCTGCCGAAGACGGCGATCCCGCCGTTCGGCAACCTGCTCGGCGTGCGCATCGCGCTGGACACGCTGGGCAACGACAAGACCAGCAGCCTGCCGAACTTCACCGGCCGCATCGTGCTGGGCACCAGCGATCCCGCGGGCCTGCTCGCCACCGGCCAGATGATGGCGCCCGCACTGGCCGCGCTGAAGCCCGTCGTCAATGCCGCGCCGGCGGCGCTGCCGCAGGACATGACCGGCATGCTCGGCCAGCCGGCCTGGGTGGCCATGGGCGACAAGGCGCTCGCGCTGGGCATCGGCAACGGCGAAAACGCCAAGCTCGCCGCCACCCTGCACGACGCCACCGGCGAACCCGGCCAGATGGCGCGCATGCACCTCTCCGGCGCGATGTACCTGGACTGGCTGAAGTACATGGAGGCCAAGGCCGACAGCTTCGCCGCCGCGGCTGCAGAGATGGGCAAGAGCGACGAGCCCTCGCTCAACGGCGACGGCACGACGGCCGACGAAGCCGCCCTGGCCGCCGCCGACGCCGCGCACAGCAAGGCGCAGTTCGCCGCGATGGAGGCGCAGGCGCAGCGCGTGGACGGCATCGATGCCGAGATGCACGTGGATGCCGGCGGCGTGGTCGTCACCAGCCACACCACGCTGAAGCGATAGCCTGGCCTCACTATCGGAACGAAGAAGGCGCCCATCGGGCGCCTTCTTCGTTTTGCCGCATGCTGCGGGAACCCGTCAGCGCTGCAGCAGCACGCCGCCGAAGTTGTCGCCGCCGCGCGGCTGCTCCACTTCCACGCCGTCCAGGCCCTGCGACAGCGTGTGCGCATCGCCGCCCTGGGACAGCTTGATGCGCAGGCGCACCTCGTTCGAGCTGTCGGCGTGGCGCAGCGCGTCCTCGTAGCTGATCTCGCCGGCGTGGTACAGCTCGACCAGGCTCTGGTCGAAGGTCTTCATGCCGAGCAGGTTGGATTCCTTCATCACGTCCTTGAGCTTGTGGATCTCGCCCTGGCGGATGTAGTCCTGCACCAGCGGCGTGCCCAGCAGGATCTCCACCGCCACGCGGCGCGCCTTGCCGTCCGGCGTGGGGATCAGCTGCTGCGCCACCACGCCCTTGAGGTTCAGCGACAGATCCATGAACAGCTGCTGGCGGCGATCCTCCGGGAAGAAGTGCAGGATGCGATCCATCGCCTGGTTGGCGTTGTTGGCGTGCAGCGTGCACAGGCACAGGTGGCCGGTCTCGGAGAAGTTGATCGCGTGCTCCATCGTCTCGCGCGTGCGCACCTCGCCGATCATGATCACGTCGGGCGCCTGGCGCAGGGTGTTCTTCAGCGCGTTGTCCCAGCTGTCGGTGTCGATGCCCAGCTCGCGCTGGGTGATGATGCAGCCCTCGTGCTTGTGCACGTACTCGATCGGATCCTCGATGGTGATGATGTGGCCGGACGAGTTGGCGTTGCGGTAGCCGATCATCGACGCCAGCGAGGTGGACTTGCCGGTGCCGGTGCCGCCCACGAAGATGATGATGCCGCGCTTGGTCATCGCCAATTGCTTGATCACCGGCGGCAGGTTCAGCTCCTCGATGGTGGGGATCTTCGACTCGATCCGGCGCAGCACCATGCCCACGCAGTTGCGCTGGTAGAAGCACGACACGCGGAAGCGGCCCACGCCCTGCGCGGAGATCGCGAACTGGCACTCGTGGGTCTTCTCGAACTCCTCGCGCTGCGAGGGCGTCATCACGTTGAGCACCATGTCGCGCGACTGCTGCATGGACAGCGGGCTCTGCGTGATCGGCAGAATGCGACCCTGCACCTTCATCGACGGCGCCACGCCGGCGGTGATGAACAGGTCGGAGGCCTGCTTGTGCACCATCAGCTTGAGGAAGGAAGTGAAGTCGAAGTCGCTCATGGCTTTGGCTCCGGAATTCGTGCGTCGGGATGGGAGATTCGGCGGGAGCGGGCGGCGGCCAGTGGGTCGCCGTAGGGATTCGCGGAACGGGTGGTTTTTCCGAATCCCGAATCCCGCCTCCCGAACCCCGGCTTCACCGGAACAGCTCCTTGTTCTTGGCGTAGCCGATCGCCTCCTGGCGCGACACCAGGCCGCGCTTGACCAGATCCTGCAGGCACTGATCCAGCGTCTGCATGCCGAACTGCTGGCCGGTCTGGATCGCCGAGTACATCTGCGCCACCTTGTCCTCGCGGATCAGGTTGCGGATGGCCGGCACCGCCACCATGATCTCGTGCGCCGCGATGCGGCCGCCGCCGGTCTTCTTCAGCAGCGACTGCGAGATCACCGCGCGCAGCGACTCGGACAGCATCGAGCGCACCATCGGCTTCTCGCCGGCGGGGAACACGTCGATGATGCGGTCGATGGTCTTGGCCGCCGAGCTGGTGTGCACGGTGGCGAACACCAGGTGGCCGGTTTCCGCGGCGGTGAGCGCCAGGCGGATGGTTTCCAGGTCGCGCAACTCGCCGACCAGGATGTAGTCCGGATCCTCGCGCAGCGCCGAGCGCAGCGCCTCGTTGAAGCCGTGCGTGTCGCGGTGCACTTCGCGCTGGTTGACCAGGCACTTCTGCGAGGTGTGCACGAACTCGATCGGATCCTCGATCGTGAGCATGTGCCCGTATTCGTTCTTGTTGATGTGGTCGACCATCGCCGCCAGCGTGGTGGACTTGCCCGAGCCGGTGGGGCCGGTCACCAGGATCAGGCCCTGCGGCTGCTCGATCAGCTCCCTGAACACCTTCGGGCAGGCGAGATCCTCCAGCGTGAGCACCTCGGACGGAATGGTGCGGAACACCGCGCCGGCGCCGCGGTTCTGGGTGAACGCGTTGACGCGGAAGCGCGCCAGGCCGGGGATCTCGAACGAGAAGTCGGTTTCGAGGAATTCCTCGTAGTCGCGCCGCTGCTTGTCCGACATGATGTCGTACACCAGCGAGTGCACCTGCTTGTGCTCCAGCGCGGGAATGTTGATGCGGCGCACGTCGCCGTCAACGCGGATCATCGGTGGCAGGCCGGCGGACAGGTGCAAGTCCGAGGCCTTGTTCTTCACCGAGAAGGCAAGCAGTTCGGCGATGTCCATGCGTGGTTCCCCTCAACCGGTCGTCAGGATGTGTGGCGCTGGCTGCAACGGAAGCGCGCGGCACGAACGCGGCGCACGGCGCAATGCGCGGCCCCGCCCAGCCATCCGATTCCCCCTGCAGCGTGTTGATACTACTCGCGGCGCAGGGCGAACGGCCAGCTTTTGCAACGGTTTGCGTACCGCGTCACCGAAACCGCGCGACAAGGGCGGACGCCCGCTTCCGTGAGCCCGCTCGCGACTCCGGTACCCGGAAACCACGAACAGGCTCAAGAGCCTGTTTACGATCTCCGCATGGCTCGCGTTGCCTTGCCGTGGTCGTCAGGTGGTAGTGGGTGGCGCAGCGCCTGCCTGGCGGGCAGGCCAAGCCGCGCGCTGCCGCATGGCGGCCACGGCAAGGCAACCCATAGGGCCGGGTCTGTTTGCCCGCATCCCGGCGTCATCACTCGGTCGTGGACGGACATCCGCTCCCCGCTCCTCAAAGCCGAGTCCATCCATGGACTCTCCCCGCGTGCCCTCCTTCTTCCTGGGCCTGCGCGCAAACAGTTCCCGGCGCGGGCCATGCGGAGATCGCAAACAGGCTCTAAGGTATGCGGCCATTCCTGCAACCGGAGGATTCCCATGACACGCATCGCCTTCGTCGGCGGCGGCAACATGGCGCGCAGCCTGATCGGCGGCCTGCTGGCCACCGGCCTGGCGCCCGCCGACATCCGCGTGGCCGAACCACTGGCCGAGACCCGCGACCGGCTGGGCCACGACTTCGGCATCGCCACCTTCGCCGAGAACCGGCTGGCGGTGGCCGACGCCGACGCGATCGTGCTCGCGGTGAAGCCGCAGGCCATGCCCAAGCTGCAGGCCGAGCTGCGCATGGCCATGCAGGGCCGGCGCCCGCTGCTCATCTCGATCGCCGCCGGCGTGCGGCTGGATCAGCTCGAACGCTGGCTGGGCAACCTGCCGATCGTGCGCTGCATGCCGAACACCCCCGCGCTGATCGGCGCCGGCGCCACCGGGTTGTGCGCCAACGGCCGGGTCAGCCCCGCGCAGAAGGCGCAGGCGCAGCACATCATGGACGCCGCCGGCCTCACCCGCTGGATCGCCGACGAGTCGCTGATGGACACCGTCACCGCGCTGTCCGGCTCCGGCCCAGCCTACTTCTTCGCCCTGGTCGAAGCGCTGGAGGACGCCGCCGTGGCGCAGGGCCTGCCGCGCGACACCGCCCGCGCGCTGGCCGCGCAGACCTGCCTGGGCGCCGGCCGCATGCTGGTCGAGAGCGGGGAAGCTCCGGCCGAGCTGCGCCGCCGCGTCACCTCGCCCAACGGCACCACCCAGGCCGCGCTGGAAAGCTTCGCCGCCGACGGCCTGCCGCGCATCGCCGCCCGCGCCGTCGCCGCCGCCACCCGCCGCGGCGCGGAACTGGCCGAAGCACTGGATCGGGAGAACACTCCATGAGCTACCTGCTCAACGCCGTCGCGCTGCTGGTCGAGCTGGCCTTCGACGCCGTCGCCACGCTGTTCCTGCTGCGCCTCGCCGCCGAAGCCTGCCGCGCGGATTTCCACAACCCGCTCAGCCAGTTCGTCTACCGCACCACCAATCCGGTGCTGGCGCCGCTCCGCCGCGTGCTGCCCAACTGGCGGCGCATCAACCTCGCCGCCCTGCTGGTGGCATGGCTGGCGATGCTGCTGAAACGGCTGGTGCTGTTCGCATTGGCCGGCTTCCTGCCGCATGTCGCTGGCCTCGTGCTGCTGTCGCTGGCCGAGCTGCTGGATTACGCCCTGCTGTTCTACCTGGTGCTGGTGTTCGGCTGGTCGCTGATGAGCATGTTCGCCCCCGACCCTTACCACCCGCTGCAACGCCTGCTCGGCGTGATCGTCGATCCGCTGCTGCGGCCGCTGCGCGGCAAGCTGACGGTGGGCATGATCGATTTTTCGCCGACCGTGGCCATCGTCGTGCTGCTGCTGGCGCGGATCCTGGTGGCGCAGCCGCTGCTCGACGTGGGAATGCGGCTGGCGGTGGCGGGCTGATCCCGCCGGCTAGTCCGCCTGCAATACCTGCAGCAACTGCGCCGGCGCGAGATAGCCGCCGATCATGCGGCCGCTGGCGGTGAAGATGGCCGGGGTGCCGCTGACGCCGAGCTTCACGCCCAGGTCGAACTCCTGCCGCACCGGGTTGACGCAATTGGCCGGCTTGGGCGCACGCCCCGCAAACGCGCCGTCCAGCGCGGCCTTGGGGTCGGCGGAGCACCACGCCGAGACCATGGCCTTGTACACCTCGGTGGGCCGGCCGGCGGCGTCGGCGACGCCCGCACGCGGCCACGCCAGGTAATCCACGGCCACGCCCGCCTTGTTCAGTTCGGCCATGTGCTCGTGCAGCACCCGGCAGTACGGGCAGGTGACGTCGGTGAACACGGTGATGCGGTACTTCGGCTTGGCCGGCGAGTATTCGATGCGCGCGGCAGCCGGCACCTTGGCCAGTTCGGCCTTGCGGAACGTCGCCCATGCAGCATCGTTGAGGTTCTTCTTCGTGCCCAGATCGACCACATCGCCGTTCAGCAGATACTTGCCGTCGACGCTCACGTAGACCAGCTGGCCCGAGGCGATCACCTGGTAGAAACCCGGCAGCGGCGCCCGGTTCACCACATCCACCCGCACGCCGGACGCCAGCTTCGCCAGCGCTTGCCGTACCAGCTTCAACGCGTCGGCATCGACGCCGCTGCCCAGCACGGGGGCGTCCGCGGCGGGAGCGGCAGCGGCGGCAGCCGCGGCGTTCGTGTCGGCCGCACAGGCGGACAGGGCGAAACTGCCGACACAGATCGCCAGCACCAGCTTCTTCAGCATCTTGCACCTCGATGGCCGCGGGGGAAGCGGCACGCAGGCCGCAATTCTCGCACAGCGGCGCCCGCTCATCCGCGCGGGTGGTGCTGCGCGTGCAGGCGCTTCAGCCCCTCCTTCGCCACCAGGGTGTAGATCTGTGTGGTGCTGAGCGCACTGTGGCCCAGCAGCATCTGCAGCGCGCGCAGGTCGGCGCCGTGGTTGAGCAGGTGGGTGGCGAAGGAATGGCGCAGCACGTGCGGCGAGATGCGCTTGGCCTGGATGCCGGCCTTGAGCGCATGGCGCTTCACCAGCGTCCAGAACATCTGCCGCGTCATACCCTCGCCGCGCTTGCTGAGGAACAACGCTGCGGGCTGGCGCCCTTTCGCCAGCACGGGGCGCGCGCCGGCGAGGTAGCTTTCGATCCAGCCCAAGGCCACCTCGCCCACCGGCACCAGCCGATCCTTACCGCCCTTGCCGGTGACGCGCAGCACGCCCTGGCGCGGGTTCAGTGCGGCCAGCGGCAGCTCCACCAGCTCGGACACGCGCAGGCCCGAGGCGTACATCAGCTCCAGCATCGCGCGGTCGCGCAGGCCCAGCGTGCCGCCGGTATCCGGCGCATTGAGCAGCGCCTCGATCTCGCGCTCGGCCAGCGCCTTGGGCAGGCTGCGCGGCATGCTCGGGCGCTCGATCAGCAGGGTGGGATCCTCGAAGCCCGATGTTTCGCGGGCGCGGAACGCGTAGTAGCGGCGGAACGCCGACTGCCGCCGCGCCATCGAGCGCACCGCCGCCGGCTGCGCGCCGTGATAGGTGGAAATGTCCTCGCGCCGCGCGTCGCGCAGCGAACGCCCGCGACCGGCCAGCCAGCGCGCCAGCGCTTCGAGGTCGCGGCGATAGGCTTCCAGCGTGCGGTCGGCGAGTCCGTCTTCCGACCACACGCGCTCGATGAAGGCCTCGATGCTCGCGGCATCCGCTTCGGCGATACTGGCTGCAACTTCTTCCTTCTTCATGCGCACGATGCTGGATGTCGCGCGCGGCGAGCGCAAGCATGAGCAACGCACCCTGCCCCTTGTGGCGCCGTCTGGTCGCGCTGGTGTACGACCTGCTGATCGTGGTGGCGATCGTGATGGTGGTGGGCCTGCTGTGCCAGCTCGCCACGGGTGGCCGGCTGATCGCCACCGGCACGCATGTCGTGGTTCCGCCGTGGTACCAGTTGCTGCAGGGCGTGGTGGTGGCCGCCTATTTCGTCGCCTCGTGGCGGCGCGGCGGGCAGACCGTCGGCATGCGGCCGTGGCGCATCCGCGTGTGCCGCGACGACGGCGGCACGATCAGCCTGCAGCAGGCCGCGATCCGCGTGCTGGTGGCCGCCGCGCCGATGCTGCTGCTCGCGCTGGAACCGGCGCTCGGCCTGCGCGCGACGCTGTGGGCCGTGCTCGGCGCATGGGCCGCGTGGTTCGCCGTGGCGCTGTTCGATCCGCGCCGCCGCGCGCTGCACGACATCGCGGCGGACACCGAGGTGCAGCGCCTGCCCGCCTCCTGAGCGGCCCGGCGCCCGCCATGCGGCGGCGCAGCAGAAACCGCCCGTCCGCGCTAAAATGGCGAACTTTTAGCCAGGCGGATCGCCGCATGCTCTACCAGATCCACGAGTGGCAACGCGCCTTCCTCGGCCCGCTCAGCCATTTCGCCGACGCCAGCGCGCAGATGCTCAACGACGCGAACAACCCGTTCGCCTCGTGGCCCGGCACGCAGCGGCTGGCCGCCGGCTACGAGCTGATCCACCGCCTCGGCAAGGAATACGAGAAGCCCGCCTTCGGCATCCACCAGGTCGAGGCGCACGGCCACGAGATCGCGGTGATCGAGCGCGTGGCGCTGGACACGCCGTTCTGCCAGCTGAAGCGCTTCAAGCGCTTCAGCGACGACCAAGGCACCGTCGAGACGATGAAGAACGACCCGGTGGTGCTGGTGGTGGCGCCGCTGTCCGGCCACCACGCCACCCTGCTGCGCGACACCGTGCGCACCCTGCTGCGCGAGCACAAGGTGTACGTCACCGACTGGGTGGACGCACGCATGGTGCCGGCGGAAGCCGGCCCGTTCGGGCTGGACGACTACGTGGCGCTGATCGAGCGCTTCATCCGCCACATCGGCGCCGACAAGCTGCACGTGATCTCGGTCTGCCAGCCCACCGTGCCGGTGCTGGCCGCGGTATCGCTGATGGCCGCGCGCGGCGAACCCGTGCCGCGCAGCCTCACCATGATGGGCGGCCCGATCGACCCGCGGCGCAGCCCCACCAGCGTCAACAACCTCGCCACCACCCAGCCGCTGTCGTGGTTCAAGGGCAACGTGATCCACACCGTGCCGCCGAACTACCCCGGCCACGGCCGCGAGGTGTATCCGGGCTTCCTGCAGCACGCCGGCTTCATCGCGATGAACCCCGGTCGCCACCTGCAGTCGCACTGGGACTTCTACGAGAACCTGCTGCGCGGCGACCTCGACGACGCCGAGTCGCACCGCAGGTTCTACGACGAATACAACGCCGTGCTCGACATGCCGGCGCGGTTCTACCTCGACACCATCGCCACCGTGTTCCAGCAGTTCCTGCTGCCGCGCGGGCTGTGGGACGTGAACGGCGAGCGCGTGACGCCCGCCGCGATCAAGACCAGCGCCCTGTTCACCGTGGAAGGCGAGCTGGACGACATCTCCGGCCTGGGCCAGACCCAGGCCGCGCACGACCTGTGCAGCAGCATCCCGGCGAAGCGCCGCGCGCACCGGGTCATCGAGGGTGCCGGCCACTACGGCATCTTCAGCGGCCGGCGCTGGCGCGAGGTGGTGTATCCGCAGGTGCGGGACTTCATCCGGCGCTTCGACAGGGCCGGCTAGGGCATGCCCCACAGCGCGCGGTCGAGGTTCGCGTCCAGCCCGAACGCGGACAGCGCCACGCGGCCGTTCTTCACCTCCACGCCCTCGGCACGCAGCCGCCGCGCCTGTTCGCGGAAGCCGCGGCTGCCCTTGGGCAGGGCGATCTCGCCCGAGGAGCGCAGCACGCGGAACCAGGGCAATTCCATGCCGTCGGGCACCTCGCCCAGCAGCCGGCCGACCAGCCGCGCCCGCCCCGGCAAACCCGCGCGGGCGGCGATGGCTCCGTAGCTCGCCACGCGGCCGGGCGGGATCGCGGCGATGGCGGCATACACGCGGGCGTGGCTGTCTTGCATGGCGATAACGGGGCCTTGACCAAGCCGAGCGGCGGACGTGTCAGAGTAGCAGGGCCGTCGGCCAGTCTCGGGAAGCGATCATGCACCACTTCGAATCCGTGCGTTCTCATGTGGGCAGCCTGCACGGGCTGCGCCAGAACGACCCCTACCTGATCAGCTTCGACCTGAGCCTGCCGCGCGGCCGCCACCAGGGCATCTACCTGGCCGAGCTGGAAACGGAATCGGGCCACCGCTACCTGCGCATCTCCACGCCCATCGGCCCGCTGGCCGGTACGGATGCGCAGCGCTGCCTGCGCTTCAACTGGGAGCAGCGCTGCGGCTTCCTCGCCGTGACCGACCTGGACGGCGCGCCTTACCTGCATCTCTGCGAGAACCGGCCCTACGAATTGCTCGACGAAGACGAGCTGCAGCGCGTGATCGTCGAACTGGGCAACCTTGGCGACCAGCTCGAACAACTGGTCGCCAGCGGCAACGACGCGTTTTAGGCCAGCAGGCGCGCGATCCCGACAAAGGCCCACGCGATCAGCGCGGTGATCGGCAGGGTGAGGATCCACGCCCACACCATGCGCTCCACCACCGACCAGCGGATGGCATTGGAGCGCTTGGCCGAGCCCACACCCATGATCGCGGACGACACCACGTGGGTGGTGGACACCGGCAGGCCGAATGCCGAGGCGGCCAGGATCACGATCGCCGAGCTGCCCTCGGCGGCGAAACCGTTGATCGGGTGCAGCTTCACCATCCTGTGGCCCAGCGTCTTGATGATGCGCCAGCCGCCGCCGGCGGTGCCGCCGGCCATGGTCAGCGCGCACACCACCGCCACCCACGCCGGCACCACGAAGCCGCCGTGCGCCGAGCCGTTGATACGCAGGAAATGCAGCCACACCGGCAGGTGATCGAACTGGCCCGCCGCAGTGGCGCTGGCCAGCGCCAGCGCGATGATGCCCATGCTCTTCTGCGCGTCGTTCATGCCATGCGCCAGGCCCATCGCGCTGGCCGAGGCGATCTGCGCCTTGCCGAAGAAGCTGTTGACGAAGGGCGTGCGGCCCAGCAGCCGCAGCCAGCCGCTGCGCCGCGAGAACCACGCCAGCATCGCGTACAGCCCGCCCATCAGCAGGAAGCCGATCACCAGGCCGGCGATGGGCGAAGCCACCATCGGCACCACCACTTTGGGGATCACGCCCTTGCCCAGCCACCAGTGCGCGCCGCCCTGCGACCAGACCACCGCGTCGAAGTGCCCGCCCGCCTCGGCCATCGCCGCACCTACCAGCGCGCCCACCAGGGCATGGCTGGAGCTGGACGGCAGGCCCATCCACCAGGTGATGAGGTTCCACACGATCGCCGCCAGCAGGGCGCAGATCAGCAATTGCGGCCCGGCCTCGACCACACCGGTATTGACGATGCCGGCAGCGATGGTGGCCGCCACCGCAGTGCCCCACAACGCGCCGATCAGGTTGGTCACCGCCGCCAGCAGCACCGCCTGGCCTGGCGTCAGCACCTTGGTGGCCACCACCGTGGCGATGGAATTGGCGGTGTCGTGGAAGCCGTTGATGTAGGTGAAGGCGAGTGCGATCAGCACCACCACCACCACGAGTCCGAGGCTCATGCAGGCGGCCTCAGGAGTGCTTCAGCACGATCGAATAGACGATGTTGCCGACGTCGCGGCACTTGTCGATCGCCTTCTCGATCAGCTCGAACAGATCCTTCGCCAGCATCGCCTTCATCGCGTCGTTGCCCTCGACGTAGAGCGTGCGGTACGGCGCCAGCAGCATGCGGTCGCCTTCCGACTCCAGCGCCTGCAGGCGATCCTGCAGCTTCTTCACCGCGTCGATGCGCAGGCCGCGGCGCAACTGGCCGATCATCTCCACCACCACCGAGGCGGAGCGCTCCAGCACCATGGCGCGCTGGCCGAAATCCACGCCCTGCAGCCGCACGGACACGATGTCGTAGCGCTCGGCGAACTTCTCCACCGACTTGGGGATCTTGTACAGCGCCGAATTCATCGCCTCGATGTCTTCGCGATCCAGCGCGGTGACGAAGGTGTTCACCAGTTCCTCGCTGATCTGCGCGGCCAGCGACTTCTCGCGCGCACGGGTGGCGGCGAACGCGGCCATCACCGGCGCATGGTCGGCCTGGGTGACCAGCGCGTGCAGCGCCTTGGCGCTCTCGTGCGCCGCCTCGGCGCTCTGCTCCAGCAGGCCGTAGAACTTGTCGCCTTTGCCGAAGATCGTCTGCAGTGAAAACATGCGGGTCGCGCCTTGGGTCGAATGGCGGCGATGTTACAGGACAGTTACCCCGCATCGCAGCATGGCAGCCCGTGACGGCACCGGTTTAGCCGCTAAACTCTCCTCCCATGCGTTCCACCCCCTGCCCCACGCGATGCTGACCGAAATCGCGCTCGTCCTCGTGCTCGCCCTGTGCAACGGCTTCTTCGCGCTGTCCGAGATGGCCCTGGTCGCCTCGCGCAAGAGCCGCCTCAAGCAGATGGCGCGCGCCAGCCGACGCGCCACGGTGGCGCTGCGGCATGCCGAGAATCCGGAATATTTCCTCTCCACCATCCAGGTCGGCATCACCCTGATGATGCTGGTCACCGGCGCGGTGGCCGGCGACGCGCTGGGCGCGCATATCGCCGAGTTGCTGCATGACGGCCACACCGCATGGCTGGAGCCCTATGCGCGCATCATCGGCGTGGTGCTGGGCTTCGTGCTGATCTCCTTCATCCAGATCGTGGTGGGCGAACTGGTGCCCAAGCGCCTGGCGCTGTCGGCGCCGGAGAAGGTGTCGGCCATCGTGGCCATCCCCATGCTGCTGCTGTCGCGCGCCACCGCGCCGTTCGTATGGCTGCTCAACACCGCCAGCAGCCTGCTGCTGCGCGTGCTGGGCGTGCGCGGCCACAGCCACGCCGCCGCCACGGAAGAGGAAATCCGCCTGCTGGTGGCCGAGAGCGCCGAGCAGGGCGTGCTGGACGCGGACGAGCACAACATGGTCAACCGCGTGCTGCGCCTGGGCGACCGCAGCGTGGACAGCGTGATGACGCCGCGCGTGCGCATCGCCTGGCTGGACATGGCCGCGCCGCGCGAGGACAACGTGGAAGTGCTGCGGCAGACGCCGTACTCGCGCTACCCGGTGTACCGCGGCGACGAGAGCGAGGTGGTGGGCGTGGTCGAGGTCAAGCGCCTGCTGCAGGCCTTCGCCGAGGGCCGGCCGCAGTTGTTCGACCATCTCGCCAAGCCGCTCTACGTGCCCGCCACCGCGCGCGCGCTCGACCTGCTGGAGGAGTTCCGCGACGCCGAGACGCCGTTGGCGCTGGTGGTGGACGAATACGGCGACATCGAGGGCCTGGTCACCGTCAACGACCTGCTCGCCGCCGTGGTCGGCGCCAGCCAGCTCGCGCACGGCGACACCACGGAAAACGCCCCCATCGTCCAGCGCGGCGACGGCAGCTGGCTGGTCGACGGCAGCCTGCCCACCGACGACCTGCGCGAACTGCTGCACCTCGACCACCTGCCCGGCGAAGCCGAGCACGAATTCCGCACCGCCGCCGGCATGGTGATGGCCGCGCTGGGCCACATCCCGCAGGTCGGCGAGGCATTCGCCTGGCAGGGCATCCGCTTCGAGGTGATGGATCTGGACGGCGCGCGCATCGACAAGCTGCTGGTCACCCGCGAACCGGAGCGCGAGAGCACGGACGAGGCCGAAGGGTAACGGCGGCGCGTAAAGCCAGAGCAAGCGCTTGGATTGATGTCAGGAAAGGGCGTCCTGCCCTTTCCTGACTCGCCCGATCCGGCCAGGGCCGGATCGGGCTCCGTCAATCAGGCGCAGCCTGATTGACGTGCGCCCCCCTCCGTGGATCGCGCCAGCATCGCCATCCGCTGCGCATCGGCCAGGATGCCATGCAGCACGCGCAACTCGCGCTGGTCGGGCTGGGCGCGCTGGAACAGCTTGCGCAGCCTGAGCATGATCGTGGTCGGCTCGCGGCCCTTGTGGAAGTCGATGTCGTCCAGCGTCTCGGCGAGATGGGCGTAGAAGCGTTCCATCTGCGAAGCGTCGGCGGGCGGCTCGTCGTTCTCCGGCGGCGGCGCAGGCAAGGCATCGCCCAGCATCGCCAGCCGCAGCTCGTAGGCCATCACCTGTACCGCCTGCGCCAGGTTCAGCGAACTGAAATCGTCCACGCTGGGGATGCGCACCATCGCGTGGCAGGTCGCCAGTTCCTCGTTCTCCAGCCCGGTGCGTTCGTTGCCGAACAGCAGCGCCACCTGCTCGCCGCGCGCGGCGGCGGCCAGCGCCTGCGCGGCGCCCTCGCGCGGCGACAACTCGGGCAGGTTCACCCCGCGTCGCCGTGCCGACAGGCCCAGCGCGAAGCTCGCCCCAGCCAGCCCGCCGACCAGCGTGTCGTGCACGCCCGCCTCGGCCAGCACCTGCACCGCGTTCGCCGCCAAGGCGTCCGCCTCGCGGTCGGGGAAACGCTGCGGCGCCACCAGTTCCAGCCGAGTGAAGCCCATGGTGCGGATCGCCCGCGCCGCGCCGCCGATGTTGCCGGGATGCGAGGTACGCACCAGCACGAAGCGGAACAGGGAAGCGAGATCGGGAGGGTTCATGGATACGGACGTGCAAAGCGGGATTGCCAAGGATAGTCGAACCCTCACCGTCATTCCGGCGCAGGCCCACTACTGTCCGGAATAATTTTGAACATTCGTGGCCGCGGTCTTTCTCGTCATTCCGGCGCAGGCCGGACAAGCGCGAAGCGCGCAGAACGCCCGCAGGGCGGCCCCGAAGGGGCGAGCGAAGCGAGTCATCCAGTGGCCGTGCGGCCTGAGCGAACATGGTCGCTACTGGATCCCGGCCTTCGCCGGGATGACAGTCTGGATAGGTGGTCGTTATCGGAAATGAAGTCGCCTTCTCGCAATGCTTCGTGCAAGCGGCGCGGGCCTTCATCCTTCGACACCGTCCCCAGATTATTCCGGACAGCAGTGGGCGAAGGCCGGAATCCAGTCTGGTAGAGGGTACGCTGTACGCATCGCCGACTTTGCGTGCTTCGCACGAGTGCGTCACTGGATTCCGGCCTGCGCCGGAATGACGAGCGACCTGCCCAGCCAGCGCAGCTCTGCTAGAATCGCCGGTCGCAACCCCGCTCTCTACCAAGCCGAAGCCATGACCCGACCCGCCATCACCATCGCGGTACGCGCCGCGCGCGCCGCCGGCAACGTGATCCTGCGCTACATGAACCGCATCGACGGCCTCGCCGTCGTCGAGAAGCAGCGCATGGACTTCGCCTCCGAGGTCGACAAGCTGGCCGAGGCCGAGATCGTCAAGGAGCTGCGCCGCGCCTACCCCGACCACGCCATCCTGGCCGAGGAAAGCGGCGCCATCGGCAAGAAGAACCCGCTCACCTGGGTGATCGACCCGCTGGACGGCACCCACAACTACCTGCGCGGCATCCCGCATTTCAGCGTGTCCATCGCCCTGCTGGACAAGGGTGTGCCGGTCTACGGCGTGGTGTTCGACCCGCTGCGCGGCGAGCTGTTCACCGCCAGCAAGGGCGACGGCGCGTATCTCGACAAGGGCACCGGCCCCACCCGCATCCGCGTCGGCAAGCGCGAGAACCTGGGCGGCGCGATGATCGCCACCGGCTTCCCCTACCGCCAGCGCGCCCACCTGGATGCGCAGCTTGCGATGACCCGCGCCCTGCTCGGCCAGGCCGAGGACATCCGCCGCTCCGGCTCTGCCGCGCTGGATCTCGCCTACACCGCCGCCGGCCGCTACGACGGCTACTTCGAGATCGGCCTCAAGCCCTGGGACATGGCCGCCGGCGTTCTGCTGGTGCACGAGGCGGGCGGACGCTACGGCGACTTCGTCGGCCGCGACGGCATCCCCGAAAGCGGCAACATCATCGCCGGCAACCTCAACGTGGCGAAGGCGATGACCGATGCCATCGGCGCGCAGGCTACGCCGGAGCTGCTCAAGGCCTGATCGGCGGTTCGCGTCACCGGCGGAATTCGGTCGGCCGCTCCAACTGGTAGATCGCCTCGCCCAGTTCGTCCATCTTGTTGGAAAGGATGGCCTGGGCGTCGTACAGGCCGCGGTTGTAGAAATACGCGCCGATTTCCCCGGCGAAGAAGTCCAGCAGGAATTCGGCGTCGAAGCGGCCGATTTCCTGCTTCAGCTCTTCGGCGAAGTAGAGCTTGATCCTGCGCACGATGACTTCTTTTTCGTCGCTGCTGAACTGGATGTCGGGCATGGAAAATCCACCGTCTCTTCGATTGGCCTGCCCGGCTATTTCAACAGCCCGCGCAGGAACGGGATGGTCACCCGCCGCTGCGCCGCCAGCGAAGCCTGGTCGAGCCGATCCAGCAGGTCGAGCAACGCGCCGAGATCGCGCGTGTGGCGGGCGAACAGCCAGTCCAGCACGCCTTCGTCCAGCTCGATGCCGCGCAGGCCGGCCTGCGCCTTGAGCACCTCGCGGCGCTCGTCGTCGTCCAGCGGCCTCAGCGCGAACTGGGTGCAGGCGCCGAGGCGCGAGCGCAGGTCGGGCAGGCCGAGGCCCAGTTGCGCGGGCGCAGCCTCGGCAGCGAACAGCAGCGCCGCGCCCTCCGCTTTTGCGCGGTTGTAGAGGTCGAACAACGCATGTTCGGACTCGCGCTCACCGGCGATGGCGTCCAGGCCGTCCAGCGCCAGCAGGGCACCGCCAGCCACGCCGCGGATCGCGGCGGCGCGGTCGGCAACCCGCGCCAGCGGCAGGTATTGCACGCCGCGGCCGGCTTCGCCGGCGGCTTGGCAGGCGGCCATCAGCAGGTGGCTCTTGCCGCTGCCCGCGGGGCCGTGCAGGTACAGCCACGGCGCGCCGGGTTCGCGCGCCAGCGCCTCGACCGCGGCCAGCGCGGCGGCGTTGGCGCCGGCGTGGAAATGTTCGAAACGCTGGCGGCGCGGCCAGCGCAGGGCGAGCGGCAGCTGCGGGATCATGGCTGGGCGGGCGGCTCGACGGGCGACGCTTCGACCACCGTTACGGTTTCCGCCGTGCCGGCGTGGGTGGTCACCGCGACATCCACCTCGACGACCTCCTCGGGAATGGCGGGATCGGCCTCGCCCTCCTCGGTGTACAGCTCGCTGTGGCGGTAGCGCTCCATCAGGTAGCGCAGCAGCACCATCACCACCGAGGCGGCCGGCAGCGCCAGCAGCACGCCGAGGAAGCCGAACAGCTCGCCGCCGGCCAGCACCGCGAAGATCACCGCCACCGGGTGCAGGCCGATCTTCTCGCCCACCAGCTTGGGCACCAGCACGTAGCCTTCCAGCAGTTGGCCCACCACGAACACGCCGCAGACGATCAGCACATGCTTCCAGTCGCCGTACTGCACCAGCGCGGCGATCAACGCGGCGCCGAAGCCGGTGATGAAACCCAGGTACGGCACGAAGCTGAGCAGGCCCGCCACCATGCCGATCAGCACGCCCACCGACAGCCCCGCCACCAGCGACAGGGCCGCGCCGTAGTACACGCCCAGCGCCAGCATCACCAGCAACTGGCCGCGCACGAAGGCGCCGAGCACGACGTCCGACTCACGCGCGAGGTGGGCGACGGTGGGCTGGATCGAGCGCGGCAGCAGGCGATCGATGGCCGCCACCAGCCGATCCCAGTCGCGCAGCAGGTAGAACGCCACCACCGGGATCAGCACCAGGTTGGTGAGCCACAGCACGAAGCCCAGGCCGGAGCGCGACACCTTGCCCAGCACCTGGCCGGCGATGCCGCCCACCGAGCCGATATGCTCCTTGATCGTGGCGATCAGCCGGTCGCTGTCGAAGGTGCGCGGGTCGAGGTGCAGCTTCGCCTGCAGCCACGGCCACGCGGTGTGTTCGGCCCAGTCCACGTAGCGCGGCACGTTCTGGATCAGGTTCTCGACCTGGTGCGAGATCAGCGGGATCAGCAGCAGCAGGGCGCCGCCCAGCAGCAGGGTCAGCACCAGGAACACGATGCTCACCGCCAGCGTGCGGCTCATGCGCAGGCGTTCCAGCCGGTCGGCCAGCGGGTCGCCGAGGTAGGCCAGCATCGCCGCCACCACGAAGGGCATCAGCATCGGCGCCAGCCGCCACAGCAGGAAGGCGATGACCGCGACGATCGCCAGCATCTGCCAGCGGCGATGGTTCTCGTGGGTCAGCATATCGACTGCCTGTGGAAAGCCAGCTCTCTTGAAGAGTCCGCACACGGATGCGCGGGGGGTTGCGAGGGATTCGCGGATGACCGCACATGGCTGCGCTGGGTTTTGCGAGGGACTCGCATAGGCCTCAGTGCAGCCAATTCAGGCTGGCGTCCGTGTCCGGATGCGCCGCGCCGCGGATCACCCGCCCGCTGGCCGCGAGGTTGGCGGCCAGCGCATCGGCCGGCATCGCCGACTTCACCTCGAACAGCATGCCGTCGTCGTCCGCGCCCAGCGTGGCCACGCTGCGTACCGAGGGGTCGCTGCGCAGCAGGTTGAGCAGGCTGGCGTAGTCCATCGCGCTGGCGAGGCCGCTCACCCACAGCTTCTCGTCGTTGACGGTGGAGCCGATCACGTTGAGCTGCTGCCCGATGCGGTCGACCACGCCGTTGCCTGCGTTGGCCATCAGCGCATCCTCGGTGGCCGCCTTGTCGCTCCAGCGCTGCGCCTTGCCGCCGGACACCAGCGTCCAGTCGGCGCTGCCACCGTGCAGGGTGCCCAGCAGCACCAGGCCGGTGTGGTATTGCTGGTTGATCGCCGCCAACGTGTCGGGATCGGCCGCATCCACCTTGGCGGGGTCGGGCGCGTTCGCGGGATCGACGTAGGCCACGTCGTAGCCGCGCGCGGCGGCGGCACCGGCGAGGCTGGCCAGCGCATCCTTGTCCAGCAGTTGCCCGTCGCTGCCGCGCACCATCAGCAGCACCGGCGGCTTGCCGCCCACGCTGCCCGCCACGCCGAGCTGGTTCACCAGGTGGCGCACCGCACCCGGCTCGAAATCCACCGCCAGGCTCAGGCCGCCGGCGGCGCGCGCGTACTGGAAATGCAGCACCAGCGCGGCGGCATTCTTCAGCGCATCGTCGTAACCCGTCATGCCGCGCAGATCCTGCCCGCCGGCCACCCGCGCCAGCACCTGGCTGAGCGCGCTGGCGAAGGCGTCGCCGCGCTGGGCATCGCTGGTGTCGGTGACCGGCACCGTCACCGAATACGGCGAGGCGGCCTGCGCATGCAGCGGGTGCGACACGGCCAGCCCCAGCAGCAGGACGAAGGAGAACGGGCGCAGCAGACGCAGGATGGACAGGCGCATCGGCGGGACACTTGGCGGGAATACGATGGAAGTCTGCCCAATCGCCCCCGCGGCGTCCATGGCGCAGGCCACGGAACAGCATGCGGATGGCCGGCATGCGGTAGAATCGCCCGTTTCCCACGCCGGTTGCCGCCATGTCCGACGCCCTCACCTACCGCGCCGCCGGCGTCGACATCGACGCCGGCAATGCCCTGGTCGAACGCATCAAGCCGCTGGTCAAGCGCACCAGCCGCCCCGAGGTGATGGGCGGGCTGGGCGGCTTCGGCGGCCTGTTCAACCTGGGCGGCAAGTACCGGGAGCCGGTGCTGGTCTCCGGCACCGACGGCGTGGGCACCAAGCTGAAGCTGGCGCAGGAACTGGGCCGCCACGACACCATCGGCATCGACCTGGTGGGCATGTGCGTCAACGACGTGCTGGTGCAGGGCGCCGAGCCGCTGTTCTTCCTCGACTACTTCGCCACCGGCAAGCTGGACGTGGATACCGCCGCGGCCGTAGTCGGCGGCATCGCCAGGGGCTGCGAACTGGCCGGCTGCGCGCTGATCGGCGGGGAAACCGCCGAGATGCCCGACATGTACCCGCCGGGCGAATACGACCTCGCCGGCTTCACCGTGGGCGCGGTGGAGAAGGCCGAGCTGCTCTCCGGCGACGCCATCGTGGCCGGCAACGTGGTGCTGGGCGTGGCCTCCAGCGGCCCGCACTCCAACGGCTACTCGCTGATCCGCAGGATCGTGGAGCGCGCGGGCCGCCCGCTCGACCTCGACCTGGGCGGCGCGAAGCTGGTCGACGCGCTGATGGCGCCTACCGTGATCTACGTGAAGCCCATGCTGGAACTGCTGCACACGCAGGCACAGGCCATCCACGGCATGGCCCACATCACCGGCGGCGGCCTCAAGGAAAACATCATCCGCGTGGTGCCCGACGGCCTCGGCCTCGCGCTGGACGCCGCCAGCATCGAGCTGCCTCCGGTGTTCGACTGGCTGCAGCGCGAAGGCAAGGTGGCGCGCGAGGAAATGTGGCGCACCTTCAACTGCGGCGTGGGCTTCACCGTGATCCTGCCCCCCGACGCGGTGGCTGCGGCTTCGGCCCTGCTGGCGAAGCACGGCCTCGCCAGCCGCGTGATCGGCGAAGTGGTGAAGGCCACGGGCGACGAGCGCGTGCAGATCGGCTGATGCCAGCCAGATCGACCACCACCTACCACTTGCGACAATGTCATTCCGGCGAAAGCCGGAATCCAGTCAACGAACTCGTGCAAAGCACACAACGCCTGTTTCGCGTGCTTTGCACAACCTATTTCACTGGATTCCGGCTTTCGCCGGAATGACGAGCCAACTGCCTCGCCCATGAACTCTCCCTTGCGCATCGCCGTGCTCGCCTCCGGCCGCGGCAGCAACCTCGCCGCGCTGATCGCCGCGCGCGACGCCGGCACGCTGCCGGTGAAGTTCGTGCTGGTGGCCAGCGACAAGGCTTCCGCCGGCGCGCTGCGGCTGGCCGAGGCGACGGGCATTCCCACGCTGGCCCTGAACCCGAAGAGCTACCCGGATCGGGCCAGCTTCGACCGCGAGCTGTTCGCGCGGATCGCCGCCAGCGGCGCGGAACTGCTGGTGCTGGCCGGCTTCATGCGCGTGATCGATGGCGCCGTGGTGGCCGAATGGGAAGGCCGCGCCATCAACATCCATCCCTCGTTGCTGCCGAAGTACCCCGGCCTGCACACCCATCGCCGCTGCCTCGAAGCCGGCGACGCCGAACATGGTGCCAGCGTCCACTACGTCACCGCCGAGCTGGACGGCGGCCCGGTGGTGGCGCAGGCGCGCATCCCGGTCGGCGCCGCCGACAACGAGGAAACGCTGGCGGAGCGCCTGCTGGCGGAAGAGCACCGGCTGCTGCCCGCCGTGGTCGGCGCCATCGCCAAGGGCCGCCTGCGCTGGCACGGCCGGGCGGTGTTCGACGGCCAGCCGGTCGCGGCCCCCCTTTCGCTGGAACAACTGTCGTAGAAACCCGGGGTCGCGCGGCATTCAGGCATGCGCCCTATAGTCGGCGGCATGAAGACGACCTCCTTCCTCCGCGCCGGCCTTGCCATGGCCCTCGCCCTGCCCGCCACCACGGCCTTCGCCGCGGACGTGCCGCAGTCCTTCACCGCCACCTACCACGTGCTGCAGGGCGGCCAGCCGATGGGCGACGCCACGCTCATGCTGAAGCCGGTCGGCGGCGGGCTGTTCGAATACACCGACAAGGTCGTCGGCAATGCCGGCCTGGCCGCCGCATTGGGCGCCAGCACGTCGGAAGACTCGCGTTTCCTCTGGGTCGGCCACACGCCGCAGGCGGTGTCGTACACCTACGCCTTCGCTTCCGCGTTCAGGCCGAAGAAGCGCGAACTCGTCGTGCAGGGCACCACCGTGCAGGTGAACGACAACGGCAAGCGCCACAGCTACCCCATGCAGCCCGGCATGGTGGAGCGCAACACCTTGCCGCTGGCACTGGGCGTCGCGCTGCGCGACGGCGCGAAGAGCGCCAAATTCCCCGTCGGCGGCAGGCAGGCCGTGGAAATGCAAACCTTCAAGGTGGCCGCCAGCGAGAAGATCAGCGTCCCCGCCGGCTCGTTCGATGCCGTGCGCGTGGATCGCACCGACAAGGATCGCGCCTTCAACGCGTGGTACGTGCCGGCGAAATACCCCGTGCCGGTCAAGATCGCGCAGAAGGACGGCGGCGACCTCACGCTGGAGCTGGTGAGCTATTCGCAGCCGTAAACGTCAGCCCGGCGCGCAGCGATCCAGTTCGGCTGCGTGCTCGCGCAGCCAGCGGCGCGCGGCAGGAGCCCTGACCAGGGCGTCGCAAGCGAGGCTCGCCAATCCAACGGCAGGCACGGCCGACCAAAGCGGCGACAACGCCGGCAACAACCACAGGCTCATGCCTCCGCTTGCCAGCGCCGCGACGAAGACCGCCATGATCGACAGCAGCATGGCTCGGGGCGTGGCGCTGCGCGATACCGCCTCGCTCCACGCCCGGCGCCGACGCGATTCGGGCAAACCGCGCAATTCCGGAATGTCCTTCAGGCGCCAGTGGTACGCCACGCTTCGTCCTACGCTGCGCAGCGTAGCCTCAGTTCGGCAGCCGCCGGATCCGCGCGCCGAGCACGCCGAGCTTTTCCTCGATGTTCTCGTAGCCGCGGTCGATGTGGTACACGCGGTCGACCACGGTGTCGCCCTGCGCCACCAGGCCGGCCAGCACCAGGCAGGCGGAGGCGCGCAGGTCGGTGGCCATGATCGGCGCGCCGCTCATCTGGTCAACACCCTTGATGACGGCGGTGTTGCCTTCGAGCTGGATGTCGGCGCCGAGGCGCTGCAGCTCGTGGGCGTGCATGAAGCGGTTCTCGAACACCGTCTCGGTGATGATGCCGGTGCCCTCGGCCACGCAGTTGAGCGCGGTGAACTGGGCCTGCATGTCGGTGGGGAACGCGGGGTACGGCGCGGTGGTGATGTTGACCGCCTTCGGTCGGCGCCCGCCCATATCGAGTTCGATCCAGTCCTCGCCATTGGAGATGTGCGCGCCGGCGTCCTCCAGCTTGGCCAGCACCGCGTCCATGGTGTTGGCGCGGGCGCCGCGGGCGCGCACCTTGCCGCCGGTCATCGCCGCGCCGACCAGGAAGGTGCCGGTCTCGATGCGGTCGGGCAGCACCTGGTAGTCGGTGCCGTGCAGGCGCTCCACCCCATGGATCACCAGGGTGGAGGTGCCCACGCCCTCGATCTTCGCGCCCATCGACATCAGGCAGTGCGCGAGGTCGACCACCTCGGGCTCCTGTGCGGCGTTCTCGATCACCGTGGTGCCTTCGGCCAGCGTGGCGGCCATCAGGATGTTCTCGGTGCCGGTGACGGTGACCATGTCCATCACGATGCGCGCGCCCTTGAGCCGCTTGGCGCGCGCCTTGATGTAGCCGTTCTCCACGCTGATCTCGGCGCCCAGCGCCTGCAGGCCGCGGATGTGCTGGTCGACCGGGCGCGAGCCGATCGCGCAGCCGCCGGGCAGCGACACCTCGGCCTGGCCGAAGCGCGCCACCAGCGGGCCCAGCACCAGGATCGAGGCGCGCATGGTGCGCACCAGGTCGTAGGGCGCGATGCAGGTGCTGGTGGTGCGCGGATCGACGTGGATCTTCATGCGGTCGTCCAGCACCAGTTGCACGCCCATCTGGCCGAGCAGCTCGATGAAGGTGGTGACGTCGTGCAGGTGCGGCACGTTGCCGATGCTCACCGGCGCATCGGCCAGCAGGCAGGCGGCGAGGATGGGCAGCACGGCGTTCTTCGCGCCGGAAATGCCCACCTCGCCCTGGAGCGGCACGCCGCCGTTGATGAGGATCTTGGCCATGGAGCAGTCCTAAACTTGTGCGCTCCTCCATGAGCGCAAATGAAGAACCGGCATCCTTGCCGGACTTTCAATAAGAGCGGGGATCATCCGCGGCGCGCCGCGGCTTCCTCGGGGGTCAGCGTCTTCAATGCCAGCGCGTGGATCGCGCCGCCCATCAGATCGCCCAGCGTGGCGTAGACCAGCCGGTGCCGCGCCAGCGGCAGCTTGCCGGCGAACTGGCTGGCGACCACGGTGGCCTCGAAGTGCACGCCATCGTCGCCGCTGACCTCGGCCTGCGCGCCGGGCAGGCCGGTTTCGATCAGGGTCTGGATGCGGGCTGGATCCATCGGGCTTCCACGAAAAGAGGGGCGCAACGCGGCATCGCGCTGGCTTGTGACGTTAAAATGCGAATATGCCATGGTAATGGAAATCCCCTGTCGCAGAAACGACAGCGGCCCCTGCCCCGGCAGCCCAAGCCCCGCATCGAGCCGACATGAACCCACGCCCCACCCCGCACGCCGCCATCGAACCGCAGCCCGACGCCATCGTGTGCAGCGCCCGTGCGGTGATCGCCACCGAGGCGGCGGCGATCACCGAGCTGGAGCCCCGCATCGACGGCGCGTTCGTGGAAGCCTGCCGGCTGATCCTGGCCTGCCGCGGCCGCGTGGTGGTCACCGGCATGGGCAAGTCCGGCCACGTGGCGCGCAAGATCGCCGCCACGCTGGCCTCCACCGGCACTCCGGCGTTCTTCGTGCACCCCGGCGAGGCCAGCCACGGCGACCTCGGCATGATCCAGCCCGACGACGTGGTGCTCGCGCTGTCCTACTCCGGCGAAACCGACGAGCTGCTGTTCATCCTGCCGATGATCAAGCGCCAGGGCATCCCGCTGATCGCGATCACCGGCAAGCCGGCTTCCTCGCTGGCCAGCCAGGCCAGCGTGCACATCGACGGCAGCATCAGCAACGAGGCCTGCCCGCTGGGCCTGGCGCCCACCACCAGCACCACTGCCGCGCTGGTGCTGGGCGACGCGCTGGCGATCGCGCTGCTGGAGGCGCGCGGCTTCACCTCCGACGACTTCGCCCGCTCGCACCCCGCCGGCAGCCTGGGCCGCCGCCTGCTGCTGCGGATCAGCGACGTGATGCACTCCGGCGACGACGTGCCGCGCGTGCCGCCCGAGGCCAGCCTCACCGCCGCGCTGGTGGAAATGACCCGCAAGCACCTCGGCATGACCGCCGTGGTGGACGAGGAACAACGCCTGCTCGGCGTGTTCACCGACGGCGACCTGCGCCGCGCGCTGGACGACGAGGACGTGAACCTGCGCGGCGCCACCGTGGCCGCGCTGATGACCCGCGGCCCCAAGACCATCGGCCCCGACAAGCTGGCGGCCGAGGCGGCGCAGCTGATGGAGAAGCACCAGATCCACGCGCTGCTGGTGGTGGACGACGCGCAGCACGTGGTCGGCGCGCTCAACATTCATGACCTGCTCCGGGCGAGAGTGGTCTGATATGGCTTGCCACATCAGACAAATCGGCAAACCGGCTCTTTCGCTCTACGCCCAACCGTGCACACCGTGACCACCGACTACCTCGCCAACCTCCCTCCCGACGTAATCGCCCGCGCCGCAAAAATCCGCGTCGCCGCGTTCGACGTGGACGGCACGCTCACCGACGGCCGCCTCTGGTACGGCGAGGACGGCCGCGAGACCAAGGTGTTCCACGTGCACGACGGCCTGGGCCTGAAGCGGCTGCAGGCGAACGGCGTGCAGGTGGCGATCATCACCGCGCGCATCAGCCACCCGGTGGCGCTGCGCGCCGAGGAGCTGGGCATCGCCCACGTCTACCAGGGCCAGGGCGACAAGCGCGCCTGCCTCGAAACCCTGCTGGAAGCCCTGAACCTCGCGCCCGAACAGGCCTCCTTCGTCGGCGACGACCTGCCCGACCTGCCGCCCATGCGCATCGCCGGCCTCGCCGTGGCGGTGGCCAACGCGCATCCGTGGGTGGCCGAGGCCGCACACTGGCAGACCCGACTGCCCGGCGGCATGGGCGCGGCGCGCGAGGCCTGCGACCTGATCCTGCACGCGCAAGGCAAGGGCGACGCCGAGCGGGAGCGCTGGAAGTGATCGCCACTTTGCGGCTGTGGTTCCGCGACCGCAAGCTGGCCAGCGCCATCGTGCTGGTCGCGCTGGCGGCCGGCCTCGCCCAGTTGCTGCTGTGGTGGATGGGACCGGCGCCGAAGCAGAACGATTTCGTGGGCCCGCCGCGCTCGGGCTACACGCTGTTCGATTTCAGGATGTGGTCGTACAACCCGCAGGGCCAGCTCGCCTTCCGCATGCACGCGCCGCAACTGGAGCGCCGCGAGGGCGACGAATCGCTGTACATCAACTCGCCGGTGTTCGACCTCGCGTCCAAGAAGCCCGGCGTGCCGGACTGGCATGGGCAGTCGCTGTACGGCTGGGTGGACAAGAGCGGCACCCTGATCAAGCTGCAAGGCCCGGTGGCCATGCACCGCCCACCCTATGCCGACACCGCGGCGACCGACCTGGTGACGTCGGACGCCACCGTCTGGCCCAGGGAAAACCGCATGGCGACCGACACGCCGGCGCAGATGACGCAGGGCGACAGTAAGATGAGCGGGATCGGCATGCGTGCCAGCCTCAACGACAATCACCTGGAGTTGCTCGACGATGTCCATGCCACATTCCCGCCGCGCAAGCGCAAGTAGCAGGTTCGTCGCCGGATTGCTTGCTGCGGCTGCGCTGGCGGCGCTGCCCACGCTGGCGGCGGCGAAGAAATCCGACCGCCAGCAGCCGATGAACGTCGAGCATGCGGACTCGTTCGATGGCACCTATGCGCCCAACAGCACGGTCAAGCTGCGGGGGCACGTGGTCATCACCCAGGGCACCATGAAGATCACCGGCGACCTGGCCACGGTGCATTTCGACGCCGACCAGAACGTCGACCACATGCAGGTCACCGGCACGCCCGCACATATCCAGGAGTTGGATGACGCCGACAACCTGATGACCGGCGACGCGGCGCAGCTCGACTACGACAACGTCAACGGCATCGCCGTGCTCACCGGCAACGCGGTGGTCAAGCAGATGGGGCGCGGCGAGGCGCACGGCAACAGGCTCACCTACAACACCCAGACCAGCGAGATGACCGGCAGCAGCGGCGGCGACGGTTTCGTGCACATGACCTTCCAGCCCAAGCCCAAAAAGGATCAGCCGGCCGCCACCCCCGCACACAGCGCGTCCGCAGGCGGCAAGTAAGCATGCTGTCCGCCGAGGGTCTGCAGAAAAGCTTCAAGGCGCGCCAGGTCGTGCGCGACTTCGCCTTCTCCATCCGCGAGGGCGAAGTGGTGGGCCTGCTCGGCCCCAACGGCGCCGGCAAGACCACCTGCTTCTACATGGTGGTGGGCCTGATCGAGGCCGACGCCGGCACGATCAAGCTCGACCAGCAGGACATCACCGGCCTGCCGATGCACCTGCGCGCGCGCCTGGGCATCGGCTACCTGCCGCAGGAAGCCTCGGTGTTCCGCCGGCTCTCGGTGGCCGACAACATCATGGCGGTGCTGGAGCTGCGCGACGGCCTGTCCGTGCAGCAGCGCGAAGCCGAGCTGGAAAGCCTGCTCGACGAACTGAAGATCGCCCACATCGCCACGCAGAAAGGCATCAGCCTCTCCGGCGGCGAACGACGACGCGTGGAGATCGCCCGCGCGCTGGCCGCCAATCCGCGCTACATGCTGCTGGACGAACCCTTCGCCGGCGTCGATCCGATCTCGGTGGGCGAGATCCAGCGCATCGTGCGCCACCTCAAGGAACGCGGCATCGGCGTGCTGATCACCGACCACAACGTGCGCGAGACGCTGGGCATCTGCGACCGCGCCTACATCCTCAGCGACGGTGCGGTGCTCTCGCGCGGCACGCCCGCGCACATCCTCGCCGACGAGAAGGTGCGCGAGGTCTACCTGGGGCGCGAATTCAAGCTTTGACACGGCGTTCACGGCGTCGCGCATGACTATGGCCGCACCCGCCGTGCGCGGGGTAGGATGAGCATCAGTTCATCGTTCGGGTCAGCATGAAACCGGCACTGCAATTCCGTCTCCACCAGCAGCTCACCCTGACGCCGCAACTGCAGCTGGCGATCCGCCTGCTGCAACTGTCGCAGCTGGAGCTGGAGACGGAGTTGCGGCAGATCGCCGAAAGCAATCCGCTGCTGGAATTCGCGGACGAGAGCGAGGATGCCCCCGCCGAAGACGAGGCCGCGCCCGAAACCGAGTATGTGCAGGCGCCCGCCAGCCCGGCCGAAACCGCCGCCGACCCCAGCGTGGACAGCGACGACAGCGCCGACTGGAGCGATGACGGCGGCGGCAGCGTCGAAACGCCCATCGACTTCTCCAGCGCCAGCGGCAGCGGCAACGCGCGCGGCGACGAGGAATTCGAGCCGCAGAACGCCGCGCCCGAAAGCCTGCAACAGCACCTGCTGTGGCAGCTCAACCTCGCCGGCTTCAACCCGCGCCAGACCGCCATCGCCACGGTGATGATCGATGCGCTGAACGCCGACGGCTACCTCGCCGACGGCATCGAAGCCGTGCACGCCGCGCTGCCGGCCGACCTCGACGCCAGCCTCGCCGAGATCGAAGCGGTGCGCCACCGCCTGCAGGGCTTCGATCCGCTGGGCGTGGCCAGCCTCGACCTGCGCGACTGCCTGCGCAGCCAGCTGCAGCAGTTCGACGACAGCACGCCGCAACGCGAACTGGCGCTCGCCATCGTGGAAAGCGAGCTGGAGCTGCTGGCGCGCAACGACATCGCGAAACTCGCGCGCAAGCTGCGCGCCGACGAAGAAGACGTGGCCGCCGCCGCCGCGCTGATCCGCAGCCTCGACCCGCGCCCCGGCGCGGCGCTGGACGCCACGCCGGTGGAATACGTGGCGCCCGACGTCTATGCGGTACGCGAAGGCAACCGCTGGCAGGTGCGCCTCAACGCGGACGCGCAGCCGCGGCTGGGCCTCAACCAGCACTACTGCAACCTGATCGCCCGCGCCCGCGGCGACGACGCCAGCTGGATGAAGGGCCAGCTGCAGGAAGCGCGCTGGCTGCTCAAGAGTCTGGAGTCGCGTGCCGAAACCCTGCTCAAGGTGGCCGGCGCCATCGTACGGCGGCAGAGCGCCTTCCTCGACTACGGTCCCGAGGCGATGCATCCGCTGGTGCTGCGCGAAGTGGCCGAGGAGGTTGGCATGCACGAATCCACGATCTCGCGCGTCACCACGCGCAAGTACCTGCACACGCCGCGCGGCACCTTCGAGCTGAAGTATTTCTTCTCCAGCGGCGTCTCCACCGAGGACGGCGGCAGCGCCTCGGCCACCGCCATCCAGGCGATGCTGCGCAAGCTCATCGACGCGGAGGATCCGCGCAAGCCGCTGTCCGACCAGGCGCTGGCCGCCGAGCTGAAAAGCAAAGGCATCCAGGTCGCCCGTCGCACCGTGGCCAAGTACCGCGAAGGCCTGCGCATTCCCAGTTCCAGCGAACGCCAGCGCAAGAACTGAACGGGGAACTTGCCTGCCGGAAAAACGCTCCCATGTTTGTAGCGAAGGATGTCTGAAGGCGCGCCAGGATAGCCCGACGCGCGCCCATCCCGCCGCGAAACGCGGCCTGCACCACCCAGAGGAGGCGTACCATGCAATTCCAACTCAGCGGCCAGCAGATCGATGTCACCCCCGCGCTGCGCCAGCACGTCGAGTCCAGGCTCGACCGCCTCCACCGCCTCGATGACAAGCTGGTCAGCCTCGCCGTGATCCTCTCGGTGGACAAGCTGCGACATCGCGCGGACGCCACGTTGGGCGTCACCGGCGCCACCCTGCACGCCGAGGCCGCCGAAGCCGACATGTACGCCTCCATCGACGCGCTGTTCGACAAGCTGGTCAACCAGTTGCGGCGCCACCGCGAGAAGATCGTGGACAAGCACCACCGCGCCACGCGCGTGGAGCCCCAGTACGGCTGACGCCCCTCCGCAGGCCGCCCCGGCGCGGGCGGCCTGCCTCTTCCCCACGCAAAGTCTCCGCCCAAGCTGGCACAATGGCCTGCCCCGCCGCATACCCACGCGCGGCGCGCGATGCAAAGGATCGAAGCTTGGATCGGCTCACCGCACGGCAACTCTTCGACGGCGTCAACGAGCGCATGGCGCTGCGTTGGGTCGCCGGCATGCGCGGCGAGTCGCGCATGCTCGAACCGGGCGCCGCGCATGCGCGCCGGCCTTCGCTGATCGGCTACCTCAACGTCATCTATCCGAACAAGATCCAGATCATCGGCTCGGAGGAGCTGAACTTCCTCGACGCCATGGACTCGCGCCAGCGCTGGGAGGCGATCCACAAGATCGCCGCCACCCGGCCGGTGGCGCTGATCGTCACCAAGGATCAGGCGATCCCCCCGGATCTGCGCGAAGTGGCCGAGGAGACCGACACCCCGCTGTGGGTCAGCTCCAAGCGCGGCCACGAGCTGCTGACCTTCCTGCAGTACCACCTCGCGCGCCAGCTGGCGGCCAAGCTCACCCTGCACGGCGTGTTCCTGGAGGTGTTTTCCATCGGCGTGCTGATCACCGGCGAGGCCGGCTCCGGCAAGAGCGAGCTGGCGCTGGAGCTGATCAGCCGCGGCCACCGCCTGGTGGCCGACGACGCCACCGAGTTCACCCTGATCGCGCCGGACGTGATCGACGGCAGTTGCCCCGAGCTGCTGCAGGATCTGCTGGAAGTGCGCGGCCTCGGCGTGCTCAACGTGCGCGAGATGTTCGGCCACATGTCGGTGAAGCCGTCCAAGTACCTGCGCCTGGTGATCCACCTCAAGCCGCTGCGCGACGGCGAGGACATCGACGCGCTCACCCGCCTCACCGGCGACATCGGCCACCGCGAGGTATTCGACGTGCAGGTGCCGATGATCACCATCCCGGTGGCGCCCGGCCGCAACATCGCGGTGCTGGTCGAGGCCGCCGTGCGCAGCCACGCGCTGAAGAGCAAGGGCATCGACCCCGCGCAGACCTTCATCGACCGCCAGGCGCACCAGTTGCGCCGGCTGCCGCCCTGGTGACCCCATGAACGACCAGTCAACGCCAAGCAGCCTGTTCGCCAACCCGCACGAAACCCACCTGGTCGTGCTCACCGGCATGTCCGGCGGTGGCAAGACGGTGGCGCTGCGCGCGCTGGAGGATCTGGATTTCTACTGCGTCGACAACCTGCCGCCCTCGCTGCTGCCGCAGCTGGTGGAAGCGGCGGGGCGCGGCGCCGGCCGCCACCGGCGCATCGCGGTGGGCGTGGACGTGCGCAACCGCGGCGCCGACCTCGAACACCTGCCGGAAGCCTTGTCCGCGCTGGCCGCCGCCGGCGTGCAGTTGCACCTGATCTTCCTCGACTGCAGCGACGCGGTGCTGCTCAAGCGCTACTCGGAAACCCGCCGCCGGCATCCGCTGGCCACGCGCGGCAAGTCGCTGGCCAGCGCGATCGCCGAGGAACGCCGCCTGCTGCGCCCGCTGATGGCGATCGCCGAGAAGGTGATCGATTCCAGCGAGCTCAACGTGCACCAGCTGCGGCGGCTGGTCGCCACCGGCTACGCGCAGGCCACCGAGGGCATGACCCTGATGTTCCAGTCCTTCGCATTCAAGCGCGGGCTGCCGCTGGACTCGGATTTCGTGTTCGACGCGCGCTGCCTGCCCAATCCGCACTGGCAACCGAAGCTGCGCCCGCTCTCCGGCAAGGACGCGCCGGTACGCGAATTCCTCGAGGCCGAGCCGCTGGTGACCGAATACCTCGCCGACACCACGCGCTGGCTGGACGCCTGGCTGCCGCGCTTCGAGCAGGACGACCGCAGCTACGTCACCATCGCCATCGGCTGCACCGGCGGGCGCCACCGCTCGGTGTACCTGGTCGAGCAGCTCGCCGCGCACTACCGCGAAACGCGCGAGGGCGTGCTCACCTTCCACCGCGAGCTGGACTGACCGTCATGCCGGCACTACGCAAGAACAAGGCAGGAGCACGACCATGAGCGTGGGCGTGCTGCTGATGACCCACGAGGCGGTCGGCCAGGCGCTGATCTCCGCCGCCCACCACGTGATGCCCAAGCTGCCGCTCAAGGTGGAAGCGGTGGAAGTGCCGCCGCAGGCCGACCCCGACGTGATGCGCACGCTCACCGCCCGCCACGCGCGCGCGCTCGACCAGGGCGAAGGCGTGCTGGTGCTGGCCGACCTCTACGGCGCCACGCCCTGCAACATCGGGCTCTCGCTCAGCACGCTGGGCGTGCGCCTGCGCTGCGTCTCCGGCCTCAACCTGCCGATGCTGCTGCGCGTGCTCAACTACGCCGAAAAACCGCTGGACGAACTGGCCGAGATCGCGGCCAGCGGCGGCCGCGGCGGAATCTTCATCGACCGGGCCTGCTCATGAATCCTGTGTGCTTGAACCATGCTTGAAAAAGAAATCACCGTCTCCAACAAGCTCGGCCTGCACGCGCGCGCCTCGGCCAAGCTGGTGCAACTGGTGCAGGGCTACAAGTCCACCGTGCTGCTGCTGAGCAAGGGCCGCGAGGTCAACGCGCAGAGCATCATGGGCGTGATGATGCTGGCCGCCGGCATCGGCACGCCGCTGACCATCCGCGCCGAAGGTCCGGACGAGCAGGCCGCACTGGATGCCGTGGTGGAGCTGTTCGACCGCAAGTTCGACGAAGGAGCGTAATCGCGATGAGGCACGTCCTGCCCGGCACCCTCGCCTCGCGCGGCATGGCGCTTGGGCGCGCGCGCCTGGTGCAGCCCAGCCGCTACGCGGTGGACACCCGGCCGCTGGCCGAGGACGAAGTCGAAGCCGAGCTGGAACACCTGCATCGCGCGCTGGACATCGCGCGGCAGGAACTGCGCGAGCTGCGCGGCAAGCTGCACGGCGCGCTGGCGCGCGAGGTCAACGAGTTCATCGACGCGCACAGCCTGCTGCTGGACGACGCCGAACTGCTGCGCGGCCTCGACGACCTGGTGAAGATCGGCCACTACCGCGCCGGCGCCGCGCTGAAGAAGCAGCGCGACCGGCTGGTCGCGGTGTTCGAGGCGATGGACGACCCCTACCTGCGCAGCCGCAAGGAGGACATCGACCAGGTGATCGCCCGCGTGGTCTCCGTACTGCAGCGCCACACCACGCCGGAGGAGCGCAAGCTCGCCGCGCGCGTGGGCGAGATCCTGGTCGCCGACACCATCGCGCCGGCCGACATGGCCCAGCTCGCCGGCAACGGCCTGCTCGGCGCGGTCACCAGCTCCGGCAGCGCGTACTCGCACAGCGCCATCCTCGCGCGCAGCCTGGGCCTGCCGATGCTGGTGGGCGCGCGCGATGCGCTGTCGCTGCTGCACGACGACGACCTGATCCTGCTCGACGCCGAGGGCGGCGAGGCCATCGTGCACCCCACCGCGCAGGATCTCGCCCGCTACCGCGCCTGGCAGCGCGAGGCCGCCGCCGAAGGCCGCCGCCTCGCCACGCTGGCCAACGCGGCCACGCGCACCCGCGACGACGTGCCCGTCCGCCTGCTGGCGAATGCGGAAACCCCCGCCGACGTGGCGCTGGCGCGCGCGCGCGGCGCCGACGGCGTGGGCCTGTACCGTACCGAGTTCCTGTTCCTGCGCCACAAGGGCCTGCCTTCGGAAGACGAACAGTTCATCGCCTATCGCGACCTGGTGCTGGGCATGGGCGGACTGCCGGTCACCATCCGCACGCTGGATTTGGGCGCCGACAAGGCGGATGCCGCCGGCCTGGTGCTGCGCGGCGAGGACAACCCCGCGCTGGGCGTGCGCGGCGTGCGCCTGTCGCTGCGCTACCCCGCGGTGTTCACCACGCAGATCCGCGCCATCCTGCGCGCCGCCTGCTACGGCCCGGTGCGCGTGCTGGTGCCGATGGTGACCCAGCCCGACGAGCTGATCGCGGTGCGCACGCTGTTCAAGCTGGCGCGGCAGGACCTGAAGCGCGAGAGCATCGACCTGCCCGAGAAACTGCCACTGGGCGCGATGATCGAGGTGCCCGCCGCCGCGATCAACGTGCGCGCCCTGCTGGAACACGCCGACTTCCTCGCCATCGGCACCAACGACCTCGCCCAGTACGTGCTCGCCGCCGACCGCGGCAACGACGCGCTGGACAACATCTACACCCCGCTGCAGCCGGCCCTGCTGCGCCTGCTCTCGCACGTGATCGGCGCAGGGCGCCGCGCCAAGAAACCGGTGAGCCTGTGTGGCGAGATCGGCGGCGACGTGAACTTCACCGCCATGCTGCTCGCGCTCGGCCTCACCGAGTTCAGCATGCACCCCAGCCAGTTGCTGCTGGTGCGCGACCGCCTCGCCACGCTGGATCACGGCACGCTGCGCAACCATGCGACGCGCCTGCTGCGCGCAACCACCCACGAGCACGTGGCCGAGCTGCTGGCGCAGCTCGCGGACTGAATCCTGCGCTCTGCTTTGCTCGCCCCACGGGCGCGGCCAAGCTCAGCGTCCCAGTCCCGCCTGCGCGAGGAAGGCGTCCAGCAGCGCACCGCGGTATTTCTGCCGGTGAACCAGCATCGACAACTTGCGCCGCAGGTCGAGGAACGGTGTCTTCAGCGCCTTCAGGCGGCCGGTGGCGAGCGCGTCGACCACCGCCACCTGCGGCAGGCAGGCAATGCCCAGGCCGGCGATCACCGCCTGCTTGATCGCCTCGATCTGGTCGAGTTCCAGCACCGTCTCGCCGGGCGGCAACTGCGAAAGCACGCGCTCGCTGGTGGCGCGCGTGGCCGAGCCCGGCTCGCGCATCACCCAGCGCGCGCCGGCGAAGTCGGCGGGCTTCAGGCCGCGCTTGCGCGCCAGCGGGTGGTCGGGTGGCGCGCACACCACCAGCAGGTCGTCGTGCCACGGCCGCACTTCCAGTTGCGGATGCGTCACCGGCCCCTCCACGCAGCCAAGGTCGAGGCTGTGCTCCAGCATCGCTGCGGCGATGGCGTCGGTGTTCGCCACACGCAGGCGGATCGCCACCTGCGGATGCGTGCGCACGAACTCGCCCAGCAGCTCGCCCACGCGATAGTTGCCCACCGTGTTGCTGGCGCCGATGCGCAGCTCGCCGGAAAGCGCGTCGCCCTCCTCGCGGCCGCGCCGGCCGAACTCGGCGTGGCGCTCCAGCAGCTCCTGCGCCAGCGGCAGCAGCTCGCGGCCGCGCGTGTTGAGCCGCAGCCGGCCGCGTTCGCGCGCGAACAGCGGCGCGTCGAGCTGACGTTCCAGCTCAGCCAGCGCCATGCTGGCGGCGGGCTGGGTCAGGTAGAGGCACCCGGCGGCGGCACGCACGCTGCCCAGCAGGGCGACCTGCACGAACACCTCGAGCTGGCGCGGGCTGACGTTGTTCATCAGAAAAGCTTATATCAACGATCAGATATTCCAAGTTTTGCTGATTGAAGGCGACGCGGACAATGCGCTCAGCCACACAGAGCCCGCCGCCCATGAACGCCTCGCCCGCCCTCGCCCGCCCCACCCTGCGCAGCCGCGCCCCCGGGCTGCTGCTCGCCATCGCCATCGCGCTGATCGCATGGTGGCTGGGCCGGCTGCTGCCGCTGATCGGCGGCCCGGTGATCGGCATCCTGCTCGGCATCGCGGTGCGCAACACCGTGTCGCCGGATGCGCGCTTCACGCCCGGCATCGCGTTCGCCGGCAAGCAGGTGCTGCAGTGGTCGATCATCGCGCTGGGCTTCGGCCTCAGCCTCACCCAGGTGGCGAAGACCGGGCTGGAGTCACTGTCGGTGACCCTGGTGACGCTGACCGTGGCCTTCCTCAGCGCGTGGGCGCTGGGCCGCTGGCTGGGCGTGCACGACAAGCTGAAGATCCTGATCGGCGTGGGCACCGCGATCTGCGGCGGCTCGGCCATCGCCGCGGTGACGCCGATCATCAAGCCCGACGAACACGACACCGCGTTCGCGATCTCCACCATCTTCCTGTTCAACGTGGTGGCGGTGCTGCTGTTCCCGCTGCTCGGCCACCTGCTGCACTTGAGCGACCTCGGCTTTGGCCTGTGGGCCGGCACCGCGATCAACGACACCTCCTCGGTGGTGGCCGCCGGCTACAGCTACAGCCACGCGGCGGGCGACTACGCCACCATCGTCAAGCTCATCCGCGCCACGCTGATCATCCCGATCTGCCTGATCCTGGCCTTCGCGGTCGCGGCACGCGAGAAAAGGAACGGCGCCACCGACTTCAGCCTGCGCCGCATCTTCCCGTGGTTCATCCTGTGGTTCCTGGTGGCTTCGGCGCTGCGCACCGCGGGCCTGGTTCCCATCGCCATCCAGCCCGCGCTGCACGCCGCCGCCGAGTTCCTCATCATCGTCGCGCTGACCGCGATCGGCCTGTCCGCCAATCTGCGCAAGATGATCGCCAGCGGGCCGCGGCCGATCCTGCTGGGTCTGGGCGTGTGGGCGGCGGTGTCGGTGAGCAGCCTGGCGGTGCAGTTGGTGATCGGGCAGCTTTGATGTTCGGCCCTCGCGCTCCGCGGGGTAGGGTTTCCTGACATGTCTGCTATGGGTCGATCTCTGCCGTTCGCAGCTTGCTTGCCTGCTATCGCGGCGGCAACATCTGAACGATGTACCCGATGGATGTGTGGTTCAGCGATGCTGCAGCCGGCCCTCGTCTGCGGAATCGGCACGGACTTCATGAAAGCGACCGTCCGCGCCTGTTGCCAGCAGCTTGACAGACTTGTCCAGTGGCATTCCGGGCATACCGACCTCCTCGGTGACTGTGAGTTGCAGTCGCTTATCGACTCGCGTGACCTTGATTTGGCAGCTGCTATGGAGTCCCTGGGTGACCAGAATGTCTTCGCCGACGCGAAGATCCACGGTCATGGGCCCGGACGACAAGGCTTTGATGTGAGTCCGGGTGCCATCGCGGTGTGTGACTTCCACGAAATAGGGTGGGTCGGCGAATACCAATTTCGCCGAATCGGTCTGCGGTGTAGCGTTGTCCAGCCAGCAGACCATGCCCGCCCGAGCCGGTGCTGCGAGAAGGCAGGTGGCCACGACAAGGGCGAACATGGAGAGTTGTTTCATCATGGCGTCCGCCCTCATCGCTATTCCGATGCCGTAGCTTGTGAATGAGTCCGAATTACACGCATTTATCATGCTCGCTCACGGCTGTCGCGCGCTAAGAATGCATCTGCCGTCGTCCGCTTCAGGTTGGAAGCAGACATTAAGCCCTCAAGCCTTCCCCTGCTCCACCAGCGTCAACGCCACCTTGTCGCGCAGATACACCGGCAAGGCCAGCTCCGGCGCCTGCGCGCGGCCGGCCTTGAACTCGCGGGCGGCGAGTTCGGCGACGTGCACGGCTTGCGGGTAGCGGGCGCCGTCGGCGAAGCACGGCTCGTGCCCCAACCGCTCGCGCAACACGGATTCATAGGTGGCCCAACCGCTGCCGACGACCTGCCACACCTTCGCTTCCGGCAACAGCAGCGCATCGGCGGTGCAGACACGCTCGTCGGCCAGCGTGGCGAGGCCACCTTCGCCGTCGCGGCGATAGCACGCGGCATAGACCTCGCCCATGCGCGCGTCGATCACGGCGAGGATGGCGGCGTCATCGCCGTCGTCCGGCGCCTCCAGCGCCAGCGCGGCGAGCGAGGAGACGGTGACCACGGGCACATCCAGCGCCAGCGCCATGCCCTGCGCCAGCGACACGGCGAGGCGCACGCCGGTGAACGCACCAGGGCCGCGGCCCACCGCGATGGCGTCCAGCGCATGGCGAGCGAGGCCCGCCTCGGCCAGCAGTTCGTCGGCCATCGGCAGCACGCGCTCGGCGTGGCGGCGCGGCGCGAGTTCGCTGCGGGCGATCACTTCGTCGCCGTGGATCAGGGCGACGGAGCAGGCTTCGGTGGCGGTTTCGATGGCGAGCAGGTTCATGGCTTTTCCATGATAGCCGCAGAGGCTTCGCCCAAGGCTGGCGTGTACGCATACCAGTCGATGCGGCGGGTGAGGTACATCAGCAGCGCCACGGTGGCGAGCAGCACCAGCGCGCCGACCAGCAGGGCGTATTGCTCGGCGGCGATCAGGCCGTAGAGCATCGCGTAGGTGAGCGCCACCACGCCGCCCAGCAGCCAGCCGGCGCGCCGTGCGCGCAGCACCGCCGTGGCGTAGCCGCCCACGATCAGCACCACCGCCGCGGCAGCGATCGCATAAGCCGCGCCGAAGCCGATCTGCTCGGACAGAGCCAGCAGCACCACGTAGAACGTGGCCAGCGCCATGCCGACCAGCAGGTACTGCACCGGATGCACGCGCAGCCGCTGCAGCACCTCGAACAGGAAGAACACCACGAAGGTCATCGCGACGAACAGCAGGCCGTATTTGCCCGCGCGCACGTTGCGCTGGTAGACGTCCACCGGCTGGTACAGCTGCACGCCGAAGGTGGAGGATGGCAAGGCTTTCGCCACGTCGTCGTCGCGCTCGTTCCAGTGCTGGCCATAGCTGCGGTTGAGGTCGAGCAGGTGCCAGTGCGCGCTGAAGCCGCCGGCGTCGATGCGGCGCTCCTGCGGCAGGGCCGCACCGGTGAAGCTGGGATCGGGCCAGGGCGCGCGCATGCTCGCGTCGGTGCTGCGCGCCAGCGGCAGCAGCTGCAAGGCCTCGGTGCCGGCCAGCTTCAGGGTGATCGCCACGGCTATGGGCTGGTTGCCCAGCGCGTCGAGGTCGATCGGCACCACTACCACGGGCCATGGGCCGAAGCGTTCGGCGGAAGACTCGAAGCGCGCAGGCTTGCCGTTGATGGTCAGCTCGTCCACCTGCTGCAGGCCGCGCAGGTCGGCCAGCGGCAGGCGCAGCTCGGCCTTGCCGCCCTGCCATATGGCATCGCTGGCCGCGCGGGACTGCGCGATGTCCTCGGCGCGGAACGTGGCCTGCAGCTTCGCCGTGGCCACGAACACCGGCGCGGCGTAGATGCCGTACTGGCGCGTGGACGTGGCCAGCGCCGCGTCGAGGTGCAGCGTGTCGGCCAGCAGCGTTTCGCTGCCCGCGCGCCACTGCGCCTGCTGCTGCCCGTCGGGCGTCACCAGCCGGCGCGTGGGCACCACCAGCACCGGGCCGCCCAGCACCTGGTCGCCACCCCAGCCCTGCGCGATCTGGTGGATCGCCTCGGTGCGCAAGGCCTGGCGCTCGGCCACCAGGCCGCTCACCTGCATCAGCGGTATCGTCATCAGCAACGCCAGCACGCCAATGCCCAGCACCTTGGCCGTGGCCGTCTGCATCCACTTGCCCATGTCCCTGCTCCTTCGATTCGGAGCGTGCATCGGAACAGCGCGCGATGCCCTGCCGAGGGCAGCGGAAGGCCATGCGCGGGCAGCGGCATGGCCATGCGAGGCCTTCAGGCGCCGGCCACCACCGTGCCCTGGTGGAACACGATCTTCCAGCCCTCCGCATCGCGCCGCCAGATCGTGGCGCGGCGCGTCACGCGTTCGCCCTGGCGCAGGGTGTAGGTGAGCAGGTAGACCGCCTCGGCGAGCTGGCGGCAGTGGAACTCGCCGGTTTCCCACGGATCGGGCTGCGGATCGCGCTGGCGTTCGTCGAGCACGTCGAGCACGTAGTCGCGGCTGTAGCGGCTGCCGGAAGCGCCCACTTCCCAGAAATCCTCCGCCGTCATCGCGAGATGGTCGGCGCGCGTGGTGCCGAATTCCGGGCGATGGAAGATCGGTTCGCGCCGGCGCAGCTCCTCCAGCACGGGCAGCAGTGCGGGATCGGTGCGCAGGTCGGGTTCGTGGCTCATGCGGGGGACTCCTCGGGTTTACTTTGCTCCCCTCTCCCACTTGTGGGAGAGAGGCCGGGGGAGAGGGTTCGCGCCAGCCAATGTGCTGACCCAAACGAAAGCGCCCTCTCCCCAGCCCCTCTCCCGCAAGCGGGAGAGGGGCTTTCAGGCGAAGAACGCCTGCACCTCGCCCAGCTCGCGGGTGCGCGGCATCGGCGGCAGGCTGGCGAGGAACAGCTTGCCGTAGCCCTTGGTGGTAACACGCGGATCGCACAGCACCAGCACGCCGCGGTCGGTGACGCTGCGGATCAGCCGGCCCGCGCCCTGCTTCAGCGCGATCGCCGCCGCCGGCACCTGCCAGCCCATGAACGGGTTGATGCCCTGCTGCTCCAATGCCTCCAGCCGCGCCACCAGCACCGGATCGTCGGGCGCGGCGAACGGCAGCTTGTCGATCACCACCACGCTGAGCGCGTCGCCGGCCACGTCCACGCCCTCCCAGAAACTGGCCGCGCCCAGCAGCACGCCGTGGCCGGAATGGCGGAACTCCTCCAGCAATTGATGCCGCGGCGCCGTGCCCTGCACGAATAGCGGCCACGGCACGCGCTCGGCCAGCAGCTCGGCGGCGCGGCGCAACGCGCGGTGCGAGGTGAACAGCAAAAAGGCGCGGCCGTTCGAGGCGTGCAGCACCGGCAGCACGGCGTCGAGTACGCGCTCGGTGTAGTCGCGCGCGGCGGGATCGGGCAGGCCGTCGGGCAGGTAGCACAGCGCCTGTTTCGCGTAGTCGAACGGGCTTTCCAGCAACAGGGCCTGCGGCTCGTCGAGGCCGAGCTGGCGCGCGAAATGGTCGAAGCGGCCGGCCACCGATAATGTGGCCGAGGTGAATATCCACGCGGCCTCGCTGCGCTCGCGCATCGCGCGCAGCGGCGCGGCGAGATCCAGGGGCGTGGCATGCAGCGCGAAGCCGCGCGGGAACAGTTCGTACCAGCGCACGTCGCGTTCGGACGCCTGTTCGAGGATGCGCTCCAGCCGTTCGGTCAGCATCGCCGCGCGCTCGTACGCATTGGCGAAGCCGCGCGAGCGCTCGGCCTGCGAGGCGAGCAGATCGGTGAGCGTGGCCAGCAGTTCGGCGGCTTCGCGCAGGCCGCCACGCACTTCGGCCGAGGTTTCCAGCGCAGCGAAGGTGCCGCGCGGCGGCAGCGCATCCATGGCCAGGCGAAGCTTGCGCAAGGCATCCTGCAAGGCTTCGATCGGCTCCAGCAGCAGGCCGATGGCACCGGTGACGCCGCTGCATTCGCGCAGGCTGTCCTGCGCGAGGTCGGTGAGCTGGCGCGCGCTCACGCTCTGCGAGAAGAACTGCCCGGCCAGCTCGGGCACCTGGTGCGCCTCGTCGAGGATGAAGGCCGCCGCGCCGGGCAGGATTTCGCCAAAGCCCTCCTGCTTGAGCGCGAGGTCGGCGAACAGCAGATGGTGGTTCACCACCACGAGGTCGGCTTCCTGCGCCTCGCGCCGTGCCTTCACGACGTGGCAGTCGTCGTAGAACGGGCATTCCACGCCCAGGCAGTTCTCCGGCGTGGAGGTGACGCGCGGCCACAGCGGCGATTCCTCCGGCACCTCGGCCAGCTCCATGCGGTCGCCGCGGCGCGTGCGCGCCGACCAGGCGCGTATCGTCGCCAGTTGCGCGGCCTGCGCCTTGTCGAAGTCCGCGCCTTCGCGCACGGTCTGGTCGAGCCGGTACAGGCAGAGGTAGTTCGCGCGCCCCTTCAGCAGCGCGGTCTTGCCGCGCGCATCCAGCACCGCGCGCACCCTGGGCAGGTCGCGGAAGTAGAGCTGATCCTGCAAGGCCTTGGTGCCGGTGGAGACGATCACGCGCTCGCCCGAGCGCAGCGCGGGCACGAGGTAGGCGTAGGTCTTGCCGGTGCCGGTGCCGGCCTCGGCGATCAGCGTCTCGCGCCCGGCGATGGCCCCGGCCACCGCCACGGCCATCGCCTGCTGCGCGGCACGCGGCGCGAAGTTCGGCAGCTCGCGCGCGAACGGGCCGTCGTCGCCCAGCAGCGCGGCAGTGCCGGCGGGCGTCGTGTCGTCGGTATCCATCATCGTTGCAGTATCGCCCGGCGCATGCGTCGGGCAAACCGGTTTCGCGGCGGCGGATGCGAGGTTTCCCGGCAACCGGGCAGCATGGGGGTGCCACCAGGTTACCGGGAAAGTGCCAATCCTGCACGCACTTAGCGCCCTCCCGCGCAAACCCGCATGCCTTACAGGAAAAGCATGCGTACCGCTCCAGAAAGCGACGATCCTGTTTTCGCCACGGGATCGGACACCCCGGCAACGCGCGCCATCCTGGCGCACGACCGGCTTGTCACGTCCTTAGACGTTTGAGGGGCGGAAAATGGAAATGGCGCCGCCGGCGGGGTTCTTCAGAACCGGTTGACGCCCTGGATGTGGCACTTCGCCAGCCATTTGCGGGCGGTATCCACGCCGGCGGCGTCGCCGGCTTCCAGGCGCAATTGCGCGATGGTTTCCCAGTTGCGGGCGCACAACGGGCCGAGCTTGGGGCCCAGCGACCACGACTGCTGGGCGAGCTTCTGCGCCAGCGCGTAGTCGTGCTGGTACACCGCCACTTCGGCGCGATCCTGCAGCAGGTCGGGCGAGTCCGGGCTGCGCTTGAGCGCCTGGTCGAGCGTGGCCGCGGCCGCGCCGTAACGGCCCGCCTGCACGCTGGCCTCGGCGGCCTGCTGCCACGCGGCGATGCCGGGATCGGCCAGCGGCTGCACCGCGATCACCGACTGCTCGCGCTCGCCGGCAGCGCGGATCGCCGCGACCATCGTGGCTGGCGCCAGCGCGGGTCGCCTGGGAGCCTCGACCGGCGCCTGCGTGGCGCAGGCCGCCAGCAGGGTCGCCGCCAACGGCCAGGCCCAGGTGCGCAGGGGACGAAGAACGGTACGCATGTCAGTTTCCGCTGGGAGAAGGTTGCACCGCCGCAGGCACGACGGCAGGGACGGCCGGCGCGGCGCCGGACGACGACGATGCCGGGCCGCCGCCGAACAGGGTCTGCCAGAAGCCGCAGCCTTCGACGTCGGCGGGCAGCGAACCGGCCACCACCGGCACCTGCTTCGCGCCCGTGCATTGCGGCTCGGTGGGCTTGCCGTCGGCGGGGTTGATCCACGCCATCTGCAGGCCGTCGCCCGGCGCGGCGGGCAGCGGCTGCGTGGGCAGCTTGGCGAACAGGTTGCGCCACGCGCGCAACGCGCCGGTGGCGCCGAACAGGTGGGCGGGCTTGTTGTCGTCGCGGCCCAGCCAGAACACGCCGAGGCGGTCGCCGGTGAAGCCGGCGAACCAGCTGTCGCGCAGGTCGTTGCTGGTGCCGGTCTTGCCGGCGGCATGCAGCGAGGCGAGGCTGGAATCGCCCAGCGAATGCGCGGTGCCGTACAGCGCCACCTGCTGCATCGCCCAGGTGACCAGGCGCACCGCCGGCTGGTACTCGCCCGGCCCCGTCTTCACCTCGTAGCGCTTGATGGTGTTGCCGTTGCCGTCCACCACGCCGCGCACGGCGAGCAGCGGCAGCGCGTGGCCGTCGGAGGCGATGTACTCGTACATCTGCGCCACCTGCAGCGGCGAGAGATCCTGCGCGCCGATCAGCAGCGAGGGGCCGGTGCTGACGTTCTTCAGGCCGAACGATTCCAGGAACGCGCGGATGCGCGGCAGGCCCACCGCAAGGCCGAGGCGGATGCTGGCGAGGTTCCACGAATTGGCCAGCGCGTCCACCATCGGCACCATGCCGTGGCTCTGGTTGTCGTCGTTGTGCGGCTGCCACAGCGTGCCGTTCTGCATGCGCATGCTGATCGGGCTGTCGTCCAGCGCGGTGGCGAGGTTCCAGCGGGCGGGATCGGTGAGCGCAACCAGGTAGACGAAGGGCTTGATGGTGGAGCCGATCGGCCGCTGCGAGTCCAGCGCGCGGTTGAAGCCCTGGTCGCCGGCGATCTTGCTGCCCACGACGGCCAGCACGCTGCCGTCGTGGGCATCGGTGACCACGCCGGCCGCCTGCACCGGGTCGGCGCGCTTGCCCAGCTCCTTCATCGTGGTGTCCACGGCCTGCTCGGTGTAGAGCTGGGCGGCGGGATCCAGCGTGGTGAAGACCGACAGGTTGCCGGCGCGCAGCGTGTCCTCGTCGAAGTCGCTGGTGATCTGCTGGCGCACCAGCTGCATGAAGGCGGGGAAGCGGTTGTGCGGCAGCTGGCCGTCCTGGATCACGCCCAGCGGCGTGGCCTGCGCGGCCTTGGCCTGGGCCGCCGGCAGCAGGCCGGTGTCGGCGAACTCCTGCAGCACCAGGTTGCGCCGCGCCAGCGCGCGATCCGGGTAACGGCGCGGGTCGTAATAGCTCGGCCCCTTCACCAGCCCCACCAGCATCGCGATCTCCTGCGGACGCAGGTCGCGCAGCGGACGGCCGAAGTAGAACTCCGCCGCCGCCGCGAAGCCGTGCACCGCCTGCCCGCCCTGCTGGCCGAGGAAGACCTCGTTGACGTAGGCCTCGAGGATGCGATCCTTGCTGTAGTGCATCTCGAGCAGCATCGACATCAGCGCTTCGTTGATCTTGCGCTTGAAGGTCTGCTGGCGGCTCAGGAACAGGTTGCGCACCAGCTGCTGGGTGAGCGTGGACGCGCCCTGCACAGTGCGGCCGGCGCGCAGGTTGGCGAACGCCGCGCGCGCGATGGCGGTGAAGTCGATGCCAATGTTGTGCTTGAAGTCGCGGTCTTCCACCGCCTGCAGGCCGCCCACCAGCAGCGGCGGCACGTCGCTCAGGTGCACGATGCGCCGATCCACCTGGTCGGCGCCGTACACCGTGGCGATGCGCGCGGGATCGAGGTGGGTGAGCTGGATGCTCTTGCCGTTGATGAGGTCGCGCACCGACGCGACGGTGCCCCTGCCCAGCACCACCTCGATGCGCTTGGGCAGTTCACCGCCTTCCGGGCCGGCGTAGCCGCGCGAGGAAATCGTGTAGCGCGAGCCCTTCATCGCCCAGCTGCCGGGCACCTGCCCGATGCCATCGTTGACGTAGCCGGCGAAGGTGAGCTCGAGCTGCAGCGCCGCTGGCGTCATCGGCTCGCCCGCCGCCAGCGGCAGTGGCCGCGCGAACACGCGCGTGGGAACGGCGAACACCAGGTCGTCGAAGCGCTCCTGCACGCGCTTGTTCAGCACCAGCGTGTACGGCAGCACGAAACCGACGAACAGGCCGAGGCAGACCCAGAACGGAATGCGCAGCCAGGGCCAGACGACGCGCATGATCGAGCGGATTCGGGTCAGCAACGCGGGGAATCCAGAGGAAGGAGGCTTGGATGATAGGGCGTGTCAGCCGGCGCGGAAATGAACGGAACGGGCGCGCGGTGGGGCGGATTCGGGGCAAAGGCCAAAAGCATCCGTGCCTGATTTGTTGATATCGCCTGCGGCGATATCAACCCGCCTTGTCCCCCGCCTTGTGCGCGATCCACGCGCCGATCACCGCCGAGACGTAGGGAATCGACTGCGCCGCGAGGATGAACATCCACAAGGTGCCTTCGATGTAGCGCGTGCCGTAGCCATGCGCCATGCCGAACACGCACAGCGTCAGCGCCACCGCCATCAGCAGTTCCTCGCGCACCGGCGCGAACGCGGCGAAGCTGCTGCCGCCCATGCGGCGGCTCTTGGCGGTGACCACGAACGAGGTTTTCTCGCGCGTGAGTCCGTGCAGGATGCCGCGCGCAATGGCGTGCGAGAGGCTCATGCTGGCCAGCGAGGCCATCAGCGTGTCGTACCAGCTGCAGGGCACGCGGGCGCGGTACAGCACGATGCCGAAGATCGCCTTGGCGAAGAAGAAGCCGATCACCGGGATCAGGAACAGCTGCATCGGCAGGCTGAAATACTGCGGGAACGCCACCATGCCCGCCGTCCAGAACAGCGCCATCAGGGTGAAGATCAAATGCAGCGCGTCGGCGAACCAGCTGAACCAGCCGGTGAGGAAGTGGAAGCGCTGGCCGCCGGAGAGCGGGCCCTTCTTCGTCATCCAGTCCCAGCGGCCCTTGAGGATCTGCATCGCGCCGAACGCCCAGCGGTAGCGCTGGCTCTTGTACGCCTTGAAGTCCGCGGGCGTGAGGCCCTTGCCCATCGGCTCGTCCACGTAGACCAGCTCGTAGCCGGCGTGCATCAGGCGCAGGCCGAGCTCGGCGTCCTCGCAGATCGTCCACTCCGACCAGCCGCCGGTGCCTTCCAGCGCGGTACGCCGCACCATGGTCATGGTGCCGTGCTGGATGATGGCGTTGCGCTCGTTGCGGTGGTGCATGCCGATGCGGAAGAAGCCGTCGAACTCCCACGCGGTCATGCGGCGGAAGCGGTTGTGCTCGAAGTCGCGGTGCGCCTGCGGGCACTGCACCACCGCCACCTTGGGGTCGTGGAAATAGCCGGTGAGCGTGGACAACCAGTCGTGGCGCACCACGTAGTCGGCGTCGATCACCGCCACCACGTCGGCCTCGGGCGAGGTTTCCTTCAGGCCGAAGTTCAGCGCGCCGGCCTTGAAGCCCGGCCACGGCTCCAGGTGGAAGAAGCGGAAGCGCCTGCCCAGCTTCTCGCAGTAGTCCTTCACCGGGCCCCACACCGCCGGATCCTTGGTGTTGTTGTCGATCACCAGGACTTCGTAGTTCTCGTAGTCCAGCTCGGCCAGCGAGTCCAGCGTGACGATCACCATGTCCGGCGGCTCGTTGTAGCAGGCCAGGTGGATCGACACGAAGGGCTGTTTCTCGGGCGTGTCCGGCCGCAGCATGCCGGCATGGCGCACCCATGCGCGCCGCCACAGCACCTCGGTGAACTCGAAGCCGTTGATCAGCAGGATGGCGAGGATGGCGATCTGCGCCGGGAACAGCAGCACCAGCATCGTCCAGTCCACCCAGCTCAGGTAGAACTGGAACGGCAGCGTGGCCGACCACACGATCAGCCCGCAGGCGAGCTGAATCAGCATGCAGAAGAACAGCCGCCCGGTGAGCTTGAAGCGCGTGTAGCGCCGCGCGAACCACACCATCGGCAGCAAGGCCAGCAGGCTCGCCGCCAGCGCCTTCCACGGCCACGCGGTGTCCTCGGTCACCGGGCCGGTGAACGGGAACTTCAACTGGCGATCGGCGTTGAACACGCCCCAGTAGGCGCCGGTGCGCCCCTCGCCCAGGCCTTCCTTCCACGGCTGGTCGAACGCCTCCATCACGTAGTAGTCGATGCCGTCGCGCTTGGCCACGTTGAACCACTGGCGCAGGAAGATCGCCTCGTTGGACACCGAGGGATAAGCGTATTTGACGCGGTCGCCGTTGGAGGGCCAGCCGATCTCGCCGATCACGATGTGCTTGTCGGGGAACATCTTGCGCAGCTTTTCGTAGCTGCCCAGCGTCGCGGCGAGCGCCGGGAACCGATCCAGCCCCTTGCCGTTGCCGGTCAGCGGAATGCCGTTCCAGTACGAGAACAGCTGCACGGTGATGAAATCCACGTGCTGCGCCAATTCGGGGTACTTCTCCCAGATGTAGTCCGGTTCGGCGGTGGACACCGGCTGGTGCAGCGCGGCGCGCACGCGATCCAGGTACGCCATCAACTGCTCGGGCGTGAGGTTGTTGCGGAACAGTACCTCGTTGCCCACCAGCACCCGGTTGATGGTGCCGGGGTAACGCCGCGCCTGCGCGATCAGCGCGTCGATCTCGGCATCGTTGTTGTCCAGCCGGGTATCGATCCACGCACCGGCCAGCACCTTCAGCCCCTCGCGCTCCGCCAGGCGCGGCACCTGCGGCGCCTGCAACATCGAGTAGATGCGGATGTTCGGACTGTACCGGTGCACCAGCCTGAGATCGCTCTCGATCTGCTCGTCGCTGGGAAACTTGTCGTGCAACGGATCCTGGTAGCGCTGGTACGGCTCGAAGGCGAAACCGCTGATGGAGCCGTGCCAGTCCTCCGGACCATGCGGCCGGTTGCCCGCCCACCACAGACCGATGTTGAGCGCGGCCACCAGCAAGGCCAGCAGGATGGCGACGAACAGCGAAGGGCGGCGTTGCGGGTTGGAAGGATCGGCGCTCAAGAAAATCCCCGTGGGCACCGCTCCAGGCGCGGGCCTAACCCGATGAGCTTAACCAATGCGCGGCGGCGGTCACAATAAAGGCCGGGGCGGGCGGTCAGCGCAAGCTCAGGGCGTGCGGCTGGGCACGTCCTGCCGCAGGTCAGGCTTGACACTTGTCCAAGTGTATTGTTGTATTGATACACATGGATGCCTCCCTGCTCACCATCCAACCCAACGCCCCCGAGCCGATCTACCGGCAGATCGTGGAGCAGTTGCGCCGCCTGATCGCCGGTGGCCAGCTCGACGCGGGTGAGCTGCTGCCCTCCGTGCGCGAGGTGGCCGGGTTCCACGCCATCAACCCGATGACGGTATCGCGCGCCTACGGCCTGGCCGAGTCCGAAGGACTGCTTGAGCGCCTGCGCGGCAAGGGCATGGCGGTGTCGGCCACGCGGCGCGCCAGCCAGAGCGAGCACCAGCGCCTCGCCCTTCTGGAACCGCAGATGCTGGAACTCGCGCGCCACGCGCGCGAACTGGAATTGCCCGCCGACCCGATCCTGCGCCGCCTGACCCGGCTGCTGGGAGAGTGAGATGAGCGCCGCCGGCCCCGCACAGAACACGCCCTTCCCTGCGCGCAGGGAAGGGAGCCACTCATGCCACCGACACGGGGGAAAACCCATGAACGCCATGCTTCGCGAAAACCCTGCCGCCGCGCCGCTGGCCGCCCGCGGACTGATCCACAGCTACGAAGGCAGCAACGTGCTGTGCGGCGTCGACCTCACGCTGGAACCAGGCAGCGTGCTGGGCCTGATCGGGCGCAACGGCGCGGGCAAGTCCACCTTGATCCGCGCCATGCTGGGCCTGCTCGAACCGCTCGCGGGCACAGCGACCGTGTTCGGCGAGCCGGCGCTGAAACTCTCCGACCGCGTCAAGGAACGCCTCGCCTACGTGCCGCAGCAACCCGAGGCGCTGGCCTGGCTCACGGCGCAGCAGATGCTGGATTTCGTCGGCCGCTTCTACCCGCGCTGGGACGCCGGCTTCGCGAAGAAGACGCTGGAGCGCTGGCAGATCCAGCCGAACAAGCTGCTGGCCAAGCTCTCGCCCGGCGAGCGCCAGCGCGTGGATCTGATCCGCGCGCTGGCCACGCAGCCGGAGCTGCTGGTGCTGGACGAACCGGCCGCCGCGCTCGATCCCGTCGCCCGCCGCGAACTGCTGCGCGAAGTGGCGCTGCGCGCCGGCGAGAGCGGCACCACGGTGCTGTTCTCCACGCATATCGTCTCCGACCTCGAACGCGTGGCCTCCGAGATCGCCTTCCTGCACGAAGGCCGCCTGCTGCTGCGCTCCAGCGTGGACGACACCAAGGAACGCTACGCCCGCCTGTGGCTGCCCGCGGCCAAGAGCGCCGCCGCGCCCACGCAGACGCTCAGTCGTCGCCGCCACGAGGACGGCAGCCTGAGCCTGGTGGTCGAACGCGACGCGCAAGGCCAGTGGCCTGCAGCCGCCGACCTGCCCGGCGCGCGCGTGGATGCGCTGGGGCTGGAGGATCTGTTCGTGGAGATCGCGGAGTGAGACTCGCCCGGCTGCTGCTGGCATTGCCATGGATGGCGCTGTCGAAGGACAGCCGCCGGCCCATCGCCATCCTCTGCGCAGTGTTCGCGGGGCTGACCGTGCTCGGCGCCGCATTCGCTGACATGGGCGGGAATGCCGGAACGCTGGCGGTCGCGCATGCCGTCCATCTCGTCGCCATGATGGACACCCTGTTCTGGGCCATGGCCATGTCGTCGTCGCTGCTGCTGTTGCGCACGGCCAACCGTCTGCGCATGCCCGCGCTGGAACGCGACGTCTGCGCCAGCCTGGCGCTGTATGCGGGCATCACCGTCGCGCTTCCCGCGCTGGCGCTGGGCGCACCTGGCAACCACGTCATGTTCGCGTTCGTCGAAATCGCGCTGGGTGCGGGCCTGGGCCTGGCTTACGCCTCGCTGCCCGCCATCGCGGGGGTTCTGGTCTGCCTCATCCCCTCGATGTCCGGAAGCGTCCTGGCAAGCTGGCTGCCCATGCCGGCCCAGTCCATTGACGGTTTCCTGGCCTGGGCAAGCCCATGCACGGCGCTGCTGTGGCTGGCCGTCGCCGGATTCTGGCGCAGCGCCGCGCGACGCGACGACGGACTGGATGGCGTCCGCAAGCCGATCCTGTTGGCCTTGCGCAGCAAGGCCTGGTACGGCCATGCCGCCGGCCAACACGCGGAAACCCAGGCCTTGCGCAGGCGTTGGCGCTGGCTGCGGGCCGAGGCCAGCCTGCACGGCAGCGGCCCCGGTCATGCCGTCGCCAGCCTGCGCGTGGCGCTCGGCGGCTGGGCCATGCCGCAAACCCCTGCCAGCCGGACACGCCATGTCGCCGGCTTGCTGTTCACCCTCGTTCTCGTCGCCGTATTCGTGTGGCTGAGCGCGCACGGCAACCGCAAGCCCGACGACGGCATCAGCATGGCGTTGATCTACGTCGGCATCGCCGGCCCGTTGTTTGCCCAGATCCAGACCATGGCCTTGCAACGTCGCTGGGCCAGCGAGCGCGCCGAGCTGCCGCTGCTGGCCTTGCTGCCGGGCCTGGGCAACCGTGTCGAAGTCAAGCGCAACCTGTTGCGGGCCTGCCTGTTGCCAGGCTTCGGCACGCAATGCCTGTTGCTGGCCGCCAGCCTGGGGGTGGCCGCATGGTTGCGGCTTGGCGGCCTGGGCTGGGCCATGGTGACGCTCGATCAACTGCTTGGCATGGGCATGCTGCTGGCCTTCGCCCTGGCCACGCTGGGCGGTCTGCCCATGGGTGGCTGGGGCCGCAAGGGCTTCCTGCTTGGCGCCATCCTTGTCGTCAGCACCAGCGGCGGCATGGCCGCCACGGCCATCAACTCGCCCACCGTCGTACGCAGCATCCTGCTGGCGATGGTCGTGGTCTGGGCGGCACTGCTGGTTCCACTCGTGAACCTGGCCTGGCGCGGATGGCGCGCCTTCCGGCATCGCCCGCATCCGTTCCTCCCGGCGGCTTGAACCATGTCCATGCCACGCCCCTCCGCTCACGCCCCCATGCGTTGCCCATCGGCCCGCACGGCACGATTCGACCGGGACATGCGAATGAACCTCTGGCAATTGCTGTTACTGCCCTGGATGGCGTGGTCGAAGCGCACGCGCGGCCTCATCGCATGGGCGACGCTGGTGATCGTCGGCATCGCTGTGATCGGCCACGCTCTGAGCCATCGCCCCGATGTGGGGCACCTCGGGTTGACGCACGCGCTTGCCATCATCGACTGCGTGCTCTGGGGTTTTGTGCTGCCGCGCAGCCTGCTGCTGGCGAACGACGCGCACCGCCTGCGCCTGCCCACGCTCGCACGCGCGGCGGCAACCAGCACCGTGCTGTACGCCATGCTCACCGTCGCCCTGCCGACCGCCGTGCTGGCGCTGCTGGGCGGCAACGGCGTGGTGGCCTTGACCGAGCTGGCGCTGGGCGCGGGTATCGGCATGGGCTATGCGACGCTGCCCTACTGGCTGGGATTCTGGGCCTGCCTCACGCCCACGCTCGACAACCATGCCGGCGGCTGGCTGCCGATGCCGGGCAGTGATCCGGGCGGCTTCGTGCACTGGGCCGCGCCGGCGGCGGTCGTGCTGTGGCTGGCGGTCGCGTGGTGCTGGCGCTACGCCGTGCGCAGCACCGGCGAGGCCTCGCGTTGGCGCACGTCGACGGTGCTGCGCTGGCGCACGTTCGCCGCCATGGGCAGGAGCGGCGCCAGGATGGAGGCCGAACTGCTGCGCCGTCGCGCCGGCTGGTTGCAGCCCGGCATCGACCTGCGCGGCACCGGGCCGGGCCGGCTCGTCGGCAGCCTGCGTGTCGCCCTGGGCGGTTGGGGCATGCTGCAGACGACGCGCAGCCGCTTGCGTCAGGCCGGCCGGCTTTCGCTCAGCCTGCTGTTCATGCTGGCGCTCATCGCGCTGCTTCGCTACACATCCCACGACACGCTGCGCGATGCCGCCTATGCGACCGTGCTGTCCATGCTGACCAGCTTGCCGGCCATCGCCTTCGCCCTCGCCCTGTTCGGCATCGTGCTTGGCCCGGTGCAGGCGGAGGCCTTGCGCACTCGCTGGAGCCGCGACAACGCCGAGCTGGCCGTACTGGCGCTGCTGCCCGGTTTCGTCGATGCCGCCGGCGCCAGGCGCGCCCTGCTTGCCGCCGGCCTGCTGCCGACGCTGCTGGTGCAGGCGGCGCTGCTCGCCGGCGCGCTGGGCTCGGCCTGGTGGGCGCATCTGCCCGCCATCAACCTGGGCTTGCTGCTGCTCGCCCAGGGCGCCGGTCTGCTCGCCACCGTCGCGCTGTCGGTGGCCGCGCTGGGCGGCACGATGCTGCGACGCCTCTGGCAGAGCGTGCTCACCATCGCCGCCACCGTGCTCATGCTCACGACCGCCGGCGCGGCGCTGCTGGCCTTCGGCAACAACGCCTTTGCGCCGTACCTCGTCGCCTCGCCGACCTTCTTCGCGCTGTGGGCCGCGCTGCTCGTGACCCTGCTGGCCATCGGCCGGCGCGGCTGGCATGCCTTCCAGCATCGCCCGCATCCCTTCCTGCCCAACGCCCTCTGAGTCATCACGATGAGCCTGCCCTTCTCCCTGTGGTTGCCCTGGCACACCGTGCACCGTTCGCTGCGTTGGCTGGGCGGCGGGCTCGGCTCGCTGCTGTGCGTGGCGGGCGTAGGCGTGGCCGCTTATGTGGGCGGCACGCATGGCTGGCGTTACGGGATGATGCTGTACGCCTTCGGCGTGGGTTACTTCTGGATGTGCGTGATGGCCTGCCTGATGTTGGTGGCCATCGACGCGCGGCGGCTGCGGCTGTCCGGCATCGGGCGATCCATCACCGGCAGCCTGCTGTTGTATGGGTTGGTTTCGGTGGCCGTGCCGCTGGCGATCTTCGTGCCGCTGGGCGGCGATGCGGCCACCGTCGCGCTGGTGGCGGCGCTGGCGGCGAGTGCCGGGTTGGCTTCGCCGCTGTTGCCGCGCTATTTCACCCTGCTGCTCGGCTTTCTGCCGGCGCTGGCCATAGGCGTGCGGCATCCCATGCATGTTCCCTTTCCCGGCCAGCCGGGCTTCGTGCCGCTGGGCCTGGCGATACTCGTCGCGTTGATAGCGGCCTGCGCCTTCTGCTGGTGGCGACTGCTGCGTGCCGAGGCGCCGGCGGAAACCGGACTGGGCAGCGCGATGGTGTTGCAGTACCGCCGCAACGGCGGCATGGGCGGCATGAACGGCGGACTGCTGGGTGCCGCGCTGCATGATCGCGCGACGGCGGCAAGCGGCGCGCGCCTGTCCCGCACGGCACCCGCGATCCGACTCGACGGCATCGGCCCGAACACGCCGGTGCGAGCGCTGCGCGTGGCGCTGGGCGAACACCTCGCGCCGCAGACGCTGCGCGGCCAGGCGCGGCGCTTCGCGCGCATCGGACTGCCGCTGCTGCTGTTCATTCCCGCGATGGCGGCCATGCAGGCCGGCGAAGCGCATGGCGACGTGCTGCACAAGGTGATGCTCGGCGTGGGCATCAACGTGGTCGGCTGGCTGGGCCTGATGGGCGGCATCGCCCTGATGGCGATGGGCAGCCTGCTGCCGTGGACACGCTGGCGGCGCACCAATGCCGAGCTGCCGTTGCTGGCACTGCTGCCCGGCCTGGGCCACGCTGGCGCGCTGCGCCGCGACCTGCTGCGCGCCGCGCTTGGACGGCCGCTGGCATTGCAGGCCCTGCTGCTGGCGCTGGTGCTGGGAACCGCGCTCGCCATGCGCGCCAGCCCCTCGCTGTTGCTGCTCGTCACGCTGGGCCAGCTCGGCTGCGCCGCCGTGGTGGTTGCGGTCACGCTGGACACGTTCGGCGGCAAGGCACTCCCAGGCTGGGGCGTGGGCCTGCTGCTGACCGGCATGGGCCTGCTGGTATCCGCAAGTACTTTCGCGCCCCTGTTCGCTACGCTGGGCAGGCATGCGCAGTTGCTGGGGGAAGGCAGCGTCGCCGTGCTCGCCATCGCCTGGGCTACGGCCGCCGTGGTTCTGCTGTGGCTGGGGCGGCGCGGCTGGCGTGGCCTGCAGGCACGGCCGCATCCATTCCTGGCCAACTGAACCGGATCAACGCCGCAGTGGAGACAACGTATGGAACAGATCGTCCGATGGTTCGCCATGGAAAGCACATGACAACGTCCGCGACGCAGGCCCGTCCATGAGCTTCGTCGGCATCAAGGGTTTGCAGCGCGACTACGGACTGTCCTTCGCTACCGCCGAGGCCATCCTGCGCGAGCAGACGGCACTGGCGCGCAGGCACTACCGCCCGTGGTTCACGCTCGGCGGCATCGGCCTCGCCGTCGCGCTGGCCGGCGCCTTCGTCGTGGCCAGGCCCTTTTCAAATATTCCGTTCGATTTCGTCTTTCCCTGCGCGTGCCTGTGCACCGGCATCGGGGAACTGCTGGCCCGCCGCCGTGCCCGGGCGCCCATCCGCGCCGCGGCCCGCGCCGCCGCACAGGCCGATTGAGCGCACACGTTTTCGCCGCAAAACCCGGACGCTGGGGGGCGTCCGTCTCATCCGACAACACCAAGGAATAGAGATGAAGAAACAAGCTCTGCAACTGGCCGCCGCCATCGGCCTGGCCCTCACTGCCGGCAGCGCGATGGCCGCGACGAACGACGCCGACGTCACCCGCGCCACGCTGGACAACGGCCTGCGCGTGGTGATCGTGCGCGACACGCTGGCGCCGGTGATCACCACGGAGATGAACTACCTCGCCGGTTCCGACGAGGTGCCCGCGGGCTTTCCCGGCACCGCGCATGCGGTGGAACACATGATGTTCCGCGGCAGTCCGGGCCTGAGCAAGGATCAGCTCGCCGCGATCGCGGCGAACATGGGCGGCGCCTTCAACGCCGACACCACGCAGAGCGTGACGCAGTACTACTTCGTGGCGCCGGCGCAGGATCTCGACGTGGCGCTGCACGTGCAGAGCCTGCGCATGCGCGGCGTGGACATGGCCCCGAAGGAGTGGGACAAGGAGCGCGGCGCGATCACGCAGGAGGTGATGCGCGACCTTTCCAGCCCCGACTTCAAGTTCTACTCGCAGTTGCTGGCGCAGATGTTCGCCGGCACACCCTACGCGCACACGCCGCTGGGCACGCGCGATTCCTTCGCCAAGACCACGGCGGCGATGCTGAAGAACTTCCACGACACCTGGTACGCGCCGAACAACGCGATCCTGGTGATCGCGGGCGACGTCGATCCCGCCGCCACGCTGGCGAAGGTGAAGCAGGAGTTCGGCGACATCGCGAAGAAGACGCTGCCGACGCGGCCCGCGTTCGACTTCAAGCCGGTGGTGGCGAAGACCGTGCAGTTGCCCACCGACGCGCCGTACGGCTCGGTGTACCTCGGCTATCGCTTTCCGGGCCTCACCTCGGCTGAGCACGCCACCGCGCTGGTGCTGAGCAGCGCCCTGGGCTCGCAGCGCGCCGCACTGGCCGGCATGCGCTTCGACGGCACCGCGCTGTTCGGCGGCTTCTTCGGCGACTCGATGCCGCAGGCCGGCGTGGGCATGGCGGTGGGCATCTTCCCCAAGGGCGGCAACCCGCAGCCCATCCTCGCGAAGATGCAGTCCATCCTCGCCGAGGCGGCGAGCAAGGGCATCGATCCGGCGCTGGTGGACGCGGCCAAGCGCAAGGCGATTTCCGACCTCGAATTCAAGAAGAACTCGGTGGACGGCCTCGCCAACGCCTGGTCGCAGGCGCTGGCCTTCCAGGATGCCGAGTCGCCCGACGCGATCAAGGCCGCCATCGAGGCGGTGACGCCGGCCGCGGTGAACGCGCTGGCCAAGCGGGTCTTCGACCCCGCGCACGCGATCACCGCCATCCTCACGCCGGAAAGCTCGGGCAAGCCGGTGGCGGGCAAGGGCTTCGGCGGCGCGGAGAGCTTCGCCTCCAGCCCCGACAAGCCGGTGCAACTGCCGGCATGGGCGGAGCAGGCGTTCGCGAAACTGAGCGTGCCCGACTCCTCGCTCAAGCCGGTGAGCTACACCCTGCCCAACGGCCTCAAACTGATCGTGCAGCCCGAATCCATCAGCGACACGGTGGAACTCTACGGCAGCATCAAGACCAACGAGGATCTGCAGGCGCCCAAGGGCGAGGAAGGCGCAGCCGACGTGCTGGCCAGCCTGTTCCCGTTCGGCACCGAGCACATGAACCGCCTGCAGTTCCAGGCGGCGCTGGACGCGATCGGCGCCCACGAAAGCGCCGGCTCCCGCTTCTCGCTGGCGGTGCCCTCGGCGCATTTCGACGAAGGCGTGAAACTGCTCGCCGACCATGAACTGCATCCCGCGCTGCCCGCGCAGGCGTTCCCGCTGGTGCAGAAGCAGATCGCCGGCATGATGGCCGGCGTGCTGCAGTCGCCCGACTTCCTCTACCAGCAGGCCCTGGGCAAGGCGCTGCTGCCGGCGGACGACGCCTCCCTGCGCCACGCCACGCCGCAGAACGTGATGGCGCTGACGCTGGACAAGGTGAAGCAGTACTACGCGCAGACCTTCCGCCCCGACCTCGCCACCATCGTCGTCGTGGGCAAGGTCGATCCCGCGCAGGCGAAGCAGGTGATCGAGCAGGCCTTCGGCGGCTGGAAGGCCACCGGGCCGAAGCCCGACACCGACTACGCCGCCGTGCCCGCGAACAAGCCCGGCAAGCTGCACGTGCCCGACGCCAGCGCGGTGCAGGACAGCGTGGACATGGCGCAGACCATCGCCATCACCTACGACGACCCGGCGCGCTACGCCATCAACCTCGGCAACCAGGTGCTCGGCGGCGGCTTCTACGCCTCCCGCCTCACCCGCGACCTGCGCGAGAAGCACGGCCTGGTCTACACCGTGGGCGTGGGCCTGGATGCGGACAAGCATCGCGGCACCTACAAGGTGTATTTCGGCTGCGACCCCGACAAGGTCGGCGCGGCCAGCGCGCTGGTGGTGCAGGATCTCAAGCAGATGCAGCAGGCGCCGGTGACCGGCACCGAACTCATGCAGGCCAAGGGCATCCTGCTGCGCCGCATCCCGCTGGGCGAATCCAGCTTCAATGCGATCGGCGGCCAGCTGCTCACGCTGTCGCAGCAGGGCAAGCCGCTGGATGCGATGACCGTCGCCGGCCAGCACTACCTTGCGCTGACCGCGCCGGAAGTGCAGCAGGCATTCGCCAAGTACGTGCGGCCCGAGGGGCTGGTTACCGCGGTGAAGGGGCCTGCGCCGAAGGACTGAAACGGCGCAAGATGCCCAAACGGAAAGGCCCGCCATCGGCGGGCCTTTCCTTGTCGGCACGACGGCTGCTCACTTCAGCAGCGAGCGCAGCATCCACGCCGTCTTCTCGTGCGCCTTCAGCCGGCCGGTGATCATGTCGGCGCTGCCTTCGTCGCCCGCCTTGTCGGCTACCTTGATCGCCGCGCGCGCGGTGTGCGCCACGATCTCGTGGCCTTCCACCAGCTGGCTCACCATCTCCTTCCACTCGGGCACGCCGGATTCCTCCTTGATCGAGCTGAGCCTGGCGAACTGGCTGTAGGAGCCGGGCGCGAACACGTCCAGCGTGCGGATGCGCTCGGCGATCTCGTCGGCGGCCAGCCACAATTCGTTGTACTGCGCCTCGAACATCGCGTGCAGGCTGTTGAACTGCGGGCCGGTGACGTTCCAGTGGAAGCTGTGGGTCTTGAGGTAGAGCGAGTAGGTGTCGGCCAGCAGCTTGGACAGCTGTTTCGCGGTGGTTTCGCGATCCTTCTTGGCAATGCCGATGTTCGAGGCCATGGTGTTCTCCCGTGCGGTGAGTGATGGGATCACGGTAACAACGTGCCGGCCGCGGCGGAAATGAATCCTCGCAATGCAGCCGATAGCACGAGCCTATCGAGCGGAATGTAAGCCAACCGTTATCATGCGCGGCTGCATGAACGACATGAACCGCCCGCCGACCACCCAATCCACGCTGCGCGACCTGCGCCGCGCGCTCGACGGCGTGTGCAGCCGCGACTTCGGCCGCCTGCTGGGGCGCTGGCGCGGACTGTCGAAACACGCCGACGACAGGAAGCTGGCGACGCTGGCCGCCGACATCGAAACCTCCGCCGCGAAGCGCCGCGCGCGCGCCGAGGCCAAGCCCGCGATCCGCCTGGACGAATCGCTGCCGATCACGGCGCGCGCCGACGAGATCGTCAAGCTGATCCGCGAGCACCAGGTGGTGGTGATCGCCGGCGAAACCGGTTCGGGCAAGACCACCCAGCTGCCCAAGCTGTGCCTCGCCGCCGGCCGCGGCGAAGCCGGGCTGATCGGCTGCACCCAGCCACGCCGCCTCGCCGCGCGCTCGGTGGCGCGCCGCGTGGCGGAGGAACTCGGCACCCAGCTCGGCGACCAGGTGGGCTTCCAGGTGCGCTTCACCGACCAGGTGAGCGAACGCACGCTGGTGAAGTTCATGACCGACGGCATCCTGCTCGCCGAGACGCAGGGCGACCCGTGGCTGTCGGCCTACGACACCCTGATCATCGACGAGGCGCACGAGCGCAGCCTCAACATCGACTTCCTGCTCGGCTACCTCAAGCGGCTCGCCGCGAAGCGACCCGAGCTGAAGATCATCGTCACCTCGGCCACCATCGACACCGCGCGCTTCGCCGAGCACTTCGGCGGCGCGCCGGTGGTGTCGGTGGAAGGCCGCGCCTATCCGGTGGAACTGCGCTGGCGCCCGGTCGCCGACACCGGCGAACGCATGCAGCAGGGCAGCGCCGAGCACATCGCCGCGGTGCTGGACGAGATCGTGGCCGATCGCAGCCTCGGCGGCGGCCCCGGCGACGTGCTGGTGTTCCTGCCCGGCGAGCGCGAGATCCGCGACGCCCACCTGCTGCTGTCGCGGCGGCAGTACCGCGAGACCGAGATCCTGCCGCTGTACGCGCGCCTCTCCGCCACCGACCAGGATCGCGTGTTCAAGCCCGGCCCGAAGCGCCGCGTGGTGCTGGCGACCAACGTGGCCGAGACCTCGCTCACCGTGCCGCGCATCCGCTACGTGGTGGACACCGGCAGCGCGCGCGTGAAGCGCTACAGCCAGCGCAGCCAGCTCGAACGCCTGCACGTCGAACCCGTCTCGCAGGCCGCCGCCGACCAGCGCAAGGGCCGCTGCGGTCGTATCGGCCCCGGCATCTGCTACCGCCTGTACGACGAGGCGGATTTCGCCGCGCGCAACGCCTTCACCGATCCCGAGCTGCTGCGCTCCTCGCTGGCCAACGTGATCCTGCGCATGCTGGCGCTGAAGCTGGGCGAGGTGGACGACTTCCCCTTCCTCGACGCACCCGACCCGCGCGTGGTGGCCGACGGCTACCGCCGCCTCGCCGAGATCGGCGCCATCGACGCGGCGCGCACGCTCACCGCCATCGGCCGCACGCTGGCCAAGCTGCCGATCGACGTGCAACTGGCGCGCATGCTGGTGGAAGCCGAGAAGCTGCACGCGCTGCGCGAACTCCTCACCATCGTCGCCTTCCTCAGCATCCAGGATCCGCGCGAACGCCCCGCCGACGCACGCCAGCAGGCCGACGCCGCGCACGCCGCCTTCGCCGACCCGAAATCCGACTTCGTCGGCGTGCTGAACCTGTGGCACGAGTACGACCGGGCGCACGAGGAACTCACGCAATCGAAGCTGCGCGACTGGTGCTCGCGGCACTTCCTCAGCTTCATGCGCATGCGCGAGTGGCGCGAGCTGCACCGGCAATTGCTGCTGGTGGTGCAGGAGCTGGGGTGGAAGCTGGGTGTCCCCTCTACCCAGCAGGGAGGCCGTGCCGTTTCCCCCTCTCCCCTCCGGGGAGAGGGCCGGGGTGAAGGGCCGAGCTTGCGAAGCGATGGAAAGAACAGGCGCGCTTCGCACGAGCGCTCACGCGAGCACCCACCCCTCACCCCAACCCTCTCCCCGAAGGGGAGAGGGGGCGAACGCGAGGAGCGCGGTATCAATGAAGAGGGTGCGGCGGCCCGTCTCTTCGAGACGACCCACCGCGCCCTCCTGGCCGGCCTCCCCACCCAGGTCGGCCGCAAGGACGAACGCGGCATCTTCCAGGGCACGCGCGAGCGCAAGTTCCAGGTCTTCCCCGGCTCCGCGCTGGCGAAGGTTCCGCCGAACTGGGTGTTCGCCGCACAGATCCTCGACGTGGGCGGCAAGGTCTGGGCGATGATGTGCGCGCGCATCGAACCCGCCTGGATCGAGCAGCAGGGCGCGCACCTGCTGAAGTCCAGCTGCCGCGACGCGCACTGGTCGCGGAAGCGCGGCTGCGTGGTGGCCTACGAGCAGGTGAGCCTGTTCGGCCTGAACCTGGTCGAGCGCCGCGCGGTGACGTTCGAGAAGCAGGATCCCGCGCTGGCCCACGAGATCTTCCTGCGCGAAGCGCTGGCGCGCGGCGACATCGAGGCGCGCGCCGATTTCGTGCGCGCCAACCAGCGCGTGCTGGAGGATGCGCAGGGCATCGAGGCGAAGCAGCGCCGCGAGGGGCTGATCCGCCACGAGGACGAACTGGTCGATTTCTTCCGCGGCAAACTGCCCGAAGACATCTCGTCCAGCCGTGCATTGGACGCGTGGTACTGCCACGCGCGCTCCGCCGAGCAGGCCGCGCTGCGCTGGTCGCTGGATGATGTGATGGTGGGCGGCGCGGGACTCGATCCAAAGGCGTTTCCCGCGGCGCTGGCCATCGTGCCGATGGCCACCGGCGAGGCGCCGGCGGCGACGCAGCGCTACCGTCTCGAATACCGCTTCGTGCCCGGCGACGAGGCCGACGGCGTCACCCTGCACCTGCCGCTGGCGATGCTCAACGCCCTGCCCCCCGCGCGCTGCGAATGGCTGGTGCCCGGCCTGCTCGCCGACAAGGCGGCGGAGCTGATCCGCGGCCTGCCCAAGGCGCTGCGCCGCAACTTCGTACCCGCGCCGGACTTCGCGCGCGCCTTCGCCGAGGCCGAGGCGCCGCGCGACGAGCCGCTGACCAAGGCGCTGGCCGGCTTCCTCAAGCGCGCCACCGGCGTCGCAGTCGACGCCGGCGAATTCGCCGCCATCGAACTCGCGCCGCACTACCTGATGCGCTATCGCGTGCACGACGAAAGCGGCCGCACGCTGGCCGCCGGCCGCGACCTCGCCGCGCTACGCGCCGAATGGGAAGGCCGCGCACGCGAGGCGTTCTCGAAGAAGACCGACGTGGAACTCACCCGCGAGGACGTCACCGCGTGGGACTTCGAGGAGATCCCGCGCGAAGTGCGCTCCAGCGGCGGCCTGCTCGCCTTCCCCGCCCTGGTCGACCTCGGCGACGCCGTGGCGCTGCGCGTGTTCGAGCGTCGCGACGAAGCCGCCGACGCGCATGTGGCCGGCGTGCTGCGCCTGCTGCGCAACGCGCTGGCCAGCGACCTGAAACAGGCGCGCCGGCGCCTGCCCATCGCCAACCCGCTGGCGCTGAAATACGCGCCGCTGGGCGGCGTGGACGGCCTGCGCGAAGACCTAGCCGAAGGCGGCTTCGCCGACCTCGTCGCGCGGCTCGACCTCGACGCGCGCAGCGCCGGTGCCTTCGAAGCGCTGCGCACGCAGGCCGCGCGCGAACTGTTCGGCTGCGCCATCGAGCGGCTGAAACTCGCCGAACCCGCCATCGAGGCGCAGGCTGAGCTGAGGCCGTGGATGCAGCCGCCGCTGCTGGGCTTCGCGCGCGCCAGCTATGACGACCTACGCGAGCAGCTCGACGCCCTGCTCGCCCCCGGCTTCCTGCGCGACCTGCCGCTGGCGCGGCTCGCGCACTACCCGCGCTACCTCAAGGCCATGCGCCTGCGCGGCGAGCGCCTTCGCCAGGATCCCGCGAAGGATCAGCAGCGCATGCTGCAGGTGCTGCCCTACTGGCGCGAATACCTGAAGCATCGCGCCGCCGGCGACGCGAACCTCGACGAACTGCGCTGGTTGATCGAGGAATGGCGCGTATCGCTGTTCGCGCAGGAACTGAAGACCGCGGAGCCGGTGTCGGCGAAGCGCCTGGCGAAGATTCTGGAGTCGATCATCTCGGCGTGATCTGCGCCGTCACTTCGTGAAGCAGTGCCATTATTACCACGATCAATATCAACAGCAGATCCAAGTAAGTTCCAAGCATGGCATACCACTGCACGAAATCAGCCAGCAATTAGCGCACCTGCTACGTTTAAGCTATCGATAGTCCATGCCCCGGACATGATGCCGCCAGCGACCAGTACCAGCAGTTATCGAAACCATTGCATGCGACACTCAGCGAACTCGTTCAACGTGAACGTCGCCATTGCAGCCATCCACATACATCAGCCAGCTACCGAATAGCGAAGGCTTAAGCTTCACCTTAGGGTTATCGGAAGCCATGCACTCTGGTGCATCAGAGCCAGCTTGCTTCCACACTTGGCCATCGTCTAAGGTGAACTGGCTCCGCCCTTGCCAACCGGTGAAATGCCCCTTGATGCGCGTGTCGATCTTCTGACGCTTAATATTGTCCGGATAGAACACCGGCTTGCCACTGGAACTAACTACACGTGTCTTCACCATCGGGTGCTCCATCAGCCACCTATCGAGATGCGCCAGCTCCTGACTGCTCAATTTACCCAGGCCGGATGCCTTGAAATCGGTGGTACTCATGCGCTGCTTCAACCCGTTCACCTCTTGCGCGTGAACCGACAGCACGGATAGCGGCAATACAAACAGAAGCGATAGTGAGGAGATACGGAAGCGGATTTTCATAGGCTGGCTCTGTTACGGCAATAAGGGCAACGGCACAATTCTGCGACCAGAGGGCGCCGAAGCCAAGCATCGCCGACATGCCTAGAATGGGCATCCCCGCGCCATTCCCGTGATGACCAAGCACCCGCCACCCGCCCCCCTGCAAGCCTGGCGCGACCGCGCCGGCACGCTGCCGCCCGCGTTGGCCGCGGCGCTGGACGCCTGCATGGAGCGCGCGGTGGATCAGGCCGAGTGCGCCGACGTGCTCGACCTGCTGGCGATGATGGGCTGCGACGCGCCCACGCAGGCGGCGGCGCTGTGGTTTGCCGCATCGCGCGCGGATGCCGCCCTGTGGCAGGCCGAGTCGCCGCGCCTGCCGGAAGACGTGCGCCGGCTGGTGGAAGGCCAGCAGGCCGCCGAGCAGGTGTGGGCGCTGCACGCGCAACGCACGCAGGACAGCGGTTCCGAGGGATTGCGCCGGTTGCTGCTGGCGATCATCCGCGACCTGCGCGTGGTGTTCGTGCTTCTGGCGCGCCAGCTCGCGCGCCTGCGCGCGGCGGCGACGCTGCCCGAGGCCGAGCGCACGGAGCTGGCCCGGCTCACCCGCGACATCCACGCGCCACTGGCCAACCGCCTCGGTATCTGGCAGCTCAAGTGGGAGCTGGAAGACCTCGCCTTCCGCCATCTGCAGCCGGACACCTACAAGCGCATCGCCAAGCTGCTCGACGAGCGCCGCGCCGACCGCGAGGCCTTCATCCGCGAATCGCTGGACGAGCTGGGCCGCGCGCTCGCCGCCGCCGGCATCAAGGCCGAGCTGGCCGGCCGGCCCAAGCACATCTATTCCATCTGGAAGAAGATGCAGAAAAAGGGCGTGGAGTTCGCCGAGCTGTACGACATCCGCGCGGTGCGCGTGCTGGTGGACACGGTAGCCGACTGCTACGCCGCGCTGGGCGTGGTGCACACGCTGTGGCCGCACCTGCCGCGCGAGTTCGACGACTACCTCGCCCGGCCCAAGGGCAACGGCTACCGCTCGCTGCACACTGCGGTGATCGGCCCGCGCGACAAGACGCTGGAAGTGCAGATCCGCACCCACGAGATGCACCGCGCCAACGAACTCGGCGTGGCCGCGCACTGGCGCTACAAGGAAGGCGGCGGCGCCGACGCCGAGTTCGAGGCCAAGGTCGCCTGGATGCGCAAGCTGCTGGACACGCGCGGCGAGGACGAAGGCACCCTGGCCGCCGACCTGCGCACCGAGCTGATGGAGGATCGCGTCTACCTGCTCACCCCGCGCGGCGAGGTGGTCGATCTGCCGCACGGCGGCACCGTGCTGGACTTCGCCTACCACGTGCACACCGAGGTGGGCCACCGCTGCCGCGGCGCCAAGGTCAACGGCCGCATCGTGCCGCTCACCTTCCAGCCGCAGAGCGGCGACCGCGTGGAGATCCTCACCGCGAAGCAGGCCGAGCCCAGCCGCGACTGGCTGTCGCCGCACCACGGCTACCTCAACAGTTCGCGGGCGCGCGACAAGGTGCGCGCCTGGTTCCGCCGGCTGGCGCACGACGCCAACCTCGCGGTGGGCCGCGTGATGTTCGAGCGTGAACTCAAGCGCCTCGCCCTGCCCGAGATCGACCTGGCGAAGCTGCCCGCGCACTTCCACCTGAAGACGCAGGACGAGCTGCTGGTGGCGCTGGCGCTCAACGAAATCAGCACGGGGCAGGTGGCGCGCGCGCTGCAGGACATCGCGCAGCCGCTGGAAGAAGAAGACGCCATGCCGCTGGCGCCCGCGCGGCCGGCGCCGGCACGCGACCCCGGCGCGCTCAGCATCGAGGGCATCGGCAACCTGCTCACCACGCTGGCGCGCTGCTGCCAGCCGCTGCCCGGCGACGCGGTGCGCGGCTTCATCACCCGCGGCCGCGGCGTGTCGGTGCACCGCGCCGACTGCGCCAGCCTCGCGCGGCTGGCGCGGCGCGATCCCGACCGCGTGATCGAAGTGACCTGGGGCAAGGCCAATGCGCAGGCCTACGAAGTCGACGTCGAACTGCGCGGCTACGACCGCAAGGGTCTGCAGAAGGACGTCGCCGGCGTCATCAGCAACGCCGGCACGCCCATCCTCGCTTCCTCCAGCCGCGCCATCGCCAGCAGCGGCGAGGTGGAGATGCGCTTCGCCCTGCGCGTGCGCGACTTCGAGCAGCTGTCCACCCTGCTCGGCCGCCTGCTGGCGCTGCCGAACGTGCTGGAAGCGCGCCGCATCGGCGGTGCCCGCGCATCCTGAACGCGTGTTCGCGCACGGCGCGGTGATGGAGTAGTGCGCTGCTAAGCTGCGAAGCATTGCTTTGGCTCGTCATCCCGGCGCAGGCCGGGATCCAGTCACGTAAAACGCCAAGGCACTGGATGCCGGCTTGACCAGCCATTCGGCTGTTGAGAAGCGCCTCGCCGGCATGACGAACTGAAGAACCCATCATCAACTTTTCACGATTTGCCGAACCCATGAGCGGACGCCGCGACCAGCACGAACCCGACCAGCGCGGACGCACCGAACCCACGCTGGGCAACCTCGACCAGCTCGACGCGCCGCCGCGCGACATGCCGCCGCGCGACGGCTTGCCGTCGATGAAGATCGAACCGCGCAACGCGCGCGCGCCGGCACCGCCACCGCGCAAGCGCCGCGGCTGGCTGGTGCCCGTGCTGGTGCTGCTGGCCCTAGCGGTGGGCGCGATGTGGTACGGGCGCAGCTATCTGAGCAACAACCTGCTGCCACGCACCGAACTCAACGACGTGCTCGGCCGCGCGCAGCAGGCGCTGGCCGCCGGCCATCTGGACGGCCACGACGGCACCAGCGCGCGCGAGCTGTTCCAGGCCGCGGTGGCGCTGGAACCGGACAACGACATCGCGCACGACGGCCTGCATCAGGTCGGCATGGCCGAACTCTCGCAGGCCGACGCCGCGCTGCAGGCCGGGCAGCTCGACGCGGCCGCGCAGAAGGCCGCGGTGGCGCGCGAGCTGCTGGGCGGCGGCAGCGACGTCGACCATCTCGACCGAGCGATCGCCGCCAGGCGCGCCTCGCAGGTACAGCTTTCGACCCTGGTGGATCAGGCGCAGCAGGCCTTCGCCGCCGGCCAATATGGCGGCGACCACGGCGCCGGCGCGCTGTACCGGCAGGCGCTCACCGCCGATCCCGGCAACGCGGTGGCGCACCACGGCCTCGACCAGGTCGGCGACGCGCTGGCCGCGCAGGCGCGGAAAGCCATCGACGCCAACGACGGCGCCAGTGCCGATGCCGCCATCCAGCAACTCGCCGCGCTGCAACCGAACAACGCCGCCCTGCCCGGCCTGCGCGCCGCGCGCGCGCAGGCAACCCAGCAGGACAACGCCGCACTGGACGCGGCGCTCCAGCAGGGCGACGACGCGCTGCGCGCCGGCCGCATCGACGGCTCCGGCGACGACACTGCGCTGGCGCACTACAAGGCCGCGCTGGCGCTGAGCCCGGACAACCCGCAGGCGCAGGCCGGCCTGGGCAAGGTGGCACAGGCGCTCACCGTGCAGGCCAGCGCGGCGATGGATGCCGGCGACGCCGCGCAGGCGGGCAAGCTGCTCGACAGCGCCGCGGGGCTGGCGCCGAAGTCCGCCGACCTCGCCGCCGCACGTGCGCGCCTGCAAGGCATGCGGCAAGCGCCCGCGGCCACCGGCGCGCCGGCGAACGACGACCAGGACATCGCGCCCGCTGCCGTGGCCGCCCCCACTCCGCAGCAAAGCGCGCAGATCGCACGCCTGCTGCAGCAGGCGCAGGCCGCCACGCAGCGCGGCGACATCATGATGCCGCCCGGCAACTGCGCCTACGACCTCTACCGCAACGCGCTGGCCATCGACGGCAACAACGCCGCCGCGCTGCAGGGCTTGCAGGCGTTGCCCGGCGCGGTGCTGCAACTGTTCAATCGCGCGCTGTTCTCGGGCGACCTCGTCCGCGCCGGCCAGATGCTGGACAACCTCGCCAATCTCTCGCCCGGCGACGCGACGCAAAACACCCTGCGCCAACGCCTTGCCGGCGCATGGCTGGATCAAGCCGACCGGCAACTCGCCGGCGGCGACCGCATCGGCGCCATGCAGTCGCTGCAACAGGCGCGCAAGCTGGCGCCGAACCTGCCACGCGCGCAGGATCTCGCGGCGCGCATGCAAGCGGGTACGTGATGCCGGTGCTCGTTTTCGGCGGCAGCAGCCAGATCGGCCACTTCCTGCTGCCGCGCCTGCTCGCCCGCGGCGCATCGGTGACGGCATTGAGCCGCCGCGCGCGCGCCTCGCAGCCCGGCCTGCACTGGCTGCAAGGCCAGTTGCCCGATGCGCTGCCGCGCGAACTGCCGCATCCGGTCGCCATCGTCAGCTTCGGCCCGCTCCTGCCGTTCGCCGAGTGGCTGTCGCGCGCGGACTTCGGCAGCGAGCCGCCGCGCGTGGTCGCCACCAGCTCGATGAGCGCGGAAACCAAGCGCGACTCCGGCGTGCCGGCCGAACGCGCCATTTCGCAGCAACTGCGCGACGGCGAACAGGCGCTGGCCGCCGCCTGCGCGCGCCACGGCGCGCCGTGGACGGTGCTGCGCCCCACGCTCGTCTACGGCGCGGGACTGGACAAGAGCCTCAGCCCGATCGCCCGCCGCGCCTGGCGCACACGCGTCTTCCCGCTGCCCGCCGGCCATGGCATGCGCCAGCCGGTGCACGCCGACGACATCGCGCTCGCCGTGCTCGCCGCGCTGGACTGCCCCGCCAGCGCGGGGCGCGTCATCCCCATCGGCGGCGGCGAACGCCTCAACGCCGGCGAAATGTTCGCCCGCGTCCGCCAGACCCTGCCCCACGCCAACCTGCCGGTTCCGCTGCCGCCATGGCTGCTGCACGCAGGGCAACGCTTCGCGCCGGCGAAACTGCGCGGGCCGCTGCAACGACTCGATGCGGATCTCGTCGCCGACAACGGCGAACTCGAACGCCTGCTCGGGGTGCGGCCGCGACCGTTCCAGGTCGAGGCGGGGATGTGGTTTCCCGCGAAGGGGTGAGGCTTGCGGGTATTCCGCAAGTTTCAAAGCGGTTTCGTGCCGCTGCCGCGGCCCGAGTTCCTTTCTCTTTGCGTGCCCAAAGAGAAAGGAACCAAAGAGAAACGGCACCCCGATGGCGCGCCCTCCAGGCATTCCCGGATCGAGTCCGGGACAGGCTCTGCCTTCCGGGTGCGCGGGTGGGCTGCGGGGTTTTTCGACGGGATTCCTGTCCCGGCGAAAAACTGGCCCGCATCCCTGCGGGCCATCCTGCGGACTTTCCTCCACCCGCCCGCCGCGCCATAGGGGCCCCGGGTAGAGCAGCGCGCTCCAAGCGCGCACTTTCAGAAAAAGCAAAAGCAAGAACCAACGACAAAAGCCAAAGCGCTGCGCGCTTGCGGCGCTTCGGCTTTTGCCTGTGCTTCTGGCGCGCACGATGCGCGCCTGCTCTTCCGGGGCCCCTCGGCGGCGGTGAGGCGGGGACGACCAGGCCGCGCAGCGGGCGTTGCCAGGGATGGCAACGCCTTTTCGCGCGGGCAGGAGCCCGCTCGAAAAGCCCGGCCTCGGCTCACGGACTTTCCGCCCATGGATGGGCGGAAAGCGCTGCCGCGGGGTGGCCTTCTCTTTTGGCTACTTTTCTCTTGGCCACGCAAGAGAAAAGTAGCTCGGCCGCCGGCAGGCGGACGAAACCGCTCTGAATCCTGCACAAGCACACACGCCAACCGCGGATTCATCCGCCACCCATCCCACTTCGGTAAGCTGTCCCAACCCACGCCCAAACCCACGAGGACGGATCCCCCCGCATGCGTCGCACCTCCCTGCTCGCGCTGCCGCTGCTGGTGTTCGCAACGCTCGCGCAGGCTGGCGTGCAACTGGTGGTGCGCGGCGTGGACGAACCGCTGCAGCAGGCGATCAGCGCGTCGGTGGGACTGTCGCAATACGCGCACCGCGACGTCAGCGACGCGCAGATGCGCCGCCTGTACGCGCAGGCGCCGGCACAGGCCAGGGCGGCGCTGGAGCCTTACGGCTACTACGACGCGGATGTCGCGCCGCAACTGCAGCAGGTCGGCAAGGACTGGAAGGTGACGCTGGACGTGCGCACCGGCGAGCCGGTGAAGGTCGCCACGGTGGTCGTGCAACTTGACGCCGAGGCGCTGGCGCTGCCCTCGATCCGCCACGCACGCGGCGCGCTGACGCGCATGCGCGGCAAGCAGCTGGATCACGCCGGCTACGACGCCGCGCGCGATGCGCTGTCGGCCGCGCTCACTGCGAGCGGCTTCCTCGACGCCAAGCTGACGACGCACCGCGTGGAAGTGGACACAGCGCAGCGCAGCGCAGCGCAGCGATCAAGCTGGCATGGCAGGTGGGCCGGCGCTATCGCTATGGCGCGGTGCGCTTCGAAGGTTCGCAGTTCGACGAGGGCTTCCTGGAACGCTACGTTCCGTTCAAGCCCGGCGACTACTTCGACCAGGATCAGCTGCTGCAATTGCAGCAGGCGTTGAACGGCGCCGACTACTTCGCCGTGGTCAACGTGCTGCCGCAGATCGACGAGAAGGCCGACGGCAAGATCGACATCGAGGTGCAACTGGCGCCGGCGAAGCGCTCGATCTACACCGGCGGCCCCTTCATCGGCACCGACACCGGCTTCGGCGTGCGCGGCGGCGTGGAGCGGCGCTGGGTGAACCGGCGCGGCCACAAGTGGAAGAACGAACTGGTGCTGGCGCAGCGGCTGAAGACCCTGTCCACGCTGTATTCCGTCCCGCTGCCCGGCGACGACCAGCGCAGCCTGAACTTCGGCGCCAACTACCGCGACGCGAACACCGACACCTCGCAGTCGCGCACGCTGGAGCTGGTCGCCAACGAGACGCAGCTCTGGCACGGCTGGACGCGCACCGTGGGCCTGCACGCGCTGTCCGGCACCTTCACCGTGGGCAAGCGCGGCAGCGAGCCGGACAGCACGCCCGGCATCGAGCACGGCAGCAGCACCCTGCTGTTCGCCGAGGCGTCGCTGTCGCGCAAGCGGGCGGACAACTACGACTTCGTGCACGACGGCTGGTCGCTGAGCTTCGCGGCGCGCAGCACGGCCGGCGGCCTGCTTTCCTCGGCCAGCTTCAGCCAGCTCACCGCGGACGCGAAGTGGATCCACGCGTTCGGCGCGAAACGGCGCAACCGGCTGATCCTGCGCGGCAGCGCCGGCAAGACCTGGACCGACGACTTCGCCGCGCTGCCGCCGCAGCTGCGCTTCTTCGCCGGCGGCGACCGCTCGGTGCGCGGCTACGGCTTCCAGTCGATCGGCCCGGAGAACGGCTACGGCCGCGTGATCGGCGGCAACAACCTGCTGGTCGCCAGCGCCGAGGTGGAGCACTACTTCACCCGCAACTGGGGCATCGCCACCTTCCTCGACGCCGGCAACGCCTTCGACGCCGTCGACTACCGGCCGAAACTCGGCACCGGCATCGGCGTGCGCTGGCGCTCGCCGGTGGGCATGATCCGGGTGGATCTGGGCACGCCCATCCACGACTCGCAGCGCCATGGCGTGATGCTGCACCTCGTCATCGGGCCGGATCTGTGAGCGGGCGATCCCGCGCCCGCTCACAGGCGGCCCACGGATGGGCCGCACCTGCCGCAGCCGCTCCGTGGCTGCGGCAGGGAGCCATGCCCGCAAAGCGGGCATGGCGAGCCGAAGCACGGGCAGGAGCCCGTGCTTCGGCATCAGCAAAGGCCCTGGCTTCGATGCACGCCACGGGCAACAGCAACACGGCCATCAGGAGACCTCCCGCAACATGAAGTGGCTGAAGCGCATCGGTATCGCGTTCGCGGCCCTGCTGCTGGTGCTGGCGGCCACCCTGTGGTGGCTGCTCGGCACCGCCGCCGGCCTGCGCTTCGCATTGGCACGCGCGCAATCGGCCACGCACGGCGCGCTGCAGTGGAAACAGGCGCAAGGCACTCTGATCGGCCCGCTGCAGCTAGCCGGGCTGCGCTACGACGACGGCCAGGGCACCGTGGTCGACGTGGCGCGCGCGCACCTCGACCTGCGCTTCTGGCCGCTGCTGGCGCGCCGCGTGCACGTGCTCGATCTCGACGTCGAAGGCGTGACGGTGGCGCTGCCGAAAAGCGATGGCAACAACGAAAGCTCCGGCAGCTTCCCGCTGCAGCCGCCCATCGACCTGCTGCTGGATCGCGCCCATGTCGGCACGGTGCAGGTGAGCCAGGCCGGCCAGCCCGTGTTCGCTTCCGACAGCCTCGATCTCGCAGGGAGCTGGACGAAGGCGGGCATCGCCATCGACAGCCTGAAGCTGCGCGCGCCGGATGGGCACGTCGATCTGGAAGGCCGGCTCGCCCTCGCAAGCGGGCAGCGCGGCAGCGGCAAGGCGGGCTTCGCATGGCAATTGGGCGACATCCGCTATGCCGGCCAGGTCACCGCCAACGGCGATGGCAAGCGGGCGCAACTGGATCTGCAGCTCGCGCAACCCATGGTGGCGCACCTGCAACTCGACCTGGGCCAGAACGCCAATCACGACTGGAAGGCTTCGCTGGTCGCTCCACGTTTCGATCCCAGGCCGCTGCTTGGCGACAGTGCGCTGACATCCGTGGCGCTGTCCGTGCAAGGCCATGGCGACCGCCACGGCGGCGAACTCGACGGCGCGCTGGATCTGAACCAATACCGCGTCCTGCTGCAGCCGTTGCGCGCAGGCATCAGCGACGACGGCAAGACGCTCACGCTGCAGCAACTCGCGCTGACCTCGCAGCAGATCAAAGGCACGCTGTCCGCCAGCGGCAAGCTGCAACTCGACGCCAAGCCGCTGGGCGGCCAGCTGGCGATCCAGTGGAGCGACCTGCGACTGCCCGCCGGGCTGGTCGGCCAGCCGCTGGCCAGCACGGGAAAACTCGAAGCGAACGGCAATGCCGAACGCTTCCACGCCAGCGGCGACCTCGCCATCGGCCCGCCCGGCAAGCCCGCGCAGCTGACGCTGAACCTCGACGGCACGCCACAGGCCATCGCCCTGCACTCGCTCTCCTTGCAGCAGGCGCAGGGCCAGTTGCGGGCACAGGGTGCGCTGCAGCTGCAACCGGCCCTTGGCTGGCAGCTCGACGTCACCGCCAAGCGCTTCGATCCCGGCCAGTTGTTCGCGGGCTGGAACGGCGCGCTGGATTTCGCGCTGGCAAGCACGGGCACGCTGGCGAAGGCCGGCGCCGACGCCACGCTGGAACTCCGGCAGCTCGCCGGGCGCCTGCGCGACCGCAGCGTCGGCGGCGAGGCGAAGCTGCACCTGGCGCCGAACCGGGTGATCGACGGCCAGCTCAAGCTGTCCTCCGGCGGCAGCACGGTGCAACTCGATGCCAGGCCGGGCCAGAGCAACGACGCCAGCCTCAGGCTCGCCATCGCCTCGCTGGGCGACTGGCTGCCCGATGCCGGCGGACGTCTGGACGGCCAGTTCGCCATCCGCGGCCTGTGGCCGAAGCTATCCGTCAACGGCCACCTGGACGGCAGCGCGCTGGCCTGGCAACAGCAGCGCGTGGACACGCTGCAGCTCGTCGCCGGCATTCCCGACATCGGCCACCCTGCAGGCAAGCTGGAACTCACCACGGGCGGCGCGCACCTCGGCGGCCTCGCGTTCCAGCGCATCCACCTGCTGGCCGAAGGCAGCCAGGGCGACCACCGGCTGGCGCTGGAGGCGCGCGGCAGCCAGGTTTCCGGCGCGCTGGCCCTGCATGGCGCGCTGAAGGACGGCGCATGGAACGGCACGCTGTCCACGCTGAACATCGAGCCGCAGGGCCTGCCCGGCTGGCGCCTGCAGCAGGCCAGCGCGCTGGCCTGGCGCGACGGCGCCTTCAGCCTGTCCGAACTGTGCCTCACGGCGGGCGATCCGCAACTGTGCGCGAGCGCGAAGCAGGACAAGGCCGGCAACCTCGACGCCAGCTACCGGCTGCGCGCGTTGCCGCTGGCGCTGCTGCTCAATGCCGCCGGCGAATCCGACCTGCCGCTGCGCGTGGACGGCAACCTGCAAGGCGACGGAAAGCTGCATCGCAGCGCCGCCGGCGCACTCAGCGGGCACGCCAGCGTCGGTTCCGCGCGCGGCAGCATCACCTGGATCGAACACGCCGACGCGCCACTGCTGAGCTACGACGACTTCGCGCTGAACGCCGACCTCGGCGCCAGCCGCCAGCATTTCAGCGTGCGCGCCGGACTCGACCACGGCGGACGTCTGGACGGCCAGATGAACCTGACCGGCAAGCAGCAGGCGCTGGACGGCCGGCTCGACCTGCGGCTGGGCAACCTCGCCTTCGTGGAGCTGCTGACCAGCACGCTGGCCAACGTGCGCGGCCAGGCCAGCGGCAGCTTCCGCCTCGGCGGCACGCTGGCGCAACCCGCCGTCAGCGGCGACGCCACGCTGGGCGACTTCGCCGCCGAGGTGCCCGCCGCCGGGCTGAAGCTCGCGCAAGGGCAACTGACGGTGCACGCTATCGACATGCACAGCCTGCGCGTCGACGGCAGCGTGCAATCCGGCGCAGGCACGCTCACCGTGGCCGGCGTCGCCGGGTTCGGCGGCGACGTCGCCACCGACATCGCGATCAAGGGCAGCCGGTTCACCGCCGCCGACATCCCCGCCGCCAAGGTCGCGATCTCGCCCGACCTGCGCCTGCAGCGCAACGCGCAGGGGCTGGATCTCGGCGGCTCGGTGCTGCTGGACAGCGCCGACGTGAACCTCGACAGGCTGCCTGGCGCGGGCGCCAGCAAGGCCTCGCCCGACGTGGTGGTGATCGACCGTCCGCAGCCCGAAGCGGGCGCGCCGCTGCCGTTCACCGCCACGGTGAAGGTGGATCTGGGCCACAAGACGCACCTCGCCGGCATGGGCCTGAACGGCCGCCTCGGCGGCGCGCTCACGGTGAACGAGCGTCCCGGCCGCGCCACCACCGGCCAGGGCCAGGTCACGGTGAGCGGCACCTACAAGGCCTACGGCCAGAACCTGGCGATCCAGCGCGGCAAGCTGCTGTTCGCCAGCACGCCGATCGACAACCCCGGCCTGGACATCCGCGCGATCCGCAAGCTCAACCCCAACGCCACCATCGACGAAGGCCAGGAAGTGGGCCTGCAGATCTCCGGCACCGCGCAGCGGCCGGTGCTCACGGTGTTCTCCAATCCGCTGATGGAGCAGTCCGACGCGCTCTCCTACCTCGTCACCGGCAAGCCGCTGTCGCAGGTGAAGGGCGGCGAAGGCGACATGCTGGGCGCCGCCGCACAGGCGCTGGGCTCGGCGGCGGGCAACCTGCTGGCCAAGAGCATCGGCGCGAAGATCGGCGTGGACGACATCGGCGTCTCCAGCAACGAGGCGCTGGGCGGCAACTCCGCGTTCACCGTGGGCAAGTACCTCTCGCCGCGGCTCTATCTCAGCTACGGCGTGGGCCTGTTCGAGCCCGGCGAAGTGGTCACCCTGCGCTACCGGCTCAGCCACCGCTGGAATTTCGAGGCGCAGAGCGCCACCGACTTCAACCGCGCGAGTTTCAACTACCGCCTGGAGAGGTGAAGCGGGGTTTCAGCCCCGCAGCCGCCTGTCCAGTCCGGCGCGCGCCACGAACACGAAAGCCTTGCCCTGCCGCTGCTGCTCCATGAGTCCGGCCTCGGCCAACTCGAGCAGGTCGGTGCGCGCCGTCTGGTAGGCAACGTCGTGCGCACGCCGGTGCAGCTCGATGGTGAAGGCCTTGTCCGGATGCTTCAGCGCATTGAGCAGCAACTCGCGTTGCCGATGATTGAGCCGCCGTGCCAATGCACTGCCGGGTTTGAGCAGCGTCGCCGCGGCAGCCTGCTCGCGCTGCTTGCGCTCGATATAGCCATGCACGCCCTTGATCGCCTCCAGCAGTACGTCAAGCTGGTGCGACACGAAGTAGGTGGTATCGCCCTCGTCGGTTTCCGTATGCAGGTAAGCGCGCATGTACTGCGCCGGCGCCTTGCGCAGGATGCTGGAGATGGACAGGTACTCCGTCATCCAGAATCCCGCGCGCAACATCGACCAGTAGAACAGCGTGCGTGCGGTGCGCCCGTTGCCATCGACGAAGGGATGGTCGTAGCCGAGCTGGAAGTGGATCAGGATGGCGCGCACCACTGGGTGGATGAAATGCTCGCCGTCGTCCGGCTGGTTGGCGAAATCGCACAACGCCTGCAGGCGCGCGGGCAATTCGCTGGCCGGCGGCGGCACATGCAGCACGCGGCCGGTTTCGTCCTCGATCACGATGTCCTCGTCCTTGCGCCGCAGGCGTCCCGCCTTGCCTGCATCCAGCGTGCCGTCGGTGAGCACGCGCTGCATCTCGAAGATCGCCGCGGGCGTGAGCGGCCGCTCGCGCCAGGACTTCAGTTCGCGCATGGCGACGAAGTTGTTGTAGATCATCCGCTCGCCGTAGTCGCGCGGCTGCCGGCCGCTACGGAGCATTTCCTTGGCCGCCTGGGTAGTGGTGGCGGCGCCTTCCAGTTGCGAGGAGGTCATGGCCTCCTCCATCAACGAGCGCAACAGATAACGTTCGCGCATGGCGTCGGACGGCACGCTGTCCTGCCCGCGCAGTGCGCCCGCCGCATCGCGCGCCACCAGGAACAGGCGCCGCTGCAGGCTGTCGCTGGGCACGAAGGCAAACGGTTGGCCGAACTTGTCGCACAACGGCAACTCTCGCCGCAGCGGCAAACGTGCCAGCTTGATCCCGAACCACCACTGCTCCGCTTCCAGTCCGGCCGGCGGCTCAAGATGCCGCAACTGATCCCAATGCAGGTACTGGCCGCGCCATTCCGCACCGAGTCGATGCGACATGACGGCACCCAACTCAGCGGCATTCCGGCTGTACAGATCCCTCCAGGGAATCGGATTCATCGGCAGCTTCATCGCGCACCTGTCAATTTGCTACTGAAATCTAATTAATTAGTAGTAAGTTGACAACACGCCCTGTGCGCCCGTTCCCGCCGACAAGACCCGCCATGGCCCATTGGTCATGCTCGCACCGGCTGCGGCACGCACTATCGTTGACAACCCCACTTCAATGGACAAGCCCATGCAACGCACCCGATGGATCCTGGCGGCGGCCATCGCCGCCGCGCTTTGCGGCACGCCCGCCCTTGCCGCCTCGCCTGCCGCGCACGGCCCCGACATCGGCATCGACCTCGCCGGCATCGACCACGCGGTGCATCCGGGCGACAACTTCTTCGACTACGCCAACGGCGGCTGGCTGAAGACCGCGAAGATCCCCGCCGACCGCTCCAGCACCGGCACCTTCCTCAAGATCTTCGAGCTGACCGAGCAGCACACCGCCGACCTCATCAAGAACGCCGGCGCCAGCCATCCCGCCGCGGGCAGCAACGCGCGCAGGATCGCCGACTACTACGCCGCCTACATGGACGAGGCCGCGATCGCGAAGCACGGCCTGGCGCCGCTGAAGCCGCAGCTCTCCGCCATCGACGCCATCGCCAGCAAGGACGACCTCGCCCGCGTGCTGGGCAGCCGCCTGCGCGCCGACGTGGATCCGATCAACGCCACCAACTTCCACACCCAGAACCTGTTCGGCCTGTTCGTGACGCAGGGCCTGGAAGACCCCGACCACGCCGTGGCCTACCTGCTGCAGGGTGGCCTGGCCATGCCCAGCCGCGACTACTACCTGTCCGACGACCCGCACATGGCGGCGTTCCGCACCCAGTACCGCGCCTACGTGGCGGCGCTGCTGAAGCAGGCCGGCATCGCCGACGCGGACGCGCAGGCGGACACCGTGCTCGCGCTGGAGACGAAGATCGCCAAGGCTCAGGAAAGCCTGATCGACAGCCAGGACGTGCACAAGGCGAACAACCTGTGGACGATGGCCGACTTCGCCAGGAAAGCGCCGGGCCTCGACTGGGCCGCCTACTTCAAGGCCGCCGGCCTGGACGGCCAGAAGCGGATCGACGTGTGGCAGCCCAGCGCCACCACCGGCCTCGCCGCGCTGGTGTCCAGCGAGCCGCTGTCCGCGTGGAAGACCCTGCTCACCTTCCACACGCTCAACGCCGCCGCGCCGCTGCTGCCGAAGGCCTATGCCGACCTCAGCTTCGGCTTCTACGGCCGCACCCTGCAAGGCACCCCGCAGCAGCAACCGCGCTGGAAGCGCGCGGTGGGCGCCACCAATGCCGACCTCGGCGACGCGGTGGGCCAGCTCTACGTGCAGAAGTATTTCCCCGCTTCGTCCAAGGCCGAGGTGCAGCAACTGGTGAAGAACCTGATCGCCGCCTTCGACGAGCGCATCGACACGCTGGGCTGGATGACCCCGGCCACGCGCGCCAAGGCCAAGGAGAAGCTGGTCACGCTGAAGGTGGGCGTGGGCTATCCCGAGCATTGGCGCAACTATTCCACGCTCGAGGTCAGCGCCGACGATCCGCTGGGCAACCACCTGCGCGCGGTGAAGCACGAGTACGAGCACCAGCTCGCCAAGCTCGGCCAGCCGGTGGATCGCGGCGAGTGGTGGATGACCCCGCAGACGGTGAACGCGGTGAACCTGCCGCTGCAGAACGCGCTGAACTTCCCCGCCGCGATCCTGCAGGCGCCGTTCTTCGACCCGAAGGCCGACGCCGCCGCCAACTACGGCGCGATCGGCTCCATCATCGGCCACGAGATCAGCCACAGCTTCGACAACACCGGCGCCGACTTCGACGCGCAGGGCAAGATGGAAAACTGGTGGACGCCGTCCGACGAGGCGCACTTCAAGAGCGCCACCGAACAACTGGCCAAGCAGTTCGACCAGTACGAGGCCCTGCCCGGCCTGCACGTCAACGGCGAGCAGACGCTGGGCGAGGACATCGCCGACGTCTCCGGCCTCACCATCGCCTACCTCGCCTACCACAAGTCGCTGGGCGGCAAGCCCGCGCCGGTGATCGACGGCCTGACCGGCGACCAGCGCTTCTTCCTCGCCTTCGGCCAGGCCTGGCGCTCGAAGATCCGCGACGCCGCCCAGCGCCAGCGCCTCGCCACCGACGTGCACGCGCCCGCCGAGTTCCGCGCGCTCACCGTGCGCAACCTCGACGCGTGGTATCCGGCGTTCAACGTGCAGCCGGGCCAGAAGCTGTACCTCGCGCCGGATCAGCGCGTGAAGATCTGGTAGGCCGCGGCAACGGCAACCACGAAGAGCCGCGTCCGCAAGGGCGCGGCTCTTCCATAATGGGCGCCATGGACAGCACAAGCCGAACCCCGCCCGCCCTGCGCCAACTGCTGGACGCCGCCCGCCAGGCCCATGCCCGCGGCGACCACGCGCAAGCCGGCCAGCTCGCCGTGCAGGCCGTGCAGATGGACGCCCACTGCGCCGAGGCGCACCATCTGGCCGGGCTGGCCTGCATGGAAACCGGGCAACTGGGCCGCGCGCTGGAACACCTGAACCGCGCCGCTGCAATCGAATCCGAGAACGCCGAATACACCACGCACTTCGCGCAGGCATTGGCGGCGGCGGGTCGCCACGGCCATGCCTTGCAGGTCGCCAACATCGCCTACGCACTGACGCCGGCCGACCCGCTGACGCTGGACGCGCTGGGCGGCGTCTACATGCAATGCAACGTGCACGAGCGCGCCCACGCGCTGTTCCGCAAGGCCGTGGCCCGGCTGCCGGACGACGGGCGCTGCCGCTTCAACCTCGCCCTGACCAGCACCTTCACCGGCGACCTCGCGAAGGCGGAAGCGCAGTTCGACGCCTGCATCGACCTCGCGCCGGATCACTGGGTGGCCTACGGGCTGCGCTCCCGCCTGCGCCGGCAAACCGCCGACGACAACCACGTCGATGCCCTGCGCGCGCTGCTGGCCGCGTACCCCGGCGACCTCGACGCGCAGATCCATCTCAACGGCGCGCTCGGCAAGGAATACGAAGACCTCGGCGACTACGCCGCCTCCTTCGAGCACATGCGCCGGGGCAAGGCCGCCGCACGCACGCGCGTGGACTACCAGCCCGAGCAGGATCGCGCGCTGGTCGACGCGCTGATCGCGGCGTTCCCGGACACCGTGTCGACCGATGGCGGCTACGGCAGCGACGAGCCCATCTTCGTGGTGGGCATGCCGCGCTCCGGCACCACCCTGGTGGAGCGCATCCTGTCCAGCCACCCGGAGGTGCATTCCGCCGGCGAGCTGGCGGAGTTCGGCGCGCAGGTGTGCCGCCTCGCGCCCGAGGGCGTGCCGGCGCGCCTGTGCCCGGAACTGCTCGCGCAGTCGCATCGCTTCGACTGGCACCGGCTGGGCCTGCGCTACGTTGACGGCACGCGCCCGCAGACCGCGCTCAAGCCGCGCTTCATCGACAAGCTGCCGCACAACTATCTCTACCTCGGCCTGATCGCCAGGGCGCTGCCGAACGCGAAGATCGTCTGCCTGCGCCGCCACCCGCTGGACACCTGCCTCAGCAATTTCCGCGAGGCCTTCGCGGAGAATTCCGCCTCGCACGGCTACAGCTTCGACCTGCTCGACATCGGCCGCCACTACATCCAGTTCGACCGCCTGATGGCGCACTGGGACGCCGTGCTGCCGGGACGCGTGCTGCAACTGGATTACGAAACCCTGGTGACCGGGCAGGAAGACGCCACCCGCAGGCTGCTCGCCCACTGCGGCCTGGAATGGCACGACGCCTGCCTCGACTTCCGGCGCAACACCTCCGCCGTCGCCACCGCCAGCACCGCACAGGTGCGCGAAGGCATCCACCATCGCGCCATGGGCCGCTGGGAGAAATTCCGGCCCTGGCTGGGGCCGCTGGAGGAGCTGCTGCGCGAGGCGGGCGTGGACGTGGCGGCGGGCGCGCGCACGAGCACGCCGGCGTAGCGCCAGCCGCCGAGGAGAGGGCGGCGAAGCCGATGCTATCCTGCCTCCACCACGCCAACGGCCATCCTTGGCCACGCATTCGCATGTCTGGATGGGGATTGATGGGGAAGCGACAGGGCTGGCTTGCGCGACTGACCGCGACGGGGCTGCTGGCGCTTGCCATCCCAGCCGCGGCGGACGTGCAGCAGCCGGCCACGCTCGACCTGTTCGACCTCGGCGCGCCGTCGTTCACCATCTTCACCACGCGCGACGGCCTGCCCGATCCTGTCACCGTCGCCACGCAGACCGATCGCCAGGGCGTCACCTGGGTGGGCACGCCGCACGGCCTGGCCTGGTACGACGGCCGGCACTGGCAGGCGCTGGACGATCCCGCGCTGGGCGGCTACATCCAGCAACTGTTCGTGGATGGCGACGGCACGCTGTGGGCCTGCGGCAGCGCCTTCGGCCTGGCGCGCCGGGAGGGCACGCACTGGCACGTGGAAGGCGACGCGGACGGGCTGACCACGCGCAGCGTGCGGCGGCTGGTGGAGACGGATGGCCCGGAGGGCCGGCGCCTGTGGGCGGTGAGTCCCGAGGCCGGACTGTTCTTTCGCGCGCAGGGCCGCTGGCACGCCGCCACGGGCAACGCGCAATTGCCGCACGCCGGCTTCCTCGTGCTGGCGCAGACCCGCGACCTGTTCGGCCATGCGCGGCTGTGGGCCGGCTCGGTGCGGGACGGCCTGTGGTACCGCGAAGGCGACGGCCCCTGGCAGCACTTCGCCATGCCGGGCTTCGACACCGGCCACGGCCTGTCGTACCTGCTCGTCACGCATCGGCACGGCGAAGAGGCGCTGTGGCTGTCGTCCTACGACACCGGCCTCTGGCGCATCGACGAGCACGGCCTGCGCCACTGGAGCCAGGCCTCGGGCGAACTGCCGACCGACATCGTCTACGACATGGCGGAAACACCGCTCCCCGGCGGCGACTCCGCCGTGTGGGCCTCGTCGCGCGACGGCCTGCTGCGCATCTACCACGACCGCGTGCAGGTGTTCGACCGCCGCTACGGCCTGCCGTCGAACGCCGTTCGCGGCGTGCGCGCCTGGCGCAGCCCCAACGGCACCTACGTGCTGTGGGCCGCCACCGAGGACGGGCTGGCGCGCGCGGTAGTGGACGGCGGCGCCTGGAAAACCGTGTCGCTGATGGGCGCGCACCAGACCGGCGTGCTCGGCGTGCTGGTGGATCGCGACGCGCAGGGCAACGAACGCCTGTGGGTGGGCTCCGACGGCGACGGCCTGGGCCTCTACCAGCAAAGCCGCTGGAGCCACTACACCAAGGCCACCGGGCAACTGCCCGGCAACGACGTCAACATGGTCGTGCGCGCCGACGACGCGCAGGGCCGGCCGGCGGTGTGGCTGGGCGTGGACGACGGCCAGCTGCTGCGCGCGGACGACGGCCCCGCGTTCCAGCCGGTGGAGACGCCGTGGCCGAAGACGCCCGGCCAGCGCGTCAACGACGTGCTCGGCCGGCGCATCGACGGCCAGCAGGAGCAATGGTTCGCCACCGACGGCTCCGGCGTGTACCGGCTGCGCGGCGGCAAATGGACGTCTTTCCGTCCATCCGCCGCGGTCGGAACCTGGTCGGTTCAGAAGCTGCTGGCGCAGACCACCGCGCGCGGCGACCGCTGGCTGTGGGCCACCAGCAACCAGGGGCTGGCGCGCTTCGACGGCACGCAATGGTCGCTGTTCGGGCGCGACATCGGCATGCCCGGCACCCGCCTGATCGGCATGCAGCTGATCCCCGACGCGCGCGGCCGCGCCATCCTGTGGCTGGGCAGCCTGCGCCACGGCGCCATCCGCGTGGACATCAGCGACCCGCAGCACCCGCGCACCCTTCCGCCCGACCTGCCGGCGCCGCCCGACCGCACCGTCGACGGCGCGCTGGCCGGCGCCGGCGACCGCATCTACCTGTGCACCGACTCCGGCGTGCAGTTGCTCGTGCCGGACGCGCACGGCTTCCGCTCGCAGGTGTTCACGGTGCGCGACGGCATGGTCAACAACGAGTGCAACCCCAACGCCCAGTTCGTCGACGCGCAGGGCCGCTACTGGGCCGGCACGCTGGGCGGGCTGATCGTGCACGACCCGGCGCCGCGCCAGCCCGACCGCGACGCCAAGCCGCTCATGCTGACCGGCGTGCGCGTGGACGACCAGCCCGTGCGCGGCGAGCCCGTGGTGATACCGCCGGGGCGGCACGATCTGCGCGTCGATTTCGCCCTGCTGTCGTGGCAGCACGAGGGCGAGTCGCGCTTCCGCACCTGGCTGGAAGGCTTCAACGCGAAGCCCGGCCCGTGGACGGCGGACAACTTCCGCGACATCGGCGCGCTGCCGCACGGCCACTACGTGCTGCACGTCGAAGGCCGCGACTACGCCGGCAACCTCAGCCAGCCCATCCTGCTGCCCATCGTGGCGACGCCGCACTGGTGGCAACAGCCGTGGGCGCGCGCGCTGTTCGCCGCGCTGGCGTTCGCCGCGTTCTACGGACTGGTGCGCTGGCGCACGCTGGCGCTGCGCCGGCGGCAGCGCGCGCTGGAGCGGCGCATCGACGCCCGCACCGAAGAACTCAACAAGGCCAACCGGCAGCTGCAGGAACAGGCCCGCCGCGACGGGCTGACCGGCCTGTTCAACCGGCGCTGGCTGATGGAGGCGCTGCAGCCCGGCGCCGAAGGGATGCGCGGGCAGCGCAGCGTGCTGGCCGCGCTGGTCTTCATCGACGTGGACGACTTCAAGACCTACAACGACCACTACGGCCATCTCGCCGGCGACCGCGCGCTGCGCGCCGTGGCCGAAACCATGCTGAAGTTCGCGCCCGCCGACGCCATCGTCGCCCGCTACGGCGGCGAGGAATTCGCCTGCCTGCTGTTCAACACCGAGCTGGAGGGCGCCCACGCCGCCGCCGAGCGCATGCGCGTGGCCGTGGCGAACCGCAACGTGGCCGCGCACGGCGAAACCGCGCGCCGCGTCACCATCAGCGCCGGCGTGGCCTGCCAACAGCTGGCGCCGGAAGACGACGCGGAGGATCTGCTGCGCGAGGCCGACGAGGCGCTGTACGCCGCCAAGCGCGCCGGCCGCAACTGCGTGCGCGACGCCGCGCACGAGCTGTGACCGCGCAATCCTTCAGCATGGCTTGCGCCACAGGCTCACGCGTCGGCCCAGGGTGAGCGGCTCCCAGCCGAAGCGCCGCGCGATCCAGCGCAGCGAGGCTTCCGAGTGGAAGCCCACGTGGGTGGGATCGCGGTGGTAGTGCCAGCGCGGGAAATCCGCCATGGGAACCCGCAGTTCGGTCATCACGCCGAGCAGGCCGCCCGGCAGCAGCATCGCATCGATGCGCGCAAGCTCGCGCAACGGATCGTGCATGTGTTCCAGCACCTCGGTGCAGGCGACGAAGCCGTAGCGCGCGGCGAGCAATGCTTCGTCGGGAGCGAAGAACGGGTCGTAGCCGTGCGTGGGAAAGCCCGCCTCGCCAAGCATCGCAGCCAGCGCCGGCGCCGCGCCGCAGCCGTAGTCGAGGCCGCGCGCGCCGGGCGCGAGCTGCGCGATCAGCGGCCCGGCGAGTTGTGCGAGGAAGCGGCGGTAACCGGGATCGTCGATGCGGTTCTCGTGCGTGCCGTAGTAGGCGCGCTCGGCTTCCGCATCCAGCCAGGTGGCTGGATCGCGGCTGACCAGATCGCACGACGCGCAGTGCCGGTAGGTGCCCGTGGTTTCGCGCCACGCCGCGCCGGTCGCCGCCCCGCACAGCGGGCAGGCAACCGCGGCATCAGCGGATGCCGAGCCCATCGATGCCGAGGCTTTCGACGGCGAAACCGGCCAGCTCCGCGAAGCGGCGGCCGCGTTCGGCGTAGTCCTTGAACTGGTCGAAGCTGGGCGCGCCTGGCGACAGCAGCACCACGCCGCCCGCGGGCGAGACGGTGCGCGCCATCGTCACCGCGTCGGCGAAATCCTCGGCCTCGCCCAACGGCACCGTGGCCCTGGCGGCACGCAGCGCCTGCGCGATGCGCGGGCCGTTGGCGCCCTGCGTGACGATGCGCAGGTCGCTGCGATCCTTCGCGGCACGCACGAAGTCCGACCAGTCCAGCCCGCGGTCGTGGCCGCCCACGATCACCGTGACTTCGCGCCCGGCGAGGCTGTCCAGCGCGGCCAGCGTGGCCAGCGGCGTGGTGCTGATGGAATCGTTGATCCACGCAAGGCCGTCGTGCGTGCCCAGCGGTTGCAGCCGATGCGGCAGCGGGCGGAAATCCGCCAGCACGGGCGCGGCCGTGATCGCGTCATGGCCCAACGCTTCCAGCGCGGCCAGCGCAGCGCAGGCGTTGAGCGCGTTGTGCAGGCCGGGCGCGGCCATCTTCGTGACATCGAACACCGCCCGTTCGCCGCGGCGGATCGCGCCGTCGGCCACGTGCCAGCCTTCCGGCGTGCCGAACACGAGGCGATGCGGATGCGCGGCGGTGCGTTCCAGCAACGACGCCTGCTGGCCGTTGACCAGCAGGGTGCGCGACACGTCGGCGAGCTTGAGCTTGTCGGCCACGTAGCGTTCGCGCGAACCGTGCCAGTCGAGGTGCTCCTCGTACAGGCTGGTGACTACGCCCAGTTCCAGCGCGCCCGCTTCGCCGGTCTGGAAGCTGGAGAGTTCGATCGCCCACAGGTCGGCGGGCTGGCCCTGCAATTCCAGCAGCGGCAGGCCGATGTTGCCGGCCAGCGCGGTGCGCACGCCCAGCGCACGCGCAAGGTGCGCCACGAAGGCGGTGGTGGTGCTCTTGCCCTTGGTGCCGGTGACGGCGATCACGCGTGCGTCCGGGTTCTCCGCGAACCACAGCGCAGTGCCGGAAGTGAACCGCGTGCCCTGCGCCTGCGCGGTGGTCACCGCGGGCTTGTAGGCGGAGATGCCCGGCGACTTCACTACCACGTCGTAGGCGCACAGCGCCACCGAGCCCGGCTCCTGGCCGTAGACGGTGAGCGTGGCGTCGAACGCGCGCGCCGCCTCGGCCTCGTCCTCGCTGCAATACAGCGCCAATGGAAGCTGCGGCAGTTGCGCATGGATGGCGCGGATCGCGGCGCGGCCTTCACGGCCGAAACCCCATACCGCGACGCGCTTGCCCGCCAGCTCGGCAATGCGCATCAGGCGATGGCCTGCAGCGCCGCCTGCAGGCGTGCCGGCACGCGGTGTTCGTCGGAAGGCTCCAGCCACGGCTCCAGCGCGAGCTGTGCCACGTCGAGCTGCGGCAGGATCTCGTCGCGGAAGCGCGCCACCAGCGCGTCCTCCTGCCATTCGGGACGCTGGCTCAGCGCGTACATCGCGGCGCGCGCCTCGGCGCCCTCGCCCACGCACTCGAACGGCTTGTGATCCTGGTATTCCAGCAGCGCGTCGAAGCCGGCGGCCTGCGCCTCATCGTCCAGCAGGTTGCGGCCGAAGATCGCCAGCAGGCGCGGCTTGGGCAGGAACGGCGCCAGCGCGAGGAACACGAAGTGGCACTTCGGGCATTGCCCGCACCAGCGGTCGGCCGGCTTGGGGCCGAGGATGCGGAAGTTGCGGTTGCAGCTGGAGAACGCGTCGAAGTACGGCGTGAGCCTGGCGAAGGCGCGGGTGATCGCCAGCTCGGAATACGGGCGCAGCAGCGAGCAGTAGTCGAGGTCGGCGGCCACGTGCGTGTGCAGCCAGTCGCCCAGCAACTGCTCGAAGGCGTAGCCCTTGCTCCACTGGTGGTTCACCTGCTGGCCTTCGTATTCCAGCGTGGCGGCGGAGGCGGAACGCTCGTTGGCGAAGGCGATGGAGTCGAAACCGTAGAGGATCGCGGCCACCGCGAGGATCGCCGAGTTCACCGCGGTGACAGGGATGTGGCCGTTCCACGCGCCACGCTGGTTCAACTCGAACAGCACCGGCGACAGTTCGCGCTGGATGTTCAGCGCGGGCAGGCCGGTGCGCTCGGCGCAGGCGGCGATCAGCGCGGAGTTGCCCACCCACACGGCGGTGGCTTCACCGGCGACGGACTTGATGGCTTCCACCGCGACGAGGGAATCCTTGCCACCGCCGATGGGGATCAGGGTGCGCTTGGGCAAGCCGAGCGATGGGGCTTGCGGCGAGGCTGGCCCCTCACCCCGACCCTCTCCCCGAAGGGGAGAGGGGGCAGAAGCACGGGGGAACTGGATGCGACCGCGCAAATCGAGCCCGTTGCGGTAGGCAAACTCGGCGAGGCCATGCAGGTAGAGCGCGTCGAGCAGGTCGGCGGTGGCGTCGTCCAGCGGGCCGTCGGCCAGCTCGATCTTCGGCGGCACGCCGGCCTTGTAGTAGCTCACGCCGGCGACCAGGTGCAGCAGCTTCAGTGCGGCGTCGAAGGCCGCCTGGCGCCCGGCCGGCAGCGCTGGGGCGTTCGGGAAACGGATGCGCTCCACCATGGGCTCGCCGTCGTCGAAGGCATAGGCCAGCTCGGCCACACCGTCGGCGTAGCGCGCGTGCAGGAAGCGGAACACCTGGGTCAGGCGCGGTTGGATGATTGTCGTCACTCGTCAGTCTCCGCGGCATGCTCCCTCTCCCCTCCGGGGAGAGGGTTGGGGTGAGGGGCCGGGCTTGCCAAAGCCTCCAGGATCACCTCAAGCACGCCCTCGATATTCGTCAGTACGTCATTGTCCCAGAAACGCAGCACGCGGTAGCCCATGGTTTCCAGTTTGCGCGTGCGTATTCCGTCGTATGCCAGCTGTTCGCCATGCTGCCCACCGTCCAGTTCCACGACCAGGCCAGCATCCGGACAGGCAAAGTCGGCGATGTAACGGTCGATCTCGTGCTGGCGGCGGAATTTCCAGCCTTGCAGTTGGCGGTTGCGCAGGTGGTGCCAGAGTTTTTGTTCGGCGTCGGTTTGTCTGACCCTCAGGCGTCGTGCTCGATCCACGTGCATGCGTTTCATCCTTGAAACCTCGCTCTGTTGCCATGATGTCGCGAGCACCCGCCCCTCTCCCCAACCCTCTCCCCAAAGGGGAGAGGGAGCAGAGCATTCAGTCGTCCAATACCACTTCCTCGGTTTCGCCGCGCAGGTTGTAAGGCGAGGACATCACCTTGCCGTAGGCGCCGGCCTGGGCGATCAGGATCGTGTCGCCTTCCTGCGGCTCGGGCAGGCGGCGGTCGCTGCCCAGCACGTCGCCCGATTCGCAGATCGGGCCGACTACCTGGAACAGCGCGTCGGCGGGTTCGTCGAGGCGGCTCAAGTTGGCGATCTCGTGCCAGGCGTCGTACAGCGCGGGGCGGATCAGGCTGTTCATGCCGGTGTCCACGCCCAGGTAGCGCCAACTGCCCTTGCCCTTGGTCTGGGTGACGCGCGCCAGCAGCACGCCGGCGTCGGCCACCAGGTAGCGGCCCGGTTCCATCCACAACTGGTAATGCGGATAGGCGGCCTTGACCTCGCGCAGCACCTTGTCCAGTGCGGCGATCTCCAGCTTCGCCTCGCCGGGGTGCGAAGGCACGCCCAGGCCGCCGCCGATGTTGAGGAAGGCGATGCTGCCGATGCGCTCGGCAAGGCTGGCGAGCTGGCTGTACACCTCGCCCCAGTGCTTGGCGTCGAGCACGCCGGAGCCGAGGTGCGCATGCAGGCCGCGCACCACCACGCCGTGCACGTCGGCGTGGCGCAGGAAGGCGTCGAGCTGTTCCACCGGCAGGCCGAACTTGCTGCCGCTGCCGCCGGTGCGCACCTTCTCGTGGTGACCGAGGCCGCGGCCGAGATCCACGCGCAGCACCACTTCGCGACCGCGGAACAATTCGCCCCAGTGCTCCACCGGATGCAGCGCGTCCAGCGTGATGGTGGCGCGCGTCGCCAAGCCGCGCTCGAAATCCGCGCGCGAGGCGAAGTTGGGCGTGAACAGCAGCGGCACCTCGGCGGGTACCGCCGCCGACACCGCGTCCAGTTCGCCGGGCGACACGCACTCGAAGGCGAAGCCTTCCGCGGCCAGGGCGCGCAGGATCGCCGGATGCGTGTTCGCCTTCACCGCGTAGTGCAGGCGATCCACCGCCGCCAGCGATTTCAGCTCGCGCGCCTGCTGGCGCACCGTGGGCAGGTGGTAGACGTAGCGTGGCGTGGCCTCCGCCGCGATGGCGAGCAGCCGGCTGCGCTCCGCAGGCTCACGCCACCACGCCTGCGACACCGAGGCCTCGCCGCTGCCGTACAGCTGCTGCCAGCTCGATCCGAACAGCGCGTTGTCGTCGGTGCGCAGCGCGCCGGCGGCAATCAGCAATTCGTGCAGGTGCGGCAGCAGGTCGTCCACCACGTCCTCGTCCACCACGAAGGTGAGGTTGAGGTTGTTGGAGGACTGCGAGATCAGGTGCACGCGCAGCTGGTCGAACTCGGCCAGCACGCTGGACAGCGTGTGCAGCATCGAGCGCATGCCGCGTCCGACCAGGGTGATCGCGGCGCAGGGCGCGATCACCTTGACCCGGCACACCTTGGCCAGGTCGCCCGCCAGTGCGGCGATGGCGTCGGAGTCGAGCAGGTTCTCGGTGGGGTCGAGCGACACGGTGACGTTGGTCTCGGCCGAGCCGATCAGATCCACCGACAGGCCGTGCTGCTTGAAGTGCGCGAACACGTCGGCGAGGAAGCCTACCTGCTGCCACATGCCCACCGATTCCATCGACACCAGGGTGATGCCCTTGCGCGCGCTGATCGCCTTCACCGAGGGCGCGTGCTCGCGCACCTGGGGGCCGATCACCGTGCCCTCCAGCTCGGGGCGGTTGGTGTCCTTCACCAGCAGCGGCACGCGCGGCTCGCGCAGCGGCGACAGGCAGCGCGGGTGCAGCACCTTGGCGCCGGTGGAGGCGATTTCCTGCGCCTCCTCGTAATCCAGCTTCTGCAGCAGGCGCGCGCCCGGCACCTGGCGCGGGTTGGCGGTGAACATGCCGGCCACGTCGGTCCAGATTTCCACGCGCGCCGCCTTGAGCAGCGCGCCGAAGTACGAGGCCGAGGTGTCCGAACCGCCACGCCCCAGCAGCACGGTGCGCCCTTCGCTCTCGCGGGCGATGAAGCCCTGCGTGATGAACACCTCGCCAAGCGCGGCTAGGCGCGCGTTGAGCGAAGGATCGGGTTTGGCCTCGACCATCGCCGAGAGCAGCTTGGTGCGCTCGTTCTGGTTGGGCAGCGCCACGGCGGCGAGACAGTCGCGCGCATCCACCCACTGCGTGGGCAGGCCGCTGTGGCTGAGGAAGGCCGCGCCCAGCGCGCTGGACATGAGTTCGCCGTGCGCCTGCACCAACGCCGCCCAGGCCAGTTCGCCCAGCCGCGACGGGCCTTCCGCGGCCAATGCGGCCAGCTCGTCCAGGCGCGCGCCCAGCGTGGCCGGCAGCGCAAGCCGCATGTGGCCGAGCAGGTCGTGGTGGCGTTGCGCGATGGCGCCGGCCGCCGCCTTGCGTTTGTCCTGGTCGCCCTCGCCGCACAGCTGTTTCAGCGCGTCCGTGATGCCGGTGAGCGCGGACACGACCACCAGCACGCGCGCGCCTTCGGCGCGGCGGCTGGCGACCAGCTCGCGGATGTTGTGCCAGCGCGGCAGGGTGGCGACACTGGTGCCGCCGAACTTCATCACGATCCAGGGGGCGTCCGCAGGCAGCGGCGCGGGGGCGTTGGGATTCACGGCTCTCTTGGGCGGTTGGCGGGAAACGATCCCGCCAGTGTTGCGCCGCGTCAACGCGATTGCAACCCTCGCTCCATGCGCTTGCGTTTGGACGTCCAGACGTCTACTTGACAAGCGCCTCGGGCATCCGGCGACGCGCTGCTAGACTGCGCGCTTCCGCCGTGGAGACCGACCGCGCATGAGTGCCGCGCCACCCATCCTGCCCAGAACGCTGCGGGCCTTGCCCGAAGCCGTGCTCGCGATGGCCGCCGCCCTGCTCACCCTGGCCTGCGCCCAATGGCTCGCGCCCGGCCCCGGCAGCGCGGTGCTGGCGGTGGTGCTGAGCCTGTCGCTGGCGCGCAGCCGGCTCGACCGCGACCGCCGCGGCCGGCTGGAAGCGGCCGTCGCCCTGCCCGCGGTGGGCCTGGCCGCGACCGGCGTGGGCTGGCTGCTGCTGCACACACCTTGGATCGGCGCCACGGCCTTCACCGCGGGCGTGGCGTCGTCGGTGTGGCTGCGCCAGTTCGGCGAATGGGCGCGGCGCGCCAGCCGGTTGATCGCGCTGCCCTTCGTCACGGTGCTTACCGTGCCGCACCTGTCCGGCGCGCAGCACGGGCCGCTGCCTGCCGCGCTGGTTCCCATCCTCGTGGCGCTGCTGGCGCTGGCCTGGGTGTCTCTGCTGGACGTGCTGGGGCGGCGCATCGGCTGGCTGGCCGATGTCCATGCGCGCCACGCCGCCGCGCCACCACCGCGCCCTTCATCCAGCCAAGCGCGCCCCTCCGCTACCACGCGCATGGCCCTGCAGATGGCGGTGGCGCTGGCGCTGGCTTTCGCCGTGGGCCATCTGGGTTTCGGCGAGCACTGGCCATGGGTGGTGCTGACCGCCTTCATCGTGCACAGCGGCAACCGCGGCCGGCTGGAGGTGGCGTACAAGAGCCTGCTACGACTGGCCGGTGCGGCGGGCGGCTGCATCGCCGCAGCCGTGCTCGCCGCGCCCGCCGATGCGCACGGCGGCGCGGCACTGATCCTGCTCGCACTGTTCCTCGGCACCTGGCTGCGCCAGCTCAACTACGCGTGGTGGGCGTTGTTCGTCACCGTGGCGCTGGCGCTGTTGCAGAACTATGCCGGCCTGCCTGCGGCGTCGGCGATGACGCTGCGCCTCGCCGCCATCGCGGTGGGCGCCATGATCGGCGTGGCCACGGCGTGGCTGGTGCTGCCGGTGCGTTCCACCGACGTGCTGCGCCGGCGGCTGGCCGATGCGTTGGCGGCGCTGGGCGAGGCGCTGGATCCGGCGGTCGAACGGCGCGATGCGACGGCCTTCGTGCGCGCGCTGGGCGAGGTGCAATCGCTGGCGCCGGCGTTCCGCGCAGCGCGCATGCTTGGCCTGCGCCGGCCGGCGGGCTGGATCGACGTGCTGGCGGCTTGCCGCGCACCTGCGCTGGCGTTGATCGAACAAGGTGCAACGCCGGGGAACGTGCGGCGCGCGGTGGGAGCTGCACGGCAGGCACTGCGTGAACCGGAACATCTGCTAGATGCGTTGAAAGCGCTGCGCGACTCGCTCCCTCTCCCCGCCGGGACGCGGGGAAGGGCCATGGATGGCCCTAGTTCTGAGGAGCGAGGAAGAGGGCTGGGGTGAGGGGCCGGACTGGCGAAGGGCTTTGATGAAGGAACGCGTGCTCCGATGCAACACTCTCGCAAGCACCCGCCCCTCACCTCAATCCTCTTCCTCGCTCCTCAAAGCAGGGCCATCCATGGCCCTTCCCCACGTCCCGGAGGGGAGAGGAGGCGAAGGCGTGCGCTGCGCGCACGGGTTTTATTGGATAACCACGGGGATCTTGCCGATGCGCGCCTGCCACTCCTTCGGCCCGGTCTGATGCACCGAGGTACCAGCGGAATCCACCGCCACGGTGACCGGCATGTCCTGCACCTCGAACTCGTAGATGGCCTCCATGCCGAGGTCGGCGAAGCCGACCACACGCGAGGCCTTGATCGCCTTGGACACCAGGTAGGCAGCGCCGCCCACGGCCATCAGGTACACCGAGCGGTGCTTCTTGATCGCCTCGATCGCGGCCGGCCCGCGCTCGGCCTTGCCGACCATGCCGAGCAGGCCGGTCTGCGCCAGCACCTGCTCGGTGAACTTGTCCATGCGCGTTGCGGTGGTGGGGCCTGCAGGGCCGACCACTTCCTCGCGCACCGGGTCGACCGGGCCCACGTAGTAGATGAAGCGGCCGGCGAAATCCACCGGCAGCGGCTCGCCCTTGTTGAGCATGTCGACCATGCGTTTGTGCGCGGCGTCGCGGCCGGTGAGCAGCTTGCCGTTGAGCAGCAGCACTTCGCCCGGCTTCCACGCGGCCACTTCCTCGCGGGTCACCGTATCGAGGTTCACGCGGCGCGCGTTCTGCGGGCTGTAGGTGAGCTTGGGCCAATCTTCCAGCGACGGCGGATCCAGCGCCACCGGGCCGGAGCCGTCCAGCGTGAAGTGCGCGTGGCGGGTGGCGGCGCAGTTGGGGATCATCGCCACCGGCAGGTTGGCCGCGTGGGTGGGGTAATCCTTGATCTTGACGTCGAGCACGGTGGTGAGGCCACCCAGGCCCTGCGCGCCGATGCCCAGCGCGTTGACCTTCTCGTACAGCTCGATGCGCAGTTCTTCGATGCGGTTCTGCGGGCCGCGCGCGATCAGCTCCTGGATGTCGATGTGCTCCATCAGCGATTCCTTCGCCAGCAGCATCGCCTTCTCGGCGGTGCCGCCGATGCCGATGCCCAGCATGCCGGGCGGGCACCAGCCGGCGCCCATGGTCGGCACGGTCTTCAGCACCCAGTCCACGATGGAATCGGAGGGGTTGAGCATCACGAACTTCGACTTCGCCTCCGAGCCGCCGCCCTTGGCCGCGACGATCACATCCACGGTATCGCCGGGCACGATGGAGACGTTGATGACGGCCGGGGTGTTGTCCTTCGTGTTGGTGCGCTTGCCCGCCGGGTCGGCCAGCACGCTGGCGCGCAGCTTGTTGTCGGGGTCGTTGTAGGCGCGGCGCACGCCTTCGTTGACCATGTCCTCCAGCGACATCGTGGCATCGTCCCAGCGCACGTTCATGCCCACCTTGAGGAACACGGTGACGATGCCGGTGTCCTGGCACAACGGGCGATGGCCTTCGGCGGCCATGCGCGAGTTGATCAGGATCTGCGCCATCGCGTCCTTCGCCGCCGGCGACTCCTCGCGCTCGTAGGCGGCGGCGAGGTTCTTGATGTAGTCGACCGGGTGGTAGTAGCTGATGTACTGCAACGCGTCGGCGACGGACTGGATCAGGTCGGCTTGCTTGATGGCTGTCATGGCGATGGCTGGTCAGGGGGACGGGAAGGCGCCGCCGAACCGCCGGCCCGGGCGCGCCAACTGAATATTGTGCCGCATTCACGATTCCTGGACGTTTCCGGCCGATGCAACGGCTCAAGTTCTCCGCCAGCTTGCCGTTAGTCGTCGTGCAGGGGCTCGGCCCTTGACCGATAACCATCACCGGATCCCATTCCAATGCTCTCCAAGAAAACCCTTGCCGCGACCCTCGCGGTAGCGCTGGCGGCTACCTCCAGCGCGCACGCCGACGACAGCTTTTCCTGGCGTTTTTCCGGTTTCGGCACCGCGGGCTACGCAGCCACCGACAGCAACGACGTGATGCTGGTGAACCCGGGCCAGATCAAGGGCGCCCAGGAGGGCGGCACCGGGCTGGTCGATTCGCGCATCGGCGGCCAGCTTGACTTCACTTTCACGCCCAAGCTCTCCGCCACCGTGCAGGCGATCGCCAAGCAGGACACCCGTGGCCGCTTCCTGCCCACGGTGTCCTGGGCCTTCCTGCGCTACAAGCTCACCGACAGCCTGACGATGCGCGTTGGCCGGCTGGGCTGGCCGGCCTATTTCGTGTCCGACTACCGTTACGTCGGCTATGCCACCCCGTGGGCCCGCGCGCCGCTGGAGGTCTACAACCTCGCCGCGATGGACAGCTACGAGGGCGCCGACCTGGTTTGGTCGCACGCCGTGGGCGACGGCTACCTGAGCATCCAGGGCCTGGAAGGCCATACCTCCCAGCCCGTCGTAAGCACCACCGAGCGCTCCGGCCGGCTCAAGGTCAACCAGCTGACCGGCCTGTACACCACCTACGAAATCGGCAACCTGCGCCTGCGCGCCGGCGTCAGCACCGGCAAGGTCACCTACGTCACCAGCAACCTGTCCACCCTGCTCGGCGCCCTGCAGATGTATGGCTTCAACGACGCCTACAACGCGCTCGTGCTCAACAACACCCGTACCACCTTCTCCAGCTTCGGCGGCAATTACGACAACGGCAAGCTGCTGCTCACCGGCGAGTTCGCCCACCTGCACTCCTCCGCCGCCACGCTCGGCACCTCCAGCGGCTGGTACGGCACCGTCGGCTATCACCTGGGCAAGTGGACGCCTTACGCCACGTGGGCCGGCTACAGCAAGCTCGACGACAGCTCCGCCAACTCGGTGCCGCCGATCGGGCCGCTGCTGCCGCTGTCCGACGGCGTCGGCGGCCTGGTGGCCGCCAACCACCAGCACTCGGCCTCGCTCGGGGTGCGCTGGGACGTGCTCAGCAATGTGGCGATCAAGCTGCAGGGCGATCGTGTGCAGCCCTCGAAGGCGGGAGGAACCTTCAAGAGCGTGGCCCCCGGTTACGACGGCCATGCGGTGAACGTGTACTCCGCCGTTGTCGACTTCACCTTCTGAGGCCCGCCATGCATCGCATCCAACGAAACTGCCTCATCGCCGGCGCATTCGCGCTGGCCATGGCCGTTGCGCCCGCCTTCGCCGGCACCGTGGTGATCGTGAGCGCAAACAGCCCGGTCAAGAGCCTCACCAAGGACGACGCCGCCGCGCTCTACCTGGGCAAGACCACCAACCTGCCCGGCGGCGGCAGCGCCAAGCTGTTCGACCAGAGCGACTCCAGCCCGATGCGCGAGAAGTTCTACCAGGCAGCCACCGGCAAGTCGGCCAGCCAGGTGAAGTCGGTGTGGTCGCGCCTGGTGTTCTCGGGCCGGGCCGTGCCGCCCAAGGAACTGGCCGACGACGCCGCCGTGGTCAAGGCCGTGGCCGCCGACCCTTCGGCGGTCGGCTACGTGGACAGCGGCTCGGTGAACGGCTCGGTTCGGGCCGTGCTGCAGTTGCCGTGACCGAGCCGCCCGCCTGTCGCCTGCCGGCGGCGGGCGGGCCAGCCAGCCCGAGAGCCTGCCCATGAAGTTCAAGACCCGCATCCTGCTGCTGCCCGGCATCACCCTGGCCCTGTTCGTGGCCGGCTGGGCGGTGAGCAGCGCCATCGCCTCGCGCACCGCCACCACGGTGTCCGCGCTGGGCAGCGCCGACTACCCGTACCTGGAAGGCGTCAACCAGTTGGACGAGCTGTCCAAGCGCACCACGCAGACCATCCAGAGCGCGGTCGCCGAAGGCGACGCGAGCAAGCTGGACGATGTGAAAGCCATCGCCGCCAATGCCGCCGCCGAGACCAAGCGCATGCTGGCGCTGGACGGCCACGCGGCCACCGCCAAGGCGCTGGGCGACGCCTACGACGCCTACGTGAAAAGCGCGACCGCCGCCGCCACCGCCATGCTCGACACCAAGCACGCCGGCGACACCTCCGGCGTGGTGTCCGCCATGCAGGATGCGCAGCACACGCTGGAAACCCTGCTCGCCCACGAGATCGCCGCGGCCCGCAGCGCCGTGCAGCAGCACCTGGACGCTTCGGCCAAGGGCGTGCACCAGGTCACGGTGGCCAACACCGTTTCAGGCGCCGCCATCGTGGTGGCGCTGGTGCTGGGCGCATGGCTGGTGCTGCGCGCCATCGCGCGCGACCTCGGCGCCGAGCCCGAGCGCCTGCGCGACATCGTGCAGCGCATCGCCGCCGGCAACCTGCGCCACGAGGAAGACGGCAAGGCCCACCCGGAGTCGGTGCTCGGCCAGTTGCAGGGCATGGCGAAGCAGCTCAGCGACATCGTCGGCTCGATCCGCAACGTCTCCGAAAGCGTCAGCGAGGCCTCCGCACAGATCACCGAAGGCAACGACGACCTCTCGCGGCGCAGCCAGGATCAGGCCGCCGCGCTGGAGCAGACCGCCGCCTCGATGGAGCAGATGAACGCCTCGGTGAAGCACAACGCCGACAACGCCGGCCACGTCGACCAGCTCGCCCGCAGCGCGCGCGCGCAGGCCGAACAGGGCGGCCGCGTGGTGGCCGAGGCCAACGTGGCGATGCAGGCCATCGACGCCTCCAGCCGGCGCATCGCCGACATCGTGGGCCTGATCGACGAGATCGCCTTCCAGACCAACCTGCTCGCGCTCAACGCCGCGGTGGAAGCCGCCCGTGCCGGCGAACAGGGCCGCGGCTTCGCGGTGGTGGCCGGCGAAGTGCGCAACCTCGCCCAGCGTTCGGCGAACGCGGCCAAGGAGATCAAGTCGCTGATCGCCGACAGCGTGGACAAGGTCAACACCGGCAGCGCGCTGGTTGAGCGCTCCGGGCAGACCCTGGCCGGCATCATCGACAGCGTGAAGAAGGTCACCGACAGCGTGGCCGAGATCGTCGCCGCCAGCCAGGAACAGGCCACCGGCATCGACGAGGTGAGCCGCACCATCACCGCGATGGACGACAGCACCCAGCGCAACGCCGCCCTGGTCGAGCAGGTATCCGCCACCAGCCGCTCCATGCAGGAGCAGGCCGGCGCGCTGCTGCGCCAGGTCGCCTTCTTCACCCTCGCCGAACCCGGCGCCGCCGCCGCGCCCGAGCCGGCGCCGGAGGAACACGACCCGGGCACCGAACTCGCGCTTTACGAGTGAGCAGGCCGCCCAAGCCATAACAAGCTGCCCCACTCCCCCTCTTGCCGCCGCCACGCGCAACCGCGTCGCGGCGGCGTTTTTTTGCGCACCTTCCTCGCAATCACTTGCGTCCATGCCACCGGGGCCCATAGGCTTTGGCGGCGGCGCAACGCCAGTCGTCTTGGGGGAGAGGATCGACGGCGTCGCAGGGGAAATCCCCAGTCATTGCTCGACGTAGCGTCACGCGGATCGACCGCAAGGCGCCGCGGCGACGTGCGTCGCCGCGGTGTCCGGACTCATGCCACCAAGAGGAAGCGCAATGTTCCCGAAACTGCACCGCAAATCGCTCGCCGGTTGCCTCGCCCTGCTGTTCGCAGGCGCGGGCGGCACGGCACTGGCCGCCGACATGCAGCCGCACACCGACATGGGCCTGGCCACCTCCAGCCAGTCCGTGCACGTCACGCTGATGCTGAAACTGCGCAACGAGGCGGCCCTGCAGGATTACATCCGGCAGACCGTCACGCCCGGCAGCGCGCACTACCGCCGCTTCCTCAGCACCCCCGAATTCGCCAGCCGCTACGGCGCCAGCGACGCGCAGATCGCGCGCGTGCAGGCCTACCTGCAAAAGCACGGCCTCGCCGGCAAGGTGCTGGACAGCCATCTGGCGATCGAGACCAGCGGCACGCTGGCGCAGTTCGGCGCGCTGTTCCAGGCGCCGATCCACAACTACGTCAGCGCCAGGGGCCGGCGCTTCCACCGCCCCGCGAAGACGCCGACGATGCCCGCCGCGCTGGCCGACAGCGTGATCTACGCCAGCGGCCTGAGCAACGAGCGGCAGTTCCTGTCGCACCGCATCCGCGCGCCGCAGCTGCCGAAAGCGGCGGTGCAGACGCCCATGCTGACAACTCTCGCCAAGGGCACCGCCGGCAACCCTTCCGCCACCGGCATACCGGGCGAGTACACCGTGGGCGACGTGGCCGACTTCTACGACGTCAACCCGCTGTACCGGCGCGGCATCACCGGCAAGGGCTCGACGCTGGCCATCGTCACGCTGTCTGACTTCTATCCGGCCGACGCGCAGGCCTACTGGGACGCCATCGGCCTCGCCACCAAGCCGAACCGCATCACCCAGGTGCACGTGGACGGCGGCGGCGCCATCGACGGCGGCAGCGGGGAAACCTCGCTGGACGTGGAACAGGCCGGCGGCCTGGCGCCCGGCGCCGACATCCTGGTCTACGACGCGCCCAACGCCGGCAACGGCTTCATCGACGCCTTCGCGCAGGCGGTGTCCGACAACAAGGCGGACAGCATCTCCACCAGCTGGGGCGGCCCGGAGATCTACAACTTCGCCGCGCTCAAGGTGGACGGCGCCAGGGTCACCGACACCCGCGACGCGGGCGACCTGCGCGCGTTCCACCAGATCCTCATGGAAGCCGCCGCGCAGGGGCAGTCGGTGTTCGCCGCCAGCGGCGACTCCGGCGCCTACGACACCGTGCGCGGCCTGGGCGCGGGCACCGGCCCCGGCGACTTCAGCGCGCCGCTGACCGTGGACTCGCCCGCCTCCGACCCGTACATCACCGCCGCCGGCGGCACCACCGTGCCGGTGAAATTCGTCGACTCCGCGGGCAACGTGGTGCTCTCCATCGACCAGGAAAGCGTGTGGGGCTGGGACTACCTGCTGCCCTTCGTGAGCAGCCGCGCCGACGTGTTCTCGGTGGGCGGCGGCGGCGGCGTGAGCGCGTACTGGCGGCAGCCGTTCTACCAGTGGTTCACCCAGGGCATCCGCCGCAGCGAGAAGAAGCAGTCGCTGGTCTACAACGACCCCAGCGCCGGCCCCACCACCCTGCTCAAGCTGCCCGCCAACTTCAGCGGCCGCAACCTGCCCGACATCGCGCTCAACGCGGATCCGAACACCGGCTACGTCGTGGTGTCCAGCGCCGACGGCGGCGTGATCTCCGAGGGCGGCACCAGCTTCGTGGCGCCCCAGCTCAACGGCATCAGCGCGCTGCTGGCGCAGAGCATCGGCCATCGCGTTGGCTTCTGGAACCCGCAGGTGTACCTGCTGCAGAACATCTTCGGCTACGGCAAGTGGTCGGCGTTCCGCAGCGTGAAGGCGGGCGACAACTGGTTCTACGCCGGCGCGCCCCGATACACTCCTGGCGCCGGCCTCGGCACCCTCGACGTGGACAACCTCAACACCTTCCTCGGAGGACGCTGAGGGAGCCAGGCAAGCGATCCGACGACGGCCGCGCAAGCGGCCGTCGTCTTTTGCGCTGGCGGAAACTCAGAAGCGGAACTCTGCAAAGGCCGAGAACATGTCGATGTCTTCGCCGGCTTTGGTGCCGTAGACCGTCGCGCGGCCGTGGTAGTGGTCGTAGCCCACGCCGAGGCTGACGTTCCGGTTGAAGTCGTAGCCGAAGCCCACGCCGGCATAGCCGCCGTCGCCGCTGAAGCTCTGCGAACCGGCGCCACTCATGCTCGTGTCGAAGGTAGAGCGGAAGTAGCCCAGACGCGCCGACACGAACATGCCGTTCGCATAACGGTATTTGCCATTGCCGCCCAGCAGCCAGCCCGAGGTCTTCGCGCTGATGCCGTACGAAGGGCCGTAGGGCACATCGGAATAGGCCGTGCCGCTGGCCTTGCCCAGGTCGACATAGCCGCCTTCGGCGCCGAAGCTGAAGGCGCCGGCATTCCAGTCGTAACCGAACCGCACTGCACTGGCGGTATCGGTCTTGTCGCTGAATCCGCTGTCGTGATATCGCGACTGGCCCAGATTGCCGTTGATGAAAAACGCGCCGCTTTCGGCGGCCATTGCCCCGGTCGACGCAACGGCCAGCAATGCGGCCGCGACGGCCATACGAATACGCTTGTCCATGGCTTCCCTGTTCGATTCTTGAATGGTTGTACGTCCGCGGCACCATGCCTGCGGGCCGCGCATTCTCGACGGGCGCCCACGTGCCCCGCAAGGGTCGCCCTGCTCGCGCGAACCTGCATCCGCCGCTGTTCAGCGCCGCACGTTCCTATGCTGGCCGCCGCAATGCCACAATGCGCGGGATACGTTTGGAGGAGATCCCGCATGGCGCCAGCCCAAGCCCACGATGTACCGGCCGCCCCGGCCAGCGGCATCGCGCCCGAGGCAGCGCGCGGCGGCATCGCGGTCGAGATCAACGGCGAGCGCTTCGCGCACACCGGCGATCCGCAGATGCCGCTGCTGTGGTACCTGCGCGACGTACTGTGGCTCACCGGCACCAAGTACGGCGGCGCACACGGCGAGAACGGCGCCGACCTGGTGCTGGTGGACGACAAGCCGGTTTCCGCGATCGCACAGCCGATGGCGAAGCTCGCCGGCAGGCGCATCACCACCGTGGAAGGGCTGGTCGCGAACGACGGCACCCTGCATCCGCTGCAGCAGGCCTTCATCGACGAGGACGCGATCGGCTGCGGCTACTGCACGCCGGGCTGGCTGATCGCCGGCTTCGCGCTGCTCAAGCGCAAGCCGCATCCCGACGACGGCGACATCGACCAACTGCCCAACCGCTGCCGCTGCGGCGTACAGACCCGGGTGCGCGCGGCGATCAAGCGCGCCGCCGCCGGCAAGGCGGGCCAGGCATGAGCGCGAACACGACGAACGGCATCCGGCTGTCGCGCCGCCGCTTCCTGCAGGTTCTCGCCGGCGCCGCGGGCGCGCTGGTGGTGGGCGTGCGCTTCGCCGAAGCGGGCGACGCGCCGCTGCCGCCGGAGTGGCTGGGCAACGATTTCCGCGACCTGGGCGCCTACGTGCGCATCGACGCCGAAGGCAACGTGCTGATCGGCGCGCGCGATCCCGACACCGGCACCGGCGTCGCCACCGCGCTGCCGATGATCGTGGCCGACGAACTCGACGCCGACTGGAACCGCGTCAGCGTGGTGCACCTCGGCCTCGGCGTCGCCACCGGCGACAACGGCAAGCCGCGCTGGATCTACGGCCGCCAGCGCGGCGGCACCGGCGACTCCATCCCCGCCGCCTGGGCCGACCTGCGCCTGGCTGGCGCGCTGGCGCGCTGGCTGCTCACCCAGGCCGCCGCGCGCCGGCTCGGCATCGCCGCCGACCGCCTGCGCTGCGAAGCCGGCACGGTGATCGCACCGGACGGCCGCCGCGTCACCTACGGCAGCCTGGTCGACGACGCCAGCAAGCTCGACCTGCCCGCGCAGGCGCCGATGCCCAAGCCGCCGCAGCGCTACACCCTGATCGGCAAGCCGGTGGGCGACGTGGACGCGCACGCCATCGTCACCGGCCAGGCGAAATACGCCATCGACCACCACGAGGCCGAGGCGCTGGTCGCCGTGCTGCTGCACTGCCCGTGGCCGGACGGCTCGCTGGCCAGCATCGACGATGCCCCCGCGCTCGCCGTGAAGGGCGTGCTCAAGGTGCTGCAGCTCAAGCCCGAACCGAACCAGCCGCCCGGCTACACGCCGATCGCGCCCGCGGTGGCGGTGCTGGCCGAGAACACCTGGGCCGCGCTGCAGGGCCGCGACAAGCTCAAGCTGGCGTGGAAGCCCGGCGCCGGCGCCGCGGAAAACAGCGCCGCGCTGGAGCAGCAGGCCACCGCCCTGCTCGACAGCCAGTCCGCGCCCACCACCCGCGTGCGCGATGACGGCGACGTGGAGAAAGTCGCCAGGCACGCCGCCGTCCGCGTCGACGCCACCTACTACCAGCCTTGGCTCGCGCACGCCTGCGCCGAACCGATGAACTGCCTCGCGCGCGTCGACCAGGACAAGGCCAGCCTCATCGTGCCCACCCAGTCGCCGCAGCAGGCCTGCGCCGTGGTGCAGCGGCTCACCGGCCTCACGGCCGACAAGATCGAGATCCGCGTGCCGCGCGTGGGCGGCGGCTACGGCCGCCGCCTCGACCACGATTACGTAGCCGAGGCGGTACTGCTGTCCAAGGCCGCGAACAAGCCGGTGCGCCTGCTGTGGACGCGCGGCGAGGACTTCGCCAACGACTACTACCGCCCCGCCAGCGTGCACCGGATCAGCGCCACGCTCGACCGCAAGCGCAACCTGGCCACCTGGAACCAGCGCATCGCCAGCGCCTCCGCGCTCGCCGGCCGCGGCGTGCCCGCCGACCGCCTGTGGAGTTCGGAAGTCTCGGCCGACCAGTTGCCCGCCGGCCTGGTGCCCAACTTCCGCAGCGACTGGTACGCGCAGCAATCCACCCTGCCGCGCGGCCCGCACCGCGCCATGCCGCACCTGGCCAACGCCTTCGCGGCGGAAAGCTTCATCGACGAGATCGCGCACCAGTTGCGCGAGGATCCGCTGAAGACCCGACTGCGCCTGCTCGGCGAGCCGCGCAACATCGCGCTGAAGAACGGCGGCATGCTGGACACCGGCCGCCTGCGCAACGTGCTGCAACTGGTCGCCGACCGCATCGGCTGGAAGGACTGGCTGCACAGCGTCAACGGCCTCGGCATCGCCTGCTGGCAGATGGACGGCGCCTACGTGGCGCACGCCGTCGAAACCTCGCTGCAGAACGACAAGCTCGCCATCGAACGCGTCGTCTGCGCGGTGGACGTGGGCCGCGTGATCAACCCGCTGGGGCTCGAAGGCCAGGTTGCCGGCGCCACGCTGGACGCGCTCTCCACCGCGCTCAACCTCGCCATCACGACGAAGGACGGCAAGGTGCAGCAGCACGACTGGAAGGGCTATCCGCTCGCCAGCATGGCCCAGCTGCCCGACAGCGTGGAAACCATCATCGTCCCCGACGACGACCGACCGCCCACCGGCGCCAGCTTCCTCGCCATGCCCACCGCCGCGCCGGCCCTGGCCAACGCGGTGTTCCGCGTCAGCGCGGTGCGCGTGCGGCGGCTGCCGCTGCTGAGGGAGTTCCAGCGGCTGCTGTAATTGGCCTGCGATCGCTGCTGCGAATCGAGTAGCCTGCGGCGTGTTGCCGGGATGCGCCTTCCGACGGGGGCTTGATTGCATTTCGCAAGCGACAAGGCGGTTTCGAGCGCCTGCCGGCGCCCGAGTCACTTTTCTCTTGAGTGGCCAAGAGAAAAGTAACCCAAAGAGAAGGCCACCCCGATGGCGCGCCCTCCAGGCATTCCCGGATCGAGTCCGGGACAGGCTCTGCCTTCCGGGTGCGCGGGCGGGTTCCGGGGTTTTTCGACGGGACTCCTGTCCCGGCGAAAAACTGGCCCGCATCCCTGCGGGCCATCCTGCGGACTTTCCTCCACCCGCCCGCCGCGCCATAGGGGCCCCGGTAGAGCAGCGCGCTCCCAGCGCGCAGAAGCAACAGCCAAGACAAAGCGAAGCATTGCAGCCCGCCGCGCTTCTGCGCGCAGGAGCGCGCTGCTCTACCGGGGCCCCTCGGAGGCGGTGAGGCGTGGACGACAAGGCCGCGTAGCGAGCGAGTCCACGGATGGACTCGCCTTTTCGCGCGGACAGGAGTCCGCTCGAAAAGCCCGGCCTCGCCTCACGCACTCGCAAGGCAGGATGCCCGGAGAGCGCCTCCGCGGGGTGCTCTTTCTCTTTGGCTACTTTCTCTTTGAGCACGCAAAGAGAAAGTAGCTCGGCCATCGGCAGATGGACGAAACCGCTTTGTCGCTTGCGAAACCCGCGAGAGCAAAAGCCCTCCCGCCAGCTCAATGGAACTGATCGCTCGCCGGCACCCACGAACTCGACGAAGCCGCCGGCGCATAGCCCTTCACCACCGTCCCGGTGGGCGGACATCCCGGCGGCAGCGGACTGCCGGCGACGCGGGCGGCGACGCATTGCGCCGTATTGTCGAGCACAACGTGCGACGGTGCGGCGGCGCTCGCCGACGGCGCGGGCGGCGTGCTGGGCACGCTGCCGCCGGGGAGGTTCGGCAGATTGAGGCGGTCGTAGGATTTCTGCGACGCGGCCGGCGGCGGTGGATCGGCGTTGTGGCAACCGAGCAGCGATATCGGGATCAGGGGCGTCACCGCGCACTGGATGCGGATGCCGCGCGGGAAATGGAACGTGTGCTTGAGCGTGGTCTTTTCCGCCGCATGGCGCAGCGCGGTGTCCACCGAGCTTTCGCCCGGCGGCGTCCAGTACGGGTCGAAGCGCGTGGACTTGTACTTCACGCCGTTGATGTCGTGGCTCATCACCGCGGTATCGCCGGTGGGCTTGAGCTGGATGAACTCGGGCACCTCGTTCGCCGGCTGGCCGGGCGCCGGCGCGCCCGCCATGCCGGGGCCCGCCTGCCCGCCCGGTGCGCTGCCCTGCCCCTTGCCGGCCACGCCCGCAGCGGCATGGCCCAGACCGTGCGAAGCCACCGGGCCATTGCCGTGCGCGGCGGCAGTGTCGGTGGCACTGGTCGTGCCCTGCGGCTCGCCGGGGCGGGCGCTGTCGCTGCCCTGCGGGCTCGCGTGCGGCGCCGTGCTGACATCGGCAGCACTTTCGTCCGACTTGCCGGCGGCTTCGCTCGATGCGCTGGCGGTGGAGTTTTCGCCGGGCGCCGGCGCGCTTTGCGCGGGCGGCAAGGCCACGGGCGACGGCTGGCCGATCGCGGTGAGCGACGCGTCGTTGGCGATCTCGACCGTGGCCCTGGCCGAAGGCGCCACGCTGGGGACGGCAGATGCCGGCTGCGGGATCGCCGCCAACGGCGACTCCTGCGCTTCCACCGGAGCGGGTGCCTGCATCTTCGGCAGGTGCACGGACACGTCGGGCACGGGCGTGTTCAACGCCGCCTGCAGGCTCACCTGCGGCGCGGCCTGCGCCGACACGGGCACGGCCTGCAATTCGGGTTCGGGCAGCGCGGCCGGCAGATCCACGTACGCGGGTTGCACGATGGCCGGCGCCTGCGTGTCCGGCGCCACGCGATCCAGCGCCACGGCCGGCGGCGCGATCGCGGGCGGCGATGACGGCGGCACCGCCGGCAATGCCAGCGAGGGCGGCGGCGGCATCGGCTGGTTGCCTTCGGGCTGCGGTGCGCGCACGGGCTCGGGCTGGAATTTCGGCGGCACCGGCGATTGCAGTTTGGGCGCGGCCAAGCTCACCGGCGGCGGCTGGTTCGCCACCGGCACCGGCTGCAGCTTCGGCGCAGGCGCCGGCTTCGGCACGCTGGGCGGCAGTGTGGGAGCCGCGACGGCTTTCGCCGGCGCGACGGCCACCGCCTTCGCAGCCACGACGGACGGACGCGACGCATGGTACGCGACGGTGTTCGCGGCGTGCGCCGCGCCCGTGGCATGCCCCTGATGCACCGGGCCGACCTGGCGCGGCAGCTCGCCCTTCGGCGGTGGCGGCGGCGCGAGATCGGGCAGCTCGATGAAACGCGCCTGCATCTTCGCCGACGTGTCCTTGGCCGGCTGCGGCTCCCAGGCCGGGCCGAGGGTGAAGCCGAGCAGGAAGACCAGATGGATCAGCAGGCTGACGGCGAGCGCCAGCGTGCGCCGCCACAGCAGGCGTGGCCGCGGCCGGCGCGACGCGCGCAGGCCGAGCATGCGCGCGGATGCGGCGAGCGGCGAGTTCAGCAGCACCTGCGCCGGCCGTTGGGCGCGCGGTGGCGATACGTTGGGATCCTGGGGCTGCGGCATCCGCCGAGTGTACTTTTACTTCTGTTTCCGCTTGCGCAGTTCCTCGTCCACCGCGCGGATCGGCGTGTCGCTGGGGCAGCCGTCGGCTAGCGGCTTGCCCGCGCGGTACAGCGCAATGCACGTGGACAGCGCGGGCGGCTTGGCAGCGTTCGGGTTGGGCGCCAGCGGCCTGGCCGGCGCCATGTCCAGGCGCACGTCGCCGTCCTTGGGCGACGGCGGCGACGGCGGGTCGCCGCCGCAACCGCCGGCCAGCGCGGCCAGCGAAATGCCGCAATGGATGTGGATGCCGTGGCCCAGGTTGAAGGTGTGCTTCACCGTGGTCTTGTCCACCGCCTTCTGCAGCACGTCGTCGATGGCGCTGCCGCCGCCGCGGCCCCAGTCCTTCTCGAAGCGCGTGGGCCGGTATTTCACCGGATTGGTGTGCTGCATGATCCGCGTATCGCCCAGCGGCATGTGCTGCACGTAATCGGGCACGGGCGCGCTGCTGGCGACGGCCGGCAGGATGGGCATGCCGTTGCGGTCGAACAGGCGCGGCCTTGCCGTGCTGGCCGCGGGCGCAGGCGCGGGCAAGCGCACGCTCAAGGCGTTCTTCGATACCGGTACGGCGGCATGCCTCGCCGGCGCGGGCAGCGGCGGCAGCGTCATGGGCGGCGGCGGCTTCGCGGCCGGCGCAACGGCGGCAATGAAGCGCACCTCCAGCACATCGCTGGCCGTGGCGGGCTGCCCGCCGTGCATCGGCGCGGGCGGGCGCATCGCCCACCAGGTCATCACCGCGAACACGACATGCAGCAGCGCGACGACGGCCAGCACCAGCCACGCCAGCCGCCGGCCGCGCGGCGGCTCGCGCCAACGCAACTGGCGCAGGCGCGCGATGGTGGCCATGTCGAGCGCACGCGTGCCGTCCCGGTCGATGCCGGGCGGTGCCGTGGCGCGGGTGTCGGCCTGCATGCGGTGGACGATGGGAGGACTCCGGAGAACGGCAACGCAGAGAGGGAATTCCCGCTGCTGCGCGGTCAGGCGGGAAAGCGCGGCGCGGCTCTCAGACCACGCTGCCCCGTAGCGGTTCCCGTCGGCGTTGACGCAAGCCTAACCCCGCCGCGACGTACCATCGCCAAGCTCACCCGCCATGACCGCCCCCGCGTCCGCGCCCGGACGACCATGACGGCCCGCCAGTCGCCATGCGCGGCTCTCGTGCGGCGCCGCTCATGCCACACGACGCCGTGCCTTCAGCAGAGGAGGGTCGCATCGTGTCCTACAACACGGAAAACATCCGCAACATCGCACTCGCCGGCCACGCCGGCAGCGGCAAGACCACCCTGTTCGAGGCCTTGCTGCACGCCGGCGGCGCGATCCAGTCGCAAGGCTCGGTGGAGCGCGGCAGCACGCAATCCGATACCGACGCGCAGGAGAAGGCGCGCGGCCATTCCATCGACAGCTGCATCGCCGGCATCGACCGCGGCGGCTGCCACATCAACCTGATCGACACTGCCGGCTACGACGACTTCCGCGGCGGCACGCTCTCGGCCTTCGCCGCGGTGGAAACCGTGATGGTGGTGGTGAACGCCGTCAACGGCATCGAGCACGGCACCCGCCGCATGATGGAGCACGCGCGCAACCGCGGCCTCGCCCGCGTGCTGGTGATCAACAAGATCGACTACGAAGGCGCCCATCTCGGCGCGCTGGTGGAAGCGCTGCGCGAGGAGTTCGGCCCCGAGTGCCTGCCGGTGAACCTGCCCGCGCACGGCGGCAAGCAGGTGCTGGACTGCTTCTTCCACACCGAGGGCAACACCGATTTCTCCTCGCTGGCCACCGCGCACCAGCGCATCCTCGACCAGGTGGTGGAGATCAACGAGGCGACCATGGGCGCCTACCTCGACAACGGCGAGGCCGCGCTGAGCCGCGAGCAGTTGCACGACGCGTTCGAGCAATGCCTGCGCGAGGGACACCTGGTGCCGATCTGCTTCGCCAGCGCGCGCAACGGCACGGGCGTGGCCGAGCTGCTCGACATCGCCGACCGCCTGCTGCCGAACCCCGCGGAAGGCAACCCGCCGCCCTTCGTCAACGGCGAGGACGAGGCGATCACCGTCAACGCCGACCCCGCGCAGCACGTGATCGCCGACGTGTTCAAGATCGTCAACGACCCCTTCGTGGGCAAGCTCGGCATCTTCCGCGTATGGCAGGGCACCGTGCGCCGCGACGCGCAACTGCTCGTCGACGACGGCCGCAAGCCGTTCCGCGTGGGCCACCTGTTCCGGCTCAATGCGAAGAACCACGTGGAGATCGAGCAGGCGGTGCCCGGCGACATCGCCGCGGTGGCCAAGGTGGAGGAAATCCATTACGACGCGGTGCTGCACGACGCGCACGAGGAGGACAGCATCCACCTCGCACCGATGCGTTTCCCGCAGCCGATGTTCGGCCTCGCGCTGGAACCGAAGCACAAGGGCCAGGAACAGAAGCTGGCGAACGCGCTGGGCCGGCTGGCCGAAGAAGACCCCTGCCTGCGCATGGAACACCACAAGGAACTCAACGAGACCGTGCTGCGCGGCCTCTCCGAACTGCACCTCAAGGTGACGCTGGAACGCATGCGCGAACGCTACGGCGTGGAAGTGGTCACCCACCCGCCGCGCATCGCCTACCGCGAAACCATCGCCGCCCCGGCGGAAGGCCACCACCGCCACAAGAAGCAGACCGGCGGCGCCGGCCAGTTCGGCGAGGTGTTCCTGCGCGTGGAGCCGCTGGAGCGCGGCGCCGGCTTCGAGTTCGTCGACGCGGTAAAGGGCGGCGTGATCCCCGGCACCTTCCTGCCCGCCATCGAGAAAGGCGTGCGCCAGGCGATGGAGCGCGGCGCCGTGGCCGGCTACCCGCTGCAGGATCTGCGCGTGACCGTCTACGACGGCAAGTACCACCCCGTCGACTCCAAGGAAGTCGCCTTCGTCAGTGCCGGCAAGAAAGCCTTCCTCGACGCCGTGGGCAAGGCACGTCCCATCGTGCTGGAACCCATCGTGGACGTGGAGGTGGCCATCCCCGAGAGCGACGTCGGCGACGTCACCGGCGGCCTCGCCGGCAAGCGCGCGCGCATCCTGGGCACCGACAGCCGGCGCGGCGGCGAGCTGATGATCCGCGCACAAGCGCCACTGGCCGAACTCACCAACTACCCCACCGAGCTGAAAGCCATGACCGGCGGCCGCGGCCGCTACAGCCTCGACCTCAGCCACTACGAGGCAGTGCCGGCGCCGGTGCAGAAGCAGCTCAGCGAAGCGTGGCGGCCGAAGGTCGAAGAGGACTAGCGGTTCATGGATGAACCGCTCGCGAGGCAAGCGCCTTGGCGCTTGCCTCGTCGGAGCCGGGCCTTGGCCCGGCGAGTCTAAAGCGGGCAGGACAGCCCGCTTTAGACATCAGGCGCGCGCTCTTGGCCCCCCCCAGGAACTCCGATCTCCCACCCGAGGGCGTTGAATTCCCTCCGTCTCCGAATCCCGGCAATGTGACCCATCCCTCCTGCGGCTTGGCCGAAGAGCCTATGCATCATTTGCGTCAGCGAACCGACACAATGCTTGTCGCGTCAGGCTGACGGGAGGAGACATCATCGGAGCATGCAGACACGCGGTAGTACTCGAACCGGTAAGTTGAATTGCGGACGATCCATGTCACGTTGGTACTGGTCGGCGACTGGCCCCAGCAGGTCATCAGTTTGCGCGCTCCATCAGATCCAGAAACGAACACCTCCATACCCTGCATGCCGTTGACTGGTGCATAGCCCATGTTTGCCCGGAGGGTGCAGGGGTTGCTTGATGTGCTAGCGCAATTTACGTCGGTGAAATTGAGCAGGGACGTGTTGGAGTTATCGCTTACCACGTGATCGGCCAAAGGCGCATAGTTGGACAACTGGTTGGTAGTGTTCAGCAACTGAATGGCCGATGCTCTTATGGCCGTATCGCAGCCGCTGCAGGGGATGGCTCGGGTATTCGGCCATTGGTTAACGGCGACCAGGTCGATCTTCGGATATGCCTGCAGCGTCGACTGCAGCTGGCTCTCGGTCAACGCGTCGTTCTGGTAGGTCTCCATCAGCATGATGGGCTTGCTGCCCTCTGATCCCAACGCTTGCCACGCTTGGACTAGGCCGGCGCCTACATCGCCGTAGATGTCGAACGCATAGATCTTGGGCTTCAGCTGGCCATACCAGGACAGGCCGGCCAGGTGATAAGCATCGGCAATGGTGGAGAAGCCGATGGTATCGTCGTTGCCGAAGGTGTAGGTGTAGTCAGACCACAGGCGTTGCACGTAGGCCTGCATGTTCGGCGCACCCAGCGCTTCGCAGCCCAGGTCGTACAGCACCTTGGTTAGTGAACCCTGCATCTGTTGGGTAACGAGCCGGTGTGTACGCGCGATAAGATTCCAGGCATGCTGGTACTCCACTTCCTGCCAGGTGGTGCCACCTGCATCGTAGTTGGCGAAGCGAATGATCACCGTGCGAAATCCAGCAGCCTTCACCTGGTTGAGGAGAGCGGTGAGGTTAGCCTGTTGCGTTGGGCGCAGTTGTTCTTGGCTGTCGTCGATCAATTCTCCCCAGAGCCAGTTGTCTGGAAAGCCGTCGTTGCAGCTCCCGTTCGCCTTGCAGGTAGAAAGATCCGCCATGGCGATATGGATCACAATATAATCCATGCCCGAAGCACGCATATTGGCGATCTGTGCATTGACCTTGCTGGGCATCAAGTTGTAAAGGCCGATCGGCGTCTTGAAGTTCTGTCCAGGTTGGTACCAGTTGTTCGACGCAGATCTAGGAATTTCAGGGTTGTAGGTTCCCAAGTCGTAGGTAAAATATACCTGCCCCCAACCCGGCACGCCAGCCAGGCAATTGGGCACGACAAGACAAAGCGCAAGGAACATGCCGAAAAAAAATCCAAGCTTCATGTGTACACTCTCCCTGAGGTTTTATATCGGACACCGGCATCGGCAGGCCTTTATAGACATCTTGCAGGTGCCGATGCTACTTAAGCAAACGAGTCGGAAGCAATCACGCTCTTTTAATCACCCCTCTTTATTTTGCCGAGCCCGCCCCCGCGTGCTCGATGACCTTGCGTCTGGACTCTCGCGCCAGCCGGCGGCTCCCACAACTCTGCCTTGTTCGCTTTCGGGTCGATCACCCAGCCGAACTTGCCGAATTCGGACTCATCGACCTTGTCAACCACGTTGCAGCCTTCGCTGCGCAGGGCGGCCAGCAAGGCGTGCAGATCGGCCACCCGGTAGTTGACCATGAAGGGCACTTGGCTCGGCGCGAAGTAATCCGTGTCGGTCGCGAACGGACTCCACGCCGTCGTCCCAGTGCCGGATGGATTGTCTGGCGACGCCCAGCGGAACGCCGCGCCGCCTCACGCCTCGACCGGGACGCCCAGGTAAACCCGGTACCACTCGGCCAAGGCTTTCGGATCCTTGGCCTTGAAGAAGATGCCGCCAATGCCGGTAACTCGTTTCATGTTAGATCTCCGCGTGGCATGCGTTTAATTACCTCTTCCATCACCGTTCTCGCGAGACAACGTCAACATATCCGGAACGCACATTTCCCATGCACTCAACCGTATATTCATCACCACCTTTCGCATTTACTGAAACAGTAAATGATCTAGCTATCATTACAGGATAAACACTATAAGTACAAGCAACAACAACGTCATATTCTCCAGGAGGTACATATACCTTTGAAGCCTTGATAAATTTCCTATCCCCACCCGGAAGATCAAGGTCAACAAAACCCTTGATTTCGGTCAAATCATTTGACTTGAAAGGGTTAAACGAAAACCTGCTCTTCTTCTCTGCCTTGGCCACAACACGAATGATCGCAACCGATCCCTGTAGCGACCCTGATCCTTTGTAATACACCGTAGGAGCTGCACATCCAGACAACAAGCAAAGAGAAAGTAAAGACACGATTAAAAATTTTGTCACCAGATTAACTCACTGTTGAACGCAAAACTGCAACCCCCAGAAGCTCGACTCCCGAACTAGGTCACACCACAACCATTAGGCACCCCACCCAAAAGCGACAGCGGCAACCACAGATCGCTACAAACCCTCTCCTCAGCGCGATTGGCTCTCACAACCTATTCCCCCGCTTGATCGCCAGATACCGCTCGATCAACGCCCCAGACAACTCGCTGCACCGCACATCCAGCACATTCACCCCTTCCCGCCGCAACGTCTCATGCACCCGCTCGCGCTCGGCAAGGTAGTGCATCGCCGAGGCGCTGCGGATGGCGGTTTCCAGTTCGGCGCCAGGGTCGTGGGCGGCATCGTCCAGCGCCTGTTCGCGCAGGCTGGCCAGCACCACCAGGTGCTGGCGGGAGAGCAGGCTCAGTGCGGTGCGCAGTTCCTTGTCGTCCTCGTCGCGCACGTTGGTGACCACGATCACCAGAGCGCGCCGACGTTGGCGGGCCTGCAGCGCGCCAGCGGCGGCGAGGTAGTCGGTGGCCAGCGGCTGGGCGTGCAGGTCGTAGCCGGCGCCGAGCAGCAGATCCATGCCGCCGCTGCCCTGTTGCGGCGGCAGCCAGCGCTGCTGCTGGCCGAGGCAGGCCATCAGGCCCACTGCGTCGCCTTCGCGCAGGGCGATGCTGGCCAGCGCCAGCGAAGCGTTGAGCACGTGGTCGAAGTGCGCCAGCGGGCCGTCCTGCGCCAGCATGCGGCGGCCGCAGTCGAGCATCAGGATCACCTGCTGGTTGCGCTCCTCGCGGTACTCGCGCGAGATCAGCCGGTGGCTGCGCGCGGTGGCCTTCCAGTCGATCTTGCGCAGGCTGTCGCCGACGCGGTAGTCGCGCAGTTCCTGGAACTCGGTGCCCTCGCCGCGGCGGCGCTGCAGACGCGCGCCTACGCTGCGCGAGGCCAGTTCCACGCTGAGGCCGGCCAGTTCGGCCAGCACGGCAAAGTTGGGATAGACGCGGGTGGACGATGGCTCGCCCAGCACGCGCCGCCCTTGCCACAGGCGCCACGGCGAAGGCAGCAACGTGTGGCAGCCGCCGAAGTGGAACTGGCCGCGCGCGTCGGGCGTGGTGGCGTATTCCAGCCGCAGCGCGCCGCCGGGCGGCAGGCTCACGCGGCGCGGCAGGCCGCGCACGGCCCAGCCGCCGGGGTGCAGGTCGTGCAGGCGCAGCGACTGGCGGCGTTTCGTGGGATTGCGCAGGTGCAGCGCCACCGTCGCCTCCGGCCCCAGCGGCAGCACCGGCACCAGTTCGCGGCGCAGCTCGGGCGAAGCGGCGCGGCGCAGACGCCAAGCATCGAGTGCGGCGAGCACAGCCAGCGCAGCGCCCACGGCCAGCCATGTGGACAACGGCAACCGGCCCAGGCTGGCCGCTGCGCCAAGCAGCGTCCAGCCGAGCAGCAGCCACAGCATGAGCGGCGCGGGCCTCATGGGCGCCTCGAATGGCTGCGTCGCCCCGGCAAAAGCCGGGGTTCAGCGACTTCAGCCTGTTGAAACCAAAGACACTGGATTCCTGCCTGCGCAGGAATGACGAGCAAAGGAGCGGCAGCCCGGAGGTTCTTCATTGCTGCGGCGCGGCCACCTTGTGCAGCAGCGCGCCGAGCACGTCGTCGGGACGCTGGCGCTCCAGCAACGCCTCGGGCGCCAGCAGCAGGCGGTGGCGCAAGGCGGGCAGCACCACCGAGCGCACGTCGTCGGGCACCACGAAATCGCGGCCGTCCAGCGCGGCGCGCGCACGCGCCAGCCGCGCCAGCGCGAGGCCGCCGCGTGGGCCGGCGCCGCCGATCACGCCCGGCCACTCGCGCGTGGCGCGCACGATGCGCACAGCGTAGTCGGCCACCGCCGCATCCATGCGGATCGCGGCCACGCCGCGCTGCATCGCCAGCAGGCCGGCCTGGTCGACCACCCGGCCCACCCGCGACACATCCAGGTCGGCGGCCACCTTGCCGACGACCACTTCGGCCACCATGCGGCGCTCGTCCTCCAGGCTCGGGTAGCCGATCAGCACCTTGGCCAGGAAGCGGTCGAGCTGCGCCTCGGGCAGCGCGTAGGTGCCTTCCTGCTCGATCGGGTTCTGCGTGGCCACCACCATGAACGGCGCGGGCAGCGGCATGCGCCGGCCCTCGATGGTGACCTGCCCCTCCTGCATGGCTTCCAGCAGCGCGGCCTGGGTCTTGGCCGGCGCGCGGTTGATCTCGTCGGCCAGCAGCAGGTTGGCGAACACCGGGCCGCGGCGCAGGCGGAAACTCTCGGCCTTGGGGTCGTACACCGCGTGGCCGGTGACGTCGGCCGGCATCAGGTCGGGGGTGAATTGGATGCGCCCGAAGTCGCAGCCCACCGCGGCAGCCAGCGCGCGCACCAGCAGGGTCTTGCCCAGCCCCGGCACGCCTTCGATCAGCACGTGGCCCGCGGCGAGCAGCGCCAGCAGCACCTGATCGAACACCTCGGGCTGGCCGACGAAGGCACGCCCCACCTGTTCACGCAACGCGCGGGCGCGCTGGCCCAGTTCGTCAATCGGCATCGCCGTCGCGGCGGCCGGGGCGGCGGTGGTTTCAGCGGTCATGGGCGGCTCCTGAGTCGCGCCAGGGTGATGAGGGAAGCGCGGAACGCCTGCGCGCTCGCGGGTGACTGGAAGGCTTGCGCGATCTGCGCGGCGTCGATGCCGGCGCGCTCGGCGAGGCGCCGGTACAGGGCATCGCCGCTCAAGCGCGCACAGACGGGATCGCGCAGGCGCAGGCGCGCCAGCACGGCCTGGCTGGCGAGCTGGTGCAGGCTGCGGCCGGCGTCGCGGCGATAGAGGAATTCGCCGGCGGCCTGCACGTGCTCCAGCAAGGCGCGGCGATGCGGCGCGGGCGCGGGCATCAGCGGGCCGAAACGCTGGCTGCTGCGCGCCATCCACGCAGCCAGCAGCACGGCCAGCGCCAGCAGCGCGGGCCAGCCGCGGATCGCCAGCAGCTTCAGGAACGGCTGGCCGTCCAGCGCATGGATCAGGTAGATCTGGCCGCGGCCGCGATTCGGCGCCAGCAGGCGCCAGGCGAAGCTCTGCGCATCGGCCTGCTTCAACTGCAGCCGTTCCAGCGGTGCGAAGCTGGCGAGCAGGCTGACGTGGCCGCGCCCCAGCGCAACGCGCGCGAAGAGATAGCCGTCGTCCGCGTTGCCGATACCCGCGTCCACCGCCTGCGCGGCGGCAGGCTTCAACCGGAAGCGCTGGCCGCACAGCATGGCAGCGTCGGACGCGTCGCCGAGGCGGCGGCAGGCGAACGTGGCCTCGCGCGGATCGAGCAGATCCAGCGCGGCGAACACCGGCATGCGCACGCTGGCGCTGGCCGCACCGGGCGACAGCAGCAGGTGGCCGCCGCCGCGCACCCAATTGCGCAGGCGCGCTGCGGCGTCCGCATCGATGCGTCCCGCGTCGGCACCGACCAGCACGGTATCGCCCGCCTGCAGCAGCGGCTTGCCCGGCGCCAGCGCGGACAACGGCGCCGCCGCTTCGCCCATGTCGCGCAGCGTCTGCTCCAGCGCGAAGAACGGATCGGTCTGCGCGGCGCCGCTGGGCGGCACGGGCTCGACCACGTCGCGCCGCTCGAACGTGGCGAAGAACAGGCCCGCGAGCATCGCCGTGCCCAGCAGCACCAGGCCGGCAATCAGCAGGCCGCGCTTCATGCCGAAGCTCCCGCGCGCAACGGCCAGCCTTCGAGCAGTTGCTCGAACGCCGACTGGTCGGGATAGCGGCCGGCATAGGCGGCGAACTGCCAGGTGCGCACGATGGCGGCGACGCGTTGCGTGCGCGCCGGATCGTCCAGCGCGGCGGCGTGGCGTAGCCAGTCCGCCTCGGTAGCGTCGGCGGCGAAAGGCATTTGCAACTGCTGCGCCACGCGTTCGGCGCAGCCGCGATAGAGCAAGGCCAACGCCTGGCGGCGACGCTGCGCCTGCCACAGCGCGCGAGCGGCGCCGGCCACATCGGCGGGCAAGGTTTCGGGGGTTTCGTCCTCGGTCGCCAACGGTGCGGCGTCCGGCAGTGGCGGCTCGCGCTCGCGCAGGCGAGCACTCCAGCGCCACGCGAACCACGCCAGCGCCGCCACGGCCGCCGCCAGCGCCAGCCACAGCAGGAGACTCAGCACGCCGGACAGCATGCGCAGCGGCGCCAGCGCGTTCACCGGCGCCGGCGCGGACGAACCGTGGTACTTCAGCGCCCAGCGCCGCGCATGGCGCTCACCGCCGAAACGCGGATCGCGATACACCTGCGCCGCCGCCGCCGCGAAGCGCCGGTCGTCGTCGTCCAGCGGCTGGTGGAAGACGTCCTGCGGCACGTTCACCGCCGACGTCCGCGCGGCAGGACTGGTCGCCGCATGGCTCGCCAGCGGCAGGCCCAGGCACAGCAGCAGGCACAGCAGCTTGCCCGCGGCCAGCAGGCGCGCGCGCAGGCGGCGGAACGCAAGGTCGATGTCCCAGCCTTCCAGCTGCGTGCGCCGGTTGAGGTACAGCGCGAAGCCGCAGGCCACGTACAGCGGCTCGATCGCGCTCATCGCGAGGTAGGCCACGCCGGACGCCGCCAGCATCCATCCCGTGCTGCCGAGATGCACGTCGTGGCGGAAGAAGCCGGCGAACGAAGCGGGGCGCCACTCGACCGGCAGCAGCCACCACGCCAGCAGCCAGGCGCTGAGGAACAGCACCAGCTCGAACTGCAGGCAGCCGTAGGCGAGCAGGCTGGCCTCGCCCACCAGCCGGCGGCGCAGCACCTTCCAGCGGGCGGCGCGCTGCTTGCGCGGCGCGCCTTCCAGCAGATCCAGCGGCAGGCGCAGCGCGCGGTGGCTGTCCACGCGCAGCCAGCTCAGCCCGGCCACGGTCGGCCGCCATGGCATGGCGCGCTGGCCGCGCAGGGTTTCGCGCCAGCGCGGCGTGCGGTCGAACACCGCGCGCGAAAACACGTAGAGCGGCACGCGATCGAACAGCGGCTTCAGCCACCACGTCAGCAGCAGGCCCAGCCACGGCTTGCCCAGCAGCAGGCCCAGCGCGTTGCACAGCAGGAACAGCGGCGCGCTGAAGGCGAACCACGCCGACCACACGGCGCCCGCGTTCGCGCGCAGCAGCGCGGTGCCCAGGTCGAGCGCCTCGCGCGATTCGCGCGGGCGCAGCACCACGCCGATGCGCTCAAGCTCCATGCCGCCCCGCCCTTCCGCCGAAACCCAGCCAGCCCAGCACCAGCAGCCACGCCAACGCGGCCACGCCGAAACGCAGCGCGTCGGGCAGCCATGCCTGCGACGACCAGTACGCCTCGATGCACGCCGCCACCACCAGCATCGCGAAGGCGCCCAGCGCCAGCTTCGCGCCGATCCAGCCGGCCTCCACCAGCGCCGGCCCGCGCCGCCGCCGGCCGGGCATCAACAGGGTCAGCCCGAGCTGCAGGCCGGCGCCGCCGGCGATCACCAGCGCGCTCAGCTCGAACGCCGAATGCGTCGCCACGAAACGCCAGAACGGGCCGCCGTAGCCGATCGCGGTGAGGTGCCCGGCCACGCCGCCGATGATGACGCCGTTGGCGCCCAGCACGTAGATCGCGCCCACGCCGAACAGCAGGCCCGAGGCGAAGGTGCGGAAGGCGATGCCTACGTTGTTGAACACGTAGAAGCCGAACATCTGCAGGTTGGTGCCGCTGCTGCGGCCCAGGTGCGGATTGGCCGGGTCGTACATGCGCTCGAACTGGGCCAGCTGCGCACTGCTGAACAAGGTGTGCGCCAGCTCGGGATGCACCTGCAGCCAGGCCAGCAAGGCCAGCGCCGGCACGTAGAACAGCGCCGCCGCCAGCGCCATGCAGCGCCATTGCGCGCGCACCAGCCGCGGGAAATCCGCCACCAGGAAAGCCGCCGCGCGATGCCAGCGCGGCGGCGGCGGGCGGTACAGCACGCGGTGCCCGCGCTGCACCAGCCATTGCAGCCGCTCGGTGACCTCGTGGCTGTAGCCGCGCCCGCGCGCCAGCGCGAGGTGATGGCAGACGCGGCGGTACGCGGCGGGGAAATCCAGCGCCTGCTCGCTGCGCATGCCGCGCCGCGGGTTGCGATCCAGCGCGACCAGCCAGCCTTGCAGGCTGTCCCACTCCTTGGCGTACAGCGCCACGAAACGCTCCTGCTTCATGAGCGCCCCAGCAAGCCGTTGGCGTAACCGAGCAGGCGCGCCACCGCGCCGATGCCTCGGTAGCCAGTCAGCGGCTCCAGCAGGTTCGCCAGTTCCTCCTGGCGCTGCACGGTGAACTGCTCCGCGCGCTCGGCGAAATCCACCAGCGCGGCCTGTTCCTCGGGCGACAGCGGCACGGGCAAGGGCAGCGGCGGCGCCATCGGCACGCGGTGGCCCAGCGGCGGCTCCTTCGCATGCACCACCAGGGTGCCGGCCACGATGTCGCCGAGCCGGCGCGCGCAGGGGTCGATCATGCAGCTGGCCAGCCCCACGCCGTACACGCCAGGCAAGGCATCCACCACGCGCAGCAAGTTGCGCGTGACCGACGGCAGCCAGGTCACCGGCGTGCCGTCCATGTTGACCACGCGCAGGCCCAGCGCGCGCTTGCCCAGGCTCTGCCCGTCCAGCCACAGCTCGCAGATCACCCAGTACGCCCACAGCAGGGCGAACATCGCCAGCATCGCCAGGCCGTTGCCGCCCTTGCCCAGCAGCGACAGCGGGATCATCGCCACCATCAGCAGCGCGAGGCGGATCAATGCGTCGATCATCCACGCCTGTGCGCGCGGCAGCGGGCCGGCGGCGCGCAGGCGCAGCGAGATGCCTTCGGGCGTCTCGATCTCGCGGACGGAGTCCAGCATCAAACGTCGACGACGATGGTGTCGGCGATCAGGTCGTGCAGGCAGCGCCGTTCCTTGCCGAAGATCAGCAGCGGATCGACCAGGCCGACGAGGCGACCCACCACCGGGATCATGCCGAGCAGGCCGACCGGAATCACCCGCAGGAAGATGTAGCGAACCAGGGTGATCGGGCTGCCGTCGCCACGCACCACCGCGATCTCCAGCGCGCGCTTGCCGATGGTCTGGCCGCTCTGGGCCAGCATCACGCAATTCACCACGATCACCGCCAGCGCAAGCAGGATGGCCAGGACATACAGCACGGCGCTCGTGTGCGACGACGTCAGGCCTTCGCGCGCAGCGTTGACCTGCAGCACCCAGCCGATCACGGCGGGCGCAAGCCAGACCAGATTCACCAGGCCATCAAGGAGCGCCGCGCCCAGCCGCTTGCCGCGACTGGCCTTGCGGCTTTCCAGATCGTCGGCATCGCTGCCGGCCACGTCCCCGACCACCGCGGCAGGCGCCGCGTAAGGATTGTTTTCCATGCTTCCCCCCCGGTTGCAGTCCATCGCCACCCGTCCCCAAAACACGGGTGCGCCCACGGAGTATGCGGCGCATTTTGTTGCGTGAACAGGGGCCGGGAGCGTGGCGGTCGGAGCACCCTCGTTCCCTCGGCGCAGTAGGCGAGAAGGCGAAAGAGCCTCGCGGGAATCAGGCAGCCAACCGAAGTCTGGGATGCAGGCCCGCACGGGCTGCCAGGGTCAGCAACATGTCCAGGCTGAAATCCTCCCAACGCCCCTTCACCAGCCGGGAAATGCGCGGCTGCGTCACGCCAAGCCGGCGTGCGGCCTCGGCCTGCGTCCAGCCCTTTTCGCGCAGCAATTGTTCCATGCGCAGCATCACCTCGGCCCGAAGCTTCATCACCTCCGCCTCGGCCGGATCGAAGCCCATGTCCACGAACACGTTGCCGCTGCCTTCGATACGGCGCGTGTCGTCCAGGCGGGGATCGCTCTTCTTCAGGCCCATGATTCAACCTCCGATCAACTTGTAGCGCCGTGCGGCCAATTCCAGATCGGCCTTGGCCGTCTTCTGTGTTTTCTTCCGGAAGGCGTGCAACACGTAGATCGCGTCCGAAAACTTGGCCACGTAGATCGTGCGCCATGCACCATCGGCCTCGCGCACGCGCACCTCATACGCACCCGGCCCGACCAACGGCATGGGCTTGAAGTCCACGGGATCGCCGCCGAACTGCACGCGCATCAACTCCAGGCCCATCGCATGGCGTACCGACGCCGGCATCGCGCGCAGATCGTCCTGACTGCTACCGAGAAACACGAGGGGCTTCATGCGGCAATGATGCAAATTTTTGCATATTTACGCAAGAACCATCCGGTAGATACGTCCGCGACGATTTCTCTTGGCCGCGGGTGGCCGGAGTCCCGTCGTTCCGCGCGTCACTTCTTCGGCTTGAGCAACGTCCCCGTGCAATCCTTCGAGCCGCACAGGCACTTCCACAGCTTCTTCAGGCGCGCCGTGTGCGGCACGTCCAGCGTGATGCCGTAGTCGTAGGTGAGCTCCTCGCCCGGCTTGATGTTGCGGATGGCCTCGATCAGCACCCTGTCCCTGCGCGGGTCGCCGCTGGCGCTTTCCTCGATCACGGCGCGACAGTTGGGCGCGCAGCTGTGGTTGATCCAGCGCGCGGTGTTGCCCTTGCGGTTGGCGTCGACGATGTAGTCGTCGTTGAGGGTGAACAGGAAGGTGTGGCCGGTTTCGCCGCCGTCGCCGTACATGTCGTCGGCTTCGTCGTGGCTCATCAGCGTGCCCTTGTACTGGATGATCTCCTCGCCCTTTTTGATCGGCTCGACGGCGAACACGCCATTGCCGTGGATGGGGGAGCGACGGGCGACGATGCGACGGGTCATTGGCGTGCTGGCATGGTGGTGGAACTCCGCATGATGCCTGCAGTGCGCAGCCGTGGAAACCGCCCGGCATTGACGCGCGCGGCGGCCCGGGTCAAGATTCAAACAATCGTTTGAGATCGTAGCCATGAGGTTCCGGCCGTGATGCGACTGATCCGCTGCTTCGCACTCGTTGCCCTCGCCGCCTGCCTTGCCGCCTGCGGCCCGCAGCGCAAGAGCGTGTTCCCGCCCTCGCTCACCGTGCAGCAGATGCAGGTGCTGCCGAACGGCGCGTGGCGCCTCACCATGCGCATCCAGAACAACAGCTACGGCGGCATGGATTTCAGCGCCATCGATGGCTCGCTGCAGGTGGCGAACGGGGTGCCGGTGCGCCTGCATGCCACGTTCGACCGCGACATTCCCTCCTTCGCCGGCGACGTGACCACCATCGACGTGCTGCCCACGCCCGCGATGGGCAGCGCGCTTGCCGCCGTGGCCGCCAAGGGCAGCGCCGGTTCGCTGGCCTATGCCATCAACGGCACGATCCACGCCCAGCCCGATCTGGCCGACCACCCGGACAAGAAAGACCCGCAGGACTTCCCTTTCCAGCACAGCGACTTCCTGTCGCCGGTGCCAGGCATCGCCAACACCTTCCGCTGACCTTCTTCTTCCCGAGAGAACGACCATGACGATCTACAAGGCTCCGCTCGACGACCAGCGCTTCGCCCTCTTCGACCTGCTGGGCGCCGAGGCCGTCCTCACCAAGCTGCAGGGCGGCGCGGAACACAGCCGCGACCTGCTCGACGCGGTGCTGGAGGAAGCCGGCAAGCTCGCCGAGCAGGTGCTGGCGCCGACCAACGCATCGGGCGACGCCGAGGGTTGCCATTACGACAAGGCCACCCACGCGGTGACCACGCCCAAGGGCTTCAAGGAGGCCTTCAAGGCCTTCGCCGAAGGCGGCTGGGCCGGCCTCACCGCGAAGGAAGCCTTCGGCGGCCAGGCACTGCCGAACGTGCTCGGCACCAGCACCACCGAGCTGTTCCAGTCCGGCAACCTGTCGTGGAGCCTGTACCCGCTGCTCAGCGAGGGCGCCTGCCACGCGATGGAACTGCACGGCACCGCCGAGCAGCAGAAGACCTACATGATGCCCATCGTGGAAGGCCGCTGGACCGGCACGATGTGCCTCACCGAGCCGCAGGCCGGCTCCGACCTCGGCCTGCTGAAGACCCGCGCCGAACCCAATGCCGACGGCAGCTACGCGATCAGCGGCACCAAGATCTTCATCAGCGCCGGCGAGCACGACATGGCCGAGAACATCGTGCACCTGGTGCTGGCGCGCCTGCCCGACGCACCGGCCGGCAGCCGCGGCATCTCGATGTTCATCGTGCCGAAGTTCAAGGTGAACGCGGACGGCGCGCTGGGCGCACGCAACGCCGCCTACGCCGGCGCCATCGAACACAAGATGGGCCTCAAGGGCTCGGCCACCTGCGTGATGAACTTCGACGGCGCCGAGGGCTACCTGATCGGCCAGCCGCACAAGGGCCTGGCCGCGATGTTCACCATGATGAACGCCGCGCGCCTGTCGGTGGGCGTGCAGGGCCTGGCGCTCGCCGAGCGCGCGTGGCAGAACAGCCTGAACTACGCACGCGAACGCCTGCAGGGCCGTGCGCTGTCCGGCGCGAAATTCCCCGACAAGCCCGCCGACAACCTGCTGGTGCAGCCCGACGTGCGCCGCATGCTGCTGACCCAGCGCGCCTTCGTGGAAGGCTCGCGCGCCCTGCTCTACTACACCGCGCTGCAGACCGACGTCGAAGCGCGCGGCGCCAGCGAGGAGGAACGCAGGCAGGCAGGCGAACTGGCGGCCTTCCTCATCCCCATCGCCAAGGGCGTGGTGACCGAGCTGGCGCAGGAATGCACCAAGGAAGCGCTGCAGGTGTACGGCGGCCACGGCTACATCGGCGAGAACGGCATGGAGCAGTTCGTGCGCGACGCGCGCATCATCACGCTGTACGAAGGCACCACCGGCATCCAGGCCGCCGACCTGCTGGGCCGCAAGATCCTCCAGTTGCAGGGCGTGGGCTTCAAGCACTTCCTCGCCGAGATCGGCGCGTTCTGCAAGGCGCATGCGGGCGATGCGAAGCTCGCTGCGCTGATCGCACCGCTGGGCGCGCTGGCGAAGGAATGGGGCGAACTCACCCAGTCGCTCGCGCAGCGCGTGCAGGCCAACCCGGAGGAACTGGGTGCCGCCGCGACGGATTACCTGTGGTACTCCGGCTACGTCACGCTGGCCTACTTCTGGGCGCGCGCCGTGGCCGCCGCCGAGGCAGGCTCGCAGTCCGAAGCGTTCAAGCAGGCCAAGCGCGACACCGCCGCGTTCTACTTCGCCCGCCTGCTGCCGCGCACGCTGACGCACAAGGCGGCCATGGTGGCCGGCGCCGGGACGATCGCCGACATCGTCTGACGCACGCCCCACGCCTGCATCGCAGCGAAGCCCGGCAAACGCCGGGCTTCGCTTTTTGCGGCATGCGTGCGACCGCGCCGTCGTCGCGGCGAGCCACAGAAAAAACTGAACGCAACCGTAGCGATGGCCCACCGACATGCACGATTCCACACCGCATGGGTTAGGTTCCAGAAGGCAGCACATGCAGGGGGTATCCATGAAGGGCCGGTATCGCCGCTGTCGCCCGCGATGCCGGCACGCACATCGGGAGAAACATCGATGCACATCCGAACCCCACGAATCGCCATGCTCGCGGCGGGCATCCTGGCCATCGGCCTGGCCGGTTGCTCGCAATACGTGAAGAAGGACGACCTCAACGCCGCCGTCCAGCGGCTCAAGCAGAAGCAGCAGGATCAGCAGCAGCAGATCGACGCGATCAAGCAGCAGATGCAGTCGCAGTTCTCCAAGTACGACTCGCAGATCACCGCCATGCAGGGCCGCGTCAGCGTGGACACCGTGGCGCACTTCGCCTTCAACAGCGCCGAGCTCAGCGACCAGGACAAGCCCGCGCTGCAGAACTTCGCCGAGACCATCGGCAAGTACCACCCGAACGTGCTGATCACCGTGGAAGGCTTCGCCGACCCGGCCGGCTCGCGCGCCTACAACAAGCGCCTGGGGATGAAGCGCGCCGAGGCCGTGCGCGACTTCCTGGTCTCCAGCGGCATCAACGCCGACCAGGTTCGCGCGGTGAGCTACGGCAAGGATGCGAACCGCCAAGTGGTGAAGGGCGCCAGCCGCGACCGCGGCGCGGACAACCGCCGCGTCTCGCTGACGGTGGATTCCACCGGCGCCGGCGCGACGGCTTCGACGACGCCCGCGACGACCTGACGTATCCCCGCGAGGCATCGTCCGCGCGGAAACGCCCGGATCGCCCGGGCGTTTCCGTGCATGCCGGCTTCCGCGTCATCGCCACCGATGCGCCGTGCGGAGACGCCGGTCAATCCGTATCCGGAGCCTTGCCCGACGTGGCTCCGCCGCCATCCGTCCGCTGCAGGTGCAGCCGCATGATCCGGCGCAGTTCCAGGATCGCCGCCGGCGTTTCCTGCACGCTGTGCCATGAGGGGATCACCACTTCGGAATCCGCGCCGGCGAGGTGCGCGCTGGCGTAGGGCACCACGCCGTCGCTGCTCTGCTGCAACGGCCCGGTCGGCTTGTACAGGCCGATGATCGAGTAGTAATGCACCGCGGGCGAAATCGGCAGGTTCTCGGTGGCGACGATGAAGGGATCGGCGTCGCTGAGGTTGCCGACGCTGTTCGACACGTGGATGGGCGCACCCTTGCCGCCGTCCTCCTGCAGCAGATCCGCGACGCTGGCCAGCTCCTTGAGCACGCTGAAGGGCAGGCGGATCAGCTCGGCGATCCAGCGCGCGAGGCGATGCCGCGCCACCGGCGTGCCGCGATGCGGCGCGGCGAGGAACACCGCGGCATCCACCTGCGGCATCGGCGAGAACTGCAGGTAGGGCGCCAGCTGCCGGCGCAGCTTCGCGCGCTTGCCGGCGGAAAGGCGCGCGCCTTCCGGCACCAGGCTCCACAGCTTGTCGCCGCTGGACGACACCAGCAGGCGCGCGATCACGCCGCCCATGCTGTGCCCCACCAGCATCATGTGCCGCATGGCGGGCGCGGTGCCTTTCGGGTCGAAGTGGCGGATGGTGTCGTCCAGCGCGCGGCGGATCTGCATCAGGTTCACCGCGATGGGCGCGTTGGTGGGGTAGTAGACCTGCCACACCTGGTAGTGGCGGCGCAGCTCCTCGTCGCCCAGCACTTCGTTCGCCACGTTCACCCACGCCTCGGGGCTGCTGGCGAGGCCATGCAGCATCACCACGGTGCGGCGAGACGGATCGTACGGCTGCATCAGCAGCACGCGCGGCGAATCCAGCCCGCCCTGCCGCCCCAGCAGCGAGCGGATCGACTGCATCGCGAAGCCCGAGCGCGCCAGCCACAGGCCGTAGGGCGCGGTGAAGTTGGCGCCCAGCGGCACGCTGCGCCCGGCGATGCGCACGTCTCCGTCGCGGTACGGGTCGCGCGCCAGCAGTTGCACCTGCCGCGTGTCCAGCACTTCGTCCAGCGTGCTGCCGCCGAACGCGAGCACGCCGGTCATCGCCACGTAGCGCGGCTCGCGCCACGGCACGGCAGCCGCGTCCGCCGCGCGCGGCGTCACCGCCACGAATTCCGAACCGAAGCCGTCGCGCCGGTACACGTTGCGCAGGCCCTTGAAGCGCAGCGACGAGGCGGGCAGCAGCTCCGTCGGCGCGGTGCGCAGGTGCAGGTCGGTATCCGGCCGCAGCACCGTCCAGCCGGCCAGCTCCGTCCTATCCCATCCGGTGTCGAGCTTCGGCAGCTCCTGGAACCAGCGCCCGACCACGCGCTCCACCGCGTAGTCGTAGAACCCGACCACCTTGGCCTGGCGCTGGTCGAACACGCGCTCGGCCGGCGTGCGCCGCGTGTAGAACAGGTAGGCATAGGCGTAGCGCGCGCTTTGCAGGTAGGCATCCAGCGTGGCGTCGTCCATCGCGGGCTGGCGGTCGCCGCGCAACGCGCGGCCCAGCCACAGCTCGGACAACGCGGAGAGCCGGCGCTCCTCGTCCAGTCCGCTGGCGTGCGCGACGATGCCCACGCAATCGCCGAAGGACTTCGCGCATTGCTTGCCGGTCAGCGCCACGCCGTTCAGCACCTGCACCGTGCCGTCGCTGAGTTGCCCGCTGCCGATCACGTCCGCGCGCCGCTCGCTCACCACGTCGCCGGGCTTGAGCCGGCTCACACCCACCATGGCGCAGGCATTGAGGCACAGCAGCAGCGCCGCCATCGCAAGCCACGACAGTTGCCTGATCGGATCGCCCCGCATTCCCCGTCGCCTCCTTCGCCCGAGCTGCCGCGATTGTAGTCACGGCCGCCGCGCCCGTTGCCATGGCGCGCGCGCCGCGGCAGGCTGGCGCACCGGCCACACGGGGACGACACACATGGCGAAACCGCTGCGCATCCTGGGGCGAGGCCTGGCGCTGCTGCTGGGCGGGCCGATCGCCCTGCTCTCCATCGCGTGGGGCACGCTGGCGCTGTGGTACCAGCTGCCCGGCGGCGGCGCGGTGCGCGCGCTGGGCGCCGCGCTGTGGATCGCGCTGGCCCTGGCGCTGTTCGCGCTGGCGATCCGCCGCCGCAGGTGGCGTCCCTTGTCCGGCTACGTGCTGATGTACGCGCTGCTGCTGGCGTGGTGGGCGACCATCCAGCCCGGCAACACCCACGACTGGGCCGACGACGTCGCGCGACAGCTCACCGGCGAGGTGCGGGGCAACGTGGTGGTGCTGCACAACGTGCGCGACTTCGACTGGCGCAGCGACAGCGACTACGACGCGCGCTGGGAAACGCAAAGCTACGATCTCGGCCGCCTCGTCTCCGCCGATGCCGTGCTGTCGCACTGGGGCAGCGATGCGATTGCGCACGCCATGATCTCGTTCGGCTTCGACGACGGCCGCCACCTCGTCTTCTCGGTGGAGATACGCAGGCGGCGCGGACAGGAGTTCTCCTCCATCGGCGGCTTCTTCAAGGATTTCGAGACGACCCTGGTCGCCGCGCCGGAGAGCGACCTGATCCGCGTGCGCACCAACGTGCGCGGCGAGGACGACTACCTCTATCCGCTGGCCGTCAGCCGCGCCGCGATGCGCGCGCTGTTCCTCTCCTACGTGGACACCGCGAACCGGCTGGCGGCCGCGCCCGAGTTCTACAACACCGTCACCTCGAACTGCGCCACCGTGGTGTACCGCATGGCGCGCCAGTTCGATCCCGGCCTGCCGCTGGACGCGCGCCTGCTGCTCACCGGCTACCTGCCCGGCTACCTCTACAGGATAGGCGCGCTGGATCACCGGCTCACCCTGCGGCAATGGAACGAGCGAGCGCGCATCACCCGTCGCGCACTCGCCAGCAGGCCCGGCGAGGATTTCTCGGCGGCGATACGCACGCCGCTACGCTGACGCCATGCTTGCCGGCCGCTCGGCGAGCATCCGCTCGAACGCGCGCAGCGGCATCGGCCGCGAAATGAAATAGCCCTGGAAGATGTCGCAGCCCAGGGACATCAGGAAGTTCCGCTGCACCTCGGTTTCCACGCCCTCGGCCACCACCTGCAGATCCAGGCCGCGCCCCATGCCGATGATGGTCTGCGCCACCATCGCGTCGCTATGGTTCTCCGGCAGGCGGGCGACGAAAGCCTGATCGATCTTCAGCTCGTCCAGCGGCAGGCGCGACAGGTAGGCCAGCGAGGAATAGCCGGTGCCGAAATCGTCCAGCGAGACGCGCAGGCCCAGCGCGCGCAGGCGGCCCAGCTTGTCGGCCGCCTCGTCGAGGTCGTTCATGATGGCCGTCTCGGTGATCTCCAGCATCAGCCGCGTGGGGTCGGCGCCGGACAGGATCAGCGCGCGCTGCACGTCGTCCACGAAGCCCGGCTGGGCGAATTGCCGCGCGCTCACGTTGACGGCCAGCGACAGCCCGCTCGCCGCCGGCCACGCGGCCCAGATGGCCAGCCGCAGGCAAGCCTGCCGCAGTACCCAGTCGCCCAGCGGCAAGATCAGGCCGTTTTCCTCGGCGATGGGAATGAACTCGTCCGGCGCCACCGGCGTGCCGTCGTGGCGCGTCCAGCGCAGCAGCACCTCGGCGCCGATCACGTGGCCGCGGCGGTCGGCCTGCGCCTGGAAATGCAGTTCCAGCGCCTCGTCGGCGATCGCATGCATCAGGTCGCCGGCCAGCAGCTCGCGTCGCGCCAGTTCGGCCTGCATGAACGACTCGAAGCGGCGCATCTGGTCGCGTCCGGCGGCCTTGGCGGCGTACATCGCCAGTTCCGCCTGCTTGAGCACCGTTTCCGCCGAGTCGCAGCCGGACACCAGCTCGGTCCAGCCCAGGCTGACGGTCATGCCCGCCAGCACCTTGCCGTCCAGCCGGAACGGTTCGCGCAACGCCTGGCGCATGCGCTCGGCGCAGGCCATGACCTCCCCGGCCAGCGCCTGCGGATCCTCCGCGCGGCTGGGCAACAGCAGCGCGAACGTGCCGCCGCCGAACCGGCTCAGCACGTATTCGTCGTCCAGCATGCCGAGCAGGCGCTGCGCCATGAGCGCGAGCAGGCGGTCGCCGGCGGCGTGACCGCGCAGGTCGTTGACGCGCTTGAAATGATCGAGGTCGAACAGCAGCAGGGCACCCATGCAGGTGCCGGCCCCGCCCAGCAGGTGCTGCAGCTGGCCGAGCAGGAAGCGCCGGTTGGGCAGATCCGTCAGCGGGTCGAAATAGGTCATGCGGTCGACGCTCGCATGCGCCTCGCGTTCGCCGGTCAGGTCGATCATCGAGCACACGTAGTGGCTCAGCTGGCCGGCGACGCCGGGGACGATCGAAACCGTGATGCGCGCCACCCTGGGCTGGCCCTGCTGAACCTGGATCCACAGCTCGCCCTGCCAATAGCCGTCGCGCTGCACCGCTTCCCAAAGGTTGTCGTAGGTGTCCTTCGCATGCTGCCGCGAGCGCAGCAGGGAGATCGATTGCCCGACCACCTCGTCGGGCCGGTACCCGGTCAGCGTGGTGAAGGCCTGGTTGACCCGCTGGATGATGCGGTCGGCATCCAGCACCATCAGGGCCTCCTGCGTCTCGAACGCTACGGCGGCCAACCGCAGCTCGTTCTCCACCCGCTTGCGCTCGGTGATGTCCTGGGCATGGATGAACACGTACTGCGCGTTGCCGTCGGCGTCGTGGAACACCGAGCAGTCCAGCACCACCGGAAAGCGCCGGCCGTCCTTCGCCATGTGCTCGGTTTCCCACACGTAGTGATCCAACCGATCCGCGGTCGCGCGCATCGTCGCCCGCTCGGCCACCAGCTCGGGCGGATACAGCGCATCCACCGGCATGCCCACCATCTCCTCCGGCGTGTAGCCGCGCTCGCCGGCGAAGGTGGGGTTGGCGGAGATCAGGGTCTTGCTGCGCGCATCGCAGATGTACATGCCGAACGCGGCGTTCTCGAACGCGTGCGCCCATAGCTGCAGCTGCGCTTCGGCCAGCTGCCGCTCGGTGACGTCGCGCGCCGCGCTCACCACGCTGTAGAGCTCGCCCTGCGGCGTGAACAGCGGGGCGCTGATGACCTCGAACTGCCGGCTCCGGCCGTTGCCGGCGTCCAGCGGCAGCAGGGCGCTGGCGTTGCGCCCGAGCCGCGTCGCCTCCCTGTCCAGCGCGCACATCCCGGCCGCGAACGCCGCATCGAACAGCTCGTCGCAGCGGCGCCCTATCGGCGCCTCGCAGGGGGCGCGGAACAGCGCCACCGCCCGGTCGTTGCCGTCGCGGTAGACGCCTTGCAGATCCTTCACCCACATCGCGTCCGGGCTGGCGTCGAAGACCGCGCGCAGCTTGCCTTCCTCCGCCTGCAATGCGGAGGTGCGCGCCGCCACCGTGCGGCGCAACGTCCACACCCACAACGCCATCAGCGTGGCCAGCAGCAGGACGACGGCCAGCGCGGCGACCACGGCGCGCTGATGGCTCACCGTCAGGTACGGGCGATCCAGCCAGCGCTTGCGCAGCACGTCGCGCTCGGCCGGCGAGATGCGCGCCATGTCCTGCTGGATCGCGAGGAACAGCGCCTTGTCGCCCTTGCGCACGGCCCAGTGCGACTGCTCGGTGAACAGCACGAAGGCTTCGTAGAAACGATCCAGCGCCGAGTAGCGGTACAGGTTGTAGTCCGCCGGATATTGATCCATGCAGAACACGCGCAGGTCGCCCTTGGTCGCGGCCTGCATGATGTCCTGGTAGTTGGCGTAGAGCTGCAGGTTGGCGACACCCTCCTCCCGCAGCCGTTCCGCGCAGGCGTCGCCGCGCTGCACGCCCACCGGCAGGCCGCGCAGCGTCGCCACGTTACGGATGCCGCTGATGCGCCGATCCACGTAGATGCCCACCGGCAGGCCGACGTAAGGCCCGGAGAAGTCGTACAGCGCCTCGCGCGAGGGCGTGCGGTAGAGCATGTCGATCACGTCCGCGCGGCCGCTCTGCATGTTCCGCATGGCGCCGCCCCAGTCCGTGAGCACCAGCTCGACCCGGATGCCGGTGTGCCGCTGGAACAGCTTCCACATGTCGACTTCGTAGCCCTGCGGCTTGCCATCGGCATCGAGGAAGATGAACGGCGGATAGTTGTCGTTGCTGGCCACCCGGATGCTGGCGGGCGCGGCGGCCTGGTCTGCCGGCGCAGGCGCGGCCGAGACCGCCGCCATGCAGCAGAACAACCAGGCCACGCATGCTGCCCACCGTCCACTCACGCGCATATCCCCTTTGCACGCGACCACCGGCATGCCGCCGCATCGTCGACGATGCGGCGGGCGCAAGCGATGCCGCCTTCGCTGCCTGTGGCTCCCTGCTTCCTTCCTGCGATCTGCATTGGGTCTTTATCGGCAGGCCGGGCACAAATTGAAGCCTTCGGCCGGCGGCTCAATCCCTCATGCCGCGCCGGCCGCCAGCTCGAAACGCACCTGCCGCCTCGACGGGTCGGCCGCCGCCAGCCGCACCGTCACGTCCTGCCCCAGCGGCAACGGCGATGCGGCATCGACGCGCGCCTCGATGGCCGGGTCGCGCAGCATCACCACGCCTTCACGGCCATTGCCGTGGTCGCCCTCTATTTCGACGATGGCGCCCGTGAAAGTGTCGCCAACGCGCGGCGCCAGCAAGGCGGCTTCGACCAGGTCGAGCACCTGGCGCTCGTAATGCTTCGAGCGGCGATCCGACTCGGCCATCACGTCGGGCAGCGCGGGCAGCGCGGCGCGCGCCCAGTCCGGCACCGGCTGGTTCGCGCACAGCGCCACGCACACCTCGCCCACGTAGCGATCCACCAGCCGGCGCAGCGGCGCGGTGGCGTGGGCGTAGGCCGCCGCCACCGCGGACTGCAGCGGCTGCGCGGGCAGTTCGCCGTCGAAGGCCGCGTAGGCAGCGCCGCGCAGCACGGTGGTGCAGGCGGTGAGCATCGCGACGTGGGTGGCCTTCGACGGATCGAGGCCGCGGATGAAATCGGCGTAGCCCTGCCCGTCCGGCCATGCGATGGCCAGCGCCTGCGCGGTGCGCCTGAGCCGCGCGATGTCCTGCGGCTGCGGCGGCGGCAGCGTGCGCAGGATGCCCACCTTGCCCTTCACCATCAGCCGCGCCGCGGCCATGCCGGTGAGCAGGGAGATCTGCGCGTTCCAGTCCTCGTCCGGGTGGTTGGCGCGGTACGCCAGCCGCCATTCGCCATCCACCACGCCGATCTCCTGCTCGGGCAGCGCGAGGTTGACGGCGCCGCGCGCCTGCTCGCGCTTCTGGCGCAGCTCGCCCACCTCGCGCAGCAGCGTCCACAGCGGATCGGCGGTGCCGGCGTCGAGCTGCTGCTGCACGCCGTCGTAGTCGAGCCGGGCGCGGCTTCTCACCCGCGCGCGGCGCACGTCGATGGCGGCGATCTCGCCATCGGCGTCGAGGTCGATCGTCCACAGCAGCGCGGGCCGCAGCTGATCCGGCAGCAGCGAGGCGGCGCCCTCGGACAGCACCGGCGGATACAGCGGGATGCGCGAGTCGGCGCCGTACAGCGTCTCGCCGCGGCGGTGCGCCTCCGCATCCATTGCGCCGCCCGGCGCGACGAATGCGGCCACGTCGGCGATGGCGTAGTGCACGCGGTAGCCGCCGCCGTCGCGCCGCTCGAAGTGCAGCGCCTGATCCAGATCCATCGAGCCGGGTGGGTCGATGGTGACCAGCGGGATGTCGGTGCGATCCAGCTCGGGCAGGCGCGGCTGCGCGGCCGCCTGCGCCGCCTCGGCCTCGACTTCGGGCGGGAACGCCAGCGGCAGCTTCATCTCGCTCTGGATCGCGGCGATGCCTTGCGCGATCGTGCCGTCGTCGCCGCTCTGCAGGCGGATGCGTGTGGCGGGCATGGAGCGCTCCTCTGCGGGATGTGAAGCCCGCACTATACGGCGCCCGCCGTACGGGTGTAGAACCGCGAAACCTTACGCAGCCGCAACGACCATGAGCGACCCGTCCCTGCTGATCCGTCTGGCCGAAGACGACGACGACTTCATCCTCTCGCTGGTGCCGCGTTTCGCGAGCTTCCCGCTACCGGCGTGGCGGCGACGGCACGAGTGCATCGAGGGCATCCGCGACGAACTGCTCAGGCACCTGGAAGACCAGCCCGCGAACAGCCACCTGTTCGTGGCCGAGGATGCCGACGGCACGCGCGTGGGCTTCATCCACCTGCAGCGCACCGAGGATTTCTTCACCGGCCGCGCCAACTGCCACGTCACCGACCTCGCCGTGGCGCCCGCGCACGAGGGCCGCGGCGTGGGCAAGGCGCTGCTGGCGCATGCCGAACAATGGGCGCGCGAGCACCATTGCCAGTTGGTGACGCTGGCGGTGTTCCCCGGCAACGAGCGCGCACGCGCGCTGTACGAAGCGGCGGGCTACGCCACCGACCTGCTGCGGCTGGCCAAGCCGGTGCGCTGAGCCGGCCGCGCCGCAGTAAGCTGCTGCGACGATTCGCCACAGGGGAGCCGATGCCATGACGCCACGCCGTATCGCCGCGGACCTGAAGCCCGCCCTGTTCGCCGCCCTGTTCGCCGCCTGCGGCGCGCTGGCCGCCACGGATGCGCCGCAGGCGCAGGCCAAGTACCCCGACTACCCCAGCGAGACGCCGGCCAGCTTCAAGCCGGCCACCGGCAGCTTCGACTACGTCGAGCGCGACGTGATGATCACCATGCGCGACGGCGTGAAGCTCAACACCGTGATCCTGGTGCCGAAGGGCGCGACGCATGCCGGCATCGTGCTCACCCGCACGCCCTACGACGCGCACCAGCTCACCCACAATTTCATGAGCGGCCATATCGAGCCGCTGCTCGAAGGCTACGACAACGCCGCCGACGTGATCGCGGAGGACGGCTACATCCGCGTGATCCAGGACATCCGCGGCAAGTACGGTTCCGAGGGCGACTACGTGATGAACCGGCCGGTGCACGGCCCGCTCAACCCCACGCCGGTGGACGACGCCACCGACACGTACGACACCATAGCCTGGCTGGTGAAGAACATCCCGGAAACGAACGGGCGCGTCGCCACCATCGGCATCTCCTACGATGGCTTCGAGCCGCTGATGTCGCTGGTGCACCCGCATCCCGCCTTGAAAGCCGCAGTGCCGATGAACCCGATGGTGGACGGCTGGATGGGCGACGACTGGTTCCACCACGGCGCCTTCCGCGAACAGAACATGAGCTACATCTACGAGCAGGAGGCCACCCGCGACAACAGCGCGAAGTGGTGGACGAACTACCACGACGAGTACGACCTGTTCATGCACTACGGCTCCGCCGGCGCGATGGGCGACGCCTACGGCATGCGGCAGCTCGGCTTCTGGAACAAGATCCTCGCCCATCCCGCCTACGACGCGTTCTGGCAGCAGCAGGCGGTGGACAAGGTGCTCGCCGCGCAGCCGCTCACCGTGCCGGTGATGCTGGTGCACAGCCTGTGGGATCAGGAGGACATCTACGGCGCGCTGGCCGTCTATCGCGCGATCAAGCCGAAGGACACCACCGGCGACATGGTGAAGCTGGTGATGGGCCCGTGGCACCACGGCCAGGAGATCGAGGAGGGCAGCTCGCTGGGCGCGATCCGCTTCGGCAGCGACACCGCCAAATACTTCCGCGAGCACATCCTGCGCCCGTTCCTCGCGCAGTACCTCAAGGACGGCGCGCCGAAGGCGAACCTCGCCCCGGTCACCGCCTTCCAGACCGGCACCGACCAGTGGCAGCGGCTGGATCGCTGGCCGGTTTCCTGCGACGGCGGCTGTCCCGACAAGAGCCGCGCGCTGTACCTGGAGCCCGGCATGCAGCTCGGCTTCGACGCCCCCACGGACGGCACTCCCTACGACGAATACGTCTCCGATCCCGCGCATCCGGTGCCGTTCCGCGCGCGGCCGATCCAGCCGATCGGCTACGACCACGGCCTCACCTGGTCGCAATGGCTGGTGGACGACCAGCGCGAAGCCTCCGGCCGCACCGACGTGCTCAGCTACGAAACCGCGCCGCTGACCGCGCCGGTGGCCATCGCCGGCGTGCCGGTGGTGCACCTGGTCGCTTCCACCAGCGGCACCGACAGCGACTGGGTGGTGAAGCTGATCGACGTGTATCCCGACCAGGTGGCCGAGCAGCCGGAGATGGGCGGCTACCAGCTCGCGGTGGCCATGGACATCTTCCGCGGCCGCTACCGCAACGGCTGGGACAAGCCCGCAGCGCTGACGCCGGGCAAGCCGCTGGCCTACCGCTTCGACCTGCCCGCCGCCAACCACGTGTTCCTGCCCGGCCACCGCATCATGGTGCAGGTGCAGTCGAGCTGGTTCCCGCTGTACGACCGCAACCCGCAGACCTTCGTGCCCAGCATCTTCGAGGCGAAACCGGCGGACTACGTGAAGGCCACCCAGCGCGTCTACCACGCGCCCGGAGAGGCCAGCTACATCGCGTTGCCGGTGGTGGCGCACTGATCCCGGCAGGCGTCGCGCTGCCGCCAACCTTCAGGCCATCGAAAAGTGCGGCCACGGATGGCCGCCCGTTTGATCTCCACGGTCAAGGACGATCGCAAACGCAATCGAAAGTGCGGCCATGGATGGATGCCCATCTGATCTCCGCGATCAAGGGCGATCGCAAACGCAAAACGCCGCGGCAGTCACCTGCCGCGGCGTTTTGCTTTTCAGGCACGCGAGGCGCCCGGACGAGCTCAGTTCCTGGTCACGCCGTCCTCGCGCTCGCCCAGGCGCAGGCCCAGTCGGTCGAGGTTGTTCATCGAGATCAGGTGGGCGTAGATCCAGCCGAAGATGCCTTCGCGCAGGAATTCCTGGGCGGTCTTCTCGTCGAGCTGGCGCAGCTTTTCCTCGTTGACCACGAACAGGCCGTTGAGGTTGATGACGTTGCCGCCCTGGCCGTCCGGCGAACCGCGGCGCATGCTGACGTTGCGCGACTCCAGCAGGTCGTGCTTGCGCAGCTGATCCATGAACCAGCGGGTGCGCGCCACGTGCTGCTGGAATTCGCCGAGGAAGCCCACGGCGCGGGCCAGCATCTCGCTGTCGCTGCCATCCTCGTTGAACAGGCGGTCGCCCTCGCTGGCGTTGAAGCCTTCGTAGCCCTCGTCGAGGAACACGGCGAAGTCGTCGCCTTCCTGGCCGGCCGGCTTCTCGGCCAGCACGAACGGATAGCGGCGCACGAAGGCGGGGATGTAGACGTTCGGCGCCCACTGGCCGCTGGCGTCCACGAACAGGTTTTCGTTCTGGCGCAGGCCCAGCAGGGCCACCGGGCCGGCGTCGCCGATGTCGTTGCCGGCGAACACGATGGGCATGTCGCGCGCGGCCAGGCCGAACTCCACGCCGGTCAACGGCACCGAATGGGCATCCAGCGCGAACTTCATGTTCGGGATCGGCTTCAGGCGCAGATCCTTGTGGGCGTTGCGGTTGAGCGGCACCGGGCGCTCGTAGAAAAGAACTTCAGCCACGTTATTACCTCTGCCCCGCCGTGCCGGGGCGGCCACCATCGGCCTCCCCTCCCAAACCCGGCGTCGGGTCTACAGACGAACGACCACTATATCAGCGCCCGAGCCTGGCCGCGAATCCAGTGCCGCAAGGCCTATCTGGTTGAGCGCAAAGAGTTTCGCGTGCGCCGCGCCACGGATTTGGTCTATGCTGCGGTGCATCCGGGCAACGCTGTACCGCTCTCTTCTGCAAGGAAGGACGAACCGCATGCTGATGGAAGTCGCCCACCGGGCCGACCTGCACTCGACCCGCGTGCTGTCGCTGGACGCCGCCGGCCGCATCCTGGACTGGATCAGCTGGCAGGATGCCGCGTGCCTCTACGTGCGCGGGGTGGTGGCGTGGACGCTGGGCGATCCCTGCCTCACCGTGCACGGCGGCCACAACCGCGCGCTGGACGCGCAGAGCCGGCTCGACCTGCACCCCATCATCGCCAGCACCGGCCATTGCCACGAACAGGCGGCCGACCCTGCGCCCGCGCTCACCAACACCGCGCTGTTCGCCCGCGACCGCCACCTGTGCCTGTACTGCGGCGAGCATTTCAGCCGCGGCGAGCTGACCCGCGACCACGTGCAGCCGGTGTCCAGGGGTGGCCGCGACGAATGGGAGAACGTGGTCAGCGCCTGCGTCGCCTGCAACCTGCGCAAGAGCAACCGCACCCCGCAGCAGGCCCACATGCCGCTGCTGGCGGTGCCCTACCGGCCGAGCTGGGTCGAGCACCTGATCCTGTCCAACCGCAACATCCTGAGCGACCAGATGGACTTCCTGGTCAGCCACCTGCCGCGCGACCGACGGCGGGCGATGGGCTGAGAGATGCCTGTCGTCCCTAGACCGACGCCTACGGTCGCGGTGCCCTGGCTTTGCTCGTCATTCCGGCGCAGGCCGGAATCCAGTGACCGTGCGGCCTGAACGAGCGTGACCGCCACTGGATCCCGGCCTTCGCCGGGATGACAAGCTCAATGGATGGCGCTGGGTGAATCCGCGCCACCATCCCGTCGCCACAGCCCTGCCCTTGCCCTGCCCCGCCGCCGGGCCAACAATACGCAGATGAAAGATCCTGCACGCTACCCCCATCTGGCGGCCATCGAGGCGCCGGCCGATCTGCGCCGCGTTCCCGACGAGGAGCTGCCCGCCGTCGCCGACGAGCTGCGCGCCTACCTGATCGAGTCCGTGGCCAGCTCCGGCGGCCACTTCGGCGCCGGTCTGGGCGTGGTGGAGCTCACCGTGGCGCTGCACCACGAGTTCGACACCCCCGCCGACCGCCTGGTGTGGGATGTTGGCCATCAGTGCTACCCGCACAAGATCCTCACCGGCCGCCGCGACCTCATCACCACGATCAAGAAGAAGGACGGCCTCGCCCCGTTCCCGCGCCGCGAGGAAAGCGAGTACGACACCTTCGGCGTCGGCCACTCCTCCACCTCGATCTCCGCCGCGCTGGGCATGGCCATCGCCAACCAGCGCAAGGGCGATCCGCGCAAGGTGGTGGCGGTGATCGGCGACGGCGCGATGACCGCCGGCATGGCGTTCGAGGCGCTGAACCACGGCGGCGACGTGGAACCGGACATGCTGGTGGTGTTCAACGACAACGGCATGTCGATCAGCGAGAACGTGGGCGCGATGACCCGCATGATGTCGCGCGCGCTCGCCAGCCGCCGCCTGAACGCAGTGCGCGAGAAGGCCAAGCGCGCGATCCCCAAGCAGTCCTTCGCCGGTCGCTTCTTCAAGCGCTGGGAGGAACACGCCAAGGGCATGTTCGTGCCGAGCACGCTGTTCGAGGAACTGGGCTTCCACTACACCGGCCCGATCGACGGCCACAACATCCCGCAGCTGCTGGCCGCGCTGCGCACGGTGAAGAACCTGCCCGGCCCGCAGCTGCTGCACGTGATCACCACCAAGGGCAAGGGCTACGCCCCCGCCGAAGAGGCGCAGATCGAATACCACGCGGTGGGCCCGTTCGATCCCGAAGCCGGGCTGGTAAAGAAGGGCGCACCCGCCAAGCCCAGCTACACCGACATCTTCAGCGACTGGCTGTGCGACCAGGCCGCCGCCGACGAGCGCCTGCTGGGCATCACCCCCGCAATGCGCGAGGGTTCCGGCCTGGTGCGCTTCTCGAAGGAATACCCCGAGCGCTATTTCGACGTGGCGATCGCCGAGCAGCATGCGGTGACCCTGGCCGCGGGCATGGCCTGCGAGGGCGCCAAGCCGGTGGTGGCGATCTACTCCACCTTCCTGCAGCGCGCCTACGACCAGGCCATCCACGACGTGGCGCTGCAGAACCTCGACGTCACCTTCGCGATCGACCGTGCCGGCGTGGTCGGCCCCGACGGCGCCACCCACGCGGGCAGTTTCGACCTCAGCTTCCTGCGCTGCCTGCCCAACTTCGTGATCATGGCGCCGGCCGACGAGAACGAGTGCCGGACGATGCTCTCGACCGGCTTCCAATACGCCGGCCCCGCCGCGATCCGCTACCCGCGCGGCACCGGCCCCGGCATCGCCATCCGCAAGGAACTGGACACCCTGCCGATCGGCAAGGCCGAGCTGCGCCGGCGCGGCCGCGGCCTCGCCCTGCTGAGTTTCGGCGCGATGCTGGCACCCGCCACGGTGATCGCCGGCGAGCTCGACGCCAGCCTCGTCAACATGCGCTTCGTGAAACCGCTGGACGAGGCGTTGCTGGTGGAACTGGCGAAGACCCACGACGCCTTCGTCACGCTGGAAGACAACGCGATCGCCGGTGGCGCCGGTTCGGCCGTGGCCGAATGCCTCGCCGCGCACGGCATCGTCAAGCCCATCCTCCACCTCGGCCTTCCGGACGTCTATCTGGAACACGGCAGCCGCGAGGAAGTGCTCAGCATGGCCGGCCTCGACCTGCCCGGCATCCGCCGTGCCATCCACGCGCGCTTCCCGCAGCTTTCCGGCGGCAGCCTCGCCAGCGCGGGCTAGAGGCCCGGCGAATCACGACGCGGCACCGGCTGCAGGCGCTTCGTGGAGACATTGAACAGGCTTTAAGCGCCGCGTGGCCGCATGCTCACCGGCGGCCATGCCGTGCGGCCATCGCACCGGCCCGCATGGCGCGCAAACGCGCGCGACGACGACACGCGTGGCATCGCGTGATCGCCAACGCGAACACGCCGATCCGCGCAATGGCGCGGCGGCGAGCTTCGCGCATCCCGCACGCCACGCATGCCTGACGTCGATTTCGATGAGTCCTCCGCGCATGAACGCCGCCGGCCTCACTCGACGAATAATTCACCCTTACCTAACTCCCCGCCCTCTATCACTGGAACCGTTCCGTTTCGCTGTGCACGCAAGTCGGCCGCGAAACAGAGCATTCGCAAGGCGGCTCCGATGCCACCGGCATCGCCTCGCCAACGGCTCGTGCCGCCGCCTTCCGCGTCGCCGGAAAATCCACTTCGAGATGGAGGTCATCATGAAAACCTCAGCCGCCATGCCAGCCCTGGCCTTTGCAGTTGCCATCGCCCTTGGCTCGTTCGCCGGCATGGCACAAGCGCAAGACAAGCCGGTCAGCGACCACTCCAGCAGCATGAGCCAGTCCGGCAGCGATGCCTGGATCACCACCAAGGTGAAAACCGAGCTGGCGACCACCAAGGGAGTCTCCAGCAGCGAGGTTTCCGTCCAGACCGTCGACGGCGTCGTCACCCTCACCGGCGTGCTTCCCACCCGGATCGCGGTGAACAAGGCGGTGGCCGCAGCCAAAAGCATCAAGGGCGTGAAGAGCGTCGACGCCTCAGGCCTGAAAGTGAAATGACCCACTCCCAGACATGGAGAACCCGATGAACGAAGACAAGCTGAAGGGCCAGTGGAAACAGCTCCACGGCAAGCTCAAATCCCGCTGGGGCAAGCTGACCGACGACGACATCGACGTGGCCGACGGCAATGCCGAATATCTCGTCGGAAAACTGCAGGAACGCTACGGCATCGCCAAGGACGAAGCGATGAAACAGCTGCGGGACTTCAATTCCGGCCTGTGATGCAGCCACCTGCCCAGCGGCGCCCGGGAGGCTCTGTGGCGATCCCAACTGCTCGCCGCAGAGCCCCCGTGTTGCCGGCACGGACGGGCACAGATCCACGATTACGGCACCGAAACCCGCCTTGATGGGCCAAGGGAGAAAATCATGCTCTATTACGCAGTCGTCTTCTTGATCATCGCGCTGATTGCCGGCTTCTTCGGATTTTTCGGCATTGCCGGCCTCGCCGCGACCATCGCCAAGATCCTGTTCGTGGTCTTCATCATCCTGTTCATCGTGTCGCTGATCTTCGGGCGCCGCCGGCCGCTTTGACCAAGCCGCCACAACCTTGCGATCCGCCATTCCCGATGGATCGCGCAAAGCCGCCGCTCCGGTACGCACCGGGGCGGCGGCTTCAAATCTCCAGGATCGATGTGCCCGCCATCCTGTCCGCGCGCCGGCGATGCCGGGACACGCGGCGGCGTCCGGGATCAGCCATCGGCTTTTCTTCCGCCGCTGACCCGGTCGCGCGCTTCCAGATCCTGCGCGGTGAACACCTGCGCATAGCCGGCCTCGGACAGCAGCGCGCGGGCGGCGTCGCCCTGGTTCCAGCCATGCTCGAACAACAGCCAGCCGCCGGCTTCGAGGTGCCCGCGTGCATCGGCGACGATGCGGCGGATGTCGTCCAGGCCGTCGGCGCCCGAGGCCAGTGCCGAAGCCGGCTCGAAGCGCAAGTCGCCTTGCGCGAGATGCGGATCGGCCGCCTCGATGTAGGGCGGGTTGGAGGCGATCAACGCAAAGCGCTCGCCCGCCAACGGCGCCAGCCAATCGCCCTGCACAAAACGTACATTGCCGATGCCGAGCCGCTGCGCGTTGCGCCGCGCCACCGCCAGCGCATCTGCGCTCGCATCGCTGGCGACGACGCGGGCCTGCGGACGCTCGCTGGCGATCGCCAGCGCGACCGCACCGCTGCCGGTGCCGAGGTCGGCCACGCGCGCCGCCGCATCGCGCGGCAATCGCTCCAGCGCCAGCTCCACCAGCAGCTCGGTTTCGGGCCGCGGGATCAAGGTGGCCGGCGTCACTTCCAGCTCCAGCGTCCAGAAGCCACGGCGGCCGGTGAGGTAGGCCACCGGCTCGCCCGCCGCGCGCCGCGCGACCAGGGCCTCGAAAGCCGTCTGGACGTCCATCTCCAGCACGTCGTCGGCATGCGCGAACAGCCAGCTGCGCGGCTTTCCCAACACGTGAAGCAGCAGCGCCTCGGCATCGGCGCGCTCGCCCAGCCGCGCCATCGCGACTGCCAGTGTCCCGCGCACGTCAGGCATGCGGCGGCTCGTCCGACGGTGGCGCCAGCGGCGGCGGCGTCACGCCGGGCCGGGGCTCGCGGCGACGCCAGTAGCCGCCATGCGTCCACGCGGCGAACGCCCATTGCAGCCAGCCGATCAGGGCGAAGGCCAGCCACAGCGCCCACGCCAGCATGGCCAGCTTGTAGAACCACAGCGACACGCTGAGCACGCCGCCGGCAGGCAGCACGCCGTTGCCCTGGTCGGCGAACCAGCGCAGGTGCCACGCGTCGGAGCCGTTGCCGGCCACGTGCATGTCGGGCAGGCCGAGCAGGCCCTTGGGCACGGCGGCCACCAGCACGGCCAGCGCCAGCACGGTGAGCAGGGCGAGGCCGAGTTGCACGAGATTGAAGCGCGTCGATGGCAGTCGCTCCGCAGGCGTCCAGCGTGCGCGCAGGCCGGTGAGGATCAGCCAGGCCACCACCAGCGCGAACGCGCCCCACGCGAAGGCGGAGAAGCCCAGCCCCAGCAGCAGCCAGTGGCGCAGGCGCAGCGGCGTGGGCGCGTGGCGGGCGAGCAGCCAGGCGACGAGCAGCAGCACCGCCAGTTGCGACCAGTACAGCACCGCCGGGCCGGTGGTCGGCCCCCATGTCCACAGCACCCAGCGATCCTGCGGCAGGTCGAGCTCGCTGGCGATGTTCGCCGTGGGCGCATCCAGTGCGAACGACGACGTGGAAACGCGCGTGGCGATGCCGTGCGGTTCGCGCAGCCGCACGCGGTAGTCGTGCGTGCCGGGCAGCAGCGGCAGGCCAAGCTTGCCGTTGCGCACGGCGAGGTTCAGCGGTTCGCCGTCGCGGCTCGCCTCCAGCAGTTCCGCGCCGGCCGGCAGCACGATCGCGTGCTCGCCGCCGCGCGTGCTGCGTGCGGTGAGCGCGAGCGTGGTTTCCGTGCTGCGCTCGCCGGCCTTGCTATGCACCCGCACGTTGTCGAAGGCGAGGCTGCCGCCGTCGACCGCCGCCGGCTGGCTGAAGCCGAGTTGCAGGGTCTCGCCGGGCAGCGGCTGGAAGCGCAGGCCCGCGGCGCTGGCGCTGGTCGGCACGCCTTGCGCGTCGACGTGCCACATCGGCGCGGCGACGACCTCCCACACTTCGGCGCGCTCGCCCAGCGCCGGCGCCGTGAGCGCCAGCTTTGGCGAATGATCCAGCCGGCTGATCCAGCGCACCTGGTTGCTGCCCGCATTGAAGGTGACGTCGATGCGGCCGTTCTTCACCAGCGCGCCGTCGCCCTGCGGATGCTCGCCGGGCAGCAGCGGCAGGCTGAGGCTGAAGCCGCCGTTGGCGGGAGCGATGCGCTCGACCGTGTTCTCCACCTGCCAGTCCACGCCCAACAGCAGGCGGCGGGTCAGCCGCACGTAGGGCGGGAAGTCCTGCGTGGCCACCATCGGCGCGCCGTCGTCGGCGACGCGCACGCGTTGCAGCGCGAGGCTGTCGCCCAGCATGCGTCCGCCGTCCACGCCATCCAGCGACCAGCCCTGCCCGCTGAATGCCACCAGCTGCGGGCGCAACGCGAAGTCCAGGCTGGCGCTGTCCGCCGCGCCGATGCGGTAGCGCAAGTCGACGCGATGCACGCCGCGGTCGAGGCGCAGCAGCGCATCGTCGCCGTCGCGGGCCAGCGCGGCGGGATGGCCGTCCACGCTGGCGGCTAGCAGTTGCAGCGCGGCGTCGGGTTGCGGCAGCGGCAAGGCCACGGTGGCGCCGGCATCCACGTCCAGCGCCACGTCCAGCGCGTCGCCGTTGGCCTGCAGTTGCGCCCGCGCCACGCTGGCGCAGTCGGGCGCGCACTTCGGCGGCTCGGTGAGGCGGGCCTTCAACTGATCCAGCAGTTGCTGGTTCGGCAAGCTCTGCGCGTGCGAGAGCGAAGGCAACAGCGCGACGGCGAGCAGCAGCGCGCCAGCCACGTTGGCGCCGCGCGCCGCCGGCCAGGGCAGGCGCCACGGTCGCAGGCTGGCGAGCAGCCTGGCGAGCAGCGCCGCCAGCAGAGCGATCATCGCCACGCGCAGCAGGCGCACCAGCCAGCGCGGCGCGATCAGCAGGCGCGTGGTCTGCTCCGCGCTCACCGGGCCGGACCAGCCAAGCTCGTAGTCGTTGCCCTGATCCCAGCTCGGCGTGCCTGCGCCGGCCTGGATCGTGCTGCGGCTGTCGAAGTCGTTGAGGCCCGGGGTTTGCATGGACGATCCGGACACGACGACGGACGAAAGTACGCTCGCCTTGGCGTTCATGCGGGGTGACGGCTGTGCCGGAGCCACAGGCTCGGCGAGCTGCCGAATGTCCGAAGGTGGCGCGGGAGGCGCGGGTGGCGGCGGTGGTGCGGCATTGGCGGAAACCTCCTCTTCCACCGGAGGCGGTTCTTTTCGCAAAACCATTTTCGGCGGCGGCTGTACGAACTCCACCCGCACGACCTCCCCTCTCTCCGACTGCTCCAACTGCGGATGCAGGGCGTACTGCAACTGCCGCGCAGCGAACGGCAGGCTCCACAGCACTGCCAGCGCAAACACCGCGATCGCGGCGCCGCGCGCCACGGCGCGCAATCGCCCTTCCGGCAGGGCCCGCAGCAGCAGCGCCAGCAGCAACACCACGGCCAGCGTCCACAGCGGCGCGCCCTCTTCATGGCGACCCAGCGCGAGGTACAACGCCGCCAGCACGGCCCAGCGCCAGCCGAGCAGGCGGCCGGCCAGCAAGGCGACCAGGGCGAGCACGAACAGGTCGAGCAGGCTCCATTGCGCCACCCAGGTATCCGGCGCGTAATCCGCGCCGGGCGCCGCGATCAGGCGGTAGCCGAACGGCAGGTGCAGGTTGGCGCTGATGCCTTCCAGCGGCAGTTGCCAGCCGGAACTGGGAATCGCGCCGCCGCGCGCGGGCAGGCGCAGGCCGGCATCGAGATCGAGCTGGCGCGTGCGCAGTTCGACGCCGCTGCGACCGTCGCTGCCCTTGCTGACCAGCAGCGGCGTGCCGCCTTCGCTGGCGCGTTGCAGTTGCCACGGCGCGGTGGTGTCCAGCCGCTGGTGGTGGCGCAGTGCGCCGGTGAGGTGGTCGGCCGTGCGCAGGCCGCCGCCGTCGAAGTCCAGCCACATCTCGCGTTGCAGGCGGATCTGGTCGCCCTTGCCGCCTTCGTCGCCGCGCGCGCCGGCGACGATGCTCAGGCCCGCGCCATCGTTCAGCGCGAACGCGGGCAGGTCGCTCCACTCGCCGGGCACGCCGGCCTGCGCGGCGTCGATGCCCTGCCCTTCGGCGCGGCTGCCGCGCAAGGCGGGATCGTCGCGGTAGCTCCAGGTTTCCTGCCGCGGCCAGGGCGCGGCGGGCAGCTTCAGCGCCACCTTCTCCAGCGGTGCGGTGGCGCGCGCGTCCAGGGTCAGCAGCCAGTGTCCCGGCCGCAACTGCACGCGCAGGCGGCCATCGCTTTCCAGCCGCGCCGGCAGGTCGCCGGCCAGCGCCGTGGCGACGAAGCCCGCGGGCAAGGCCGGGCCCAGCAGAACTTCGCGCGCGCTGCCGGCCACGTCGAGCTGCAGTTGCGTCTGCAGCGTGGCGGGCAGCCCGTCGGCAAGTTCGCGATAGACGCGCAGCGACAGCGCGTCGGCGGCGCGCTGCGCGGCGGCGGCTTCGCCCAGGGTGAGCTCGTCGCCGTTGCGCTCGACGCGCGACACCGCCGCGCCGTCCACGCTCAGCGCGACGAGGCCGATTTCCGTGGGCACGCGCAGGCGCGCGGGCCGCTCCGACCACGGCAGCGTGCCGCGCAACTGGTAGTCGCCGGGCGCCAGCCGCAGCATCGGCTGGTCGTCGTGCTGCAGCACTACGGCGGGCTGGTTGTTCGAGGTCACCGATTGCGGCCACGCGTGTTCGTCGCCCGGCAACGCCACCCAGCTGGGCGCGTCCACGTGCACGGCCAGGCTGAAGCTGGCGCCGTCCTTGCCGGCGTCCAGCGCCAGGCGGCCGGGCCACGCGCACTGGTAGCTGTCCGCGCCCGGCGACTGGTTGGCGAGGAAGGGGCAGGCGTGCTGCGGCACGTCGTGCAGCACCCAGTCCTGCCAGTCGCGCAAGGGCGGCGGCACGTCCTGCGCGTGCAGCGGCGCGATCGCCAGCAGGCCAAGCGCAAAGCATCCGATCAGTCGAGCGAGCATTCCGGTCTCCCTGTGCCCAAGTGGCGGGCACAGTGTAAGGAATTGCGGCGGCTACGATTCGGAGATGGCGAGCACGCAGTCGTCGGCGCCGAAGCTGCGGCAGCAGACGGGGAAGATCGACAGGCCCTGCGGCGCGATGACGGGTGCCAGCAGGCCTTCGAGGAAGCCGCCGTAGAAGCTGCAGCCGGAGCGGCCTTCTTCCGCGCACAGCGGGCTGTGGCGGATGTGCAGCTGGTCGCCTTGCAGATCGACCTCGACGATGCCTTGCAAGGCCGGCGCGCCGATGGCGGCGAGCGCGGCGGCCAGCGGCTGCCGGCCGCCCTGCACGTGCCCGCGCGCGTGCAGCCACGCGCCGACGCGCTGGCCGGCCAGTTGCAGCGAGGATTCGCGCGCGCCCTCGGCCACCGCGCGATCCAGTTTCAGCAGGTTCGGCACCAGGCGCGGGTAATCGTATTCCAGCGAGGCGAGCGCCTTGTCCACCGCCGCCGTGTCCGCATCCAGCGCCACCACTTCGACGAAGGGCGCGGGCGGCGGTTCGACGGGTGCCGGCGCGGGCGGGCGCCGGTGCTCCACGATGAACTCCTCGAACGATTCCTGCGGCGGCGGCGCGGGCGCTTCCACCACAGGTTTGGCCGGCGGTGGCGGTGGTGCCACCTCGGCGACTTCCTCGACCTTTTCCTCGACCGGTTCGGGCTCGGGCGCCGGCGGCGGCACGTAGTTGGAAACGGCCTTGCTGGTGGCGGCGAAATGCTCGCGCTGCTCGCCCTCCGCGACGCCGTGCAGCTCGAAGCTGACCAGGCGGTCGCACGACGCCAGCGCCGCGCGCAAGGCGCGCTTCTTGAACCACGAGCCGCGCACGACCATGGAGAGCAGGATGCCGTGCGGATCCTGCACCAGCCGCTGCCGCACCAACGTGTAGCCGCAGGTGCCGGCCAGCCGGCCGACCTCGATGACCAGGCCCTCGCGTTGCAACGCGAGCGCCTGGATTTCCAGCTCGATCATGCGTCCCCCTGTAGACGATGTCGATGGGTTGAATGGACGTTCATGCTACGACAACGGCTGCGGCAATACCTTGAAACCGCTTCGGCCCGTCATCCCGGCGCAGGCCGGGATCCAGTAGCGATCACGCTCGTTCAAAACGCACGGTAACTGGATCCCGGCCTGCGCCGGGATGACAAACAAATTCAAATCGGCGGATCAGCCTTGAGGCGCAGCAACACCGGAAACGACAGGCCCCGCCGAAGCGGGGCCTGTCGCCTTCCGGATCGCGGAACCGCTCAGCGCGTGATCGAGGCCGGATCCTGCTTGGCGGCCTGCGCCGCGCACAGTTCGATGGACTCGGTGGTCTGCGCCAGGCCGCGTGCGATGCCGGCGGCATCGTTCATGCGCGGCTTGAAGAACGCCTGCAGGCGCTGCGCCTCGCCGGTGGAACAACCGCCGCCGCCCGCCAGCATCGGCAGGTAGCCGCCGGCGAAGCTGCCGGTGCGCGCGAGGATCTGCGGATAGTGGCCGGTGAACCACGTCCACATCGCGTCGCGCTGCGCCTGCGTGTCGCGGCCAGCGCGCAGCAGCGAGGCCATCTCGCCTACCTTCACCGGCTTGCTGATCGCGAAGTTGCGCACCTGCTCGGCCAGTGCGGGTTCCTCGACACCGGCGAGGCCGCCGAGGATGCCGTTGCGCAGTGCGGGATCGCTGGTCTGCGGCAGCTCGGCGACCAGCGCGTCCACCGCGCCCTTGCCCTGCGTCTGCACCGCCACGGCCAGCGCGTCGCCGAGCAGATCGGGGTTGGCGGCGACGAGGTTCAGGCGGCCGTTCGCGTTCTTCTGCAGCGCGGCCTCGCCCTGCTTGAGCAGCTCGGCGCGTACTTCCGGCAGCTTGAAGTCGAGGCCTAGCGCGCCGGCCAGCGTGCTGCGCAGCAGGGAGTCGTCTTCCGACTCGCCGGCCTTGCGCTGGTAGCCCAGCGCTTCGAGCTTGGGCAGGTAGGCGGCCTTGACCCAGTCGGCGATACGCGCGCGCTGGGCGTCGGTCTTGGCTACGTGGCGGTAGATCCATTCGAGCTGGCCCAGCGGCACGGTGGACACCTGGCGGGTCTTGGACGCGGTGAGCGGCTCAAGCGCAGCCAGCACCTGGCCGGCGTCGAGATCGCCATGCTGGAAGCTGGCGCTGATCGCGTCGGCATAGGCCAGCTGCTCGGTGTCGCTGAGCTTGGCGACCTCCTTGGTGAGCGCGGCCAGCTCGTTCTTGCCGAGGCTGAAGCGGTAGTAGCCGGCGGCGTTCGCGTTCGGCATCACCCAGGTCGGGTTGCTGGCGCCGGGCAGCGCCACCGAGCCGGTCGCCTTGTCGAGCATCTCGCAGGCCACCTTGCTGCCGTCGGCAGTGCCATAGCGCACGCACACCGGGATGCCCCAGATGCGCCGGCTGTCGCCGTGGCTGCCCAGCGGCAGGTAGCGGCTCTGCTTCAAGGTCAGCACGGTCTGGCCGTCCTTCTGCTCCAGCGCGGTCTGCACGTAGGGCACGCCGCTCTGGTCGAGGAAGCTCTTGAACGCATGCTTGAACGCGTCGCCCTTGCCCGCGGCGGCGGCGATGGCGTTGACCAGGTCGTCAGCGTTCGCGTTGCCGAACTTGTGCGCCTCGATGTAGGCGTGCATGCCCTTCTGGAAGGTCTTGTCGCCCACGTAGTTCTCGAACATGCCGATGACGGCGGCGCCCTTCTGGTAGGTGATGCCGTCGAAGGCGGTCATGATGTCGCCGTTGCCGGTGATCGGCTGGCGGATGCTGCGCGCGCTGACCAGGCTGTCGTTGGACATCGCGCCCTGCGCGCCGCGCACGCGATCGAGGTCGGCGCGATACTCGGGATGGACTTCCATCGTCACCTTCTGCTGCATCCAGGTGGCGAAGGCCTCGTTGAGCCAGATGTCGTTCCACCAGGCAAGCGTCACGGTGTCGCCCGTCCACTGGTGGGCCAGCTCGTGCGCGGTGACGTTGAACGAGCCGCGCACGTCGCGCGCCGGCGAATCCTTGTCGAGCAGCAGCAGCCAGTCGCGGAAGGTGACCAGGCCCGCGTTCTCCATCGCGCCGGCGGCGAAGTCCGGCGCGGCGAGCACGTCGAGCTTGTCCCACGGGTAGCCGAAGCCGTAGTAGTTCTCCAGCGCGTGGATGATGCTCGGCGTCTCGGAGATCACGTGGCTCATGCGGTGCGCCTCGCCGGCAGAAGCGATACCGCGCAGCGGCAGCGGCTTGCTGCGGTAGGCATCGGGCGAGATTTCCGCGGTCGGCGTGATGTCCCACGGGCCCACGGCGAAAGCCACCAGATAGGTGGGCAGCGGCAGGGTCTGCGCGAAGCTCACCGTCTTCCAGCCCTGGCCGGCGGGCTTTTCGCTCACCTGCTGCGTGTTCGCCACGGCCACGTCGTGGTCGGGCAAGGTGATGGAGATGTCGAACGGCGTCTTGAAGCCGGGCTCGTCGAAGCTCGGGAAGGCGAAGCGCGCGCTGATCGGCTCCATCTGCGTCATCGCGTAGGGCTGGCCCTTGGCGGTGACCTTGTACAGGCCCTGCAGCTGCGCGTTGAGCGGCGCGGTGTAGTCGAACTGCAGCGTGATCTCGCCGGCCGGCAAGGTGCTGCCGAAATCCACGCGCACCACGCCGGCCTTGGGGTCGGCTTCCACGTACTTCGCGTCGTGCGCCTTGCCGGCGGCGTCGGTCACCGTCACCTTGGACACTTTCAACTCGGCGCCGTCCAGCCACACGTGGTCGGAAGCCTTAGCCAGCTTCACCTTGATCGTGGTGGTGCCGGAGAAATCGGCCTGCGCCGGATCCACCTTGAAGGCGATCCGGTAGGACTGCGGCACCGCCCAGGACGGCAGGCGGCCCGAAGGCGCCTGGTCGGCGGAAGCGGCGAAGGCCATGCCGCAGCCGGCGGCCAGCGCGGTGAGCAGGAGTGGGCGGATGTGACGACGCATGGCGGTTCCCCATGGAGTGAAGGCAATCCCGCACGCTAGGCCCGGCATGACTTTCCACCCAGTGCCATAAGGCATGCGCACCCTCGCTTGCGCATACCGGCTCGATGGCTACCATGCCATTCCATAGCCATCATCTATGACGAGCACGCCATGAACCTGCGCGACCTGCACTACCTCGTGGCGCTCGCCGAGCAGCGCCATTTCGGCCGCGCGGCGGAGGCCTGCTTCGTCAGCCAGCCCACCCTGTCCACGCAGATCAAGAAGCTGGAGGAGGAACTCGGCGTGGCGCTGGTGGAACGCACGCCGCGCAAGGTGCTGCTCACCGACGTGGGCCGCGAGATCGTGGCGCGCGCGCGCGACGTGCTGAACGAGGTGGAGCAGATCAAGGGCATCGCGCGGCGCACGCTGGATCCCGAGTCCGGCACGGTGCGGCTGGGCATCTTCCCCACCCTGGGCCCCTACCTGCTGCCGCACGTGGTGCCGCGGGTGCGCCAGCGCTTCCCGCGGCTGGAACTGCTGCTGGTCGAGGAGAAGACCGAGGAAGTGTTGCGCCGCCTGCGCGAGGGACGGCTCGACGCCGGCATCCTCGCCCTGCCCGTGCACGACGACAGCCTGCACGCGGAATTCCTGTTCGAGGAACCGTTCCTACTCGCGGTGCCGCAATCGCATCCGCTGGCGAAGCGAACCTCGCTGAAGCTGGCCGACCTCGGCGACCAGAGCCTGCTGCTGCTGGAGGACGGCCACTGCCTGCGCGACCAGGCGCTGGAGGTCTGCCAGCTCGCCGGCGCGGGCGAGAAGAGCGGCTTCCGAGCCACCAGCCTGGAGACGCTGCGCCAGATGGTGGCCGCCGAAGTGGGCATCACCCTGCTGCCCACGCTCGCGGTGAAACCGCCGGTGGCGCAGGCGCCGAACGTGCGACTGATCGAGTTCCGCGGCAACCACCCGCCCAGCCGGCGCATCGCGATGCTGTGGCGCAAGAGTTCGGCCATGGGCGGCTTCCTCAAGCAGCTCGCCGGCGTGTTCCGCGAACTGCCGAAGGGCCTGCTCGATCCGCACGACGCGGCGACGCCGGGCAAGCGCTCCGTCATCGCATGACGACGCTCGCCGCCATGGATTTCCACTGATGCGGCGCCCCTGGCTCGTCGCCGCCCTGCTGCTGGCCCTGTGGGGCGGCTGGTCGTGGTGGCACGCGCGGCCACTGCATCCGGGGCCGGGCGAGCTGGCGCCGAACGACCCCGTGCAGACCGCGCTGGACGAACCGGTGGAACCCATCCGCCTCGGCGACTTCACGCTCACCGCACGCGCGAAGTTCGAGCTGGTGGCGCGTGTGCTCTCCACCGAGCACTACCACGCCGACGCCGGCGCGGCGCTGGTGCCGGAGGATTTCGCGCTGGGCTGGGGCCGCATGTCGGACAGCGCGGTGCTGAAGGACATCGACATCTCGCAATCCGGCCGCTTCTACTACTGGCACGTGGAACAGTTTCCGATACCCCGCCGCGAGATCGAGACGCACAGCGCCAACATGCACCTGATCCCCGCCGACGCCGGCGTGCACCGCGCGCTGGAACGCGTGCGCGTGGGACAGGTGGTGGCGCTGGACGGCCTCCTCGTGGACGCCGACCGTGCCGATGGATGGCATTGGCGCACCTCGCTGACCCGCGACGACACCGGCGCGGGAGCCTGCGAACTGTTCTACGTGATGGCCGTCGGCGTGCCGACCGGGCAGGAAGACTCCGCGTCACCCGGCCCGCCATAGCCGCCGGTTCCAGGCCCAACCGCTCTGCCCATGCATGGCGTTGCCGTCGTCACGGCCTTCGCCGGAACATCAGGCCGCAAGCAAGCGCGCCCACGACGCGCTCAGTACCGCAACAGGGCGTACAACGGTCGATCGCCAAGCCAGCGTTCGCGCCCACGCAGCGCTTCCAGCTCGATCAGCACCGACGCGCCAACCACGTCTCCGCCGAAGCACGCCACCAGCGCCTGCGCAGCGGCGAGCGTGCCGCCGGTGGCCAGCACGTCGTCCGCCAGCAGCACGCGCGTGCCGGGTTGCAGCGCGTCGCTGCGCGCCTCCAGCCGGTCGCTGCCGTATTCCAGCTGGTACTCCATCGCCAGCACCGGCGGCGGCAGCTTGCCCGGCTTGCGCAGCGGCACGAAGCCGGCGCCCAGCGCCTGCGCCAATGCGGTGCCGAAGATGAAGCCGCGCGCCTCGATGCCGCACACCGCCTGCACGCCGGCATCGCGCCACGGTTCGGCCAATGCGGCGACGCAATCGGCGAAGCCCTGCGCGTCGGCCAGCAGCGGCGTGACGTCGCGGAACAGCACGCCGGGCTTGGGAAAATCCGGCACGATGCGGATCAGCGCGGCAAATGCGTGCATCGCGTCCTGCACGGTCAACCGGGCACGCCCAACGGCATGCCGGGGTCGTCACCCCATTCGCGCAGCGCCTCGCGCGCCTCGGCCAGCTGCGCCTCGACCTCGCGCACGATGCCTGCGGCGGCTTCCGCGCCGGCGTCGGGCACCATCACCGCGAGGTAGTCCAGCGCCGGCAACTGGCCCACGCCGCCGGTGAGGTATTCGCCGGCGATGAAGGCGGGGATCTGCGCGTGCTCCAGCGCATCTTTCACCAGGTGCGCATCGAACAGGTTTTCGGCGCGGTAGACGGTGTGCATGGCCGCACGCTAGCCCCGTTGCCAGTGGCAGGGCAAGGGCTTTCTGCTCTATCGTCGCGCCGGGGCGATCCGGGGAGATATGCGGCATGCGTACGCGCGACGAAGGCCTGCGGTTCGTGAGCCTGATCCATCGCCTGCGCACGCTGGGGTTGGCGCTGGGCATGCTGCCGGTGGCCGCCGTGCTGTACCGGCAACAGGCGCCGGCGTGGGAGTGGCTGCTGCTCGCCGGCAATGGGCTGGCCTGGCCGCACCTGGCCTGGCTGTTCGCGTTGCGCGGCACCCGGCCGGCCAGTCGCGAGCAGCTCAATCTGCTGGCCGATGTCGCGATGCTGGGCGGCTGGATCGCCGCGATGCATTTCGCCCTGCTGCCCAGCGTGCTGCTGGCCGCGATGATGTGCATGGATCGCGTCAGCGCCGGCGGCTGGCGCTTGCTGGGCAAGGCGCTGCCGGCGGGAGTGGCCGCCTGCGCACTGGTGGCCTGGGCCACCGGCGCGGCCTGCGAACCGGCCAGCGACATGCTGGTCACGGTCGCCTGCCTGCCGATGCTGGCGGTCTATCCGATCTGGCTGAGCACGGTGACGTTCCGGCAGGGGCAGCAGATCCGCCGGCAGAACCGCCTGCTGGAACAGCTCAACCGCACCGACACGCTGACCGGCCTCGCCAACCGCGCGCACTGGCTGGACACCGCCGCGCGGGAGATGCACCGCTACCTGCGCAACCAGCGGCCGGCCGCGCTGGTTCTGCTCGACATCGACGGTTTCAAGCAGGTCAACGACAGCCGTGGACACGCCGCCGGCGACGCCCTGCTGCAGCAACTGGCCACGGTGCTGCGCGAGAGCCTGCGCAGCGTGGATACCCCCGGCCGCCTCGGCGGCGACGAGTTCGGCATCGTGCTGCCGGAAACCGACCTGGAGCACGCGCGCGAAGTGGCCGAACGCATCCGCCAGCGCGTGGAGCGGCTCGGCCAGGCCGGCGGCGACGCCCCGGCCAGGCCGTACACGCTCAGCCTCGGCGTGGCGCAGGTGGGGCCGCGGCACGCCAACGTGGATGCCTGGGTGCGCCAGGCCGACGTGGCGCTGTACCTGGCCAAGGCGCAGGGCCGCAACCGCGTGTGCACCAGCTCGCCGGAGGCCGTGGCGCCCTGACCTTGTCCGCACAGGGCGGCCGTGCCGGCGGGTACAGGGTAAACTTGCGGACTTTCCACCCAGTCCGCGAGCCGTTGCATGTCCAGCCCGTCCAGCCACGCCGAGCCCACCGCCACCACGACCGACGGCCCGCGCGACTTCATCCGGCAGATCGTCCGCGAGGATCTGGCCACGGGCAAGCACGCCGCCATCCACACCCGCTTCCCGCCCGAGCCGAACGGCTACCTGCACATCGGCCACGCCAAGGCGATCTGCCTCAGCTTCGGCATCGCGCGCGAATTCGGCGGCTGGTGCAACCTGCGGCTGGACGACACCAACCCCGGCAAGGAAGACCCGGAGTTCGTGCAGGGCATCAAGGACGACGTGCGCTGGCTGGGCTTCGAGTGGCACGAGCTGCGCCACGCCTCGGACTACTTCGACGTGTTCTACCGCGCCGCGCTCAAGCTGATCGCCGACGGCGTGGCCTACGTGGACGACCTCAGCGCCGACGAGATGCGCGAATACCGCGGCACGCTCACCGCGCCGGGCCGCAACTCGCCCCACCGCGAGCGCGGCATCGAGGAGAACCTCGACCTGTTCCGGCGCATGCGCGCGGGCGAGTTCGCCGACGGCAGCCGCACGCTGCGCGCGAAGATCGACATGGCCGCGGGCAACATCAACCTGCGCGACCCCGCGCTGTACCGCATCCGCAAGGTCACCCACCAGAACACCGGCGACGCGTGGCCGATCTACCCGATGTACGACTTCGCGCACGCGCTCTCCGACGCGATGGAAGGCATCACCCATTCGCTGTGCACTCTGGAATTCGAGGATCACCGCCCCCTGTACGACTGGTGCGTGGACAAGGTCGACCTGCCGAACCATCCGGAGCTATGGCAGTCGGTGGTCGCCGCCGGCCTCGAGGCGAAGCCGGCCAAGCCGCGCCAGATCGAGTTCTCGCGCCTCAACCTCAGCTACTGCATCACCAGCAAGCGCAAGCTGGCGCAGCTCGTCGCCGAAGGCTTCGTCGACGGCTGGGACGACCCGCGCATGAACACCCTGCGCGGCATGCGCCGGCGCGGCTTCACGCCGGCTGGCCTGCGCCTGCTGATCGAGCGCGTGGGCATCTCCAAGCAGAACAGCGTGATCGACTACGCCATCCTGGAGAACTGCATCCGCGAGGATCTCGACGCGAGCGCGCCGCGCCGCATGGCCGTGCTCGATCCGCTCAAGCTCGTCATCGCCAACCTGCCGGAAGGGCACACAGAAACGCTGACCTTCGCCAACCATCCCAAGGACGACAGCTTCGGCACGCGCGCCGTGCCGTTCGCGCGCGAGCTGTGGATCGAACGCGAGGATTTCGCCGAGGTACCGCCCAAGGGCTTCAAGCGCCTGGTGCCCGGCGGCGAAGTGCGCCTGCGCGGCGTGGGCATCGTGAAGTGCGAGGAAGTGCTGAAGGACGCCGCCGGCAACGTCGCCGAGCTGCGCTGCACGCTCGATCCCGAATCGCGCGCCGGCCTGCCGGGCGCCGACCGCAAGGTGAAGGGCACCATCCACTGGGTGAGCGCGCCGCACGCGGTGGCCGCCGAGCTGCGCGTGTACGACCGCCTGTTCAACGTGGCCGCGCCGGACGCCGAGGACGACGGCCAGCCGTGGACGTCGCACATCAACCCCGAGGCCAAGCGCGTGGTGCACGGCTGGCTCGAACCGGCCGCGGCGCAGGCCGAGCCCGAGCAGCGCTACCAGTTCGAGCGCCTCGGCTATTTCGTGGCCGACCGCGTGGAGCACCGCGCGGACGCGCCGGTGTTCAACCGCGTGGTCACGCTGCGCGACACCTGGGCGGCCAAGGCCTGACGCCATGTTCGTGCTTCGCCAGATCCATCTCACCCTGCCGCCGTGGATCGACGAATTCGTCGATGACAGCCGCCACTACGTCGCCGACGAGGAGCGCGTTGGCCTCGCCATCGCGCTCTCCCGCCGCAACATCGAGCACGGCGAGGGCGGCCCGTTCGGCGCCGCGGTGTTCAACGAGGAAGGCCGCGTGGTGTCGGTGGGCGTGAACCGCGTGGTGCCGCAGACCTGCTCGGTCGCGCATGCCGAGATGATGGCCTACATGAGTGCGCAGCAGCGCCTCGCCAGCTTCCGCATCAACGCCGGCGGCGGCCGCTACACGCTGGCCACCAGCGCACAGCCCTGCTGCCAGTGCTTCGGCGCCACCGTGTGGGCCGGCATCGACGAACTGCTGATCGGCGCGCGCGCCGAGGACGTGGAGGAACTCACCGAGTTCGACGAGGGCCCGCTGCCCGCCGACTGGATCGGTGAACTGGAACGCCGCGGCATCGCCGTGCGCCGCGACATCCGGCGCGACGAGGCGCGCGACGTCCTCGCCACCTACGGCGCCCGCGGCGCATCGTATTGAAACGCCTGCGCGCCGCGCTGCCGCTGCTCCTGCTGCTCGCCGCGGGAGTCGTGTTGTACCTCTCCGGCACGCTCGACCGCTTCAGCCCGCAGCACCTGGTCGCGCACCAGCACCAGTTGCGCGCGCATATCGCCGCCCATCCATGGCTGAGCCGGCTCGCCTACATAGGCCTGCTCACGCTGGGCATGGCCACCGGCATCCCCGGCACCATCCTCATCATCCTCGCCGGCGGCTTCGCCTTCGGCGTGGTGGACGGCACGCTGTGCTCGTCGGTCGCGCTCACGCTGGGTTCGCTGATCCTCTATCTCGCCAGCCGCTACGCATTCGGCGCCGGCACGCGCGAACCGCCGCCGCTGGCCGCGAAACTGCACCACGGCTTCGAGCGCCATCCGGTGAGCTACACGCTGTTCCTGCGCTTCATCCCGGTGATGCCATTCGGCGCGGTGACCGTGGGCCTGGCCTGGCTGCGCTGCCCGCTGTGGCTGTTCCTCGGCGCCAGCTGGCTGGGAGGCACCGTGTCGCTGGTGTTCGAGAGTTCGATAGGGGCGGGGCTGGGGCGCGAAATCAGCCAAGGGCAGCGGCTCGACATCGGATTGATCCTCGATCCGAACATACTGGGATCCCTCGGGGCACTTGCGCTGCTTTCGCTGGTGCCCTTGGTGCTGGAACGGATCAAGGCGCGCTTGCACTCTTCAACGCGACCACCAACCTAGCGCCATGCCCCCTAACGGGATTGCACCGCTTCCGTAGCGAGCCCGACGAACGGATTGGGCTGGCTTTGCAGGTACTGGCGGCCGAGCCAGTCCGAGCCATAGTCGGTCATATGGCCCGTATCCCGGTAGAAGGGCACCCTTTTGTACGCGGTCGTGCAGTGCTCGCCAGAGCACAGCACGCTGCGTGGGTCGATCACCACCAAGGTCGGGTAGCTCGCCTTCATCCTTTCAAACAGATGGTCGTACCAGACTTCGGCCTCGCTCTTGCTGTTATTCCGTGTACAACCCGCGCCATCACCTTCCTTGCGCAGCTTGAAATGCTGGAAAAAGCAGTCCTGGAAACCAGGCGGCATGGTCGGCAATTGCTTGACCAACACGGGGATCGCATCGGTTGCTGTGATGGCATCCAGCGCACGGCGCACGCCAGCTTCCACGCGCGCCTGTCCGAGCGCCACGGACTGCGCATCGCCAGGCCGGTTTACAACGGCAACGAAATCATACCCGACCCAGTTCTCCGCAATGACCACGTACTTGAACTTGTGCGACCGTATGATCTCGTAGTAATGCTTGACTCGGTCTTCGCATACGCGATATTTCCGGTAGTCAATCGACTGCCAATGATCCAGCGTCGTACCCGGCAGAACCAGGCATGAAGGCGTAGCCAGCGATGTCACGGATATGCCTGCCGCATTCGCCAGCACGTCCATGAAATTCCAATACTGGTTTGAGTGCGAATCGCCGATCATCAAACCATTGATCGCCGCACCCTTTTTTCCCACCTTGCATACATCGAGGTAATGCGGATCGACCACTCCTCCGCCGGCGGCCCTCCCTTGCAGACAATATCGGCGCAACGGCGGCTCGTACTTGTTCAGGGCACCGTCCACATAAGTCAACTCCGAACCAAAGCGGGCCGGAAAGAAATCGCATTTCCATGCAATGCCGTACACAACCGCCACAATCAGCAACGGCGCGACGACCAGAAGCAGCAGGGACTTCCCCAAGCTCGGGCGCAACCGACGGTAAGGCTGTTCGATAAAGCGATACGAGAAGTATGCCAGCGCAAACGCCAGCGCATAGCAAAATAGCAAGTTCGCGCCGCCTTCCGGGAAAGCGAGATAACGCCAAGTGGCAAAGACGGGCCAATGCCACAGGTAAAGCGAATAGGAAATGTCGCCAACGAACACCACTGGCGCCAGTGACAGCACACGGGAGACCCACGAACGCTCGTCCTGACCGATCCACAACACCGCCACGCACGCCATGCAGAGCAACACGGCATAACGATTCGGGTAATCGGTCATCACGCCTGGGTGCATGGATATGCCAAAAATCGACACCATTGCCAGGATGCCCAGCGCATTCGGCAACAGTGTCAGGAATGAGCCCTGGGCTTGCACCTCGAAGCGCCGCGGGGCGCGCCTCTCAACCAATACGGCAAGCGTCGCGCCGGACAGAAACTCGAACGTGCGGCTCGAAAACCAGTAATACGATGCATCGCCATGAAGGATCGGCTGCCGCAGCGCGAGAACCGACAGCGCAAGCAGTGCCAAGAGCATCAGCACCCCAGTTTGCGATGATGACGCATGACGATGCAGAAGCCACATCGCCATGGGCATCACCAAGTACCACTGCCACTCGACCGAAAGCGACCAGGTATGCAGCAACAGCAAAGTCTGCGAGCCCGTCGCCGCATAAGCCGTAGTGGTTCTGGCAAAGAAATAGTTGGACGACGCCCCTATCGTCTGCAGCGCTGACTTGAGGTAGTCGTTGAAGTCGTTAGGCAGATAAAAAACCGTCGCTACCAGCAGCGTAGTCGCGATTACCGCAAGCAAAGCAACTTGAATGCGCCACAGACGCCGCACATAGAAGCCGGAAAACGAAAAAGTGCCCGCGGCAAGGTCGGCACGCACGATGGACGTGATCAGGAATCCCGAAATGACGAAGAACACATCCACGCCGACGAACCCGGATGGGAACGCGGTCAAACCACCATGAAACAGGAGTACCAATATGACGGCGACAGCGCGCAGACCGCTAATGTCCTTCCTGAACTTCATATTTCCAGCCCCTTGTACGCAAAAGCCATCCCGGGGCACGTTGAAAGCGCCACCCCGCCTGCCTGTCGCTGCCCTTTGCCCCTGATAACGGCTCGCGCCGCATCCCCCGCCCGGCCCACGCACTTGGGAAAGGCGCGAGCTGGAATATCAAATATTAACACGCACCTCCTGCGAACAATTCTCCAGAAGCGAAATCATACGTACGCTTCCTGGGCGGTTCATCCGACATCCCTGATGCGTGGTGGCGAACATGCCCATCCGGGCTGGCGCACGCACCATGGCGCTGGATCGCGCCACGCATCGCATCTGGCTGGTCGCCGGCGCTCACGCTCCGCGCGGTGCACGGGTGAAGGACTCCACGACGCTGGCGGTCGGCGGGCGCTGAGCAGACATGCAAACAAAAAAGAGCGCCCTTGGGCGCTCCGGAAATCCTGGTGGGCCGTGACGGATTCGAACCGTCGACCAATAGATTAAAAGTCTACTGCTCTACCGACTGAGCTAACGGCCCACGGTCAGGACAAGCGCGCAATTTTATGGGCTGCTTGCCGCACGCACAAGCAACGGCGGCATCAGACGTAACGCGTGGGGTCGGGCAATCCCGCTTCGCGGAAGCCCTGCGCGCGCAGGCGGCAGGCGTCGCAGTGACCGCAGGCGCGGCCTTCGGCGTCGGCCTGGTAGCAGCTCACGGTGGCAGAGAAATCCACGCCCAGGCGCCGGCCCTCGCGAGCGATGTCGGCCTTGCTCATGCGCATCAGCGGCGCGTGGATGCGGATGCCGGCGCCTTCGACGCCCGCCTTGGTGGCCACGTTCGCCAGCGTCTCGAACGCCTCGACGAAGGCCGGGCGGCAGTCCGGATAGCCCGAATAGTCCACCGCGTTGACGCCGCACCAGATGTCGGTGGAGCCCAGCACCTCGGCCCAGCCCAGCGCGATCGACAGCATGATGGTGTTGCGCGCCGGCACGTAGGTGGCCGGGATGTGGCCGTCGCCATCGTGTTCGTCGTCGTCCAGCGGCACGGCGATGTCGGCGGTGAGCGCCGAGCCGCCGATGCTGCGCAGGTCGACATGCACGGTCTTGTGCTCCACCGCGCCGAGCATCTTCGACACGCGCTCGGAAGCCTCCAGCTCCGAACTGTGGCGCTGGCCGTAGGCCACGCTGAGCGCGTGCACCTGGTAGCCCTGCTCACGCGCGATGGCCACGGTGACGGCCGAATCCATGCCGCCGGAGACGAGCACGACGGCCTTGCGGGTTGAAGTTTCAGACATGGCTTTCATCCATTGCGGAACGGCCGGTCACCGGCCGGAAAACGCCACCGGCAACACAGGCCGGCGCGCACTACCTTCCCTGCGCGTCGTTCCACAGCAGCTTGTGCAGCTGCAGCTGGAAGCGCACGGGCAACCTGTCGTCGATGATCCACTCGGCCAGTTCGCGCGGCTCGACCCGGCCCCACACCGGCGAGAACAGCACCATGCAGCGGTCGGCGATGGCGTGCTCGACCACCACGCCGCGCGCCCACTCGTAGTCGGCGCGGCTGGCGATCACGATCTTGACCTGGTCGTGCGGCAGCAGGTGGTCGAGGTTCGACCACAGGTTGCGCGCGCTTTCGCCGGAATCCGGCGCTTTCAGATCCATCACCTTGCGCACGCGCGGGTCGACCGCCGAGACGTCCAGCGCGCCGGAGGTTTCCAGCGAGACTTCGTAGCCGGCGTCGCACAGGCGCTGCAGCAGGATCAGGCAGCGCTTCTGCGCCAGCGGCTCGCCGCCGGTGACGCAGACGTGCCGTGCGCCATGGCTGGCGACCTCGGCGAGGATGTCATCGATGGCGCGCCACTCGCCGCCGTGGAACGAGTACGTGGTGTCGCACCACGTGCAGCGCAGCGGGCAGCCGGTGAGGCGCACGAACACGGTGCGCCAGCCGATGGCATCGGCCTCGCCCTGGATCGAGTGGAAGATCTCGGTGATGCGAAGCCGCTCGGCGGCGAGCGAAGGCGCGGCGGCGGCCGCGCTGGTGCTGACATCGCTCACGACCGCGTCCTCAGCCGGCGGACTGCTGGATGCGGCCCAGCCGCTCCTTCGCCAGGCTGGCGGCCTTGGAGGTGGGGTACTTGCTGACCACCGCGTTGAGCGTGGCCGTGGCGGCAGGCACCTGCTTCAGTTCGTACTGGCAGTAGCCGACCTTGAGCAGCGCGTCGGGCGCCTTCTCGCTCTGCGGGAACTGGCTCAGCAGATGCTGGAAAGCCTCCAGCGCCACCTGGTAATTGGTGGTGACGTAGTACGACTCGCCCAGCCAGTAGAACGCGTTGGCGGCCAGCGGCTGATCCGGGTACTTCTGGATGAAGGTGCGGAACTGGCGCGAGGCGCCCACGTAGTCGCCGCCGCGCAGCGTCTTGAAGGCGGCGTCGTAGGCGGCCTGCATGACGGCCTTGTCTTCGGCCGACAGCGGCTTGGCGGCACTCGCGGCCTGCGCCGGCGCGGCCGTGTTGCCCGCGCTGGCGGCCGCACCCGCGGCAGGCGTGCCGGCGGCTGCCGCTGGCGCACTGCTGGCCGAAGCCGGCGCGGCGCCCGCCTTGTTGCCGGCCTCGAGCCGCTGCAAGCGGGAGTCGAGGTCGACGTATTGATCCTTGCTCTTGTCCTGGAGCTGTTGCAGCTGGTGCTGCAATTCCTCGATCTGGCCCTGCATGTCGCGCAACTGCGCCTGCATCTGCTGCAGCTGGTTGACCTGCGCCGCGGCGGCCTGATCCTTGTTCTGCGCCCGCTGCTCCAGCAGGGAGACGCGGTCGGCGAGGCTCAGTCGCGACTCCTGCGCGAACACCGGCAGCGCGAAAAGCATGGCGGACGCGATTGCGCCCGCCATGCCCGCCTTGGCTGCAAATTTGCTGGCCAGTGGCTTCATCGCTTACTCGGCCGTGTACACGATCTCGACGCGACGGTTCTTGCTCCAGCAGTCCTCGTTGTGCTCGCGGCACACCGGCTTTTCCTTGCCGTAGGAGATCACGCTGATCTGGCTGGCCGAAGCGCCATTGGCCTGCAGCGCGCTGGACACGGCGTTGCCACGACGCTCGCCGAGGCCCAGGTTGTATTCCTTGGAGCCGCGCTCGTCGGTGTTGCCTTCCAGACGCATCTGCGCCATCGGGCGATCCTGCAGGTACTTGGCGTGGCAAGCCATGATGGCCTGGAACTCCGGCTTGATTTCGTCCTTGTCGAAATCGAAGTACACCACGCGCTGCTTCAGGCAGGCGTCGGTGTTGAGGTCGGCAGGGGTGTACTTGCCGCTGGTCTCGGCCGGCTGAACCGGGGCAGGCGGCTCGCTGACCGGAGCCTGCGGCTTGGTTTCCTGCTTCTTGGAACAGGCTGCCGCGCCAACGCAGAGCAGGGCGACCAGGGCGACGCGAACGGTCTTATTCATGGTGACGATCCTTCAAACGTGTGTGAGATCCGGCATACAGTGACGGACGGGTTACGGGACGATGTCGCCGGTGGGCCGGCTGTTGTTTGTTGTGGTCTAGCAAAATCAACGGCGTGCGATGCGTGCCTTCAATGGCTGGCCGTGGCGCAAAGCGTCGCGACCGGCAAAACACGCCGGGCGCGACCCTTGCAGGCCGTCCCCGGCATCGACCGCCGCGTGCGAACGCGGCGGCACGAATCGTTACTGCTGCCTGTACGGCCCCCAAGAGGGATCGCTCACGCTGCCGTTGGCAAGCGCGAGGCGCTGGCGCACCATGCCGTCGGACGAAGTGGCATAGAGCACGCCGCGCGGGCCTTCGGTGGCGCCGTACAGCAACATGCTGGCGTTCGGCGCCCAGCTGGGGCCGAAATCCAGCGGCCCGGGCGAAAGGAAATGCACCTGCCCGCCCAGACCGAGATCCATGACTGCAATACGATACACGTTCCCGTTGCCCTGCACCATGGCAAGCTCCTTGCCGTCGTAGCTGATGTCGGAATTGGAGTTGTAGGTACCCTGGAAGCTGATGCGCTGGGCGGTGCCGCCGCTGGCCGGGATCTGGTAGATCTGCGGGCGGCCGGAGCGATCCGAGGTGAAATAGAGCGACTGGCCGTCCGGCGCCCACACCGGTTCGGTGTCGATGGCGAGGTTGTGGGTCAGCCGGGTTTCCTGGCGGGTGGCGAGGTCGAGCACGTACAGCTCGAGGTTGCCCTGGAAGGACAGCGCCACCGCCAGCTTGCGCCCGTCGGGCGACCACGCCGGCGCACCGTTAATGCCCTTCTTGTGTGCCTCCACCAGTTGGCGGGCGCCGGTGGTGAGATCCTGCACGTAGACCTGCGAGCTGCCGCTCTCGAAGGAAACGTAGGCGATCTTCTTGCCGTCCGGCGACCATGCCGGCGACATCAGCGGCTCGTGCGAACGGGCCACCACCTGCGGGTTGTAGCCGTCCGAGTCGGCCACCACCAGCGAATAGTTGGTGTTGTTGCCGGTGCCTACCTGGGTGATGTAGGCGATGCGCGTCCAGAACGCGCCGCGCACGCCGGTGACCTTCTGGTAGATCGCGTCGGCGATCTGGTGGGCCACGCCGCGCAGGTCGCCCGCCGGCGCCGTGAAATAGGCAGCCAGCAGGTTCTGCTGCTTGTTCACGTCCCACAGTTCGTAGGTGACCTTCAGCATGCCGTTGCCGGCGTCGCTGATGCTGCCCACCGTGATGTAGTCCTGCTTGAGCAGGCGCCAGGTGCCGAAGTTGATGTCCGCGCCCTTGGCCGGAAGCTCCACGATGTCGCTCTTGGCCAGCGCGCGGAACTTGCCGCAGCGGTTGAGATCGGCGCGAACCACGTCGGCCACGTCGGTGGGCAGCGGTGCCAGGCCCGGCTGGGCGAACGGCACCACGGCGATCGGCGTGGCGGTTTTCACGCCGCCGACGACCTGGATATCCAGCCCGGAGGATTGCGCGGCCGCCGGCCCGGCGAACAGCGCGGCCAGCAGCAGGAGGAGGAAGGCGTACAGCGGGCTCGGTTTGCGCATGAGGCTCGTCATTGCGGCATGAAGGTAATGGTCAGACTGCGCTGAAACACGCTCTCGAAGCCCTTGTACGGCAGGGTCTTGGTGCGCAGGATCGCGTTTTCCACCGAGCGCCGGCCCACGTCGTCGTAAGGGCAGCTGGGATCGACCGTGGCGCTCATCACGTCACCGCCGGGCAGTTGCACGATGTGAACCTTGCACGGAACATTCGGCATGTTATCCGGCCTTAACCAATTCGGCGTGACCGCATTCTGAATGGCGGCAGCGTATTCGTCGGCAAGGTTGTTGTTCTGCGCATTGTTGCCGGTCTGCCGCTGTGCGGCGTTCGGCAGGTCGGGCTGGCCGTCGTCCTGGGCGTTCTTGAGGTCTTCAAGCTGCCGCTTGGCCTGCTTTGCCTTGCTGTCCTGCTTCTTGGTCTGCGCCGATGCCGCGTCCATCTGGGCGAGCATCTCGTCGACCTTCTTCAGCTCTTCCTGCTTTTTCTTCTGCGCAGCCTGCGCGTCCAGCTCGGCCTGGCGCTGGCGCTGCTTCTCTTCCTGCAGCTGCTTTTCCTCGGCCTGCTGCACGCCCTGCTCGACCACGCGCTCCTGATCCTTCACGTCGGGATGCTCGGGCGGCGGCGGCAGCGGCGCGATCTTGGGCTGCGTCACCGGCGGCGGTGGCGGCGGCGGAATCGAGGGCGGCGGCGGCACGCTGTCGGGAACGGGCTTGACCTTCACCGCCTTCGGCGGCGGGCTGCCGGTGGGGCCGATCAGGGTGGCCTCGATCACCGGCCCCTTCAGCTCCAGCGGGCGCGAACAGGTGATCGGGTTCATCCACGCCGGCAGGTGCAGCGTGTCGAAGAAGCTTTCATAGCTGGAGCACGGCAGCACCGCGAGGAACAGGAACGCGACGATGCCCAGGTGCAGCAGCGCGGACAGCACCACCGCGCGCGGGATGCCCTTACGGTCGTCCATGGGCAGCCTGACCCTGGCTGGAACCGTCGCCGGGCGTGCTCATCAGGCCGACCTTGTCCACCCCGGCCTGCTGCAGATCCGCCAGCACCTTGTAGACGCCGCCGTAGTTGCCGGCGGTATCGCCGGCCACCAGCACGCTGAGCTGCTGGTTGGCGTCCCGGAAGGCCTTGACCTTGGCCTGCAGGTCGGCCTCGTCCACCGGCTGCGGCTTGCCGTTGCCGATGACGAGGGCGAGCGAGCCGTCCTTCGCCACCTGCACGACCAGGGAATCCTTCTTGCCCTGCAGCGCCTTGGCGTTGGCCTGCGGCAGGTTCACGTCGACGTTGGAGTTCAGCATCGGCGTGGTGACCATGAAGATGATCAGCAGCACCAGCATCACGTCGATGTAGGGAACGACGTTGATCTCGGATTTCAGCTTGTAGCGCTTGGGGCGCTTCGCGTTGCGCATGGCAGGGCTCCGTCAGGCCGCGTCGTCGGCCTGGATCTGCCGCTGCAGCACCGAGGAGAACTCCTCCTGGAACACGTCGTAGCGCGAGGCGATGCGCTCCACCTTGGTGGCGTAGCGGTTGTAGGCCCACTGCGCGGGAATCGCGGCGAACAGGCCCATCGCGGTGGCGATCAGCGCCTCGGAGATGTGCGGCGCGACCACGGCGATGGTGACGTCCTTCATGTCGCCCAGGCCCTGGAACGCGCCCATGATGCCCCACACCGTGCCGAACAGGCCCACGTACGGGCTGATCGAGCCGACGTTGGCGAGAAACTCCAGGCTACGCTCCAGCGCGCCGATCTCGCGGGTGCTGGCCACCTGCATCGCGCGCTCGGCGCCCTCGATCACGCCGCGCGTGTCGTGCGTCTTGCGCTGGCGCTGGCGGGCGAATTCGCGGAAGCCCGACTCGAAGATGGTTTCCAGGCCGCCCTCGGCGCCGCGGTGGCTGACCTCGCGGAACAGCTGCGCCAGGTCGCCGCCGGACCAGAAACGCTCCTCGAAGCCCTCGGCGTTCTCCATCGCCGCCTTGGTCTGGCCGTACTTGCGGATGATGATGACCCACGACATGAAGGAGAAGATTACCAGGATCAGCAGCACGCCCTTCACCGGCAGGCTGGAGTTGGCGATCAGGTCGAAAACATTGAGTCCGCCGTTCATTGGCTTGGGGCACTCCGCGTCGGCAAGGGGGTCAGGTGGTGGATTCGGGGAACAGGCCCGCGGGCATGGCCACGGCGCGCATGCGCCGGGTGTCCACGCAGGCCACGCGCACGCTGGCGCGAACCAGGCAGGCGCCATCGGGACGGTCTATCGTCTGGGCGAACAGGATACTGGCTGCGCGCCGTTCCTTGACGGCCACGCTGACCGACAATTCATCGTCCAGCAGGGCGGCGCGCAGGAAGTCCAGTTGCATCTCGCGCACCAGGAAGGCCAGCCCGGTGCTTTCCTTGTAGGCCATCTGGTTGACGCCCAGCGCGCGCAGCCACTCGCTGCGGGCACGCTCCAGGAAGCGCAGGTAGCTGGCGTGGTAGACCACGCCGCCGGCGTCGGTGTCTTCCCAGTACACCCGCACCGGCCAGCGGAAAGGTTCGCGCTCAGCCATCCAGAGCATCCCCCGCGAACAGGTCGGCCGCCTGCGGCTGGCGCGGCGGCGGGTTCAGGCCCAGGTGGCGCCAGGCCCGCGCGCTGGCCATGCGGCCGCGCGCGGTGCGCACCAGGTAGCCCTGCTGGATCAGGTAGGGCTCGACCACGTCCTCCAGCGTGCCGCGATCCTCGCTGAGCGCGGCGGCCAGCGATTCCACGCCCACCGGGCCGCCGTCGAAGCTCTCGATGATGGTGCCGAGCATGCGGCGATCCAGCTCGTCGAGGCCGTCGGGGTCGATCTTGAGCATGTCCAGCGCGGCCTGCGCCGCGGCCAGGGTGATCTGGCCGGCCGCGCGCACCTCGGCGTAGTCGCGCACGCGGCGCAGCAGGCGGTTGGCGATGCGCGGCGTGCCGCGCGAGCGGCGGGCGATCTCCTGCGCGCCGTCGATCTCGCAGGCGATGCCGAGGATCTTCGCGGCGCGGCGCACGATCGCGGTGAGCTCGTCGACGGTGTAGAACTCCAGCCGCTGCACGATGCCGAAGCGGTCGCGCAGCGGCGCGGTGAGCATCCCGGCCCGCGTGGTGGCTCCGATCAGGGTGAACGGCGGCAGGTCGAGCTTGATCGAGCGCGCGGCCGGGCCTTCGCCGATCATGATGTCGATCTGGAAGTCCTCCATCGCCGGATAGAGCACCTCCTCCACCGCGGGCGACAGCCGGTGGATCTCGTCCACGAACAGCACGTCGTTGGCCTGCAGGTTGGTGAGCAGCGCGGCGAGGTCGCCGGCGCGCTCCAGCACCGGGCCGGAGGTGGAACGCAGGTTCACGCCCAGCTCGTTGGCGATGACGTGGCTGAGCGTGGTCTTGCCGAGGCCGGGCGGGCCGAAGATCAGCACGTGATCCAGTGCGCCGCCGCGCCTGCGCGCCGCCTCGATATAGATGGCCAACTGCTCGCGCACCGCCTGCTGGCCGAGATATTCGGCGAAACGGCGCGGACGGATCGTCGCCTCCAGCGCATCGTCGTCGAGCTGGGAGACGGGGGTCACGATGCGGGGTTCGGTCATGACGCCATTATGGCGGGTTGGGTTCCGGTGTGGGACGGAAATCCGATCCGCTCGCGGATCAGATTTCCACTTGCGCCCCGAGTTCGATCAGACGGTTCCCGGGGATCTGGAAATAAGCGGTGGCCGGCAACGCATTGCGCGCCATGAAGGCGAACAGCTTGTCGCGCCACAACGCCATGCCGGGGCGGCGCTTGTCGGCCACCACGTTTTCGCGCGACAGGAAGAAGGTGGTGTCCATCATGTCGAACGGCAGCCCGGCGCGCCCGCATTGCGACAGCGACAGCGGAATGTTCGGATCCTCGGCGAAGCCGAAGCGCAGTTCGAGCCCGTAGAACCCGCCGCCCAGCGTATCGATGTGGAGACGCTCCTCCGCCTCCGCCACGGGCGCCTCGATGATCTCCACCGTGAGCAGCACGTTGCGCTCGTGCAGCACCTTGTTGTGCTTGAGGTTGTGCAGCAGCGCGTGCGGCACCGCGTTCTGGTTGGCGGTGAGGAACACCGCCGTGCCCGGCACGCGCAGCGGCGAGTGCTTCTGCATGGACTCGATGAACGGCGCCAGCGCCAGCCCGCCCTGCTTGATCTCGCGCACCACCAGCTCGCGACCGCGGCGCCAGGTGGTCATCACCGTGAACACCGCCATGGCCAGCACCAGCGGAAACCAGCCGCCGTATTCGACCTTGATCAGGTTGGCGCCGAAGAACGACAGGTCGATCACCAGGAACAGCACGCCCGCCGCGACCACCGCCGGCAGCTTCCAGCCCCACTGCCGGCGCGCCACGATCAGCGCCAGCACCGTGGTGATGCTCATGGTGCCGGTCACCGCGATGCCGTAGGCCGCGCTCAGCCGGTCGGAGCTGCCGAAGTGCAGCACCGCGAACAGCACCATCACCAGCAGGAAATTGTTCACCCACGGCACGAAGATCTGCCCCGACATCTCGCGCGAGGTGTGCACCACCGGCATGCGCATGGAATAGCCCAGCGACATCGCCTCTCGGGTCATCGAGAACGCGCCGGAAATCACCGCCTGCGAGGCGATCACCGCCGCGGCGGCGGCCAGCGCGATCATCGGGTACAGCAGCGGCGGCGGCACCAGCTTGAAGAACGGGTTGTCGATCGCCTCCGGATGCACCAGCAGCAGCGCGCCCTGGCCGAAATAGTTCAGCACCAGCGCCGGCAGCACGAAGCTGAACCAGGCCATGCGTATGGGCTTCTTGCCGAAATGGCCCATGTCCGCGTACAGCGCCTCGGCGCCGGTCAGCGCCAGCACCACGCCGCCCAGCGCGACGAAGGCCTGCAGGCCGTGGCTGAAGAAGAACCTCACTCCGTACCAGGGGTTGAGCGCCAGCAGCACCTGCGGGTGGCGCACGATCATGCTCACGCCGAGCAGGGCGATGACCACGAACCACAGCACCATCACCGGGCCGAACAGCCTGCCCACGCGCTCGGTGCCGTGCTTCTGCAACACGAACAGGAAGATCAGCACCGCCACGGTGATCGGCACCACCCACTCGCCCAGCTCCGGCGAGACGACTTTCACGCCCTCCACGGCGCCCAGCGTGGTGACCGCCGGCGTGATCACGCCATCGCCATAGAACAGCGCGGCGCCGAAGATGCCCAGCGTGACCAGCACCCAGCGCAGCCTGGGCTGCTCGCGCACGCAGCGCTGGGCCAGCGCCATCAGCGCCATGATGCCGCCTTCGCCCTTGTTGTCGGCGCGCATGATGAACACCACGTACTTCAGCGACACCACCAGGATCAGCGCCCAGAAGATCAGCGACAGCACGCCGTAGATGCTGGCCGTGGTCGGCTGCAGGCCGTCGTGGCTCAAGGTGGATTTGAACGTGTACAGCGGGCTGGTGCCGATGTCGCCATAGACGATGCCGACCGCGCCCAACACCAGCGCGGCCAGGCGCGGCGAGGGCGAAGTGCCCGACGGAGATGCAGTGGGGTTCATGGTGGACGGAGTCCGGTTGGGTTCGATCAGATCTCGACCTGCGCGCCCAGCTCGATCAGCCGGTTGCCCGGAATCTGGAAGAACGCTGTGGCCGGCAGGGCATTGCGCGCCAGGAAGGCGAACAGCTTGTCGCGCCACAGCGCCATACCGGGGCGGCGCTTGTCGGCCACGATGTTCTCGCGCGACAGGAAGAAGGTGGTGTCCATCATGTCGAACGGCAGCCCGGCGCGCGCGCATTGCGACAGCGCCAGCGGCACGTTCGGATCCTCGGCAAAGCCGAAGCGCAGTTCCAGGCCGTAGAACTCGCAGCCCAGGTTCTTGATCAGGATACGCTCCCCGGCCTCGGCGACCGGGGTTTCCAGCACTTCCACCGTCAGCAGCACGTTGCGCTCGTGCAGCACCTTGTTGTGCTTGAGGTTGTGCAGCAACGCGTGCGGCACCGCATCCTGGTCGGCGGTGAGGAACACCGCCGTGCCCGGCACGCGCAGCGGCGAATGCTTCTGCATGGTTTCGATGAACGGCGCCAGCGCCAGCCCGCCCTGCTTAATCTCGCGCACCACCAGCTCGCGCCCGCGGTGCCAGGTGGTCATCATCACGAACATCGCCAGCCCCAGCACCAGCGGGAACCAGCCGCCGTCGGGGATCTTCAGCGTGTTGGCGCCGAAGTAGCTGAGGTCGATGCACAGGAACAGCAACGCAACGACGATCACCAGCGCGCGGTTCCAGTGCCACATGCGGCGCGCCACGATCATGGTCAGCGTGGTGTCGATCGCCATCGTGCCGGTCACCGCGATGCCGTAGGCGCCGGCCAGTGCGTTGGACGAGCCGAAGCTGACCACCGTGGCGATCACCGTCACCATCAGCGAACGGTTCACCCACGGCAGGAAGATCTGCCCGATCGCCTCGCGCGAGGTGTGCACCACCTGCATGCGCGGGATGAAGCCGAGCTGGATCGCCTGCCGCGTCACCGTGAACGCGCCCGAGATCACCGCCTGCGAGGCGATCACCGTGGCGAACGTGGCCAGCCCGATCATCGGGTACAGCGCCCAGCCCGGCACCGCGTGGTAGAACGGGTTGGCGATCGCCTCCGGGTGCAACAGCAGCAGGCCGCCCTGGCCGTAGTAGTTGAGCAGCAGCGACGGCATCACGAAGAAGAACCACGCGGCGCGGATCGGGAAGCGGCCGAAGTGGCCCATGTCGGTGTACAGCGCCTCGGCGCCGGTCACGCACAGCACCACCGAGCCCAGCGCCAGGATCGAGGTCTTGCCGTGGGTGCCGAAGAACTGCACGGCGTGCCAGGGATTGAGCGCCCACAGCACGCCGGGCGCCCGGATGATGTTCCATATCCCGATCAGGCCCAGCGCCAGGAACCACAACACCATCACCGGGCCGAACACCGCGCCGACCTTGGCCGTGCCATGGCGCTGGAACCAGAACAGCCCCAGCAGCACCGCCACCGTAATCGGCACCACCCAGTGCCCCAGTTGCGGTGCGGCCACCTGCAGGCCTTCCACCGCCGACAGCACCGAGATCGACGGCGTGATCACGCCGTCGCCGATGAACAGCGCCGCGCCCAGCAGCGCCATCAGCACCACCAGCTTGCGCATGCCCGTGGAACCGCCCACCGCGCGTTGGGCCAGCGTCATCAGCGCCATGATGCCGCCTTCGCCCTTGTTGTCGGCGCGCATCACCAGGCTCACGTACTTCACCGCCACCACCAGGATCAGCGACCAGGTGACCAGCGAGAGGATGCCAAGCACCGTGCTCGGATGCGGGTGCAGGCCGTGCGCGGGCAGGAAGGTCTCGTGCATGGTGTACAGCGGGCTGGTGCCGATGTCGCCGAATACCACGCCGATGGCGCCGAGAATCAGCGCCTTCTTGCTGCCGTGCAGGACGTCTCCGTCACTGGCGGCCTGCGCCGGCTGCTCCGTCTTCGCCTGTCCGTTCATGGGCATCCCGTGACCTAGCCGCCCAGCGCGGCGCGGAGCGCCTTGCGGATAATGGCCTCGGCGCCATCGCCGTCGGCGGCGACCTTCTGCACCAGCCGCGCCACTTCGGCGGGCTTGTAGCCCAGTTGCTGCAGCGCCACCGCAGCCTCGCCGGCGGCATCCAGCGGCGCGCCCGCCGGCACGGCGCCGGGAAGGCTCACCGCCATGCCGTCCACGCGGTCGCGCAGTTCCACCACGATGCGTTCGGCGGTCTTCTTGCCGATGCCCGGGATCTTGGTGAGCGCCACCACGTCGCCCGCATGCACCAGCCGCGCGAAGTCGTTGGTCGATACGCCCGAGAGCACCGCCAGCGCGATCTTCGCGCCGATGCCACTGACCTTCTGCAGGTTGCGGAACAGCGCGCGCTCGGCCTCGGTGAGGAAGCCGTACAGCGAAACGCTGTCTTCCTTCTGCGCGTAATGGGTGAGCAGGGTCACTTCCTTGCCCAGCCCCGGCAGGTCGTAGACGGTGGACATCGGCGCTTCCAGCTCATAGCCGACACCGCCTACTTCCACCAGCAGCCATGGCGGCTGCTTCGACACGAGGACACCGCGCAGGCGGCCGATCATCGGCGACGCCTCCATGCCGTGCGCGGAATGCCCACGCGCTCAAGGCTGGAACGGGTGTGCGCATGCGCCACCGCGATCGCCAGCGCGTCGGCGGCGTCGGCCTGGATCGGCCCTTTCAAACCGAGCAGGATGCCGATCATGTGCTGCACCTGGGTCTTGTCGCCGCGGCCACTGCCGACCACCGCCTGTTTCACTTCCGTCGCTGCGTACTCGTGCACCGCGATCCCCTGGCTCACCACCGCGCAGATCGCGGCACCCCTCGCCTGCCCCAGCTTCAGGGCCGAATCGGCGTTGCGCGCCATGAACACGCGCTCGATGCCGCACTCGTCCGGACGATGGATGGCGATGATGTCATTCAACTCGTCAAAAATGCGTTTCAGGCGCAGCGGGAAGCTGGCCTCGCCGGCCACCGCCAGCGCGCCGTGGAACACGTGCGTCAGCTTGCCCGCGGCGTCCACGTCGATGACCCCCACGCCGGTGCGCTGGCTGCCCGGGTCGATGCCGATGATGCGTGTCATCAGGGCGACGGACGCGAAGGCGCGCGTGCTTACTCGCCGGCCTCGGCGGGCAGCAGGGCGTTGTGGTAGACCTCGCTCACGTCGTCCAGCGCGTCGAGCTTCTCCAGCAACGTCTGCAGTGCTTCCAGCGCCTCGCCGCTCACCGCGGTGCGGTTGTTGGGGCGCATGCCCACGCCGCCATGCTCCGACTCAAGCCCGGCCGCGGCCAGCGCCTGCTGCACGGACTCGAAGTTCTCCGGCGCGCACAGCACGGTGCTTTCGCCGTGCTCGTTCACCACGTCGTCGGCACCGGCGTCCAGCGCCGCTTCCAGCACCTTCTCTTCCTTCGCCGCATCGCCGCCGGTGGCGAACACCAGCTCGCCGCAGCGGGTGAACTGGAACGCCACCGAACCCGAGGTGCCGAGGTTGCCGCCGTGCTTGGTCAGCGCGTGGCGCACGTCGGCCACGGTGCGCACCGGGTTGTCGGTGAAGCAGTCGACGATCAGCGCGATGCCGCCGGGGCCGTAGCCTTCGTAGCGCATCTCCTCGCCGGCGCCGTCGGCGCCCGAGCCGCGCTTGATCGCGCGCTCGATGGTGTCCTTGGGCATGTTGGCCGACAGCGCCTTGTCCACCGCGGCGCGCAGGCGCGGGTTCAGCGCGGGATCGGCCACACCGGCGCGGGTGGCGACGGTGATCTCGCGAATCAGCTTGGTGAACACCTTGGCGCGCTTGGCGTCTTCGGCGTTCTTGCGGCCTTCGATGGAGGGACCTCTGCCCATGGCGTTACCCGAACCCGGTTCAAGAAAGACAAGCGGGCGATTTTACCGCAAGACGGGTAATGCGCCGCCAGTACCGCCAGGTCAGACCGCCGCAGCGTCGAAGCGGCCACGCCGCAGGAAGGCATCCACCTGCCGCGCCACCTCCTGCGAGAACAGCAGGCCGGTGTGGTTGGCCTCCACCACGCGGTGGTCGGCCACGCCGGGCAGGCGCGTCTCCTCCACCGTCACGGTGCCGTCGTGTTCGCCCTCCAGATGGCCCAGCATCGCGCCCAGCCCCAGCGGCAGGCGGCCGGCGATCACGCCGACCTCGCGCGGGCCGTCCCAGCGCTCGAAACCCTGCTCCAGCAGGTCGCGGTTGTGCCCCAGCAGCACCTCGCCGCCGCGCCCCCATGCGGCGAAGGCGCGCGCCGCCGCGCTGCCCTTGAGCGGCGAACCGAGGCAGACCACGCGCCCCGGCGGCAGAGCCGTGGCATCGAGGCAGGCACGCAAGGCCAGCAGGCCGCCGAGACTGTGCCCCACCAGATGCACCGCGTCGGGCGCGTACTCGGCCATCCGCGCCTGCAACCGCGCAAGGATGCGCTGCCGCGACGAGGCCACGCTCAGGTAGTCGAAGCGGTGCACGCGATAGCCGTCGGCGATCAGCCGGCGATGCAGCATGCCCAGCGCGAAACCGCGCATCCACAGGCCGTGCAGCAGGATCACGTGTTCGGTCATGGGTTTCCAGGTTTGCTCCCTCTCCCCCTTGGGGAGAGGGTCGGGGGTGAGGGGCCAATCTTGCGTCGAGGCAAACCCCGCCCCTCATCCGGCCCTCCGGGCCACCTTCTCCCCAGTGGGGAGAAGGGAACGAGGTCAGGCCTTCTCGACCGTCACCGCCACGCTGAGTTCCTTCAGCTGCGCGTCGCTCACCGGCGACGGCGCGTCGGTCATCAGATCCTGCGCGCTGGTGGTCTTGGGGAAGGCGATCACGTCGCGGATCGACTCGGTGCCGGCCATCAGCGCCGCGATGCGGTCGATGCCGAAGGCCAGGCCGCCGTGCGGCGGCGCGCCGAACTTCAGCGCCTTGAGCAGGAAGCCGAACTTCATCTCGGCCTCCTCCGCGCCGATGCCGAGCAGCTCGAACACCGCGCTCTGCATCTCGGGGCGATGGATGCGGATCGAGCCGCCGCCGATCTCGTTGCCGTTGAGCACCATGTCGTAGCCGCGGCTCACCGCGGTGGCGGCGTGGCTCTTGAGATCCGCGATGTCGTCGATCTTCGGCGCGGTGAACGGGTGGTGCAGGGCCACGTAGCGCTGCTCGTCCTCGTCGTACTCGAACATCGGGAAATCGGTGACCCACAGCGGACGCCAGCCCTCCTCGACCAGGCCGCGATCCCTGCCCACCTTGAGGCGCAGCGCGCCCATGAAGTCGGTGACCGCCTTCCACTTGCCCGCGCCGACGAACACGATGTCGCCGGACTCGGCGCCGGTGGCCTTCAGCACGGCATCCAGCGCCGCGTCGTCGAGGAACTTCGCCACTGGCGAGTTCACGCCTTCGCGGCCCTTGGCGAGGTCGTCCACCTTGATCCACGCCAGGCCCTTGGCGCCGTACTTGGCGACGTATTCGGTCAGGCCGTCGATCTCCTTGCGCGACAGCGCCGCGCCGCCCGGCACGCGCAGCGCGGCCACGCGGCCGGCCGGGTCGTTGGCCGGCTCGGCGAACACCTTGAACTCGACGTGCTTCAGCGCCTCGGCCACGTCCGCCAGCTCCAGCGCGATGCGCAGGTCGGGCTTGTCGGAGCCGAAGCGGCGCATCGCCTCCGCCCAGGTCATGCGCGGGAAGGCGGCATCCAGTTCCACGCCCTGCACTTCCTTGAACACGTGGCGGATCAGCTCCTCCACGAAATCCTGCACGTCCTTTTCCCCGACGAAGGCGAACTCGAGGTCGAGCTGGGTGAACTCGGGCTGGCGGTCGGCGCGCAGATCCTCGTCGCGGAAGCAGCGGGCGATCTGGTAGTAGCGGTCGAAGCCCGCCATCATCAGGATCTGCTTGAACAGCTGCGGCGACTGCGGCAGCGCGTAGAACTGGCCCGGATGCACGCGGCTGGGCACCAGGTAGTCGCGCGCGCCTTCCGGCGTGGCCTTGGTGAGGATCGGCGTCTCGATGTCCTGGAAGCCGCGCGCGTCGAGGTAGCGGCGCAGCGCCTGCACAAGCCTGATGCGCTTGCGCATCATCGCCTGCATCTCGGGGCGGCGCAGGTCGAGGTAGCGGTAGGTCATCCGCATGTCCTCGTTGGGATTCTCGTGCAGCGCGAACGGCAGATCCTTCGCGGCGTTGAGGATCTCGACTTTGTCCGCCAGCAGCTCGACCGTGCCAGTCTTCAGCTTATCGTTCACCGACAGCCGCTTACGGATCGTGCCGGCGACGCGCACGCAATACTCGTAGCCCAGCTCGCCGGCCACCGCGAAGGCATCGGCGTTCTCGCGCTCCACCACCACCTGCGCCAGGCCCTCATGGTCGCGCAGGTCGACGAAGGCCACGTGGGCCTGCAGGCGGATCTTGTTGACCCAGCCGCACAGGGTGACGGTCTGGCCGACCAGCGCCTCGTCGATGAGGCCGCAGTAATGCGTGCGCATTCGCTTGGAACTCCGGGCCGCAGCCCTTGGGGAACGGGAAGAAAGACCCGGAATTCTAGCATCCCGCCGCCAGCCGCCGGCGTGGATCAGGCTTGCTCAGTCGCTGGACGAAGGGCTGGCTGCCGGTGCGGGCGCCGGAGCCGGAGCCGGAGCCGGAGCCGAAGCGGCAGCAGGCGACGCGGCGCCATCGCCGGCCAGGTTGCGCTTCTTGTCGCCGTCCTTCTTGAAGTCCGTCTCGTACCAGCCGCCACCGGCGAGGCGGAACGAGGGCGCGCTCACGCGCCGCTGCACCTTGGGCGCGCCGCACTGGGGGCAATCGGTGGGATCGGCGTCGGACAGCTTCTGCAGGCGGTCGAAACGGTGGCCGCACTGGCTGCATTCGAATTCGTAGATGGGCATGGCTACTCCGTGGCGGCCGGATCGCGACGCCCGAACCGGGGCGGCGAAGCGGCAACAGCCCATTATTCGGGCCGCGCCCCGGCTTTTCAATGCGTCGCATGGCGCATTGAAAAGCCGCATGAGTCGGCGCAGGCTGAAGACTGGGGCATATCACGACATGCCACCAAGCGCCCCTGCCATTGCATATGGACGTCTATACGGCGGTTGACGGAAAGAGCATGCGGCCCTAGCCTGCAATTGGTGCAACGCATCAATCCACTACCGGGGAGACACCGATGAACAAGCCGAACCGCACCCTGCTTCCCACCGCGCTCGCCGCCGCCGTGCTGCTGGCGCTCGCCGGCGCGCCTGCCGCCGCACAGGACAACACCAGCAGCGGCTCCACGTCCGCCAACGCCAAGAAACTGCAGACCGTGATCGTCACCGGCACCCGCTCGGCGGATCGCACCGAAAGCAGCGCGCTGACACCGATCGACGTGGTTTCCGCCCAGGTGCTGCAGCAGACCGGCACCAACGACCTGCCCACCGCGCTGGCGCGCATCATCCCCTCGCTGAACTTCCCGCGCCCTGCCGCCGCCGACACCGCCGACACCCAGCGCCCTGCGCAGCTTCGCGGCCTGTCGCCCGACCAGGTGCTGGTGCTGGTGAACGGCAAGCGCTGGCACCCCGGCGCGATCCTGCTCAACAACGGCGTGATCGGCCGCGGCTCGCAGCCGGTGGATCTCAACACCATCCCGGTCTCGGCCATCGACCACATCGAGGTACTGCGCGACGGCGCCTCGGCGCAGTACGGCTCCGACGCCATCGCCGGCGTGATCAACGTCATCCTGAAGAAAGGCGCCAAGGGCGGCGACGTGGAAGTGAGCGGCGGCCAGTACTCCGCTGGCGACGGCCGGCAGTGGCTGGGCTCGGCCAACTTCGGCGTCCCGCTCAACGGCGACAAGGGCTGGATGCGCTTCACGCTGGAAAGTGGCAACGAGGACAACACCAACCGCGCTGGCCCGGACAACCGCTCGCCGGCCTGGCAGGCGCTGGGCGTGAACTTCCGCCAGGGCGACCCCTGGGTGCACAGCAACAACGTGCTGCTCAACATGCAGTACGACCTCACGCCGGACGTGCAGTTCTACGCCTTCGGCCACTACGGCCGCCGCAACAGCGTCTCGCCGGCGTTCTTCCGCTACGGCCTGAACTCGCCTTCGCCGAAGAGCCCGCTGATGGCCGAGTACTACCCCGACGGCTTCCTGCCGCTGGAGAACGCCGTCTCCTCCGACCAGTCGCTGGTAGCCGGCCTGCGCGGCACGGTGGACGGCTGGCGCTGGGACGTCTCAGCCAACGCCGGCGGCAACCGCGTCTCCTACGCGACGTTCAACAGCATGAACTTCGCCTACTACAACGACTTCGGCAACTCGCCCACGACGTTCCACGACGGCATCCTCAAGGCCAACCAGCAGTCGTTCGACATCGACATCGCCAAGGATCTCCGTCCGAGCTGGCTGCCGAATCCGCTGACCGTGGCCTTCGGCACCGAATACCTGCGCCAGAGCTACCAGATCGCCCCGGGCGACCTGGCCTCCTGGTACGTGGGCACGTCGGGGCAACCTGGCGGCGCGCAGGGCTTCGCCGGCTGGCAGCCCGCCAACACGGTGAGCGCCGCGCGCCACGACGTGGCCGAATACCTCGACTTCGAGACCAACCTCACCGACAAGCTCGGCACCTCGCTGGCGGTACGCCACGAGAACTACTCCGACTTCGGCAACACCACCTCGGGCTCGCTGTCGCTGCGCTACGACTTCACCGACAGCTTCGCCCTGCGCGGCACCGTGGGCACCGGCTTCCGCGCGCCCTCGCTGGCGCAAGAGTACTTCTCGCAAATATCGTCGTTCTATTACGCCGCCGGTTCCAAGACATTGTGCCCGAACGGCCCAACACAACCTTGCCTGCCTGCCGGCATCTACAACAGTGGCCTGGTACCCGCGAACAGCCGGATCGGCGCACTGCTCGGCGCCGAGCAACTGAAGCCGGAGAAGTCGCGCAACTACACCCTCGGCGCAGTGTGGAGCCCCACCGACACGCTGAACCTGAGCCTGGACGTGTACCAGATCTACATCGACAACCGCATCGCATTGTCCACCAGCCTCGGCATCACCTCGCCCACCGTCGTCAACTACCTTGCGGCCAACGGCATCACCAACCTCGATTACACCAGCATCAACTACTTCACCAATGCAGGCGACACGCGCACCCGCGGCGTGGACTTCGTGGGCACCTGGGCAAAGGATCTCGGCGACACCGGCAAGCTCACCACCACGCTCAGCGCCAACTACAACCAGAACATAGTGACCAGCATCAAGCCCAACCCGGCCGTGCTCGACAACCTCGGAATCAACCTCACGCGCCTCAGCCGCCAGGACATCAAGGGCTATCTCGCAAACTCCTCGCCGCGCAGCAAGCTGATCCTCGGCGAGCAATACGACATCGGCGGATGGAGCTTCAACGGCACCTTGACCCGCTACGGCCGCTATACCAACTACGTAAGCAACCAGGCCAGTTATGGCACCTACGACCAGTACGGCCACCTGGTCATCGATCAGACCTTCACCCCGAAATGGGTGCTGGATCTGTCCGGCAGCTACCGCTGGCAGGACTGGACGTTCACCCTGGGCGTGGACGACGCCACCGACACCTACCCGGACAAGAACATCGCCAGCAACACCAACAACGGCACCCTGCCCTACTCCACGTTCTCGCCGTTCGGCTACAACGGCGCCTATGTGTACGGCAAGGTGCGCTACAGCTGGTAACGCCGCTGCACGCAGGAAACACAACGAAGAACCCCGGCAATTGCCGGGGTTCTTCGTTTCCGCCCGCTCAAGCCGACTGGAACGCCAGGTGCCCGCCGGCCGCATCCACCGCGATGGTGCTGCCCGGCGCGTAGCGGCCTTCGAGGATCTCCCTGGCCAGCGGGTTCTCCAGCTGCTGCTGGATCGCGCGCTTCAGCGGCCGTGCGCCGTACACCGGGTCGAAGCCCACGTTGCCGAGCAGATCCAGCGCCTTCTCGCTGATCTCCAGCTTGAGCTGGCGCTCGGCGAGGCGCTTCTCCAGTGCGGTGAGCTGGATCAGCGCAATGCGGCGGATCTGCTTCTTCTCCAGCGGGCGGAACACCACCAGCTCGTCGAGGCGGTTGATGAACTCGGGACGGAAGTGCGCCTGCACCACGCCGAGCACCGCGGCCTTCATCTGCACGTAGTCGGCCTCGCTGTCGCCGGCCTGCTCCTGGATCAGCTGCGAGCCCAGGTTGGAGGTCATCACGATCACGGTGTTGCGGAAGTCCACCGTGCGGCCCTGGCCGTCGGTGAGGCGGCCGTCGTCCAGCACCTGCAGCAGGATGTTGAACACGTCCGGATGCGCCTTCTCCACCTCGTCCAGCAGGATCACGCTGTACGGCCGGCGGCGCACCGCCTCGGTGAGGTAGCCGCCCTCCTCGTAGCCCACGTAGCCGGGCGGCGCGCCGATCAGGCGGCTCACCGCGTGCTTCTCCATGAACTCGCTCATGTCGATGCGCACCATCGCGTCCTGGGTGTCGAACAGGAACTCGGCCAGCGCCTTGCACAGCTCGGTCTTGCCCACGCCGGTGGGGCCGAGGAACAGGAAGGAGCCGCTGGGCCGGTTGGGGTCGGACAGGCCCGCCCGCGCGCGGCGCACCGCGTCGGACACGGCGCGCACGGCCTCGTCCTGGCCCACCACGCGCTTGTGCAGCTCGTCCTCCATGTGCAGCAGCTTCTCGCGCTCGCCTTCCAGCATCTTCGACACCGGGATGCCGGTCCAGCGCGCCACCACCTCAGCGATTTCCTCGGCGGTGACCTTGTCCTGCACCAGCTTGAACTCGCCCTTCTGCTCGGCGGCCTGCGCGGCGGCGAGCTGCTTCTCCAGCTCCGGTAGCCTGCCGTACTGGATCTCGCTCATCTTGGCGTAGTCCTGCCGGCGCTGCGCCGCTTCCAGCTCCAGCCGCGCCTGCTCGATCTGCTCCTTCACCTTGGTGGTGCCCTGCAGCGCGGCCTTCTCCGACTTCCACACCTCGTCGAGGTCGGAGAACTCGCGTTCCTGCTTCTTGATGTCCGCTTCGAGGTCGGCGAGGCGCTGCTTCGACTCGCTGTCCTTCTCCTTCTTCAGCATCTCGCGCTGGATCTTCAGCTGGATCAGCCGTCGTTCGAGGCGATCCAGCTCCTCCGGCTTGGAGTCGATCTCCATGCGGATGCGCGAGGCCGCCTCGTCCATCAGGTCGATGGCCTTGTCGGGCAGCTGGCGATCCGGGATGTAGCGGTTGCTGAGCGTGGCCGCCGCGACGATGGCCGGGTCGGTGATCTCCACGCCATGGTGCACCGCGTAGCGCTCCTTCAGGCCGCGCAGGATGGCGATGGTGTCCTCCACCGAGGGCTCGCCCACGTACACCTTCTGGAAGCGGCGCTCCAGCGCGGCGTCCTTCTCGATGTACTGGCGGTATTCGTCCAGCGTGGTGGCGCCGATGCAGTGCAGTTCGCCGCGGGCCAGCGCGGGCTTGAGCATGTTGCCCGCGTCCATCGCGCCCTCGCCCTTGCCGGCGCCGACCATGGTGTGCAGCTCGTCGATGAACAGGATGATCTGGCCCTCGTTCTTGGCCAGATCGTTGAGCACCGCCTTGAGGCGCTCCTCGAACTCGCCACGGAACTTGGCGCCGGCGATCAGCGCTCCCATGTCCAGCGCCAGCACGCGGCGGTCGCGCAGGCCTTCCGGCACCTCGCCCTTCACGATGCGCTGGGCCAGGCCTTCCACGATGGCGGTCTTGCCCACGCCCGGCTCGCCGATCAGCACGGGGTTGTTCTTGGTGCGCCGCTGCAGCACCTGGATGGTGCGGCGGATCTCCTCGTCGCGGCCGATCACCGGGTCGAGCTTGCCCGACTCGGCGCGCTCGGTGAGGTCGATGCAGTACTTCTGCAGCGCCTGGCGCTGGTCTTCCGCGTTCTCGCTCTGCACTTTCTCGCCCCCGCGCACCTGTTCGATGGCGGCCTCCAGCTTCGCCTTGGTGGCGCCGGCCGCTTTCAGCGCCGAGCCCAGTTCGCCCTTGTCCTCCAGCGCTGCGAGCACGAACAGCTCGCTGGCGATGAACTGGTCGCCGCGCTGCTGCGCCAGCTTGTCGGTGAGATTGAGCAGGCGCGACAGGTCGTTGCCCACGTTGATGTTGCCCTCCTGCCCGCTGACCCTGGGCAGGCGGTCGAGCAGCTCGTTCACGCGCTGCCGCAACGCTGGCACGTTGACGCCCGCCTGCGTGAGCAGCGGCGCGGTCGAGCCGCCCTGCTGGGCCAGCAAGGCCGCCATCACGTGCACGGGTTCCAGCATGTTGTTGTCGCGGCCCACGGCCAGCGACTGCGCGTCGGCCAGCGACTGCTGGAAACGCGAGGTGAGTTTGTCCATCCGCATCGGTCGATCCCCACGAAAGGTTTGGCGGACTGGCCGCCACTGCCCGCTGAGATGCGGGTGGCCGCCTGCGATTCAAGCAGGCCGGATGCGGGGAAAACGTCAAGGTTTCAGCTGGCGGATGGTATCCGCGCCCACCGCGGGATCAGCCGTGTGCCAGCCAGACCAGGCTGGCGAAGCGCCCGCTGCGCGCGCCTTCGCGGCGATACGAGTAGAAGCGTGCGTCGCCGAACGTGTCGAAGCCGCCGCCATGCACGTGCGAAAGGCCGATGGCGGCCAGCCGTTGCCGCGCCAGCGCGGCGAGGTCGCAATGCCAGTGGCCGGGGCGCGTGGGCGTGAAGCAGGACGCGGCGCCGGACGAACGATCCACGAAGGCGGCACGCACTTCCTCGCCCACTTCGTAGGAAGGCCCGCCGATGCACGGCCCCAGCCACGCCAGCAGCCGCGAAGGCGCCACCTGCATCTGCTCGATGGTGGCCCCGAGCACGCCGGCGGCGAGGCCGCGCCAGCCCGCGTGCGCGGCGCCGATGGCGTTGCCGTCGTCGGATGCGAACAGCACCGGCAGGCAGTCCGCAGTGAGGATGGCGAGCACGGTGCCGGGGATGCGCGAGACGGCGGCGTCGGCCTGCGGCTCGTGTTCGCCGGGCAGCGGGCCAAGTTCAGCCACGGTGCTGCCGTGCACCTGGTGCAGCCAGCGCGGCGTGCTGGGCAGGTTGAGTGCCTGCCGCAGCACGTCGCGGTTGCTCGCCACCACGTCGGCGGATTCGCCGCTGCGCAGGCCGAGGTTGAAACGCCCGAACGGCGGCTGCGACACGCCCGGCCCTTCGCGCAGGCTCACCGCCGCGTGCACGCGCGCGGGTGCGGGCCAGTCGGGGAATAGCCAGGCATCAGTCATCGTCATGGCCGTGGGCCGCGAGGTCGTCGCGCAGGGCGGCAATCAGCGCGGCCATGTCGTCGGGGCGCGGCGCATCGAAGGAAAGCTGTTCGCCTGTCGCCGGGTGCTCGAATGCGAGCTTCTCGGCGTGCAGCGCCTGCCGGCGGAAGCCGCGCAGCGCGGCAACCAGTTCCGGCGCGGCGCGCTTCGGCAACTTGAGGCCGCCGCCGTAGAGCGGGTCGCCCACCAGCGGATGGCCGATGTGGGTGAGGTGCACGCGGATCTGGTGGGTGCGGCCGGTTTCCAGGTTGCACTGGAGCAGGCTGTGCGCGCGGAAGCGCTCACGCAGGCGGTAATGGGTGACGGCGTGCTTGCCGGTTTCGTCGTCGCGTACGGCCTGGCGCAGGCGGTCGCCCATGCTGCGGCCGATCGGCGCGTCCACCGTGCCGCCGGCCACCATGCTGCCCAGCACCACGGCCTCGTACTGGCGCTGCACGTCGTGATTGGACAGCTTCTCCACCAGCGCGGTCATCGTGGGCAGGGTCTTGGCGACCACCATCAGGCCGCTGGTGTCCTTGTCCAGCCGGTGCACGATGCCGGCGCGCGGCAGTTCGGCCAGCTTGGGGTCGTGGTGCAGCAGGGCGTTGAGCAGGGTGCCGGAAGGGTTGCCCGCGCCGGGATGCACCACCAGCCCGGCCGGCTTGTCCAGCACCAGCAAGTGCTCGTCCTCGTGCACGACGGCGAGCGCGATGTCCTCCGGCGCGCTTTCCACCTCGGTTTCCAGCTCGGCCTCCAGCCGCACCAGCTCGCCGCCGCGCAGCAGCTGGCGGGGCGGCGCGACGGCGCCGTCCAGCGTGGCCGCGCCGGACTTGATCCAGCCGGCGAGCCGCGAGCGCGAATAGTCGGGGAACAACTCGGCCAGGGCCTGGTCGAACCTGCGTCCGGCCGCCGCCAGCGGCACCCGGGCCTCGTGCCGTATCGCCGTCATGCGCGTCCTCCCGCCCGCCGGGCAGAGGGCCGCGGGGCGGCGGCGGTTTCGGCTATCATGCCTTTTCGATCCAACATGCGATTCTTTTCCATGCGTTCAATTTTCGACTCGCCCAAGCTGCCGACGATCACCCGGTTCTGCCTCAGGACGCTCGCCGTGCTTGGCCTGGTGCTGGCGATGAGCGCCTGCTCCATGTTCCGCCACAAGCGCGACAACATCGACACCATGCCGCTGGGCGCGCTGTACAACAAGGCACACACCTCGCTGGAGAACGCCGACTACGCCGCGGCCATCAAGGCCTACCAGCGCCTGATCGCGCGCTTCCCGTCCGGCGACTACAACGAGCAGGCCCAGCTGGAAATGGCCTACGCGCAGTACAAGGACGCCCAGTGGGACGACGCGTACTCCACGATCAACCGCTTCATCAAGACCGACCCGGCCAGCAAGCATGTGGATTATGCCTATTACCTGCGCGGCCTGATCAATTTCGATCGCACCACCGGCTTCATGGACAAGATCTCGCGCGACAAGGAAGCGCAGTCCCGCCGCGACCAGGCCTACAACCTGCAGTCCTTCGACGACTTCGCCGAGCTGTCGCGCCGCTTCCCGAACAGCGCCTACGCGGCTGACGCGCGCCAGCGCATGATCTACCTGCGCAACGTGCTGGCGCAGTACGAGATCAACGTGGCCGAGTTCTACCTGTTCAACCACGTCTACATCGGCGCCGCCGACCGCGCGCAGTACGTGATCGAGCACTACCAGCAGGCGCCGCAGGCCGGCGACGCGCTGGCCATCCTCACCCGCTGCTACCTCGCGCTGAAGCAGGACAAGCTGGCCGACCAGACCCGCCAGGTGCTGGCGCTGAACTACCCTGACCATCCTTACCTGAAGGACGCGAAGTGGCCGCACGACGTGGCGACGTGGCGCAGGGCCGTGCCGTTCATGCGGCACCACTGAACCGGCAGTTCAAGAGCACACAGGAAACCGGCGAGCGATCGCCGGTTTTTTTGTCGACTTGGGCAAGCCCCGCCCCTCACCCCAATCCTCTCCCCGGCGGTGAGAGGGAGCGAACGTGCCGGGCGGATCCGCCACTGCGACGGCACCCGCGGCCTTCCGCACCGACGATTTACCGCCAGCCGGATGTAATGGGATAGCGCCGCTCGCGGCCGAACGCGCGGGTGGTGACGCGCGGCCCCGGCGCCGACTGGCGGCGCTTGAATTCGTTGACCAGCACCAGCCGCACCACGCGGTGCACCACCTCGGCGGCGAAGCCGGCGGCGACGATCTCGGCCTGCGACTGCTCGCCCTCGATGAAGCGCTCCAGGATCGCGTCCAGCACCTCGTAGGGCGGCAACGAGTCCTGGTCGGTCTGGTTGTCGCGCAACTCAGCCGAAGGCGGGCGGTCGATCACCGCCACCGGGATCGCCTCCTCGCCGCCGGCCTGCGCATTGCGCCAGCGCGCGAGGCGGTACACCGCGGTCTTGTAGACGTCCTTCAGCGGCGCGTAGGCGCCGCACATGTCGCCGTACAGCGTGCAGTAGCCCACCGCCATCTCGCTCTTGTTGCCGGTGGCCAGCAGCAGTTTGCCGTGCTTGTTGGACAGCGCCATCAGGGTCACGCCGCGCGTGCGCGACTGCAGGTTTTCCTCGGTGGTGTCGGCGCCCTTGCCGGCGAAGGCGGGCGCGAGCGCGGCGAGGAAGGCATCGGTCATCGGCTCGATGTCGATCACGTGATAGTCCACGCCCAGCCGCTCGGCCTGCGCGCGTGCGCCGTCCAGCGACAGTTGCGAGGTGTAGCGCGTGGGCATCATCACCGCGGTGACGCGGTCGGCGCCCAGTGCGTCCACCGCCAGCGCCAGGGTCAGTGCCGAGTCGATGCCGCCGGACAGACCCAGCAGCACGCCGGGGAAGCCGTTCTTGTCGATGTAGTCGCGGATGCCGCGCACCAGCGCGGCGTACAGCGTGGCCTCGGCCGAGGCATCGGCGGCCACCGGCCAGTCCGTGGCCTGCAGCGTGCGCGCCGCCGGGTCGAATTCGGCCCACAGCAGCGCGTCGACGAAGGCCGGCGCGCGCGCCGCCACGGAGCCGTCGCCGTTCACCAGCAGCGAGCCGCCGTCGTACACCACCTCGTCCTGCCCGCCGACCAGGTTGAGGTAGGCGATGGCGCAGCCGGTTTCCTGCGCGCGTGCCACCAGCACCGCCTCGCGCTCGGCCGCCTTGGCGGCGTCCCACGGCGAGGCGTTGACCACCACGATCAGTTCGGCGCCGGCGCGCGCCGCCGCGGCGGCCGGCTCGGCCTGCCACACGTCCTCGCAGATCAAGAGGCCCACGCGCACGCCGCCGATCACCGCGATGGTGCTGGCGCTGCCCGGACGGAAATAGCGCTGGTCGTCGAACACGCCGTAGTTGGGCAGCGCCTGCTTGTGCGCGATCTGCGCCACGCGGCCCTCGCGCAACAGCGCGGCGGCGTTGTACACCTCGCCCTCGCTGTGCGGGAAGCCCACCAGCGCGGCCAGACCGTTGGTGTCGGCCGCCAGCGATTCCAGCTCCTGCTGGCAGACGGCGAGGAAGCTGGGGCGCAGCAGCAGATCCTCCGGCGGATAGCCGCTCAGGGTCAGCTCGGGGCAGACCAGCAAGTCGGCGCCGCCGGCGCGTGCCTCGCCCATCAGCCCGCGCACCTTGGCGGCATTGGCGGCGACGGCGCCGACCGGAAAATCGTGCTGGGCCAGCGCCAGACGCAGCTTTGCCATGAATCCTTTGCTCCAGAAACGGCGCCCCACGGACGCCGAAGTCGATCACGGAACTCCGTTCGCGCTGAGCGTAGCTTGCGCCAGCAAGCGGAGTCGAAGCGCTGGCGATACCGGCCCTTCGACTCCGGCGCTGCGCGCCTACGCTCTGGGCGAACGGTAACCGGATACCTTTCAAAAACGACGAAGGCCGCGACGAATCGCGGCCTTCGCATTCTACCGTTGCCGGGGCAACGCTTACTTCTTCATCAGCTGGGCGAGTGTCTTGCCGAGGTCGGCGGGCGACTTCACCGTGGTGACACCGGCCTTCTCCAGCGCGGCGAACTTCGCCGCCGCCGTGCCCTTGCCGCCGGAGATGATCGCACCGGCGTGGCCCATGCGCTTGCCGGCCGGGGCCGATGCGCCGGCGATGAACGAGACCACCGGCTTCTTGACGTACTCGCCGATGAACTCGGCGGCGTCTTCCTCGGCGCTGCCGCCGATCTCGCCGACCATGATGATGCCCTCGGTCTGCGGGTCGTCCTGGAACAGCTTCAGGCAGTCGATGAAGCTGAGGCCGTTGATCGGGTCGCCGCCGATGCCGATGCAGGTGGACTGGCCCAGGCCCTCGTTGGTGGTCTGGAACACGGCTTCATAGGTCAGCGTGCCCGAGCGCGACACGATGCCGACCTTGCCCGGCTGGTGGATGTGGCCCGGCATGATGCCGATCTTGCATTCGCCCGGGGTGATCACGCCGGGGCAGTTCGGCCCGATCAGCACGGTTTCCGGATGCTGCGCCAGCACGTTCTTCACGCGCAGCATGTCCAGCACCGGGATGCCCTCGGTGATCGCCACGATCACGCGGATGCCCGCGTCGACGGCTTCCAGGATGGAGTCGGCCGCGAACGGCGGCGGCACGAAGATCACCGACGCGTCGGCGCCGGTCTGGTCGACGGCCTCGGACACCGAGTTGAACACCGGCAGGCCGATGTGCTCGCTGCCGCCCTTGCCCGGGGTGACGCCGCCGACGACCTTGGTGCCGTAGTCGATCGCCTGCTGCGCGTGGAAGGTGCCCTGCTGGCCGGTGAAGCCCTGCACCAGCACCTTGGTGTCTTTGTTGATGAGAACGGACATGACTTAGTTGCTCCTCACTTCGCGGCGGCCACGGCTTTCTGCGCCGCGTCGTTGAGATCGTCGGCAGGCGTGATCGCCAGGCCGGAGTTGGCCAGCAGCGCGCGGCCCTGTTCCACGTTGGTGCCCTGCAGGCGCACCACCACCGGGATCTTCAGGCCCACTTCCTTCACCGCGGCGATGATGCCCTCGGCGATCATGTCGCAGCGGACGATGCCGCCGAAGATGTTGACCAGGATGGCCTTGACCTTGTCGGACGAGGTGATCAGCTTGAACGCCTCGGTGACGCGCTCCTTGGTGGCGCCGCCGCCCACGTCGAGGAAGTTGGCCGGCTCGCCGCCCGCCAGCTTGATCACGTCCATGGTGGCCATGGCCAGGCCCGCGCCGTTGACCATGCAGCCGATGGTGCCGTCCATCGTCACGTAGTTGAGGTTGTTCTGCACCGCGGCCGCCTCGGCGGCGTCTTCCTGGGTGAGGTCGCGCATCGCGGCCAGGTCGGCGTGGCGGAACTCGGCGTTGTCGTCGGAGTTCACCTTGCCGTCCAGCGCGGCGAGGTTGCCGTCGGCGAGGATGGCGAGCGGGTTCAGCTCGACCAGCGAGAGGTCTTTCTCGTTGAACAGCTTGTACAGGCCCAGCATGATCTTGGTCAGCTGGCCGACCTGCTTGGCGTTGAGATCCATCGCGAAGCCGAGCTGGCGGCACTGGTAGGGCTGCAGGCCTTCCACGAAGTCCACCACGATGGTGTGGATGTCCTCGGGGGTGTCCTTGGCCACCTGCTCGATGTCCACGCCGCCGTGCTTGGAGGCGATGAAGGAGACCGACTTGGAGTCGCGGTCCACCAGGATCGACAGGTACAGCTCCTTGGCGATGTCGGTGGCGTCGGTGACCAGCACCAGGTTCACCGGCAGCGCGCGGCCGGCGGACTGGTAGGTCTCCATCTTGGTGCCCAGCATGCCCTTGGCGGCGGCGCGCACGTCGTCCAGGCTGCGGCAGAACTTGACGCCGCCGGCCTTGCCGCGGCCACCGGCGTGGATCTGCGCCTTGACCATCCATTGGGTACCGCCCAGCGCCTTGGCGGCGTCGACGGCGGCGTCTGGGGAATTGGCGACCTTGCCCGGCGGTACGTTGATGCCGTACTGCGCGAACAGTTCTTTGGCCTGGTATTCGTGGAAATTCATTCGATAGCCTCGAGCGAACGGGGAAACACGGCCTCGCGCGGAAGGGACGCGGCGCGGGCTTGCGGGGGTCGGACGGCGCGGACGCTGCCGGCATGTCGATGTCGCCGCCTGCCCAGAAGGCCAGGAACCGCGCGACACGGCCGCCCATTTTCGCGGAAGCGGCCCCCGATGGAAAGGGGCGGGGCGCGAGCCGCGCCTCCCGCGCATCCGTATACTCCCGCCCAACCGCCCCGGAGTGCCAAGCGCCGTGTCCAGCACCGCCCTGCCGCAGCTCAACGCCCCGCGCCCCATTCCGGCGGCGATCCGCCACGAAATGCTGTTCTTCAACGTGTTCCGGCTGGTGCAGGCGCTGGTCTACATCGGCCTGGCGTTTGCGCCGGCGCAGCTCGGCGGCGTGTTGCCGGCTTCGCTGCAACCCGCCCTGGTGGTCACCCTGCCCTACCTGCTGTTCGCGGTGGCGGCGCTGGCGCTGACCGGGCGCTGCGTGCCCTACGCCAAGGCGGCCGTGTCGATCTGGCTGGTGGTGGACATCGCCGCCGCGGTGCTGGCGATCGGCGCCATCGACTACGCCCGCATCGGCATCGCGATGATGCTGGCGGTGAACCTGGGCGTGGGCGCGCTGATCCTGGAACTGCGTTTCTCCAGCTTCTTCGCCGCGCTGGCCACGCTGGGCCTGCTCGGCCACGCCGTGCTCGCCCAGTCCAGCGGCGCCTACGGCGACCGCAGCCTGTTGGAAGCGGCGCTGTTCGGTCTCGCCTACTTCGCGATCACCACGCTGTGCAACGTGCTGGGCCGCCAGCTGCGCGCCAGCGAGGCGCTGGCCGAGCAGCGCAGCACCGACCTGGCCAACCTCTCGCAGGTCAACGAGCTGATCATCCGCCGCATGAAGACCGGCGTGCTGCTGGTCGACGACGCCAACCGCATCCACCAGATCAACGAGTCGGCCTGGATGCTGCTGGGCAACCCCAGCGCCGAGCAGCGCGACCTGGGCCGGCTGGCACCGGAGCTGTCGCGCCGCCTGTACCACTGGATGACCTCGGGCAAGCTGGACGAAACCGCCACCCAGCTCGCCGACGGCGTGCCCGAGGTGGTGCCGCGCTTCTCCCGCCTCGCGCCGAACGACGACTCGCTGGTGCTGATCTTCCTCGACGACACTTCGTTGCTGTCGCGCCGCGCCGAGGAGCTCACGCTCAGCTCGCTGGGCCGGCTGTCCGCCTCCATCGCCCACGAGATCCGCAACCCGCTGGCGGCGATCCGCTATTCGGCGCAGCTGCTGGCCGAGTCGGAGAAGATGGACGCCTCCGACCAACGCATGGTGGAGATCATCAACAACCACTGCGTGCGGCTCAACGAGATCATCGAAAACATCCTGCAGCTGTCGCGCCGCGAACGCTCGCGACCGGAGACGCTGGATCTGGGTCGCTGGGCGCAAAGCTTCGTGGACGAATACAAGCAGGGCAACGACATCGGCAACGACACCCTGCGCGTGGTCGTGGGCGGCCCGGTCGCCGTGGGCGCGCTAGCCGACCCGCAGCAGCTGCAGCAGGTGGTGTGGAACCTGGTGCAGAACGCGCTGCGCTACGGCCGCCTGCCGGGCGAGCCGGCGCGGGTGATCGTGATCGTGCGCAACGGCGAGCACGGCGAACCCATCCTCGAAGTCACCGACCGCGGCCCCGGCATCGCGCCCAAGGTGGCCGCGCAGATCTTCGAGCCGTTCTACACCACCCACGAATACGGCACCGGCCTGGGCCTGTACCTGGCGCGGCAGATGGCCGAGGCGAACCAGGCCTCGCTGGAATACGTGCGCGTGGCCGGCGGCGGCAGCTGCTTCCGGCTGGTGCTCACGCCGGCGCAGATGGGCCGCATGGCGGGCGAGGCGGCCGCGGGCTGAGAGCGCCCGCTTCACGATCTCCGCATGGCTTGTGCGGGCAGCCGTCGGTGCACAGGACAGGATGCGGCAGGCAGCGCAAAGTCGCGACGCCATGGCTTCGTGCGCAAGAACGATGGTCAAGGCCTCAGCGAAGCATCGAAAGTTCGGCTCGTCATTCCGGCGCAGGCCCACTGCTGTCCGGAATAATCCGGGGACGGTGTCGAAGGATGAAGGCCCGCGCCGCTTGCACGAAGCATTGCGAGAAGGCGACTTCATTTCCGATAACGACCACCTATCCAGACTGTCATCCCGGCGAAGGCCGGGATCCAGTAGCGACCATGTTCGCTCAGGCCGCACGACCACTGGATGACTCGCTTCGCTCGCCCCTTCGGGGCCGCCCTGCGGGCGTTCTGCGCGCTTCGCGCTTGTCCGGCCTGCGCCGGAATGACGAGCATGGGAGTCCTCGCGACGCGACGTAGCTGCATCGCCTGTCGTGTCAGCGGGAGTGGCCCCAGAACTCCGGCGCAGCGCCATCCAAAGACGAGTCCGCCAATGAAAAGTCGTGAGCAGGCCCCAAGGCCCCCGACTCAAGTCGCGCGCACGATCAGGCTGGTCGGCAGCATCTGCGAGGCCACCGGCTGGCCGTCGATCAGCGCCAGCACCTTGCGCGCCAGCAGCATGCCGCCCTCCTGCCAGTTCTGCCGCACGGTGGACAGCGGCGGCAGGAAACCGGCACCGTGCGGGGTGTCGTCGTAGCCCACCACCGAGACGTCGTTCGGCACCGACAGGCCCAGCTCCACCAGCGCGCGGATCGCGCCCATCGCCAGCAGGTCGCTGCAGGCGAAGATCGCGTCGAAGCGCACCTTGCGCCGCATCAGCGAGCGCACCGCGTCCACGCCCGACTCCAGCGTCCAGTCCACCCGCCGCAGCAGCAGCGGCTTGATGCCGTGCCCGGCCAGCTCGTCGACGAAGCCGTGCAGGCGCTGCGCCATCTCCGGATGGTCGGAGTTGCCGATGAACACCGGGTGGCGCCGCCCGATCGACAGGAAACGCTCGGCCACGCCGGCCCCGCCCTGGCGGTTGTCGCTGCCCACCACGACGTGGTTGTCCTGCGCCGACTCGGCGCCCCACACCACCATCGGCAGGCCGAGCCGGTCGTACAGCTTCACCGCGTCCTGGTGCACGCCCTGGCCCAGCAGGATCAGGCCGTCGGCGGCGCGCACCGCGGCGTTCGCCGAATCGTGGCGGGTGGTCAGCAGCACGCTGTAGCCGGCCGAGGTCAGCTCCTGCGAGATGCCGCCCAGCAGCGACAGCGGGTACGGATCCCACATGGTGCGCCCGGACGAGGGCTTCATCTCCACGATCACCGCCACCGTGTGGCTGCGCCGCAGCCGCAGGTTGCGCGCGCTGAGGTTGAGCTTGTAGCCGTGCTTGCGCGCCAGCGCCTGGATGCGTTCGCGGGTTTCCGCCGTCACCAGCGGGCTGTCGCCCAGCGCCCGCGACACGGTGATCTTGGAGACGCCGGCCAGCTTCGCCAGATCCGCCATGGTCGGGGCGGATGTCGCGGCGGCGGGCGGCTTTTTCCGGGCGGAACTCACGGCGGCAATCCTTTGTTGGGGCGCACGCCCGCCAGTGTCGCCCGCACCGCGTGCAATCCGCAAATTACGGTGGACGCCGCACGCAATCCGCCTCCTCCGGCCGAATGTTACCGATATCTTGATATCGGTAACATTCGCTCGTATGCTGCCGGCGCCCGGACGTCACGGGCGCACACCACCGAGAGGGGATCGCCCACGTGCAAGCCGCCACGACTGCCCAGCCGCATGCGGACGAAGCAGGCACGCCCTGGCTGATCCGCCGCCGCGGCACCCGCCGCGCGGCCTTCGCCCAGGACGAGAGCCTGTTCGCCCTGGCCAACGGCTCGCTGGGCGTGCGCGGCGGACTGGAGGAGGACGACAGCCCCAGCCAGGGCTGCTTCCTGGCCGGCGTGTGGGAGCGCTCGCCGATCGCCTACCACGAACGCTTCACCGGCTTCGCCCGCCACACCGACACGCGCGTGCCGGTGGCCGACGCCAGCCGCATCCGGCTGCGCCTGGGCGACGCGGCGGTGCGGCTGGACGATGGCGAGTGGCTGGCGCTGGAGCGCCGGCTCGACCTGCGCGACGGCTGCTACCGCCGCACGCTGCGCTGGCGCGCGCCGGGCGGCGGCACGCTGGAAATCGTCGCCGAGCGGCTGGTGCCGCTGGATCGCCCCGGCGTGCTGGCGATCCGCTACCGCGTGCGCTCGATCGACTACCGCGGCCCCGTCGCGCTGGAATCGGCCATCGACACCGCGCGCGCGGCCGTGGCCCAGGGCGACGACCCGCGCATCGGCGCGCACCTCGTCGGCGGGCTGCGACTGCACGGCGCCCATGCCGACGCCGACCTCGCCTGGGTAGCCCAGCACACCACCCGCAGCGGCATCCGGCTGGCCTGCGCGCAGGCGCACCACCCCATCGACGGCGCGCTGGCCTTCCAGGGCGCCGCGCGCACGGCGCACGGCGTGGCGCAGACCTTCGCCGGCCAGCTCGCGCCCGGCGGCGAAGTGGCGCTGGACAAGTTCGCGGCCTGGGCCTGGTCGCAGCCCGGCGCCGGCGCCGACATCGATCCCACCCTGCTGTCCAGCGCGAAGGACGCGCTGGCGTCGGCCGGCCACGCAGGCTTCCCCTCCCTGCGTGCCGGCCAGGCAGGCCAGCTCGAAACGCTCTGGCGCGCCACCGACCTCACCGTCGACGGCGCGCCGGAAGTGGAACAGGCGCTGCGCTTCAATCTGTTCCAGCTGTTCCAGTCCGGCAGCCGCGACGACCACGGCAGCATCGCCGCCAAGGGGCTCACCGGCGAGGGCTACGAGGGCCACTGCTTCTGGGATGCCGAGGCCTTCATGTTGCCGGCCCTGGCGATGTCGGCGCCGGAGCTGGCGCGGCACATGCTGGCCTGGCGCCACGCCACGCTGGATCGCGCCCGCGCCCATGCCCGCGAGCTGAACCACGAGCGTGGCGCGCTGTATCCGTGGCGCACCATCGCCGGCGACGAATGCTCGGCCTACTTCCCCGGCGGCTCGGCGCAATACCACATCAACGCCGCGGTGGCCTGGGCGATCCGGCTGTACGTGGACGCCTCGGGCGACGAGGCCTTCCTGCGCGACATGGGCGCGGAGATGCTGTGCGAGACCGCGCGCATCTGGCTGCAGGTCGGCCACTACAACCCGCGCCGCGGCGGCGCCTTCTGCATCCACGAAGTGACCGGGCCGGACGAATACTCCGCCCTGGTCGACAACAACCACTACACCAACCGCATGGCGCAGCGGCACCTGCGCGACGCCGCCGCCACCGTGGAGTGGCTGGCCGCCATGCACCCCGCCGCGCACGCCGCGCTGGCGCAGCGCATCGGGCTGGGCGCGGACGAAGCCGCGCAATGGCGCCGCGCCGCCGACGCCATGTACCTGCCGGCGGACGCCGCGCTGGGCATCTTCCCGCAGGACGACGGCTTCCTCGACAAGCCGCGCCTCACGCCGGAGCAGATGCGCGATCCCGCGCTGCGCCCGCTGCTGCTGCACTGGCACCCGCTGACCATCTACCGCCACCAGGTGTGCAAGCAGGCCGACACCCTGCTCGCGCTGATGCTGGCCGGCGACGGCGTGGACACGGCGGCGAAGCGGCGCAACTTCGACTACTACGAAGGCGTCACCCTGCACGACTCCACGCTGTCCGCCTCCACCTTTGCGGTGCTCGCCGCCGAGACGGGCCGCGAGGCGCAGGCGTACCGCTACTTCCTCGACACGCTGCGCGTGGATCTGGACGACTCGCACGGCAACGCCGCGCACGGCCTGCACATGGCGGCGATGGCCGGCAGCTGGCTGGCGCTGACCTGGGGCTACGGCGGCCTGCGCGTGCAGGACGGACGGCCCGCACTGGCGCCGCAGCTGCCGCGCGCCTGGCGCGGCTACCGCTTCGGCCTGCGCTGGCGCGACGCGCAGTTGCGCGTGGAAGTGGACGCCGCCGGCGTGCGCTACACCCTGCTCGAAGGCGAGGCGCTGCACTTCCTGCACCGCGGCGAGCCGCTGCGCCTGCGCAGGGGCGAATCGCTGCACCGGCCGCATCCGGCCGCCGCGCCGACGGAACCCAAGGCGGTGATCTTCGACCTCGACGGCGTGCTGGCCGACACCGCGGTGCTGCATCGCGCCGCATGGGAGCAACTGGCCGGCGAGATCGACGCGCCGTTCGACGAGGCGATCGCCGAGCGCATGAAAGGCGTGGATCGCATGGGCTCGCTGGAGATCCTGCTGGAACGCGCGCCGCGCCGCTACGGCGATGCGGAGAAGGCCGAGCTCGCCGCGCGCAAGAACGCCCGCTACGTCGAATTCGTCGAACGGCTGGATCCGCGCCACCTGCTGCCCGGCGCGCGCGCCGCGGTGGAGTCGGTGCGCGCCGCCGGGCTGAAGACCGCGCTGGCCTCGGCCAGCCGCAACGCGCCCCGGCTCATCGAGCGGCTGGGCATCGCCGGCCTGTTCGACTACGTGGTCGACGCCAGCCGCGTCGCGCGCTCCAAGCCCGACCCGGAGATTTTCCTTGCCGCCGCCGCCGGCCTAGGCCTGGCGCCGGCGGACTGCCTCGGCGTGGAGGACGCCGCGGCGGGCATCGCCAGCATCCATGCCGCGGGGATGGCGGCGATAGGCATCGGCCGGGCGGATGCCCTGGCCGACGCCGACGTGTTGTTGCCGGACATCGCCGCGTTCGACATCGACCGGATCAAAACGACAAGCGGCCCATCGGCCCGGCTTCGCGCCGACGCCGCATCACCTTGAAATCCAAACTGATGGGGAGTCAGAACATGAGTGCACGCATACTTACAAGCTTGACCCTGTCCGCGGCGATCGCCGCGGCCCTGGCCTCCGGCGCCGCGCTGGCGCAGGACAACGCCCAGGCCGCCAACGGCGCGCCGGCCACCGCCGCGCAGAAAGCCAAGAGCGAGACGAAGAACGGCAAGTCCGTGCAGTCGCTGGAGCAGGTCGTCGTCACCGGCTCGGCCAGCAACGCCGGCGTGCGCAAGATCGACGCCAGCTACTCGATCACCACCGCCACCGATGCGCAGATCCAGCAGGCCAACCCGCGCAGCTCCGCCGACCTGCTCAAGCTCTCGCCCGGCGTGTGGCCCGAGTCCAGCGGCGGCGAAACCGGGGCCAACATCGAGATCGCCGGCTTCCCGGGCGGCGGCGACGCGCCGTTCTACACCAACCAGATCATGGGCACGCCGCTGTACGGCATGCCTTCGCTGTCGTTCTTCGAGCAGAGCTCGATGTTCCGCCTGGACGACACCGTCGACCACGTGGAACTGCTGCAGGGCGGCCCGTCGGTGGTGTTCGGCGACGGCCAGATCGGCCTCACCTCCAACTACATCCTCAAGCAGGGCACCGACACGCCGTCCGGCGACATCGGCCTCACCTACGGCACCGGCAACCTGCGCCGCATCGACGGCTTCTACGGCTTCCCGATCGGCAAGAACGGCTGGTACGGCAGCATCGGCGGCTTCTATCGCGACTCCGACGGCGTGCGCGACCCGCAATACGCCGGCGACAAGGGCGGCCAGCTCACCGCCACGCTGACCAAGGACTGGGACAACGGCTCGCTGGTGTTCTGGGCGCGCGGCCTCGACGACAAGAACCAGTTCATCACGCCGGTGCCGCTGATCCAGGATCGCCCCGGCATCTTCTCCGACTACCCCGGCTTCGATCCGCTGACCAGCACCTACTACAGCAAGGCGATGCAGCACGCCTACCTGGAAAGCTACCCCGGCGGCGGCACCCGCGTGAACCTCGCCGACGGCCGCGGCGCGCAGCTCGGCTTCTTCGGCGTCAACTTCGACTGGGACTTCGGCAACGGCTGGACGGTGAGCGACAAGTTCCTGGTGGACGCCGGCAACATGGACACCAACGCGCTGTTCTCCGGCGCCAACCCGCAGACGCTGGCCAGCTGGGAGAACACCGGCGGCACCTATCCGGACGGCAAGGTCCCCGCCGGCGCCGTGTACAGCGCCAACTACGCCAACGGCGGCGCGGTCACCAACCCCGACCTCGACGTGATCAGCCAGGGCCTGTGGCACATCCACAAGAACCTGCAGAACGTGGTCAACGACTTCCGCATCAGCAGAGACCTGTTCGACGGCAACACGCTGACCGCCGGCCTGTACCTGGCGCACTACACCGACAACGACCGCTGGTCGCTCGGCAACCCGATGCTGATGACCAACACGCCGAACGCCACGCCGATCGCGGTGAGCTACGTGCAGGGCGGCCAGACCTACTACGTCACCAACGGGCAGGGCCTGATCTACAACGGCGGCTACAACATCACCGAGAACGGCGAATCCACCAACAAGGCGTTCTACCTGTCCGATACGTGGAAGCTCGACCGCTGGATCTTCGACGCCTCGGCGCGCGTGGAGAACGAGGACGCCAAGAACACCGTGTGCAACCTCTCCAACGTGGACATCGACGGCAACCCCAACACGCTGTACGACAACGCCGTGGCGATGTGCAACGGCACCTACTCGGTCACCAACTACGACAAGACCCACACCTCGTGGACGGTGGGCGCCACCTACAAGCTGCAGGACGACATGTCCCTCTATGTCCGCGCCAACAAGGGCGCGCACTTCAACGGCTTCGACGACCTGCGCGGCAACGCCACCGGCAACACGCCGCCGCTGCTGAAGATCCAGAACTTCGAGGTGGGCTACAAGTACGCGGCCGACTGGCTCAGCACCGATCTCTCGTTCTACCACCGCCAGTTCAACGGCCTGAGCTACCAGCCGTCGATCCTGGGCGTGCCGCTGGGCGGCTACTCCACCTACGGCTCGGACACCAAGGGCATCAACTTCCAGGTGCGTGCCACCACGCCCGACCAGCTGTTCTCGATCACCGCCTCCGGCGACTGGATGGACGGCCACTACTCGCACTTCCAGGGCGACGCGGTGTTCTACGGCCTGCCGACGAGCGACAACCCCACCGGCGAGTTCGTCAGCACCTACGAGGGCAAGCAGCTGCAGCGCCAGCCGAAGTTCCAGGTGCGCGTCACGCCGTCCCTGCACTTCACCATGCCGCACGGCGACCTGCTGCTGTGGACCACGATGGAGTACGTGGGCCCGCACACGCAGGATCAGCTCGCCCTGCAGCAGCTGGGCAGCTACACCGATTTCAACATCGGCGCGCAGTACACCTACGACAAGCGCTGGGTGTTCACCCTGCTGGGCTCCAACGTCACCGACACGCTGGGCCTGACCGAGTCGAACTCGCGCATCGCGGGCAACGCCACCGATGCGACCGGCGTGCTGCTGGCCCGCACGCTGGAAGGCCACCAGTACAGCTTCCAGGTGAAGTACCAGTTCTGACGAAGGCCTGATCCCGCTCGTCATCCCGGCGAAAGCCCACTGCTGTCCGGAATAATTTTGAACATTCGTGGCCGCGCTTTTGCTCGTCATTCCGGCGTAGGCCGGAATCCAGTTGCCGTGCGGCTTGAACGAGCATGGTCGCTACTGGATCCCGGCCTTCGCCGGGATGACGATCTGGATCGATGGTCGTTATCGGAAATGAAGTCGCCTTCTCGCAATGCTTCGTACAAGCGGCGCGGGCCTTCATCCTTCGATGCCATACCCGGATTATTCCGGACAGCAGTGGGCGAAAGCCGGGATCCAGTGTCTGCAGCATTGATTGTGATTGAACGCAAAGACACTGGATTCCTGCCTTCGCCGGGATGACGGGCGATTGCCCCGGATGGCTGACCGCGATTTCGCATGAGCTAACGTTCTCCCCGCGTTCCGGCCCGGATGGCGCGATGGCGGTTCGGGCCGTCTTTTTCCGCAAGGCTTGCCAGCACGAGGTGCGCATGAACCGTTTCCGCATGATCGCCGCGCTCGCGCTGACCTACGTGGTCTTCGCGATCCTGCTCAACAGCGTGGGCACGGTGATCCTGCAATCCATCGCCAGCTTCGGCGTGGGCAAGACCGAAGCCAGCCTGCTCGAACTGTTCAAGGATCTCACCATCGCCGTGGTCTCCTTCGGCGTGGCCTCCTTCCTGCCGCTGATCGGCTACCGGCGCGCGATGATCCTGGCGCTGGCGCTGCTCGGCGCCGCCTGCGCGCTGATGCCGCTGTGGCCGGGCTTCCGCACCACCGAGGTGCTGTTCACCTGCGTCGGCATCTCGTTCGCGCTGGCCAAGGTCGGCGTGTATTCCTCGATCGGCCTGCTCACCGCCGACCGCGCGGCGCACGGCCGCCTCACCTCGACCATCGAGGGCATCTTCATGCTCGGCGTGCTGGCCGGCAACTGGCTGTTCAGCGCCTTCATCGACCGCGCCGCGCCGGCCGACCTGGTGTGGCTAAACGTGTACTGGGTGCTGGCCGCGCTGTGCGTGGCGACGATCGTCCTGCTCGCCGGCTCGCGCATGGACGAGTCGGCGGCGCACAACGCGCGCACCACAACGATGAAAGGTTCGCTGGTCGAAATGCTGAGGCTGTTCGCGCGGCCGCTGGTCTACGTGTTCCTGATCTCGGCCTTCCTCTACGTGCTGATCGAGCAGAGCTTCTCCACCTGGCTGCCCACCTTCAACAACGAGATCCTGAAGCTGCCGAACGCGATGAGCATCCAGCTGGCCAGCATCCTGCCCGGCGCCATCGCGCTGGGGCGGCTGGGCGCGGGCCAGGCGCTGCGGCGCATGCACTGGTACACCCTGCTCAACCTCTGCGTGGTCGGCATGGCGGCCATCGTGATGGTAAGCCTGCCGCTGGCGCGCGGCATCGAACCCGGCACCGTGGCCGGCTGGCGCAACGCGCCCGTCGCGGCCTGGCTGTTCCCGCTGGTGGGCCTGCTGATGGCGCCGATCTACCCGGTGATCAACTCGGTGGTGCTCAGCTCGCTGCCCAAGCCCTCGCATGCGGCGATGACCGGCCTGATCGTGATCTTCTCCGCACTGGGCGGCACGCTGGGCTCGCGCATCACCGCCATCGTGTTCGCCCGCTTCGACGGCATCGCCGCGTTCTACTTCTCGCTGCTGCCGATGGCGCTGGTGCTGCTGGCGCTGTTCTTCTTCAAGCGCGAGACGGATCGCGCGAATCCCGCCGCCACCGCCGCCGTCGGCATGGCGGCCAAATGAACCGCCAACCATCGCCGGAGCCCGCATGAAAAGCCGACTCGCCTGCCTGGCCCTCGCCGCCCTGTTCGCCGCCCCCGCGATGGCGGCCACCGATCCCGGCTTCCTGCTCACCGGCACCAGCGACAACTTCGGCAGCTACTTCCCCAGCTACCTGGCGAACGGCTATTTCTCGGTGATGACCTCGCCGCGCGGCACCGAGCCGAACCGCGGCTACATGGTCGCGTTCATGGACTACGCCAAGGGCGACATCGCCCGTCCCGCGGCGATCCCCGACTGGAACGAGGTCGACTACAACCCCGGCGGCGGCTGGCTCAATGCCACGCGGCTGGACGCGAAGATCTTCGCCGGCTACGCGCAGACGCTGGACATGCACGACGCCACGCTCACCACGCGCTACGACTTCGACTACGCGAACAAGTCCACCGGCGTGGAGGTGCAGAGCTTCGTCAGCGAAGCCGATCCGCACCTCGCCGCGGTGCGCTTCACCGTCACGCCGAAGTTCAGCGGCGACGTGCAGCTCAGCTTCCCGATCCGGCTGTGGTCGGAACACCAGCCGCGCTTCCCGATCGGCAGCATGAGCGGCGACCAGATGATCGCCGCGGTGATCGCCAGCGGGCAGAACCTCGACAACAAGCCGGTGCCCACGCCCGACCGCGCGCCGGTGTGGTACCCCGGCTACACCCAGGTGCTGTCGGACGACGGCGACGCGAAGACGCTCACGCTGTGGCTGGACGGCCGCGCCGAGCAGGGCCTGGCGATGGCCGAGGCCGCCGCGCTGGAACTGCCGCCCGGCATCGCGGTGAAGAGCGCCACGGTGTCGAAGAGTCCCTACAAGCTGTCGCTCGACCTCGTGGTGCACGTCGAGCAAGGCCATACCTACGCCTTCACCAAGTACGTCGCCCTCTCGCGCGAAGGCTGGGGCGGCGATGCCAAGGCCGACCTCGCGCTCGCCACCCAGGCGCGCGCCGCCGGCTTCGACGCGCTGCTCGCGCGCCATCGCGACGCGTGGCACCGACTCTGGCAATCCGACATCGTGGTGGACGGCGACCCGCAGGTGCAGAAGGCCGTGCATTCCGACCTGTACTACCTGCTGTCCAATACCACCACCGGCACGGCGTGGCCGATGGGCGCCTGCGCGCTCACCCCCAACTACGCCGGCCACGCGTTCTGGGACAGCGACTCGTGGGTGTTCCCCGCGCTGCTGCTGCTGCACCCCGAGCGCGCCAAGCCCATCGTGATGTTCCGCCACCGCACCATGCAGCCCGCGCTGGCGCGCGCGAAGCAGTACGGCGCCAAGGGGCTGATGTATCCGTGGGAAGCCGACCCGCAGACCGGCATCGACAACACGCCGCACTTCGCCTACGACGTGTACCGCGAGATCCACGTCAACGCCGACATCGCCATCGCGCAGTGGCAATACTGGCTGGCCAGCGGCGACCGGGACTGGCTGAAGCAGTACGGCTGGCCGGTGATCCGCGGCATCGCCGAGTTCTGGGCCAGCCGCGTCAGTTACGACAAGGCGCACGACCGCTACGAGATCCTGCACGTCACCTCGCCCGACGAGGCCTACAACGACGTGCCCAACGACTCGTTCACCAACGCCGCCGCGCAGAAGGCGCTGCGCATCGCCGTCAAGGCGGCGAAGCAGGTCGGCGCCACGCCCGATCCGCAGTGGTCGCGCATCGCCGACAAGATGTACATCCCGTTCGACGCGGCGGCGCAGCGCCACTACGACTTCGACCCCTCGGTGCCGCACGACAAGATCACCTGGATGGGCTCTTCGCTGGCCTGGCTGATGTATCCCAACCTCGACCTGCCGATGTCGCCGCAGGTGCGCCGCAACGACTTCGACTTCCAGCTGCACGAGCTGAAGACGCACGGCGACGATCCCAACGAGATGATGATGGTGATGCTGGCCGTGGGCGAATCCGAGCTCGGCGACGGCAAGGCCGCCGGCGATTGGCTGCAGCGCAACCTCGTGGGCTTCCTCAAGCCGCCGTTCAACGTGCGCACCGAAACGGTGGCCAACAACGCCGGCTACATCCTCGCCACCTCGGCCGGCTACATCCAGAGCCTGGTCTACGGCCTCACCGGCCTGCGCATCGACGGCAAGGGACTCGACCCGGCCTACGCGCCGGTGCTGCCGCCCGGCTGGAAATCGCTCACGCTGAAGGGCGTGAGCTTCCGCGGCAAGCGCTACGACATCCGCGTGGAGCGCGACGCGGCAGGCAAGGCGAAGCTGGTGCGCCATGAACTCTGACGCATCCCCTACCGTTCACACTGAGCGCAGCGGCGACGCGGGGAGCGGCCATGGATGCTCGCGCTTTGAGGAGCGAGGAAGTCGAAGTGCCCGCCCTGCCCCCTTCGACTTCGCGTCTTCGACGCTACGCTCAGGGCGAACGTCCATGCCCGACGACAGGCCACGCATGCACAATGAACCCTGACGCATCCCCCACCGTTCGCACTGAGCGTAGCCGCGCAGCGGCGAAGTCGAAGTGCCTACCTTGGTACCTGCCCTTCGACTTCGTGCCTTCGGCGCTACGCTCAGGGCAAACGGCGGGGCCTTGCGACCGGTCACACGCAAGCTGATGCCCACCTCCTCGCCCACGCTGCTCGAATCCATGCGCCAGGTCGGCGCGCTGCTGCAAACCGGCGACCTGCGCCACGCGCACGAGCGCTTGCAGGCCATCGTCGCGGAACACCCGGACAACGTGGAGGCGCTGCGCCTGCTCGGCGCCCTGCGCCTGGGCTTCGGCGACGCGGAAGGCGCCGAGGCGCTGCTGCGCCGTGCGCTCGCGCTCGATCCGAACTGGGCGCCCACGCTCGCCACGCTGGGCGAGCTGCTGCTCAACAACGGTCGCGACGATGAGGCCGAACCGCTGCTGCGCCGTGCGGCCACGAAGCTGCCGCAGGCCGCGCTGCGCCTGGCGCGGCATTGCAACGAGCGCCAGCGCCCGGCCGAGGCGCTGGCCCTGCTCGCGCCGCTGTGCGCCGCCGGGCCGGCCGATGCCGAACTCGCTGCGCAGCACGTGGCGGCGCTGGCCGCGCTGGGCCGCGCTGACGAAGCGGTGGATCGCTACCGCCGCGCAGCGGAAGCCGCGCCCGGCAATCCGCTGGCCGAACACGCCCTGGCCATCGCGCTGGCCGCCTGCGGCAGGCACGCCGAGGCCGAGCGCCACGCCGGTCGCGCGCTGGCGCACGGCGGGCCGACGGCGGCCGCCTGCTTCACCCATGCACGCAGCCTGGTCGCACTGCGCGAATTCGCGCGCGCCGAGGCGGCGCTGCGCGACGGCCTGCAACGGGAGCCGCACCACGTCGAAGCGCACGACCATCTCGCACGGCTGGTGTGGATGCGCAGCGGCGACCTCGCGCAGGCGACTGCGACGCTCGACGACGCCCTGCGCCGCTTCCCGCACGACGAGCCCCTGCTCGCCGCCAAGTCCGCGATCCTGCAAGGCGCCGGCGATGCGCGCGGCGCCTGGGCCTGCCTCGCCGAATCGGCCGCGCGCCCGCAGGCCTCGCCTGCGCTGTTGATACGCGCGGGACTGGCCGCGCTGGAGTTCGACCCGGCCGTCGCACGCGCGCTGGCGGAACGCGCGCTGCGACGCGCGCCCACCACGGCCGCGCGCAACCTGCTCGCGGCCGCCCTGCTCGGCACCGGCGACGCACCACAGGCCTTGATCCATTGCGAGGCCCTGCTCGCCGGCGCGCCCGACGACCAGTACCTGATCGCCTTGCAGACCACCGCCTGGCGGCTGCTCGGCGACGCGCGCCACGACGCGTACTGCGACTACGCGCACCTGGTGAAGCCATACCGCCTGCAAACGCCGCAAGGCTGGCCGAACCTCGACGCCTTCCTCGCCGACCTCAGGCGCAGCCTGGAAAAATTGCACGACCCGCAGGGCCATCCGCTGCTGTTCCAGTCGCTGCGCCACGGCACCGAGACCACCGAGGATCTCGCGCGCCACGATGACCCGGTGATCCGCGCGCTGTTCCAGGCCTTCGATGCGCCGATCCGCGACTACCTCGCGCACATCGGCCACGGCGACGACGCGCTGCGCCGGCGCAACCGCGGCACGTACCGCTTCAACGGCAGCTGGTCGGTGCGGCTGCGCGACGCGGGCTTCCACGCCAGCCACGTGCATCCGCGCGGCTGGATCTCCTCGGCCTGCTACATCGACCTGCCCGACGGCATGGCGGAAGCGGCCACACCGGACGGCTGCCTCGCCTTCAGCGAACCCGGCATCGTCACCGCGCCGCCGCTGCACGCGCAGCACGTGGTGCGCCCCGCGCCCGGCCTGCTGGTGCTGTTCCCCTCCTACGTCTGGCACGGCACCGTACCGTTCCGCAGCGACCGCGCGCGCCTCACGGTGGCCTTCGACGCCGTGCCGGGAGCCTCCGCATGAAACGTGCAGCCCTCGCCGCGATCCTGTCCGTGCTGGCGATGCCGCCCGCTTTCGCGGCGACCGGCGATGCCGGCTTCGTGTTGCAGGCCAGCGCCACGGACTGGGCCGATTATTTCCCCGGCCAGCTGGGCAACGGCTACGCCGCCACGCTGACCGCGCCGCGCGGCACCGAGGATGCGCCGGCCTACCTCGCCGCCTTCATGGATCGCACGCCCGGCGACATGGCGCGCCCCGCCGTGGTGCCTGCGTGGAGCGGCATCGACTACCGCGCCGTCGGCGGCGCCTGGCTCGACGCCGCGCCGCTGGACGCCGCGCATTTCCAGGACTACGCGCAGACCCTGGACATGCACGACGGCACGCTGGCCACGCGCTATGCCTACCGCGACGGCCAGCGCAGCACCGATGTCAAAGTCCTCTCGCTGGTGAGCCAGGCGTCGCCGCACCTCGCCGGCAGCCGGCTCACCCTCACGCCGCACTTCGACGGCCGCGTGGAACTGTCCTTCGCGCTGGACGGCTGGGCGCCGCACCGGCCGCGCTTCGCGCTGGCCCGCATCACCGATGCGCAGATGCACGAGGAACTGGACAAGCATCACCTGAAGCTGCAGCCCGTCGCGCCCGCCACGCCGGATCGCGCCGCGCTGTGGTATCCCGGCACCACCGAAGTGCTGGCCCACGACGGCGATGCCGCGCGGCTCGCGCTGTGGCTGGACGGCCGCGCCGCGAACGGCTCGACGATGGCCGAAGCCGTGGCCGTGTCGCTGCCGCGGGACATGCGCCCCGTGTCGGCCAAGCTGGTGCGCGACGGCCTGCGCCTCGCGCTCGACGTGGTGGTGGACGTGCGCAAGGATCACGCCTACCGCTTCGCCAAGTTCGTCGCCGTCTCGCGTGAAGGCTGGGGCGGCGATGCGCGGGCCGACCTCGCGCTGGCCACGCAGGCGCGCGAACGCGGCTTCGACGCGCTGCTGGGCGCACAGCGGGATGCCTGGCATGCGCTGTGGAAGTCCGACGTGGCGATCGACGGCGACCCCGCCGCGCAGCGCATCGTGCATGCCGACCTCTACTACCTGCTGTCCAACGTGGCGCCCGGCACCGCGTGGGCCACCGGCGCCTGCGGCATGACGCCGGGCTATGCGGGGCACGTGTTCTGGGACAGCGACACCTGGGTGTTCCCGGCCCTGCTCCTGCTGCATCCGCAACGCGCGAAGTCGCTGGTGGCGTTCCGCGCCCGCACGCTGCCCGCGGCCGAGGCGCGTGCCCGCGCGCGCGGCCTGCGCGGCGCGATGTACCCGTGGGAGGCCGATCCCGAGGACGGCAGCTCGCAGACGCCGCATTCGGCCCAGGTACTCGACGAGCGCGAGATCCACGTCGACGGCGACGTCGCCATCGCGCAATGGCAGTACTGGCTCGCCAGCGGCGACAAGGACTGGCTGCGGCGGCACGGCTGGCCGGTGATCCGCGCCGTGGCCGACTTCTGGGCCAGCCGCGCCAGCTGGAACGCCGCGCATCACCGCTGGGAAATCGTCCACGTCGCCTCGGTGGACGAGGACTACAGCGACGTGCCGAACGACACCTTCACCAACGCCGTGGCACGCAAGGCGCTGCGCATCGCCGACGCGGCCGCCGCCGTGCTCGGCGCGGCGCCCGATCCGCGCTGGGCCGAGGTCGCGGACGGCCTGTACCTGCCGTTCTCGGACAAGGACGGCCACCACCTCGACTTCGATCCGTCCGTGCCGCACGACCGCGACACCTGGGGCGGCAGCTCGCTGCCGATGCTCGCGCTGCCCTCGCTGGATCTGCCGATGGGCGAGGCCGTGCGCCGCCGCGACTACGCCTACGCGCTGAGCCCGATCGAGCATTCCAGCCGCGACCCGAACAGCATGGGCCTCGCCCCGCTGTCGATCGCCGCGGCCACCGCCGGCAACGCCGCGGATGCCGACAGGTGGTTCGAGCGCAACCTCAAGGCGCGCGTGGTGAAGCCGCCGTTCGACGTGCGCACCGAGACCGCCACCAACAACACCGGCTACTTCCTCACCGCCGGCGCCGGCATGCTGCAGAACATCCTGTACGGCTTCACCGGCCTGCGCATCGAATCGCAGGGACTGGTGCCGGCCTACCCGCCGCTGCTGCCCGCGCACTGGACGGCGCTGACGCTGAAGAACATCGCCTTCCGCGGCAAGCGCTACGACGTAACCGTGCGGCGCCAGCCCGGCGGCAAGACCGACCTGTCGATGACCGCCCTCCCTCCCACCGGGGACACCACGCCATGAAACTCCGCACCCGCCTCGCCGTCCTGCTGCTCGCGCTGTCGTCCGCACCGCTGGCCGCCGCAGCCGCGCCCGACGCCGCGAAAACGCTGGCCTACATCCACCACGCCTGGCCCACGCTCACGCGCCGGATGGACGACTGCTCCGCCTTCGGCAAGGGGCCGGGCGACACGCAGCTCGCCGTCTACCTGCCACAGCGCTTGCCGATGCCCGCCGACCTGCCGCGCATCGCCAAGGCCTGCCACGTGGAAGTGCGCCGGCTGCCGCAGAGCATCCGCGAACTCGGCAGCTTCGACCCCGCCACGCTGCCGGTGCAGGGCCTGCTCTACCTGCCGCATCCCTACGTGGTGCCCGGCGGCTTCTTCAACGAGATGTACGGCTGGGACAGCTACTTCATCGAACTGGGCCTGCTCGCCGACCACCACGAGGCGCTGGCGCGCGACATGGTGGACAACGCGCTGTTCGAGGTGCGCCACTACGGCGGCGTACTCAACGCCAACCGCAGCTACTACCTCAGCCGTTCGCAGCCGCCCTTCCTCGGCGCGATGATGGCCGCGCTACTGGCCGACCCCGCCAGTTTCCGCGACGACGCCGACAAGCGCGCCTGGCTGGCAAAGGCCTACCCGCTGGCGGTGCGCAACCACGACCTGTGGACGCGCCCCGCGCATCGCGCCGGCGACACCGGCCTGGCGCGCTACTTCGACTACGGTCACGGCCCGGTGCTGGAAGCGCACGACGCCAGCTACTACCAGGGCGTGATCCGCTGGCTGCTGGCACATCGCGCGCAGGATCCCGGCTACCTGATCAAGGCCTCGCGGCGCCCCGACGCCGCTGAGGCAGCACGGCTGAAGACCGCGAGCTGCGACACCGCGGCCTCGCCGGTCTGCGCCGACGCCTGGGTGGACGGCTACCGCCTCACCGCCGACTACTACCTCGGCGACCGCGCGATGCGCGAGTCGGGCTTCGACACCGACTTCCACTTCGGCCCGTTCGCTGGCTCCACCCACCACTACGCGCCGGTGGGCCTGAACAGCCTGCTTTACCGCTACGAGCGCAACCTGCACGACTTCGCCGCCGCGCTCGGCAAGAGCGCCGACGCCGCGCGCTGGCAGCAGGCGGCGGACGCGCGCAGGGCGGCAATGGATAAGTACCTGTGGCAACCCGCGCAGGGCCGCTACATGGACTACGACTTCGTCGCCGGCAAGCCCTCCGGCGATCCCTACCTCAGCATGTTCTACCCGCTGTGGGCCGGCGCCGCCTCCGCCTCGCAGGCGCAGGCACTGCGCGGCAAGCTGGCGCTGTTCGAGAAGCCGGGCGGGCTGGCCATGAGCACGCGCGCCACCGGCGCGCAGTGGGATGCCCCCTTCGGCTGGGCGCCGACCAACTGGCTGGCGGTGAAGGGCCTGGCGGACTACGGCTTCGACGCCGACGCGCGGCGCATCGCCGCCGAGTTCACGGCCACCGTGGATCGCGGCTATGCCGACGACGGCACCATCCGCGAGAAATACAACATGGCGAGCGGCAACGCCGACGTGAAGATCACCGCCGGCTACACGCAGAACGTGGTCGGCTTCGGCTGGACCAACGGCGTGTACCTCAAGCTGCGCGCCTTGCTCGACGGCACCGCCGGAAAGGCCGCCACGCCATGAGCGCCGCCGGTCGCACGCATTCGTTCGCAACAACCAAGAGCGCAACCGGCGCGCGAGGAATCGCCATGCATCGCCAACCCCTCCATCGCCTCGTCTCGGCGCTGCTGTGCGGCAGTCTGTTTGCCGCTGCCGCCATGGCGCAGGACACCAGGCCCGGCGTGCAGGCCGACGGCAGCGTAAGCGCGCCCGCCGCCAGCGTGCCCTACTCCGCGTTCGCCTCGCCGCAGGCGCGCGCGTTCTTCCCGGGCATGCTCGCCTACGGCGCCAAGGCGTCGCCGCTCGGCGGCCCCATCGCCGCAAGCCGCAGGTTCTACGACAGCCAGAACAGCGAGCGCGCGAAGCTGATGGAAAAGCTCTACCCCGTGAAGCTCGGCCGCGACACCATCGCCGGCGTCGGCGTGGACGTGGTGCGGCCCGCGCAAGGCGTGTCGCCGGAGAATCGCCGCCGCGTGCTGCTCAACCTGCACGGCGGCGCCTTCCTGTGGGGCGCGCACAGCGGCGCGCTGGTGGAGTCGATTCCCGTCGCCAGCATCGGCCGCATCGAGGTGATCGCCGTGGACTACCGGCAAGGGCCGGAATACACCTTCCCCGCCGCAAGCACAGACGTGGAGAAGGTCTACCGCGCGCTGCTGAAAACCCACAAGCCGGCCGAGATCGGCATCTACGGCTGCTCGGCCGGCGGCATCCTCACCGGCGAGGCGGTGGCGCGCTTCATCCACGACAAGCTGCCGGTGCCTGGCGCGATCGGCATGTTTTGCGGCGCGCTCACCGACCTGGGCGGTGATTCCTCCTACGTCGCGCCGCTGCTCAACGGCCAGGGCGTGCCCGCGCATCCGCTCGGCCTCGCCGCGCTGCCCTACTTCCGCGGCGCCGATCCGCGCGACCCGCTGGTGCAGCCCGGCCTGTCGCCGGCGCTGCTGGCGAAGTTCCCGCCCACGCTGCTGATCACCGGCACGCGCGACATGGCGATGAGCTCGGTCGTGCACAGCAACGAGCTGCTGCGCGAGGCGGGCGTGCCCACCGAGTTGCGCGTGTGGGAAGGCATGTGGCACTCGTTCTTCTCCGACCCGCAGTTGCCCGAGTCGAAGCAGGCCTACGCCGCCATCGTCGATTTCTTCCAACACCGCCTGGCCCGCTGAACGCGGGCAATGCTTTGCCCTCGTCGGCGCCACGAGTATCCTCGTAGGCAACACCGCCATTGCCGAACGCACCATGAGCCAACAGACCGTTCTGGTCATCGACGACGAGCGCGACATCCGCGAACTGCTCACCATCACGCTGGGACGCATGGACTTGCAGGTGGACGCGGTGGGCACGGTTTCCGAGGCGCGCCGCGCGCTCGGCGAACGCAGCTACGACCTCTGCTTCACCGACATGCGCCTGCCCGACGGCAGCGGCCACGAGATCCTCGAATACATCTCGGCCAACCACCCGGAAACGCCGGCGGCGATGATCACCGCCTACGGCAACGTGGACGCCGCGGTGAACGCGCTGAAGGCCGGCGCGTTCGACTTCGTCTCCAAGCCGGTGGACATCCAGATGCTGCGCCAGCTGGTGCGCACCGCGCTGCGACTGGCCGAGGAACGGCGCAGCGGCAAGGCCGCGGCGAAGGCCGGCAACGCCGGCGAGCGACTGGTCGGCGACTCGCAGGCCATGCAGCAGGTGCGCGCCACCATCGCCAAGCTCGCGCGCAACCAGGCGCCGGTGTACATCGCCGGCGAATCCGGCGTGGGCAAGGAGCTGGTCGCCCGCCTGATCCACGAGCAGGGCCCGCGCGCCAGCGGCCCGTTCGTGCCGGTGAACTGCGGGGCCATCCCCTCCGAGCTGATGGAAAGCGAATTCTTCGGCCACAAGAAAGGCAGCTTCACCGGCGCCGGCGCCGACAAGGAGGGCCTGTTCCAGGCCGCGCACGGCGGCACGCTGTTCCTCGACGAGGTAGCTGAGCTGCCGCTGCACATGCAGGTGAAATTGCTGCGCGCGATCCAGGAAAAGGCCGTGCGCCCGATCGGCGCGCGCGAAGAGGTGCCGGTGGACGTGCGCATCCTCTCCGCCACGCACAAGAACCTCGCCGCGCTGGTCGAGCAGGGCCAGTTCCGCCAGGATCTGTTCTACCGCATCAACGTGATCGAGCTGCGCGTGCCGCCGCTGCGCGAGCGCCGCGGCGACGTGCCGCTGCTGGCCAGCCACATCCTGCAGGGCCTCGCCCGCAAGGACGGCAGCACCCCACGCCACCTGCTGCCCGAGGCGCAGCAGGCGCTGGAAAGCTACGACTTCCCCGGCAACGTGCGCGAGCTGGAAAACATCCTCGAACGCGCCACCGCGATGTGCGACGGCGACCGCATCGACGCCCTCGACCTGATGCTGCCGCAGCGCCAGGCGCGCGCCGAGGCCGCACCCGCCGCCGGCCAACCGGCGACTCATGCCGCGGCGCCCACGCCGGCCCACGCCTCCGCCGACGGCGGCCTCGACGACTACATCAGCAACCTCGAACGCAGCGCCATCGTGAAGGCGCTGGAGGAATCGCGCTACAACAAGACCGCTGCCGCGAAGAAGCTCGGCATCACGTTCCGCGCGCTGCGCTACAAGCTGAAGAAACTCGGCATCGACTGAGGACGCCTGCAGCCCTCTCCCCGCCGGGGAGAGGGTTGGGTGAGGGGCCACCCTTGCCTCACCGCCCCTACATGCGAACCTCTACTCGCCGCGCTAGAAACAACAGCGGTTTCGAGCGCCTGCCGGCGCCCGAGCTACTTCTCCTTTGCTTGTCCAAAGGAGAAGTAGCCAAGAGGAAACGACACCCCGGTTGGCGCTTGCCGTCCATCCATGGACGGCAAGTCCGTGAGCCGGGGCCGGGCTTTTCGAGCGGACTCCTGTCCGCGCGAAAAGGCGAGCCCATCCATGGGCTCGCCCGCTGCGCGGCCTTCTCGTCCCCGCCTCACCGCCGCCCAGGGGCCCCGAAAAAGCAGCGAGCATCCTGCGCGCCAGAAGCAGCGCTCGGACGTTTCACCACGGTACGCATATCCGGACTTTCGAGACGATAAAACATGTCACCCCGTTTCACGCGATATGCCCGCCAGCATGCCCGCGACTGCCAGCTGAAGGCGTCAGCGAGCCCTTTGCCAGCGCAGAGAATTTCCTCGCTTGACGCAACCATGGTCGCGATGGAGCATGCTTGCACATGCCCTGATTCGGGGTTCACTACGCGTTAGCTTGCTATGGAAACTTGGCAGTCAATCCTATTAGCCATCGGCGGCAATACCGCATTAGTGATGGTTCTCGCGTGGTTAGCAAAATCGCTTGTCGGCGCATCGCTCGCCCGCGACATCGAAAAACACAAGTCCGATTTAGCACTCAACGCGCAAGAAGCGGCCGATCGTCTGCGCCACCAACTCCAGCTGGCGGCGCAGGAGCATCAAGTTACTTTCAGCAAGCTTCAAGAGCGTCGCGCCAAGGTTGTAGCCAAAGTTTACGCCTTGTTAGTTGAGGCGTTCTGGGAAGGAGAAAGCCTTGCGTCGCCCATGGAGTGGGCTGGTGAACCAACTAAAATCGAAAAATACTCCACCGCAATAAATGCAATCGCCACTTTCTATCGCTACTTCGACAAACACCGCATTTATCTACCTGACCCTTTGTGCAAGAGTCTTGAGTCCCTAGTCAAAGACACTCGGTGGCAGATTGTTCGTATGGGTGGATACGTTAAGTACAACGATGTTTCGCTTCCTCCGCCAGCGCAAGACAAGAAGCTCGAGGTATGGGAACAAGCTTGGGATCATTTCAAGAAGCAGGTACCTGAGGCTCGGGCAGCACTCGAGCGCGAACTTCGAGTGCTCATCGGTGATACATCCGCGTCATTAGCAAGCTAACCTCTCAATCCAACGGACACCATACCGGTGCCGCTGATTTTCGGCGTTAGGCTTCAAGAGCATTTCCGGGCCTCACCAGAGGCAATCACTCACGCGAGCACCGGCCCCTCACCCAACCCTCTCCCCGGAGGGGAGAGGGCTTTGAAGTGCGTCAGCCGGCCGCGCCGGCCAGCGCCAAACGTAGTGTGCGCAGCAGCTTGCGCGTGGTGACCGGCTTGTCGAGCACGTGCAAGCGCGGCAAGGGCGGCAGTCCGGCGGGCTGCGGCGGTGCGTCGGGGCGCGCCAGCATCACCACGGCGCCGTCGTAGCCCTGCTCGGCCAGCGCGGCCAGCATGCGCTCGCCGCTGAACAGGTTCATGTCGGCGTCCATCAGCACCAGGTCGGGCTTGCCGTGCTCGACTATCCACTGCAGCGCGGCGGTACCGCTCTGGCTGGCGCTGGCCCGGTAGCCCCAGGCGTCCAGCGTGTCGCTGAGCAGGGAGAGTTCGCTGGCGGCCTCGGCCACCACCAGCACGCATTCGCCGGCGCCTTCCAGCGTGTTGATGTCGTCGCCCGCTTCGGCCGTGTCGGCAGCGGCTTCCTGCAGAGGGATGTAGAGGTCGAAGCGGGTGCCTTTGCCCGGCGCGCTGTCCACGCGCATCACGCCGCCGTGGCTGGCGACGATGCGCCGGCACGACAGCAGGCCGAGGCCGGTGCCGCTTTCCTTGGTGGTGAAGAACGGCTCGAACAGGCGCGCCAGCACGTCGCTGCCCATGCCGGGGCCGTTGTCGATCACGCTGAGGCGCAAGTAGCGGCCGGCGTGCGCCTGCTCGCCGGGCTGGAAGAAACCCGCGTCCAGCCGCAGCTGCGCCGCCTCGATGCGCAGGTCGCCGCCGCCCGGCATGGCCTGGATCGCGTTGAGGCAGAGGTTGAGCAGGCATTGCTGCAGCTCGGTGTGGTTGCCGGCGAATTCGAGTTCGGGCATCTCCACGGCCATCTGCATGCGGATGGCGCGCGGCACGCTGCCCTGCAGCAGCAGGCCCAATGCGTCCATCAGCGCGCCCAGCCGCACCTGCTCGGCGCGTCGCGCGCCGCGCGCGAAGGAGAGCATGGACTGCACCATGTCCAGCCCGCGCTTGCCGCAGCCGCGCACCAGTTCGCCCAGCCGCGCAAGCTGCGGGTCGTCGTCGTATTCGCGCAGGCTCTCGCCGGCCAGCAGCAGCGGCTGCAGCAGGTTGCGCAGGTCGTGGCTGAGGCCGCCGGCCAGCATCGCCAGGCTCTCGAAGCGTTGCGCACGGATCAGTCCGGCCTCGGCGCGCTGGCTGGCGCGGTGCTCGGCGGCCTCGGCCAGCGCGCGGCGCACGGCGCTGGCGAGGCGCGCCGGGTTCTGCTTGAGGATGTAGTCGGTGGCGCCGTTGCGCAGCGCGGCGATGGCCGCCTCCTCGCCCAGCGTGCCGGAGACGAAAATGAAGGGCAGCTCCGCGTCGCGCTGGCGCAGCAGCTCCAGCGCGCGCTGGCCGGAGAAGCCCGGCAGGCTTAGGTCGGACAGCACGATGTCGGGCGCGAACTCGCGCAGCGCGGCGAGGTAGGCCGCCTCGCCGTCCACCACGCGCGCCTCGTGCGCCAGCGCGTCGTCGGCGAGCTCGGCCAGCGCCAGTTCGGCGTCCTCGCGGTCGTCCTCCACCAGCAGCACCCTGATCGGGCGCGCATCGCTGCCGTGCGAACCGTGCATGGATGACTCCATCGTCCGCAATCCTCAGTCGTATTCGGGTGCCTGGTTGAGCACGGCCCAGAACTGCCCCAGCGTGCGCACGGCGGTGAAGAACTGATCCACGTCCACCGGCTTGATGACGTAGGCGTTGACGCCGAGATCCCAGCTGCGCGCGAGATCGCTTTCTTCGCGCGAAGAAGAAAGGATCACCACCGGGATGCGCTTCAGGCGCTCGTCCGCGCGCATGCGCTTGAGCACTTCCAGGCCGTCCATGCGCGGCATCTTGATGTCCAGCAGCACCACCGCCGGGTTGCCCGGCTCGCGCGTGGCCCAGGCGCCGCGGCATTGCAGCCAGTCCATGCATTCCACGCCGTCCTGCAGGTGCACCACGGGGTTGGCGAGGTTGGCCTCGCGCAGCGCGTCCAGCGACATTTCGGCGTCGGCCATGCTGTCTTCGACCAGCAGGATGGTGCGGATGTGGCGGTTCATCATGAAAGCCTCTCGGTGGATGTGCCGGACAGATCCCGTGCCGGCAAGGTGAAGTGGAAACGCGCGCCCTGCTCCGGCTCGGCCACGGCCCAGATGCGCCCGCCGTGGCGGGCGAGGATGCGCCGCACGTTGGCCAGGCCGATGCCGTTGCCGGGGAAATCCGAAGCGCGATGCAGGCGCTGGAACACGCCGAACAGCTTGTCGGCGTACTGCATGTCGAAGCCGGCGCCGTCGTCGCTGACGCTGAACTCGTAGTCGCCGCTGCGGCCACGCTGCACGTCCACCGCGATGTGCGCGTGCTCGCGCTGGCCGGTGTACTTCACCGCGTTGCCGATCAGGTTCTGCCACACGGTGCGCAGCATGTTCTCGTCGCCCACCACGATGGGCAGCGGCGCGATGGACCAGCTGATGCGCCGCTCCGGCGCCTCGGCCGCGCACAGGGCGCGCGCCTCCTCGGCCAGCGACTGCATGTCCACCGGCTGCAGGCGCAACGCGCCGCGGCCGAGGCGCGAGAACACCAGCAGATCCTCGATCAGCTGGCCCATGCGCTGCGCCGAGCTGCCGATCACGTCGAGGTAGTGGCTGCCGGTTTCGTCCACCTGCTCGCCGAGGTGCTGGCGCAGCTTGCGCGCGAAGCCGGCGATGTGGCGCAGCGGCGCGCGCAGGTCGTGCGAGACGGAATAGCTGAAGGCCTCCAGCTCGCGGTTGACGTCGGTGATCTGCGCCACCTTGCCTTCCAGCTGGTGGTTCAGCTCGCTGACCTTGTGCTCGGCCAGCGCGCGCGCGGTGACGTCGCTCACCGTGAGCAGCAGCGACTGCGCGTCGCTGTCCTGCTGCTGGATGCGCCGCGCGTTGACGACGACGTGGCGATCCACGCCGTCCGGCGTGTGCTGCACGACTTCGTAGTCCCACAGCTCGCGGTCGCGCAGCAGCACGTCGTTGAGCCGCTGCAGCAAGGCGCCGTCGCTCCACGCGCCGTTGCCGATCTGCGGCAGCGGCAACGGGCGATGGTGCTTGGGATCCAGCCCGTACAGCTCGGCGAAGGCGGCGTTCACCAGCAGGCTGCGCAGCTGCCCGTCGAACAGCGCGATGGGTTCGCGCACCGCCTGCACGATCATCTGCGAGCGCAGCACCGCGCGGCCTTCGCGGGTTTCCGCCAGCTGGCGCTTGCCGATCTGCCGCTCCGAGGTGGCCACCACCACGATCAGCAGCAGCAGCTGCGCCAGCGCGATCAGCCCGAGCAGCAGCCGGCTGCGGTACATCTGCCGCTCGACTTCGCGGCTGCGTTCGCCGACGAGGCGATCGGCGGACTGCGCGATGCCGTCGATCAGCGCGTGCATGCGGAACAGGTCGCTGGTGTCGCGCAGCGACTGCCGCGCGCCCTCGGCGTCGCCCTTGCGCAGGCGGGCCATCGCCTGATCCATCAGGGTGACGCGGCCGTTGACCGCGCTTTCCAGCGCGCCAATGCGCGCCTGCTGGTCGGGATTGTCGCGGGTCAGCGCGCGCAGCTGATCCAGCAGGGGTGGCGTCTGGCGCTTGGCGCTGCCGGCGCGCTGCTCGATGGCGGCGTCGCCGTCGCCGGCGAGGATGCGGTAGCTCGCCGCCTCGCTGTCGCGCACCAGGTAGGCGATGTTGTAGGCAAGCGCCTTGATCGTGCTGGTCTGGTTGAGCCAGCTGTTGACCCGCTGCGTCTCGTCGGCCATCACGCGCGTGGCGAGATACGGCAGCGCCACGATGACGAGCATCGCGAACAGCAGGCCGGCGAGCCGCCAGCGCGGCAAACCCTTGGCTTTCATCGGACAGGCAACATCGGCGACTCCCGCTCGAAAGCGCCCGACTCCCCCGCGGGCACCCGCCTATTCTGCGCAGGTTTTGTGCCAGCGGCCAGCCCGGCCGACGATCCGCGGGAACGCGGCCTATCGCCGCGCGCCCGTTGCCACCAGTTGCGCCGCGCCCCACTGTCGGTTCGGCTCGGCCTGCATCACGAAGCGCAGTTCGCCGCCGGCAAGGATCTCGCCGTGGTGCAGGAAGGGGCGATCCAGCGGCTTGCCGTCGAGCAGCACCGCGCCGACGTACGGGTGCGCGCCGTCGAGATGCTCGGCCACGACGGTGAAGGTGTGTCCGTTCTCTAGGTGCAGCACCGCCTTCGGCACGAAGGGCCGGCCGATGGCGTACGTGTCGCTGGCCGGCGTGACCGGGTAGAAGCCCAGCGCGGTGAACACGTACCACGCCGACATCTGGCCGAGGTCGTCGTTGCCGGCGAGGCCGTCGGGCGCGACGCCGTACTGGCTGTCCATGATCTGTTTCAGCCTGGCCTGCGTCTTCCACGGCGCGCCAGCGTAGTCGTAGAGGTAGGCGATGTGGTGGCTGGGCTCGTTGCCGTGCGCGTACCAGCCGATCAGGCCGGTGATGTCCTCCACGTTCTTGAAGTGGCCTGGGTCGACCTTGGCGTCGAACACCTCGTCCAGCTTGGCGACGAACTTCGCGTCGCCGCCCATCGCCGCGATCAGCCCGGGCACGTCCTGCGGCACGTACCAGGAGTACTGCCAGGCGTTGCCCTCGGTGTAGTCGCTACCGTAGCCGGCGAAGGTGGGGTCGAACGGGGTGCGGAACTGGCCGTTGCTGAGCTTGGCGCGCATGAAGCCGGTCTGCGGATCCCACGCGTTGCGCCAGTTGGTCGCGCGCTTGCCGAATTCGTCGGCGATCTTCGCCTTGCCCATCGCCTTGGCCATCTGCGCCAGCGACCAGTCGTCGTAGGCGTATTCCAGCGTCTTGGAAGCCGCTTCCGGCTCCTTGTCGATGGGCACGTAGCCCAGCTTCATGTAGTCGGCCAGGTCGCCGTAGGGGCCGTAGGTGGCGCTGGCCACCATCGCCTTCAGCGCCTTGTCCGCGTCGAAGCCGCGCACGCCCTTGACGTAGGCGTCGGCGATCACGGGCACCGCGTGGTAGCCGATCATGCACCACGTTTCCAGGCCCTGGTACGCCCACACCGGCAGGATGCCGAACGGGCTGGCCTGCTGGGCGGCGAGCAGCGAGCGCACGAACTGCGTGCTGAGGTCGGGCCGCAGCAGCACCATCAGCGGCTGCTGCGCGCGGTACACGTCCCACAGCGACCAGCTGGAATAGAAATCGAAGCCGTCGGCCTTGTGCACCTGGTGGTCGGGGCCGCGGTATTCGCCGTTGGCGTCCATGCTCAGCGTGGGCGACAGCATGGCGTGGTAGAGCGAGGTGTAGAAGCCGGTGCGCTGCGCCGGCGTGCCGTCCACGTCGATCGCGGACAGCGCCTTGTTCCACGCGGCCGTGGCGTCGGCGCGGCGCGCGTCGAAGTCCCAGCCCTTGCCGTCGCGGTCGAGGTTGTCGATGGCGTTGGCCTCGCTCACCGGCGAGATCGCCACCTTCACCAGCAGCGGCTTGTCCAGCTTGCCGAAGTCGAACACGCCCTCCAGCGCGCGGCCGTTCTCGGCGTCGCGATCCTCGGGCTGGTTGCCCGGGCCCACGAAGCCCTTGTAGGCCACGTCGGTCTCGCGGTCGTACAGCGTGCGCGAGACCATAGTCTGGTTGAAGCGCAGCGCGAAGCACAGTTCGCGCCCCGGCGCCCAGCCGCGCGTGGTGCGGCAGCCGCTGACCGTGCCGTCGGCGCGCACGCGCAGGCGCGACCACAGCACCTTGCCGGGGTAGTCGTAGATGCTGGGGCGCAGGTCGAGCAGCAGGTGCGCCGGCTTGTCCTTCGGGAAGGTGTAGCGGTGCCAGCCGATGCGCGCCGAGGCGGTCAGCTCGGCGCGGATGCCGTAGTCGCTCAAGGTCACCGCGTAGTAGCCGGCCTGCTCCACTTCGCTGGCATGGCTGAAGCGCGAGCGGTAGCCGCTGCCCGGCTTGTCCGCGTCGCCCGGATCGAGCCTGACGTCGCCGGCGATCGGCATCACCAGCACGTCGCCCAGATCCGAATGGCCGGAGCCGGAGAAGTGCGTGTGCGAGAAGCCCAGGATGGTGGGGTCGCCGTACTGGTAGCCCGCGGCCCACTTGTAGGCGTGCTTGAAGTCCGGCATCGCGGTGTCGGGCGAGAGCTGGATCATGCCGAACGGCACGGTGGCGCCCGGAAAGGTGTGGCCGTCGCCGCCGGTGCCGATGCGCGGATCGACCGCCGCCGCGTTGCCGCTGCCCGCCGCTGCCGCGCCGCCGGAGAACAAGGCCAGCGAAACCGCCATCGCGAATGCCGAACAAACCTGTCTGCCGCGCTGCTTCATGAGTCGCCCCGTTGCTTCTTCGTGGTTCGTGGAAAGCCCGGCCATGGATGGCGGGCCATTGGATCCTCGCGATCGTGGCCGATCACGGAGCCCTGCCTGACCGCAAAAATTTAAATCGTTCCAAGCTGAGGACGCTAGCATCCCGGTGGCGGTGCTTGCATGTTGCATCGCGGAACCACAGGCGTCAGGCTTGCGCTACATTTTGATCGTTCCAAGCGACCACAGGCGAGCCATGGACATGGACAGCGCACCACACGCCAATCGCAAGATCACCCTCACCGACATCGCCGCCGCCTGCGACGTGTCGCGCGCCACCGTATCGCTGGTGTTGCGCGGCAGCCCGCTGGTGAACAAGCTCACCCGCGCCCGCGTCGAGGAAGAGCTGCGCCGCCAAGGTTACGTCTACAACCGCGCCGCGGCCAACCTGCGCCGGCGCACCTCGTCCAGCATCGCGCTGGTGCTCAACGACCTGGCCAATCCCTTCTTCGCCGAGTTTGCCACCGGCGTGGACGAGGCGCTGGGCGGCGCCGGCTACGTCACCCTGCTCGGCAGCACCGGCGAATCCATCGCGCGCGAGCAGCAGGTGCTGGCCTCGCTGCTGGAACACGACCCGGCCGGCGTGATCCTCTCGCCCGCGGAAGGCAGCGACGCCGGCCAGGTGCTCAAGACCATCGGCATGCGCACGCCGCTGCTGCTGTTCAACCGCGAACTCGCCGGCAAGGCATCGCCCGACGCGCCGTGGGATCGGTTGATGCTGGACAACCAGCGCGGCGCACGGCTGGCCACCGAGCACCTGATCGCGCTGGGCCAGAAGCGCATCGCCTTCTTCGGCGGCCACGCCGGCTCCAGCTCCTGCCAGCAGCGCCACGCCGGCTACGTCGAGGCGATGAAGGCCGCCGGCCTGCCCATCGAGCCGCACTGGCGCATCGAGTGCGCGCCGAACCGCGTGGACGCGGCGGCGCAGTGCGGCGCGCTGTTCTTCGATTCGCCCACTCCCACCGCGGCGGTCTGCTACAACGACGCGGTGGCGCTGGGCCTGATGCTGGGCCTGTACCAGCGCGGCATCCAGCCCGGCCGCGACTTCGCCGTCACCGGTTTCGACGACATCGCCGAAGCCGCGCTGAGCGCGCCGCCGCTCAGCACGCTGGCCTCCACGCCGCGCGCGCGCGGCAGGCAGGCCGCCGAACTGCTGCTGCAACGCCTGCGCGAGCCGCAGGCCGAACCGCACCGCACCGTGGCGCCAGTGCAACTGGTGGTACGCGGCAGCAGTTGCCCGCCGTCCGCAGCCTGACACAGCACACCACAGGGGAAACGCATGGCCTTCGCCACCACACCTCCGCAACCCGCCCGCACGGGCAACGACAGCGGACGCTACACCGACTACCCGCTGGCGATGATGGCCTGCTCGGTGATCTTCTTCATGTGGGGCGCGCTGACCAGCCTCAACGACATCCTGATCCCGCACCTGAAGGCGCTTTTCACGCTCGACTACAAGCAGGCGATGCTGGTGCAGTTCGTGTTCTTCGGCGCGTACTTCCTGATGGCGCTGCCGGCCGGCAAGCTGGTGGAACGGCTGGGCTTCAAGCGCGGCATGGTGGCGGGACTGGCGGTGGCGGGCATCGGCGCGCTGCTGTTCTGGCCGGCGGCGCAATGGCAGAGCTATCCGCTGTTCCTGTTCGCGTTCTTCGTGCTGGCCACCGGCATCACCGTGCTGCAGGTGGCGGCCAATCCCTACGTGGCCCTGCTCGGCCCCGCGCGCACCGGCTCCAGCCGGCTGACGCTGGCGCAGACGCTCAACTCGTTCGGCACCGCGGTGGCGCCATGGGTGGGAGGCCTGCTGATCCTCTCCGGCGTGATGCTGGGCGCCGACCAGGTCGCCGCGCTGCCTGCCGTGCAGCAGGCGGCCTACCGCGCGCAGCAGGCGCATTCGGTGCAGATGCCGTACCTGGTGCTGGCCGCCGTGCTGTTCCTGCTGGCGGTGTTCGTGGCGCTGTTCCGCCTGCCGCCGCTGGCCGAGGCCGGCGCGCAGGCGGATGGCCGCAAGCACACGCTGGGCGACGCGCTGCGCGTTCCGCACGTGGCCTACGGCGTGGCGGCGATCTTCTGCTACGTGGGCGCGGAGGTGGCGATCGGCAGCTTCCTCATCAACTACATCGCCCAGCCGGACATTGGCGGCATGACCGAGCAGCAGGCTGCGCGCTACGTGAGCTTCTACTGGAGCGGCGCGATGATCGGCCGCTTCCTCGGCACCTTCCTGCTGGCATGGCTCAACCCGCGCCGCCTGCTGGCGGTGTTCGCGGCCATCGCCGGGCTGCTGGTGCTGACCAGCATGGCGAGCGAGGGCCACGTGGCGATGTACAGCATCGTCGCGGTGGGCCTGTTCAACTCGATCATGTTTCCCACCATCTTCGCGCTGGGCATCGAGCGGCTGGGGCCGCTCACCGACAAGGCGTCGAGCCTGCTCATCATGGCCATCGTCGGCGGCGCGGTGATCCCCTGGCTGCAAGGCGTGCTGGCCGACCATCTGGGCGTGCACCACGCCTTCGTGCTGCCGGTGCTGTGCTACGCCTTCATCCTGTTCTACGGCCTGCACGGATCGAAGATCCGCAACGCCGTCGCCAGCTAAAGGTATCCCGCACGATGCGTTCCGTACTCTGCTTCGGCGAAGCGCTGATCGATTTCCACGCCGAGGGCCGCGATCCGCACGGCTACCCGCGCGCCTTCGTGCCCTTCGCCGGCGGCGCGCCCGCCAACGTGGCGGTGGCGGTGGCGAAGCTGGGCGGCGCGGCGCGTTTCGCCGGCATGCTGGGCAACGACCTGTTCGGCGACTTCCTGCTCGACAGCCTCAAGCACGCCGGCGTGGACACCCGCGACGTGGCGCGCACCGGCGAGGCGAACACCGCGCTGGCCTTCGTGGCGCTGGACGCGCACGGCGACCGCAGCTTCAGCTTCTATCGCCCGCCTTCGGCCGACCTGCTGTTCCGCCCCGAACACTTCCGCGCCGACGCGTTCGACGGCACCGCGGTGTTCCACGTCTGCTCCAACAGCATGACGGAGCCCGCTGCGGCGGAAACCACCCGCGAAGGCATGCGCCGCGCACGCGACTCGGGCGCCCTGGTGAGCTTCGACCTCAACCTGCGCCCCGCGCTGTGGCCGCAGGATGCCGGTGCGCGCGCGCAGGTATGGCCCGCGCTGCAACTCGCCGACCTGGTGAAGCTCAGCGCCGAGGAATTCGCGTGGCTGGCGGTGGACGGCGAGGACGCCGTGCTGGAGCGCCTGTGGCAAGGCCGCACGCGCCTGCTGGTGGTCACCGATGGCCCCAACCCGCTGCGCTGGTTCCATCCCGACGCCGAGGGCGAGCTGCCTGCCTATCGCGTGCCGATGGTGGACAGCACCGCCGCGGGCGACGCCTTCGTGGGCGGCCTGCTGCAGCAACTGGCCGAACAGCGGATCGGCTCGGGCGACCTCGACGCGCTGGTCGCCACGCTGCCACGCCTGCACGCCACGCTGCGCCACGCCGCCGCCGCCGCCGCGATCGCGGTGACGCGGCAAGGTTCGTTCGTCGCGCTGCCGACCGCCGACGAAGTCCTCGCCTTCATGGCATCCCACTCTTGAGTCCGACACGCATGACCCACGTACTGCCCGCCACGCCGCTGCCCGATTTCAACTCGCCCGGCTTCCTGTGCCGGCACATCGCCGACAGCATGGCGTTCTACCATCCGCGCGCGATCGATCCGGCCGGCGGTTTCTTCCACTACTACAAGGACGACGGCTCGATCTACGACCGCAGCCACCGCCACCTGGTGAGCAGCACGCGCTTCGTCTTCAACTACGCGATGGCAGCGCTGGAGTTCGCCGACGACGCCAGGCTCGCCGCCGAATACCGCGATGCCATGCGCCACGGCCTGCGCTACCTGCGCGAAGTGCACCGCAATCCGCAGAGCGGCGGCTACGCGTGGACGATCCGCGACGGCGCGCCGGAAGACCGCACCAACCACGCCTACGGCGTCGCCTTCGTGCTGCTGGCCTACGCCAGCGCGCGCAAGGCCGGCGTCGCCGAAGCCGCCGCGTGGATGGACGAGACCTGGGAGCTGCTGGAACGCCGCTTCTGGGACGCCGAAGCCGGCCTGTACCGCGACGAGGCCGACGCCGAGTGGAACTTCAGCGGCTACCGCGGCCAGAACGCCAACATGCACATGTGCGAGGCGATGCTCGCCGCCTACCAGGCCAGCGACGAGGTGCGCTACCTCGATCGCGCGCTCACGCTCGCCGACCATATGACGCGCCGCCAGGCTGCGCAGGCCGACGGCCTGGTGTGGGAACACTACGACACCGGGTGGCGCATCGACTGGGACTACAACCGCGACAACCCCAAGCACCTGTTCCGCCCCTGGGGCTTCCAGCCCGGCCACCAGACCGAGTGGGCCAAGCTGCTGATGATCCTCGAGCCGCTGCTGCTGGAGCGCAACCGCGAGGAGCACTGGATCGTGCCCACCGCGCGCCACCTGTTCGACACTGCGGTGAAGCATGCCTGGGACGAGGTGCACGGCGGCCTGTGCTACGGCTTCGCGCCCGACGGCAGCGTGTGCGACGACGACAAGTATTTCTGGGTGCAGGCCGAATCGCTGGCCGCCGCCGCCCTGCTGCACGCACGCACCGGCGACGCCGGCTACGCCACCTGGCACGACAAGTTGTGGGCGTATTCGTGGCGGCACTTCGTCGACCACGAATACGGCGCGTGGTACCGCATCCTCACCCGCGACAACCGCAAGTACAGCGACGAGAAGAGCCCCGCCGGCAAGGTGGACTACCACACCATGGGCGCGTGTCACGAGCTGCTGCAATTGCGCAGAAGCTGACGCCGGCGGCACATCCATGCCTTTCCACGCCATGCCCGCGCAAGCGGGCATGCGCTTTTTTGGCGAGGAAAAACCGGCTTGCGGAGGCTTCCAAAAAAACGCCCCGGCAGAACCGGGGCGCGGGGGAAAGCTCGACCTGAGAGGGATCAGTCGAGCTCTTGCGTCAGTCGAGCTTGTAGTCGAACGTCAGGAAGACTTCGCGGCCGTTGTAGGTATCGCCCTGCAGCGTCGGGATGAACTCGAAGCCGCCGGCGTAATACGGGATCGGCCCGACCTTGTCGAAGATGTTGGAGACGGTGAAGGTCAGCTTGGTTTTATCGTTGATGCGATAGCCGACCGAGGTATCCCAGGTGATCCACGGCGGGATCTTGCCGTTGTAGACGACGCATTCCGGATCGCCCAGCGAGGGGATGATGCCGTTCGACAGCACTTCGCAGCCGCCGTAGTTGTTTGCACGGATGCTGCCGGCACGCTGACCGGAGAGCGTCACGTCCCAGTCCGCCTTCGACCACCGCCCGATCCAGGTCACCTTGCTGGCCACGTGCTGGTAGCGGGTGTTGAGCAAGGGATCGGAAGCCAGCACGCGCTCCTTGTACGAGAGGTTGTCGGTGTAGACGATGCTGGTGTTGAAATCGCCGCTGTCCAGCGTGCGCAGCTTGTATTCGAGCGAGGCATCCACGCCGCTGACGTACAGCGACGCCTCGTTGATCGGCCCGACGTGGACGGCGGTGATGTTGCCGTTCGCGTCGCGCGTCACGTCCGAGATCGCCAGCTGGCAATAGGCCGAGCCCGGCTCATGTGCCGTGTAAGGTGCGCCGGTGATCGTCTTGCCGGTGCGGCAACCCGCCTCGTCGGTCAGCAAGGTGTCCTTGCTGATGTATTCGATCGCGTTGTCCACGCCGGTGTGCCAGTAATCGGCCGACACCGACAGGCCATCGACGCCCGGCACCTGCCAGACGAAGCCGTAAGTCCAGGAATGGCCCTTCTGCGGCACCAGGTTGCGGTTGCCGCCCGAGTACTGCGTGAAGTAGGTCGTGTGCTGAACCGCCTGGCAGGTGGTATCGCCGGTCTGGATGCACTGATACGGGTCGGCGTAGATACCCACCGGCACGGTCGACTCGGTCTGGTAGACCGCCTGCATGTCGGGCGCCTTGAAGTTGGTGCTGTAGCTGCCGCGGATCAGCAGGCCGTCGTAGGGGCGCCATTCGATGCCGGTGCCCCAGGTGCGCGCGACATCGGCGATGCTGGCGTCGCGGTACTTGTCGGCGCGGCCGGACAGAGTCCAGGTCAGCGTCGACAGCAGCGGGATGCGGAACTCCGTGCCCAGCGAGAAGCGCATGCGCGTGCCGCCGCCGGTGTTGTAGTCCTGGAACGGATCGCCGAAGGAGGTGGTGTTGCCGCGCGCGTCCGGCGACAGCAGGTAGCCGTTGTGGGCCGCTTCCAGCACGCCCGCCCAGCCCACCGACTGGCCGTTCCAGGGAAGGTCGAACAGGTCGCCGTTGACGTTGAAGCTGGCCTGGTCGAGCCACGACACCGCGCTGTTCTGCCCCTTCACCGCGAAGGTGCTGTACTGCTGCGGCGTGATCGGGTTCCAGAAGCGCTGCTGGTTCACCGCATAGATCGGATAGGTGTTGCCGTCGACCGTCGTGCTGCCCAGCTGCGGCCCGAAGAAGAAGTCGAACATGCCCTGTTCGTTGAGGCCGGTGTAGTCCTCGTGGACGATGTATTTCTGGGAATTGAGGTTCAGATCCCAATTGAACCGGTCGCCGAACATCGTGCCGCGCAGGCCCGCCATGATGTTCCAGTTCTGTTCGCGGTCGTGCGTGTTGGCGCTGGTACCCATTTCCTGCGCGGTGAGCTGGCGGAAATAGTTGGTGATCACCTGCCCCGACGTCTGGTCGTAGAAGCTGCCGGGCAGCCCGCCCATCGGATACAGGAAGGGCAACTGCGTGTTGGAAGTGCCCACCGTGTCCCACAGGCCTGCCGAAGCGTAGGCCTGCAGGCCGTTGCCGAAGTCGTACTCGCCGGCAACGTAGCCGTCGTTGCTGCGGATGCCCGGCGTCAGCACCCAGTTGCTGAACAGGTTCGGCTGGGTGCAGTAGTAGCCGTTGTCGGTCACCGGCCCGGTGACCGCATCGCCGCTCGTGCCGATGGTCTGCTTGTGGCGCAGCGCGAAGTTGTTGCCGAACTGGCCGCAGGCGCCGGTCGGCGGCGTGATGTAGTTGCCGTTGGCGTCGTACAGCGACAGGCCGTCGTAGGTCTGGTAGCCGAACATGCGAGCGCTCGGGCTCCAGGCGCCGTAGCCGGCATCCGCCTCGGAATCCGTGTAGCTGCGGTCGTGGCCCCACAACGGCGAGCGGTTGGAGTGCTCCAGGTTGTAGACGACGTGCCAGTTGTCGCCGGAGTGGCCGCCGACAAAGTTGGCGTCGCCGTAGGAGCGGCCGCCACGGGTGGCGCCGCCGCCGGTCAACTGCAGGTCGTCGCCCTGGTAATCCTTCTTCAGGATCACATTGACCACGCCCGCCACCGCATCCGAGCCGTAGATCGACGATGCGCCGGAGACGAGGATCTCGACATGGTCGATCATCCCGGTGGGGATGTTGTTGTAGTTCTGGAAGTTGCTCTGGCCGTTGTTGGATTGCGGGTAATCGACGACACGATGCCCGTTGACCATCAGCAGGGTGAAGCCGGAACCCATGTTGCGCAGGTTGAGCTGGCGCGCATTCACCGAGGTGGAGCCCCAGCTGGGCGCGGTCTGCGACACGCCGGCCTGCGGCAGCGAGTTCATGAATTCGTAGAGGGTGGTGTAGCCCTCGGCCTTGATGTCCGCGCCGCTGATGCTGACCACGGGAGTCGGCCCCTCGACCTCCACGCGCGGAATCATCGAGCCGGTGACCGTGACCGCCTGCAGCTTCACCGCCTTTTTCTGGTCGGCCGGCTGCGCCTGGCTGGACTGCGCGGACTGGGCATCGCCCGACGGGGCCGTCTGCGCCTGCACGGCGAGCGGCGACAGCAGCGCGATGGAAAGCGCGCTCACAAGTGCATTGCGACGCAACGCGATGGCATGACGCATGGGAACCCCTCCCTCAAGATGTGGTTTGTCGTAACTGCATGAGCCGGCGGGACACCCCTGACCCGTGCGGCCCTACTTGCTTCTCGCTGTCCCGGTCTGATTGGATCGTGCGAATTCGTGCCGGGATTGCTGCGTTCCTTTGCCCGCGAATCTTTCGGATCAATCGCCCCCTTCCCTGCACTTTCAGTGCGTTCCCAAATTTGCACAGGGAATTTAGATCGATCTATATATAAAGCTATCACTCGCTCTGGAGCGATGCACGCCGCAATGCAATATGACCGGCGATCCGCCAGCCCCGCTTCGCGGCTTCAGTTGCTCTCGATCGGCTTCACTTCGTCGTGGAACAGCTTCACCGGCCCGTCGAGCGTGAGCGCCAGCACGGTGACCTCGGGATCCAGCGCGGCAGGCGGCACGGTGACGTAGAGCAGGCCGGGAACCTGGCTCCAGTACGGCTTGCCCACCACCTGCGTATCCAGCGTGGTGCCATCGCCGACCACGCGCGCGTGCAGCACGCGGTTCATCAGGCCCTTCACCAGCACCGGGCCGTTTGGACGTCCATCCACGAACAGGTACAGCGTGCCGCCATCCTTCGACAGCGTGCTGGAACCGGCGTAGTAATCCTTGGGAATGCCGGCCTGCGTGGCGTAGATCGCCTCGGCGTTCTTGTGCGTCCAGCGGCCGATCTGCTTCAGCGTATCGATTTCCTGCTCGGGGATCGTGCCGTCGGCGCGTGGGCCGATGTCTAGCAGCAGGTTGCCGCCCATGCTGATGGTGTCGGCGAGGATGCGGATCAGCTGGTTGGCACTCTTGAAGTGGTGGTCGTTCGGCTGCCAGCCCCAGGAGTCGTTCATGGTCATGCACAATTCCCAGTACTTCTGGGGCGGCCGCGTGATCGGCACGCCCTGCTCCGGCGTGGCGTAGTCGCCGTAGCCCGCGAGGCGCGAGTTGATGATGGCCATGGGGTTGCGCGCCAGCAGCATTTCGCGATCCTGCTTCGCCTGCCATTCCTCGGCGCTGTGCTCCCAGTCGCCGTCGAACCAGTAGAGATCCGGATCGTAGCGCCGCGACAGATCCTTCAGCTGGCCCTGGTAGTACGTCACGAAACGATTCCAGCGCGCGGGATCGGCCTTGGCGTCGTAGCGCGACTCGGTCTTGGTGAAGCCCGGATAGTCCTTGTACGACCAGTCGATCAGCGAGAAGTACAGGCCCACCTTGAGGCCGTCCCTGCGCAACGCCTGCACGAACGGCCCGACCAGGTCGCGCTTCGCCGGCGTGTCCTTCACCACGTTGAGGCCCTGCGCCGTATCCCATAGCGCCACGCCATCGTGGTGCTTGGCGGTGAGCACCGCGTAGCGCGCGCCGCTTGCGCGGATCAGGTCGGCCCAGGCCTGCGGGTGGTAGTCCGCCGCGGTGAAGCCCTTGAGCTGCTGCATGTAGTGGTCGTAGCTGACGTAGCCGTCGTAGAACGACCACGACTCGTCGATGCCGTCCACCGCGTAGATGCCGTAGTGGATGAAGATGCCGAACTTCGCGTCCGCGAACCACTGCATGCGCTGCGCCTCGGTGGGCGCAGTTTCCGCAGGCATCGCCACGGCGGACGACGGCGCAGCGTACGCGGCGAAGCTTGCGCAGGCACACGCGAGCAACAGGCCAAGTCGCCGCCTGATTCCGTTCGGGCTGAGCGTAGCGCCGCAGGCGCGGAGTCGAAGCCGCCCGGCGCGACGGCCCTTCGACTGCGCTTCGCTACGCTCAGGGCGAACGGTGATAGCTCGCCGCATCGCTCAACCCTCACCTTTGCCGGCAAGGTGGCCGAACGAGGGCGGACGATCCTCTGGCGCGGCGCCGAACTGCTTGTTCGGCGTGGCGCCCATCGCGAACGCCAGCGTGCCGCCGGCGGCGAGTTCCGCGTGGCTGATCCAGCTCTTCGTCCACGGCTTGCCGTTCCACGTCACCGACTGGATGTAGGCCTTGCCCGGGCCGTTGCCGCGCGTCTCGACGACGAGCTTCTTGCCCTCGCCCAGCGTCATCTCGGCGCGGTCGAACAGCGGGCTGCCGAACACGTAGTTCGCGCTCACCGGATCGACCGCGTACAGGCCCAGCGAACCCAGCACGTACCACGCCGCCATCTGCCCGCAGTCGTCGTTGCCGGCGATGCCGTCGGGCAGCGGCGGGTACATGGTTTCCAGCAGCATGCGCACGCGCGACTGCGTCTTCCAGTGGTTGCCGGTGTAGGCGTAGAGATAGGCCACGTGGTGGCTGGGCTCGTTGCCGTGCGCGTACTGGCCGATCATGCCGGCGATGTCCGGCGGCGCATCGGCGGGCAGCGCGGAGCTGGTGGTGAACAGTTCGTCCAGCTTGCGCTCGAACGCCGCCGTGCCGCCGAACAGGCCCATGTAGCCGTACAGGTCGTGTTGGTTGAGGAAGGTGGCCTGCCACGGGTTCGACTCGGTGAAGTCGCGCCATTTGTCGAAATGCCCCATCTCGCGCGGGTCGAATGGCGCTATCCACTGCCCCTTGCTGTCGCGCGGGCGCACGAAGGTGAGCTTGGTGTCGAACACGTTGCGGTAGTTGCGCGAGCGTTCGCGCAGCTTCTCCGCGTCGTCCTTTGCGCCCAGCCGTCCGGCCAGGTGCGACAGCGCCCAGTCGTCGTAAGAATATTCCAGCGTCTTGCTCACCGACTCCCATTCCTGGTCGGCGGGGATGTAGCCGAGCTTGCGGTACAGCGGCAGGCCGCGGTAGTCGTCGTCGAAGGCACGCTTGCGGTAGATCGGCCACGCCTTGGCGTAGTCGATGCCGGCGAAGCCCTTGGCCTGCGCCTCGGCGATCACCACGGCGGAGTGGTAGCCGATCATGCAGCCGGTCTCCACGCCTTGCAGCGGCCATACCGGCGGGCCGTCCGGACTTTCCGCGGCCATGCGCACCAGGCCGTTGACCAGGTCGGGCACCTTGTCCGGCTGGTACAGCGTGTAGAGCGGGTGCAGCGCGCGGTAGGTGTCCCACAGCGAGTAGGTGCTGTAGTTGTGCTGGCCCTGCGGCAGCTGGTGCACGGCCAGATCCATGCCGCGGTAGCGGCCGTCCACGTCGCCGAACAGCGTGGGCGCGAGCATGGTGTGGTAGAGCGAGCTGTAGAACGTGCGCTTCGCCGTCTCCGACGGTGTGTCGATGCGGATGCGCGACAGCTCGGCTTCCCAGTTCTCCGCCGCGGCCTGCCGCACGTGCTCGAAATCCCAGCCAGGCAATTCCGACTCCAGGTTGCGCAGCGCGCCGTCGATATCCACGCCGGAGATTCCCACCTTCACCAGCAGCGGCGCCTTGTCCGCGTCGTCCAGGTGCAGCGCGGCCTTGAGGTGCGTGCCCTTGGCCTCGCCCGTGCCGCTGGGCAGCGGCTGGTTCTCGCTGTACAGCGTGGCGTCCGCAAATGGCCGCGACAGCTTCATCGCGAAGTAGATGTGCCGTCCGTTCGCCCACTGGTGCACGCGGCGGCCGCCGACCAGGGTGTCCTTACCCACCAGTTTCAGCGTGGCGTCCGACACCTTGCACGGCACCTTGGGGTCGTCGTGGTAGCCGTGCGCGAAGTCGACCAGCAGGTGCGCCTTGCCGCCCCTGGCGAAGGTGTAGCGATGCAGGCCCGTGCGCAGCGTGGCGGTCAGCTCGGCAAGGATGTCGTGGTCGGTGAGGCGCACGCGGTAGTAGCCGGGCACGCCCTGCTCGGAGGCCTTGTCGTAGCGCGAGCGGTAGCCCTTGCCGGGATGCGCCACCGAGTCCGCCGTGAGGTGCGGCCCGTGCGCCGCGCCGTCGAACTTGGAGTAGTAGTTCTCCGCCGGCAGGCCGCGTGCGCCCGGATCGAGCAGCACCTCGCCCTGCGCAGGCATCACCAGCACGTCGAGCATGTCGCTGGCGCCGGTGCCGCTCAAGTGGGTGTGCGAGAAGCCCATGATCGAGCCGTCGGCCTGGTGGTAGCCCGAGCAGGCGTCCCAGCCGAAGTCGTTGGTGTCGGGCGAGAGCTGCACCATGCCCCACGGCATCGACGCGCCGGGATAGGTGTGGCCGTGGCCGCCGGTACCGACGAACACATCCACCCAGCGCGACACGCCGTTCTTCGCCAGGTCGGTCAGCGCCGCCGCGCTGCCCTGGCCACGCGGCGCGGCCAGCGTGCCGCGCGGGGCGATGCCGCCAAGCAGGGTCAAGGCCGCTGCGCCTTGCAGGAATCGTCTGCGGGTCACCATGGTCGTGGGCTCCTTCGGGGAATGGGGGAGTGCGGCGGTTACCGCAGCAGCTCGGGGTGGTGGTCGGCCAGCCCGGCGATCAGCTCGCCGAACAGGCTGTTGGCCCAGGCGAACCAGGGCCGGGTGAATTTCGCCGGGTCGTCCTGGTCGAAGGCCTCGTGCATGAAGCCGGTGCCGGCATGGGTGGTCTTGAGCCAGTGCAGGCACTGGCGGATCTCGCCGGCGTCGTCGCTGGTGAGCGCGCGCACCATCAGCGACATCGGCCAGATCATGCGCAAGCCCTCATGCGGGCCGCCGATGCCTTCCGCTGCCTTGCCGCGGAAGAAGTACGGGTTACGTCCGCCCCAGGCGCGCGCGCGGGTACGCCGGTAGCGTGCGTCGTCGCGCGCGCAGAAGCCGAGGTACGGCAAGGCCAGCAGGCTGGGCACGTTGGCGTCGTCCATGAACAGCTGGTTGCCGTAGCCGTCCACCTCGTAGGCCCAGAAGTCCTCGTCGGCTTCGCTCATCACGGCGTGCTTTTCCAGCGCGGCCTGCACTTCGGCGGCCAGCGCCTCGCAGTCGGCGGCGAACGCGGCATCGCCGTGCAGTGCGCGCGACATCTCCGCCAGCTGGCGCAGCGACACCACGGCAAACGCATTGGCCGGCACGAACAGCGGATAGATGCAGGCGTCGTCCGAAGGCCGGAACATCGAGCAGATCAGCCCCACCGGCAGCGCGGGATTGCCGTAGCCGTCCAGCGGCACGGTGTCGGTGGGCACCGCCGATGCACGCTGGAAGTGGTACGGCCCCGGCCCGCTCTTGCGCTGCTGCGCGCGGAACGTGGCCAGCACCAAGTGCATCGCGGCGCGCCAGTCGTCGTCGAACGGCACGCGGTCGCCGCTGGCTTTCCAGTAGCCGTGGGCGATGCGTATCGTCCAGCACAGCGAATCGATCTCCCACTTGCGCTCGGCCACGCCGGGCTTCATGTCGGTGAGGTCGTGCTGCGCCCAGCTCAGCGTGGTCTTGCCGTGGGGATCGGGCAGGAAGGCATTCGCATAGGGATCGATCGCGATGCATGCCGCGTGGCGATGGATCAGGCCACGGTACAGCCGGCGCAGCGACTCGTCCTTCGCCGCCAGCGGCAGGTAGGGCCACACCTGCGCCGAGGAATCGCGCAGCCACATCGCGTCGATGTCGCCGGTGACGATGAAGGTATCCGGCTTGCCGCGCAGCGTGCCGAGGTGCACGGTGGTGTCCAGCGTATTCGGGTAGCAGTTGCCGAACAGCCACGCCAGCTCGGGGTCGCCGATCTTCGCCTGCACGCGCGCGATCTCGGCTTCCACCGCGGCGCTGGAGAACTTGCGCTTGCCGGGCGGCGGGCGACGGCTGGGCCGCGCCTTCGCCGTGCCCGCGATGGCGAAGCCTGGCAAGGCCAGCGCCGCGGCACCGCCACCGATCAGCTTGAGCAGGTCACGCCGGGAAAGCGCATCCATGGTCATCGCGCCAATTCCTCTTTGCCGTTGATGGTGAACGTGGCCGCCACACCCGCGGCATCGCCGGGCTGGCCGCCGCCGATGAAGATGCGATAGCGGCCCGGCTCGACGGCACGTTTGCCTGCCGCATCCACGCTGCTCAATAGTCGCGGCGACAACGTGAAATCCACGCGCCGGCTTTCGCCCGGCGCAAGGTGCACGCGCCGGAAACCCACCAGCGCGTGCCGCGGCGCCTGCGGCGACGGCGGCACATCCAGATACGCCTGCACCACCTCGTCACCGGCACGCGGGCCGGCATTGCGCAGCTCTGCACTCACCTGCAGCGCGTCGCCCGCCTTCAGCGCACTCGCCGACAACGCGGGTGCGGCGTAGGCAAACCGCGTGTAGCTCAGCCCGTAGCCGAACGGATACAGCGGCGTGCCGCGGAAATAGCGGTAGGTGCGTCCCTGCATCGCGTAGCTGGTGAACGGCGGCAGATCCTGCACCGAACGATAGAACGTCACCGGCAAGCGGCCAGCGGGATCGGTGTCGCCCGCCAAGGCCTGGGCAATCGCGGTGCCGCCTGCCTGCCCCGGATACCACGCGGCGAGGATGGCGTCGGCGTGCTGTTTCGCCCAATCCAGCGCCACCGCGCCGCCGGACATCAGCACCACGATCAGCGGCTTGCCGGAGGCCGCGGCGTGCTCCAGCAAGGCGCGCTGCGGTGCCGGCAAGTCCAGCGAGGTGCGGTCGCCGCCCGCGAAGCCGGGCACGTCGATCCGCAGGGCTTCGCCCTCGACGTCGGGCGACAGGCCGACGAAGGCGACCACCGCGTCCGCCGCACGCATCGCGCGTTCGGCCTCGGCGAGCTGCACCGCGGGCGGCGCCAGCCATTGCAGGCGCACGCCACCGTCGCGGCTGCGATGCAGCAGCTCCATGCGTAGCGCATGCGGCTTGCCGTCGGCGAAATGCAGTTTCGCCTGCATGTGCGTGCCGTCGCCGTCGTCCACGAGCAGCGGCTTGCCGTCCACGAACAGGCGCATCGCGTCGTGCGCATCGCAATCGAAGCAGCGATCCACGTGCACGGCCAGCACGTAGTCGCCTGGCCCCGGCGGCAACAACTCGCCGCTCCAGCGCACCGCGTAATGCCCCGCATCGAGGCCAGCAGCGGGCGCCGCGCGATCCCAGTCGAAGTCGATCACGCGATCGGTGCGCGTGACGCGCGGTGCGCCGTGGAAGTCGCCGTTCGCGTAATACTCGCCCGTGAGTCCCGCGGCGCCGCCCATCGTGCGCAGCGCACTCTCCGGCACCGGGATCGGCACGCCGGTCGCGACCGGCGCACCTTGCGCGTAGCTCACGCGGTCGCTGCCGAAGCGCGCACGCAAGCCTTCCAGCGGGGTGACCGGCACGCGCGCGGTGCCGTGATAGTTCGCTTCCAGCGTTTCCAGCGTGTCGGCGTCGGGGCCGATCACCGCAAAGCGCAGGCCACCGTGCAGCGGCAGCGAGCCGTGCGCGTTCTTCAGCAGCACCAGCGACTCCTGCGCGGCCTGCAGCGCCAGCTTGCGATGTGCCTCGCTGTCGATGTCGCTCACGCCGAGACCGGCATATATGTTGTCGCCACCGAGTTCGCCCAGGCGATAGCGTGCGGTGAACAGGCGAACGAGCGACGCATCCAGCACGGATTCGGCCACCTCGCCCTGCTGCACGGCCTTGGCCAGGCTGTCGTAGGTGTGGCCGCAGTCGAGATCGGTGCCTGCGCGCAGCGCGGCGACGGATGCCTGCGCATCGTCGGGCTTGTAGTGGTGGAACGCGGCGATGTCGCCCACCGCGTCGCAGTCGGACACCACGTAACCCTGGAAGCCCCAGTCCCTGCGCAGGCGCGTGTCCAGCAGCGCCGCGTTGGCGCACATCGGCACGCCGTCCAGCGCGTTGTAGGAACACATCACCGAACCCGCGCCGCCCGCGATGACGGTCGCGCGGAACGCCGGCAGGTAGGTGTCTTCCAGGTCGTGCGGCGACACCACGGCGTCGAAGCTGTCGCGCCCGGTCTCCGGCCCGCTGTGCGCCACGAAGTGCTTGGGCGTGGCGATGGCGCGCGGATGCCGCGGGTCGTCGCCCTGGATGCCGCGCACGAAGGCCACCGCGAGGCTGCCGGTGAGGAAGGGATCCTCGCCATAGGTCTCCTGGCCGCGACCCCAGCGCGGATCGCGGTCGATGTTGATGTTGGGCGACCAGATGCTCAGGCCCTGGTAGCGCTCGTGCGCATGGCCGGCACCGATCCTGTTGAAGCTGGCGCGCGCCTCGACCGACACGGTGGTTCCCACGGCCTGCAGCAGCGGCACGTCCCAGCTCGCGGCGAGGCCAATGGCCTGCGGGAACACGGTGGCGTAGCCGTCGCGCGCATGGCCGTGCAGGCCCTCGTTCCACCACTCGTACGCCGGTACGCCGAGGCGCGGGATCGCCGGCGCGTCGTTCCGCAGCTGCGAGACCTTTTCCGCCAGCGTCATCTTCGCCACCAGCGCTTTCGCGCGCACTTCGGCGTTTTGCGATTGCGCCGATGCGCCCGTCGCCGCTAGCAGCAAGGCGAGTGCGGCAACGCCGGCGACACGCTTCCTCACGGCGTGCCTGCCGTGGCGCCGTACAGGCTGCGCACCGTCAGCGCACGCCTCAGCGCCGCCGCGTCGGCCGTGCTGCCGACATGCAGCGTCATCGACTCGCCGGGCAGCAGGTCGAAGGCGTCGTCGGACAGCCGCGCATCGAGGCCACCGAAGTCCACCCACACCTCACGCGCAAGATGCGTGGCACTCACCGTGAGACTGCGACCGTCGGCGGAAAGCTCCGCGTGCAGGCCAGGATCGGGCAACGCCAGGTTCTTCGCGTCGTCGAAGTACAGCAGGTGGCGCGACACCGGCTTGCCGTGGTCGAGCCACTCGAACACCGCCACCGTGCAATGCGGATCGGCACCATGCAGCAGTTGTGCGTCCGTGTAGTCGCCTGCAGGCGTGCTGGCCAGCGCCGCCACGCGCACGGGCTGCGTTCGCTCCCATAGCTGCTTGCCGTCCATGTCCAGCGCGCGCACGCGCAGCTCGGCGTCGAGCGGCGCGGTGCGGTCGGATACCAGCGATACCTGCGTCTTGCCGTTCTTGCGGATCGCCACAACGCGCAAGGGCGCATAGAAGCGCTTCGCGTGGTACTGCAGCGCCTTCCAGCGGCCGTAGTAGTCGATGCTGGACCAGGTGGCGCCGGGCCACACGTCGTCGAGCTGCCAGTACATCGAACCCATGCTCTGCGGGCGCGAGGCGCGCAGGTGCTCGGCGGCGAGCTCGATGCCTTCGGCCTGCATCACCTGGCTGAGGTAGACCAGCGCGGCGAAGTCCTTCGGCTTGCCGTACTCGCGCTCCACGTACATCAGCAGGCGCTGGTTGCCCCTGCCCTTGTCGAACTTCTGGTGCGCGCGCAGCACCGGCGAATCGATGGAGAGGTCACCCGGATCGAGCACGCTGCGTAACGTCGCCATCGACGGGAAGGACTGCAGGCCGTATTCGGACTGGAAGCGCGGCGTGACGTCGAGGTAAGCGCTGGCCGGCAGCGCTTCGCCCGACCACACGTTCCAGTAGTGGTAGTCGCCGTTGTCGAGCACGTTGGCCTTGCCGTCGTAGTCGCTGCTGGGCGTGCTCGGCCAGTACGGCACTTCGGGCGACTGCGACGCGACCACGTCGCGCAGCGTGTGGTCGAACAGCTCGCGCATGCCCTGCTCGACGCGCGCGCTTTCGACCTTGCCCTGCGCCTTCTTGAACTCCAGGCTGGTGTCCCAGGACTCCCACGCGGTTTCCACCTCGTTGTTGCCGACCCACACGACGATGGACGGGTGGTCGCGCAGGCGATCCACCTGCTCGATCGCCTCGATGCGCGCGTTGTCGCGGAAAGCCTGGTCGTAGGGCGGGATCGCGCCGCCGAACATGAAGTCCTGCCACACCATCAGGCCCAGCCTGTCGGCTTCGGCGTAGAACGCGTCCTCCAGGTAATAGCCGCCGCCCCAGACGCGCAGCATGTTCATGTTGGCGTCGCGCGCGGACTGCAGCATCGCATCGATGCGCGCCGTGGTGACGCGGTTCGGGAAGCTGTCCATCGGGATCACGTTCGCGCCCTTGGCGAAGATCGGCACGCCATTCACCACGAAGGCGAAACTCTTGCCCCACCGATCCTTCTGCCTGCGAAGCTCGACGCTGCGCAGGCCGGTTTCTCGATCCGCACTGGCCACGACATCGCCATGCAGCGCGACATCGACATGGAAGTCGTACAGGTTCGGCGCGCCGTAGCCCACCGGCCACCAACGCTGCGGATGGGCGATCTCGAATGGCAGGGACACTTCGTTGTCACCGGCCTTCAGCGCCACGTCGCGAACCAGCGATTGCGTGCCGCCATCCGGCGCGCGCCAGCGCAGCGTCACCTTCGCCTTGCCTGCCGCATCGGCGGCGAGGTGCAGCTGCGCCTGCAGCTGCGCGACATCCGCACCGACCTTCGGCTGTGCGATGTGGAAATCGGCGAGGCGCAGCGCATCCCAGCTCTCCAGCTTCACATCCTTCCAGATGCCTTCGGTGACGATGCGCGGGCCCCAGTCCCAGCCGTACTGGTAGGCGGCCTTGCGCACGTAGTTGGCCGTCTGCTTGCCCTCGGGCTCGTCGCCGAAGGCCGAGTCGAATTCGCCCGGCAAGGCATACGGCTGCTTCAGCAACCAGGGCTGCAACCGCGCGATCGGCGAATGCAGGGTGACTTCCAGCGTGTTCGCGCCCGCGTGCAGCCACGCCTTCGCCGGCACGCGCCAGCGGCGGAACATGTTGTCGGCGGCCAGCAGCTTGTGGCCGTTGAGCGAGACGTCGGCGAAGGTGTCCAACCCATCGAACACCAGCTCGACGTGCCTGCGCGCCAGCGTGGCGGCATCCACGTTGAACTGCGTGCGGTACTGCCAGTCGGACAGGCCCACCCACTGGATCTTCGCTTCGTCGTCGCGCCAGTACGGATCGGGCACCAGCTTCACGGCCAGCAGGTCGGTCTGCACCGTGCCGGGCACGGTGGCTGGCAGCCACTGCGCAGCGTGCGGGTGCTCCGCAGCGTGGCGATCGCCTGGCGCGAGACGGAACTGCCAGCCGCCGTCCAGCGATTGCATCGCCAGCGTCGATGCCCTGCCCGGCAATGGGATCGACAGCGCCAGTACAGCCAGCACTGGAACCAGCCAGTTCGCACCCCTCATGCGTGTACCCGCAGGCACGCGCCGGCGACACGGCCTGGATGCCTCCGGCGTATGCCGAGTCCATCGGTTCCTCATCGCCCGCCCCTTCGCATGAATTTAGATCGATCCATGTCGACGCTAACACCGACCCGGGCACGGCGCATGTCGCAACGCAAAATCCGCGGCGGCAATCGCGCAGGTCGGCAGCTTCAACCGATCCAAAGCGTCATAGCCACGTGGCGCCAAGCTCACCGATGTACCCGCTCAGCAGGCCATCGCGCAAAGCTAAAGGCCCGCCATGGCGGCGGGCCTTTGGAAGCCTCGGCAAATCACCGCGGCGGAGCCTAGAACGGAATATCGTCGTCCTCGAAGCCACCGTTGCCTGCGGGTGCCGACGGCGCCGGGGCGCCGCCGCCGCGGGACGGGTTGCCGTAGTTGCTGTTGCCGTAGTTGCCGCCGCCCTGCGGGCGCTGGCCGCCTTGCGGGCGTTCGCGCTGGAAGCCGCCACCGCCGCCTTCGCCGCCCTGGCCGCCCAGCATCTGCATCTCGTTGGCGATGATGTCGGTGGAGTAGCGCTCGACGCCGTCCTTGTCGGTGTACTTGTCGGTGCGCAGCGAGCCTTCGATGTAGACCTGCCGGCCCTTCTTCAGGTATTCGCCGGCGATCTCGGCCAGCTTGCCGAACAGCTTCACGCGGTGCCATTCAGTGCGCTCCTGGCGCTCGCCGCTCTGCTTGTCCGTCCACTGTTCCGAGGTGGCGATGCGCAGGCTGGTGATGGCGGTGCCGCTGCCGGTGTAGCGGGTTTCCGGATCGGCGCCGAGGTTGCCGACGATGATGACCTTGTTGATGCCGCGTGCCATGGATTCGTTCCTGGGTTGGCCGGCCGCACGTGAGGTTGGATTGCGGCCGGGGTTGATGGAGCCGCCATCTTACCCCGCCGCCGGGCGGAAGCGCCCCTCCCGCGCCGCACGACCGTGTCGGCGGCGGGCGATCCGGGGCATCAGCCGAGGAAGCGGTAGCCCACGCCCGGCTCGGTCTTCAGCCAGCGCGGCTGGGCCGGGTCGTCGCCCAGCTTCTGGCGCAGCTTGCCGACGACGATGCGCAGGTACTGGCTGTCGGCGACGTGGCTGGGGCCCCATATCTCGCGCAGCAGTTGCGGCTGGGTGACCACGCGGCCGGCATGACGCAGCAGCATCGCCAGCACGGCGTATTCCTTGCGGGTCAACGCCAGCTCGGCGCCGTCGAGGCGCACCTCGCGGCGCAGGAAATCCACGCTGAGGCGGCCGTCGTCCCAGCGCGGCGGCACTTCCGGCTCGCCGGCGGGACGCTGGCGCAGCAGCGCGCGCAGGCGCGCCATCAGTTCCTGGATGCCGAAGGGCTTGGTGACGTAGTCGTTGGCGCCGGCGTCCAGCGCGCGCACCTTCTCGGTCTCGGCGTCGCGCACCGACAGCATCAGCACCGGCACGCGGCTCCACTGGCGCAGCTCGGCCAGCACCTCGTGGCCGTCGCGATCGGGCAGGCCGAGGTCGAGGATCACCAGATCCGGGCTGCCGGTGGCGGCCTGCGCCAGCCCTTCGGCGGCATTGGCGGCGAGCAGCACCTGATAGCCCTCGGCGCGCAGGCCGATGTCGAGGAAGCGGCGGATCTGCGCTTCGTCGTCGATCACCAGGATGCGGGGCGAGGCGGCATTCATGCGGTGCTGTCAGGGGCTTCCGGCAAGGGCAGGTCGATGCGGATGGTGGTGCCGCCGCCTTCGCGCGGCAAGGCCTCCACGCTGCCGCCGTGCGCGCCGATCATGCCGCGGCAGATCGCCAGGCCCAGCCCGGTGCCCTGCGTGGCGCGGTCGCCACGCGACACCGAGTAGAACATGTCGAAGATGCGCGCGCGCTCGTCCTCGGGAATGCCGGGGCCGCGATCACCCACGTCCAGCAGCAGGCGACCACCCTCGGCGCGCGCGTCCACCGTCACCGGCTGCTCCGGCGGCGAGAAGCGCGCGGCGTTTTCGAGGATGTTGAACAGCGCCTGCTCGATCAGCGCGGGATGGACATGCAGCAGCACCGTGCCGGGCGGCAGCGCGATCTCCACGCGCAGCGCGGAGAACAGCTTGCGCAGGCGAGCCACCGCGGCGCCGACGATCTCGGCCACGTCCACCCAGTCGCGGTTGAGCTTGAGCGTGCCGTGGCCGAGCCGGGTCATGTCGAGCAGGTTCTGGATGTAGCGATCCAGCCGCTGGCCCTCGCCGAGGATGGCCTCCAGCAGTTCGCGGCGCTCGGCGGGCGGCAGGCGATCCTCGTAGTCGACCAGGGTGCCGGCGGCGCCGATCATCGAGGACAGCGGCGAACGCAGGTCGTGCGACACCGAGGAGAGCAGCGCGCTGCGCAGGCGTTCTGTTTCGCCCTGCACGCGCGCGCCTTCCAGCTCCTCGGCCAGCCGCGCGCGCGCCAGCGCCTGGCCGATGTCCTGCACCATCGCCAATGCCAGGCTGCGGCGATCCGGGTCGAGCTCGCCGCCGGGCGGGAAGCGCAGCGCGGCGACGCCCAATGGCTGTTCCTCGCCGCCCAGCGGCAGCAGCCAGCAGGGCGCTGCGTTCAAGGTGTCGGTGTAGCGGCCGGCCGGCGCGGCGTGGCGCTCGCACCAGTCGGCGGCGGCGACGTCCTGCGCCTGCAACCGCATCGAAGGCGGCGCCGACGCCATCGCCTGCAAGACACCGGCGGCATCGCGCGCCAGCAGCGCCGCCTCGCAGGACAAAGCCTGCGCCAACGCCGCCGCGCCCACCGCGCGCGCACCGGCGGCATCGGCGCTGGCGGTCAACCGCTGCCCCAGCATGAGCAGCGCGCGCGCATGCACGTGCGTCGCGCGCAGCGACTCCACCTGCTGCGTCAACCGCGTGGCGAGCCGGCTGCACACCAGCGCCGCGACCAGGAACAGGCATACCGCCAGCACGTCGTCGGGGCTGGAAATCGTCAGCGAATAGAGCGGCGGCGCGAAGAAGAAGTTGTAGGCGAGGAAGCACAGCACGGCCGTATAGACGGCCACTGCCATGCGCGTTCGCACCGCCACCACCAGCACCGCGGTGAGGAAGATCAGCGACAGGTTCGCCACCGCGAGGTAGCGCTGGCCGAGGAAGGCCAGCGCCAGTGCCACCAGCGTGGCCGCGGTGGCGTAGGCGTATTCGCCGCCGCGCCCCATGCCTCCCGGCAGGCCGGGCAGGCGGTGGCGCGCGGCCGCGCGCCCGGCCGGCGTGGCGACGATGGTGAGCTCCATATGCGCGCCGCGGCGCAGCAGCTGCTGCGTGAGCGAGCGGCCGAATATGCGCGCGAACAGGCGCTCGCGCGTGCGCGCCAGCAGGATCTGCCCCACCCCTTCGCGGTCGGCGTGCGCCAGCAGCTCATCGGCGACGGCGTGGCCGCGCAGCACCACGGCGTCGCCGCCCAACCGGCGTGCCAGCCGCATCGCCGCATCCAGCCGCTCGCGCCGCGCCGCGTCCATGCCCGCGCCGGTGTCCACGAAGGCCACGCCCCACGGCACGCCGCGCCGCTCGGCGATGCGCCGCGCCACGCGCACCAGGTAGTCGCTCTGCGCGAGGCCGTCGATGGCCGCCAGCACGCGGCGGCGCACCGGCATCGCGCCGCCGCGCGCCAGCATCGCGCCGCGCAGGTCGCTCTCCACGTGGCCGGCCACGGTGTCCACCGACAGCTCGCGCAGTGCGGCGAGGTTGGTGGGCGAGAAGAACGCGTCCAGCGCCGCCGCCGCGGTTTCCGGCACGTAGACCTTGCCGTCCTTCAGGCGCTGGATCAGCTCGCGCGGCGGAAGGTCGACCAGCACGATGTCGCGCGCGCGGTCGAGGAAGGCGTCCGGCACGCGCTCGCGCACGGCCACACCGGTGATGCGCCGCACCTGATCGTTGAGGCTTTCCAGATGCTGCACGTTGAGCGCGGTGTAGACCTCGATGCCGGCGTCGAGCAGTTCGGCGATGTCCTGCCAGCGGCGTTCGTGGCGGCCGCCGGGGAGGTTGGTGTGCGCCAGCTCGTCCACCAGCAGCAGTTGCGGCTTGCGCGCCAGCGCGGCGTCGAGGTCGAACTCCTCGAAACCGCGGCCGCGGTAGTCCACGTGCCGGCGCGGCAGGATTTCCAGCCCTTCCAGCATGGCCGCCGTCTCGGCGCGACCGTGCGTCTCCACCAGGCCCACCACCACGTCCACGCCCTGCTTCTTCAGCTCGCGCGCGGCGGACAGCATGGCCCAGGTCTTGCCCACGCCGGGCGCGGCGCCGAGGAAGATCTTGAGACGCTTGCGTTCGCCGTTGGCGACGTCGAGCAATGCGTCGGCACGGGCTTCGCGGTGGGTGTCGGCCATGCGCTACGTTAGCTCCAACTTCAGCGCGCGGGCAGCGCGTCCAGCGCCAGGTTGAGTTCCAGCACGTTCACCCGTGGCTCGCCCAGCACGCCGAATTGGCGGCCCCGCGTGCACCGCGCCACCAGCGCCTGCACTTCGGCCAGCGGCAGGCCACGGGCGCGCGCCACCCTCGCCAACTGGTACTGCGCGGCGGCCGGCGAGATCTCCGGGTCGAGTCCGCTGCCGGAGGCGGTGACCAGATCCACCGGCACCGGCGCGGCGTTGCCGGGATCGGCCGCCCTCAGCGCGGCGATGCGCTGCTTCGCGGCCTCCGTCAGCGCCGGGTTGGTCGGGCCGAGGTTGGAGCCGCCCGAGCTGGCACCGTTGTACGGCTGCGGCGCGGTGGCCGACGGCCGGCCCCAGAAATATTTCGGCGCGGTGAACGCCTGGCCGATCAGGCTGGAGCCGACCGGCTGGCCGTCCTTCGACACCAGGCTGCCGTTGGCCTGGCCCGGGAACAGCCACTGGGCCAGCCCGGTGACCGTCAGCGGATAGGCGACGCCAACGACGAGGGTCATCAGCAGCAGCATCGTCGCGGATTGTCGGATGAGTCGGATCATGTGGGATCTCCGGTCAGAACGTGCCTTGCAGCATCGCGAAACCGCGCGTGCCGCCGACGTCGCGCACGTCGTTGGCGTTCGCGAAGCTGCCGGTATGGCCGTAGAAGCGGCGGTTGGTGGCATGCGTCACGCCCACGCTGGCCGACCAGTGCGCGGCGAACTGGTTCTTCAGCGTGGCGCCGAAGTCGGCGTAAGCGGGGTTGCGCGCGCCGTAGGCGTTCGGCGCGGCCAGCGCGGTCGCGTAGTGCGTGTAGCCGGCGTGCAGCGCCAGGCTCCATGTCCCGGCGAACGGGAAGGCGGCGTCCAGCTGCGTGTAGCTCGTGCCGCTTGAGCCGCCACGGTAGCCCTGCTCCAGGTCGGAGCCGAAGTAGTCGGTCAGCGCGTAGTTGTACTTCAGCGTGAACTGCTTCCAGCCCAGCGCCGCGTTGGCCTCGCCCGTGTCCAGCGAGCGCGAAGGCAGACCCGCCTTGTCCAGGTTGGCGCCGGGATAGGCGTAGCCGTAGAGGCCGGCCCGCCAGGACCAGTCGCCGTTGATCGCGGCGCCGTAGCTGGCGTAGAGATCCAGCTCCATCGAACCGCCCGGATCGCTGTTCGCGCTGATCGCCGAGCCCCAGAAGCCCGCGGCCAGGCCATTGGAGAGCGCCAGGTCGGTGCCGCCCTGCACGGCCGGATGCCCCCAGGTCTGAGTCAGGCCGCGGAACATGTAGTCGGAAACCATCGCCAGGTTGCCGGTGACGGTGGCGACGGATGCATCGGCGGCGCGGGCAGCCTGGGTGCCGCCGAGGCAAAGTAAGGTCGCCGTGGCGACCCGGTAAAACCTGTTCATCGGGAAAGCTCCACCGGGCTGCCGGTCGCCGGCAGTCCGTTGCATGGGAACAACGCGGGATCCTTCCTTCCCGCCATCCCGGCGCAGGCCGGGCAAGCGCGAAGCACGCAGGACGCCAAGAGGGCGACCCCAGAGAGGTAAGCGCAGCGAGTCATCCAGTAGCCCAGAGGGCCGGCTTTCGCGGGCAATGAGCACCGTCCCCACTGGATTCCGGCCTGCGCCGGAATGACGGGCAAGAACATCAGGCGAGGCCACAAAGCACCAGCAGCATGTCGATCAGCTTGATGCCGACGAACGGCACGATGACGCCACCCAGGCCGTAGACCAGCAGGTTGCGCCGCAGCAGCGCGCCGGCGCCCAGCGCGCGGTACTTCACGCCCTTCAGTGCCAGCGGGATCAGGAACACGATGATCAGCGCGTTGAAGATCACCGCCGACAGGATCGCGCTGCGCGGCGTGGCCAGGCGCATCACGTTGAGCGCGTTCAGTGCCGGATAGGTGGTGGCGAACGCGGCCGGGATGATCGCGAAGTACTTGGCGATGTCGTTGGCGATCGAGAAGGTGGTGAGCGAGCCGCGCGTGATCAGCATTTGCTTGCCGATCGCCACCACCTCGATCAGCTTGGTGGGGTTGGAGTCGAGGTCGACCATGTTGCCGGCCTCCTTGGCCGCCTGGGTGCCGGTGTTCATCGCCACCGCCACGTCGGCCTGCGCCAGCGCGGGCGCGTCGTTGGTGCCATCGCCGCACATCGCCACCAGCCGGTTCTCGGCCTGCATGTCGCGGATCAGCTTGAGCTTGGCCTCGGGCGTGGCCTCGGCGAGGAAATCGTCCACGCCGGCCTCCGCCGCGATGGCCGCGGCGGTGAGCGGGTTGTCGCCGGTGATCATCACCGTCTTGATGCCCATCCGGCGCATCTCGGCGAAACGCTCCTTGATGCCGCCCTTGACGATGTCCTTCAGCTCGATCACGCCCAGCGCGGCGCTGCCCTCGGCGACGATCAGCGGGGTGGCGCCGCGGCGCGCGACCTCCTCGGCCATCTGCTTCACGCGCGGCGGCAGGTGGCTGCCAGCCGCGTCGAGGTATTTCTCCACCGCGTCGAGCGCGCCCTTGCGGATAGCGCGGCCATCCACGTCCACGCCGCTCATGCGCGTCTGCGCGGTGAACGGCACGAACTGCGCGTGCATGGCGCCGAGCTGCTGTTCGCGCAGGCCGAACTTCTCCTTCGCCAGCACCACCACGCTGCGCCCTTCCGGCGTCTCGTCGGCCAGCGAGGAAAGCTGCGCCGCCGCGGCCAGTGCGCGTTCGTCCACGCCCGGCGCGGTATGGAAGGCCACCGCCTGGCGATTGCCGAGCGTGATCGTGCCGGTCTTGTCCAGCAGCAGCACGTCGACGTCGCCGGCGGCTTCCACAGCGCGGCCGGAAGTGGCGATCACGTTGGCGCGGATCATCCGATCCATGCCGGCGATGCCGATGGCCGACAGCAGCGCACCGATGGTGGTGGGGATCAGGCAGACCAGCAGCGCCACCAGCACGGTCAGCGTGATCGGATGCCCAGCGCCCGCCGCATGCACGCTGTAGATCGAATACGGCAACAGGGTGGCGCAGGCGAGCAGGAAGATCAGGGTGAACTTGGCCAGCAGGATGGTCAGCGCGATCTCGTTCGGCGTCTTGCGCCGCGCGGCGCCTTCCACCATCGCGATCATGCGGTCGAGGAAGCTCTCGCCAGGATTGCTGGTGATGCGCAGCACCAGCCAGTCCGACAGCACGCGGGTGCCGCCGGTGACCGCGCTGCGGTCGCCGCCGGATTCGCGGATCACCGGCGCGGACTCGCCGGTGATCGCACTCTCGTCCACGCTGGCCGCGCCGGCCACCACCTCGCCGTCGCCGGGGATGGGCTCGCCCGCCTCCACCAGCACGTGATGGCCGCTGCGCAGGTCACTGGACGGCACGAAGGTGATCGCCGCCTCGCGCTCGGGCGCGGCGAGCTTCTTCGCCATAACGTCCTTGCGCGAACTGCGCAGCGCGGCGGCCTGCGCCTTGCCGCGCCCTTCCGCCAGCGCCTCGGCGAAGTTGGCGAACAGCAGGGTGAACCACAGCCACGCGCCGACCCAGAAGATGAAGGCGGTGGGCGCCTCGCCGTGGCCGGCCAGCGCCTGCAGCCACAGCAGGGTGGTCAGCACGCTGCACACGAACACCACGAACATCACCGGGTTCCTGAACTGCAGCCGCGGCGACAGCTTGCGGAACGAGTCGGCCATCGCCGTGAGGATCAGCGCACGGTCGAAGCCGCGCGCCGTCTGGGTCGTCGTAGTCATTGGATCAGTGCCCCGTGGCGGACATCAGGTATTCGGCGACCGGGCCCAGCGCCAGCGCCGGCAGGAAGGTGAGCGCGCCCACCACGATCACCACGCAGACCAGCAGCGCGACGAACAGCGGCGTATGCGTGGGCAAGGTGCCGGCGGACTCCGGCACGTGCCGCTTGGCGGCCAGCGCCCCGGCCATCGCCAGCATCGCGATCGCCAGCGGGTAGCGCGCCAGGAACATGCAGACGCCCAGCAGCACGTTCCAGAACGGCGTGTTCGCAGAGAGGCCAGCGAACGCGCTGCCGTTGTTGTTCGCGGCCGAGCTGACCGCGTAGAGGATCTCGCTGAAACCGTGCGCGCCGGGGTTGGCGACGCCCGCCGTACCAGCCGGCAGCATCACCGCCACCGCCGTGCCGATCACCACCAGCGCGCACGGCAGCAGCACCGCGAGGCTGGCCATCTTCATCTCGTAGGCCTCGATCTTCTTGCCGAGGTATTCCGGCGTGCGGCCCACCATCAGGCCCGCGATGAACACCGCCACCACGGCGAACGCCAGCATGCCGTACAGGCCCGAGCCGACGCCGCCGAACACCACCTCACCGAGCTGGATCAGCCACAGCGGGATCAGCCCGCCCAGCGGCGTGAGCGAATCGTGCATCGCGTTCACCGCACCGCAGGAGGCTGCCGTGGTGATCGCGGCGAACAGGCCACTGGAAGCGATGCCGAAGCGCGTCTCCTTGCCTTCCATGTTGCCGCCGGCCTGCAGCGCGGAGGCATGCGCATCCACCGCCAGCCCGTGCAGCGCCGGGTTGCCGGCCTGCTCGGCGGCCACCAGGCCCGCCGTCAGCGGGACGAAGATCACCAGCATTGCGGCGAGGATCGCCCAGCCCTGCCGCCGGTCGCCGACCATCCGGCCGAACATCACGCACAGCCCCCCGGGGATCAGGAAGATCGCCAGCATCTCGATGAAGTTCGAGAACGGCGTGGGGTTTTCGTAGGGATGCGCCGAGTTCGCGTTGAAGAAGCCGCCGCCGTTGGTGCCCAGCATCTTGATCGCCACCTGCGAGGCCGCCGGCCCCATCGGCAGGGTCTGCGTGGTGAGTTGCGCGGGTTTGGTTTCGGGATTGCCGGCGGCATCCTTGACCGGATTGCCGGCCGCGTCGGTCACCGGCTGGGCATACGTGCTGGTCTGCAGCACCGGCACGTCGACGTAGGGCCTGAAGTTCTGGATCACGCCCTGCGAGGCCAGCAGCAGCGCGATCACCAGCGAGATCGGCAGCAGCACGTACAGCGTGGCGCGGGTCAGGTCGACCCAGAAGTTGCCGAGGCCACGCGCACTGCGCCGCGCGAAGCCGCGCACCACCGCCACCAGCACCGCGATGCCGGTGGCCGCGGAGAGGAAGTTCTGCACCGCCAGACCCAGCATCTGGGTCAGATAGCTCATCGTGGTCTCGCCGCCGTAGCCCTGCCAGTTGGTGTTGGTGGCGAAGCTGATCGCGGTGTCCATCGCCGAATCCGGCGCCACGTTGCCGAAGTGCTGCGGGTTCAGCGGCAGCCACAACTGCACCCGCTGCAGCAGGTACACGGCCAGCAGGCCCAGCACGTTGAACACGAGCATCGCCAGCGCGTAGCGCTTCCAGCCCATGTCCTCGTCGCTGCGGATGCCGCACAAGCGGTACAGCGCGCGCTCGATGCCGACGCCGATGCGCGTCACGCGGTTCGGCGCATCGGCGAACACCAGCGCCATGTAGCGGCCCATGGCCGGCAACAGCAGCAACAGCACGGCCAGGTACAGGCCAATCTGGATGAAATCGTTGGCGGTCATTCGAACCACTCCGGCCTGAGCAGGGCCACGCAGAGGTAGACGACCAGCAGCACCGCGATGACGGCGGCGATGGCATAAGCGAAATGCATGCGGAAACCCTCGATGCGATGCGAATCGGGTTCGCGGCGGCGATGCGCGCTACCTGCGCGGGCCCAGCCGGTCGCAGACCAGCAGGAAACCGAGCACCAGCGCGCCCAGCACGAACAGGAACAGCAGGTAGAACAGATCCATCGGCGCCGACTCGTGGAAACGACGCCACGCACTGTAGGCAGCCGTGCATAAGAAAGGGGTAGCGATTCGCGGCTTGCGCGTATAGAACGCGTAAATTTTTCGGCCCGGCATCACGCGCCTGCCATGGCCGGCCCAGGATCGGCCATGCCCCGCCGGATGCGGGTTCGCGGCGGCCTGCCCCTATAATTCCGCGAACCCGCCAAAAGCCCGCCAATGAACTCGATCCCAGCCGACGCCCCACGCCCCGCCGACTTTGCCGCCGTGCGCGCGCTCGCCGACGCCGACATGCGCCGCATCGACGCGCTGATCCGCGCGCGGCTGGCCTCCGACGTGGTGCTGATCAACCAGATCGCCGAACACATCATCGCCGGCGGCGGCAAGCGGCTGCGGCCGATGCTGCACGCGCTGGCCGCGCGCGCGGCGGGCTACCACGGCGAGCAGCACGTCAAGCTGGCCGCGGTGATCGAGTTCATCCACACCTCCACCCTGCTGCACGACGACGTGGTGGACGAGTCCGGCCTGCGCCGCGGCCGGCAGACCGCCAACGCGCTGTGGGGCAACGCCGCCAGCGTGCTGGTGGGCGACTTCCTCTACTCGCGCTCGTTCCAGCTGATGGTGGAACTGGACGACATGCGCGTGATGCGCATCCTCGCCGACACCACCAACACCATCGCCGAAGGCGAGGTGCTGCAACTGCTCAACATCGGCAACGCCGACGTGGACGAAGCCGCCTACCTCGCGGTGATCGAGCGCAAGACCGCCGTGCTGTTCGCCGCCGCCACCGAACTCGGCGGCCTGCTCGGCGGCCTGCCCGCGGAGCAGGTGGCCGCGCTGCGCCGCTACGGCATGGAACTGGGCTACGCCTTCCAGATCGCCGACGACCTGCTGGACTACACCAGCGACGCCGACACCCTGGGCAAGAACATCGGCGACGACCTCGCCGAGGGCAAGCCCACCCTGCCGCTGATCTACGCGCTGCAAAGCGCCACGCCGGAACAGGTGGCCTCGCTGCGCCACGCCATCGAGCACGGCGGGCTGGATTCGCTGGATCGCATCGTCGCCGCCATCCGCGATTCCGGCGCACTGGAACGCACCCGCGCGCGCGCCGAATCGCACGCCAACGCCGCGCACGAAGCCCTGTCCGGCCTGCCCGCCTCGCCGTACCGCGACGCGCTGGCCACGCTGGCGGACTACTCCGTGCAGCGCACGTTCTGATGGATCCGCGCAACCAATCCCTGCCCACGGATGCCGGCGCGCCGGTGGAAACCCTGTACCAGGGCCGCTGGCTGAGCCTGCGCAAGCGCGGCCGCTGGGAATACGTGGAACGCAACAACCCCGGCGGCGCGGCCATCATCATCGCGGTGACGCCGGACGACCGCGTGCTGTTCGTGGAGCAGTACCGCGTGGCGATCCAGTCGCACACCATCGAGATGCCCGCGGGCCTGGTCGGCGACCTCAAGGGGCAGGAAGACGAAGGCATCCTGCTCGCCGCGCAACGCGAGCTGGAGGAGGAAACCGGCTGGCGCTGCGGCCGCGCGATCCTGCTGCACCAAGGCCCGTCGTCCGCGGGCATGAGCACCGAGATGATCGCCTACGTGCGCGCCTTCGACTTGGTGAAGGTGGGCGCGGGCGGCGGCGACGCCAGCGAGAACATCGTGGTGCACGCGGTGCCGCGGACGGAAGCCGGCGCGTGGCTGTTCGCGCGCGCGGCGGACGGCTATTCGATCGACCCGAAACTGTTCGCGGGGCTGTGGCTGCTGGAGCACGGCTCCGCGGGCTGAGCAGACGCGCCACAAGAAAGGCCGCCAGTCTCCTGGCGGCCCTTCCGGCACCGGGGCGAAAGGCTCAGCCCAGCGCCTTCAACGCGGCATCGTAGTTCGGCTCGTGCGTGATCTCGTCCACCAGTTCGGCGTGGATCACCTTGTCGTGCTCGTCCAGCACCACCACCGCGCGGGCGGCGACGCCGGCCAGCGGGCCCTCGGCGATCGCCACGCCGTAGTCGAGCAGGAACTCGCGGCCACGCATCAGCGACAGCATCTGCACGTTGGTGATGCCCTCGGCGCCGCAGAAACGGCCCTGCGCGAACGGCAAGTCGGCCGAGATGCACAGCACCACGGTGTTGCTCAGCCCGGAAGCCAGCTCGTTGAAGCGGCGCACCGAGGTGGCGCACACCCCGGTGTCCACGCTGGGGAAGATGTTCAGCACCTTGCGCTTGCCGGCATGGTTCGCCAGCGTGACGTCGGACAGGTCGCCGCCGACCAGGCGGAACGCCGGCGCCTGCTGGCCGGGCACAGGAAAGCCGCCGTCGACGCGTACCGGCTGGCCCTTGAAGTTGACTGTGGACATGATCGCCTCGTGATGGGGAAAACGGGCCTACAAGTAGAACATGGTCTTGGCCAGGAAAACGATGCCCGCCATCAGCGCCAGCACGATGCGATGCGTGTAGCGGAAGCGGCAGGCGTCCATGCGTCCGCGCGCGCCGGCCCATACCGCGTTGACGAACACGCCCAGCACGCCGAACGCCAGCACCACCTTCAGCAGCAGGAACCCGCCGAAGCGCGTGCTGCCGATGCAGCGGACGCCGTCGCAGCGCAGGTCGAACAGCAGGCCGCCGCTGACGAACAGCAGCAGCACCACGAACGGCATGTAGCGGCGCACCCGCGCCATCACCGCGTTCTCGATCCGCAGCATGGTGGCGACGTCGAAATGCTTGTGCAGCGCTTCCAGCGCGAACACCTCGAACGCCGCCGCGCCCACGAACACGATGGCGCAGGCGAGATGCACCAGCACGATCCACGGGTAATACGGCGCGATCAGATCCTGCACGGCGATCTCCTCAACCCGGCTTGCCGTCCGTGCGCGGCGTGAGATAGATCCACGCCGAACGCAGCACCCACGGCAGGAAGGCCACCAGCCAGCCGGCGCCCGCGATCACCAACCACAGGTAGCGATCGCCGCCCAGCTCGGCGCGGATGCGCACGCACGCCACCAACTGCAGCAGCACGAAGCACAGCCACGGCACCGGATGCATCTGCAGCGGACGGCCGGAATGGCCATGGGTCACGCGCGTCACCATCGCCACCAGCATCGAGCCGAAGAAGCCGATCGCCAGCGCGTGCAGCGGCGCCAGCCCCAGCACCTGACGATCATCGATGGCGAGCACGAGATCCTGCACCGCGAACAGCACGAAGGCCACCGGCAGCCACGCGAACGCGACGTGCAGCACCGCAAGCAACCCCGGCCGCAGGCAGCGCCACGGCTTCCACATCAGCCAGTGCGCGGCGAACAGCGTGGCCAGCGGCAGGTCGCACAACCACAGCCACGACGCCAGGCCGCGCCAGTCCAGCAACACGTGCGCCAGCAGCAACGCCCACGCCACCGGCAGGCCCCAGCCCGGTCGCCACATGTCGTAGCCGGCCACCATGTTCTTGCTGAAGAACGGCAGCATGCGGTGGCACACCGTGAAATACACCGGCAGCAGGAAGCCGAACGTGCCCAGCTTCACCGCCAGCCACGCCAGCTCCGGTGACACGCCGGGAACCAGCAGCCACGCGAGGAACGACGCCAGCCCCAACGTGCCTACGCAGAACGCGGCGAGGCACGACCAGCCGTGCCGGTTGCGATCCGCCGCTGCGCGCAGCACGCCGGCCAGCGTCGCCACGCCCACCACGTAGCCCGCCAGCATCAGCAGCAGGCCCAGCTTGAGCAGCAGCGGCAGGCCGAGCAGCCCCAGCGTGCCCAGCACGTAGCCGCCCAGCACGCCGCCCGCCACCGGCAGGTAGCGCCTCGGCGACACCCGCGGCCCGTTCATCCAGCGCGGGAAGGTGGTCATCAGGAAGCCGAACATGAACAGTGGGAACAGCCCGTACTGGATCAGCACGGCGTGCCCGAACACCGGCGGGACGGTGGGCTGCGGCCAGCGCCCCCAGCCGAAGCGCAACGAAGCCAGCTCCAGCGTCCACCACGCCATGGTGAGCAGCACCGCCACGGTGCCGGCGAGAAACAGCGGCCGGTGCGGCGCGGACGCCAGCAATGCGGCGGGGTCGTTGGCGGGGGAGGTCGGTGCGTGCATGGGAATCCGGTGTCGTGCCCGTTCCCATGGTGGCGTGGCCGGTGCGGGGCGGCACTGACCTGGATCAGCCCCTCTATTCCGGCAGCAGGCTGGCTCCGAGCTCGCGCAACTTGCCGTCGTCCAGCAGCACCAGCTCGCGGCCTTCCAGCGCGATCAGCTCCTGCGTACGGAAGCGGGTGAGCACGCGGCTCACCGTTTCTGCGGCCAGTCGCAGGTAGTTGGCGATGTCGCCGCGCGACATGCTGAGGTGGAAGCGCGCGGAGGGAAGGCCGCGCGCGGCGTAGCGCGTGGAGAGGTCGATCAGGAACGCGGCCATGCGCTCGTCCGCGGCGTGGTCGCCAGCCAGCAGTGACACCGCGCCCAGCTCCTTGCTGATCAGCCGGAACAGGTGCTGCTGCACCGCGGGCAGGCGCGCGGCCAGCGCGCTCATCGCGGGGAAGGAGAAGCGGCAGAACCAGGTGTCTTCCAGCGACACCGCGTCGCAGGGGAAGTGCTCGGGGTAGATCGCGTTGAGCCCCACCACCTCGCCCGGCAGGTAGAAGCCCAGCACCTGCTCGTTGCCGTCGCGGTCGAACATCCGCGTCTTCACCGAGCCGGAACGCACCGCGTAGATCGCGCGGAACGGATCGCCGGTACGGAACACGTGCTCGCCCGCGCGGAACGGCCCGGCGTGCTCGACCAGGCAATGCAATTCGAGCAGCTCCGGCTTGCCGTAGCCCACCGCGATGCAGGCCTCGGAGAACGCGCAGCTGGTGCAGAACCGCGCGGCGTCGCCGTCGTCGGTGATCGGCTGCGGGACCGGGTGCAAACGGGGATTTGGATGGCTGAATGACATGGCGGTTTGCACCGTTGGGTTCGTCGCGCGGCGAACGTTCGCCATGATACGCAGTCGCCGGCTACTTCTCCACGAAGGCCCGCTCGATCACGTAGTCGCCCGGCTCGCGGGTGCGCGGCGAGGCGTGGAAGCCGCGGCCGTCGAGCAGGGCGCAGAGGTCGTCCAGCATCGCCGGGCTGCCGCACAGCATCACGCGGTCGGTTTCCGGATTGAGCGGCGGCAGGCCGGTGATTTCGCTCATCACGCCGTCGGCGATCGCGTCGGTGATGCGGCCGCGGTTGCGGAACGGCTCGCGCGTCACCGTGGGGTAGTAGACCAGCTTCTCGCGCACCAGCTCGCCCAGGTACTCGTGCCGCGGCAGCTCGTGTTCGAGGTAATGCGCGTAGGCGAGGTCGTTGATGTGGCGCACGCCATGGGCCAGCACGATCTTCTCGTAGCGCTCGTAGGTGTCCGGGTCGCGGATGATGCTCATGAACGGCGCAAGGCCAGTGCCGGTGCCGAGCAGGTACAGGTTCCTGCCGGGCTTGAGGTCGGTGAGCACCAGGGTGCCGGTGGGCTTGCGCGTGACCAGCAACGGATCGCCCGGCTTGAGATGCTGCAGGCGCGAGGTGAGCGGGCCGTTCGGCACCTTGATCGAGAAGAACTCCAGGTGCTCCTCCCAGCTCGCGCTGGCGATGGAGTAGGCGCGCATCAGCGGGCGGCCTTCGGCCTCCAGCCCGATCATCACGAACTGGCCGCTGTCGAAGCGGAAGCCCGGGTCGCGCGTGGTGCGGAAGGAGAACAGCGTGTCGTTCCAGTGCTGCACGTCGATCACGTGCTCGGTCGCGAAGGCCACCATGGGCGTCGAATCTCGGATTGGGGGTCGGGGAAACGCGCCGCCTCATGGCGGCAACGGGCTCGCGTGGGGGAAGAGCCTGGCGAGTGGCCGCGCGGGCGCGGCGACAGCGGCATTTTACGCGATCGGGGCCACCCCTGCCCGAAAGTTTCTGCGGCAAAATGCCCGCAGCCCACGCAAGGAACGACCATGGAACAGAACGCCGCACACGCCGTGCGCGAGCACCACGTCCACCAGCGCCATTTCGACCGGCTGGTGATGCTGTCCGACGGCGTCTTCGCCATTGCGCTCACGCTGTCCGCGGTGGAGCTGCGGCCGGAGGCGAAACCGGGCCAGACCCTGCTGCAGATTTGGGGCCTGCCGCTGCTGGCCTATTTCCTCACCTTCTTCATCATCGGCATGGTGTGGCTGCAGCACCGCCGCGCACTGGCGCAACTGCGCCGCACCGACAACGTGCTGACCCTGATCACCATGCTGCTGCTGAGCATGATCGCGCTGATGCCCGTGGTGATCCGCAGCATGGTCACCGGCGAAAGCGGCGTGGATTCGAACAGCGGCTTCGTGATCTATGCGCTTTCGCTGCTGGTGATCAACCTCTGCCTGGCGGCGAGCTGGGGCTACGCGGCCTTCGTCGGCGACCTGGTGCCCGACATGCCGCGACCGAAGGCCTGGGGCTGGCTGATGCACGACCTGTTCGTCGCCCTGGTATGGGCGGCCATCGCGTGCTGGTTCCTGCGCCTGACGTGGGTGATGGCCTTGATCGGGGTGATGGCGCTGGCCGCGCGCATCGCCTCGTCGCGGCTGGGCCGCCGCGCCGTGCCCGGCCCGGGCTGAAACTCCACAGCGCCCCCTCGATCCGGGACAATGGTGGCCTGATGACTGCCCCTGCCCCCAAACTCGACGCCACGGACTGGCGCCTGTCCGTCGCGCCCATGATGGACTGGACGGATCGGCACTGCCGCTTCTTCCACCGCCTGCTGTCGCCGCACGCGCGCCTGTACACCGAGATGGTGACCAGCGCGGCGCTGGTGCGCGGCCGGCAACTGCGCCTGCTCGAACACAGCCACGAGGAACACCCCGTGGCGCTGCAGCTGGGCGGCAGCGAGCCGACCGAACTGGCCGAGGCGGCGCGGCTGGGCGCGGCGGCGGGCTACGACGAGATCAACCTCAACGTGGGCTGCCCGTCCGACCGCGTGCAGTCCGGCCGCTTCGGCGCCTGCCTGATGTACGAGCCGGCGCTGGTGGCCGACTGCGTGAAGGCGATGCGCGACACGGTGAGCGTGCCGGTCACCGTGAAATGCCGCATCGGCGTGGACGAACAGGACGACTACGCCGACCTGCAGCATTTCACCGAGACCATGCTGGAAGCCGGCGTCCAGGTGCTGGTGGTGCATGCGCGCAAGGCCTGGCTCAAGGGCCTGTCGCCCAAGGAAAACCGCGAGATCCCGCCGCTGGACTATCCGCGCGTGCACCGGCTCAAGCGCGAGTTCCCGCAACTGGTGGTGGCGATCAACGGCGGCATCGCCACCGTGGCGCAGGTGCAGGCGCAACTGGCCGAGCTGGACGGCGTGATGCTGGGCCGCGCCGCCTACCACGACCCGTACCTGCTGGCCCGGCTCGAACACGCGCTGTACGGCACGCCGCTGCCCAGCCGCGAGGACGTGCTGCAGCACCTGCGCCCCTACATCGAAGCCGAACTGGCGCGCGGCACCGCGCTCAAGCATGTCACCCGCCACCTGCTGGGCCTTTACCAGGGCGAGCCGGGCGCGCGCGGCTTCCGCCGCACGCTGAGCGAGGGCGCGCACCTGCCGGGCGCGGGCTGGGAATTGATCGCGCGGGCCATGGCGCCGTTGCGCCCGGCCGCGTGACAGCGGCGGCCCATCCGGTCACTATTCAGCCCGACTCGCCCAAACTGAACGGCCCGAATCCGATCATGGTGGAAGCATCTCCATGAAAACCCGCCGCATCCTGCCGCTACTCGTGCTGCTGGCGCTGTGCCTGGGCCAGGCGACAGCACAGACGCGCGCCTCGCCGCTCACCCTCGGCGAGGCCGTGAGCCAAGTGCAGCAGGAAACCCAGGGACAGGTGCTGTCGGCCGAGTCGCGCCGCTACGAACGCCGCACCGAGTACCGCATCAAGGTGCTCACGCCGCAGGGCCACGTACGGATGATGACGATACCCGCCAACGCCGGCCCGGCCGCCCCGTCCAACCGCAACCCGTCCGGCCGGCATGCCGGCGCGAAGGAGAAACACTGATGCGCATCCTCTTGGTGGAAGACGAAGCCCCGCTGCGCGAAACGCTGGCGGCGCGCCTCAAGCGCGACGGCTTCGCCGTCGACGCGGCGCAGGACGGCGAGGAGGCGCTGTACCTCGGCCGCGAAGTGCCGTTCGACCTCGCCATCATCGACCTTGGCCTGCCCAAGATGTCCGGCATGGAACTCATCAAGGCGCTGCGCGAAGCCGGCCAGCGCTACCCGGTGCTGATCCTCACCGCGCGCGGCGGCTGGCAGGACAAGGTGGAAGGCCTCAAGCAGGGCGCCGACGACTATCTGGTCAAGCCGTTCCACGTCGAGGAACTGCTGGCCCGCATCAATGCGCTGGTGCGCCGCGCCAGCGGCTGGTCCAAGCCGGTGCTGGCCTGCGGCCCGATCAAGCTGGACACCACCGCGCAGACGGTGACGGTGGAGGACAAGATCGTCGACCTCACCAGCTACGAGTACAAGGTGCTGGAATACCTGATGCTGCACGCCGGCGAGCTGGTCTCCAAGGCCGACCTCACCGAGCACATCTACCAGCAGGACTTCGACCGCGACTCCAACGTGCTGGAAGTCTTCATCGGCCGCCTGCGCCGCAAGCTCGACCCGGAAAGCGCCCTGAAACCCATCGAGACCGTGCGTGGACGTGGATACCGCTTTGCCATCCCCCGCACCGACGGCGACGAATGAGCCCGAGCCGCGCCGCCCGCTGTCGCTGGCGGCGCGCTCGGCCATCACCACCGGTTTCGTGCTGGCCGCCTTCCTCGGCCTGGTCGGCGTGGTCATGGCCGTGGCCAGGAAACAGGGCGCGCTGAACAGCCTGCAGAACCAGCTGCGCGACGCCGCCATCACCGACATCATCACCCACACCGACGCCAACCGCGACGGTCGCCTGCTGCCGCCCGATTCGCCGCCGCAGAAATTCTCCCAGCCCGGCTCCGGCCTGTACGCGGTGATCCTCGGCCCCGACGGCTACCGCTGGGAGTCCGCCTCGGCCATCGGCCACGACTTCCACTTCCTCAAGCCCATGCAGCCGGGCGACCGCGAATTCGCCGGCCCGGTGGACACGCGCATGGGCCGCCTCTACTACTACGCCATCGGCGTGACGTTCGACTACCTGGGCGACAAGTCCACGCCGGCCACCGTCATGGTGGCGCAGACCGAGCAGCAGCTCGAAGGCGAGAACGCGGTATACCGGCGCACGCTGGCGCTGTGGCTGTCGGTGCTGGGCATGTTGCTGATCCTCCTGCAACTGCTGCTGCTGCGCTGGAGCCTCACCCCGCTGCGCAAGGTGGCCAGCGACATGAGCCGGGTCGAGCGCGGCGACAGCGACCACCTGGACAGCCAGTACCCGCTGGAACTCACCGGCCTCACCGAACGCATCAACGCCTTCATCGACAGCGAGCGCGAGCAGCGCACGCGCTACCGCCACACCCTCGCCGACCTCGCGCACAGCCTGAAGACCCCGCTGGCGGTGATCCGCTCGCAGATGGAATCGGCCAGCGACGACACGGCGCGGCGCGGCGTGCTCGACCAGGTGCGCCGCATGGACGAACTGGTCGCCTACCAGCTGGCGCGCGCGGCCACCTCGGGCCGCCAGACCTTCGCCACCGCGGTGCCGATCGCCAGCCATGCCGAGGATCTGGTGCAGAGCCTGGAGAAGGTCTACGCCGCCAAGAACGTGCTGTGCGAGTTCGACATTGCGGACGGCGCCTCCTTCCACGGCGAGTTGAACGACCTGCTGGAGCTGATGGGCAACCTGCTGGAAAACGCGTTCAAGTGGACGCGCCACCACGTGCTGCTGGTGGTGCAGAAGCAGCCCCAGCCCGGCCGCGCCCGCCCCGGCCTGCTGATCAGCGTGGAAGACGACGGCCCCGGCATCGCCGAGGACAAGATCGAGAAGGTGCTGCAGCGTGGCGTGCGCGGCGACGAGCGCGTGCAGGGCCACGGCATCGGCCTTTCCATCGTGCAGGACATCGTGCGCGCCTACCGCGGCGAACTGACGGTGGATCGCTCGCCCGACTTCGGCGGCGCGCGTTTCAGCGTGAAGCTGCCGCCGGACTGAGCGTCCGTTCGACCGGCCCGTGGCCGATGCTTACTGGATCGACCCCGGCAGCAGCGACTGCCAGCCCAGCGTCGCCGGCCGCGCGCGCGTGGGCGCGGAAATGCCGCCGCCATGCTCGCTGCCGCCCGCCACGCCGCTGCCGCGATTGCCGTTGTCGCCGCCGTCGGCGTCGTTGCCGTGCTTGGACGAAGCGGTGTCGCGGTTGAGCCCCAGCACATCGCCGCTGCCGTTGCCGCTGCTGGCGTCGTGGGCGCTGCTGTCCGCCGCGGCACGACTGCCGGTGGTGACGTCGCGGGCGTCGAAATCCGTCGCCATTGCGCTGCCCATGCCGGCCAGGCCGATCAGGCAACCGATCATCCACTGTCTGGTTCGCATGACTGGGCACCCCTTAGACGCGCGGGAGAGATCTCCGATCCTCGCAGAAACCGGGCCGTCCGCGCCAGTGTCGCCGTCCGCACGCTCCGCCCGGCTAAAATCGCCGGATGCCCGCGAATCCCACCCTTTCCTGATGCAAGCCGCCGAACTGCTGGCCGAACTGGCCACGGGCACGCCGCGTTCCGGCGTGGAACTGGCCGCCGCGGCCGGCGTGACCCGCGCCGCCGTGTGGAAACAGATCGAGGCGCTGCGCGCGCGGGGCGTGCCCATCGAGGCCGGCGGCACCGGCGGCTACCGCCTGCCTTGGCCTGTGCAGTTGCTGGACGCCGGGCGCATCCGCGCCGCGCTGCCCGTCGGCATCGCCGGGCAACTGGGCGCGCTGGAGGTGCACTGGGAGCTCGACTCCACCTCCAGCGAACTGCAGCGCCGCGGCGCCGCGGCGCCGGATCTGTCGGTGGTGATGGCCGAAACACAGAGCGCCGGACGCGGCCGCCGCAGCCGTACCTGGCTGTCGCCGCCGGGGCTGAACATCTACCTGTCCTGCGTGAAGCGCTTCGACGGCGGCTTCGCCGCGCTGTCGGGCCTGTCGCTGGCAGTCGGCGTGATCGTGCTGCGCACGCTGGACGCGCTGGGCATCGCGGGCGCCGGCCTGAAATGGCCGAACGACGTGCTGGCCGTGGCATCTGGCGCCGCGTCCGGCAAGCTGGCCGGCATCCTCGTCGAGCTGAGCGGCGAATACCAGGGGCCGTGCGCCGCGATCATCGGCATCGGCCTCAACCTGCGGCTCACCGACGCGCTGCGCGCGCAGGCCGGCCAGCCCGCCTGCGATCTCGCCGCCCTGGCCGGCGGCACGCCGCCGGATCGCAACCGCGCCGCCGCCGCGCTGATCGCCGCGCTGGCCGACGGCCTGCGCCAGTTCGAGCGCGAAGGCTTCGCCGCGTTCGCCCACGACTACGCCCGCCACGACCTGCTGCATGGGCAACCCCTGCGCCTGAGCGGCGCCGGCGGCGAGCGCGACGGCATCGGCGCCGGCGTGGACAGCCGCGGCGCCCTGCTGCTGCGCCTGCCCGACGGCGAAACCCTGCGCGTCGACAGCGCCGACGTCACGGTGCGCCGCGCATGAAGCTGCTGCTGGATCTCGGCAACACGCGGCTGAAGTGGGCATTGCGCAACGGCGACGACACGCTCGCCCGCGGCGCGGTGGCATGGAACGAAGACGTGGCGGATGCGCTGGCTGCCGCATGGTCGGGGCTGGCAATGCCCGCCGCCGTGTTCGGCGCCTCCGTGGTGGACGACGCGCGCGAACGGCTCGTCGCCACCAGCGTCGCCGCCGCGTTCCAGCACCCGCCACACTGGCTGCGCACGCCCGCCGAAGCCTGCGGCGTGCGCAACGCCTACGCCGAGCCGCAACGGCTGGGCGTGGATCGTTTCCTCGCCATGGTCGCCGCCCGCGCCGACGGCCTCGCGCCCTGCGTGCTGGCCAGCGTGGGCACCGCGCTCACGCTGGACGCGCTCGCCGCCGACGGCCGCCATCTCGGCGGCCTGATCGCGCCAGGGCCGCGGCTGATGCAGCAATCGTTGCTGGGCGCGACCGCGCAAGTGCGGCCCGCGCACGCGGGCGCCATCGTCGAGGCAGCGGACAACACCGCCGACGCGGTGGCTTCCGGCTGCTGGCTGGCGGCGGCGGCGCTGGCCGAACGCTTCGTGTCGCGCATGGCACCTGCGCTGGGCGGCGCGCCCGCGCTGCGCATCGGCGGCGGCGACGCGGAAACGCTACTGCCCCTGCTCGCCGTGCCCGCGCAACTCGCCCACGACGGCGTGCTGCGCGGACTGGCGGCATGGGCCGAGGCACAATAACCACACGCCGATTGCGTGGATGACGGGGGATCGATGTTCCTGCGACTGCTGTTCGTACTGCTGGTGATGCTCAACATCGTGGCCGGCGCCTGGCTGTTCCTCGGCCAGCCCTACACGCACGTCCCTCCGGCCACCGACCCCGGCGTGCCAGAGCTGCGCCTGCTCTCCGAACTGCCCGCGCAAGCGGCCACCGCAGCGCCCGCGTCCAACGTCGCCGCGCCCGCGCCGGCTCCCGTCGCGGCGAACGCAAACGCGCCCGCCGCGCCGCTGCACTGCCTCACCATCGGCCCGTTCGCCACGCCGCACGACCTGCAGCAGGCGCGCAGTGCACTGGCCCCCGTCGCCAGGCAGATGCGCTCGCGCCAGGAACAGGTCGCGCAGTCGCGCAGTTGGTGGGTCTACCTGCCCGCGCCCGGCAGCCGCGCGCAGGCGCTGGCGCTCACCCGGCAACTCGCCGCGCACGGCATCAGCGACTACTTCGTGGTCGGCGGCGGCGACCAGCCCAACACCATCTCGCTGGGCCTGTTCAAGGATCAGGACAACGCGCGCAAACGCCGCGCCAGCGTGGCCGCCGCCGGCTTCCCCGCCGCCCGCCTCACCGAGCGCAGCGAAACCGCGCCGCAATACTGGCTCGACCTCGTGGCCGCAGGCGACACCGACTGGCGCAACCTCGTCCACGCCGACGGCGTGGGCTCGCACAGCATGAGCTGCTTTTGAGAGCCTGCCGGCCGGAGCCTGCTAGAATCCCGCCCCACGCCGGCATAGCTCAGTTGGTAGAGCAACTGATTTGTAATCAGTAGGTCGCGGGTTCGATTCCTGCTGCCGGCACCACTTTGAAGAGCCTCGCATTTCTACTGCTTCGCGACTCTTCTGCCATTCGCTCCGGTCAGAGCCCTCAACGACCGGGCCATCGGGACTGATGAACGGTTCGCTCCTGGAATGGGGCCGCCTCTTGAACCCGCGAGATTTGAACGGTTTATGCCATGCGGATGCGATTCGCCTGCATCTGCATGAACCGTGCTCTTGGAATATATTGCACAAGCATAGTGCCGGGTTGCTGCACTATGGCTTGATCGAATAGACCTGTGACATTTCAATCAACGCGATTGACAGCGATGGAGCCGCACAAATGACAGAGGTGTACAACATCGACGGAACGTCTACCCGCAAGTGCAAATGCACGACGGGCCCCAAGACGTGGCTTGCCCACTGGATGAGGGGAACCGGGCAGGCCTTGCCAACCACCTGCGTCGCTTTCGGCTGCAGTCGGCTTGTGGCGGTGGGGGCGCATGTACAGGATGCGGACGACTTGCGCATCGTGTGGATCGTCCCGTTCTGCCATCACCACAACAGTCGCCCGAGCGACGTCAAGATCCAACTGAAAGTCGGCATAACCATGTGCGGCGGATCCATGACGAACGATTGCGAATAGATCGGCAATCCGCAATCGCGGTATCAGCCACGCATTGAGCTTCCGCCAGCTTTGGCACTGCAATACGGCGGCGCCATTAGCGACGCAGCCGCCCCGTAACCGCCGCGTCGCAGCCGAGCCGCTACACTTGCAAGCTGCAAGTCAACGACGTGGATATCGCAATGAGCAAGCAGATCATCGCCCTGGTGGGCGTGCCCACCGACATCGGCGCCGGCCATCGCGGCGCCTCGATGGGGCCGGAGGCGCTGCGCGTGGCGCAGATCGGCGAGAAGCTACGCGCGCGCGGGCTGGAGGTGGTCGATCGCGGCAACCTGCACGGCCCGCACAACCCCTGGCTGCCGCCGGTGAACGGCTACCGCCACCTCGACGAAGTGGTGGCGTGGAACCAGGCGGTGCACGCGGCGATCCACGACGAGCTGGCGTACGGCCGCCTGCCGATCATGCTGGGCGGCGACCACTGCCTCGCCATCGGCTCGATCAGCGCGGTGGCGCGGCATTGCCGCGAGCGCGGCCGCAAGCTGCGCGTGCTGTGGCTGGACGCGCACGCCGACTTCAACACCGCCACCATCACCCCCTCGGGCAACATCCACGGCATGCCGGTGGCCTGCCTGTGCGGCAACGGCCCGGCCGAGCTGGTGGAGATCGGCGGCCACGTGCCGGCGACCACGCCTGACGTGTTCCGCCAGATCGGCATCCGCTCGGTGGACGAGGGCGAGAAGCGCCTGGTGCGCGAGGCGCAGGTGGCCGTGCACGACATGCGCAGCATCGACGAGGTGGGTATGCGTAGCACGATGGAAGCGGCGCTCGCCGGCATGGACGACGACACCCACCTGCACGTGAGCTTCGACGTGGACTTCCTCGACCCGGCCATCGCGCCAGGCGTGGGCACCACGGTGCGCGGCGGCCCGAACTACCGCGAGGCGCAGCTGTGCATGGAGATGATCGCCGACTCGGGTCGGCTCGGCTCGCTCGACATCGTGGAACTCAACCCCGCATTCGACAAGCGCAACCAGACCGCGAAGCTCGCGGTGGATCTGGTCGAATCGCTGTTCGGCAAATCCACCCTGCTGCGCTGAGCGCACCACCCACCGAATCCGAGACATGCAGACCCGAGTCCTCACCGGCATCACCACCACCGGCACCCCGCACCTGGGCAACTACGTGGGCGCGATCCGCCCCGCGATCGCCGCCAGCCGGCACGCGGACGTGGATGCGTTCTTCTTCCTCGCCGACTACCACGCGCTGATCAAGAGCGACGACGCCGCGCGCATCGAGCGCTCGCGGCTGGAGATCGCGGCGACCTGGCTGGCCACCGGGCTGGATCCCGCGCGCGTCACCTTCTACCGCCAGTCGGACATCCCCGAGATTCCGGAACTCACCTGGTTCCTCACCTGCGTCACTGCCAAGGGCCTGCTCAACCGCGCGCATGCGTACAAGGCCGCGGTGGATCGCAACGGCGAGATCGGCGAAGACCCCGACGCCGGCGTCACCGCGGGCCTGTACATGTACCCGGTGCTGATGGCCGCCGACATCCTCGCCTTCGACGCGCACAAGGTGCCGGTGGGCCGCGACCAGATCCAGCACATCGAGATGGCGCGCGACATCGGCCAGCGCTTCAACCACATCTACGGCCGCGATTTCTTCGTGCTGCCCGAGGTGGTGATCGAGGAGCAGGTGGCCACCCTGCCCGGCCTGGACGGCCGCAAGATGTCGAAGAGCTACGACAACACCGTGCCGCTGTTCGCGGGCGGCGCGAAGGCGCTGCGCGAGGCGATCATGCGCATCGTCACCGATTCGCGCGCGCCGGGCGAGGCGAAGGATCCGGACAGCTCGTCGCTGTACACCATCTTTCGCGCGTTCGCCGACGAGGCGGAGAGCGCGGCGTTCCGGCAGTCGCTGCTCGACGGCATCGGCTGGGGCGAGGCCAAGCAGCGCCTGTTCGAGCGCATCGAGACCGACGTGGCGCCGATGCGCGAACGCTACGAAACCTTGATCGCCAGGCCCGACGAGATCGAGGCGATCCTGCGCGAAGGCGCCGCGAAGGCGCGCGCGATCGCCACGCCCAAGCTGGCCGCGATCCGCGACGCCATCGGCCTGCGCGCGATGGGCGCGGCGCCCGCCGCCAAGGCCGGCAAGCCCGCAGCGGCGAAGGCCGGCAAGTCGCCGCGCTTCGCCAGCTTCCGCGACGGCGATGCCGGCTTCCGCTTCCGCCTGTTCGCCGCCGATGGCGAGGAGTTGCTGCTGTCCACGCCGTTCGCCGAACCCAAGGCGGCCGGCGCGATGCAGCAGCGCATCCGCACGCTGGGCCATGCCGCCGTGCTGCGCGAGGACGGCGATGCGCTGGTGCTGGAGCTGGATGGCGAAGCCGTTGCCCGCACTCCGCAAGCCGGCGACGAACTGCTCGCCCGCCTGCGCGAGGCGCTGGAACAACTGGCCGCGCAGGACTGAACGGCCACGCGCCGGAGCCGCCATGCGCTACCTCGCCCTGCTGCTGCTCGCGCCCTGGCTGCTGATCCTCGGCTGGGCCTACGCCAGCTACCCGAAGTCGCTGCCGCGCACGATGTCCCGGCGGCTGTTCGACGTGCTGGCGCTGCTGCTGGCCTTCGGCGCTGCGGCCTATGCCGGCCTGTTCGGCTACGACGCGGTGCAACTGCCCGTACTCGACGAAGCCGGGCGGCGCGCCAGCGGCGCGATCTGGCAGCAGGTGCTGCCCGCGCTGTGCGGTTACGGCGCATTCGCCGGCGTGCTGGTGCTGGCCTTGTCGTTGCGATCGCGCCTGTGGCATCGCCGGGCGCCGGCGCAAACGCTGGGAGCGTGACTTCCGGCCGTCGCGGCCATGCAAACCCAGGACGCATCCTGCGCATCTGATCTCCGGGCGAATCCTCGCCCGGCGCGCGCATTCCCCGGCGCGCCCCGACCGATGCGGATTCCCCCGACATGCGCCTGGCATGCCTGTTGTTGATCGTATTTGCTGCACTGTCGTCGCCGGCCTTCGCGGTGACGATGGACGGCCATATCCATCCCGATGAGTGGCGCGGCGCACTGCACGTCACCGATTTCCGCCAGACCCAGCCGCTCACCGGCAAGCCGGCCACGCTGCCCACCGAAGCCTGGGTGCTGGCCACGCCGCAGGGGCTGGCGGTGGCGTTCCGCTGCATCCAGCCGCCGGGCGTGCCGCGCAGCACCCAGCAGGTGCAGCGCGATTTCGAGGATCAGGTGGATCGGGTGAACCTGATCGTCGACTTCAACGGCGACGGCCGCACCGGCTACAACTTCACGGTGAGCTACAGCGGCGGCGTCTACGACGCGGTGGTCACCAACGAGAGCAACTTCAACAAGGACTGGGACGGCCTCTGGCAATCCGCGGTGAGCCACGACGCGCAGGGCTGGACGGCGGAGATCCTGGTGCCCTGGTACACCGCGCCGATGCGCCGCTCCGACGGCGGCAAGCGCATCGTCGGCCTCTACCTGGATCGCGTGGTGGCCGCCAGCGGCGAGCGCGACGCGTGGCCGGTGGCCAGTTTCCAGCAGGCGCGCTTCCTCTCCGACTTCCGCCGTGTCGCGATCCCGGCGTATCGCCAGTCGCTGCTGGCGGTCACGCCCTACGTGTCGGGCCTGTACGACAACGTGCGCGGGCGCAGCCATTTCGCCGAAGGCGCGGACATCTTCTGGAAGCCGAACGGGCAGTTCCAGCTCACCGCGACGCTGAACCCCGACTTCGGCCAGGTGGAAAGCGACGACCTGGTGGTGAACTTCGGCGCCACCGAAACCTACGTCAGCGACAAGCGGCCGTTCTTCACCGAGAACCAGGGCATCTTCGATTTCAGCCTGCTCGACGACAACAGCCAGCTGCTCTACACGCGCCGCGTGGGCGGCCCCGCCGACGACGGCCGCGGCGCCAGCCCCATCGACGCGGCGGTGAAGCTCAACGGCAGCGTGGGCGCCACCAGTTACGGCGTGCTGGCCGCCGACGAAGGCGGCGAGGCCGGGCGCTTCTTCGGCGCCGCGCGGCTGGTGCACGACTTCGGCACGCAGAGCCTGGGCCTGATGCTGACCCGCGTGGATCGGCCGTGGCTGGATCGCGAGGCCACCGTGCTCGGCGTCGACCACCACTGGCACCCGACGCCGCAACTGACCGTCGCCACCAACGTGGTCGGCAGCGAGATCCGGCAGAACGGTACGATCAGCCAGGGCGAGGGCGCCACCACCCTGGTCGACTACGACATGGGCGGCGGCTGGCGCCAGGAGTGGGCGGGCATGCACTTCGGCGGACGCCTGCAGGTGAACGACTTCGGCTACCTGGAGCGCAACGACCTGAACTACGCGCACTGGGAGGTGCGCAAGCGCTACACCGACCTGGCCGCCGATTCGATCTACAGCTCGTACGACTGGCACGTGCGCATCGACGCGCTGAACAACACGCACGGCCTGGATCTGCGCCGCCAGCTGCGCATCGAGCGGATCAGCACGCTGCGCAACGGCTCCACCGAGGATGTGGAACTCGACATCAACAGCGCCGCGTGGGACGACCTGCTCACCCGCGGCCACGGTGCGCTGTACCTGCCGCCGACTTTCGACCTGATGTTCGAGCACGACAGCCCGCGCCACGGCAACTGGTCGTACAAGCTGCCGGTCGAGATCGTCAGCGGCGGCCTCGGCGGCAACCGCAGCGTGGGCTGGGACGTGAAGTTCCTGCCCACCTACTATGTCAGCGACCGCTTCAGCGTGTACGCCGGCCCGTACGTCCAGTACGTGCCGGACTGGCTGGTGTGGCAGCACGACAACCTTATCGGCCGCTACGAACAGCGTTCGCTGGAACTGGACAGCGGTTTCGACTGGAGCATCGACGGGCGCCAGGAACTGCGCCTGAAGCTGCAGGCGATCGGGCTCGACGCGGGCCTGCGCGGCGGCTACGTGGTGGACGCCAACGGCCGCGCGGTGGCCAGCGACGAACCGGTCGGCAGCTTCGGCGTGCGCAACCTCGGCCTGCAGATCCGCTACCGCTACGAGCTGGCGCCGCTGTCCTACCTCTACGTGGTGTACGGCCGCGGCGGCTACGCGCTGGACGATCTGCGGCGCGACACGTTCTCGCAATTCGACAACAGTTTCGCGCTGCGCGACGACGAGCAGTTGCTGGTGAAGCTGGATTACCGCTTCGGGATCTAGGGAACATCTGAACAACTGGCTTTTATCCGTCATTCCTGCGCAAGCAGGAATCCAACGCCTTTGCGTCCAATGGCTTGGAGGCGCTGGATCCCTGCTTTCGCTCACTGCTGTCCGAAATAATCCAAGTATGACGTCGAAGGATGAAGGCTCGCGCCGCTTGCACGAAGCATTGCGAGAAGGCGACTTCATTTCCGATAACGACCACCTATCCAGATCGTCATCCCGGCGCAGGCCGGGATCCAGTAGCGATCATGTTCGCTCAAGCCGCACGGCCACTGGATTCCGGCCTGCGCCGGAATGACGAGCAAAAGCGCGGCCGCGAATGTTCAAAATTATTCCGGACAGCAATGAGCTTTCGCTGGGATGACGAGCAAGATCAGACCTTCCCTAGATGTTCAGTCCCATCGGTTGAGATGCGGGCCGAACACCACGCGCTGCGGGCGCACCACGCAGAAGCGCTGGCCGCTGGGCGCTTCCATCACCCACCAGCGCTCGCGCATGAAGGCGACGCGCTTCGCCCCCAGGCGCTCCAGCCGCGATGCTTCCGCCTCCAGATCGTCGGTCTCGATGTCCAGGTGCACGCGGCTCTCGTGCTCCACCTTCTGCAGCAGGATCAGCGGCTCGTCGTCGGCCGTGCGCAGTTCGGCGTAGCGTCCGTCGCCATCCTGGTCGGGCGAGGCCACGGGCTTGCCCAACGCCTCGCTCCAGAATCGCACGGCATCGCCCAGGTCATCGACCTTGCAGTCCAGTACCAGGGCACACAGGCGGCTGTGGTGCATGGGACACCTCGCGTCGTGACGGAGGCGCCCAGTATGCGCCGGCGCGCGGGCCGGCGCGTCCCGCGTTCAGCGCGGCAGCGGCGCGATGCGCTGCTCGATGGCGCCGAAGATGGACTCGCCGCGCGGATCGGTGACGTCGATGCGCAGCGTGTCGCCGAACTTCAGGAACGGCGTGCTGGCCTTGCCGTCGCGCAGCGTCTCCACCGTGCGCTGCTCGGCGAGGCAGGAAGCGCCCTTGCCGGTGTCCTGGTTGGCGATGGTGCCGGAACCGACGATGGTGCCCGCGGTGAGCGGGCGCGTCTTTGCTGCATGCGCCACCAGCTCGGCGAAACTGAACTGCATGTCCACGCCGCATTCGGCCTCGCCGAACCACGCGCCGTTGAGCCAGGTGCGCATCGGCAGGTGCAGCTTGTCGCCCTGCCAGCTCGCGCCCAGTTCGTCCGGCGTCACCAGCACCGGCGACAGCGCCGAGCGCGGCTTGCTCTGCAGGAAGCCGAAGCCCTTGGCCAGCTCGCCCGGGATCAGCCCGCGCAGGCTCACGTCGTTGACCAGGCCGACGAGCTGGATGTGCGCGGCGGCCTGCTCGGGCGTGGCCGCCATCGGCACGTCGTCGGTGACCACCACCACTTCGGCCTCGAGGTCGATGCCGTAGTCCTCGCTGGGCACCACCACCGGATCGCGCGGGCCGAGGAAGCCGGCACTGGTGGCCTGGTACATCAGCGGGTCGGTGTAGAACGAGGCGGGCACCTCGGCGCCGCGCGCCTTGCGCACGCGCTCCACGTGCGGCAGGTAGGCCGAGCCGTCGACGAATTCGTAGGCGCGCGGCAGCGGCGCGGCGAGCTGCGCCATGTCCAGCGCGAACGCGCCTTCGGCGGTGCCGGCGTTGAGCGCATCGGACAGCGCGTTGAGCCGCGGCGCGGCGTTCGACCAGTCGTCCAGCGCGGCCTGCAGGGTGGGCGCGATGCCGGTGGCCTTCACCGCGATGCCGAGGTCGCGGCTGACCACGACCAGGGTGCCGTCGCGGCCGCCTTCTTTCAAACTGCCAAGCTTCATTGCGTGTGCTCCGGAATCGTTATGCGCGCGACGGGTCGAAATGCTTGCGGATGCCCTGCCAGCACTCGTAGTAGTCATTCTGCAACTGCGGCGCGGCCAGCGCCTGCGCGGTGGGGCGGATCACCTTGCGCGTCTCGAACATGAAGGCCATGGTGCTGACGATGTGGTCGGGCTTGCCCGTGTCCGCCGCGCTGGCCTTCTCGAAGCTGGCCGCGTCGGGGCCGTGGGCGCTCATGCAGTTGTGCAGGCTCATGCCGCCGGGCGCGAAGCCGCCGGCCTTGGCGTCGTAGGCGCCCTCGATCAGGCCCATGAACTCGCTGGCCACGTTGCGGTGGAAATACGGCGGGCGGAAGGTGTGCTCGGCCACCAGCCAGCGCGGCGGGAAGATCACGAAATCCAGGTTCGCGGTGCCGGGCGTGTCCGACGGCGAAGTCAGCACGGTGAAGATCGACGGGTCGGGATGATCCACGCTGATCGAGCCCACGGTGTTGTAGCGCGTGAGGTCGTACTTGCACGGCGCGTAGTTGCCGTGCCAGGCGACCACGTCCAGCGGCGAGTGGCCGATGTCGGCCTGCCACAGCGCACCCTGGAATTTGGCGACCAGCTTGAAGTCGCCCTCGACGTCCTCGTAGGCCGCCACCGGCGCGAGGAAGTCGCGCGGCAGCGCCATCGAGTTGGCGCCGATCGGGCCGGCATCCGGCAGGCGCAGCAGCGCGCCGAAGTTCTCCGCCACGTAGCCGCGCGCCTCCGCATCCAGCAGCTCCACGCGGAAGCGCACGCCGCGCGGGATCAGCGCGATCTCCAGCGGCGCCACGTCCAGCACGCCCAGCTCGGTGGCGAGGCGCAGGCGGCCCTGCTGCGGCACGATCAGCAGCTCGCCGTCGGCGTCGTAGAACCAGCGCCCTTCCATCGAGCGGTTCGCCGCGTAGACGTGGACGCCCACGCCCGCCTGCTCCGCCGCGCCGCCGTTGCCGGCGATGGTGTGCAGGCCGTCGAGGAAGTCGGCGGGTTCCGCGGGCAACGGCCACGCATCCCAGCGCAACTGGTTCGGCGTGGCGGGCGCCTCGTCGAAGCGGTTGTGGAACGTGGCGTGCGCCAGCGGCGCGAACGGCTTGTGCATCGCCGCCGGGCGGATGCGATACAGCCAGCTGCGCCGATTTTGGTGCCGCGGCGCGGTGAACGCGGTGCCGGAAAGCTGCTCCGCGTACAGGCCGTGCGCCACGCGCTGCGGCGAGTTCTGGCCCGTGGGCAGCACGCCGGGGATCGCCTCGCTGGCGAATTCGTTGGCGAAGCCGGATTGGTAGTCGATGCCGACAGACATGTGCATGCCTTCCGCTTTCAAAGCCCCTCTCCCGCCGGGAGAGGGGTTGGGGTGAGGGTTCGGTTTTCCGCGGCACCGAGGATCGCCTCAAGCACCGCTTCCGTTTGTTGCAGGACGTCGTTGTCCCAGTATCGCAAGACCGTCAATCCGCGAGACTCCAGAAACTTCGTGCGTGCTTGATCGACGACTTCATCATGCTGCGAACCATCCAGCTCCACGACCAGTTTCTTTGCTTCGCAAAAGAAATCCGCGATGTAAGGCGGAATGGGATGCTGGCGGCGGAATTTCAGGCCGTTCAGGCGGCCACCACGCAGGTGGTACCAGAGCCGTTGCTCCGCGTCCGTGGAAGTTTGCCTGAGATCGCGCGCATGACCCCGCGTTCTGCTCGGCAACGGCGGTTTGATGCTTCCCTGCATGACCGTACCCTCACCCCAACCCCTCTCCCGCAGGGAGAGGGGCTTCAAAAAATCAAAGCACCCCACGCTTCATCTGATCCCGCTCGATGCTCTCGAACAGCGCCTGGAAGTTGCCCTCGCCGAAGCCTTCGTTGCCCTTGCGCTGGATGATCTCGAAGAAGATCGGGCCGATATTGTTCTGCGTGAAGATCTGCAGCAGCTTGCGCTGCTTGGTCTCCGGGTCGGCGTCGATCAGGATCTTGTTCCGGCGCAGGCGCGGCACGTCCTCGCCGTTGTCCGGGATGCGCAGATCCACCACGTCGAAATAGGTGTCCGGCGTATCGAGGAACTCCACGCCCTGCGCGCGCATCGCTTCCACCGTGTCGTAGATGTTGTCGGTAAACATCGCGATGTGCTGGATGCCTTCGCCGTGGTAGGCGTCGAGGTATTCGTTGATCTGGCTCTTCGGGTCGCTGGACTCGTTGAGCGGGATGCGCACGATGCCGTCCGGCGCGGTCATCGCCTTGGACACCAGGCCGGTCTTGGCGCCCTTGATGTCGAAGTAGCGGATCTCGCGGAAGTTGAACAGCTTCTCGTAGTAGTCCGACCACTTCTGCATGTTGCCGAAGTAGAGGTTGTGCGTGAGGTGGTCGATGAAGGTGAGGCCGAAACCCTTCGGGTTCGGCTCCGCGCCCGGCACCGGCTCGTAGTCGCCGTCGTAGACGCTGCCCTTGTCGCCGTAGCGGTCGACCAGGTACAGCATGCAGTCGCCGATGCCCTTCACCACCGGCGCGTCCACCGCCTTGCTGTCGGCCTTGTCGGCCGCCGCCTCGCCGCCGTTGGCGAGCACGGCGGCGAACACCTCGTTCGCAGGCTTCTTGAAGCGGATGGCGAAGCCGCAGGCGCAGGGGCCGTGCTTGGCGGCGAAGTCGGCGGCGAAGGAATCCGGCGCCTCGTTCACCAGCACGTTGACGTCGTTCTGGCGGTACACCGTGATCGGCCGCGACTTGTGCTTGAGCACCGCGGTGAAGCCCATCCTGCGGAACAGCTCGTGCAGCTCGTGCGCGCGGCCGGCCGGCGCGGCGAACTCGACGAACTCGAAACCGTTGATCCCCATCGGGTTCTCGAAGGTGGTGACCTGCATGCCGAGGTTGGGCTGGGCTGTCATGGGATTTCTCCGACGGGCTACGATGGGGGCAAAGGGCAAGCGGGAATCCGGCGGCTTCATGGCGTTACCGCCCAAGGCACTGGATTCCTGCCTGCGCAGGAATGACGAGCATCTGCGCCACCCTTTATAGTTTCATTTGCAACCAACTACAAGGAACACCGCACCAGTGCCCGCCAAACGCCACCCCGACCACGCCCCGCTGGAACTGGAGCGCTTCCTGCCCTACCAGCTCTCCATCGTGTCAAACACGGTGAGCCAGGCGATCGCCGACGACTACCAGGCGCGCCACGACCTCGGCGTCACCGAATGGCGGGTGATGGCGGTACTGGCGCGCTTCGACGGCCTCTCCGCTCGCGAGGTGGCCGAGCGCACCGCGATGGACAAGGTGGCGGTGAGCCGCGCGCTGGCGCGGCTGGTGGCCGCCGGTCGCGTGCGCCGGCACATCCACCACAACGACAAGCGCCGCTCGGTGCTCGGCCTCACCGCAGCCGGCTGGAAGATCCACGACGACGTGGCCCCGATGGCGCGGCAGCGCGAGCGCGAACTGCTGGCGAAGCTGGAGCCCGGGGAGCAGGACTGGCTGCGGCGCATCCTCGACAAGCTGATGCCGGTCTGAAACCACTATCCCCGTTCGCCCTGAGCGTAGCGAAGCGGAGTCGAAGGGCCGCGCACGGGCGACGCTTCGACTCCGGCCCTGCGGGCCTACGCTCAGCGCGAACGGTGGTGGCTTGCGCCAAGCACCGGTACGTTCACTTCACCCCATGCATCAACCGGTTCACCAGCGGCGCGATCAGCAGCAGCACCACGCCCGCCCCCAGCAACAGCCAGAAGCTGAAGGTGAACCCGGAAAGCGCCGCAGCGGCAGTGAGCCCGTGCTCGCCGGTGATGCGGCTGGCGAACAGCCCGGAGAGGTTGCCGCCTACCGCCAGCGACAGGAACCAGCCGCCCATCGCGAAGCCCACCAGCTTCGGCGGCGCCAGCTTGGTCACCATCGACAGGCCGATCGGCGACAGGCACAGCTCGCCGATGGTCTGCATCACGTAGCACGCCACCAGCGGCCAGAACGGAATCAGCCCGTTCGCGCCCAGCAGCTTCGCCAGCGCATACACCAGCACCAGGAAGCCCAGTGCGTTGAACAACAGGCCCAGGCCGAACTTGCGCGGGATCGACGGCTCCATCCGGCGCTTGTCCAGCCAACCCCAGACCAGCGCCACCAGCGGCGCGAACACGATGATCGCCAGCGGACTCACCGACTGGAACCAGCCCACCGGGAACATCCAGCCGCCGAACATCTGGCGATCCACCAGGTTCTGGGCAAGGAAGTTGAAGGTGGTGCCGAGCTGGTAATAGAACATCCAGAACAGCACGTTGAACGCGAAGATGATCAGCATGGCGATCACCCGGTGCGTCTGCACGCGCCCGTGCCGCGCCGCCTCCACCAGCAGCATCGCCGCTACCACCACGAACAGCAGGCCCAGCACCCATTGCAGGCCGGTGGCACCGATGCCGGACAGCAACCAGTACACCACCGGCACCGCCACGATCACGCCCGCGAACACCCACAGCACGCGCAGCCGGCTTTCCGCGCCAGCCGCGGGACGGCCTATGCCCTTGAGCTGCCGGCGACCGAACCAGAACCACAGCAGGCTCAGCAGCATGCCCACGCCGGCGGCAAGGAACACCAGCCGGTAGTTCTGCTGCAGCGGGGTGCCGGTGAACTGCGCGGCCATCCAGCCGGTGAGCAGCGGCGCCACCAGCGCGCCCGCGTTGATGCCCATGTAGAACAGGGTGAAGCCGCGGTCGCGGCGCGGGTCGTCGCGGCCGTAGAGCTGGCCCACCATCGAGGAGATGTTCGGCTTGAACAGGCCGTCGCCCACGATCACCAGCGCCAGGCCCAGCAGCAGCATCAGGCGCGTGGGCACCGCCAGCGCGAACAGTCCCGCCGCCATCACCGCCGCGCCCAGCAGGATGGTGCGCTGGTAGCCGATCAGCTTGTCCGCCACCCAGCCGCCGAAGATGCCGGTGCCGTAGATCAGCGCGGTGTACGAACCGAAGATCGCGCTGGCCCAAGCCTGGCCCGCGCTGTCTCCATGGTAGAACTGCGCCACGATGTACAGCGCCAGCGCCCAGCTCACGCTGTAGAACGCGAAGCGCTCCCAGAACTCGGTCATGAACAGCATCCACAGCGGGCGCGGATGGCCGAACAGCTGCGGATAGTCCGGTGCGCTGCCGGCCTCGGTGGTCTGGCTCATGCGTTCCCCTTCTGGTGGCTGTCGCGGAGTATGCGATCCGGTGGATGGTAGCGGCTTGCAGCCTGTTGCATGCCTGGTGGTACCTCAGCTTGAATGCCGTTCGGGCTGAGCGTAGGCCCATCGGGCCGAAGTCGAAGGCCGCATGGCGTTTCGACTACGCTCGCCGACGCGAGCTACGCTCAACGCGAACGGTCAAATTCAAACGATGGCGCAGCTCCCGGCGAGGAACGCGGCCATCTGGCCATTGCTCGGATGATGAGGTTGCCGGTCGTGGGGCTTCGCATTGCTCGTCGTGCTTATTTGGCCAGCTCGCCAGACAGGTATTCGGTCAGCTCCCTGTTATTCCTGACGTACTCCGCTTCCAAATCAATGCCGCACTTGTTTGCCAGAACGATAATCGACCACAAACAGTCCGATAGCTCATGGCCGATTTTCGCCTTGCAGTCGTCGATATCCCGGATGCCGGCGTCGGCCTGGATCAGTTTTGCCAGGTCGCCCACGTCCCCCACGAAACCAAGCGCGAGCTCTTCCGTGCTCCAGATGCGCCCATACCGCTTGACCTCAAGCTGTTCGTAGAGCGCGTTCAGCTGCAGCGCCGACTTTTCGAGATCACTGAGTTTCATGTTGATTGCCCCTGACACAGATCACGCGGCGGCATGAAGCAGGCTCACGTACCCAGCACCGTGCGCACGTCGAGCAGCTCCGGGAAGAAGCTGAGATCCAGCGCCTTCTTCAAAAAGCCCACGCCGGAGGAACCGCCGGTGCCGCGCCGATGGCCGATGATGCGCTCCACCGCCTTCATGTGCCGGAAACGCCAGAGTTGGAAACCCTCCTCGATGTCCACCAGCGTTTCGCAGAGATGGAACTCGCTCCAGAAACTCTCCGGCGCCTCGTAGATGCGCCGGAACACCGGCAGCAGGTCGTCGCGGCGCTGCCACGGCTGGCCGACGTCGCGTTCAAGGATGTCGCGCGGCACCGCGTGGCCGTGCCGCGCCAGCCAGCGCAGCGCCTCGTCGTAGAGGCCGGGCGCCTCAAGCGTGTCGCGCAGGCCCTGCTGGATCGCCGGGTCGTGCGCGAACACCGCCAGCATGTCGGCGTTCTTGTTGCCGAGCAGGAACTCCACCGTGCGGTACTGCGCCGACTGGAAGCCGGACGACGGCCCCAGCGCATCGCGAAAGGCGAGGTATTCGTGCGGCGTCATCGTCTCCAGCACCGCCCACTGCTCGAACAATTGGCGCTGGATCTGTTTCACCCGCGCCAGCACCTTGAGCGCGGGGCCGATGCGCTCGCCGCGCATGAATTCCATCGCCGCGCGCAGTTCGTGGATCAGCAGCTTCAGCCACAGCTCCGACACGTGGTGCTGCACGATGAACAGCATCTCGTCGTGGTACGGCGGGTCGGACACGGGCCGCTGCGCGGACAGCAAGGTGTCCAGCCGCAGGTAGCCGGCGTAGGTCATCCGTCCCGAAAGATCGCGCTCGATGCCTGCCTCGAGCTCGCGCTGGTTGTCCGTCATGGTCGATCGCAGCCGCGGAAAACGCCCATGGTAACCGCTGCGCCGCCACCGTTTCTTGCGGGTGCCGTACCCGCCCGCATGCTGCGCTGTGCCTTGCGACGCAAGACGTCCGCCTGCTATCTATGTACGGCTTTTCCCGGCCGTTTTGACCGCCAAGGCGCTCACGCGGATCGGGATCCACGCGTGTCTGGCCCCACTGGATGGGCCACCGCCCCCATTCCATTCGTCACCCACGGGAGCGCGTCGTGTCCATCGCCGCCAAGTTTGAAATCGAATACCTGCAGTACCTCGACGCCGAGGGCAAGCAGGTTCGGGACGATCTGCCCGCGTTCGCGAAAGATCTCGACCACATGGTCGAACTGTACAAGCTGATGCTGTCCACCCGCGTGTTCGACGCCAAGTCGGTGGCGCTGCAGCGCACCGGCAAGCTGGGCACCTACGCCAGCTGCCTCGGCCACGAGGCCGCCCACGTGGGCATCGGCAGCGCAATGAAGCCCGAGGACGTGTTGGCTGTCAGCTACCGCGAGTATGGCGCGCAGCTGTACCGCGGCGTGCAGCCGCGCGAGGTCTACATGTACTGGGGCGGCGACGAGCGCGGCAACGACTACCAGAAAGAACCGGCGCGCCACGACTTCGCGTGGTCGGTGCCGATCGCCACGCAGTGCCTGCACGCCGCCGGCTCCGCGCTGGCGTTCAAGATCCGCGGCGAGAAGCGCGTGGCCGTGTGCACCATCGGCGACGGCGGCTCGTCCAAGGGCGACTTCTACGGCGCGATCAACATCGCCGGCGCGCAGAACCTGCCGCTGGTGGCGGTGATCGTCAACAACCAGTGGGCCATCTCGGTGCCGCGCAAGATCCAGTCCGGCGCGCCCACGCTGGCGCAGAAGGGCATCGCCGCGGGCCTCTACTGCATCCAGGTCGACGGCAACGACATCATCGCCGTGCGCAAGGCGATGGAGGACGCGCTGGAGCGCGCCCGCAACGGCGAGGGCGGCAGCGTGATCGAGGCGGTGACCTACCGCCTCGGCGACCACACCACCGCCGACGACGCCCGCCGCTACCGCGGCGAGCAGGAAGTAAAGGACGCCTGGGCCAAGGAGCCGATGAAGCGCCTGCGCGCGTGGCTGGTGGCCAAGGGCGTGTGGGACGACGCCAAGGAAGAGGCCTGGAAGGCCGAGTGCGACGAGTGGATGGACAACGAGGTGAACGCCTACCTCGAAACCAAGACGCAGCCGGTGACGGCGATGTTCGACTACACCTTCGCCGAAGTCCCCGCCGATCTCGCCAAGCAGCGCGATTACGTCCTCTCGCTCGAAAACAAGGGTCACTGAGCCATGGCACAAATCACACTCATCGAGGCCGTCACCCAGGCGCTGGCCTACGAGATGGCGCACGACGACAGCGTGGTCGTGCTGGGCGAGGACGTGGGCGTCAACGGCGGCGTGTTCCGCGCCACCCAGGGCCTGCAGGAAAAGTTCGGCGAGCTGCGCGTGCTGGACACGCCGCTGGACGAAACCACCATCGCCGGCGTCACCGTGGGCATGGCCGTGCAGGGCATGAAGCCGGTGGCCGAGGCGCAGTTCGAAGGCTTCATCTACCCGATGATGGAGCAGATCGCCTGCCACGCCGCGCGCATGCGCAACCGCACCCGCGGCCGCCTCACCGTGCCGGCCGTGTGGCGCGCGCCTTGGGGCGGCGGCATCCGCGCACCGGAGCATCATTCGGAAGCGAACGAGCACCTGTTCACCAACATCCCCGGCCTGCGCGTGGTGCTGCCCTCCTCGCCCGCGCGCGCCTACGGCCTGCTGCTGGCCGCGATCCGCGATCCCGATCCGGTGATCTTCCTCGAGCCCAAGCGCATCTACCGCCAGTACAAGGAAGAGGTGCCGGACGACGGCGAGGCACTGCCGCTGGACGTGTGCTTCGTGCTGCGCGACGGCACCGACGTGACCCTGGTGACCTGGGGCGCGCAGGTGAAGGAAACGCTGGAAGCCGCCGACGAACTCGCCAAGCAGGGCATCAGCGCCGAAGTGATCGACGTCGCCACGCTCACCCCGCTGGACTTCGACACCATCGCCGAATCGGTGCAGAAGACCGGCCGCTGCGTGATCGTGCACGAAGCCCCGAAGACCGCCGGCTTCGGCGCCGAGATCGCCGCGCGCGTGGCCGAGGAATGCCTGTACGACCTGCTCGCCCCGGTCGAGCGCGTCACAGGCCCCGACACCCACATCCCGCTGTTCCGCCTGGAAATGAAGTACCTGCCCAGCGTGGAGCGTGTCGTCGACGCGGCGAAGCGCGCGCTGGCGGTTTCGTAATCCCTTCTCCCCTCCGGGGAGAAGGTGCCCCGGAGGGGCGGATGAGGGGACAAGGCTTGCGGCAAAGTTCATCGAAGCATGTTTTGATGAAACTCAAGGCAATCCCCGCCCCCTCACCCCAGCCCTCTCCCCACTGGGGAGAGGGCGCAAATTCCAACCTGGAAGCTCACTCATGGCCGACATCAAGACATTCCACCTGCCCGACCTCGGCGAAGGCCTGCCCGACGCCACCATCGTCGAGTGGCACGTGAAGGAAGGCGACTACATCAAGCTCGACGCGCCGCTGTGCTCGATGGAGACCGCCAAGGCGGTGGTCGACGTGCCGTCGCCCTATACCGGTACGGTGAAGAAGCTTTACGGCGCGCCCGGCGACATCATCGAAACCGGCGCCGCGCTGGCCGACTTCGAGCCGGATGCCAACGCCAAGCAGCGTGCCGAGGCCGAATCCACCGGCCACCACCACGGCCCCAAGAAGGCCGAGGCGCCCGCACCGGCTCCCGCGCCGGCCAAGGCCGCCACCGCGGATCGCGAGGACGAAGGCACCGTGGTGGGCGCGATGGTCAGCGGCAGCCACGTGCACGTGGAGCAGGCCTCCAGTGTCGGCGGCGTCAAGGCCGTGCCCGCCGTGCGCGCGCTGGCGAAGAAGCTCAAGGTGGACATCACGCGCGTGCGCGGCACCGGCGCCGACGGCGTGGTCACCATGCAGGACGTGAAGAACGCCGCCGCCAACGGCAGCGCCGCGCTGGGCGCCGCCCCGGCGCGCGCCGTGGCCGCCTCGGCCGGCCGCCACCTGGCGCCGGAACTGCCGGAACCCGGCGAGGCGCCCAGCCGCACCGCCGTGTCGCTGGCCGGCAAGGCCGTGCGCACCGCGCCGCCGAGCGTGCACGCCAGCGGCCAGCCCGAGCAGCTCAAGGGCGTCCGCCGCAACATGGCGCGCGTGATGGCCGACGCGCATGCGCAGGTCGTGCCCACCACGCTCGTCGACGACGCCGACCTGCACGCCTGGATCGGCAAGCAGGACATCACCGCCCGCCTGATCCGCTCCATCGTCGCCGCCTGCAAGGCCGTGCCGGCGCTCAACGCGTGGTTCGACGGCAAGAACCTCACCCGCACCCTGCACCCGCAGGTGGACATCGGCATCGCCGTGGACACCGAGGACGGCCTGTTCGTGCCGGCCCTGCGCAATGCCGACGTGCTGGACGGCGCCGGCATCCGCGCCGCAATCAAGCGCCTGCGCACGGCGGTGGAAGACCGTTCCATCCCGGCGTCGGAGCTGTCGGGCTACACCATCAGCCTGTCCAATTTCGGCATGTTCGCCGGCCGCTACGCCACCCCGGTGGTGGTGCCGCCGACCGTCGCCATCATCGGCGCCGGCAAGCTGTGCCACGACGTGGTGGCGGTGATGGGCGGCATCGAGGTGCATCGCCGCATGCCGATCAGCCTCACCTTCGACCACCGCGCCGCCACCGGCGGCGAAGCCGCGCGCTTCCTCAAGGCGCTGCTGGACGACTTGTCGCTGCCGAACTGAGGCATGTCGCCAAGCTGCAAACACGGGGCGCCACAGGGCGCCCCGTTCGTTTCCAGCCGATGAACCCCTCTCCCTCCGGGAGAGGGGTGGCGACAGCCGGGCGAGGGTTCGGTCGCAGCGAAACATGACGGCACGACCGAACCCTCACCCCAAACCCCTCTCACAACGGGAGAGGGGCTTTGCGCCTTCCCCACCATGCGCAGCAGAACAAACGGTGCCTGCACGCCCCCGATACAATGCCCGCATGATCAACAACGACATCCTGCGCAGCGTGCGCTACATGCTGGATCTGCCCGACGGCAAGCTCCCGTCCATCGTGGCGCTGGCCGGCCTGGAAGTGCCGCCGGCCGACATCGACGCCTACCTGATGAAGGACGACGAGCCTGGCTACCGCGACTGCCCCGACAAGGTGATGGCGCACTTCCTCGACGGCCTGGTGGTGCACCTGCGCGGCCGCGACGAAAGCCGGCCGCCGCTGCCGGTGGCGAAGCGCGTCACCAACAACCTCGTGCTGAAGAAACTGCGCGTGGCCTTCGAGCTGCGCGACGACGACCTGCACGCGATTCTCGCCGCCGCGGGTTTCCCGTTGTCGAAATCGGAACTCAGCGCGCTGTTCCGCAAGCCCGAGCATCCCAACTATCGCCCCTGCGGCGACCAGCTGCTGCGCCATTTCCTGCGCGGCCTCACCCAGCGCCTGCGCGGCTGATAAAGAAATAGCTCGTCTTCCCGGCGCATGCCCACTACTGTCCGGAATAATTTTGAACATTCGTGGCTGCGGTCTTGCTCGTCATTCCGGCGCAGGCCGGAATCCAGTGGCCGTGCGGCCTGAGCGAACATGGTCGCTACTGGATCCCGGCCTTCGCCGGGATGACAGTCTGGATAGGTGGTCGTTATCGGAAATGAAGTCGCCTTCTCGCAATGCTTCGTGCAAGCGGCGCGGGCCTTCATCCTTCGACACCATCCCCAGATTATTCCGGACAGCAGTGGGCGAAGGCCGGAATCCAGTCTGGTAGAGGGTACGCTGTACGCATCGCCGACTTTGCGTGCTTCGAACGAGTGAGTCACTGGATTCCGGCCTGCGCCGGAATGACGTGAAAATGAAGCTTATCCAGACCGGTTCCGAGGAGCGTTCATGCTGTTCGACATCGTGTTCTACACGCTCGGCGCCGCGCTGATCGTGGGCGGCCTGATCGGCGCGATCCTGCCCGCGCTGCCCGGCGTGCCGATGATCTTCGGCGGCATCTGGCTGATCGCCGCGGTGGACGGCTACCGCCACCTCGGCCTGTGGTGGCTGCTGCTGATCGGCGCGCTGGGCGCCATGGCGGTGATCGTGGATTTCGTCGCCGGCACGCTGGGCGCCAAACGCGTGGGCGCCAGCAGGCGCGCGCTGTGAGGCGCCTCGCTGGGCACCTTCGTCGGCATGTTCTTCGGCATCCCGGGCATCCTGCTCGGCCCGTTCATCGGTGCGCTGGTCGGCGAACTCTCCTCCGGCACCAGCGTGCTGCGTTCGGCCCACGTCGGCATCGGCACCTGGATCGGCCTGCTGCTGGGCACGCTGGTGAAGCTGGTGATCTCGCTGGCGATGGTGGGCCTGTTCGGCTTCGCGATGCTGTTCGGCTGATCAAGCCGCCGCAGGCAGCACGTACAGCAGCACCGCGAAGTAGTGCAGCACGCTGCCGGCCAGCACGAAAGCGTGCCACAGCGTGTGCTGGTAGGGCAGCCGGCGCCACAGGTAGAACGGCACGCCCAGCGTGTAGGCCACGCCGCCGCCGATCAGCAACGCCATGCCGCCGGCCTGCAGGTGCGCGGCCAGCGGCTTGAACGCCAGCATGCCGATCCAGCCCATGCCCACGTACAGCAGCACGGCGAGCTTGCGCCAGCGGCGGAACCAGCCCAGCTCCAGCACGCTGCCCACGAAGGCCAGCGCCCACACCGCGGCGAACAGGCTCCAGCCCCACACACCCGGCAGCGCGATCAGGGTGAACGGCGTGTAGGTGCCGGCGATCAGCAGGTAGATCGCGATGTGATCCAGCGTGCGCAGCAGCGGCTTGGCCGCCGGCACGGGCACCGCGTGGTACAGCGTGGACGCGGTGTAGAGCAGGATCAGCGTGACCCCGTACACCGCGCAGGCGACGATCTCGCGCGCGTCGCCGCGCATCGCCGCGGACACCACCAGGGTGGCGAGGCCGCCGATGCTCAGCACGATGCCCAGGCCATGCAACAGGCTGCTGGCGAGTTCGTCGCCGCGGCGGTAGCGCGGCAAGGCGGCGTGGGCGGCGGTCATGGCAGCTCCGGCGAAAGTGGCTTCGCCATGCACCATAGCGCGAGCGTCCGCGCATCGCCATCGCGATGGACGTCCAGCCGTCCATTTGCATGGCGCCCACGTTTGAAACGGAAGCGACGAAACGGAAGCGGCACTGGACAGCGCCCGAGCCGCAGGCATAGGCTCAAGCCGCGTCCACGACGATCCCCCTGCATCGCGCAGCGTCGCCGGCGCCACAACCCAAACGAACCGTCAGGAGGTCGCTCATGTCGTCCGCAAGCCTGGCTATTGCCGTTCGCCCCCACCCCGAAGCCGCGCGCGTCGTCGCGCTCAGTGCGGCCATCGCGCTCAACCTCGCAGCCCTGCTGATCCTCACCCGCCCGCTGGCGCCGCAGGCGCTGGCCCTGGTGCAGCGGCTCACCACGGTGCCGCAGGTGACCTTCATCGAACCGCCGCCGCCCGTGAAACCGCCGCCGCCCATCGATCTGAAGCCGTTGCCGCAGGCGCCCGTGGCGCCGGTGCACGTGCAGCCGCGATCCATTCCCATGCCGCCGATCGCGACGCCCATCACCGAAGGCACGCAACCCATGCTGCCGACGCCACCCGGCCCCGCCACCGGCGATGCCGTCACGGCCGCGCCGGTCGAGGCCACGCTGGCCTATCGCTCGGCACCCTTGCGGTTCCCGCCGCAGGCCTTGCGCCAGCACATGCAGGGCACGGTGTTGCTGCGCGTGCTGGTGGACGAAACCGGCAAGCCGATGCAGGTCGAGGTCGAACGGGGTAGCGGCTACGTGGCGCTCGACCGCAGCGCGCGCGAACAGGTGCTGGCGCACTGGCTCTTCCAGCCGGCGATGCAGGATGGCCATGCGGTGCGTGCGTGGGCCACGGTGCCGGTGAGTTTCGTGCTGAACAACCTGTGAGGCGACAGGACGCCCGTAAGGTGTGCACCTTACGGGCGTTTAACGGCGCACATGCTCCACTGCACCGACGCATCAACGCCGGGTCACGCATGAGCAAGTACATGCACAGCTTGAAGAGCCTGCGCAACATCGCACTGGAATACGGCCGCGTCGAACACCCCGACCTGGCCACGATGGCGCGCGACCTCGGCCGCGTGGTTCACGGCAACGCGCCCGCGCTCTCGGCGCGCCTGGCCGCCGTGCATCGCCGCGGCGTCGACGTCCGCGTGCTGGTGGAACGCCGCCAGCCGGCGCTGTGCGTGCTGGTGCGCGCGTGGCCGCCCGGCGAGCGCCTGCCCCTGCTGGATCACGCCGGCGGCTGGGGGCTGGAACTCGCCCTGCACGGTGCGCTGGAGTGGCAGTCCTATCGCCGCGATCCGCACAGCGGCGAACTGGAAGCGCAGGGGCGCAACTGGCTGGGCCCGGGCGACGCGCACTGGTTCGAGCGCGACGCCGGCCGCGCGCACCGCTGCCGCAACCTGTCGCGGCACGACGTCGCCTACACGCTGCACGTCTACAGCGGCGAGGCGCCGAGCCATCGCGACGGCGAGCCGGGCGCATCCGCGTGGATCGCGCGGGCGCAGCGCCGCCAGCCCGCACACTGACCCTCCCCACGGAGCAACGCATGCATCGACGTGTCGCCATCATCGGCGGCGGCGCCGCTTCCGCCGCGCTGCTCGGCGAGCTGCTGGAACGCCAGCCGCCGCAGCCGCTGCACCTGGACTGGTACACCGGCGGCGGCACGCCCGCGCGCGGCGTGGCCTACGGCACCCGCTCCGACCGCCACCTGCTCAACGTGCGCGCCGCGTCGATGGGCATGTTCGCCGGCAGGCCGCAGGGCTTCCTCGATTTCGTGCAGCACGCGGATCCGTCCATCGCCGGCACCGACTTCCTGCCGCGCCGCCGCTACGGCGACTATCTCGAGGCTGAAGTGGCGCGCGCGCTGGCGCTGGGCAAGGCGCGCGGCCACGACGTGCGCATCGTGCCGTTCGCCGCCGACGCCGTGGTGCCCGAGGCCGACGGCGTCACCGTGTTCCGCGGCGAGGAAACGCGCCGCGTGGACGCCGCCGTGCTGGCGATCGGCGCACTGCCGCCGCAACCCTTGCCCGCCGTGGGCGGCGATGCGCTGGCCGGCGGCCGCTACGTGGTCGACCCGTGGCCGCTGCTCGCCAACCCGCCCGCCGCAGCGCCGGAACACGTGGTGGTGATCGGCCTCGGCCTCACCGCCGCCGACGTGCTGCTGGAACTCGCCGCACGCTGGCCCGATGCGAGGTTCACCGCGATCTCCCGCCACGGCCTGCTGCCCGAGCCGCACCTGCACACCACCGCGCTGCCCGCCGAAGACAGCGCGCAACTGGTCGAAGCGATGCAGGACGCGCCCGATGTGCGCCACTGGCTGCGCCTGCTGCGCGAGGCGATGGCGCAGGAGGACGACTGGCGCAGCGTGATCGACAGCCTGCGCCCGCACACGCCGGCGCTGTGGGCCGCGCTGCCGCCGGAGCAGCGCGCGCGCTTCCAGCGCCACGCGCGCTGGGCGTGGGAACGCGCGCGCCACCGCATGCCGCCGGCGGTGCACGAGGGCCTCGCCGCGCTGGAACGCTCGGGCCGCCTGCACCGCCAGCGCGGCCAGTTGCACCGCGTGGAACCCGACGGCGATGGCCTGCGGCTGGAACTGCATCCGCACGACCGCGACGCGTCGAAGATGCAGACGCTGCACGCGGGCCTGGTGGTGCAGTCGGTGGGCATGGATTTCGACGTGGCGCGCACGCCGCATCCGCTGATGCGCCAACTGGTGGTGAACCGCCACGTGCTGCCCGACCCGTTGGGGCTGGGCTGCCTGGCCACGCCACGGGGCCGCCTGCTGCACGAAGGCGGCGCGTGGCCGCGCCTGTTCGCCATCGGCAGCCTGTTGCGCGGTACGCTGTGGGAATCCACCGCGATGCCGGAAATCCGCCAGCAGGCGCGCGCCGTGGCCGACCAGTTGCTGGCGGAATAAAACCACCGGCGCCACATGACCCTCAGCCTGTTCGGCGATGTCGTCCTGCTGCTGCAAGTGCTCGGCGTCTTCGCCGCCGCGCACGCGCTGATGCACACGCGCACGCCGCAGGGCACGATTGGCTGGGTGCTGGGCCTGCTGCTGTTGCCCGCGCTCACCCTGGTGCCCTACCTGTTCCTCGGCGCCAGTCGCTTCCGCGGTTATCTCAAGCGGCACCGCGGCGTGCTGCCGCGCCAGCGGCAGGCCGCGCCGCCCGACGACGGCGAGAAGCGCTATGCCGCGCTCGCGACGATGCTCGGCCGCCCGTTCCGCGGCGGACACCGGGTGCGCCTGCTGGTCGACGGCGACGCCACCTTCGAGGCGATCTTCGCCGCCATCGCCGAGGCGCGGCACACCCTGCTGGTGCAGTTCTTCATCTTCCACGACGACGGCCTGGGCCGGCGCATGCAGCAGGCGCTGCTGGAACGCGCGGCGGCCGGCGTGCGCGTGTGCGTGCTGTACGACGGCGTGGGCAGCCACGACCTGCCGCGCCGCTACGTGGAAACGCTGCGCGCCGGCGGCGTGGCGATCCATCCCTTCGCCACCAACCGCCTGCGCAACCGCTTCCAGCTCAACTTCCGCAACCACCGCAAGATCGTGGTGGTGGACGGCGCGCGCGCCTTCATCGGCGGCCTCAACGTGGGCGACGAATACCTCGGCCTGAAGCCGCCGCTGGCGCCGTGGCGCGACACGCACATGGAACTCGCCGGCCCCGCGGTGGCCGATCTGCAGCAACTGTTCGCCGACGACTGGGAATGGATCACCGGCGCGCCGCCGCCGCTGCACCCGGCGCCGGCAACGGACGGGAATGCGCGCGTGCTCGCGGTCGCCTGCGGCCCGGCCGACCCGCAGGAAACCGGCTCGCTGTTCGTCACCGCCGCGATCAACGCGGCGCGCCGGCGCATCTGGCTCACCACGCCCTATTTCGTGCCCGACCACTCGGTGCGCGCCGCGCTGCAGCTGGCCGCCTTCCGCGGCGTGGACGTGCGCGTGCTGATCCCGGCGCGTGCCGATCACCGCACCGTGTTCCTGGCCTCCACCCTGCATGCCCACTACGCGCTGCGCGCCGGCGTGCGCGTGTTCCGCTACCAGCCCGGCTTCCTGCACCAGAAGGTGCTGCTGGTGGACGACGACTGCGCCGCGGTGGGCAGCGTCAACCTGGACACCCGTTCGTTCCGGCTCAACTTCGAGGCCAGCGCGCTGGTGCTGGATGCGGACTTCGCGCGCCAGGTCGAAGCGATGCTGGAACGCGACTTCGCCCAGTCGCGCGAGGTGGACGCCCGTGAATACCACGCGGCGCCCTACCTGCGCCGCGTGGCGATGCATGTGGCGCGGCTGTTCGACCCGATCCTTTAGGAATATCCAGACTTATCCGATGAAGCGTCATCCCAGCGAAAGCTCACTACTGTCCGGAATAATTTTGGACATTCGTGGCCGCGGTCTTTCTCGTCATTCCGGCGCAGGCCGGACAAGCGCGAAGCGCGCAGAACGCCCGCAGGGCGGCCCCGAAGGGGCGAGCGAAGCGAGTCATCCAGTGGCCGTGCGGCCTGAGCGAACATGGTCGCTACTGGATCCCGGCCTTCGCCGGGATGACAGTCTGGATAGGTGGTCGTTATCGGAAATGAAGTCGCCTTCTCGCAATGCTTCGTGCAAGCGGCGCGGGCCTTCATCCTTCGACACCATCCCCAGATTATTCCGGACAACAGTGGGCCGGCACCGGGATGACGCGAGGGAGTTGCCGGGGCAACAAGGAGATCGTGAACAGGCTCTCAGGAGTCGTGCCGCCAGTGCCTGCCGCACAGCAGCCACGCGACGAACACGCCCACCGCCGCGCCCAGCAGTTCGCACAGCACGCGCGTGCCGATGCCGTCCGGATCGTGCACTTCGGCCAGCTTGGCCTGCAGCAGCTGCAGCGATTGCAGGCGCGCGTAGTTGAAATAGAAGAGGTTCCAGAAATCCGCGCGCCCGCTGAGCAGCAGCGCGAGGAAGTACGACCAGCCGATCTGCTTCGCGTCGTTCCAGCCGTTGCGCCGGCCGAACCCATGGAACACGAGATACAGCGCGAGGCCGACGCCGAGGCTGATCGCGCCGGCCTCCAGGCCGCCGATCCAGCCGTAACCCATCCACGATTGGTCGTAGTTCATCGCATCCCGTTCCGTTTGCTTCCACCCGCATTATGCCTGCGCGCTAGACTCGCACCCTTGCCTCGCACGCGGGATCGCCATGCCTTTCGCCATTACCGAACGCACCGCCCTGATCGTGGTGGACGTGCAGCCGGACTTCATGCCCGGCGGCGCGCTGGCCTGCCACGAGGGCGATGCCGTCGTGCCCGGCATCGCCCGCCTGCTGCGCGGGCGCCGCTTCCAGCACGTGGTGGCCACGCAGGATTGGCATCCGCCGGGCCATATCTCCTTCGCCAGCTCGCATCCGGACGCGCAGGCGTTCCAGTCCATGGATCTGCACGGCCACCTGCACACGCTGTGGCCGGATCATTGCGTGCAGGGCACGCCGGGGGCTGCGCTGCATGCGGGCATCGACTGGTCGGCGGCGAACCTGATCCTGCGCAAGGGCAGCGACCCGCGCGTGGATTCCTACAGCGCCTTTCGCGAAAACCACGGCCCGCGCGGCACGCGCCCCGCCACCGGCCTCGCCGGCTGGCTGCGCGAACGCGGCGTGGAAGAGATCCTGCTGTGCGGCCTCGCGCGCGACATCTGCGTGCTGTGGTCGGCACAGGACGCCCTGGCGGAGGGCTTCAAGGTCGGCGTGCTGTGGGATCTCTCGCGCCCGGTGACCCCGGCCGGCGACGAAGCCACCCGCGCCGCGCTGGACGCGCAAGGCATCGCCCTCGTCCGGCTGGACGACTGAACACGCCTCACTCGTCCTCGCGCGCAGCCCGCACGCGCGGCACGCCATCCACAGCGAACGCCACTGCCAGCGCGATCGGCCGGCAACACACGGCACAATCCTCGATGTAGCACTGATCCGCCACCGAATCGTCCAGCAGCAGTTCGATGACTTCGCCGCAATACGGGCAGTCGATGCGATAAGGCACGGCCATGGCGGGCTCCGGCAACCGCGACGCGCGCACCTTGGCACATCCCGTGTCGACGCAGCGCGTACAATGTCGTCCCCGCCGGACGGACGACGACGATGGCCGAACGCGAATTCCCGGACTACACCGTGCGCTCCGGCGCCAGCCTCGAAGGCTCGCGCTACACGGCGTGGCTGTCGGTGCTGCCGCACGGCCACGGCTTCCCCGTGTACTACGCGATCTGCGAGAACCGCAGCTTCCGCCACCAGGACGTGGCCGAACGCGCCGCGGACGACGCGCTGGCCGCCGTGCTGGCGCTGGAGGAGGACGGCACCCCGGTGTTCCCGGACGGCTACACCGGCTTCGCCGACGAGGCGCCGGCCAGCCCTGCGTAAGCGCGCGACCACGCCTGCGGCGTCACGATGTCGAAACCGTGGTCGCGACGCGTGCGCTTCGCCAACTTCAGCAATGCCTTGTCGCGGCTGAGCAGCCATTGCGCGCCGCCGGCCTGGGCGAGTTCGAGGAACTTCTGGTCGTCGGGATCGGCGCAGCGCGGCAGCTTCGGCGTGGCTCCGTCATTCCTGCGAAGGCAGGAATCCAGTGACTCGTGCGTCGAGGCGCCAAAGTCGCCGGCTCCCGGCTTGTATCGGGATAACGGGGACAGCAGGCGCAACCGCATATCGAACGCCGCCATGGCTGCCTCGCGCCGCGCTACATCCAGCGCCAATTGCGGATAGGCAAGCACGGCCAGCCATTCGTCGCGGCAGGCCGCGTCGGCGACCGCCTCCACCGCGCCGGCATCCAGCGCGGCGCGCAACGCGGCGCACGCCGCATCGCCGAACACGAACAGGTCGAGGCAGACGTTGGTGTCCAGCACCAGGCGCGGCGGCGCCATCAGGCCAGCGCGGCCAGTTGCGCCAGCGCGGCGGGAATGCCGGCCGCGTCCGCCACCTCGCGCATGCGCGGCGCATCCCCCGGGTCGAGGCTGTTTTCCAGCTCGTGCGCCCAGGTCACGTGGTAAGGCATGTGCACGCCCCAGCCGCCGAGGCGCAGCACCGGCTCGATGTCCGAGCGCAGCGAGTTGCCCACCATGGCGAACTCGTGCGGCGCGACGCCGAATTCGTCGAGCAGGCGCCGGTAGGTGGCCGTGTCCTTCTCGGAGACGATCTCGATGCGGCGGAACAACCCGGCCAGGCCCGATTCGGCCACCTTCTTTTCCTGATGGAACAGGTCGCCCTTGGTGATCAGCACCACCGCCTGCGCTTCCGCCACCGCCGCCACCGCTTCGCGGATGCCGGGCAGCAGCTCCACCGGATGCTGCAGCACGCGCTTGCCGATCTCGACGAGGCGGTGGATGTCCTGCGCGCTGATGCGGCCGTCGCTGAGCGCGATGGCGGTTTCCACCATCGACAGCGTCATGCCCTTGGCGCCGTAGCCGAACAGCGCGAGGTTGCTGCGCTCGGTGGCGAGCATGCGCGCATGCACCGCGCTGTCGGCCAGGTCGGCGTAGTTGCCCACGATGGCGGCGAACGCGGCGCTGGCCTCGCGGTAATAGTCCTCGCTGCGCCACAGCGTATCGTCGCCGTCGAAGCCCACCATCTTCAGCATGGCCGCATTACCTGAATCGCCGGGAAGCGCGCATTATCCGCGACATCGCCACGGCGCGGCGGCTGGCCTAAGCTCGCAGCCTGCACCGCCACCACACGGAGAACGCCATGCGCCGCCATCTGCCGTTGCTGCTGCCGCTCGCTTTTGCCGCCCTCGCCGCCTGCGCGGCCGTGCCGCCGGCCGCCGACGCGGCCACGCCGGACGCCGCACAGCTCGGCGGCTACCACTGGCAACTGGCGCAGGCCACCGACCACGACGGGCAGCGCATCGCCGCGCTGTTCGTGCGCGCGGACAAGCCGCTGCAATTGGACTTCGTCGACGGCCGTGTCAGCGTGCGCAACGCCTGCAACGGCATGGGCGGCAGCTACCGCATCGCCAACGGCCAGCTCATCGTCGGCCCGATGATGCACACCATGATGGCCTGCGCCGACCAGGCGCTGAACCGGCTGGACGGCCTGATCGGCCAGCGCCTCGCCAGCCACCCCGCCATCGCGGTCGTGCAACAGGGCGGCAAGCCGCAACTGCAGCTGCGCACGGCCGCCGGCGACACGCTGGAGTTCGACGGCGTGCCCACGGCCGAAACCCGCTACGGTGGCACCGGCACCACCGAATTCCTCGAAGTGGCGGCGCAGAAGGTGCCATGCCAGCAGAAACAGCCCTGCCTGAACGTGCGCGAGATCCATTACGACGCGAACGGCCTCAAGACCGGCACGCCGGGGGGATGGCATGCGCTGCCCGGCATCGAGGGCTACACGCACCAGGACGGCGTGCACAACATCGTGCGCGTGACGCGCTACGCCACCGGCGGCGCGCCGGCGGCCTACGTGCTGGACACCGTGGTGGAGACCAGCATTCCGAAGCCGTGACGGCGCGGCGCGGCGGCGGTGCTCACGCGCCCACGCGCTTGCGCACCGCCTCGAAATCCCGCAAGGGCCGCACCTCGATGCAGCCGGTCTGCGCCCACGGCAGTTCGGCAGCCATGCGGATCGCCTCTTCCTCGCTGTCCGCCTCGACCAGGTTGAAGCCGGCGAGGTATTCCTTGGTCTCCGCGAACGGGCCGTCCAGCACGAAGGTCTTGCCCGCGCGGATGCGCACCGATTTCGCGCTGGCCGGCGCTTCCAGCTGCTGCGCGTCGAGCAGTTTGCCCTGCCCGCGCAGCTCGTCCGCGTGCGTGATGCAGGCATGCATGCGCGTGTCGAACTCGCCCGGCGGCAGGGCGTCGAGCAGGCAGTCGTCGCTGTAGACCATCAGCAGGTATTTCATGGCGGGCTCGCATCGCGGCGAAGGGAAGCGCGATGCTCGCACACATTCGGCGGACGCGCCCTCAGCCGTGCGCCAGCACGTAGTCGATCGCCGCGCACACCGCCGCCGCCTGCGCGTCGTTGCATTGTGCAGGTGTGGCGCGCGGGCTGTCCGGGTAGACCTCGGTGGTGGTGCGGTAGCGCGCATTGGTGATGCCGGCGCACAGGCCGAGCTTGCGGCAGTCGTATTCGATCACGCCGTGCGCCACCACTGGCGAGCCGATGATGGTGCCGTCGGGGTCGGCCGGCGCGATGTGGGTGACCTTGGCCACCTCCGCGATCACCGCCTGCTGGAAGGCCGGTTCCGGCCGCGCGCTGTCCGCGCACAGGTAGAAGCCGTCCGGAATGGTGCCCGGCTCGAACGGCTGGCCGTCGCGCGCGGCCAGCGCGGGGCGGAACTCGCTCTCGTCGGTGTCGGTGGTTTCGTGCAGGTCGATGTGCAGGCGCGCGGTGTCGCGCAGCGGCGAGAGCAGGCGCCACAGCGCGGCGGATTCCTGCGCCGGGCTGTCCGCACGGAAGTTGCGGTTGGGATCGAGCGCGTCGGGATTCCAGCGATGGATGCGCTCGTAGCCCCATGGGCTCACGCAGGGCACGGCCAGCAGGTTGATGCGGCCCGCGTAGCGCGCCGTCTCCCGTTCGAGGAACTGCAGCGCGCCGTGCACGCCGCTGGTTTCGTAGCCGTGCACGCCGCCGGTGAGCAGCATCACCGGCAGCGCGTCGTTCCAGTCGCGGCTCTTCACGAAGAACAACGGGTAGCTTTCCGGCGCGTAGTCCAGCCGTCCGTATTCGGCCACGTCGAAACTCGCGCGCAAGGCCACGATGCGGTCTTGCACCTCGTCCGCGTAGCTGCGCAGGCGGCGCTGCCGCGCGCGCCATTCGGCGACTTCCGCGGCGCCCCAGGGCTTGCCGGGGATGCCGATGGGATAGAAGGCGTCGTGGATCATGGCGGGTTCCGCTGCGGGATGGCTTTTCACTCTAGCACCGGGCCAGTCCGGCCCCGGCGGTTGTGCGGGATTCCGCGCCATCCGCGACGCCACCCGCACGATCCGGGCAAAAAGAATGGCTGCCGCACGATGCGCGCGGCAGCCATCCGGTTTCGCTGCGCGATTACTTGCCGGTGCTGGCCGGCAGCGGCTCGAGGTTGAAATTGAGCGAGGTGATCTTGGCGTCGAGGCCGCTCACCACGTCGCCGGTGAGGTCGTTGCTGGTGTTGCCGCCCAGCACCGCGTCGCGGTTCAGCAGCAGGCCGCAGTGATGGCTGTTGTAGGAGCTGTTGACGAGGGGCTGCGCCTGCTGGCCGATCTGCTCCATCACCTTGCCGCGGGTGAGCTGGATGCGCTGCTCGAGCTGGCCGGCCTGCGCCTGGAAAGCCTGCATGCGCTGCTGCAGGGCCTGGCCCTGCTGCTTGCGCTGCGCCTCGGTGAGCGTGGAAGCCTTCTGCTGGAACGCCTGGATGTCAGCGTCCAGCGGCTTGCGCTGGCTTTCCAGCGCGGACTGCTGCTGCGTCGCCAGCGACTTCAGGCGCTCGCTCGCGGCCTGGCCCACCTTGGACTGCGCGAACACCGCCTCGCGCGAAAGCATGCACACGCCCGGCACCGGATTGCCGCCCAGCGGATTGGCGGCGGGGGCGGCAGCGGCCTGCGCCGATGCGGCGGGGGCGAAGGAAAGGCCGCTAGCGGCGGCCAGCGCGGCAACGAGCAAGGTGCGGTGCAGGTTCATGGGTGGTATCCGATGGCAAGGTTCAAGGATGCCGAAGGCCGCGACGGCCCCAGGCGAACCGCCATCCTACTAGGGCGAAGCTGTCTGCGGGATGGCTGCGCGCAAGCGGGAAACTGGGGCCATGATGCAGGGCGGGTTCGCCCGCGTGCCGAAGCAATGCGCCTCGCGTGCTGGCCTGCGGACTGTGCGTTCCAGCCATTTGCTCCGCGGCAGGAGTTCTCCGGATCAGTACCGGGGAAGGACGTGTAGTCAGGCAGTCGGGCTCTACGAACGGCGGCCCAGCGCCACGACATACGCCGCGCAGGGCGCGCTTGCCGGATCCTCCACCAACGGACTCACGGATAACCGCGAGTGTCGTCCACCTTGATGATCTTCCAGCTTCCATTGCTGCGCTTGAGGAAGACCAGCACGCCCACCTTGTCCGTCGAACCCAAGGTCACCGGGACGACAGCCACCGCGCTGAGCATGACCGCGGGCTGCGTCGCGATGTGCGCCAGCCAGTCGCGCGTGTCGTAATCCTGCACCTTCAGGAAATAATCGACATCGCCCGGCGGCCCGCTGCGGCGATAGTCCTCGCGCAGCCTGTCCACGGTTTCCTTCGCCACGTAGCGGTAGATGTCGGGGCTGGCCAGCGGGTAGCCGGCATCCGTGTCGTGGGCGATGAACCAGGCGTAGAAAGCCCGGGTCTGGGCCACTGGATCGTCAGTCTTGCCGGCGGCCAGCGCGGGCATCGGCAACAGGATCGCCGCCATGACCAGCAACGCAACGAACGCCACGGAAAGACGCCTGTTCATTCCACACCTCACGGATGGCGATAGACGACGTAGGCCGGCCGGGCGCTCCGGTACGCAGGGCCGGGATAAAGGCCGTGCAGCTGCTTGAAATCGGAAACCCAGTTCGCCCCGTCGAAGATGGCCATGTGCCCGGCAGGATGCCCGGGGGCCGGCTGGATCACGGCGACATCCCCTTTCTGCGGAACACCGTGTATCTGCTGGAATCCCGACGCGACCAGGATAGGCCCGTAGTTCTTCGCGTAATGCGTGTGCCCGAGCGTGACGCCGCCGGCATCGACGGCCTCCCGGACATATCGCGCGCAATTGCCCGTGCTACGGCTACGCGCGTGGTTGTCGGCATGGGTGGCCGCTGCGTTCTTGTCCCACGGCATCAGGCATCCTCCACCAGGCAAGCCACAAAGAGGCTGGCGTCAAAAACGGATGGACAATCCAGCATGGGCGGCAGGACAGTAGCAGAGTTACGCTCGCATTGTCCCCGGGGATTTCCCTTGGCACCTCCTTCCGCCGATGGATCGGCCAGCTCTCCGACGGCGTCCGGGACGCCTTGCCGTTGCCGGCCTTTCCGCCGGCATCGGGGGTGGCGATGATTCCCGCGCCGGGTAACGCGAAATCCCGCGTGCGCGATACGGGCTGACCGAAAAATATCGAGGCATCTTTCGCATGACGTCCCAACCGATACCTCCAACGGCATCGCCGATCGACGCGACGCAACGCAAGCTGTTCGTCGGCATCGTCGTGGCGACGCTGGTGGCTCTGGCCGTCGTGATCGCCGACCTGGCGAGCGGCGGCCGACCCGATCCGCAGCCGCTGCGCGCCGCCGCCACCCTGCTCGATGGTTCCTGGCGGTTCCACGTCGGCGACGATCCGCGCTGGGCAAGTGCCGATACGGACGACAGCGGCTGGGAAATGATCGACATGACCGCTCCGCCGGGCAGCCACGACGGCGACGTGGGCCTGCCCGATTACGTGGGCGGCTGGATGGCGCACGGCCATCCCGGTTACCACGGCTACGCTTGGTACCGGCGCGCGGTGACGGTGCCGGCCGAGCACGCGTCATGGGACATCCTCGGGCCGACCCTCGTCGAGGACGGCTACGAACTGTACTGGAACGGCCGGTTGCTGGGCGGTTCGGGCCGGCTTGGCCCGAACCCGCGCGTCGTTGGCACGCGGCCACTGCAGTTCGCCCTGCCCACCGATGCGGCAGTCACCCGCGGCGTGCTCGCCGTGCGCACCTACATGGATCCAGGCTCGGCCAGCAGCCCCGATGGCGGCGGCATGCACACCGCGCCCATCCTGGCGCCGCGGCTGACCAGCGATGCGCTGCACCGCGTGCAATGGCAGCGAACCATCGCCGGCTACATCGTCGAGGTGGTCGAGCCGGTCGCCATGCTGGCGCTCATCGGCCTGGCGCTCGCGTGCTGGTCGCGCAGCAGCTGCAAGGGCTTCCTGGTTCTCGCCAGCATCGCGCTCGCACTCATGGCAGCGCGGCGCCTCAACAACGCCATCACCGCATGGACCGACCTGCAAAGCCTGGCCACCTATGCGTGGCTGGCGTCGGTGATGTGGATACCGACGGTGGCCGCCTGGACATGGGCATGGAACCGCTGGTGCCCGCGTCCATGGCGAAGCATCGACGTGGCGGCGCTGGCGCTGGCGGTCGCCGCGTTCGTCGGCACCGCGATCCATTCGGCGACCTGGATCAGCATCAGCCGGCTGGCATCGATCGCGCTGTTCGTCGTGATCGGCCTGCGCATGATCCGCAGCGGCCCGATGCGAATCCTGGCGCTCGTCACGCTGGCCTCGGTTGCGGCCTCGCTGTTCGGCGGCGAGCTGCTCGACACGGTCGGCGTGCCGGGTATCTGGTTTCCGTTCGGTATCGGCGTGTCGCGGACGCAGTATGTCTACGCGATCGCCATCCCGTTGCTTGCCTTTCTGATCGTGCGGATCTTGCAGCCAGACGAAACGCAGCGATAGGTAATGCGACGATCTCGCCCCGCTTGGCTCGCCGCTCCGGGCAGCATGACGCACGCCTTCACCACGCTGCAAGCACCGACGCGCCGCTCGTTCAGCCGTCGCACTCGGGAATCAATGCCGACAGATCGGTGACGCCAACATCGATGCCCAGCTGGCTGAACAAGGTGGTGACCTGTCCGCGATGATGGGTCTGGTGATTGAACACATGGCGCAGCACCAGCCCGGCCGGCTTGGTGTGCGACTCGCCGGCAGTGTTCACATAGCTCAAGGACTGCGCATACAACGCGTCGTCGGCTTCGGCGGTGAACGCGATGATTGCCGCGTCCATCGTCTCGCGATCCGCCCACAACCGGACAAAATCGGGAGACACATTGCCGCGAACCAGCGCAGGCAGCGGCATCGCGCTCACGTAGTCCAGCGAAGCCACTCCCGGCATCGCCATGGCGTAGCGCTTCAGCCAGTGCGTATCGGCCGCGAGGATGTGCGCCAGCGTGGCCAGGATCGAACCGAAGAACGCGCCCCGATCCGCCCGCAGTTCCGCCTCATCCAGCTTCGCGGCCTGCGCGTAGAGGCACGCATTCATCCACTGGTTGTAGCGGGCCATCAGCTCGAAATCGGCCTTGAGGGACATGGAGTTTCCAAGAAGGAAGAAAGGCTGAACGGTAGCGGCTGGTACGGGGAAAGGCCACGTCTCGCCGTGCGGAACCTGCCATGAAGTAAAAATTGTCCCTGACACCTTTTCCCGTTTTCTTGACCTCTACTCTGCCCTGTTCTCTTCCGCCAGGAAGACGTTCGCTCTTTCTTCACTTCGAAAAAAAGCCACATCCCCAAACCGAATTGAGGACATGAGTGGCGCGTACCAACTTGACGCCCCCTTAAGGCAGGTGCCATCACCTTCAATCTGCAACAAGAAGCTCACCACTCCGAGGCGCGATCTATCAGTATTTTTTAGGGTGATAATCACAAATCGCCCATAAATATACCCCTCAAGATCAAACGTTCTTATGTCGTCGATGTGCAACCCTGCATTTTGATGAAAGCTGGTGGCCGTAGCCTTTCCTGACAGACGCTCACACTCCCGCTTAATTTCAAGCAGTGTCTTTTGAGAATTCGCGACTCGAAACCAACTCCCTTCAAGCAATAGACCTTTATAGGTTACGAGCCGATACCAAGGAATAATCCATTCATGCACGGCCTTTCTTAACAGTGCGAGCACCACGGAAGTAAGAAGGCCGGCTAATACTCCGATCACAATTTCCATGACAGTGACCTTTGGAGTCTAAAAATACCTGGATCCAAGTCCAAGCCAAGATATAGCAAACAAATTTGAGCCTTCACTACGTATTTTGATCTTTGGACTCGAGTGGAGCGGTGTCCTTGTTTGGCAGCGCAACATCCATCCTATCTATTGCAGCCTCAACACGCCGCTTCTTCATGCGATCAATAATGATGTCGCGGATCTTGTGCCGCGTATCCAAATCCAAAATTCCATCAAAACCAAGCTTCTGATTACCAAACAGCATGCCATAAGCAAAAACTACTGCTGCCATCCATTTACTTCCAGAAAAAAGCTCGCCCGCCCCGCCAATCAGTTGAACCCATATATCTCCCGGAGAGTAGAACTCGGCCTTTGTTGCCAAACTCAACTTGCCCGATTCAGTATAACCGGCCAACTTCTCATCAAAGTTCGAATTAGATAGGCCGTCATGAAGAGCCCGTACTGTCAACTCAATATCACTAAGCGTAAGCAGGAATGATGCGACATCAACGTTATTAATACGACCGTCTGTCGATATCCTCGCTGAAAGATACAGCGCATCGTTCCGTGAAAATGCGGGATAAATCGTATGATAAATTGCTTCCCAGTGACTATCGATGTTGAAGACAGTCTGATTTGCAAATAGAGAGCGCTGCAAGGGGCTAGAGAACTCCTCCCTATAAACGGTCGGCCCCCAAGTTACTTGCCGACGAAGCATAAAGCTCATGACTGATGGTCGCTTTTCGCGATCAACGAGCACCACAGGCTTGTCATCCCAGTATGCCTCGCCTGTTACAACCCCAATCCTGAGAAGACCACCACCAGGACAAATAATCCAGTCACCTTCTTTAATGTCATTAACAAAGGCTTTTGCCTGCGAAATTAATGAACTAATGCCGCGAGGGCGTTGCCCATCTTGCTCGCGCGCCTTTACCAAATTCGCATGAAAGGTCGCCCAATTGGCATCCTTCGGCAATTGATCGGGCTTTTTCGAGACAGCCTCATCAACATGCCCGATAGCGATAACGCCTGCCGTAGTAAAATGCGGCAAAAAATCACCAGCATCCGCACGCACCACCCAATAGCGCCTGTCATCTGGCACTCGATAGTAGGATCCATCCATCACCCCCCCCCGTAGGCGCGCTCAGGCAAATTTACTAAAACTGGTTAACCGCACTTGCTATACCCACAATTCAAGCAAGTCTGGCACCCGTCCATCAGCACCAGCGCCTGCGTATTGCACTTGTGGCAGAGCGTGGCTCCGGGCGGGAAGCTGCCGTTGGATTCGACGGGCGCAGCGGAGGTGTCGGCCTTCTTGCTGCTGACGGCTTCGTAGGCGGCGCGCTTCTCGGCGATCAGGGCGCGCTGGCTGTCGCTCATCTCGGGGTCGTGGATGAGGCCGATGTTCTTCATGTGCTGCTCGATCACCGCGCCGATCTCGGCCACGATGCTGGGCATGTAGACGCCGCCGGCCTTGAAGTAGCCGCCACGCGGGTCGAACACGGCCTTCAGTTCTTCCACGATGAAGGTGACGTCGCCGCCCTTGCGGAACACGGCAGAGAGGATGCGGGTGAGCGCCACGATCCACTGGAAGTGATCCATGTTCTTCGAGTTGATGAAGATCTCGAAGGGGCGGCGCTGCTCGTGCTTGGTGCCGGCGTTGAGCACGATGTCGTTGATGGTGACGTACAGCGCGTGCTCGAACAGCGGCGACTTGATCTTGAAGGTGGAGCCGATGAGCTGCTCGGGGCGCTCCAAGCTCTCGTGCATCTGGATGACTTCGGCCTGGCGCGGCTCGGCGGCCTTGGCCTTGGTCTCGGGTGCGGCGGCGGGCACGGCCTTGTCCTCGGGCTTGACGACGTTGTAGCCCTTGATCTTCTTTTCGATCTTGATCGCCATGGTGTTCTTTACCTGAGTGGACGGCGGCGCGTAGAAAACAAACTTGCGGACTTTCCGGAACTCTTCATTCCGGCGAAAGCGGGAGGCACTGAACCCCGGCCTTCGCCGGAATGACGAGCAAAAGCGCGCCGCCGCTGAGAGAAAAACAGCCGGCCCGGCGCGAGGCCGGGCCGGCTGCTTCGGGACTTACTTCTTGCGGGCGGCCTTCTTGGCAGCGGGTTTCTTCGCCGACTTGACGCTCGCCTTCTTGCTGGCAGTGGACCTCTTGACCGCCTTGGCGGCCTTCTTCACGGCAGCCTTCTTGGCTGTCTTCTTGGGAGCGGCTTTCTTCGCCGTCTTCTTGCTGCTGACCTTCTTTGCGGCCTTGGCGACCTTCTTCGCCTTGCCGGCAACCTTCTTCGCGACCTCCTTCACCGCCTTCTTGGCGGCGACGGCCTTCTTCGCGACTTTCTTCGCGGCCTTCTTGACGGCTTTCTTCACCGCCTTCTTGGCCGCCGGCTTTTTCGCAACGGCCTTCTTCGCAGCCTTCTTCGCAGCCTTCTTCGCAGCCTTCTTGACCGCCTTCTTCGCGGCAGCCTTCTTGGCCGGGGCCTTCTTTGCTGCAGCCTTCTTCGGCGCGGCTTTCTTCTTGGCGGCCTTCTTCGGCGCAGCCTTCTTCTTGGCTGCCGCCTTCTTTGGCGCCGCCTTCTTTGGCGCCACGGCCGGAGCAGCCGGCGCGGGCGCGGCGGTGGCCGGCGCCTCGATCACCGGTTCCGCGGGGGCGGCCGGCACAACACTGTTTTGCACTTCGACTTCGGTATCGATGGACATGCGGGTGTACCCCTCGGCGGTGATCGTTGCGTTCGTGGACTGCGTGTCAGAACTTGCCGTAATAGCCTTCCTTCAAGGCATCGAACAGGTTGGCGGCGGTATGCGTTTCGCCGTCGTATTCCACTTCCTCGTTGCCGCGAAGTTCGATAACGCTACCGTCTTCCAGTTCGAAGTGGTAGAGGGTGTTGGCAAGGTCGGCGTCCTTCACCAGCACGCCCTGGAAGGCGGCGGGATTGAAGCGGAAGGTGGTGCAGCCCTTCAGCCCCTGCTTGTAGGCGTAGAAGTAGATGTCCTTGAAGTCTTCGTAGGGGTAGTCGGTGGGCACGTTCGCGGTCTTGGAGATCGACGAATCGACCCACTTCTGCGCGGCGGCCTGGATGTCCACGTGCTGCTTGGGGCTGATGTCGTCGGCGGCCACGAAGTAGTCGGGCAGCTTGGCCTGCGGGTCGTCGGAGTACGGCATCGCGCTGGCGTTGATCAGCGCGCGGTAGGCCAGCAGCTCGTAGCTGTAGACCTCGACCTTTTCCTTGGTCTTGCGGCCTTCGCGGATCACGTTGCGCGAGTAGTGGTGGGCGAAGCTGGGCTCGATGCCGTTGCTGGCGTTGTTGGCCAGCGACAGCGAGATGGTGCCGGTGGGCGCGATCGAGCTGTGGTGGGTGAAGCGGGCGCCGGTTTCGGCGAGATCCTTCACCAGGTTGGGCGCCACTTCGGCGATGCGCTGCATGTAGCGGCTGTACTTGGCGTGCAGCACGCGGCCGGGGATGGCGTCGCCGACCTTCCAGCCGTCCCGCGCCATTTCCGGGCGGCGGCGCAGCATGTCGCCGGTGACGGTGTAGTCCCTGGCGAGCACGGGCGCGACGCCCTTCTCCTTCGCCAGATCCAGCGCCACTTCCCAGCCCGCTACGGCCATCTCGCGCGAGACCTCCTCGGTGAATCCCACCGCCTCGGCGCTGCCGTAGCGCATCTTGAGCATGGCGAGCGTGGAGCCGAGGCCGAGGTAGCCCATGCCGTGGCGGCGCTTGCTCATGATCTCGTTGCGCTGCTGCTCCAGCGGCAGGCCGTTGATCTCCACCACGTTGTCGAGCATGCGGGTGAACACCTTCACTACCTCGCGGTATTCGTCCCAGTCGAAGCGCGCCTTGGGGCCGAACGGATCGCGCACGAAGGTGGTGAGGTTGATCGAGCCGAGCAAGCAGGAGCCGTACGGCGGAAGTGGTTGCTCTCCGCACGGGTTGGTAGCGCGGATGTGCTCGCACCACCAGTTGTTGTTCATCTCGTTGACCTTGTCGATCAGGATGAAGCCGGGCTCCGCGTAGTCGTACGTGGAGACCATGATCATGTCCCACAGGTGCCGCGCGCGGATGTGGCCGTAGATCTTGCAGGCGACCAGGCCGTCGGCGCGGTCGACGTAGTTCTCGTGGGTGGGCCATTCGCGCCACACCACCTTGGCCGGATCGTCGAGGTCGATCTCGTCGCGCTCCTTGACGTGCACCGGGAACACCAGCGGCCAGTCGTGGTCGTGCTCCACCGCCTGCATGAAGCCGTCGGTGACCAGCAGCGAGAGGTTGAACTGGCGCAGGCGGCCGTCCTCGCGCTTGGCGCGAATGAATTCCTTCACGTCCGGATGGCTGACGTCGAACGTGCCCATCTGCGCGCCGCGGCGGCCGCCGGCGGACGACACGGTGAAGCACATCTTGTCGTAGATGTCCATGAAGGACAGCGGGCCGCTGGTGTACGCGCCCGCGCCCGACACGTACGCGCCGCGCGGACGCAGCGTGGAGAACTCGTAGCCGATGCCGCAGCCGGCCTTCAGCGTGAGGCCGGCCTCGTGCACCTTCTCCAGGATGTCGTCCATCGAGTCGCGGATGGTGCCGGACACGGTGCAGTTGATCGTGGAGGTGGCGGGCTTGTGTTCCAGCGCGCCGGCGTTGGAGGTGATGCGGCCGGCGGGGATCGCGCCGCGGCGCAGCGCCCACAGGAAGCGCTCGTTCCAGTGTTCGCGCAGCTCGGGCGTGGCTTCCACCTCGGACAGGGCGCGCGCCACGCGCTGCCAGGTGCCGTCGACATCGGCGTCCACCGGCTCGCCGGCCTTGGTGCGCAGGCGGTATTTCTTGTCCCAGATGTCCTGCGAGGCAGGTTGCAGCGGGATCGCCGCGGCGGCATCGCGTTGCAGTTCCGACCCCGTGGCTGGCACGCGCGCTGTGCTCATCGGTTCCCTGACCTCGTTCGTGTGCGGCCTTGCGGCCTTGTTGTTGGTTGCCGTCGTCGCATCGCGTTGCCCGGAGCGGCTGGATGCCGCGGCCACGCCTTGCCGACCGGATGCCGGACTGCTCCCCGCGAAGCGATTCACCCCACCAGTACTTGTCCGCTCGATCGCAAACAAGCACAAGATGTTGTGGTTGCTAACCGTTGGCAAGGTAGCGCCGGGGAGGCGCGATGTAAAGTGTCGCGTCCATCTTCGGCGCCACGCCGCGTGCGGGAACCTGATGCCGCCCGCGGCAGTCGAAAGCGCGCCGTTTCCGCATCCGGCAGGAGAAGTCCGATGTCGTTCCGCTCGCCCCGTTTCCCGCTCCGTCTTGCCGGCGCCTGCGCGCTGCTCGTCGGCGTCGCCCTGCCCATCGCCAGCCGCGCCGCCATGCCGCCCGCCGTGGGCGACCAGCCCATGCCTTCGCTGGCGCCGATGCTGGAACACGTGACGCCGGCGGTGGTGAACATCTCCAGCAAGACGCGCGTGCAGGTGCGCAACCCGTACTTCGACGACCCGGTGTTCCGCCAGTTCTTCGGCCTGCCGGCCACGCCACGCGAACGGGTGGAGCAGAGCCTGGGTTCGGGCGTGGTCGTGGACGCGGCCAAGGGCTACATCCTCACCAACAACCACGTGGTGGGCGGCGCCGACGACATCACCGTGACCCTGCAGGACGGCCGCACGTTCAAGGCCAGGCTGGTGGGCACCGATCCGGACACCGACGTGGCGGTGATCCAGATCCACGCCACCGGCCTGCAGGCGCTGCCGGTGGCCGACTCCTCAGCCTTGCGCGTGGGCGACTACGTGGTGGCGGTGGGCGAGCCGTTCGGGCTCAGCGAAACGGTGACCTCGGGCATCGTCTCCGCGCTGGGCCGCTCCGGCCTCGGCCCGGAATCCTCGGGCTCGGGGCGCTACCAGAACTTCATCCAGACCGACGCCTCGATCAACCCGGGCAACTCCGGCGGCGCGCTGGTGAACCTGCGCGGCCAGCTGGTGGGCATCAACACCATGATCTTCTCGCCTTCGGGCGGCAATGTGGGCATCGGCTTCGCCATCCCCAGCAACCTCGCCAGCGAGGTGATGCGGCAGCTGATCGCGCACGGCAAGGTGCAGCGCGGCACGCTGGGCCTGCAGTCGCAGGACGTCACGCCGCGCATCGCGCGCCTGCTCGGCCTCGCGCAGGATCACGGCGTGGTGGTGGCCGGCGTGGACGCCGGCTCGCCCGCCGAACAGGCCGGCCTGCAACCCGGCGACGTGCTCACCTCGGTCGACGGCAAGCCGCTGCGCAGCGTCGACGACCTGCGCAACGCCGAAGGCCTGCTGCCGGTGGGCAGCACGGTGAAGCTGGGCGTGCTGCGGAACGGCAAGGCGCGCGAAGTCAGCGCCGTGCTGCGCCCGGAGCAGCTCGCCAGCATCGACGGCGCCCGGCTCGATCCCCGCCTCGCCGGCGTCACCTTCACCGAACTTAGCAAGGAACAGCGCAACCAGGGCCTGTACGGCGTCGTGGCGAGCGCGGTGCGGCCGGACAGCCATGCCGCCACCGCGGGCCTCGTCGCCGGCGACGTGGTGATCGGCGTGGACAACATGCGCATCACCGACCTGCGCATGCTGCGCGAGCTGGCCGGCGTGCGGCCGCGCCAGCTCGCGCTGGTGGTGGCCGACGACGAGGGCACGCATTACGTCCTCGTTCAATGAATGGGTGACAGGCTGGGCGCCGTCGCCAGCGGGCGACGATGGCCGCGCGCCATGCGGCGACGCATGGCGCGCAACGTGAAGCGGCGCACGCATGTGGGCGTGCCTGCGTCGCAATGGCGCGGGTGCGCGCTTGATGTTTTCCACCCCAGCCGCTGAAATAACCGACGTTCGTCCACTTTCGTGCGCCGGCCGGGATCACGCGCCGCCGCCCTCGCTCCTTCGCCATCCAATCCTGTCGGGGTATTCCACCGCCATGTCCGTTCGTGCTGTCCGCCTGTTGCCTGTCCTCCTGCTCGGCGCCTGCCTCGCCGTCCCCGCGCTTGCCGCGACGAAATCGACGCCCCATGCCGCCGTCCGCCACAAGGCGGCCGCCAGCAGCAAGGCCAGCAAATCCACGCTGATCTGGCGCGGCGACGTCACCACCGGCCGCGCGGTGATGGACAACATCGCGAAGGAGTGGCAGCGCAGCGGCCATGGCCGCATCGAACTGCAGCCGTTCAACACCGCCTCGGGCATCGACGCGGTGGCCGGCGGCACCGCCGACATCGGCGGCAGCGCGCGCCCCGGCGACGGCAGCCCCGAGAACAACCGCCTCGTCTTCACGCCGGTGGCGTGGGACGCGCTGGTGATGATCGCCAACCCGTCGAACCCGGTGCGCAACCTCACCGCGCGCCAGCTGCACGAGATCTACCTCGGCCGCATCAGGAACTGGAAGGACGTGGGCGGCGTGGACGCGCCGATCGACCTGTACGCGGTGATCAGCCCCAACGACGGCTTGGAATACAGCCTGCGCAGCCTGCTGTTCGGCCGCGGCGACCAGCAGATCTCCGCGTCGCGCTTCTATCTCAACACCGAGGCGCTGGAACAAGGCGTCGCGCTCGATCCGAACAGCCTTGGCCTGTCCACGCTGGCCGACGTCAGCGGCAACCCGAAGCTGCGCACCATCCCGATCGACGACGTCGCGCCCAGCGTGGCGAACATCGCCGACGGCAGCTATCCGCTGTACGCGCCGCTGTACCTGGTGAGCAACCCGAACAGCGCCAAGGCCGCCGCGGTGCAGGAGTTCCTCGACTACCTGCAGACCGACAAGGCCAAGGCCGTGCTGCGCAACCACTCGGTGCTGCCGTACGAAGATGGCATCGGACTGGTGGCGAAGGATCAGCCGCGCCGCGACACGCTGTTCGCCGAAGCGACCGACAGCAAGGCCAAGGCGCCGGCCGCCCCGCCGATCTCCGCGCCCGGCGCGAGCTACGCCGCCGCCTCCGCCATCGCCCCGACCTCGGAGCGCACCGCCATCGCCCGCGCCGCGATGGACAGCCGCAATGCGGCGAACGCCAAGCCGGCGACCGTCGCCAGCGCAGGTGGCGCGGCCAAGACCTACACCGTGGCCAAGGGCGACACCCTGTCCGTCATCGCCGAGAGGAACGGCGTGAGCGTGGCCGACCTGCGCGACTGGAACCACCTCAAGAACGACAACATCCGGCTCGGCCAGTCGCTGCAGGTCAGCCGCGACTGACACCCGACGCCGTGCCGATCCGCGCCGTCACGCTCGATCTCGACGACACCCTGTGGCCGGTGCTGCCGGCGCTCGAACTCGCCGATCGTGCGGTGGACGACTACCTGCGCGAACACTGGCCCGAGGTGGCCCGCGCATGGCCCATCCCGGCCATGCGCGCGTTGCGCGCGCAGGTGGCCGAGTCGCGGCCCGACCTGGCCCACGACTTCACCACCCAGCGCCGGCTCACCCAGCAGCACGTCTTCGCTTCCTGCGGCATCGCCGACGCGCCGCTGGACACGCTGTGGGAGATCTACTTCGCCGCGCGCAACGCGGTGGAGCTCTGGCCCGACAGCCTGCCCGCGCTGCAACGCCTCGCCGCGCGCTGGCCGCTGGCCAGCCTCACCAACGGCAACGCCGACCTCGCGCGCACCGGCGTGCAGGCGCACTTCGCCCACCACGTCTGCTCGCGCGACGTGGGCGCGGCCAAGCCCGATCCGCGCATCTTCCTCGCCGCCGCCACACGGCTCGGCGCGGCGCCACACGAAGTGCTGCATGCGGGCGACGATCCCGAACTCGACGTGCTCGGCGCGCACCGCGCCGGCCTGCGCGCGGCATGGATCAACCGCCACGGCGAAGCCTGGCCCGAGGCGCTGGGCGCACCGCCCGAACTCGAGCTGCACGACCTCGGCGAACTCGCCGACTGGCTGGAAGCGCACGCCGCGACGTGACCGCGCGGCCACATGGGCGCATCATTGGCGGCTGCGAAGCACGCACGCCACGAGGCCGTCCATGTCCGTCCTGCTCGACCACTCCGCCGCTCCCCGCCACCGCATCGCCATCGAGGCCACCGACGCCCGCCACCTCGCCGCCGCGAAGAAACGGCTGGACGCCGCGCAGCGCCGCTGGCTGGAGGCGAACGGCTTCGACGCGAAGCCCGGCAGCGCGATCCTGCTCGCCGACGCGCACGGCAAGCCCGTGCGCGTGCTGGTGGGCGTGGATGCGGAGGCCCCGCTGGCCGCGCTCGCCGCATTGCCGGCGACGCTGCCGGAAGGCACCTACCAGCTCGCCGCCGAAGGCTTGCGCCTCGACCAGGCGCAAGCCGCACTGGGCTGGGCGCTGGGCGCCTACCAGTTCAACCGCTACCGCAAGGCCAAGCGTGCGCCGGCCACGCTGGCGGTGGACGCCGCCACGCTCGCCGCCGTGCAGCCACTGGCCGAGGCCACCGCGCTGGTGCGCGACCTGGTCAACACGCCCACCGAGGACATGGGCCCCGAGCAGCTCGGCGACGCGATCAAGCGGCTCGGCAAGGCGCACAAGGCGAAGGTGCGCGAGTGGGTGGGCGACGAACTGCTCAAGGCCAACTTCCCCACCATCCATGCCGTGGGCCGCGCCAGCCATCGCGCGCCGCGGCTGGTGGAGCTCGCCTGGGGCAAGGAGCAGCACCCCAGGCTGGTGATCGTGGGCAAGGGCGTGTGCTTCGACACCGGCGGCCTCGACCTCAAGTCAAGCGACGGCATGCGCTGGATGAAGAAGGACATGGGCGGCGCCGCGCACGCCATCGCGCTGGCGCAACTGGTGATGCAGGCGAAGCTGCCGGTGCGCCTCACCTTGCTGGTGCCCGCGGTGGAGAACGCGGTGAGCGGCAACGCGCTGCGCCCCGGCGAGGTGGTGGTGACGCGCGCCGGCCACAGCGTGGAGATCGACAACACCGACGCCGAGGGCCGGCTGGTGCTGTGCGACGCGCTGGCCTACGGCGCCGAGCAGCAGCCCGAACTCATCATCGACTTCGCCACGCTCACCGGCGCCGCGCGCGTGGCGCTGGGGCCCGACCTGCCTGCGCTGTTCGGCAACGACGACGCGCTGGCCGAGCGCGCGCTGGCCGCCGGCAAGGCGGTGGACGACCCGTTGTGGCGGCTGCCACTGTGGCGCCCGTACCGCAAGATGCTGGATTCCTACCTCGCCGACTTCGCCAACGCCGGCCCCTCGCGCCACGCCGGCGCGATCACCGCCGCGTTGTACCTGGAACGCTTCGTGCCGGACGGCCTGCCCTGGCTGCACCTGGACACCTACGCCTGGAACGACGCCGACCGCCCCGGCCGCCCGCGCGGCGGCGAGGCGATGGGCCTGCGCGCACTGTTCGAGTTGCTGCGGCAGCGCTACGGCAAGGAATGAAGCACCCGGGGCCTGCTCAAAATCTCCTGTCAGCCTTTTCCGGTTTGCGGCTGGGTGATTTTGCAATTGTCGCAAGGGACAAAGCTCCGTGGTCGTCTGCCGCGGACAAGCACGGGGCAAGTTCCCTCTCCCCATCGGGGAGAGGGCTAGGGTGAGGGGCGGGTGCTCGCGACAACCTTTCGATTCCGCACACTGGCTCGCCTGCGGCGGGCTTTCGGTCGCCTTCCGGCGCCCGAGTCCCTTCTCTTTACTGGCCTAAAGAGAAGGAACCAAGAGAAACGGCCTGATTCAATCCGCCGGCACTACAAGCAGGTCGTGTCGAGGAGGTTGGATCAACGCCTCGCGACACGAGCTTCACTGCGGCCACACCGCACCATATCTGGGAACTGAGGACACTCGCCATCGTCATCCTGATGCGGACGGATGCTGCAAGGTGCACAAAACACTAACGGGCGCAATTGAAGCCTTCGCTCGAAAGGTTGCCGGCGTGAACAGCACGGAGATATTGGAGATATTGAACAGACCCTCAGGGGAAGCACGCGTGGATCAACGCTTCGCGCGCTCCTTCGCCAGCCGTGCATCCAGGTTCTTCCCTGCGTCGGCCGCGTAGTCGCGACAGGCTTGGCCATCGACCAGCGGCGCCACGTCCGTGGGCGACTTGCGCTTGGCGACCTTTTCCCAGAAACCACTGGCGTCGGGATGCGGGGTGAGCAGGACGTCGCACGGAAGCGCGGCCACGGTGGCGATGGCACGGCGGAACCCGGCGACATAGGCGGGGTGGTCGACGAAGCGGTAGTCCGGGGCGCTGACGGCGCTGAGGCTGTCGGCGTAGGCGATGCGCAAGCAGCGCCGGCCTTCGCATGAAGTCCACGTCCACGAGGTACTGCCGGCCGTATGGCCCGGCGTGTAGTGCGCGGTGACCGCGACCTTGCCCAACTGCACGGTTTCACCATCGCGCACCACGCGCACCCGCTTCACCGGCGGGTAGTAGGGCATCGCGCCGAACTGCGGATCGCTGCGGTCGGCACCGCCCAGCGCGAGTTCGCGCGCGCCTGCCGTGCTGGTCAGCACCTGCGCGCCGCTGGCGGCCTGCAGCGCGGCGATGCCGCCCGCGTGATCCGCGTGCGGGTGCGAATTGAGGATCCACTTCACGTCGCGCACGCGGAAACCGAGTTCGCGGATGTGCGCCTCGATCAGCGGCGCGGATTCCGGCAGGTCGCCGTCGAACAGCGCCAGCCCCCGCCCGGTGTCCAGCAGCAGCGAGGTCAGCCCGTGCGGCCCCACGTACCAGGTGTTGCCGTAGATGCGGAACGGTTTTTGCGGCGCGTTCCACTGGCTGTGCGGAATGCCGGCCCCGGCTTGCGCGGCATGCGCCGAAGGCAGGATCAGGGCCAGCGCCAAAGCGGCGATGACGGGCAGTCGCTGGTGCATGCTGGTTCTCCGTGAAGGCGGTCGCGCAGCATCGCCGACGCGGCGGGCTTGCCGCAGGCGCGATGCGGGCATTTCGCGGACGGAGATATCAGCGCCGCGAAGCGCGGCGCCGCCACAGCAGCAAGCCGAGGCCAGCCAGCGCGACCGCGAACCATGCAGCGACGGCGACCGCGCTGCCGCCCAGCCACGGCAGCGCGGCGAACGCGCCCACCGCGAGCAGGCCGCCGCCGAGCGCGGCCAGCGGATCGATGCGCTTCGCGTCGCGCGCCAGCAGCAGGCCCGCGCCCAGCGCCGCCAGCAGCACGGCGAGCACGCGCAGCGGCCAGGTCAGCGCGGGCTGCGCCGCCATGTCGGGGCGCATGTCCAGCAGCGCGCTGTCGCCCACGTTCACCTCGTAGCCCTTGCCGTCGTCGGCGTTCGGCACCGCCACCAGGCGGTCGCCGTCCACGCGGGCGATGATCGTGACCTGCTGCAGGGGTACCTCGCTCCAGCTCACGCGCAGGTCGCCCAGGCGCGGATCGCCCGGCACGGCGCTGGTGACCAGGGCGCCGTCGTGCAGCGCGAAGCTGGCCGCGAGGTTGCCCGGCAGCGACTTCATGTCGGGCGCGACCGGCTCGCTGCCCGGCAGCGCATGCACCAGCGCCGGATCCAGCGTGAAGCCGTCGAGCTGCACGCTCTCGGACACGAAGCGCTGGGCCTGGATGGGGAACGGGCCGGGGTTGATGTGGCCGTTCATCTGCGCGAAGCGGCTGGCGTCCTGCGGCGTATCCGACCAGTCCATTTCGTAGGTGACGCTGTCGCCCAGGCGCAGCTCGCGCCACTGGAACATCGCCACGTTGCGCGTCAGCAGCGGCGTGTCCGCCTGCTGGTTGAAGTCGCTGTCCAGCGGCGGCGCCACCACGTGCGGCGTGCCGCTGACGCGCACCATTTTGCCTTGCAGATCGGGCTGCGGCTCCGCGTTGCCGCCGAGATCCAGCACCGCGCCGCCATGCTGCCGCAGCGCCAGCCGGTAGCCTTCCTCGCTGCGTTCGGTCGATACCGCCAGCGCGACGGCCAGCACCAGCAGCACCGCGCCGGCCGCGATGGCCAGCACGCTGCGCGGCAGGGCGATGGCGCGCATCAGGCGAGGCTCCCGTGCAGCTCCGGCAATTCGTCCGCGCAGCCGTAGCGTCCGCGCTCGTCGCGCACCACGCGCGCCGCGGCGCAGGCGTGGTCGTGGGTGAAGAACAGCCGCACGCCGCGCGCCAGCTTGTCGTCGAGGAAGGCGCGCTTCTCGTCGATCAGCTTCTCGGGGAAACGGTCGTAGCCCATGGTGATCGGCAGGTGCACCCAGGCTCGGCCAGGGATCAGGTCGGCGCAGAACACCACGCCGCCGACCTCGGCCAGCATCAGGCCCGGCGTATGGCCGTCCGAATAGCTGAAGCGCACCGCGTCGCCCAGCGCCTTCGAGCGCTCGCCTTCCACCAGCTCCAGCCGGCCGCTGTCCAGCAGCAGTTGCGGCAATTCGGGAATGAACGAGGCGCGGTCGCGCGGATGCGGCTTCAGCACGCGCTGCCAGTGCGCCGCACCCACCACGAAGGTGGCGTTGGGAAACAGCAGGCGCGGCGGCTGGCCTTCCTGCCACGCGGCGAGCAGGCCGCCGGCGTGGTCGAAATGCAGGTGCGACAGCACCACGGCGTGGATGTCCTCGTGCGTGAGGCCCACCGCCGCCAACGAATCGAGCAGCACGTGGCGATCCTCCACCACGCCGTAGCGTTCGCGCAGCGAGGGCTCGAAGAACGCGCCGATGCCCGTCTCGAACAGCACGTTGCGGCCGGGCACGCCGTCCACCGTCACGCCCTTCACCAGCAGGCAGCGGCAGGCCAGCGGAATGCGGTTCTGCCCGTCCGGCGCGATCCAGCGCGACCACATCGCCTTCGGTGCGTTGCCGAACATGGCGCCGCCGTCGAGCTGCTGGGAGTTGCCGGGAATCGAAAAAAGCTCCACGTCGAAAACCTCGAATCCGAACATCGCCACACGCCGCCTTTGCCCGTCATCCCGGCGAAGGCCGGAATGACCGAAGAATCACTCCACCTTGCCCAGCCCCGACGGCCGGCGCGGATCGCTGGCGGCGTCGAGCGTGTTGGTCTTGTGATCCCAGGTGACCACGTTCATGAAGCCCCAGGGTTCGCGCGGCTTGAGCGTGTAGCCCATCTTCTGCAATTCGGCGCTGGTGGCGGCATCGAACACGCCGTCCTCCACGTACACCACGTCGGGCAGGAACTGGTGGTGGTAGCGCTTGTCCGCCACGATCTGCTGCGCGCTCTGGCCATCGATGAAATGCAGGATGCCTTCCAGCACCTGGGTGATGATGGTGGAGCCGCCGGGCGAGCCGATCACCGCGCTGCGATCCTTGCCCACCACCAGGCTGGGCGACATCGAGGACAGCATGCGCTTGCCGCCCGCCGGCGCGTTGGCCTTGCTGCCCAGCAGGCCGTACACGTTGGGTTTGTCCGGCACCAATGCGAAGTCGTCCATCTCGTCGTTGAGCAGCACGCCGGTGCCCTTGGCGACGAAGGTGGAGCCGAGGACGTAGTTCACGGTGGAGGTGATGCCCACCATGTTGCCGTCCTTGTCGATGATGGAGAAATGCGTGGTGTGCATGCCCGGATCGTGCGCCGTCTCATGCGGCAGCATGGACGAGGGCGTGGCCTGGTCGGCCAGGATGCTCTGGCGCAGGCCGTCGGCGTAGTACGGCGACAGCAGCATCGCCAGCGGCATCTGCACGAAGTCGGGGTCGCCGAGATAGTCGTTGTGGTCGCGGAACGCGCGGCGCATCGCCTCGACGATGTAGTGCACGCGGTGCGCCTGATCCATCTTCGCGAGGTCGTAGCCGCGCAGGATGTTGAGGATCTCGGCGATGGCCACGCCGCCCGAGGACGGCGGCGGCGCGGTGACGATCCGGTAGCCCTGGTAGTCGACGACGATGGGCGCGCGCTCCTTGGCGCGGTAGTTCGCCAGATCCTGCAGCGTCCAGTTGCCGCCGGCGGCATGCACCGCGTCCACCAGCTTCTGCGCCACTTCGCCGCGATAGAAGCCGGCGTCGCCCTTCTGCGCGATCAGCTCCAAGGTGCGCGCCTGCTCCGGATCGCGCCAGATGGCGCCTGCGGCCGGCGGCTGGCCGCCGGGCAGGAACTTGGCGGCGGAAGCGGGCCAGCGTTCGAGATTCTTCTGTTCGTCCTTGATCGAGCCCAGCAGGCGCGGATCGGGCTTGAAGCCCTCGCGCGCGATGCGGATCGCGGGCTGCAACGACACGCTGAGCGGCAACCTGCCGAACTTCTTCGCCAGCAGCACCAGGCCGGCCGGCTCGCCGGGGATGCCGGCGGAGAGCGGCCCCTTCAGTGCGGCGTCGCGGTTGGGCGTGCCGTCGGGGTTGAGGTAATCCTTCGGGTTCACCGCCATCGGCGCGGTCTCGCGCGCGTCGATGAACGCGTCGCGGTCGCCCTTGGCGATGTGCAGCGTGGCCATGAAGCCGCCGCCGAGGCCGGAGCTTTCCGGCTCCACCACCGACAGCGTGGAGGCCACCGCCACCGCCGCGTCGAACGCGTTGCCGCCCTTGGCCAGCACTTCGAAACCGGCATTGGTGGCGAGGAAGTTCGCGCTGGCGATGCCGGCGTGGCCGGGCCGCTGCGCCGGTTGCGCGCTGGCGGCGGCCGGCGCGGTTTTCGGCGCGCCATCGGCGGCCAACGCCGCGCCGCTGGTCAACAACAGGCCGAGCAGCAGGGCACGGCCATGCAGGGAGAAGTTCATGGGGCAGGCTCCTGGCTCATCAGGTGGCGGTACTTGAGTTCGAGCGCTTCATGCGACTCGACATGCCCGGGGTCGACGATGATGCACTCGACCGGGCACACCTCGATACATTGCGGCTCGTCGTGGTGACCGACGCACTCGGTGCACAGCGCCGGGTCGATCACGTAGTACTCCTCGCCCAGCGAAATCGCCTTGTTCGGGCAGACCGGTTCGCAGACGTCGCAGTTGACGCAGGTGTCGAGGATTTTCAGGGACATCGTTGTTTCGCGTGGTGCGGCGACGGCGTGGCGCCGTCGCCGCACGCCATCCATCACATCTGCACGAAGCGGAATGTGGCGCCGGTGACCTTCACCGCGTCGGCCACGCGCTGCTCGTCGGCCTGGTCGCCGATGAACAGCACGATCACGTCCTTGAACGTGCCCGGCTGGGCATCCTTGAACGCCGCCACCACCATGTCGGCCGTGGTGGCAGACACCGGGCCGACGAAGGCCAGCAGGTTGCCCGGGGTGACGCCGCGCGCCACCGTGCCCTGCACGTTGTCCAGCTGGCGGCCGTTCTGCGCCTTGTCGTCGTCGGTCTGGCCGGGGGTGACGAAGTAGACGTACGGCTGCTGCGCCGCCATGCCCTGCAGGTTCTTCTGCACCAGCGGGCCGAGGTAGGCCTGCCACGCCTTGGCGTCGTTGACGTCGGTGGGCTTGGTGACCGCCTTGGCCTGCTGCGCGGCCTGCTGATCCTGATCCGAGCCCTTCGAGCAACCGCCCAGGGCGAGGCCGGCGGCCAGCGCGATGGCGGCGATGAGAGCGAACTTACGCATGATGGTCACCTTCTGTTTCGGGTTGCTTGGGATGGGCGTTGCGGCCCTTGTGCCAGCGCTGCCGCATGGCCTGTTGCACCGCCGGATGCACGAAACCGGAGATATCGCCGCCCAGGCGGCCGATCTCGCGCACCAGCGACGAGGAAATGAAGCTGTATTGCTCCGCCGGCGTGAGAAACAGCGTCTCCGCCTGCGGGATCAGGTGGCGGTTCATGCTGGCCAGCTGGAACTCGTATTCGAAATCCGACACCGCGCGCAGGCCGCGCAGGATCACCCCCGCGCCGAGCTCGGCCACGAAGTCGGCCAGCAGCGAATCGAAGCCGCACACCTCCACGTTGCGCAGGTCGGCCAGCGCCAGCCGCGCCAGCGCGATGCGCTCGTTGAGGCTGAAACCCGGGCCCTTGCCCTTGTTCGGGCTCTCGGCCACCGCCACCACCACGCGCTCGAACAGCGGCGCGGCGCGCGCCACCAGGTCGGCGTGGCCGTTGGTGATCGGGTCGAAGGTGCCCGGATAGACAGCCAGGCGGGGATTGCCGGAAGTTTGGTTCACGAGCCGGGGATGCTGTGGGAGCTACCCTTAGCTTAACGGAAGCGCACGCCGATAGAGCGCGAAACGCACCTCGCCGGCCCGCCCCTCGCGGTGCAGCGACCAGCCCGCGGGCACGGCCGGCGCCATGTCGCGCGGCGACTCCAGGTAGACCCATGCCCGTTCGGCCAGCCAGCCGCCCTGCTCCAGGCCCTGCGCCAGCGCGCTCCACAGGTTGGCCGCGAACGGCGGATCGAGAAAAGCCAGGTCGAACGGCCGCGACGCGACGCGCAGGAAGCCCTGCGCATCCGTCGCCGCCACCTCGCCGCCGGCGACCTTGAGCCGCGCGAGATTGTCGCGCAGCGCCCGCGCGGCGCCTGCATCCGGTTCCACGAAAGTGGCGGCTGCCGCGCCGCGCGACAGCGCCTCGATGCCCAGCGCCCCCGTGCCAGCGCACAGATCCAGCACGCGCGTACCCTCGATCACCGGCGCCAGCCAGTTGAACAGCGTCTCGCGCACCCGCTCCGGCGTAGGCCGCAGGCCGGGCAGTTCGGGCACGTCCAGCCGCGAATTGCGCAGGCTGCCGCCGATGACGCGGATGCGGCCGCTCATGCGGCCGACCCCGGCTCAGCGGCCGGTACGGATGGGGGTGTTAGCATGCCGCCCATTGTCTTTGAATCGCCTCCGCAATGCTCAATTTCTGGAAGAAGAAGGCTGCCGGGACTCCGCACGGCACCGCGCCCGACGCGCCTGCGGCGAACGCAGTGCCGGAAGCCGCCGCCCCGGTCGAGGTGCCCGTCGAAACCGTTGCCGGCGAAGCGGCCGAAACCGCACCCTCCAGGCGTGGCTGGCGCGAACGCCTCGCCGGCAGCGCGCTGGGCCGTGGGCTGGGTTCGCTGTTCGGCCGCAATCCCAAGCTCGACGACGACCTGCTCGACGAGCTGGAAACCACCCTGATCACCGCCGACGTGGGCGTGGAAGCCAGCACCGCGCTGGTGGAGGGCCTGCGCCAGCGCATGCACAAGCGCGAGTTCGCCGACGCGGCCGAACTGCGCAACGCGCTGCGCGACGCGCTGGTGGCGCTGCTCAAGCCGGTGCAGCAGCCGCTCGATCCTTCCGGCCACAAGCCCTTCGTGGTGCTCACCGTGGGCATCAACGGCGTGGGCAAGACCACGACGATCGGGAAACTCGCCCGCAGGTGGCGCGACGAAGGCCGCAACGTGCTGCTGGCCGCCGGCGACACCTTCCGCGCCGCCGCCGTCGAGCAGCTCAAGACCTGGGGCGAGCGCAACGGCGTGCCGGTGATCTCGCAAGGCCAGGACGCCGACGCCGCCAGCGTGATCTTCGACGCGCTGCAGGCCGCCCGCTCGCGCGGCGCCGACGTGCTCGTCGCCGACACCGCCGGCCGCCTGCACACGCAGGGCGGCCTGATGGACGAGCTGGGCAAGATCGCCCGCGTGCTGAAGAAGCTCGACCCCGAGGCGCCGCACGAGGTGCTGATGGTGATCGACGGCACCACCGGCCAGAACGCCGTGAACCAGGTGCGCCAGTTCCGCCAGATCGTCGGCGTCACCGGCCTGGTGGTGACCAAGCTCGACGGCACCGCCAAGGGCGGCGTGGTGTTCGCGCTGGCGCGCGAGTTCGGCCTGCCGATCCGCTTCGTGGGCCTGGGCGAGACCGCCACCGATCTGCGCGCGTTCGACGCCGCCGCCTTCGTCGACGGCCTGCTGCCCGCGGCCGGCCACGGCTGATGCGGGCCTGACGTGACACCTCGGCTGCGACGCCTGCTGATGGCCGCGAGCGTGCTGGCGGTCGCCGTGCTGCTGGTGCTGGCGTTCTCGGCCTACCTGCTGCTGCGGCCCGAACGCTTCACCGCGATGCTGCAGGCGCAGGCGCGGCAGGCCGGCCTCGTGCTGAACCTGGACAACCCCGCCAGCCCCACCGTGTTCCCGCGCCCGGCGCTGGATCTGCGCGGCATCACGATCAGTGCCGATGGCGAGGACACTCCTATCCTGCTGGCATCCAGCGGCCGGCTGGTGCTGCCGTGGCGCACCCTGCTCGGCGGCCCCGTCGCCATCGCACAGATGGAAGTCGACGGGCCGCGCGTGGATCTGGACGCCCTGCAAAGCTGGCTCGCCGCGCAACCGCCATTGCCCGCGGATGCCGCACCCGCGATCCCGCGCATCGATACCGGCATCAGGGTCGAACACGGCAGCGTGGTGCATGGCGACCGGCTGCTGCTCAACAACGTCGCGCTGACCGCGGGCACGCTGGCGCCCGACAGCCCGTTCCTGCTCTACATGTCGGCCACCACCACCTCGGGCGCGCCGCTGCAGTTGCGCCTGGCCACCACGCCACGCATGCAGGCCGGCGTGCTGCAACTGGACGACATCCAGCTGCATCTTTCGCAGAACAACAGCACCACGTTCGTGCTGCACGGCCGCGCTCGCTGGCGCGGCGCGGCGAACGCGACCGCGCGGCTCGACGGCAAGTTCAAGCAGGCCAAGGCCGACAGCCACGACATCGCGCTCACGCTCACGCCCGCCAACCAGACCGACCCGCTGCTGCTGCACCTGAAGCTGTCAGGCCCGGACAACCATGCCGACTTCAGCCTGCCGCCGCTGGCGCTCGCCCGCTGGTGGAACGCGCTGAGCTCGGCAACCGGCGCCCAGGCGCCCCCGCAACCCGGCCTGCCGCCCGGCAACGGCACGCTGCAGTTGGCGAAGGTGCAGATCGGCAACCTGTCCATCACCGGCCTCAGCGTGCAGGCCGACGCCAGCGCACCCGCCGCCGCCAGCAGCGCGCCGGCCAAACCGGGCGCCAACGGCACCGCCAAGTGAAACCGTTCGCCGCCGCCCTGCTGGCGTGGTTCGATGACCACGGCCGCCACGACCTGCCTTGGCAAAGCGCGTCATCCGACGGCCGGCGCGATGCCTACCGCGTGTGGCTTTCGGAAACCATGCTGCAGCAGACCCAGGTGGCCACCGTGATCGGCTACTTCGAGCGCTTCGTCGCCGCGCTACCGACATTGCGCGACCTCGCCGCCGCGCCGGAAGACCAGGTACTCGCGCTGTGGTCCGGCCTGGGCTACTACCGCCGCGCGCGCTTCCTGCATCGCGCCGCCCAACTCTGCGTGGAACGCCACGGCGGCGAACTGCCGCACGACTTCGACGCGCTGGCCGCCCTGCCCGGCATCGGCCGCTCCACCACCGGCGCCATCCTCGCGCAGGCGCACGGGCTGCGCTTCCCCATCCTCGACGGCAACGTCAAGCGCGTGCTGGCGCGCTACCACGGCATCCACGGCCATCCCGGCGAAAGCGCGGTGGAGAAGCTGCTCTGGCAGCATGCCGATGCGCACACGCCGGCCACGCGCGTGGCCGACTACACACAGGCGATCATGGATCTGGGCGCCACCGTGTGCACGCGCGCCAGGCCTCGCTGCGAAGCCTGCCCGCTGGCCGCGGACTGCGTCGCCCTGCGCGACGGCCTCGTCGCGCAACTGCCGTCGCCGAAGCCAGCGAAGATCACACCCACGCGCGAAACCGTGATGCTGATCCTGCGCGACGCGCACGGCCGCGTGCTGCTGGAACGGCGCGGCCCGCAGGGCGTGTGGCCCGGCCTGTGGAGCCTGCCCGAGGCCACGGACATCGACGCCGCGTGGCGTCACGCGCGACAGCACGCGCGCATCGACGATGCGCAGCCGCTCGTCCCTTTCACCCACGTGTTCAGCCACTACAAGCTGCGCGTCGAACCGCTGCTGTTCGACGGCGCGGCGGCCGCGCGCGGCATCGCCGACAATCCGGGGCTGCGCTGGTGCGACGCCAGCGACCTCGCCGCACTCGGCCTGCCCGCACCCGTGCGCAAGCTGCTGCAGAACCTCGAAGGATCCACCGCATGAGCCGCATCGTCCACTGCGTCAAACTCGGCATCGACGCCGAAGGCCTCGACTTCGCCCCCTGGCCCGGCCCGCTGGGCCAGCGCATCTACGCCGGAATCTCCAAGCCCGCGTGGCAGGAATGGCTGGCCCACCAGACCATGCTCATCAACGAGAACCGGCTCAACCCGCTGGATCCCGCCGCGCGCAAATACCTGGCCGAGCAGATGGAGAAATTCCTGTTCGGCGGCGAGGTGGATCAGGCGCCCGGCTACACCCCGCCCGACGCCGAGTCTTGACGGCAAGCCGCGCATTCGGTCTAATGCGCGGCTCTGGCCGGGTAGCTCAGTTGGTAGAGCAGGGGATTGAAAATCCCCGTGTCGGCGGTTCGATTCCGTCCCCGGCCACCATTGGATTCTCGCAAGACCTTGAAGGGCAACGACTTTCGCAGTCGCTGCCCTTTTTGCTATGCACAGTTCTACGCACACTTGCAGAGTGTCTTGGTGTGGCGCATAGGGCACTTGCTCCGAACGTGACCGGGGAATAGCGAGTATGGTCGGTGGTTCATCCCATACCGCAGGCCACTCGAATGAGCACATCGCCACCGACCTTGACTGTTGCCGATATCCACTCCGTGTATTCCGGTAAGAAGGTCGGGGTCGTCGTCGACCATGCGACGCGGTTCCAATCGACAAAGCAATTTGTACGTAATCCAGCGCACTCGGGCCACGCACCTGTGAACCCCAGGGATCTGAAGGGATCTCGCCATCGCTGATCGTTGGATCTGCCGCATCGCTGAGGACGCAGACTTGCCACCTCGCAGCGGCTCGGACATTCGCAGCGTCATGTCCACCTCTCCCATTGCCACCACGATGCCGTGGCAGCCGGTCTCCTGCCGCTAGCACTGCACCGCCTCGTCGTGGTCAGCATGCTCGTCGACGCAGATGACGCGCAGGGGTCTTGTTGCCCCATGCGCTCCTCCAGCTTGGCCAGGCGATCAGTGAGCGAGGTCATGTTCGCGCTCCAGATCCGCAAGGGCCGCACGAAGAGCCGGCAGTGTCTCGGATGCAGTACGCCACGGGGCACACACCTCACGCTCTCGGGTGAGCAGCTCGTCGCCACGTCCCTCAGCGCACTTGCGCTCCAGCGCCAGGATACCTTTGTGCAGTCCGCGCGCGAGCCTCTCAGGCTCGGCGCTGGCCAACACGCTCAGCGTTGCATCGGCTTCGCAGGCGCTGCGTCAGGGCCGCGTGCCAGGCAAACCGGGCACAACCACGTCGTCTGCCGCTTTCCGGACTGTCACTGCGCTGCCACCCGCAGATCACCAGCACGCCACACATGGCGACGAGACTTTCGCGCATCGTCCTGCAAACGTTCCGACCATGCCTGCGCAGTACGTCGCTCCCTCGAAGTTCGGCCTGTTCCGCATCGTGCGGCATGGGCGGCGCTGGCGCAGCCTGCTGGAAGGTTGCGAGCTGGCTCGGCACGACGATGCGGCCGCCGCGCTGGTATATCTGCAAGCGAGCTGCCCGCGTGCTCGGCTGCCCTCCACGCTGGACGAATGGCGCTACCTGGCTGAACCGCCGGCACGATTGGCGCAAGCCTGCGCCAACGACAGGACTTGGTTGCTGGCCGGTTGACGCTCAGCTCGCGGCTGCTTCCGCCGCGTCCATGGAGAGCCGGTCGAGCATGCCGCGCGCCATCTCGCGTTCGCCCGACACCACGAAATCCGCGCCCAGTCCGTGCAGGTGCGCAACGGCCGCGCCCGAGCTGGCCCGCGCGCAGATCGTCAATCCCGGATTGAGCCGATGCGCGACGCGCACGATCTCGCCGGCCTCGAACGCATCCGGCACGGTCACCAGCAGCGCCTTTGCCGCGCCAAGGTTGGCGGCGGCCAGGGCTTCGTCGCGCGAGGCCTGGCCGGAGATCGTGCGGATGCCTTGCGCGCGCAATGCCTCCACGCGCTCGTGTTCCATCTCCATCGCCAGCAGCGGGCTGCCGTGCGCGCGCAGCTCGTCGCACAGCAGGCGCCCCAGCCGCCCGTAACCCACCACCACGACGTGGCCGGAAAGATCGCCGGCCTGCTCGGACACCGGTTCGTCGCGCAGCGCCGCCGCGGAATTCATCGCCGCCTCGCGCGCGTCCAGCCACGGCTTGGCGCGGTCGAGCAGCTTGAACAGCAGCGGGTTGAGCAGGATGGAGACGATGGCCGCGGCCAGCAGCACATCCTGCGCCTCCTTCGACACCATGTGCTGCGCCACGCCCACGCCGATCAGGATGAAGGAGAACTCGCCGATCTGCGCCAGGCTCACCGCGATGGTGAGCGCGGTGCGCAGCGGCCGCCGCGAAGCCAGCACGATGAGCAAGGCTGCCAGCGACTTGCCCAGCACGATGATCGCCAGCGCCGCCAGCACCACCAGCGGCTCGGTGAGCAGCACGCGGTAGTTGAACAGCATGCCGACGGAGACGAAGAACAGCACGGCGAAAGCGTCGCGCAGCGGCAGCGTTTCCTCGGCCGCGTCGTGCGCCAGCTTCGACTCGCCCATCATCATGCCGGCGAAGAACGCGCCCAGCTCGAACGACACGCCGAACAGGCCGGCGACACCGAACGCCACGCCCAGCGCGATCGCCAGCACGGCGAGGCGGAACAGCTCGCGCGAGCCGCTGACCGCCACGCGCGCGAGCAGCCACGGGATCAGCCGCGCGCCCACCACCAGCATCAACGCCACGAACAGGATCACCTTGCCGATGGCGATGCCCACGGTGCCGGCCAGCGCGCCGAACGAGACGCCCTGCCCCGCGGCCAGCGCGCCGCCCACCGCGGGCAGCAGCACCAGCGCCAGCACCATGGCGAGGTCTTCCACGATCAGCCAGCCCACCGCGATGCGGCCGCGCTCGGTTTCCAGCAGTCGCCGTTCTTCCATCGCACGCAGCAGCACCACCGTGCTGGCGACCGACAGCGCCAGGCCGAACACGAAGCCCTGCGCGAACGGCCAGCCCAGCGCCCAGCCCAGCAGCACGCCCAGCACGGTGGCCACCGCCATCTGCCCCAGCGCGCCGGGGATGGCGAGCGACTTCACCGAGAGCAGATCCTTCAGCGAGAAATGCAGGCCCACGCCGAACATCAGCAGCACCACGCCGACCTCGGCCAGCTCGTGCGCGATGTGGCCGTCCGCCACGTAGCCCGGCGTGAACGGCCCCACCACCACGCCGGCCAGCAGGTAGCCGGCCAGTGCGGGCAGCTTCAACCGATGCGCCAGCGCGGCGAACACGAAGGCCAGCACGATGCCGCTGACGAGGGTGGCGATGAGCGGTGCTTCGTGCATGGGCGTTCCCCGGCAATGGTCCGTGCGTGCGCTGCGGCTTCCCTTGTAAGGAGATTCGGCGACGCGCACAAGCGCGCCGCGCGGGATTCACTCCGCCGCGTTGATCACCGCGAGGAAATCGCGCCCGTAACGCGCGAGCTTGGCTTCGCCCACGCCGCTGACCTGGGCCAGCTCGCCCTCGTTCGCGGGCATCGCGCGCAGCATGGCGAGCAGGGTCGCGTCGTGGAACACCACGTAGGGCGGCACGCCCTGCTGGCGCGCGAGCTGGGTGCGCAGGGCGCGCAGCGCATCCCACAGCGGCTGCTCGTAGGCCTCGATGCCGAGGTTGGCGCCGGTGACGAGCTGGCTGTCGCGGCGCCGGCGCGCGGAGCGCTGCGGCTTGGCGTCCTCGCGCAGCAGCACGCGCTCGCCGCCGCCGAGCACGGCGCGGCTGGCGGGGGTGAGGCGCAGCGTGCCGTAGCCTTCCGCGTCGGTGGCGAGCAGACCCGCGGCGAGCAACTGGCGGAACACCGAGCGCCAGCCCTTCTCGTCCATGTCGGCGCCGATGCCGAAGGTGCTCAGCTTGTCGTGGCCGAGCGCCCCCATGCGTTCGTTGTCCACGCCGCGCAGGATGTCGATGACGTGGCCGGCGCCGAAGCGCTGGCCGCTGCGGTACACCGCCGACAGCGCCTTCTGCGCGGGCACGGTGGCGTCCCAGGTGCGTGGCGGTTCCACGCAGTTGTCGCAGCGTCCGCAGGGGCCGTGGTAGTCCTCGCCGAACGCGCCCAGCAGCAGCTCGCGCCGGCAGCGCGTGGCCTCGGCGTAGGCCAGCAGCGATTCCAGCTTCTGCCGCTCGATGCGCTTGCGCTCGTCCGCCGATTCGGACTGCGCGATCATCTGGCTCATCGTCACCACGTCGGCCAGGCCGTAGATCATCCACGCCTCGGCAGGCAGGCCGTCGCGGCCGGCGCGGCCGGTCTCCTGGTAATAGCCTTCCATGCTGCGCGGCAGGTCGAGGTGCGCCACGAAGCGCACGTCGGGCTTGTCGATGCCCATGCCGAAGGCGACGGTGGCCACCATCACCACGCCGTCCTCGCGCAGGAAGCGCTGCTGGTTTTTCGCGCGCGTGGCGGCGTCGAGGCCGGCATGGTACGGCAAGGCCTCAATGCCGGCCTCGGCCAGCCACGCGGCGGTGTCGTCCACCTTCTTGCGGCTGAGCGCGTACACGATGCCCGCCGCGCCGCGGTGGCCGTCGATGAACTGCATCAGCTGCGTGCGCGGGTTGTACTTCAGCATCACGCGGTAGCGGATGTTGGGCCGGTCGAAGCTGGAGACGAACTGGCGCGCCTCGCGCAGCGCCAGCCGCTCCACGATCTCCTCGCGCGTGCACGGGTCGGCGGTGGCGGTGAGCGCGATGCGCGGCACTTGCGGGAAGCGCTCGTGCAGGAGGGTGAGTTCGCGGTACTCGGGACGGAAGTCGTGGCCCCACTGCGACACGCAGTGCGCCTCGTCGATGGCGAACAGCGCGATTTCCGTCTGCTCCATCAAGCCGAGGAAGCGCGAGGTAAGCAAGCGTTCCGGCGCCACGTAGAGCAGATCCAGCTCGCCGGCCATGAACTGCCGCTCCACCTCGCGCTGCGCCTGCGCGTCGAGGCTGGAGTTGAGGTAGGCCGCCGCCACGCCCGCGGCGCGCAGCGCGTCCACCTGATCCTGCATCAGCGCGATCAGCGGCGAGACCACGATGCCGGTGCCCTGCCGCAGCAACGCGGGAATCTGGTAGCACAGCGACTTGCCGCCGCCGGTGGGCATCAGCACCAGCGCGTCGCCGCCTTCCGCCACGTGTTCGACGATGGCCTGCTGCTGGCCGCGGAAGCCGGGATAACCGAAGACGTTGCGAAGAATGTCGAGAGGGGTGCGGGGCATCCGGGGAATGCTAGCAAATGGCGATGCCCTGCTCTCTTCCGAGGAAGCGGCACTAAGGATGCTCTGATCAACCGCCTTCTCACCCGTCATTCCTGCGAAAGCAGGAATCCAGCGCCTTTGTATTCCATGAACCACAGGCGCTGGATCCCAGCCTTCGCTGGGATGACGAGCAAAATCAGGGCTTTCCTAAAGAAAAACCCCGCCAAAGCGGGGTTTTTCGTGGTGCTTGCCCTTCGACAGGCTCAGGGCGAACGGCCGGGGCCGGATCAGAAATCCATGCCGCCCATGCCGCCCATGCCGCCGGGGGCGCCGCCGTGGTTGTGCTCTTCCTTCTTCGGCAGCTCGGCCACCATCGCCTCGGTGGTGATGGCGAGGCCGGCCACGGAGGAAGCGTACTGCAGCGCCGAGCGGGTGACCTTGGTCGGATCCAGGATGCCGAACTCGATCATGTCGCCGAACTCGCCGGTGGCGGCGTTGTAGCCGTAGTTGCCCTTGCCTTCCTTGACCTGGTTGACGATCACGGACGGCTCGGCGCCGGCGTTGAACACGATCTCGCGCAGCGGGGCTTCCAGCGCACGGCGGGTGATGGCGATGCCGAGGTTCTGATCCTCGTTGTCGCCCTTCAGGCTCTCGATGGCCTTCAGCGAGCGGATCAGCGCCACGCCGCCGCCCGGCACCACGCCTTCTTCCACCGCCGCACGGGTGGCGTGCAGGGCGTCTTCCACGCGGGCCTTCTTTTCCTTCATCTCGACTTCCGTCGCCGCGCCGACCTTGATCACCGCCACGCCGCCGGCCAGCTTGGCCACGCGCTCCTGCAGCTTCTCGCGGTCGTAGTCGGAGGAGGTCTCCTCGATCTGCGCCTTGATCTGCTTGATGCGGGCCTGGATCTTCTCGGCTTCGCCGGCACCGTCGATGATGGTGCTGTTTTCCTTGGTGACCACGATCTTCTTGGCACGGCCCAGGTCGGCCACGGTGGCCTTCTCGAGCTGCAGGCCCACTTCCTCGGAGATCACCTGGCCGTTGGTGAGGATGGCCATGTCTTCCAGCATCGCCTTGCGGCGGTCGCCAAAGCCCGGTGCCTTGACGGCGGCGACCTTGACGATGCCGCGGATGGTGTTGACCACCAGGGTCGCCAGCGCCTCGCCTTCCACTTCCTCGGCGACGATCAGCAGCGGCTTGCCGGCCTTGGCCACGCCTTCGAGCACGGGCAGCAGCTCGCGCACGTTGGAGATCTTCTTGTCGTACAGCAGGATGAACGGGTCTTCCAGCTCGACCTGCTGGCTCTGCTGGTTGTTGATGAAGTACGGCGACAGGTAGCCGCGGTCGAACTGCATGCCCTCGACCACGTCCAGCTCGTTCTCCAGGCCCGAGCCTTCCTCGACGGTGATCACGCCTTCCTTGCCGACCTTCTTCATCGCGGTGGCGATGATGTCGCCGATCGCGCTGTCGGAGTTGGCGGAGATGGTGCCGACCTGGGCGATCGCCTTGTCGTCGGCGGTGGGCTTGCTGAGGCTCTTCAGCTCGGCCACGGCGGCGATCACGGCCTTGTCGATGCCGCGCTTCAGATCCATCGGGTTGATGCCGGCGGCGACGGCCTTCATGCCCTCGCGGATGAACGCCTGGGCCAGCACGGTGGCGGTGGTGGTGCCGTCGCCGGCGTTGTCGGAGGTCTTGGAGGCGGCTTCCTTGACGATCTGCGCGCCCATGTTCTCGTAGGCGTCGGCCAGCTCGATCTCCTTCGCCACGGACACGCCGTCCTTGGTGACGGTGGGGGCGCCGAAGCTCTTCTGCAGCACGACGTTGCGGCCCTTCGGGCCCAGGGTGACCTTGACGGCGTTGGCGAGCGTGTTCACGCCCTTCAGGATGCGCGAGCGGGCGTCTTCGCCGAAGCGGACTTCTTTAGCGGCCATAAAATTTTTGCCTCAAAAATTTTGAAATTAAGGAAAGGGGTTTGTCGTTTCGAAAGCGTTGCCGAAGCAGGCTTCAAGCGACGGGCGAGCGCGATCAGCGCGCTCAGCCCTCGATCACCGCCACGATGTCGTCTTCCTTCAGGAAGACCAGCTCTTCGCCGTCGATCTTGATTTCCTGGCCGGCGTACTTGCCGAACAGCACCACGTCGCCTTCCTTCAGCGACATCGGACGGACGTTGCCGTCTTCCAGAATGCGGCCGGTGCCGGCGGCGATCACCTTGCCGCGGGTGGGCTTCTCGGTGGCGCTGTCGGGGATGACGATGCCGCCGGCGGAGACGCGCTCCTCTTCCAGGCGCTTGACGATGACGCGGTCGTGCAGCGGACGCAGTTTGCTCATGGGTGGCTCCCAAGCTGTGTTGACGGAAAAGGTTGAGGACTGACAGGCCGGCCCGCGGGCCGCTGTTAGCACTCGTCAAAGATGAGTGCCAATTCTGGCGATTCAAGCCCCTCCGCCGCAAGTGACGGCAAGCCCGATCCGGCGGGTTCCGACCCTGGAACGGCGGATGGGGCGGGTGCGGGCGGGTTTCAAGAGGCGTCTGCTACCGTGGGCCGCCCGACCCGCCGGCCGCCGCCATGACCGACCCCGCTATCCTGTTGTGTCTGTGCACCTGCCCCGACGCCGCCAGCTCGCAAAAACTGGCGGAAGCGCTGGTGGGCGAACGGCTGGCCGCCTGCGTCAACCGCCTGCCGGGCGTGCTTTCCACCTACCGCTGGCAGGGGGAAGTGCACACCGATGGTGAGGAATTGCTGCTCATCAAGACCACGGCCGAGCGCTTCGAGGCGCTCAAGGCACGCCTGCTGGAACTGCATCCCTACGAGCTGCCCGAGCTGATCGCGCTGCCGGTCGAACTCGGCCATGCGGCGTACCTGGACTGGGTGCGGGCGAACGTCGCGCCGTGAACCTCGCCCGGCCGCTGTCGTCATAATGGTCACCCGCCCCCGCCGGGCGGTTCCGCCGGAGTCGTGATGCACAAGCTTTTCCCCCGCGCCCTGCTCGCCGGCTGGCTACTCGGCCTGCTGGCCGCGCTCGCCCCTGCCGCACAGGCGCAGGACGGCAACATCCTGCCGGTCACCGAGGCGTACAAGCTCAGCGCGGATGCAGCTACGCCCGGCACGCTCAAGCTGCACTGGGACATCGCGCAGGACTACTACCTCTACCGCGGCCGCATGAAGTTCACCGCCGGCCCCGGCGTGACGCTGGGCGACGCGCAATTGCCGCCCGGCGAGAAGCACGACGACCCGTACATCGGCCCGGTGGAAACCTACCATCACGCCGTCGACGCCAGCATCCCCTACACCGTGGCGCCGGGCGCCACGCGCCTGACGCTCAGCGTGCAGTACCAGGGCTGCCACGAGGTGGAGCCGAAGATCTGCTATCCGCCGCATACCGAGCAGCTCGACCTGCCGCTGCCGGGCGCCGCGCCGGCGTCCGCCGCGGGCAACACGCTGGGCAGCGCGTTGCAGCAGCTCGGCGCGGACGGCAACGGCACGTCGTCCGTGCCGCTGCCGCAGGAACAGGCCTTCCGCTTTTCCGCGCTGGCGCAGGACGAACACCACCTGCTGCTGCGCTGGTCGATGCCGAAGGACTACTACGTCTACCGCAACCACATCGCGCTCAAGCTCAAGGACGCCGACGGCCTGACGCTAGGCACGCCCGCGTGGCCGGCGGGCGGCGTGCAGCATCAGGATGCGCAGCTCGGCACGATCACGGTGTACTTCGGCGAGCTTGATCTGCCCGTCTCCATCGAAGGCGACACGGCAGGCCGCAGGCAGGTGACGCTGGAGGCGAGCTTCCTCGGCTGCAAGGACGGCGGCGTGTGCTATCCGCCGATGAAGCGCGACGCCACCATCGACCTCACCGGCGGCGCGACCGCCAAGGGCATCGCCACACCCGGCACGGCCGCGCCCACCGGCCCGCTGCAGACCAGCCTGTTCACCGCGCTGCTGCTGGCGCTGGGCGGCGGCCTGATCCTCAACCTGATGCCCTGCGTGCTGCCGGTGCTGTCGCTCAAGGCGGTGAGCCTGCTGGAAAGCGGCGGGAACCCCGCGCAGCGGCGCCGCCATGCGCTGGCCTACACCGCAGGCGTGCTGGCGAGCTTCCTCGCGCTGGGTGCCGGCATCCTCGCCCTGCGCTCGGCCGGCCATGCGCTGGGCTGGGGCACGCAGTTGCAGCAGCCGCTGCTGGTGGCGGTGCTGGCCTGCGTGATCTTCGCGCTGGGGCTGTCGATGTCGGGCGTGGTGCAGTTCGGCGCCTCGCTGGGCAATGCGGGCGCCGCGCTGGCGAACCGCAACGGCATGGCCGGCGACTTCTTCACCGGCGTGCTCGCCGTGGTGGTGGCCAGCCCATGCACCGCGCCGTTCATGGGCAGCGCGCTGGCCTATGCCTTCGCCGCACCGGCCGTCCACGCGCTCCTGGTGTTCCTCCTGCTGGGCGTGGGCCTGGCCCTGCCCTTCCTCGCCATCGCTTACGTACCTGCGCTGGCGCGCCTGCTGCCGAAGCCGGGCCGCTGGATGGAGACGCTGAAGCAGGTACTGGCCTTCCCGATGTACCTCGCCGCCGCGTGGCTGGCCTGGGTGCTGGCCAACCAGCGCGGTGCCGATGCGGTGGGCCTGCTGCTGGTGGCGATGGTGCTGCTGGCGCTGGCGCTGTGGTGGTTCGAGCGCAGCCGCGGGCGCGGCCCGCTGCGCCATGCGCTGACTGCGCTGCTGACGCTGGCCACGCTGGCGCCGCTGTACCTGCTCGCGCAGGTACCGGCTGCGGCGAACGCCGCGACGGCCCAGGAAGGCACCGTGCCATACGGCGCCGCGAAGCTCGCCGAGCTGCGCGCCGCCAACACCCCGGTGTTCGTGGACATGACCGCCGACTGGTGCATCACCTGCAAGGCCAACGAGCACACCGTGCTGGCCGGCGCCGCGTTCCGCGCCGCGCTCAAGCACGACGGCGCCATCTACATGAAGGGCGACTGGACGAACGAGGATCCGGCGATCACCGCCTTCCTGCAGCAGTACCACTCGCCGGGCGTGCCGCTGTACGTGGTGTTCCCCAAGGGTGGTGGCGCGGGCCGGCAGTTGCCCACGGTGCTGACCACGGCACTGGTGGAACGGGCGCTGGACGAGACGGCGCGGTGAGCCGCGACAACCTGGTCATCCTGGCCGCGGCCGTGCTGGCGGCTGCGCTGGGTGGCTGGCTGCAGCACGAAAGCCGGCTGGCGCACGTGCCGGCCGGCGCGACGGTGGCGCGGATCGGCGAGCCGGCGCCCGCGCTGGAACTGCCGGATCCGCAGGGCCGCACGCATCGGCTGACGGACTACCGCGGCCATCGCCTGCTGTTGAATTTCTGGGCGAGCTGGTGCGGGCCGTGCCTGGACGAGCTTCCGGCGCTGGATCGTGCCCAGGCCAAGTTCGGCGAAAACGGCACCATCGTGCTGGGAATCGCGATGGACGATCCCGCGCACGTTCGCGCCTTCCTGGCCGACCATGCCGTGCGCTACCCCGTCCTGCTGGGGCGGCTGGAATCGCCAAGCACTTCGCTGTTGTGGGGCGATAGCGGCGAGATACTCCCGTACAGCGTGCTGATCGATGCCGATGGGCGCGTGATCGCCACGCATCGCGGGCCACTGGACGCGGCCACGCTCAATCGATGGTTCACCGGAAGTGCGACCAGGGATGGCCGCCCATTTGATCCCAGCAGCCGGGGATGATCGCAGAATCCCTTCGCACATACGCCGACGCACGGCTTCTCCATCGAACATCGCCGATCTGCGCCGAACTGGACAACATCCACAACTGCGCGCACACTGCGCCCCGTTCCGGGTCGTCCGGACGTCGTCGAAGGCATGGCGTGGCCAAGATCCTCGTTCTGCACGGGCCCAACCTCAACCTGCTGGGTGCACGCGAGCCGACCATCTACGGCCGCGACACGCTGGCCGACATCAACGGCCGGCTGGCCGCACAGGCGCAGGCCGCCGGGCACGAGCTGGCGTGCTTCCAGTCCAATGCCGAGCATGAACTGGTCGGCCGCGTGCATCAGGCGCGCGACGAGCAGGTGGCGACCATCCTGTGCAACGCCGGCGCGTTCACCCATACCAGCATCGCGCTGCGCGACGCGTTCGCGGCGGTGGCGATTCCGTTGATCGAGGTGCACCTGTCCAACGTGCACGCCCGCGAGCCGTTCCGGCACCACTCGTACCTGGCCGACATCGCGGTCGGCGTGATCTGCGGTTTCGGCGCCGACAGCTACCGGCTGGCGCTGGACGCGGCCATCGCCCGGCTGGCGGCGTAGCCGATTCGAATTCCCTTTCCCGTCGCCCGTGGGCGACGCCATGACATGAAGGCCATCCCATGGATCTGCGCAAGATCAAGAAGCTGATCGACCTGCTCGAGGAGTCCAACCTCGCCGAACTGGAAATCAAGGAAGGCGAGGAAGTGGTGCGCCTGTCGCGCGTGCCCAAGGGCGGCGTGGCCATGGCTGCGCCGGTCGCCGTGGCCGCCGCCCCGGTGGCGGCCGTCGCCGCACCCGTACCGGCCGCCGCGGTGGAGGCCGCGCCCGCCGCCAACGCCCTGCCCGCCGGCCACGTGGTGAAGGCGCCGATGGTTGGCACCTTCTACGCCGCCGCCACGCCGGGCGCCGCGGCGCTGGCGAAGGTGGGCCAGCAGGTGAAGGCCGGCGACACGCTGGGCATCATCGAGGCAATGAAGATGTTCAACCAGATCGAGGCCGACGTGGGCGGCACCATCCAGGCGATCCTGGTCGAGAACAGCCAGTCGGTCGAATTCGACCAGCCGATGTTCGTGATCGCCTGAGCCGGCTGAGCCACCATGCCCATGCTCGAAAAAGTCGTCATCGCCAACCGCGGCGAAATCGCCCTGCGCGTGCTGCGCGCCTGCCACAGTCTCGGCATCAAGACCGTGGCGGTGCACTCCACCGCGGATCGCAACCTCAAGCACGTCGGCCTCGCCGACGAAGCCATCTGCATCGGCCCGGCGCCGTCGGCGGAGAGCTACCTCAACATCCCGCGCATCATCGCCGCGGCGGAAATCACCGACGCGCAGGCCATCCATCCCGGCTATGGTTTCCTGTCCGAACGCGCCGACTTCGCCGAGCAGGTGGAGAAGTCGGGCTTCGTCTTCATCGGCCCCACCGCGGACGTGATCCGCCTGATGGGCGACAAGGTGGAGGCGATCAAGGCGATGAAGGCCGCGGGCGTGCCCTGCGTGCCCGGCTCCGGCGGCCCGCTGGGCGAGGACATCGACGAAAACCTGCGCATCGCCCGCGAGATCGGCTACCCGGTGATCATCAAGGCTGCCGGCGGCGGCGGCGGCCGCGGCATGCGCGTGGTGCGCACCGAGGCGCACCTGGGCAACTCCATCGTGATGACCAAGCAGGAGGCCAAGGCGGCCTTCGGCAACGACATGGTCTACATGGAGAAATTCCTGGAGAACCCGCGCCACGTGGAGATCCAGGTGCTGGCCGACGGCCAGGGCAACGCCATCCACCTCGGCGAGCGCGACTGCTCCATGCAGCGCCGCCACCAGAAGGTGGTGGAGGAAGCGCCCGCACCCGGCATCACGCCGGAACTGCGCGCCCAGATCGGCAAGGTCTGTGTGGATGCCTGCATCCGCATCGGCTACCGCGGCGCCGGCACCTTCGAGTTCCTGTTCGAGAACGGCCGCTTCTACTTCATCGAAATGAACACGCGCATCCAGGTGGAACACCCGGTGACCGAGTTCATCACCGGCGTGGATCTGGTGCGCGAGCAACTGCTGATCGCCGGCGGCGAGAAGCTCTCGATCCGGCAGGAAGACATCAAGATCAACGGCCATGCCATCGAGTGCCGCATCAATGCCGAGGATCCGGACACGTTCCTGCCCTGCCCCGGCACGGTGAAGCGTTTCGAGGCGCCGGGCGGCCCCGGCGTGCGCGTGGACACCCACCTATACGACGGCTACAAGATCCCGCCGAACTACGACTCGATGATCGGCAAGCTGATCGTCTACGGCCCCGACCGCGCCACCGCGATCGCGCGCATGCGCCTCGCGCTGGCCGAGACGGTGATCGAGGGCGTGAAGTGCAACATCCCGCTGCAGCAGCGCATCATGGCCGACGTGGGCTTCCAGCAGGGCGGCCAGAACATCCACTATCTCGAAAAGCGGATGGCGGAGCAGAAGGAAAAGGGCCCGCTTCAATAAAGCAGCGCGCTCCTTGCGTTTGCCTCCTCTCCCCTCCGGGGAGAGGATTGAGGTGAGGGGCCGGGGCTTGCGAGAACCCTGATCGAAGCCCGCCTGAACACACCTCACCGCGAGAGTGACCCCTCACCCCAACCCTCTCCCCAAAAGGGGAGAGGGAGTGAAACTGCCCATGCCCTTCCTCGAACTCTCTCTCACCGCCCGCATCGAACAGCAGCCCCGCGCGGAGGAAGCGCTGGAGGATCTCGGCGCGCTGTCGATCACGCTGCGCGACGCCGACGCGGAGACGCCGGACGAACAGGCGATCTTCGAACCGGGCGTGGGCGAACTGCCGCTGTGGCCCACGATCACGTTGAATGCCCTGTTTGACGAAGGCGCGGATCGGCGCGGCCTCGCCGCCGCGCTGGGCGAACTGCTGCCGTGGGTGGAACCGGATCAGCTGGACTTCCGCGTGGTGGAAGACCAGGACTGGGAACGCGTGTGGATGGATCAGTACCAGCCGATGTCCTTCGGCCGGCGCCTGTGGATCTACCCGTGGAACATCGAGCCGCCGGCGGACGACGAACGCGTGGTGGTGCGGCTCGATCCCGGCCTCGCCTTCGGCAGCGGCACGCACCCCACCACCGCGCTGTGCCTGGAATGGCTGGACGGGCTCGATCTCGCCGGCAAGTCGGTGATCGACTACGGCTGCGGCTCGGGCATCCTCGCCATCGCCGCGCTCAAGCTCGGCGCCGCGCATGCGGTGGGCGTGGACAACGACCCGCAGGCGCTGCTCGCCTCGCGCGACAACGCCGGGCGCAACGGCGTGGCCGAACGTCTGGACGTCCATCTGCCCGGCGACGAGCCGAAGGCCGCCGCCGACGTGTTCGTGGCGAACATCCTGGCCGGCCCGCTGGGCGAACTCGCGCCGGTGTTCGCGGCGGCGGCGAAACCCGGCGCGCCGTTTGCGATCTCCGGCATCCTCGACGGCCAGCAGGACGAACTGCTGGCGCGCTACGCCGAGTGGTTCGACGCGCTGCGCGTGGACACGCACGACGGCTGGGTGCGCATCAGCGGAACGCGTCGCGGCCGATAACATCCGGCCTGCTAAGCTTGCGGTTCGTTCAACGCGGCGACCCGCATGTACACGCAATGTCCCGAATGCCTGTCCGTGTTCTCGCTCGGCGCACAGACGCTGGTGCAGGCGCACGGCTACGTGTTGTGCGGGCATTGCGGCGCCGGCTTCGACAGCCTCGCCACGCTGAGCGACCAATTGCCGCCGGAGCCGTTCGATGAGCTGCCGCTGAACGAGCAGGCGCTGGCGCCGCCGCGCGTCGAACTGGTGGTGTACCGCCCGCAGCCGCCCGCACCCGTCGTGGTGGTCGCGGCGCCGACCGCCGCCGCGGCAACGGAGGATTTCTCGCAGCTGGTGTTCGCGCCGCGCTTCGCGAAAGACGCGCACAAGCGCAAGCCCTCGCGCGCCGAACGCAAACATCGCGCGCATCGCAACATCAACCCGCAACGACGCTGGCCATGGGTGCTGGTTTGCGGCGCGCTGGCGCTGCTGCTGGCGGCGCAACTCGCCTGGGTGAACCGCGACAACCTGGTTCGCGATCCGCAGGCCGGCGGCTGGCTGCGCAGCGCCTGCGACCTGCTGGACTGCAGCCTGCCGCTGGTCGCCGCGCCAGGGCAACTGCACCTGCTCGCCAGCAACGTCGAAACGCACCCCAACGCCGCACATGCGCTGATGATCAGCCTCAGCCTGCGCAACGACGCCGCATTCGCGCAACCCTGGCCGGTGGTGGTGGTCACCCTGTCCGACGCGCAGGGCCATCGGCTGTCGATGCGCCGCCTGCTGCCCACCGACTACCTCGACGACCCGACCGTGCTGCACCACGGCCTCGCGCCGGACGCCACCACCGCGCTGCTGCTGGAGGTGCAGGATCCCGGCGACGCAGCGGTTGCCTACGAGTTCGACTTTGAGTAACACCGCTTTGTGACACCGGTGGCACTTAAAATCCACCGGCCGCACGGGTAGACTCCACCGTCCCGCGTTTCGCCCATGGCATGCGCGGATGGTCGCCAAGGCGGCCATGCAGAATCATCAGAACAGCGGCCACGCAGCCGCGCGAAACACGCCGAGGGAAATGTCAGTGAATGCCGTGAGATTGCCCACCGCCGAGGCTGCCCGCCCGGTCGCCTCGCAGAGCGCGTTGGGCGAATGCGTCAGCCGCACCGTGCGCCGCTATCTCGCCGACCTCGGCGACGCGGACTGCGGCGAAGGCCTGCATGCGCTGGTGATCCACGAGGTGGAAGGCCCGCTGCTGCGCGAAGTCCTCGCGTTCCACGACGGCAACCAGAGCCGCGCCGCCGTGGCGCTTGGCATCAACCGCGCCACGCTGCGCAAGAAGCTGGCCGCGCACGGCCTGCTGTAACCGCGCCGGCCGCGATCCCGCCCGCCGCGACTTCGCCCGCCGCAATGTCGCATTTGGCCGTCCAAACGATGGCCATGCCGCCGACTGGGCTATAATTCGCGGCTTTCCCGCCTGGAAGCCGCCATGTCCGCCCCCGTCGTCCCCGTCCGCCGCGCCCTGCTCAGCGTTTCCGACAAGACCGGCCTGATCGAACTGGGTCGCCGGCTCGCCGCGAAGGGCGTGGAACTGCTCTCCACCGGCGGCAGCGCCAAGGCGCTGCGCGAGGCCGGCATCGCGGTGCAGGACGTCAGCGAACTCACCGGCTTCCCCGAGATCATGGACGGCCGCGTGAAGACCCTGCACCCCAAGGTGCACGGCGGCCTGCTCGGCCGGCGCGGCACCGACGACACGGTGATGGGCGAACTCGGCATCCGGCCGATCGACCTGCTGGTGCTCAACCTGTACCCGTTCGAGGCCACCGTGGCCAGGCCGGACTGCACGCTGGAGCAGGCGATCGAGAACATCGACATCGGCGGCCCCGCGATGCTGCGTTCGGCGGCGAAGAACTGGAACGACGTGGGCGTGCTCACCTCGCCGGATCAGTACGAAGCGGCGCTCGCCGAAATCGAGCGGCACGGCGGCCTTTCGCGCGCCACGCGCTTCAAGCTCGCGGTCGAGGCATTCAACAACGTGTCGAGCTACGACGGCGCGATCAGCGACTACCTCAGCGGCCTGAAGCTCGACGAGGCGCACGAGGCCATTGCCGGCCACGAGGCCTTCCCCGCGCAGGCCAACGGCCGCTTCGTCAAGCTGATGGATCTTCGCTACGGCGAGAACCCGCACCAGCAGGCCGCGTTCTACCGCGACCTGTATCCGCATGCCGGCACGCTGGCCACGTTCAGGCAACTGCAGGGCAAGGAACTCTCCTTCAACAACATCGCCGACGCCGACGCCGCGTGGGAGTGCGTGCGCAGCTTCGTCAAGCCGGCCTGCGTGATCGTGAAGCACGCCAATCCCTGCGGCGTGGCGGTGAGCCTGGACGGCATCGGCAAGGCCTACGACCTCGCCTACCAGACCGACCCGACCTCGGCCTTCGGCGGCATCATCGCGTTCAACCGCGAGGTGGACGGCGCCACGGCGCAGGCCATCGTGTCGCGCCAGTTCGTCGAAGTGGTATTGGCGCCGGCCTACGCCGACGATGCGCTGAAGGCGTTCGCCAAGAAGGGCAACGTGCGCGTGCTGGAGATCCCGCTGCCGCCGGGCACCGACCTGGTCGCCGCGCATCCCGGCAACAACGTCAAGCGCGTCGGCTCCGGCCTGCTGATCCAGAGCGCCGACACCGGCATGGTCAAGGCGGAAGACCTGAAGGTGGTCACCAAGGTGGCGCCCACGCCCGCGCAGATCGACGACCTCATCTTCGCGTGGAAGGTGGCCAAGTTCGTCAAGTCCAACGCCATCGTCTACGCGAAGGATCGCCAGACCATCGGCATCGGCGCCGGCCAGATGAGCCGCGTGTACAGCGCGAAGATCGCCGGCATCAAGGCCGCCGACGAGAAGCTGGAAGTGCGCGGTTCGGTGATGGCCAGCGACGCGTTCTTCCCGTTCCGCGACGGCATCGACGCCGCGGCCGCGGCGGGCATCAGCGCGGTGATCCAGCCGGGCGGCTCGATGCGTGATGCCGAGGTGATCGCCGCCGCCGACGAGCACGGCATGGCGATGGTGTTCACGGGGATGAGGCACTTCCGCCACTGAAAGTGGTGGAAGCAAAGGAAGGCCTGATCAATCGGCTTCCTGCTCGTCATTCCTGCGCAAGCAGGACAAAAGCACGCCCTGCGCGTGTTGAACAGCCGAAGGCTGACCCCGCAGGGACGAGCGCAGCGAGTCATCCAGTGCCTTTACGTTCAATAGCTGAAGGCGCTGGATCCCAGCCTTCGCTGGGATGACGAGCAAAATCAGCATTTCCCCGGACTTGGCACTCCATCACACCAAAAGCGGCGAAAGCAAACCCATCGGATCAGTGCGTGTCGTCCTGCGAACCGTCGTCCGACGCGGCCGGCCGGCTCTTGCCCCACTCCAGGATCTTGTACATCACCGGCCGCACCGGCGGCGCGCCGTCGGTGGCGCGCATCGTGCCGTTGTTGTCCACCATGTAGGTGTAGGACAGGCCGTTCTTCTGCGTGACCACCACCATGTAGACGCGGCCGCCGCGGCGGTATTCCTGGTACACCGAATCGCCTTCGGTGTGCACGCTGACATCGTCCGCCGGCGAATCGCCGCTGACCGTCTTCGGCGCGCCCTTGTCGCCCGGCATCGCGGGCAGCGGAATCGGCTTGCTGGGCACCGGCGTGGCGGTGACCGTCGCGGGCGTGCTGCCGCTGGTGCCTGACGACGCCGGCTGGGCCGGCGGCGCCACCGCCTTCACGCCCGGGTCGTTCATTCCCGGCGGCGGCGGCGCCGGCGCGAACTGCGGCAGCTGGCCCCCGGCGGATTGCGCCCACGCAGGCAGCGCGATGAAGGCAGTAACGGCAAGCAGGCAGGCGGCGGTTTTCATGGCGGCGACCTCGAAGGAGGCGCGAAGCATAGCAGCGTGCCGGCGATGCTCCCGTGAACCGCGGCATTGCGCGCCGCATGCAAGAATGCGCGCATGCCCAAGCTCATCCTGATCGACGGATCCTCGTATCTCTACCGCGCCTTCCACGCGCTGCCGCCGCTGACCAACGCGCAGGGTGAGCCCACCGGCGCGCTGTTCGGCGTGGTCAACATGCTGCGCTCCACGCTGAAGGAGCGGCCGGACTACGTCGCCTTCGTCAGCGACGCTTCCGGCCCCACCTTCCGCGACGAGATGTACGAGCACTACAAGGCGAACCGCCCGCCGATGCCGGCCGATCTGCGCGCGCAGATCGAGCCGATGCTGGCCATCGTGGGCGCGCTGGGCTTCCCGATCCTGCGCGTGCCCGGCGTGGAGGCCGACGACGTGATCGGCACGCTCGCCCTGCAGGCGCACGCGCAGGGCATCGCGGTGGAGATCTCCACCGGCGACAAGGACATGGCCCAGCTGGTGCGCCCCGGCGTCACCCTGGTCAACACCATGACCAGCACCACGATGGATCGCGCCGGCGTCGAGGAAAAATTCGGCGTGCCGCCCGAGCGCATCGTCGACTACCTCACCCTGGTCGGCGACAGCGTGGACAACGTGCCCGGCGTGCCCAAGTGCGGCCCCAAGACCGCCGCGAAGTGGATCGCCGAATACGGCTCGCTGGACGGCGTGATCGCGAACGCGGACAAGGTCGGCGGCAAGATCGGCGAGAGCCTGCGCGAAGCGCTGCCGCAACTGCCGCTGTCGCGCGCGCTGGTGACGATCAAGACCGACGTGGCGCTGGAACAGCAAGCCACCGACCTCGCGCTGCGCGATGCCGACACGAACGCATTGCGCGAGCTGTACACGCGCTACGAGTTCAAGGCGGCGCTGAAGGAACTCGATGCCTCACTCCCCTCTCCCTCCGGGAGAGGGGCCGGGGGTGAGGGTACGACCGAAGTGCACGGCACCACCGAACCCTCACCCCAACCCCTCTCCCAAGGGGCGAGGGGCTTCGAGCCAGCGGCTCCCGGCGAGTACGAACTCGTCACCACGCAGCCGCAGCTCGACGCCTGGCTGGACAGGCTGCGCGACGCGCCGCTGATCGCCTTCGACACCGAAACCACGGCGCTCGACCCGATGCTGGCCGACATCGTGGGCCTGTCGCTGGCAGTGGAGCCGGGCAAGGCCTGCTACATCCCGTTGGCGCACGACTATCCCGGCGCGCCCTCGCAACTGCCGCGCGACGCGACACTGGCCGCACTCAAGCCGGTGTTCGAGGACGCCAGCCGTCCCAAGCTGGGCCAGCACGCGAAGTACGACATCAATATCCTGTCGCACTACGGCATCGCGGTGGCGGGCGTGCGCCACGACACCATGCTGGAATCCTACGTGTGGAACGCCACCGCCACGCGCCACGACATGGATTCACTGGCGAAGAAGTACCTCGGCTACGACACCGTGAAATACGAGGAAGTGGCCGGCAAGGGCGCGAAGCAGATCTCGTTCTCGCAGGTGGATCTGGACACCGCCTGCCGCTACGCCGCCGAGGACGCCGACGTCACCCTGCGCCTGCACCACGCGCTGTGGCCGCTGCTGGAAAGCGTCCCCAGCCTACGCAAGGTGTACGAGGACATCGAGATCCCGCTGGTTCCAGTCTTGGCCGGCATGGAGCAGCGCGGCGTGCTGATCGACGTGGACGAGCTGCGCCGGCAGAGCCAACAGCTCGGCAAGCGCATGCACGAGCTGCAGCAGCAGGCCTACGCCGAGGCCGGCCGCGACTTCAACCTCGACTCGCCCAAGCAACTGCAGGCGATCCTGTTCGACCAGTTGGGCCTGCCCGCGAAACTCAAGACGCCCACCGGCCAGCCCTCGACCAACGAGGAAGCACTGGAAGCCATCGCCGACGAGCACGCGCTGCCGCGGCTGATCCTCGACTACCGCGGCCTCGCCAAGCTGCGCTCCACGTATACCGATAAGCTGGCCGGCACCGTGAACCCGCGCACCGGCCGCGTGCACACCAGCTACCACCAGGGCGCGGTGGCCACCGGGCGCATCTCCTCCACCGACCCGAACCTGCAGAACATCCCGGTGCGCACCGAGGAAGGCCGCCGCATCCGCCAGGCCTTCATCGCGCCGCCCGGCTGGAAGGTGATGGCGGCGGACTACTCGCAGATCGAGCTGCGCATCATGGCCCACCTCTCCGGCGACGAGGGCCTGCTGAAGGCCTTCCACGAAGGCGGCGACGTGCATCGCGCCACCGCGGCCGAAGTGTTCGGCGTCGCCCCGGACGAAGTGAGCAAGGAACAGCGCCGCGCCGCCAAGGCGATCAACTTCGGCCTGATGTACGGCATGAGCGCGTTCGGCCTCGCCCGCCAGCTGGGCATCGATCGCGGCGAAGCCGGCGACTACATGGCGCGCTACTTCGCCCGCTATCCCGGCGTGCACGCCTTCATGGAGGCCACCCGCGCGCAGGCGCACCGCGATGGCTACGTGGAAACGATCTTCGGCCGCCGCCTGTACCTGGAGAACCTGCAGTCCCGCAACCAGGCCCATCGCGCCGGCGCCGAGCGCGCCGCGGTGAACGCGCCGATGCAGGGCAGCGCCGCCGACATCATCAAGCGGGCGATGATCGCCGTGGCCGGCTGGCTCAAGGAGCGCGACGACGCCCACATGCTGATGCAGGTGCACGACGAACTGGTATTCGAGGTGCGCGCCGATGCGGTTGACGAAGTGCGCGAAGCGGTGCGCGAACGCATGCAGGGCGCGGCGCAACTGGCCGTGCCGCTGCTGGTCGAGGTGGGAGTCGGCGCAAATTGGGACGAGGCGCATTAGACGTCCATTTGTTGGCTTTCCGTGAAATGAACCAATCCTGACTTTTCTTTGCACCCGCTGTAGAACTTTTCCTCCCACGCGCGTTCCTAATACTCGGGTGTACGCAACGGCACCCGCGGCTGGACACCTCCCTGGACAGCCACCCGGACGCGGAACCTCTCCCCTGGGCTTCCGCCTCCACCGGCCCCGAAGGCACCCCCTGGCCTTCGGGGCCTTTTTTGTGTTCATCCATGAACACAAAGATCAAACGGGCGGCCATCCATGGCCGCACTTTTCAGAAAAGCGATGCTCCGGATTGACTTCAGAGCCGCTCCGAATCACACCCAGAGCCGGCATACTCTCTCCACCACCCACTGCACTGGAAGAACCCATGCGCCTCGCCCTGATCATCGTCGGCCTCGTCCTGCTCGTCGCGGGCCTGTGGGTGGTGTTCGGCCACGGCAGCTACCAGGCCAGCGACACCCTGTTCCAGCTCGGCTCGGCCAAGCTCACCGCCACGCACGACAAGGCCGTGCCGCAGTGGCTGGGCATCGCCGGCATCGTGGTGGGCGCCTTGCTGGTGCTGGGCGGCATCCTGCGCAAGGGCTGATCGCCGCAGCCGCTACAATGGGTGCGATGGATGTCTCGCACCTGATCGACTCGCTCAACGACGCGCAGCGCGAAGCCGTCTGCGCTCCGCCCGGCCACTACCTCGTCCTCGCCGGCGCCGGTTCCGGCAAGACCCGCGTGCTCACCCACCGCATCGGCTGGCTGATGCAGGTGGAGCGCGTGCCGCCGTGGGCGATCCTCGCCGTCACCTTCACCAACAAGGCCGCGGGCGAGATGCGCGCGCGGCTGGAATCGCTGATCCCCGGCGGCACGCAGGGCCTCACCGTGGGCACCTTCCACGGCATCGCCCATCGCCTGCTGCGCCGGCACTGGCGCGAGGCCGGCCTGCCGGAAGGCTTCCAGATCCTCGATGCCGACGACCAGCAGCGGCTGGTGAAGCGCGTGGTCGCCGGACTGGGGCTGGACGAGGCGCGCTTCCCGCCGCGCCAGGCCACCTGGACGATCAACGGCTGGAAGGACGAAGGCAAGCGTCCCGACGCCATCGAGCACCGCGACCATCCCGTCACCGCCACCCTGGTGCGCATCTACCAGGCCTACGAGGACGCCTGCCGCCGCGCGGGACTGGTGGATTTCGCCGAGCTGCTGCTGCGCGCGCACGAGCTGTGGCTGAAGAACCCCGCCGTGCTGGAGCACTACCAGAACCGCTGGCGGCACCTGCTGATCGACGAGTTCCAGGACACCAACGCGCTGCAGTACGCCTGGATCCGCGTGCTCGCCGGCCACGCGAGCAAGGTCTTCGCGGTGGGCGACGACGACCAGTCGATCTACGGTTGGCGCGGCGCGAAGGTGGAGAACATGCAGCAGTTCCTGCGCGACTTCCCCGGCGCGCGCACGATCAAGCTGGAACAGAACTACCGCTCCACCGCCACCATCCTCAAGGCCGCCAACCACGTGATCGCGCGCAACGGCGGCCGCCTCGGCAAGGAGCTGTGGACGGCCGGCGGCGAAGGCGAACGCATCGCGCTGTACGCCGCGTACAACGAGCAGGACGAGGCGCGCTTCGTGATCGAGCGCATCCGCGAATACGTCGCCGAGCACGGCAACGCGCGCGACTGCGCCATCCTCTACCGCTCCAACGCGCAGTCGCGCAACTTCGAGGAACAGCTCACCCAGCGCAACATCCCCTACCGCGTCTACGGCGGCCAGCGCTTCTTCGACCGCGCCGAGATCAAGGACGCACTGGCCTACCTGCGCCTCACCGCCAATCGCCACGACGACGCCTCGTTCGAGCGCGCCGTGAACACGCCGCCGCGCGGCATCGGCGACCGCACGCTGGACGTGCTGCGCCGCCGGGCGCGGCACGACACCACGTCGATGTGGGAGGCCGCGCTCGCCGAGCTTGCGGGCAGCGAACTGGCCGGGCGCGCAAAGAATGCAGTGAAAGGCTTCCTCGCGTTGATTGACGACATGGCCCGTACCTTTTCCCCCTCTCCCCTCCGGGGAGAGGGTCGGGGTGAGGGGCCGGACTTGCCGGAAGTCTCCGCTTCGGACGACCCCTCACCCAACCCTCTCCCCGAAGGGGAGAGGGCCTCAACGCTGCCCCTCGCCGAACGGATCGACCACGTGCTCACCCACACCGGCCTGCGCGACCACTACGAGAAGGACAGCCGCGGCAACGGCGAGGCGCGCATCGAGAACCTCGACGAGCTGGTCAACGTGGCCAGCCGCTTCGAGCGCACGCAGGAAGATATCGACGCCGGCCTCGACGAGCTGTCCGCCTTCCTCTCGCATGCCGCCCTGGAAGCCGGCGAAGGCCAGGGCGAGGCCTGGGACGACTGCGTGCAGCTGATGACGCTGCATTCGGCCAAGGGCCTGGAGTTCCCGCTGGTGTTCCTGGTCGGGCTGGAGGAAGGCCTGTTCCCCAGCCAGCGCTCCACCGAGGACGAAGGCCGGCTGGAAGAGGAACGCCGCCTCGCCTACGTGGGCATCACCCGCGCGCGCGAACGCCTGGTCGTCAGCTACGCCGAGTCGCGCCGCATGCACGGCACCGAGATGCTGGCGCGTCCGTCGCGCTTCCTCGCCGAGATTCCCGCTTCGCTGGTCGATGAAGTACGCCCCCGCGTGCAGGTGAGCCGGCCGCTCTACGCCGGTGCCGGCCGCCATGCCGAAAGCGCCTCGCTACAGGAAGACCTGCCGGTGAAGCTCGGCCAGCGCGTCAGCCACCCCAGCTTCGGCGAAGGCGTGGTGGTCAGCGCGGAAGGCAGCGGCCCGCACACCCGGCTGCAGGTGAATTTCGAGGACGCCGGCAGCAAGTGGCTGGTGGCGGCCTATGCCAACCTCACGCCGCTGTAATCCTCAGCCGCGGGCCGGCGCAAGCTCTTGCAGCACCTGCGCGACCGCATCGACCACGGCCCGAGGCTGATCCAGCTCGATGTCGTGGGAAGTGTCGGCCACCTTGCGCAGTTGGCCGCGCGTCGAAGTCGCCACGATGCGGTGCTGGGTCGCGGCGCGCGCCGCCTCCAGCCGCGTGCGCATGTCGGCGGGTGCATCGGCATAGGTTCCAGCGGCCTGCAGCACCACCAGCGGCAGGTCGCCATGCGACTCGCTCGCCGGCACCGGCGACGCGAACACCGGCACGTTCTGCGCCAGCTCCGAACGCATGGTGTGCCAGAACGCCGGGCGCAGCATGCGCGCGTGATCGACCGCGGCCACCGCCCTGCTCTGCCACGGCGCCGGTTCGCCGACGCACTGCGCCAGCGCGTGCGGTGGCCTGGCCAGCTCGCCACGCTCCGCTCCCCGTTCGCAATCCGCGATGAACGCATCGCGCTGCCGATCCAGCGTCGCATCGTCCTTCATCCACTGCGCCGACATGAAACGGCCGAGATCCTGCGCGGGCGGATCGACCAGCACCATCCCGGCGACATCGCCGGGATGCTCGCTGGCGTAGCGCCGCACGATGTTGCTGCCCAGTGAATGGCCGACCAGCACCAGCGGCGTGCGCAACCCGGCCGCATGGATCAGCGCGTGCAGGTCGGACACGTCGGCATCGATCCCTCTCGGCAGCGGGCCTTCGCCGCTGAAGCCGTAGCCTGCGCGGTCGTAGGAGCAGACGCGCACCGAAGCCGCCAGCATCGGCTGCACGCGGAACCAGCTCGCCGAATCGGCGTGCGCGCCGGACTCCAGCAGCACCGTGGTCGGCCCGCTGCCGCTGCAACGCAGATCAAGGCTGCGCCCCGGGCCGATCACGACCAATCGGCCCGGCCTGGCATAGCTGTCCGGTGTCTTCGCAGGCGCCGATGGCGCGGCCATGGCGGGGGCAACCATCAGCAGGCTCATGCAAGCCATGCCCAACAATCCAGCGTGCCGGCTTTCCATGCGCGTCTCCGGTGCGGTGTAGCTTGCTGGGACAGGACACCGGGACGGAAGTTCGCGGCCAGGGCCGGGAGGCGCCGGCACCATGCGGCCTTGCGTCACGCAACCAGCCGCGTCTGCGCTCGCGCACCGGCATCCCGGAGGAACTGAAGGATCGGGGTCAGCCGCGCAGCCGCGGCACGCCGTGCTCGTCGCGCTCCTCGATCGCGATGGCGCGGGTGTCGATCACGCCGGCCGTGTCCGAAGACTCGGGCTGCACGACTTCGCCGCGCGCCATGGCCAGCGCGTTGCGGTAGCAGCGTTGCGCCTGCGCGGCGTCGCCCTGGCCGGCCTGCGCGTCGCCCAGTGCTTCCCACGCGCCGCTGCTCGGTTCCAACGCCAGCGAGCGTTCGAGGTACTGGCGGGCCTTGCCCCACAGCCGGGAGCGCACGCAGATGCGGCCGGCGGCGAGCAGCAGCGCGGGATCGTTGGGATGATCGGACAGCCAGCCTTCGGCGCGGCCGAGGCGCGCGGCCAAGTCGCCGCCGGCGAGCACGCCGTAGGCTTCCACCAGTTCGGGCGACCATTCGCGGCGCAGCGCGGATTCGAGTTCGTCCATCGCCGGCAGCACCAGGCCGAAGCCGGCGGCGCGGCGTGCGTAGGCGTCGATGGCTGCGGTGGCGCGGCGCTGGGCCTTGGGCAGTTGCGACCACAGCGTATTGAGCGCGGCGCCGTCGGGCGCGGCGTTGATGGCGGCGGCCAGCACCCTGGCTTCCAGCGTGGCATAGCCGCGCGCGCCCAGCGCGCCGCTTTTCTGCAGCGGTTCCAGCGCGGCCAGCGCGCGGCGCGCATCGCCCACGGCCAGCGCGGAGAGTGCCAGCTCGCGCCAGCCGCCGGGCGGCAGCGCGGCTTTGTCGGCGTCGGGCGCGAGCAGGGCCACGGCCTCGGCCGCCTTGCCGTCGCGGCGCAGTATGCGTGCGCGCAACACGCGCGCGGCCTGCGGTGCGGCTTGCGAGGCTTCGGCGAGGATCTCCAGTCCGCGGCCGTGTTCGCCGCGCCGCGAAGCGGCTTCGGCGGAAGCCAGCAGCGCGGGGCCGCGCAACGCGCCCAGCCGAGACGCACGGTTCAGGTCGCGCTCGGCGTCGCCGTGGCGGCCTTCCATCAAGGCGATCAGGCCCTCGCCCAACCGCTTGCGGCTGAGCCGGCGATGCCGGCGCGACAACGCGCCGAACGGCCAGCGCAGCAAGCGCCATGCGGCAACAAGTGCACCCCACGCCACGAGCAGGATGACCACCGCGGCGACCACCGTGGTCTGCACGCGCCAGCCGCGCAGGCGCACCAGCACGTAGCCGGGATCGGCCGCCACCCAGTGCCAGCCGAACGCAGCCAGCGCGGCGGCGATCACCAGCAGCAGGATCCAGCGCCACAGGCTCATCGCGCCGCTCCCTTGGCCGGCGTGCTGGTCGCGGGCGCGGGGCTGTTCGACAACGCGTGTACCGCGCGCAGGCTGCGCAGTTCGGCCAGCGCGGCGCCCAGGCGCACAGACGTGTCGTTCGGCACGGCGTCGGCCAGTTGCTTCAAGGTGGCGCGCGCCTGCCGCACATCGTCGGTGCTGCCGTCGAACTGCCCGGCCAGCCCGGCATCGGCGCGGTGGAGGGCCGCAGCGTAAGCCTTGGGATCGTGTGCGAGCAGCGCGGCCTGCGCCTGCGCGAGATCCAGCGCCACCAGCTCGCGCGCAAAACGCGCATCGGCCACCGCCAGCGGCGCGCCGTCGTCGCGCTGCACGCTGATCACGCCGGCCAGCGCGTGCGCGATGCGCGACCATGCGCCGGACGACGCTGCGCTCGCCGGCGCGTCCAGCGGTTTCAGCGGCAGCGTGGGCACCGCGGCACGCAGCGCGGCGAGCTTGCCCAGCGCCTCGGCCTGGCTGGTCGGCTGGCTGGCAAGCAGGGCGAGGCGTTCGGCATCGACGTCCTGGCGCAGGCCGGCGAACGCGCCGTCGTTCACCGCGGCCAGCGTCTGCGCGGCGAGCGCGTAGGCGGACGCCGCGCCCTGTGCGTCGTGGAACAGCTCGTAGCGTTCCTTGGCCATGCGCAGCAGCGATTCGGTTTCATCGAGCAGGGTGGCGTCGTGCGCGGAAAGCGTGTTCTCGGAAAGCTTGCCCACCGCGTCTTCCAACTGGCGCAGGCGATCGCCTTGCGCCTGCTGCGCGGCCTGCAGCGTGCGGTCGAACTGGTCGGAGGCATCCAGCCGCTGGGACACGCTGGCATTGCCGCCCTTCAGGCCATCCAGCCTGTGCTCCAACGCATTCACTCGATTGAGCAAATCCATCGTGTTCAGCACAGCGGCATGGACGCCAGCCTTCTGCTGCCACTGACGCCAGCCCACGTAGAAGGCGGCGAGCAAGGCCAGCAAGGCCAGCAGCAGTGCCAGCGCGATGCTGCCGCCGCGCGGCGCGACATCGTGCGTGGCGGGTTTCGTGGCACGCGGCGTGGGCGCAGGCGTGGCGGACGGTGTGGGCTCGTGTTCGGTCATGCCCGGAATGCTATCAGGCAGGCACGGGCCGTTCGTTGCAAGCGTGTAAAGATCAGCGCCGTACCGATGCAGCGAGCAGGTCGGCCGCCAGCGCAGAGTCGGCCAGCACGATACGCGCGAAGCCCGCCTTGCGCGCCGCCTGCGCCAATCGCTCGCTGCTGGCCACGGCCACCGCGGTGCGCAGGCGCGCGCAGGCCGGCGCGGGCAGCCGATCCACCAGGTTGTGCAGCGCCTCGGCGCTGGAGAGCAGCACGCGCGCCGAGTGCGGCAGCGCCAACACGGCATCGACGTGCCGGCGATCCAGCCGTGGCGGCATGCGCCGGTACACGTGCAGCTCGCGCAATTGCGCGCCACGCGCGGCCAATTGCTCGCGCAGCAGGCCGCGGCCGCCGGCCGCGCCGATCAAGGCCACGCGCTTGCCGCGCAAGTCCCGCGTCGCCGGCAAGTCGAGCAACCCCTCGCTGTCCTGCCGCAACGGCGCCTGCGCGCGCACGCCGTGGCCGCGCAACGCCTGCGCCGTGCCCTGCCCCACCGCCAGCACCACGGCCTTGCTGCGCAAGGGCGCCAACGCGGCGGCGAAACGCACGGCGGCGGGGCTGGCGAACACCAGCAGGTCGTCCTTCAGGGCGGCGCGCATCTCCGTGCGCAGTCCTGGGGCATCGCTGGCGCGCAACGACAATCCCGGCAGCAGCAGCGGCTCGCCGCCGCACGCACGCACGCGCCGCGCCAGTGCGGCCGCCGTGCCGGCAGGCCGGGTGATCACCACCACGCGGCCATGCAACGACGGAATGTGCGGCTTGCGACCCATGCGGCGCCCGGCGGCCAGCCCGCATCGCGCGGGCAACAGGCCGCGAGTATAGCCGCGCGTTCCCGCGGGCCGGCCGGGCCGCTCAGTCGTGCAGGCCGCGGAACTCGCGCGGGGTCATGCCCACGGTGGCCTTGAACTGGCGCGCGAACGCGCTCTGGTCGGCGAAGCCGCAGGCCAGGCCGATGTCGGCCACGCTGCCGGCGCCGCGCAGCAGGCGCATCGCCGCCTCGATGCGCAGCTTGGTCAAGGCCTGTTGCGGGGTGAGCTGGAACACGCGGCGGAAGTGCCGCTCCAGTTGCGCCACCGACAGCTCGGCCAGCTTGGCCAGCGCGCCCACGCGCACGCCTTCGGCATAGTGCTTCTGCAGGTGCTCCATCGCGCGCGCCAGGCGCGGATAGGTAGGATGGCGGCCGTCGGGATGCGGCAGGTCGCGCGAGATGCCGAGCACGCCGCACACTTCGCCGCGCTGCCGGTACGGGTGCTTGCAGGTGAGGCACCAGCCCGACGCGCGATTCGGCAGCAGATGCACCTCCAACTGGTTGACGATGGCCTCGCCCGACAGCACGCGACTATCCTGCGCGGCGTAGGAATTGCCGAGCACGCTGGGGAACAGGTCGACGGCGCGGCGCCCGATCACGTCCTCGCGCCGCTTCAGCCGCAGCCGGCGCACCAGGGTGAGGTTGGCGTGCGTGTAGCGGCCGGAGCGATCCTTCACGAAGAACACGATGTCGGGCAGCGCGTCGAACAGCGTCTGCATGTCCTCGGCCGAGAGCTTCACGTCCACGACAGGTTCCGGCGGATGGCGGTGGAGGCGCGCGCCTGCACGGGCCTGCGGCGCAGTGGCCATTATGCTGGATTGCGCATCCCAGGGAGGCCGTGCGCGGCATGCGTCGCACTACAATCCGCCGCATGACAGCTTCCGCCGCCCACGACCTGACCCGCTTCATCCGCGACGAGATCCCGCTGGCGCGCGCGATGGATCTCGAACTGCTGGCCCACGACGGGGACAGGCTTGCGCTGCGCGCGCCGCTGGCGCCGAACGTCAACGACAAGGGCTGCGCGTTCGGCGGCAGCCTGGTGAGCCTGATGACGCTGACCGGCTGGGGCCTGGTCGAACTCGCGCTGCGCGCACGCGGCCACGATTGCGACGTGTTCGTGGGCGAATCCAGCGTGCGCTATCTACAGCCGGTGTGGGCGGATTTCCACGCCGAGGCGCGGCTCGCGGCAGAGGCGGACTGGGCCACCTTCTTCGACACCCTGCAGGCGCGCGGCAAGGCGCGCATCGAGGTGGCGTGCCACGTGCCCGGCGCGGACGGCAAGCCGGCCGCCACGCTGTCGGCCCGCTTCGTCGCCAAGCGCCGCGATTGATGCGGCGCGCCCGGCGCCGCAGAATGGACGGACTTCCGGGGAGGACACCCATGCGCCGCATCCTGCCATCGCTCGCCGCCGCCCTGCTGCTCGTCGGCTGCGCGCAGAACATCCGCAACGACAGCCTGGTTTCCACGCTCAACGCCTACGCCAACGCGGTGCGCTGGAACGGCCTGCAGAGCGCGCTGCAGTTCGTCGACCCCGAGGTGCTGAAGGCGCACCCGCCCACCGACTTCGACCTGCAGCGCTACCAGCAACTGCGCGTGAGCGACTACGACGACGGCACCGGCCCGGTGCCGCTGAGCGACAGCGAAGTGCAGCAGACGGTGAAGATCAGCGTCATCAACGTCCACACCCAGGTCGAGCGCAGCATCGTCGCGCGCCAGATCTGGCGCTACGACGACAAGGTCAAGCACTGGTGGCTGGAAAGCGGCCTGCCGGACATCGACCGCGACTGAACCCGTATAATCGGCGGTTTCACCGTACCGGCGCGGCCGTCGCGCCCGTGGAACCGACATGCACGATTTCCTGCACAAGCTGCCCCAGTTCATCGGCAACCATGCGGCGCTGGCCGCGCTGTTCGCGATCCTGCTGGTCGGCCTGATCGTGGCGCAGGTCGCCCTGCTGTTCGGCAAGGTGAAGGAGCTGACCCCAGGCGGCCTCACCCACCTGATCAACCGCGACAACCCGCTGCTGATCGACCTCTCGGCGATCGCCGACTTCGAGAAGATGCACGTGCCTGGCGCGCGCCACGTCTCGATGAGCCAGTTCGACCCCGAACACAAGGATCTGGCCAAGGCCAAGGAGCTGCCGGTGGTGGTGATGGACAAGGACGGCCGCGGCAACTCGGCCAAGGCCGCGCAGCGGCTGGTCAAGGCCGGTTTCCAGAAAGTCCACACCCTGGGCGGCGGCGTGCTGTCGTGGCATGCGGCGCAGTTGCCGGTGGCCAAGGGCAACAAGTAGCGGCTACGGATGGATGCCCGCCCGTGCCGCGATGATCTGCGCGAGCACGTCCGGCGCGTACTCGAACGAGTCGTAGTAGAGCCGCTCTTCCGGCAGGCCCGCCGCAGCGAAGCGGTGGCGCGCCACGTCGACCATCGCGGGCGGCCCGCTCATGTAGACATCGTGCGCCGAGAGGTCGGCGTGGTCGGCCAGCACCGCTTCGTGCGCCAGACCCATGCGCAGGCCCGAGGCCGGCCCCTCCTCCGACAGCACCGCGTGGAAGCGCAGTCGCCGCGCCTGCCGCTGCCATTGCCCGATCTGCGGCAGCAGGTACAGATCCGCCGCACGGCGCACGCCCCAGTACACCTCCATCGTGCGACGCGTGCCAAGCTCGATGAAGTGCTCGACGATGGCCTTCACCGGCGCGATGCCGGTGCCGCCGGCGACGAAGACCATCGGCCGCTCCGAATCCTCGCGCGCCACGAAGGTGCCCAGCGGCGCCTCGATGCGCATCGTATCGCCCACGGCCAGCGTGTTGGCCACCTGCGAGGTGAAGCCGCCGCCGGCCACGTGACGCACGTGCAGCTCGATGGCGCCGTCCGCCTGCGGCCCGTTGGCGATCGAGAACGAACGGCGCCGGCCTTCGTCCAGCAGCACGTCGAGGTATTGCCCCGGCAGCCATTGCAGGCGCGGCTCGCCGTCGGCGGGCTGCAGGTAGAGGCCGGTGACATCGGGCGCCAGCAGGCGCTTGCTGGCCACTTGCACGGCGAGCTGGCGGCGCGCGACATCCTCCACCGAAGCCACCTCGCGCGCTTCCAGCAGCAGGTCGCTGGCCGGCACCGCCTGGCACAGCAACACGGCGCGATGCGCGCGCTCGTCCGCGTCCAGCGCCAGCGGCGGGTTGCGCGGGTACTCGCAGCGACCGGCCAGCAAGGTGGCCTTGCAACTGCCGCAGACGCCCGCGCGGCACGAATACGGCAAGGCGATGCCGGCGCGCTGCGCGGCCTCCAGCACGGTTTCGCCCGCGGCCACGTCGAAGCGACGGCCGGTGCTTTTCAGGGTGACGGTGTACACGCGCGCATTGTCGCCGCGATGGCCTTGATCCGACAATGCGGTTTTTCCCGCAGGCAACCACGACCATGGGCATCTGGCAGCAGGACACCGACCTCGCGCGCGTCAACGCATGGAGCGCCAACACGCTGATGCAGGCGCTGGGCATCCGCATCACCGCCATCGGCGAGGACTGGCTGCGCGGCACCATGCCGGTGGACGCCCGCACCCACCAGCCCTACGGCCTGCTGCACGGCGGCGCCTCGGTGGCGCTGGCCGAGACGCTGGGCAGCACCGCCGCCATGCTCACGCTCGACCCGGCGCAATTCCGCGCGGTAGGGCTGGAGATCAACGCCAACCACGTGCGCGGCGTACGCGAAGGCACCGTCACCGGCACCGCGAAGGCGCTGCACCTCGGCCGCAGCACGCAAGTGTGGGAGATCCGCATCGAGGACGAGCGCGGGAAGCTGGTGTGCATGTCGCGCATCACCATGGCGGTGGTGCCGGCGGAAGCGGTGGCGCGATGAGGTGCCTTGCTCCCTCTCCCCTTCGGGGAGAGGGCCGGGGTGAGGGGCCGATCTTGCGATATCGCTATATCAAAGCCGCTTTCGATGGAGGTCATGGCAAGCACCCGCCCCTCACCTCAATCCTCTTCCTCGCTCCTCAGAGCAGGGCCATCCATTGCCCTTCCCCGCGTCCCGCAGGGGAGAGGAGGCGAGCGTGCCGAGCGGGTTCGCCTTCGCATGCGCCCGGGTCATGTGCATGTTTTCGGCCATGGAGCTTCGTATGATTGAGCCGGCGCCCTACGCCCATCTGACTCCCGACCTCGTACTCGACGCCGCGGGAGTCTGCGGCCTCTGGCCAGATGGCCGGCTCCTGGCGCTCAACAGCTACGAGAACCGCGTGTGGCAGGTGGGCATCGAGGACGCGGCGCCGGTGATCGCGAAGTTCTACCGCCCCGGTCGCTGGAGCGACGCGGCCATCCTCGAGGAACATGCCTTCGCGCAGGAACTGGCCGCCGACGAGGTGCCGATGGTGGCGCCGCTGGCGTTCGACGGCCGCAGCCTGCTGCACCACGGCGGCTTCCGCTACGCGCTGGCGCCACGGCACGGCGGTCGCGCGCCGGCGCTGGAATCGCGCGAACAACTGGAATGGCTGGGTCGCCTGCTCGCGCGCCTGCATGCGGTGGGCGCGCGGCGCCCGTTCGCGCACCGCGGCACGCTGGATCGCATCACGATGATCGCGCAGCCGATGCAGGCGGTGCTGGCCTCGAAGCTGCTGCCGGCACACCTGCACGGCCACTACCGCCAGGCGGCACAGCGGCTGGACACGGCCGTCGCCGCGCGCCTCGACGCCATCGGCCCGGTACGCAGCCTGCGCCTGCACGGCGACTGCCATCCCGGCAACATCCTGTGGACGGACGCCGGCCCGCACTTCGTCGACCTCGACGACGCGCGCATGGGCCCGGCGGTGCAAGACCTGTGGATGCTCGCCAGCGACGACGCGGCGATGCGCGCATTGCTGGACGGCTACACCCAGTTGCGCGACTTCGACCCTGCGGAACTCGCGCTGGTGCCCGCGCTGCGCGCGATGCGCCAGCTGCACTACGCCGGCTGGATCGCCCAGCGCTGGCACGATCCCGCCTTCCCCGCCGCATTCCCGTTCGCGGCCGAGGCGCGCTGGTGGGACGAGCACATCGCCGACCTGCACGAGCTGGCCGATGCGCTGGAATGACCGGCTCCGCCAGAGGCAGCGCGCTTTTTGCGCCGATAACCTAAGCTTCCCTTTTTCGAGCGAGACAACCGCGTGCGCACCATCCTGTTCCGCCTGATCGGCATCCTCGAAGTGGCCGGCGGCTGCTACGGCATGATTCTGATGCTCTACCGCCTGCTGCCGTTCCGCGCGGGCGACAGCGTGGTCGCGCTGATCGGGCTGGCGCTGTACGCCTTCGTGCTGGTGGCCGGCGTGCTGCTGCTGGAGAACGACGCGCGCGGCGTGCGCTGGTCGGGCTGGGCGCAGCTGCTGCAACTGCCCCTGATCGCCACGCCGTTGTTCACCTATGCGCTGTATTGCGGCGGCTACGTCAACGTGTTCGCCACGCTGCACCTGCCGCCGCACCTGGAGCTGTCATCGCACTTCGCCTGGCAGGGTTTCCGGTTCGCCGTCGGCGAGCGGGTCGCCGCGCACCTCGGCATCAACCTGCTGGCGCTGCTGTCGTGGCTGGTGCTGAAGCTGCGTTGATGGATTGACTCAGCCGAACACGATGCTGGCGATGGCGCCGTTGGTGTCGCTGCGCGGCCGCATGGCCACCTGCCAACCGTAGAGTTCGCACAGCCGGCGCACGATGGCGAGGCCCAGGCCCGCACCGCTGCCGCCCGCGCCTTCGCCGCGCACGCCGCGCTGGAACAGCTTCTCGGCGTCCTCGGGCTTGATGCCGGGGCCGGTGTCGATCACCTCGATGCGGCCCGCACCCACTTCCACGCGCACCGTGCCTTCCAGCGTGTACTTGATCGCGTTGCCGATCAGGTTGGTGAGCGCCACCGACAGCACCGAGGCCGGCGCGTTGACGCTGAGCGGCTCGCGCGCGTCCAGTTCGATTTCCAGCGGCTTGCCGCGCACCTGCGGGCGCTGGCTCTCGATCACGTCGGCGGCGACCTTGGCCACCTCGGTGGTTTCGCCGCGGGTGGGGCCGCGCCGCTCGGCGCGTGACAGCAGCAGCAGCGCCTCGATCAGCTCGGTGGCCTGGCGCGAAGCGCGCTCGATACGCTTGAGGCGCTCGGCCAGCTTGGGCGTGAGGTCGGGCGAACCCTGCAGCAGTTCGGTGGTGCTGGCGATCACCGCCAGCGGCGTGCGCAGCTCGTGGCTGACGTCGGAGTTGAACTCGCGGTCGCGCTCCACCATCGCGGTGAGCCGCGCCGAATAATCGTCCAGCGCCTGCGCCAGTTCGCCCACCTCGTCATCGGCGAAATGCTGCGCCAGCGGCTCGGCCTTGCCGGCCTTGCGGAAATCGCGGATACGCTTCGCAAGCGACGTCACCGGCTTCAGCACCTTGCGCGACAGCCACAGGCCGATGGCCAGCGAGAGCAGTCCGAACAGGAACACGGCGCCAATCACGCCGACCACCAACTGTCGCTTGCCCAAGTCGTCACGGCTGACGTCGTATTTGACGTATGCAATCAAACCGTAGCGACGACTCACCGCAAGCTTGTAGTGACGAAGGTGGCCGTCCTCGTCGGTTTCGTGGATGTCATGCACGCCACTGGACAGGTTCTGCCAGGCCAGCGGAGCCTTGTAGAGAGTGCGGTCGCTCCAGCCCCAGCCGGTCATCAGCTTGGAATAGAACGGTTGCCCAGGCGACTCGTGCATCTGCTGCACGTACCTGTCGGCATCCTGCTGCAACGCCGACACCACCAGCTGATCCTCCACCTTCGCGCGTACGTACAACGAAGCCACGGCAAACAACGCGCTGAGGCCGAAGCCGAACAGCGCGAAGGAGAGGACGAGGCGGAAGCGGAGCTTGCGGCGGGACTGCATCAGGCCTGGACTGCGTCAGGCTCGACCATGCGGTAGCCGATGCCATGCCGCGTGTGGATCAGCGGCTTGTCGAAGGGCTTGTCGATGGCCGCGCGCAGGCCGTGGATGTGCACGCGCAGGGAATCGGAATCGGGCAGTTCCTCGCCCCACACCTTCTGCTCCAGATCCTGCCGCGTCACCACCGAGGGGCTGGATTCCATCAGCGCCTGCAGCAGCTTGAGGCCGATCGGGTTGAGCTGGATCGCCTTGCCCGCGCGGCTCACCGTGAGCGTGTCGAGGTTGAAGGTGAGGTCGGCGACCTTGAGCACGCGGCTCTGCGGGCCCTTGCCGCGGCGCGCCAGCACTTCCAGGCGCGCGGAAAGCTCCTGCAGCGCGAACGGCTTGGTCATGTAATCGTCGGCGCCGGACTCGAAGCCGGTGAGCTTCTGCTCCAGCGCGTCGCGCGCGGTAAGCATGAGGATCGGCGTCTGCTTATGCGCCTCGTGACGCAGCTTCTTCGCCACCTCCAGGCCGTCCAGGCCGGGCAGCGTGAGGTCGAGCACGATCACGTCGAAATCGTGCACCACCGCCAGGTGCAGGCCGGTGACGCCGTCGCCGGCGAAGTCCACCACGTGGCCGCGGTCTTCCAGGTAGTCACCGATGTTGGTCGCGATGTCGCTGTTGTCTTCGATCACCAGTACGCGCATGTGTCGCTCCGCAAAAACTCCGGCAACATAGGCCGGTCGACGCCAAGCTTAGCATTCGAAACCTAAGAACCTGTTCACGATCATCCCTAAAAGCATGACAATGCCTGGATGCGCAAGAAGACGTATCCAAGTGATGTGAGTCGGGAGCGGTTCGAGCCGATTCGTCCGCTTCTGGAGCAAGCCCGCAAGCGAACCAAGCCCCGCACGGTGGATTTGTACGAGGTGTGGTGCGCGGTGTTGTACCTGCTGCGTACGGGGTGCCAGTGGCGGGCGTTGCCCAGCGATTTCCCGAAGTGGCGCACGGTGCACGCGTACTTCGCCCAATGGAGCGAACCGGATGATGCTGGAGTGAGCCTGCTGGAGCGGGCGCTCAAAAAATCAGGTTGGCGCGGCCCGCGTGAGACAGGGGCGCAGCGCCTGCAGCCGGTTCTTGATCGTGGACGCGCAGAGCGTGAAGAACAGCGACACCGCGGGCCAGAAGGGCTATGACGCGGGCAAGAGGGTGTCGGGGATCAAGCGGCACCTCGCGGTGGACACGCAAGGTTTGCCGCACGCCATCGCGGTGACCACGGCGGAGGTGACCGATCGCAAGGGCGCCTTGCAGGCATTCGGGCGCTGCAAGGCGGGTTTGGGCCACGTGCAAAGCGTACTGGCCGATAGCGGCTATGTGGGCCAGCCCTTTGCCCTGGGCGTGCAGGAGGTCTTGGGCGAGCATGTCACGGTGCAGATCGCCAAACGCAGCGAGCTGCGCACGTTCAAGGTCATGCCCAAGCGCTGGGTGGTCGAACGCAGCTTTGCTTGGTTGGAGAAGAACCGAAGGCTATGGAAGAACTGCGAGCGCCAGCTCAACACTAGCTTGCAGTTCATCCACCTGGCTTTCTTGGCAGTACTGCTCAGGAGATCGTGAACAGGTTCTAAGACAAAAAAACCCGGATGCATCGACACACCGATGCATCCGAGTTCAGGCTTAGCCCCGTTACCGCCACACATCGCCCCCGGATCTCCCGGCACATTTCGGACGAGCCGACAGCTCAGCCTTTATACTAGCCATACAGTTATGCCTTGGTTAACCAAGGCGGCGCTCGCATAGAATCAGCCCTGATGGATTCACTTGCCAGCCATTCATACAGGTGAATCATCCTCACTCCTAATCACCATAGTGGCGGCATATAAGCGAGCCGGTTACCATGCGACAAGCGCCACTTATAGCATGCACTTCATCCACCGCAGACACAGTATCGGATGTGGGATCGAAAACCAGTGCTTGGCGATACCGTTGACTGGTTGCACCCCTATCTGGCATTGCATATCTCCAGCTACCCAATGCCTGCAATGCGGCTCGCTCGAATACCCCAGCAGGCTCAGCAGCTACCACATGCATGTTGCGCACCCCACCACTTGCCGCCAAGGTGAACTCGATCACCACTCTCCCTTTAACACCTTGCCGCAACGCTGTCACCGGGTAAATGGGCTGACGAATACTAATCACACGCGGCGTCGCCTCTGCTGAAAATGCCGATGTAACTGGCTTGATTGGCGGCAAAGTAACCATGCGCATGAAATATTTCAATGATGATATCGTCTGTACGTCCTGCATCGAGTCACGTACAACTATCTGCAATGGCAAGGCCGGAGCAATCGCAGGCGACAAATCTTTAGATTTTGATACCTCAACTTGGATTGGAGCCACGGCAGGCAGCCGTACTAGAGCAAGATCTGGCAACTGCCAAATGAAGGATTGCCAAGGTTGCGCCTGCGTCACATTCCACACCCCCAACGATTGCACTAACTGCCGGCAAATCCTAGCCTGTTGCCATGTCAGCTGCAGAGCTACCGCCAGCAAAATCACTCCCAGCGCAGCCATTACGCAGTGCGCAGAAGTGTGCGTATCTCCGGCAACACGAGACTCGGGAGTAGTCAGTTGCTGTACTCGTTCTAATAGCAGGCCACCACCTGCAGCAAGTAGCAAGGCTTCACGCGCAGCCTGCAATTCACCTAGAGCAGCCAATGTCGCAGCAAACTCGCGTGGCTCACCCCCATGGTGCGATAATGCCAGAGCATCGCAGCATAGCTCCCGTTCATTACGCACATCTCTCGACACCCAGTGCACTACCGGATGATAGAAATGTAGCGTTTCCAGCATTACCTGCAGTAGGTTTACCAGCGGATCCCAACGCCACAGATGAGCCAGTTCATGAGCAAGAATCCATTCGACTTGTGCTGCTGGAAGCTTGGTAATTACCGTCATTGGCAACAAAATGGTTGGCCGCAGCCAACCTACTAGCACTGGCGAAGTCACTGCGATGCTACGCAATATTCGCACCGGCCGGCGCAGACCAAAGCGCATCGCCATTCTCTCTGCATGCCGCTGCCATACCGGCAGCGACTCCGCCATTCGCACCATGACTCGTAAGCGACGCCATTGTCGTGACGTGCGCCAAGAGAGAAAAAGCACACCGATCAGCCATGCCGACACTGCCCATGGCAATGCATTATCGATCCCATGTTGCCAAGCGACATCGAATGTCGGCACATTCATTACCGCACTATCGACCGCCACTGCAGCGTGCGTTGCAAAGACTGGAAATGGAGGCGAAACATCCATCGAGTCCAATGTGCCAAAAAGTTGCCATGCCGTGGCGACCGGACACAACACCATCATCAGAAGCGCCAACATACCCATTCGATAGCGCACATTGCCACGCGGCAGCAATACCCTAGCCAAGGCATACGCTAAACCGATCAGTATGCCCTGCCATAAGAAATTCACCAGCGTCCAACCAACCAGACGCATATCGACAAGGCCCTGCGAAAGCACGTCCATCATGCCTCCTGATCGAGCTTATCTAGCAACTTTCGGATCTCACTCAATTCTTCGCGACTGGCGCGCTGGCTACCCAATGCATGCAACACCAGTTGCGAAGATGAGCCATCGAACACGCGATGCACCAACTCTCGAAGGAAGCGTCGCTGTGTACGCTCCTTGCTTACTGCTGCCCTGTATACATGTGCTCGCTGTGCCTCGTCACGCTCCACCAGTCCCTTGGAGTGCATCACCTGCATCAATTTCAACGCCGTGGTGTAACCACCACCATTGCGATACAGTGCTCGATGCACCTCACGCACGGTACACCCCTTGTGCGCCCACAGCACATTCAGGATTTCCAGCTCTGCTTCAGTAGGTCGCAGTGCGGTGCCATATGTTGACTTCATCACTATCACCTTGTGCGCCCACTGCCCTGCCATCATCTTCAAATACACCGCCGTCCGTGGCAGTGCTAACGTTCATGCATTATTCTGCAATCAGTCTCTACAGCCAGCTTCAACGACCACCCACCGGCTGCGGCACTTGTTGCAGCCGCTGCATATAGTCCTTGGTGTTCATTTGTTCAACTTGGATTTCACGGTAAGTCTTGCAACTAGTCCTAGGAATGAGCGAGCCAGTTGGCGGCATAGAACGGCAAATTAACCGCTTGTCATCACGTCGAGTCAAGATGGCATTGATTGCCTCCTGATCGTTGAAGAGCCGCACCTTCGCCGCCTGATTCATCTGCGCCACAGTGCCAAATTTCTCAAAAAGCGACTGCATTTCACTGAAATTTGTGTCGATCTGGTTACGCTCGACTGCGTCCACGAACTCGTAGCGTCCACCTGGCACCATCTGTTGATGGATCGCTGCTACTACTGCAGAAAAATCATCTTTATTATCGGCCTTGACAATTACCTCAGTCTTGTAAGCATAAGCCACCATCGTATGGAGCAGTGCGGACACCGCCACTCCAAGCAACCATATTCTCGATTTCATGCCCATCCTCCGACTGGATCAAACCGCTTCCCGCAGCGGGATGCTCGACGCCGACCCCCTCGTTGCCAATGGTAGGTACGCATCGCCAACCAGTCAACGAAAAACTTCGTACTATTTTCTTCGTATGACTGCCGCCTGTATCGGCGGATATCGAGGCGTCTGCTTCTTCTGCGCTTCCAGCAGTTCGACGATGGCGCTGGCCACGTCCACGCCCGTGGCCGCCTCGATGCCTTCCAGCCCCGGCGAGGCGTTTACTTCCAGTACCAGCGGGCCGCGCTCCGAGCGCAGCAGGTCGACGCCGGCCACGCCCAGTCCCAGCGCGGCGGCGGCCTGCACGGCGATGCGCTTTTCCGCCGCGCTGGGCTTGATCTTCACCGCGCTGCCGCCGCGGTGCAGGTTGGCGCGGAAATCGCCGGGGCTGGCCTCGCGCTGCATCGCCGCCACCACCTTGCCGCCGACCACGAAGCAGCGCAGGTCGCAGCCCTTCGCCTCGGCGATGAACTCCTGCACCAGGAAGTTCGCGTACAGGCCGCGGAAGGCCTCGATCACGCTCTGCGAGGCGCTGCGCTTTTCGGCCAGCACCACGCCGGTGCCCTGGCTGCCCTCGTTGAGCTTGATGACGTGCGGTGGCTCGCCCAGCATCGCGAGCAGATCCCCGGTGTCGTCGGGGTTGTCGCCGAACACCGTGACCGGCATCGCGATGCCCTGCGCGGCAAGGATCTGCAGGCTGCGCAGCTTGTCGCGCGCACGCAGCACGGCATCGGAAGAGTTGGGCGTGTACACGCCCATCATTTCCAGCTGGCGCAGCACCGCGGTGCCGTAGAACGTGCTCTGCGTGCCGATGCGCGGGATCGCCGCGTCGAGGTCGCGCACCGGCTTGCCCTTGTAGCGGATCGCCACTCCGTCGGGCGCGATGCGCACGTAGCAGCGCAGCGGATCGAGCACGCGCACCACGTGGCCGCGCGCGCGCGCCGCGTCCACCAGCCGTTGGGTCGAGTACAGCCGCGCGTTGCGCGAGAGGATGGCGATCTTCATGGGCGATCCGTGGCCGCCAGCGGCAGCCTGGGCTGGGTGTAGGCGCGCGCGGGATCGACCGCGAAGCGCCCGTGCAGGGCGCTGCGGCCGAGCAGCATGGGAAACAGCATGTGGCGCCGATCGGTCAGGTTGATGTCGGCCTCGAAGCGCTGCCCCGCCAGCAGGATTTCGCTGCGGATGAACCAGCGCTCGGTGCGGCGTCCGCCGGTGTCGGTGACCATGCGCCGATCCAGCGCCCGCGCCTCGCAACACACGGCGTCCGCCGCATGCCGCCCGGCGCGCACGGTGAAGCGCAGCCACACCGCGCCGTCGCGCGAAAAGCTGTCCAGCGTCTCCACGTGCAGGGCACTGCTGCGCGCGCCGGTGTCGAGCTTGGCCTTGAGCTGGGCGATGCCCAGTTGCGGCAACGCCAGCCGTTCACGCCAGCCCAGCACGATCGGACTCGGGACAGCCGGATCGGTCATCGGTGTGGTCGCGCTCGCTGGGGTGGCGATGGGGGCTGGCCGGCTCGATACGAACGAGGGTGGAGCGGGTGAAGGGAATCGAACCCTCGTCAGTAGCTTGGGAAGCTACAGCTCTACCATTGAGCTACACCCGCGCATTGGCCGGTGGATGGTAACCGGGAAGCGGCACGGTGGGAATCGCCGGCGCCGGATATCCGGCGGCTGAACCGCTGGCGCGCGCCGCACGAAAACCCAACCATGCGCACGCCGCGGCGTGCGCATAATCGGGCCGCCCCCGCACCATGCGGATGGAACCGGAGACTCCAATGCGCGTGCCTGCTTTCCTGTGTGCTTCCTGGCGCCGCGGCTGGCGGCCGCTGGCCGTGCTGCTGTTGTGCGGCGCGGCCGCGCTGGCCCAGGCGCAATCCGCCGACGACGGCAGCGGCGCGGCGCCGCCGGATCGCACGGCGCGCCTGTCCTACATCGCCGGCGACCTCGGCTTCCTGCCTGCCGGCAGCCAGGACTGGGCCAGCGCCGACCTCAACCGGCCGCTGACCACCGGCGACCGCCTTTCCGCCGGCGACGGCGCACGCGCCGAGCTGGAACTGGGCGGCGCCAACCTGCGCCTGGACGGCGGCACCGACGTCGGCCTGCTCAACCTCGACGACAACATCGCCCAGGTGGAATTGACCCAGGGCACGCTGAACCTCAGTGTGCGCCAGCTCGGCCAGGGCCAGAGCTACGAGATCGACACGCCCACGCTGGCGCTGGTGGTGAACCAGCCCGGCACCTACCGCATCGACGTGGACAACGGCGGCAACGGCACGCGCGTCACCGTGTTCGACGGCCAGGCCACGGTGTACGGCCAGGACAACGCGCAGCACGACGTGTTCGCCGGGCGCAGCTACCAGTTCGACGACCCCTCGCTGGCGGCGCTCTCGATCAGCGACTACGGCGGCGGCGACGCCTTCGACGCGTGGTGCAGCCAGCGCGACCGGCGCTATGCGCAGTCCGACGCCGCGCGCTACGTTTCCAGCGACGTGGTCGGCTACCAGGATCTCGACCAGTACGGCAGCTGGCAGGACTCGCCCGATTACGGCGCGGTCTGGTACCCCAGCCAGGTGCCGGCGGACTGGGCGCCGTACCGCGACGGCCACTGGGCCTGGATCGCGCCCTGGGGCTGGACCTGGGTGGACGACACGCCGTGGGGCTTCGCGCCCTACCACTATGGCCGCTGGGCCTTCATCGGCCGCCACTGGGGCTGGATCCCGGGGCCGCGCGTGGCGCGCCCGGTGTACGCGCCGGCGCTGGTGGCCTTCGTGGGTGGCGGCGTGAGCGTGTCCGTGGGCATCGGCAGCGCGCCGGTGGGCTGGTTCCCGCTGGGCCCGGGCGAGGTCTACAACCCGTGGTACCACTGCAACCGCGACTACTACCACCGCGTCAACGTCACCAACATCTACGTGCGCAACACGATGTACCGCAACACGGTGATCAACAACATCAACAACCAGTACAACTTCTATCGCGAGGGGCGCACGCCGCGCGACCTGCACTACCTCAACCGCGGCGCGCCGCACGGCTTCACCGCGATGTCCGGCGCGAACTTCGCCAGTGGCCGCCGCGTGCAGCGCGAGATGATGCATGCCGATCCGCGCCAGCTCGCCGCCGCGCCGGTGCTGGCGCGCGGCGTGGCCGCGCTGCGCCCCGCGCCGCGCGACGCGGCAGCCTCGCGCAACCCGCGTCTGCGCATGCTGCCCACCGCGGACTTCCGCCGCGACGTGGTGGCGCGCACGCCGCCGCCGAAGACGCTGCCCTCGGCGCACCCGGATTTCGCCCCGGCCGCCGCACGCGTGCCGCAACACATGCCATTCGCCAACGTGCGCGTGCTGAACACCCGTGGCGCACCGCACCCGGCCGCCGGGGCGCAGGCCCAGCCGATCCGCAGCGCGCCGACCCTGCCGCGTCCGATGCATCCGGCGGGCGCGACGCCCGTCGCCGGCCTGCCCAATGTGCCCCGGATGGAACCCGCGCCGGCACGCGCGGACGCCTTGCCTTCGGCCCGCTTCGCCCATCCGCAGGCAGGGGAGCGCAGCCTGCCCGCGGTCGAACCGATCCGCCGCGCGCCACCGGCCGAACTGCGGCAGGCGCCGCGGCCGGGCGTGAGTTACATCGCCGGCCCGCAGCAGCCGAGGCCGCAAGCCAACGAACGCCCGGCCAACACGCTGCCGCAACCGCCGCGCTTCGAGCGCGCGCCAGCGCGGCCCGCGCCGTTGGAGCACACCCCCGCGCCGCAATACGTGCAGCCCCGCCAGGAACAGCCGCGCGAATACGCCCGGCCGAACTACCAGCCGCAGCCTCGTTACGAACAGCCACAACCCCGTTACGAGCCGCCGCAACCTCGCCAGGAACAACCGCAGCCGCGCTACCAGCCCCCACAGCCCCGCTTCGAACAGCCGTGGCCGCGCTCCGAGCCCGCTCGTGCGGCCGCGCAGCCGCACGCGGAACCTGTGCGCAGGCCGCCGCCGCGCAGGGACGACCAGCAACACTGAGTCTCCGCGGGCGCCTCGCCATGCAATGGCGAGGCGCCGATTCGGCGTCGGCGGCGCCTGCGGCTACAATGGGCGCATGCAGATCACGCTCAACGGCCAGCCGCACGTTTGCGCTCCCGCCACCACCGTCGCCCAGTTGCTGGAATCGGCCGGCTACGGCGGCCGGCGCGTGGCGGTGGAGCTGAACCACGAGATCGTGCCGCGCAGCCAGCACGCCAGCCGCACGCTCGCCGAAGGCGACCAGGTCGAGATCGTCCAGGCCATCGGCGGCGGTTGAGTCCACGCGCCCGCTTCCCGCACCCCGCGACGTTCGCGCCGGACGCCGCCATTGCAAGGCATCCCCATGAACCTCAAGACCCTCGACGTCGCCGATCCGCTGGTCATCGCCGGCACCAGCTACGCCTCGCGCCTGCTCACCGGCACCGGCAAGTACAAGGATTTCGACGAGACCCGCGCCGCCTCGCAGGCCGCCGGCGCGGAGATCGTCACCGTGGCGATCCGCCGCGTGAACATCGGCCAGGACGCGAACGCGCCCAGCCTGCTCGACGCGCTGCCGCCGAGCGAATTCACCCTGCTGCCGAACACCGCCGGCTGCTACAACGCCGTCGATGCGGTACGCACCTGCAAGCTGGCGCGCGAGCTGCTGGACGGCCACAAGCTGGTGAAGCTGGAAGTGCTGGGCGACCAGAAGACCCTGTTCCCCGACGTGGTGGAGACGCTGAAGGCCGCCGAGACGCTGGTGGCCGACGGCTTCGACGTGATGGTCTACACCTCGGACGACCCGATCCTGGCCAAGCGGCTGGAAGAGATCGGCTGCGTGGCGGTGATGCCGCTGGCCGCGCCGATCGGCTCGGGCCTGGGCATCCAGAACCGCTACAACCTGCTGGAGATCGTGGAGAACGCCAAGGTGCCGATCATCGTCGATGCCGGCGTGGGCACGGCCTCCGACGCCGCCGTGGCGATGGAGCTGGGCTGCGACGGCGTGCTGATGAACACCGCCATCGCCGGCGCGAAGGATCCGGTGCTAATGGCGCACGCGATGAAGCTGGCGATCCAGGCCGGCCGCGCCGCGTTCAAGGCCGGCCGCATCCCGCGCAAGCGCTACGCCTCGGCCTCCAGCCCGATCGACGGCACCATCGCCTGACCGCACGCCTTCCCCCCCCTCTCCCTTTGGACGCGGGGAAGGGCCATGGATGGCCCTGCTTTGAGGAGCGAGGAAGAGGGGTCGGGGGTGAGGGTTCGGTCGAAGCGCGGCATGGATGTCTGGCGCTGACTCGCACCCACTCGCTCTGCCCGTGCCCTCACCCGCCTGCCGGCACCCTCTCCCAAGAGGAGAGGGGATCACTCGATACATTTTGCTTGCCATGACCGACGACACCCCGCCCGAACACCTCCGCCGCATCCGCAGCTTCGTGCTGCGCGAAGGCCGCATGACGCCGGCGCAGCAGCGCGCCTTCGACGAGCACTGGGCGCGCTACGGCATCGACTACACCGGCAGCGCGCAGGACTACGCCGCGCGCTTCGGGCGCGCCGCGCCGCTGGTGATGGAAATCGGCTTCGGCAACGGCGAGGCGCTGGCCTGGGCCAGCGAGCACGATCCCGCGCGCGACTACCTCGGCATCGAAGTGCATGGCCCCGGCGTGGGCCGGCTGATGAACGCGCTGGCCGCGCGCGATGCGCGCAACGTGCGCCTGTACAGGCACGATGCGGTGGAGGTGCTGGAGCACGAGATCGCGCCGGGCACGCTGGCCGAGGCGCGCATCTGGTTCCCCGACCCGTGGCACAAGAAGCGCCACAACAAGCGCCGCATCATCCAGCCCGACTTCGTCGCCCTGCTCGCCTCGCGCATGGCGCCCGGCGGCCTGCTGCACCTGGCCACCGACTGGCAGCCCTACGCCGAGCACATGCTGGAAACGATGGAAGCCGCGCCCGACTGGCGCAACGCGGTCGCCCCCGGCCAGTACGCCGAGAAGCCGGCATGGCGCATCGAGACCCACTTCGAGCGGCGCGGGCTGAAGCTGGGGCACGGGGTGTGGGATCTGCTCTACCAAGCGTCAATGAAATGAAAGCCACGCCGCCCTCCCAGGCGGCGTTTCGCTTGCTCCCTCTCCCCTCTGGGGTGAGGGGCCTCGCTGCGAAAGCCCCTCGCTTGAAATGAACATCATCGCAAGCCCCGCCCCTCACCCTAACCCTTTCCCCAAAGGGGAGAGGGGAAAACTGCAACAGCGTGGCGGCGATTCACCAGCCCTTGCACCTCGCCGCTTATACTTCCCCGACCCAGCCAGGGACGAGCGCCGCAGCGTGAATTCGCCACTGCCACTCCACGATTCGACGCCCCGCCGGGGAGCGCGCTGATGCCGCTTGCGCTCACCCCCGAAATGATCCTGGTGCTCGGGCTGGTGGGTTTCACCATGCTGATGCTGGTGCTGGAATGGATCCGCGCCGACATGGTGGCGCTGCTGGTGGTGGTGGTGATCGGCCTTACCGGGGTGATCCCCTCCGACCGCGTGTTCAACGGCTTCGCCGGCAACGCGGTGATCGCGATCATCGCGATCATGATCATGGGCGAGGGGCTGGATCGCGCCGGCGTGCTCAACCTCACCGCGCACATGGTGATGCGACTGGCCAAGGGCGTGGAGTCGCGCCTCGGCCTGGTCATCAACATCATGGCCAGCCTGTTTTCCGCGGTGATCCCCAGCCAGGCGCTGGCCGCGCTGATGATCCCGGTGTCCAGCCGCCTGTCCGCGCGCACCGGCGTGCCGCTGTCGCGGCTGCTGCTGCCGATGGCGTTCTGCATCCTCACCGCCACCAACACCACCCTGATCGCCAACTCGCCGCTGATCGTGCTGAACGACCTGATCGCCAGCGCGAACGCCAACCTGCTGCCCGGCGCGCACACCATCCCGAAGTTCGGCCTGTTCAGCGTGACCCCGACCGGCCTCGCGCTGGCCGCGGTGGGCATCGGCTACTTCTACTTCTTCGGCCGCAAGCTGCTGCCCGGCCACGAGGACGAACGCCTCAAGGTGACGCCCGGCCGCACCGAGAGCTACTTCGCCGACACCTACGGCATCGCCGGCGAGACCGCCGAGCTCACCGTCACCGCCGAGAGCCCGCTGGTGGGCATGAGCATCGGCGAGGCCGAGCAGTTGCACGACGCGCCGCTGATCCTCGCCATCAAGAGCGGCAGCGAATCGCGCATGGCGCCGCCGGCCGACCTGGTGATCTGGGTGGGCTCGGTGCTGGGCGTGCTGGGCCCGCGCGAGCAGCTCGGCAATTTCGCCAACAACCAGCTGTGCAAGCTGTCCACGCGCATGCGCCAGCTGAGCGAGCTGTTCAACCCGACGCGCGCCGGCATTTCCGAGGTGGTGATCCCCCCGGTGTCGCGCTTCATCAAGCAGACCGTGGGCGGCCTGCGCCTGCGCAAGCGTTTCGGCATCTCGGTGCTGGCGGTGAACCGCGGCGACAAGGTGTACCGCGACGACGTGCGCCAGGTCGAGCTGCGCGCGGGCGACACCGTGGTGGTGCACAGCACCTGGCGCGACCTCTCGCTGGCGGCGGAAGACCGCGACCTGGTGGTGGTCACCGACATCCCGAAGGAGGAGCAGCGCCCCGGCAAGATCTGGCAGGCGGTGGGTTTCTTCGTGCTGGCCAAGTGCCTCGCCCTGTTCACCAACCTCGACCTCTCGGTGGCGATGATGTGCGGCGCCGTCGGCATGCTGCTGTCGGGAGTGCTGAACATGGACGAGGCGTACAAGGCGATCAACTGGAAGACGATCTTCGTCACCGCCTGCCTGATTCCGCTGGGCTGGTCGATGGACGCCACCGGCACCGCCGCGTGGCTGGCGCAGTACGTGCTGCACTACCTGGGCCACGCCTCGCCGTGGGTGCTGCAGGCCACGCTGGCCGTGCTCACCCTGCTGTTCTCGCAGGTGATGTCCAACGTGGGCGCCACCGTGATGATGGTGCCGATCGCCATCTCGGTGGCGGTGGCCACCGGCGGCAATCCATCCGCCTACGCGCTGATCGTGGCGGTGTCCTCGTCCAACACCTTCCTGCTCAGCTCCGGCCATCCCGCGCTGATGATGGTCACCGGCCCCGGCGGCTACCGCGGCAAGGATTTCCTGCGCGTGGGCATGCCGCTGACCCTGGTGATGCTGGTGGTCACCCTGGTGTCGATCAACCTGCTGTTCCGCTGACTACAGGCGGCCGTCCGCCACGCCGCGCGGCAGCACGCCCTTGATGTCGTAGAGCACGCCGCGCGCGTTCGCCAGCGCACGCATCTCCTCGGCAGCGCGCTCCCGGAACTGGCGATGCGCCACCGCCAGCACCACGGCGTCGTAGGCGCCGGCGTGCGGCCACTGCGGCAACAGGCCGATGCCGTACTCGGCCTCCGTCTCCGCCGCGTCGGCCCATGGATCGTGCACGTCCACCTGCGCGCCCAGCGCCTCGAACTCGCGCACCAGCTCCACCACGCGGGTGTTGCGCAGGTCGGGGCAGTTCTCCTTGAAGGTGAGGCCGAGCACCAGCACGCGGCTGCCGCGTATCGCCTGGCCCTGCGCGATCATCAGCCGCACCACCTCGGCGGCGACGTGCTGGCCCATCGCGTCGTTGATGCGGCGGCAGGCCAGCAGGATGTCCGGGTAGTAGCCGGTCGATTGCGCCTTCTGGATCAGATAGTAGGGATCCACGCCGATGCAGTGGCCGCCGACCAGGCCGGGCTGGAACGGCAGGAAGTTCCACTTGGTGCCGGCCGCGGCCAGCACGTCCTGGGTGTCGATGCCCAGCCGGTGGAAGATCAGCGCGAACTCGTTGATCAGCGCGATGTTGGCGTCGCGCTGCGTGTTCTCGATCACCTTGGCCGCCTCGGCCACCTTGAGGCTGGGCGCCAGGTGCGTGCCGGCGCGGATGATGCGCCGGTACAGCGCGTCCACGAACGCCGCCGTTTCCGGCGTGGAGCCGGAGGTGATCTTGGGGATGTCGGGCAGCCGGCGCTGCGCGTCGCCGGGGTTGATGCGCTCGGGGCTGTAGCCCACGGTGAAGTCCGCGTTGAAGCGCAGGCCGGAGGCGCGCTCCAGCTCGGGCACGCAGATTTCCTCGGTGGCGCCCGGATACACGGTGGATTCGTAGATCACCACGTCGCCGCGCTCGAGCACGCTGCCGATGGCCGCGCTGGCGCGCACCAGCGGCGTGAAGTCGGGGCGCTTGTGCGCGTCCACCGGCGTGGGCACGGTGACGATGTACACGTTGCAGTCGCGCAACGCGCCGAGGTCGGTGGCGTAGCGCAGGCGCGCGGCCGCCGCCAGTTCCTCGGTCGTGGCCTCGCCGGTGCGGTCGGTGCCCGCGCGCAACTGCGCCACGCGGTCGGCGTCGATGTCGAAACCCACCGTATCGAACCGCTTGCCGAACTCCAGCGCCAACGGCAGGCCCACGTAGCCCAAGCCGACGATGGCGAGCCTGGCCTGTTCGATGTCTTTCATGCGGAATTCCGTGACGGTGATGCCCGACAGCGTAGCGGATCAGCCCGCCGCATCCCGCGCCGCCAGCCACACCTCGTCGCCGCGCACTTCCACCGCCAGCGCGCGCAGGTGCTCGCCGCGGCAGGGGCCGGCCACGCACACGCCGTCGTTGCGGTCGAAACTGGCGCCGTGCACGGCGCAGATCAGCAGCTCGTCCTTGAGCAGGAACATGCCCGGCGCGTAGTCCAGCCGGCGGCCGGCATGCGGGCAGATGTTGAGCCACGCGCGCACCTCGCCGCCGCGGCGCGCCACGATCACGCTTTCGCCATCGGCGGCGACCACATCCTCGACCGCGGTGGCGCCGCCGTCGGGGATCGCGTCCAGCCGGCACAGCAGGGAGGAAGGGGAAACGGTGTCCATCGGCACTTGTCCTGCGGGCCGGATGGCCTCATCGTTGCACGCGTAAGTCCTTGATTTTAGCACACGGATTTTTAACACATGCGCATCCACCTGCCCTCGCCCCGCCGTTCCCGCCATCCGCTGGCGCGCGCACTGTCGCTGCTGGTCGGCGTGGCCGTGGTGGCCGTGCTGCTGGTGTTCGGGCTGGCTTTGGCCGGCGTGCTGCTGCTCGGCGGCGGCCTGTGGCTGGCGTGGCGCCAGTGGAAGCGGGCGCATTCGTCGCTGGCCTCGACGGTGCGCACGAGCAAGCCGGCACCGGAAGTGCTGGAAGGCGAGTTCGTGGTGATCCGCCAGGGGCCGGTCGCGCGCTGACGCGACGCCGGCGCGCAAGATCCGGATGGCGCGCGGCGCCACGCCGGCACACCATGGCGACATACCGCAGCGGACGACGCCATGAACGCCCAGCCCTCCTCCACCGACGACACCCTCGAACGCGTGCGCGCGCACATCGAACGCGCCGACGAGGCGCCCACGCTGGACGCGCTCGCGCGCTTCGCGCAATTGAGCGCCAGTCATCTGCAGCGCGCATTCCGCCGCCGCTACGGCATGAGCCCGGCGGAATACCACCGCGCCCGCCGCTTCGGCCAGCTCAAGGCCGCGCTGCGCGACGGCGCGGCCGTCGCCGATGCGGTGTACGAAGCCGGCTTCGGCTCCGGCAGCCGCGTGTACGAGCACAGCGACCGCCTGCTCGGCATGACGCCGGCCAGCTACCGCGCCGGCGGCGCGGGCGCCAGCATCCGCTACACCACCACCGCCACGCCGCTGGGCCAGTTGCTGGTGGCGGCCACCGCGCGCGGCATCTGCGCGGTGACGCTGGGCACGGACGACGCGGAACTGGAAGCGCGCCTCGCCGGCGAGTTCCCGCAGGCCGCGCGCGAGCGCGTGGACGCCGGCCGCGAAGAGTGGCTGGACGCGGTGATCGCGCACATCGCCGGCGAGCTGGGCTGGAGCGATGCCGGCGCTCCCGCGCTGCCGCCGCTGGACGTGGCCGCCACCGCGTTCCAGTGGCGGGTGTGGAACGCGCTCACCCGCATTCCCGCCGGCGAGACGCGCAGCTACGGCGAGCTGGCCGCCGCGATCGGTGCGCCGAAGGCCGCGCGCGCGGTGGGCAACGCCTGCGGCAACAACCGCCTCGCCCTGATCGTGCCCTGCCACCGCGTGGTGCGCGAGGACGGCTCGCCCGGCGGCTGGCGCTGGGGCGTGCAGCGCAAGCGCGAGCTGCTGGCGCGCGAGCGGCGCCACGCGGAACTTCCAAGGAGTCAGTGAAGAAGAACGAGAAGTGAGAGAAGGCAAGGCGCCTCTCCAGCCCTGCTCCATCCGCTCACTCTTCTTCACTCACATCCGGCTTCCGCCTTGAGGCCGCCTCAAGCCTGCCTTGCGCAAGGCTCGCTATCGCATCGCACGCGCCTCCTCCATCATGCACGCTGCCGTCGCCTCCCCACGACGATGCGGCACCGCCGAAGCCACCCCATGAACGACACCACGGCCGCCATTGCGGCGCACGACCGCTCCCGCCTGCTGGTGCCAGTGGGCCTGCTTTCGCTGTACGTGATCTGGGGCTCGACCTACCTCGGCATCCGCTTCGCGCTGGCAGGCTGGCCACCGTTCCTGCTGGCCGGCGTGCGTTTCCTGATCGCCGGTGCGTTGCTGTTCGGCTTCCTGCGCCTGCGCGGCGTGACGCCACCCACCTTGCGTCAGTGGCGCAACGCGGCCTTCGTCGGCACCCTGCTGCTCGGCCTCGGCAACGGCCTGGTGTGCTTCGCCGAGGAACGCGTGAGCTCGGGCATCGCCGCCGTGGCGGTGGCCAGCATGCCGCTGTTTGCCGCGCTGTTCGGCAGCTGGTACGGGCATGTGCCGAACCGGCGCGAGATGCTGGGCCTCGCGATCGGCTTCGCCGGCGTGGTGGTGCTCAATCTCGGCGGCGACCTCGCCGGTTCGCGCCTTGCCGCGCTGTCCCTGCTGCTGGCCGCCGCCGCGTGGGCGTTCGGCTCGGTGTGGAGCAAGCGGCAGGACATGCCGGCCGGCCCGATGAACACCGCCGCGCAGATGCTGTGCGGCAGCGCGTCGCTGCTGCTGATGGGTTTCGGCGGCGGCGAGCGCCTGCCCGCGCACCCCGCGCTGCACGCCAACCTCGCGCTGGCCTACCTGGTGGTGTTCGGCTCGCTGATCGGCTTCAGCGCCTACCTCTACGTGCTCAAGCATGCGCGCCCGGTGCTCGCCACCAGCTACGCCTACGTGAACCCGCCGGTGGCGGTGCTGTTCGGCGCGCTGCTGGCGAGCGAGCGCATCGTGCCGTCGGAAATCGCCGGCATGGCGATCATCCTGCTCGGCGTGGCGGCCATCGCGCTGGCGCGGCAGAAACGCGCCTGATCGACCTTGGTCGGCTTGCCCCGCGCGCCGGCCGCGCGCCACCATGCCCGCGGCATCGCAGGCGAGGAATCCCGGGCATGAACAGCACGAACGAAGGCCTGATGGCGCGGCTGGCGCTGCGTTGCGCGGCATGGTCGGAACGCTGGTTCCCCGACGCGTGGGTGTTCGCGGCGCTGGGCGTGGCGGTCGTGGCGATCGCCGCGCTGGCCTTCGGTTCGACGCCCGTGGCCACCGTCAACGCGTTCGGCGACGGCTTCTGGAGCCTGATCCCGTTCACCATGCAGATGGCCTTCGTGGTGATCGGCGGCTATGTGGTGGCCACCGCGCCGGTGGTGGCGCGCTTCATCGACTTCCTCGCACGCTTCCCGAAAACCGGCCGCGGCGCGATCTGCTACGTGGCGCTGGTGAGCATGCTGGCCTCGCTGCTGTCGTGGGGCTTCTCGCTGGTGTTCGGCGGCCTGCTGGTGCGCGCGCTGGCGCGGCGCGAGACGCTGCGCATGGACTACCGCGCGGCCGGCGCGGCGGCGTACCTCGGCCTCGGCGCGGTGTGGGCGATGGGCCTGTCCTCGTCGGCGGCACAGCTGCAGGCGAACCCGGCCAGCATGCCACCCGGACTACTGGCGATCACCGGCGTGCTGCCGTTCACCAGCACCATCTTCCTGTGGCAGTCCTTCGCGCTCACCGCCTGCCTGATCGCGGCTTCGCTGCTGGTGTGCTGGTTCACCGCGCCATCGGATCGCAACGCGCGCACGGCGCACTACTTCGGCGTGAGCGAGGCGACGGCCGTGCCGCCCTTGCCGCCGCGCCAGCGCCCCGGCGAGTGGCTGGAATACAGCCCGCTGCTGGCGGTGCTGATCGGCCTGCTGGGCCTGGGCTGGCTGGGCCACGAGTTCGCCACCAAGTCGGTGGTGAGCGCGATCGCCAACCTCAACACCTACAACTTCCTGTTCCTCACCGTGGGCCTGCTGCTGCACTGGCGCCCGCGCAGCTTCCTCGATGCGGTGGCGCGCTCGGTGCCGAGCACGGCCGGCGTGCTGATCCAGTTCCCGCTGTACGGCGGCATCGCCGCCCTGCTCACCCATGCGCAGGGCGCGGGCGGCGTGACGCTGGCGCACCGTCTGTCGCAGCTGTTCGTGCACGTGGCCAGCACCGACAGCTTTCCCGCGGTGATGGGCGCGTACTCCGCCATCCTCGGCTTCTTCGTGCCTTCCGGCGGCGGCAAGTGGCTGGTGGAAGCGCCCTACGTGATGCAGGCGGCGAACGACCTGCACGTGCACCTGGGCTGGGCGGTGCAGGTGTACAACGCCGCCGAGGCGCTGCCCAACCTGATCAACCCGTTCTGGATGCTGCCCCTGCTCGGCGTGCTGGGCCTGAAGGCACGCGACGTGGTGGGCTATACCTTCGTGCAACTGCTGGTGCACGTGCCGCTGGTGATCGGCCTGCTGTGGCTGCTGGGGCTGACGCTCAGCTACGTGCCGCCGGTGATGCCGTAGCCGCTGGCAACGGCGCGTAGCCGGGGCATGCCTTGCCGGGCGCATCCGGCAGGGCGTCGATCCACTTCAGCATCGGTGGAAACAGCCGATCCGTGCGCATCGGCAGCGTGAGGTGCCCCTCGCCGTCGACCTCCACGAAGCGCGCTTGCGGCGAATGCCGCGCGAGGCCGCGCAGGGCGGACGGCGGAATCAACGTGTCGTGTTCGCCGCCCAGGATCAAGGTACAGACCTGCGTTCTCGCCAGGGCGGCACCCGGATCGATCCGTGCCAGGTTCACGCCCAGCGTGCGGTCGGCGCGTGCGATGGCCTCGTCCAGCTCGTGCGAATCAATCCAGCGTGCCAGCCAGCGATGGCCGAACAGGCCGCTGCCTGGCGCGCGGTGGATCGCGTCCACGGCATCCGCATACGGCTCCAGCGCAATCACACCACGCACCTCGGGCAACTGTGGCGCGGCGAACAGGGCCGCCGTGGCGCCATAGGAAGCGCCCAGCAGGTACAGCGGGGCAGGCAGGCGATGCGCTGCTTCCATCTGATGCACCAGATCGACAACGTCTTCCGCCTCGCGTGGGCCGTAACCCACGGGGGCATCTTCGGAACGCCCCTGGCTGCGCAGGTCGGGCATCGCCACCACATAGCCCGCCCCGGCGAACGCCAAGCCCCAGCCCGTCATGGCGCTGCCCTCGGTGCCCCAGGGATGCAGCAGCACGACGCTGCCGCGTGCCGGCAACGGTGCGGCATCCGCCTGTGCCTTGAAACGGAATGCGACGCGGAACGCCACATGGCCGCCTTCGCTCTGTTCCGAAACCGCCTGCGTCACGCCGTAAGCGCGCGGCTGGCCATACCAGTAGGCGATGCGCACGCCTTGCCGCGTTTGCATGGCGTCGTAGCGGAAGCCCGACTGCCCGAGCACCTGGCGAAAGGGTGCCAGCGACTTCTGGTTGGAGCGTCCCGGATGCTCGATCTGTCGCGCCACGAAGCCCACGCATCCGGAAAGCCCCAGCATCGCCAAGGCCGTGCATGGCACGCTCCACCATCTTCCCTGACGCATTCCGCTTCCCCTGCGACGATTGGATGCGGGCGATCATAGCGCCCGCATCGCGGACAGCCGCCAACCCTCACCCATCTCCCGCCGGGAGATGGACTTTCAGGCTCACAGCTCCCGCAGCGCCGTGGTCACCGGCAACCGCGCCGCGCGCACGGCGGGGAACAGGCCGCCGACGAAGCCGATCGCCAAGGCCCACTTCAGGCCCGTCCAGATCAGCGCGGGGCCGACCTTGAACTGGAACATCACGTCGGTGAGGCCGTTGAGCGTGGAGGCGGTGTAGCCGTCGAACACCAGCCACACCAGCAGCGCGCCAAGCAAGCCGCCGGCGAGGGCAAGCAGCATGGTTTCCAGCATCACCGACACCACCACCGGCACGCTGCGGAAGCCGATGGCGCGCAGGGTGGCGATCTCGCGGGCACGCGCGACCACCGCGGCGAACATGCAGTTGAGCGCACCGAACATCGCGCCGATGGCCATGATCACGCCGACAACGATGCCCACCACGCGTATCGTCTTGGCCAGCCCTTCGGACTGCCTCGCGAAGAACTCGCGCGTGGTGTCGGCTTCCACCTTCAGCTTGGGATCGCTGGCCAGCGCCGCCTTAAACGGATCGAATGCCGCCGCGCCGGTGAGCTTCACCAGCACCGATTCGGCGCTGTTGCCGCGGCGGTAGGCCGAGGCCACTTCCTGGCGGTCGGCCCACAGTTCCGAATCGTAGGCGTCGCCGCTGGCGAACACGCCGACCACCTTCCAGCTCTGCCGGCCCAGCTTCACTTCGTCGCCCACGTCCAGGCCGGCGAACTCGCGCTGCGCGCCCTGACCCACCACCAGTTCGTTGAGGCCCGGCTTGAACGCGCGGCCCGCGAGGATCTTCAGTTTCGGCCGCAAGGCCCAGGCCGCATCGTCCACGCCGCGCAGCTGCGCGTTGGCCTCGTCGTCGGAACCTTTCTTGCGCATGTTCGCGGCCACCACCAGCTCGGCCGAGGCCAGCGGCTTGCCGGCGGCATCGCGCGCGATGCCCGGCGCCTGTTCGATGGCGTCCACGTCGTCGCGGGTGAGCACCGACTGCGATTCGGACACCGAGCCGCCGCGCAGCACGATCGCGGTGTCGTCGCGGCCGCCGCTCTGCAGCGTGGCCTGGAAGCCCTGCCCCATCGCCAGCAGCGCCACCAGCACGCCGACCACGCCGGCGATGCCGACCACGATCACCGACGACGAACCCAGCCGCTGGCGCAACGTGCCCACGCCCACCGCGGTCACCGAGCCGGCCTGGCGGCCGCTGCGCGTGAGCGCCATCCACAGCGCCAGCGCCACGGCGAGCGCCGCGACGCCGAACCACGGCAGCGCCGTCCATGCCGTCAGTGCCGCCGCGACCAGCACCAGCAGGCCAAAATTGATCAGGAATTTCTTCATGGCGTGCTCCTCACCGGCCGCTCAGGGCGTCGACAATATTCAGGCGCATCGCGCGCCACGCGGGCGGCAGTCCCACCACCACGCCGATCAGAACCATCAGCAGCACGCCGGCCAACCAGGTGCTGCCGGACACCGCATGCACCGGCACCATGCCGCCGCTGGCGGCGCCAATGCCGGGCACGATCAGCGACACCAGCGCCAGCCCGACCACGCCGCCGAGCAGCAGCAGCAGCACGCCTTCGGTCAGCACCATCGCCAGCACGCTGCGGCTGGAGAAGCCGATGGTCTTGAGCACCGCCAGCTCCGAGGTGCGCTCGCGCACCGCCTGCATCATGGTGTTGCCGGTCAGCAGCAGCAGGGTGAAGAACACCGCGCCCATGATCGCGCTGACGATCAGGCCGATGTTCACCAGTTGCTTGATGAAGGAGGCCTGGAACGCCTGCTCGGTCTGCGCGCGGGTCTCGTGGTCGGAGTTGGCCGAGATCGCGTCGATCGCCTTCGCCACCGCGTCGGCCCGCGCCGGGTCGGCCACCTTCACCACGTACCAGTGCACGGTGCCGGCGCCGAAGGCGTTGTTCTCGTCAAAGTATTTCCAGTGGAACATCAGCATCTGCTCGCGCCCGGCGTCGCGGGGATCCTTCGCATGGAAGATGCCCGTGATGTCGAACGTCCAGGTGCTGTTGCCGCTGGCCTTGGACGGGAAGATGGTGGACTGCAGCGGGATCTTGTCGCCGATCTTCCAGCCGAAGCGCTTGGCCAGCGCGGCGCCCACCACGGCGCCGGTGCGCGTCTTGTCCCAGGCGGCACGCTGGTCGGCCGGCAGATCCAGTTCCGGATACAGGTCGAAGTAGTTCGGGCTCACCGCGAAGCTGACGACCTGGTTGCGCGGATCCTGGTAGACGCCGCCGAACCAGTTCGCCGAGGCCACCGACGCCACGCCCGGCACCGCGGCGATGCGCGCGCCCAGGCTTTCGGGCAAGGGCTGCTGCATCGACATCTTCGAGTTCACGATCAGCCGGCCCGCGCCCGCCACGCTGTCGCCCGCGTCGAAGGCCTGACGCACCGAGTCGAGCAGGCCGAACAGCACGAACGCGGCCATGATCGACACCAGGGTGAGGAAGGTGCGCGACTTGCGCCGGAACAGCGCGGCCCAGATGAGGTGGAAATATTTCATGGCGTTGACTCCCTGGCATTTTCCCTTCTCCCCCTCGGGGAGAAGGTGCCCAGAGGGCGGATGAGGGGCGCGTGCTCGCGAGGGAATATCTCGGAGCGTAGTTTCATCGAGCCACGCAGCAAGATTGCCCCCTCACCCCAGCCCTCTCCCCGACGGGGAGAGGGAGAAAGCAAGTGCGCGTTCATGCCGCCACCTGCCCGGCCAGGGTGCCCTTGTCCAGATGCAGCGTGTGATCGGCGTACTCGGCGGCCTTGGGGTCGTGGGTGACCATCACGATGGTCTTGCCGTGCTCGCGGTTGAGCGTGCGCAGCAGGCCGAGCACGTCCTCCGCGCTCTGGCGGTCGAGATCGCCGGTGGGCTCGTCGCACACCAGCAGGGTGGGATCGGAGACGATGGCGCGGGCGATCGCCACGCGCTGCTGCTGGCCGCCGGAGAGTTCGCTGGGCTTGTGCGAGGCGCGCTCGGCCAGGCCCACCAGCTGCAGCGCGATGGCCGCGTTCTTCCGGCGCTGCGCACCCGAGAGCTTGGTGAGCAGCAGCGGCAGTTCCACGTTCTTCTGCGCGCTCAGCATCGGCATCAGGTTGTAGAACTGGAACACGAAGCCCACGTTGGACGCGCGCCACTTCGCCAGCGCGCCGCCGCCCAGCTGGTCGATGCGCGAACCGGCCACGCTGATGCTTCCGGCGGTAGGCGAGTCGAGGCCGCCGATCAGGTTGAGCAAGGTGGTCTTGCCCGAGCCCGACGGCCCCATCAGCGCGAGGAAGTCGCCCTCGGCGATGTCGAGGTCGATGTGGTGCAGCACCTCGACCTTCTGCTTGCCGCGCTGGTAGACCTTGGAGAGGTCGCGAATCTGGATCAGTGTGTCCATGGCGTTGCTCCGATGGATGTTGGCCGGATGGAGGGTTCGATGCCCGCGCCCGCCCGTTGCGGGCGCGTCAATCAGTGGGAGGGCTTTTCCGTCTGGACGTCCGAACCGTCGCGCAGCGCGGCCGGCGGCGACAGCACCACCGCGTCGCCCGCCTGCAGCGCGTCCGGGATCAGCTTCATGTCGCCGTAGTCCTGCGCCGCCGGCTGCACCGCGCGCAAGTGCGCCTTGCCGCCGGCGACCACGAACGCCACGCTGCGGCCGTCGCGCTGCACGATCGCCTTCGCCGGCACCAGCACGCCCTTCGGCGCCTGCGCCACGTCCGTCGACTTCTGTTCGAGGAAGGACACGCGCACGCCCATGTCGGGCACGATGCGCGCATCCTTCCGCTCCAGCGCCACGCGCACCTTCACCGTGGCCTTGCCGCGGTCGGCGGCGGGCACGATGGCGATCACGTGAGAGGGAATCCGCCAGTCCGGGTAGGCGTCGAGCACCGCCTCGGCGGGCATGCCGGGCTTCACGCGGCCGATGTAGGCCTCGTTGACGTCCACGTCCACTTCCAGCGAATCCATGTCCACGATGGTGCCGATGCCGGTGCGGGTGAAGCCGCCGCCGGCGGAGAACGGCGAGACGATCTCGCCGACCTGGGCGTCCTTGGTGGTGATCACGCCGTCGAACGGCGCGCGCACCACGCAGTAGTCGAAGTTGACCCGCGCCTCGGCCACCTGCGCGTCGGCCGACGCCGCGGTCTTCTGTTGCGCGAGCAGTTGGGCGCGCGTGCTGTCGGCCAGCGTGCACGCCTGCTCCGCCGTCTGCTTCGGCACCAGGCCCTGCACGGCCAGCGACTGCTGGCGCGCGGCATCGCGCAGGTTCTGCGCCAGCTGGGCCTGGTATTGGGCCACCAGCGCATGCGCAGCGGCGGCCTGCGTCTGCGCCGCATCCAGCGCGGCCTTGTAGGCGCTGTCGTCCAGCCGGGCCAGCACCTGGCCCTTCTTCACGTGATCGCCTTCCTCGATCAGCACCGCGGTAAGCGTGCCGGTGATCTGCGCCGACACCGTGGCCTGCCGCCGCGCGGTGACGTAGCCGGTGGCCTGCAGCACCGCGCCGGCACCCGGGTCGCTGGCCGGCGACACCGCCATGGCGGTCTGCACCGCGATGGCGCGATGGCCCATCGCCCACCAGGCGCCGCCGCCGATCAGCGCCAGCAGCAGCACCGCGGCACCAGCGATCCACGGCCAGCGCGGCATGCGCCCGTCGTGTGCCTCGCGCTGGTGGCGCTCGATGCGCAATTCCTTCAGCAGATCGGTATTGCTCACCGCAGTCCCCTCGATGGTTTCATGCCGGATACGGTAGGTTCGGCACCCTGCGCGCGACACGGGCAAGCATCAGGCGTCGCGCGTGACAGCTGTCATCCGGCGTCCACGAGGCGCTACGCTAGGCGGCATGGACTACGCCATCGCCCCGCATGCCATCCCCAGCCTGCCGGTACTCGGCAGCACGCTGCGCTTCCCGGTACGCCGTATCTTCTGCATCGGCCGCAACTACGCCGACCATGCGAAGGAAATGGGCGCCGCCGTGGAACCCGGCCGGCCGATGTTCTTCTGCAAGCCGGCCGACGCGGTGGTGACCGACGGCGCCGACGTGCCCTATCCCTCCGCCACGCAGGAACTGCACCACGAAGTGGAGATGGTGCTGGCGCTGGGCGCGGGCGGCCGCGACGTGCCGGCGGAGCGCGCCGCCGCGCTGGTGTGGGGCGTGGGCGTGGGGCTGGATCTCACCCGCCGCGACCTGCAGGCGCAGGCCAAGGCCAAGGGTCATCCGTGGGACGTGGCCAAGGCCTTCGACCATTCCGCGCCGGTGTCGGCGCTGCGCAGGCTCGACGGCGCCCTGCCCGGCCCGGACACCGAGCTGCGCCTCGCGGTGAACGGCACGCTGCGCCAGCACGCACGGCTGGGCGAGATGATCCACGACGTGCCGCACGTCCTCGCCGCGCTCTCCACGCTGTTCGAGCTCCAGCCCGGTGACCTGGTGTTCACCGGCACGCCCGCCGGCGTGGCCGCGCTGGAACGCGGCGACCGCTTCCACGCCGAACTCGCCGGCTACGCCGAACTGGCTGGCCGCGTCGCCTGAACCGCCGCGGGATTCCGCCACCCCGGCCCGCATGCCGGAACAGCGCATGCTGCGCTAGAGTCTCTCCAGCCATCCGGCTTATCACCCACGGGGAGTAGCACCAATGAGCATGCTGCAGGAATTCAAGGCATTCGCGATGCGCGGCAACGTGCTGGACATGGCCGTCGGTATCGTGATCGGCGGCGCGTTCGGCAAGATCGTCAGCTCGCTGGTCAGCGACGTCATCATGCCGCCGATCGGCGTGCTCACCGGAGGCATCGATTTCTCCGCGATGAAATGGGTGCTCAAGCCCGCCGACGACAGCGATCCCAAGCACAAGATCGCCGAGGTGGCGATCAACTACGGCAGCTTCATCAACACCATCATCACCTTCGTCATCGTCGCCTTCGCGATCTTCATGCTGATCAAGGTAGTGAACCGCCTGCAGAAGAAGCAGGAAGAGACGCCCGCCGCGCCGCCGGCCGACGTGGCCCTGCTCACCGAGATCCGCGACCTGCTGAAGAACAAGCAGTAGGCCGTAAGGATTCGGCATCCTGTTTCCTGGCCGTCATTCCGGCGCAGGCCGGAATCCAGCGATCACGGGGCTCGGATGTAGCGCAGCCCCAACTGGATCCCGGCCTGCGCCGGGATGACGGGCAAAACCCACTCCAACCGGGAATCCCGCGCATGCGCCGCCCTGCCCTCACCCTGCTCGCCGCCGGCCTGCTGCTTGCCGCAGGCGCGGCCAGCGCCGCCGACACCGTCATCCCCGATGCGGCCGTAAAGACGGCCGAACGGTTGCGCGACAAGGCACTGCACGACGGCACCGCCTACGCCGTGCTGCAATCGCTCACCACCGAAATCGGCCCGCGCCTCGCCGGCGGCGACGCCGACCAGCGCGCCCGCGACTGGGCGGTGGCGAAGTTCAAGGCGCTGGGCTTCGACAAGGTCTACACCGAGCCGGCGACCTATCCCAAGTGGGTGCGACGCCATGAGAGCGGCGCCATCGTGGCACCGTTCCCGCAGCACCTCGTGCTCACCGCGCTGGGCTATTCGCCGGGTACGCCCAAGGGCGGGCTTACCGCGCAAGTCGTCGGCTTCGACAGCCTCGCCGCGCTGAAGGCCGCCGCCCCCGCCGCGATCAAGGGCAGGATCGTCTACGTGGGCTACCGCATGCAGCGTCACCAGGACGGCCACGACTACGGCATGGGCTCGGCGGTGCGCACGGCCGGCCCGGTGATCGCCGCAGAAAAGGGTGCCGCCGGCTACCTGCTGCGCTCGGCCGGCACCGACGCGCACGAGCGCATCGCCCACACCGGCGTCACCGGCTTCAAGCCCGGCGACAAGGGCATCCCCGCCGCCGCGCTGTCCAACCCCGACGCCGACCAGCTCGAACGCGTGCTGGCCTACGGCAAGCCGGTGACGGTGAAGCTCAACCTCGACTGCGGCATCGTGGGCGAATACACCGGCGCCAACGTGATCGGCGAGATCACCGGCAGCAAATACCCGAACCAGGTCGTCGCCATCGGCGGGCACCTGGACTCGTGGGATCCCGGCACCGGCGCGATCGACGACGGCGCCGGCATCGCCATCTCGATGGCCGCCGCCAAGCTGATCCGCGACCTGCCGCAGCGCCCCGACCGCACCATCCGCGTGATCGCCTTCGCCAACGAGGAGATGGGCCTGTGGGGCGCGCGTGCCTACGCCGACAGGCACGCGAAGGAAGTCGCGGACTTCATGCTCGGCACCGACTCCGACCTCGGCGCCGGCAAGGTCTACCGCATGAGCGCCAGCGTGAAGCCGCAGGCGCGCCACGCCATCGAACAGATCGCTGCCGTGCTCGAGCCGCTGGGCGTGGCCTACGACGCCGCGCGACCCGGCGGCGGCGGTTCCGACCTCGGCTCCATGCACGCAAAAGGCATGGCCGCGCTCACCCTCGACCAGGACGCCACGCGCTACTTCGACTGGCACCACACCAGCAACGACACGCTGGACAAGGTCGATCCCAAGGAACTGGCGCAGAACGTGGCGGCGTACGCGGCGTGGTCGTACATGGCGGCGCAGGCCGATGGCGATTTCGGTTCCGCGCCGGAAGCATTCGCCGGGGATGGCGCCGAGGAGTGAGGCTGCCTCTCGCCGCGACAGCGCCCTCAGGCGAGCTCGGATTTTGCTCGTCATCCCGGCGCAGGCCCACTACTGTCCGGAATAATTTTGAACATTCGTGGCCGGGGTCTTTCTCGTCATTCCGGCGCAGGCCGGACAAGCGCGAAGCGCGCAGAACGCCCGCAGGGCGGCCCCGAAGGGGCGAGCGAAGCGAGTCATCCAGTGGCCGTGCGGCCTGAGCGAACATGGTCGCTACTGGATCCCGGCCTTCGCCGGGATGACAGTCTGGATAGGTGGTCGTTATCGGAAATGAAGTCGCCTTCTCGCCATGCTTCGTGCAAGCGGCGCGGGCCTTCATCCTTCGACACCATCCCCAGATTATTCCGGACAGCAGTGGGCGAAGGCCGGGATGACGAGCAGGAAGTCGATCAACCAGACCCTCCCTGAACCAGCGACAGGTTCATCTCCGCACATCGAGACTCGACCATGCAGGAAGCGGCCCGCACCACATCGCCCATCACCCGGCCCCGCATCGCGCACGCACGCTGGCTCGCCATGCTTGCGCTGTGCGTACCGTGCTTCACCGCCGGCGCCAGCATGTCGCCGGCAAGCCCGGCCTGCGCTGCAGGGCAGCCGGGATGCGCGTCCAGCGCCAGGCCAAAGGTCGCCGTCGACGCGGACGAATGGAAGAACGCCGGCGATCCCCGCGGCCTGATGGTCGTCATCCAGTCCAACCTCGATCGCGTGTCGGCGGGACAGCCCGTCTGGCCGGCGCCCAAGGGCGTTGTGCCCGATGCCCGTGTGCAGATCGTCGATGCCTACGCCGATTTCCTGCGCGGCGATTTCGAGGGCATGGATGCGTCGATCGCGAAAGCCGAGCAAGCCGCCGATGAGTTTCGCCCGACATTCCCTGGGCAAAAGAGCTATGACTGGAAAACAGACAACTCAGGGTTCTACCGGAGCTTCGCCTCGGCCACACAAAACCAGTCACCACTGATCCGTCTTTACGCCGCACTGCGCGACGTGGATGGCAGCTTGTTCAGGATGCTTGGCAACCCGTTCGACCGCACAGGCAACGTGATGGGCATCGGCTTTGCGACCACATCGCCCGTGGACGGAACGTGGGTGCGCCTGCCCTGCCGCACGGTGATCGGGCGCGTGCCGCAGTTCGTCGCGGCTGACAACATGCTCAAGGCGCTGGGTGGCCCCGTGCTCGATTGCCCCGTGGATGGGCCGGTCGACTACTCGAAAGACGAAGCGCTCGCGCTCCATCCAGGGCAGTTGAACCCGCACGTCACGCCGCCGCCCGCCGCGAGCCGGGCTGTCGCTGCAAGCAGCGAACCAGCCCTGTCACCATCCGGAAGCCGCTACGCCGCACTCGATGAGATGGACACGCAGCCGCAGCAGGCCGCCCCCATCCTCGAACATTATTCCCACGTGGACGCACAGGGCGAACTCGACTACGCGTTGTTCCTGCACAGCTTCGAGCCACGGACGCCTGCGCGCGACGCCATCATCCGCGCACTGCAAAGCGACCTGTACCAGAAAGCGACATCTTCACCAGGAAAGGTCAACGACTTCCCGCTTATGCCCTACGACGGCAGCGACGATTCGCTGCTCAATATCATTCGGCTGGCTTCAGAAACCGGCATCACGAACAGCTCGTACTACGACATTCCCTGTCCGCTCCTGATTGCACACCCTGCGCTTATCGCCGCCACCGACGAGTACTACGGCAGCAACCGCGACAACTTCATGCCCCGCTCGGGTTGCGCCGAGAGCGACTTCGAACGCATGGGATTCCCAGCCAAGGCAGTGACAGCCTTCGAAACAGCTTCCACCGAGGCCGACGGCAACTTCATCGATTCATTCCAAGGCTCGGCGGGCTATGGCTTGGCGACCGCGCAAAACGCTGCCAATGAGCAACTACGACTGAACCCGCGATACTTCCTGCAAGCGAATCTTCTCCACGCGCCCACCCCCAGTTTCGATTATCCGTACCAGGTCTGGGGCTACACCAGCCTCAACAACTACGCCGTAAGCCAATACCTGCGCAAGCTCTACGTCGCCGCCCACGACCAGCTTTCCACCTACTACCGCAAGCAGATGCACCTCGACCGTGCCGACAGCGAGCAGGCCGCCAAGATCGCCTTGTTCATGGCAACGTGGGGAGGAAACTGTGGCGGCAGCGTTCCCGCGACATCGCTGCGGAGGATGCTGCTGGAACACGCGTCGCTGCACGACATCGCGCAGCAGCTGGACGGCAACGATCACACCGATGCCCCGGAAATCAGCGCCTGCGCCCAGTACGCCGGCGTGGATCCGCTGCTGCTGGTCGCGGTGGCCGACCCCGCGGCCTTCCCGCAGGTGTTGCAGCACGAACCCGACGTCGACGAACGCAACGCCATCGGCAAGACCGCGCTGATGGAAGCCGCGCAATTCGACCAGGCCGGCATCGCGAACCTGCTGCTGCAACAGCACGCCGCGGTCAACGCGACCACCTGGGGCGTCCAGGGCGGCTTCAGCCAGCCACTCGGCGACGACGCCCGCACCGCCCTGATGTACGCCGCCGCCAACGGCTCGCCGGATCTGATCAAGGCCTTGCTGGACGCGGGCGCCGACCCGCAGCAGGCCGACACCAAGGGCCATCGCGCCATCGACTACCTGCTGGGCTACGGCCCCACGCCGCCGAACCCGCACCTGGATGCGCGCCAGCGCGCGCAGGCCGCGCAGTGGCTGTTCTGATGCGCGTGCGGCGCGTTTGCCGCACGCGCAGCCGGTGACGAAACAGCCGCTTGCTCCTCAAGTCCCGTCCGTCCCTGCCGCTATCGTGGCGAGAAGGATGACGCCCGAGCTCGGGGAGAGCCGTATGACCACGACCCTGTATTCCCTGTTCGATCGCCTGCGCGGCCTGCGCTTCGAGCACCTGCGCAAACTGCGGCAGGCATGGCAAGACCAGCGCGAGCGGCATGACCTGCTCGGCCGCGTCGAGGCCATCGACCGCGTGCAGGCGGTGATCCAGTTCGCGCCGGACGGCACGATCCTGGAGGCCAACGACAACTTCCTGCGCTGCTTCGGGTACGACCGCGAGCAGGTCGTCGGCCAGCACCATCGCATGTTCGTGGATCCCGCCGAGCGCGGCAGCGAGGCCTACCGCGAGTTCTGGCGGCGGCTCGGCGAGGGCGAGCCGCACAGCGGCCTGTTCCGGCGCATCGACGCCAACGGCCGCGAGGTCTGGATCCAGGGCAGCTACAGCCCGATCCGCGACCCGCTCGGACGCGTGCGCCGCGTGGTCAAGCACGCCACCGACGTCACCGAGCAACGCCTCGCGGCGGCGGACATGGAGGGCAGGCTCGCAGCCATCGACCGCGCACAGGCCGTCATCACCTTCGACCTCGATGGCGTCGTGCAGGACGTCAACGACAACTTTCTCGCCGCGATGGGCTACCGGCGCGACGAGGTGATCGGCCAGCACCACCGCATGTTCGTCGAAAAGAAGGAGCGCGAAAGCGCGGCCTACCCCGAATTCTGGAAGCGCCTGCACGACGGCGAGTACAACGCCGGCCTGTACAAGCGCGTGCGCCGCGACGGCAGTCCGGTGTGGCTGCAGGCCAGCTACAACCCCATCCTCGACGCCTCGGGCCGGCCGCACAAGGTGGTCAAGCTGGCCACCGACGTGACGCGCCAGACGATGGCCGCGCAGGCGCTGCGCCGCTCGGTCGAGGAGCTCAACGCCACCGTGCCCGCGATCGCCGGCGAGGCGCAGACCGCCAACAGGCTGGCCGCCGAAGCCACCGAGAGCGCGAACGCCGGCAGCGCATTGGTGGCGCGGCTGGTGGCCGACATCGCCGACATCAACCAGCACTCCAGGGACATGAGCGAGATCATCTCGGTGATGAACTCGATCGCCTTCCAGACCAACATCCTCTCGCTCAACGCCGCGGTGGAGGCCGCGCACGCCGGCGAACTGGGCAAGGGCTTCGCGGTGGTGGCGCAGGAGGTGCGCGCGCTGGCGCAACGCAGCGCCGAGTCCGCCAGGAACATCCAGGCCCTGGTGCAGAGCACCACCGATGCCGTGACCAGCTGCGCCGGCCATGCCGAGCGCGCCGGCCAGTCGATGCAGGCCATCACCGGCTCGTCGGGCCAGGTGGGCCAGTTGATCCGGCAGATCGCCGACGATGCCCGCGCGCAAGCCAACGGCCTGGCCCAGGCAAGCCGCACCATCGCCGAACTGCAGGCGGGCAGCGCAAGCTGAGCAACCGATCCGGGCGCGCCTTCATACCGCTGTCGCAAACCCGGGGTAAAACGCACTTCCGTCGATACTGCCCGCGAGGCGCCGATGGACGGGTTCGCGCATTTCCTCGCACAACGCAAAGCCGACCTGGCGCAACTCGCCCGCGCTACCCGCGGCGAGCACAGCCAGGCGGACGTCTGCCAGCAGGCGTGGCTGGAAGCGTGCGAACTGGCCGTCGAGCAGGGCCGGGCGCCCGACTTTCTCGACACGGAATTCCAGCGGCAGGTGATCCATCGCCTGTACCGCAGGCTGTACCACGCCGGCCGCTGGTTCCGTTCCGGCGTGCGGCTGGATCATGGGTTCGGCGACGACGATGCCCACCCGCTGGCCCGCCGCCTGGTCAGCGACGAAGGGCGCGACACGCTGTCCGGGCTGTTGGATGCCGAAGCCACGGCGGCGGACGCGCCGGACGAGGATCGCCTGCCGCTCTCGCTGGCGCTGGCCTGGGTGATGCTGCTGCGCCTGCACGACCGGCGCATGCGCACCGTCGCCGCCCGGTTGCTGATCTCCGCTTCCCACGCCTACCGCTGCTGCGCCAGGGCAAGGTGGCTGGCCGCCCACCAGCTTCCGATTCCGCTTCAACGCGAACCGGGCAACGCGCCGCCGCAGCTCGGGCCCTGGCGCCGGCGACGCGCGGAACGCGTTCCGCGGCAACTGGCTTTCGACTTCGGCGACCGGTCGGATCTGCTGCGCTCATCCGCCGCCGGTTGAATCCGGTTCGGGCATCGCGGGATCGAGCCGTTCCTGTTCAAGACGGATCGGTTGCCGTGCCAGCGCCTCGGCCACCTGCGGCCAACCGGCGCGCACGGCCCAGCGCTGCATCGCGGCGAGCAGCGCGGCATCGGGCGCTTCCGCGCCTTGCGCCACCGCGGGCGGCAGCGCCGCCGGCGACATCCGCCAGGGCAACAGCATGCGCCCCGCCTCGTTCGCCGCGGCGGCGAGCGCGGCGGCGATGCGGAAGCCGCCTTCGTCGATGTCGCCCCAATGGAAGACCGCCATCGCCGGCGGCAACGCGCGCAGCACGCGCACGTAGGCCGCGCGCCACGCCGGCGAGGGCATGCCGCCGGTGTAGAGCAGCAGCGCGTCGGCGCAACCTTCCGCCTGCGCCGCATCGTGGAAGCTGGCGAGGTTCTCGATGCTGAGCACGCAGCGCGCCGTGGTGGCCACCGACTGCAGGGATTCGACCGGCAGCCCCAGGTAGGGCCGCACCAACGGCAACACGGTGTCGGCCAGCGTCGCCGTGCCGCGCCCCGCCAGCAGCAAAGGCTGCGGCTCGCGGCGCAGCCCGATGGACGACCACACGTCCTCCCGGGCGAGGCCGCTGGCGGCCAGTTCGCCGGTGACCAGCAGCTCCAGCCACGGCGTGAGCTTTTCCAGCCGCTTGCTGTCGCCGAACAGGCGCGCGCTCTCGCGGCGCAGGATGCGCTCGTGGCCGGCGTCGTCCGCACGCGCCGCCACGGCGCGCGCGGCATCGGCCAGTTCGGCGGCGGCTTCGGGGCCGTGGCCGCGCAGCTTGCGGCCCTGGCGCCAGGCGGCGACGGCTTCGTCCAGCACCGGGAAGCGGGCGCGCCACGGCGCCAGCCAACGCTCGGCTTCCGCCACGCGTTCGTCCAGCAAGGCTGCTCCCAGGTGGCGCGCCAACACGGGCAGGTCGGCCACGGTGAGGCGCAGCAGCTTCGTGCCGTCGCCGCGATGCGCGTCGCGTTGCACGGCAATCGCGCCGGTGCGTTCGGCCAGCGCGATCTCGGCGTGGAAGGCTTCCAGCTCGGGCAGCGCGGCGAGGCTGGCCGTGTATTCGGCCACGCTGGCCATGGGCTGCGACACGCGCTCGTCCGCGCCGCGCCGCCGCGCGCTCTCGGCGCGGCGCAGCAGGCGTTCCAGCACGCGCCGCGCGGGGCTCACGCCTGTGCCTGCTCGCGGGCGATGCGCGCGGCTTCCTCGGCCAGCAGTTCGGGATGCAGGTCGAACTGGTCGCTGAGCAGCAGCTCGCGCGCTTCCTGCGTCATCTCCATGCGCATGGCCTGCAGCAGGTCGCCGTCGCGGAACAGCTCGATGTAGCTGTCCAGCACGCCGGACAGCGTGCCCTGCGCGGTGTCCGGCGCGGCCAGCACCAGTTGCAGGCCCAGCGAGCGCAGGTAGTCCACGGTGGCGCGCGCGTTCTGCGCGTCGATCTTGTCGCCGAACTCGTCGAGCAGGATCAGGCCGATGCCGCCGGGATGCGCCTCGCTCTTGCCGTAGGCGGCGGCCAGCGCGGCGCCGGCGATCACGTACAGCGGCGCGCGGTGCTCGCCGCCGGAGCCGGAACGCATGCGCTCGCTGAGCGAGCCGATCACCTTGTCGTCGTGGCGGATCTGCACCTCGAAACGGAAGAAGCGGCGGTAGTCGTCCAGCGGCGAGGCGGCGCCGCGCTGCGCGGCGTTGTCCTCGATCAGCTCGCGGAACGCCGCCGGCACCTCGCCCGCGCCGTCGAAGAGGTTGTCCTCGCCGCCCACCTCGACCACGCGCTGGATGAAGCGGTACAGCTCGCGGTATTCGGGCGCCACCTCGTGGTGGAACTGGTAGCGCTCGTTGTTGGAGAAGGCGGGGCTGGCGCGCAGCGTGCGGTTGAGCGTGTTGACCTGCGTCCGCAGGCGGTCGAAGTTGTCGTGCAGCGTGCTGGCCACGTTGCTGCGGAAGGTTTCCGTGGCGGTGGCGTACGCGCGGTCGGCTTCCTCCCTGTAGTTGGCCAGCTCGCTGTCGCGCAGGTGGGCGAGCTCCTTTGCCAGCAGGCGGCGCGCGGCGCGCCAGTCCACCGTGTCGAATTCGATGGCGAGGGCGTGATCCTTGGCGTATTGCGCCAGCGCGCTCCACGCCTCGGGCAGCAGGTTCCCGAGTTGCCTGTCGCTGTCCTGCGCGCGCTCCTCGCAGCGCCGGCTGCGCTCTTCCAGCGCCGGGTATTTCGCGTCCAGTTCCTCGCGCAGGCGCTCGACGCGGTTGGGGTCGACGTCGGGATGGCGGAACGCCTCCACGGCGCGCTGCGCCACCAGGTCTTCCTGCGCCTGCAAGCCTTCGAGCAGGCGCTGCGCGTTCTTCTCGGCGCCTTCGTCCACCGCCACCTTGCCGAGCAGCCCGTCGCGCAGCTTGCGGCATGCGGCGAGGCGGTCGTGCAGCTCGCGCACCTGTTCGGCGAGGCGCAGCAGGTCGGGATCGGCCGCGGCATCGCGGTTCTCCAGCGCCGCGCGATAGCGCTGCTCCACCTGCCGGTGTTCCAGCACGCGGTCGCGCAGCGCCTGCGCGGCCTCGTCGGGGTTGGCCAGCCGCGCGAGGCCGCGCTGGCAGGCTTCGGTACGGCGCAGCTCGGGTTCCAGCGCGCGCACCGCGCGTTCGGCGGCGTCGATCTCCTCGCGCAGCACGCGCAGGCGTGCGCGGTTGTCGGTGGCGCCGATGCGGAGCTCGCCGCTGGCGGGCAGGCGCAGGCGCTCGATGCTGCCGCCCTTGGCGAGCAGGCCGTCGCGGGTGAGGCCCTGCCGGCTGGCGATGAGTTGCGCCTCGCTGTCCACGCAGCGCAGCTCGCCCAGTTGGCGGCGCAGGTAGGCCAGCGCCTCGGCGTTGTCGCCGCCGAGCAGCGCGGCCACGCTGCCGGGTTCGGGCGACCCGGCGCCGCGGCCGCGGCGGTTCTGGCTGGAGAGCGCGAGCTTGACGCCGTAGACGCTGCGACCGCCGGCCAGCGCGCGGTACAGCTTCACCGCGCGCTCCTCGTCGGCGGCGGGGATCAGCAGCGCCTCCACGTTGCTGCGCAGGTAGGCCTCGATCGCCGGTTGCCACGCGGCATCGTCCACCCGCACCAGGTCGCACACCGGCCGCGCGTCGATGCCCTCGTCGCGCAGGTAGCCCATCAGGCGCACCACGTCGGCGTTCAGCTCCGCCTGGCCGGCGGCGAGGCGCTTCTGGTTCTGCCGCGCGGCGGCGAGCTTGCCCTGCGCCTCGTCGAAGCGCGCGTGCAGGGTACGCGCGTGGCCGTCCAGCGCGTCGATCAATGGCCGTGCGGCAGTCAGCGCCTGCCGCGCCTCGCCGTGCATGGATTCCGCCGGCCACGGCAGCGCGGCCTCGTCGGTGAGCTTCGACAGCGCCTCGTGCCACGCATTCCAGCTGGCCTGCGCGCTGGCCAGCGCGTCGGCATCCACGCCGGGCAGGCCGAGCGCACCCAGCGCCTGCCACTGCTCGCGCACGAAGGCGACGTCGCGCGCGAGTTCCCTCTTCAGCCGCGCCAGTTCCGCGCGGTCGCGCCCGGCCAGTTCGTCGATCTGCGCCTGCTCGCCGTAGCCCTGGCTGCCTTGCAGGCGTGCATTGGCCTGCGCGTGGGCGTCCTCGGCGGCCTGCTGCTCGTAGCCGGCTTCCTCCAGCGCGCGGCGCGTGCCGGCCAACTGGTCGGCGGCGGCCGCGCAGGCCAGCTCGGCCTGCTCCACCTGCTCGGCGAGCAGGTCGCGCGCGTACTCGGCGCCCAGCGCGCGGTGGCTGGCCGCGCGCGTGGCCTGCTGCGCGATCCTGTCGTATTGCGCATCCACCGTCTCGGCAGCGGCGATGCGCGCCACCACCTGCTCGATCTTCTCCTTGAGCTGGCGGAAGGTTTCCAGCAGGGCGCGGAAGCGCGCGATGTCGGTGGGGCGATCCTCGGCGACCAGCGTGCGCACGAACAGATCCACGTCTTCCACGCGCTGCAGGTTCAGCGCGTTCTGGAACGCCTTGCGATAGGCGTTGACATCGGGATGCGCGGCGGGCGCGGCGCGCAGGCGGAACAGCAGATCCTTGACGAAGCGCTCGCTGCTGGTGTGCAGCTCGGGCTTGCCGCCGGCCTCGCGGCAGCGGCGCACGGCCAGTTCCTTGAACGTGGCCCATTCCAGCGGCAGACGGCCGTTCGCCTCGAGATGGTCGGCCAGTTCCAGCGCCACGCCGGGCACGATGTACTGGCCGTAGATGCGGTGGTCGGGCTCGTCGGCGGAGGCGCCCAGCGCGATGCCGGCGCTGAGCGTCGCGCCCGTGTCCTGGTCGCGGAACACCAGGGTGACGTAGGTGGTGGCGGTGCGGCGCTTGCGGCCTTCCTCGCCGCTGCGGTACACGCCGAGGCAGTAGTCGCGGATGCTGCGCGCGCGGGCGCTGCCGCCAGCCTGCGCGTTGAAGCGGATGCGCGAACGGTCGCCGCCCAGCAGCACCAGCTGCAAGGCGTCGAGCAGCGCGCTCTTGCCCGCGCCGTTGGGCGCGATGATGGCGCTGGTGGCGTCGAGCTCCAGCGTCTGCGCCTCGAACAGGAAGAACTGCACCAGGTGCACGCGCTCAAGCAGTTGCATCGTCGTCCTCCGTGGCGTCGTCGCCGGCGTCCGCGTCGTCGCGATTGTGCTGATCCAGCCGCTGCAGCCATTGCTCGCCGGCGATCTCCACGATGGCAGGGCGCGCGCGCAGGTGGAAGGGCTGCGGATCGTCGCCCTCGGATTCCACCAGCCGGCATACGCCCCAGCGCCTGAGCGTGCGCGCCAGCGCGCGCAGCGCGCCGACGTCGGGCATCGCGCGGGCAGCGAGCGCCTGGTAGGCCTCCTGCAACTCGGGCAGTTCAACCACCACCTCGCCCTGCTCCTCGATCTGGCCCTGCCGCGCGGCCTCGTCGTAGCGCTGGCGCAGCACCAGCAGCAGCAGGGTTTCCTCCAGCGTCACCGGCGCGCCCTCGCCGTGCGCGGGCATGGCGACCATGTAGCGGTAGTGCGCGTTGCGCTCCAGCCGGATGCCCAGCGGCGCCAGCGCGGCCACGTAGTCGTCGAAGTGGTCTTCCACCAGGTGGTAGGCCGTGCGCGCCGCGCGGTCGCTGGCGTAGAGCACCTGCTCCGTGACCAGCCGGTAGGCGGCGCGCTCGAAATCGGCGGCGAGGTGGATGCCGTTGGATTGCTGGCTCAACTGGTTCCAGCTGCGTTTCATGCGTGGCCCTTCAGGCGATGTTCTTCAGGCGGTGGACGACGAAGCGCGGCGCGCGCAGGTAGCCGTTGTCGGCGCGCTCGCCCGCGTCCAGCAGCTCCACGCGGAAGCCGCGCGCGACGCGGCCGAGCGGATCGTCGCGGCGCAGGCCGCCGATGCGGTGGCTGCGCAGCGCCAGGGTGAGCAGGGTCTGGTAGGCGCGCAGGTCTTCGATGGAGGCGATGCCGAGCCGGGCGGAATCGACGCTGCCCGCGTGCGGCAGGTGGCGCGCCACGTAGCGCGCCATGTCCTCGGCGTTGACCAGCCGCGCGCGCTTCATCCGCCGCAGCAGGCTGAGCCGCGCGAGCTGCTCGGGCGTGGGATGCTCGACGACGCTGGCGCTGCGCGGGATCGGCTGCGGCTTGCGGCGCGGCGGCCGCAGCTGCGATTCGTCCATCAGCGCGCCCGGTGCCACCGGCAGGCGCAAGGCGTCTTCCGGCGCATTCAGCGCGCCGCGGATCGCACGCCTGAGCAGCACGTCGAGCTTCGCCGGCGCGCGCAGCCGGTAGTCGAGGAAGGCCAGCGCGCGGCGATTGGCCTGGCGGATGTCCTCGTCGAGGCGGCCGAGGTATTCGTCGATGCGTTCCAGCTCGCGCAGCCGGCGCAGGCTGCGTTGCAGGCGCTCCGCCGCGCGCGTGTCGTCGCCGCCGGTGAGGTGTTCGCGGTACCAGCCCAGCACGGTGTCGTGAAGCGCGGTGCCTTCCACCTGCTGCGCCATCGCTAGGATCGCGCTGCGCCGCGCCAGCGGGTGGTCGGCCTTGTGCAGGTCGGCGTAGTCGCCCACGAAGAAGCTCGACACGTAGCGCTCGAACCACTGCCGCGCGAACTGCGCGGTGGTTTCCGCGCGGCTCAGCTCCGGCATCAGGTCGCGCACCTTGAGGCTCATCGAGGACAGCGACACCAGCAGCCGGCGCGCCTGGTCGGCGGCCTCGTCCAGCGCGTCGCCGAAGGCGTGGCCCTCCACCACCTGGCGCAACTGCAGCTCGATCGAGCGCACCTTGGCGGAGACGAAGGTGGGGCCGTGCTCGGCGAACTCCACCAGCGCGGAGAGGAACTGCGCCACCTGCGGCAGCATCGCCACCATCTCGCGCGCGCCCACGCGCTCCTGCCGCAGCCAGCCGCTGGAGCGGAAGCGCTCGTAGATCGCGTTCGCGCGTTCGGGCAGCGAGGCGCCGGGCAGGTCGCCCTCCTCGCTCACCCACGGATCGTCGGTGAGCAGGTAGCGCTCGATCGCCGCGGTGATCTCGCGGCGCGGGAAGCCGATGCTGGGCGGCAGCGGCGCGTTGGGGCCGAACAGCTCGTCGAACAGCCGGCACAGCAGGGCCCAGTAGCGCTCGCGGTTGGGACTGGCCAGCGGCGCGAACAACCCGCCCGGCACGACCGCGAACAGGGGCGGCGCAACATCGGTGCTCAAGCGGGAATCCGTCCGGTCATGTCCAGCGTCTCTGTCGATCGACCGGAATTATGCCGCATGGCGCAGTGGAAACTTGCGGACGGGCGGCCGCGCGCCGCTACCATGCGGCACCCGCAACACCCGAGGCGCGCCATGCCCATCGTCAGACTCGCCGACTGCCCCGCCCGGCCCTGGAAGAACGGCCAGGGCCGCACGCGCGAGCTGCTCGTGCATCCGGCCGGCGCGGGCATGGACGATTTCCTGTGGCGCGTGAGCATCGCCGAGGTGGACAGCGCCGCGCCGTTCTCCGCCTTCCCCGGCATCGACCGCGTGATCGCCCTGCTGGACGGCGACGGCTTCACCATGCACCTGGCCGACGGCCGCACGCACGCGCTCACCACGCCCTGTGCGCCGTTTGCGTTCCCCGGCGAGCTGGGCGTGGACGTGGCGCTGGCCGGCGGCCCCAGCCGCGACTTCAACCTGATGTGCCGACGCGAACGCGTGCGCGGCATGCTCACCGCCGTGCATAGGCCGGGGCGGCACGTGCTGGCGCCACACACGGCGCTGGTGTTCTGTGCCCGCGGCCAGATCGACACCGACGACGGGCCGCTCGCTGCCGAGCAGGCCTGGTTGCCCTCCGGCGCCGGCCACTGCGTGCTGGACGCAGACGCGGAGGCCCTGATGGTTCGGGTGGAGTTTCCCTGAAACCCCGCCATGCGTCATCGTTTCCGGCGCGGCGCATTCGCCTCGGAATACCCCCCGAACGTCGGGATACGTTGGCTCCCTACAGGCTGGGCTTGGGCGGCGCGCACTCGATGCCGCTCAGCCCGGCCGACGCGACCAACTCCTCGATGATCGCCTTGCCGGCATCGTTGACATAGATGCGCGACATCGCCGTCGCCGGATCCTTGAACACGGCGGCCTCGCTGGGCACATTCGACGTGTCGAACACTTCAAGCCGTATGTGGCCGAGCGCACTGCGCTCCGAGTGCTCGGCATCCACGCACGACACCAGGTGGGTGACGTTATAGAAATACCGCGTGCCAGGCGCCGCCTCGTTGTAGAAATGACGCGGATCGAGCCCCGTCTCGCTGCGAAGCTCAAGCAGCTGCCCGAATTGGGCGAGGAACGGGCCGAGCACCTCGTACGCACGGGCGCTCAGCACCAGCGCACCCGGCACCATGGCACTGATATCGGCGGGCGGCTTTTTATGCTTTTTGCGCGAGCTGTCGGCAAAGCCGATGCGGGGCACATGCCTCCAGTCGAGCGGCTCGCCATTGGCATCGAACAAGTAAGCGCGCATGTCACGCGTATCAAGCGGAACCACCATCGAAAAATCGTTGATGGAGGCGCAACGCAATTCCCAGATCGTCATCGATGTATCCACGTCAAAGCGGCAGCAAGCCAGTCAATATCGCTGTCCGGAGATTCTTCAATGTGGCGCGACATGCGTTGGCATCTCCTGGCTTTACACGCCGCAGTTCGGCGTAAACAGTAAAGTGGTATTCCTCATGGTGATGAGGATCGTGGCGCGGTGCGTCAGGGTGGCCGGGCAACTTGTTGGAGGAGCTGGGCAAGAAGACCCCGTTATCGACATCGTTGATGCCAATGCCACAATCGAAAATTCGTTTGCGCGAAAGCTCTGCTTCCGATGCACGCAAGGCGACAATGTGATGGGCACACACCTCCGCCGGGCGCGACCGGGCCGTCCCTTGAACAAGGTTCCGCGACAAGGTTCGCCGGTGGTTGTAGTCGCGGCGCTCCGCATTTGCACTGAGCACTTCCGCCGACGTCGGCAGGGTCATGCCGTTGCGGTAGCGTACGCGCGCTTTTCCTCGCGGGTCAGCAGCTGGTTGCGCAACTGGTACGAGTTGACGTCGCGGGATTGGCCAGCGATGCGGTTGGCCGCCAGCGTCAGATCCAGCAGCGCGGCTGGCACGGTGGGTGCCAACACACCGGTCGTCTGGAGTTCGTGCGGCTTTGCCGTCATGGCCTGTCCTTTGGCTGCGCCCGGGCTTGCTGCCATTCTTGGCGGTGAGTCAGTATGCCATGGCAAACGACACCGGTTTCGCCCGCTGAAACCCTGCCATGCGTCATCTGTCCGGCGCGGCGCAATTCGCGCCAGAATGAACACCCCTGACCGTCGAGGTGAAGCCATGGCCGCCTTCCTGCTCTGGCTGTTGCTGCTGGTGTTCTGCTGGCCGCTCGCGCTGCTGGCGCTGGTGCTCTATCCCATCGTGTGGCTGGTCTGCCTGCCGTTCCGGCTGGTGGGCATCACGGTGGGCGCGGTGTTCTCCTTCCTCGGCGCCCTGCTGATGCTGCCGGCCCGCGTGCTGCGCGGCCGGCCTGCCTGATCGCCTTGAAGGCGGTCGACACGCTCACGCCCTGCCCCTGCGGCAATCCCGCCGGCTACGCCGCGTGCTGCGGCCCGCTGCACGACGGCAACGCCGTGGCCGACAGCGCCGCGCAACTGATGCGCTCGCGCTACAGCGCCTACGTGCTCAGGCGCGAGGACTATCTGCTGGCCACCTGGCACGCCGACACCCGCCCCGCCTCGCTGCGGCTCGCCGCGCAACAGCCCGCGCCCACCTGGCTGGGCCTGGACGTGCGCGAGGAGCGGCGCATCGACGACGCACACGCCACGGTGGAATTCGTGGCCCGCTACCGCCTGGGCGGCGGGCGCGCGCAGCGCCAGCACGAGATCAGCCGTTTCGTGCGCGAGGCGGGGCGCTGGTATTACGTGGACGGCGAACTGATGCAGGAACACCCAGGCGCATGACGGCCCCTGGCTTCGGCCAGGACGAAAGCCATCGCGCACGAAGGCATGCTCCCACGTGACCCGGGACGCGGGTTCTAGAAGCCCGGCACGCCGGCCGCATGCAGTTGGACGGCCAGGGCGCGCACCTCGGGTTGGGCGAAGAAAGCGGCCAGTTGCCGGGCACGCGCGGCACTGGCGCCGCGCGCACGCCAGCCGTCTTCATCCTGCGCGGCCAGCGTGGCCCAGCCCGAACCGGATTCCGCCGCCTCGTCCGGAGCGTCCGGAGCGCCCAACGCGCGCAGCCAGTCGCCGAACGGCCGCCCGCGCGCCTTGGACACGGCCAGCGTCAGGGCCGCAGCGCGACGCCCATCCAGCATCGCAAGTTGTGCAGGCGCGAGATTCAGCCAATCCGCCAGACCATGGATCAGGCCGGCATCCGTCAGCGCCTGCCACGTGCCCGCACTGACGCCCCGCAGCCGCAAGCCCTGCCTGCCGCCCAGCCAGACGAGCCGCGACTGGAATTGCGCCTCGCATCCGGGCGTGGGCCGCCAGCACGTCAGCGGGCCGTGATCCACCGGATCCGGCGCATCCACTGCGGCGCGCTGCGCCGCGCGCCATGCCACCGACTGCAGGCGCGGAATGGTCAGCCCCGCCAGCGCGAGCTCGACGCGATCGCCCGGGCGGACGTCGAGTTCGCGCCAGCGCTTGAGCGAGCCCATGCTCACGCGCTGCACGCGGTGGTCGCCGAGCCGCACCGGCGCCAGTTCCAGCACCGGCGTGATGCGCCCGCTGCGCCCCACGGTGAACGTCACTGCGCGCACTTCGGCCAGCGCGGTGGCGGCGGGATATTTCCACGCCACCGCCCAATCCGGCGGGCTGGCTTTCCACGTGCCGGCGGGCGGGCGATGGCCCTGGCGAAGCACCGTGCCGTCGGCGGCGAACGGCAATGCGTGGCGGTACCACTGCTCCCGCCAGCGCCGCACTTCGTCGATGCCGGACACCGGCTGCGCGAGCGCCGCGCTGTCGGCGAAACCCATCGCGCGCAGGCCGGCGAGCCGCGCCTGCATGTCGGCCGGGCCGCTGGGCCAGTCCCATACGAACAGGCCGATCTTCGCGGCGATGGCGGCATCCAGCGTGCTGCGCGCCAGCGCGCCGGCCACGGCCGAGCGCGCGTTCATCCCGCCCGCCTCGGCCTGCACGTGGCCGGGCAGGTTCCACACCAGTTCCCCCTGCAGCACCACGCGTGACGGCGTATTCGGCAAGCGCTCGGGAATCGCATCGATCAACCGCGCCTGCGCCGTCCAGTCCGAACCGTGCAGGCCGTCGCCGCGGCTGCTGGCCTGCCGCAAATAGCCGTCCAGATACAACAGCGTCACCGCCACGCCATCGGCCTTGGGCTGCACCCACAGGTCGCGGTTGCCGCGCGCCTGCATCCATGCCGCCACCGCCGCCGCATCCGGCAGCTTGGCCAGGCCGGTCTGCGCCACCGGCGACAGCACGCGCCCGCCGTCGTCGGCCAGGTGCGCCAACGGCACCGGCGCCTGCGCGGGGAAGCACTGCCGCCATGCCGCGAGCTGCTGTTCGGCCTGGTCGTACACGGCATCGCTTACCGGCGAGGCGCCCTCTACGCGGTAGGCATGGTTCCAGCCGTCCAGCCGATCGCGCAACGCGGCCATTTCCTGGCGCGCCCGGTCGGCCGGCCAGGCAGGGCAATCGCCTGCATGCGCCATGCCGGGGAACGACGCGACCATCAGCAGCAGCAACAGGCAGGCGATGCGCATGCGCGCGCTCCAATCGGGATGGGAGCGACGACGCTAACCGCGGTGGCGCACGCGATCAGGCGGCGGGGCGCGCCGCGTGGCGTAGGCGCGCAACCTCAATCCGCGGCGGCGCGCATGCCGATGTCCAGCCGGCTTTCGCCGAGGAAGCGGCCCGCCGGCCCGAAGCGGCGCTCGACGATCGCGCCCCGCCCGTCGTGGCCGATCGCCACCACCGTGCTGGCGCGCGTGCCGTAGCGTTCGCCGCGGATGAAGGCGCTGGAGAGCAGTCGCTCGCGCTCCAGCCCCACGCCGGTATCGGGCAGTTCCGCGTCGGGCGCCTGCCGCTCGTCGGCAAGCGCGACGAACAGCGGCGCGAAATCCTCGTCGTCGCCGTCGGCCAGCCACGCGTCCAGGCGCGCCATCAGCGCGCGCGTCTTCGGCCATGGCGTGTTGAAGTCCGCATTCGACAGGCCGTGCACGCCGGGCGTCACCGCCTCGGCGCGCGGCTCCGGGCGGTTGCCGAGGTAGAACGCGTCGCGCGCATCGAAGGTAAGCAGGTTGAACGGGCGATAGCCCGCCGCGCTCGCCAGTAGCGCCTGCGCATGCGTCGCCGCATCCGCCTCGCCCGCGAGGTAATCGGTGGCCAGCAGGCCGCGCGAGGCGCCCTGCTGCGGGTCGCGCGGATCGCGCACGTTGGTGACCACGCAGCAACGCCCCGCATCGGTCGCGCCCAGCCACGTGCCGCCGGCTTCGAGGTCGCGTCCGCCGACGATGGGCAGATCGCTCCAGCGCGCCAGCACGGCGCTGGGCCGCGCATGGAATTCGTCGCGGTTGCCCGCCAGCACGAGGCGCCAGCGCGGGTGGGCCTGCCAGGCGAAGGCGATCAGGCACATGGGCGGCTCCGGAGAAATCGATCCGCAAGCATAACCCTGCCGACGGTCACGGCCCTGGCTGCAGCTTCGCGTTTGCCTCGCGCACGCTCTCGACGAAACCCGCGAACGGAATGTCGGTGATGCCCACCAGGCTGAAATGCCCGTTCTCGCCGTCGAGCAGGCGGCCGGTCACCGGTTCGTCCACGTACTCGAACCAGTGCGTGCCCACGATGTCCGGATCGCTTGCGGCCGCCCGCAGGTAACGCGCATAGGCCTCGCCGCGCTGCGCCTCGCTCGCCACCGACACCACGCCCTTGCCGAACGGGCCGCGATCGTCGGAGCCGAAATGGAATTCGGAAATGAGGACGGGCTTGTCGAGCCTGCGCATCGCCGCCGCGTCGAAACCGTGCTGCGGCACGTCGGCGTAGATGTTGAAGCTCACCACGTCGCAGTAGCGGGCGCAGACCGCGACGGCCTCGGGCGTCTTCACCGCGAAGCGGCTGCCGAGATAGAGATGGTGCGGATCGTGGCGATGGATGGCCGCGGCCACGGTGCGGAAGAACTGTTCGGCGTAGCGGGTCAGCCAGGCGCTGTAGTCGACGGCGATGGCGGGATGCGCCTCGTCCGGCGCGGGCGCGGGGAAGTCGGTGGCGTCCAGCGCATCCCACGATGCCAGTGCCACGCCCCATGCCGCCGCGAGCCTGGCGGGCGTGCCGTACTTCTTTTTCAGCTCGGCGATGAAGGCCTGCTTGGCCGCGCTGCTGGCCGCGCCGTGCAGCGTGCCGACGGCCAGCGCCCAGCGGCCCTGCGGGCCGTAGGCCGACCACGACAACTCGTTGTCGGCGAAGTAGCCCAGCAGCCACGGATCGTCGCGTACGCCCTGCGCGGCCCTGGCCGCCGCCGCGTCCGCCGCCTGCACGAAGCGCGGGTCGAAGGGGTCGGGCATGCGGCCCCACCAGTCGTAACCGGTGGCGACGTTGCCGAAATCGCCGCGGATGTCCAGCTCGCGCGTGTACGGCAGCTTGTGCATCGCGCCCAGCGCGGGATCGCTCCAGTTGGCGAGGGTGTTGAAGCCCCACGCGCGCAGGCGCGCCAGCGTGCGCGTGCGCCACGCGGCGAGCCAGCCCTGGCCGTCCACGCGGTACAGGTTGGCGGCGTAGAAGTCGAACCACTGGCCGTGGTCGCAGCAGCGGCCGGCGCCCGCGCCCTGCTGCGCGTTGCGGTTGTCGCCGGTGCCGTGGAACGCGGCCCACGCGCCGCTGTCCGGCGGCAGGTCGCGGAACATGTACGTGCGATCCTGCACGTAGGTGCGCGTGTCGTCGGCCTTCACCGTGTTCACGCCCAGCGAGAAGAAGCCGTGGCCGTCCGGCGTGACCAGCCACCAGCGGCCACCGGCCTTCTGCGTGTGGAACCAGCCGGTCGCCTGCAGATGGACGTCCAGACGTCCGCCATAGCGATCCTCGCCGGCGGACGACGCGGCGGGCGGCGCACGCTTCACGGCGGCGCGCAATGCGGCATCGTCGGCGACCTTCTCCGGCCAGTCCTCGCGCGTGTACTGCCCGTAGCGATCCACGATGCCGGTGTAGGCGCCGCGCAGCGCGGACTCGCCCGATACCACGTCGAACCGGCCGAGCAGGATGGATTGCGCGGCCCGAGGCGCAGGCATGGAGAGGCGCACGTCGCGCACGGCGGAAAGATCGAGCTTCCCCTCCACCGTGGTCGCCACCAGCACGCGCTTGCCGCCGTCGTCGAACGGCCGCGTCGGCCCCGCCTGCATGCCGAAGGTCAGCGGCGAGACGGCGCGCAGCGGCACCACCAGGGTTTGCGCGGGGCCGGCGGGCAGGCCCACCACGGCGTGCAGGTGCTGCTTCGCGTCCACGCCGTCGATGTCGACCACCAGGGTTACCGCCCACGGCATAGCGTTCTGCACGCGCAGGTGCAGCTCGCCCTGCCCCTGCCAGTTCCACGCGCCCTGCGCGGGCGCCACCACGATCTGCGGCTGCGCGGCGGGCTGGAAGGTGTAGCGCTGCTGCCTCACGCCGTCCTGCGCGGTTTCCGTGGCGGCGGTTCGCACGACCTGCTGCAGGTCGAGGTGCGCCGACGACGCCGTCAAGTCGGCCACTTCCGTCGCCATCGCCGGCACGGCGAACAGCGCAACGACACCCGCCAGCCAGATCCGCCTCATGTCGCTCTCCTCCGCAGCCATTGCCACACCCAGTACACCGGCACGCCCAGCGCGATGATGACGAGGCTCATGCCGGCGTCGTGCGGATTGGTGACGACGGTGGCGGCGATCACGGCCAGCACCGTGAGCACGAACACCAGCGGCATCAGCGGGAACCACGGCACGCGGTACGGCGCCGGCTCGTCCACGAATTTCCAGCGGTACCAGAACAGCGTGCCGATGCCGAACGCATGGCCCAGCCACTCGCCCACCGTGGTGTAGTCCACCAGTTGGCCGAAGTTGCCCCACAGCATCAGCACGATGGTCCAGCCGCCCAGCAGCGCCAGCGCCACGCGCGGCGCGCGGCTGCGTTCGTCGATGCGGCCCACCGCGCGGAACAGCGCGCCGTCCGCACCCATGGTCTGCAGCACGCGCGCGCCGCCGGCGATGGCGATGCTGCAATAGCCGAAGGTGGAGCAGGCGATGCCGATGGCCATCACCTTCTCGCCGGCGGTGCCGAACAGGCGCCGCATCAGGTCGGCCGCCGGCGCGGAACTGGCCGCCAGGCCCGCGTGCCCCATGCCGGTGAGGTAGGCGACATTGGCCAGCACGTAGGCCGCCACCACGCCCAGCATGCCCAGCAGCAGGGCGCGCGGCAGGGTGCGCTGCGGGTCGCGCACCTCGCCGGCCAGGTCGTTCAAGTAATGGAAGCCGCCGTAGGTGAACAGCACCGGCAGCAGCGCGCCTACGAAGGCACCGCTGGAAACCGTGCGCGTGGGGTCCGCCGCCAGCACGCCGCCCAGGTGTCCGTGCGCCAGCACCAGGCCCACCGCCACCAGCAGCGCCACCGCCGCCAGCTTCAGCACCGCGAAGACGTTCTGCAGCATCGCGCCGGCGCGGATGCCGGTGAAGTTCACGCCCACGATGAACACGATGGCCGCCACGCCCACCGGCGTCACCCATTCGGTGGACAGCCCCGCGGCCTTGCACAGGTAGTCGGCGAAGGTGATCGCCACCGCCGCCACGCTGCCGGGGTAGTTGATCAGCGCCATCGTCCAGCCGAACAGGAAAGCCGGCAGCATGCCGAAGGCTTCGCGCAGGTAGAGGTAGATGCCGCCCGCGTGCGGCCGGCGCGAACCGAGTTCCGCGTAGCACAGCACGCCGGTGAGCGTGAGCAGGCCGCCCAGCACCCACAGCATCAGCAGCGGCAGGCCCGAGGCCGTGCGCTCGGCCACCGTGGCCGGGGTGCGGAAGATGCCGGCGCCGATCACGCCGCCGACCACGATCATGGCGCCGTCCCACACGCCGAGGCGGCGCAGGTAGGCGGGGGAGCTGGCAGTCGTCGTCATCCGACAACCTTGGCATGGCCGGCGGGGGTTCGGCCAGTCCCCATCGGCGCAATCGCTTGCGCGGTTGCCGGAGACGGCTCACGCTGCGCGCGGGAAATCCTCGGGGGCGCGATGACCAGAACCACTCCGCTGCTGTTTCTGCTGCTGATCGCCGGCGCCATCTGGCTGAGCTGGCGCCATTACCGCAACGCCAGGGCGCTGTTGCAGGACTGGGCCAACGCCAATGGCCTGCGCATCCTGCACGCCAGGCAAAACTGGGGCCTCATGCCGCTGTCGATGTGGTTCACCACCTCAAAGTACCAGATGGTCTACCGCATCTCCGCCTACGACGAATCCGCCCATCGCATCCGCAATGGCCTGGTGCGGCTGGGCACACCCATCTGGGGCTTCATGAATCCCGATGCGGTCGAGGTGTTCTGGGACGATGCCGGCTGAAATCCGTCCTTCCGGCGGCGGTGAAGAAAATCCGCGCTCGCGTGTATACAGTCGGGAAGGCGGCCATCCGGCCGCTGCGAGGGGATCGCATGAAGCACCTGATTCGATACGCCGCCATCGGCGCGCTGTCCATGCTGGCGCTGGGAGGTTGCCAGGCGGCGTCCACCGGCAATGATGCGGCATCCATGGAACTGAAGATCTACGACGTGCCGGCGGAGCAAACCGGCAAGCTCGCAGAAGCCCTGGGCAATGCACTGGGAAAAACCGCGAACGTCACGATGCCCTCGCCCGGCAAACTGCTGGTGTACGCGCCGGAACCCGCGCAGCATTCGATCGACAAGGCGCTCGAGGCACTGGCGAAATCCGCGCCTGCTGAAGGCGCCCCCATACAACTCGACGTACGCTTCTGGGTGGTCGACGGCGAACCCGGCGCCGGGGACGACGATCCTGCGCTGAAGAACCTCGCCAGCAGCCTCGCCTCGCTGCGCCAGAACATGGGCCCGCTGCATTTTCGCCTGAACCAGCTTGCCTCCCTCATCGGCACCAGCAACGAGCTCAGCTCGCTGACCACCGCCGATAACTCGTACGAGCGCAAGTTCCAGTTCCGCATCACCGCGACCAAGGGCGACACGGCTCGCCTGCACCTGAACTATGTCGACAACGGCGGCTATGGCCTGGGCGCGCTCGACACCGACATCGACACCACGTTCGGTCAATACATCGTGCTGGCGCAGGCGCCTGGCGGCTGCCCCAGAAACTTTGGAATACCCATGTCGCCCGGCAACACGGCGTCGCCCTGCCCCGACAAACCCCTCCTGCGCCTGCTCGTGTTGCGCGTGGATCGCCTGCCCGCCAAAGCCTGAGCGCGGCGCATGACGCTGCGCGAAGAAGCGCTGGAAGCCTGCTATCGGCGGATCGAGAAGCCGTTGTTCAACGTGCTCTATCGCCTGCTGTGGCAAGCGCAGGATTGCCAGGACGTGATCCACGACGCCTGCATGCGCGTGTGGGCCCAGCGCACGCGCGTGGACGAGGCCACGCTGGATGCCCTGCTGTGGGCCACCGCGCTCAACCTGGCGAAGAACCGCCTGCGCTGGCGTGGCCTGTGGCGCTTCGCGCCGCTGGACGAGGCGGACGGCTTGGCGTACGAGGGCGGCGAGAACGACTTTCTCGCCACCCGCCGCCTGCGCCAAGCCTTGCGCAAGCTGCCGGAAAGCTCGCGCGACGTACTGCTGCTGGCCGAATTCAGTGGCCTTGCGGGCGCCGAGATCGCCAGCGTACTCGGCATCCCCGCCGGCACCGTGGCCTCGCGCAAGCACCACGCCATGCAGCGACTGAAAACCCTGCTGGGAGAACCCGACCATGCGTGAACTCGCGCACCTGCTGCCCGAACTCACACCACCACCCGGCGGCCTCGCGCGCCTGCGTCACAGCCTGCGCACGCGGCGCGAGCCGGCCCATCGGCGCCTCCCGCACTGGCTGCCCGCATTGGCCGGCACCGGCGCGCTGGCATTGCTGGCGCTGATCTGGCTGCCCGGCTTCGTCAACCGCGAACGCGCCACCGATGCGCTGACGCAAGCCCTGCTCCAAACCACGACGCCGCCGCCCCTGCCCCACGGCATCCATGTCGAGCATGGCGCCGCCCTGCCGTTGGCGAACGACCAACCCGATGCGCGCATCTACCTGATCGCTTCGACACCGCCAGCCGGACAGTGAATTCAACGCCGCGCGCGGCACAGCACCCTCGCGGCCAGGATCGCGAGCAGGCACGCAACATGCTCCCGATTGACAGCCGCCCCGCGCCGCCGAAGAATGCGCGCCATGCATCGCCTGGCGATGCCCCCTGTTGCGTCGGCATTCGCGCCGCGCAGTCCGTGCCGAGGGGTGCTGCGACGGAGCCATCCGCCACGCTCGGCCCGCGATCCTCGTCGACAAGGGCGCCCTCTCGTACCGGAGGGTTCGCATGTCCATCCAACTCGCCCTTGCCACGGATGCCGCACATCCCGGCATCCACCCCGACGACGCGCATTTCGTCGCCACGCTCGCCCGCCTCGGCGTGCATCCCGTGCCCTGCACATGGAACGACCCGGACGTCGATTGGTCGCGCTTCGACGCCGTGCTGATCCGCACCGTGTGGGACTACTTCCAGCGCTATCCGCAGTACCTCGACTGGCTGGACAGGCTGGACGCGCTGGGCGTGCCCACCGTCAACGACAGCCGCCTGCTGCGCTGGAACAGCGACAAGCGCTACCTGCTGGAACTGGCCGCGCTCGGCGTGGGCACCATCCCCACCCGGCTCGCGCACACGGCGGAGCTGCCGGCGACGTTGCAGGCCATGCACGGGCAGGACGTGGTGGTGAAGCCCACCGTGAGCGGCGGCGCATGGCGCACGCTGCGCGGCATCGCGGGCGAGCCGGCGTTCGCGCAGGCCGTCGCCGCACTGCCTGACGGCGACTGGCTGGTGCAGCCGTTCGTGGCTGAGATACAGCGCGACGGCGAATGGTCGCTGCTGTTCTTCGATGGCGACTACAGCCACGCCGTGCGCAAGCTGCCGAAAGCCGGCGACTACCGCGTGCAGGGCGAACACGGCGGCAGCGCGGAACCCGCCGAGCCGCCCGCGGCGGCACTCGCCGGGGCACGGGCCGTGCTGGCCGCCGTGGATCGCGCCGGCCACGCCGGCACGGCCTATGCGCGCATCGACGGCGTGCTGCGCGACGGACGCTTCCTGCTGATGGAGGCGGAGCTGATCGAACCGTTCCTGCATCTCGCGGCGCGACCCGACGCGGCCGAGCGCTACGCGCAGCGGCTCGCCGCACGGCTCGCGACCCTGGCGCGGCGAACGTAGGCCACGTCACGGGCAGGCTCTAGAATCGCCTGCACCGTGCCCACTCCACCGCGCAAAATCCTCCACATCGACATGGACGCCTTCTACGCGTCGGTGGAGCAGCGCGACGACCCTTCGCTGCGCGGCCAACCCGTGGTGGTCGCGTGGCGCGGGGCGCGCTCGGTGGTGTGCGCGGCGAGCTACGAGGCGCGCAAGTTCGGCGTGCGCTCGGCGATGCCGGCGGTGCGCGCGGAGCGGCTGTGCCCGCACGCGATCTTCGTGCCGCCGGACTTCACGCGCTACAAGGCGGTGTCGCGGCAGGTGCAGGCGATCTTCGCGCGGCACACCGAACTGATCGAGCCGCTGTCGCTGGACGAGGCCTACCTCGACGTCACCGCGACGAAGACCGGCCTGCCCTCGGCCACCGCCACCGCCGAGGCGATCCGCGCGGCGATCCGCGAGGAGACGCAGCTCACCGCATCCGCCGGCGTGGCGCCTAACAAGTTCCTCGCCAAGATCGCCTCGGACTTCCGCAAGCCCGACGGCCTGTTCGTGGTGCGCCCGCGCGAGGTGCTGGATTTCCTGGCGCCGCTGCCCATCGGCCGCCTGCCCGGCGTGGGCAAGGTAATGGAAGGCAAGCTCGCCGCGCTGGGCCTGGCCACCGTGGGCGAGCTGCGCGCATTCGCCGCGGAAGAGCTGGAACAGCGCTTCGGCCGCTGGGGCCGGCGCCTGCACGAGCTGTCGCTGGGCATCGACGACCATCCGGTGACGCCCGACCGCCCCACGCTGCAGGTCTCCGCCGAAGACACCTTCGAGCACGACCTCAAGCTGGACGAACTGGAGCCGCACATCCGCCGGCTCGCCGGCAAGACCTGGGCCGCACACCAGCGCGAAGCCGACGAAGGCCGCATCGCGCGCACCGTGGTGCTGAAGCTCAAGACCGCGGACTTCCACACGCTAACGCGCAGCCTCACGCCCGCGCAGCGCCCAGCTTCCGAACACGAGCTGGCCGAGATCGCCTGCTCGCTGCGTGAGAGGGTGGAACGCCCCGCTGATGCGCTCTACCGCCTCGTCGGCGTGGGCCTGGCTGGCTTCGTGGAGGCCGACCAGTATGTGGCGCAGTACGAGTTGTTCGGCTAACACCGACGCCTGCGCGTGGCAAATGCCCGGATGAGTCAGGCGCCGCCGAGAGACTTGGCCACGCCCTGTTCAATCACAGGGCGCGGCAGAAGGTATAGGCCGTCCCGCTGTGCGGATCGAAAGCCACGGTGCTCGCGATAGTTAAGAGTGGTCGATTCGAGCAAACCAGCCATAGCCGAGTCGAGTAAACGGCGCTGCCGCGTGAATTCGCCGACTTACCGGATGTTTGCCAACCACGCATCGAGAGTGGCATTGAGCTTGCAAACCCGAATGCTGGCGGGGAGTCTGCGGCCTGTGGATTCATCACTCCATCACCCACATGCGACACCTGACACCTGAGGTAACTGACGTGAGACCCGCGTTACGGGGTGAGCGTCCGGTTGACCGAGTTTTTATACGTGCATTCTCATTTCTTGCGGAGGTACAGCGTTGCATTGTCACAGCATTGCTCGCTTATGATGGCGATCTGGAACTCCATTGCGACCGGATCGTAATCCACAGAAATAGCGTGACGGCTCGATTCGTCCTGAAGCGGCGCTGGAACATATGGCAAGAGCTTAAACTTGTCTGTCGTGGCCATATGGACAACATTCCCTATGAATGTGTCAACATCCTTGTATTTGAATATGCGCCCTATATTGTTCTTCTTGTCCTCCTGCTGTGTTATATCTGTTACATAAAAACCACTTCCGCTTGTGTATGGAAGGGTTGCGATCAATTGCCCGGCGGAGTACAGCCTTATCTCCAGAGACTCATCCAGTACCAATGTGAATGAAGAGAGTAGACGTTCTTCTTTTTTGCTGATCGAAGAATCAGATGACTCTCGCCTACCATTTGAAATAGCCGACTCGGCTGTACTCCATGAGCCGCCGTCCTTTATATAGTCCGCCATGCTGTTTGCACAACAGAACGCTGAAACACCAGACAGCTCATATGTGCCCACGGCGTTTTCAAGTATTGCTTTTTTATCAGGCTCGACCTCTTTAGCAAAGAAGGGGAAAGACTTTTCTTTCCCGCGAGCATGCCAATAGCCAGAGAGACCGTTTCCAACAATTTCACCTGTCATGATGTTGTGATGACCCGGCATTTTGAAGCCCACGCCCGCCGTGTAACCCAACTGCCTAGGCTGTTCCTGCAAGTCAAACGCCGAATCACTACACTTCCCATAGACGAATATTGGATTCTTGTATTTCAGATAGTAATAACTCCCCATGCATGCGTCACCTTCCATGCTAAGCACCATGTTGAATGCATATTTTCCATCCATAACACCCGAGTAGTATCTATTTGTCTCCGCCCTAAAGTCGGCAGTCTGGGCTGCCAATGCCGCAGGCAACAGGAGGGCAAACATGATCACAATGCCTTTCATTTTCGACCTCCAATGATTTTGTGCGCATGACGCAGGAGCTAAACGGCGCAGCCTTCCAGCCACACCCAGACATAAATCCTGGCATCAGCCGCAGGCCTGTTGATTCGCGCAGCCTGCATATCAAGGAACACCGTCTTGCTATTTAACTGGATCGCGATGGCTCTCGTACTTGGCCCCGCATCGTTCTTGACAACGATGCCGGTCGCCGCCATACGAAGCACCGGGCCCCAGATAGCAGGATCCGAGTGCCCTGTCTCGTCCTTGGTCGGCTTCGGTAGAACACATCCGGATGCGCTCCACGCAACCGTGGAAAAGAGAGCCAAAGCCACGGCGAAAGCACTTGATACTTTCCTGGGCCTGACACTCACGCCCGAATCCACCGCCACACCTCGCCCCACGTGGGCCGCTTGCCGTACATCAGGATGCCGGTGCGGTAGATGCGTCCGGCCAGCCACACGCAGACGAGCAGGCCCAGCACCATCAGGCCCAGCGACAGCGCAAGCTGCAGCGGCGGCACCGCGGTCATCGACCAGCGCACCGGCATCGTGAACGGAGCGAACAGCGGGATGAAGGACATCGTGGTGCCCAGCGCGCCCGAGGGGTCGTTGATCAGGCTGAACATCGCCATGAAGCCCACCACGATGCTCATCGTGACGAACACCGCGTACTGCTGGGCCTCCTGGATGGTGTTGCACATCGCGCCGATCGCCGCGTACAGCGAGCCGTAGATCAGGAAGCCCAGCGTGAAGTAGAGCAGGAACACCACCAGCAGCGCGGGCGGCATGCCGGGGATGGCGAACTTGCCCGCGGCGGCCGCGCCCATGCCGAACGCGCCGGCCAGGTGCGGGCCCTGGCTGCCGAGCACGAAGGCCGTGCCTACCCATATGCCCATCTGGGTCAGCCCCGCCAGCCCCACGCCCAGCACCTTGCCCATCAGCATCTGGAACGGGGTGAGCGAGGAGGTGAGTACCTCCATGATGCGCGAGTTCTTTTCCTCGATCACCGAGGTGAGCGTGCGGCTACCGTAGGTGATGATGGCGATGTAGAGGATGAAGCCCATCGCGTAGGCCAGCGCGAACGAGGCTTCGCCGCTCTGCCCGGTGAGCTTGCCGTCGGTGACCTTGGCGGTGTCCATGTCCGCCGGCGCCATCGCCTTGGCGACCAGCGACTGATCCACGCCGGCATGCGCCAGCCGCACGCCGGCCAGCGCCTTGGAAATGTCGCGCTGCAGCCGGCTCATGCCCTCGGGCGAGCCGACGTTGTCGCCGTAGTAGCGCAGCTTGCCGCTGGCCAGCGTGTTGGCATCGAGCACCAGCACGCCGTCCCAGCCGTCCTGCCCCTTGCCCTTGGCGAAGCCGGCCTTGGCGATCAGGCCGTCGCGCACCTGGTCGAGGCTCGCGGCGTCGGCGGGGAACAGCGTCGCCTCGTAGCGCGGCTTGGCTGCCTTGCCGTCGCCGAAGGTGGCGGCATCGAGCGCGGCCACCACCGGCTGGCCCAGGCCGGTGCCGGAGGCGTCCACCACCGCCACGCGGCTGGTGTGGTCGCCGCCGCTCATCATCAGCATGGGCAGCACCGCCATCGCCAGCATGAATACCGGCAGCAGGATGGTGGAGATCAGGAAGGCCTTGGTGCGCACACGCTCCACGTATTCGCGGCGAACCACGGCGAAAGTCTTGTTCATGCGACGGCTCCGGCGGCGGCGGGCAGGGGATCGGCGTCGGGATCGGCGCCGACCTTGGCAACGAAGATGGCGTGCAGCGAAGGCTCCACCACCTCGAAGCGGCGCAGGCCCACGCCGGCGCCGACCAGCGCGGCGAGCAGTTGCCCGGGCTCGGCGCCCTCGGCCATCTTCAACTCGGCGCTGGCGCCGTAGTCGTCCAGCCGCGCCACCAGGCGCGGATCGGCCAGCACCGCATCGGCGTGATGGCGGTCGTGGGCGAAGCCCAGCGCCACGTGGCGGCCGCCGAAGTCGGCCTTCACCTGCGCCACCGTGCCGTTGGCCACCAGCTTGCCGCGCGCGACGATCGCCACGCGGTCGCACATGCGCTCGGCCTGCTCCATCGCATGGGTGGAGAACAGCACGGTGCGGCCGGCGGCGGCGATCTCCACCACGATGTCCTTCATCACCTGCGCGTTGATCGGGTCGAGACCCGAGAACGGCTCGTCCAGGATCACCAGCTCCGGCTCGTGCAGCAGCGCGCCGGCGAACTGCACCTTCTGCTGCATGCCCTTGGAGAGATCCTCCACCTTCTTCTGCGCCCAGTTGGCGATCTCCAGGCGCTCCAGCCACGCCTGCGCGCGCTGCCGCGCGTCGTTGCGCGCGATGCCCTTCACCTCGCCCAGGAAGACGAGATGGTCGAGCACCTTCATCTTCTTGTACAGGCCGCGCTCCTCCGGCAGGTAGCCGATGCGTGCCGACAGGTCGCGGCTGTTGCCGCTGGCGCCGAACAGCGCGATACGCCCCTCGTCCGGCTGCAGGATGCTCATGATGAGGCGGATGGTGGTGGACTTGCCGGCGCCGTTGGGGCCGAGCAGGCCGTAGATGCCGCCGGACGGCACCTGCAACGACAAGCCGCTCACCGCGGTATGGCCGGCGAACCGCTTGGTCACCGATTCGACACTGACGCTGGGCGTGGACACGCGCGCTCTCCCTGTTCGTGGGTCTCCCCGACCCGTCGCCGCCCAACTTAGCATGGCGCGGGCGGCGAACCACCCTGCCCTTGGTCATCCCTGTCCGTGCGCGGGCATGCCGGCGATGCCCGCGCCGCGGCGGCTTCAGCCGATCCTGCGCGACACCACGAAGAACACCAGGTTGCCCAGGCCGGTGGCGCCCGCCAGCACGGCGACCAGGCCGGGCGTGACTTCCTGCCAGCCGAACCACTGGATCAGGCCGAAGCCCAGCGCCACCGACAGCAGCACGATGCCCCAGCGCAGCGAGGAATGGCGGCGGCGCAGCTCCTCGTCGCGCAGCACCGAGGTGACCAGCTCGGCCGAACCGCCGGTGGCCACCATGCGTTTGCGCACCATCGCGTCCACACATACCTTGATGGCGTAGGCGATGCAGACAAACAACGTAATCGGAACGAAGTCGATGTTCATGGGTACCTCCGGATGGTCGGGTGGAATGACTGGCTTCGGAACCATGGATACCGGCCGCCGGCCAACGGTTGCAGCCGACGCGCTGCAACCGTTGCGCGCCTGCCTGTATCCCTTGCGTCATGGATGACGCCCACCCCAACGACCGCGCCCTGGCGGAAGCCGTGCTGGCCAACCGGCCCGGCGCGTTCGAGCGCCTCGTGCGCGAGCACCAGGGCCTGTGCTGGCACATCGTGCAGCGCATGGTGCGCAACCCGGAGGACGCCCGCGAGCTGTGCCAGGACACCTTCCTACGCGTGCACCAGTGCCTGCACCAGTACCGCGGCGAGAGCGCGCTGAAATCCTGGATCGGCCGCGTGGCATACACCATCGCCCTGCGCCACCTGCAGCACAAGCGCATCCCGCTGGTCGAGGCGCACGACGAGGAAGGCGCGGCGCTGCTGGAAAACATCGGCGACGGCTTCGACCTCGAAGCCGCCTTCGCGGACGAGGAAGCCCGGCGCCACCTGCACGAAGCCATCGAGGCGCTGCCGCCCGTGCAGCGCACCGTGCTCACCCTGTACCACCTCGACGAAATCCCCATCCCCGAGATCGCGCGCATCACCGGGCTGGCCGGGGGTACCATCAAGAGCCACTTGTTCCGCTCGCGCCTGCGCCTGCGCGAGGCACTGGAAAACCGGACAGGAGTTGCGGCATGAACCACGACCTTCCTCCCTTCGACGACGTTCCCTTCGATGACCCCGCGCAGGAGCGCGAATGGCAGGCGCAGGAGCGCGCGCTGCGCGCGGAGCGCCTTGGCCTCGACCCGTCGAATGGCGACGGCCGCGTGCGCCGCTACCGCCTGCTGGCGCGGGCATTGCGCGAACCCATGCCCGAGGCGTTGCCCGCCGATTTCGCCCGGCAGATGGCGGCACGGGCCGCCGCCGCACCGGCGCGGGGACAGGCCGCGGAATCGCGCCTCGAATGGGCGCTCACCGCCGCCTTGATCGCCGTGCTGGCCGTGTCGGCCGGCGTGGTGACCGTCCTCTACGGCGACGCGTGGCTGCCGGCTTTCCGCCAGTTGCTGCCGTCTCCGGGCACCCCGGGCGCCCAATGGCTGCTGGCGCTGGGCGCCTGCATGACCGCGACGTGGCTGCTCAGCTTGCGGCCGGCGCACCACCCCGCCGCCTGATCCACCGATTTCCTTCGCGGGGCTGCCGGCGGGCCGCGGAAGGCGCCCGCGAATCTGCGAAAATCCACAGCCTCGCCCTGCCAAGCCTCGCCGATGCTGCGCCTCACCGACATCAAGCTGCCGCTCGACCACGCGGAAGACGCCCTGCCCGCCGCGATCCGCGCCAAGCTCGGCATCCGGCCCGAGGCGCTGCGCGGCTACACCGTGTTCCGCCGCGGCTACGACGCGCGCAAGCGCGGCGCCATCGCGCTGATCTACACGCTGGACGTGGAGGTGGCCGACGAAGCCGCGCTGCTGGCGCGCCACGCCGGCGACCGCCACGTGCAGCCCACGCCGGACACCGGCTACACCTTCGTGGCGCAGGCGCCAGCGAAGCTGGAACACCGGCCCATCGTGATCGGCTTCGGCCCCTGCGGCCTGTTCGCGGCACTGATCCTGGCGCAGTCGGGCTTCCGCCCCATCGTTCTGGAGCGCGGCAAGGCGGTGCGCGAGCGCACCAAGGACACCTGGGATTTGTGGCGCAAGCGCGAGCTGCATCCGGACTCCAACGTGCAGTTCGGCGAGGGCGGCGCGGGCACGTTCTCGGACGGCAAATTGCACAGCCAGATCCGCGACCCGCGGCACCACGGCCGCAAGGTGCTGACCGAGTTCGTGCAGGCCGGTGCACCGGAGGAGATCCTCTACGTCAGCAAGCCGCACATCGGCACGTTCCGGCTGGTGACGATGGTGGAGAACATGCGCAACACCATCGAAGCGCTGGGCGGCGAGATCCGCTTCGGCCAGCGCGTGGACGACCTGCTGGTGGAAACCGACGCGCACGGCGAGCGCCACGTGCGCGGCGTGCGGCTGGCCGGCGGCGAGGAATTGCGCAGCGACCACGTGGTGCTGGCGCTGGGCCACAGTGCGCGCGACACCTTCGAGATGCTGCATGCGCGCGGCGTGTACGTGGAGGCCAAGCCGTTCTCGATCGGCTTCCGCATCGAGCATCCGCAGTCGCTGATCGACCAGGCCCGCTTCGGCCCGCAGGCCGGCCACCCCATCCTCGGCGCGGCCGACTACCACCTGGTGCACCACGTCGGCAACGGCCGCTCGGTGTACAGCTTCTGCATGTGCCCCGGCGGCACCGTGGTGGCCGCCACCAGCGAGCCCGGCCGCGTGGTCACCAACGGCATGAGCCAGTACTCGCGCAACGAGCGCAACGCCAACGCAGCCATCGTCTGCGACATCGCGCCGGCCGACTACGCCCCCTACGGCGAAGGCCCGCTGGCCGGCATCGCGCTGCAGCGGCATTGGGAATCGCATGCGTTCCAGATGGGCGGCGGCGACTACAGCGCGCCGGGCCAGCGCGTGGGCGATTTCCTTGCCGGCAAGGCATCGCGCGCCTTCGGCGACGTGCAACCCTCATACAAGCCGGGCGTGTGCCTCACCGACCTTTCCAGCGCGCTGCCCGACTACGCGGTGACGGCGATCCGCGCCGCGATCCCCGCCTTCGATCGCCAGATCCGCGGCTACGCGCTGCCCGACGCGATGCTCACCGGCGTGGAGACGCGCACCTCCTCGCCCGTGCGTATCCGCCGCAACGACGACGACCTGCAAAGCCTCAACACGCGCGGCCTGTATCCGGCCGGCGAGGGCGCGGGCTACGCAGGCGGGATCCTTTCAGCAGCGGTGGACGGCATCCGCGTGGCGGAGGCGGTGGCGCTGGCTATCGCCTCGCCCCGTTCACCCTGAGCGCAGCGCCGCGGGCGCGCAGTCAAAGGGCATGCCAGACGCGACGCTTCGACTTCCTCGCTCCTCAAGGCCAACACCATCCATGGTGCCTTCCCGCGTGCGTCCGCTGGGCGGGCTACGCTCAGCGCGAACGGCCTGGATGTATCAATGCCACTCCACCCGCCCGACCACGCGCCCCAGCGCGGCATCCATCTTCTTGCACAGCCTGGGCGTGCCGTTGACCAGCACGGGTTCGGCGGCGGGCTTGAGCATGGGCACGTCCATCAGCGAGTCGGTGTAGGCGACCTGCCAATCACGCACGCCGTACGCGGCCAGCGCCTTGAGCTTGTTCGCGCCGATGTTGTGGAAGCCGGTGCGCATGCCCAGGGCGGAAGCGCGCAGCCGTGAGGCGAGCAGCTCCACGTCGCCCAGGCCGAGCTGGTCGAGGATGCCGCCCACCAGTGCCTGCTCGCAGCCCGTCACCACGATCACGCGGTCGCCGGCCTGTTGGTGGCGGCGCAGCCGGCGCAGCGCGTCGCGGTTGAAGCGGCGCGAGTGCTGCACCAGCTCGGTGGCAAAGGCCTGCGCCTGCGCCCGGTAGCGCGCCTCGCCCGTGCCGAACAGCGCGACATGCACCAGGGTGCGCAGGGCAAGCCGGCGCGAGAACGGCAGCACCAGCAGCAACCACGGCAGGCAGGGCAGCACCAGCAGCTTGCGCAGCCACGAGCGCGCGTAGCGGCTACGCACGAACAGCGCGAACGCGTCGCCGTGCAGCAGCACGCCGTCGAAGTCGAACAGCGCCACGCGCGGCGACGCCGCCTCCTCGCCCGTGGTCGCGGACGGCTCGATGTCTTCGTGCTGCATGGGCTTCACTTCGTGCCGAACAGACGCTTCAGTTCCGCGCCCGGATCCTCGGCGCGCATGAACGCCTCGCCGACCAGGAAGGCGTTGATGCCACCCTCGCGCAGTTGCGCCACGTCGTCCGGCGTGCGGATGCCGGACTCGGCGACCAGGATGCGGTCGTACTCCATCAGCTCCTGCAGCCGCAGCGAGGTTTCCAGCGAGGTCTCGAAGCTGCGCAGGTTGCGGTTGTTGACGCCGATCAGCGGCACCGGCAGCGCCAGCGCGCGCTCCAGCTCCTCCTCGTCGTGCACTTCGCACAGCACGTCGAGATCGAGTTCGGCGGCCTGCAGCGAGAGCTGCAGCAGCACGTCGTCGTCCAGCGCGGAGACGATCAGCAGCACGCAGTCCGCGCCGATGGCGCGCGCCTCGTGCACCTGGTACGGGTCGATGATGAAGTCCTTGCGCAGCACCGGCAGCGAGCAGGCCGCGCGCGCCTGCTGCAGGAAAGCTTCGCTGCCCTGGAAGAAGTCGCTGTCGGTGAGCACGGAGAGGCAGGCCGCGCCGCCCTTCTCGTAGCTTTTGGCGATGGCCGCCGGGTCGAAGTCGGGCCGGATCACGCCCTTGCTGGGGCTGGCCTTCTTCACCTCGGCGATCACCGCGGGCTTGCCGGCGGCGATCTTCGCCTCCATCGCCGCGGCGAAGCTGCGCGTGTCGGGCAGGTCGGGGATGCGCGCGACGAGTTCGGCCAGCGGCAGGCGCGAGCGGCGTTCGGCGACTTCTTCGGCCTTGCGGGCGAGGATGCGATTGAGGATGTCGGTCATGGGCTTGGGGGAGTCGGGGCCGGAGCATCGTGGCGGCGCAAATGTCGTCGCACCGTCAAGCCAATCATGCCATCCCGGCCAGCCGCTGTGTCGCCTGCACGAAGTCGCGCATTCTCGCACGCGCCGCGCCGCTGGCAATCGTGGCGCGCGCCAGGTCGATGCCGGCTCCGATGGAATCGGCCACGTTCGCCGCATACAGCGCCGCGCCGGCGTTGAGGCAGACGATGTCGTGCGGCACGCCGCGCTCGCCGGCCAGCGCCTGTTCCAGCATCGCCTTCGACTCGGCCACGTCGGCCACGCGCAGGTTGCGGCTGGAGGCCATGGCCAGGCCGAAGTCCTCCGGCTCCACTTCGTACTCGCGCACCACACCGTCGCGCAGCTCGCCGACCAGGGTGGCCGCGCCCAGCGAGATCTCGTCCATGCCGTCGCGTCCCCACACCACCAGCGCGCGCCGCGCGCCGAGCTGCTGCAGCACGCGCACCTGGATGCCGACCAGGTCGGGGTGGAACACGCCCATCAGGATGTTCGGCGCGCCGGCCGGGTTGGTCAGCGGCCCGAGGATGTTGAACAGGGTGCGCACGCCCATTTCCTTGCGCACCGGCGCCACCACCTTCATCGCCGGATGATGGTTGGGCGCGAACATGAAGCCGATGCCGGTTTCGGCCAGGCACTCGGCCACCTGCGCAGGCTTGAGGTCGATGCGCGCGCCCAGCGCCTCCAGCACGTCGGCGCTGCCGGACTTGGACGACACGCTGCGTCCGCCGTGCTTGGCGATGCGCGCGCCGGCCGCCGCCGCCACGAACATGGATGCGGTGGAGATGTTGAAGCTGCTGGCGCCGTCGCCGCCGGTGCCGACGATGTCGAGCAGGTGGCCGGTGTCGCCCGGCACATCCACCTTGTGCGCCAGCTCGCGCATCACGCGCGCCGCGCCGGTGATCTCGCCGATGGTTTCCTTCTTCACGCGCAGGCCGGTGACGATGGCCGCGGTCATCAGCGGGCTCACCTCGCCCGCCATGATCTGGCGCATCAGCGCGATCATCTCGTCGTGGAAGATCTCGCGGTGCTCGATCGTGCGCTGCAGGGCTTCCTGCGGCGTGATGGTGATTTCCCGCGCGCTCATGCCGCCAGCTTCCGCCGCGGCAGGCCGAGGAAGTTCGCCAGCATGTCGTGGCCGTGCTGGGTGAGGATGGATTCGGGGTGGAACTGCACGCCTTCCACCGGCAGGGTCTTGTGGCGCAGGCCCATGATCTCGTCGATGGAGCCGTCGGCGTTCTCCGTCCACGCGGTGACTTCGAGGCAATCCGGCAGCGAGCCCTGCTCCACCACCAGCGAGTGGTAGCGCGTGGCCTCGAACGGATCGGGCAGCCCGGCGAACACGCCCTGCCCGCGATGGCGCACCGGCGAGGTCTTGCCGTGCATGATCTGCTTGGCGCGGATCACCTTGCCGCCGAAGGCCTGGCCGATGGCCTGGTGGCCCAGGCAGACGCCGAACACCGGAACCTCGCCCGACAGTTCGCGCAGCACGTCCAGCGACACGCCCGCGTCGTCGGGCGTGCCCGGCCCCGGCGAAATCATGATGTGCGAAGGCTGCAGCGCGCGGATGCCCGCCACGTCCAGCGCATCATTGCGCACCACCTTCACCGCCTGCCCCAACTCGCCGAGGTACTGCACGAGGTTGAAGGTGAAGCTGTCGTAGTTGTCGATCATCAGCAACATACGCGTTGTATCTCTTTGATTCAAATGGGTGACGATCGAGCCGTCAAGCTGCGATACCCGCTTAAATACCCGCATACTTCGCTGATACCCAATCGGATGCACTGAACCGCGCCGGATCCGCATTTTTGCACGTATGCAGTCCTCGCTGAACTCGACATCGAACGCCTCGATTGGATGCTCAAAACGCGCCCCGGCCAGGCTGCCGGGCCAGTGAGCCGTGGGAGCGCGACGTAATGCCGCCATGCGAGAATCACGAGGACTTTGCCCCAGGGGGCGACACGGGGAGAAGCAACCACATGGAAGGCCTTGACTGGGACAGCCTTACCCTCGCCGCTCCCGAGACGTCGGTGATGCCAGGTCATCTGACCACCTACCGTACTGCCCGTGCGCAATTCGCCTGTGCTCTCCTACCAGACGACGCCGCACATGCTTCCGCACTTGAAGCACGTCGACCGCATGACCTTCAGGCCGACCTACACGTCGTTGTCGGCCCGAGGTTCGCTTGATGGAAATCATCGACAACATCAACCGCCTCCTCGGCGACGACCTTAAGCAAAGCCTCAAGCGCGGCACCAAGCTTAAGGTCGCCGCATCCTGCTTCTCGATGTACGCCTATGAGGCCTTGAAGGCGGAGTTGGAGAAGATCGAGGAGCTCAGCTTCATCTTCACCACGCCGACTTTCGTCGCCGACGAAGTGACCGACAAGATCCGTCGGGAGCGGCGTGAGTTTCAAATCTCAAAGCTGGACCGCGAGCGCAGCCTCTACGGCAGCGAGTTCGAGATCCAGCTGCGCAACAAGCTCACACAACGCGCCATTGCCAAGGAATGCGCCGACTGGCTCGCGCGCAAGGCCAGGTTCAAGAGCAACCGCAGCAAAGCTCCCATGCAGCAGTTTGTCTGTGCCCAGTCGATGGGCGCAGACACGGCCTATATGCCGTTACATGGCTTCACCGCTGTCGACCTGGGTTACCAGCAAGGCAACGCAGTCTCCAACTTCGTCAACAAGATCGATGAGCCAACGCTTACGGCTCAGTACCTGAGCCTCTTCGATCAAATCTGGAATGACCCGGAAAAGCTCGAAGACGTCACCGCGCAGATCTGCGACCACATCGCCTCGGTGTATCAGGAGAACTCTCCGGAAAGCATCTACTTCCTGATGCTCTACAACATCTTCAACGAGTTCCTGGACGATATCGACGAAGACGTGCTGCCCAACGACCGCACGGGCTACCAAGACACGTTGATCTGGAACAAGCTCTTCAACTATCAGAAGGATGCCGCCACCGGCATCATCAACAAGCTGGAGACCTACAGCGGCTGCATCCTGGCCGACAGCGTGGGCTTGGGCAAAACCTTCACCGCTCTCGCGGTCATCAAGTACTACGAGCTGCGCAACAAGTCGGTGCTGGTGCTCTGCCCCAAGAAGCTCGCGGACAACTGGCTCAACTACAACCGCAACCTCAAGACCAACCTGTTTTCCCGCGATCGCTTCAACTACGAAGTGCTCTGCCACACCGACCTGAGCCGCACCAGCGGCGAATCGTTCGGCACACCACTGAATCGCATCAACTGGGGCAACTACGACCTGGTCGTCATCGACGAGTCGCACAACTTCCGTAACAACGATGCCTACAAGGACAAGGAAACCCGCTACCAGAAGTTGATGAACCAGGTGATCCGCGAGGGCGTGAAGACGAAGGTGCTCATGCTCTCGGCCACACCAGTCAACAACCGGTTCGCCGATCTGCGCAACCAGCTGGCGTTGGCGTACGAAGGGGATTCGGAAAACCTCAGCAAAAAGCTGCGCACCAGCAAGTCTGTGGAAGAAGTTTTCCGCAACGCCCAAGCGGCCTTCAACACCTGGTCCAAGCTACCAGCGGAGGAACGCACGCCGCGAGCGATTTTGGATGCACTGGATTTTGACTTCTTCGAATTGCTGGACAGCGTGACCATCGCGCGCTCGCGGAAGCATATCCAGACGTTCTACGACACCAAGGACATTGGCCCCTTCCCCGAGCGACGCAAACCCTTGTCGTTCCATCGCCCCTTGACCGAACGATCGGACGTGATGGGCTTCAATGAGATTTTTGAGCAGCTGTCCCGGCTCAAGCTCGCCGTGTACGCCCCAGTCAGCTACATCCTGCCAAGCCGCCTGAAGAAGTACGAGGAGATGTACGACACCAAGGTCGGCAGCAAGGGGACGCTGCGTCAGGTCGACCGTGAAAAGAGCCTGCAAGCGCTCATGACGGTGAACCTGCTCAAGCGACTGGAAAGCTCTGTGGCCTCGTTCCGGCTTACGCTAGAGTCGCTACGCAAAAATCATCAAGGTACGCTGGCCAAGATCGCCGCCTTCAACCGATCCGACAGCGCTGCCAGTGTGGGCGACCTGACCGACGTACTGGAAGATCTCGACGCCGAAGACGACGACCTGCTCGATTTGGATGAGGGTGACAACCTCATTGGCGGCAAGGTCAAGATTAGCCTCGTCGATATGGACTTGCCGTCCTGGGAACACGAACTTAAAGGTGACCTGGACGTCATCGAGGCGCTTCTTGCCTCGATGAACAAGATCACGCCTAACGACGACGCCAAGCTCCAACACCTCAAAGCGCTTGTGTTGGACAAGATCGCCAACCCGATCAATCCCGGCAACAGGAAGGTGTTGATCTTCACTGCCTTCGCCGACACGGCAGACTACCTGTACGCAAATCTTGCTCCTGAGCTACTAACCAGCCGAGACCTGCACACCGCCAAGGTCACGGGAAAGGGCGCGCCCAAGTCGACCCTCGCGAGAGGCTATGACTTTCAGGAGCTACTCACGCTCTTCTCTCCCCGCTCCAAAGAGAAAGCGGTCGTGCTGCCGAACGAAGCGACGGAAGTCGATCTCCTTATTGGCACCGACTGCATCTCCGAAGGTCAGAACCTTCAGGATTGCGACTACGTCATCAACTACGACATCCACTGGAACCCGGTGCGGATCATCCAGCGCTTCGGTCGCGTAGATCGCATCGGCTCGCCCAACAGCAGCATCCAGTTGGTCAACTACTGGCCGGACATCTCGCTGGACGAGTACATCAACCTGAAGGAGCGCGTCGAGAGCCGGATGATGATCGCCGACGTTACCGCCACCGGCGACGACAACGTGCTCTCCGCGCAAGCCAACGACGTGTCCTACCGCAAAGAGCAGCTGCGGCGCCTGCAGGAGGAGGTGATCGAGCTGGAAGACCTGAAGACGGGCGTGTCCATCACCGATCTTGGCCTCAACGACTTCCGCATGGACCTGTTGAACTATGTCAAGGCGCACGGCGATCTCGACAAGATACCCAATGGCATGCACGCCATCGTGCGCGCCAACCCCGAGCTGGGGCTGCAGCCCGGCGTGATTTTCACCCTGCGCAATCGCAACTCGGCCGTGAACCCGGCCGCCAACGTTCCCCAGCACAACCGGCTGCACCCCTACTACATCGTCTACATCAATCGCGACGGCAACGTCATCCACGACCACACCGAGGTAAAGCGCCTGCTCGACCTGGCCCGCACCTGCTGCAAGGGGCAATCGGAACCCTTCCTGGAGCTATGCCAGCGCTTCAATCACGAGACAGCGGACGGGCGCAAGATGGAGGCCTACTCCGACCTGTTGGGGCAAGCCATCCGTTCGATGATCGAGGTCAAGGAGGAGAAAGATCTGGACAGCCTATTCAGCGGTGGCAGGACGACGGCACTCACGCACACCATCTCGGGTCTGGACGACTTCGAGCTGATCGCCTTTCTGGTGATCCAGGACGCGGAATGAACCAAGCCCCTTCTTCCGTTCTAGTCAGCTACCCCGAACAGGCCGCCTTTGGCCGCACGCTGCCCAAAAGCAAGATCTACGAACACAGCGGGGCTAACACCCGGCTCAAAGATCTGTTCGTCAAACAGGTCGAACAGATCGTCTGGCAATACAAGCTCGCTCCGGAAACCATCAACCTGCCTGCCCGGCCCGGCGTGCCGGAGATCCAGATTTTCCGTCTCCAGCTCAAGACACCGGAGCTGCACCGCGACGTGCTGCGCTGCATCGACGGCGCGGTGCAATTCCCCATTCTTTTCGAGCTGACCTTCGGGGAGCGCACGCAGGTCGTTGCCGCCTACAAGCGCCCCAGCGAGGCGGCCTCAGATCGCTGGACTATCTCGGACTACTTCGCGAGCGGCTGGCTGTCAGCGGACCTCCCGCGCGCGCCCATGCCGATCGCATTGAACCTTGGCAGGTTGTACGAGCAACTCCTCACACCGCTTATACCGCTGCCAGCACGGCCGCGGGAATCGCTAGCCGACTTAGTAGAGCGCACGGGGAAAGTGCAGGCCATGCGGCGCGAGGTAGATAAGACCGTCGCACGCCTTGAGAAGGAAAGGCAGTTCAATCGTAAAGTGGAGATCAACGCCGCGGTGCGAGAGCTCAGGCACCAACTGAGGTTGCTGGAGACGAATGAATGAGTGACACCAAAGCCTTCATGATGACCACGGCATGCGCATATAACGCTGCAATCCAAGATCGCGCCGACGGCAAGTTCATAAGCCGCTTCAAGGAACAAGCGCAGCTAAGGTTCGCCACCGTCTACGGTGGACCCTTTTTTGCGATAGCCCATCTTGCCCCCGAGATCGACTCCAAGGCGAACATAAACCTTCTGTTTGCAGACGCTGGTGGCTGGTACGCAGAGGCCGGTGGTCGTTGGCTTACGCTCTATGCGAAGACGCTTAACCCAGCGCGTAAGCACGCGATCACCGTGTGCACATCAAGGCGTCCCGAGTACGGAAAGGCACCCAAGCCCATACTTTTTCAGCCTCCACAGCAAGTTCTGTTGAAGAGCTGGGATAAACATCTACAAAGTCTGGATACGCCACCAGATCTTACGGTCCTCCCTGTCCCAGACGACTTCGAGCGGACGGTAGCGTTGGCGGAGTCGTTACGCACAGTTGCCGCAGGGCACAAATGCCTCATCTCTTGTCATCTCCATGCAGAGGCGATGCTCGTAGGCGCGCTCCTCCGCGCTTACGGATTCGCAACCAGCGAAACGATCGGGTTCGATCTCGCTGATGGCGAACCCCAACACCTGGGGCAGAGCACGTGGTGGCTGTCGGCGACGCCCCCCAAGAAGGAGCACGCTATCCAGCCCGCCAAGGAAGCGATAGATGCGCTTGCTATGGGCTACGAATGTCTGCGTACCCATATCGGCCGCGGCGTGGCGAGGGAGAATCAAACCGAGGTTGCAGCGACGATCGCAACACGAACGTCTGTGTCTGTTGAGGGCAAAGTCGCTCGCGTCGTCTGCGTACCACCTATGGGTTACATCGACCTCTATACAGGGCGATTTTGCAACGCGACCGAGGGCTCTAGTGGCGAGTCTTTAGCCTGGAGCACACTCGCTACGACTGCTGATTTGTTGGCCCAAGCACCTGCCGAAGCGGCGGGCCAGTCGGCAGACGATGATCGTCTCAACCTGCTGCTCTGGGTCGCGAAAGTGTTGGTCGAGTTAGACAAGCGCGATCCAGACGCGCCCGGCACCCATCTCCCTCCTCAGGGACCTGATCGAAAGGTGGCAGCGAAGGGCGCGCTTGAGGAAGTGCAAGAGCGCCCCGCCGAGAATGGCGCCGCTGACGCCGGCCCCGCTAGCATGCCTAGACCCGGCCACGCACCCAATACGCGACCACCGCGACCGCGCATTTCGAGGCGCGCCGGCACAGTCAATGTGCTGGCTCTCGCCGCGCGCCTGGGACGTGCAAACCAAGCGAAAGACGAAACCTTCAGCAAGACCAGGGCGAGCATCCTGCAATGGCTCAAAAACAAGGGCTTCCGAGCTAACGACCCGATTGGCAACAACCACATCGAGTCGCCAGATGGTGAGGTCACCATAGAGAGTGATGGCACGCGCATCTGGTCGCTTCGCTTCGACGACCGCCGATCTATGGAACAGGGCGCCATCTGGCGTGTCGAGGCCACACTTATCAATGGCGACCTACCAGCCCTTGGCTTGCGCCTCATCCAGGTCCGCAGTAGCGAAGAAGCGCCTCTTCCGGTGGCCAGTGGCGTACCTCAAGTTGTCGCGGACATCGCCAAAGATGTCGGACTGATGGATGCGGGCTCCGCATTGCTCAATACCGCCACACATCTGCCCAGCGAGAAGGACGCGCCACCACTCGTTCAACTACTTCTGAACGCCGAACGGGTTCAGCCGGTCATCGTCATTTCTGGGCCTATCGACGCTTCGGCTGCTCAACTAGCAAGGCGCCTCACGGGTGTGGCTCACGTCGTCTGCATAGACACACCTGTGTCTTACGAACTCATCCGACGCCTAGGACGGGAGCGCTCGGTTTACGGCCATGCCGTGCGGCTGTATCGCCCCGGCTTCACCACCGCGTCCGATCCTTTCCTGCATCCAGTATGGCCCCTGAAAGGCAATCAACTGCCCAAGTGGCTTGTCAACGACCTCTTCGAGGAGGCCTGCGCAACCAGCACAGCAGCCGAGGATCTGGACGAACGCGTCCCACCCTTCCAGGTCATCCGCCAACACCTTGCTGCACAGCGTCTTCGCACTTCGGAAGAGCGGCTCGCCGCCTTACGCGCTCAAGCCTCGCATGCCGCAGCCTCCAAAGACGAGCAAATCAGTCGGCTTCAAGCTATCCGGGAAGAGCTGGAGTCCGCCTTAGCTGCTCATCGGACGAAGGCGAATGAGCTAGACGCACAGCTCATAGACCTGCGAGAGGAGCTGCTGGCTACCCGTCGCGAACGCGATGATGCACGAGAGGAGCTACGGCGCAGACGATATCAGCTACAAACCAAGTGGAGCGAAAGCGATCCACTAGAGGATGAAACGACCGACGAAAGCTATTACCCCGACTCTTGGGACGAGTTGGAGGATTGGGTTGAGGTTTACGGCGACAACAAGCTCGTGCTGCTGCCTCAAGCGGCCAAAGCCGCTCGTGAATCACCGTTCAAGAACATCCCACTGGCCTACAAGGCGCTGGATTACCTTGCACGCTGTTACGTCCCCATGCGCACTCGCGACAAAGACGACCCCGCCCCATTCCAAGCAAGCCAGCAAACCCTTGCCGAGCTAGGACTGGAGCTCTCGGCCGTAGGTACCGCACTCGACGACCACCGCTACAAGCGGGACTACCGGCGACAGTACGACGGGCGCGACATCTGGCTGGACCAACACCTTAAAGCCGGCGTTGGCTTCGACCCGGCCACTATTTTTCGGCTTTACTTTTGGTACGACGCCGATGCTGCCAGAGTGGTCATTGGACACCTGCCCACGCATCTGACCAACCGCATTACTCACTCAGGCTGATCGCTCGTTGCAAGCAGCGCCAAGCCAGCTGACCCAAGAAGCAGAAAAACGATGGATAAACTGGACATGCACTCCCCCAACCTCCCCCAGGACAACATCGCCCGCATCCGCGCGCTGTTTCCCGGCTGCGTCACCGAGGCTAGGAGCGAAGATGGCAGCGTGAAGCTGGTGGTGGATTTCGACCAGTTGCGGCAAGAGCTTTCCGAGTCGCTCGTCGAAGGTCCGCAGGAGCGCTATCGCCTGGACTGGCCGGGCAAGCGTGAGGCGCTGCTGACAGCCAACGCGCCGATCGCCAAGACGCTGCGACCGTGCCGCGGGGAGAGTGTGGACTTCGACACCACTAAAAACCTGTTCATCGAAGGCGACAACCTTGACGCGTTGAAGCTGCTGCAGGAGTCGTATCTTGGCAAGGTGAAGATGATTTACATCGATCCGCCGTACAACACCGGCAAGGACTTTATCTACGAAGACGACTTCAGCGACAGCGTAGATAACTACTTGCGACAGTCAAATCAGACTGATGTGGAAGGTGGACGGTTGATCGCCAACACAGAAGCCAACGGCCGGTTCCATTCTGACTGGTTGAGCATGATCTACCCTCGGCTCAAGCTTGCGCGGAATCTGCTGCGGGAGGACGGGGCCATCTTCATCTCCATTGATGACAATGAATCGGACAACCTTCGCAAGGTTTGCGGCGAGGTGTTTGGTGAAGAGAACTTCGTCGGTCAAATTGTCTGGCAGCGATCCAAAAAGGGTGACTCGAAACTGATAGCTAAAGTGCACGAGTACGTGCTTTGTTACGTCCGTGACAAGACGGCTGTGCTCGCCAAAGGCCCTTGGCGACGGCCGAAGGAAGGGGCGGATGAGGTTCTCGCAAAATACAACGAGATGAAGGTCAATCTGGGCGGAGACCACGAGTCCATCCGCGCTGCAATGATGGCCTGGTACAAACAACTTCCTAGCGGCGACCCGCGCAAAGCCCACAAGCATTACAACTGGTCGGATGATCGCGGCCTCTATTTTGCCGATAACTTTGCGGGACCAGATGACGGCCGGGAGTCGCGACCTCGCCATGACATCCTTCACCCCGTCACAGGAAAGCCCTGCAAGAAGCCGTCGACCGGGTGGCGATGGGACGAAGAAAAAACCAAGTGGGCACTCGCACAGGTTCCGCCGCGGATCCACTTTGGGCCGGACGAAACAACGATCCCGACTCGTAAAAGCTATCTGTTCGAGATCGACAGCGAGCCGTTCTCATCGGTCTTCTATCGAGATGGCCGTTCGGCAACGCTTGAGGTTGAGGAGCTGGTTGGCAAGGGATGGTTTCAGTTTCCAAAAAACACGGACGTGCTGGCTGAGCTGATTGAACTGGCAACGGGGCCTGAGGACGTCGTCCTGGACTTCTTTGCTGGATCAGGTAGCACCGGGCACGCCATCATGAAGGTGAACGCGGCGCACGGCTCCAAACGTCGCTACGTACTCGTCCAGCTTCCCGAGCCGACGGGTCGCGCTGGCTACGAAACCATCGCCGAAATCACGAAGCAGCGCCTGCGCCAAGCGGGAAAGAAGGTGGCCTCGGACCTCATTACAGGTCACGTGGATACGGGTTTCCGCGCGCTGAGGATCGACGTCTCCAACATGGCCGATGTCTACTACGCTCCAGATGTGTTGGACAAAGCCAACATTGAGCTCTTCGTTGACAACATCAGGCCTGACCGCACGGCTGAGGATCTGTTGTTCCAGGTGATGCTCGACTGGGGCGTCGATCTGGCCCTACCCATCGCCAAGCAGACGATCCAGGACAAGGAAGTGTTCTTCGTCGATGGCGATGCACTAGCCGCCTGCTTCGATGCCCATGGCGGCATCGACGAGGCCTTTGTGAAAGAGCTGGCCACGCACAAGCCTTTGCGCGTGGTGTTCCGCGACGCGGGGTTCAAGGACAGCGCCGTCAAGATTAACGTCGAGCAGATTTTCAGGCTGCTGTCGCCCGCCACCGACGTGAAGTGCATCTGAGGACGTCACGATGGAACAGGCGGAATTGAGGCGGTTGCTAAGCGAACTGATCGCCACCTGGGAGAACGAAGTAGTCGAGTTCAAGCAGGCCAGCAACGACTACAAGACAGACACGATCGGCGAGTACTTCTCCGCGCTGAGCAATGAAGCCAATCTGCGCGGAGCGGAGCGGGCGTGGCTGGTGTTTGGCGTCAACGACAAGACCCGCGCCGTGGTGGGAAGCAACTACCGCCCTGAGCGCGAACGGCTGGACGGACTGAAAGGACAGATGGCGCAAGGCACCGAGCCAAGCATCGCCTTTCGAGACATCCACGTACTGGACGATCCGGCCGGCCGGGTGGTGCTGTTCGAGATTCCGGCAGCGCCACGTGGCATCCCGATTGCGTGGAAGGGGCATTACTACGCCCGCGTCGGCGAAAGCCTCGTGTCACTGGGGCTGGACAAGCTGGACGAGATCCGCCAGCAGACCCTTATGCAAGACTGGACGGCGCAAGTGGTGCCGGGAGCTACGCTGGCTGAGCTGGATGGCGACGCCGTACGCAAGGCGCGTGAATCGTTCGCCCAGAAGTACGCCAACCGTTTTGCGCCCGATGAGGTGATGAACTGGTCGCTAGCCACCTTCCTCGATAGAGCGAGGGTGACCCAGAACGGCCAGGTCACCCGCGCGGCCTTGCTCCTTCTCGGGAAGGCCGAGGCGACGTGGCATCTGTCACCGAATCCGGCGCAGCTGACATGGAAGCTGGAAGGGCCCGAACGTGCCTATGAGCACTTCGGCCCGCCCTTCCTGCTGAACACCACGCGGTTGTACCAGCGCATTCGCAATATTCAGTTGCGCCTGCTTCCCCAGAATGAGCTGTTGCCGGTGGAGGTGTCCAAGTACGACCAGAAGATCGTGCTGGAGGCCCTGCACAACTGCATCGCCCATCAGGACTACACCCGCAACGGCCGGGTACTGATGACGGAGCTGCCGGACCGACTGGTGTTTGAGAACGAAGGCACCTTCTTCGAAGGGCTGCCTGAGGAATACGTTCAGGGCCACAAGACACCTCGTCGCTATCGCAATCCGTTCCTGGCGAGCGCGATGGCCGAGCTAAACATGATCGACACCATGGGCTACGGCATCCATGAGATCTACAAGGGGCAAGCCCGTCGGTACTTTCCGATGCCCGACTACGACCTAAGCGAAGCCGGCGCTGTGAAGATGACGATCTATGGCAGCGTGGTCGACCCGGCCTACAGCCGCCTGCTGATCCAAAAGACGGATTTGCCTTTGGCCGACGTGCTGGCGCTGGATAGGGTGCAGAAAAAGCTGCCTATCCCGGATGAGGCTGTGATCCGACTGAGGCGAGCCGGGTTGATCGAAGGGCGCAAGCCGAACTACTACGTCTCGGCGACGGTAGCCGCGGCAACCGCCAGCAAGGCCGCGTACATCCGTACCCGCGCCCAGGATGACGAGTTCTACGCCAAGCTGCTCACCGACTACCTGGACAAGTACGGCGAAGCGAGTCGCGCCGAGATCAATCAACTGCTGCTACCCAAGCTCAGCGAAGCGCTGACGGACGTGCAGAAGGACAAGAAGATCGCCAACCTACTGACCAATCTGCGGCGCGCAGGGCGTATCCGCAATACCGGCACACGGGGTCAGCCGGTGTGGAAGCTTGCAGAATGAACGCGGGGCTTCCATCAAAACCTTTCCATATTTTTCAACGGGTTATGCCTTTCTGCGCCTCCTAGATGCAGAAGCACTGCAGAAAGAAATACCCCCAGGGACATCATGAAGCTCAAGTTCAAGACCCAGGCCTACCAGACAGACGCCGTGCAGGCAGTGGTGGACTGCTTCAAAGGTCAGCCGCCGGCCAGCCCAGAAGCCATCAGCTACCGCATCGACCCGGGTCAAGCCAAAAAGGGCGTGGAGGACCTGTTCTCTGAAGCAGGCTTCCGCAACGCCGATCTGACTCTGACCGACGGCTCTCTGCTGGAGAACATTCAGCAGGTTCAGCGGGGCAAGAACCTTCCCGTCTCCGAGGGGCTGTGCAAGACCAGGGTGGCCAAGGTCAACCTCGATGTCGAAATGGAAACCGGCACTGGCAAGACCTACTGCTACATCAAGACGATCTTCGAGTTGAATAGGCAGTACGGCTGGAGCAAGTTCATCGTCGTCGTGCCCAGCATTGCCATTCGCGAGGGCGTGGCCAAGTCACTGAAGATCACCGCCGAGCACTTCCTGGAGAGCTACCAGAAGAAGGTGCGCTTCTTCATCTACAACTCCAAGCAGTTGCACCAGCTGGAGAGCTTTTCTTCGGATGCCGGCATCAACGTGATGGTGATTAACGTGCAGGCGTTCGCCTCACGAGGCGCGGAGAATCGACGCATCTACGACGTGCTGGATGATTTCCAGTCGCGCCGTCCCATCGACGTCATCAGTGCCAACCGGCCCATCCTGATCTTGGACGAGCCACAGAAAATGGAAGGCGCCCAGACGCTGAAGTCCTTGGAGGAGTTCAAGGCCTTGATGGTCTTGCGCTACTCAGCCACCCACAAGACCACACACAACAAGATTCACCGCCTGGACGCGCTGGACGCCTACAACCAGAAGCTGGTGAAAAAGATCGCGGTGCGGGGGATCGCCGTGAAAGGCCTCGCGGGCACCAATGCTTACCTGTACCTGCAGAGCATCGAGATTTCCAAATCGAAACCGCCCGTGGCACGCGTTGAGCTGGAACAGAAGCTCGCCAACGGCAACATTAAGCCCGTGGTCCGCAAGCTCGCAAAGGGCGACAACCTATTCGACCTGTCCAACGGGCTGGATCAGTACCGTACCGGCTTTGTGGTGGCCGACATCAACGCCATCACCGACACCCTGAGCTTCACCAATGGCGTGGAACTGGTTGTTGGCGATGCCACGGGAGACGTGAACGAAGCCGCACTTCGTCGCATCCAGATTCGTGAGGCGATCAAGGCGCACTTCGACAAGGAACAGGTGCTTTTCCAGCAGGGCGTGAAGGTGCTGACCCTTTTCTTCATTGACGAGGTCGCCAAGTACCGCGACTACGCGGCGAAGGACGAAAAGGGGGAGTACGCAAGGATCTTCGAGGAGGAATACGAGCTGTACCTCAACGAAATTCTGGGCCTGGAGGAGTCGCCTTACACCAAGTACCTGAAGAGCATATCGACCGACAGAACCCACAGCGGCTACTTCTCGATCGACAAGAAGACCAAGCACCTGGCTGACCCCACCGTCGCCGCGCGCGGTGAAAATGCCGGGCTATCCGACGACGTGGACGCCTACGACCTGATTCTGAAGGACAAGGAGCGGCTGCTCTCCCTCGATGAACCGGTGCGCTTCATCTTCTCCCATTCGGCGCTCCGCGAGGGCTGGGACAACCCCAACGTGTTCGTCATCTGCGCGCTCAAGCACAGCGACAACACCATCTCGCGGCGGCAGGAGGTGGGCCGCGGCTTGCGCCTTTCGGTCAACCAGCAAGGTGACCGCATGGACAATCCGGCTACCGTCCACGACGTCAATGTGCTGACCGTAGTGGCTAGCGAAAGCTACAAGGACTTTGTGACGGCGCTGCAGAAGGACATCAGCGCCTCCCTGTCCGACCGCCCAAGGGTGGCAAGCGAGGAATACTTCGCAGGCAAGATACTCAGGACGGCAGCGGGCGACATCCAGGTTACTCCCCAGCAGGCCAAGCAGATCTACAAATACCTGGTGAAGAACGACTATATCGACGACGCCGATGCTATTTCTGCCGGCTACCACGGCGCCAAGAAGGGAGGCTCCCGTGCCGAACTGCCGCCCGACCTACAGCCGCATGCCGAGCAGGTTTTCCAGCTGATCGACAGCCTGTTTAGCGAAAGTCAGCTCCCCGACATCGATGACGGCCGTCGGCCCAAAAGGAACCCACTCAACGCCAACTTCGACAAGAAGGAGTTCAAGGCCCTATGGAGCCGGATCAACCGCAAGGCGGCTTACAGCGTGGAGTTCGATTCGGATGAGCTTGTGCGCAAGGCGGTAGCCGCGCTCAACGACAAGGATACGGGGCTGCGCGTGACGCCCCTGCAGTACACCATTCAGCGCGGCGAGCAGGCCGATGCGGTGACTGCCGACAATCTCAAGAACGGCGAGGCGTTCCGCGTCTCAGAGACCGCGGTGGAATACAACAAGCAGTCAGTCCACTCCGCCGTGAAGTACGACCTGATCGGCAAGCTGGTCGAAGGAACCCAGCTGACCCGCCAAGCAGTGGCCGAGATCCTCAAGGGGATCAACGTGGCCGTGTTCGCCCAGTTCAAGACCAACCCGGAAAGCTTCATCGCCGAAGCCATTCGCCTGGTCAACGAACAGAAGGCCACAGTCATCGTCGAGCACCTGGCCTACGACCCGGTCGAGGACACGTTCGACCTGGACATCTTCACTGCCGGACAGACCAGGCAAGACTTCACCAAGGCCGGCGACAAGCTCACGCGACATATCTACGACTACGTGCTGACCGACTCCAAGATCGAACGTGCGTTCGTGACAGAGCTGGACACCTGCGACGAGGTGGTCGTCTACGCCAAGCTGCCACGCGGCTTCCTGATTCCCACCCCGGTAGGCGATTACAACCCCGACTGGGCCATCACCTTCAAGGAAGGAACGGTGAAACACATCTACTTCGTCGCCGAGACCAAGGGTTCCATGTCATCCATGGAACTGCGAGAGATCGAGAAGACCAAGATCAGGTGCGCTCGCAAGTTCTTCGACGAGATGAACCGTCGATTTGCTCCCGAGAACGTCAAGTACGACGTGGTAGACAGTTTTGGCAAGTTAATGGAGATCGTGAAGTGACCACCAAGGAACGCACCGTGTATACACCCCGTTTTGATTTTGGCAGCAACCTTGATCCGAGCGGAAAGCAAACAGGCACTGTTAAAGAGCTGCTCGAAGAGCTCAACTACGAAAAGTTCAAGACAATCACCGGTACCGATGCAAAAAAAAGTGATTCGAGCGGGACATCTATCACGTACGATTCGCTAGACGGCGTATTCGCGTTCCTCGGCGAGGTAGCTGATGTGCGCAAGCCCAAGCTCGCTGAGGACCTCCCTCTCTCGACGCTAAAAACCATCAAGCTTCTTTATGTCACGAACGACACCAACGACACGCAACTCTTCAGACTGCTGAAGTCCCCGACGCGCGGCGGGAAGCCGACGCTGGAGTTTTACACGACGGAAGCCGCGTCGAGGAATCAGAAAGGCATAGCTATAGTAGACCACCTTCTTTCGACGTTGAGCAAAGAAGTGGATCCGTTCGTGCTGCGACGGATAGACACCTCCTTTTTGACGTATCCAAAATTACTTGAATGCATCGCCCGCGAGAACATCGAGATTTTGGAGCCGATCTACATTAGGTATAGCGGGCGGTCCAACTCGATAGCCGAAGCGCTGACCTATCTCGCCGAGGCAGTTGAGCGGTACACACACAAGTCCAACGACGCGCCCAGCCGCCCCTTGCATGAAGCGATATACACCTATGTGCGCATCCTTCCGTTCCTAAACTTCGTCGGCGAGTACCAAAAGGTCATCGAGCTGTCGCAGGTAGATGGTCAGGTCAATACGATCAAGGACAGGATCGAGGAGTTCTGCCGCGAGCTCTCTGGCACTTTTGGCTCGATCGTTCACCCCTTGACCCCGGTGACATCCGTAGAAGCATTTCCCAAGTTTGTTGACACCAACGCCTTGGCGTTGGCCAAGTTGATTGAAGATGCGACCGGCATCGCCAGTGAACGCAGGGATCTGCTGAAGATCGTTAACGCGGCTAGCAAAGTGCTCTGCTCCTACGTACACCATGAGTGGGGCGTCATTTCGCTAGACACGAAAAATATCTCGGCAGCTGATTCTATTGCTGCACTCTGCGCCATTCGTCATCAGCAGAAGGTCAAAACCAATTACTCGGCCTACTGGCTGGGGCAGACGCAAGCCGAAAAGGGCACTGGCGTGCTCCGTCAGATGGATGACGAAAGAAGCGCCCAAGAACTGTTCGAACATGACTACATCCCACACGGTATCAATCAGTTATTGTTCAGCCGCTTCAACCAGTTCTACATGGCAATCACCGGCACACCCAATCGCTACGAGGCATGGATGGCGTACCAGCTGGCCCGGCTGAACAAGTATGCCGATTGCTACCTGTCCAATGACGTTGCCGTTTGCGACGCTGCGGTTCAGGATCTCTACGACTACTGCTCGCTGGAGGCAGTTAGGGCAGCCGAGCTTACTGCAGAGGTGTAAATTCTTACTCACCCTTCCCTATGTAGTGAGACAAACTCCAAATCCAGCAACGACGACAAGAACATCCAATCCTGATCACCGGATATAGGAGGGGGATAACGGACGCGCACATACCGTTTCCCCCGGGCCGTCGTCAGGACTACATGGAGCGGTCTCATAGCAGCCGACGAGAACTATCTCGTCGGCTTTTTTATTGACCAATGAGAAAGGGTAGTACGTACATGGCCAGCTTCCATCATCGAATCAAAAGTGGCAGGAAAGGATCTGCCAAAGAGCACGCCGCTTACATCGAGCGGCTGGGCAGGTATTCAGATCGGGAGGATCTGGTTTACGCGGGCAACGGGAACATGCCTGACTGGACAGAGGGCAACCCGGCCACGTTCTGGAAAGCCGCGGATACCTACGAGCGGGCCAATGGTGCCGCTTACCGGGAGCACGTCATCGCTCTGCCAAACGAGCTCAGCCTGGAGCAAAACTGTGCGCTCGCGATGGGACTGGCCCGTGAACTGGTCGGTAACAAACCCTTCCAGCTCGCGGTCCATGCACCTGAGGGCTCACTGGGCGGCATCACGAACCTGCACATGCACCTGATGTATTCGGACAGGGTACCAGACGGGATCGGTCGACCACCGGAACGGATGTTTGCGAGATACAACTCGGAACGACCGGAGGATGGTGGCTGTCGCAAGGACAGCGGCGGTAGGTCGCCGATGGCGCTTCGCGACCAAGTGATCTCCACGAGGAAGAAGATCGCCGATATCCAGAACCAGGCCCTTGAAGAACACGGCTTCAACGCGAGAGTCGACCACCGTAGCCTGCGTGAGCAGGGGCTGCAGCGCCGGCCGGAGCGTCATCTCGGGCCGGCCCGAATCAAGGGCATGTCGGATAGCGAGAAGGCCTTATTCGCCACTCTGAGGGCGACTGGCAGTGCCGGGGGACCGCCACGCTCTGCCACTCTTGCTACTTCGTAGCAGAATGGCACGGCTTTCGCCGGGGTGCCTGCCCTAGCACTGGCGTCGGACAAAAGGCCCCGGCCGTTGCCGGCCGGGGCAGCATGATCTCATCGAAAGCTACAGACCGCCACCGAAATACCAATCGCTCAGCCGAACGAAGCGCTGCTTGCCACGGGGGGCAACCACGATCCACAAAGCCCGCTGGGCCTCCAGGATGCGAAGCGCCGCGTTGAGACGATCACGATCCCGGACGGGGCCGTACTGGCGCACATGGTTTTTCGGAACGTGCGTATCGGAGCGGGGGCCCTGCCAAACGCTGTCGCGGAGGTACTTGAACACCGCTTGCGCATCGACCTGTTCCTGCGACAGCGCGAACTGTGGCGAGAACATCCGCTTGTATTCCTCCAAATGCCACTGCACGACCGTGAATGCGCGCTCCAACGTATCAAGCGTCACCTTACCTTCCTCGCCGCTGTAGCAATGGAACACTGCAGCAAGTCGCCCGAGCAGCTCCATGATCTTTGATGCAAAGTCGTGGATGTCGTGCAGGTAGTCCCCGGGTCGAAGCATCCACTCCGTCTGCTGCGATAGTTCGAACCAGCGCGCCTTCGCATCGTCAGAAAACTCGACAACCTCGCGCTTGACTTCACCCGACTCGCTGACGGCGTCGTACTTTTCAAGCAACTCCTGCATCCGCGCCTGAAACAGCAGCAGGGACTCCCAGACATGCTCGTCCGTATTGACCGAACGAAACCCCTTCATCGACTCGGGCCAGCCAAAGAGATACCGGGCCCAGTGACCCGATCCCTTGGCAATATCGCCATGCTTCGCCAGATAAGCCTGAAGCACCTGCTTCTGGGTCATGATGCTAATCGTAACGCGAGGGTTCATCACCAGGACGTGGTCGAATTCGGCACGGTCCAGTGTCAACATCGCTGCACCATCCCACGCCTTGTTCAAGAGCCCAAGCTGCGCCATCGTCTCGCTCTTGAACATCACCTGACCTTCATCGGTCGTGATCGCGATCGACTCTCCATCGCCACGGAGCGTATCCATGATTGCCCGCGGCGTAATGTTCTGGCGCATGAACCGTCGCAGGCGGGGCTTGGTCGGCTTCAGCGTGGCGTGTTGCCCCATATCTGCCTGAATCGCCTCGGTCGCCTCACCTTTGCTGACCGCCTTAGCGAGCCGGTTTCGCAGGCCTTGGCCTCGTGCCTCCCAGAGTTCGCGCTTCGCCTGGTAGCTATCCAGCGCGGCCTGAAATGCCTTCGCCTTGCGACAGTCGTGCTCATACAGCGGCGCGAAGACCAATGCATCCACCGTACTCTTGCGCTCGCCAGACTCTGCAATGGCGATCAGGTTCAGAGACGTCGGCCGACACTGCCCGGTCGGCAGCTTCACATCAAACAGGCCCTGGCACGCCGTAGCCATCCCGGCGATCAGTCCCATACCGATCAACGCGTCAGGGGCCTGAACCTTCTGCTGCAGTTCCCATGCCGTCGTTCGCACCAGCATGAGAAAGGCATCCAAGGGATAGCGCTGGGGGAAAAAGTCGCTACCGTTCATGCTTCACCTCCTTCCGAGACGCCTTCGTCGGTCAAGATCGCCTGGTGACCGGCAGTACCGAGCGGGTGGCCGCAAGAGCGGCACAGCGGCATATCCCCATTCGCCTGCCGACGCTCCCGCTCCGAATCCAGCAGCTGGCGGAACCCAACCGGACTCAGCTTCAAGTCATAGGCTTTGTTAAAGGCCGTCAGAATCGCCTTCTGCGGCACCTTCGCAGCCAAACGCTGCTCGACCTCGGCATAGGCCTCGGCGAACGCTTCGCTGTTCCGGCGCCGACTGCTGGGTTGGATGGCCTGCAACTCGCTCATGAAGCGCTCGAATTCCTGCAGCTCAGACATGCTTGATCTCCTTGCAGCGGCGATTGTTCGCAGAATTGCTGGCCAAAGCTTCGCGAGTACGCAGCCAGGCGATCACCTGGTCGTACCACCAAAAGCGGGGCGAGCGAGGCGTGTCGAAGAGCGGCGTTCCTTTCGGAAACGTCGGGTCGCTTTTGAACACTTTGTAGGCAGTGCTGCGCCCGAAACGCACCACTTTGAGCAACTCATGGAAGCGCACGGTGGGACCATCGGGCTTCCACGGCGTATGCTGGAAATCGGTCAAGTAGGTGACCGGGACTTGAGCCGACTGTCGCTCCCGCGGCGCGCGCGTGGTGCGATCGGCATGCTGCTTTTGACTCACGTTCTTCTCCTTGGTTATGGATGATCGACCGGCTCCGAAGAGCGGTCGGGGGCTATTCCATCCATTTCCGTGAAATACCTCGCCGGAGAAAAATTCAAGATTCTTGCAGCCCGTATCGCGTTGCTCTCTCACCAGCTATGCAGCAAAAAAAACAGTGACTTAGCATCAGGAGGGACGCTCAGGCGTCCCTCCTCCCCTCTTCGTTATCGTGTCATCACCGCTCCGACCTCCCCGCCGCACCAGTTGCGTTTTGCTGCAGGAGCTTGACCAACCCGTACGAGGCCAAGCCATACACCACTGCACCGCCTATGGTAGAAAACATCGCCACCACCTCCTCCGCTATGCACGTTTCGTCGCAGCGGCTACGCGAGCGTCCAGGCGACTTTTCAACCCGGATTCGACGCATGCGCCGACGTCAGAGGCTCGATCAGCAGCCCCTGTGGAGAAGAACTCCTCCACTACCGCTGACCCATCTTCTTCGAGCTCTTCAAAGGCGCCGTTGGCGAAGCCGCGGTGTGCTGCTTGGTCCAACGCTTTTTGGTCGACACCCGCCTCGCGGCGGCGCTTGGCAAGCTGCTTCGCATCCGCGACAGCCTGCTCCATCGACAGCCCTGCGCGAAGTACTAAATCCACGTAGTAGATCGGTGTTCCAAAGCTCATGGCGGTGGACTTGCCCCGCAGCTTGAGCTCCAGCGGCAGGCAGGCAAGGTTCCCATCTGACACCGCGTGGAAGTACTCCAGCCGGGCTGCGAGCGTGCGGATTGTGTTGTAGGAGGTCGTCCGCAGGACGAAGCTGTCGAGCTCATCGCTCGCTCCGCCGTCTACCAGCGCATGCAGGCGGGCATAGGGCTTGCACTCTCCTTGGGCGAATCCGCACGCATCCGCTCCGGAGCAAGGCAGTTGCTCGACGCCATCCTTGCCGCGTCGCCGGCAGGTCTCTCCGTTGCCGACGCACATCGGCCGGCCTTTGGTGCGATCGAAGAGTGAGTAGTCCGCGCGCAGGTTGAGGGCGGGGTCATTGAACAGCATCTGCACGGGAATCGACCGCAATTTCCCGCCAGCGGCCTTGCGTAACTCGTCGTCCAGCGGATGTAGTACCCAGCCGTCGCGGGTCTGCACCTGGGTGGTGAGAGTGAACTGGTCGTCCTTCTCGGGCAGCCGCTTGCCGTTGCGTTCGATCACGCGGCCGATGGATATGCGCCCGATGGCGGGTGGGGTAATGGCCAGGCCCTTGAGCATGGTTGTTCTCCTCGTGGGTTTCGGGAAATGAGAGAGGAGCAACGCGCGGACGCACACGGTCGTTCCATCCCCGCTTTCTGGGGAGGCTCGGCATAGGCGGTCCGATCTGCACCTCGTTTCTGTCGGTTTTTCCGGAAGCTGAAACGCCAAGAGCCCGGCATGCCGGGCTCTTGGTTGGATGGACTCGCGTGGCAGCCTGGCGGCTGCCGGGCTTCAGAAGGCCGGAGCTTGCTTGCCTTCCTTGCACCAACCCGTCCATTCGTCGAGCTGGTCTTGTGTGACCACGGCATCCTCGCCGGCGTCCTTGCGATAGGCATCGACCCATTGGTCGACGCACTGGTCCGTATCGGTGGTGGAGGGGTTGCTTAGGGCGGCTTCGAAGTCCGCCAAACTCTGCTCGGCAACGGCCGGGTTCGCGGCTTGGGCTTGGCTGGTGGCCATGTGGTTGCCAATCAGCAGGCAGATCCCGCCCAGTACCCAAGCCCCCACCATCAGGAACCACCATTGCCATAGCTGGCGCTTGGTGGGGGTGATCTTCTTCTTGCGCAAGCGGATCCGGTTGGCGATGCCGAACCCGAAAAAGAACCAGCCAACGATCGTCAGGATCGTGCTCAGTCCGGTGAAAAATTCAGCCATTGTCATGCTCCATGTCACAGTGGTTTAGACCCGTGCGCGCAGGCGTCATGGGGTGGTGTTTGGTCCGGCATCGGGAACGAAGAGAAGCGGATGCGCGGGCCGCGCATCGCGAGGAGACCGTCAGGCGATCATCGTGAGGACGAAGCAGACCATCCAGACGATGAAGTAGCCGAGGCTCTGATTTAGCGCCTTGGCGCGCTTGTACAGGTACACCGGCACGAGCCAGGCCATGGCCTTGAATTTGCCTGTGTCGTAGCCGGCGCGATTGAGTCGTCCCTCATCGAAATAGGAGAGACCGACATTCAGGGCGAGCGTGATGAACCAGTACTTCGAATCGCTCATGGCGGCATCCGCCGCGCTGTCGCTGTTGTTGATCGCGTAGGCGAAGGCGCTTTCGAGGATGTAGCCGATAAGGGGCGCGAACGCGAGTGTCCACACGACGCCATTGCCGATGTGCTTGCCCGTGATCGGCGGTGGCGCGACGCGCTCCAGGTGACTTCGAAGTTCACTGTCTTCAGCCTTCAGCCACTCAGGGAAGCCTGCTTTCCATACGAGCGTGCCGTAGGTGACGGTGCCCTGCTTGATCAAGGCGAACATGCCTTCTTCGGTAATCGGTCCCTTGCGTTGCCCATCTGTTTCATAGAACCAGCTCACCGACTCGGTATTTGATGCGTCCATCTGCACTCCTTTGGCGTGGGGTATGGGTGACACTGAGAAGCGCCCGCTGTCGGACGCACGAGAGAAGGAGCCATGGCGTGGCCATGGCCCTCGGAAAGGGATGAAAGTGTCAGCGGCAGACAATCAGCTGCCACGGCGACATGCCGTTCGTGCGTGCGACGCAAGGCGTGCCCCCTGGCTGCTTCAGGCCGCGAGGGGCCTGTTCGTCGTGTGATATATACTGCTGCAGTATAGTCTGTCGCACGGTACAGGCTTGCGCAATGCTGAGGGCTGTTAGACCGAGCCCTGCCGCCTCTTGTCCAAGCCCATTGCATCCATCTTTGCGACACGCCTGAAGGCCGCACGCGAACTGCGCGGCCTGTCACAGCGTGCGCTTGGAGGCCTGGTGTCGGAGAGCAAGAGCAACGGAAGCGTCCGCATCAACCGGTACGAGCAGGGCGTCAATCGCGCGGACATGGACACGGCGGCCGCACTCGCCGAGGCGCTCGGTGTGCCGCTCGCCTATCTCTTCGCTGAGAAGGACGATCAGGCCGAGTTGCTCCTCACCTTCGCCAAGCTTCCTAGCGGAGACCGCGCCAAGCTGCTGGCACTGGCCAAGCAGATGGCCGAAAAGCGCGATCGCAAGGGCACCAAATCCCCCTGAAGGAAGCAGGAGCGCATGTGCGCCCCTGTCTTCGGGAGACCTCGTGGCACGAGGCTCTGCTTGCCCTGTTCGGCTCGGTCACGCTGCACTGTTCGCAGTCACGACAAACCGCCGTGCGCCTGGCCGGGTGATGACGTATTGGGCCGCGAGATCAGGGTGGTCCGATGCTAGGCGCTTGACGTCCCACGATGCGCTCTCCTTCGCGCCTTTGTAGGTGACCTCGCCGCGGCTGAAGCAGGCTTTACTGGCTTCCCCCATGGCTTGCTGGATGACCTGTTTGAGCCGTTCGGCTTCCTGCTCCTTGGCATCCAGTTCTTCCCTCAGCGACACCAGAGCACTGAAGGCGCCATCGAGGTCCCTGTTGCCCGTAAAGTCGAGCACCGTGCCCTGGTCACGATAGAGCTGACGCAAGGCCTTCGCGGAGGATTCACTGCCATCGGCCGGTGGCGGCGTGTCCGTTTCCACGTGCTCCCAGAAGCGCGTCTCCAGCAGAATCAGTCGGCCGATCAGCTCGTCGTCGCGCTCGATGCGGTGCACTTCCAGCTGCTGGCCACACAACAGCACGGCTACATCAGCAGCTTGCTTGCCCGTTACCGCTAACTGGTGCTGGACCTGAAGCTGCACATAGTCCGGCACGCCGTCCTTCCAGAGTCGTGCGCCAAACTCGCCGGCGGTCTTGCACTCGAGAATCTGGACGTCGGGGTCTCCGACGATCTCCCGATCGAGGTTGGCGAGCAAGAAAGGAAACGTGGGGTGCTGCAGGACTGCATTGACCTTGCGCACCTTGCGACCGGTCTTGCGCTGGTAAGCTGCTGCGACGTAGGGCTCCAGCAAGGTGCCCCAGTAGCGCGGATCGTCCATGTCCTCGGCTGCGTCCTCCTGTTCAACCGCGCGCCCGGTCTTGTCCATCCACAGGGCTAGCGGGCTCTTGTAGGGATTCAGGCCGACGGCGGCCGCCGCATCCGAGCTCCCGATGCCACCTCGGCGCACCTCCAACCACTGCTGCCGGTCGAGCGTGCGCGTGTCGACTAGCCGCAACGCTGTCTGTCTCTTCATGGTTCCTCTCCTGAAAAAGAAACGCCCGGCCATGGGGCCGGGCGGTATGCCGCTTCCTCTGAAGGAGCGGGACGACGTGCAGTGCGGGTTACATCAGGCCGCGCGTGGCCAGCGAGACCACGTCCGTAGCGGTCACCACGAAGTGATCGAGCACGCGGATATCCACCAGGCACAGAGCCTCCCTCAAGCGTGAGGTCAGCATCCGATCCGCCGGGGACGGCTCGGGATTTCCGCTCGGATGGTTATGCGCCAGCATGACCGCCACGGCGTTCAAGGACAGCGCACGCTGGACCACCACGCGTGGATGCACCTCGGCCCCGTCCACGGAACCGGAGAACAGGCGTTCCACGGCGATGAGGCGGTGGCGGTTGTCGAGAAAGGCCACCTCGAAGTGCTCCCGGCTCTCCTCGCCCAGTCGCAGGCGAAAGAACTGTCCGGCGGTTGGCGGATCCTTCATGAACTGCCCCGGGGTCAGCGCCCTTGCCGACAGGATGCCCAGGGCCTGAGCGATGACGGCATCCTCCTGGTCACGGGAGATGGCCTCGTGGGAGGTCACGTGCACGAGGGGTTTCCTTGCCGCCATGGCACGCATCAGGCTACCCCCTTGACCAGTTCGTCCCAAGCCCGCTGCTTGATCTGCGCACCCTGGCCAAACCATGCCGCATCCCGGCGGTGGTCCTCGGTGCGAGCTCGCCGGTGGTGGTCGACGAACTCGGTGACGCTGTTGAGCAGGCCCCAGGCTGTCGCTCGACTGGAGGCCATCTGGGCGCCCCGGCCACCGCCTTCATACAGCGCCCGCACGGTGGCCACGGCCTGTTCGTTCACCACGGCAGTCCGGCTGTCCTGCCCCGGATAGGTCAAGACCCGACGGAGCAGGCCCTCGGCCGAGTCCGGATCCACCGGCTTGTCGACCAAGGCCTTCATGCGTGCGACGAACCCGTCCCAGGATGACACCGTAATGCCGAGCTGGCGCTTGACCGCCTCCGGATCGAACTGACTGCGGTGCGGCACCTTGATGGCGCCTTGCCCGTGACCCAGCGCGATCTGCAACGTGTTGTTGCATACCACCCGCACGCTGGTGAACTGCGCCGTGGTGGCCAGCGTGCCATCGCAGGCCGTAGCAAGCAGCAGGTAGCCCTCGACCTTGTCCTTGCCGCGCAGCGTGACGCTCTGGCCAGTGCGAGCCAATGCCCAGAACTTGCGGCCCTCGCGCAGCACGCCGGCGGTTTCCAGCTCGAACCCGCCTACCTCGGTCAGGTCACGGTAGAACTCCAGAATCTCGCCCGGCTGGACGACCTGGAAGCGCTTGGAGACCACCGCCAGCGGCGCCTTGGTATCCGAGCGGTACAGCACCTTGTTGCTAGGGAAGGACTGGATGACACCCAGCCCCTGGTTCCCCACCACGTAGCGCACGTCGGCATCTTCGATGGACCAGTTCATCCCGGCGCGCTCCCTCCAGACCTCAATGGGCTCACCGGCTTCGAGCCGACTGCCCAAGCCGTGCCACGGTTTCTCGCCTCGATAGGCGATCGATTCGACCAGATGCATGTTCAATTCCTCGTTTCAGACGGCATAAACGCCGAAGGCCCGGTTTCCCGGGCCTTCGGCGAGTCCTGCTTGGTTAAATGGGCTCAAGGAACCTTGTTGAGGTTCCCCGAGCAGCGAACGAAGCCCAGCAGCAGTGCGGCGGTCACCACCAGGACGCACGTCAGCGGGTCGGGTTTTTCAGGAATCATGGAATTACTCGGTGAAGCGGGAGCATCAGAGCGGATGTCCCCTACGCAAGGCGAGAAGCTCCCCGCCTCATGTGGGTGATATAGATCTGAAATATCTTTGTTTAGGAAAGGCCTGTCTCAGACCAGCAGTTGAGGGCTCGGCGATGCAGGTTTTCATGCACGCGGAGTTGCCTGCCCTTTCAGCGGCCCTCTTCCCGGAGGAGGAAGGCATCGCCTGTCTCGCGCTGTGAGACCTGCCCCTGGCAGGGTGGTGTAAGGAGGAACCGCGATGACCCGCCTCGCTGCGCTTGCCGCCAAAGATCAGACCCATCCCCACGTGCTGGACCGGCAGTCGGGCCTGTGGGTATCGCTCGAATCCTTCCTTGGCGACGGGGACTACGGCGACGTGGTCGAACGCAAACGCGTGGCGCAGAAGATGGCGCTGATCAAGGAGGGCCGCCCGCAATACGTGTGCCCTTGGTGCGCCCACGGCATGTTCCTCGCTTCGCTGCGTATGCAAGACAAGGTCAGCGAACGTTTCTACTTCAAGCACTTATTCGAGAACACCGCCTGCTCGGGCATCGTGGGCAAAGGCGACCGGGCGATCTGCGCCCAACGGTTCAACGGGGCGAAGGAAAGCGAGGCGCACAAGCGCTTCAAGGCGCGCGTGCTGGAAAGCCTCGACGCCGACCCGGCGTTCTCGGACAGCCAGCCGGAAACCCGGTTCGTCAGTGCCGATGGTTCGCGCTGGCGCCAGCCCGACGTGCAGAGCACCTGGAACGGCGAACAGGTGGTGTTCGAGGCACAGCTGTCGACCACCTTCCTGCATGTCATCACGCAGCGGATGTCGTTCTACGCGCACGAGGGCGTGCGCCTGCTGTGGCTTTTCCAGGACCTCGACCCCGGCCACTTCCGGCTCACCGAAGACGACATCTTCTACTCGAACAACCGCAACGGCTTCCGGGTGACCGAGGAAACGGTTGCCCTCTCCAAAGCCAGTGGACGGTTCGCCTTGGAATGCGTGTGGGCTGTGCCGACGCTTGTGGGTGAGACGATTGAGAACCGGCTAAAAGCGCAGACGGTGTTCTTCGATGAGCTGAAGCACGACGTTAGCGCCCATGGCGTTCCTCGCTCGTTCTTCTTCGACTACGACGCCGAGAAGGCCAAGGTCGCACAAGCGTTGACGCACCAGCAGAAGCTGGCCCGTGAGCAACCGCTCCGTGATGCGCTGGAAGCGTTCTATCTGGACCTCTGGGGCCACAAGCTGCCTTCCCTAGAAGCCGTTCAGGACCGGTGGCAACCCCTCGTGGCGCAATTCGCCCGGCATGGTCTGACTCTGCCAGCAACGCCACGGGCGGATGGAGGGCCGCACATCTACCTGCAGGCTGCATACTCGGCCAAGAACGGCCGGTCCGTGTGGAGCGGCCACTCCAACCTGGTGGAGCTGAGCCACCACGTCTTTGAGCAACGGAAGGAGACCCTCTGGATCTACCGGCTCATGCTCGAGGCCTATGGCCGGCACGAACACATCCGGCGCCACGACCCACAGGGAAAGTGGGCGAGAAAAGCCGCGAAATACCGGGAGCGGATGCGCCAAGGGGACCCCGCCTACCTGCCTAACCGGAAGTTCGACGCACTGCTGGCCTTCCTGTTTCCGGAAGTGGCGGACACGCTGGTGAAAGCACCTCGCGACGTCTTGCCCCCCCACCGCGCGCCGGGCAATGGGTGAACCCCCGCCTGCCTGCTTGACCAGCGGTTCAAGTTGCCAGGCTGACCACGCCCCCGGCGAATTTTCGACGGGCAGCGGATAGCGGCCGCTGCCTATGTCGAACAGAAAGCCCACCACGGCACCCAGATCGTTCGACAAGAAGTTGCGATGTGACTCGTTGAGCGTCATCACCTGGCGGCGCATCGTGAGATAGCTATCCCAGCGACCGAGACGAGCTTTCGCCCCCATCAGCGCGTTGTAGCCGTTGAGGATGGCTGTATTGAACGGCATGGCGAGAGTGGGGTGCATGAAATAGAGGAGATTGGCTGCCGCCGGCCCCAAGCCCGCGATGGCATGCCCATCCAGCGTGTGGACCGCCTCCACCAGCGCCTGTTCGCCATCGCAGCACAGACACGTCTGCAAGAATCGTCCGAACGCCCGTTGATGCGCTGAATTTTCGTAGATGTCCGGACATCCGCAGCTTCGGTTTCCACATGAACGCGTGATCGGCCCCCTTGAAAATCTGACGCTGCTCGGCGATCGAGTGCACAACGGTCTCCAGCGATAATCCGCGGTACGCCGTGCCAAAGGTCCCTGTATCGATTTCTTCTACCACCGCTTGCAGGCCGCGACGGATGGAGCGGAAATGCTTCAAACGCCTTTCCCACAGGAACCAGCTCTGATACGTGCCGCCAGGATCGGCGCGCCAGCGCTGTAGAAGCGCGTGGACGGTGTCGAATGAAAGTGCGGACATTCCGTCTCCTCGCTACGGCATAAAGCTCTAACAGCCTATCGCTGGCTACCCGGCGAGGCGCATGAACCCTACTCCATGGTTGAGTCCGTTGCCTCGCCGGCTTATGGTAGTAGGGCCATGATGCCTGCCCTCCACCAAATTCAGCGCTCTCGTCGCCTTCGGGTGATCGGGTTGCTGGCGTGGTTTGCACTGGTCCTTCAAAGTTTTGCAGCCATGGCCCAGCCGCCAACTTTTCCGGCGATGACCGCGACCGCGACCGCGATGTCGATGGCCAGCCGCTCCCAGACGCACGCCCAGCATGCGATGGCTCCGGCCTCACAAGACGGATGTTGCGCTGACCACACCGGCACGAATCACTGCACGTGCGCATCCATGTGTGCGAGCGCGCTGCCTCTTTCACGCATCGGCCTGCCTGCTGCATTGCCGATGCTCCCGCGTTTCGCTCACCTTCGCGTGCCCCATGCGCCGGCCATGGCGATGACGCCGCCGCTGCGACCGCCGTCCGTCTGACTCTGCCCTGCACGACCTCTGTGGTGCGTTGAGCCTCAGGCTCCACGCCCGCGTTCTTTACGATTCACGAAGCATGGTCCATGCCCGTGGATGCGCAGATGGAGTCCCCCTATGAATCCTTTCCTTCCTCCCGACGGGGTGGATCGTTCACGCCGTCACTTCGTGCTCGGCCTGGCAGCCGGCGGTACCGCGGCCGGCCTCGGGCTGCTGGCGCCCGGCCGTGCGTGGAGCGCCGCCGGCCCGGCAATGCCCGCCTCAGCGATACCGCAGTTGCGCGGTGACACCTTCGACCTGACCATCGGCGAAACGCCCGTCGACTTCACCGGTGCGCGGCGTATCGCCACCACCATCAATGGCAGCCTTCCCGGCCCGGTGTTGCGCTGGCGCGAGGGCGACACCGTGACGCTGCGCGTGACCAACCGGCTGGCGGTGCCGACCTCGATCCACTGGCACGGCATCCTGCTGCCGTTCCAGATGGACGGCGTGCCCGGCATTAGCTACCCCGGCATCGCGCCGGGAGAAACCTTCACCTACCGCTTCCCGGTGCGCCAGAGCGGCACCTACTGGTACCACTCACACTCGCGCTTCCAAGAGCAGACCGGTCTGTATGGCGCGATCGTGGTGGAGCCGTCGGGCGGCGAGCGGTACCGCCCCGACCGCGACTACGTGGTGATGCTCAACGACTGGAGCGACAGCTCGCCCGAACACATCTTCGCCACGCTCAAGCGCCAAAGCGACTACTACAACTTCGCCGAACCGACCGCGCCGGAATTCTTCAGTGACGTACGCAGCATGGGCCTGCAGGCTGCGCTGGCCAAGCGCAAGATGTGGAACACCATGCGCATGAGCCCGAGCGATCTCAGCGATGTGTCGGGCTACACCTATACCTACCTGATGAATGGCACGACGCCCAACGGCAACTGGAGTGGCCTGTTCCGCCCTGGCGAGAAGGTGCGCCTGCGCTTCATCAACGGCTCGTCGATGACGTATTTCGACGTACGTATTCCCGGCCTGAAGATGACCGTGATCGCCGCCGATGGCCAGGACGTGGAGCCGGTACCGGTGGACGAGTTCCGCATCGGCGTGGCCGAGATCTACGACGTGCTGGTGGAGCCGCAGGAAGACCGCGCCTACACCGTGTTTGCCCAGTCGATCGACCGTACCGGCTATGCCCGCGGCACGCTGGCGCCGCGTCTGGGCATGCAGGCCGAGGTGCCGGCGATGGACCCGCGTACGAGACTGGCGATGGTGGACATGATGGGCGTCATGGCGATGGGGAATGGCGATCACAGCGGTGGTGGCATGCAGGGCATGGACATGGGCGGGATGGCCGGCATGTCCGGGATGGACATGGGTGGGAACAAGAGGCCCACGGTGCATCACGCCCGCACCGAGTACGGCCCCAGCGTGGACATGCACGTGGATATGCCGCGCACGAACTTGGACGACCCGGGCGTGGGCCTTCGCGACAACGGTCGCCGCGTGCTCACTTACGCCGACTTGCACACCCTCGGCGGACCGATCGACCGGCGCGAGCCCGGCCGCGAGATCGAGCTGCACCTCACCGGCAACATGGAACGCTACATGTGGTCTTTCGACGGCGTGCCGTTCACGGATGCCAAGCCAGTGCATTTCCGCGCCGGCGAGCGGCTGCGCGTGGTGCTGGTAAACGACACCATGATGCCTCACCCGATCCACCTGCACGGTATGTGGAGCGAGCTGGAGAATCCCGACGGCGCGTTCCAGGTACGCAAGCACACGATCAGCGTGCAGCCCGCGCAGCGGGTCAGTTATGCCGTGAGCGCCGATGCCGCGGGGCGCTGGGCCTACCACTGCCACATGCTCTACCACATGGAAGCGGGCATGTTTCGCGAAGTGGTGGTGTCATGAGCCAGGTCATCAGCACGTTGCAAAACCCGCTTCGCGTGGCGCTCGGCATTGCGCTCGCTGCCGGTAGCGCCCTGGCACTGCCGGTCGCCGCGCAGTCGGCGCCCGCATCGTCCGCCAGCACTGCCCAGGCGAAGGACTCGATGGATATGAGTTCGATGGACATGGGCTCCATGGACATGGGCGGCATGGCGATGCCCGCCAGCACGTCCAGCACGAAGGCTCCGGCAGCATCCGGGACTACTCGCTCCGAGCAAGGCGATCGCATGGCCAGCATGGACCATGGGGCCATGTCCGGCATGCAACACTCCGGATCCGCACCGGCGACCTCATCCAGCAGCCCGCCTTCATCCATGAGCTCGATGGACATGGATGGCATGGACATGGGCAACATGCCGATGCCGGCCAGCGCGTCCAGCACCCCGGCAGCAGCCGGGTCCAGCCCTGCCGCAAAAGATGGCGACATGGCCGGGATGAAGCACGGCCAAATGCCCGATCCCGCCCCTGCCGCCAAGACACCCTCGACAGGGACGATGGACATGCGCTCGATGGACATGGGCGGCATGCAGCAGGGGGCAATGCCCGGGATGGACCATGCAGACCATGCCAAAGGCGCGAGTCCGTCGGCATCGTCGTCGATGTCCGGGATGTCCGGGATGTCGGGCAATGCTTCCGGCGACGGCATGTCCGGCATGGCGATGGGTGCCATGCAGGGCGGCAAGGCCCCGGCGGATGCGCGCAGTCCCGATTATTCCGACGGCGTCGGCTACGGCGACATGTCGGGCATGGACATGGTGCCGCCCAAGGTGGGGCGACTGCTGCTGGACAACCTCGAAGCGGTGCACGGGCGGAACGCCAACGGCCAGGCCTGGGAGCTGCAGGCCTGGTACGGCGGCGACACCGACAAGCTGTGGCTGCGCAGCGAGGGCGAGCGCAGCGCTGGACGCCTCGAAGACGGCAATGCTGAAGTGCTGTGGAACCATCTGGTGGCGACCTACTGGTCGACCCAGCTGGGCATTCGACGGGACATCGGCGTGGGCCCCGGGCGCACCTGGGCGGCCGTCGGAGTGGAGGGTCTGGCACCGTACTTTTTCGACGTGGAGGCCACGGCTTACGTTGGTCAGTCGGGTCGAACCGCAGCCCGCTTTCGGGCCACCTATGACGTGCTGTTCACCCAGCGGCTGATCCTCACACCGGAGTTCGAGCTCAACGCCTATGGCAAGGCCGATCCGGTGCGCCGGATCGGCGCCGGCGTCTCCGACGCTTCGCTGGGGCTGCGCCTGCGCTATGAGATCCGCCGCGAGTTCGCGCCGTATGTCGGCGTGAACTGGGTGCGCCGTTTCGGCGCTACCGCCGGTTACGCACGGCGGGACCATCAACCCGTATTCGACCCGCAGTTCGTGGCGGGCGTGCGCATCTGGTTCTGAAGGGGAATTCATCATGAAAAAACATATCAAGCATCACGGCATCACAGTCGTCGTGGTTCTGGCGGTTCTCGCACTGGGCGCCGGCGCGTTCGTCTACTCGGGCCTTTACAACATTGGCGCAGACGATCACCACACCAAGCTCGTCCATTCGGCGTTGCAGACCTTGCGCGATCGCTCGATCCATATGCGCTCGCAAGACATCAAGGTGCCCGACCTGGAGGACCCGCAACTGATCCTCAAAGGTGCCGGCCAGTACGCGGCCATGTGCACCCAATGCCATCTCACACCCGGCCAAACCGATTCGGAGATCCGCCCCGGGCTGTACCCGCAGCCGCCCAACCTGGCGCAGGAACGGGTCGATCCAAAAGATGCCTTCTGGGTAATCAAGCACGGCGTCAAGATGAGTGCGATGCCGGCCTGGGGTTTCAGCCATGAAGACCCGGCGATCTGGAGCATGGTCGCGTTCCTGCAGAAGCTGCCGGACATGACGGCGGCGCAATACAAGGACATCGTCGCCCGGGCACCGCCGGATGAGGACATGGAGATGGGCGACGGCGGCCACAGCCACGATCATGGCGATGGCGCCGCCGCTGGCGCGGATGACCATCATGCCGCCGCTGCACCGCTTTCGTTCGATGGCATGAAGCCCGGCGCGGCGCCGGAGGCCGAGGCCGTGGCGAAGTCGTTCCAACAGGCGCTGCAGCGTGGCGATCGCGATGCGGTGCTAGCCCTGCTGTCACCGGAGGCGACCATCAGCGAAAGCGGCCAGACGCAGTCGCGCGAGGCGTACGCCGCCGATCATCTGAGTGGCGACATCGCCTTTCTGAAGTCGAGCTCCGTCACGCCGCTATCGATGGTCTCGATGCCGATGGGCGGCACCGCCATGGTCGGCAGCGAAAGCATGATCGCCATCCACGCCCGCACCCAGCCGAGTGCGGTGAGCAGCCGGGAATTACTGACCCTGAAGAAGCGCGGCAGTCAATGGAAAATCAGCTCCGTGCAGTGGCAGTCGGAGGAGCAAAACGCCTCGCATTGATTTAGGTCGTCTAGAGATGGCAAAACTCGGGGCAGGATAGCGAGGGCCCTGACCCGTCATGCGGATGAAGGGTTCGGCCTCATCGTCACCTCGATGAGCGCTGTGCGAGGCCATCGCGCCCGGCAATACCTCTTTCGACCACAGGCATGGGACATGGCCTTCGAGCAGTATCTCCAGATCACGAGCCGTAGGCTGCGGGGAGATGCGCCGGCGCTGACGTCGCAAGCGATCTCCCAAACCATCAGCTTCGCGCGGATTGTGCTGATCGTCGGGCTGGTGTTTCTGCATTACGAGCAGTATCCCGACGTAAGCGCCGATCCGTTCTCGGGCATGGAGGCGTCGGGGCATCGGCTGGCCACCTTCGTCAACAGCTTCACGCTGTTCTTTTTTTTCAGCGTGGTGCCGCTGCTTAGCATGGTGTCGGGGTGGTTGTTCTTTTCGTTCGACGCAGGCAACGCTTCGGCCAGCCTGCGTCAGCGTATCGGTCGGCGGTTCACCTCGGTTTACTTGCCGATGGTGTCTTGGAACGTGCTGTACCTGGCCGTGCTGGCCCTGCTGTTTGTGTGGAATCGGGCCTACCCGTTGCTGGGCCAGATGAACATCCGGCTCGGCCACGCCAGCGCGATGGATTTCGTCAACGCGATCTTCGGCATCACCGCCCATCCGGTCGGCTTCCAGTTCTGGTTCGTGCGCGATCTGTTCGTGACCGCGCTGGTGAGCCCGCTGCTCTGGCTTTCGCTCAAGCACACGCCGTATCTGGGCATGGCGTTTCTCGGGGTGGCGTGGATCATCGGCAGCGATCTGCTGATTTTCTTCCGTACCGACGTAGTGTTCTTCTTCTATCTGGGCGGATTTTTGCGCATCCGCCGCGTTCCACTGCACATCGGACGTACGACGAGCTGGTGGTTGCTGGTGGCTTATCTGGTAGTGGTCACGCTGCGCACCGTGGCGCCGCTATTCATCGATCTCAGCGCGCATCGCCCCGAGCTGCTCACCGCCGCTACCCGCTCGATGCGGCTGCTGGGCGTGCTCGCCTGCTGGGGCTGCTTTCAGCAGTGGGCACAAACCCGTACGGGCGCGGCCATCGCGCGGTTTGGCGGCCTGGCGTTTTTTCTGCATTCGGCGCACTACCCGCTGATCGCCGAGGTCAAGATTCTGCTGTGGCCACTGCTGGCCTCACATGCAGACGGCTGGCTGATCGCGCATTACGTGGCAAGCGTGGCGATTACCGTGGCCATCGGCATGTCCGTGGGACTGGTGCTGGCACGCCGGCTGCCACCGGTGTTCGCGCTGATGAACGGCGGTCGGCCGGGAACCGGCCCGCAGGGCGCGCAAAAGAAGCTGGCGCCAACCAAGCAGGCGCATACAGCACCGGCGACTGGCCGGGCCATCGACACGGCGACGGCGCAGCCACCCTCGGCGGAGGATGCGTCCAACTCGTAGGCGGCACAGCCAATCGCTGTGCATTACATCTCCCTTTCACTGCGTTTGAAGTGGACTATCGATGTGAACAATGTCGTTTCCCTGATTTTGGTTCTAGCGTGGTCGGCAGGTATTGCAGCGGCACTGCGATACCTGGGGTACGACCGCGCCGTCTCGTACTCGCAACAGGCGCCGTACATGGGCGGCGGGGAGGCGAAGACACATGCATGGCAGCGTTATCACCTGCGCTGCTATCCAATGCTGCTGCTGTTCATCGCCTTCGAGATGGAGATGATGTTCATGTACCCGTGGGCGGTGGTGTTCGTGGCCGAGGGCGGCAAGGCGCTCATGGAAATGGGCATGTTTTTGGTCATTCTCGCCGTCGGCCTCGTGTACGGCTGGCGCGAAGGGATTTTCCGGTGGCAATGAGCGCACTGCGCGCACTCGCTGCGGCCGCACCGGTGGCGGTGTTCGTCGCCGTGGGGGAAGGCACCAGCGATCGCGTCGACGATCTGTGCCTGCGCGCGGAAATCGAGCGCGTGGCGAGCCCACGTCACGCCAGCGTGCTGCTGGTGGCCGGTGGAGTACGAGAGCGAGACGTTGCATCCCTGCGCCGCCTGCACGATCAGTTGCCGCACCCGCGTGCCACGTTGTGCTGGGCCAGCGACATTCCCGCCCACTTCGGCACGCCACGCACGCTGCCGCCGGACGCCGCTCCCGTGCCGGCGTTGCGCGAGTTGTATCGGCAACTGTTGACCGGTGAGCACCCGTCCGAATCGGACCTGCTGCCGGATGAACCCCCCGCGCCATGGCGCGGTATCGGCGAATACGGCCAAGGCGGCAAGGGCATGATGGGTGGCACGCCGTACGGCCGGCCCATGCCGATGACCGACGACGACCTGCGCGACGGCCTCGCGCTCGATGCCTACACGCTGCGGCTGGGTCCGTTCATGCCAACGCTGCCGGCGGGCTTGGTGCTGACGCTCACTCTGCAGGGTGATGTGATTCAGCACGCGCGCATGGAAAGCCCGCCGCTGTGGCCGGCACCGCCTTCGTCACCGCACGCTGCGCACGCTGCCGCTGTCAGAGAGGTCGAACCACTCGATGACTCGTCAATCCTGCACAAACAGGGATCCAGTGCCGCAGCCTCCAAAGGCTCCAAGCTCGGTGATTCCGACGCGACCGGCTCCTCGGCCGGGCAGCGTGGCCAGGATGACAGCCGCTATACACCCGGCATTGCGCGGACGCTTGCTCACCGCGAACACCAACGCGCCGCGCAGCATTTGCGCGGCGTGGCGAGAATGCTGGCGGTGCTTGAGCTGGCCCCGCTAGCCGAGCGCTGCCGGCGAATGGCGTGCGCCATCCAGCACGGCGATAGCGTTCCGATCGCGCCACTGCGTAGGGCGCTGGTACGAAGCGGGGCGTTCGCCGCGATTCCCGCGGGGCTGGGCCAGCTCGATCCACCAATGGCGCGGGCCTTGGGCGGCGCTGCGCTGCGTGCGGCCGGCCACGCCGTGGATGAGCGGCTTTACGATCGGGCTTACCGCGAACTGAACTTTCGTGTGCTCACACAACGCGATGGCGACGTCCGCGCGCGTTTGCATCAATGGCTGGACGAGGCCGAACAATCCATGCACTTGGCGAGCCGCGCCGGCGATCTTGCACCCGCCGCGGCGTCGCACGCGGATGAACGGGATGTTGGGCATGATCCGCTGCCGGCCGATGACGCGGCAAACATGCCGGCACCCAACCATGACGCTTTCGCCACCCTGCTGCGCGGCCTGGAGTGGAACGAGGCGATGCTGGTGATCAACAGTTTCGAGGTGGCCGTGCTGCGCCGCATGTATCGCCCGCCCAAGGATCCGCCAGAGGAAGCCGGCGCCACCCATCACGGGCACGCAATGTGAGCGCGCTGATGCCCTGGCTCGGCACGCTGGTGCTGCTGGGTGGCAGCGTCGTTTTTGTTGCCGTGATCGATTCGCTGGCATTCGCGCTCATCGCGCAGCGACCGCCGGTCAACCTCATGCGCGACGCGCTGCTGGCACCATGGCGCGCCGTCGCCGTGAGCCTCGTGCGCCAGCAAAACCGCACCGAGCATCCGGATCGCCTCAACTGGGCGCTCGCGCCGGCGTTGTACCTGGCGCTGGCCGGTATCGGGCTGGCGGTGGTGCCGCTGGCGCCGGGCGTCGCGGTGATCGATGCGCCTACCACCGTGGTGCTGTGGGGCGCGGTGGAGACGCTGACGGTGATCGCGGTGTTCCTGCACGGCTGGTCGGCCAACGCGCCGCTGCCGCTGATCGGCGCGTATCGCTATGCCGCGATGGGCCTGCCGATCATGCTGCTGTCAATGTTCGTGCTGATTGGCACCGCGCTGCCGGCGCAGTCGCTATCGGTGGTAGATATCGTGGCGTCCCAGCACGACGTGTGGAACGTGTTGCGCCAGCCGCTGGGGTTGTTTCTGTTTCTCTTGCTCGGGCTGTCGCTGAGCCTGCGCGGACCATTCGACTACGCCGACTCGGCGGACCTGGCCGGCGGTACCGCCGGCGAAGTTTCCGGCGCCGCGCGGCTGACCTGGCAGCTGGCGCGCCACGCGATGCTGGTGGCGTTCGCGGCGATGGCGAGCTCCGCATTTCTGGGCGGCTATCTGGGTCCCGTGCGGGCCGGCCCGTGGTGGCTGGCGCTGAAGATGCTGGTGCTGATCACGCTGCTGGTCGGTGCCGGCCACAGCCTAGCGCGGCTGCCACCGTCGCGCATGCTCACCGTGCTGTGGACGGTACTGCTGCCGCTGTCCTTCCTGGACCTGGCGCTGGCCGGCGTGGTGGCGTTGTGGTGAGCGGCACCGACCTGGCGTTCTGGACGCTGGCGGCGATCGCCATCGTCAGCGGCTGGCGCGTGTTCCGCACCGACTCGATGGTGCGCTCGGCGTTCCTGCTGCTGATCTCCTTCATCGCCGTCGGGCTGATCATGCTGCTGCTGCGCGCGCCGTATCTGGGCGTGGCCACGATCTTCATGATGGGCGTGGAGATGATGGTGATGGCGCTGTTCATGGTGATGTTCATGATGAACCCGGCCGGGCTCAACCCGATGAACATGGTGCATCAGGAACGTTTCGCGGTCGTCGCCGGGGTGCTCGCGTTTGCCGGGCTGGCGGCAGCGGTGTGGCTGACCGATCTGCCGCAGCACCCGCTCGCCGCTGGCCGGCCGGTGATCCGCGAGCTGGGGATGGAACTGCTCGGCCGCTCGATGTTGATCTTCGAGACCGCCGGGGTGACGCTGCTGGCGACGATGATCGGCACGGTGGTGCTGTCCAGCCGCAGCGGCCGTTTCGGCCCGGCTGATGCCGGCTCGCTGCCGCCGCCACTGACGCCCGACGGGGTACCGGCGGGGCGCATGCCGGAGAAACGCAGCGGCGGCCATGGCGGGCACGGCGGGCACGCACCTGCGGCGGCGCCTGTAACGGCCGGCGAGCCGGCGCACGGGCATGCAAACGACCACCCGCACCAACCACCGGAGCATCACGCATGAGCCTCCAAGCGATCCTCCTGGTCGCTGCTGCGCTGATCGGCCTGGGCCTGTACGGCGCGCTGTCGCAAAAATCCTTCGTGATGCTGCTGATGGGGCTGGAGCTGATGCTCAACGGCGTGCTGTTGATCGTGGTCGGCTGCTGGTCGGACAGTGCCGGCGGCGACCCCAAGGGCCAGTTGCTGGCGATCATCGTGATGGCGGTGATGGCGGTCGACATGGCGATCGGTTTCGCGCTGGTGACGGCGGTCTACCGCAAGCGTCAGGTCGACGTGATCGAGGGCCTAACGACGATGAAGCACTGATGCTTTGGATGCTGGCTCTGCTGCCGATGCTCGCGGGGGCCGCGCTGTTCGCAGCCGGCTCGGAACGGCGCGGCTGGCTGGCGCTGGTGGCCGGCGCCACCATGGCGGCGATGGTGTTGCTGGTCACGTTTGCCGCGGCCGGAAGCTGGCAGGGCAAGCTGTTGTGGAGCCCGCTGCTCGTTCTGCATGTCGCGCTGACGCCGTTGTCGGCGGCGGTGGCGCTGCTGGTGCCGGCCGTCGCCCTGCCGGTACTGGCGTACGCGGCGTTCCACGAAGAGCGTCCTGGTTTGCGCCGGCTGCTGGCGCTGCTGCTGTTGTTCGTCGGCGCGATGGAGTTGCTGGTGATCGCCGCCGATCTGCTGACCCTGCTGATCGGCTGGGAACTGGTCGGCGCCTGCTCGTGGGCGCTGATCGCGCACCAGTGGCGCGATGCCAGCCGCCCCGCTTCGGGCCTGTACGCGTTCGTGATGACGCGCTTGGGCGATCTGGGCATGTTCCTGGCGGCAATGGCCGCGTTTGCCGGCAGCGGATCGTTCGCCTACGCCGACCTGGCGCAGTTGCACGGTTTGCCGCTGGCGCTGCTGACGTTCGGGCTGCTGCTGTCGGCGGCGTCGAAATCCGGCCAACTGCCGTTCTCGCCGTGGCTGTTTCGCGCCATGGCTGGGCCTACCTCGGTCTCGGCCCTGCTGCATGCGGCCACCATGGTCGCCGCTGGCGCCTACCTCCTCGCGCGGCTGCAACCGGAGTTGAGCCGTGTGGCGTGGTTTGCCCCGGCAACGATCGCGATCGGCCTGACCACCGCGCTCGCCGGCGGTGTGGTAGCCATCGTGCAGAGCCACGCCAAGAAATTGCTGGCTGCTTCCACCTCGGCCCACTTCGGCCTGATGTTCATCGCGGTGGGCGCAGGCTACCCCGCGGTTGCCGTGGCGCATCTGGTCGCGCATGCCTGCTTCAAGGCGCCGCTGTTTCTCGCCGCCGGCATCGCCGGCCAACGGATAGACGGCTATACGCTGGCGCGCATGCGGCTGGGTCACGCGTTGCCGTGGGTGGCGACGATGAGCGGCGTGGCCGCGCTGGCGCTGGCCGGCGTGCCGCCGCTGGGCGCGGCCTGGACCAAGGAGGCGATTGCCGCGGCCGGCGGACAGATCAGCCCGTGGCTGGCGGCTGCAGTATTGCTGGCCGGCGGCTTGAGCGCGGTGTACGCGGCGCGCTTCCAGGGCTTGGCCTTCGGTTTCGGCGATCCGCCGGTGCAGGCAGAGCCACCGCATCGCATCGAGCGCATGGCGATCGGCCTCCTTGCGCTGGTCACGCTCGTGCTGTCGCTGCTGTGGCTACCGCGCATACGGGCCGCGCTGGGCGAGCTGCTGGGTGTGGTGTGGCCGGCATCGGATGCGCTGGCGCTGGCCGCATCGCTGCTGCTGGCGGCGCTGGGTCTGGCGACCGGGTACCTGCTGGTCCGGCGTCATCCGATGCTAGGCCAGGCTGGAGCGCCGGCTGCCGTGGCTGACTGGTGGGGCCTGCCGACGCTGCTGCGCATGAGCGTATCCATGCCGGTGCTGCTGCTGGCCAGCGCCGCCGCGCGCGCGGACGACGCGCTGATCGACGCCGCACCGCGTGCTGTCGCCTGGCTCGGGCGCCGCACGGCGACACGTATCGCGCGTGACGACGATGCCGTCGTCGATCGTGGCGTGCGCGCGACCGAAACATTCACGACGGCGCTGGCGGTGTTCGGTCGTCGCCTTGGCGAGCGCATTGCCGACGGCCTGCCGGAGGGTGCCGCCGCGCTGGTGAGCCTCGGCGGCCTCGACGCGCGGCGGTTGCAAACCGGGTTGTCGCAGCACTACGTGGCGATGCTCGCGATCGGCGGCGCGCTGTTGACCGTGATCCTTCTGCTGGGGAGCTGACATGCTGACTTTGGCCATCCTCGTTCCGCTGCTAGGCGCTTTCGCGCTGCTGTTCCTGCCGAACGCCTGCGAGCAAACGACGCGGCGGATTGCCATCGGCGTGGCCGCGGTGCCGCTGGTGCTGTTGCTGATCGTGTGGGCCCGCTTCGACACCGGCGCCGGCGCAGCGGCGTTCCAGCAGGTCGCCACGGTGCCGTGGATTCCGTCGCTGGGCGTGGCGTGGCGGGTCGGTGTTGACGGCATCGCACTGGCGATTTCGGCGATGAGCGCCGTGCTGTTTCTGGCGGCGATTGCCTGGCCGGCCGAAACCAAGCAGCGGGCGCGCGCCTATTACGCGTGGTTCCTGTTTCTCGAGGCGGTCTCGCTGGGGGTGTTTATGGCGCTGGACCTGCTTCTGTTCTACGTATTTTTTGACCTGAGCCTGGTCGGCATGTATTTCCTGATTGGCCGCTGGGGCCATGACGACGCCCCGCGCGCGGCGCTCAAGTTCTTCGTCTACACGTTCGCCGGATCGCTGGCGATCCTGCTGGCGATCCTGGGCCTGTCCCTCGGCAGCGGATCGCTGACCTTCGACATGCGCGAGCTGATCGCGCGGCAGCCGCTGGCCGGTATGGATGTGCGCAGCGCACTGGTGCTGCTCGGCTTCGTGTTCGGCTTCGGCATCAAGACGCCGCTGTTTCCGCTGCACACCTGGCTGCCGCCCGCGCACGTCAATGCGCCCGGGCCGGTGTCGGCGATCCTGGCCGGCGTGCTGCTGAAGATGGGCGTGTACGGTCTGATCCGCATTCCGTTCTCGATGATGAGCGCCACGTTCGCCCGCTACGCGCTGCCGCTGGGCATCCTGGCGGTGATTTCGATCCTGTGGGGATCGCTGGTGGCGCTGGGCCAGCAAGACCTGAAACGGCGCATTGCCTACACCTCGGTCAATCACATGGGCTACGCCGTGCTCGGCGTAGCCGCGGCGGGTGCGATGGTCGCCAGCGAATCGGGGCGCCAGCTCGCACTGACCGGCGCGGTGGTGGAAATGGTCGCGCACGGGCTGACCACCGGCGCCCTGTTTCTGATCACCGCGGTCTTCTGGCAACGCGCACGCGAGTACGACATGCAGGCCTACGGCGGGCTGGCGCAGGTCGCGCCGCGATTGACCGCCGCGGCGACGGTAGCGGCGTTCGCCAGCCTCGGCCTGCCCGGGTTGGCGGGCTTTGTGGCCGAGTTCCAGATCTTTGCCGGCACCTTTGCCACCTACCCGTGGCTGGCCGGGATCGGCTTGCTGGGCATCCTGATCACGGCGGCGCTCTTCCTGCAGCTGCTGCAGCGATTGTTCTTCGGCGAGATGCAGTCGCGCCGGGCTAGCTTCGCCGACCTGTGCATGCGCGAAACCCTGCTGCTGGGAGTATTGCTGCTGCTGGTGGTGGCGATCGGCGTCTATCCGCATGCGCTGCTGGCGGTCATCGACAGTGCGTCGGCGACGCTGGTGCGGAGTCGCTGACGATGCCGCTCGGCGACGTCCTGCCCGAAATCGCCGTGCTGGTGACGGCGGTGATCGGCCTGCTTCTGGCCTCTTTCGCGCCGATGCGGCGGCAGTGGCTGGGCGCGCCGCTGGCCCTGATTGGACTGGCGCTGGCCGGCTCGCTGTGTGCGATGCAATGGAGCGGCCAGCCACGGCTGACCTTTTCTGGCACCTGGGCGCTGGACGGCGCCAGCATCGCGGCGCGCCTGATCATTCTGGCGGCGACCGCCATCGCCGTATTGCTTGCTCCAGAATGGTTCCGCCACGAACGCCGGCACGGCGAGTACTACTCGATGCTGCTGCTGTCCGCGCTGGGCGCGATGGCGATGGCCGGCGCCGCCGATACGCTGCAGCTGGTAATGGGCGTGCTGCTGTCGTCGGTGACCGGCTACACGCTGGCCGCCTGGCATCGCGACTGGGCGTTGTCGGTGGAGGCCGGCATGAAGTATTTCCTGATCGGCGCGTTCGCCAACACGCTCCTGATGCTCGGCGTCGCGCTGCTGTTCGGGCTGCTGGGGCGCACCGGTTATCAGGACATGGCAGTGGCGTTGACGCACGCGGCGGCATCGCCGCTGTTGCTGCTCGCGCTGGCCTTGGTGGTGATCGGCGTGGCCTTCGAGCTCGGCGCGGTGCCGGTGCATACCTGGCTGCCCGACGTGGCCGAAGGCGCGCCGGCACCGGCAGCGGCGTTTCTCACCGTGGTGCCGAAGATCGGCGCCGCACTGGCGCTGGCGCGGCTGCTGCATGTGTTTCCGACCGATGCCATCGGCTGGCGCCCGCTTCTGGCGGCGATAGCGGTGGCGACGATGACGCTGGGCAACCTGGCTGCGCTGTGGCAAACCGATTTGCGCCGGCTGCTCGGCTGGTCGTCGGTGTCGCAGGCCGGCTATGCACTGATGGCGGTCACCGTGATCGGTGCAAGCGGGCAAGCGATGCCCGCCTTGCTTTTCTTCCTGGCCGGCTACGCCGCCGCGAACCTGACCGCTTTCGCCGTAGTGGTGCAGTTGCGCGGGCGCACGGAGCTGGCGGACTACAGTGGGCTTGCGCATCATCGCCCGCTGCTGGCGGCAGGATTGACCTTGAGCCTGCTCTCGCTCGTCGGCATCCCGCCGCTGGCCGGCTTCGTCGGCAAGCTCACGCTGTTTCTTGCCACCATCGATGCGGGCTATGCCTGGCTGGCCGTCGTGGCGATCCTCAACACGGTGGTGTCGTTGTTCTACTACCTTCGCGCGATTGCACCGATTTACTTCCATGAAAGGAAAGCCGCGCCCCAGCTTCTTGGCAACTGGGCAGGCAGCGGGGTCATCGCTGGTGTTGTGGCGGTACTGGTCCTGGGGCTGCTCGCGCAGGCGCTACTAGGACACTGGGAGCCTATGGCGCTGCCATGGTGAAGTGGCCAGACCTACCTGATCACGCATGAGTCGCGCTGATCGCACGGGACGTTGTTTTGCGAAGACTAACCTCGGCGCTGGTTTACTCAGCGCTCAACAGTCACGGCGCGTTTAGCACTGGCTGGCACTACCGTTGATGCGCCCCGCATCGGATGCCCTTGCCCCAGCAAGTCGACGAGCCTTGTCGCTGCCCACACCTCGGTTGGCTTACTGTGAGAGGAGAAATGGCTATACTGAAAAAATGATAACGAGTCGCATTTACAATTTCTTGCGCAATGCGGGCCTTGCGGTTGCTCTACTTTGGGGCTTCTCCTCGTTCGCCCAAGACGCGCCGGCGAGCGTGCCCCAGACGTGGCAGATGCTCGACTACCTCGCGATCGATTACGCCGGTGCGGTACGCGATGGCGCAGTGATAAGCGCCTCCGAGTACGCCGAGATGCGTGAGTTCGCGGCCACGGCGCGTAAGCGCATTCAAGCACTCCCACCCACCGTCACCTCATCATCGCTGGCCGAGCAGGCGAACCACCTGGTGGCCGCCATCGACGCGAAAGCCACGCCGACTACCGTCGCCCAGCAAGCTCATGCTCTTGCCGACGGATTGTTGCAGGCTTATCCCATCCCCACAGCGCCGACACAGGCTCCGGACCTGGCGCGCGGCGCGGCGCTGTACCAACAAAACTGCGCTGCTTGCCATGGCTCAACGGGACGAGGAGACGGCCCGGCAGGGCTTTCGCTTGATCCACGCCCGGTGGACTTCACCAACCAGGCCCGGGCCGATCAACGAAGTGCGCTGTCGCTATACGAGGTCATCAGCCAAGGGGTTGCCGGCACACCCATGGCCAGCTATGCGAAGCAACTATCCCTGGCTGATCGATGGGCGTTGGCCTACTACGTAGGCTCCCTTGCCTACGGCGCCGAAGCGACGACCGGTGCGCACGCCTGGCAGCAGGACGCTGCAGCACGCATGCAGATTGCGAGCCTGCAGGATCTGACGCAGGCGCGGGTTGCCGCGTTGACGCCGGCCCTTGGAACCGAGCGTGCTCGCGCCATCCTCGGTTACCTGCGCTCCCACCCGGCGGGCATCGAAGAGGCGCCGCAAGGCCTCGCACTGGCGCGTGGGCGGCTGGCGGCAAGCGTCACGGCCTATCGCTCGGGGGAGCGCTCAGAGGCCGCCAAACTGGCGCTCTCGGCCTACCTCGATGGCGTGGAACCGGTCGAGCCGCAGCTCAATGCACGTGACAACGCGCTGCGCGCAACGCTTGAAACGGCGATGGGGGCCTACCGGACCGCCCTGACCAGCGGCAAGCCTCAGACGGAGATAGCCCAGCAGGCCGATCAGATCGACGCATTGCTGGTCAAAGCTCAAGCAGCTATCAGCACCACGGCCGACGACCCCGTCGCCACCTTCCTCGGCGCCTTCACGATTCTGGTCCGCGAGGGACTGGAGGCGATGCTGGTCGTGGTGGCCTTGCTGGCCTTTCTGCGCAAGGCCGAGCGGCTTCAGGCAGTCCGGTACGTACATGCAGGCTGGGCACTGGCCCTGGTGGCTGGCGGCATCACATGGGCGCTGGCGAGCTATGCGATCTCGATCAGCGGCGCGGGCCGTGAGTTGACCGAGGGGCTGTCGTCCTTGTTCGCTGCCGTCGTCCTGCTCAGTGTCGGCCTCTGGATGCACCAGAAGAGTATCGGCGGACGATGGCAGAGCTACCTGAAGGAGAAAATGGCCGCAGCGCTCAACCAGCGATCGGCGTGGTTCCTGTTCGGCTTGGCGTTCATCTCGGTGTATCGGGAGGTCTTCGAGACGATCCTGTTTTATGCCGCTCTATGGAGTGAGGGCCAGGAAGCCTGGCTGCTCGGCGGCATTGCTGCGGGCGCTGGCGTCCTAGTTGTGATCGCTTGGGTCTTGCTCCGCACCAGTCGGCGCCTGCCACTGGCGCACTTTTTTACCGCGAGTTCCGCACTGATCGCGATACTGGCCATCGTACTCACGGGCAAAGGGGTTGCTGCATTGCAGGAAGCGGGCTGGCTGGCGGTGAGCCCGGCGCCGGTACCGCATGTGGAGCTCCTGGGTATTTTTCCAACGTGGCAGTCGGTGCTGTCTCAGGTCGCCATCGTCCTGATTCTGGGTTTGGGTTTTGCAATCAACGCGTGGCGTAGCCGTATGCCCACGACGCAAGCCGGCAACGTGCTTGTCGAAAAACCGGAGGTCGACCAATGAGTGATTGTGGATGCCACGCCGAGGCCACCAACGAAGCAGAGCGCCGCATTCTGCGTATTGCACTTGCGCTCAATGCCACGATGTTCGTCGTTGGATTGATCGCCGGGCTGGCGGCGCAGTCGATGGGGTTGATTGCCGACTCGCTGGACATGCTGGCCGATGCCTGTGCCTATGCGATAGGACTGCTCGCCTGGACCCGTGACGCCCGCTTCAAGGCCATTGCCGCGCGATCAAGCGGTACGCTGCTTTTGCTTCTGGGGCTGGGCGCCCTGGCAGGAGTGGCATGGCGCTTCATGGCGGGTAGCGCACCGGAAGGCCTTTGGATGATGGCGATCGCGTTGGTGGCGCTGGTGGTCAACACCACGGTCCTGCGGCTGCTGGGACGGTTTCGCCGTGGCGAAGTCCACCTCCGGGCCACCTGGCTGTTCACCCGGGTGGACGTGATTGCCAACCTGGCGGTGATCGCGTCGGGCGTGCTTGTCCTGATTCTGCACAGCGCGGTTCCCGACTTGCTGATCGGCGCCGGCATCGCGGTATTCATCCTCAAGGAGGCGGTCGGCATCCTGCGAGAGGCACGTGAGGCGGCTTCACACGCTGAGCAGCTTCCGCAATGACGCCTTCGTTGCATGACTTAGCCGCTGCCGCTTATGGGGCGGACGTGTGGCTCTTCCGGCATATCCATCCTGCTCAGAGGCCGTCTATGACCATGGCCCGGTTCGCGCGCGTCCTGGCCGATGCTCCCTTGCTGGCTGGCATGGCACTCTTAGGTTTGATGGGGGCGATGCCGCGTCGGTGGCCTCGCCGGATAGTCGTCGACGCGACGCTTGCCATCGCCGGAGCGCTGGTAATGAACCTTGGGCTGGCCTTGCTGTGGCCACGCGCCCGCCCGTTCGTTGCGGGAGTCGGACAAGCATGGATGACGCATGCAGCCACGGGAAGCTTTCCCAGCGACCACTTGACCGCTCAATGGACATTGGCCGGGATTTTGTTACTGCAGCGCTCTACGTATCGATGGGGCGTGGCCGTGGCCCTGCTTGGCTTGCCCATGGCCTGGGCAAGAATCTACCTTGGAGTGCACTATCCCGGGGACATGCTCGGTGCACTATGGGTCAGCACAATGGCCACGCTGACCTTGACGTTGCTGCGCTCACAACGAAGCATGGGCGTAGCTCCATGGGCTTCGGACAGATCGCAGGCAAGGCAAGAGACATGTGCGAAGGCAATAACCAGACCAGGTGAATGAGCAGATGAACCCCTGGCGCCAGAATCGACAAATCACCGGCCGCTGGTAATCATGCGCAGCGCCCTGCGGAGCCGCAGCACGCCACGGCCGACTCGGGCGCCTCGTTTGTGGGCATGACGACGTTGACTGTCGGCACCTCGACGACCGCTGCGGCCGCGGCCAATGCCTTGGCTTGGACGGCTCCCTTGCGCTCGCTATAGCGGCTCACCAGGTAATCGGAACGGTCGCGCACCATCAACGTGAACTTGAACAGCTCCTCCATTACATCGACGACGCGGTCGTAGTACGGCGACGGCTTCATGCGGCCGCTTTCGTCGAACTCCTGCCATGCCTTGGCGACCGATGATTGGTTGGGGATGGCCACCATGCGCATCCAGCGGCCGAGCACCCGCAAGGTGTTGACCACGTTGAACGACTGCGAGCCACCACAGACCTGCATCACGGCCAGCGTGCGGCCTTGGGTCGGGCGCACGCTCCCGTCCTCCAGCGGCAGCCAGTCGATCTGGTTCTTGAACACGCCGGTGACGGTGCCGTGCCGTTCGGGGCTGACCCAAACCTGGCCCTCGGACCAGAGCGAAAGCGCGCGCAGTTCCTGCACCTTGGGATGCGACGCGGGCACGCCGTCCAGCACCGGCAGTTCATGGGGGTCGAAGACGCGGGTCTCGGCACCCAGCTGACGCAGGATGCGTTCGGCCTCAAGCGCGAGCTTGCGGCTGAAGGATTGCGGCCGCAGCGACCCGTAGAGGATTAGGATGCGCGGCGCATGGTCCGCCCCGGATGGCAAGGCCAGCTTCTCCAGCGTGGGGTAATCCAGCGCCTCGGCGGTGACGTGGGGCAGATCCTCAAGCGACATGGACAAAGATCCGATTGTGTTTGTTCAACAATTCTAGCAATATCGAATTATGGAAACCAAGTCTGCCGTGGTTCTGCTAGCCGGCCTAGCCCAGGAGAGCCGGTTGAGCATCTTTCGCTATCTAGTCACCTGCGGACCGGACGGGGCCGTGGTCGGCGCCATTGGCGAGCACGTGGGACTCGGTGGCTCGACCCTGTCGTTCCACCTCAAAGGGCTGGTGCATGCGGGTCTGGCCGAATCTTTTTCGGAAGGCCGCTACGTCCGCTACCGCGCCGACTTCGAAACCATGCAGCACCTGATCGACTACCTCACCGCTCACTGCTGTGCGGGACAGCCGGCCCAGTGCGGTCTCGTGCGTGCCTGATCCTTTTCCTCACGAGACTTCGCCATGCACCCGTGTCGCGTCCTCTTCATCTGCACCGGCAATTCCGCCCGGAGCATCCTGTCGGAAGCCACCCTCAACCACCTGGGCAAGGGCCGGTTCGTTGCCCTTAGCGCCGGCAGCAAGCCCACCGGCCAGGTGAATCCCTATGCACTGGAGCAGCTGGCCGGCGCTGGCATGCCCATCGATGGCCTGTCGAGCAAGTCCTGGGACGAGTTCGTGGGCGAGCAGGCGCCACCGTTGGATATCGCCATCACGGTGTGCGACGCCGCGGCCAGCGAGCCGTGCCCGGTGCTCTTTGGCGATTTCGTGCGCACCCATTGGGGTTTGCCCGATCCGGCTGCAGCCGAAGGCAGCCCTGCCGCGATTCGCGCAGCATTTCACCAGGCGCACGCGGTGATCACCCGCCGGATCATGGCGCTGCTCAACCTGCCGGTCGAAACCCTGAGCCCCAAAGAGCTGAAGTCTGCGCTGGATGGTATCGGGGCGCTGACGGGTGACGGCGGCAGCGAGGCTGCGGCATGAGCCAGGTTGCCACGATCGACCAGGCGCCGGCCGAGGCACCGGGGATCGGCTTCTTCGAGCGCTACCTCACACTGTGGGTGGCCTCGTGCATCATTACGGGCACCCTTCTCGGCCATCTGCTGCCTGGCACGTTCGAGGCCATCGGGCACATGGAAATCGCCCAGGTCAACCTGCCCGTAGCCGGCCTCATCTGGTTGATGATCATCCCAATGCTTCTGAAGATCGACTTCGGCGCCCTGGCGGACGTGCGTCGTCAATGGAAGGGCATCGGCGTGACGCTGTTCGTCAACTGGGCGGTGAAGCCGTTTTCGATGGCCCTGCTGGGCTGGATTTTCGTGCGCCACGTGTTCGCCGCCTATCTGCCGGCCGGGCAGCTCGACTCCTACATCGCCGGCCTGATCCTGTTGGCGGCTGCGCCATGCACCGCCATGGTTTTCGTCTGGAGCAACCTGTGCAACGGCGAGCCCAACTTCACGCTGAGCCAGGTCGCGCTCAACGACGCCATCATGGTGGTCGCGTTCGCGCCCATCGTGGCGCTGCTGCTGGGCCTCTCCTCGATCACCGTGCCATGGAACACGCTGTTGCTGTCGGTCTTGCTCTACATCGTGGTGCCGGTGGCGATCAGCCTCGCCTTGCGGCGGACTCTGCTGGCCCGTGGCGGCATGGCTAGATTGCAGGCGGTGCTGCGCCGTCTCGGTCCGGTGTCGCTGCTCGCACTGCTGGCCACGCTGGTGCTGTTGTTCGGTTTCCAAGGACAACAAATCCTGGCGCAGCCAGCGGTCATCGCGATGTTGGCGGTCCCCATCCTGATCCAGGTGTATTTCAACGCCGGCCTGGCGTACTGGCTCAACCGGCAGCTCGGCGTGCCGCACTGCGTGGGCGGTCCCTCTGCACTGATCGGCGCCAGTAACTTCTTCGAGCTGGCCGTGGCCGCGGCCGTGGGCCTGTTTGGCGTGCATTCCGGGGCCGCCCTGGCTACCGTCGTCGGCGTGCTGATCGAAGTGCCGGTCATGCTTTCCGTCGTGCGCATCGTCAATCGATCGCGCGGCTGGTACGAGGCCCGGGGCTGACCGGGTGGGGGAGGTGGCGCCGCCGGCAGAATCGAAGGCGGCCTTCATCACGCGCTCCCGTGAGGGCTCAGCATGCCGGGATCAAGCCGTGAATTCTCGTGCTGGTTGATCCCAGGAACGCGACTGGACAACAAGCGACGTGTGCCATGAATGGGTGGCATGCGCTTGCTTTTCAGGTTCAGGCATCTGCGGCCTGGCTGCGTCAATCGGTGCGATGTCGACGTGATAGCATTTGACGTATGCGCCGCACGCATACCTTCCACCCCCGTCTTCGTCGCCGCCTCACCTGGCTGGTGATGCTGGCACTCCTGTGGCAACAGGTAGCACTGGCGGCGTATGCCTGTGGGATCGCGCCGCCAGAGCATGCGGCGACTGCCGTATCCGTCTCCAAGGGGACGGGCATGGGCATGGACGACACCTGTGCGCAGGGGATGGTGCAAGCGCCATCAACCAAGCACCCCCTCTGCCAGGCGCATTGCCAACCTGACCGTACCACCCAGCCGGATGCGCGAGCAGGCACGGTCCCGCCAAGTCTGTTTGCAGCCTTGCCAGCAGTCTCGCCATCGCTACGCCTGGTGCAAGTCACTACCAGAGCGCCCGAGCGACTCGAACGCTTGCGAGCGCCGCCACCACCGGTTTCCCTCCTGTTCTGTTCGCTCCTGATCTAGGCCGCAGCTGACCCGTGCTGCGTGCTCGTGCCGTGTGCGCGAGACATCCTCGATCCCAAGGAGTGCTTCTCCATGCTTCCCCTATCCCTTGCCCGACGCACGGTTGCGTCGGGTCTGGCCGTTGCCCTTGCGTGGGCGACGGTCTCGGCTGCATATGCCGCCGAACGCCCGCTTTCACTGGAAGACGCGATTGCTCGCGGCCTCCAGCAGGCACCGCTGCTCGATGCCCACCATGCACACATCACGGCCATGCAGGAGGAACTGGCGCGCGCAGGGCGCTTGCCCGATCCGACGCTGAGCGTTGGGCTATCGAACTATCCGGTCACCGATCCGGGCGCCTTCAGCCTTCACTCGGACACGATGACCATGCGCACGATTGGCATCACCCAGGCCATTCCCTCGCATGCCGCACGCGATGCCGAACGCGCGCTGGCCCAGGCGCGCGAGAGCGACGCGATGGCCGAACACGCTGCGACGGTGCAGAGGGTGCAGGAAGGCGTCGCCGACGCGTGGATCGGTTTGTGGGCGGCCGAACAAGAAATGGCGCTGCTACGCGATCTGCGCCAGGAAGGCGAATTGGCCGTGCAACTGACGCAGGCCCGCTTGCGCGGCGGCGAAGGCAGCGCCGCCGACGCGCTGGCAGCGCGCGCGGCGGTCGACACGCTCGACAACCAGCTTGAACAGGCATCCGCCGATCTTGCTTCCGCCCAGGCCGGGCTGCTTCGGTGGCTACCGGATGCCGCTGAGGTAACGCTCGCCGATGCGCCCGACTTCGGCACATTGCCGTTCGATCAACGGCTGCTGTACCAGACCATCGACCGGCAGGCGCCCATGCAGCAATGGGCGACCCGCGAACGGGTCGCCCAGGCCGACCTGGAACAGGCGCGCGCAGCGAAACACCCGGACTGGAGCGTGAGCCTGATGTACGGCAAGCGCGCGCCCTACCTTTCGGACATGGTGTCGCTGCAGGTTGGCGTGAGCCTGCCGCTGTTCACCCGCAACCGGCAAGATCGCGGCATCAGCGCCAAACAGGCGCAATCGGATGCCGTGCAGTTCCAGCATGAAGATGCGCGGCGGGTGCAGCGCGAGACCCTGGCACGGACACTCGCCGCTTGGCAGGGATGGAGCCAACAGATCGTCCGCGATGACGAAAGCCTGCTCCCGTTGGCGCGCGATCGTGCGCGCACGGCGTTGGCTTCCTACCGCGGTGGCGGCGCTTTGCAGCCGTGGCTGGACGCGCGTCGCGACGAAATCGAGTTGCGGCTTACCTACGTCCGGGCATTGGCCCAACGCGCCCAGCTGTGGGCATCGCTTGCCTATCTGTTGCCCCGCCAGGAGGTTTCTCCATGACGCCCGTGAATACGAATCCCGTGCCGCGGTCGCGCGCAAAGCACCTCCTGCTTGTCTTGGCACTGATCGCAGTCGGGGCCGCGCTGGTTGCGATCGGCTACCTGAGCGGTCGTTCGCAGACGACACACCAGGCAATGACGAAGGCATTTACGAAAAAGCCGGCCAAGGAGGACCGCAAGATCCTGTACTGGTACGACACCATGGTGCCGCAGCAGCATTTCGACCACCCAGGGCTCTCGCCGATGGGCATGCAGATGGTGCCCAAGTACGCCGATGAGGGGAGCACCGACAAGGGCGTAGTGCACATCGACCCGGCCACCGTGCAAAACCTCGGGGTGCGCACCGCTAAGGTAGAACGGCGCACGCTGGCCGATGCCATCGAGGTACCCGGCACGGTCAGTTGGGACCTGCGCCAGGCTACAACGCTGAGCGCTCGTGTCGATGCCGTCGTGCAGAAGCTACACATCAAGGCCCCCTACACGCGCGTAACCAAGGGTGAGCCACTGGCCGAGCTGCTCGCGCCTCAGTGGAACAGCGCCCTTGCCGAGTACCGCGCTTTGCAACAGGCGACATCGGCCGACGCCAGGGCGCTACGCGATGCCGCGCGCGCCCGGCTGCGCGTACTGGGCTTGAGCGATGCGGATGTACGTTCGGCCTTGCATGGCAACGATGGGACGATCACGCTGCACGCGCCGCAGGACGGCGTCGTCGCCACCCTGGACGTGCGCGAGGGCCAGCGTGTGGGCGCCGGCCAGACGCTGATGACGCTCAATGGCCTGGCCACCGTGTGGATCGAGGCGGCCCTGCCACAAGGCGTGGCCGGCACCGTGCGAGCCGGCACGCCAGTCACCGTCACCCTGGATGCGGTGCCCGGACGCAGCTTCGACGGCGAAGTGGAAACGCTGCTGCCGGACGTGGACAACGCCACCCGCACGCAGCGGGCACGCATCGTGATCGACAACGCCGATGACGCATTAAGCCCTGGCATGTTCGCCACGGTGCACCTCAAGCCCGCCGAGGGTGAAGCACACCCGGTGGTGCCGGACGAGGCCTTGATCGCCGCCGGCATCGACAACCGGGTCATCCTGGCGGAAGGGAACGGGCGTTTCCGCGCCATGCCCGTGCGTACCGGGCGTTCGGCAGGCGGTCTCACCGAGATCGTCGCCGGCCTGCACGGCGGCGAGCAGGTGGTTGTCTCGGGGCAATTCCTGATCGATTCCGAAGCGAGCCTGTCCGGTGCGCTGGAGCGGCTGGATGGCGAAGCGAAGCCGGCACCCGCCACCAGTGCCGCGATGTCCGGCATGCCGATGGGAGACCATCCATGATCGGCGCGTTGATCCGCGCAGCAATCAGGCATCGCCTGTTCGTCCTGCTTGCTGCGCTGGCGCTGGCGCTGGCCGGCGTGTTCGCTGCACTGCACACGCCAATCGACGCGCTGCCCGACCTGTCCGACACGCAGGTGATCATCCGCACACCGTGGGCCGGGCAATCCCCACAAGTGGTCGAGGACCAGGTTACCTACCCATTGGCGACCACCATGCTCTCGGTGCCCGGTGCCCGGACGGTGCGCGGCTACTCGTTCTTCGGCGACTCCTACGTCTACGTGCTGTTCAACGACAAGACGGACCTGTATTGGGCGCGCTCGCGCGTGCTCGAATACCTGAGCCAGGTGCGCACTAGCCTGCCGTCGGACGTCAATCCGGCGCTCGGCCCGGACGCCACCGGCCTGGGCTGGATTTACGAGTACGCGTTGGTCGATCGGACCGGGCGGCACGACCTGGGCCAGTTGCGTGCCTTGCAGGACTGGTTCCTGCGCTACCAGCTGAAGACGGTGCCGGATGTAGCCGAAGTGGCGAGCCTGGGCGGCATGGAGCGCGCCTGGCAGGTCGTGCCCGATCCACAGGCGTTGGCGGCACGCGGCATCACTGTGCAGCAACTGGTCGATGCCATCACCACAGCCAATGGCGCCAATGGCGGTTCGGTGATCGAACAGGGCGAAGCCGAGTTGATGGTCCGCAGCGAGGGCTACCTCACGACCCGGGAGGCGTTCGAGAACGTGCCGATCACCGCCAATGCCAACGGCGTCCCGGTACTGCTGCGCGAGGTGGCCACCGTGCGCCGGGGACCGACGTTCCGTCGCGGCATCGCCGAGCTGGACGGCCAGGGCGAAGTGGCCGGCGGCGTGGTTGTGTTGCGTTCGGGCAAGAACGCCAAGGTGGCTATCGCAGCCGTGAAGGCCAAGCTCGCCACGTTGAAACGCAGCCTGCCGGCGGGCGTGGAAATCGTGCCTACCTACGACCGTTCGCAGCTGATCGATGCGGCGGTAGAAAACGTGTGGGGCAAGCTGCTGGAAGAGTTCCTGGTGGTCGCGCTGGTCTGCGCCTTGTTCCTGGGGCACCTGCGTTCGGCGCTGGTGGCGGTGGTGACCCTGCCGCTGGGGGTGCTGGCCGCTTTCATCGTGATGGACCTGCAGGGCGTGTCGGCCAACCTCATGTCGCTGGGCGGGATCGCCATCGCCATTGGCGCCATGGTCGATGCGGCGATCGTGATGATCGAGAACGTCCACAAGCACCTGGAGCAGTGGGGCGCCACCCATGAAGGGAGCGAACCGCGGGGTGGCGAGCGTTGGTCGCTGGTGGCCGCGGCCAGCGCTGAGGTCGGCCCGGCGCTGTTCGTTAGCCTGCTGATCATTGCGCTGTCGTTCGTGCCGGTGTTTGCCCTGCAGGGCCAGGAAGGCAAGCTGTTCTCGCCGCTGGCCTTCACCAAGACCTATGCGATGGCAGCCGCCGCCGGCCTGGCGGTGACGCTGGTGCCGGTGCTGATGGGCTACCTGGTACGCGGACGCATCCGCGCCGAACATGAGAACCCACTCAACCGCCTGCTTGTCCGCGGCTACCGGCCGGTGCTCGAAGCGGTGCTGCGCTGGCCCAAGGCCACGCTCGCGCTGGCGGGGGTGCTGCTCATCAGCGCGTTCGTGCCGCTCACGCAGCTCGGCAGTGAGTTCATGCCGGCGATGGACGAGGGCACCCTCCTCTACATGCCCACCGCCCTGCCCGGCCTGTCGGCGGGCAAGGCGGCGCAGTTGCTGCAGCTGACCGATCGCATGATCAAGACCGTCCCGGAAGTGGCGCATGTCTTCGGCAAGGCCGGCCGCGCCGAGACGGCCACCGACCCGGCGCCACTGGAGATGTTCGAGACCACCATCATCTTCAAACCGAAGGACCAATGGCGCCCGGGCATGACCATGGCGAAGATCAAGGACGAGCTCAACCAGGCGGTGCGCGTGCCCGGCCTGACCAACCTGTTCGTGCCGCCAATCCGTAATCGGATCGATATGCTCTCCACGGGCATCAAGAGCCCAATCGGCATCAAGGTGCTGGGCACCGACCTGGCGACCTTGCAGCAGGTGGCCGACCAGATCGAAACGCTGGCCGGAGATGTGCCAGGCGTCAGCTCGGCCATCGCCGAGCGGCCCACCAGCGGCCGCTATGTGAACGTGCACGTGCGACCCGTCGACGCGGCACGCTACGGCCTGACCCAGGCACGCGTGCAGCAGTTGGTGGCCACGGTGGTCGGTGGCGATCCGGTCGGCCAGACGATCGAGGGACGCGAGCGCTACCCCATCGTCGTGCGCTATCCGCGGGCTGAGCGCGATTCAGTGGCCGCACTTCGCCAGCTGCCGATCGTGGCGGCCAATGGCGCGCAGCTCACGCTCGGCCAGGTGGCTGATGTCACGCTCACGCCCGGCCCCTCGATGCTCAAGAGCGAGGATGGCCAGCTGGCAACCTACGTCTACGTCGACACCGACGGCACAGACCTGGGCACCGTGGTGGACCGCCTGCAGCAGGCGGTCGCGCAGAAGATCGCGCTGCCGCCGGGCGTCACTGTGGCCTGGTCGGGCCAGTTCGAATTTCTTGCCAGCGCCCTGCAACGGCTCAAGCTGGTGGTGCCGATCGCACTGGCGATCATCTTCGGGCTGATCTACATGGTGTTCCGGCGCGCCAGCGAGGCAGCGCTCATCATGCTGAGCGTGCCGCTGGCGCTGGTCGGCGGCCTGTGGCTGATCTGGCTGCTGGGCCATGCCGTGTCGGTGGCGACCATCATCGGCTTCATCGCGCTGGCCGGCGTGGCGGCCGAGTTCGGGGTAGTGATGCTGCTGTACCTGCGCCAGGCATGGGATCGCCAGCTCGCGCTCGATCCACAGGCAGGCCCCGCGGCCCTGGACGACGCCATCCGCGAAGGCGCCGTGCAGCGGGTGCGGCCCAAGGCCATGACGGTTGCCGTGATCCTCGCCGGCCTGTTTCCCATCCTGCTCGGCCATGGCGCCGGTTCCGAAGTCATGCAACGCATCGCCGCACCGATGATCGGCGGCATGCTCACCGCACCCCTGCTCTCGATGGTGGCGCTGCCGGCCGCCTTCCGCCTGCTCGTCCTGCACCGCCTGCACCGGAAGCCCGGCACGCGCGCCTCTTCCAACCCGCAAGGAGACTGAACACATGAAACTCACCCTGATGACCCTGTGCCTGGTGGGCACGTTCGCCATCGCGCCGGCCTTCGCCGGTCCACTGCAGACGAACCCCAACATGCCCGGTATGCAGCACGACGCGGCCGAACCGGCCGAGGCGCAGGCGGTCGGCGTCGTCAGAGCCGTCGATACCCACGCAGGCACCATCACGCTCCAGCACGAGGCGATCCCGGCGATTGGCTGGCCGGCGATGACCATGCCCTTCCATGCCTCTTCCGAGATCCTCAAGCAGGCCAAGATCGGCCAGAAGGTGCATTTCACGCTGCACCCGGATGGCACGCGCAGCGAAGTGACGGCACTGAAGCCAGTACAGTAACGGAGGGCGCCTCCACGCTAGGAGGCGTCTTCTCCCATGCTTTGGATCGGCACGTCACTACCCAGCTCCAGGGAAGCGATCAGCGGACAACGCACCTGTCCGCGATGGGAACCGCACTGCTTGACCAGGCTCGCAAGCGCCTGTTCGACCTGACGTAACCGGGTGATGCGTGCACGCACCGCCGCCAGCTTGTCTGCGCCCAGTCGCGCCGCTTCCCGGCAGTGCTGCCCGTCCTCCAGGGCGAGCAGTTCCGCCACCTCGTCCAGACTGAAGCCGAGCGCCTGGGCATGCTTGATGAAGCGCAGGCGACGCGCGTGCGCCTCGTGGTATCGCCGGATGCCACCCGGGGGCCTGGTCGGTTCGCCGATCAGGCCACGTCGCTGGTAGTAGCGGATGGTTTCGATATGGACGCCGGTGACTTTGGACAGGCTACCGATCGTGTAGGCCATGCCGTTGACTCCGTAGTTGACTACGGACGTAAGGTAGATCTTCTTCACCCTGTCGGGAATCAGACCGATGCAGAAACCCAGCGCCGAGAAGAGCACCCTGGCCATCGGTGGTCTGGCGGCCATGCTGGCGTCGGCCTGCTGCCTGGGGCCACTCATCCTGGTCAGCATTGGATTGAGCGGCGCCTGGATCGGCCAGTTGACGCGTCTTGAACCGCTGCGACCATGGTTCCTCCTGGTCTCGCTTATCGCGTTGGGTTCTGCCTACTGGCGGATCTATCGCCGCCCTCCTGCGTGCCTACCCGGCGAGATGTGTGCCTCCCCTGCCATCCGCCGCGTGTACAAGGCGCTGTTCTGGCTTGTGGTGGCCCTGACAGCGGTCGCCTTCGCCTTCCCTTACGCGGCCCCGTGGTTCTACTGAGGACTTGCCAATGAAAACCAACCTTGCCTTTGCTCTGCTGCTGGCCGCCATGCCGGTGGCCTCCATGGCTGCCACGCGCACGACCACACTTGACGTGCCCGGCATGACTTGCCCCACCTGCCCGATCACCATCCGGAAGTCCCTTGAGAAAGTGCCGGGCGTCAATGCCGTCGCTTGGGATGTGAAGCAGAAGACGGTCACGGTGAAGTACGACGACAGCAAGACCGAGCCTGCCGAACTGGCCCGCGCCAGCGCCGACGCCGGCTATCCGGCCACCATTCACCACTGAGGGCGAGTTAACCATGTCGCTTGAAGCAATCGACCCCGCGCTTGGTCTGCTTGATGACTTCGCCAAGGTCACGCACGGTGTTTCCCGCCATATCCAGCAGATGCGTCAGGCCGCCATCTTTACCGAAGGAGCGTTGCCAGCGCGGCACAAGGCGCTGGGCGCGATGCTGTGGTCCATCTCCGCCCGATGTGAACCATGCATCGTCTACTACGTGCAACAGGCTGCGACCCTGGGGGCCACCGAAAGCGAGCTTGGCGAAATACTTGCGGTGGCCACGACGATGGGTGGGTGCGTGGGCGAGATGTGGTCTTTGAAGGCTTACAAGGCCTACAAGGACTTCAGCAGCGGCCAGGCGATGCCGCAGGCTCAGCCAAGTTGCTGCTCGTAACTCGACCCGAGGCGCAGCCATACCAACGCATTCGCTTGAAACCTGGAGGCGCCGCTTGAACCGTGGCGACATTCGCTCTGCTTGCGACTTCGCCCTGGATCCGGCGCGCTACGGCGAAAGATTGTTTTTTCGCGCCGCTGACGTTACGCAGACGGCCACTCTGTGAGCCTCACTGGGAAGGAGGGGCTCATGTTAGGTACCGTGCTGCTGTATGCGTTGGCACCCCTGCTTGCCATGGGCACCGGGGGGTTGATTGCCGCCTTCAAGCCGCCTTCGCCCAAGTTGGGAAGTGCCGTGCAGCACTTTGCGGCAGGCGTGGTGTTCTCGGCCCTTGCGGTGGAAATACTGCCGGACATCCTGCATCAGGATGCGCCGCTTGCGGCCCTGGCCGGCTTTACGGCAGGCGTGTTGCTGATGCTTGGCCTGCGCCAGGCGGGATGCCGCATCGAGAAGACAAGCAGCAGCCCATTGGGCATGACACTCATCGTGGGCGCGGATGTCCTGATCGACGGCGTGTTGATCGGTGTCGCGTTTGGTGCTGGCGCGCGCGAGGGTTTGTTTGTCACGATTGCCCTGGCGGTGGAAATGCTCTCGCTTGGGCTGGCAACGGCAGCCTCCCTGGCCCGTGCGGATGCGTCCCGCACCCGCATCATCGTCAGCATCCTCGTCCTTGCCATCATGCCCTTCGCCGGGGCACTGGCAGGGAACCTTTTGCTCGGTGGACTGAAAGGCGGCTGGATGGAGGCGGTGCTGGCGTTCGCCGCGGCGAGCTTCCTCTATCTAGTCACTGAAGAGTTGCTCAAGGAGGCTCACGAAGTGCGCGAGGCGCCATGGATGACGGCGCTGTTCTTCGCAGGCTTTATTGGCTTGCTTCTGCTGGACATGGTCGCCCCAACTGGCTAGAGCGCACAGTGCGCGACCCACAGATGCCACGAACGGGACCGCAAAAGTTGCATGGCGGATTCGGCCCGCACCATGCCCTCGCGCCCAGCGTCTGCCGATGTCCGGGGTATTCCAACCCCTGCCATCTCGCCCTTCTGGCCTCACGCGAGCAACAAATGTGCCGATGTAATTGTCTAACCCATTGCTCACTGCTTACCATATTCGGATGACTCGCCCCCGACCGCCTCTACTGACCCGCCTGCGCCGCCACCGCGGCCTTTGGGTGTTGGCGGTGGCCGTGTTGCTGATCAAGCTGGTCGCCGGCACGGTCTGTCTGGCCGATGCGCCAGATAAGCGATTGGTTTCGACCACCACGGTCTCCGCCGTCAGCATGCCGGCAGATACAGCGATCGCCAACGTGTCGGCTGATGACGCGAGCGCCTGCCTCCTTGGTGAAGCGGATTGCCATTGCGCGTGCGCGCACACGGTGACGCTGCCGACGACCGCCCCGCTTGCTGTCGCCAGGGTGGAGTCTCGTTTCGACAACTTCACTATCCGTTCCGGATTCACGCCGGCGACGACCGGCTCCCTGTTGCGCCCTCCAATCGCCTGAAACCGCTCCGTTTCGCGACGCATTCGCCCAGGCGATGCGTCGCTTCGTGATCGATTTCAGGAGATGGCTTCATGTCTGTGTTCCGTTCGGTGCCTATTGGCGCCGCGTGCCTGTTGTATGCGGCGCTGCTCAGTGCTGCCCCCGTACCCCCATTATCCGATCCTCCCCCAGCGGCAGGGACCCGAGCACCCTCGTTGCTCTCGTCTCCATTGCAGGACGCGGTACGCCGCATCTGGCAAGCCAGCCCCGAAGTCCAGGCAGCGCGGGCGGATCTCGACGCCGCTCGTGCCCGTGCGCGTGCCGCTGCACAGCCGCTGTACAACCCCTCGCTGTCGCTCGATGCGGAAAACGCCGACGTCAACCGACGCACGGCTGGCCTCAGTCTGGCGCTGGATCTATCCGGAAAGCGTCGCGCCCGGGCCAGCCAGGGTGATGCCGAGGTGCTCGCCGCCGAGGCGACCTACGACCTTCTGCGTCGCAACGTCGCCGCCCGCTGGTTGAAGGCCTGGTCGACAGCGACACTCGCGGCGCGACAAAGTGAATTGGGTCGCCGTCGCCTCGCACTGATGCAACGCTTTGACGACTTGGCCGCACAGCGGCTCAAGGTGGGCGACATCAGCAGTCCCGAACGCGACCTGGCCGGCCTGGCACTCGGTGAGGCGCAAGTGCAGCAGGCCACGCTCGCCGGCAATGAGGCGGCCGCGCGTGCCGCTTTGTTGGCCATCAGCGGTGACCAGCTCACGACCTTGCCGCCGTTACCCGAGGGGCTATCACCGGCGGCCGACCGTGTGACGCCCTTGGCCGTCGACGAGTTACCCGAACTGCGTCAGGCCCGCGCTCAGCAGGCAAGCGCCGACGCCGGCGTGCAGGTCGCGCGTCGTGCGCGCATTCCTGATCCCACGCTCAGCCTGACCGGTGGACAGGTACGCAGTGGGCCGCGTACCGATCAGGTGATCGGTTTGAGCGTGTCCATTCCCTTGCCCGTGCTCAATACCGGACGTGCCGAAGTGGATGCCGCCCGGGCGGAAGCCGATGCGGCCGCTGCGGGCGTGCGCTCGCGCCAGTTTGTCCTGCGTGCGGGGCTGCAGGAAGCGCAAGCCCGCTATGCCGCCTTGCGCGGTGCCGCCGAGGCGTTTCGCACCGGCCGCGCCGCCGCGTTCGAGGACCGCACCACGTTGCTGGAAAAGCTCTGGCGTGCCGGTGAAATCAGCACGTCCGATTACCTCGTACAGCTCAAGCAAAGCCTCGATACCGCGCTGTCGGGCCAGGAGCTGGAAAACCAGACCTGGCAGGCCTGGTTCGATTACCTCACCGCCGCTGGCCGTCTGAACGACTGGCTCGATGGCCGCACTCAGGACGGCCCCAATCAGGACATCTCCCGATGAATGAATCTCTATTGAAGCGCGGCCTGCTGGGCATGGCCTTGTTGGCCGCCTTGGCCGGACCGGCGATGGCACAAGACGCTCCGCCCGCCAACCCGCTCGCCCTGGATACCAAGGCGATCAAGACCGCCGGCATCGTGCTCGACAAGGTGGCGCCACGTGCGCTGACCGATGAATTGAAGGCTCCCGGCGAAGTGAAGGCCGATGCGTATTCCACCGTGCTGGTGTCGCCGCGCGTGGAGTCGCAGGTGCTGGCTCGCAAGGCCCGGCTGGGCGACGTCGTGAAAGCCGGCGCGCCGTTGGTGGTGCTCTCCAGCGTCGAGGTGGCCGCCACGCAAGGTGCGTTGATCGTCGCCGAACAGGATTGGCAACGGATCGCGTCGCTGGGGCCCCAGGCGGTGTCGGCACGCCGCTACAACGAGGCGAAAGTGCAGCGCGACCAGGCCCGCGCCAAGCTGCGTGCATACGGCTTGTCCGAGGGCCAGATCGGGGGCTTGCTGCGCAAGGGCTCGGCCGCGGCCGACGGCAGCTTTGAGCTGCTCGCTCCCGCTGCTGGTCGTGTCACTACCGATGAATTTCTGGTCGGCGAGCGGGTGGAACCGGGTCGCACGCTGTTCACCCTGGTCAAGGAAGATTCGGTGTGGGTCGTCGCGCAGTTGTCACCGGCCGATGCCGAACGGGTCGAACCCGACGCGGACGCCCGCATCCTCGTCCACGACACCGCCATACCCGGCAAGGTGGTGCAGCGTTCCCATCAGACCGATGAGCGCACCCGCACCGTGCCGGTGCGCATCGAGGTCGATAACCGCAAGGATCTTCTGCATCCCGGTGAGCTGGTCGAAGCGCGTATTGCTACCGGCAGCGCCGTGCAGAAGCTCGCGGTACCGGCCGATGCCATCGTGCTGCTGCAGAACCAGCCCACCGTGTTCCTTGCCAAGGGCAACGGGGCGTTCGACCCGGCACCGGTGATGGTCGGTGACACGCGCGATGGCTGGACAGTCGTCACGCAAGGGCTCAAGGCCGGCGCCACCTACGTGCGTAAGGGTGCCTTCGCGCTGAAGGCGCGACTGCTGCGCTCGCAGTTGGGAGAAGAATGATGCTGGAACGTCTGGTTGCATTCTCCCTGCGCTACAAGGTGCTGGTGCTGATCGCCTTCGTGGTGATCGGCTTTCTCGGCTTCCAGGCCGTACGCCAGCTGCCCATCGACGCGTTCCCCGATGTCACACCCGTGCAGGTCAACGTCTACACCGAGGCGTCGGGACTGGCCGCCGAAGATGTGGAACAGCTGCTCACCACCCCGGTGGAATCGGCGCTGGCCGGCCTGCCCAAGGTGGAACAGATCCGCTCGGTGAGCCTGTTCGGTTTGTCTTATGTGTCGGTCTATTTCGACGACAGCATGGACATCTACTTTGCCCGCCAGCTGGTCAATGAACGGCTGCAACAGGTGGGCGATCGCCTGCCGGCCGGGTACGGCAAACCGGAGATGGGCCCGAATACGTCAGGTCTGGGTCAGGTGTTCTGGTACACCGTCGAACGCGCCGACGACAAATTGAAAGGCGCGACGGCAGGCACTGCCCCGAACGACATGGACCTGCGCACGCTGCAGGACTGGACCATCCGCCTGATCCTGCGCACCGCCCCCGGCGTCGACGACGTCACGTCGTGGGGTGGCCAGGAAAAGCAGTTCCAGGTGCGCATCGACCCGATGAAGCTCATTGCGCACAAGCTCGGCTTCAAGGAGGTGATCGAAGCGTTGCAGGCGAACAACGCGCAGGTCGGCGGCAACTTCGTCGACGTGGGACGCGAGCAATACCTGGTGCGCGGCCTGGGGCTGATCCAGAACGCGAAGGACCTGGGCAACATCGTGCTGAAAACGGAAGACGGCACCCCGGTCTATGTGCGTGACGTGGCCACCGTCACCGAAGCGGGCGCACCACGCACCGGTGCAGTGACGCGCGATGGCAAGGAAGTGGTTCTTGGCATGGCGCTGGCCCGTATCGGCGAGAACGCCAAGAGCGTCGTCGATGCGGTCAAGGCCAAGCTCGATACGGTCAAGCAGGCGCTGCCACCCGGCGTGGCGGTCAAACCGGTGTACGAGCGTACCGAGCTGGTCAACGCGGCCGTAGAAACCGCGGTGCGGGCCCTGGTCGAGGGCTCGATCCTGGTGGCGATCATCCTGTTCCTGTTCCTGGGCGAATTTCGCAGCGCGCTGGTGGTGGTCGTGGCCTTGCCGCTGGCGATGCTGATCGCCTTCATCTGCATGAATCAGGCCGGTCTGTCAGCCAACCTGATGTCGTTGGCAGGCCTGGCGATCGGCATCGGCATGATGGTCGATGGCGCGGTGGTGATGGTGGAGAACGCCTATCGCATCATGGCCGAGCGCAAGGCCCATGGCGGGCCGGTGGACCGCACCTCGGCCGTGCTGGCCGCTGCCCGCGAGGTCGCCAATCCGATGGCGTTCGCGATTCTGATCATCATCGTGGTATTCCTGCCGCTGTTCAGCCTGCAGGGGCTGGAAGGCAAGATGTTCAAGCCGATGGCGTTCAACATCAGCTTCGCCATGGCCGGCTCGCTGATCTTGGCGCTGACGCTGATTCCGGTCCTGGCGGCGTTGGTGTTGAAGCCCAAGGAGGAAAAGGACACGCGCTTGGTCGCGTTCCTGAAACGGCACTACGCCACGGTGCTGGCGTGGGCACTGGGACGGCGCAAGCTGGTGCTGGGCATCGCCGCCGGCGCCTTGATCGGCAGCCTCGCGCTGTTCCCGTTCCTGGGCAAGGAGTTCATGCCCAACCTGAAAGAGGGCGCCATCATGTGGCGCATCACCTCGATTCCCTCGGCCTCGCTGGATGAGTCGATCAATATCTCCAAACAGGTGTCGGCGCTGATCAAGCAGAAATTCCCGGAGGTGGACACCACTCTGGCGATGATCGGGCGCGCTGAAAAGGGCGAGACCGCCGACGTGAACTACATGGAGGTATACACGCCGCTGAAGCCGAAGGATCAATGGCGCAAAGGCGAAACGCTGGACAGCATCGAGGAGGCGATGCAGAAGGAATTGTCGGCGGCCTTGCCCACTGCCGTGGTGAGCTATACCCAACCCATCCAGATGCGCATCGAGGAATTGATCTCCGGCGTGCGTGCCACCCTGGCCCTGAAGATCTACGGCGAGGACCTGGGCGAGCTGGACCGGCTCAGCAGCCGCATCAAGGACGCGCTGTCCGGGGTGCCTGGTGTAGCAGACCTGGCGTTGGAGGCAAACATCGGCAAGCCGCAGATCCGCATCAAGGTGGATCGCGACGCGCTGGCCCGCTACGGCCTCAACGCCGACGACGTGCTGACCGTGGTGAAGAACGGCATCGGCGGCGAGCCCGTGACCACGCAGCTCGATGGCGTGAAACGCTTTGACATCACGGTCCGCCTGGACGATGCCGACAAGGCGTCCTTGCCGGCGATCCAGCGCATCCCGATCCGCACCGCCAGTGGCGCCCTGGTACAGCTGTCGCAGGTGGCCGAGGTCAGTGACGCCGAGGGTTACTCGTTCATCCGTCGTGAGCAGTTGCAACGCTACGCCGTGATCCAGATGGACGTGCGTGGTCGCGACATCGACGGCTTCGTCAAGGAGGCGAATGCCACCATCGCCAGGCAGGTGAAGTTGCCGACGGGCTACTACAGCGAATGGGGTGGCGCGTTCGAAAACCAGCAACGGGCCTTGAAGCGGCTGTCGTTGATCGTGCCGGCGACGATCTTCTTCATCTTCGTGTTGCTCTATACCGCCTTCAACTCGGTGAAGTACGCCGCGCTGATCCTGGCCAACGTACCGTTCGCCACCATCGGCGGCATCGTCGGGCTGGCCATCACCGGGCAATACCTGTCGGTGCCCTCTGCCATCGGATTCATCGCTGTGTTCGGCGTGGCGATGTTGAACGGCATCGTGCTGGTGAGCTTCCTGAACGAGCAACGCGAGAAAGGGCTTCCAGTTCGGGAGGCCGTGGTTCGCGGCACGGCGTTGCGCATGCGCCCGGTGATGATGACCGCCAGCGTGGCGATCCTGGGCCTGGTGCCGATGCTGCTCTCCAGTGGTGTCGGTGCAGAAACCCAGCGTCCACTCGCCACCGTGGTAGTGGGCGGCCTGATCACCTCGACCCTGCTGACCCTGGTACTGCTGCCGGTGCTGTATGACTGGATCGAAGAACGCGCCGCACGGCGCCTGGCCAAGGAGACCACCCCATGAAAGAAGTGAAGGCATTCATCCACCGCGGCCGCGTCGTCGACGTCATTCACGCCTTGGAGGAGGCTGGGTTCGGCTACCTGTCCGTCAGTGACGTCAAGGGCTTGTTGACGGCGCTCAGTGCACAGGAACAGGTCTATTCGATGGAACTGGGCGAACGCGTGACCCGACAGATCAAGCTGGAGGTGTTCTGCGAAGACGACCAGGTGGATCGAGCCGTACAACTGATTCGCCTGCACGGACGCACCGGCCAGAGCGTGGCCGGATGGGTCTACCAGAGCACGGTGGATCGGGCGTGGCCTATCGACGGTAAAACGGACTGATGCGGACGGGCGGGGTTCAGCCCCGCCCGCTTTGCCGGGTGTCATGTCATAACACCGCGGTGCTTACCTAGAGTAATCACTGCAACGGAGGGTTCGATGGACACGACAAAGCCACACAAGCACGATCACGATCATCACCACGACCATGCCCATGGCGTGGCGCCCGATGCGGACAAGAAGTACCTGACCGTGGCGCTGCTTTTGCTGCTCGGTTTCATGGTCGTCGAGGTGGTGGTCGGCATTCTGGCCAGGTCGCTGGCGTTGATTTCCGACGCTGGCCACATGCTTACCGACGTCGGCTCGATCGGGTTGGCCCTGGTGGCGATGCGCCTGGCCAAGCGCCCGGCCAGCGGCAGCTACACGTTCGGGCTCAAACGCGTGGAAATTCTGAGCGCACAGGCGAACGGGCTGACCCTGCTGCTTCTGTCAGTCTGGTTCATTGTCGAGGCGATTCGCCGCTTGGTTGATCCCCCGCAGGTGCAGGGCTTGCTGGTCACGGTGATTGCCGTGGTGGGCATCGGCGTCAATCTGCTGGCCGTGTGGGCGATGAGCAAGGCCAACCGGCAAAGTCTGAACGTGGAAGGCAGCTTCCAGCACATTCTTACCGATCTCTATGCCTTCATCGCCACGGCGATTGCTGGAGGCATCATCTGGTGGACGGGCTGGAATCGCGTAGATTCGATCGCCGCACTGGTGGTCGCCGGGTTAATGCTCAAAGCCGGTATCGGACTGGTGCGCGAATCGGGGCGCGTCTTTCTGCAGGCAGCGCCGCGCGGTTTGGATCCTGAAAAAATCGGTCAGTCGATTCTCGCCATGCCGGCCGTAACCGCACTTAAGGATCTACATATTTGGGAAGTTACTTCGGGCATGCCATCGCTGTCGGGACACGTCTTTGTAAGCAGAGAGGTCGATTGCCACGATGTGAGGCGCGCCATTGAGGCGATGTTGCACGATCGATTCGATATCACGCACACCACACTGCAGACCGATCACGCGGCGTTCGGCGAGGCTGAATCGGCCAACTGCGTGCTTGAATCCCGCAAGAAAGGCCTCGCCAACTGAAGATGCTCGAGGTGCCCTTGTAATGGCAATGTTCCTCGCTCGGTTCGAGCATGTTTATGATCGGCATGGCCGCATGGGTGACATATCCGCAGCGGGTTATGGCCGGGTCAGCCCCCTTGCCCACGCAACGCGCTGATTGCAGCCCAGGCCACCCGGACCGATGACCGCAGGAACACGACCCAGAGCGCTGCAGCGATAAGGAGATCAGGCCAGCCCGAGTCAAACCAACCCACGCCCGCAGCAGCGACCAGAACCGCCACGCCCTCAATGACGTCGTTTCGCGAGCACTCCCACACCGAAGCCATGTTGATATCGCCACGGCGGAACGGTGTCAGGAGGTAGAGGCACAGGGCATTTGCGCCTAGGTTGGCGACGGCGGCCACGCTCATGGCATTCAGGATCGGCACGCTGGGATGCGTCAGATGCCAACCGATCTGGACCGCGACTACGACTGCCGCGGACAGGATCAGGAGCGCCTTCACCAACGATACCCACGCGTGGGCCTGCGCGCTACGCCCAATGACCGCCAAGCTGAGACCGTAGGCCAAGGCATCCCCCAGATTGTCCAAGCTACCTGACAGGAGCGAAGTCGACCCGGAGTAAAGCGATGCAGCCAGCATCATCATGAACGTCAGCGCATTGATCACCAGAACGATGATCAGCACCCGCCGTTGCTCGGCGTGCAGGGCTTGCACGTCACGGCCACAACCGCAGCAATCGCGCGCCATCCCGCCTGTCTCCTTCAAGCGCCCGACCCTGATGAATCAAGCACTTGTATGGTCATTGGCCTGAATCCTAGACTAGCGCTCGGCTGTTAGACAAACTTGCTATTGCCTTTGTGAACAGTCTCGCCCAAACCTTGCTGTTCTGCTTGCCTTGCCCGTGTAGTGGCAGGGCATGGCGCAGGATCGCCTCTCAGAGGTAGCCCAGGCTAACCGCTTCTCCCGGTAGCCCTGCGTGAATGCTTACTGCCAGCTATGCCACGTCACGGCAGCGGCGCGAGTCGCTGCAGAGGCTCCACCACTGCGACTGCACTGTCCACGAGCGCGCTCGGTGATCAGCCGTGTCTCGACTGATGCTCTGTCAAAACAATATATGGAAGCCCCACATCTAGGTCTCGATCAGGCTGCGCTCCCACTTGAGCTCAAGTACTGGCGCCTCAGCGCCTCTTACACCGACTCCTTCTTCGGAGGGACCACCGCCAGTTTCTCGCCCAACCATAGATGTCGCAGAGCGATGGGGCCAGGCAACTCTCCGTTCCGAAGCACAAAGTTACGCGCATGGGTGCTGATCGCTATTGTCAGCGGGGCAGATCCATCCTCCTGCACTTCAGCTAGAGGGACACAGGAGGCTGGCGACGTCGGATGCATCCACCGTTCGACCAAGGCGGATCTGGCATCCTGGTTACTGTCGGTTACCAGATAGCCGATCATGCCTGCATGTCGCATAGCCCATGCGTACTGACCTTTCTCGAAACGCGCAACGCCTTGGGCAATATAGTGATCTATCGTGCGCCCCCTTCCCAGGATCTTGCACTCGTAGAACATGGCGTTGTGATTCATCACCGGACGTGCCGAAAGACGTGAGATCGTCAAATCCGGTCGCTTCTCCAGCCGAACGCCCGAATAGTCCTCCATCTCTTGGCCCCGTATCGGTGGGCCGTATAGTGATGTCGAAAAGCCCGGCAAGGTACCGCTGTTGAGCAACGCGGTAAGGGCATCCTGGAGCATCGCCGTGATCTGGACTTCTGTGCCGCTGGCCAGCAACGCTCGTCCGAGCGGTAGTGCCATCGAGCGTCCCCAAGCGAGCGCAATTGCCCGGTCCAATACTTTTAGCTGCCTGACCGACCATGCCTCAAAGGGCGGTGGCGGGCCTTTGGGAGGAGAACCGAGGTGCAGGAACATGGGCGGCGCGGCCTCAGTACGAGGCCAAACCAGAGCACATGCCGCGCTGCAAAACGTCGAGCGCTAACAGATGCGCTTGGCTCTTGCTCCAATAGCGTGCATGCCTGAGACGTCCGATCAACCAATCGCCTTCCGCCAGTTGTAGGCGGATCTCCGAAGTCATCAAAGGATCGCCTACGCGCCTGAGTACGTCACGGATGCCCTCAGCATCGAATACCAATGACGCTCCAGACGTGACGCGCAAGAACTGCCACAGGCCATCATCCTTGGAAAGCGTAATGGGCATGACATCGACATCACCGCCCTCGGCTTCTGAAAGCAGCGCCCTCAAGGAAGATGCGAATGCGGGAATCCGTGGATCGTCCCGCGAAATTTCGGCGACGCTCAGCGACTGGCTCTTAGGAAACGGACTTTCATAACGCAGCGCGTCGGCGACTAAGGCTTGATCATGAACGGTCAAGCCATAGATCTTGGCCACTAATGCGTTGATGTCACACCAGGGAGATTTCCCGCCACGGATCGCCACTGCCAGCTCTGCCACGTTCCGCTTTATGGATGTCGAAAGCGATGTCCAAGGAACAACAGGGAAGTTGCCGTAGTCATCCTTGTTGAAGATGTCGCGCTCCACGCCGAATTTAGAGCTCGTCATGAGCACCCAATACATCAGCAAGTCTGCGTAGGACAGTACGTAGAGATAGTCACCGATGGCGGACCTGCCCTCAGGGATGTGCACGCCATAGAACGAGCGGCTAAAAGCCACGTCACCGTCCGTCCAAAGTGCACCACGGTGCGCGATGTCCTGTTTGGGCGCTTCGCGGAACAGGAGATGGGGCCCCTTGTAAATGCTAGGGTTGCGAGGCCACTGCAAGGCTAGTGCGGGATAACGGTGCTCGATACGGCTGAGAGCACGCGTCTTGACGGTGAACAGCGGTTTATCGGTACCTTCTAGCACCGGAAGGCCACGCAGCGATGTGGCATCTAGGGCGTTCTGCGTCCCAGCAATAAAGCCCTGAGCAATTTCCAGCCTTTCTTGCGAAAAGTACTGTCGCATCGAGATGCGCGGTTCTGCACCCAAGCGCGAGATCAATTCCAGATCCAGCGCCGAGCCTCGCGCTAGCGTCTTGAATACGTGCGGCACGCTTGCCGCCATGGCGACGGGGACCGGGATCGCCGACCGTGGGTCAAGACGAAACTCGCGCCGACGGGCCAGTGCCGGTTCGTGGCGCGGCACAAGGAAGTAAAACGAGTCCTCCGGCCCGGCAGGCTCGTTTATAGACACCAGCGCGCAAAATGGCTGTGTGTTGGACGGCCATATCCGGCGATCCTTTCGTAGGAACACGCCGTTGAGGATGCCCGTGACCCGAGTGCGCTCGAACCAATGGGTCCGGGCGGCGGCGGCCTCTTCGCTGAAGAGCAAGCGCGCATGCACTAACAGGCCAATCACCCCTGAGGGCTTGCACCATTGCTGAGCGCGCCAAAGAAAAGCCAGATCCGGCCACTGATTGGGAACCAGGCTCTTGGCGCGAACCGGTGAGGCGCCATCCGCATCCCAAGGAACTTGGTCCAGGAGCTTTTTGAAGCGTCCCGGGAGGCGTGTCCATGGCGGGTTGGCCAGCACGATGTCGAAGGGCCCTAACTTACGCAATGACGAGCTCAGACTTCCGAGTGCCGCGTCCTCGCTTGTTCCCAAATGAGCCTGATCGACACAACGCAGCGTTCCATCGAACAACCGCTCAAAGCGCAGATCGCTGAGCGGCTGCGGCTGTGGATCGAGCTCCAGTGCCGCTAGATACAAGCTCAGGGCGGCCATTTTTATCGATGTTGGATTGATGTCCAGGCCGCACAGCTGCTGCGTGAGAATGCGCCGCAACGCCAACCGACGTGGGCGCTTGCCATGATGCAGCCAGTATTCGGCCGCCAGCCGGCGATAGGCTAAAACCAGGAAAACCCCGGCCCCTACGGCTGGATCAAGCACCCGTGCACAGTGACGCTGTTCCGCCGGCACGGCGCCAAAGGCACCGTCGACGAGCAATTCGGCGATGTTTCGGGGAGTGAAATGGATGCTGGTCTGGCGCGCCGTCTCGGGCATGAAACGGTGCGCAAAGTGCTCGTAGACCTGGCTCAGTACATCCACCGGGATGTGTTGAAAGCGCAACCCATTCCAGTCCAACGACAGTTGGCCACCCGGCGCTCGCGACATGACGTTGGACAACACAGTGCACAGCAGGTCCACTGAGGAACCAAGTCGCGCCATGAAGTCGACATAGTCTTTAGTTCCCAGCTCGAGCAGATCGCCATTGAAGGTGAGATCCAACCATTGGAACGTCGCTATCAGCGCAGCCGGAGTGGCAAACAGTTCCTCGGGCCGCTCGATACCCGGGAAGAGGGCCGTGATGTCGTCTCCCGCCACGATGTTTCGGTCCACCAAAAACCGGGTGAAGAGCGCCCGACCGATCAGCGAGACCACATCGCCGTCAGAGAGCAGCTCCGACGGAAACGCCGCTCGCAATCCGTCGGCGGCATCCGTCAAGAGCTTGAACAGCAGATCGTCTAGCCAAAGTTGATCGGCACGCTTCTGCGTGGATCCTTCCGTATTCCCATTAAGCAGAGTGCGAAGCCCGACAGCGTTGTCGGAAAGAATCTCCCTGTCGATGGCGGGAAGTTCATCGGCCCGGTAGAACCCGATCGGATAGATGCTCGTCGACGCCGGGCTAGACACTGCCAGATAGGCCGCATCAGCGCGGCATGCCAGCGTGCGTATCAGCTGGATCAACTGCTCCTTAGGCGGAGAGCCTGCAATTGCCGGTGCCTGGAGCACATAAAGGGCGGCCTTGCCCGCCACCTGGATCACACCATCGGGCAGTTCCTGCGTGTCCGCGCCAGGCCGACGCGCGGGGGCCATCAAGTCCATGTAGCGCAAATGGCGCGCGGTCGGAGTTCCGCGCAGGTCGACGTAGGCATCACGCGGCACGCCAAGCCGGTCAGCGATCTCAGCGGGCTTGGCGACCACGACGGTCCTCCTGATGTGAAGGCCCCGACAGGGATACCAAGCCAAGCGCGAGTTCACGCTGAGCCGGCATGGCCACACCAACGAACGCATAGACAGCGAGCCAGATCGGCTCCAGGTCCAGTGCTACCGACAGGGCTCCCTGCGCCTCGCTGCCAACGGCCCACGCACCATCGCCAACTTGGTTGATGTACAGGCGGACGGTGCCGCCGGTCAGCGCAGCCCGCATGTCGAGGCGAGCGCGGAGTGGCGCGGAGAATGCGGCAATCGAATGCAGGGACAGGCCCAAGCGCTGATGCAGTTCCGCAACGGCACGAAAGAAGGCCAGATCGGCGATCGTGAACTGGCGCGCGGTCCGGGGTTTGGCTTTGACTTGATTAAATGGAGGTAGGGCAGACAGCCACCGTTGCAGATCGGTGCGACTGAGCCCGAGCAGCTCACGCACATGCACTGCGGTGTAGTGAATTCCGGCCATCGTGGAACCAAGTATGGCAGATCTGCTTCAAATTTGAAGCAGATCTGGGCTGAGGTCGAGACGTAGTCTAAAAACCACAACGTCCCTCCAATGGCACTCTTCAGCGGCTTGCTCTTAGCCGCACTTGCCGGTGCACGCACGAAGGGTGTTCCGCCCTAGTCTCATGCGCTTGGACGCACCCATGGCGATAGTTCGGAGCCAGCAACAGAGCGCACCGCCCAGGACACGGGTCAGGCTGAGCATCAAGCCACGCGCTCGATAAGTTTGCTTCCGTCCGTCGACTAGCGGCCCAGGACACTCCGCCTCTCTAACCGGGCCGGCGTGCCCGCGTGGTAACGCCGGTACTCTTACCCTTGTTACGCATCGGGTCTTCTAGGAAATCGGCCCAATCCTGCATCATGGACCTCCGCTCTTCCATGTACTCGGCGTGGTTGTAGCTGGCGCGGACCTTGTTACGTTCGGAGTGTGCCAACTGACGCTCAATCACATCCGATCGATAGCCCATCTCATTGAGGAGAGTGGAGGCCGTCGCGCGAAATCCGTGCGCCGAGAAGCCGATACTGCCCTTTCCGTTGAATCCCATACGCTCAAGCGCACGGTTCAAAGTGGTCGCGGTCATGCACTCCTTTGGGTTTCTGTAGTTCGGAAATAGAAGCCCACGGCCGCCCGTATAGGTTTGCAGCTCTCGCAGTAACACCACGGCCTGCTCGGATAGCGGCACTATGTGCGGCTCTCGCATCTTCATACGCTCTGCCGGTATCCGCCATTCAGCGTCCTGCAGGTTGAATTCGGACCATTCGCCCTTTCGAAGCTCGACAGTGCGAACGAACGTCAGCAGCATCAACCGCAGTGCGATTACTGTCGTGCGATAGCCGCCGTACTTGTCCACTGCTTCCAGGAAGGTGACGATCTCGGAGCGAGAAAGCGGCTTGTGGTGCTCGACCTTGGGGCGATGAATAGCTCCCTTCAACGCAGCAGCAGGATCGCCGTCAGCGCGCAGCGTTGCGACCGCATATCTAAAGATGGCCGAAGACCATTGGCGAACCAACAAGGCGACCGTCTCGGCTCCGCGTCCCTCGATGCGGCGAACTATTTCCAGCAAATGTGCGGATGTCACGCTACGGATCGGTAGCTTCCCGACGTAAGGAAACACGTCGGACTGCATGAACCGCGTCACTTGTCGCGAGTAGTACGCGGTCCACCTCGGAGACTTTTTCGAGATCCACTCCTTCGCGACAGCCTCGAAGGTGTTCGCACTTGCCGCCTGATTCGAAAGGCGTTCGGCCTGCCGATTGTGAGAAGGATGGACTCCCTGTTTCACCAACGCCCGCGCCTTGCCGTGCTCAGCACGCGCTTCTGCGAGGGCGATGCTGGGGTACTCACCAATGGCGAACAGGTTCTCCTTGCCCGCGATGCGATAGCGGTAGCGCCACAGCTTCGCCCCCGTAGGACGCACTTCAAGATAGAGACCGCCGCCATCAGCCAGCTTCGCCGGTTTCGGGCCGGGCTTGGTGTTGCGGATCTTCGCGTCTGTGAGTGGCATGGTGCGGGTATCGGGTCTTCGGTACCCGCAAAGGTACCCGCACTTTCTCTGGCTTACAACGGACTCCCGTGGACACCAAGAGACTTCAAACCTAGTCCTGTAGCCACATTGGAAGCAAACCGTAGACTGCCATGGATCCCCATGGACGCCGATGCCAGTTGTCGATCATCAGGAGCATGGGGCGCCGCACGACTTTGATGGGGACACGCATGATAGCCGCTCGGCTGCGACCTTGTACGCTTACCGTATGGACGGCTAAATGCCTGCCTCCGGAACCGTTACAAGCCCTGCGCCACCACGCGGAGCAGGGCGCGACCCTTGTTCATGGCCACCTCCCACCCGGCGGCGGGAAGCTGACGTCTACCGGGCTTTTATATGGAACCGCCGGGTCGCGTCCTTCACAACTTTCTCCTCAACGGCATCGCATGACGTGGAGTTATCGACCGCGCCCGTGGAGTATCGTCGTCCGTCGTAGTGAAGCTTGACTCGACAGTGACCGCCGGGCTCCTCATCGTTGATCCAGAATACCTTGGTGACCCACAGATCGTGCCAGCCATGCGCGAGTGTCTCGGCGACGCCGATGGTAATGGACGAATGCTCGACGACATCCGGTAAATCAGGCCGATCCTGGTGACAACGATCAGGACTTCCCTGCTGCATCACCCAGTCATGCGTCAGCGTGAGATTCCGCAATACCGGACGTATGCGCGAGCCCTCGCGCACATACAGGCTGCGGCTTGGGCCGATAATTCCATCCCCGCAATTCGGGCTGTAGCCGTCGCTCGCATCCACTCCGAAGGCGCGCACACCATGCGCCAGGTCGTAACGTGCCGTATCAAGACGCACGCTCGAGTCATCGATTTCGGGGTTGGGGCTCATGCTCTCGATGTGCGAATCACCGCTTGCGACCACCGTGCCGCGTCGGCGATCCACGATGGCCAGCTCGACGGGAGTCGGGTCGCCGCCAACGTCCACGTCGTAGTCGTTATCGACTGCGGCGCCGTACCTGCCTTCGGCAATCCGGTCGGTGTATACCACGGCAATAATGACCTGCCGGGAGTTCACCGGGTCAGGCTTGCACACTGCATTGAGCACATCCTTGGCCGTCGGCGCATAGCCCGTGTGATTGCGAAGCGGGGGAACCGAAGCTTGCAGATGGCGCAATACGGCCCGAATCGTGGCGACCCGGCATGGCTGTGTACCCTCGCCCCCGTATCCGTTCTGCATGAACGGGAACTCGACAGCGGCATTTGCCTGGTCTGCCGCTACAACGCGTCCCGACATGGCAGCGCAAACAACCACCAGTCCAGCGACAAAGCACAGCTTGCCGATCATCCTGCCCCCAATGCTCCGAACTTTGCGACAGTATCATCCCTGCGAACGCCAGGATCCGGCGGCTTCAGGCCCGAAAAGCGCTAGACACTGGATTCCAGCATTCGTGCGACGGGCTTCCATTTGGACGGCCAATCGTCGCCAAGCCGGTATTCTGGCACGTATCCCGCTGTTGCCGGTCGAACGCGCTGCGGACAACCGCCGCATCTTGCTTGCACGGATTTCCACAAATGAGATAAATTCTCATTTGTGCCGCAGCCACGCCTGCGATGATTCGTTGCACATCCCCTCTCCCCGGCCGCCAGCACCGGGCGCATCGTCCGCGCCGCCTTTGCCAGCCACGCCGCGTGTATTCACGCATCGGCAAAGGAACACAACCATGTTGCGCTTCACCCCACTGGCCGCCCTGATCGGCGTGGCCCTGTCGTTTTCCGCGCAGGCCGCCGACAGTGCGCCGACCGCGGCGTCCGCGTCGGACGCCACCCAGCTCCCGCGCATCCAGGTCACGGCGTCGGCGCCGTCCATCCAGTTGAACGTGCCGGGCACCATCTCGCTGATCGGGCGCCAGCAGATGGATCGCCATCTGGTGACCAACATCCGCGAGCTGGTGCAGTTCGAGCCGGGCGTGTCGGCGATCGGCACGGCCGGGCGCTTCGGGCTGGACAGCTTCAACATCCGCGGCCTTTCCGGCAACCGCACCCGCATCGAGATCGACGGCGTGTCGCTGCCGAGCTCGTTCGGCGCGGACGTGGCGGGCGGCAGTTTCCGCGCGGGACGCAACTTCGTCGACCTGGACGAGATCAAGCAGGTGGAGATCGTGCGCGGGCCGTCGTCGGCGCTGTATCCCTCGGACGCGCTGGGCGGCGTGGTGAGCCTGACCACCAAGGATCCGGCCGACTACCTGCGCCCCGGCAAGGACGTCCACGCCTCGTTCAAGGAGCAGTACGACGGCACCGACCGCAGCCTCTCCAGCACCGCGACGCTGGCCGGCGGCGACCGGCGCAACGGCGTGCTGTTCGTGATGAACCACCGCGCCGGGCACGAGACCGGCGACATGGGCGACGTGGGCGGCGTGGGCAACACGCGCACGCGCCCCGATCCGCAGACCTACAACCTGGACAGTTTCCTCGGCAAGTACGTGCACACCGCCGACAGCGGGCGCACGGATCGCGTGGTCGTCGACGGATCGCAGCTGCGTACGCGCACCGATGGCCTGTCCGAGCTGGTGCCCGACGCGCACACCGGCGCGCTGCCGGCGTACTACGACTCGCAGGACGAGAACATGCGCGTGCGCCTCGGCGTCGGCCAATGGTTCCCGCAGTTGAACGGCGCGCTGGCCGACACGCTGGACTGGAACGTCTACGCGCAGAAGAGCGTGACCCGCACGCGCACCCAGACCACCGCCGGCGCGATCGACCGCTACTTCGACAACCTGCCCCTGCAGGAACTGACGGCGGGCGGCAAGCTGCTGGCAGTCAAGCACCTCGGCGACGCGGGCAAGGCCGCCCAGACGATCAGCTACGGCATGGAGCTTTCGCGCAGCCGCGACCGTTCCTACGTGGACGGCTACGGCGTCGACACCGCGACGGGCGCGAGCGGCAGCAGCAGCGCCTTCCTGCCGGCCGACTACCCGCTGCACCTGATCCCCGACAGCACCACGCGGCGCTACGCCGTGTTCGCCCAGGACGAGATCGCCCTGCTGGACGAGCGCCTGACCATCACGCCGGGCCTGCGCGCGGATCGCTACGAGTACCGGCCCGGCAACGACCCGCTGTACCTGAAGTACAACAACGGCTACGTGCAGGGCGACTACGACAAGAACCACGTCTCGCCCAAGCTCGGCGTGATCTGGCGCCTCACCGACGCGCTCGGCGCCTACGCCAACCTCGATTACGGCTACCGGCCGCCGCTCTACAGCGAGATCGCCGGCTCGTGGAACGAGCAGCCGATACCGGGCATCAACATCGCCTTCCTGCCCAACCCGAACCTGAAGGCCGAAACCAGCCGCGGCGCGGAATTCGGCCTGCGCGGCCGCGGCGACGCCGGCTGGTTCAACGTGGACGGCTACTACAACCGCTACCGCAACTTCATCTGGTCGGGCTACGCGCTGTCGCCGGACGCGGTGCCGGCCTGGGCGTACCGGATCTCGCAGGGCGCGTTCTACAACGCGTTCTTCCAGTCGGTGAACGCGCGCAAGGCCTACATCAAAGGCGCGGAAGCCATGGGCACGCTGCGGCTCGGCTACCTCAGCGACGCGCTGCAAGGCTGGTCGCTGAAGGGCAGCGCGGCGATCGCCACCGGCCGGCTGATCCAGCCGGGCGACAGCGGCTACTCGCCGCTCAACACCGTCGATCCGGCCAAGCTGGTGGCCGGGATCAGCTACGACGCCGAGCACTGGGGCGCCGAGCTGGTGGGCACCGCGGTGCACCGCCACACGCGGCTGAGCGATCCCGCCGCCTTCCGCCCGGCGGGCTACGGCATGCTGGCCTTCTTCGCGCACTACACACCCAGCGACTGGCTGGAACTGTATGCCGGCGTGAACAACCTCGCCGACCGCAAGTACTGGGACTGGGGCAACCTCAACGGCGGCGCGCTCGGCAACCTGGTCAGCGGCAACGGCCTCAACGACACCGGCACCGGCGGCCTGCCCGCGGATCGCCTCACCATGCCGGGCCGCACCTTCAGCGTCTCCGCGCGCATCACCTACTGAGGACGGAGGAGAACGCCATGCTGGACGAAGCAACCCTGCCATCGCGGAAACCGCCGACGCACCGGCTCCTGCGGCTGCTCGCCGCGCTCGCCCTGTTCTGCCTCGCCGGCGCGGCGGCAGCGGTCGCGCCCGCCGCGCGCGACGACGGCAAGACCGGCGTGCTGCTGGTCACCCCCGACCGCGGCTTCCTCGGCAACGAGGAAGTGCGCGACGCTTTCGACGCCTACGCCAAGGGCCGCAACGCCGAAGTGCTATTCCTCACCGACGCGCGCAGCGAAGCGGTGCTGGACGAGGCGCTGGCCGCGCTGGCCAGGCGCGGCGCGCGGCACGTCGACGTGCTGCCGCTGGTGATCTCCGCCGCCGACCCGCGCTGGCGGCAGGCCGAAGGCTGGCTCAAGGCACGCAAGGCGCGCGGCACGCAGCTCGCCATCGCGCCGGTCTACGGCGAGTCCTATCTAGCGGTGGAGGATCTGGCCCAGCGCCTGCGCGAGGCGCACACCGACAAGCGGCGCCTGCTGCTGGTGGGCTACGGCGCCCGCAACGCCGACGAAAGCCGCGCCATGCGCGCCGATCTGGCGCGCATGGCCAGCTTCGCCAGCACACTGGATGCCGACGCCATCGGCACCGTGGTCTATCCCGCCGGCCGCGACGCCCAGGCCAAGTCCCTGCGCGAGGAGGCGGTGAAGGCCCTGCACGCGGCGCACGGCGCGCTGGTGCTGCCGGTGGCCTTCGCGCCGCGCGACGACAGCATGATGGACTTCGCCAACTGGTATGCCGACGACCTGCCCGACGATGCCCTGGCCGCAAGCTCGCCCATCGCCAGCACCGACGCGCTCAGCCAGTGGATGGCCCGCGCCACCACCCAGCTCGACCTCGCCCGGCAGCCGGCCGGGATCGATGACGTGGGCGTGATCGTGCTGGCGCACGGCGCCGACTGGTTCTGGAACCGCGACCTCATGCAGGCGCTGGCGCCGGTCGTCGCCAGGCACAAGGTGGCCTGGGCCTTCTCGATGGCCGACCCCGTGGTGGTGGAACGCGCGGTGCGCCAGCTCGAGGCGCAGGGGGTGCGCGCCATCGTGGTAGTCCGCGTGTTCGGTATGGCCAGTTCCTTCCGCGGCAGCGTGGAGCGCATGATCGGCGCCGACGTGGCAGGTGGCGGGCAGGCTCCGCATGCCATGCATGCCCACGGCATGGAGATGGCGATGGGCCACATGGACATGGGCGCATCGAGCCTCGCCGCCGCACCGCGCATCCGCAGCGCCGTGCCCATGGTGACCGTCGGCGGCGTGGACGACGACCCGCTGTTCGCCCGCGCCCTGCTGGAACAGGCGCGCAAGCTGTCGAAGGCTCCGTCGCGCGAGACCGTGATCCTGGTGGCGCACGGCGAGGGCGATGATGCCGCCAACCAGCGCTGGCTCGACCTGCTGGGCAGCCTGGCCAAGCAGATGCGCGCCGACGGCGGCAGCGATTTCCGCGCGATCCGCGTCGCCACTTGGCGCGAGGACTGGCCTGCCAAGAGCAAGCCCGCCATCGCCCAGGTACGCGACATGGTGAAGGCGGCGCAACGCGACGGCGGTCGCGCGCTGGTGATCCCCGCGCGCGTCAACGGCCGCGGCGCCGCCGACCGCTACCTGGCCGGGCTGGACTTCGGCTGGGGCGAGGGCTTCGCGCAAAGCCCGCTGTTCGCCGATTGGGTGGAGCAGCAAGTACAGGCGGGCATCGCCGAGCTGGATCACGCGCCGCATCAAGCACACTGAAACCGGCAGGACGGCCAGGCCACCACCGGGCCGTCCCGCTTTGCGCCGGCAAACTCCCGCCACGCATGTGCCGGCAGGCGCCGCAGTCGCGAGGCACGCCGGCGCAGGGCGACGCGGAGCGTTGACTGTCAAATGAGAATAATTATCATGTCAGATACTCGGTGCCACGCGGCGACACGCCACGGCACTCTCCACAAGGTTGCAGGCATGCCCACCCTCCTCTCCGGAAACGCGCTTCCGGCCAAGGCTTCGCTCGCCGTTCCCGCTTTCGCCGACGACGCGCATCGCGACATCCGGGATGGGCGCTTCCAGGGCACGGCGGCCAGCCGGTTTCATCGCAGCCATCCGCTCGCCATGGCGGAAGACCGGCCGTGATGGATCTCTGCGCACTGCTGCTCAGCATCGCCGGCGCCGTGCTGGCCTATCTGGCCAGCGCCCGGCAAAGCCTGCTCGTGCGGCCGCTGCCCGCCGCGATGCGCGGCGTGGCCGCGGTACTGCTCGTGCTTGGCGCGGCGGCGTGGATCAAGGCCGCCGGCACGGGCGCCGGCATCAGCGCGGCGCTCACGTGCTGGATGCTGGGCTGGGTGCTGCTGCCCTATCTCGCATGGTGGCGCAGCGCGAAGGCGCGCCCGCGATGATCGCGCGCTGCCTTGCCGGCACCCTGCTCGGCTTCACGCTCGCGGCGGCGCTGCCCGCCCTGCTGTTGCGCATCCTGCCCCACGGCGAAGCGTGGCTGATCCCGCTGCTGATCCTGTTCTTCCCGCTGTGGATCGCCTTCATGGCCGGCGCGTATGCCGCACGCAGCGGCACGCGCGCATGGCTGTCGCTGGGCGGCGCGAACGCGCTCGCCTTTCTCGCGTTGTGGCTGCTGCCGCATGCCGGCGCCTGAGGGAGCGGCACGATGAAAGCCGCCACCATCCGCCGCTTCCAGACCGTGCACACCTGGACCGGCCTGCTCGCCGGCTTCGCGCTGTTCGTGGCGTTCTACGCCGGCGCGCTGACCGTGTTCCACGACGAGATCGTCGCGTGGCAGAACCCGCCGTGGCGCGCCGCACCGGATGCCCGCGTGTCGACGGACGCGCTGATCGAAAGCCTGCTCGCGCACCATCCGGAAACCCGCGGCGATTTCGGCATCGTGCTGCCCGACGGCGGCGGCTCCGCTTACGCCTATTGGCTGGACAAGGGCGCTGCGCGCTTCGCCACCGCGAGCCAGATGGACGCGCCCGCCGCCGAGGCGGGCGACGGCAATCTCGCCGATTTCGTGTACGCGCTGCACGATTCGCTGGGCCTGCCGGTGGTCGGCCTGTACCTGATGGGCCTCGTCAGCGTGCTGTACGGCCTGGCGCTGGTGTCGGGCTTCCTGATCCACCTGCCGCAACTGCTGGGCGACCTGTTCGCGCTGCGCGCCGGGCGCAACCTCAAGCGGCTGTGGCAGGACGCGCACAACGCCATCGGCGTGCTCAGCCTGCCGTTCCACGTGATCTTCGCGCTGACCGGCGCGATCTTCTGCCTGTCAGCCATCACCCTCTTCGCGCTAAATACGATCTCGTTCGACGGCAAGCTGTTCGGCCTGTTCGCGCAGGCCACCGCCACCGCACCGGCGACACACGCCAGCGGCGTCGCCAGCGCGATGCTGCCGCCGGAACAGTTGCGCGCCCGCGCGCGCATCGCCGCGCTGGCCGAAGGCGTCACCCGCTTCGACCCCAGCTACCTGCACTACACGCACTACGGAGACCGCAACGCGGTGGTCGAGGTGCTCGGGCTGTCGCAGCACACGCTGGGCACCTACGGCACGGTGGCGTTGTCGGCGCGCGACGGCAGCGTGCTCGCCATGCACGTCGGCGACGCGCAGGACGCCAACCAGCTCAGCTGGTCCGCGCTGTATGCGCTGCATTTCGGCAACTTCGGCGGCGACACCGTGCGCTGGCTGTATTTCGTGCTGGGCCTGGCCGGCGCGTTCCTGTTCTATTCCGGCAACCTGCTGTGGGTCGAGTCGCGGCGCAAGCGGCGCCACGCCGACCAGCCGCTGCGCACGCGGGTGATGGCGCGCGCCACGGTGGGCGTGTGCATCGGCAGCTGCCTCGGCATCTCCGGCGCGTTCGGCGCGGCGCTGGCCTGCTCGCAGCTCGGCATCGACGCGGCGGTGCCGCAGCGGGTGGCCTGCTACGGCCTGTTCCTCGCCGCCTGCGCCTGGGCCTGCGCGCGACCGGTGGCGCGTGCCGCCGCCGAGCTGCTGGGCGCCACCGCCGTGCTGACCGCCGCCGTCGCCATCGCCGACCTGGTCGGCAACGCCGGCCACTGGATGCAGCCGTGGACGCCGGCGACGCGTGCCGTGCTGGGCGTCGATCTCACCGGCATCGTGCTGGCCATCGCCTTCGCCGGACTCGCGCGCGCAGCGCTGCGGCGCGGCCGCGACGGCGATCCGCACAGCGTGTGGGCGCTGCCCGCGCCGGACACGATCTGATTCGCGGCAGGGGAAGGGATCAGGGCCGGGCCAGCACGGCGGCGGTGTAGCTCTCCACCACCAGGCTGAAAGGCTGGTTGCCCTGCGTATACAGCACGGCGCGGTGTTGCAGCACGTGGGGCGGGATCGCCAATGGCCGGTTGCCTGCCGGCGGCAGCGCGGCACCGTTGTCCCAGCCTTGCGGCAAGGAGAGCCACAGCAGCTCGGCGGAAAGCGTCTGGCGCCGGAAATGCAGCGGCTGCACCACCTTGCCGAACGGCACGTCGGTGGTGTCGAGCTGCCGGTTCATCGCCGCCGTCAGCCGCGACGGCACATACCAGTTGTCGGCGTCGGAAAGCACCGTGCTACCGCAGGCCAGCTGCACACGGCGGTAGCGCACCGCTTCATCCGAGCCGATGCCGAGCAGGGCGCGGCCGTCCGGCGGCAGCGGCTTGTCCGCACCCTGCACGCGATGCGCCACGATTTTCGCCTGTGCAGCCAGGTGATGCTCGCCACACCAGCGCTCCAGCGTCAGCGTGGCGCTGGGATGGCTCAGCAGTTCGGCGTTGAGCGTCTGCAATTCGGCCAGCGCCTGCGTGCGGGCGAGCGGCGTGTCCGGCCAGCCGTCGCGCGCGGAAACGGCCTGCGCAGCCGCCAGCGCCACCACGACACACGCCGCAAGATTCCGCAGGCGCATGTGCTTACAGCCCCTGCGCCGCCTGTGCCACCGCGCGGAACAGCGCGCGACCCTTGTTCATCGTCTCCTCCCACTCGGCGGCGGGGTCGGAGTCGTAGACGATGCCGGCGCCGGCCTGCACGTGCAGGCGGCCGTCCTGGATCACCGCGGTGCGGATCGCGATGGCGGTGTCGGCGTCGCCCCACCAGCCGATCCAGCCGATCGCGCCGGCGTAGATGTTGCGCTTGTACGGCTCCAGCTCCTGGATGATCTCCAGCGCGCGGATCTTCGGCGCGCCGCTGAGCGTGCCGGCGGGGAAGGTGGCCTTGAGCACGTCCATGTAGCTCGCTTCCGGCCGCACCTTGCCCTCGACCTGCGAGACGATGTGCATCACGTGCGAGTAGCGCTCGATGGCGAACGAATCGCTGACCTCCACGCTGCCCGTCTCGCTGATGCGGCCGATGTCGTTGCGGCCCAGGTCGATCAGCATCACGTGCTCGGCGCGCTCCTTGGGATCGGCCAGCAGCTCGGCCTCCAGCGCCTTGTCTTCTTCTTCGGTGGCACCGCGCTTGCGCGTGCCGGCGAGCGGGCGCACCACCACCTTGCCGTCCTTCAGGCGCGCCAGGATCTCCGGCGAGGAGCCGACGATCTGCGTGCGGCCCAGGTCGACGAAGTACATGTACGGCGAGGGATTCAGCGCGCGCAGCGCGCGGTACACGTCCACCGGCCGCGCATTGAAGCCCACGCTGAGCCGCTGCGAGGGCACCACCTGGAAGATGTCGCCGGCGCGGATGTATTCCTTGGCCTTTTCCACCATCGCCTCGAACTCGGCCTTGGTGAACGAGGACTTGAAGTCGCCCTCGTCCAGCGCGACCGACTGGGTGAGCTGCGGATACGCCGCGCCGCCCTGGCGCAGGCGGTGCACCAGCGCGTCGAGCCGGCGTTGCGCGGCGGCGTAGGCCTGCGGCTGCGACGGGTCGGCATGTACGATCAGGTACAGCCGGCCCTTGAGGTTGTCAAACACCGCGACTTCCTCGGCCAGCATCAGCAGCACGTCGGCCGTGCCCAGCTCATCGGCGCGATCCCACTGCGCGAGGCGCGGCTCGATGTAGCCGATGGTCTCGAAACCGAAGTAGCCGACCAAGCCGCCGCTGAACGCCGGCAGCTGCGGCAGGCGCGGCACGTCGTACTGCGCGCGCAGCTTCTCGATCTCGCCCAGCGGATCGTCGAGATGGCGGCGCTCGGTGATTTCGCCTGAATCCTCGACCTCGAGTTCATGCCCGCGCAGGCGGTACACGCGCTTCGCCGGCAGACCGATGATGGAGTAGCGACCCCACGTGGCGCCGCCCTCGACCGACTCGAACAGGAAGGTGTACGGGCCATCGGCCAGCTTCAGGTACACCGACAGCGGCGTGTCGAGGTCGGAGAACACCTCGCGCACCAGCGGGATGCGGGTGTGGCCCTGCGCAGCCAGCGCGTCGAAGTCGCTACGGGAGATCACGGATTGACCATTTCACAGGGGATGGGCCGCACACGATAGCAGGGCGGCGCTTGTTTCCGTATGGACGTCCAAAACCTCGACACGCGCCGCATGCGCGCTTTGGGGAAGTTTCGACCAGCGTCCGGCTTTCGGCCGGCGACAAGGGCTTCACCTTTCCCTCGGAGGGGAGCCGCCGACGGAAATGGCATGCCTCGCATGACGGCCCCACTCGCATCCGCAAGTCTCAAACAACGCGCTGCAGCATGCGCCAGCCCTCTTGCTCGACGCAAATTTCTGCTAATTTCGCAAATTATTGCAATCGACCCGGCAAACCCGCACAAAGCGCAAACAAGCCGGGCCATGGACTCAAGGGGAGGTAACGGACACATGCGCAACACATTCTATCGGTCTCTTTTGGCGGCCATGCTGATGGCCGGCTTGGCGCCAGGCTTGACCCTGGCGGCCCAGCCGACGGCCATCCAACCCATTCCCATCGAGGCGCTGGCGCACTTGCCGGCCTTGCAGTCGGTTTCCATGAGTCCGGACGGCAAGCACCTCGTGGCCCTCATCCCTTCGCCCAAGAATCCGGACGAAACCGCGCTGGCGACCTGGGACACCAGTGCGCTGGCCAAGGGGCCAACGGTGGTCACGCCGTCCGGCGAGCACATGAAGTTCATCGCCGCCTCGGCGCTCAAAGCGGGCAAGATCCTCGCCATTGCGCGACAGGAGTGGACCGGCCAGCTCGGCGGCTGCGGCGAAGGCAAAGTCACCGGCGCCACCAGAACCTTCATCACCAAGGCCTACATGACCGGTGACGACCAGAAAGGCTTCGAGGAAGCCTTCGCGAAGGACACCCACGCGACAGGCATCAGCAAGCAGACCCAGGAATGCCTGGAGCTCGCCGGCACCGCATCCCTCGTCGACATGCTGCCGCTGGATCCGGACAAGGTCATCATCAGGCAGCTCAGCGGCGTCAGCCTCACGTCGAACTATTACCTCTACAGCCTGAAGACCGGCGAATCCGAGCTGCTGTTCCGCGACAACATGCGCGCCTCGCCGTCGCTGTTCGATTCGCGCACCGGCAAGGTGCTGGCCCGGGCCGAGATCGAGCCCAAGGACGGCGACTACGAGCGCAGGATCCTGTTCCTCGATCCCAAATCCGGCCAGTTTCAGCCGCAACCGGCGCTGACCACCAAGCTGTCCGACCGCTACACCGTGGATCCGGTCGGCATCGACGACGCCACCGGCAAGTACTACGTGCTCACCGACCAGTTCTCCGACATGGTGCAGGTACGTCTGTACGACGCGGTCAAGCACCAATACGACCCCGAGCCCGTGGTCGCAGACGCCAACTATTCCATTGCCCGCCTGCTGTTCAGTGCGCGCCCGGCGAACTTCAACCAGGTAACGGGTTTCGTCATCGACGGCCCGCAGCGTGAAACGGTCTACGTCGATCCTGCGCTGAAGTCTATCCAAGCCAGCATCAAGCAAGCCTTCCCAGGCCAGCAGGTGAGCCTGGTCGACTATACCGACGATTTCTCCAGGGTGCTGTTCGTTACCGAGAGCGCCAACGTGCCGCCGGCCTACCATCTGCTGCTGGACAAAAAGCAAGTGGTGAACCTGGGCAGCACGCGCAGCGGCATCGCGGCCGATCAGACCGGCGCCGAGAGCTGGGTGAACTACAAGGCACGCGATGGCCGTGAAATCCCCGCCATTCTCGACCTGCCCGCCGGATGGAAACAAGGCGATGCCGCCACCCGCGCCATCGTGCTGCCGCATGGCGGCCCCTGGGCGCGCGACTACATTGGCTGGGATGTCTCGGGCTGGGTACCGCTGCTCACTTCGCGCGGCTATGCCGTGCTGCGTCCGCAGTACCGCGGCTCCGAGGGCTTGGGCCGCGGCCTGTGGCTGGCTGGCGATGCCCAGTGGGGCCTGAAGATGTCCGACGACCTCGACGACGGCGCCGCCTGGCTGGTGTCGCAAGGCATCGCCGCCAAGAACCGCATCGCGATCTTCGGCTACTCCTACGGCGGGTTCGCGGCCATCGCCGCCGACGTGCGCTCGCCATCGCCCTTCCAGTGCGCCATCGCCGGCGCCCCGGTAGCCAACCTCGGGCGCCTTGGCACCTCGTGGAGCGACAACCGCCTGCAGCGCATCATGCAGGGACGCACGGTGAAAGGCATGGATCCCATGCAGAACACGGACAAGGCGCACCTGCCGATCATGCTGTTCGGCGGCGACCGCGACGTGCGCGTTCCGCCCTTTCATCCACATGACTACTACGAAGCAGTCAAAGGCAAGGTACCCGCGCAGTACCACGTGATCCCGGACATGCCGCACAGCATGCCCTGGTACCCGCGCCAGCAACGCGAAACCCTCAACCTGATCGTGAACTATCTCGACAAGGATTGCGGTTCGCTCAATTCCTGAGAGGGATTCCGGAACCACCTGCGTGGCAATTGAAGGTAAGCGAACCCGGCACATCGCCGGGTTCGCTTTTTGTGTTGCCGGAACCGGCGAGGCGTCTGCTGTGACGTTCCGTCCGCGGCCGTATGGCGGCGAGCGGCACCGCAATGATCCGCATCTTTTCACGGCGGGTTGCGCAAGCTATTGCGCGCAGCTACATTCACTTAACCGCAACATAATGCGGTTGCAACATTTTGCACTCATAGGGGAGTGAATCCAGCATGTCCAAGCTTGTCCACAAGGGAATCCAGCGTCTGCCGCTCGCCATCGCAGTCATCGCCGCGCTGCAGGTCGCACCAGCCTTCGCACAAGATCAATCGTCCACCGCCACGCCCGCGAGCCAGGCCGCCAGCACCACCGACGCCGCCAAACCGGCCGACAAGAACACCGACAAGGCCAAGCAGCTCGAAGCGGTCACAGTGACTGGCTCCCTGCTGAAACGCCCGGAATACGAAACGACCTCGCCGGTGCAGGTGATCGACATCAAGACCAGTGTTGCCGCCGGCCTAATCGACACTGCCAGCATTCTGCAAACCACATCCGCCGCAGCTGGCTCCACGCAGATCAACGGCCAGTTCGGCGGCTACGTTGTGGAGGGCGGAACCGGCGTGCAAACGGTTAACTTGCGCGGCCTGGGTGCCAACCGCACCTTGGTACTTCTCGACGGCCAGCGTCCCGGTCCGGCAGGCACACGTGGCCAGGTGGGCGCATTCGATCTCAATGTGATTCCTCAGGTCGTACTCTCGCGCATCGAGATCGTCAAGGACGGCTCCTCCTCAATCTACGGCTCAGATGCGCTCTCTGGTGTGGTCAACCTGATCACCAAGAAGAGCATGGATCGCCCGGAGATCAACTTCGCCACCAGCCAGACCCAGCACGGTGGAGGCAATCAGTACAGTGTTTCCTTTGGTGATGGTTGGAATTTCAGCAAGGGCAGCGCCATCGTTGCTGCCCAAGTCGACAAGTTGGATCCTCTCAAGGTGGGTGATCGTAGCTATCTTGACTGCAAGCGGGATCGTGTATGGGGCAAAGACGGCAAGTTCATCGACTCGGAAGACCGTTCAGTCCTACAGGGTACGTCGTTGGCTGGCTGCAACAACCTGTACGCCAATACCATCATGTCGTATGCGAATCCGAATATTCGCTACGTGCCTTCGAAGGATGGCAGCACCATCGGGCCGTTTCCCGGTTACCACCCACAACCATACAATCCGACGCCGGGACGCTATAGCTCCTCCCCTAACTACCATGATGACGGTGAGGCGTACTACGAATCGGTAAACAACTTCCCGTTTTACGGCAGCAGCTACGCCATCAACAAGCGCCAGCGCGAGAGCCTATACGCCGCAACTGATTTCAGTTTTGGCAGCGTGAACTGGAAGACCCAGTTCCTGTACAACCGTCGCGAAACCAATGTGCACGGCTACCGCCAATTCTTCCCTTACGTTTTCGGGGACGATGGCAAAATCTATCGCCCTGTCATGCCATATCTTAGCGACAGCAAGCAAACGGTGAACTATCTCTACGGCACCACCAAGCTGGAAGGCCTCTTCACTTCCACCGATAGCTGGGCATGGGAAGTCAACGCAGGCTACAGCCGCTCCAGCGGTGACTACCGTAGCAACGTGATCGTTGCCGACAAAACCGGGGACTTGGCTTACGTCGACACTCCGCCGCCATCCAGCGTTGACTATTTCGATCCGGGGGTGTTGAGCGGCGCCAAGATGAGCCAGTTGATAGACGCAGTGGGCGCCTGGACCAAGGGCAACACTGTGTACACCCAAGGCACGATCAATGCGGTGTTAACCGGCAATCTGTTCACTCTTCCGGCGGGCGACGTCGCTTCGGCGTTCGGCATGGAATATCGCCACTACTCCATCAACGATCAACCTGATGAACTCTCCAAGTCGGGTGGTCTGTGGGGCCAGAGCTCAGCCAACACCACCAAAGGCACTGACAACGTCAAGGAAATCTTCGGCGAGATCGACATCCCGCTGCTGAAGGGTATCCCTGTCATCGAGTCGTTGTCGGCCAACGTTTCGGGCCGGATGTTCAAGTACGGCAGTGTGGAACGCCGCGACAGCGTGTGGAAAGCAGGCCTGAACTGGCAAATTACACCCACCTTCCGCGTACGTAGCACCATGGGTACGTCCTACCGCGCACCAGGTCTGTACGAGCTGTATCTGGGCGACCAGACTGGTTTCCAAGATCAAGCCTCTATCGACCCCTGCTACCAATGGGGCGAGAGCACCAACGACCGTATTCGCGCCAACTGCGCGGCAGCCGGCATCCCACAAAACTACAACGCGCAAGGCTCAGCATCCGCCACAATCCATTCTGGTGGCGGCAAGGGTTATCTGAAACCGGAAACTTCCCGCGCCAAGACCTTGGGCTTCGTTTGGACGCCTTCGTTCGCCAACATCAACATCGCCGTGGACTATTTCGACTACGACGTGCGCGGTGAAATCACCGATCTCGATGCGAGCGACATCCTAGACGGTTGCTACGCGTCAGCAGTGTACCCGAACCAGTTCTGTTCCATGTTTACCCGCAACCCAGGCAACGCCCCGGCAAATGCCTACAACATCACCAATGTCTACAGCGTCTACACCAACATCAATCAGGAACGCACCCGCGGCTACGACTTGCAGGTGAATTACGACCAAGATACGTCATTTGGCAAACTGAGCGCCGATGCGCAGGTAACCTACACCATCGAAGATACCTACAAGCTGTTCGATACCTCCGAAGCCAGTGGCTTCAGCAAGTCGGATCAGGTCGGCTTCATTGGTCGACCAAAAACCGTGGGGATCGCCGACCTCAGCCTGAAGCGTGGCGACTGGATCTACAGCTGGCAGGGTGAGTACGTCAGCAGCACGCAAAACGACTACGCCAGAGTCTACACATACGCCGGCTACACCGGTGCCGTGCGAGACATCAAGGCTGGCTGGCAACTCCGCCATAACGTCTCGGTAGGCTGGGAGCATGGCAATTGGAGTGCGTTGTTCGGCATCCGCAACCTGTTCGACAAGCAGCCGGATCTCATCTCGCCCAGCGCAGGCACCACCGTCGGCAACACGCCGCTGTATGCCTCGCAGTACGACTGGTATGGCCGCACGTTCTTTGCCCGCCTGAACTACAAGTTCTGACGGCAAACGAACATTGCGGAAAGCGAAGGGGGCGACATGATGTCGCCCCCTTTTTCATGAATCCTCATCGGCGGCGGCTCATCCCGTCCCGTCCCGACGATCATGTCACCGGTCGAAAAGCAAAGAATCAGAGCCTTTGCCGCGGCATCCCATGCAAGCGCAGGCTGAAAGCCACGCCGCTGCCGTCGTCGAGGTTGCGCGCGCTGGCGATGCCGCCGTGGCGCTCGGCCACCAGCCGCACCACGTACAGGCCCAGGCCCAGGTGCGGGGCATCGCCCGGGGTGGCCTTGTCGCGCAAGCTGACCAGCGAATCGAACAGGCGCCCTTGCATGGCCGCGGGCAGTGGCGGGCCTTGGTTCGCCAGCTCGATCTCGGCGCCGCCATCGACGGCGTACAGGCCCAGTCGCAGCCAGCCGTCGAGCGGGGTGAACGAGAGCGCATTGTCGAACAGCTTGTCCAGCGCCTGCGCGATGGGCTCGGGTGCGCAGTGCAGGCGCAACGGCGCATCGGGCAGCACGCAGTCCAGTCGCCGCGCTCCCACCAGCGGACGGTAAGCCTCGGCACAACCGCGCACCACTTCGCGCAGATCCACGTCTTCGGGCTCGGCGGCGGCGATCGCGCGCTCCATCCGGCTGGCTTCACTCATCGCGCGCACTAGCGCGCCCAGCCGCGCCACGCCGTCGCGCGCTCGCGCGAGGTAAGGCTGGGCGTCCGGCGGCAGGTGGCCCTGCTCCAGCAGAATGTGTTCCAGGTTGTCCAGCGAAGACTTCACGATGGCCAGCGGCGTATTCAATTCGTGCGAAAGCTTGGAGGCCAGCGTGCGCAGGTAGTCGGTATAGCCGCCCACCGCCTCGAACAGTTTCTCGAAGCTGCGCGCGAGGTCGCCGATCTCGTCCGGCGCGTCGCTCATCGGGAAGCGACCGCGCGCGAACAGGCCGTCCAGACGTCCATCCGACAGTTGCGCGCGCTCGGCCGCGTTGCGCAGCCGGCCCAGCCGCAGGCTCAGGCGGGTGGCGAAGAACAGCAGGATCGCGCCTGCCACCAGCAGCACCCCGAAGCTGGTGAGCAGCAGGCCGAACAGCGCGCGGTTGGCCAGCAGCGGCACCGCGCGACTGGCCTGCTCGAGCAGCAGCACGCCGGCAGGTTTGCCGTCCTGCTCGATGGGCACGGCAGCGGAGAGCACCACGCTGCCGCGTTCCTCACCGCTGCGCCACACGCTCACCGGCTGGCCGGCGCGCGCGTGCAGCACTTCCGGCGTATCCAGCCGCGGCACGTCCTGCGCCCACAGGTTGGCGTCTTCCAGTCGCGTCGCCAGCAATGAGCGGTAGACCAGGGATGCGAACCAGCCCGGCTGCCCCTGCGCGCCAGGCGCCGTGTAGAGCCTGCCGCTGCGCGCCAGCAGCCAGCCCTGCGGCGACAGCACGCGCGCCTGCGTGCGATCCGGCGCGAGGTTGGCGAGTTCGCCGGAGAGCGCGGCCGAATAATCCAGCAGCGGCCGCGTTTCCGCCGCCATGCTGTCGCCGCCGTCCGCCGCCACGTAGGCGCCGATGCCCAGCGCCTGCAATTGCAGGCTGCGCGGCAGGCGCAGCTCGACGCGGAAGCCGCTGCCGTCCTCTTGCCATTGCGCGGGGAATTCCGCGGGCAGGCCGGCTACGGGTGCGCCCATCGCCCTGGCCACGATCGCACCGGGCGCGTCGCTTTCCAGCAGGTAATGCTGCATGCCGGACGCATTGCCGAGCGCCAGGTTGAGGTGGTCGGCAGCCAGCGCATTCGCGCCATCCATCGTGTCGGCGCGGGTGCGCCGGGTGTCGCGCACCTCGGCATAGAGGTAAAGGTTGTTCGCATCCTCGGCCAGCAACAGCTTGCCGCGCATGCCGAACGGTTGGCTCCATGGCGTCAGCGGCGCCCAGTCGTCGCCGTAGCCGTCCACGGTGATCGGATCGACCGCCTGCTCCACGTACCACGCCGCATCGCCCTGCGGCAGCGGGGCGTGCGTCACCACCAGGCTGCGCGCCACCGCGCGCGCCGAGGCGACCAGCGCCTGCGCCTGCCCCTCGCGCAGCAGCGCCTCCATCTGCCGCACGTACAGCCATCCGGCCACCGGCAACGCCAGCGTGCACAGCGCGACGAGCAGCAGCTTGCGGCGAAGGTTCATCGCTTGTTCGGTTCGACGTCACGCTCGTAGCGCGCACCGGTCGCCACCTGCATGAAGGCGTCGAGCAGCGGGCGCCGCGCGGCGTCGCCGTCGGCGAAGCTCATCGACCAGCTCAGACGGATGCCGCTGGCCCGGCCCGGGTCGCAGAACACCACCACGTCGTCGATGCGGTCGCTGCCCTGGTAGAGCACGCCCGCGCAGGCCATGTGCGGATTGCCGATGCGCAGGTCGGTGGCCTTGCCGCCGGCGTCGCGTTGCAGGTACTGCTTGCGGTCGGCGGCGACTTCATCGGCCAGCGTGGCCAGCTTGCGCGGCCAGGTGTTGAGCACCATCACGCGCTCGGGCTTGCCCGTCCATTCGCCCTGGTAGAGCACAGCGTCGACGCCGATGGCCTTGGCGTACATGCAGCAATCGCGTGTCCAGCCCGGCGGACTCGCCACCGCGACGGCCCATGCCGGCGCATCGCCGTCGCGCACGCCGCGGGCCAGCACGTCGTCGCTGGCTTGCGCCGCCGCGGCGGATACGCAGGAAACGGACAAGGCCAGCGCCAGCCAGCGGCGCGCGCTCACGGCCTCCACCGATAGCCCACGCCATGCACCGTCTCGATGGCGTCGAACTCCGGTGCCACTGCGATGAACTTCTTGCGGATGCGCTTGATGTGCGAGGTGATGGTGGCGTCGTCCACCACCAGCTCGGCCTCGCGCATCAACTGGTCTCGGTTCTTCACGTGGCCGGGGAAGCGGATCAGCGTGTGCACCATCCAGAACTCGGTGACGGTGAGCGGCACCTCCGCACCGTTCCAGGTGATGCGCATGCGCTCGGATTCCATCTTCAGCGGGCCGTGCTCGATCACCGTCTCGCTGGCCATCGGCGCCTTCAGCGACTCGATACGCCGGAACAGCGCGGCGATGCGCGCGGCGAGCTGGTGCAGGCTGGTGTCCTTGCTGAGGTAGTCGTCGGCACCGAGGCGCAGGCCGGAGATCACGTCGAAATCCGAATCGCGCGCGGTGAGGAAGATGATCGGCAGCGTGGCGGATTTCGCGCGTAGCTCGCGGCACAGGTCGAAGCCGCCCTCCGGCTCGTCGCCCAGGCCGATGTCGATGATCACCAGCTCGGGCAGCCTGATCGCGAACGCGTTCGACGCCTCCTGCCGCGAGCCGTAGCCGCGGGTGTCGTAGCCGAAGCGGTTGAGCGCCTCGACGTAGTTGGCGCGGATCAGCGGTTCGTCCTCGACGATGGCAATGCTGCGGCCCATGGGCGGCTCCCTGTTTCGATGTTGCGATGCGATGGGCGCAGCGTGCTATGTGCGCGCCGATGGCGCAAGCCGCATGCCTGCACTGCCCGCGTTTTGCCACGAATGGGCGGCAAGCGGCCCCGAGTCCGCCGCTCGTACGGCCGCGCCCGGGCGTGGAATGCATCCAACGCCCGCCGGAATGCCGCCATGACCCGCAACGATGCCGCCGACCGCGACCCCAACGCCGAACTGCGCGGCTTCGAGCCGCTGCGCGTGACGCTGGCGCTGGGGGCGCTGCTGCTCGGCCTGCTGCTGGGGTTGCACTGACACCATCCCGTGGAAGGCCGGAGTGCGGCCGGTGCGCAGGGAGGCGCGCCGGTCGCGGGGCAGGCAAGCCCCATGCGACGGCCGGTTCCCCCACCTTTCCTTCATGCTGGTGGTTCCTTCGATCCCCTCCACGCGAGGGGATTTTTTTGCGCGCGATCCTCCCGCTTCGTGATTCCGGCACGGAGCCGGCGGCACCTCACCACGGCCAAGCAGATCCTCCAGTAAGAGACCTTCTTGATCCGGCCCGCAAATCGCTTCCGCCGATGTCCTTCGACTCCGCTTCGCTACGCTCAGGACGAACGGTGGATGTATCGTGTTTGCGAGCCGGATCAATAGGTGCTGGATCCCGCGCTTTCGCCAGGATGGCGACAAGAACCCAGCATCACCCCATGCGACTTCCCCGGGAACCATTCCGGCGGAGGCCTGTCTGATCTACCGACTGGCGCCCATCCATTGCCGTGGATGGCGCGGATACGGCGCTTCCCCTCCCCAGTGGCCGCATCCGCGCCAAGGCGCCGGTCAATGGTGTCTCCTCGCACGTCATGCAATGACGTTTGCCCCGGCGCAGCCCTCCTGTGCCGGGGCTTTTTGCCTGCGGTGAACTCAGCCTATGGCCGCGCGCATCGCGGCGATCTCGGCGCGGTAATCCTTCGCGTGGAAGATCGCCGAGCCGGCGACGAAGGTGTCCGCGCCCGCGGCGGCGATGGCGCCGATGTTCTCCGCGGTAACGCCGCCGTCCACCTCCAGCCGCACCGGCAGGCCGCACTCGTCGATCATCCGGCGCACGCGGCGCAGCTTCTCCAGCGCCATCGGGATGAACTTCTGCCCGCCGAAGCCGGGGTTCACCGACATGATGAGCACCAGGTCGAGCTTGTCCAGCACGTAGTCCAGGCAGTCCAGCGAGGTGGCCGGGTTGAACACCAAACCGGCCTTGCAGCCGGAATCCCTGATCAGGCCGATGGTGCGGTCGACGTGCTCGCTGGCCTCGGGGTGGAAGCTGATCAGCGTGGCGCCGGCCTTGGCGAAGTCGGGCACGATGCGATCCACCGGCTTCACCATCAGGTGCACGTCGATGGGCGCGGCGATGCCGTACTTGCGCAGCGACTGCAGCACCATCGGGCCGATGGTGAGGTTGGGCACGTAATGGTTGTCCATCACGTCGAAGTGCACCCAGTCCGCGCCCGCGGCCAGCGCCGCGGCGGTGTCCTCGCCCAGCCGCGCGAAGTCGGCGGCGAGGATGGAGGGGGCGATGATGGATGGTTGCTTGCTCATGCTCGTGCTTCCCGGTTATTTGAAACCGCGTTCCGCCTTGATGCGCTCGTAGGCCGCGTTGATCTCGCTGGCGCGCGCCTCGGCCTGCTTGCGCATCGCCTCGGGCAGGTCGCCGAGACGGTCGGGGTGGTGTTCGGAAATCAGCTTGCGGTAGGCGCGCTTCACCGCGCGGTCGTCGACGCTGCGCTCGATGCCGAGCACGGCGTAGGGATCGGGCCCCTGGGTGTTGCGCTGCGGCGGCACGTAGCCGCCACCGCCGTAGTTCTGGCCACCACCGCGGCCATGCGTGCCGCCCGCGTTCCACGCATAGCCCTTCATCGCCATCAGCGCCATCAGCTCCATGTCGCTGACGCGCAGCGCGAAGGCGAGCTGGCGCAGTATCGCCATCTTCTCCGGCGGCGGATTGCCTTCCGCGATCACGGTGTCGATCACCACGTCCAGCACCGGGAACGCATGGTCGCGCCGCAGGCCAGCCCAGCGGCGCAGGTCGTCGATGGTGGGCGACACGTCGAATTCGGGCTGCTTGCCCGCGTTGAAGCTGGCGATGGCCTGCTGGCGCTGCGCGGCATCCAGCCCCATGCGCGTCATCATGCGTTCGGCGATGGCGATTTCCACCTCGGAAACGCGGCCGTCGGATTTCGCCACCGCGCCGAGCAGGGCGAACAGCGGCCCGACGAAACCGCCCGCTTCCGGCGTGGCCTGCTTGCGCTGGCTGTGGCGCAGGTTGTCGAACACGAAACCGATGACCGCACCGGTGATCGCGCCGGGCAGATGGCCGATCAGCAGGCCGAAGAAGCCGAACCAGAGCGTGTAGCCGAAGCTCATGGCTTGGCCACCCCCGGAGTTTGCGCGCTGTACCAGCGTGCCAGCGCGTCCAGTTCGGCATCGCTGAGCGGGCCGATGGCGGCGCGCATCACCGGCACGTCGCGGCTGCCGTCGCGGTAATGCTTCAGCGCCGCGCGCAGGTAGTCCAGCCGCTGGCCCGCCAGGTTGGGCGCGCCGGGCATCACGGCCGTGCCGGTTTCGCCGTGGCAGGCCGCGCACAGGCCCAGCCGCGACGGCCTGGGCGGCGCCGTTTGCGCCAACCCCGGAAGGGCGACGACGAGGCAGAGTGCCGTGGTCAACAGGATGCGCATCGACGGAAGCTGGGCCAAAGCCGCGAATTCTAGCAGCGCCGCTCATCTTTCACTGCGGCGGCGCCGATGCCAACCGGTACAATGCGCGTTCCCCATGCCTCCACGGAACCGCTGTCGTGCCCACCACCCTGCCGCAATCGAACCTGCCCGGCCTGGAACTGATCCATCGCGGCAAGGTGCGCGACGTCTACGCGCTGGACGACCAACGCCTGCTGATGGTGGCCACCGACCGGCTCTCCGCGTTCGACGTGGTGCTGCCCAACCCGATTCCCGGCAAGGGCGAGATGCTCACGCAGATCTCCAACTTCTGGTTCGGCAAGACCGCGCACCTGATGCCCAACCACCTGCTCGACGTACCACTGGCCGACGTTCTGCCGCCCGGCACCGACCTCGCGCTCTACGCGAAGCGCGCCGTGGTCACCCGCCGCCTGAAGCCGGTACCGGTGGAGGCCATCGCGCGCGGCTACATCATCGGCTCCGGCTGGAAGGACTACCAGCAGACCGGCACGGTGTGCGGCATCGCGCTGCCCGCGGGCCTCAAGCAGGCGCAGCAGCTGCCCGCGCCGATCTTCACTCCCTCGACCAAGGCCGCCGTGGGCGACCACGACGAGAACGTGAGCTTCGATGCCGTGGTGAACGCGGTGGGCCGCGAGCTGGCCGGGCAGGTGCGCGATGCCACGCTGGCCATCTACCAGTGGGCCGCCACCTATGCCGCCGAGCGCGGCATCATCATTGCCGACACCAAGTTCGAGTTCGGCACCGATGCCGACGGCAAGCTCTACGTGATGGACGAGATGCTCACGCCGGACTCCTCGCGCTTCTGGCCCGCCGACAGCTACCAGGTGGGCATCAGCCCGCCCAGCTACGACAAGCAGTTCGTGCGCGACTGGCTGGAAACCCAGCCGTGGAACAAGACCGCGCCCGGCCCGGTGATCCCCGACGAGGTAATTGCGCGCACCGCCGCCAAGTACGCCGAGGCGCTGGAGCGGCTGGCGGGCATCCGGCTGGACTGAAGGGCAAGGGGGATACCCTCTCCTTCTACCCGTCATTCCTGCGCAAGCAGGACAAAAGCGAACGGAGCGCGCGTTGAACAGCCGCAGGCTGGCTCCGCAGGAGCGAGCGCAGCGAGTCATCCAGCGCCGCCGCGCCCAATGACGTGACGGCACCGGATCCCGGCTTTCGCCGGGATGACAAGTAAAATCCGATCGCCCCTGAAAACATCGCGCTCCCGCTTGCGATGCCTGCCATCACCGTGTTGCTATTGCACCCCTGACCCACACGGGGAGCGCACCATGACTACGCAAGCCGCAAACCCGCGCAGCATGCAGGACTGGCTGGACAGCTACAGCAACGACCACCGCAATCCGGTGAACCAGGTCTTTCACTGGTGCTGCGTGCCGCCCATCGTGTGGACGGTGATCGCGCTGCTGTGGACGATCCCGGTGCCGCAGGCGTGGCTGCGTCCCGGCGCCTGGGCGGTGGCGGTGATGGTGCTGGCGTTCTACTGGTACTGGAAGCGTTCGCGCACGCTGGCGCTGGCGCTGTTGATCGCGTTCGCCGCCCTCGGCCTGCTCACCAATTTCCTGTACGTGCAGCTCGGTGCGGCGAACCTGCGTTGGCTCGCCATCGGCGTGTTCGTGGTGGCATGGATCGGCCAGTTCATCGGCCACAAGTTCGAGGGCCGCAAACCCAGCTTCCTCACCGACCTCGCCTACCTGCTGATCGGTCCGGCCTGGCTGATGGCCAAGCTGCTGCGCCGGCTCGGCTTCAAGCACGTCGTATGAATTTCCTCGCCTTCGTCAGCAGCCTGCTGTGGTGGGTGCTCTACGGCAGCATCGGCGCGCTGTTCTGCGCGCTGGTCGCCTGGTCGGTGCTGCGCTGGAGCGAGCGCAGCAGCGTGGTATTCAACCGGGTCTACCTTGCCTGCCTGCTATGGACGCTGCTTGGCTTGCTGCTGGTGGTCGGCGTGGCTTCATATGAAGGCCACCTGCATCCGCCGTTCCATGCACTGCTCACTTCCGGGCTGCTGCGCTGGGCGCTGGTGGTGGACATGTTGGCGGGGGTGCTGCTGCTGTGGCGGTTGACGCCGCGGGTGGATGCGCATCGGGTAAGGCCTGGAAGCGCGTGCCTGGCAGTGGCGGCGGTGATGGCGCTGGGGTTTGGGGTGGCGACCAGTCTGGTTTGAAATCACATGCATGATCCGTCGCGCACTGGACATGCTTGAACGCTGGCAAATGCGAGAAGCTTGAGGAGTCGGATTCGTTCGATCCTGAAGCCAAGAGACATTTGCATAAAGTGTCCAGGCACGCTTCATTCGGGCAAAAAAAGGCCCCTGGAAACCAAGGGCTTTTTGCTTTTGGCCGGGAGACTGGGATTCAACGATTCCGAGCCCGCGCGGCAAATATCCAGGCGTCACAGCACACGACAGCGACGTGGCGGGAACAACTGCTTCAACTGATGTTCCCGACGACATCGACTGACACACGCTCGCCGCAATGCGCTGAGAGCCTCCGTTCGTCAGGCGGCCACCGACTCTTTATCCAGCTGCCACGGCTCGGATGGATCGGCCAGTCGCGCATGTTGCACCAGGATCACTTCGTACTCGGGAGACGAAAGGACGACCTTGGTAGTCACCCGAGTGGCGGCATGCATGTCGCGAGCCAATTGGCGCGCATGCTTGATCGCCGATGCAAAGGAAAGATCTTCAAGGACGGACACATCCTCGCGACAGACGCGCCACAGGCCGCGGGTGTCTTCCATGATGTTGAAGACGATGCTCATGCAGCACTCTCCGGTGATCAGGGAATCGTCTAGCCAGTACCGACAGCACATGGGCATTGTTGGATGCCGACGGTATTAAACCATAACAGTGACGGCCGTCGCATTGTGCAAGAGATACCCGACAAGCGAGGCGGGAGCATGATGAAAACAGGCGCGGTGACATGAGCGCCCTCCTGCCGGCTACCTGCCGGTACGAGGCGTGCTCAAGTGCCCTAAGCCGTTGTGGCGGCTTCAGAAACAAAAAGGCCCCGCCGAAGCGGAGCCTTGATGTTGGCTGGGAGACTAGGATTCGAACCTAGATAGGCAGAGTCAGAGTCTGCAGTCCTACCATTAGACGATCTCCCAAAACCCTGGCGTAGCGGCGCGCTCTGACCTGGAGCGCCGCACGTCGAAGCGCGGTTAGCGCTTCGAGAACTGGGTGGCGCGGCGGGCCTTGTGGAGGCCGACCTTCTTGCGCTCGACCTCGCGGGCGTCGCGGGTCACGAAGCCGGCCTTGCGCAGCGACGACTTCAGGCTTTCATCGTACTCGATCAGCGCGCGGGCGATGCCGAGACGGATCGCGCCGGCCTGGCCGGTGATGCCGCCGCCTTCGACGGTGACCTTGATGTCGAACTTGTCGGTGTTCTGGGTCAGTTCGAGCGGCTGGCGCACGATCATGCGCGAGGTCTCGCGACCGAAGAACTGGTCGAGGGTCTTGCCGTTGACTTCGATCGCGCCGGTGCCCTTGCGCAGGAACACGCGGGCGGCGGAGGTCTTGCGGCGGCCGGTGCCGTAATTCTGCTGAATCGCCATGGTTTTACTCTTAGAAAGTGCGGCCATGGATGGCCGCTTTCACGCGCAGGGACTGCGCAATAAAGCCTTAAACTTCCAGCGCCTGCGGCTGCTGCGCGGTGTGCGGGTGCTCGGCGCCGCCGTACACCTTGAGCTTGCGGTACATCTCGCGGCCCAGTGCGTTCTTCGGCAGCATGCCCTTGACGGCGATCTCGATCACGCGCTCCGGGTGGGTGGCCAGCATGTCCTTCAGACTGGTGGTCTTCAGGTTGCCGACGTAGCCGGTGAAGCGGTGGTACATCTTGTCGTCCAGCTTGGCGCCGGTGACCGCCACCTTCTGCGCGTTGACCACGACGATGTAGTCGCCGGTGTCCACGTGAGGGGTGAACTCAGGCTTGTGCTTGCCGCGCAGGCGACGCGCGATTTCGGTCGACAGGCGACCGAGCGTCTTGTTGGTGGCGTCAACCACGAACCAGTCGCGCTTGACGCTTTCTGCCTTGGCGCTGAAAGTTTTCATTTCGAGATACCCGTATGCCGCCAACGAGGGCGGTTGCACAATAATCGGTGAAGCAAAGGCGCGAGATGATAGCGGAGCCGTCATCGTTGGCGCAAGTCCACCGAGCAGGTGGGCTGTGAGCTGGCAATGATAGCATGTCCCGTGCGCCGCTTGCATAGCCCCCTATCCGGAATGCCCGGCGCGACCACTGGAGGATCGCCCATGAACGCACGTACGCTGAGCCCGCTGGATCGCCTGCTGGCCGGCATCGAACGCGCGCTGGAGACTGTGGCCGGCGCGCCGGAGGCGAATCGCGCCTCGCCCGCGCACGGCACGCCCGACGCGGAGCTGGACGACGCCGAGCGCCGCCACGCCGCCGGCCTGATGCGCATCAACCACACCGGCGAGGTCTGCGCGCAAGCGCTGTACGACGGCCAGGCCGCGCTGGCCCGCAACGACGCGAACCGCGAGCACCTGCTGCACGCCGCCGCCGAGGAAACCGACCATCTCGCCTGGTGCGCCGAGCGCCTGAAGGAACTGGACAGCCGCCCCAGCCTGCTCAACCCGCTGTGGTACGCCGGCAGCTACGCCATCGGCGCGCTGGCCGCGCTGGCCGGCGACCCCGTGAGCCTGGGCTTCGTGGTGGAAACCGAGCGTCAGGTGGAGGCGCACCTGGCTGAACATCTGGAAAAGCTGCCCGCGCAGGACGAACGCTCGCGCGCCGTGCTGGCGCAGATGCAGGAAGACGAGGTGCGCCACGGGCAGGATGCTCGGGCACGCGGCGGCATCGATCTGCCGTTTCCGATCCCGCAGCTGATGCAGGCCAGTTCGATGGTGATGAAGGCGGTGGCGTACCGGGTTTGACGGCTTGGGGAAGGCTTTCGCGAGCGCCCGCCCCTCACCCCGGCCCTCTCCCCAAGGGGGAGAGGGCGAAAGCCCCGCCTCCTGGCGAGCGCCGCTGTTCAAAGAAAAACCCGCCTCTCGGCGGGTTTTTCGTCACATCAGGTTGCGGCCGTGGAACAGCTCCTCGATCTCCCGGCGCAGCAGCGACTCGATGCGCTGGCGCTCCTTGAACGAGAGGTCGTCGGCGTGGGCGTCGAACAGGTAGGTGTCGAGGTCGAAGTCCTTCACGTGCATCTTCGTGTGGAACATGTTTTCCTGGTACACGTTGACGTCGAACATCTCGTACTTCTGGCGGATGTGGCGCGCCAGGTAGTCCTGCACCGAGTTGATCTTGTGGTCGATGAAGTGCTTCTTGCCCTTCACGTCGCGGGTGAAGCCGCGCACGCGGTAGTCGCACACCACGATGTCCGACTCGAAGCTGTCGATCAGGTAGTTCAGCGCCTTCAGCGGCGAGATCACGCCGCAGGTGGCCACGTCGATGTCCGCGCGGAAGGTGGCGATGCCGTTGTGCGGGTGCGTCTCGGGGTAGGTGTGGACGGTGATGTGGCTCTTGTCCATGTGCGCCACCACCGCGCCCGCGATCGAGTCGCGGCCGAGCTTCTCGACGATGGGCTCCTCGGAGATCAGGATGGTCACCGAGGCGCCCTGCGGGTCGTAGTCCTGGCGGGCCACGTTGAGGATGTTGGCGCCGATGATCTCGGCCACGTCGGTGAGGATCTGGGTGAGGCGGTCGGCGTCGTACTGCTCGTCGATGTACTCGATGTAGCGCTGGCGCTGTTCTTCCGACACCGCGTAACAGATGTCGTAGATGTTGAAGCTCAACGCCTTGGTGAGGTTGTTGAAGCCCTGCAGGCGCAGGCGGGGAAGCGGCTTGACCACGGCGACTCTCCATGACCGGATCGACGGTCAGCAGACGAGGCGGGTTAGCAGCAAGGGTCCCCGCGGGAATTCGGGCCATGGGGACCCTTGTCTCCCATGACCCGGTGAACGCCCCGACCACCGGTCGCAAGCGAAAGACTGCGAAGTATGCGGCAAAATTGCCGAAAACAGAACCTCCGTCAATCCGCCCGCGTTTGCCATAATGCGGAATCCGGGGATCGAGCCATCTTCCGAGGGGAACCCAGCACAGTGGCGCTACTCAAATACCAGCTGCAACAGGCCTTCGAGCGCTCCCAGGCGCCGCTGGCCTTCGCCCCGGATCCGGCCTCGATGGAGCGCTTCCTCGCGCTCTGCCACCGCCGCCGCTATCCGAGCAAGACCGCGATCATCCGACCCGGCGACCCGGCCAACACGTTGTATTACGTGATCGAGGGCTCGCTGGCGGTGTGCACCGAGGACGAGCAGGGCCGCGAGCTGATCCTCGCCTACATCAACCGCGGCCAGTTCATCGGCGAGATGGGCCTGTTCGTGGAGCAGGCGCAGCGCGAGTCGGTGGTGCGCACGCGCAGCGTGTGCGAAATGGCCGAAGTCAGCTACGAACGCCTGTTCACCCTGATGAAGGGCCCGCTGGCCGAGGAATGCCCGAAGATCCTGTTCGCCATCGGCTCCCAGCTCACCAACCGCCTGCTGCGCACCTCGCGCCAGGTGAGCCGCATGGCCTTCATGGACGTCACCAGCCGCATCTCGCGCACCCTGCTCGACCTGTGCGAGGAACCGGACGCGATGAGCCATCCGGACGGCACGCAGATCCGCATCTCGCGCCAGGAAGTGAGCCGCATCGTGGGCTGCTCGCGCGAGATGGTCGGCCGCGTGCTCAAGCAGCTGGAGGAACAGGGCATGATCGACGTCTCGGGCAAGACCATCGTGGTGCGCGGCACGCGCTGAAGGCCGTCCGGCTCCGCTACCCTGCCCGCTTCATCCTGCGGGCATGGCGCGGCACGGATCGGGGGCAACGCGCCGGGGCACCCGCCTCAGCCGCAAGGTTCCGGCGCCGGGTGCCCCTGCAGGAAGCCCTGTCCGAATTCGCAACCCATCGCCAGCAGCGCGTCGCGCTGCGCTTCGGTTTCGATGCCTTCGGCGATCACGCCGATGCCCAGCGCACGGGCCAGCGCGAGGATCGCCAGCACCACGTTGTTGGCGCCGGCGGCTGCGGCGGAATCCAGTTCGCGCACGAACACCTGGTCGATCTTCAGCTTGCCCAACGGCAGCGAGTGCAGGTAGCTCAACGAGGAATAGCCGGTGCCGAAATCGTCCAGCGCCGTCTGCACCCCCGCCGCGCGCAGGCGCTCCAGCGTGGCGCGCACCAGCACCGGATCGTCGAGCAGCGCGCCCTCGGTCAGCTCGATCAGCAGGCGCTCCGGCGGCAGCCCGCTGCGCGCCACCAGCTGCAGCAGGCGGCGGTCGAAATCCGCGTGGCGCAGGTGCAGCGGCGAGACGTTGATCGTCACGAAGCCGGTGCCGGCATCCGGCCGGGCCATGCGCTCGCAGACCATGCCGTACATCTGCCAGTCGATGGCTTCGAGCTGGCCGCAGTCGTGTGCCACGCGCACGAAGTCGCCCGGCGGCAGCAGGCCGCGGCGCGGGTGGTTCCAGCGCAGCAGTGCCTCGTGCCCCACCACCTCGCCGGTGTCCAGCCGGAAGATGGGCTGGTAATACGGCGTGAACTCGCCGTGCTGCAGGGCGTGGCGCAGCTCGACCTCCAGCGCCAGCTCGTCCACCGCGTTGCGCGCCATCGTCTCGTCGAACAGCGCGTAGCGGCCTCGCCCCATCTGCTTGGCGCGGTACAGCGCGATGTCGGCGTCGCGCAGCAGGGCATCGGCGCGCTCGTGGCGGCCGGCAATGGCGATGCCCACGCTGGCCGAAGGCTCCAGCTCGCGGCCGCCGATGGACAGCGGCTGCCGCAGCGCCTGCAGCACGCCCTGCGCCATGCGCTCGGCCACCACCGGCTCGACCACGGCGTCCAGCAGTATCGCGAACTCGTCGCCGGCCAGCCGCGCCACCACGTCCGGCGCGACCACGCAGGCGCGCAGGCGATTCGCCACCGCCTGCAGGAAAGCGTCGCCGGCCAGGTGGCCCAGGCTGTCGTTGATCACCTTGAAGCGATCCACGTCCAGGTACAGCAGCGCGCAGGGGGCTCCCGTCGACAGCCGCGCCAGCCGCTCGCCCAGCCGTTCGCGCAGGAAGCCGCGGTTCGGCAGGCCGGTGAGCGGGTCGTGCATCACCTCGTGGCGCAACTGCCGCTGGATCTGCTCGCGCTCGGCGATCTGCTCGCGCAGCTCGCGGGTGCGCTCCTCCACCCTGTGCTCCAGCTGCAGGTTGGCCTGCAGCAGCGCCGTGGCGGCGCGCCGGCGCTGGATGCTGTTGGCGATCTGCATCGCGGCGAAGCTGAGCAGTTCCTGGTCGGCGATGCCGAAATAGGTTTCGTCGCCGTAGCTCTGCACGGTGACCACGCCGATCACCTTTTCGCCCGCGCGCAGCGGCACGCCCAGCCAGGACGACGACGGCGTGCCGATGATGCTGGGCACCACTTCGCCCGCCGCCGCCAGCGCGTCGAGCTCGTGCCGGTTGGCCAGCAGCGGCCTGCCGGTGCGCAGCACGTAGGCGGTGACGCCGTGCTCCATCGGCACGCCGAACGCGCTCTGCACGCCGGCATCCACGTAGTAGGGGAAATCCAGCCATTGCCGCTGCTCGTCGAGCAGGGCGATGTAGAAGTTCGACGCATCGAGCAGGCTGCCCACCTCGGCGTGCACGTGCCGGTAGAACGCGCCTTCGTCGATGTCGGCCGTGCCCAGTTCGGCCAGCCGGAACAGCACCGACTGCAGGCGCTCGGCACGCTGGCGCTCCTGCACTTCCTCCTGCAACTCGCGGTTGGCGGCAGCCAGCTCGCTGGTGCGCTGCTGCACCCTGCGCTCCAGCTCGTCCTTGCTCTGCTTGCGTTCCAGCGCGGTGAGCACGTGCTGGGCGACGAACTCCAGCACCGCGCGATCCTCGCTGGTGTAGCCGATGCCCGGCCGGTAGCTCTGCACCACCAGCGCGCCATGCACGCGGCCATCCCGCAGCATCGGCACGCCCAGCCAGTCCACGCTGTCCGTGCCGATCACCTCCAGCGGCCCGCTGGTCTGCTCGGCCAGCTGCTCGGGGCTGCCCATCATCGGCTTGCCGTGCACGAGCAGATGCCAAGTGAGCGAGCCGCGCATCGCGTCCAGCGACTCCTCGCGCACGATTTCGGGCCCCTCGGCGTCCACCGTGTCGGCGTAATAGAGGAAGCGCGTGGTGCCGCGCTCGGCGTCGTGCCGCACGATGTAGAAGTTCTCCGCGTACATCAGCGTGCCGACGATGCCGTGGATGCCGCGCAGCAACTCGTCCATGTCGCGGTCGGCGCCGGCCAGGTCGGAGATGGCGAACAACGCGCGCTGCAGGTTCTCCGAGCGTTCCAGCTGGTCGTGCGAATCGTGCAGTTCGCCCAGCGCCAGCAGTTGCTGCAGCTGCCGCCCGGCCAGCGCGAGGCAAGGCGCCAGCGCCTCGCGCAGTTGCTGCCCGGCCTGCGCATCCGCCGGCGCCAGCGTCAGCACGGCAGGCACGCCCGGCGCCAGCCGTATCGCCAACTCGCCGTCCGCGGAAGCCGGGGCCTCGTCGTTGTCGCCCGACGCGTGCAGCCACGCCGCCATCCGCACGTCGGGCGTGCCCCGGGTGGCGCGACACTCGCCCCGCTCCAGCCATGCCACGCGGGCGTCGCCACCGGCCGGACACATGCGCACCAGATCCACCGTCAACTCGGCCACCGCCCGTGGCGTGGTTGCGCCGATCAGCCGCCCCAGCCAAGCCAGTTGGTCGGCCTCGCCCGGAATCGCAACATGCGGCCTGTGGAGTTGATTCATGCGCGGATGATTCCCCCTGCGGCCGATGGTAGCGCGCCGCCACGGCGTCGCCCAGCATGAACCCGTGAAGGCCGCGCCCGCTAGAATGACCGGCCCGCCCCGGACTGCCGCATGCTCGTCGACACCACCAAGGACGCCATCCGCGCCGCCTATGCGCGCCTGAAAGACGGCCTGCCGGGCTTCCGCCCGCGCGCCTCGCAGGGAAAGATGATCGCCGAGGTGGCCAAGGCGCTGGCCAGCGAGGGCGGCGTCGCCGCGATCGAGGCGCCCACCGGCACCGGCAAGTCCATGGCCTACCTGATCGCCGGCCACGAAGTGGCGCGCGCGCAGAAGAAGAAGCTGCTGATCGCCACCGCCACCGTGGCGCTGCAGGAACAACTGGTGGAGCGCGACATTCCGCTCTACCTACAGCTCTCCGGCCACACGGCCAAGGTGGCGTTGGCCAAGGGCCGCGGCCGTTATCTATGCCCGCGCAACCTGGCGATGGCGCACAACAGCCTCGCCGGCCCGACGCAGGCGGGCTTCGGCTTCGACGCCGACCTGGCGCTGTGGAGCAAGCCGCCCGCGGAGCGCGACAAACAGGCCCTGGCCAAGCTCGCGCAGGCCTTCGACGAGGGCAAATGGAACGGCGACATGGATGCCGCGCCCGAGCCGGTGGGCGACCTGCTGCGCCCCATGCTCACCACCAGCGCCGGCGGCTGCACCAACCGCAAGTGCGGCCACTTCATGATCTGCCCGTTCTTCGCGGCGCGCCGCGCGGTGGACGACGCCGACATCATCGTGGCCAACCAGGATCTGGTGCTGGCCGACCTCACCATGCCGGGCGAGGACGACAACTGGGGCGGCGTGATCCTGCCGCGCCCGGACGAGACGCTGTACGTGTTCGACGAGGCCCACCATATCCCCGGCAAGGCCATCGACCGCGGCGCTTCGGACGTGCACCTGGCCAGCACCGTGCGCCAGCTGAGCCGGCTCGGGCGGCAGGTGCACGCGGCCTACTCGCTCACCGACAAGGAAAACCTCGGCAAGCTCACGCTGGATGCCGGCGACGCGAAGCTGCAGGAGTTGAGCGATTCGCTCGAAGCGCTGGAGAAGGAGATCCGCCTCGGCTGGCTGCCCGATCCCGCCGAGAGCGAGCCGATGTACCGCGGCTCGCTGGGCCGCCTGCCCGAGGCCTGGGTCGAACACGCGCGCCTGCTCAGCCTGCAGACCGGCGAGGTGCAGCGCTGGCTCGCCGCGGTGCGCCGCGCCGTGGTGGAGATGACCGACGGCGGCCCCACCCAGGAAGCGCTGTCGCGCGAGCTGGGCATCGCGCTGGAACGCATCGGCAAGCAGGCTTCCTGCTGGCAGGCATGGGCGACCGAAGATCCCGACAAGGTGCCGCCGCTGGCGCGCTGGGTCACGCTCACCGGCGACCAGCAACTGGTCTGCCATGCCTCGGCGGTGTCCGCCGCCGGGCTGCTGCGCAGCGTGCTATGGGGCAATGCCAGTGGCGTGGCGCTCACCTCGGCCACCTTGAGCGCGGGCGGCAACTTCCGCGGCTACGCCGACGCGGTGGGCCTGCCCGACGACGCGGTGACGCTGAGCCTGCCCTCGCCCTTCGACCTCGCCGCGCAGGCCCAGCTCGAAGTGCCGGCGATGGACGCACTGCCCGACGCACGCGAGGAACACGCGCAGGCGATCAGCGACTGGCTGGCCGAGCATCTGGACTGGAACGCGGGCAACCTGGTGCTATTCACCTCGCGCGCCAAGCTCGACCGCGTGCTGCAACGCCTGCCGATCGACAAGGTGCGCAAGGTGCGCGCGCAGGGTTCGCTGGGCAAGACGCAACTGATCGCCGAGCACGTCGCCGACGTGGAGGCCGGCAAGGGCAGCACGCTGTTCGGCCTTGCCAGCTTCGGCGAAGGCCTCGACCTGCCCGGCAAGCTGTGCGAGACGGTGGTCATCACCCAACTGCCGTTCGCCGTGCCCACCGACCCGGTGGGCGCCACCTATGCCGAGTGGCTGGAATCGCGCGGCCGCAATCCCTTCATCGAGGTGAGCATCCCCGAGGCCACCCGCCTGCTCACCCAGTACTGCGGCCGGCTTATCCGCAACGAGAGCGACACCGGCCGCATCGTGCTGCTGGATCGCCGCGTGGTCACCAAACGCTACGGCGCCGGCATGCTGCGCGCGCTGCCGCCGTTCAGGCGGGTGATCGAGCGCTAGGCGCGGCGTCCTGGCGGCGCTTGCCGCCGAAGCGTTGCTGCAGCTTGTCCATGTAGAGGTAGATCACCGGCGTCAGGTACAGGGTGAGCACCTGCGACACCACCAGGCCGCCCACCACCGCCAGGCCCAGCGGGCGGCGCGAGGAGGCGCCCGCGCCGATGCCCAGCGCGATCGGCAGGGTGCCGGCGAACGCGGCCATGGTGGTCATCATGATCGGGCGGAAGCGCACGTGGCAGGCCTCCACGATGGCCTCCGCCGGCGACATGCCTTCCTCGCGCTGCCGCTCCAGCGCGAAGTCGATCAGCATGATCGCGTTCTTCTTCACGATGCCGATCAGCATCACGATGCCCACGAAGGAGAACAGATCCAGCGGCGCGCGGAAGATCATCAGCGTGAGCAGCGCGCCCACGCCCGCGGCGGGCAGGCCGGAGAGGATCGTCAGCGGATGGATGAAGCTCTCGTACAGGATGCCCAGCACCAGGTAGATCACGAACAGCGCCAGCGCCAGCAACAGGCCCATGCCCTGCATCGACTGCTCGAACGCCTGCGCGGTGCCCTGCACGCTGCCGGTGATGGAGGCGGGCAGGTCGAGTTGGCGCATCGCGCCGTCGATCTCGTTCACCGCCTGGCTGAGGCTGACGCCGGGAGCGAGGTTGAACGAGATCGTCACCGCCGGCAGCTCGCCCTGGTGGTTCACCGTGAGCGGCTGCGAAGTGCGCGTGAAGCTGGCCACCGTGCTCAGCGGCACCAGCGCGCCGGTGTTCGACGTCACGTAGAGCTGCGACAGCACCGCCGGATCGTTCTGCAGCGCGTACTTCACCTGCAGGATCACCCAGTACTGCGTGGCCGCGCCGTAGATGGTGGAGACCTGGCCCTCGCCGAACGCGGTGCCCAGCGCGTTCTGCACCTGGTACATGGTGAGGCCGAGCGGCGCCAGCTTGGCGCGATCCACCTTCACGTCGATCGCCGGGCCGTTGAGGTCGAGGTCGCTGGTGACGTCCTGGAAGCCGGGCAATTTCGCAAACGCGTCGAGCACCTTGCCCGACTCGGCGTACAGCGCGTCGAGGTCGGTCGATTGCAGCGTGTACTGATACTCCGCCTTCGACGCGCGGCCGCCTACCTGGATCGCCGGCGGGTTCTGGATGTAGGCGCGGATGCCCGGAACCTTGGCGAACTTCGGCCGCAGCTCCTGGATGATCTGCTCGGGATCCAGCTTGCGCTCGCCGGCCGGCTTCAGCCGCATGAAGATCGAGCCGTTGTTGGTGGTGGTGCGCGAGCCGCCCGAACCCACCGAGGACATGTAGGAGGCGATGTTCGGATCCTTGCCCACAATGGCCGCCAGCTGCTGCTGGCGCGCGCTCATGCCGGCGATGGAGATGTCGTCCGGGCCTTCGGTGTTGACGATCAGCTGGCCGGTGTCGCCGGCGGGGATGAAATCCTTGTTCACCACGTAGAACAGCGCCACGGTGGCGAGCAGGCTGGCGAAGAACACTCCGAGCACCACGCGCGGGCGCGCCACCGCCCAGGCCAGCGAACGGTTGTAGCCATCGCGCACGTGGTTGAAGCCGCGGTCGAAGGCCAGCGCCACGCGCGACTTGTGCTCGTGCTCCGCATGCTTCACGAAGCGGCTGCACAGCATCGGCGTGAGCGTGATCGAGACGAAGCCGGAGATCAGGATCGCGGTGGAAATCACCACCGCGAACTCGTGGAACAGCCGGCCCACGATGCCGCCCATGAACATCACCGGCAGGAACACCGCCACCAGCGACAGCGTCATCGAGAAGATGGTGAAGCCGATCTCGCCGGATCCCTTGATCGAGGCCTCGTACGGATCCATGCCGGCCTCGACGTGACGCACGATGTTCTCCAGCATCACGATCGCGTCGTCCACCACGAAGCCCACCACCAGGGTGAGCGCCAGCAGCGAGAGGTTGTCCAGGCTGTAGCCCAGCGCGTACATCACGCCGAACGTGCCGATCACCGACACCGGCAGCGCCAGCGCGGGGATCAGCGTGGCCGAGGCGTTGCCGAGGAACAGGTAGATCACCAGCACCACCAGCACGCCGGCCAGCAGCAGGGTGAACTGCACGTCGTCCACCGAGGCGCGGATCGAATCGGAGCGGTCGTACAGCGTCTGCAGCTTGATCGACGGCGGCAGCGTGGCCTCGAACTGCGGCAGCACCGCGCGGATGCGGTCGATGGTGGCCACGGTGTTGGAGCCGGGCTGGCGGTCGATCGCCAGCACCACCGCGCGCTTGCCGTTGAACCAGCTCGCCACCTGGTCGTTCTGCACGCCGTCCTCGGCCTTGCCGAGCTGCGACAGCGTCACCGGCGCGCCGTTGCGCCACGCCACCACGATGTCGTTGTACGGCGCCGCCTGCTGCAACTGCCCGTTCGACTTCACCTGCAGCAGCTGGCGCGCACCGTTGAGCGAACCGGTGGCGAGGTTGACGTTGGCGTTCGCCACGGCCTGCTGCAGCGTGTCGATGCCGATGCCGTTGGCGGCGAGCTTCGCCGGGTCGATGCTGATGCGCACGGCGTACTTCTGCGAGCCGAACACGCTCACCTGCGCCACGCCCTCGATCATCGACAGCTCCTGCGCCAGCTGCGTCTCGCCGTATTGATCCACGGTGGACAGCGGCAGCGTGTCGGAACTGAGCGCGAGGTAGAGGATGGCCTTGTCCGCCGGGTTCACCTTGCGGAAGGTGGGCGGCGTGGGCATGTTGGTGGGCAGCTGGCGCTGCGCCGCCGAGATCGCCGCCTGCACGTCCTGCGCGGCGCCGTCGATGTTGCGGCTGAGGTCGAAGGTCAGCGTGATCGAGGTCGAGCCCAGCGCGCTGGTCGAGGTCATCTGGCTGATGCCGGCGATGGTGGAGAACTGGTTCTCCAGCGGCGTGGCCACCGCGGTCGCCATCGTCTCCGGCGAGGCGCCGGGCAGGCTCGCGCTCACCGAGATGGTGGGGAAGTCCACGTTCGGCAGCTCGTTCACCGGCAGCTTCGGATACGCCGCCACGCCGAACACGACCAGCGCGATCATCAGCAGCGCCGTCATCACCGGACGGCGGATGCACAGGGCGGGAAGGTTCAAAGGGCACAACCTCCATGCGAGCAGCGCATTCCAAGGTCACCGTGCCGCCAAACAGGCGAACCCGCACGGCCCGTTCGCCCCCTCTCCCCTCCGGGGAGAGGGTTGAGGAGAGGGGCCAGTCTCGCCGCGACTCCCGCCGAAGCACCACTGGAGCACGCCTTGCACGTGATCAGCCGAGCGAAGGACATTCGCGCACGGGGTGCGCTCCTACGGCGAAACATCGCGGCGCTCACTGCGCCACCACCTGCACCTTCGTGCCGTCCGTCAGCAGCATCTGCCCGTCGGTGACCACCCGCTCGCCGCCGCTCAGGCCCTTCTCGATCACGATGCTGCCGCCGTTGCCCGCGCCCGCGGTGACCATGCGCTGCCGCGCCTTGCCGTCCGCATCGATCACGAACACGAAGCTGCCGTTCGGCGAGTTCTGCAGCGCCGTCGCCGGCACCGTCACCACGTCGTGCAATCGCGCGGTGGGCAGGGTCACCTGCACGAACTCGCCAGGCGTGAGGCGATCGTCGGCATTGGCGTAGCTGGCCTTCAGCTGGATCGTGCCGGTGCCGGTGTCCACCGCGTTGTTGATGAAGTCCAGCGTGGCCTGCAGCGGCGAACCGCCCGCGCCCGGCACCTGCACATTCACCGCCAGCCTGCCGTGCGCGGTCGCGGCCCGGATGTCGCCCAGCGACGATTCGGGCACGGCGAAGGTCACGTGGATCGGCCGCACCTGGTTGAGCACCACAAGGCTGGTGCTGTTCGCGCTCACCTGCGCGCCGGGATAGGCCAGCGGCGCACCCGCGATGCTGTCCGCCGGCGCCTCGATCTGCGCGTAGCCGAGCTGGGTCTGCGCCATCTCCACCGCGGCCTGATCCGCCTTCACCGAGGCGGCGTAGATGCCCACGTTGGCTTCGTAGTTGTCGTAGTCGGTCTTCGACACGTAGCCCTTGGCCAGCATCGGCGTGTAGCGGCGCAGCACCTGCCGGGCATTCGCGAGCTGGGCCTGATCCTTGGCGAGATTGCCGCGCGCCTGATCGAGCTGCGCCTGCAACAGGCTGGGGTCGATGCGCGCGATCACCTCGCCCTTGCGCACGCGGCCGCCCGGTGCGAACGCGATGGACTGCAACTGGCCGCTGACGCGCGACTGCACGGTCACGGTGGAATACGCTTCGGCGTAGCCGTTCACCTTGAGCGAGAGCACGAGGTCGCCGCGCGCGGCCGTCGCCACCTTTACCGGCACTGCCTGTGCGGCGCCGGATCGGGCCGCATCGGCCTTGCCGTGGTTCGACCACGCATGCGCGATCCACGCGGCCAGCGCCACCACAACCAGCAGGGCCACGGGCTTTTTCCAGGACATGCGCTGTGGCATGGGGTCTCCACGGGTGGATCCGAACCGTCGCGCCAGCCGATGGGGACGATGCGATTCGATGGGGATCGAAACACGGCATCAACGCGCCACGCGGGCATGCGTTGACTGTCACGACATACTCTTGCGCCGCACCGATGCCGCGATGCCCATTACATCCGACGCTTGGCAAGCGCGGAGGACGCGGCTAGCCGCCTATTCCTTGTGCGTGGACGGCTCTTCGGCCGCATCCAGTGCCTGCAGGTTTTCCTTGAGCTGGCCGATCACTTCCAGCGCATGCTTCAGCTCGTCGTACTCGATGCCCGCGGTGGCTTCGCGGCGCAGCTCGCGCGCGATGCGCTCCATGTCGTCCACCACCTCGTGCGCCTGCGCGGTGACGTGCAGCCGCCACGCGCGGCGGTCGTTGGGGTCGGGCCGGCGCTCCACGAAGCCGGCGGCCTGCAGGCGGTCGATCACCCGGCCCACCGCGATCGGCTCCATCTCCAGCGCCTCGGCCAGTTCGTTCTGGCGCAGGCCGGGCCGGTGGTAGAGCATCTTGGTGGCGCGCCACTGCGCACGGGTCAGGCCGAACTTCACCGCGCGGCGGTCGAAGTGCTTGCGGAACAGCAAGGTCACGTCGTTCAGCAGGTAGCCGAAGGAAAGCTCTTCCGTTTTCGCCATGATCGTCGCAACCTCGCCGTTACCTGGCCAAGCATATAACGCGGACATGCCTCTCGCCGTCGTCGACGCCGACATCACCACGCTGGCCGTGGACGCCATCGTCAACGCCGCCAACGAAACCCTGCTCGGTGGCGGCGGGGTCGACGGCGCCATCCACCGTGCCGCCGGCCCCGCCTTGCTGGACGCCTGCCGCGCGATCCCGCAGGTCGCGCCCGGCGTGCGCTGCCGCACCGGCGAGGCACACATCACGCCCGGCTTCGCCCTGCCCGCGCGCTGGGTGATCCACACCGTGGGGCCGGTCTGGCACGGCGGCGGGCGCGGCGAAGCGGCCTTGCTGGCGAACTGCCATCGCAACGCGCTGCGGCTCGCGCAAGCACATGGCCTGCAAAGCATCGCGTTCCCGGCAATCAGCTGCGGCGTGTTCGGCTATCCGGCGCCGCTGGCCGCCACCGTCGCGATCGGCACGTTGCGCGAAGCGCTGGCGCTCGACCCTTCGCTCGACGTCGTCCTGTGCTGCCGCGGCGAACGCATGCGCACGGTGTTCCAGCTAGCGCTCGACCACGCCTGACCGCGGGAGGCGCATCTACAGCTTGAACGGATACAGCGGCGGCAGGCCGTCGTCGTCCTCGCGCCCGTCGCTGCGCCACGCGAAGCCGCGCTCGAAGGTTTTCGCCAGATCGACGCGTGCCGCTTCCCCCGCACCGCCATAGCAGCGGCGCTGCAACGCGGCGATGGCCTGCCGCTGCTCCCCGTCCGCCAACACGGCGTCCAGTTCGCCGGCATGGCGGATCGCCGGTCGCTCGGCCTGCGCCCACGCCAGCAGGCTGCGCAGCTGCATCGACGCGTCGCCGCCGCGCGCGGCGGCGAGGAACGCCTGCTTCAGCCGGCGCGCGGACTCGCTGGTGGCACCGCCCGCCGCAACGGCAACCGGACGGCGCGGTGCGCGGCGCCGCCACAGCCACCACGCCAGCACGGTGAGCAGCCACAGCAGCAGGCTGGCCAGCGCGATCCAGCGCCACGGCGGGTTCTGCGGCGCCGCGCCCTGCGCTATCGCGGCCACCGGCGCCGCCGCCGGTGCGGCAGAGGAAGACGACGGCGCGGCGGCCGCACCGGCCGCCGGCAGCACGGTGATGCTGTGCGCGGGAATCTCGGCGGTCTGCACCTGCCCCGACGTCACGTCGAACCAGCGCAGCGTGGTCGCGGGCAGGGTCAGCGTGCCGGCCCGTTCCGGCACCACCGCAAAGCCGCGCGTGCTGCTGCCCTGCAGCCACGCGTCGTCCTCCGCGGTGGCGGTCTTGGGCTGGTCGGGATACACGGTGGCGCCCTGCACCGCGGGCAGGCTGAGCTGCGGCAGCGCATCGGCGGACAGGCCGGTGGCGCTGAGCGTCATGGTGAGGTTGATCGGCTGGCCCACGCGCGCCGGCGTGCCCGCATCGGGCCAGCCGGCGAGCGTAAGGCTGAGCGCGCGCGCCGGCAGCCACGCCGACGATCCCCAGTTCGCTGGCACGGCCTGCACCTGCACCGTCTGCGCAGGAGCGCTGGCGCCGACCTGCGTGCCCGCGCCAAAGAAGCTGTCGGGATCGTTGGGATCCAGCGCCACGCCCTGGAAGCCCAGCGCGGGAATCGTCAGCGTGCCCGCGTGCTGCGGCACCAGCGCGTAGCGCCGCTCGATCACGCGGTAATCGCGGCCGCCGCGCACCTTGTCGTAGCGCAGGTCGCCACCGACCTGGCGAAGCTGCACGCCGCCGACCTGCGGCGTGTCCAGCGTGCCGTTGGTGACGCCGCCGCTGACGTACAGCCGCACCACGTAGCTGATCTGCTGGCCCACCCACGCCTGCTTCGGCTCGGTCTCGGCTTCCATGAACACGCTCTTGCCCGTCGCCGCGGCAGCCGCCGGATCCGGCGGATCGACCCGCAGCTGCAGCGGCGCGGTCTGCGCGCCGGCCACGACGAGCGACGGGATGGCGAGCGTGCCCACGTGCTTCGGCCGCAGCACCACGCCGATCACCAGCTCGGCGCTGCGCTGGCCGTTGACGATGCTGAGGTTGCTGCTCTGCGAGCTGCCGAGCACGTCGAAGTCCTGCGTCAGCGGGCCGAGATCGGGCATCGCCGCGCTGCCGGTTCCCGTGATGTGCAGGTTCAAGGTCACCGTTTCGCCCAGCTGCACGGTGTCCCGATCCAGCGTGGCCTGCACGCTGGCCGCACGCGCCGCCAGCGGCACGGCGAGAAACAGCAACAGGCACAGATACTGAAGAGTGCGGCCATGGATGGCCACCCGTTTGACCTTCGCGATCATGGACGAGCGCAAAAATGAACAGTGCAGAATAGCCGTCCATTCGGTTCTCGCGGCCAAGGACGGCCACGGAAGCAAACCCTGTCGTCGAAGCATCACGGCCCATCCTCGTCGGGCGCACCGCCATGGCGGCGCTGGTATTCCAGCTGGAACTTGCGGCGCAGCAGGGCGCCGGGATCGTCGGGCACGCGCTGCAGGGCCTGGCGCACATCCGCCGGGAGCTTGGCCTGCGGATCGTCGGCGGCTTCCGCGCCCAGCTCATGGGTTGGCGGCTGCTTCGCGGCCTGCTGGCCGGGCGTGCCCAGTTGCCTGTCGAGCTGCCGCTTCAGTGCCTGCTGCGCCTGTTCGGCCTGCGCCTGCTGGGCGGCTTGCTGCGCGGGCGTCGGTTGCGCCTGGTCGCCGTGCTGGGTGCCGGGATTTCCTGCGGACGCTTGATCGCCCTGCTTCGCCTTGTCCTGCGGCGATTGGCCACCGGCATCGCCCGAGGGATCCTGCTGGCCTTGCCGCTTCGCATCCTTGCCTTGCTGCTTGCCGGACTGGCCATCGGCCTTGCCTTGGCTTTGCTGATTCTGACCTTGCTGATCCTTGCCGTCCTGGCCCTGGTTCTTCTGGCCCGCGCCTTGCCCGTCGCTGCCCTTGCCCTGCGACGAGGATGATCCGCCCTGCTTCTGTTGCTGCTGCGACGAAGAAGAGTTTTGTTGCGGTTCCTGCTGCTGGTTTTTCTGCTTGCGCAGCCAGTCTTCGACCGCCTGCCTGTTCGCCTTCGCGTCGGCATTGGCGGGATCGCGCTTGAGCGCCTCGTCGTAGGCGTGGATCGCGTCCTCGTAGCGGCCTTCGCGCGCCAGCGCGTTGCCGAGGTTGTAGCTCGCGTCGCTGCCCTTTGCCGCGCGCAATGCCTGTGCGGCGGCGGCGTAGTCGCCGGCGCGATAGGCCGCCGCGCCGCGCAGGGCGGGATCGTTCGCCAGTTGCATCGCCTGCTTCGCGTCGCCGCGCGCGAGCGCCGCGGCGGCCTGCTGGTTGCGGTTCCGCCAGAGGTCACGCCAACCCGTGGCGTGCGCCGTGCCCGGCAGCAACGGCAGCAACACCAGCGGCAACAGCAGCAACCAGCCGCGGCGGAAGGCCAATGCCGCCAGCGGCAGCAGGAGCAGCAGCAGCCACGGGCCGCGATCCTGCCATTCGTCGCCGCGCAGGCCTTGCGCGGCCTGCGCGGAGCCGGCGCGCAATTCGTCCTTGAGCGCGGCGACATCGGCGTCGTCCGTCGTCATCGCCACATAGCGGCCACCGCCGGCCTCGGCCACCGCCGACAGGGCGGCATCGTCGCGCGCGGCGAGCTGCAGGTTGCCGTTCGCATCGTGCAGGAAGCCGCCGCCCGGCAGCGGCACCGGCGCGCCCTGCGGCGTGCCCACGCCCAGCACGGAGACGCGCACGCCCTCGGCCAGCGCCTGGCGCGCGGCCTGGCGCGCCGAGGCGTCCGCGCTGTCGGCGATCAGCACCAGCGAACCGCCGCCGGCCTTGGCGTCGCGGATCAGCGCGGCGCCGCGCGCGATCGCCGCCGCCGCGTTCTCGCCGTCCACCGGCATGGTGTCCGGCGCCATCGCGTCCAGCAGGGTGGACAGGCTGTGCGCATCCGAAGTGAGCGGCGCCACCGTGAAGGCCTCGCCGGCGTAGCCGACCAGGGCGTTCAGGCCGTCCCGGTTCGCCGCGAGCAAGTCGTGCGCCTTGTGGCGCGCAAGGTCGATGCGGCTGGGCGCCACGTCGCGCGACAGCATGCGCTGCGACAACGAGATCGCCACCACCTGCGCGGCGCGGCGCGCGTACAGCGGCTGCTCCACGCGGCTCCACGTCGGCCCGGCCAGCGCCAGCACCGCCAGCAGCCAGGCCAGCGCGAGCAGGCCCAGCGGCAGGCGCTGCCGCGTGGCGCTCCCCTCCAGCAGTTGCGGCAACAGCTCCGCATCCACCAGCCGCGACAGGGCCTGCAGGCCACGGCTGCGCCGCGAGGCCTGCCACAGCAGCCACGGCAGCACGAGCAGTGCATACAGCCACCACGGCCGCAGGAAGTGGAATTGCGCCAGCGCCGCGCTCATGCGGCCACCTCGCGCGCACGCCAGCGCGGCCACGCGGCCAGCAACCACAACAACAGCGCCGCCACCAGCGGCCAGACGAACCATTCCGTGCGCGGCCGCAGGCTGGGGCCGTGCTGCCGCATCGGCTCCAGCGCATCGATGGCGCGATACGCGTCGGCCAGTTGCGCGCTGTCGGTGGCGCGGAAGAAGCGGCCGCCGGTTTCGTCCGCGAGCTTGGTCAGCATGGCCGCATCGAGGTCGGCCGAAGGGTTGACGATCTGCGCGCCGAAGAAGCCCGGCACACGCATGCGCTCCGCGCCGATGCCCACGGTGTAGATGCGCACGCCGGCCGCCTTGGCAGCGCGCATGGCCTCCAGCGGCGCGATGCTGCCGGCGTTGTTGACGCCGTCGGTGAGCAGCACCAGCACGCGCGCCTGCTCCGGCAGCGCGGACAGGCGCTTCACCGCGATGGCGATGGCGTCGCCGATGGCGGTTTCGCTGCCGGCCAACCCCACCGCCGCGCCCTGCAGTTGCGCACGCACCGCGTCGAGGTCGTAGGTGAGCGGCGTCACTAGGAAAGCCTGGCTGCCGAACAGGATCAGGCCCATCTCGTCGCCGCGCCGACGGTCGATGAAGTTGCCGGCAATCGCCTTCACCGCGCCGAAGCGGCTCACCGGCTGGCCGGCCAGTTCCATGTCCTGCGTGTTCATGCTGCCGGAGAGATCCACCGCCAGCAGCAGGGCGCGACCGCTGCGCTGCTGCGCCTGCGGCGGCCCCACCCATTGCGGGCGCGCGGCGGCCACCACCATGCACGACCATGCCAGCGCCAGCAGCCAAGGCGTGGCGCTGCGCGCCGCGTTGCCGCCCGTCGCCGCGAGACGCAGGCCCGGCTGCGGCAGGCGCAAGGCCTGCCCCGGCATTACCGGCGGCAGCACGCGGCGCAGCAGCAAGGGCAGCGGCAGCAGCAGAAACAGCCAAGGCCACGCGAATTCAAACATGGCCCGTCTCCGTGCCCAGCGACTTCCACGCGCGTGGACGTGCCGCCGCCCGCAGCCAGTCGCGCGCCGCGGCCAGCGTGGCAGGCGCGTCGAATTGTGCCTGCGGCCGATAGATCGCCTGCTCCAGCGCCATCAGGCGATCCAGCACGGCCGTCGCCACCGGTACGCGTGCCAGCGTCTGTCGCCAACGGTCGCCGCGCTGCCGGGTCGCGGCTTCGTCGTGGCGACGCGCTACGCGGCGCAGCAACTGGTGAATCGAAGCGGCCAGCGCGACGGCGTCGCCATCGCGCGCATGGCGGGCCGCCAGCTTTTCCAGTTCGTCCAGCAGCAGGCGGCACTGTTTCCGCAGGCGCCGATGGCGGCGCCAGAACCACGCGGCGACGGCCAGCGCCAGCAGCACCAGCCCGGCCAGCACCCACCAGCCCGGCGCGAACGGCCACCACGCGGGCGCGGGCGGCAGGTGGATGTCGCGCAGCACCGGGCCGTTCGACGGAGGCATGGAAGGCATCATCGCCGCATCCCCGTCGCACCCAGCAGATCGCCGACGGCAGGCAACGGATCGTCGCGCGTGTCGAGCACGCGGCAGCGCAGGCCCGCGCCGCGCGCCAGGGCTTCCAATCGTGCGGGGCCGCTGCCCACGGCCTGCTGGAATTCGCGCCGCTGGCGCTCGCCGAGCAGCACCACGTCGCGGCGCTCGCCATCGTGTTCCAGCGGATAACGGCCCGGCGGCGGCGGCTCGCGTTCCAGCGCATCGGCCACCACCAGCACGCCGACGTGGGCGCGCGCCTTCAGTTCCAGCAGGTGCTGCCGCGCTTCGTCGTCTGCGCTGAATCCGTCGCTGAGCAGCAGCACGCGGCTGGCGCCGCGTTGCAGGCGCCGTGCGCGCAGCAAGGCTTCGGACAAGGGCTCGGCGCGATCCGTCGCCGGCTGCGCATCCCATTCCGCCAGCGCGCCGCACACGGCGAGCGCGCCACGCGCGGCGCCCTGCGGACGCAGCAGGCGATCGTGGTTGCCGAAGGCCATCATCCCCACGCGTTCGCCTGCGCGCACGGCCAGCCAGGCAGCGATGGCAGCCGCGCGTGCCGCCTGCACCGACTTGAAGCGGACGCGGGTGCCGAAGCGCAGGCTGGCGTGGGTGTCCAGCAGGATCAGCAGGCGGCCTTCGCGCTCCTCCTGGAACAGCTTGGTGTGCAACCTGCCGCTGCGCGCGGTGAGCCGCCAGTCCAGCCGGCGCACGTCGTCGCCGGCCTGGTAGACGCGCGACTCGGCGTAGTCCATGCCGCGCCCGTAGAGGCGGCTAGACTGGGCGCCGCTGCGCGCCGCGCGGCTCTCCGACGGCAACAGCTTCGCGCGTCCGGCGCGCGCGCCCAACGCGATCAGTTCGGCCAGCGACACGCTCGTGCGGCCGTCGCCATCGACACGATTCGGCGACACGGCGCTCACGGCAGCGGCACGAGATCCAGCAAGCGGGCGATCACCTGGTCGCTGCGCACGCCCTCCGCCTCCGCCTCGTAGCTGAGCAGCACGCGGTGGCGCAGCGCCTCGTGCGCGATGGCGTGCACGTCTTCGGGCAACACGTAGTCGCGGCCGGCCAGCCAGGCCTGCGCGCGCGCACAGCGATCCAGCGCGATGGTGGCGCGCGGGCTGGCGCCCCAGGCGATCCAGCGTTTCAGCTCCGGCCCGTAACGGCCCGCGTCGCGCGTGGCCAGCACGAGCTGGGCCAGGTATTCCTCCAGCGCCGGCGCCATGTGCAGCGCCATCGCGGCATCGCGCGCGGCGAACACGTCGGACTGCTTCAGCGCAGGCGCGGATGCGGGTGCCGGATGCGCGCGGCGGCTGGCCTGTTCGCGAGCAAGGCGCAGGATCGCCAGCTCGGCCGCCGCATCGGGGTAGCCGATGGTGACGTGCAGCAGGAAGCGGTCGAGCTGGGCCTCTGGCAACGCGAACGTACCCTCTTGCTCGATCGGGTTCTGCGTGGCCATCACCATGAACAGCTCCGGCAACGGGCGCGTGGCGCGGCCCACGGTGATCTGCCGCTCGGCCATCGCTTCAAGCAGGGCCGACTGCACCTTGGCCGGGGCGCGGTTGATCTCGTCGGCCAGCACGATGTTGTGGAACAGCGGCCCGTGCTCGAATTCGAAATTGCCGGATTGCGGGCGGAACACGTCGGTGCCGGTGAGGTCGGCAGGCAGTAGGTCGGGCGTGAACTGCACGCGATGGAAATCCGCCTCGATGCGCGCGGCCAGCGCCTTCACCGCGGTGGTCTTGGCCAGACCGGGCGCACCTTCCACCAGCAGATGGCCGTCGGCGAGCAACGCCACCAGCAGGCAATCCACCAGCTTCGGCTGGCCGATGATGCAAGTCCGCAATTCGTCGCGCAGTTGCGCGAAAGCCTGTTGCAAACGGCTGCGGGATTGGGTTTCAGGCATGTCCATCATGGTGGTTCCGGCGTCAGGTCGCCGCTGTTGACCGCGGCGGAGCCCGGAAGTTTAGTCGACGGTATCCGCGCATTCAGGCCCGCAACGCAAAGGGGCGGCCGAAGCCGCCCCCTTGCATATCGCATGAACGTAGCGACTTACTGCAACGAATCGTTGAGGATGCGCGGCGTGACGAAGATCAGCAGTTCCGCCTTGGTGTTGTTGCGACTGGTATTGCGGAACAGGAAACCGATGCCGGGGATATCGCCCAGGCCGGGCACCTTGGTCACCGTGTTGCTCTTGTTGATCTCGTAGATGCCGCCGAGTACCACGGTCTGGCCGTTATCCACCAGCACCGAGGTGTTCACCGACTGGGTGTTGATCTCCGGCACCTGGCCGTTCGGCGTGGTGAGGAACTTGTCCAGAGAATCCTTCTTCACGTTGATCGCGAGATACACGCGGTTGTCGGCAGTGATGGTCGGCGTGACCTTGAGCTCCAGCACCGCATCCTTGAACTGCACCGAAGCGGTCTGGCCAGTGGCGGTACCACCACCGACGCCTCCCTGATAGGTGACGTAGCCGATTTCCTGACCCTGGCGGATCACAGCCTCCTGCTGATTGGCGGTGATGACACGCGGGCTGGAGATCACCTCGCCACGTCCTTCGGTCTGCGCAGCCGACAGCTCGAGATCGACCAGATAGTTCTTGCCAAGAATGGCGAGACCAAGCTGGCCAGCCGGATTGGTCACTGGCAGGTTGACATTGTAGCCGCCCGGAATCGTGACCGAGCCGGGATGCGGCTGGGCGCCCTGTGCACCGTTCGCCACCCAGTCGCTCATCGCGTTCTGGTAGTTGACGTTGTTGTTCCAGACGTTGGTTGCATACTGGCCGGCACCATCGCCAGTCGGATTGGTCGACACGATGTTGTTGCTATTGACCCGGGTACCCGATACGCCCCACTTCACGCCCAGATCGCGGGTGAAGCTGTCCGAGGCGATCACGATGCGCGACTCGATCAGCACCTGCTGCACCGGCTTGTCCAGCACAGCCACCAGTTTGCGAACCTGTTCGGTCTTGTCGGCGGTGTCGTTGAGCAGCAGGGTATTGGTGCGTTCGTCGAAGGAGACGCTGCCACGCGGGGAGAGGAAGCCGCGCGACGCGCTCGCACCGGCCGCCCCACCGCCTCCTTGCATGCTACCGGTGGTCAACAACTTGGCGATATCGGCCGCCTTGCCATAGCTGATCGGGATGTAGGTACTGACCAGCGGAGCGTTGTCCTCGGCCTTCATGCGCGCGTCGGCGACGTTCTCTTCGTACTTGGCCAGTTCCTGCTGCGGCGCCACCCAGATCACGTTGCCGTCGCGACGCTTGTCCAAGCCCTTGGCGCGCAGGATCACATCCAGCGCCTGATCCCAGGGCACGTTCACCAGGCGCAGTGTGATGCTGCCGGTGACGCTGTCAGCCGCCACGATATTGAGCTTGGAGGTGTCCGCAATCAGCTGCAGCACCGAGCGCACCGGGATGTCCTGGAAGTTGAAGGTGGCGCGAGTGCCCGTGTAGACCGGGTGCTGATCCAGCGAGCCAATCCTGCCGCCCGCGGGCATATTCGGATTGTCGCCCTTCTTCGCGGCCACCTCGACCACGTACTGGTTGCCTTCCTGCCAGGCCGCAGTGTCGACCACCCCCTTGGTGGCAATGGTCATCTGCACGCCGCCGGCGAGTCCGGTGTGGGTGCTGACGGACTGCACCGGCGTGGCGAAGTCCACGGTATCCAATCGCTGCGCGAGGTTCGCCGGCACGTTGGCGTTCGGGATGCTGACCTCGACCTTGTCGCCGATGGTGCGCATCTGCGCATCGGCACCGGGGCCGCTGAAGGTGATCAGCACCCGACCCTGCCCGTTCGCGCCACGGCGGAAATCAATGTTGGTGATGCTGATGGCGCCAGCGGCGGTCGCCGGCAGGCGCTTGGATGGATCGATGATGGCCGCGGTGGTGACGCTACGCTGCGCCGGAGCGGCTGCCGCCGTCTGCGCTGCGCCGTTTCCACTATTGTCGACCGTAAGTACCAGGCTGTTGCCTTCGATCGCGGACTGGTACGACGCCGGACGCATCAGCTCCACGATCACGCGGGTGCGGCCGCCAGCGGATACGGCCGAGACGCCGGACGTGGCGCCCTGCCCGATATCGGTATGCCGCTGCGCCGTGGTGCCGGTATCGGCGAAATCGATGGCGATGCGTGCCGGATTGTCGGTGGTGAAGATGCGCGGCTGCGGTACCGCACCGATGAAATTCAGGTGCAACTGCACGCTGCCGCCTGGCAGGGTGGTGTAGTTGATGTCCTTCAGCGTGCTGCTGGCAGCCAGCGCGGACTGGCTGAAACCCGCACCGGCGAGCAGCAATAGCGAAAGGAGACTACGAATGGCGTGGCGCATGACCCGGCCCCGGACGGATTGAATGTGGTTGCTCATTGCATCAGCCCCTGTGTCCCCTATTTCTCGCCGAGTGCGACGCTGGTCGGACGTTCCATCCAGCCACCATTGCCGTTGGATACCAGCTCGACCAGGTCGATGTGGTCGTCGCTGATCGCGGTGATGCGGCCATAGTTCTGGCCCATGTATTCGCCATCGTGTACCGGGTGGATCACGCCCTGCGGATCCTTGATGAGGGCCTCGGTACCCGGCCCGGTACCGATGGTGCCGACCATCTTGAGGCTGTCCAGTGCGAACATTTCCAACGGCTGCTTGGGCCGGTTCTGATCCGGCCGCGGGCCCGCGTTGGTGGTTTCCTGCTCGGCAGCACTGGGCCCGAACGGATCGCGCAGATCCTGGTCGGCGTACGTGAAGGTTTCAAAGGTCTTGATGACCGGCAGCGGCGGGATCGGCACGCCCTTCTTGGCCTTCTGCTGAGAAATCCATTCGCGCAGGTCGCTGGTGCCGCGGGTACAGCCCCCCAGCATCAGCACGGCGACCAGCAGCAGGGCGATACGCGACAGTGTCGCCGGCTTCATGGCAGTGGACAGCTTCATCACTTGCGCCCTCCCGCCTTCTTGGCCGTGCCCTTCGCGGCTGCGGCGGCCTCGTCCTCGTCCAGGTAACGGTAGGTCTTCACCGTACCCTGCAGCACTAGTTGGCCGTCGGTGGAGGTGCCGTCCTTGCTTGCATGCTGCGGCGTGAGCGACACATCATGCATGGTCAGGATCACCACGCGAGGCAGCGATGCCACGCCGCTGATGAAGGCACCGAACTGGTGGTAGGTGCCCACCATCTTCAGCTGGATCGGCTTCTCGGCGTAGAAGTCCTTCGGCACCTCGGGTTGCGGCACGAAGGAATCCACCTGCAGGCCGGCGGACAACGCGGTCTGCGAGACGTCGATCAGCAGCTCGGGCATTTCGGTTTTGCTGGGCAGTTGGCGCAACAACTGGCGCAGCATGTCCTTCATCTCGTCGAGCTGCTGCTGCAGCGCATCGAGATTCACCGCCTTGGCCTGCTTTTCGCTGAACTCCTTCCTGAGCTGCTCTTCCTTGTTCGCCAGCGTGGCCAGTTCGTCCTGCTGGCTGCTGACATAGAAGTACCAGCCGGCCAGCACCACCACCAGGAAAAGCAAGGTGGTGAAGAAGATCTTGACCGACTTGGGCCAGCCGCCGATGTTGTTGCGGTCGAGGCCGCGCAGATCGTCCAGGAGTTTCATGCCTTGGCCCCTCCCTTGGCGGCTGCAGCAGTCGGCTTGGCTTCCGGCTTGGAGGGCGCGGCAGCCGGCTTCGCGGCGGGAGCGGTGGCAGGAGCGGGCGGCAGCGATGCCGAGGGCCTGCCGGCATTCGCCGGCGCCGCAGCCGTGCTGGCGCCAGCCGGCGCGCCGTTGTCGTCCGCCTTCGGCTTGCTCAGCTTCACGGTCAGACCGAAGCCGTAGGGCATGCGCGTGGCGTCGTGGCTGTTGACGGTGCTGCGCAGATCCACGTGGCCCATCCACGGCGAGACTTCGATGTTGCGCATGTACTCGGCCACGCTGGCGTTGGATTGCGCCACGCCGTCCAGCGACATGGTGTCGCCGGCCTGCTTGAGCGACGTGAGGCGTGCGCTGGACGGGATCGTCTTCACCAGCTCGTCGAACAGGTGCACCATCTTCGAGCGGTCGGACTGCAACTGCTCGATGATCTGCTTGCGCGCCAGCAGGTGCTCGCGCACTTTCTCCAGATCCTTGATCTTGGCGATCTTCACGTCGACCTGCTTGATCTCGTCTTGCAGGATGGTGTTGCGGTCGTTCTGGTTGTCGATGCTCGCGCCCATCCACAGCGCCCACAGCAGCACGACGCCCAGGCCGGCCACGAAGGCCATGCCGAGCTGACCGAAGAATTCGCGCTCGCGCAGCTTGCGCCGCTCGGCACGCCAGGGCAGGAGGTTGACGTGTGCCATCAGTCGAAGCTCCTCAGGGCGAGGCCGACCGCGACCATCAGCGCCGGCGCATCCTGGGACAGCGTCTGCCCCTGCACCTTGGGCGACATCGACATGCGCGCCAGCGGGTTGGCCACCACGCAGGGCACGCCGATGTGCTCTTCGAGCATCCCGGCGATGCCGTCGATGGTGGCGCAACCGCCGGCCAGCACCACCTGGTCGACCTTGCTGTACTCGCTGCCGGCGAAGAAGAACTGCAGCAGGCGGCTGACCTGCTGCACCAGCGATTCCTTGAACGGCTCCAGCGCCTCGCTCTGGTAGGACTCGGGCAGGCCGCCCTTGCGTTTGGCGCGGCCAGCCTCCTCGTAGGAGAGCCCGTAGCGGCGCATGATCTCGTCGGTGAGCTGCTTGCCGCCGAACACCTGCTCGCGCGAATAGATCGTGCGCTGGTTGCGCAGCACCGACAGCGTGGTCATGGTGGCGCCCACGTCCACCACCGCCACCAGCGCGTCGCGGCCGACGTTGAGCTGATCGACGAGCAGCGCGAACGCGTTTTCCATGGCGAACGCTTCCACGTCGACCACCTTGGCGGTGAGCCCGCCCAACTCCAGCGCGGCCACGCGCATGTCCACGTTCTCGGTGCGCGAGGCGGCGAGCAGGATGTTGTTCATTTCCGGGTTGTCGCGCACCGGGCCCAGTACCTCGAAGTCGAGGCTCACTTCCTCGATCGGGTAAGGGATGTACTGGTTCGCTTCGACCTGGATCTGGCCTTCCAGGTCTTCTTCGCTCAATTCGCTGGGCATCGGGATGATGCGCGTGATCACGGCCGAGCCGGCCACCGCGGCGGATGCCGTCCTGAGCTTGGCGCCGGAGCGCGCCAGCGCACGGCGGATCGCCTCGCCCACGGCTTCGACCTCGACGATGTTCTTCTCGACCACGGCGTTCGGCGGCAGCGGCTCAACCGCGTAATGCTCCACGCGGTAACGCCCGCCCGACTGGCTGAGCTCCAGCAGCTTGACTGCGGTCGAGCTGATGTCGACGCCGATCAGTGCCGGCTTCTTGGGTGTGAAGAGCCCCACGGTGTTCCCCCTTTGCCCCTGGGCGGCAAGGCCGGGTTTCCGACCGATGCGCGGTCGCATTAGATCGAAAAATTAACGCCCCCGCAATGGCCTGGCGAGTTTTTTTCATGTATTTCCCGTGATGGCGCCCACATTTGAATCAACGCCTTTCCGGGACGTGACGAAGGCCACGCTTCGGCGCGAACGCAGCATCTTGCGCCCCGGACAACCCGGCATCCGAAGATGTGCCGATCCGAAGTGGCCGGCGGCACAACCTCTATACTCTGCCGGGTTTCGACACAGGCGATCCGCGACACATGCATATTTTCAAGCGTCTGCTGCGCTGGGCAGTGATCCTGGCGTTCTCGGGCCTCCTGCTGGCGGTACTCGCGATCGGCGTGGCGTACTGGCTGGTGGCGCCGAGGCTGCCTTCGGTGGCCGTATTGAAGGACTACCACATGCAGGTGCCGCTGCGCGTGGAAAGCGCCGACGGCAAGCTGATCGCCACCTTTGGCGAGACGCGGCGCATCCCGATAGCCATCGCGAACGTGCCGGACAACCTCAAGCACGCCGTGCTGTCAGCCGAGGACGCCGACTTCTACCACCACCCCGGCGTCGACTGGCACGGCATCGTGCGCGCCGGCTGGCACGTGATCCTGGCCGGCGGGGACAAGGTGCAGGGCGGCTCCACCATCACCCAGCAGGTGGCGCGCAACTTCTTCCTCAGCCCGCAGAAGCTCTACTCGCGCAAGCTGATCGAGATCTTCACCGCGCTGCGCATGGAGCAGGAGTTGAGCAAGGATCAGATCCTGGAGCTGTACCTCAACAAGATGTTCCTCGGCCACCGCTCCTACGGCGTGGCCGCCGCCGCCGAGTACTACTACGGCAAGACGCTGGATCAGCTCAGCATCGCGCAGTGCGCGGCGATCGCCTCCACCTTCCAGTTGCCCTCGCTGGTGAACCCGCTGAACAGCCAGGCGCGCCTGCTGGCGCGGCGCAACTGGGTGCTGAGCGAGATGCTGCGGCACGGCTACATCACCGAGGCGCAGTACAAGGCGGCCGTCGCCGAGCCGAACAACGCCGCGCCGCACGAGGCGCCGATCCAGGTGAACGCGCCCTACCTCGCCGAGATGGTGCGCCGGCAGGTGCTCGACCGCCTGGGCAACGACGCGCTCACCGAAGGCTACGTGGTGAAGACCACCATCCAGAGCGCGAAGCAGCAGGTGGCGGTGGACGCCGTGCGCAAGGGCTTGATCGACTACGACCGCCGCCACGGCTGGCGCGGCCCCGAGGCCCACCAGGATCTCGCCGACGACGCCGGCGCGCAGGACTACGCGCGCGCGCTGGCCGGCTTCGGCGACGTCTCCGGCCTCGCGCCCGGCCTGGTGACCGCCAGCTCCGCCGGCTCGGCCACCGTCTTCCTCGCTTCCGGCCAGAGCGTAAACCTCGACCTCCCCGCCGTGGCGTGGGCGCGCCCGTACATCAACGACAGCCGCAGCGGCCCGGCGCCGAAACGCGTGGACGCGGTGCTCAAGCGCGGCGACATCGTGCGCGTGACGCAGGACGACAAGGGCGGCTGGCAACTGGCGCAGATCCCCGCCGTGCAAGGCGCGCTGGCCTCGATCCGGCCCGAGGACGGCGCCATCGAGGCGCTGGTGGGCGGCTTCAACTTCGCCCGCAGCAAGTTCAACCGCGCGGTGATGGCGGCACGCCAGCCCGGCTCCAGCTTCAAGCCCTACCTGTACTCGGCGGCGTTCGACCACGGCTTCACGCCGGCCTCCATCCTCAACGACGCGCCGCTGGCGCTGCCCGACCCCTCGCGCCCCGGCGGGCTGTGGACGCCGAGCAACGACGACGACAAGTTCGCCGGCCCGATGCGCCTGCGCGAAGCGCTGGTGCAGTCGAAGAACCTGGTATCGATCCGCCTGCTCGACGCCATCGGCGTACGCTACGCGCGCGATTTCATCACTCGCTTCGGCTTCCCGCTGGACGCGCTGCCGGCCAACCTGTCGATGGCGCTGGGCACCGCCTCCGTGTCGCCGATCAACATGGCGCGCGGCTACGCGGTGTTCGCCAACGGCGGCTACCTGGTCACGCCGTACTTCATCAGCGAGATCGACGACCGCGACGGCAAGCCGGTCTACGTCGCCAACCCCGCGCGCGCCTGCCGCGAATGCCAGGCGCGCCTGCTGGAAAACGCGCCCGCCGGCCCGCCGCCCGCGGACATGGGCAGGCACCCGGCCAACCGGCTCGCCGTGGACGCCAGCGCCGCGCCCCCGGCCAGCGCCGCCAGTACCGACGATTCCGGCGTGGAAACCCTCCCGGCGGACGCCGGCAACGGCGAGCACGCGCCCGTGCTGGCGCCGCACGTGCTCGGCCCGCGCACCGACTTCCTGATCACCTCGCTGATGAAGGACGTGATACTGCGCGGCACCGGCTTCGCGGCCAAGTCGCTGGGTCGCACCGACCTTGCCGGCAAGACCGGCACCAGCAACGACTTCCGCGACGCCTGGTTCCTGGGCTTCAACGGCGATGTCTCCACCGCGGTATGGGTGGGCTTCGACAACTACGGCTCGCTGGGCCACGGCGAGTTCGGCGCCCAGGCGGCGCTGCCGATCTGGATGGACTACATGGGCGCCGCGCTGAAGGGCCAGCCGGAGAATTCGCTGCCGATGCCGCCGGGCATCGCCACCGCGCTGATCGACCGCTCCAGCGGCCTGCCCACCACGCCGGACGATGCGGACAGCATGACCGAGTACTTCAAGGTCGAAGACCTGGAGCGCCTGCGCAGCCAGGCCACTCAGCAGCAACAGGAACAGCAGAACCCGTTCAACATCTTCTGAGCGCGGATCAACCGGTTCCGGTATCCCGCCGCGTGCGCTAGTCTGGCCGCGCACGCGGCGGAGGAACCGACATGGCACGAGGCGAACATCACCGCATCCATGCAAGTGACCGCCAGCAGCGCAACCGGTTGCGCGTGGCGCAGGAAGCCGCCCGCCTGATGAGCGAGCACGGCATCCGCGACTTCCACCGCGCCAAGCTCAAGGCCGCCGAGCGGCTGGGCATCCTCGACGAGCAGGCGCTGCCGCGCAACCAGGAGATCGAGCAGGCGCTGCGCGAGCACCAGCGCCTGTTTCACGCCGACAGCCAGCCGCGCCTGCTGCAGGAACGCCGCGAGGCGGCGGTGGAGGCGATGCGTTTCCTCGCCCGCTTCGAGCCGCGGCTGGTCGGCGCCGTGCTCGACGGCACCGCCGACGCGCATTCGGCGATCTGCCTGCACGTGTTCAGCGACGACCCCGATGCCGTGCACCGCCACCTGCACGAACACGGCGTGCCGTTCGAGGCGCAGACGCGCCGCCTGCGCACCAGCCGCGACGAACAGGCCGAATTCCCGGTGCTGCTGTTCGCCGCCGACGCGCTGTCGTTCGACCTCACGGTGCTGCCGCACGACGCGCTGCGCCAGGCGCCGCTGGATCGCGTCGACGAGAAGCCGATGCGCCGCGCCGCCCTGCCCGCCGTGGAAGAACTGCTGGCCGCCGACGAAGCCGAATCGCTGGAGCACAGGCTGGCCGCGCTGCGCTAGCGAGACGCACGGCACTTTTGCCTCCCCTCCCCTTCGGAGAGAGGATTGAGGTGAGGGGCGGGTGCTCGCGGAGGCGCTGGCTCGGGGCACCGCCTCTTTAAAGATCGAGGCAAGAATGACCCCTCTCCCCAGCCCTCTCCCCGGAGGGGAGAGGGAGAAGAGCAGGCGCTCAGCGCTTGCCGGAAGCCACGTAGTCGCGCACGCCGGCGCCGGTATAGATCTGGCGCGGGCGGCCGATGCGGGCGCCGGGGGTTTCGTGCTGCTCGATCCAGTGCGCGATCCAGCCGGCGGTGCGGGCGATGGCGAACATCACGGTGAACATCTCGGTGGGGATGCCCAGCGCCTTGTAGATGATGCCGGAGTAGAAATCCACGTTCGGGTACAGCTTGCGCTCGACGAAGTAGTCGTCCTTCAGCGCCGCCTCTTCCAGCTTCATCGCCACGTCCAGCAGCGGGTCGTTGACGCCCAGCTCGGCCAGCACCTTGTGGCACATCTCGCGGATGATCTTCGCGCGCGGGTCGAAGTTCTTGTACACGCGATGGCCGAAGCCCATCAGGCGGAAGCTGTCGTTCTTGTCCTTGGCGCGCAGCACCGCCGACTCGACGTTGTCCGGCGTGCCGATTTCCTGGAGCTGCTTGAGCACCGCCTCGTTGGCACCGCCGTGCGCGGGCCCCCACAGCGCGGTGATGCCCGCGGCGATGGAGGCGTACGGATTGGCGCCGGTGGAACCGACCAAGCGCACGGTCGAGGTCGAGGCGTTCTGCTCGTGGTCGGCGTGCAGGATGAACAGCAGATCCAGCGCCTTGGCCGCCACCGGGTTCATCTGCAGCGGCTCGCTCGGCACCTCGAACATCATGTGCAGGAAGCGGTCGACGTATTCGAGGTTGTTGCGCGGATAGCGGAACGGCCAGCCGATCGAGTAGCGGTAGCAGGCCGCCGCGATGGTCGGCATCTTGGCGATCAGGCGAATCGCGGCGAGCTTGCGGTCGGCCGGATTCTCGACGTCGAGATCGTCGTGGTAGAACGCCGACAGCGAGGCCACCGAAGCAGCCAGCATCGCCATCGGATGGGCATCGTGGTGGAAGCCTTCGAAGAAGCGCTTCTGCGACTCGTGCATCATCGTGTGATGCGTGATCTGGTTCTCGAAGGCCGCGAACTCGTCCTGCTTCGGCAGCTCGCCGTTGAGCAGCAGGTAGGCCACTTCGAGGAAACTGGACTTCTCCGCCAGCTGTTCGATCGGGTAGCCGCGGTACAGCAGCACGCCCTGGTCGCCGTCGATGTAGGTGATCGCGCTCTTGGTGCTGGCGGTCGAACCGTAGCCGACGTCGTAGGTGAAGTGGCCGGTGTCCTTGTACAGCGTGCTGATGTCGATGCAGGCCGGGCCGAGGGTGCCGGAAACCAGCGGCATGGTGCTGCTGCGCTGGGTCGACTCGTCCACCAGCTTCACAGTCTTGGAATCGGACACGGGAACCTCCTTAGCATGGGTCGTCGCCAGGGCCGTGGGGCGGCGCCGTGGCGAAGGGGAACAGGCACCGAACCAGCAAATGCCTCGATGCAATCCGTTCATTATCGCACAACGGCAAACAGCCATGCGTTCGCGGATGGTCGTACGCCGCACGCCGGAATCGCCAGGCGTTTCCGGCATCGCGCCAGCGATGTCGCGAGGGGTTCCGCCAATGACGAGAGGCGCAAAAACACACGGGGCAGGCTGCTGCCTGCCCCGTGTGCGGATGCTTCGGGCCGCCGCAACGCGGCGGACGCGGAACGCGCTTACTTCTGCGCGTAGCGCTTGCGGAACTTGTCGACGCGGCCGCCGACGTCCAGCGTCTTCTGCTTGCCGGTGTAGAACGGGTGCGAATGGCTGGAGATATCCACCTTGATCAGCGGGTACTCGTTGCCGTCCGTCCACTTGACGGTGTCCTTGGCGGCAATCGTCGAACGCGTCAGGAACGCGAAGTCGGACGACAGATCCTGGAACACCACCGGGCGGTAATTCGGATGGATATCGGGCTTCATGACGGGCTCTGTTGCAACGTGAAAAGAGGGAAAGTGTAACCAGCCGCGCGGCAGTGCGTCAAGCCGCGCCCAGCGCCTTGCGCACCATCGCCGCGAAGCGCGCCTGATCCACTTCCAGCACGATGCGCGCCTGCGCGCGCCAGCCCAGCCGCTTCGCCCAATCCACCACGGTGGCGCCGCGGGTGAGGCGGCCGTCCAGCTCCACCGCCACCGCGCGCGTCTCGCTGCGCACGACGATGGCGGGATCGATCGCCACCGCCATCGCCAGCGCATCCGCGGCAACCACCCCGTTGCGGTCGTGCGTGGCGTTGTATTCGCGTGCGGTGCGGAACACCTGCGCGAAGAACTTCGCGCGATGGTCGCCCGCGGCGATCCAGCCGTCGAACTCGGCGTCGTCGAAACCGTGGCGCAACGTGGCTTCCCAATCGACCAGGTCGAAGGCGGGAAAAGCCTCGAACACCACATGCGCGGCCTCCGGATCGAAGCCCACGTTGAACTCGGCCGGCACCTTGCCGGTGTTGCCGTGGCCGGTCACCGCGCCGCCCATCACCACCAGCCGCTTCACGCGCTGCGGCAACGTCGGGTCGAGCCTGAGCGCCAGCGCGAGGTTGGTCAGCGGCGCCAGCGCCACCAGGGTCAACTCGCCGGGACGCTCGCGGGTGAGCCGCAGCAGCGCCAGCGCAGCGGCCTCGTCCTCGGCCGCCGCCTCGGGTTCGGGGAAGCCCACGTCACCCAGGCCGTCCGCGCCGTGCACGAAGGCGGCATCCTCGTCCGGCGCACGCACCAGCGGCGTGGCGCAACCCGGAAATACCGGGAAACTGGCGCCCAGCAGGTCGCGCAGGGTGCGCGCGTTGCGCACGGTGTGGCCCAGCCCCACGTTGCCGGCGGCCACGCTCAACGCGGCGATGTCGGCATGGGCATGCGCCATCAGGATGGCCAGCGCGTCGTCCACGCCGGGGTCGGTGTCGATCAGCAGTTGCGGTTTGCTCATGGTGCCCATGGATGGATAGTCACAAGAATTGAAAAGTGCAGCCATGGATGGCCGCCCGTTTGACCTTCGCAATCGGGGATGATTGCAAAAATACCGACCAAGTGCGGCCAAGGACGGCCGCCCGTTTGATCTTGCGACCGCCATCCTTGGCGGCCGCCCTTTGGGCCATCGCTGACGCGATGTCAAAAATCGTTCCAGACGATTTTTTCGCGATCGGGGATGATCGCAAAAGTCACGCCCTTGCGTAGCGCGCCGCGCCGCCGATCCAGCGCGCGATCAGCCGATCCGCCTCGCGCGGATGTCCGGCCAGCAGACGCTCGCCCACCTGCTGCACGGCAGGCAGCAAGTGCGCATCGCGCGAAAGGTCGGCGATGCGGAAGCTGAGCTGGCCGGTCTGGCGCGTGCCCAGCACTTCGCCGGGGCCGCGCAGCTCCAGATCCTTCTCGGCGATGCGGAATCCGTCGTTCGTCTCGCGCATCACGGCCAGGCGCTCGCGCGCGAGCTGTCCCAGCGGCGGCTGGTACAGCAGCACGCAGTTCGAAGCCACCGCGCCGCGACCCACGCGACCGCGCAACTGGTGCAGTTGGGCCAGTCCGAGGCGCTCCGAATTCTCGATCACCATCAGGCTGGCGTTGGGCACGTCCACGCCCACCTCGATCACCGTGGTGGCGACCAGCACGGCCAGTTCGCCGACCTTGAACGCGTCCATCACCGCCTGCTTCTCCTTCGGCTTCAGGCGGCCGTGGATCAGGCCCACCCTGCAACCGGCGAGCGCGGCGGAGAGTTCCACGTGCGCCACCTCGGCAGCCTGCGCGCGCAACTGCTCGGACTCCTCGATCAGCGTGCATACCCAGTAGGCCTGGCGCCCTTCGGCGCAGGCTACGCGGATGCGCTCGACCACTTCGGCGCGGCGCGCATTGGACACCGCCACCGTCTGCACCGGCGTGCGGCCCGGCGGCAATTCGTCGATGGCGGACACGTCGAGGTCAGCGTAGGCGCTCATCGCCAGCGTGCGCGGTATCGGCGTGGCGGTGAGCACCAACTGGTGCGGCACCTCGCCGCGCGCATGATCGGCCCCTTTGTCGTGCAGCGCGAGACGCTGCTGCACGCCGAAGCGGTGCTGTTCGTCCACGATCACCAGCCCCAGCCGTGCGAACGCCACGCCTTCCTGCATCAGCGCATGCGTGCCCACTGTCACCGGCGCGCCCTCGGCCACGCGGCACATCGCCGCCTGCCGCGCCCTGCCCTGCTGCTTGCCGGCCAGCCACTCCACGTCCACGCCCAGCGGCGTCAGCCAGTGGCGAAAATTGCGCAGGTGCTGTTCGGCCAGCAGCTCGGTGGGCGCCACCAGCGCCACCTGCTGGCCGGACTCCACCGCCGCCAGCGCCGCCAGCGCCGCGACCACGGTCTTGCCCGAACCCACGTCGCCCTGCACCAGCCGCAGCATCGGGCTCGCCTGCGCGAGGTCGCGCCGCACCTCCGCGTCCACGCGCTGCTGCGCGGCGGTGAGCGCGAACGGCAGCGACGCCAGCAAGCGCTCGCGCAACGCTCCCGCAGCGGCCAGCCGCGGCGCCCGGCGCCTCTGCACGGCCGCGCGCATGCGCTTCAGGCTGAGGTGCTGGGTCAGCAGTTCCTCGAAGGCCAGGCGCTGTTGCGCGGGATGCCGGCCATGCAGCAGCAGATCCAGCCTCGCATCGGGCGGGGGGCGGTGCACGGTGAGCAGGGCATCGCGCAACGAGGCAAGACCATGCGCCGCGCACAGGTCGTGCGGAATCAGCTCCAGCGCCGACTCCGGCGGCAGCAAGGCCAGCGCCTTGGCGATCACGCCGGCCAGCCGCTTCTGCCCCAGCCCTTCGGTGGTCGGATAGACCGGGCTCAGCCGATCCTCCACCGCGGCATCCTCGCCCGCAGCCAGCCGACGGTATTGCGGATGCACCATCTCCAGCCCCTGCGCCGCATGGCGTACTTCGCCGAAGCACAACAGGCGCGCTCCCGGCGCGAGCTGTTCGGCCTGCGCACGGTTGAAGTGGAAGAAGCGCAGTTGCAGGGTTTGCTGCGAGTCGTCGGCTATCGCCACCTTCAGCTGCGGGCGATAACGGAAACCGCGCTCCACCGCTTCGACCGTACCCACCACCTGGGCGCTCTGGCCCGGACGCAGGTCGGCGATGGCGGTGACGCAGGTGCGATCCTCGTAGCGCAGCGGCAGGTGGAACCACAGATCCTGCACCCGCTCCAGGCCCAGCTTGCGCAACAGCTCCTGCAGCGCCGGCCCCACGCCCGGCAGCCCGGCCACGGGCTGCGCGCCTGCATCCGCTGCGACGGCGACGCTCGTCATCGGGCGATGCGGATCAGCCCAGCACCATGATCGCGTCCACCTCCACCTGCGCGCCCTTGGGCAGCGCCGATACCTCGATGGTGGAGCGCGCCGGATACGGCTGCTGGAAGTACTCGGCCATCACCGCATTCACCTCGGCGAAGTTGGCCAGGTCGGTGACGTAGATGCCCACGCGCACGACCTCCGCCAGCGAACCGCCGGCCGCCTGCGCCACCGCCACCAGGTTGTCGAACACGCGCCGCGCCTGCGCCGTGATGTCGCCGCCGACGAGATTGCCGGTGGCCGGGTCGAGCGGGATCTGCCCGGAGAAATACACGGTGTCGCCGACGCGCACCGCCTGCGAATACGGGCCGATGGCGGCGGGCGCATGGGTGGTGGCGATGATCTGGCGGGACGGCATGGCGGGAACCTCGCGGCTGCATTCAGGCCCGCCAGTCTAAACGAGCAGGCCCCGCGTCGCAGACGTCACAACATCACGGCATCGTGCGTGGCGAGCTCGACCGCGACGCCCGGGCACGCCAGGCCGCCGACGGATCGATTGAGGTGCGCCACGATCTGTTCGCCGCTGATCGCCACGCCTCCGAAGGCGGCATCGGCGGTAGTGTGCACGTCGCTGACCAGCGCGATGGAATAGCCTTCGGTCACCGCGCGCTGCGCGGTGGCGCGTATGCAGTAGTCGCTCTGCGCGCCGGCGAGCACCAGCCGCTTCGCACCGAGGCCGTCGAGCACGCCGCGCAAGGGCGTGTCGACGAAGGCGTCGCAGTAGGTCTTGCGGATCGTCGCCTCGCCAGGCGTCGGCACAAGACCCGGCATGAGCCGCCACCCCGCGCTGCCGTGCGGCATCTCCGTTTCCTCATGCTGTACCCAGACCACCGGCACGCCTTCGCGGCGCGCGCGCGCCACGAGGGTGCCGGCGCGCGCGACCACGCCCTCGACGTCGAAGCAGCCTTCCAGCACGCCGGCCTGCAGGTCGATCACCAGTAGCGCGGTCGTGGAACCCATCGCGGCGCCCTGCGCGTCACAGCGGATAGCGGTAGACGCCGCTCACCACGCCGGTGCGGCGCACGCGGCGGATCACCTCGGCAAGGTGCTTGCGGTTCTTCACCTCGATGGCGAACAGCAGGGCGGCGGCGGCAAGGTCGCGCTCGACGTATTCCACGTTGTCGATGTTGGAGTCCGCCGCCGCGATGGCCGCGGCGATGGTGGCGAGCACGCCGGGGCGGTTGATCACCTCGATGCGCAGCTCGGCGCGGTAGTCGCCCTGCACGTCGTGATCCCATTCGATCGCCACGCAACGCTCGGGCGACTTGCGCAGTTCGGCCACGTTCGGGCATTCCTCGCGATGCACCACGATGCCCTTGCCCGGCGACAGGTAGCCGAAGATCGCATCGCCCGGCAGCGGGTGGCAGCAATTGGCGAAGCTGAGCACGCCGCGCTCGGCGCCGGTGATGCGGATCTTGTCGTGCGCCATGCCGGCGCCCGGCGCGGCATCGTCGGACTGGCCGTCGCGCAGCGCCAGCAGGTGGCGCGCCACCACGTCGGGCATGCGGTTGCCCAGCGCGATCTCGGCCAGCAGCTCCTCCAGCCGTTTCAGCCGCGCTTCGTGCAGGAAGCGATCCAGCACGTCGGTCGGAATCGCGTCGAGGCTGCTGCCGCGCGCGTCCAGCGCGCGGTCGAGCATGCGATGGCCGAAGTCCACCGCGTCCTCGTGCTGCAGGTGCTTGAGGTATTGGCGGATCGCGGTGCGCGCCTTGCCGGTGACCACCGATTCCAGCCACGCCGGGTTCGGCACCGCCGACGGCGCGGTGATGATCTCCACCAGTTGGCCCGATTCCAGCCGCGTGCGCAGCGGCAGCAGCTTCTTGTCCACGCGCGCGGCCACCGCGTGGTCGCCCACGTCGGTATGCACGGCGTAGGCGAAGTCCAGCGCGGTGGCGTTGCGCGGCAAGGCGAGGATGTCGCCGCGCGGGGTGAACAGGTAGACCTCGTCCGGGAACAGGTCGATCTTGACGTTCTCGATGAACTCGGCCGACGAGGCGGTGTTGATCTGGCTGTCGGCCAGCGAGGACAGCCACTCGCGCGCGCGCGCCTGCGCGCTGTTCGCCGGGCCCGAATCGGTCTTGTAGGCCCAGTGCGCGGCCACGCCGCGCTCGGCCACCGAGTCCATCTCGGCGGTGCGGATCTGCACCTCGATCGGCGCGCCGAACGGGCCGAGCAGCACGGTGTGCAGCGACTGGTAGCCGTTCGCCTTGGGGATCGCGATGAAGTCCTTGAAGCGCCGATCCACCGGCTTGTACAGCCCGTGCACCACGCCCAGCGCCTTGTAGCAATCCAGCGCGCTGTCGACCACCACGCGGAAGCCGTACACGTCCATCAGCTGGGCGAAGCTCTTGTGCTCGTGGCGCATCTTGGAATAGATGCTCCACGCCGACTTGATCCGCCCCACCACGCGTCCCGACAGGTGCTCGCCGGCCAGCCGCTGCGACAACGCGGCCTCGATCTTGCCCATCGCCTCGCGGCGGTTGCCCAGCGCGGCGCGGATGCGCTCGCTGATGACGCGGTAGCGATCCGGATGCAATGCGCGGAAACCGAGATCCTGCAGCTCGGCCTTGATCGCGTTCATGCCCAGGCGCTGCGCGATGGGCGCGTAGATCTCCAGCGTCTCGCGCGCGATGCGGCGGCGCGATGGCGCGTCCTTCGCGCCCAGCGTGCGCATGTTGTGCAGGCGGTCGGCCAGCTTGATCAGGATCACGCGCAGGTCGCGCGCCATCGCCAGCAGCATCTTGCGGAAGCTCTCCGCATCCGCCTCCTGGCGGCTGCCGAAGCGCATCTTGTCCAGCTTGGTGACGCCGTCCACCAGCTCGGCCACGGTCTCGCCGAATTCGGCGGCCAGCGCGCTGCGGCTGAGCGCGGTATCTTCCAGCGTGTCGTGCAGGATCGCCGCGATGATGGTCTCGGCGTCCATGCCCAGTTCGGCGAGGATGCCGGCCACGGCGACCGGATGGGTGATGTAGGGCTCGCCGCTCTTGCGGGTCTGCCCTTCGTGCGCCTGCGCGCCGACCTCGAACGCGCGCAGCACCCGCTGCAGCTGCGCTTCCGGCAGATAGCCAAGCTGGTCTTTCAAGGCCAGCACGTACGGCGGCAACGAGGCGGGATCGATGACGACTGGCGTGCTGGCGGCGGTCATTGGAGGACTCGCCTGAGGCATCGCGCCAACGGCGCGGTCATGCGGCAGGGCTGAAGGCGGCCGACCGCGCGTGCATGTCCATCGGTTGCCCCGATGCGATGCGTGCGCGGTCTACAGCCACACTCCATCAATCGTCGCCGACCTTGAGGTCGTCATCCACCTCGGCGGCAGCCCATTCCAGCGCCTCGCGCTCGGCGCGCTCGCGCTCGGCCTTGTCGATCTCGTCGATGGTGGCCTGGTCGATGCGGCGACCGGCGATCTCGCGCAGCGCAAGCACCGACGGCTTGTCGTTGTTCGGGTTGACTGCCGGTTCGGCGCCCTTGGCGAGCTGACGGGCGCGCTTGGTCGCCATCAATACCAGCTCGAATCGGTTGTCGACCACCTCGAGGCAGTCTTCCACGGTAATGCGTGCCATGCCAAATCCTTAGGGAAATATAGACTTATACAAGGTGACAGTTTAGAGCAGCCGGCGCCGGACTGGCAACGCAAGCCGTGCGCGGACGCCAACGGGATGCGAAAGCACGGCGAAACCCGTGCAAGATATAAAACCAGGCAGTACACTATTAAAATCCCAACGCCCCCCCAGCCACGCTCCCCACCTGGCCGCGCCTCCATGCCGATGCCTCCACTGTCCCGATTTTTCCCGCGCCGCAGCCTGACCCTGCTTGCCGTGGTGCTGCTGGCCGGCTGCGCCATCGCGCCGCCGCGCACCGACGATCCGCTGCAGAAGGTCAACCGCAAGGTCTACGCGTTCAACGACACGCTGGACAAGGCCGTGCTGCGCCCCGCGGCGGTGGGCTACCGCAAGGTGACCAATCCGCCGGTGCGGCGCGCGGTCAACAACTTCTTCACCAACATCGAGCTGCCGGTCACCATCGCCAACGACCTGCTGCAGGCGCGGCCTTCGCAGGCGCTGGGGAATACCGGGCGCTTCCTGATCAACCTCACGGTCGGCGTGGGCGGCATCTTCGATCCCGCCACCAAACTGGGGCTACCGCAGCAGAGCACCGACTTCGGCATCACCCTCGCGCGCTGGGGCGTGCCGGAAGGCGATTTCGTGATGCTGCCCCTGCTCGGCCCCAGCACGGCGCGCGATATATGGCACTACCCGGTGGACGGCTATTTCTTCGATCCGCTGAGCATCGTCGCGCGCACCCACTACTTCAGCTACGGCCAGTACTACCTGCCGCAGGTGCTGTACGTGGTGTCGATGCGCTCGCAGCTGATCGACGCGGAAGGCTTCCTGCAATCCGCCTACGATCCCTATGCCTTCCTGCGCGACGCGTATCGCCAGCGCCGGCTGTACATGCTGTACGACGGCAACCCGCCGGCCGAGGTGATCGAGAAGATGCAGGGTGTCGACCAGCAGGGCTTCGATCCCGACGAATTGCTGGAACAGCAGAAGCAATGGGAGCAGCAGCAAGGCTCATCGACATCGGCACCGGCATCGACGACGCCAGCGAAGCAATGAAACGAGAACGGGGCCAGCTGGCCCCGTTTCCGCATGCGTACCTCGGCACGGCTCAACCCAGCAGCGCTTCCACGCCGCTGACCTGCGCGAGCGTGCGCATGCCTTCGGGCACGTGAAGCAGACCCACATCCTGGCCACGTCCGCGCGCCTCGGCGAGCACCGCCAGCATGCATGCCAGCCCGGCGCTGTCGCTGCTGCGCACGCCGGCAAGGTCGAGCTGCGTGCGATCGCCCGCGCGCAGCGCCTCGCTCAAGTCCCGCAAGGCCGCAGCAGCCGTGGCGAAGCCCAGCGTGCCGGACAGCGCCAGCGCTCCTGGCGTGGCGCGATCCAGCTTGAACCCGCCGTCAGCCGCCATGGCCCTTGCCGTCCTGCTCCATCGACTTCAGCGCCTGGTCGCCCTGGGTCTGCAGGTTCTTGATCAGCTGGTCGAGGCCGACCTTGCGGATCTCCGCATCGACCTGGTTGCGGTAGTTGGTGATGTAGGAGATGCCTTCGATCACCACGTCGTAGGCCTTCCACTCGCCGCTGGCGGTCTTGCGGAACACGAAGTCCACCGACACCGTCTTGCCGTCGCCGGTGGCCACCTGGGTGCGCACCACGCTGCGCTTGGCGTTGAGGTCGCCGGCGTCGGTCGGCAGCACCTTCACCACGCCCGCGGTGTAGTTGAGCAGGCCCTGCGCGTAACGGCGCGTGATCGAGTTGTAGAACGCCTTGGCGAACTCGGCGCGTTGCCCGGGAGAAGCCTCGCGCGCGTGCTGGCCGAGCACCAGGATCGCCGCGTAATCCACGTCGAAGTGCGGCAGGAACACGCCGTTGATGACGCCGATCAGCTTCTCCTGGTTCTGCTGCAGCTCGGCCTTGTGGCCGGCCACGGCGGCATCGAGCTGCTGGGTGATGCCCTGCACCACCTGGGTCGGTGTCTGCTGGGCGGCGGGCTGCTGCGCCGCCTGCTGGGCGAAGGCCGGCGCGGCGAGCGTGCCGCCGAAAGCGACGGCGAGGGCGAGGGCCAGATGACGCATCATGCGGAAACTCCTGTGTCTGTCGCGTGCCGGCTCAATGCTTGCCGGCGGGGGTCGTTGTGGGGTTGGCGCCCTGCTTGCCGTCGCCGCTGCCGGAACCGTTGACCAGGAACTTGCCGATCAGGTCTTCCAGCTGCATCGCCGACTGCGTGAGGATCATCTCGTCGCCGTTCTTCAGCATGTCCGGCGAGCCGCCGGGCTGGATCGCAACGTACTGGCTGCCGATCAAACCGCTGGTGAACACCGCGGCGGCGGAGTCGTCGGGAATCTGGTTGTAGCGGTTGTCGATGGCCAGCGTCACCAGCGCGTCGAGCTTGGCCGGCTCGGCCTGCACCGACAGCACCTGGCCGATCGGCACGCCCGCCATCTTCACCGGCGAGCCCGCCGACAGCGTGCCCACGTTGCTGAAGCGGGCGGTGACTTCGTAGCTGCCGCCGATGTTGTCGGCCGCGCCGCCGGCGCCGAAGAACTTGCCGATCATCTCCTCCAGCGGCTCGCTGGAACGGGTCAGCGCCAGCTTACCGCCGTCGGCCACGTACTTCTTGGCGTGACCGTACTCGATGCCCACGTACTGGTCGCCGAGCAGGCCGCTGGTGAAGATCGTCGCCACCGAGTCGGCGGGGATGTCGGCATAGCGCTTGTCGATGGCCAGCTTCACGTCGGCCACCGACTTGCCCGGCTCCAGCGCGATCGACTGCACCTGGCCCACGCGCACGCCGGCGATCTTCACCGGGGCGCGCTCCTTGAGCTGGCCGACGTTCTCGAACTGCGCGTCCACCGTGTAGCTGGCGCCCTGGTTGTGGTTCGCCACCGAGCTGGTCTGGGTGGCGAGATAGGCCAGCGCGGCGAAGCCGAGCACGATGAACAGGCCGGTGCCGACGGCATAGGATTTTCTCTGGCTCACGGCTGCATCCTCAGGGGAAATCGGGTCATCATCGAAACGGTCACATCAGGAACGCGGTCAGCACGAAGTCCAGCGCCAGGATGGCGATGGACGAGGCGACCACGGTGCGGGTGGTGGCGTAGGCCACGCCCTCGCTGGTGGGCGGTGCGGTATAGCCCTGGAACACCGCGATCAGCGCCACCACCGCGCCGAAGGCGAGGCTTTTCCAGATCACGCCGCTGACGATGTCCTGCCACACGTCCACGGTGGCAGTCATGTTCGACCAGAACGTGCCGTTGTCGATGCCCAGCCACGACACGCCCACCAGGTGCCCGCCGAACACCGCCAGCGCGCAGAACACGCAGCACAGCAGCGGCATCGCGAACAGCCCGGCGATGAAGCGCGGCGCCGCCACGTAGGCCAGCGGATCGACCGCCATCAGCTCCATCGCGGCGATCTGGTCGGTGGCGCGCATCAGGCCGATCTCGGCGGTGATCGCGGTGCCGGCGCGCCCCGCGAACAGCAGCGCGGTGACCACCGGCCCCAGCTCGCGGTAGGTCGCGATCGCCACCACCGTGCCGCTCATCGAGGTGCTGCCGAACATCGACAGCACGTGGTAGAGCTGCAGCTCCAGCACCATGCCCACGAACAGACCGCAGGTCATGATGATGGTGAGGCTCATCGCGCCCACGAACCACAGCTGGCGCACCGTCTCGCGCCCGTGGCGCAGGCTGCGCGGGATCGCCGCGAGCACCTGCAGCAGGAACAGCCCGCAATCGCCGATCTGCGACAGCGAGCGCACCACGATGTTGTCGTCGCCGACCCGCGCGTTCATGCCTTGCCTCCCGGAAAACCCAGCGCCTCGGCGTAGTCGCCGGCCGGGTACTGGAACGGCACCGGGCCGTCCGCCTCGCCACCGAAGAACTGCCGCGTCCACGGCGAGCCGTCGTCGGCAATCGTCTTCGGGTCGCCCTGCGCCACCACCTTGCCGTTGGCGATCAGGTAGATATGGTCGGCGACCTGCTTGATCGCCTCCAGTTCGTGCGCCACCAGCACGCTGGTGATGCCCAGCGTCTGGTTGAGCGTGCGGATCAGCTTCAGCACCTGGTTCAGCGCGATCGGGTCGAGGCCCACAAACGGCTCGTCGTAAAGAATCAGCATCGGGTCGAACACGATCGCCCGCGCCAGCGCCACGCGCCGCGCCATGCCGCCGGACAGTTCGCTGGGCATCAGCGGCGCCGCGCCGCGCAGGCCCACCGCCTGCAGCTTGGTCATCACGATGTTGCGGATCAGCACCTCGGGCAACTGCGTGTGCTGGCGCAGCGGGAAGGCCACGTTCTCGAACACGTCGAAGTCGGTGAGCAGGGCCGAGTTCTGGAACAGGTAGCCGATCTTCTCGCGCAGCGCGTACAACGCCTCGCGGTTCAGTTCCGGCACGTTCTTTCCGTCCACCAGCACCTGCCCGGCGTCGCCACGCATCTGTCCGGTGATGTGCTTGAGCAGGGTGGTCTTGCCGGTGCCGCTGGGGCCCATGATCGCGGTGACCTTGCCGCGCGGGATGTCCATGTCCAGCGCGTCGAAGACTTTCTTGCCGTTGAGCACGGTGGTGAGGCCGCGGATGCGGATCAGCGTGTCGTCGGAGGGGGCGGCGGCGTTCATAGGCGGGCTACGTTAGCGGAGCGGCGGAAGGCAGCCAAGCCGGGAAACGTCCCGGGCGATGGCGCGGCGTTCAGGCCAGCAGCTCGGCGATCAGGGCTTCGTGCCGGCGGCATTGCAAGGAACTGCGCAGGCGCACCGCGCGCACGATGGCCTGCAGTTCGTCCAGCGCCTCCTCGAAGCGGTCGTTGACGATGATGTAGTCGAACTCGTGGGCGTGCGCGATCTCGCCCCGCGAATTGGCGAGGCGCCGATCGATCACCTCCGGCGCGTCCGAACCTCGACCGCGCAAACGGCGCTCCAGTTCCGCGCGCGACGGCGGCAGGATGAACACGCTCACGCAGTCCGGCTTGCTCCGGCGGATCTGCGCCGCGCCCTGCCAGTCGATCTCCAACAGCACGTCGCGGCCCTGCGCCAGCAGCGCGTCCACCTTGTCGCGCGAGGTGCCGTACAGGTTGCCGTGCACCTCGGCGTGTTCGAGGAAGATGCCTTCGGCGATCTCGCGCTCGAACTCCGCGCGCTCGGTGAAGTAGTAGTGGCGTCCGTACAGCTCGCCCGGCCGCGGCGGCCGCGTGGTGTGCGAGACCGACAGCGAGATCGCCGGCTCGCGCTCCAGCAGCGCGTTGACCAGGGTGGACTTGCCGGCGCCGGAGGGCGCGGCGACCACGAACAGGGTGCTCGGTTCAATATTCATGAAAGCGCGCAGTCCGTTCGCCCCCTCTCCCCGCCGGGGAGAGGGTTGGGGTGAGGGGCCAGGGCTTGCCGGATTGCACCTAAACCACCAGTAGGGCGCACAAACCGCGCCATAAAAGGGTTCCCACACTTAGCTTTTCCCTGTGGGTACAGGCATGGGTACAACCAAATGGGGCGCTAGGCATCGGCATAGTGCGTTGGATGACAGGGGCGTCAGTATAGCGGGGGATGCAGTACCGCCCGACCAGGCGCGAGCCACCGGATGATCGCCACCTACCTTTCGCCCCCAGCGCGTCGCGGTGACCACCTGTTCCGCCCTGATAGCAGGGCAACACCCGAAGCTAGGCCACAGCGGCGCCGTCAGACTCAGTGCTGGGGCGAGCGTAGTGGCTTAAGCGGGTCGCGCTTTCCGGACTGACCAGATCCACGGAAGCGGTCAAGCCGGTTCGCTCGTAGTGATCCCGTGCCAGCTTGCGCGCCTCGGTGATGGCCTGCGCCAGGGTGAGGCGGTTTCTCAGGCAGGTCTGTGCGCGGCAGATGCACCACATGCCAGCGTCATCTTCCCGGATGGCGAACAGGATGTTCATGTTTGGCGCCTTGGGCTGGGTTGAAGGTAGGCCTTGGACAATGGCCGCCCCAGAGTTGGGCTCGCGAGGCAATCGCAAGGATGCCGGAGCGGTGAACTGACCGATGTCGGCATTCCCTGACAGGATTGTCAGGGAGCCCTGCATCAGCCTGTCCGATCCCCACGAGCCCACACAGGCTGTCGGAGAGCGCCTACAGCGCCATGCTGCGCACTGACGCATGCTGCCGATGCTCCAGCCGTCAGGCCTCATCCGATGGGCCGTCCAGGCGAAGCCGACGCGCGAAAGTCAGGCGCGGGCCGATGACTGGGGTGCCCTCGCGCGCGATGCGTGTCGTGTTTGGCTACCTCAACAGGTGGGACAAGTTGTCTCACCCGTTCTCAGGAAAGCGCCGCTTTGACTTGGCGATAATCCAGGGTGATTTCATCGCCCTCGCAGATATCACGCGTTGCGATAGCGATAGTTCCGTCCCCGTCCATGATTGCCATGGCGTTCGGTCGCGGGGCGTGATTGATATACCGGCCACATACCGTCCATCTCGCACCAAGCCGCAACGTGCAGACGTGATCCCCTGTCTTGTAGCCAGTGCCACTGAATACCCCAAGCCCCTCAATGGGAGAGGATTGCACACGGTGGATTCGGTCATCGGCAACTTCCACGGGAGGGGGAGACGCGGCACGAGCCATGTCCATCTGTGCCTGCGTTACCCCTATCTCATCGAGAAACGCTTGAAAGTCAGCGGGGCAGGATGGCCTTACACTTCTCCGCATTGACATAGGGGGCAACGTCATGATCCGCATTCTCACCGTTCTCCTAGCACTGTCCGCCTTGTTCGCACCGGCAAAAGCGGTTGCTGTCTGCCCATTGCCAAGTTCAGGCGCAAGCAATGAGGCCGGACAATTCTTCAGAGCAGTCACACTGGCAGATCACCAAACGCAAGCCGGTGGCTACGAGGTGCTTAAAGCAACCACAGCGACGCCGCAATCACCGTTCGATGTGGTCTATGCACTTCGATCAAACCTCTCGCGGCTGGAATGTGCTTGGTCACTCGTCGCACCATTTCAGCACAGCACAGACGACAAGATCGCAACAGCTGCTCAGCTGATGATGACATCCCTACAAACGCTACATTGGGGTGCGCAGCGAATACTTGATCGAGTGAACTCCGCACTGTCGGGCCACCCACTGCCGAAAGCCCAATTGATCAACGACAGTGCGGCCGACACGCTGAAACAGCAGGACGCAATGAACAATCTGGCCCTTACCGCAACCATGGCCGCAATGCTGATCAGGGGATGCGATCCAGGTGCCGCGAGCTGTAATCGTCTCCTACTCAGCCCCGAACAGCGAAAGGATCTGACTGGCGAATGGGCAACCATGGCCGATCCGCAGCACAGCGACGATATTGCGCAAGTCGCGCGCTCGGTCGTGAAGATGCTCCGTGATCCTAACAACAGGTCATCGTCACCGACTCGTGTAAGCAGCCTTTCTCAATAGTTTGCTGCTACATGTAAGACACCGGCGCAAGGGTCGGGTGGTAGTTCGGCATCGTTAGCGATGTGCTCGGCGCGCTGATGGTGGGCGTCGCATAGTTGGAACCCACAATCGGGGTGCTCCATGGGTTGGACGGCTGGTTCATGTAGTACCCAGCCAGTTGCCCACCGATCTGCCCCACCTGCCCCGCCAAGTTGCTCCACGCATTCGCCTGGTTGTAGCTGGAGTTCATCTGGTTCGAGGCGTTCTGCATGTTCAGGTTGCCGATGTTCGACGCCATCTGCATGCCCTGCTGGCCGAGATTGTTGGCCGTGGTCTGGCCGACGCCAGCGAGTCCCGCCATCCGGTTGTAGAAGTTGCCGAACTGCTGGCTGGCGAGTCCCTGACCGAAGCTGATCGCGTCCGCCGTGTGTCCACCGCTGTAGAGCGTTCCACGCGCAGCCGCATCACGATCCAAGGCGCCCTGACCTTGCTGCAGCGCGAACTGGTAATCGGGCGAGTTGTAGAACGCGGAGTAGTCCGGCGAACTCCCCGACATGCCCGAACCATCATCCTTGAGGCCAGACATGCCAGCCAAGACCGACAGGGCCGACTTGCCCGTGTTGAGCCATGGCGCCTGGTTCTGCTGGTTGGTGTCGAACTCGCGGCGCTGTTCGTCGATGCTGGCCTGCGCCGCCTGCGCGCTGGCATTTCCCGCAGCCTTGGCAGCACCGGCTTGCTTGTTGGCCGAATAGATGGCGGCGCCAGCAGAAACGGCGGCTCCAGCCGCTACCCAAACCTCTGACATGGTCTTCTCCTACGCGAAGTCGCCGTTAGGCGCCAGCTTGTTGAAATGGCTCACCCACACCATGCGGGCATCGGTGGCGTCCGTACCGATGCCGCCAACGGGAAGGCGTGAGTGGAAGAGCGGCGCATTGAAGATCAACGCCCGGTTTTTCTGGCCGCGAACGAAGTCGGTTTGCACCCACTTGGCCGGATCGCGCGACACCATGTCGGCCTTGAGTTCTTCCAGGATTCCAGCGTCGTGCATCTGCTGGAACGAGGGCATCTCGATCAGGCCCGTGTGCTTGTGCCGATAGAACGCCGTGCCGTATTCCTCGTCGTGATCCGTCAGATATACAACGCAGGTGTGATTGCCCGACTCGCGATCGCTGTGGATGTAGGCGCGCTCCATGCCGGGTACCGTGTAGCGGAAATACATGGTGTTCGGTAGAACGACTCCACCCACGACGCGCATCAGCGAACGAACCATCAGGGCGTGGTCACCCCAGAAGCCCATGCCCTCGTAGACGGAGCTTCCGACTTCGCCCTTGTTCGGCTTCCACGTATCGAAGCCAGCAGCGAGCGCACTGAATCGGACTTGATCGAGTTCGGGACAGAATTCATCGACAACGAGATAGCTCATTCAGTGGCCTCGTGCTGATTTGCTCGTGCCATGTCGGCGCTAGTTGGGGCTGTTATGGTCAAAGGGAATGCCCGACCATGGCAGCGCGTTGTAGATGAATTCGTTCGCGATAGCCGAGACGCTCTTTCCCGTGTCGGCAGCGATGACCCCCAAAGTTCGATATATCGTCGGGTGGACTTTGATCTCGACGCTGGCGTCTTCCTGCAACAGTCCATCAGGGCAGACACGGGCATCCATCTGCGACGGAATAGTCATGCCATCGCTCCGCAGTGATTCGCCCCATTGGGCTGAGCAATGGGGCGAGTGGTTTGCGATACCGCCAGAGAGAAAATCTCACTCGCGAGAGCCGAGATGGTCATATGCCTATCGGCGGCCATGATCCGCAACGCACGGTGCAGTTCCGGTGCAATGCGAAGCTTGGCGACGACTTTTTCCTGTGACTGTTCCATGGGCCTAGTGAACCCGATGGGGACAGAAATGGCATCCTCATCGATGCACATCCATACACAATGCAATACATCCATACACCTTTGCATCACTCTTGATCATTGGCTGGCGCATACCGCTGCTTGGCGAGCCACACGTCCATGTCCTCCAGGGAGTACCAGATGCGTCCGGCCTTGATGTACGCCGGCCCCTGGTCACGGGCACGCCACGCGCGCAGCGTGCCCGGTTGAACTCCCAGGTAATGCGCCGCCGCCCTTTCGTCGTGTCGGCCATCCGGGCAGATATGGCCGCTCACGATTAGCCTTTGCCCGTCGCGGCGATTCCCTGCAGTAGCTCTGCAATCCGTTCTTCAAGTTCGGCATCGCTCATCTGCCCAATACGTGACTGGAAGTCGCCGCTGATTTCCGTCCGTTGGAGCTTGGGCAGCGCATACTCGGCGAGCTTGAGGAACGCATCGAGTGCCGCCTTGGGGCCATCATCACGCGCGATAGCTTCGAACCAGGCGGATATCCGCTCCGCGTTTTCCTCGACTACGCGCGTGATAGCAATGCGCGCCCTGGTCTTGCGTGGGTCTGTGCGGCCACCCGGGCAGCCTGAAACACCTTTCTGGAATGCCATTGATTTCAACTCCTAGCTGATTGCTGCAATTGCAGAGCCGCCGATACATCGTGCGTTCGCTTTCGATGGCTGCTGGTCGGGAAGATTCACGCGGGTGTCTGGTTTCGCTGGCCTGCCGGCTTGCGGGCACTTTCCCAATCGAATGCGAGGAACGTGGCTGCCTCGCGCAGGCGGTCGAACAGGCGCTCGCCCAGCACGTCCTCTAGGCGGTTGCGTGGGTGGTTGGTGGCGATCACCGTGGGGCGTCCGTTCGCGTAGCGCGTGTCGAGCAACTCGAACAGCACGCGGTCGGTGCCTTCGGTGCTGAAGACCGCCAGCTCGTCGAGCATCAGCACAGGCACCTCGGCGTACCGGTCGAACAGCTCGGCCTCGCTGATCTCCGCATTGCGCTGGTAGGTGGCCCGGAACTCGCGCCCCATGGCCGCCTGCGTGGTGTAGCACGACACGATGCGGACGCCGGCTAGGGCGCGAACCATGCAGCCCAGCAGCATCGTCTTGCCGGTGCCAGGGCGTCCGGTGAGCACCAACCAACCGGGGTTCTTCTTCTCGGCGAGGCTGGCGGTGTAGCGCGCGCAGAGGTCGCGGTTGCGCTGCTGGTGCGCCGTGTCCGCGCGGTAGTCGTCGAAGGTGAAATCCGCGTAGTTCAGCGGGATGCGCGACGCCTTGACGATGCGCTCGATGTGTTCGGCTGCCTGCTGTGCACGTTGCTCGACCTGCTGAGCCTGTTGCCGCTCCTGGGCGCAGATCGGGCAGGAGGGTTCACCCGGCTGGTTAAACGGCTTGCCGCCGAAGGACGAAATGCGTTTGACGGCCTGCTCGCCGTGCTTGTCGCAGGACACCACGACATCCGTCCACTCGATGTCGAACAAATTCGTGCTCATACGGCCCCCACGAGGTAGTCCGGGATTTCGTCGTCGGTAGAGCCCTCGTAGCTGGCGCCCCTGAAGTGGTCATTGACCGAGGGGCGCTTCGAGACGGTACGCCACTGGTCATTCCAACGCTGGCCGTTGAGGTAGCTCGTGGGGTATGGGATGAACTGCGAGTCGCGCCACTGCGGGTCGTCGGCGATCCGCGCCCTCACGTCCGTGAGGATCTGGTCGGCGATGGCATCGAGCTTCTGGCTGCCCCAGCTCTTCTCCGCCTTCGCCTTGCTCCCGACCTTCCTCGGGTAGGCGTTCCAGAATTCGGTGAACCGTTCGCTGGTCGATTTGTTCGCGCGTGGAGAGTGACGGTTGCTTTTGACGGTTAGTGACGGTTCTTGACGGTTAGACCGCAGCTCCTGCGGGGGTGACTGCATCTGCTGCGGGGGTTGCTGCAGCTCCTGCGGGGGTTCGACTGCATCTGCTGCGGGGGTGCGGGAGCTGCGGGGGTGCATCTGCTGCGGGGGTTGCTGCAGCTCCTGCGGGGGTTCGACTGCATCTGCTGCGGGGGTGCGGGAGATGCGGGGGTGCACCTGCTGCGGGGGTTTGAACCCTTCCGGAGTGACTTGGTAACGGGTGTGACGACCATTCGAACGGTCAGCCCTGAGCAGACCGTTTTCCTCCAGCCACTTGATGGCCCCGTGCACCGTCCTTTCGCTGAAGCAGGTGCGTTCGCAGATCGTCGGAATGGACGGCCAGCAGTCGCCCTGGTCGTTGGCGTTGTCGGCCAAGGAGACCAGCACGGCCTTCTGCGTGGGCGGCATCTGCAGGGGCCAGCAGAGCGACATGATGCGCGTGCTCATCCTTCGCCTCCCAGCGCCCGGCGCTCGACCATGAGGCGGCGCAGGCCGTCCGTGGCGCGCTCCAGGTTGACGAGCACCTGATCCTTGATGCCGTGCTCGGCGATGTGGTCGGCCAGCGCGCCGATGCACACGCACGCGGCGAGCAGGTCGTCGTTGATATCGGCGCGGGAGCGATTGGCGTTCAAGCTGCACCTCCCGACACCAGCGTGTAGAGCGCCACGTTGTGGTGCTGGCGCCCTTCCGTGTCAGCACGGCTGACGCGCACGGTGACGATGCGGTAATTGTCTTCGCGCAGCTCCTTCACACGCATGGCCGGGTGCATGACGTTGAGATCGCGGCGTGCCGTGATGGTGTCGATGGCCTCGTGCTTCAGGTGGGCCAGGAGACGGTGTCGCTGAGCGGCGGCGGTGGTATCGTTGAAGGACGAAATGTTCTTGGTATTGCCCTGACGCCCGGTTGCCGCCGGGCGTTGGCGTTTCTGGGGGCGGCTCATTACGCGGCCCTTTCGATCAGGGCGCGGATGTCGTCCACTTTCCACGCAGTCGTGCGGGGGCCGAGCTTCACGGGCTTCGGGAAGCGACCGGAACGGACGCCGGCCCACCACGTTGATGCCGAGACAGGGTACAGTGCCGGGATGCCCGGATCATTGCTTGTGGGCTTCTTGCCGACGATCTGCGGCAGGCGAACGAAGCCGGTTTCGGGGAGGTTGTGCAACACGGGCCAACTCCATCGGTTGAGTGATGGTGTTAGCTTTTGGCGTGCAACTTAGCCAAGAAACTCTTGAGCTAGCACGTAGGGGACTGAGCTAGCAGAGTCCCTATTGTTCTTTGGCTTCTTTCTGCCACCTAGCACGCCAGCGCTCGACAGTCTTTGTAGCTCTGATGACGGGAAGCTTTTCGACCACATAGCGATCAAAGGCGGCACCAGATTTATGCAGAGTCTTTCCGCTTTGCCAGTCTTGCCACAGCTTGAGAGCTTCACCCATAGCGTTTTGTTTAGGGTCTTTTGCCAAGCGCGCTTGTGCGTTTAAGTAGGCACGTGTTCCGGGATCGCGTAGCACTTGAAGAAACTCTTCATTCGCATCAAGCAATGCCTTCATAAGATCAGTCTTCGTCTGACGGATCTCGATTTCCTTGTCTTTTGCGTAGTGTGCGAAAAAGCCGCGCCAGAGAAGCGCCCCCTCGAACAGATGGGCCGCAGCACGAGCAAGTGTTTCGTGATCCCATCTCACGAAGTCATCGGCGAGAAGTTTCCTTATCAGCTCCCTGCCTTCGCTGTCAGGTGCGCCATCTGGCGCAATGGTGCCCGCGGGGAATCCTGGTGGCACTTTTAAGCCGGATGCGAGGGCAAACAAGTCACCGAGTCCAAATGACTCCTGCGCGGCTGCAGTGGCAAGTCCGGCTAGACGGTTGAGACTTGGTTTCGACACTGCGCACACCTCTGCGCCCTTCAAGAGGTGCCGCGCCAGCCGGGGAAGGTGCCCGGTTTTCGGAGATCAGCCTAGGCGCGGCGTGAACTGTTAAGCGTGACCGATCAGGTCGTGAGCCTCATCGAGCATTTGCACCACCGCTTCAGCTGCGGCGGATACCTCTCTGCCGTCAGCCACTCTGGCGGAATGCATCATCAACGCGGCAATGCCGCGAGCCTTGCGCAGCAGAATGCCGGCCGCTTCGTGCGCTTCGCTGGTGATGGTGTGGTCGTTCATGCGTGCGCCTCCAAAGCAGCGCGGTGCTTTTGGATCAAAGCTCTCTTTTCGTCTTCGAACATAAAACCCGAGAGAGATAGGCCACGCTTGCAATGCTCCATTGCCTCATTCACCTCTTGCAATGTCGCAGTCGAGATTCGGGCCCATCTTTCCATCTCGCGCTTAGCCCTTGCGAGAAAACTGCGCACCTCATAGGTCTTCACCTCGATCCGTGCACGCGCAAGGCATGCCTCCCATTTCGATGCTCCGATTTCCTCCGGCCTGACCAGATCAGACCAGGGAATGCCCTTGTAAACATGCGCAGTAGGAACGGAGGCCCATATTTCCGTACTGTGTGAGTGATGCGGAGCCATCCGTCGCCTGATGCCATTCGATGAAAGGCGAGCATCCCACTCTTTGGCCCAATCCTTCATATGAGCTTTGCCACGCCGTAACGGCAAACGTTGGTCGGGGAACATTTGGCTCCACGCGAAGCGGTCTGCCATGACCTCGTTAAGCTGCGAAAGTGCACTTCGTACATCGTCTCGATTGGCATAGTCTGCTGGCACACCTTTCCCAAACAGTCCCCATGGATCGAAGTTCTCCAACAGATGGCCCATTTCATGCCACACAAGGTATTCGTAGATGCGATTGGCTGGGATCTTCCGCAGGTCAATTTCTGGCCGCTGTGCGCCCTGGAAGTCGAGCACCTTGATCTGGTTAGTGATACGGATATCAGCAGCATGAGCGCAAACACCGCCGTCATGTTTTGCATTGCCCAGCAATCGAGTGTCAATGAAGACATCGCCGGCCATCCCGCCTGCGCTGCCCCACAAGCCATGCATCTCATCGGGTGTGCAGACCATCAGCACGCCGCCCGATTGCTTGCGCACGCGCCTATCCAATGCGCGAAACACCTGCGGCGTCAGGACTGCATAGCCTTCGCGAACTGGGTTTTGAATCACACTCTGCTTTCCCATGATGCCTCCTCCACTCGTTTGAGAGACCACCCAGCCATTGCGGCAAGGTGGCGGACGTGCAGGGGTAGGAAACCGGGGATCAAGGAAACCCGGCCAGCCCGAAGGCTGCCCTGCACGCCCACCGTGAAGCAGGCGTGACGCAACGAGCACAAAAAAAGCGCCTTCGGCGCCGTTGCGCCTTGATCTACTCAGGTTCCTACACCTGGCCCCCGAATTGGCGGGGACGGCATCAGATTGCGCGCTCGCCGTAGGTGCTGTCAAGACCTACCAGGATCTGCTCCGCTAGCGCCAGACATCAACGAGCCACACGAGATGAGTCTAGGTTGAGCCGTATTGGATGGGGCGCGTTGCCTGCTCTCCACCAAATACCCAGCCAAATGTAAGACAAATTTATTTCTCGACCGACTTAGGCCGTTGCTTGATGGTTGTCGCCTTTACGATCCGATCTTGTTTTGCGTAAAGGTAATTAAGCGCGATCAGAAATAATCCAAGGATGTTGACGGTTGTGGTCGTGAGCAGCGTCAGCAACACACTATCAGACAGATGGAAAAAGTTGGATCGCGCCCCAAACCCTTGAAAGATGAGGATGAGCACAACTGTGCCAATCCAAACATAGGCAATATTTCTTAGAGCCGGGGTCATGAACTCCCGGTGTCGATGCCGCTGGTCTTCTGCAACTCGGAAGGCTTCCAAGTAAGTAGAAGACTCTTTTTCCTCAGACACCCCTTCGGGAGACGTCTGATTGGCCTCTGCGGTTTGAGCTCGCAAGGTTTGTTTGAGCAGATCTTCCCAATGCTGCTCATCCGGCTTGCCGGGATCAGCATTGGAGTCGTTGCCGCTCCCTGGCGAGCTAGTCATTGACTACCCCGCCACCTGCTGAGGCCTGGATTGGTTCAACCAAGCACTGAAATAATCTTTGGTATCGCCATCACCAATAACTGCTCCCGACGCACCCCCACTTGCGTTCCATGTCTTGGCCCATGGACTACCTGGCAAGTGTGAAATCGCAGACAACTGAATAGCCGTCTGTGTGCCGTAGGAGTTATAGACAGCCCCAAGGAATGCCATGACATTTTCATCTGGCAGGGGCACGGGACTTACTGCCAAGGTCGAAAAGTCTATTTCAGTCGCCGGCCTCTCGATGGGGCCAGAGCCGCAGTGCTTGAACTCGTGATACACCGATGGATAGACGGGGCCATACTGCCAAGCCTGCGGGAGCTCACCAATCAAGGGCACCCCGGTGTTCGCCAACCAGAACCCATGGGCGAAATACAGCAGCTTTTGCAGCTTCATGTTGGAAATTGCATGGCCGCGCTCCTGCGAGACCCGCAGGAGGCCATTGGCAATCGATTTAGCTGAATAGGCCATGGACGTTCCTCCGATCTGCACTTCGAACTAGCCGAAAACTGCGGGCAGGCTCATAGTTCGCAATGATCTGGGTGTACTGTCTCACAAACCAAGACCCTTGGACGCCTCTCAACGTTCAATGTTATCGCATCAGGGCTCGAAGCAGACCACGAGGAGAGTCATCCAACCCTGCGCCTGATCGGCACCACGCCGCCGCCAGCACGCTTCCCGTCGATCATGTCCGCCTCCCCTGCGGCAGCTTCCGGCGTTCGTCAGATTGCGGTCATCCTGCCTTGCGCTTGAACGGCAGCACGTCGCCACCTAGACGAGCTCCTGGCCCGACACCAGCAGCAGCCAGCCTCACCTCATCCAGTTCTCGCAGTGTAGGCCGGGGACGCGCTGGAACTCGCGCAGGTTGTCCGTCACCAGCACCAGGCCGCGCGCAACAGCTTGCGCGGCGATCAGGCAATCCAACTGCCCGATCATCTTGCCCTTGTGCTCCAGTGCGGCGCGGATGCGCGCGTAGGTCATTGCGTCATCATCATCGAACGGCAGAACGGGCATGCCGGTGGTCAGGTCGCGCACTGCGGCGAGCGTGGCAGCCCGGCGACTACCCAGCTCTGCACCGGTCGCCAGTTCGGCCAGCACCAGCGCAGAGAGGTGCAGGCGCTCGACAGCCATGCCAGTCAGCCGGTTCAGTAGCGCGCGCGGCTCGCCACGCATGGCGGCACTCACGATGTTGGTGTCCAGCAAGTAACTGGATGCCATGCCTACAGCTCCAGCGGCTCGACAGGCTCAGCGTTGCCGCGCGGCGGCACCTGCATATCCAGTGCCCCATGCTTGGCCCGGATGCGCTCGAACAGGTTGGCGGCGGTTTCCGCCTTGGGTCGCAACACCAGCTCATTGCCGCGCTGGAACACCTCGACCTCGCCCGTATCAAATCGGTAGCGGGCCGGGATGCGCACCGCCTGGGCGTTGCCTAGCTTGAACACCTTCACCGTCTGCATGGTCTTTCCCATATCGTCCGAATGCATCCAATGATATCCAACAAAGGATATCCAAACCTGAATGCCTTCAACCCGCCTTGCGCTTGATCGGCACCACCTTGCCAGCGTTACCCGCTTCCAGTTGTGCCAGCAGATCGGCCCAGGCCTGCAGCGCTGCCGCGCGCTCCTCGAAGTAGTCGTGGCGGTTGTAGACGCCCACGACGCCTTTCAGCTTGTGGTTGAGGCAGCGTTCGGCGATGTGCGGTTGGACACCCAGCGCCTCCAGGTGCGTGCGTGCCGTACGCCGGAAGTCATGCACCACGAACGGCGCGAAGTTGTCGCCCAGCAACGGGCGGATGTTCTTGGCGATCGCCGCGCCCACGGTGTTCAGGTCGATGTGCGGCACCATCCTCGTCTGCATCTTGCGCGCCGGCAGCAGCCAATCGCTGTACCCGGCCAGCCGCACCAGCTCCCGCAGCGCTTCCACGGCTTGTCGCGGTAACGGTATGTCGATGGCCTGGCCGGTCTTCGTGCGATCCGCAGGCAATGACCACACGCCGGCCTCGAGGTCGAACTCCTTGATGGGCGCCTCGATCAACTCGCCCTTGCGCACGGCCAGCATCAGCAACAGCTTTACCGTGAGCGTGTTTTCGTATGTCCAGCCCTTCGCGGTTTTCATTGCCGCCAGCAGGCGCACCAGCTCGTCACGGGTCAGCCACCGCTTGCGCGATTCCTCCTTGCCGCCCGCGTCGGATGGGTCGAATGCAGCGGCGGGATTGGTAGCGACCATCTCGCGCTTGATGGCGTAGTCGAACATCCGCTTGAGCCAGCGCAGCACGTCCGTCGCCATCGTCGGCGCCCCGCGCTTCACGATGCTTTTCAGCAATGCGTCGATGTGCGACGGCCGGACGTCGGCTAGGGCGAGCGTGCCGATAGCCGGCTTGATGTCCCGCTCGATCCGACTGCGCACGATGTTCGGATGCTTCCAATGGCCGATGATCCGATCTGCCAGGTACAGATCCGCCAGCTTCGCCACTGTCACAGCATTACGTTCGGCATAAATCCGGGCCACAGCTTCCTGCTTGCGCCCTTGCTTTTCGGCGGCCACGTCGTGCCCCAGAGCTACCCGTGCCCGCATCGCCTTGGCTGTCTTGCGCGCGTCGGCAAGGGAAAGGCTCGTGTAGGTGCCGAGATCGATCTTCCTGGCCTTCCCGGCCAACTGGTAACGGAACAGCCAGCGAGGCGAGGCATCGCGCTCACGGAAGCGCAGGTAAAGGCCATCGCCATCCCCGCGCGCCTCGAACCGCTCGCCCGCCTTGATCCAGTGGCGAATCGTCACATCGGACAGCTTGCTCATCACGAAGCTCCTTCCGGCTTGTACCCACAAAATTCCCCTTCAAGGGAGGGTGGGTACAACTGTGGGTACAAGAGTACAACCGGATTGCGTTGGATGCCATCGGACAACGTTGGACATGAAAAAGCCCGCTTTATGCGGGCTTTCGGTGTTCTGGCGCGGCTTGTCGGACGTTATCGGACGGTATGAAACATCACTCGATGTTTTGCACCTGTTCGCGCATCTGCTCGATCAGCACCTTCAGCTCCACCGCGGCGTTGGTGCTGCGCGCGTCCACCGACTTGGAGCCCAGCGTGTTCGCCTCGCGGTTGAACTCCTGCATCAGGAAGTCGAGGCGGCGGCCCACCGGCTCCTTGAGATTCAGCACGCGGCGCGTCTCGGCGATGTGGGTGGCGAGGCGGTCGAGTTCCTCGTCCACGTCGCTGCGGGTGATCTGCAACACCAGTTCCTGCTCCAGCCGGCCGGGATCGACGGGCTGCTTGAGATCGGCCAGCCGCGCCTCCAGCCGGGCGCGCAGCGCGGCGCGGATTTCCGGCATCCACTCGCGCACCTGGGCCACGATGCTTTCGACCGCGTCCAGCCGCTCGCGCAGGATCTGCCCCAGCTTGGCGCCTTCGCGCTCGCGGGTGGCGGTCAGCGCATCGAGCGCGCGATCCAGCACGTCGAACAGCGCCGCCTGCTGCGCTTCGGGATCGACGGCCTCGCGCTGCAGCACGCCGGGATAGCGCAGCAGTTCGGTGAACTGCACCTGCAAGCCGGGGAAGCGCTCGACCATGCCCAGATTCAGCTCGGACAACTGCAGCAGGAGCCCGTCGTTGATCTTCAGCGATTCGCTGCGCGAATCGCCGAGGAAGCGCACCGTCACGTCCACCTTGCCGCGCGAGAGCTTCGCCGCGATGCGCTCGCGCAAGGCGGATTCCAGGCTGCGCAACTCGTCGGGCAGCCGCGGCGAGAGTTCCAGGTAGCGGTGGTTGACCGTGCGCAGCTCGCAGCTCAACGCGCCGGAGGAGCCGCCGGATTCGGCGGAAGCGTAGGCGGTCATGCTGCGGATCATCAGCGGCCTGCGGACAGCGGGAAAGGCCGCAATGGTAAACTTTCCCGCCCAGCCTTGCCTAAGAGCCTGTTCAATGTCTCCACATAGCCCGCGTTGCCTTGCCGTGGCCGCCAGGTGGTAGTGCGTGGCGCAGCGCCTGCCTGGCCGGCAGGCCAAGCCGCGCGCTGCCGCATGGCGGCCACGGCAAGGCGACCCGAAGGGCCGGGCCTGTTTGCCCGCATCCCTGCGTCATCACTCGGTCGTGGACGGACGTCCACTCCTTCGTTCTTCCTTGGCCTGCGCGCAAACAGCTCCCGGCGCGGGCTATGTGGAGACATTGAACAGGCTCTAACCCCATGAACCAGCATGTCCGTCCCAGTGGCCGCGCCAGCGACCAGTTGCGCGCCGTCTCCATCGAGCGCCATTACACCCGCCACGCCGAGGGCTCGGTACTGGTGAGCTTCGGCGACACCCGCGTGCTGTGCACCGCCAGCGTGGAGAACAAGGTGCCCGGCTTCCTGCGCGGCAAGGGCGAAGGCTGGGTCACCGCCGAATACGGCATGCTGCCGCGCGCCACCCACACCCGCAGCGACCGCGAGGCCGCGCGCGGCAAGCAGGGCGGGCGCACGCTGGAAATCCAGCGCCTGATCGGCCGCAGCCTGCGCGCCTGCGTCAACCGCCAGGCGCTGGGCGAACGCGTGATCACGCTGGACTGCGACGTGATACAGGCCGACGGCGGCACGCGCACCGCCGCGATCACCGGCGCCTACGTGGCCCTGGTCGACGCGGTGAACGACCTGGCCAAGCGCGAGAACCTCAAGCGCAACCCCATCGTCGGCGCCGTGGCCGCGGTGTCGGTGGGCATCTACAAGGGCGTGCCCGTGCTCGACCTCGACTACGCCGAGGACTCGGACTGCGACACCGACATGAACGTGGTGATGAACGACGGCGGCGGCTTCATCGAAGTGCAGGGCACCGCCGAAGGCCATGCCTTCCGCCGCGACGAGATGGACGCGCTGCTGGCGCTGGCGGAGAAAGGCATCGCCGAACTGGTCGCCGCCCAGCGCGCCGCGCTGGGGCTCTGAGCGCCGGCGCCCGTGGCCCGACACATCGCCAGCTTCGCGCTCGTCGTGGCGGATTACGACGAGGCGATCGCGTACTACACCCAGGCGCTCGGCTTCGAGCTGCGCGAGGATTCGCCGCGCGAAAACGGCAAGCGCTGGGTGCTGGTGGCGCCGCCGGGCGCCGCGACCGGCATCCTGCTGGCAAAGGCGGCGGATGAAATCCAGGGCACGCACATCGGCAACCAGACCGGCGGCCGCGTGGGTTTCTTCCTCCATACCGACGACTTCGAGCGCGACTACGCCGCGATGAAATCACGCGGCGTGCGTTTCGCCGAAGCACCGCGCCACGAAAACTACGGCACCGTCGCGGTCTTCGAGGATCTCTACGGCAATCGCTGGGATCTGTTGCAACCGAAGCCATGAAACTCGTACTCGCCAGCGGCAACCCCGGCAAGCTCAAGGAATTCGGCGCCCTGCTCGCCGACAGCGGATTCGAGGTGGTGCCGCAGGCCAGCCTCGGCGTGGACGACGCCGAGGAGACCGGCCTCACCTTCGTCGAAAACGCGCTGCTCAAGGCACGCCATGCCGCGCGCATCACCGGCCTGCCCGCGCTGGCCGACGACTCCGGCCTGTGCGTGAACCATCTCGGCGGCGCGCCCGGCCTGTACTCGGCGCGTTACGCCGGCACGCACGGCGACAACGCCGCGAACAACGCCAAACTGCTGCGCGAACTCGACGGCGTGCCGGACGAACAGCGCGACGCCTTCTTCATCTGCGTGCTGGTGCTGCTGCGCCATGCGGACGACCCGGCGCCGCTGATCGCCGAGGGCCGCTGGCACGGCCGCGTGCTGCACGCCCCACGCGGCGCACAGGGCTTCGGCTACGACCCGCTGTTCCTGCCCAACGACGAATCCGCCAGCGCCGCCGAACTCCCGCCGGGCCTGAAGAACCGCATCAGCCATCGCGGCCGCGCGCTGGCCGGGCTGCGCCACATGCTGGCCGGCCCGCACGCCTGAGCCATGCCGCTGATCGCTCCGCCGCTGTCGCTGTACGTGCACATGCCCTGGTGCGTGAAGAAGTGCCCGTATTGCGACTTCAACTCGCATGGCCTGCGCGGCGCGCCGCCGCCTTACGCCGAATACGTGGAGCTGCTGCTGGCCGATCTCGACGCCGACCTGCGCGACTTCGGCGCCGCCGTCCATGGCCGCGAAATCGTCAGCGTGTTCTTCGGCGGCGGCACGCCCAGCCTGTTCGCGCCGGAACTGGTCGCGCGCCTCCTCGACGGCGCGCGCGCGCGGCTGCCATTCGCGGCCGGCTGCGAGATCACTCTGGAGACGAATCCGGGCACGGTCGAGCATGGCCGTTTCGACGGCTATCTCGGTGCCGGCGTGAACCGGCTCTCCTTCGGCATCCAGAGCTTCGACGACGACAAGCTGCGGCGCCTGGGCCGCATCCATTCCGCCGCCGAGGCCGAGGCCGCGGTGAAGTCGGCGCAGGACGCCGGCTACGCTAACCTCAACCTCGACCTGATGTACGCGCTGCCCGATCAGTCACTGGACGGCGCGCTGGCCGACGTGGAGCGCGCGATCGCGCTCTCGCCCACGCACATCTCGCACTACCAGCTCACGCTGGAGCCGAACACCGCGTTCGCCGCCAACCCGCCGCCGCTGCCCGACGACGACCACGCCTGGGCGATGCAGGAAGCCTGCGAGGCGCGGCTCGCCGAGGCCGGCTACGCGCAGTACGAGATCTCCGCCTACGCGCAGCCGGGCCGGCGCTGCGCGCACAACCTCAACTACTGGCGCTTCGGCGATTACCTCGGCATCGGCGCCGGCGCCCACGGCAAGCTCAGCGACGCGGCCACGGGCAAGGTGCACCGCCGCTGGAAAACCCGCCATCCGCGCGCCTACATGGAAGCCGCGGCGGGCGCGGCCCGCCTCGGCGGGGACGGCATCGTGGCCGACGACGAACTGCCGTTCGAATACATGCTCAACGCGCTGCGCCTGATCGATGGCGTGCCGGCGACGGACTTCGCCGAACGCACCGGCCTGGCGCCCGAACGCATCGCCGCCAGACTGGCCGAAGCCCGGCGCCGCGGCTGGCTGGCCGACGACGCCCGGCAACTGCGCACCACCCCGCTGGGACAGCGCTTCCTCAACGACGCCATCGCCAGCTTCCTCGACTGAGCGCCGACCATGGCGGCCCCGCAACAACCCGCCTACACTGCGGCCACAAGGCAACAACGGGAGCAGGCCGTGGACGCAGAGCAGCGCAAACGCCAATCGAGCACGGCGATGGACGCGCCCGCGCGCCCCCGCTGGCCGGCGCGCACGCAACGCCTGCTCAACGTCATCGGCCCGCTGTGCGCGCAGTGGCTGGAACCCGCGTTGCGCGACTGCCTGGATCGCTTCGACAAGGATCTGTACGAACAGATCGAGCACGCGCGCAGCCACCAGGTGCAGCAGCATTGCGTCGACAGCCGCGCGCAGCTGCAGATGCAGCGCCCGGCCTTCATGCAGGCCTTTGCCGATCACCTGCGCAGCAGCTTCACGCGCCTGGGCGAAGACGACAAGGACGCCCGCGACACGTTCGCGAACCGGCCGCTGAGCCTGCTCACGCGCAGCGAGCACGAGCTGACCGCCACGCTGGAAAAGCTCGCCGCGCGCGGCGACGCGCACCACGGCCTGCTGATCACCGAGCTTTCCTACCGCTTCGCCGTGCTGGTCGGCGCCGCGCCGCTGGAAGGCGCCGCGCTGCCCATCGGGCCGGCCGGCCTGGCCGAGGCCATGCGCAACGCCATCGACATCCTCGACCTGCCGTCGGGGCATCGCCTGCAGCTGGTGCAATGCTTCGAGCAGACCGTGGTGCTGGCGGCCGGCCCGCTCTACACCGTCGTCAACACTCAACTGCAGGACGACGGCCTGCTGCCGCAGCTGCGTCCGTTCGCGCCGCCCCGCCCGGCGCCCGGCGCCGCGCGCAGCGCCCCTGCGGGCGATGCGCAGGCCGGCCCCGCTGCGGCTTCCGACGCCAGCGCAGCCGGCGGAGCGGCGCAAGCGCCGATCACCGTGCTGGAAACCCTGCGCGACCTGCTCGCCCAGCATCGCACCGGCGCCGGCAGCGGCGCCGCCGCGGGACAGGTCGCCTCGCCGGAAGAACTGCAGACCGCCCTGGGCGCCCTGCAGCAGCACCTGGCCCAGGTCACCGACAACGCCAGCCGCGAATTGCGCAGCGCCCAGCGCCTGCGCGAGGAACTGCTGCTGCAGCTCAACGCGGGCAAGCCCGCCGGCGCCGCGCCCACCAAGCTCAGCCCGGAGCAGGACGACACCGTGGAACTGGTGGCGATGCTGTTCGAGCAGATCGGCAAGCAACTGCACGAAGGCCCGCACGCGCGCGCCGTGCTCGAGGATCTGCAGCTGCCGATGCTGCGCCTCGCCGTCACCGACCGCGACTTCTTCGACCAGCGCGAACATCCCGCGCGCCGCCTGCTCGGCGCAGTGGCCGAGGCCGCCAACGACTGGCTGGACGGCCCCGACGGCGAGGCCGACCAGCAGCTCACCGCACGGCTCAACCAGCTGGTCGACCGGGCGCGGAAGGAGCCGCCCAGCGCCGGCCTCTACACCACCCTGCTGGCCGACATCGAACACCACCTCGCCCAGCTGAGCCGCCGCGCCCAGGCCGCCGAGCGTCGCCACGTCGAGGCCATGCAGGGCCGCGAGCGGCTGGATCTGGCCCGCCACCGCGCCAGCGAACTGCTGGCCGAACGCTACGCCAAGCACCCGCCGCGCGGCCTGCTGCGCGCCCTGCTCGACCGCGCCTGGTCCGACGTGCTGGCGCTCACCCTGCTGCAACACGGCGAAGGCAGCCCCGCGGTCGCCCAACGCCTGCGCGTCACCGACGAACTGCTGGGCCGCCTGCCGGTGGACGACCCCGACCTGCTGCGCCGCGAAGTACAGGCCGGCCTGCAGCAGATCGGCATGCACGCCGAGGAGGCCAGCCAGGTGGCGCTGCGCCTGATCGGCGACGAGCCCGCCGCCACGGTCACCACCATTACGCCAACCCGGCCCGCCGCATCTCTGGCCACCGTCCCACCTGCGACGGTGGTCACGGCAACGGCGCTCCCGGCAGCCGAACCGGAACCCGCCGCAATGGCCGTTGCCGCGCCCGACGACGGAGCCGCCGCGGCGATCGCATCCGGATCCGCCGCGCCCGCGCCTGCCGCCGCCATCGCCGCGACGCCCCCTGCCCACGAACTGCCCAGCGCCACCGACCTGGCGCTGCGCCTCAAGCAACGCCAGCGGCTGGGCGAATCGCAGCAGCCGCAAGGCAAGGCCAGATCCGCGCCCGACGACAGCGACGAACCGCCGCTGGGCCCGCAGGAAGCGCGCATCCACAACCGCCTGCGCCAGTTGCCCTTCGGCAGCTGGTTCGAATTCACCGACCCGGCCACCGGCGAAGTCAGCCGGCGCAAGCTGGCCTGGTTCTCGCCGGTCACCGGCAAGAGCCTGTTCGTCACCCGCCGCGGCCTGCGCGGCGAGGAAATGAACCTGCGCGAGCTGGCCCGCGCCGTGGCCAGCGGCCAGGTGCGCGAAATGCCGCCGCAGCGCGACGGCCTGCTCGACCGCGCGTGGCATTCGCTCACCGGCAGCCTGCTGCGCACCGCCAAACCCTCGGGAGCCCGCCCATGAGCACGCGCGACCAGCGCCGCGCGCCGCGCAAGCCGGTGGACGCCGGCATCGTGGCCATCGACACCATCGCCGAGCAGCCGCTGGGCAACCTGTGCAACGTCTCCGCCACCGGCCTGCTGCTGATCGGCAACCGCGAGCCGCGCAGCGAAGGCATCTACCAGGTGCGCATCAACCTGCCCAACGGCAGCGGCCATGTGGAACTCGGCCTGCAGGAGCAATGGCACGACCCCGCCGCCAGCCCCGGCCAGTATTGGGCCGGCTACCGCATCATCGCAGTCGGCAGCAGCCACGGCGAACTGCTGGAACGCTGGCTGCGGCACGGCTGAGCGCCGTCACCACAGGTACAACTGCAGCGAAGACTCCGTGGGCCGCGGCGGGATGTTCGCGAGCAGGGCGCGGTGCCCGGGGAAGTTCGCGGCGCTGCGTTCGAGCAGATTGTCGATGGCGGACAGGTCGTGGCGCGGCCTGCCGGCGGGCGCGGGACGCATTTCCCGCGCATCGGGGAACAGCCCCATGCCGGCGAGCAGGCAGTACCACGACATGACCGGGTAGCCGCGACCGTAGATACCCTGCTGCAGGGCCCCCGCGATGGGCCGCCTGGCCAGCCAGGTGTGCAGCAGCTGCTGCAGCGGCCTGGACAGGTTGACGTTGGCGGCGTTGGCGCGCCAGTAATCGGTGTCGGTGCGCGTGTTGGTCTTGTAGTGGGTGACGATGTAGTCGCGCGTGCCCTCGAAGCGGTCGTTGATCGCCTCGTTGAAGGCGTTCTGCGCGCCCTCGCCGAGGTCGCCTTTCTCCAGCGCCTTCACCAGCATGGCCGCGGTGCGCTGCACGAACAGCAGCGTGGTGGCCTCCAGCGGCTCGATGAAGCCCTGCGACAGGCCCACCGCCACGCAGTTGCGGTTCCACTGCTTGACGAAACGCCCCGCGCGCATGCGCAGGTGGCGGGCGGGCGTGGCATCGTCGAGCAGGCCGAGGTGGGCGCGCAGCTCGGTCTCCGCCTCGTCCGGCGAACAATGCGCGGTGCTGTACACGTAGCCGTTGCCGCAGCGGTGCGAGAGCGGGATCTTCCACGCCCAGCCATGGCGCAGCGCGGTGGACACCGTCTGCCCCATCAGCGGGCGCCCCTCGCCGTCCTCCACGGGCGAAGGCATCGCCACCGCGGCATCGTTGAACAGGTTCTCGGCGAAAGACACGTAGGGCGTCTGCAATGCCTTGCCGATCAGCAGCGAGGCGAAACCGGTGCAGTCCACGAAGAAATCCGCCTCCAGCGTCTCGCCGCCGTCCAGCTGCAAGGCGGCGATGTCGCCCCGCTCATCCAGGATCGTGCCGTGCATGTGGCGGACGACGTGGCGCACGCCGCGCTCCGCCGCCTTCCTGCCGAGGAAGGCGCCCAGCAGGTTCGAGTCGAAGTGGTAGGCGTACCACACGTCGAACGGGAAATCGTGCCGCGGCCGCGGCCCCAGTCCCTTGCTCGCCAGCCGCTCGGCGATGAAGAAGCGGTCGGGATGGGCTTCCACGTCCTCGCCGTCCAGCCGCCGGTGCACGTTGTCGACGAACTGGGTCATCGTCATGTTGTCGAGCATCGACGCGAACGGGTGGAAGTAGCTCCCGTAGCCCGGCCGGGTGCTCCAGCCGTCGAAGCGGATGCCGTTCTTGTAGGTGGCGTTGCAGGCGGGCATCCATTCCGATTCCTCGATGCCCAGCCCGTCGAAGAAGCCGCGCAGCCACGGCGTGGAGCCCTCGCCCACGCCGATGATGCCCACCTGCGGCGACTCCAGTACCGTCACCTCCAGCCGTGGGCCGTAGTCGGAATTGGCGAGCAGCAGCGCCGTCATCCAGCCGGCCGTGCCGCCGCCCACCACCACGATGCGCTTCACCGGCGGCTCGGCGTCGGTGCGCGGGCCGGGAGCGTAGGGGGTGATGCTCTCGTTGAAGACGGTGGCGACGTCGGCCATGGATGGGCTGCCCGCTGCGTGGACGAAATGAAGCCCTAGCGTAGGGGCTTTGCCCGCGTTGCGGGAGCACCGGATGGACGGATTAAACTCGCAGACCGCCCAACGTCCCGGAACCCGCATGAACGCGCCGCTCGCCTCGCTCTATCCCGCGCACCTCGCCGCCCTGCGCACGCGCGCCGACCGTGCATTGGCGCTGGGCGGCTTCGACCACCTGCTGGTCGCCGCGGGCACGCCGCCGGGCAAGTTCCTCGACGACCAGGACTACCCGTTCGTCGCCAATCCGCACTTCAGGCACTGGCTGCCGCTGGCCGACGCGCCCGGCAGCTGGATCGCCTACGCGCCGGGCAGCAAGCCGAAGCTGGTGTTCGTGCAGCCGCGCGACTACTGGCACGTGGTACCGCAAGCACCGCACGGCTACTGGGTGGAGCACTTCGACATCGTCACCGTGCGCAGCGCGGAGGAAGCCGTGGCGCAACTGCCGAAAGGCCGCGGCGCGGTGATTGCGCCGGCCTGCCCCGCCATCGAAGGCCTGCCGGCGAACAACCCGCAAGCCGTGCTGGATTGCCTGCACTGGTACCGCAGCTACAAGACGCCTTACGAACTGGAACTGATGCGCGAAGCCAGCCGCATCGGCGCCCGCGCGCACCGCGCGGCGGAAGCCGCGTTCCGCGCGGGCGAAAGCGAATTCGGCATCCACCTCGCCTACCTCGCCGCCGCGCGGCAGACCGACGCCGAGCTGCCCTACGCCAGCATCGTCGGCCTCAACGAACACGGCGCAGTGCTGCACTACATGCACTTCGACCGCATGCCGCCCGTCGAACACCGCGCCTTCCTGATCGACGCCGGCGCCAGTTGCGCGGGCTACGCCAGCGACATCACGCGCACCTATTCGGCCAACGGCCACGCCGGATTCCAGGCGCTGATAGCCAGCATGGACGCCGCGCAGCAGGGTTTCGTGGCCAAGGTGCGCGCGGGCCAGGGCTACCCCGAGCTGCACATCCACGCGCATCACGTCATCGCCAATGTGCTGCGCGAGCACGGCCTCATCCGCATGAGCGCGGAGGGCGCGGTGGAGTCCGGCGTCACCGGCGCGTTCTTCCCGCACGGCCTCGGCCACTCCATCGGCCTGCAGGTGCACGACGTGGCCGGATTCCAGCAGGGCGAACACGGCGGCAGCATCCCGCGCCCCGCCGGTTATCCCTACCTGCGCATGACCCGCGCGCTGGAACCGGGCATGGTGGTGACCATCGAACCCGGTCTGTACTTCATCGACATGCTGCTGGCCGAATTGCGCGACAAGCCCGTCGCCGCCGACATCGACTGGGCCAGGGTGGACGCCTTCCGCCCCTACGGCGGCATCCGCATCGAGGACGACGTGGTGTGCACCGATGGCGAACCGGAAAACCTCACGCGCGATGCGTTCGCAGCGCTCGACTGAACGCCCCAGCCGTCCGCGCGCCCGGCGCGCTGGACAGCGCCATCGCTTCAACGCCCCGCCAGCAGCGCCTCGATCTCCACCGGCTCCTTGGGCACCGCCGCGCTGAGCACCTCGCAGCCGTCGCGGGTCACCGCCACGTCGTCCTCGATGCGGATGCCGATGCCGCGCCAGCGCTCGTCCACGCTGGCGTCGTCGGGCGGCACGTAGAGGCCAGGCTCCACCGTCACCACCATGCCCGGCTCCAGCACGCGCGAGGCGCCGGCTATGCGGTAGTCGCCGGCGTCGTGCACGTCCAGGCCCAGCCAGTGGCCGGTCTTGCCGGGGAAGAAGCGCTGGTGGGCGCCTTCGGCGATGGCGGTGTCGGCGTCTCCCGCGAGCAGGCCCAGCGCGCACAGGCCTTCGGCGAGCACGCGCACCGCGGCGTGGTGCGCGGCGTCGAACGGCTGGCCCGGCCGCACCTCGTCGATGGCGGCGAGTTGCGCGGCCAGCACCACCTCGTACAGCGCGCGCTGCTCACGGCCGTAGCGGCCGTTGACCGGGATGGTGCGACTGATGTCGCTGGCGTAGCAGTCCAGCTCGGCGCCGGCGTCGATCAGCAGCAGGTCGCCGTCGGCCAGCCGCGCGCGGTTGTACTGGTAGTGCATCACGCAGGCGTTGCTGCCGGCGGCGACGATGGGGGTGAACGCGGGCACCGCACCGCGGCTGCGCATGGCGTGCAGCAGCTCGGCTTCCACTTCGTATTCGTGGCGGCCCGGCAGCGCGCCGCGCCACGCGGCGAGATGCGCCTCGCCGGCGATGCCGGCGGCGGCGCGCATCAGCCGGAGTTCGGCGCGCGACTTGTACAGGCGCAGGTCGTGCAGCAGGTGGCCCAGCGCCACGAATTCCTTGGGCACCACGCCACCGCCGCGCAGCTGGCGCAGGCGGCGCATCCAGCCCAGCAGCTGCGCGTCGAACGCGGGCTCGCGGCCGAAGTGGCAGTACACGCGCGCCCGGCCCTCGATCATGCCGGGCAGGATGTCGTCGATGTCGTCGATCGGGAAGGCGTCGTCCATGCCGTAATCGGCCACCGCGCGCTCGGTACCGATGGACGGGCCGTGCCAGCGCGCCTGTTCGGCGTCGCGCTCGCGGCAGAACAGCACCGCCTCGCCGTGCAGGCGGCCGGGCAGCAGCGCCAGCACCGCGTCGGGCTCGGGAAAGCCGGCGAGGTAGTGGAAGTCCGAATCCTGCCGGTACGGCCACGCGGCGTCGGCGTTGCGCAGGCGTTCGGGCGCGGCGGCGACCAGCAGCACCGCGTCCTCGCCGGCCATCGCCATCAGCTGGCGGCGGCGGCGGGCGTATTCCTCGCCCGCGATGGCCGGCGCGTGGATGCGGTCGGCGGGTGCGCTCAATGCAGGCGATCGCTGCCGGACTGGCCGCGGCCGGCGGACTCGGTGTACAGCAGCAGCGCGCCCACGCGCAGGAATTCCTGCACCTCGATCAGCGCGTCCTCGTCCTCGGCGGCGTCGCCGAAATCGAAGGACGAGGCGGCGACGGTGCCGAAGTCACGCAGCACTTCCTGCGCATCGTCCGACAATTTGGCGTGCGCGTCGGTGCCGGCGAGGCCGAAGCCGCCGAGGAAGCCGCGGCACCAGTCCACCACCGCTTCGGCGCGCTCGTCCAGCGGGCGGTCGCCGTCCGGCAGCAGCGGCTCGAAACCGAGCTCGGGATCGGCCAGCGCATCGCGGCATTGCTTCAACAGGGCGTCCAGCACGGCCTGGTCGGCAGCGGCAGGCGTGATGCCTTCGGCGCCCTCCAGCTCCAGCGCGGCCAGAAGTTTGCCGCCATTCAGGCTGGCGCCGCCGGCGAGGTAGCCGCACAGCGAGCCGTGCAGCTCGCTGGCGTCCACGCCCAGGCGCAGGCGCACGATCAGCGCGTCCAACTGGTCGTGGCTGAGCGGTTCGTTGACCGGCATGGCGGGGTTCCTCGGGGATGGCCGTTCATTCTACGCCAGGCGCGGCGCTGCCCCGTTTCGGCCACGACGTACTGATATAGTTCCATGCATGAACCCCGCCGATGCCGCCCCGCCCGATCCCGTCCAGGTTGAACTGGAAGCGCTTGGCCGCCAGGTCGATCGCCTGCTCGACACCGTGCGCCGGCTCAGCGAGGAAAACCGCAGCCTGCGGCACAGCCAGGAGCAGCTGTCGGGCGAACGCGCCAACCTGCTCGCGCGCAACGAACAGGCGCGCAGCCGGGTCGAGGCGATGATCCAGCGGCTGAAGTCGCTAGAAGGCAATGGCTGAAGCAATGACTACACCCGGCAACAACGACCCGGTCGCGCTGCGGCTGATCGACCGCGAATTCCTGATCGCCTGCGCGCCGGAAGAGCGCGAGGGACTGGTGGAAGCCGCCGCCCTGCTCGACCGCAAGATGCGCGAGCTGCGCGCCAACGCCCGTGCGCCCAGCTTCGAGCGGCTCGCTGTGCTCGCCGCGGTGAGCATGACCCACGAACTGCTGGCGCTGCGCAAGCAGCAGGGTGGCGACGGCCAGCACACCGCACACCGCCTCGCCGCGCTGCGGCAGCGGCTGGAATTCGCGCTGGAAGGCGCCGCCGCACCGGCATCGAGCACGGTGGCGGATTTGTTCCCGAAAGCCTAAAATCGCTTCCGGCGTTTTCTGCGGTGTGCGCCGGCACACTCTTACATTTGCCTTGTTCCTAAATACGGCCCCGGGTCGGCTTTTCATCGGTCGTTGTGCATGTCCGCCGCGTGCGGAAAGCCTTGAGGCCATGTCGCCCTCCCACCTGATCCATCGTGGATCAAGGTCGTTTGGTGGGCAGCGGCATCGCGGTTGACGCCACCTTTTCCGCGCCCCGTCCGTCGCACGACTGACGGGGCGTTTTTCGATGGAGACAAGCCCTTTGGACGCCGCCCATCGCCGAAACCTGCGCGAACAGATGGCCGAACGCCGCCGCGCTTTGCCGCCGCCGGCGCGCATCGCCGCCGCGCAGGGCCTGCGCCGCTCGCTGGAGCAGTTGCCCGAATACCTCACCGACGTGCGCGTGGCCGGCTACTGGGCCACCGGCGGCGAGCTGCCGCTGAACCTCGCCATCCCGCCGCTGGCGGCGCGCGGTCAGCGCTTCCTGCTGCCGCTGCTGGCCAGGAACAAGGAGCTGCACTTCGCGCCCTGGAACAACGGCGACGACGTGGCGCCGAACCGCTACGGCATCCCCGAGCCGGTGGCCCCGCGCGAATGGTTCGCGCCGTTCCAGCTCGACCTGGTGCTGGTGCCGCTGCTGGCCTTCGACCGCCGTGGCCACCGCCTCGGCCACGGCGGCGGCTACTACGACCGCAGCTTCGCCTTCCTCAAGGATCAGGCGCGCCCCACCGAACCGCTGCTGGTCGGCGTGGCCTACGACTTCCAGGAAGTCGAGAACCTCGATGCGGAACCGTGGGACGTGCCGCTGGACTACGTGGCCACCGACCGCGAACTGATCGACTGCCACGCCCTCGACCAGGGAACACACGCATGAATGCTTCAGGCAAACCCGCATCGCCTTCGTCATCCCGGCGCAAGCCGGGAACCAGCGGCTCTCGCACGGCAAAAGCCAAGGCACTGGATTCCGGCTTGCGCCGGAATGACGGCGAGGCATCGGGGACGCCGCGCCCTTCCCACTGGCTGATGAAGTCCGAGCCGGACGCCTTCTCCATCGACGACCTCAAGCGCAAGAAGCAGGAAGCCTGGGACGGCGTGCGCAACTACCAGGCGCGCAACTACATGCGCGACGGCATGCGCGTGGGCGACAAGGTGTTCTTCTACCACTCCAACTGCGCCGAGCCCGGCATCGTGGGCATCGCCCAGGTCGCCACCGACGCCTATCCCGATCCCAGCCAGTTCGACCCCAAGAGCAAGTACTTCGACGCCGGCAGCTCGCGCGACAACCCGCGCTGGATGCTGGTGGACGTGAAGTTCGTGAAGAAGCTCAAGCGCACCATCACGCTGAAGGAGCTGCAGGCCGATCCTGCGCTGGACGGCATGGTGCTGCTGCGCAAGGGCAGCCGGCTGTCGGTGCAGCCGATGGAGGCGGCGCACTGGGAGCACATCCTCGCGTTGGAGTGATGGCGGCGCGGACCATGGGGAGGTCGTTAACAGGCGCTGAGGATCTTCCCGCTCGTCATTCCGGCGCAGGCCGGACAAGCGCGAAGCGCGCAGAACGCCCGCAGGGCGGCCCCGAAGGGGCGAGCGAAGCGAGTCATCCAGTGGCCGTGCGGCCTGAACGAGCGTGACCGCCACTGGATCCCGGCCTTCGCCGGGATGACAGTCTGGATAGGTGGTCGTTATCGGAAATGAAGCCGCCTTCTCGCAATGCTTCGTGCAAGCGGCGCGGGCCTTCATCCTTCGACACCGTCCCCAGATTATTCCGGACAGCAGTGTGCGCAGGCCGGGATCCAGTGGCGGTCACGCTCGTTCAGGCCTTGCCGTCGCTGGATGACCAGCTTCGCTGTTGTAGAGCGCCTCCGGCCTACGCCGGAATGACGGACTGAAGCGTGGACGGCTCGCCCTACATTGGCCCTGCTCTGGCCGTAGTTTCTGCGCGCAGGGAGCGCGCCGCTCTTCCGGAGCGCCTATGCAGCGGTGAGACAGGGACGATCAGGCCGCGCAGCGGGCATCGCCACGGAAGGCGATGCCTTTTCGACCGGGCAGCCGCGGGGTGTCGTTTTCTCTTGGCTACTTTCTCTTTTGGACAAGCAAAAGAGAAGTAGCTCGCGCCGCGGCAGCGGCACGAAACCGCCTTGAACTTTGCGAACAGAGAACACTTTCGCAGGCAGGCGATGCCACAGCACACGAAGCGGAGATCACCCCTTGCCCGGCACCGCGGGCGCCTGCTGGAACACCCGCTGCAGCACGAAGTCCCCCGTGACCTCTTCCCCCGACAGCAGCATTGCCAGCAGCTCGCCGCCCAGCACCTGCGGCGCGATCACCACGTCCGGCTGCACCAGCTTGATGCGGCCGAGGTGGCTGGCGTCGTTCACCGCGGCGACGGTGCGCGCGCTGCCGGCCAGTTCCTTCACCGCCAGCACCACGAAGGCGTTTTCCGAATCGTCCGCCATCATCGCCAGCACGGCCTCGGCCTTGTGCGCGCCGGCCTGGCGCAGCACGTCGAGGTTGCTGGGGTCGCCGACGACCACGTCGACGCCGGCCAGTTCGCCGTCAGACGGCGCCTCGCGCAGCAGGCGGGTGACCGGGCGGCCGCGCCGCGCCAGCTCGCGCCAGGTGTTGATGGCCAGCGAGGAGTTGCCGATCACCACGAAGTGGTTTTCCCGTTTCATGCCCGAACCCTTGCGGTTGACGATGCGTTGCAGGCTGCGGCTCACCATCGGCGCGATCACCGCGGTCAGCGAGGTGGCGAACACCGCCACGCCGAGCACGATCACCGACACCGTGAACAGCTTGGACTCCGGCGTCACCGGCACGATGTCGCCGTAGCCCACCGTGCTCATGGTGACCATCGCGTAGTACAACGCGGTGGTGAGGTCGGTGATCGCCGGCCGGAAATCGGCGCCCAGGTAGTAGGCGCCGAAGGTGGCGTAGATCAGCAGCATCGCCACCGAGGTCAGCGCGAACAGCGTGCTGGCCGCCACGCTGGAACGGCTGAAATGCCGCCACGCCGCCAGCAGCGCCGCCAGCAGCAGCACGAAGTAGGCGAACAGCACGTACGCGTGGTGCGCGCCCAGCAGCAGGTTCACCAGCGCGGTGGCGGCAAGCAGCAGCGCCATCGTCCAGGCCAGCCGCGAGCGCAGCAGCAGGCCGATCGCCATGGTCAGCAGGCCCAGCCCGATCAAGAGCGGCGGCAGCACGCTGGGCTTGAGGTCGAACTGGCCGTCGGCGAGACGCGCGAGATAGCGCTGCCAGTCCGCGCCCAAGTCCAGCCGCAGCAGCGCCAGCGCGCCCAGCCCCAGCAGCAGCGCCAGCGGGACGTGCGGAAACCAGTACGGCATGTGCAGCAGCCGCTGCACGCGCTGCAGGCTGGCACGCCAGCGTTGCCGTGTCGTCCTCAGCCACACGATGCGCGATCCCCGGTTCCCTGACAGGCGATCACCGTAGCAACTGCCGCAGCGGCTGCCAAATCGGCGCGTGCGGTGCGCGGGCAAATCGGGGATCATGGCGCCCTTTCCAGCCTGCGGTGCCGCCATGAACCAGCCCAACGAAAAGAAACTCGCCGGCGAAGCCGCGCTGCGCTACGTCGAGGACGGCTCCATCGTGGGCGTGGGCACCGGCAGCACGGTGGCGTATTTCATCGACGCGCTGGCCGGCATGAAGGATCGCATCAAGGGCGCGGTGTCCAGCTCCGAGCAGTCCACCGCGCAGCTGAAGAAGCACGGCATCGAGGTGCTCGACCTCAACGCCACCGGCCCGCTCGACATCTACATCGACGGCGCCGACGAATGCGATCCGCACCGGCGCCTGATCAAGGGCGGCGGCGCCGCGCTCACCCGCGAGAAGATCGTGGCGGCGGCAGCGCGGAAGTTCGTCTGCATCATCGATTCCAGCAAGCGCGTGGACGTGCTGGGCAAGTTCCCGCTGCCGATCGAGGTGATCCCGATGGCGCGCAGCCTGGTGAGCCGCGAGATCGTGAAGCTGGGCGGCCAGCCGGTGTGGCGCGACGGCGTGACCACCGACAACGGCAACTGGATCATCGACGTGCACGGCTGGCGCATCGCCGACCCGGTGGCGCTGGAGCAGCAGCTCAACCAGCTCGCCGGCGTGGTCACCGTGGGCCTGTTCGCGCAGCGCCCGGCGGACGTGGTGCTGGTGGGGGACAGGGAAATCTGATCCTGTCCATCCGGGGCGCTTTGCTTTGGCTCGTCATCCCGGCGCAGGCCCACTACTGTCCGGAATAATTTTGAACATTCGTGGCCGCGGTCTTTCTCGTCATTCCGGCGCAGGCCGGACAAGCGCGAAGCGCGCAGAACGCCCGAAGGGCGGCCCCGAAGGGGCGAGCGAAGCGAGTCATCCAGTGGCCGTGCGGCCTGAGCGAACATGGTCGCTACTGGATCCCGGCCTTCGCCGGGATGACAGTCTGGATAGGTGGTCGTTATCGGAAATGAAGTCGCCTTCTCGCAATGCTTCGTGCAAGCGGCGCGGGCCTTCATCCTTCGACACCATCCCCAGATTATTCAGGACAACAGTGGGCGCAGGCCGGAATCCAGGGCTCTTATCGTTAGAACAGGCGTGATCGCCACTGGATGACCAGCTTCGCTGTTGTGAAGCGCTTCCGGCCTTCGCCGGGATGACGGGCAGGAACCTGACTCCGGGGAGAGAAAGTCTCAGCGGCCCGGCGTCAGAATCCCCGTGAGCGGCCTACCCTGCACGCCATCGAACTTTATGTGCAGCAACCGCGCGATGGTCGGCGCGATGTCCACGTTGGGGAACGCGGGAATCTCCACGCCCTTGCCCCGGATGCCCGCGCCCGCCGCGATGAAGATCGCCTGCATCAGCGGATCCGTGTTCGGGTAGCCATGCGCGCCCACTTCCAGCGTGGGCGCGTCGTATTGCGTGGCGTTCTTGTCGTCGAACTCGTAGTCGTCGGCCGCATAGAGCAGCAGGTCGGGCGCCTGGTTCGAGGTCGCCGGCACCGGCCAGCCCTGCTTCGCCGCCTCGTCCGGCGTCAGCGCGGCGCGGATGCCGGCCTTGCCCTCGAACAGCTGCTTCAACGCCTGTCGCGAGGCATCGGTGGCGTTCTTCTGGAACACCAGCGCGAAGCCGCCCTCGGGTATGGCGAACGCGGGCTGGCTCGCGCCGTCCGACTGCAGGCCGGCATCGCGCAGCGGCACGTTCGGGTTGAGCAGGAGGCGCACGCTCTGCTGGCCGTGATCGGAGACGACGATGAAGGTGGTGTTGTCCAGTTCGCCGGCGGCGCGCACCGCATCGACTACTTCCTTCACGCGGTCGTCGAGGAAGGCGATGGTGTTGCGCCCGGCATTGTTGCCGTAGCCGGTTTCGTGCTCGATGCTGTCCAGCGCCAGCAGGTGCAGCAGCATGAGGTCGGGGTGGTGCTTGCGGATGATGTCCACGGCCGCGCGCGTGTACATGAGGTCGCGCCAGGCCTGCGAGGGCCGGCCGAAGTGCACCAGCTCGTCGCGCGTGAGCGTGCCCTGCCGCACCAGATCCTGCTCGATCGCGCCATCGGGATCCGGGTTCTCGGGGAAGCGCCAGGTGATCGTCGGCGCGTCCATCACGGCAACCCAGTCCACCTCGGCCGTGACCAGGCCCGCCGCATGCGCGGCGTCGTACACGGTGGGCACGGCGACCAGTTGCGACTTCGGCGCCTTCATGTCGATGCGCGGCGGCGTGGCGCCGCGCTGATCCACGATCAGGCCGTTGACCAGCACGTGGTGCCGGCTGGCATCGACGCCGGTGACCATGCTGGTGTGGTTGGGCCAGGTGATGGTGGGATTGATCGGCTGCATCGAGACGGCGTGCACGCCCTGCCGCATCAGCGCGTGCAGGGTCGGCGCCGGCAGGTCGGGTTCCTGCAGGCTGCGCGCGCCGAAGGCGTCGAGGCTGATCACCACCACCTTGGGACGCGTCGCGGCTTTCGCCTGCGCGCAGGCCGGCAAGGCGGCGAGGCCGGCGACCAGCGCGGCCATGGCCAGCGCGCGCAGCGAAACGTTGCTTGGACTCATCGCAGCATTCTCCATCGTGCAAGTGCTTTCGGTTGCGGCGCCGCTCCCGCAGAAACGGGCAGGGCGCCGGCGAGGTGCGCCGTGTCGCGCCGTGTCGGCCGGCGGCGCATCAGTGCGCGCCCGCCGCATCCGGCGCCATGGCGCGCCACGCCTTGTCGAACAACTGGCGCAAGTGCTGCTCCAGCGAGTGCGCGGGCACTTCCGTGCCCCAGGTGAAGGTTGCCACGCTCTCGGGCGGCATGGTGTAGCGGAACGACAGCCTGCCCTGCGCGACGCTCACCTGGCGCGGCTGGCGCGTGCCGTTGGTCGCCACCAGCACGATGGAGCCGTCGCTCGCGTTGCGGAACGCCACGTTGTGGATGTCCGGGCCGGTGTCGGTGGACCACACGCGCACGGCGCCGGGCAGCACGAAGCGGCTGAAATGGGCGAAGGCGTAGTACTCGTCGTTGCGGTGGATCGCGCCGGTCTTCGAGTCGATCGTCACCATGCCCTTGCAGTTGTCGCAGCCGCCGGAGTGCGGGCCGTGGTTCTCGTCCAGCGCGAGGTTCCAGTAGATGGCGCCGCGCGCCCAGTTGCGCAGGCTCATCAGCAGGATGTCGCGCGCGAAGAGCAGCAGCTCGCCGTTCTTCGCGGAGGCCCAGTCGCCGCCCGAGCATTCAGTGAGATAGGCGTCCTTGTCCGGGTACGCGCGATGGACGCGGGTTTGCATCTTCACGTCGCCCGCGTAGCAATGCCACGCGACGCCGTCGATGTAGCGCCGCGCGGCGTCGTCGCCCAGCACGGCCAGCGGCTGCTCGGGCGCGTCCCAGTTGTGGTCCCAGTCGAGGATCAGCGTGCGCGGCCGGCGGCTCGCCAGCGCCGGCCCGAGGTATTGCCCGATGATGCGCGCGCGCGCATCGGCGGGCAGCAGCATGCCCGGATAGGTCAGCGGCTCGAAACCCGGCTCGTTCTGCACGGTCAGCGCCCAGATCGGCACGCCCTGCCCGCGCATGGCGTCGACGTAGCGCACCAGGTATTGCGCGTATACGGCTTCGTACTGCTGCTGCAGCGTGCCGCCGATCAGGCTGCCCTCGCTCTTCATCCACGCCGGCGCGCTCCACGGCGAGGCCATGATGCGCAGCTGCGGATCGATCACCAGCGCCTCGTGCAGGACGGGCAGCATGTCCTGCTGGAGGGCGACGATGTTGAAGTGATCCAGCCCCGGGTCGGTCTGGCCATCGGGCATGTCGTCCAGCGTGTAGGGCTGCAACGAGAAATCCGAGGCGCCGATGGTCACGCGCAGCATGTCGAGGCCGAGCCCCGGCGGCGGGCCGAACATCTCGCTCATGAAGGCAAGCCGCTGCGTACCGCTCAGCCGGTGGCGCAGCAGCCACGCCGAGGCATCCGTCATCGCCGCGCCGAATCCCACGATGCCCTGGAAGCTGCGGCTGCTGTCGACGACGATGTCGGTCTTGGGCACGTCCGCATCCGAGGCGGCGACGGACGCGGGGATGTCCGGCTGCTGCGCCAGCCGCAGGCGGCGATCCTGCGTGCTCAGCCACAGCTGCACGTGCGGGACATCCGGCAATGCCGGCACCAGCAAGGCGGGCGCGGGCGGCAGGCGCAGCGGCAGGCGCAGCGCGGCCAGCGCGCACGCGGTGAGCAAGGCAACCAGCACGAGGGCCGCACGGCCGGAAATGCCCTCGCCTTGCTTCATGCGCAACGTGCGGCGATCGCCACGATGCCGATGCGACCGGCGGCCCGCAACGCGTTTCGGGTTTGAACCATGGAAAATCCCTTCATGCAGTGGATGCGCGGGCCATCCGTGGCCCGCAGCGTGACGCTGTTTCCGTTACAGCTTGTAGCTGAAGCCGAGCAGCACGGTGCGGCCCCAGGTGTCGTATTCCAGCGGCATCACGATAGGCTCGTTGTCGGCAAGCGTGGCGTACTGCACCGTGGCATCCGGCGCGTTCGACAGGTTGTTCACCTGCAGCAAGATCGACAGGCCGTTGAACGAGCCCTGGGTGAAGTCGTATTCCAGCTGCAGGTCGGTCTGCCGGTTCGCCAGGATCTTGGTGTAGCCGAGCTGGTCGAACAGCGCCACCGCCTCGCCGGTGAACGAAGAGCGGTAGCGCTGCGCGATGCGCGCGGAGAAGCCGTTGCGCTCGTAGTACAGCGTGATGTTGCCCACCTTGTGCGACAGGCCGGGCAGCGTCTTGGGGCCGCCGGGAATCGACGAGATGGAGCTGGTAGGAATGGTGCTGTTGGTCAGCGAGTAGTTGATCTGCGCGCCAAACCCTTCCAGCACGGGCGTGAGCAGGCCCCCTTCCAGCGCGCCGGCCAGCTCCAGGCCGTTCATCGAACCGCCCGTGCCGTTCTCCGGCGTGGTGAACGAGCCGTAGTTGCTGGTCGGCGTCAGCGTGGGCGTGTTGTTGATGTAGCCGCTGAAGTCGTAGTCGAGGACGGTCTTGTTGTAGATGTAGTTGAGCAGGTTCTTCTTGAACACCGCCACCGACACGTAGCTGGCCTTGCCGAAATACTTCTCCCACGAGAGGTCGGTGCCCACCGCCACGTAGGGCTTCAGCTTGGGATTGCCGCCGCTGCCCGACCACACCACCTGGCCCGCCTGCGGGCCTTCCGTGATCTTGGCCACGCTGGCGGAGGAAGAAACCTTCTCGTCGTCGATGCGGCCACGCGTCATGGTCTTGGCCAGGCCGAAGCGCAGGTCTTGGCTGTCGCTCAACTGGACGACCAGGTTGAGGCTGGGCAACACGTTGTTGTACGAGGTCCCGCCGTGGATCGCACCGACCAGCGCGCCATTGCCGTCGGTCTGCAGCGCGTCGGTGGACTGATCCGTGTGCACGAACTGCACGCCCACGTTGCCGCGCAGCGGAATGCCGTCCAGATCCGTGTCGATGTTGAACTTGGCATAGGCCAGCGGCACCTTCTCCTCGATGCTGTAGTTGCGGCTCCAGTCGCCCGCGCCGTTCTCCGGCGTGAGGTAGAACTGGCTGTACATCGCGCCCAGCACGTCGTAGTTGAGGACGCCGGGAATGCCGCCGTAGCCCAGCGAGGTCGGGTTGTACAGCCACGCGGAATTGACCGGCGTGCCCATCGCGGACTGATAGGTGTCGTCGGTATTGCCGTTGCCGTTCAACCACGCGAAGTTCACGTCGGCATGCTTGGTCTTGGTGCGATCGGAATAGTCGAAACCCAGATCCATGCTGCTGAAGATCCAGCCCAGCGGATGGCTCACCTGCAGGCGCAGCGCGTGGATGCGGTCGTACTGGCTGTCGAATTCCTCGCGGCCGTTGTAGCCGTAGTCGGCCGGGTCGGTGAACACCGCGCTGGATGGATCGGCCAGGTTCGCGTCCGGGCTGAAATCGGGGAAACCCTGGCCTGTCGGGATGTTGAAGCCGACGCTGGCGAGGCCGCCGTTGGCAAGGCCGGCGAACAGGTAGGCGTCGTGCAGCTTCACCCGCGCCGAGGACGTGGACAGATCCAGCGAGGTCGTCCAGTCGCCGAGGTAGAGCTTGTTGTTCCAGCCGATCGAATACAGCTTGTCGTGCTCCTTGGTGTATTCGTTCTGCAGGATGGGCGCGATGCCGCTCATGGTGCCCGAGGTCGCCACGGGCAGCGGCGAGCCCGGCGAGGTGCCGACGTCGGAATAGGAAATGCCGCCGTAGGGCGGGCCGTAGACGTTGCTGTTCCACTGCACGCCGTTGTTGAACGCGCGCTTGTCGAAGGTGGAGTAGTACGCGTCCAGCTTGGAGTAGTACACCTCGTTCGGCGCCCACTCCACCACCGCCATCAGGCCGTTGCGCTTCTCGTCCTGCGATTGCGAGCGCAGTTGCATGCCCTGCAACGCGTTCACGTTGTCCGGCATGCCGGGCACGGTGGGTGCGCCCCAGTTCTGATCCATGCCGGTGCTGCCGTTGTCCGAGCCCCACCACCACGACTGGTACTGCTTGCGCTGGGTTGGTTCGGCGAGCTGGGCGAAGCCGATGGCGACGCCCAGCGTGTGGTCGAAGAACTGGTCGATGTAGGAGAAGCTGGCGCGGTGGCCACTGGTGCCCGTGCCGGTGCCGGGATTGAGGCTGCCGTTGGTGTTGTGGTCGCCGCGCAGGTTGAACACCATCGTGCGCTTGGAAAGATCCAGCGGATTGATGGTCTGCAGATCCACCGTACCGGCCAGGCCTTGGCCGATCACGCTGGCGTCCGGCGTCTTGTACACCGTGGCGCCGTTGATCAGCTCGGACGGGTACTGGTCGTACTCCACGCCGCGGTTCTCGCCGATCGTGGCCTGCTCGCGGCCGTTCAGCGTGGTGCCGGCGAAATCCGGCGACAGGCCGCGGATCGAGATCGCGCTGGCCTGGCCGTTCACGCGCTGCGTGGCCAGGCCGGGCAGGCGCGCCAGGCTGTCGGCGATGCTCACGTCGGGCAGCTTGCCGATGTCCTCGGCGGAGATGGCCTCGACGATGTCGTCGGAATTCCGCTTGGTGTCCAGCGCGCTCTGGATGCTGCTGCTGATGCCGTTCACCACCACGGCGCCGAGCTGGCTGGCCTCGATCTTCTTCTGTTTGTCGGCCTTGGATTCCGTTTTCGCGTTTTTCTGGGTGGCCGGATTCGGCTGTGCCTGCCCCGGCGATGGCTGGCCCGACGCGTCCTGCGCCAGCGCCACGGCGCCCGGCGCGACGAACAGCCACGCGGCGGCGCACGCCACGACCAGCCTGCGCCGCTGCAAGGCGGCGCCATTCCCGACCCATGCCCGATTTTGTCGACGATTCATCCGCATTTCCTCCCCGAAGTGGCTCTTGTTGTTGTCATCCCCCTGCCACGCCTCGCAGCGTGCACGACGCCATGTGAAGGAAACGGCCCGCCCCTGCCGGGTCGCACCCACGCGACGCTGCACGCGAGCATCCACGATCTTCACCCGCATGCGCAAACCATCCGGCGCGCCGTGTCGCACGCATCACGAAAACGGCCCTCGCGGGCCGTCGGTCGTCGTGCTTCGCCGGTCAGTGGCGCGAGGCCACCGCCTCCTCCGGCCGCGGCTTGAGGCCGTCGCGGAAGCGCAGGTAGCGCGAGGAATGCCGCGCCTCGCGCAGGCGGCGGCCGTGCGCGGCGAGGATGTCGCCACGGGTGAGGAAACCGACCAGCTTGTGCGGGTCGTCCCTGCTCACCACGAGCAGCCTGCCCACGCCTTCGGCCACCATGTGGTCGGCGGCTTCGCGCAGCGAGTTGTCCTCGGTTACCGCCACCGGCGCCCGCGTCACCAGCTCGCCCAGGCTCAGCGTGTAGTGCCATTGCGGATCGAGCAGGCTGCGGCGGGTGAGCACGCCCTTCACGCGGCCCTGCTCGTCCACCACCGGGTAGCCCTGGTGCAGGGTTTCCGGCGTGCCCTCGATGAACCAGTGGCGCACCTCGGCCAGCGCCTGCGTGGTCTTCAGCGTCACCACGTTGCGCGCGCAGGCGTCGCCCACCGCCACCTGGTCGAGGTAGTCGGCCGCGTATTCGGCGGGCACGCGCACGCCGCGGCGGGCGATCTTCTCGGTCATGATGGTGTTGCGCATCATCAGCGCGGAGATCAGGTAGGCCGCGGTGCAGCCGCCCAGCAGCGGCAGCAGGCCGGCCGGCTGCGCGGTGGTCTCGAACGCGAACACCACCGCGGTGAGCAGCGCACGCGAGGCGCCGGCGAAGATCGCCGCCATGCCCACCAGCGCGGCGATGCGCGGGTCGACGCCGAAGTGCGGCGCCAGCGCGGCCACGGCGATGCCCATCATCGCGCCCAGCGCGCCGCCGATGGTGAACAGCGGCGCCAGCGTGCCGCCGGAGGTGCCGCTGCCCAGCGAGATCGACCAGGACAGGGATTTCATCACGCACAAGAAGGCCAGCGCCGCCAGCGTCAGCCGGCCGTTCACGATGTCCTCGATGTTGGTGTAGCCCACGCCCAGCGTCAGCGGCGCGAAGTAGCCGATCACGCCCACAACCACGCCGCCGATCGCCGGCCACCACATCCAGTGGATCGGCAGCTTCTCGAACCAGTCCTCGATGCCGTAGACGATGCGCGTCGTCCACACGCTGATCAGGCCGACCACCGCGCCGACCAGCACGTAGGTGGCCAGCGCCCAGCCGCCGGGCGAGGCCAGCACCGGCATCGCGAACACCGGCGCGGTGCCCATCAGCACGTAGCGCATGCCGGTGGCGGCCACGCAGGCCAGCGCCACCGGGATCAGCGAGCGCGGGCGCAGCTCGAACAGCAGCAGTTCCACCGCCAGCACCACCGCCGCGATGGGCGAGGAGAAGATCGCCGACATGCCCGCCGCCGCGCCCGCCGCCAGCAGCACCTTGCGCTCGCTGCCGGTGACCTTCATCACCTGGCCCACGAACGAGCCCAATGCGCCGCCGGTGGCGATGATCGGGCCTTCCGCGCCGAACGGGCCGCCGGTGCCGATGGCGATCGCCGAGGAGATCGGCTTCAGGAAGGTGATGCGCGGCGGGATCTTCGATTCGTTGAGCAGCACCTGCTCCATCGCCTCGGGGATGCCGTGGCCGCGGATCGCGCGCGAACCCCAGCGCGCCATGAAACCCACGACCACGCCGCCCAACGCGGGAATCAGCACCACCCACCAGCCCAGGTGCGGCACCGCGTCGGCGGGCGAGGAGAACGCGGTGGAGACGCGGCCGTAGAACACCAGGTTGGTGATCAGGCCGATCAGCATGGTGAGGATCTTCGCGACCAGCGCCGCGCCGATGCCCAGCACCACCGACACCGCGGTGATGCGCAGCACGCGGCGATCCACCAGGGTGGAGCGGCGCGGCATCTTCGCCGCGTCCAGCGTCACGCCCAGCGCGGGCGACAGCGGCAGCGCGTCGGTGCTGCCTTCGGTGCGCACGTCTGCATGGCCGGGAGGATGGTCAGCCGGAGAGGTCATGGAAGGATCCGTCACGACTCAAAGGCGGAAATTCTACGCCGCAACCCTTGTGAACCGAAGCGGCAGGATATTGCGGAAGCCGGTCGACCCGTCGGCGATGGACATCCAGACGGCCGGCGCCGGAAGGAAAGCGGCCACTCGCTCACCTTCCGCGCCGCGCCTGCTTCAGTGATGCAGCATGCCCAGCATCATGCCGCCGAACACCAGCGCCAATACGACACCGATCGCCACGAAGATCACCGTGCACAGAAGCTGCACCAGGCACGCCTTGCCGTAACCGATCTGGCTGCCGTCCTTCGCCAGCAGCAACAGGTTGATGACCAGTGCGCCCACCAGGAACTGCGCCACCCAGGACAGCATGCTGCCCGCGCCGCCGTGAAGAACCAGCGCCACCACCCACTTCGCCAGCCACGACGCCACCACCACGCCCAGCGCCCGCGCGAAGTCCGGCATGTGCCCCACCACCAGCCGGTACGCCAGGCTCAGCACCAGCGCCGAAACCAGCACGCCAGCCACGACCATGAGCAGGCCGAACACCAGGCCAAAGCCCGCCAACGCCCCAAACATCGAAATCCCAAGCATGTGCTCCCCCTTGCCATCGATGAATCGCTACGGCCCCTTGCGCGTGGCGTCCGGCGCAGCGTAGCTGATGACGCCATGCAAGCGGCCTTCCGCGCAACGGCGCGCCGCATGGCAACGAAGGTCGCCGGGCAGGCCCGCCCCCCCGCGAAAGCAAGCGCTGCGGCCCGGAACCGCCGCCTGCCCCATACTCCCCGCCGCGGCCCGCATTCCGGGCATGGCAAACCCTTCGGACCGCCTTTGCGCCCGATCCGCGACTTGTCGCTCGTTTATGTAGTACAAATAGCACCTGCAGCCGCGAAACGCGCGGCCGGGTCAGGGAGAACAGGCATGGTGAAACCCGTCGTGGTGCGCAACCTGCACGGCCAGGTGGTGCAGGAACTGGGCCGGCTGATCGTCGGCGGCGAGATCGCGCCCGGCGAGAACCTGCCGCGCGAGGAGCTGCTGGCCGAGCGCATGAAGGTGAGCCGCACCGCGCTGCGCGAGGCGATGAAGGTGCTGTCGGCCAAGGGCTTGATCGAGTCGCGCCAGAAGACCGGCACCCGCGTGCGCGACACCGTGCACTGGAACCAGCTCGACGCCGACGTGCTGGCCTGGCGCTGCGCCTCCATGCCCACCGAGGATTTCGTGGAGAAGCTGGCCGAGATGCGCGAGATCATCGAGCCCGCCGCCGCCGCCGCCGCCGCGCGGCGGCGCAGTCCCGAGCAGCTCGCCCGCATCGAAGCCGCCTACGCGGGCATGGATGCGGCCACCAACCGCGAGCAGTGGACCGAGGCCGACCTCGCCTTCCACGAAGCGGTGCTGCACGCCACCGACAACGAACTGATGATCTCGCTGTTCTCGGTGGTGGAGACGGCGCTGGGCAGCTACTTCGTGCTGTCCGCGCGCAAGGCCGCCGACTTCAAGTACTCGCTGCCGCACCACAAGAAGGTGCTGGATGCGATCCGCCGCCGCCAGCCGGAAGTGGCGCGCGCGGCGATGCAGAAGACGGTGAGCGACTCGCGCAGCAACATCCGCCGCCATTCGAGGAAAACCTGACGCCGATGGGCGGCCTGATCGCACTCGACTGGGGCACCAGCAGCCTGCGTGCGTTCCGCTTCGACGGAGCGGGCCGGCTCGGGGAAACGCGCGCGCGCCCCTGGGGCATCCGCCACCTGCCGGAAGGCGGCTGCGACGCCGCGCTGGCCGGCGTCACCGCCGGCTGGCCCGCGCTGCCGCGGCTGGCCTGCGGCATGGTGGGCAGCCGCAACGGCTGGCGCGAGATGCCCTACCTCGATCTTCCCGCAGGCGCCGCGCAACTCGGCGATGCGCTCGGCGCCGTACGCGCCGCCGACGGCATGGACGTCCACCTGGTTCCCGGCCTGCGCGACCCGCGCGGCCCCGACCTGATGCGCGGCGAGGAGACCCAGCTGATCGGCGCGCTGGCATTGCGGCCCGAACTGGGCGCGACCTGCACCTTCATCCTGCCCGGTACGCACAGCAAGTGGGCCGTGGTGCGCGACGGCGCGGTGTGCGGCTTCCGCACCCTGATGACCGGCGAGCTGTTCGCGGTGCTGCGGCAACACTCCATCCTCGGCGCCACCAGCGCCGCAGCCGCCGACGATGCGGACGCCTTCGCCCGTGGCGTCGCCAGCGCGCGCGACAGCAGCGCGGCCGGTGCGCTGAGCCGGCTGTTCTCCGCCCGCGCGCTGATGCTGGACGGCGCGCTGGCGCCCGCGTCGGTGCCCGACTATCTCTCCGGCCTGCTGATCGGCGAGGAGTTCCGCGCCGCGCTGGCCGATGGCCTCGCCCGCCGCGACGCGCCGCTGCAACTGATCGGTGACACCGCCCTGTGCGAACGCTATCGCCGCGCCGCCGCGTTGTTCGACGTCGAACTTCCGCCGCCCATCCCCGATGCCGCCGCGCATGGCCTGTGGCGACTGGCGGCGCAAGCCGGCCTCATCCGCTCCAGGGAATCCCGCGCATGCTGATGCCATGGCTCCGACCCTTGCCGCTGGTGGCGATCCTGCGCGGCCTCGTGCCCGATGAAGCCGTGGCCACCGGCCGCGCCATCGTCGAGGCCGGTTTCCGCGTGCTGGAAGTGCCGCTCAACTCGCCGCAGCCGTTCGACAGCATCGCCCTGCTCGCCGGGGCGCTGGGCGACGTCGTGCTGGTAGGCGCGGGCACGGTGATGACGCCCGCCCATGTGGAAGCCGTGGCGAACGCGGGCGGCCGGCTGGTCGTGATGCCGCATGCGGACACCACGGTGATCCGCGCCGCCAAGGCCGCCGGCCTGCTCTGCGTGCCCGGCGTGGCCACGCCCACCGAGGCCTTCGCCGCGCTCGCCGCCGGCGCGGATGGCCTCAAGCTGTTCCCCGCCGAGCAGTCTTCGCCCGCCGTGCTCAAGGCCTGGCGCGCGGTGCTGCCGCGCGACGTGCCGGTGCTGCCGGTAGGCGGCATCGCGCCCGACTCCATGGCGCCGTGGATCGCCGCGGGCGCCAGCGGCTTCGGCATCGGCTCGGCGCTGTTCGCGCCGGGTCGCAGCCTCGACGACACCACGCAACGCGCCCGCGCCTTCGCGCAGGTATGGCATACCTTGGACAAACACGCATGAAGATCACCAAGCTCACCGTCTACCAGGTGCCGCCGCGCTGGCTGTTCCTGCGCATCGACACCGACGCCGGCATCAGCGGCTGGGGCGAGCCGGTGGTCGAGGGACGCGCGCATACCGTGGCCGCCGCCGTGGAGGAACTGGCCGACTACCTGGTCGGCAAGGATCCGCGCCACATCGAGGATCACTGGAGCGTGCTCTACCGCGGCGGCTTCTACCGCGGCGGCCCGGTGCTGATGAGCGCGATCGCCGGCATCGACCAGGCGCTGTGGGACATCAAGGGCAAGGATCTCGGCAAGCCGGTGCACGAGCTGCTCGGCGGCCCGGTGCGCGAGCGCATCCGCGTGTACTCGTGGATCGGCGGCGACCGCCCGGCCGATACGGCCAAGGCGGCGCAGGACGCCGTGGCGCGCGGCTTCACCGCGGTGAAGATGAACGCCACCGAGGAACTGCAATACGTCGATACCTACGACAAGGTGGAGCGCGTGCTGGAGAACGTGCAGGCGATCCGCGATGCGGTGGGCCCGCACGTCGGCATCGGCGTGGATTTCCACGGCCGCGTGCACAAGCCGATGGCCAAGGTGCTGATGCGCGAACTGGCCCCGTTCAAGCTGATGTTCATCGAGGAACCGGTGCTCTCCGAGTACCTGGAGTGCATCCCCGAACTGGCCGCGATCTCGCCTGCGCCCATCGCGCTGGGCGAACGGCTGTACTCGCGCTACGACTTCAAGCGCGTGCTGCAGACCGGCGGCGTGGACATCATCCAGCCCGATCCCTCGCACGCGGGCGGCATCACCGAGACGCGCAAGATCGCCGCGATGGCCGAGGCCTGGGACGTGGGGCTGGCGCTGCACTGCCCGCTCGGCCCGATCGCGCTGGCCGCCAACCTGCAGCTGGACGCGGTGTGCCACAACGCCTTCATCCAGGAACAGAGCCTGGGCATCCACTACAACGCCAGCAACGACCTGCTCGACTACGTCACCGACCGCAACGTGTTCGCCTATGCCGACGGCTACGTGGAAATCCCGAAGGGGCCGGGCCTGGGCATCGAAGTGAACGAGGCCTACGTGGCCGAGCGCGCCAAGGTGGGCCACCAGTGGCACAACCCGGTGTGGCGCCACGCCGACGGCAGCGTGGCGGAGTGGTGAGCGCGATGGCCGGCCGCTACGCCAGCTACCCCAGCCTGCGCGAGCGCAGCGTGCTGGTCACCGGCGGCGCCAGCGGCATCGGCGCCTCCTTCGTCGAACATTTCGCGCGGCAGGGCGCCAGGGTGGCCTTCCTCGACGTGGACGAGGCCGGCGCGCAATCCGTGCTCGACGGCTTGAAGGACGCGACGCACGCGCCGCTGTTCCTGCGCTGCGACCTCACCGACCTCGATGCGCTGCATGCGGCCATCGGCGCGGCCCGCGCGCACGTCGGCCCCATCGCCGTGCTGGTCAACAACGCCGCCAACGACGTGCGCCATGCGCTGGCCGAGGTGGACGCCGCAGCGTTCGAGCGCAACGTGGCGGTGAACCTGCGCCACCAGGTGTTCGCCACGCAGGCGGTGATCCCCGACATGCGGCAGCTCGGCGGCGGCTCCATCGTCTGCCTCGGCTCCACCGGCTGGATGAAGAAGAACGCCGGCTACCCGCTGTACGCGATGGCCAAGGCCGCCGTGCACGGCTTCGTCAACGGCATGGCGCGCGAGCTGGGCCAGCAGCGCATCCGCATCAACGCGCTGGTGCCCGGCTGGGCGATCACCGGGAAGCAGCGTGCGCTGTGGCTGGATGCCGAGGGCGAGGCCGAGATCGCGCGCGTGCAGTGCCTGCCCGGCTACCTGATGGCCGAGGACCTGGCGCGCATGGCGCTGTTCCTCGCCGCCAACGACAGCCGCATGTGCACCGGGCAATCCTTCATCGTGGACGGCGGCTGGGTGTGAGCGCGCCGATGCAGGCCGTGCTCGATGCGCGCAACACGCTGGGCGAAGGCATCGTGTGGTGCGCGCGCGCGCAGGCGCTGTACTGGACGGACATCCATGCTTCCACGCTGTGGCGCCACGCGCCGGCCAGCGGCGAGACGCGGCAATGGCGCCTGCCCGAGCGCCTCGCTTCGTTCGCGCTGTGCGAGGCGGACGGCTGGCTGCTGCTGGCGCTGGCCTCCAGGCTGGCGTTCTTCCGGCTCGTCGATGGCATGCTGCATACATTGCACGACATCGAGCCCGGCCTGCCCACGCGCTGCAACGACGGCGCCTGCGACCGCCAGGGCCGTTTCGTGTTCGGCACCCTGCACGAGCCCGCCGACAGCGGCGCGAAGCAACCCATCGCCGGCTTCTGGCGCCTGAATGCCGACCTCGTGCTGGAAAAGCTGCCGCTGGAAGGCGTGGCGATCAGCAACAGCCTCGCCTTCAGCCCCGACGGCGGCACGCTGTACTACTGCGACTCGCTGACGCGCACGATCCGCTGCTGCGACTACGCCGACACGGTTTCCAACCCGCGCGATTTCGCCGATGTGCGCGGCACCGCGGGCGAGCCGGACGGCTCCTGCGTCGATGCCGAGGGTGGCCTGTGGAACGCGCAATGGGGCCTGGGCCGCGTGGTGCGCTACCGCGCCGACGGCAGCGTGGATCGCATCCTGCCGCTGCCCACGCGCCAGCCCACCCGCCCCGCCTTCGGCGGCGCCGCGCTGGACACGCTCTATGTCACCAGCGCCCGCGACGGCCTGGACGCCGAGGCGTTGGCGAACGAGCCGCTGGCCGGCGCGCTGTTCGCCGCGCGGGTGGGCCTGCGCGGACTGCACGAACCATTCTTTGCAGGCAGGCCGCCGGTAGGCGACACTCCATGACTACGGACGACGACCTGACTCGTCATTCCGGCGCAGGCCGGAATCCAGTGACTTTGCACTTCATGCAGACGGGCACTGGATCCCGGCCTTCGCCGGGATGACGGCAAAAACAAGCCGCACGCACGCCATCCCACGGGGAGAATTTGATGAGCAGCATCACCAGCGCACAGCCCGCCGCGAGGCACAGCAAGACCACCGCCATCTTCGTCTGCATCCTCGCCGCGCTGGCGGGCCTGATGTTCGGCCTGGACATCGGCGTGATCTCCGGCGCGCAGCAGTTCCTGCAGAAGGACTTCGGCATCAGCGACGACACCCTCGGCTGGATCGTCAGCATCATGATGCTCGGCGCCGCGCTGGGCGCGCTGGTGGCGGGCTGGCTGTCCAGCCAGCTGGGCCGCAAGCGCACGATGATCCTCGGCGCCGTGCTGTTTGTCGGCGGCTCGCTGCTGTGCGGCGTGGCGCCGACGCCGGAAGTGCTGCTCGCCGGCCGCCTGGTGCTGGGCGTCGCCATCGGCCTGGCCAGCTTCACCGCGCCGCTGTATCTCGCCGAGGTCGCGCCGGAATCCATCCGCGGCGCGATGATCTCGATGTACCAGCTGATGATCACCATCGGCATCCTGGTCGCCTTCCTCTCCGACACCGCGCTCAGCTACTCGGGCAACTGGCGCTGGATGCTGGGCGTGATCGCGATCCCCGGCGCGCTGTTCCTGCTCGGCGTGGCCTTCCTGCCGGAAAGCCCGCGCTGGCTGCTGATGAAGGGCCGCCAGGGCGAGGCCGAGCAGGTGCTGGAGAAGCTGCTCGGCAACCGCGACGCCATCGCCAAGGAAGTCGGCGAGATCAAGGAACAGCTCAAGACGCCGCAGCGCGGCGTGGGCATGTTCTTCGAGAACGCCAACTTCCGCCGCTCGGTGGGGCTGGGCGTGCTGCTGCAGGTGATGCAGCAGCTCACCGGCATGAACGTGGTGATGTATTACGCGCCGCGCATCTTCCAGGGCATGGGCTACGACACCGAGTCGCAGATGTGGTTCACCGCCATCGTGGGCTTGGTCAACGTGCTGGCCACCTTCATCGCCATCGGCCTGGTGGATCGGCTGGGCCGCAAGCCCATCCTCTACGTCGGCTTCGTGGTGATGGCGATCGGCCTCGGCGTGGTCGGCACCATGATGAAGCTGGGCATCCATACGCACGGCGAGCAGTTCTTCACCGTGGGCATGCTGCTGGTGTTCATCGTGGGCTTCGCGATGTCGGCCGGCCCGCTGATCTGGACGCTGTGCTCGGAGATCCAGCCGCTCAAGGGCCGCGACTTCGGCATCGGCTGCTCCACCTTCACCAACTGGGTGGCGAACTGGCTGGTCGGCCTCTCGTTCCTGCCGCTGCTCAACGGTATCGGCCAGGCCGAGACGTTCTGGCTGTACGGCGCCTTCAACGTGGTGTTCGTCGCGCTCACCGTGTGGCTGGTGCCGGAGACCAAGGGCGTCACGCTGGAGCAGATCGAGCGCAACCTGATGGCCGGCAAGCCGCTGCGCCAGATCGGGCAGTAACCGCGCCCGCCGTGACGGCCGCCGCAACGGCGGTCGTCACGCGGCTGTGGAGCGTCGCGTCTGCCACACGTAGACCGGCAACCCCAGCACCAGCAGGACCAGGTTCCAGTACGCCGCATCCGCACCCGCGCCGACCACGGCCCAGACCGAAAAGCCGAACGCCGCGCAGGCGAGCACGGGATCGCGCCGCGGCACCGGACGGCCTTCGCGGTACGCCAGCACCACGTCCGCCATCGCGGAGAACAGGTAGGCGACCACGTTGCTCAGGGTGGTCAGCAGCACCATGAAGGTGAACATGCCGACCATGCCGCGGGTGTAGTTCGCCAGCACCAGCAGGCTGTTGACCACCGCGGCGACCAGCAGCGCCGGCACCGGCGCGCCGCGCCGCGATTCGCGCGCGAAGAACCGGGGGAACAGGCCGTCCTGCGCCACCGCCTGCGGGAACTGCCCCGCGATCAGCGTCCAGCCGTTGAGCGCGCCGAAACAGGAGATCGCCGCAGCACCGGCGATCAGCCAGCTCGCCCAGCCGCCCCACAGGAACTGCCCCGCGTCGGCGAACGGCGCCTGCGACTTCGCCAGCACCGGCGCGGGCAACATGCCCATCACCGCCGTGGTGCAGGCCACGTAGATCAGCGCCGCGATCAGGGTGCCCAGCAGGGTGGCGCGCGGGATGGTCTTCTCCGGATCGCGCACGTGCCCCGCCGGGATCGTGGCGCACTCCACGCCCACGAAGGCGAACAGCGTCGCCGTCATGCTGACGTTGATGGCGTTCCACGGCGAGCCGGCGTCCTTGCCCGGCGCCAGCAGGTGCGGATCGAAGTGCGCCAGGCCGAACAGCGCCAGCGCCAGCAGCGGCACGATCTTCAGCAGCGTGGTCGCCACCTGCACCACGCCCGCGCTGCGCACGCCGGCCATGTTCACCAGCGTGGCCACCCAGATCGCCGCCAGCGCGGCCAGCGCGCCGAACAGCGGGCTGGCGCCCACCGCCGGCACGAAGCTGGAGAGGTAGCTGGCGAACGCCACCGCGATCGCCGCGTTGCCGCCGATCGTCGAGAACCAGTAGACCCACGCCACCAGGAAACCGACGCAGTCGCCGAAGGCCTCGCGGCTGTACGCATACGGCCCGCCGGCACGCGGCGCGCGCCGGGCGAGGCGGTAGAACACGCCGGCCAGCAGCAGCGCGCCGGCAGCGCTGAGCAGCCAGCCGAGCAGGCTGTAGCCGCCGTAGGGCGCCAGCGTGGCGGGCAGCATGAACACGCCCGAGCCGATCATGTTGCCCAGCACCAGCGCCGTGGCGGCGGCCAGTCCGATCTGACGTCTGCTTGCGCTCATGGTCGATGGCCGCCTGTTGGGAAGTCTGGCTTTGCCTGTCATTCCGGCGCAGGCCGGAGGCGTTCCACAACCGCGAAGCTGGTCATCCAGTAACGACACGCCCGTTCAAACTATATGGTCACTGGATTCCGGCCTGCGCCGGAATGACGAACAGAAAGCTGGTTGTTCCGACCAGTCGTCAGGTCTACTACCTGATGTCGTCCCGGTTCCCGAGCAGCAACAGGTAGCTCGCGGCCGACCAGCTGAAGTTCTGCGACTGGTAGCCGTTGCCGGTCAGCGGATCGTAGTTCTCGCGGAACGTCGCCTGCCCTGCCGCCAGCCCCTTCGCGGCCAGCACCAGCCGGCGCGCCATCGCGTCGGCCTCGGCGCGGTAGCCGTAGCGCCGCAGCGCCTCGACGCCGAACAGCGACTGATCCATCCACACCGGCCCGCGCCAGTAGCCCTTGATCGGCGCGAAATGCGGATCGTCCGCGGCCAGCGTGGGAAACGGCATCGCGGTGGCGAACTTGCGCGCGTCCATCATCGTCTTCTCGACCGCGGCGGCCTGCGCGGGCGTCGCCACGCCGGCCCATAGCGGCGCCCAGCCTTCCGAACCGTACACGCGCACCAGGCCGGAACCGTCGAGCTTCGCGTCGAAGAACCAGCCCAGCTTCGCGTCGTACATGCGCGACCGGATCGCGGATTCCATCGCGGCGGCCTGCTTGCGCCACGTCGACGCGTCCTGCGGCTTGCCCAGCACGTCGGCGATCCGCGCCAGCTCCGTCGCCTCGCGGTAGAGGTAGGCGTTGAGGTCGACCGACTCCTGATCCATCGACCAGGCGTGTTCGCCGTTCTTCAGCATGGCGACATGGTCGAAGCGCACGGCGTTGTCCATGCCGCTCTCCCACGCCGCCGCGATGCGCGTGCCGTCGGTGGAGCCGTACTCGGCGAGGCCGTCGCGGTCGTGGTCGCGCGCCGCGAACCACCAGCGGTGGTAGCGCACCAGCCTGTCGTACATCGCGGCAAGGAAGGCGCGGTCGCCGGTGGCGCGGTACACCTGCATCACCGCCCAGGTCGCCAGCGGCGGCTTGCTGTCGCGCCAGTTGTCGTCGGCGCGATGGAGGAACACGCAATCGGGCAGCATGCCGTCGGCGGCCTGGTAGTCGAACATCGCGCGGATCTGCGCGCGGGCGAGTTCCGGCGCGAACCAGGCCAGCGCCGCCGCGTGCTTCCACGAATCCCAGGCCCAGAAGCCGTTGAAGTCGGGGTTGGAATACGAAGGCACCACGCCGTCGTGGCGCAGGTCGCCGCGCGCCGCGCGCCAGTTGCCGAGCAGGGTGACCACCGCCTTCGCGGCCACGCGGCGCGCCACCTCGTCCGGCAGGCCGGGTAGATGGCTGCCGGCGACGGCCTTCAGGTAGCCCGCCCAGCGCGCGCGATTGGCCTCCCACGCGTGCGCGTAGTCGATGGCCGGCGGCTCTACGTTCGCGTCGTAGCGCAGCGTCTGCACCGCGTAGAGCGTGACGGTCTTGCCGGCTTCGAGATGCAGCGGCTTGTCCAGCGCGATGCGGTAGTCGTCGCCCGACACGCTGGCGTGATCCGCACTCGCGCCATCCGCATGCAGTTGCGTGGTGAGCGTGGAAGGCGAGCCGGCGAAATTCTGCGCCACGGCATCGCCATCGGCGACGAGACGGCTTCCGGGCAGCGGCATCGCACGGCCGGCGATCGCCAGCTCCACGTCACGCGCCTTGCCCGCGCTCAACTCGATGCGCACCAGCGCATGCCAGGAATCGGCGAAGAACAGCGTCTGCCGCACGCTCAGGCCATCCGCCGCGAACGTGCGTTCCAGCGCTCCCGGCACGGCATGGCTCGCCGTTTCCTTGAGATCGACGTCGTCCCTTCCGCGCGCATCGCGCAGGGCCAATGCGGCAAAGCGCACTCCGGCCCACTGCCCCGTGCCGAGGCTGTGCACGAAGGGGCCGGAGAAACCCGTGCCCGCGTCGCCGGTGCGCGGCAGGCTGTAGCCCTGCCACGCGCCCATGTCGAAGAAGATGTTGAAGCCGCGATCCGCCGCCGTGCGCGGCGTGCCGTGAAAGTCGAGCAGATCCTGGTATTGCGCGGCGTGTCTGGATGCCGATGCGGCGTGCGCACCAGACGCTGCGGCCATGGCCGCGGCGAGGATCATCTGTCTGATGAGTGAACGCATGGAACCGTGTCTCCGCATGAGGATGCTGGTTATCGCTCCCTTCCCTGCGCGCGGCAGAAGTGTCGCCTGCGACCTGCCCGGGACAATGGGCATTTGGCTCGTCATCCCGGCGCAGGCCGGGGATCCAGTGGCGACAACGCTCATTCAAACTGTACGGCTACTGGATTCCGGCCTGCGCCGGAATGACGAGCAAACTTTGGAGGCATATACGATTGCCCTGTACGCGTGGGAGGGCGGCTCATGCGCTCCGTACGGCGATGGGCGTCAGAACTTGTACTTCACCTGGAAATTCACCTCGCGGCCTTCGATGGAACGCGCCAGGATCACGCCGCCGCCGCTGGCGAAGCCGAACAGGCGCGCGTTGCCTTCGGTGATGCCGATCTGGTTGGTCATGTTGGTGCCGCGCAAGGTCAGCATCCACTTCTGGCCGACGTTGGCGATGGCGCCGAAGCTGAGGTCGTAGTAGCTGCCCATCGGCTGCTGCTGCAGCTGGTCGCTGTAGCGGTCGCCTATGTGCTCGTAGGTGGCCCAGAATTTCATGCTGCCCCAGCGGGTCGGGAACTCGTAGGCCGGCGTCACGCGGTACTGCACCTCGGGCTGGCGATCCACCGTCATGCCGGAGATGCTGCTGCACTGGTAGCTGCCGTCCTGCGCCTGGTACGGCACGCAGCCGGCGTAGTTGTTGTAGTGGCCGTGCATGTAGTTGCCGCTGAGCGCCAGCGAGAAGTGCTCGAATGGCTTGACCATCACCTGCGCGTTGACGCCGTTGGTCATCGAGCCGTAGACCAGGTTGACCTGCCCGCCGCTCAGGTCGATGGAGTACGGCACGCCGAGGAACTGGCGGTGGTACACGCCGATGTCCGCGTAGATCCACGGCGCCTGGTACTTGAAACCCATCTCGTAGTTGTGGATGCGCTCGATGGGCGGGCTGTCCAGGTTCACGATGTCGTCGAAGCTGGGCAGGAACGCGCCGTTGTTGATGCGGCCGTACACGCTCATGTTGTCGGCCAGCTCGTAGTTGGCGCCCACCGTCCACGAGGCCGCGCTGCGCGTGCCTTGCGGATGGCTCCAGTCGTCGATCAGGTACTCGGCGTTGTTGTTGTAGACGGTGTACGGGTTGGCGTCGAGGTCGCCCGACGCGGTGTTCTGGAAGCGGCCGCCGATGTCGTCGTGCTGCCAGCGCACGCCGCCGTCGAAGCGCCACTTGCCCAGCGTCCATTCGTCGGCGAGATAGAACGCGGTGGTGGTGGCGTGCCAGCTCTCGTTGAACGCCATCCACGACGACGGGCCGGGCGCCCAGAACAGGCCCTGCTTGTCGGTGAGCTGGTAGGTGTTGGTGCCGTCGGTGTAGCTCACCGCGATCGGCGCCGGGTTGTTCTTCGCCTGCAGCAGCATGTTGAGGCCGTCGGCCTCGGAGTGATCCTCGCCGTACACCGCGGTGTAGTTGCCCAGGGTCAGCGTGTTGCCCTCGAACAGCTCCTTGCTCACGCGGAACTCGTTGGTGGCCGAGGTGATGTGCTTGTGGATGAACTCCGGGTTCTGCACCGTGACGTTCTGGTTCAGATCGGCCGGCTTGCCGCTGTCGGTATAGGTGGCCGTGGCGGTGAGGCCGGCGGGCAGGCCGAAGTCGGAGACGGACTGGTTGATGAAATCGCCCAGCGTGGTGGGGTTGGCGCCGGTGCTGTAGAACGCCGTGGTGTCCATGTCGCCGCCGACGAAGATGACCTTGTCGGAGAGCGACCAGCCGTTCTCGAAATCGAGGTCGAGGTTGGCGCCGAACACGTGCACGTCGCCGCCCTGGCCGTTGGCCATGTCGATGTTGACGCCGCCGGGCTTGCACCCGCTGGTGAAGCAGGGCGTGGTCTCGAGGAACTGGTAGCGGTCGGCGTTGCTGCCGAAGGTGCCGGTGAGCGGATCGAAGCCCGGGTAGGCCGAGAACTTGCCCGCCGACGGGTTGTAGATCGGCGTGTCGGTGACCCACTGGTTCTTGTCCTTGAGGTCGCGCACGTAGAACATCAGCGAGCCGTGCTCAAGGTCATGGCTCAGCGTGGCGGTGAGCTGGCCGCCCTTGTCCGAGGGAAACTGCGGGTCGCGCACGCCGTCGGACTTGCGCCAGAAGCCGCCCACGCTGCCGTACCAGCCGCTGTCGGCGCCGCCGATCGGGAAGCCGTAGAAGCCGTCCAGCCGCACCATGCCTTCCGAGCCGTAGGTGATGCCGACGTCGCCGCCGGGCGTCGAGGAGCCTTCCTTCAGGATGAAGTTGGCGATCAGGCCGGGCTGGCCGTTGCCGTACAGCACCGAGGTGCCGCCCTGCACCGCCTCCACGCGGTCGATGGTGTCGTCGAGGCGGAACATCGCGTCGGTGAAGTAATCCCACTTGGGGAACAGAGGCGAGCCGTTCATCTGCAGCGTCACGAAGGGCGCGCCGCTGTCCGACGGGAAGCCGGCCACCTCGATGTTCGCGCCGGTTTCGCCGCCGGAGGATTCGGGATACACGCCAGGCGACATCTTCAGCAGGTCGGCCGTGCTGACCGGGTTGAGCTCCTTGATCTGCTCGCTGGTGGCCGTGGTGATCGAGTAGCTGGCGTCGATCTTGCGGATGCCGCCCACCGTAGGCGTACCGGTCACCACCACCTGATCCAGCGTCTGCGCGGACTGCGCGTTCGCGTCGGACGGCTTCTGCCTGGCCTTGTTCGCCGTTGCCGGCGCGGCCTGCGGCTGCGCGTCCTGGGCGACCGCCGCGCCCGACAGCAGCATGAGGCCGATGGCGGCCGCCAGGGCGCGCCGATTGATCCGCTGGTGCTTCTTCATCTTGATCACCCCTACCCGAACGATGGTTGTTTGTCGTGGTTTCGCGCCGACATGCCGCCGGCGGGCCGATTCCGGGCGTCCGTCGCCTCTTCTACGCGGCCGCCGGCGCGTTTTGCGCCGGCCGTGCCATGGTATAGCAATTGTTTATTCATACTACAATATGAAAATAGTCATGTCAGTCCTTGCGCTCATCCTGATCGCCAAAATCACACGGGCAGCCAACCCTGGCTGCACTCTTCAAAAACAGCCCTGTGCCCCCAGCCAACCCCGCCTCAAAAAACACGAACGGGGCCTTGCGGCCCCGTCGGTTGCCTTCGCCTGCCGCCCGCGCTCAGCCTTCGCGCAGCACCGCGTCGAGCTTTTCGAGGAATTCCGCGGCGTCGCGCCGGCCGAACACGATCGGCGGCTTGATCTTCAGCACGTTGTCCTCGGGGCCTTCGGTGGAGAGCAGCACGTGGCGCGCCTTCATCGCCTCGACCACCTGCTTCGCCTTGGCGCAGTCGGGCGTGCGCGCCGCGCTGTCGCCGACCAGTTCGGCGCCGATGAACAGCCCGCAGCCGCGCACGTCGCCGATGCAGGCGTGGCGGCGCTGCAGGTCGCGCAGGCCGTCCATCAGCAGGTTGCCGACCGTGCGCGCGTTGTCCTGCAGGCGCTCCTCGCGGATCACGTCGAGCACGGCCAGCGCAATGGCGCAGGACACCGGGTTGCCGCCGAAGGTGTTGAAGTACTCCATGCCGGTGACGAAGCTGGCGGCGATCTCCGGCGTGGTGACCACCGCGCCGATGGGATGGCCGTTGCCGATGGGCTTGCCCACGGTGAGGATGTCCGGCACCACGCCCTGGCGCTCGAAGGCCCAGAAGTGCTCGCCGGCGCGGCCGAAACCCACCTGCACCTCGTCCGCGAGGCAGACGCCGCCGGCGGCGCGCACGGTGGCATAGGCTTCGCGCAGGTAGCCGTCGGGCAGCACGATCTGGCCGCCGCAGCCGAGCAGGGATTCGCAATAGAACACCGCCGGGTCGAAGCCGCGTTCGCGCAGCCCGGCGATTTCCGCCGCCAGCAGCTCGGCGTATTGCCTGCCCGCCGTGGACGGATCGCGGAACGCGCCGCGATAGACGTCCGGCATGCCGGCCACGCCGACGTGCGCCGCCCGCCCCTCGCCGCCCTTGCCGTCGAACTTGTACGGGCTCAGCTCGACCATCGAGGGCGAGTGGCCGTGGTAGGCGTGGTCGAGCACCAGCGCGCCGCGCCGCCTCGTATGGGCACGCGCCAGCCGCAGCGCGAGGTCGTTCGCCTCGGTGCCCGAGTTGGTGAGGAACACCACCGACAGCGGCGCCGGCAAGGTCGCCACCAGGCGCATCGCATACTCGACGATGTTGTCGTGCAGGTAACGCGTGTTGGTGTTGAGCCGCGCCATCTGCGCCTGGCCGGCCGCCACCACGCGCGGATGGCAATGGCCGACGTGGCAGACGTTGTTGACCATGTCGAGGTAGGCCTCGCCGTGCTGGTCGTACAGCCACACGCCCTCGCCGCGCACGATCTTCAGCGGCTCGCGGTAGGACACGCTGAGCGTGGGGTTGAGGTGGCGCTTGCGCAGCTCCAGCAGTTCAGCGTTGCCGCGCTCGGGCACGCCAGCAAGGACGGTTTCGGCGACGGTGCGGTCACTCATGGCGGGCTTCCAGGAAAGGGGCGACGATGGCGTGCGGGCCGATGCCGGCAAGCGCGTGCAGCAAGGCGCGCACGCCCTGCTGCGACACCTGCACGAAGGGATTGTCCGGCTGCTCGCGGTGCGCGCGCGTGGCCATCAGCACGCTGTGGCAGAGGCGCGCGACGATGAAGGCGTGCAGTTGCTCCAGCTCGGCGCGCTGCAGCGGGCACAGGGCGATGCAGCCGCGCACGATGGCCTGCGCGCAGGCCTCGGGATCGGCCTCGTGCTGCATCGCGTAGGTGCAGGCGATGGCAAGCTCGCACAGGCGGAAGCTGGTGCACATGTCGCCGAAGTCGATGACCGCGTCGACCTGGCCGCCGTCCTTCCCGTCCAGCGCCACGATCACGTTGAGGTCATTGGCGTCGTTGTGCAGCACGGTGATCGGCAGCTGCGCACGCCACGCGGGCAGCTGCGCGCAGAACCGTTCCACCTGTGCCGCCACGATGGCGCGCAACGCGTCGTCCTCGATGTGGCCGATCTCGCCGCGCAGGTCGGGCAGGTTCATCAGGTTCCAATCCTGCGCACGATCGGCGGCCGGGTGATGGAAATCCGCAAGGCCGCGGATCAGCCGGCCCACAGCGCGGCCCAGGCTTTCGTGCAGTGCCGGACGCTGCGCTGGCGGTACGCCGGCAATGGCCTCCGCATAGGTCATGCCCGGCACGAAGCTCAACAGGCGCACGTGGCGCACGCCGTCTTCCATCGGCAGCGCCAGCAGATGCTCGCCGTCCACGCTGGGCATCACGCGCGGCCACTGCAACGCAGGCTCGCGCGCGGCCAGCGTCAGCATGGCCTGGTTCTCCAGATCCAGATCCTGGCGCGACCACGACGGATGCGCCACCTTCAGCACGTAGTCGCCGCCCGCCCCGCCGATGCGGAAATTCTGGTCGGCGTACGAGGGCAACGCGCGCACCTCGCCGCGCACGCGCCAATGCCTGTCGGCCAGCGCCAGCGCGGCTTCGGGGGTCAAGCTGGGCACGGTCGGACACCCTCGCGGCAGAAAGGCATATAGTATTACAAATATACGCAACCCCGGCCCGAGGCAATCCGCCATGCTCAAGCCCCTGCTCGCCACGCTGCTCGCCGCTGCCGTCGTCACCGTGGCCGTCGCCGCTCCCGCCAATGCAGGCGGCACGCGACCCACACACCTGCAGGGCGCGGCGCTGCTGCACCAGCCGGAGCCGATGAGCTTCGGCGTGTACTACTACCCGGAGCAGTGGCCGCAGGCGCAGTGGCAGCGCGACTTCGACGGCATGGCGAAGCTGGGCTTCGAGTTCACGCACATGGCCGAACTCAGCTGGACGTACCTGGAACCGAAGCAGGGCCAGTACGACTTCCGCTGGCTCGACCACGCCATCGCGCTGGCGCATGCGGCCGGCCTGCGCGTGATCCTGGGCACGCCCTCGGCGGCGGTGCCGAGCTGGATGGGCCAGCGCTACCCGCAGGTCTACCGCGTGGACGAGCATGGCCAGCGCCACGAGCACGGCATCCGCGCGGAGCTGTCGCTGACCGACCCCACCTACAAGGCCTTCGTGGCGAAGATCGTCACCGCGATGGCCGAGCACTACGGCCACGATCCGCGCGTGTGGGGCTGGCAGATCGACAACGAGCCGAGCACCTTCCCCGATTTCAGCGACAGCGCGCGCAAGGCGTTCCAGGACTGGCTGCGCAAGAAGTACGGCAGCATCGACGCGATGAACACGGCGTGGGCCGGCTCGTTCTGGAGCACCCGCTACGGCAGCTTCGACGAAGTGCTGCTGCCCAACACCACGCTGGCCGCCGAGGACAAGCTGAGCCCGCATGCCGTGCTCGACCTGGCCCGCTTCCGCGCCGACACCCAGGCGCAGTTCCTCGACGACCAGGCCGACATCATCCACAAGTACGCGGGCCAGCGGCAGTGGGTGACCACCGACTACACCAACGTCAGCACCGACACCGACCCGCGCCGCACGCGCGACCTCGACTTCCCCACCTTCACGCTCTACCCGGTGGCCGGCAGCAACGTGCTGGGCGGCGACAGCTACACCATCGGCAAACCGGCCAACCTGATGGAGGCCGCCGCGTACTTCCGCCCCATCAACGGCACCTTCGGCGTGATGGAGCTGCAGCCCGGCCAGGTGAACTGGGCCTCGATCAATCCGCAGCCCATGCCCGGTGCGATCCGCATGTGGATGTGGCACGCCTTCGCCTCCGGCGCCTCCCTGCTCGCCACCTACCGCTACCGCCATCCGCTGCGCGGCAGCGAGATGTACCACGAGGGCATCGTGGGCACCGACGGCGTGACGCTGTCGCGCACCGGTCGCGAGTTCGTCGACACCCTGCGCGAGATCAAGGCGTTCGAGGCCAGGCTCGACCCGTCGGCCAAGCTGCCGGAACGCCTTGCCGCGCGCTATACCGGCTACCTGTGGAGCCAGGACGTGTTCTGGGATCTGGAGATCCAGCCGCAGACCACGCTGTGGCACAGCTGGGCCTACCGCAACGGCTACACGCTGGCGGTGCAGACCACCGGCGCGCCGATGGACTTCATCTCCGAACAGGACGACTTCGACCGCTATCCCTTCCTCATCGCGCCGGCCTACCAGATGGTCAGCCCCGCGCTGGCGGCGAAGTGGAAGCGCTACGTGGAACGGGGCGGCCACCTGATCCTCACCAGCCGCACCGGGCAGAAGAACGAACGGGGCCAGTTCCCCGAAGGGCCGTGGTACGCGCCCATCCTCGACCTGATCGGCGACGACGTGGACGGCTTCGACATGCTGCCTCCGAGCGCCGACGGCGAGGTGAAGGCCGACGGCAAGACGCATGCGTGGCACCGCTGGGCCGACATCCTCACGCCGCGCACCGGCACCGAGGTGCTCGCCACCTACGCCGACCACTACTACGCCGGCAAGGCCGCCGCCACCACGCGCAAGCTGGGCAAGGGCACCGTCACCATGATCGGCGTCTCCACCGACGACGGCGCGCTGGAGCGCGCGATCGTGCGCGGCGTCTACCAGCGCGCCGGCGTGGCCATCGAGGATCTGCCCACCGGCGTGTTCCACGACTGGCGCGGCGGCTACGACTTCATGGTGAGCTACAACCCCAGGCCCTTCGCCTTCCAATTACCGCCGGATGCGCGGGTCGTGCAGGGCCAGACGCCACTTGCGCCCGCTGGCGTGCTGGTGTGGAAAGAGGGCGCGAAGTAGCCGCCATTCCGCGCGCGCAGGGCGCGCTCCCGCAGCAGCGGTATCATGGCCGGCCAGCGCGCATGGCGGGCCTCGCCGGAATGCGCGCTCCACTCTTGCCAGGGGATCCGCCGGGCATGGCAGCCGAAATCCACGCCTTCATCCACCTGTTCTTCATCGGCGTGGTGGCGCTGTTCCCGGTGGTGAATCCCATCGGCACCGCCTTCGTGGTGATGCCCTACCTCGCGCAACTGGACAAGGCCGGCAAGAAACAGGCGGTGCGCCGGATCACGCTGTACGCGTTCTGCATCTGCACCGTCACGCTGATCGCCGGCGAGTGGGTGCTGAAGCTGTTCGGGCTGTCGATTCCCGTGGTGCAGCTGGCCGGCGGCATCATGATCTGCAAGATGGGCTGGGGCTTCCTCACCTCCGACAAGGACGACAGCGCCGACAGCAGCACCGACGGCGACGTCGCCGAGCCCAGGCACAGGAACATCGACAACCTGCTGTTCTATCCCCTGACCTTTCCGCTCACCACCGGCGCGGGCACCATCTCGGTGCTGCTGACGCTGAGCGCGCACGGCGCGGACACCGACCTGCGCCAGCTGGCGCTCAACATGGCGGCGATCCTGCTGGCCATCGTGGCGATGTGCGTGCTGGTGTACGTGTTCTTCCTCAACACCCAGCGCATCGAGCGCTACCTCGGCTCGCAGGGGGAAAAGATCTTCAACCGGCTGATCGCGTTCTTCATCTTCTGCATCGGCCTGCAGATCGCCACCGCCGGGCTCAAGGCGCTGTTTGCCTGAGGTTTGCCTTGAAGAACCGGGCATGGCGCGGGTTTTGTTCGTCATTCCGGCGCAGGCCGGGATGACAAGACGGCGCTCACCGTCCGCTCCTTTTCCCATGCGACAACCCTGCCCTGAATCTCGCCCCGCGCGACAGGCGCAAGCTATACAACCGCCATGACCCTGCGCAGCCTCTTCGTCGACTTCAACAGCTACTTCGCCTCGGTGGAGCAGCACGAGACGCCTGCGCTGCGCGGCCGGCCGGTGGGCGTGGCGCCGGTGGACGCGGAGACCACCAGCCTGATCGCCGCCAGCTACGAGGCGAAGGCGCATGGCGTCTCCACCGGCACGATGGTGCGCGAGGCGCGCCAGCGCTGTCCGGACATCGCCATCGTCACCGCGCGGCCGGAGCGCTACGTGCACTGGCACAAGCGGCTGATCGAGGCGATCGACCACGCCATCCCCATCGCCCATGTCGGCTCCATCGACGAGATGGCCTGCGAGCTGGTCGGCTGCCAGTGCCAACGCGCGGAAGCCGAGCGCATCGCACAGCAGGTGAAGGAGGAAATCGCCAAGGTCGCGCCCGGCGGCGCGATCCGCTGCTCGGTCGGCATCGCGCCCAACGAGTTCCTCGCCAAGACCGCCACCGACATGCAGAAGCCCGATGGCCTGGTGGTGATCGAGCAGGCCGACCTGCCGCAGGCGCTGCACGGCCTCAGACTGCGCGACCTGTGCGGCATCGGCGCATCGATGGAAGCGCGCCTGCAAGCCGAGAGCATCTTCACCGTGGCGCAACTCACCGCCGCGTCGAAGCTAGTGCTGCGCCGCGCCTGGGGCGGCATCGAGGGCGAACGCATGTGGGGCCTGCTGCGCGGCGCATGGCTGCCGGCCGCCGCCACCACACGAAGCTCGCTGGGCCATTCGCACGTGCTCGGCCCCGAACTGCGCACGCCCGAAGGCGCGCTGGCGGTGCTGAAGAAACTGCTGGTGAAGGCCGCCATGCGCCTGCGCCGCGACCAGTTGCTGGCCGGCGCGATGACGGTGGCCATACGCTTCGTCGGCTACCAGGAGCGCTGGGAAAGCAGCATCCACTTCGACCCCACCGACGACAGCCGCACCCTGCTGCACCTGCTCACCGCCATGCTGGACGCCGGCCGCGTGCGCAAGCGCCCGCTGCCCGGCCCCGCCCGCGGCGTGCCGCTGTCGGTGAGCGTCACGCTGACTCGCCTCGCCGAACGCACGCAGACCAGCGGCTCGCTGTTCGCCCCCGCCGGCGACGCGCGCGGGATCGACGCCGTGGTCGACCGCATCAACACGAAATACGGCCTCAACAAGGTCTACTTCGGCGGCATGCAGGCCGCGCTGGTGCACGACGCCGCACCCATGCGCATCCCGTTCAACCGCGTCCCGGATGGCGACAGCGAACAGGAAGCAGGCCTCGACCCGCTATGGCTGCAATCGCTCAACCGGTTCAAGGCGATGACGGAGGAGGAGCATCGGCGGCGCGAGAGGGAACGAAGCGGTGCATTTGCGCGCACGTCCCCACCCGACTGAGGTTGGCCGCATCAGGCATGACACATTTCATCGGCGCTGCCCGTGCAGCGCCATAGCGCAAGGCACGAAGCCTGGCCAGCAATGCCAAGGATGCGCCGCTGGCCAGGCGCCCAGTGGAACCTGCCGACGTGCCTGCGTTGTCGGCGGAATGACGCGACCCGTAGACTGGAACGAAGACAACTCAGGAGGAGAACATGCGCATTTGCCTGCTTGCCGTTCTGGGCCTATTGACGGCCACCGCTCACGGGCAATCGGTTTTCAAATGCAAGCAGCCGGATGGAGTCACGGCCTATCAAGACCATCCCTGCCCTGGCGCGCCCGATGCCCATCCCGCCATGACAATCACGCCCGCCGATGAAGCGCGCGCCCATCCGTCGCAGTGGCAACAGCTTACGCCCCAGCAACAAGCACAACTGGCACAAGCTCGCGTACGTTTGGCGCAGTCTCTGCAGCGCCTGGAGTCCGACCTGCGGCGGATGCAAGCCAAACAGGCGCAAGCGGCGAGATCCGCACCGCAGGGCGATACACCCAATATCCACTGACAAGGTCTGCTGCGGCTGCATGCAGGCCGCGCTGGCGCACGACGCCACACCGATGTGCATTCACTTCAACCGCACCCACGATGCCGACAGCGAGCAGGAGGCGGGCCTCGATCCACTGGATCCGCAGCCCATAGTGGACATTGCGCAGCCTGCGCCGGCATGACACACCCTCACGATGCCAGCCTGCAGGCTGGCACACCGTCACTCAGTTGCCCGCCGCCTCCGCAACTCCGTCTTGCCATCGGTCTCGCAAAAAGCGACGGACGCCATGAGGCGTCCGCCAAAGCATTGCATACCACGGATTATCAGAACTTCTTGTCGATGCCGAAGCGGATCGTCTGGTCGTGGCTGTGCGACTGCATCAGGAACTCGTAGTCGGTGGTCAGCAGCAGATTGTTCTTCAGCTGGAAGTCCAAGCCCAACCCGGCTTCCATGCTGAAGCCATTGGCGCTGTACGGATTGGTCAGCACGTTCCAGGAGCCGGCCGACGGCACGAAGGCATAGCCCAGCGTGGTGTTGCTGGTGCCCTGGAAGTCGTACCCAGCCTCCAGCCGCACCCGCGGCACCAGCACCGCATGCTGCGTCTGGATCATGCCGCTCGCGCGCACACCCAGTACGGCCAGTGACGTACGCACGCTCTGGCGCCCATAGGACAAGGCATCGGCGACATCGCCGTTTTCGGCGAATCCGTTCAGCGACGAATACGACCACTCGAACCGGCCGTAGGGCGATACCTGCCACTTCCCGTTGCGGTGCTCGTAGCCGGCCGTCAACGATCCGAACCACTGGCTGCCATTGCGATGGCCGAGCAGATAGCCGCCGGTATCGGCATCGTGGCGGCGGCTGTCGAAGCTCAGCCCCCCGCCGCCCAGAACCGCGTCGATGTAGGTCGATGCGGAAGGCGCAAAGCTCCCGTACAAGGCGGCGCTGTAGCCCTGCGCAATGCTGCGCGTGCCATCGTTGGAGATCGTGCTGCGATCGTGGTTATAGCCCAGGCTCATACCGAACAGGCCGCCCTCGCCAATGCGCTTGTCCACGCCCAGGTTGATCGACACGCTGTCCGCGTCGAAGGCCGCCGACTGCCGGTAGGAGTCATAGCTGCCGAACGCCGCCATGCCGTCGATCCATACGCCCAGACCGGACGGGCCGCGGTTCGGCGACGCTCCGCCGGCGCCGCCGCCAGCACCACCGCTGCCGTCGCTACTGCCACTGTCCTGACTGTTGGCCCGTACCGCCGGCCCGAAGGCCCGGCGATTGGGCGACGGCATCGTGTCGCCCCCGGCTGCGCCGATGCCCGGCCGCTGCATGGCAGACATCGAGCCGTCGGCATAGTCCGCTCCGTTCTGGCCGTCGTATGGCGCCCGGCGATTGCTGGCAGGCCCTTGCAGCGACTGGCCGTCCAGGCTCAACGCAAGGTTGTTGCTGAACAGGCGGTCGTCGCCGTCGTGCAGGCTTTCCAGCCGTTGGCGGATGTTGTCCAGCTGGTTCTGCGCGAAGCGCTGCGCCTCCATCGTCTGTGCATTGATCAGGCCCAGCACGTCCGCGTTATGCGAGGGGTCGAGCTGGGTGTTCACCAGCACCAGCACGTCCACCGTCTTGGTCTGGCCATCCGTCGTGGTCAGCGTCGCGGTGATCTGGGCCAGGCCGTGGAAGTTGGCGGCCGGAGTGAACGTCAGCGCCGTCGGCTGGCCGATCGCAGCCTGGCCGCCATCGCCCGGCGAGACGCCAAGCAGCGCCGAGGATGCGTATTGACCCGGCACGATGCTCGCCAGGTTCACCGTGACCGCCTCGCCGGGCTTGGTCATCACGGTGACGGTGCCATCCGGCGCGCTGCCCTGGCCAGCCGCAGTCACGGTCACGGTCACCGTGGCCGGCGTCGAGCTGCCGAAGTTGTTGGCGACCTCGTAGGTGAAGTGGTCGGTGCCCACGAAGCCCGCCGCCGGCGTATAGGTGATCTGTTCCCCGCTCGCCTGCGCCTGGCCGTGGGCCGGAGCCTGAGCCACGCTCGCGCCGGTGAACGGCTTGGGGCCGCTCGCCTGGGCTGCCGCCTGGATCTGCACCGATACGCCGGTCGTGGTGGACACGGTCAGCGGTTGCACCACCGGCACCGACAGCGGCGTCACCGTCACCGTCACCGTCGCCGGTGCCGAGGTGCCACCCGGATTGGTCGCCGTGTAGGTGAACGTATCCGTGCCGCCGTAGTAGGTCGACGACGGCGTGTAGGTCACCGTTTCACCCGACACGCTCACCGTACCGTGCGTCGGCGCGGTGCCGATCGTCACCGCCGTGATGTCCACGCCGGTGATCGAACCGCTCAGGTCGATGGCCGTCGCCGTGTTGTACGCGGTCGTCGCCGTCTTGGTCGCCACCGTCGGTGCCGCCGGCGCGCCCACCGTCACGGTCACCGTCGCCGGTGCCGAGGTGCCGCCCGGATTGGTCGCCGTGTAGGTGAACGTATCCGTGCCGCCGTAATACGTCGACGATGGCGTGTAGGTCACCGTCTTGCCCGACACGCTCACCGTGCCGTGCGTCGGTGCCGTGCCGATCGTCACCGCCGCGATGTCCACGCCGGTGATCGAGCCGCTCAGGTCGATGGCCGTCGCCGTGTTGTACGCGGTCGTCGCCGTCTTAGCCGCCACCGTCGGTGCCGCCGGCGCGCCCACCGTCACGGTCACCGTCGCCGGTGCCGAGGTGCCGCCCGGATTGGTCGCCGTGTAGGTGAACGTATCCGTGCCGCCGTAGTAGGTCGACGACGGCATGTAGGTCACCGTCTCGCCCGATACGCTCGCCGTGCCGTGTGTCGGTGCCGTGCCGATCGCCACCGCTGTGACATCCACGCCAGTGATCGAACCGCTCAGGTCGATGGCCGTCGCCGTGTTGTACGCGGTCGTCGCCGTCTTGGCCGCCACCGTCGGTGCCGCCGGCGCGCCCACCGTCACGGTCACCGTCGCCGGTGCCGAGGTGCCTCCCGGGTTGGTTGCCGTGTACGTGAAGCTGTCGCTGCCGCCGTAATACGTCGACGATGGCGTGTAGGTCACCGTCTTGCCCGACACGCTCACCGTGCCGTGCGTCGGCGCGGTGCCGATCGTCACCGCTGTGACATCCACGCCAGTGATCGAACCGCTCAGGTCGATGGCCGTCGCCGTGTTGTACGCGGTCGTCGCCGTCTTACCCGCCACCGTCGGTGCCGCCGGCGCGCCCACCGTCACGGTCACCGTCGCCGGTGCCGAGGTGCCGCCCGGATTGGTCGCCGTGTAGGTGAACGTATCCGTGCCGCCGTAGAAGGTCGAGGATGGCGTGTAGGTCACCGTTTCACCCGACACTGTCGCGGTGCCGTGCTGTGGTGCTCCCGCAATCGCCACCGAGGTGACGTCGATGCCCGATATGGCGCCACTCAGGTCGATCGTCGCAACGGTGTTGTAGCCGGTGCTCGCACTGACGTTGCCGATCGTGGGCGGCGGCGGGTTGCTGATCATCACGTCCAGGGTCGCCTGCGGCGCGACCACATGGCTGCCGTCGCCGGCCTGGTTGGCGGTCACCGTGCATTTGCCAGCCGAAAGCGTGGTGACCGTGCTGCCCTGGATGGAACATATCGCGCTCGACGCCGAGGCGATGGCGAACACCAGGGGGCTGCTCGAACCCGTGCCGGTGGCGGATACGGTGAACGTGCCGTTCGGCTTGAACACCGGTGCCGCCGGGTTGGCGGCGAAATTGGTGATCGCCGCGGCGACCTTGGGCGTCACGCTGTTGGATGCCGCGGACGCCACGCCGGTGCCCGCCGAATTGGTCGCCGTTACGGTGAAGGTGTACGCCGTTCCATCGGTAAGGCCCGTGACCACACAAGGCGAATTGGTGCAGCTACCGGTCAGGCCGCCCGGGTTGCTGGTGACGGTATACCCGGTGATGGCGGCGCCGCCGGTAGCATTCGGCGGGGTAAAGGTCACCGTCGCCTGGGCATCGCCGGCCGTGGCCGTGCCGATGGTCGGCGCGCCGGGCGCCACGCCTGCGATGGCGAACGACTGGCTGACTTGCGCCGCCGCCAGGTAGGCACCGTTGCCGGGCTGGTTGGCATCGATGGTGCAGGTTCCAGGCGTCACGATGGTCAGTACGCCGCCGCTGGTGATCGTGCACACCGCGGTCGTGCTCGAAGAGAACGTCACCGTCAGGCTGGAGCTGGCGGTGGCCGTCAAGGTCGGCGTGGTACCGAAATTCTGCGTGCCCGGATTGGCGAAGGTGATCGTCTGGTTGCCTTTAGGCGTGACGGCGTTCGAGGCGGCAGACACGCTGCCGGTGCCGACACCATTGGTCGCGGTTACCGTGAACGTGTATGCCGTACCGTTGACCAGTCCGGTAACCGTACACGGCGAAGCGGCGCACGTGCCGACATTGCTTCCCGAGCTGCTGGTGGCGGTGTAGCTGGTGATCGGCGAGCCACCCGACGAGGCCGGTGCAGTGAAGTTCACCGTCGCCTGCTGGTCGCCCGCCACCGCCACGCCAATGGTTGGCGCACCCGGCACGATGCCATTGACGGTGAACGACTGAATGACTTGCGGCGCGGCGGAATACGCGCCATTGCCGGCCTGATCCGCGTCGATGGAGCAGGTGCCGCTGGTGATGAAGGTAAGCGCGCCACCGCTGGTGATCGTGCATACCGCGGTCGTGCTCGAAGAGAACGTCACCGTCAGGCCCGAGGTGGCCATCGCCGTCAGTGTCGGCGTGGTGCCGAAGTTCTGCGCACCCGGGTTGTTGAAGGTGATGGTTTGCGATGCCTTCGGTGTCGCGCTGTTCGAGGACGCCGATGGTGCGCCGGTGCCGGCCGAATTGCTCGCGGTCACCGTGAAGGTGTACGCCGTGCCGTTGGTAAGGCCCGTCACCGTGCAAGGCGAATTGGTGCAGATGCCGGTCTCCCCTCCCGGGCTGCTGGTGACGGTGTACGCGGTGATCGTCGCGCCGCCCGTGAAGGTCGGCGCCGTGAAGCTGACCGATGCCTGCGCATCGCCGGCCGTGGCCGTGCCAATGCTGGGCGCGCCGGGCACGACCGCCGCAACCGTGAATGTCTGCGGCACCGTCGCCGCCGCACCATAAGCACCGTTGCCGCTCTGATCCGCATCGATGGTGCAACTGCCCGTGCTGATGAAGGTAAGCGCACCGCCGCTGGTGATCGTGCATACGGCGGTCGTGCTCGAGCTGAAGCTCACCGTCAAACCGGAACTTGCCGAGGCCGTCAGCGTCGGCGTGGTGCCGAAGTTCTGCGTGCCCGGATTGGCGAAGGTGATCGTCTGCGACGCTTTTGGCGTCGCGCTGTTCGACGCCGCCGATGGCGCTCCCGTGCCCGCCGAATTGGTTGCGGTCACCGTGAAGGTGTACGCCGTACCGTTGGCAAGGCCCGTCACCGTACAAGGCGAATTGGCGCAGGTACCGGTCAGGCCGCCCGGATTGCTGGTGACGGTGTATCCGGTGATCGACGCGCCGCCCGTGAAGGCAGGCGCCGTGAAACTGACCGATGCCTGCGCATCGCCGGCCGTGGCCGTGCCGATGCTGGGCGCGCCGGGCACGACCGCCGCGACCGTGAATGTCTGCGGCACCGTCGCCGCCGCGCCGTAGGTTCCGTTGCCGGCCTGATCCGCATTGATGGTGCAACTGCCGGCGCTGATGAAGGTAAGCGCGCCGCCGCTGGTGATCGTGCATACGCTGGTGGTGGTCGACGAGAACGTCACCGTCAGGCCCGAACTGGCCGTTGCCGTCAGCGTGGGCGTGGTGCCGAAGTTCTGCGTGCCCGGGTAGGCGAAGGTGATCGTCTGCGATGCCTTCGGCGTCACGCTGTTGGACGGCGACGAAGCCGGGCCGGCACCGTCCCCGTTGGTCGCCATCACGGTGAAGGTATAGGCGGTACCGTTGGTCAGCCCGGTGATCACGTGGCTGAGCGCGGTCGTACCGGCATTGGAATCGACGCCGCCGGCGGGACTGGAGGTCACCGTGTAGCCGGTGATGGCCGAGCCGTTGTTGTTGGCCGCGCTGAACGTGACGGTGGCCTGCGCCGGCGTGCTGCTGCTGGCGGTGACGCCGGTAGGCGCGCCGGGTACCGTGGACGGCGTGACGCTGTTGGACGCCGCCGATGCCGTGCCAGTGCCGATCGCATTGGTCGCGGTGACCGTGAAGGTGTAAGCCGTTCCGTTGGTGAGGCCGGTGACCACGTGACTGAGCGCAGTGGTGCCAGCATTGGAATCGACGCCGCCGGCGGGGCTGGAGGTCACCGTGTAGCCGGTGATGGGAGAGCCTCCATCGCTGCCCGGCGCGGTGAACGTTATCGAGGCCTGCGCGTTGCCGGCCGTGGCGGCGCCGATGGTCGGGGCGCCGGGGGCCGAGGTCGCGACGTGGATGGTGATGTTGGCCGTGTCGTTGTAGACCGTCGCGTTGTCGTCGCCATAAAACGGGAACGACTCGGTATAGCCGGTCGGAGCGCTGGAGGTTGGCGTATACGAGATCGACTCGGTGCCGCTATCTGTGTAGTTAAGGGTATAAGTGCCGTGCTGCCCGGCGATCGTGTCGCCCGGATTGCCCAGACCGGGCCCCACGGCCGTATCGGTGGACGATGCCTGGATATCGCCGTTTGGACTGCACGCGCGCGCCTCCGACCCCGTCGTATTTATATCGCCCGTCAATTGGTAGGTCTGCGTCGTATTGAGCGGGGCGGCGTTGAACGTAATCGTCAGGGTGCAGCCTGCCTGGGAGGGGACTGCCGCCGCTTCACGCGGCCAGAGGCTGGCCAGCATCATGAAAGCCAACAGCAAGCCCATGCCGAACATAGAAACGATGGCGCCGGATACCCCGGCGCGTGCCGCGCGACGGCAGACGAATAGCGTATGGATCATGGCCCCTTCCCCTGAGACTTCCTGCAATGCCTTGCGCATGCACCCCAGGCACAGAAGCCACGCCGGATGCGCAGCGAAGAGGCCCATTCCCAGTGCAACGCGAAAATCCGAGTATCGGCCTGCTCCGTTTGCAAGACTCCTACCCAGCCGTGCGTAACGTCGTTGACGGACGCCGGCAAGTCAAGCTTTGCCTTCGTCACCGCCTCATCACACCAGCCGGGCAATGCATCGCTATCATCCGGATGCCTTGGTCGGGGAATCTACGGTAACCGGGGCGCATCGGCTGAACATAATCTGCTGCAACGGCGGCCATTGCCGCAGAAGGCAGTGCAGGAACGTGCGGCGCCAAGGCGTCGCGACAACCAACCATGACAAGGGGAAGTCGCATGTCGGAGTTTTATATCGGCCAGATCATGATGACCGGCTTCGGGTTTGCCCAACGCGGCTTTGCGCTGTGCAACGGGCAGCTCCTGCCCGTCCAACAGAATGCGGCGCTGTTCTCGCTGCTCGGCGTCCAATACGGCGGCAACGGCACCACCAACTTCCAGTTGCCCAACCTGCAGGGGCGAACCCCTGCCGGCGCCGGCGCCTCGGCGGATCCGGCATGGCAGCCCGCTCCGTATACGACCGGAACAGTGGGCGGCGCGGAATCAGTCGCCCTTACGGGTCAGCAGCTACCGATGCATTCCCACACGGTCGGCGCCACCACCAGCACCGGTAACAGCAAGAACGCGACGAACACGCTCTTGGGCACCAGCAGCAACACCGGCATCCCGGTGTACGCCGCCGGCGGCACCAACACCGTCCCACTCTATCCGGCGACCATCGGCATGACGGGCGGATCCGGCGCACACGACAACATGCAGCCGTATCGCGTCATCAACTTCAACATCGCACTTACCGGCATCTATCCATCGCGCAGTTGACGGCTTGACGACCCATTCGTTTTCAGGAGGAGAACCTACATGACGACACCCTACGTCGGCGAGATACGCCTGTTCGGATTTCCACGCATACCTACCGGCTGGATGGCCTGCGACGGCAGCCTGCAGTCCATCGCCAATTACCAGGTGCTCTACACCCTGCTCGGCACCACCTACGGCGGCGACGGCATCAACACCTTCGGATTGCCGGATCTGCGCGGCCAGGTGCCCTTGCACCAGGGCACCGGCCAGGGGCTTACCCCGCGCGTGCTCGGCCAGGTGGGGGGCAGCGAAAACGTCACCCTGCTGAGCAGCCAGATGCCGGCGCACAACCACAATTTCATGGCCACCACCAACGCAGCGAGCGCCGTTTCGCCAGGCGCGACGGTGCAACCCGGCAGCTTGCCCAGCGACCATCTCTACCTGCAGAACATCACAGGAACCCCCACGGCCGAAGTCATGGCCGCGACCATGATCGGGCAATCGGGTGGAAGTCTTCCGCACAACAACATCATGCCTACGCTGACGCTGTCCTTCTGCATCGCCTGGGAAGGGATTTTCCCCTCGCAGAGCTGACCACTGCGCAACCTCATTCGGAGAATGGCATGACCACACCTTTTATCGGCGAAGTACAGATCTTCGGCTTCAACTATGCGCCGTACGGCTGGGCACTATGCAACGGCGCGACTTTGAACATCTCGCAGTATTCGACGCTTTACTCCCTGCTCGGCACCACCTACGGCGGCAACGGCACGAGTACGTTCCAGCTGCCCAACCTGGCCACGCGCGCGCCCTGCAGCCAGGGTACCGGCCTCGGGCTGTCGCAGCGCACGATCGGCGAGTCGTTCGGCGAAGCGGCGCATACGCTGATTTCCAGCGAGATGCCCATGCACAACCATTCGGCACAGGCATTTGCCGGCGCCTATACGCGCTCGCCGCAACCCGCCGCCAATGCGGCATTGACCGGCTCCAGCGCCTTCGCGGTCTACAACAACAACCAGCAGCCGAATACCGCGCTGCTGCCCGCCGCCCTGGCTACCTACGGGGGCAGCCAGCCGCACGAAAACCGCCAGCCCTTTCTCGCGGTGAACTTCTGCATCGCCCTGGATGGCGCGTACCCGGCGTTTTCCTGATGCCCCCGATGCGCAACAGGCCGGCCCCGCAAGCCCGTTCCGGGCCGGCCTGTTGCGTCAGGGCTTGATGCATTCCACGTGCAGACACTTCCCGCGTTCCCACCCAGGCAAGCCTTTGCGACCGAACTGCCGGAGCCGCTCCGGCACGCGGATTATGCCTTGCGCTGGGCGACCGAAAGCGACGAGGTGTTCCTGCGCGGGCTTTATGCGTGGTCGCGTGCCGAAGAGTTGGCGTCTGTCCCGTGGCCGGAGAGCGCGAAGGCCGCGTTTCTCGACAGCCAGTTTGACCTGCAGCACCGGCATTTCGTGCAGCACTTCGCCGACGCCGAGTTCCTGATACTGGAATGCCAGAGCGAACCGGTCGGCCGTCTCTACGTCTCGCGCGAGAAGGAAGACTGGCTGGTGATCGACATAGGACTGCTGCCTGCCCATCGCGGCAAGGGCATCGGCAGCGCACTCCTTGCGCAGTTGCTCGCCGCAGCGGAGCAACAAGGAGCCTGCAGCGTCATGCTGCACGTCGAGCTGCGCAATCTCCGGGCGCATGAGCTGTATCGAAGACTGGGCTTTCGCGACGAATCCCAGGAAGGTTTCCACCGGCTCATGCGATGGCGCACTTCAGCCGGTAACGCTCAGTTGAATATTGCCTGATAGATGAAGCCGTCCTGGTTGCGCGCCACGGGCACCAGGAAAATGCCGAAATCGCCCATGCCGGGGCTTTCCATCTGGTAGATGCGTTGCGGGAACAACACCGCCGATGCATGGTGGAACAGCAGCGAGAACGGTGCCCTGACCAAGCCCTGCACGGCTGCCGCCGGCAGCGGCCTCGCCTCGACCAGCACGAACGGCGACTTGCCGTGGCCGAGATCCACCGTGAAGGCCTGATTGAGGCGGCCGGCAAAATGTTCCAGCGTGAGTACCTGCATGCCACATTCCCCTGTGATCCGGCGGGACGGCAGTGTCGCATGGGCGCACCACGCATGACAGCGCCGCGTCCGATTGGAGTCGGACAAAAAAAGCCGGACTGGGTGCGTACCCAGCCCGGCGTCCCAACATCGTTCAGTGGATGTTATTGAGCGCGGGATCGCGTTCCACCTTGAAGACCTTGGCCGGCGGCGCAGCCGACTTCATCAGCTTCAAGCGGAAGTTCCTGGCCTGCTGGCAGGCGTTGGGCCCCTGCACGAACACGCCGTCCTGGGTGCATTTCCAGTCGTAGAAGTTCTGGATGCCGCCGGCGAGCTGCAGGCTGTAGTCGGTGCTTATCGCTGCCGCATCGAACGGCACGCCGGCCATCTCGTTCTGGAACCAGCGCATCCATGCCTTGGAGCCGACCGGCGGCGGGTTGGCCTGGAAGGTGGGATTCATCGGCGACAATTGCGGGCTTTCGGCCGTCATGTGGCAGCTCATGCACGCGCTGACCGGATTATCCACCGGGCCGTCCAGACGTCCGTTCCAGCCGAGGTGCGTGGGCGGCAGCTCCGACTTGGCGTTGATCGCCGTCTCCTTGATGGCCGGATTGATCTTGGTCACCGTGGGCTTGGGGTTGGTGTAGTCGTTGCCGATGTTCTCCGGGTCGTTGCCCCACATCACGCCGACCGGCACGAGGTTGTCCCAACCGGGCTTGCCGGTCACGGCGCCGTTGTACTGGAAAGTGCCGAAGATCCAGCCGGTGCCCGGTATGCGCGTATCGCGCACCGCGAAGTCCATCTGGATCAGGGCCACATTCTTGATTTCGCGGTTGGCCGAATTGAAGCTGTCGGTGACGTAGGCCTGCCACAGCACGGGATTGGCCAGGAACGGCACCTGCTTCAGATCCACGTCCGCGAACAAGGCTTTGCACACCACCGTGCCGTTGTGGAAGCTGTTGGGCTTGCTGACCACCGACGGATCGGGATTCTGCGGATCCTTCCAGACCTGGCCGATGGTATAGCCGCCGATGTCGTTGTAGATGCCCACCGCGAAGGTCTGGCCGGTGGTGGTCTGCGTGGGCGCCAATTGCTGCGACTGGATCTGCGCTTCCTTGGTCAGGCCGTGGATGCCCTCGCGGCCCAGCGGGCCGTAATGCTGCCAAGGCGCGTGATACCACTTGCGCACGCTGTTGTTCTGCACGTACCAGTCGCTTTCCACATTGCCTTCAAGGCAATACTTCTTCACCGCATCCACGTACGGCCGCCATTGCTCGAAGTCGTTGCCAAGCTTGGGTGGCAGCAGCTTGAAGAATGCCGGCGTATCCGTCGGCAGGGTGGTCGGATAGTTCTGGCTGAGCTGAAAGATGGGGCCCTTGTAGGTATCCGGCGGCTGGTAGCCATAATCCGGAAAGGTTCCCGCGTACGCGGCGCTCGTCGTCATCGCGAGCGCTGCCATGGCGCCCACGATCCTGCCTTTTCCAAAAAGCATGGTCGATCTCCGTTCTGAGTTTGGTATGCGCGTAGCAGGAGCATTGCACCCCCGTACACCCCTTCCCTGCCCGGTGTGACGCTGGCCCGGACGGCCGTTTGCTATCCAGCAAGGCGTACGATCACCCGCGCGGCGTAGGGGCGGCGTGAAAATGCGGGGTACCACAGGCGCATGCGGCGCAGCGGGCAAGCCGTCCGGGCAAACCGGTGCAATGCGCCTTGCTGCGCCGGCGAGATCGGTCGCGGACGGCGTCCGGCCGCCAGCGTCGCCGCCTCAGCGGATAACTGTCCTGAGGCTCCCCATCAGCGTCCACTACTGTCCGGAATAATTTTGAACATTCGTGGCCGCGATCTTTCTCGTCATTCCGGCGCAGGCCGGACAAGCGCGAAGCGCGCAGAACGCCCGCAGGGCGGCCCCGAAGGGGCGAGCGAAGCGAGTCATCCAGTGGCCGTGCGGCCTGAGCGAACATGGTCGCTACTGGATCCCGGCCTTCGCCGGGATGACAGTCTGGATAGGTGGTCATTATCGGAAGTGAAGTCGCCTTCTCGCAATGCTTCGTGCAAGCGGCGCGGGCCTTCATCCTTCGACACCATCCCCAGATTATTCCGGACAGCTGTGCATCAGCGTCGGGATCTTCGACGCAACAGACTCCAATCCGCGTTCATGCCGGTGCGCAATCAGCCATCCATGCGCTGGCGCACCCGCAACGCCGTCGCTTCTGCCCAGCGTGCCGCCACCCTTGGCGTGGTGATGCACACCGCCACGTCGGTGACCGTGGTCACCGCGCGCTCCAGCAGCTGGATATCGGCCTCGTGCTGGCGCGCCACATGCGGATCCTCGAAGAAGATCGCGCGGTGGCAGCGGCGCTCCAGCACCAGGTCGGCGATCTGCGCGTCGCCGCCCATCGGGCCGCTCTGGTAGCGGTCGGCCCACGGCTGGCCCTGCGGCCAGCCGCGGCTCCAGGCCAGTTCGTTGAGGCGCTGGCCAGTGGTGCCGGTGGCCACGCGGCGGGCGAAGCGCGACAGCGTGTCGAAGTGCTCGGCTGCGTAGGCCAGCATCGCGGGCTTCATCGCGTCGTGGGCGATCAGCGCCAGCGTCTGCGATTCCAGCGCGTACAGGTCGTCGGCGCCGCGGTCGGGCGCCAGCCCGGCGTGCATGCGCTCCAGTTCGATCCAGTCGCGCGCCGAGGCCACGGTGGAAAGGAAGGGCTTGGCGTGGATCACGCACTGGCGCTTGAGCGCCACCGCCTCCGGAAACACCGAGGACGGATCGACCGGATCGATCAGGTAGATCGCGCCGTCCAGCGTGCGTTCCGCGCCATCCATGCCCACCACCTCGGCCACCAGCTTCATCAGGCCGCCGGCGCGGCCGTAGGGATAGCGGCGCAGGGTGGTGTAGTTCGCCAGCATGCCGGCGCGCATGATGGCGTCGTGGGTGCGGCCCACCGCGTGCAGCTCGATGCCGAGTTCGCGGATGCCGTGCTCGCAGGCGTTCAGCCAGCGGAACAACGCCGCGTCGTCGTGGCTGTGGTGCAGTTGGTTGGCGGCCAGGCCCATGCGCATCGCGTTCATCCTCTCGTTTCGTTTCAACCGAAGAACCAATAGCACACGGCTATCGAGGCCAGCACGCCGGCCAGGTCGGCCAGCAGCGCGCAGCCGATGGTGTGGCGCACGCGGCGGATGCCCACCGCGCCGTAGTACACCGCCACCACGTAGAAGGTGGTTTCGGTGCTGCCCTGGATGGTGGCGGCCAGCAGCGCGGGGAAGCTGTCCACGCCGTAGTGGTGGATGGTTTCGATCAGCATGGCACGCGCGGCGCTGCCGGAGAACGGCTTGACCAACGCGGTGGGCAGCGCGTCCACGAAGCGCGTGTCCAGGTGCGCGTGGGTCGCCGCCCAGCGGATGCCGTCCAGCGCGAAGTCCAGCGCGCCCGAGGCGCGCAGCACGCCCACCGCGCACAGCATCGCCACGAGATAGGGCAGCAGATCCTTCGCCACGTCGAAGCCCTGCTTCGCGCCGTCGATGAAGCTCTCGAACAGCGGCACGCGCTTGTATGCGCCCGCACACAGGAACAGCAGGATCACGCCGAACAGCATCAGGTTGCCGAGCAGCCCCGACAGCGAGGCCAGCGCCGCCGCGGTGAGCGAGGTGAGCAGCGCCACGAAGCCGCCCAGCAGCGCGCCGCCGCCGAGCAGCCAGGCCAGCACCACCGGATCGCGCAGCTTCAGGCGCTGCATCCAGGCCACCGACAGCAAGCCGGTGAGGTTGGCGCAGAAATGCGCCAGCAGGGTGGGCAGGAACACCAGCGTGGGATCGTGCGCGCCGGCCTGCGCGCGGTACACGAACACCGTCACCGGCAGCAGGGTGAGCGAGGACGCGTTGAGCACCAGGAACAGGATCTGCGCGTTGCTCGCGGTGTCGGCGGACGGGTTCAGCGTCTGCAGCTCGCGCATCGCGCGCAGGCCGATCGGCGTGGCCGCGTTGTCCAGCCCCAGCGCGTTGGCGGCGAAATTCAGCGTGACCAGGCCGATGGCAGGATGGCCGCGCGGCACCTCCGGCATCAGCCGCGCGAACAGCGGGCCGAGCAGCCACGCCAGCCCGTCCACCAGCCCCGCCTGCTCCGCGATGCGCAGGAAACCCAGCCACAATGCCAGCGTGCCGAACAGCAGCAACAGCACCTTCACCGAGAGGTCGGCCATGTCGAACAGCGAGGCCACGATGGCCGCGAACACGCTTGCATCGCCACCGACCAGCCAGTGCGACAGCGCGGCCACCGCCGCGGCGAGGAAGAAGCCGAACCAGAGCCGATTGAGCATGCGCCTCGCACCGCGGGGAGTCGCGGGCATTGTGCGCGATTCCGCATCCGCGCGGCGGAGCGGCTTCTGCCGCCCAGGCTACTCGGCGATAATCGGGCCATGCCCATTCCCGCCCGCGTCGTCCGCCTCCCCCTCCTCGCCGTCGCAGCGCTGGGCGCCGCGCTCGCCGCCTCTCCCGCGCGGGCATGGCAGGACAAGAGCCAGGCCGAACAGGCCGCGGCGAAGCAGAAGCTCAGCAACGTGCATCAGGAGGTGCAGGCGCTGGGCAAGCAGCAGGCCGCCACCGCCGCGCGCCGCGACCAGCTCAACGCGGAACTGGCGAAGCAGGCCGCCGCGCTGGCCGCCGCCGCTCGTGCGCTGCGCCAAACCGACGCCAACATCGCCGCCAAGCAGCAGCAACTCGAGCAGTTGCAGCAGCAGCGCGCCGACCTCAAGCAGAAGCTGGCCACCCAGCGCGCCGCCATCGCCGACCTGCTGCGCGCCAGCTACGCGCTGGGCCACGGCTCGGATCTGCGCCTGCTGCTGGACAACGACGACATGGATCGCATCGCACGCGCGCTGGTCTATTCGAAATACTTCCAGCAGGATCGCCTGCAGAAGGTGCAGCAGCTGATGGCCGGCCTCGCCCAACTGCAGACGCTGGAGCAGCAGATCACCGCCGAGCAGCAGGCGCTGCAGGCCCAGCGCGCACAGCGCGAGCAGCAGAGCAGGCAACTGGCGCAGCAGCGCGCCGCACAACAGAAGCTGGCCGCCGCGGCCGACGCTACCTATCAGGATCAGGCGCAACGACTGGCCGCACTGAAGCAGGACGAGCAATCGCTGAACACCCTGCTCGACCGCCTGCAGAAGCAGATCGACCAGGCCATGCGCGAAGCCGCCGCTCGCGCCGCCGCGCGCAGGCACGGCGGCAAGGCGCCGCCGCTGGCGGTGGGCGGCGCCGGCGCCGACATCCGCGGCAACCTGCCCTGGCCGGCCTCCGGCGAGGTGCACAGCTACGGCAATGGCGTGCTGATCCGCGCCGCCGGCGGCAGCGAGGTGCATGCGGTGGCGAACGGCCGCGTGGTCTACGCCGGCTTCCTGCGCGGCTACGGCATGCTGCTGATCCTCAACCACGGCAACGGCTGGATGAGCATGTACGGCAACAACGAAGTCCTGCTGCACGGCGTGGGCGATGCGGTGAAGGCCGGCGAAGCCGTGGGCACCGCCAGCGCGCCCACCGGCGTCAACACCGGCGTGTATTTCGAGCTGCGGCAGAACGGCCAGCCGGTCGATCCACGCGGCTGGCTGAAGTCACACTGATCGCGCTGCGCGGGAACGTTGACGGCAAGGCGCCGTCGTCGCAGGCTGGCAGCGTCCAGGCCGCCGTTCGCGCGATGGCTTCATCCCCCTTTCCCCCGGAGCGTTCCATGCGGTTTCCCACCTACAGCCTGTGCGCCCTGCTGCTGGCGGCGCCGTTCGCGCATGCGCAGACCGCGCCGGCGCCCGCCGCCAGCGCGCCCGAGCCGCCCACCGACCTGCCCGCCACCCACGTGCGCGCCGACGCTGCCGCCAAGGGCGCCGACGCCCAGCCCAGCCTCGACGACATCCGCCGCTTCAGCCGCGTCTACGACATCGTGCGCCAGGCCTACGTGGAGCCGGTGGGCAACAAGGAACTGATGAAGGACGCGATCACCGGCATGCTCGCCGGCCTCGACCCGCACAGCGAATACCTCGACAAGGACGGCCTGGCCCAGCTCGACGAGGACACCACCGGCCAGTACAGCGGCCTCGGCATCGAGGTGCTGGAGCAGGACGGCGGCCTGCTGATCGTCACGCCCATCGACGACACGCCCGCCTCGCGCGCCGGCATCAAGCCCGGCGACAGCATCGTGAAGATCGACGGCGTGCTGGTCGACCCGCAGAACGTGGACGAGATGTTCAAGAAACTGCGCGGCAAGCCCGGCAGCAAGATCACGCTGACCATCGTGCACAAGGACAGCGACAAGCCGGTGGACATGCACCTGGTGCGCGAGAACATCGCGATCACCAGCGTCAAGGTGCGCCAGCTCGAACCCGGCTACGACTACATCCGCATCACCCAGTTCCAGAGCGACACCGCGCCCGACCTCGAGCGCAAGCTAGGCGCGCTGATCGCCAAGGACGGCGCGCCCAAGGGCGCCGTGCTCGACCTGCGCAACAACCCCGGCGGCCTGCTCACCGCCGCGGTGGGCGTCAGCGACGACTTCCTCGATGCCGGCACCATCGTCACCACGCGCGGGCGACTGGCCGACTCCAACATGAGCTTCAGCGCACATCCCGGCGACCTGCTGAACGGCGCGCCGCTGGTGGTGCTGGTGAACCACGGCACCGCCTCCGCCGCCGAGATCGTCTCCGGCGCGCTGAAGGACAACCACCGCGCCCTGCTGATGGGCCAGCGCACCTTCGGCAAGGGCGTGGTGCAAACCGTGCTGCCGCTGGACGCCGACCACGCGGTGAAGATCACCACCGCGCGCTACTACACGCCCAACGGCACCTCGATCCAGGCCGAGGGCATCAAGCCCGACATCGCGCTGGCCGAGCTCGACGTGCGCAAGGCCGACGCCGCGCCTGCGCTGGTCGACTCCGAGGCCGACCTGCCCCACCACCTCGCCAACCAGAACGCCAAGGCCAGCGCCGACATCGACAACGACGGCAGCGCCGCCGCCACCAAGCTCGCCACCAGCGACTACGCGCTGTCGCAGGCGCTCAACGTGCTGAAGGGCATGGCGCTTGGGCGCGGGGCGGCGGCAACGCCAGCCGCGCAATAGCACACAGCGCCACAAGGAACGTCGCCATGCCCAGCCGGCCTCCAGCCGCCGCCGTCCTGTACGCCAAGGACATCGCCAAGGTCGGCCATTTCTACGCGAACGTCGCCGGCCTTCGGCTCGCGCACGAGGAACAGGATCACCTCGTGCTTGAGTCGGACGCCTTCCAGCTCGTGGTCGTCGCGATACCAGGCAAACGCGCGGCATCCATCCACATCGCGGAGCCGCCGCAACGCCGAGAAAACACGGCCATCAAGCTGGTTTTCCCGGTCGCCAGCCTCGCAGCGGCGCGCGCGGCGGCGGCATCGCACGGCGGCCAGCTCAACTCCACCTCGCGCGAATGGGTGTTCCAGGACACGCGCGTCTGCGACGGCCACGACCCGGAAGGGAACGTGGTGCAGTTCCGCGAGCGCGCAGGCTGACACGCCGAAAGCAAGAACCACGCAATCCGTAGGCCGGGATCTATCCCCGCTCGGCGACCCTGTTGCCTGGATGTGACGGGATGAAGCCCGCGGGCTATCGCGCGCTACAGCTCGTTCCTAAAGCCGCCCGCCCTGATCCGCTTCCAGCAACTCCGCCGGCAGCGGCAGCATGTCCATGCCGCGCGCGAACAGCATTGCCTGGAAGCGCTCGCCCATCCGGTCGGGCAAGGTGAGCCGCTTCACCTCCTGCGCCAGCCGGTAGCGCTCCGCCTCGTCGGCGGCCTGCGCGCTGGCGTTCTCGAAAACTTCCTGCAAGCCGCTGGCGATCAGGAACTGCGCCTGCGGCAGGTAGGCGGCCACGCCGAAACCCGCGCTGTTGCCGGCCTCGGCCAGCGCGGTGAAGTCCACCGAGGCGGTGAGGTCGTTGAGGCCGGGCAGCCACAGCGGATCGGCGTGCGCGTGGTGGCGGTAGTGCGCCATCAGCGTGCCGTCGCGGCGTTCCGGCTGGTAGAACTCGCGGCGCACGTAGCCGTAGTCGATGAACAGCAGCATGCCGGCTTCCAGCGAACCGGCCACCGCCTGCAGCCAGTACGGCAGCTGCGGCAGGATCTCGCTGCGGTAGCCGTCGGCGAATTCCTCGCCGAGGTCGCGCTCGACGTGGCGCACCGCGCCGGCCACCAGCGCGTCGGCGGGGCGCTCCACGCGCATCAGCCGGCCTTCGCCATCCAGCGCCACGTGTTCCTCGTACACCTCGCCGCCCTTCATCGCGATGCGCGTGGTGGGCAGCGCGTCGATCACCTCGTTGGCGAACAGCACGCCGCGCCAGCCGTGGTTGGGCGGGCCATCCAGCCAGCGCACGCGCGCGTTGACCTCGGCCGGCAGCGCGGCGGCGAGGCGTTCGCGCTGGCGCTCGCGCAGGTCGGCGCTGGGTTCGAGGATCAGGTAGCGGTGCGGCAGGCTGCCGGCTTCGGCGAGGGCCTTCAGCGCCGCTTCCGCGAACGCGCCGCTGCCGCCGCCCAGCTCGAGGAAACTCGCGCCGTCGCCCAGGGTGTCCAGCACCGGCGCCACCACGTTCGCCACGCAGCGCGCGAACAGTTCGCCCAGCTCCGGCGCGGTGACGAAATCGCCCGCCTCGCCGAACTTGGTCTTGCCCGCGCTGTAGTAGCCCAGCCCCGGTGCGTACAGGCAGCGCTCCATGAACTGCGAGAACGGCATCGGGCCGTGCGCGGCGATGTGCTCGCGCAGGTGCTGCAGCAGGCGGTCGGAATGCGCGCGCTCGTCGGCGCCGGGTTCGGGAAGGCGGGAGGACATGCGGGCGACCGGTTCGGCAAAGCGGCAAGGATAGCCGATGCGTCGGCAAGGGCCGTCTGCCGCCACACGCCGTTCGCCGATGCCTTCCGTTCGTCCTGAACGCAGCGAACACATCATCCGTTCGCCCTGAGCGTAGCGAAGCGGAGTCGAAGGGCTCGGCGGGCGTTTCGACTCCGCTTCGCTACGCTCAACGCGAACGGTTGGGATTGAATCGGGCTTTCGCTAGGTTGGCCCCTCACCCCGGCCCTCTCCCCAGAGGGGAGAGGGAGGAACAGCACGGCCTCACCAAAGGGGAGAGGGAGCAAGGCCGGGGTCAGAAATCCTTCTGCAGGCTGAGGTACACGCCGCGGCGCGGGCCGAACTGCGGCGCGCCCACACCCACGCCGGTGCCATCGCGCAGCTCGTAGGTGCGATCCAGCGCGTTGATCAGCGCGAGCCGGGCGTGCAGCTTGCCGATGGCATCGAAGTTGAAGTCGTGCGAGACATTGAGGTTGAGCTGGAAGTAGGCCGGCATGCGCGCGCCGTTCGGCACCGCGCCGTCGCGGCGCAGGCCGGTGCCGAACAGGTAGTCCGCGCCCACCTTGGTGTTGTCGCCCAGCGCATAGTTGAGGCCGCCGGAGGAGGTGTATTTCTGGTCATGGTCGAGGTAGATGTAGTTGCCGGCGATGTACGCCAGGTCATCGGGGCTGAAGTTGTACTGGCTGGTGACCACGTCCTTGCCCATCGCCTTGCTCCAGGCAAAGTTGAAATAGCCCGTCCACGGGCCGTTGTCGTAGTTGGCGGTGAACTCCGTGCCGGCCACGCGGCCGTACTTGTAGTTGAAGGTCGAGTAGACCAGCGCGGCACCGAACTGGCCTTCGTCCTGCAGGTTGTGCACTTCGCGGTAGTAGGTGTCCAGGCCCAGCGTCCAGGCGCTGCCGAGATTCTGCGAGATGCCCAGGTCGAAGTAGTCCGAACGCTCTGCCAGCGGCGTGTCGTCGCCGTAGTCCTTCACCGTGTTGGTGGTGCCGGCGAAGGCCGCGATGTTCGCGGTACTGATCAGCTCGGTGGCCGGCGGCGTGAAGTAGCGCGAATAGCCGGCGTGCACGGTGGTGTTTCCGCCCGCCTGCCAGACCACCCCTACACGGGGACTGAGCTGACTCTGCGTGGTGCCGAAGGCTTTGTACACGTCGCCGCGCAAGCCGTAGTTCACCGTCCAGTCCTGGCCGATGCTCCACTCGTCCTGCACGTAGGCCGACCACGTCTTGGCGACGATCTGGTCGCTGGTGAAGATGCCGAACGGCGTGGTGCTGGCCTGGTTGCCGTCGGCGTCGACCGGGAACACCAGCGTGTCGGTGTTGGTGACGGCGCGGTCGAAGCTGCCGTACACGCCGTAGCGCAAGGTGTGAGTGTCGCTGAGCGGCGTAGAGAAATCCGCCTGCAGCGTGCTGGCGCGATCCGCCTGGTCGATGGCGCCGGCCACGCCGTTGAACATCAGGTCGCCGATGTCGTCGGGCAGGTACTGCAGGCCGCTGTAGCGCTGGCCCAGCGACACCTGGTAGTCGGTGCCGCCCAGCTTGCCCTGCAGCGACAACACGCCGAAGCGGGTCTGCTCGTCCTGCTGCTCGTTCAACTTGGCGGAGTCGAAGTCGGTGACATCGAGGTAGCCGAACTGCGGCGCCTTGCCCGGGTTGTCCGGGATCTGGAAGCGGTTGTTGGCGAAGCCGAACATGAAGCTCAGCCGCGTGTCGTTGTCGATCAGGTAGGTGATGTCGCCGAAGCCCTTGATCTGGTTGGTGTGGTCGTGGATCGGCTTGCGGCTGGCGGTGGGGTTCTCGATGCCGACGTCGTTCTGCATGTAGTTGGCGGTGAAGTAGGCGCTCCAGTTGCCGCTGTTGCCCCACAGCGAGACGTTCGGGTTGAAGGTGCCGAACGAGCCGCCGGTGACGCCGATGCTGCCGCCGTTGCCGAGGTCGGCGCCGCTCCTGGTGGTGATGTCCACCACGGCAGCGGTGCGCAGGCCGTATTCGGCGGGCAGCGCGCCGTCGAGCAGGCTCATGCTCTGGATCGCGCGCGCGTCCAGCGTCTGGCCGAAGCCGGAGATCGACTCGGGGATGATCACGCCATTGATGCGGTACTGCAGGTTGGCGTGATCGCCGCGCACATGCAGTTGCCCGTAGGAATCCTGCACCACACCGGGCGCCTGCAGCGCCACCTGGTTCAGCGGGGTGGAGGCGCCCAGCGGCAGCGCCTGGATGTCCTTGGCGTCGATCACGTACTGGCTGGAGCCGGTATCGGGCGAGAGTGCGTTGCGCGCCTGATCCAGCGCGGCCGAGACGCTGATGCCGCTGAGATCCTTCACCTTCGGCGCGGGCTTGTTGCGCGTGCCGCGCGGCTGGCCGCCGTCGGTGGGCGTATCGCTGCCCGCGGCGGCGGGCGTGGTATCGGCGGCGCGCACGTGGGTGGAGAACACGCACAGCGCGGCGGCAAGGCTCAGGGCAAGCGGGGAAAGCTTCATGGTTCGGGATTCCGGTTCCGGGGCGATGGACTGGCGGTATGACCGCGCCAGTGACTGTAATGTTATAACATTACTATCACCGGGTCCAACCCGACCTGGGCCACAAGTCATGCTTGTCCGGTGCCATGCGCCCATTGATCCGGGCTTCATGCCGCCGCCCTAGACTGGCTTCTCCACGTGCCTTGCCGGCATCCAGGAGCGCGCCATGAGCAAGTCAAGCGACAGTCGCCAGGTTCCCGCCGTGATCGGCGGGCAGGAGGAGGCCAACCGCGTCACCCAGGCCATCCTCGACTTCATCAGCCGCATCCCCGCCAGCAAGGTGGACGGCGCGGACGACCCGCAAGCCAGGGCGCGCCAGATCGCCAGCCGCGCCGCCCAGCGCGCCGCGCTCACCTCCGGCACCCTGGCGCTGCCGCCGGGGCCGCTGGGCTGGCTCACCGTGCTGCCGGAGCTGATGGCGATCTGGCGGATCCAGGCGCAGATGGTCAGCGACATCGCCGCCGCCTACGGCCGCCACACCGAACTCGGGCGCGAGCAGATGCTGTACTGCCTGTTCCGCCACACCGCGGCGCAGGCCTTCCGCGACCTGGTGGTGCGCATGGGCGACCGCCTGCTGTTCCGGCGCATGTCGTTCGCCGTGGTGGAACGCGTCGCCAAGCAGCTCGGCGTGAAGCTCAGCCGGCGCGCGGTGGGCGAGGGCCTGTCGCGCTGGCTGCCAGTGGTCGGCGCGCTGGGCGTGGGCGCCTACGCCTACTACGACACCGGACAGGTGGCCGCCACCACCATCGAGCTGTTCAGCCATGGCATCGAGCACGAAGGCGATGAAGCACCCGACGCCGCGCCGGCACCACGCACCGCCTCGCGCGTGCGCAAGCTTGCCGGCGCCGCGCGCAAGGCCGTCGCGCGCAAACACCCGCCGTCCGGCGATGCATGAGTGACGCACAGGTCGCTATCCGGCAAGCTCTCGCCATCCGTATCGCGCAGGAACCATCGCATGCCGCCTCGCCATCAACGCCCCGCCGCCCTGGTCACCGGCGCTGGCAAGCGCGTGGGCGCGGTGATCGCGCGCAGCCTGCACGCGGCCGGCTACGACCTCGCCCTGCATTGCCGCCGTTCGGTGGCGGAAACCGAAGCGCTTGCCGCCGAGCTTGAAGGCGCGCGCGCGGAAAGCACCCTCGTGCTGCAGGCCGAACTGGCCGACCCGCACGCGCCAGCCGCACTGGTCGACGCTGCGCTCGCGCGCTTCGGCCGGCTCGACGCGCTGGTCAACAACGCCTCGGCGTTCTTCCCCACGCCGGTCGGCACCGCCACCGTGGCGCAATGGAACGAGCTGTTCGCCTCGAACGCGCAGGCGCCGTTCTTCCTCGCGCAGGCCGCTACGCCCGCGCTGCGTACCGCACGCGGCGCCATCATCAACCTGGTGGACATCTACGCCGAGCGCGCGCTGGCGGATCATCCCGTCTACTGCATGGCCAAGGCCGCGCTGGCGGCGATGACGCGCGCGCTGGCGCTGGATCTCGCCCCCGACGTGCGCGTCAACGGCGTGGCGCCCGGCGCCGTGCTGTGGCCCAGCGACGGCAAGCCCTACGACGACCAGCAGGCGATGCTGGCCCGCACGCCACTGCAGCGCGCCGGCTCGCCCGAGGACGTGGCCGGCGCCGTGCTGTGGCTGCTGCGCGATGCGCCCTACGTGACCGGACAGATCGTCCGCGTCGACGGCGGGCGCACGCTCGCGGTGTGAATCAGCGCTTGGTGCGGAACGCCGATTCCAGCAGTGCCTGGTCGAAACCGCCGCTCACCTCGCCCGCCTCGGCATAGCGGTACAACGCAGCGGAATAGATGCCTTGCAAGGTGGATTGCACCAGCCCGAGCAGGATGAAGGCGAGCACCGCCAACACGCCCACCAGCACCATGGCGACGACCGACTGGGTGGCCGCCGCGCCGACCATCAGCACGCCGGCGAGCAGCACCACGAGGAGCATCACCAGGCCGGACACCACGCCCAGTCCCGCATTGCCGATCAGGTTCTCGCCCCAGGTGCGCTTGAGCAGTTCGACGCTGCGCTTCACCGCATCCATCGGGCCGATGCCCTCGCTGGCCAGCACCGGCACCACCAGGAAGGTGGCCACCGTCCACGCCAGGCCGAGCAGGCCCACCACGAAACGACCGATCAGGCCCAGGCGCTCCTGCAGCATGCGCAGCAGCAGCCCCACGGTGGCGGCGATCAGCGCGTAGCCGAAGATGCTGCCCAGGCGCGAACGCGCCAGCGCGAAACCCTCGGCCAGGCCGGCCGGCTCGCCGCGCAGGCGCGCCAGCGCCACGCCGACCAATGCAGTGTTGAAGAACACGATCACGAAATACTGCACGAGGTAGAACGCGAACAGCACCGCGTAATAGAGCGGCGGGAAGCGGCGCTCGCCGACATCGACATCGGCGTGATGACCGATCATGGCCAGCACCACCGGAACCAGGAAACTCGCCGCCACCACCATGCTGCACGCGCCCGCCAGCAGCGGGAACACCAGCAGCGACTTGTCCGCGCGCAACACCCCCGCGCTCGCTTTCATCAACGCCCAGCTGCGGGCGAACTTTCCGGCCATGTCCCCACCCTCCATGCGATTGGAGCCGCTTTTCTAGCACTGCCCGCGCGACGGCGACAGTGCAGGGTGTCAGAGCAGCTCGACCGACAGCGGCTCGTGCTCCTGCGGGAACGCGGCCCACAGCGCCGCCATCGTCTGCCCGGAGACGGGATGGCGCACCTGCGGCGCGATGTCGGCCAGCGGCTTCAGCACGAAGGCGTGCCGGAGCTCCTTGCGCGGTATCTGCAGGTGGCCGGGGCCGTCGATCACGCGCTCGCCGTACAGCACGATGTCCACGTCCAGCGTGCGGTCGGAGTAGCGCGGCACGTCGCGGCGGCGGCCGTGGCGATCCTCCAGCGCGTGCAGCCAGTCGTTGAGCGCCTGGGGCTCGAGGTCGGTGTCCAGGCCCACCGCGAGGTTGACGAAATCCGCGCCGTCGAAGCCCACCGACTTGCTGCGGTAGGCCGGCGACACGTCGAGCGCGCCGAAGCGCACGCGCAGTTCGTCCAGCGCCGCGTTGAGGTAGCGGCGCGGCTCCAGGTTGGAACCCAGGCTCAGGTAGACGCGGGCCATCACTGCCCCACCGGCGCGGAAGGCGGCGACTCCGCCGGCCCGCCGCCCGGCGACGCCAGCGCAACCCGCGTGTCGTAGCCGGACGGCAGCTGGTAGAGCCGCAGGCCGAACATGGGCAGCTGCGCGAACAGGTGGTCGAAGATGTCGGACTGGATGCCCTCGTACGCCTCCCACGCGGTAGTGCGGGTGAAGCAGTACAGCTCCAGCGGGATGCCCTGCGGGCCGTTGGCGAGCTGGCGCACCATGCAGGTCATCTGCGGATGGATGCCCGGATTCGCCTTCAGGTAGGCAAGCACGTAGGCGCGGAAGGCGCCGAGGTTGGTCGGCTGGCGGTTCCCGGCGGACGCAGCGTCGCTGCCGCCCGCGACGGCATCGCGCCAGCCTTCCAGGCAATCGCGCAGCAGGGGCAGCTGTGCACACCGCGCCAGGTCGTCCGCGTCGAGGAAGCGCACGCTGGACGCATCCAGGTACAGCGCCCGCTTGATGCGCCGCCCGCCCGATTCGAGCATGCCGCGCCAGTTCTGGTAGCTCTCGGCGATCAGCTTCCAGGTCGGCACGGTGACGATGGTGTTGTCGAAGTTGCGCACCTTCACCGTGTACAGCGTGATGTCCATGACGCTGCCGTCGGCGCCCGCGCCGGGCACGGTGATCCAGTCGCCCACCCGCAGCATGTCGTTGGAAGCCAGCTGCACGCCGGCCACGAAGCCGAGGATGGTGTCCTTGAAGATCAGCAGCAGCACCGCCGACATCGCGCCCAACCCCGACAGCAGCAGCCCCACCTGCTTGCCGGTGACCGCGGCGATGATGACCAGCGCCGCCACGATGAACAGCGCCAGCTTGACCAGCTGCACCAGCCCCTTGAGCGAACGCTGGCTGCCCTGCGGCGTGCGGCGGTACAGATCCTCCGCGGCCGACAGCGCCGCGCTGAGCGCCATCGCCAGGAAAAACACGAACAGCGCCATCGCCAGCTTGCCGATCAGCTGACCGTTGTCCGGCGAGACGCCGGGCACCCAGGCAATGCCGAACTGCACCACCACCGCCGGCACCATCCAGGCCAGCCACTTGAACGCGCCGTGCGCGAACAGCGCATCGCCCCACTTCCAGTCGGCGTAGCGGCTAGCCCCGCGCACGACGCGCGACAACACGAAGCGGGCGACCACACCTATCAGGCTGGCCGCGGCAAGCAGCACCAGCGCGCCGATCAAGGTGTGCATCCAGGGACGTTGCAGCAGGTCGTGCATGGAATTCATGTCGTCGGATTCTCCACGGTGGGCCGCGGGCATCGCGGCAGGCGGAATGCGCGGGCGTTCCCCGAGGCTCTGCCGCAGGCCGTCCCGGCGGAAGCGGATCGGCGGCGAACCGGCGCCACGCTATTGCGGCCGCGTGCCGCGCTCGATGCGCACGCCCACCGCCTTCGCGCCGCGCACCGCGCCGGGCTTGGAGAGCTTCAGCCGCACCCAGGCCACGCCGAACTCCTCGCGGATGATCGCGGCGCAATGCTCGGCCAGCGTCTCCACCAGGCCGAAGCTGGACGCGCCCACGTAGTCGATCAGCCGCTTGGACACGTCCTTGTAGTTCAGCGTGTGCGCGATGTCGTCGCTGGCGGCGGGCACGGTGTTGTCGAACGCCATCTCGATGTCGAACGCCAGCGTCTGCCGCACGCGGCGCTCCCAGTCGTAGATGCCGATCACGGCGTCGATGCGCAGGTCTTCGATGAAAACGATGTCCATGGGAATGCGTGGCCGGAACCGGGGCCGTACACGATCCGCGACCGTGCGCGCGGATGCAAGTCATGCCGGCATGCGGGCAACCGTGGTACACCACCCGTCACCGCCACCGGAGCATGCCGATGAACACGCCTCCCGCCGTTACCGCCACCCTCGCCGCCGCGCCCTATGCCGTGCGCCTCGCCGACGACCGCGGCCACAGCTGGCCAGCCGACGAGCCGCCCGCGCTGCATGGCGGCGACACCGGCCCCGACCCGCACCGCCTGCTGCTCTCAAGCCTCGGCGCCTGCACCGCGATCACGCTGAAGATGTACGCCGAGCGCAAGGGTTGGCCGCTGGAAGGCGTGGAGGTGACGCTGGATCTGAACCCCGATGGCACGCCGCCGCCCGGCAGCAACCGCATCGCCCGCCGCATCGCACTGCGCGGCGAACTGAGCGAGGAGCAGCGCGAACGCCTGCTGCAGATCGCCAATGCCTGCCCCATCCACAAGCTGCTGAGCGGCGAGATCCACATCGATTCGGCGCTGGAATAAAGGGGTATCCGGATTTCAGTGTGGGGCGGACGAGGGCTATTTCGATTGATGCGGCGCCTTGGCGCGTAGCCACGGATTCCCGACCTCACCGCCCGCCCATCACCGGCCCCTGCTGCGCTTGCATATCGATCTGCCGGAGTTGCTGCTGAACCTGCTGGTTGAGCAGGGCCTGCCCCGCGTCGAAATTCTGGATCTGCTGGATGGACTGCGCAGGTTGCGGTGAAGGCTGACCCACCTCCACGGCGGTGATGTTCGGCATCAACCCACCGGAAGCGAAGACGACGGAGTGGTTCTTCTCGATGAAGTGAACCTCCCGCAGGTTCTCGCCGGTGATCTTGTGGACATGGCAGGCTGCCGTAAACTGCAGCAGCCGGTTCTCGGAAGCCTCGGGAATGCGCCGTTGGAGTTCCTTGTACAGCGCGTGATCCGGGTTCTCCGGGTGGCGCGGGTCAGCGCGCGCATAGTCCGATCCGGCCGGGGCGCCAGCAAGCCTGCCGATCCCGTGAGCCTGCTCGATGGGTTGTCCGCCAGCCTGGATGCGCCGGTGATAGTCGTCGATGGCGCGGTTGACGAGATTGACCGCTCCGGCCTGGACGTCCGGATCGTGGATCCTCCTCACCGCTGCATCGGCGACCATGTGCGCGTCCTGTTCGACGGCGCCCCTGGCCGATTGCAGCTGGTCGCCAACGAAACGGGCGGCGGCGTCGACCGCCTCCCCATGCAGATGGGCCGCTTCGCCCACGCCGAAACCCGCCAGCGGCATCGCAGGGCTCAAGGGAATGGCGTACATCCCTGCTTCGCGGGCCGCCTTCGCCACGCGCTCGTCCTGGGCTTGCACGAACTGGCCACCCTCGTGCGCAACCTCGGCACCGAAGTGCAAACCCTGTTCCGCACCCCGCACGAGGCTGCTCTGTTCGATGGCGTGGCGTAGAGGCTGGTCGGCGTGCAGGGCGAGGTACTCGTCCACCTGCCGCTGGATGTCCGGCGGCAGGTGGACATGGCTCTCGGGCGCCTGCATCCGGCGCAACGCCAGGGACAATTCCCCATGCTCGCGGGAGACGTCGCCGCTGAAACGGTCGAAGGCGGCCTTGTTGTCCGCGTAGCGCTGCGCCGCCTCCTGGAAGCGATGGGGCGCCAGCACGTTGTCCGGGCCGTTGTGGAAATGGCCGACACCGTGGTCGCCCAGCCGCATCGCGATCAAGGCATTGGGCGGCGGCTCGCCGACGGGCGCATCCAGATAACGGCCATCGCGCAGGCTCTGCACGTCCTCCTGGCTGGCCAGCGGCACCACCGTGCCGATGTGCGGGTTGGCTGCGCTTACCACGTCGCCGGCCATGCGGTAATTGGTGAGGCGGCAGCCCGGCTGCGGCGGGCCGTCGGCCAGGCCCACGGCGCCGTAGGCGTTGAAGGTGGAACCGGTCAGGCCGTACTTCGCGGCCTCGATCTCGGCCAGCGTGCCGCCAAGGGAGTGGCCGGCGGCGGCGATCCGATCCTTGGAGATGCCCTGCTGCGCGGCCTTGGCGATCATCTCGGCCGTGAACCGATCCGCCGCCGCCTTCTGCGGATTGACGGTATCGCGCACCATCGTGGCATCGACGGCGATGTCCTGAAGGGTGGTGGGCGCGTGATCCTTTTTTTCCGCAAAGGTTCTGCCGGAAAACAGGCCGGGGTCAGTGCCGCGGTAGGCGATGATGACTTCATGCGGTACCGCCATGCTTTTATATGCAGTGCCGTGGAAACCGGTGACCGGGGCGTTCGCGTAGCCAAAGACTTGGTACCACTTCCCGTCCAGCTGCACTTTCTTGGGGATCCGAAGATCGCTCTGGGAACGATTGACATAGGAATCATTGGCTGCATCAGCACGCTCTTGGAGAGACGATGTCACGGCGTAATTTCCTTGACAGCGACGGAGGCCCGGAAATAAGCATCAGGGTGTTGAATTACTTCAGGATCTTCTGCGGTGAGGTCTGGAGCCCCGTATTGCGCGAAAGAACGGTCTCCATACACGCTCTTCTTGAAGTAGGTTGTTTCCGAACCCTCGTGCTGATGAGGCTCAAGTCCGATGGACCAGCCAAAGCTCACTCCCTGAGCGGTCGTGATGACACCAACGCTCGTGACATCCCAGTGGCACACGCCCAGCCCGGAGTAGTCCGCATCTTGCAAGGCATCCCGGTAGAAATAACCTCGCCACGTGTGGGCATCCACTCGGGTCAATTCAATGTCGATGTCAATGCTCGTAAGGCTCTGCACGCCAAAGAATGGAGCCACAGGCATGCATTTCACTATACCGTCATCAGCTTTCTCCAAGTCATACCCGATAGAGCCCCTGATCGAATCCCATGGCCCCGGCGCATCGGATGTGGCAATCACTTCGTAGCGCTTGACCGGGTGCGGGTTCTTGGCGGGATGTGCGGAATCGGGTTGGGAGCAGCCGGTCGCCAACGCCAGGGGCAGCAACGCCGCCGCGACCATCTGGTGCAGTTTCATCGGGTCGTCCTCTTGCTGGCGAGTCGCCATGGGGGTGATCGGTGGTGCGGCGTGCGGCAGATTCGGTTTGCGTTTGGGCTGCACGGGCAGGCCGCCGGGCGGAAGCGGGCCCAGCCGAGCGACCGTTTCCGCATTGATGATGGCCAGATCACGCAGCAGTTGTGCATCGTGGCCCAGGTCGCGGACGTTGCTCGTCTTCGGTCGATACGGGTTGTCGCCTGGGTCGTTCGGAGTGTGGTTCATCGGGTACGACTCTCGTGTCTTGTCCATGCGGGTTCGCATCGGCGGGTCAGGATGCAACCTACCGCGCCAGCAGCGTCGCCATGCGTGGCGGTGTTGGCGGGATCGCATCGGCCGCGGCCAGCCGCCGTGCCGGTGGTTCGATAACCACGGGCGGCAGCTTCGTCCATGCGGTGAAGGCCTTGTCCTTGAAGAACCAGTTCTTCTTCGCCCGGATCGGCTTGCAGCCTTCGTAGAAGATCAGCTCGTCGTCGCCCGGCAGTTCCTTGATCTCCTGCGGCAGGAACAACGCGCGCCTCTCCTCGGTGTAGTTGACCGATACCGTGGAGCCTTGGCCGCCCCCGCTGCTCCGGCTCTGGTGCCGCTTGCGGATCGTCTTGTAGCCGAGCATCTCGCTGTATTCGTTGGCGTCCCCTTGTTCGCGCGGTGCGAACACGATCTGCGCGCCGTGGTTAGTGATGAAGTTCTGCGCGTCGTGGTCGCCGTATACGGAGCGCAATTGCGAGCGGCTCTGCACGATGCACAGATCGCGCACGCCGTAACTGGCCGAGATCGAGATGCGCTTGGCCCACACGTCTACCCGGCCCATGGCGCTGAATTCGTCCATGAGCATCAGTACCTGGTACTTCAGCTCCGGTTCTTCGCCCAGTTGCTTGCCGAGGTTGTTGCCGATCACGCTGCTGAAGAAGATGTTGAGCAGCTTGCCCGACTCGTCCAGCTTGTTGGTGGGGATGTTGACGTACAGGGTGGTGGGCCGCTTGCGCAATGCGAGGATGTCGATGTCGGTCGCGTTGGTGGCTGCCGCCAGGATCGGGTTCAGGAACTGCTGCAGCGGCGCCTGCATGGTGGCAATCACGCTCGACTGCGTTTGCTCGGCCAGACCGGCGAGGTTGCTGAAGGCGGTGCGCGTCTGCGGGCTGAGCCAGGGGGAGTCCTTCGGCGCGGCGGTGATCCGTTGCAGCATCGCGCGGGTGCTTTCCCCCGGCGAGCCGGACGAGAACCGCAGGATGCGTTCGAAACTGGGGAAGTTGTCGGCGGTGTTCGCCTCGGGCCGCAGCGCGTCGGGCATGGCGAATTTGCTGCTGGCTTGCAGGTAGTGATCCCACGCCTCGAACAGGTACGAGGCAAAGGCGGTGAATGCCGCGCGGCTCATGGACGTCCAGAAAGGATCTTTACCCGGCTCGTCCGGGTAGAGGATGGCGGCGATGGTCTGGATTTCGCCGAGACGCTTGCCCGGATCCATGCCGTCCAGCAGGGTGAAGGGGTTGAAGCGGTGGGTGTGGCCCGCCTCGTCATACGGCGCCCACACGTGGATGGCCTGGCCCATCGCTTGCCGCTTGCCGCTGGTGGCCTTGAATAGCTCTCCCTTCAGGTCGAGCACGACCACCGATTGCTGGTAGGTCAACAGCACCGGAATAGCGATGGACGTCGTCTTGCCGCTTCGGGTCGGACTGATGCAGATGACGTGCTGCGCGCCGTTGAGCCAAAGGTACTGACCGCGGTATTTGCCGATGAGAATGCCCTGCGGCATCTGCTTGAGCAGACCGGCTTTCCTGAGGTCGCCCCGGTCGGCGAAACGGGCATCGCCATGCAGCGATTCGGTCTTGGGCTTGAGCAGCGGAATCAGCAGGATCAGCCACGCCAGCAGCGGCAGGCCGAAGCCGAGGCCGAGGCCGCCGGCCAGCTTGATCTTCATCGCATAGGGAGCGACCTGCGGCAGGTCGATGGCCTGGAAGTAACGCAGCCAGGTATTCCACGCCAGTGGCGCATCCACTTTCAGCAGCCACAGGACTAGCCAGTCGGCGAGGCAGAGGCCACCGGCCAGTGCCGCAGCAAGCAGCGCCACGACAAAAATCGACCTTCCCAGGCGCATCGTGCGCGTCCTCCCTGAAGGCGAAGCGCCGGTGCGGCGCTTCGCTGACCATCCCCTGCCCGTAGTGTCTCCAGCAGAAAACCTCGGTCAAGCGCGTGCGACACGATTCGTGAGTGACATCGCCGTCAAGGAGCAGTGCTGTTGTGCCGACGACAGGACGGGCCTTCCACACTACGAAGCGCGTTCCGGTCACATCGATTTGCGCAGATTCCTACGCACGGTGTCCAGCCGAGCGCTTCGGCGGGGTCAGGCGAAACCCACACTGAAATCCGGATACCGGAATAAAGCCGCGCCGCGCGGGCAGCGTGCGATCATGGCGCATGACCGCCTTCGCCACGCTCCTGCTCAAACCCGCCCTGCTCGCCAGCCTCGAAACCCTCGGCTATGCGGAAATGACGCCGGTGCAGGCGCAAAGCCTGCCGCCGATGCTGGCCGGCCGCGACGTGATCGCGCAGGCGCAGACCGGCAGCGGCAAGACCGCCGCGTTCGGCCTCGCCCTGCTGCAGGCGCTGCAGGTGGAGACGATCCGCCTGCAGGCATTGGTGCTGTGTCCCACGCGCGAGCTGGCCGACCAGGTCAGCAAGGCGATCCGCAAGCTCGCCGCCAACATCCCCAACGTGAAGCTGCTGACCCTGTGCGGCGGCATGCCGCTGGGGCCGCAGCTGGCCTCGCTTGCGCACGATCCGCACATCGTGGTCGGCACGCCCGGTCGCGTGCAGGAACACCTGAAGCGCGGCAGCCTGCACGGCGGCGGCATCCAGGTGCTGGTGCTGGATGAGGCCGACCGCATGCTGGACATGGGTTTCAGCGAGGCTATCGATGACATCGTCGGGCGCATCGCCAAGCACCACCAGACCCTGCTGTTCTCGGCCACCTACGCCGACGAGATCCGTCAGGTGAGCAAGCGCCTGCAGCGCGAGCCGGTGGAAGTGACGGTGGAAACGCCACACGAGGAAACCACCATCGAGCAGCGCTTCCACGAAGTGGAGCCGGCGCAGAAGCTGGACGCGCTGGCGCAACTGCTGGGCAAGGGCACGCTCAGCGCGGAACAGGCGCAGCACGCGCTGGTGTTCTGCAACATGCGCAAGGACGTCGATGCCGTGGCGCAGGAGCTGGATCGCCGCGGCTTCTCCGCGCTCGCCCTGCACGGCGACATGGAGCAGCGCGACCGCGACGAGGTGCTGGTGCAGTTCGCCAACCGCAGCTGCTGCGTGCTGGTCGCCACCGACGTGGCCGCGCGCGGCCTGGACATCGCGGCGCTGCCGCTGGTGCTGAGCTATGACATCGCGCACGACCCGGACACGCACACGCACCGCGTCGGCCGCACCGGGCGCGCCGGCGAGAACGGGCTCGCCATCACCCTGGTCACGCCGCGCGAGCGGCCCAAGGCGAAGAACATCGAGGAACAGCTCGGCCATCCGCTGCCCTGGCACCCGCTGCGCGTGTCGCCGCCACGCGGCAAGCAGCTCAACCTCGCTCCGATGAAGACCCTGGTGATCGACGCCGGCCGCCAGGACAAGCTGCGTCCCGGCGACATCCTCGGCGCGCTCACCGGCGACGCCGGACTGGAGGCGAAGGACATCGGCAAGATCGACGTGTTCGCCACCCGCGCCTACGTGGCGATCACGCGCGCGCTGGCGAGCAAGGCGCTGGAACGGCTGCGCGCGGGGCGCATCAAGGGGCGGAATTTCCGGGTGCGGGCGCTGGGGTGACTGGACGCGCGTGGCGGCTGCGCCCTGCCGTATCTGAAAACCGGGAACTTCCCCACTCGTCATTCCGGCGCGGATCGGACACCTCAAGCACTGCTCTGACCTTTGCTTCTGCGCGCAGGAGCTTGCAGCTTTGGTAGCCCTTGTGGCTGTTTCATGGCAAGCACCCGCCCCTCACCCCAACCCTTTCCCCGGAGGGGAGAGGGAGAACATCGAGGCACGGCTCGGCGGGTGCGGATTCAAGAGTCCACTTGTCGCTTCAGCCAATGCGCCGCAGCGCGCCCGGCCAGCAAGCCGCTGGCGAAGCAGGCGGTGAGCAGGTAGCCGCCGGTGGGCGCCTCCCAGTCCAGCATCTCGCCCGCGCAGAACACGCCGGGCCGCGCACGCAGCATCAGGCCGTCGTCCAGCGCCTCCAGCCGCACGCCGCCGGCGGTGCTGATCGCCTCGGCCAGCGGGCGCGGCGCGCGCAGCGTCAAAGGCAACGCCTTGATGCGTGCGGCAAGCACGGCCGGATCGGCGAGTGTGGCCTTGTCGGCATTCTCGAACACCAGCGCACATTTCGCCGCATCCAGGTGCGCGCGACGGCGCAGCCAGTCGCCGAGGCTATGCTTGCTGCGCGGTGCGGCGAGACGTTCGGCCAATGTGGCCTGCGCAACGCCAGGCGCAAGGTCGAGATGCAGCACCGCTTCGCCCTCCCGCGCGATGCGTTCGCGCAGGTCGGCGCCGATGGCGTAGACCAGGCTGCCCTCGATGCCGTATTCGCTGAGCACGCATTCGCCCTGGCGCGATTGCGCGACGCCATGGCGGTCGATCCACTGCGCCGCCACCGACTTCAGCGGCGCGCCGGCAAAGCGCGTGCGCAGATGTTCGCTCCACGCGATCTCGAAACCGCAGTTGGCGCTTTGCAGCGGCGCGATGTCGACGCCGGCGCCGCGCAACGGCGCCACCCACGCGCCGTCGGAACCGAGCCTGGGCCAGCTTGCGCCGCCCAGCGCCAGCAGCACGGCATCGGCCACAACGATGCGTTCGCCCTCCGGCGTGGCGAAGCGCAATGCGCCGTCGTCGCGCCAGCCTTGCCAGCGGTGATGCATGTGGAAGCCCACGCTCGACGCGCGCAAGCGGTGCAGCCAGCGGCGCAGCAAGGGCGCGGCCTTCATGTCGGCAGGGAACACGCGGCCCGAGCTGCCGACGAAGGTCTCCACGCCCAGCCCGCGCGCCCAGTCGCGCAGCGCGTCGGCGTCGAAGGCGCGCAGCCAGTGGGCGATCTCCTCGCGGCGTTCGCCGTAGCGCTCGACGAAGCGCGCGAACGGTTCGCCGTGGGTGAGGTTGAGCCCGCCCTTGCCGGCGAGCAGGAATTTCCGCCCCACCGAGCCCATGGCGTCGTACAGGTCGACCGCCAGCCCCGCGGCGCTGGCCGCCTCGGCCGCCATCAGCCCGGCCGGGCCGCCGCCGATGATGGCCAGTCGAACAGGAGGTGTCGAAGTCATCCGCGCATGGTCGCATGCGCACTGCACGCGATGCACGGCCGGCCGGCGTCGGCGCGATGAAGCGATCGGCCGGAACGCGCGCAAGAAAAGGCCCGATCGTCGCCGATCGGGCCTCCAGACTTCCTGGTCAAGCGGGATGCGCTGCTTCATGCATCCCGAACCGCTGGCGGCAGTTACGGAAACTGCCGCCAGGGTTTGAACTTACTGCACGTTCAAGGTCAGGTCGTCCAGCACGAACGAGGTCTGCAGCGAGCTGTCTTCCTTGCCGGTGAACTTGATCGTCACCTTCTGGCCGATGTACGCGGACAGGTCGGCCGTATGCACGCTGTAGCCGCTGGCCGCATTGACGTTGGAGAACGTCGACAGCGTCTTGAGCACCTTGCCGGCGCTGCTCAGCACCTGCACGGTCAGCTTGTCGTACGCCGTCGAGCCGCTCTCATCCGTGTCGATGTGCAGGTAGTACGACAGCGTGGCCGAGGTCTTGCCGGACGGGATGGTCACGGTCTGCGACAGCGTGTCGGTGTGCGACGAGCCGTAGCCGTCCAGCCAGGCGAACCAGGTACCGGAATGGGCGACTTCACCCGAGCAGGTGCTGTTGCTGCACAGGGTGCCGCTGCTCATCGACCACGGCGAGGCCGCGCCGCTCTCGAAGCCGGTGTTGCCGAACAGCTGGGTCGGCGAGCCGCCACCGCCGCTGGAAGTGACCGTCACCGTGCCCGTCTTGGTGTTGGTGGCGCCGGTGCTGTCGGTCACCGTGAGGCTCACGGTGTAGCTGCCGGCCGAGGCGTAGGTGTGGCTCGGGCTGGCCGAGGTGGAGGTGCTGCCGTCGCCGAAGCTCCACGAGTAGCTGCTGATCGTGCCGCCGGTGTCGGTGGAGGTGTTGGTGAAGTTCACCGACAGCCCGCTCACGGTGTCGGTGAAGCTGGCCACCGGCGAACCGGTCGTGCCGCCGCCACCGCCGCTGCCCGCGACGTTCGCCACGAAGTTGGCGATGTTGATCGAGCCGAAGCCGGTGGTGTAGTCCCAGCCCGTGGCGGCGGTTTCGCCGTCGTTGTTGCCCGAGGTGACGTCGTGGAAGTCGGTCGAGTAGTGCGACGCGGCATCCGCGTAGATCAGCGGCGCGGCGAAGCCCAGCGAGGAGTTGGTGGCCAGCGTGCGTGCCCACACGCCCACGAACAGCGGCGAGGCCAGGCTGGTGCCGCCGATCTGCTCGCTGGAACCGTCCACGATCACGCTGGCGCCACTTTCCGGGCTGGCGTCGAAGGCCACGTCCGGCAGGCCGCGGTACGAGCTGCCCGCGTTCTTGCCCACGCCGTTCTGCCAGCTCGGCTGCGGCTCGAAGGTGCTGGGGCTGCCGCCGGTCGCGCCTTCGTTCGAGGAGAGGTTGTTCCACACCGTCTCGTTGGTCCAGGTGGTGCCCGAGGTGTACAGCTCGGTGCCGCCCACCGCCACCACGTATTCCGAGTCGGCCGGCCAGCTCGGCGTGATGCCGCCGTCGCCGCACTCGTCCGCGCCGCTGTCGCCGGAGGAGATCGAGAAGGTCTGGCCCTGCGCATCGGCCTGCTCGAAGATGTTGTCGCCGGTGGCCGCGCCGTTCGTTTCCGAACCGGTCTCGCAACCGCCGATCGAGACGTTGATGATGCGCACCGTGTTGTCGGTGACCGCCTTGTTGAAGTCGTCCACCAGCGGCTGGGTGTCGAGGCTGGAGGTGGTATAGAGATAGAACGCCTTGACGCCGCCCGCGATGCCGGCGATGTCCTGGGTGTCCAGATCCCATTCGCCGTCGCCGCTGGTGTCGCTGCTGCCGCCGTCCACCGTCACCACGTTCATCGGGATGCTGCCGAGGCTGGTGTGCTGGCCGAGGAACTTGGTGAAGTCGCTCTTGACCTTCGTCATGCTGCCTTCGGTGATCACGCCGACGTTGATCGTCGAACCGGTCGCCGTGCTGCCCGCGTTGTAGATCGCGGCGAAGTCGGTCGGCGAGTGCGCACTGGCGGTGCCGCTGGTGGCGTTGACCTGCACCGGCGTCAGCACGTGGAAGGTGTGCACGGTCTGCAGGCCGAGCACCTCGTTCACGATGCCCTGCAGCGAGGCGGGAATCTTCACGTCGCTGGAGGTGGCGTAGGCGTCGCGCCCGTCGTGCGTGTGCACGCGCACCAGCGAGGTGCGGAAGGCGGAAGCCGCCTTGTCGGCGCGGCCGGTGGCGGTCACCAGCTGGCGGTTCGGCTCGATGGTGACGTTGCTGAAGCCGGACTGGCGCAGGTAGTTGGCCACCTGCTGCGCCTGCGCCGCGGTCGGCGCGTACATCGCGTTGAACTGCGCGGGGGTGAGGTTGGGATGGTGCGGATTGGCGACGAACGCGTCCAGCTGCGCCTTGTTGCGCAGCTTCAGCGACACCGCGACGTGCATGGAATGCGCAACGTCCAGCGCGCCCATGACGCGGTCGCCGGTATGCAGCCTGGTGGCGTGGCGCACGACGGAGAACTGCGCCGCGCTGGCGGTGCTGGCCGGAGTGGCGCACACCGAAGAAGCCGCGGCCAGGGCGATGGCTGCGGCCAGGGCTTTCAGACGTACATGATGCATGGATGACTCCCCAGGTTTTTCAGGGCAAACGGGCCTGACGCGGCCTCGTGACCCCGTGGCAAAGACGAATGCCGCACTGGTGTGCGACGACGGTTTCTGCTTGCCAGACGATTCCCGAGCGCCCATCTGCGGCGGCCATTCCCCTGTAGAGAATCCCTCTCACGGCCAGCCCTGGGCTTTGCTCGACGGCTCCCGCCCCCACGGCAGCCGCTCGGAACCGTTCGCCACACTCCTCATGGCGAACCCTTGGAACCTACGCAATGGAATTGACACGCGTCAATATCAGGAAACCGGAATGTGTACCGGCGACGCATTAATCATTCATATTGCTTTCATTTTGAATTCCGGTAACGCATGAAACAACGCCAATACGTAATTTATTTCGATCAACCCGGTTGCCATTAAAACTACGCTTTTCAGGATTATCCCCCGCAACGAGCCCAGTGCGGCGAAAAAGGCATCAGCTCGAAAACGTAATATATTGTCGATATCGAAAGTTCTTGAAAAAGCCGCAACCTGGATTACGCCCCTCCGATTTGAATCGAGGCAAGCGTTTCAAGCATCCGTATGCACCGGCGAATCCAGCCGGATACCGAGTTGCGCAAGGCGGCGCAGGCCGTCGTCGCTGGGCAACAGCGCCCGGCTGCGCTGGCTGCGGCGCAACCAGCCGGCGTCCAGCATGGCGCCGGTGATCGCCACGCCGAGCGGGCCGCCCAGATGCAGCTTGCGCTCCGTCCAGTCGAGGCAACCCCGGCCGGCAAGCCGCAGCAGGCGATCCGATGGAGGATCGTTCAGGCCGCTCGCCGCCAGCGCTTCCGCACCTGCGGCTTCGAGATGCAGGCCGCTGCCGTCGGCGCGCAGCCAGCCGCAAGCGAGCCATGCCTCGCACAACGCCACGCCGAGCTGCCCGGCCAGATGCCGGTAGCAGGTGCGCGCACGGCACAGCGCGAGGTCGCTGCCCTGCGGCCGCGGCACGCGCGGCGCGCGCGGCAACGCCATGGCCTCCAGCCATGCGGCCGCATCGTCGTCGGCAAGGCGGTAATAGCGATGCCGGCCTTGCGCGTGCACGGCAAGCAGGCCGCCATCCAGCAGGCGCTTCAGGTGCGCACTGGCGGTAGCCGCGCCCACGCCGGCAGTGCGTGCAAGCTCGCCCGCCGGCCGCGCACTGCCGTCCAGCAACGCCAGCAACATCGCCGCGCGGGCCGGTTCCGCCAGCAGGGCGCCGAATTCGGCCAGTTGGTAACGGCTGGGCAGATCGGCGCGGCTCATGCGCGCAGTGTAGTGGCCGCCACGCGCGCCCGTTTCGTCGCGCGACGAAACATCGGGCGGGCATGCCCGCGACACTGCCGGCATGGACATCCACCACGCCGCCGACACGCTGCGGATCCATCCCTCCATCCTCTACTTCGGCACGCCGGTGGTGTTGATCACCACGCGCAACCCGGACGGCTCGGCCAACATCACGCCGATGTCGTCGGCATGGGCGCTGGCCGACCGCGTCACGATAGGTCTCAGCGGCGGCGGCCAGGGCCTGGCCAACCTGCTGCGCGAACGCGAGTGCGTGCTCAACCTCGCCAGCGAGGCGATGCACGAGGCGGTGGAACGGCTGGCGCCCACCAGCGGCGCCGATCCCGTGCCCGCATGGAAGCGCGACTATCGCCACGAAGCGGACAAATTTGCGCTGGCCGGCTGGCACGCGCTGCCGTCGCTGCGCGTGAACGCGCCGCGCATCGCCGAGGCGCCATTGCAGCTGGAGGCGTGCCTGCTGCATGCCGGCGAGCGCCCGCTGGAAGCCTGGCGCGGCGATGCCGGCGGCTATTTCACGCTGGAGCTGGAGGTGCGCGAAGTGCATGCGCACGCGGACATCGTGGTGCCCGGCACCTCGCACATCGACCCGCGCCGCTACCGGCCGCTGTTCTACGTGTTCCGCCATTACTGCGGCGCGGGCGCATCGCTTGGGCGCACGTTCAAGGCGGAAGTGTAGACGCAAGACGCGTACCGGCTCGATCCCGGCGAAGCGCCGGCGCGCACGGGCGTATCTGGCATTGCCGGGCGGCAGCAACGAAAATTGTGCAATCCGCGCGCGGCATGCGTGTATAACGCGCGCTAGTCTTTCCCACCTGCCCGGAGCTGCCCGTGTCGCGCGCCCTGTTCTCCTCGTCTCCGCTGCGCCAGCGCTTCCGTCCCCTGTGGTGGCTGGGCATCGCCTACCTGGCGATCTCGTTCTGCACGCGCATCGCATTGCTGGTGATGTCGGGCCACAACGTGTCGCCGAATCCGCTGAACTGGCTGTACGCGTTCGGCGTGGGCCTGGGCTACGACCTCATCACCTTCGTGTACCTGGCCTGGCCGATGGTGCTGTTCCTGTGGCTGGTGCCGACGCGGCGCGCCCCGGTGGCGGGCGTCGGACGCTGGCTGCTTTACCTCGCCGGCATGGCGGCACTGTACGCGGCCACGCTGGGCCTGTTCTTCCTGCTGTGGCACGTGCACGTGCACGAGTCGTGGCCGATCCTCGCGGTGTTCCTGTTCTTCCTGCCGATGCCGGCGCTGGCGTACAACCGCGCCAGTGGGCAGTGGGGGCTGTACGTGCTCGGGCTGGCGCTGCTGTACGGCCTGCTGTTCGTGGCGGCGTCGGAGCTGGTGTTCTGGAACGAGTTCAGCTCGCGCTTCAACTTCATCGCGGTGGACTACCTCGTCTACACCACCGAGGTGATCGGCAACATCCGCGAGTCCTATCCCGTAGGCACCTGGCTGGCGCTGCTGGTGGTACTGGCGCTGGTGGCCTTCGTGCTGAGCCGGCGCGGCCTGCGCGCGCGCGACGACGGCAGCACGCTGTGGCAGCGCGCCCGCGTGCCGCTGGTGTGGCTGCTGCTCACCGTGGTGTCGGTGGCCGGGGTGAACGGCGAGATGAAGGATCGCACCGCCAACAACTACGTCAACGAGCTGGCCGGCAACGGCATCTACCAGTTCTTCGCCGCGTTCCGCAGCAGCCACCTCGACTACAAGAAGTTCTACCGCTCGCTGCCCGACGACGAAGCGTTCAAGCTGCTGCACGAGCAGCTCAAGGCGCCGAACGCCAGCTTCACCAGCAGCGATCCGCGTGACCTCACCCGCGCGATCCGCGCGGCAGGGCCGGAGAAGCACCTCAACGTGGTGCTGATCAGCGTGGAGAGCCTGTCCGGCGACTACCTGGGCACCTTCGGCAACAAGCAGGGCCTGACGCCCTTCCTCGACTCGCTGGTGCACAAGAGCATCTTCTTCGACAACCTCTACGCCAACGGCACGCGCACCGTGCGCGGGCTGGAGGCGCTGTCGCTGTCGGTGCCGCCCACGCCGGGCGATTCGCTGGTGCGCGAGAAGAACAACGAGGATCTGTTCTCGCTGGCCAGCATCTTCAACACACGCGGCTACGAGTCGGAGTTCGTGTACGGCGGCTACGGCTACTTCGACAACATGAACTACTTCTTCAGCCACAACGGCTACAAGACGGTGGATCGCAGCGCCATCGCGCCGGGCACGCCCATCCACAGCCAGAACGTGTGGGGCGTGGCCGACGAGGATCTCTTCACGCTGGCGCTGAAGCAGATGGACGAGGCGCACGCCGCCGGCAAGCCGTTCTTCCTGCACATCATGACCACCTCCAACCATCGTCCGTACACCTATCCGGCGGGGCGGGTGAAGTGGAGGGCGCCGTCGCGGCCGGGCGCGGTGGCCTATACCGACTGGTCGATCGGGGACTTCATCAGGCGCGCGCAGACCAGGCCGTACTTCGACGACACCGTGTTCGTGATCACTGCCGACCACTGCGCCTCCAGCGCCGGCAAGACCAGCATCCCGATCAACCGCTACCACATCCCGCTGTGGATCTACGCGCCCAAGCAGTTCAAGCCGCAGCGCGTGGAGGAGCTGATGGGCCAGCTCGACATCCCGCCCACCCTGCTCGGCCTGCTCGACTTCAGCTACCGCTCGCGCTTCTTCGGCCAGGACGTGTTCCAGGAAGCGCCGGGGCAAGGCCACGCCCTGCCCGGCACCTACGAGAAGCTGGGCTACGTGCGCGGCGACACGCTGACCATCCTCGAACCGCGCAAGCGCCTCGAACAGCTGAAGCCGGACTTCGCCACCGGCGACGCCACGCCCGTGGTGCCGGTGAAGCAGGATCTGGTGGACACCGCGATCGCCTACTACCAGGTGGCCAGCGACCTCTACAAGCAGGGCGGACTGAAGCGGCGGCCGGACGACGGCACGAAGGTGGAGCCGTTGCCTGCGGCCACGGTTGCCGCACCGGCGACTGCCGCTTCAACCACGCAGCCGTAAGGGACATCCGACCAGCCAGTTTCTCCCCTGGTTCGTCATTCCGGCGCAGACCGGGATCCAGTGGTGGCATGGCCTGAACGAGCCTGATCGCCACTGGATCCCGGCCTGCGCCGGGATGACGGGCAAGATCATGGGTTCCCGGGCGCGATTCAGTCCGTCGCCTTCTTCGGCAACAGCCAGCGCACCGCCACGATGCCCAGCTCGTAGAGCAGGCACATCGGGATCGCCAGCATGATCATCGAGGTGATGTCCGGCGGCGTGATGATCGCGGCCACCGCGAACGCGCCCACGATGGCGTAGCGCCGCGCGTTGCGCAGCTTGGCGATGTCCACCAGGCCCACCGCGGCGAGGATCACCACCGCCACCGGCACCTCGAAGCACAGGCCGAAGGCGAAGAACATCAGCATCACGAAGTCGAGGTAATGCGTGATGTCGGTCATCATCTCCACGCCCGCGGGGGTCACCGCGGTGAGGAAGCGGAACGCCGCCGGCAGCACCAGGAAGTACGCGAACGCGCAGCCGCAGTAGAACAGCACCAGGGTGGCGACCAGCAGCGGCCGCGCCAGGCGCTTCTCGTGCTTGTACAGCCCCGGGCTGACGAAGGCCCACAGCTGGTAGAGGATCACCGGCATGCTGATGAACAGCGCGGCGTAGAACGCCAGCTTCAGCGGCGTGATGAAGGGACTGGCCACCTCGGTGGCGATCAGGTGCGCGCCCTGCGGCAGGCGCGCCACCAGCGGCGCGGCCAGCTCCGAATAGAGCTTGTTCGCGAACGGCACCAGCGCCAGCAGCACCAGCAGTACGCAGGCGATGGCCTTGAGCAGGCGCGAGCGCAGTTCGATCAGGTGCGAGAACAGGCCCTGCTGCAGGTCGTCGCCGGAATCGTCGGGTTCAATGGCCGCCATGCGCGGACTCCTTCGCGGCCGGTGCCGCCGGCGGCTCGCCCAGCGGCAGCTCCTGCTGCGTTTCGGGCCCGCCTTCCGCCGCAGCCTGCCCGGTCGGCCCCGGCGATGGCGATGCCGTGGCCTTGAGCGTCGCCGCCGCTTCCTCGACCGGCTGGCTCACTTCCTTCGCGGCGTCCTTGAACTCCGCCTGCGCAGCCTCGGCGCGCGCGGCGGCCTCGCGCGCGGCGCGCCTGATCTCTTCCACTTCCAGCTCGCGCTCCACCTCGGCGCGCACGCTGTCCCAGCCGCTGCGCACGCGGCGCAGCAACGCGCCCGCCGTGCGCGCCGCGCCGGGCAGCTTCTCTGGGCCGAGCACGATCAGCGCGACGAGCGCGAGCAGCACTAGCTTGCCGAGGCTGATCTCGATCATCGCCGCAAAACCCGGCCGCGCTTACTTCGACTCGTGCGAGTCGCGCTGATCCTGCGTGCTGGCGCTCGCCGGCGGGGCCGGCGGATCGGCGCGCAGCTGCTCCTTCGCCTGCTGCGACTCCTTGGCCTTCTCCTCGTCCTCGCCGTGCATGGCCTTCTTGAAGCCGCGCACGGCATTGCCGAGGTCGGAGCCGATGTTGCCGATCTTCTTGGTGCCGAAGATCAGCAGCACGAGAACGAGCACGATGATCCAGTGCCAGATGCTGTCAAAACCCATGATGTTCCTCGAGGCGCTTCGGGGCGGAAACGGCTCCACCCGCGAAGCGCCGATCTTCGCACAGGGCGGTTACTTGGAAGTGTACTCTTCCAGCGCGTCGCGAAACCTCACCACCTCCTGCGGCACGTTGCTCACGCCGCCCTCGAAGATGCGCCGCGGCGTGATGCCGGCGCCGTACACCGCCGCATTGGCGTCGTAGTCGATCTTCAGCACCGAGCCGTCCAGCGCCACGCCGGCGAACAGGCCGCGTGCGCGCGAGTAGGAGTAGATCTCCGCCTTCAGCTGCTGGTCGGTGGCGGCCGAAGCGGTGCGGCCTACCGGGCCGGCCGCGGCCGAGGCATCGGCGCCGATGGTGAACTTGCCGTTGACGATGGAATCCACGCCGCGCTGCGTGCGGAACACCAGGATCACGTCGGTGGACGACACGCCGATCTGGAAGCCCACGCTGCCGCCGCCGAAGGAAATGAAGCTGGGGTTGGACCAGGTGCCGTCCGGGCTTTTCACCGAGATCAGCCCCTCGCCGCGCCGCCCGCCGAACACGAAGCCGACCTTCAGCACGTCGGGGATCACCGCGATCGCCTTCGCGTCCTTGAGCAGATCGCTGGGGATGGCCTTGTCCGGCGCCTGCTCGATCTCGTTCAGCACGCGCACCGCGGCCTGCGCGCGCATCTGCGGCGTATCGTCGCCGGCGTGCGCGGCCATCGCCGGCAGCAGCATGGCCGCGCCGAGCAGGATGAAGCGGTACAGGGATGTCTTCTTGGACATGGTCAGCTCCGTCGTTGGGTGGGGCCGAGGGATGGGAACGGGGCGCTTGTGGCAGACTCGCGGCAGCCTTGTCGCCAGCATCACGATGCCCAGCCACGACCACTATACCGGCCCCGCCAGCCATTCCGACCCCGACGCCACGGCATCCGTTCAGACAGCCGTGCTGCTGGTGAACCTCGGCACGCCCGTCGCGCCCACGGCGAAGGCGGTACGGCCGTACCTCGCCGAGTTCCTGTCCGACCCACGCGTGATCGACTACCCGCGCTGGAAGTGGTGGCCGATCCTGCACGGCGTGATCCTGCGCGTGCGCCCGCGGCGCTCCGCGCACACCTATGCGCGCATCTGGGATGCGCAGGGCTCCCCGCTGCGCTGGCGCAGCGAAGCGCTGGCGAAGGCCCTGCAAAACGAATTGGGCGCGAACGTGCGCGTGGCGCTGGCGATGCGCTACGGCGAACCGGCGGTGGCCGCCACCATCGAACGATTGCAGCGCGAAGGCGTGCGGCGCCTGCTAGTACTGCCGCTGTATCCGCAGTATTCCGCCACCTCCACCGGCTCGGTGATCGACGCGGTGGCCGACGCGATGAAATCGCTGCGCTGGCCGCCGGAGCTGCGCTTCGTCAACGACTACCACGACGATCCCGGCCACATCGAGGCGCTGGCCGCAGGTATCGAGGGCTGGTGGGCCCGGCACGGCCGCGGCGAACGGCTGCTGCTCTCCTTCCACGGCATCCCCGAGCGCTACGCGCATCTCGGCGATCCGTATGCGGAACAATGCCGCGCCACCGCGCGCCTGCTGCGCGAACGGCTGCGGCTGGACGAGTCGCAACTGCTGCTGAGCTTCCAGTCCCGCGTGGGCCGCGAACGCTGGCTGGAACCCTATACCGACGCCACCGTGCGCCGCCTCGCCGGCGAAGGCGTGAAGCGGCTCGACGTGGCCTGCCCCGGCTTCGCGGTGGACTGCCTGGAGACGCTGGAGGAGATCGCCATGCAGAACCGCGACTTCTTCGTTGCGGCCGGCGGCGACGACCTGCGCTACATCCCCGCGCTCAACGACGGCGCCGGACAGGTGCGCAGCCTCGCCGCGATCACGCGCCGCCACCTGCAAGGCTGGCCTGGGTGAGCTGACGTAATGCTCTTGCTCGTCATTCCGGCGCAGGCCGGACAAGCGCGAAGCGCGCAGAACGCCCGCAGGGCGGCCCCGAAGGGGCGAGCGAAGCGAGTCATCCAGTGGCCGTGCGGCCTGAGCGAACATGGTCGCTACTGGATCCCGGCCTTCGCCGGGATGACAGTCTAGATAGTGGTCGTTATCGGAAATGAAGTCGCCTTCTCGCAATGCTTCGTGCAAGCGGCGCGGGCCTTCATCCTTCGACACCATCCCCAGATTATTCCGGACAGCAGTGGGCCTACGCCGGGATGACGAGCAAAAACCAAGACTTTCTCAAGGAACAAGTTCAACGCATGACCGCACCCCGCGAACGGCGCATCGCGCTGCCCCATCTCACGCTGGCCGCGCTGGAATGGGGCGATCCCGCCGCGCCGCCGCTCGTCGCCCTGCACGGCTGGCTGGACAACGCCGCCAGCTTCGCCGCACTGGCGCCGCGGCTCGCACCGCGCTATCGCGTGATCGCGCTGGAGCTGCCCGGCCACGGCCACTCCGGCCACCTGACCGCCGGCGCCAGCTACCACTACCTCGACCACGTGCGCGCCGTGCTGGCCGCGCTCGATGCGCTGGAACTGCCGCACTGCCACCTGCTCGGCCACTCGCTGGGCGCCGGCATCGCCTCGCTGATCGCCGCGGCCGCGCCCGCGCGCATCGGACGGCTGCACCTGATCGAAGGGCTGGGCCCGCTGGGCGACGACGGCACGCACACCCTGCAACGCTACCGCGACGCAGTGGCCACGCCGCCCGCCGATGGAAAAGGGCTGCGCACATTCCGCAACGTCGAGCAGGCCATCAGCGCGCGCGCCATCGCCAGCGGCCTGGCCGCGGAACTCGCGCGCCCCATCATCGAACGCGGCCTGCGCGAAACCGGCGATGGCTGGCAATGGCGCAGCGATCCGCGCCTCGTGCGTCCCACCGCGATCCGCCTGGCCGAAACGCAGATCCATGCCCTGCTCGCCGGCATCGGGGCACCCACGTCGCTCCTGTTGTCGCAACCCGCCACTTCCTACCTGCCCGCGGCGCAGATGGAAGCGCGCGCTGCCTGCGTGCCGCGCATGGCCGTCGAGCGCATGGACGGCGGCCACCATCTGCAACTGGAACATCCGCAGGCGGTGGCGCAATGGGTGCTGCGCCACGCCGAGCCGTGACACGGGCCGCGCCCGAGACGCCTGAACTGGCACAGGCCGTCAATTGGATTCAAACAGCGGCGCGACCGTTCAGGGCATCATGAACGGCATGGTCGACCATGCACCATGACTGCCGTTTCGCTTCTATTGACATCCGTATCCACATCCAAGAATCGCCATGAAAAAGCGTATACGCCATGCCTCGCTTGTCACGCTGCTGATCACGGCAACCATCGCCATCCGGCCCACGGCAGCTGCCACACCGGATGCGCCAGCTCCGGCAGCCGCACCCAAGATCGAGTATTGCCTGGCGGGCCTGGAAGACTTTTTCCCGGGCGACTATTACGCGTGCCGCGCGGCCTACCACCTGCAGAGGGAGCATTACGGCCAGTTCCTGGACATGCTGCGCGATTCCGCCTACTGGGCCAACAAGAGCGCCCAGTACGAACTGGGCCTGGTCTATTTCCACGGGGACATCCCCGGCATACCGATGAACCGCCCGCTCGGCATCGCCTGGCTGGCGTTGGCCGCCGAAAGGAAGAATCCGGATTTCCAGAAGGCCTACACCGTGGCCACCCTGCAAAGCTCGCCCCAGGAGATCGCGGCCGCCAGCGAGCTGTGGAAGAAGCTTCGCCTCAAATACGGCGACAAGGTGGCCGCCCAGCGCGCCATCCGCCGCTACAACCAGGAGATTGCCCCGCTATACGCCGCCGCCCAGGGCGGTGGCATCACCTATGTCGCCGGCTTCACGCCCTTTCCCCAGTCGGCCTTCAACGTGGTCAAGAGCCTGCAGGATCGCGCCGACAATGACTTCGACGACCTGCATGGCACGGTCACGGTGGGCGTTCTCCACCCCCTGGGCGACGATGCCGCGCAACCGGCGCCGGCTGGCAAACCCGACGCCACGCACTGAGCCGGCCACGCCCGAGGGCGTGGCCGCTGCCGGGCAAGCTCAGCCCGAAATCGCCAGCTTCTCCGAGCGGTACAGCTGCGCGGTGATGCCCACCGCCACCAGCGCCGCCGCCAGCGTGCCGGCGAGGCACAACCCGAGCTGATCCGCCGCGATGCCGTCGCCGCGCAGCTGCTGCATGATGCCGAGGTTCTGGCCCAGCAGCGGCACGCCGTACATCCATGCCTGCGCCTTGACCGGCAGGAAGGCCAGCAGGGCGCTGGGGATCAGCGGCACCATCATCAGCAGCGAGATGTAGGTCTGCGCCTCGCGGTAGCTCTTGGCGAACGCGGCCACCAGGGTCTGCAGCGAGGCCAGCAGCAGCACCAGCGGCAGCATCAGCAGCAGCACGTAGCCAGCGAAATGCCAGCCGAGATCCAGCTCCATGCCCAACTTCTCGGCGGGGATGAAGCGCCCCACCACCGCGAACGCGAGCAGGGTGATGGCCAGGCTGACCAGCGAGAACGCGCAGATCGCCGCGAGCTTGCCGACGAGGATCTTCCAGCGCGCCACCGGGTTGGCGAACAGCGGCTCCAGCGACTGCCGCTCGCGCTCGCCCGCGGTGAGGTCGATGGCGAGGTACATGCCGCCCATGAACAGGGTGATCACGAAGAAGTACGGCAGCATCGCAAACATCAGCACCGCGCGCGACTGCGGCGTGGCCTGGTCGCGCCGCGCCACCTGCACCGGCCACGCGGTGCCCGGCGACAGGCCACGCGCCACCAGCCGCATCGCGCCCTGCTGGCGGGCGTAGGTTTCCACCAGCTTCTGCACGCGATCCACCGCGCTGCGCGTGTCCTGCCGCGAGGAGTCGTAGAACATCTCCACCTGCACCGGCTCGCCCTTGCGCCAGGCCTTGCCGTAGTCGGCGGCGATGCGCAGCGCCACGTCGGCGTCCTGCTTGCGCACGGCCATGCCGGGGTCGGCCACCGGCGCATCCGGCACGATGCCGCCCTCCTTCAGTGCATCGACCAGGTGCGGCGCGTACTGCGCGCCGATTACCGGCACGTGCAGCGGCTTGTCGATCTTGTCCAGCTGCATGTTCACCTGCATGTTGACGAGCATCACGAACAGCAGCGGCCCCAGCAGCGGACCGGTGAGGAAGGCGCTCATCAGGGTGCGGCGGTCGCGCAGGTTCTCGCGCACCTCCTTGAGGAACACGGCGAACGCGGCGCCGCCGCTGCGGGTCTTCGGGGCAACGGCGCTCATGCGGCGAGGCCCTCGTCGGTTCCGATGATCTTCACGAAGGCTTCCTCCAGGTTGGTTTCGCCGGTCTGCGCGCGCAGCGCGTCGGGCGTTTCGTCGGCCACCACGCGGCCGTGCGCGATCACCACGATGCGGTCGCACAGCGCCGCCACCTCCTGCATGATGTGGCTGGAGAACAGCACGCAGCGGCCCTCCGCCTTCAGCTGCTGCATGAAGCGGCGCAGGCCGCGCGTGGCCATCACGTCGAGGCCGTTGGTAGGTTCGTCGAGGATCACGTTGCGCGGGTCGTGGATCAGCGCGCGGGCGATCGCGGTCTTCACGCGCTGGCCCTGCGAGAAGCCCTCGGTACGGCGGTCGAGGATGTCGCGCATCTCCAGCGCATCGACCAGCGCGCCTTGGCGCGTCCGCAACGTGGCTTCGTCGATGCCGTGCAGGCGCGCGAAGTACTCGATGTTCTCGCGCGCGGTGAGCCGCTTGTACAGGCCGCGCGCATCCGGCAGCACGCCGAGCCGGCGGCGCACCGCCAGCGGATCGGCCGCGGCGTCGATGCCGTCCACCAGCACCTGGCCGCTGTCCGGCTCCATCAGCGTGTAGAGCATGCGCAGCGTGGTGGTCTTGCCGGCGCCGTTGGGGCCGAGCAGGCCGGTGATCTCGCCGTCGCGCGCGGCGAAGCCGACGCCGTCCACGGCCTTCACCGCGCCGAACGCCTTGTGCAGGTTCCTGACTTCGATCACGGGAGGTCACTCCGGTTGAGGCAGATGTCCTGGCGTGCCGCGAGCGTCGACAACGTGGCCAGCAGCGGCAGCAGGATGACGGTGAGGAAATGCGGCGCTTTCAGCACGGCAGCCGCAAGCATGGCGGCCGCCCAGAGCATGGCATTCGCCAGCACGTAAGGCTTGCTCATGGCGTGGCTCCGTTGAAGTCGATGAAGAAGGGCTGCGGCTGCAGGCGATCGAGGCAGCTCGCGTCCATGGTTTTCGGATCGAGCTTCTCGACGAAGTGCTGCACCAGCTGCGGCCCGCAGCCGGTCGCCAGCACGCTGTGGCCCTGGCCCTTGAACAGCAGCACGCGCGCGTCCGTCAGGTACTTCGCCACCTCGTCGGCATAGCGCGGCGGCGTGACCGGGTCGTACTGGCCGGCCAGCAGCAGCACGGGCTTGCCGGTCTTCAGCGGCTGGTGGAAATCCGCCGGCCGCGCGCCCTTTGGCCACACGGAACAGATCGCCTTGTAGGCGTCGACCATGTGCGTGCCGAGCAGGGTGTCGGAGTCCTGCGGGCGCGCGGCGAGCAGGTCGGCGTCCTCGCTGCAGATCACCGAGTACGACATGCCGTTGCCGGCGAGGTCGGCCATGTCCACGGTGAGCAGCTTGGCCTGGCCCAGCAGCGGCCCCACGTCGCCGTGCGCAGCCGCGTCGATGGACAGCGGCAGCAGCGCGGCGGTGACCGGCGAGTAGGCGAACATGCGCACCACGCCCACCAGCGAATCCTCGTTGAGCACGCGCTGCACGGTCTGGTAGCTCTGCGGGTCGCGGAAGCTGACCGGGTGCGGGTTCGCGCGCAGCGCGTCGCGCAGCTGGATCAGCGTCTGGTACGGGTTGCCGAAGCGCTGCTTGCAGGCAGCGTCGGCTGCGCAGCGCGCGAACTGTGCCTTCAGCGCATCGTCGAGGTTCTGCGCGAAGTCCTCGCCCAGCACCACGCTGTTCGGCACCGTGCTGTCCAGCACGATGCTGCGCACCGCGTCGGGGTGGCGCATCGCGTACTGCTGCGCCACGCGCGTGCCGTAGGACACGCCGACCAGGTCGAATTGCGGCACGCCCAGCGCCTTGCGCACGTCGTCCAGATCCTGCACCGCGTCGGTGGTGGTGTAGTAGCGCGGATCGGCGTGCGACTGCACCTGCTTCAGGCAGTCCGCCGCCGCGGCGCGCAGCTTGGCGGGATCGAAGCCGGTGTCGTCGTCCGCCGCGGCCTTGTCGTCGGCCTTGCAGTCCAGCGCGTTGGAACCGCCGACGCCGCGCTGGTCGAGCAGCAGGATGTCGCGGTGCGCGCGCAGCGGCTCCAGCATCGCGCCGATCTGCCCTGCGTAATCGGTGGCTGCCTGGCCCGGGCCGCCAGCGAGGAAAGCCAGCATGTCGGGTCTGGCCACCTGCGCGCCGGAGCGCAGCACCGCCAGCTTCAGTGCGATCTTGCGGCCTTGCGGCGCGGCGCGGTTCTCCGGCACTTCCAGCGAGCCGCACCACGCCGCGGCGCTCAGGCCGCTATGCGGCTGGCCGAGGTCGCAGGCGGTGAGCGTGAGCTTGCCGAGCCGCCAGGTGCGCGGCGGCGCCGGTTTCACTTCCGCCTGCGCGGAAACCGCGGCCGGCGCCGGCGGCGGCACCTCGTGTTCCGGCGGCCGGTGCCTGGCATGGTTCGCCGCGATGATCGCGGCCGCCACGGCCGCGACAACGCCCATGCGCTTCCTTTGGTTCATGCTCATGCATCGTTTCCTGGTTCGAAGATGGATTCGATCGGACGTCCAAACAGTTTTGCGATCTTGAAGGCCAGCGGCAGGCTGGGGTCGTACTTGCCGGTCTCTATGGCGTTGACCGTCTGCCGCGACACCTCCAGCCGCTCGGCGAGATCCGCCTGCGACCAGCCCTGCCCGCCGCGCAGTTCGCGCACGTGGTTGTTCATGCGAAGCACCGGTTCGGCTGGCGCCGCGCGAAGTCGCGCGCACGGATGCGCAGCCGCCAGTCGTTGGCGCGATCCGGCCATGTGCGCAACATGTCAGTCCTCCCGGGCCTGGCGATCCGCACGCACCCGGCGCCACCAGGCCCATGCGGCCATCGTCACGAACAGGCAGGCCGTGAGCGCGAACCACCCTGCCCCGCGCTCGTCGTGGCGCCACCACAGGTACAGTGCGAACAGTCCCATCAACGCGCCGGTGCCCACGAAGTACCACGGCAACCACTCGGCGCCCTCGCCGCTGCACATGGTGTCGATGCCGTAATGGCGCGCCACCCATCGGCTGGCCGCGCCGTAGCCGAACATCAGCACCGGGAACACCCAGATCAACGCGCTGCCACCCAGATCCAGCACGCCGTCGGCGGCGAGGAAGCCGCCCACCATGCTGAGGGCGGAGACCAGCGCGGCAGCCACGCCCAGCGCCACCAGGTGCATGCGCTGCTCCAGCTCGTCGCTGTCGCGGATGCGCCGCCACATCAAGGCGATCACGTAGAGCATCGGCACTACCGGCGCCACCGCCAGCAAGGCCCTCAGCGGCAGGCTCGTGACGGCGTGCATCAGCGAACCGGCGCCCAGCAGCACGGCCATGTAGACCGCCATGGTCAGCATCAGCTGCTGCTGGTAGCGCTTGTTGGTCAGGCGTGGCATGTCTCGTTCCTCACAGCGAACCCAGGAAGCCGTCCAGCGCCTGCTGGAACTTCACCGGCTGGTCGAGCATCACGAAATGCCGCGCGGGCGAGATCGATTCCACCTTCGCGTGCGGCGCATCCGCCAGCAGGCCCTGGTAATACGCGGCCTTCTGCGCCTCGCTGATCTGCAATGGCGGCTTGCTGAAGTCCGATGCGTAGTACGGCGAGATCTCCAAGATCGGCACGTTCGCCTGCTTCAGGCCGGTGCGATAGTCGGCGACGGTGTCCTCGGCCATGTACTCGGCGCTGGCCGCGGCATCGCTGCGCGCGTTCAGCGGTGCGTACTGCTCGGCCAGCTTCGGGTCAACGACGCCGACGTGCTGCATGTAGCCCAGCGCCGCGGCCTGGAACTGCGCCGGCGTCATCGCGGCCATCTGCGTGCGCGTGCGCTCGGCCATCGCCTGGCGCTGCCCGGCGCTCGCGCGCTCCATGCCGGGAAGGATCGGCAAGCCGTCCACAGCCACCACGGCGGCGATCAGCGACGCATGCTCGCCCGCGAAGCGCAGCGCCAGCGTGCCGCCCAGGCTGTGGCCCACCAGTACCGGCTTGTCGATGTGCTTACGTTCGATCAATTGCAGCAGCGAGGCATCGGCGCGATCCAGCAGGGTGCCGGCCTTCGCGTCGGGCGCGGGCGCCGGCACGCCGTCGAAGCCCGCCAGCGTCACCGCGTACACCACGTGATTCTTCTCGAGACCGGCGATGGTCTGCTGCCACACCCACGGGCCACCTTCCAGTCCGGGTATCAGGATCACCGGGCGGCCATGGTCGCCGTAACGTTGCACCTGCAGCGTGCCGACGGTTTCGGCCGGCGCCGTGGCGGAAACTGCCGCATCAGCGGCCAGACAAAGCGCGGCGGCTGCCAGGCCGCGACAAAGCCAACGATGGTTGCGCATGGTGCCCCTCCCTGTTGATGTAAAGCTTGCTTGACACGCAGCGTAGGCGTAGCCATTCCTGGTGTCAAGTGTGCTTTACAAAAGAGCCGGCATGTCCGTGAACGGCACGTCAAACAAGTGACATGAGGTCATTTTTCGACGCGAAAGGGCAGGTAACCTGCCGCTGAAGGGTCGCCATGACGGACGATCGTGCATCCCTCCTAGCCCATTTTTTGACAGTCGAGCCAGCCGGCATTCATGCAGCCGCAGGACCGCCAAGGCTCGCATCCTCACCTTCAATGGAATTCATAATCAATGAGTTGCAAGGTAAAATGATGAAAAAAACGTCAATATAGAGAGTAGACGGATGGCTGGCATTGCGACCAAATGCCCGACGGCGGGTCGACGCCAAACCCGAAATTCTTGCGCCCGTAAAGGTAAAGTGAGCACCGCGTCACGCTTTGGCCCGCTCCTTGCTCAAACTTCTTCCAACAGCTTGCGTCGTCTGCTGGATGGTTTGCGCAACGGGTTCGCCATGGAACACCGACAAGCTGTTGTCCTTTTCATCAACATCCCGGAAGTCCAAGGAAACACCATGAATAAGAAACTGCTTTCCACTGCCCTCGTCGCCACTCTCGGTGCGCTGGCCTGCGTGCCCGCCGCCAGTGCCGCCCCCAACACCGGCACCATCCAGATCAACGGCAAGGTGCTGCAGGACACCTGCACGGTCACCGTCAACGGCGGCACCGGCAACACCGTGACCCTGACCCCCGTCATGGCGTCGAGCCTGAACGCCAGCGGCAAGGTCGCGGGCGCCACCGCCTTTACCCTCAACCTCAGCAACTGCGACCAGAACGCCACCCAGGCACAGCTGAGCTTCACGGGCGGCGCCAACAACGCCACCGACGGCAACCTCACGAACACCGGCAGCGCCGGCAGTGTCGAAGTGCAGCTGCTCGCCGGCGGCACCAGCGGCAGCGCCATCAACGTCAAGACCAACGCCAACGCTCCTGCAGTTACGCTCTCCAGCGGCTCGGGCAGCACCAACATGGCCGCCCAGTACTACGCCACGGCGCCAGCGTCGGCCGGTCTGGTCAGCACCAGCGCCAGCATGACCTTCACCTACCAGTAAGCGACACCGCGTGCCGCAGTCGTTCGAATTCGGCTGCGGCACGCCTTCGCATCGCCTCCGGCGTGCGGCCCGGCAGGGACACTCCCGATGAATAAACTCCACTGCACCCTGAGCGCAGCGTTGGTCGCGCTCGCCATCGCGCTCGCCCCGGCACACGCCAGCGTCGTCGTCGCCGGCACCCGCGTGGTGCTTCCCGCCCAGCAGGGCGAGATCACCGTGCGCCTGACCAACGACAGCGACCACCCGGCGCTGGTCGAAGCGTGGATCGACGCGGGCGACCTGAATTCGACGCCGGCAACCGCCAATTCGCCCTTCCTGATCACGCCGCCGCTGTTCCGCATGGATTCGCACAAGGATCAGAGCCTGCGGATCATCTACACCCAGGGCTCCCAGCCGCTGCCGGCCGACCGCGAGTCGCTGTTCTGGCTGAACGTGCTGGAAGTGCCGCCCAAGCCCAGCAGTACGCAGAACGCTGGCCAGAATTACCTGCAGTTCGCGATACGTTCGCGGCTGAAGTTGTTCTACCGCCCGGCCAGCCTGCCGGGCGACGCGATGAAGGCACCCGACCGGCTGGTCTTCAAGGCCGCCACCGAATCGGGCGCGGCGCTGGAGGTGCACAACCCCACGCCGTACTACGTCACGATCAGCAAGCTTTCGTTCGGCGCCGACGGCAAGGCGATCGACGGCGCCAGCGGCATGCTGGCGCCGTTCGGCGACCTGCGCCTGCCGCTCAAGGGTCTGGCGCATGCGCCGGCCGCCGGCACGCCCGTCGCCTTCACCACCATCGACGACTACGGCGCGGCTGACGCGCACAAGGGCACCGTGACGCCATGACCTCGCGGCGCGCCATGCTTCGCCACCCGACCGGGCGCCGTGCGGCGCTCGCGGTGGCGTGCGGCCTGGCGCTGGGCGTCGCCATGGCTTGCCCGCGCCCGGCATGGGCCGCCGCCGCGGATGCGCCGGCCGACGCCAGCGCCGCCGAGGGCGGCTTCGCCAATTTCGACCGCAGCATGCTGGCCGGCGCCGGTCGCGGCACGGCCGACCTCTCGCGCTTCGAGCACGGCAACCCCGTGCTGCCCGGCGTCTACAACCTCGACGTCTACCTCAACAGGAACTGGGTGGGCCGCATGGACGTGCGCTTCGCCGCGCCGTCCGCCGACGCCAACGCCGTGCCCTGCCTCAGCACCGAACTGCTCGACCGCATGGGCCTGGCGCCCGCCAAGACCGACGCAGCGGCCGCGGCCGCCGCGAAGCTGTCGTCGCCCGCCTGCGTGAGCCTGGGCGACCTGATTCCCGGCGCCACGCTGTCCTTCGACATGTCCGACCTGCGCATGGACGCCAGCGTGCCGCAGGCCTACATGAACCAGCGGCCGCGCGGCTGGGTCAATCCGGCCTCATGGGACGCGGGCGTGCCGGCGTTCCTGCTCAACTACAACTTCGACAGCTACCGCACCACCAGCGGCGGCCGGAACCTGGACAGCACCTACCTCGGCCTGCGCTCGGGCTTCAACCTCGGCCTGTGGCAGTTCCGGCAGGACAGCACCGCCACGCTGCAGTCCGGCACCGGCCAGCGCAGCCAGCGCCACTGGCACAACATCGACGCCTACGTGCAGCGCGCGCTGCCCGGGCTGGGCGCCGTGCTGAGCCTGGGCGACAGCTACACCGACGGCGCCGTGTTCGACAGCTACGGCCTGCGCGGCGTGCAGCTGGGCACCGACGACCGCATGCTGCCGCAGTCCCTGCGCGGCTATGCGCCGGTGGTGCACGGCGTGGCCTACACCAACGCCAAGGTCACGGTGACCCAGAACGGCGTGCAGATCTACCAGACCACGGTCGCGCCCGGCCCGTTCGTGATCAACGACCTCTACCCCACCGGCTACGGCGGCGACCTGGTCGTGAACGTGACGGAAGCCGACGGCCGCCAGCACAGCTTCACCGTGCCCTATGCCTCAGTGGCGCAGTCGTTGCGCCCCGGCGTCACCCGTTTCGACGTCGCCGCCGGCCAACTGCGCGACACCACCCTGCAGGATCGCCCCAACGTGATCCAGGCCACGATGCAGCACGGCTTCAGCAACCGCATCACCGGCTACGCCGGCGTGCAGGGTTCGGAAGGCTACGCCGCCGCGCTGGTCGGCGGCGCGCTCAACACGCGCTTCGGCGCGCTGGCGCTGGACATCACCCATGCCCACGCCAGCATCCCGGGCTACGGCAACTACAACGGGCAGAGCTTCCGCATCAGCTACAGCAAGATCATCCCGGAGACCCATACTTCGCTGAGCGTGGCCGCCGACCGCTATTCCACCAACGGCTTCCTGAGCCTGAGCGATGCCGAAACCGCGCGCGACTACGCCCGCCGCGGCATGAACGCGCTGCAATACCAGCCGTCCAGCGTGCAGACGATCGACGGCCTGCCCGTGCAGAGCCTGCTCACGCCGGCCCAGCTCGCGGCGCTGAACGGCACCGCCTACAACGGCAACGGCCTCTACACCGCACGCGGGCTGCTGCAGCAGCGCAACCGCTTCACCTTGTCGCTCAACCAGCAACTGGGGCGCAACGGCGGCTCGCTGTACGCCAACGCCTCGGTCAACGACTACTGGAACCAGTCGGGCAACGACACGCAGTTCCAGGTGGGCTACAACAACCACCTGGGACGCCTGGCCTACAACGTCTCGGTCAGCCGCGGGCGCCTGGCGCTGGGCGGCTACGACAATCAGGTGTCCTTCAACGCCAGCCTGCCGCTGGGGGCCACGCCGCATGCCCCGAGCCTCTCGTTCAACCTCAACCACGACAGCGAGAGCGGCAGCCAGCAACAAGCCACCCTCAACGGCACGCTGGGCCAGTGGAACCAGTTCACCTATGGCGCCACCGCTTCGCACGGCGGCAACGACACCGGCAATGCCTACAGCGTGAACGCCGGCTACAACAGCCCCTATGCCACGTTCAACGCCAGCGTCGGCAGCGGCAGCGGCTACTCGCAGGCCTCCGTCGGCGCCAGCGGCGCGGTGGTCGCCCATGCGGGCGGCATCACCTTCGGCCAGCCGACCGGCGACACCATCGCCATCGTGCACATGCCCGGCGCCGCCGGCGCGCACATCCTCAACGCACCGGGACTCAGCGTGGATCGCAACGGCTACGCGCTGGTGCCGTACCTCACCCCGTACCAGCTCGACACCGTCCAGGTCGACCCGCAGGGCCTGCCGCTGGGCGTGCAACTGGACGCCACCAGCGCCGACGTGGCGCCCTACGCGGGCGCGGTGGTGATGGTGAACTTCAAGAGCAAGTTCGGCCATGCCGCGATCGCGCACATCCATCTGGCCGATGGCCAGCCCGTGCCGTTCGGCGCGCAGGTGTTCGACGCCAAGGATCAGCCGCTGGGCGTGGTGGGCCAGGGCGGCATGGCCCTGTTGCGCGGCGTCGCCGCCGACGGCAGGCTCAGCGTACAGTGGGACGATGAGCAGGGCGCCGCGCACGCGTGCACGTTTGCCTACACGCTGCCCAAGTCCAAGAACGCTTCACCCATCTATCAGCAAATCCAAGCCGCGTGCGTGGCCGAAGCTACCGCTCCGCCTTCGCGGCGGGGGAACGGGACATGATCGATCAAACCGCCGCACCCATGCGCCGCAACCTTCGACGCGGGCAGCATCTGCTGGCCTTGTTCGCCTTGCTTTTGCTGGCCCTGGCTGGCCGCGCGCATGCCGGATGCCAATACACCAATAACCCGGGAACCGTCACTTTCGCGCCGCCCAGCACCATCACGCTTCCGAACAGCCTCCCTGTCGGAACCATCCTCTGGACATCGCCGCAGATCGCCACCGCAAACCCGCCCACGCTCTATTGCGAGGACAGCACTACCAACAACGGCATAGCCAATACGTGGGGCAACCCCGCCGGAAGCGACGAAACGCTTTTTCCGACCAACGTTTCCGGACTCTCGTATCGGATCCTGCATCCCGACACGTCGAACCTGTTGTCCGCCTATCCATACAACGCATCCGTGCCGGCCGGCCAGATCACCTTCAGCGTGGCTTCCGCATTGCAGTTGGTAGTGACTGGCACCATCACTCCCGGAAGCGTCCTGACCGGAAAGGTCGCCCAGTGGAATGTCGACATGTGCAATGGGAACTATTCCAACTGGTATGGCTTTTATTGCACGCAATCCAAGGGCACCCATCCCGTCGAAATCTTCAATACCTCTGCCGTCCGCTTTGCCGCGCCGGCCTGCACGATCGCGGTCGATCCCACCGTTGTGACGCTGCCCTCGGTTCTGGCTTCGGCATTCACCGGCAAAGGCACCACCACCGGGCAGACACCGTTCATGGTGCAATTGAACTGCCAAGCCGGCGCCAGCCTCTCCATTACCCTGGCCACTGCAAATCAGCAGACGGGCACCACCAGCGTGATCGCGCCTACCGTTGGCAATGGCTACGCGAACAATGTGGGCGTACAGCTTCTCAACGGCCAAGGCAGCCCCATCACCTTCGGCTCGGCCATCTCCGAAGGTACGACGACCAGCGGCATCATGAACCTGCCGTTCTACGCTCGCTATTACCAGACTGGTTCGGGCGCGACCGCGGGCACAGTGACCGCCACGGCCACCTACACGCTGACCTATCAGTAGTCGCTCAAGCTGCCACCCGGGCGCATCGCCGGTCGGTTGCGGCGTGCATCCGCGGGCGACGCTCGGAACCCGCCTCAATCGTAGGTGCGCACGATCAGGTTCTTCGCCGGCCGGCCATCGGCGCCCGCCGGGGCATAGCTGGCGTAGTAGCCGAGCAGGCGATCGTTCGCGACCGCAGCCGCATCGAGAGCAGTCACGGTGCGCAAATAGCTGCTGCCCGCGTCGGCTGCGCCCTGGCCGCAGGTGCGATGGGCAGGTGCCGGGGCAACGGCCGCGTTGACCAATTGCGCGGTGTCGATGGTGCAGGTGGATTCCAGTACGGCACCGGTGAAATTGATCCGTCCACCTTCCGCCCACGCGCCCTGTGCCGCCAGCGCGATGAGCAAACCGAAGATCCAGCGATTCCGACTGACCATGACCACCTCGCCCGGCACGCAGGGGTTTGCGCACCACGAGGAGGCTGTCGGCGCCTTTTTTGGGAACTTGACGGCGAGCGGGCGCCCCGCTCTTCAAACCGTGATGGCCGTCACTCTTTGTCCACCAACCGGCCCAGCCGGGCGGCGGAACCCGGTCACCTTCCGTCCGCCGGCCCTTCAACTATCGGCACGGCAATGGCGATCTGAAGCCCCGGCTACGCCAGCCGCCGGAACGCCAGCCCCTGGCGCAGCGGCTCGGCCAGCCAGTGGTCGGCCAGCAGGAAGGCGAACAGCGCCATCAGGTAGATGATCGAATACTTGAACACGCGCATGGCGAAGAACTCGTCCGGCGGGTTCATGAGGCGGATCGCGTAGTACAGGAAGCCCGCGCCCAGCACCACCGCGCCGCCCAGGTAGAGCCAGCCGCCGTAGCCGGTGATCGCCGGCAGCAGGGTCACCAGCACCAGCAGCACGGTGTAGAACAACACCTGCCAGCGCGTGTAGGCCACGCCGTGGGTCACCGGCAGCATCGGCACGCCGGCGCGCGCGTAGTCCTCGCGGCGAAAGATCGCCAGCGCCCAGAAGTGCGGCGGCGTCCACACGAAGATGATCAGGCAGAGCTGCAGCGCGAACGGATGCAGCTCGCCGGTCACCGCCGTCCAGCCCAGCACCGGCGGGATCGCGCCGGCGAGGCCGCCGATCACGATGTTCTGCGGCGTGGCGCGCTTGAGGTAGGCGGTGTAGACCAGCGCGTAGCCGATCAGCCCGCCGAAGGTGAGCCACGCGGTGAGGCCGTTCACCAGCAGCGCCAGCACCAGCATCGAGACGATGCCCATGACGATGGCGAACACCAGCACCTGCCACGGCTTGAGGTGGCCGGTAGCCAGCGGCCGCCGCGCGGTGCGCGCCATCAGCTTGTCGATGCGCTGGTCGATCAGATGGTTGAACGCTGCCGCCGAGCCGGAGGCCAGCCAGATGCCCAGCGTGCCCCACACCAGCGCGCGCCACGGCGGGATGCCGGGCACCGCGAGGAACATGCCGATCACCGCGCAGAACACCAGCAGCGCGACCACGCGCGGCTTGGTCAGTTGCAGGTATTCGCCGAGCACGCTCATGCCGCCACTCCGGACAAGTCAGGCCGGCGCTGCGTGCGCGCCAGCGTCGCCACCAGGGTGAACAGCAGCAGCGCCGCCATGCCGTTGTGCGCGGTCGCCACCGGCAGCGGCAGGCCGAAGTGCACGTTGCTGATGCCCAGCAGCACCTGGCAGACCAGCGCCACGCCCACCGCGATGCCGCACCAGCGCAGGCCGCGCCGCGCCAGCTTGTGCGACAGCCAGCCGAGGTAGCAGAACACCACCAGCGCGCCGACCCGGTGCACCATCTGGATCGCGGTGCGCGCTTGCTGGTCGAGGATGCCGCCCTCGAAATTCACGCCGATGCCGCGCCACAGGATGAAGCCCTGGTGGTAGTCGCCCGGCGGCCACCACTGGCCGAGGCATTGCGGGAAGGCCGAGTCGCCGAAGCCGCAGGCCAGCGCCGCGTAGTTGGACGACGTCCAGCCGCCCAGCGCGATCTGGCAGGCCAGCAGCACGATGCCGAGGATCACCAGCCGGCGCAGCCCCGCCAGCGCGTCGTCCGCCGCGCCCACGCCGGCGAAGCGCACCGCCGCGTAGCCCAGCAGCGCGAACGTGGTCATGCCGCCCAGCAGGTGCCCGGTCACCACGATGGGCTTCAGCAGCAGGGTCACCGTCCACATGCCCAGCATCGCTTGGAAGATGATGACGGCCAGCGCGACCAGGCAGACCCGCCACGCCGCGGGACGCTGCAACGCCAGCGCCGCAGCAAGCGGCAGCGCGATCGCGCATACCGCCAGCAGCGACGACCAGTGGTGTTCGCCGCGCATGTACATCGCCACGCCCACCGCCGCGAGCACCGCACTGGCGCCCAGCGCCAGCAGCACCCAACGCCGCCGCCACGCCGCCGCGAAAGCCAGCGCGAGCACCAGCACGCCCAGCGTGCCGGCCAGCATGCGGTGCACCTGCTCGCGCCACGCCTTGTGCGCCTCGTAGGGCCGGTTCGGGAACGCCGCATCGGCCTGCGCCACCGCCTGCGCGTGCTGCGGCCAGGTCGCCTCGCCGTAGCAGGTGGGCCAGTCCGGGCAGGACAGGCCGGCGTTGGAGAGGCGCACGAAGGCGCCGAACATCACCAGCCCGAACGCGAACACGGTGGCGAGCAGCGCCAGCCAGCGCAGGATCTTCCGCACTTGCAACGACATCACTTGATGACCTTCTTCAGATCCTGGAGCAGCCCGGAGGCGTCGAAACCGGCAGGATAGCTCGCCAGCGCCGTGCCGTTGGATTCCACCAGCAGCGCGGCGACGCTGTCCGGCTGCTGCGGGCGCCATGGCGCCAGCTTGCCGTCCGCGTCCTCGCCGAGCTGCCAGTAGTTCGCCATGCCGGTGCGCTGCTGCGCATCGGCGGGCGGCGTGCCCACGTACAGCAGGCGCAGCCGCGACTGACTCCCGTTGAGCATCACGCGCGCCTTGGCCATCGCGGTCAGCGCGGCGTAGCAGCGCGCGGCGCAATCCGGCCCGGGCAGCGCGACGAGGGTGAGCCGCGGCTCGCTGTCGCGCCACGCCCATGTGCCGCCGCCGGCCATGCGCACCGGCAACTGCTCCTGCGCGAAATTGCGCTGCGGCACGATCGGCAGGCCGTTGCCCTTCGCGCCGGGTTGCCAGCCGGCCAGCGTGAGCGCCAGCGCCGCCACGAACGGCGCGGCAAACACCGCGGCGACCAGCAGCAGTTTCAGGCGGCTCTTGCGCAACGCGGCGGGATCGGCGGCATTCATCGGAAGTCCAAAGTCAGGAAGGGCGCGAACCGCGCTTGCGGTTCAGCACCAGCAGGATCACCACCACGGCGATGGCGAAGGAGAACCACTGGAACGCGTAGGCGCGGTGCCGCGCCGGCGGCATGTCGCCGAAGTCCAGCACGTGCTCGCGCACGTAGATCGAGGACGGGTCGGCATCCAGCGCCAGCACGCGCGGATACAGCTTGCCGCCGAGGTCGGCCGCGACCTGATCCAGGTCGAGGTAGATCGTCTTCTTCGGCCACGCCGCCTGTCGCGCCAGCGCGTTGCCGCCCATCTCGAAGCCGCGCCCCGGCGGCGGCACGTAGAGGCCGCGCAGGCTCTGCACGCCATCCGGCAACGGCGGCAGCTGCGGCGTCTGGTCGGTGCCGTTGCCGGGCAGGAAGCCGAGATCCGCCAGCAGCAGGCGATCCCCGCCTTGCGGGCGGAACGGCACGTAGACCTCCACGCCGCCGCGGTCGTCGTGCTTTGGGTTGTCCAGCAGGTAGATGTGGTCGGCCACGTAGCGGCCCTGCACCTGCACGCGCGGATAGGCGTCCGGCGGCGGTTGCAGCGCCACCGCGGCGAAGTCCCGCGGCGGCGCGACGGCGGCCGCGGCATAGCGTCGCAGCAAGTCGTCCTTGAATGCCGCGCGATGCAGTTGCCAGAAGCCCAGGCGCACGAAAAGCACGGCCGCGCAGGCCGTCAGCAGGATCGCCCACCACGGCGGTCGGCGGAACCCGCCTAGCACGATGCACGCACCCCGGTCGCTATACTCGCTGCAACAGAATCAACCGGATCGATCACGTGGGCCCCATCTACAAATACGCGGTGGTGGTGGTGTTGCTGGTGGTGATTTTCAGCCTCGGCCAGGCGCTGTACTACATGATGACCGACAAGGACAACGACAAGCGCATGGCCTGGGCGCTGACCCGCCGCATCGCGCTGTCGCTGCTGCTGATCGGCATGGTCGTGTTCGGCATCTGGATGGGCTGGCTGCAGCCGCACGACGTGGGCGGCCACGGCTGATTGTAGCGGTCGCGACAGCAACCGGCTCGCTGGTTCGCGAGAAGGATCGGCAATGCCCGTACCACGCGCAACCGATGCCGAAGCGGCGCTATCTGGAAATCGGCGCACCGCCGCCGGGGGACTCGCCCGGCGCGACCAGGCCCAGCCTGGCGGCGCGCGCGTCGATCCGCTTGTCCAGTGCACGCGCCGTCGCCAGCTCGGCGTTGCCTGCAGCGGCCTGGCCACTGCGCAATTCGGCCAATCCCAGACCGTAATGCGACCACGCCACGCGGGGCGACCGCGCAAGCGCCTGTTGATAGGCCTTGATCGCCTCGGCGTCCTTGCCCATCCGCAGATACACCATGCCCATACTGTCCAGATAGGCCGGGCGCTCGCCATCGCGCTTGATCGCCTTGCGGCAGTCGCGCAGCGCGTCGTCCAGCGACTGGTTGGCCAGCGCACGCGCCCAGCAACGCTCGTTCAGTGCGCTGCCTAGCGCGGCATCGGCGCCGTGCGTGCGGATCCAGTCGTCCAGCAAGGGCACGGCATCGGCCGGCTGGCCGATGGCGACGTACAGCGACGCGACGGCATAGGACTGCATCGAGCCGGCCGGTGCGAGCTGGCGCGCCGCCGCGACGTCCGCCGCGACGCCGGCTTCGTCCTTCTTCACGTAACGCAGGCGGGCGCGCAGCAGCAGGGCATCGACATTCTTCGGATCGAGGCCCAGGGCCTTGTCCAGATCGTCCAGCGCGGCGTCGGGCTGTTTGTCGGCCAGCAGGATGCGGGCGCGTATCAGGTAGTCGCCCGCATTGCCCGGATCCATGCGGATGGCCGCATCCAGGTCGGAATGCGCGTTCGCCAGTTCGCCGCGCGCGAGGCGCGCCTGGCCGCGCAGCGCGTAGTCGGCCGCCGTCCCGGGTTCGTCGCCTGCGTCGCTCGACGCCGCCGGGGCCGGCTCGTTGGCTCCGACCGACGTGGTGTCCAGCGAAAACACGCGGCCGCCGTTGTAGGTGAAATAGAGCTTTCGCTGGCTGTTGGCCACGTACATGTGATGGGCCAGCATGAAATCGACGCCCAGCAGCATGTCGGTCGAACCGTCGCCGATGTTGCCGTCCATCACCAGCATCTCGCTGTGCCTGATGGTTTCGGTACCGATCGAGAACGCGTCGATCGGCACGATCCAGGTTCGATAGGCCTTGGCGCCGATGCCGCGGGTGGCGCCGCTGGCCTTCACGCCCGGCCCCTTCAGATCGATGCCCACGCGCTCGGCGGCCCGCCGGCCAAGCAAGGTGGCCGTGGCGCCGGAATCCAGCAAGGCATGCAGCGTCTTGCCGTTGATCGTCACGTCGACGAAGCTGCGCCTGTCGTACTGGCCGTACGAGGGATGCAAATCGGCGACGTTGTAGTTGCGGCCGGCGGCCCAATAGGCCAGCGCCGCCTTGTCGCAGCCATCCGGCTTGAACAGGGTCACCTTGCCCTGCGCCAGGTCGATCTCGAGATCCACGACGTCGAGCAGGTTGGCGCCCAGCAGGCCCTCGCCCATATCGGATCCGCCGACCAGGAATTCGACGTCGTGGAGATCCGTGCCGAGTACGCCAAAATCCTTGATCTTCGCCAGCGAGACACTCGCGCTGCCGCCGATTCCGCCCATGTAGAAACCGAACGGCGCGGGACGGAGCCTGAGCCCCAGCGCATCCGCATTGGCGCGCGACATGAAGTTGAACTCCGCGCCCGTGTCGAGCATGAAGCGCGTGTCCACGCCGTTGGCCTTGATCCGCGTGGTGGCCCGCTCGCCGACCATCTCCACCGGCAAGGTGCCGTACTTGGCCAGCTTGCACTTCTCGGCCGCCTGAGCCGGGCCCACGCACGCAAGCAGCATGCAGGCGCCCAGCCAGATCGGGCGCCATGCCATCCGTTTCATCGAACACCCCCTGCCATGGGAACCGTACCGGGCCCGCCGAAGAATCGGACGTGCGCGAGGAATCAGCGCACGCCCCGCGTTGCAGTTACAGGATGTAGACGAACAGGAACAGGCCCAGCCACACCACGTCCACGAAGTGCCAGTACCAGGCCACCGCCTCGAAGCCGAAGTGATGCTCCTTGCTGAAGTGGCCCTTCAGCACGCGGAACCAGATCACCGCCAGCATGATGGTGCCCAGGGTCACATGCAGGCCGTGGAAGCCGGTGAGCATGAAGAAGGTGGAGCCGTACACGCCGCTGTGCAGGGTGAGGTTCAGCTCCTTGTACGCCTCGATGTACTCGTGCGCCTGGAAGTTCAGGAACAGCGCGCCCAGCAGCACGGTGAGGCCGAGGAACACCAGGATCCTGCCGCGATGGCCCGCGCGCAGCGCATGGTGCGCGATGGTCACGGTGACGCTGGAGGTGAGCAGGATCAGCGTGTTCAGCAGCGGCAGGCCCCACGGCGCCACGGTGCTGAAGGCGCCACCGACGTGCATCGGGCCGTTGCCGCCGTCCGCGCCCCACGAGGCGTTGTAGGCGCCGTAGAGGAACTGGTGGGTGAGCACGCCATGGCCCTCGCCGCCCAGCCACGGCACCGAGAAGTTGCGGATGTAGAACAGCGCGCCGAAGAACGCGCCGAAGAACATCACCTCGGAGAAGATGAACCACATCATGCCCATGCGGAACGAGGTGTCCACCTGCGGGTTGTACAGGCCCGACAGCGATTCCTTGATCACCGAGTGGAACCAGCCGAAGAACATGCAGACGACGCCAACCGCGCCGATCGCGATCACCGTCTTGCCGAAACCGGTGTCGCCGGGCTCCGCGCTGAGCCAGTGCGCCGCGCCGAGCACGGTGAGGAACATCACCACCGCGGCCACGATGGGCCACTGGCTCTTGCTCGGAACGTAGTAGGTGCCGTGCTGCTGGGACATGCTGAGACTCCGTGGAGTTTCCCCGTGGGCGGCGGGTGCCGCGACCACTTCTACCGAATGCGGCGGCGAACCGCCGCGGCTACTTCATCAACAGGATCTGCGCGAACGACAGCAGGTAGAACGCGCCGACCACGATGGCCAGCACGGCCACGGTGCGCCGCACGCCGTGGCGGCGCTTGCGCTCGAACTGCTCATCATCGATCTGGCTGGCCATGTCGTACCCGTCAATCGTTCACGTGGCCGTGCGCGAGCTCTTCGTCGTGCACCACCGGCGGCACTTCGAAGGTGTGGTGCGGCGCCGGCGAGGGCACCGTCCACTCCAGGCCCTTGGCGCTTTCCCACACGCGGTCGGCGGCCTTCTTCTTCGAGAAGAACGCGCAGTGCACGATCACGCCCAGGAAGATCAGCTGCGAGGCGCCGAACAGGAAGCCGCCGATCGAGCTGATCATGTTGAAGTTGGCGAACGCCACGTTGTAGTCCGGGATGCGGCGCGGCATGCCGGCCAGGCCCAGGAAGTGCTGAGGGAAGAACAGCACGTTCACGAAGACCACGCTGCACCAGAAGTGCACCTTGCCCCAGAACTCGCTGTACATGTGGCCGGTCCACTTCGGCAGCCAGTAGTACGTGGCCGCCATGATCGCGAACGCCGCGCCGGTCACCAGCACGTAGTGGAAATGCGCCACCACGAAGTAGGTGTCGTGGTACTGGAAGTCGGCCGGCACCAGCGCCAGCATCAGGCCGGAGAAGCCGCCGATGGTGAACAGGATGATGAAGGCGATCGCGAACAGCATCGGCGTCTCGAAGGTCATCGAGCCGCCCCACATCGTGGCCACCCAGTTGAACACCTTCACGCCGGTCGGCACCGCGATCAGCATCGTCGCGTACATGAAGAAGATGTCCGCGCCCAGCGGCAGGCCCACCGCGAACATGTGGTGCGCCCACACGATGAACGACAGGAACGCGATGCTGGCGATCGCGTACACCATCGCGCGGTAGCCGAAGATCGGCTTGCGCGCGAAGGTCGGCACGATCTCCGAGATGATCCCGAACGCCGGCAGGATCATGATGTACACCTCGGGGTGGCCGAAGAACCAGAACACATGCTGGTACAGCACCGGGTCGCCGCCGCCGTGCGGGTTGAAGAAGCTGGTGCCGAAATACTTGTCGGTGAGCAGCATGGTCACCGCGCCGGCCAGCACCGGCATCACCGCGATCAGCAGGAACGCCGTGATCAGCCAGCTCCACACGAACACCGGCATCTTCAGGAGATCCATGCCCGGCGCGCGCATGTTGAGGATGGTGGCGATGATGTTGATCGCGCCCATGATCGAGCTGATGCCCATCAGGTGGATCGCGAACACCACGTAGGCCAGCGAATCCGTCTGCAGCGACAGCGGCGGATACATCGTCCAGCCGCCGGCCGGGCCGCCGCCGGGCAGGAACAGCGTGGACAGCATCAGCGCGAAGGCGAACGGCAGGATCCAGAACGAGAGGTTGTTCATGCGCGGCAGCGCCATGTCCGGCGCGCCGATCATCAGCGGGATCATCCAGTTACCGAGGCCCACGAAGGCCGGCATGATCGCGCCGAAGATCATCACCAGCGCATGCAGGGTGGTCATCTCGTTGAAGAAGTACGGCTGCACCAGCTGCAGGCCGGGCTTGAACAGCTCGGCGCGTATCACCATCGCGAAGCTGCCGCCGATGAAGAACATCGTCAGCGAGAAGATCAGGTACAGCGTGCCGATGTCCTTGTGGTTGGTGGACATCACCCAGCGCTGGAAGAAACCCTGCGGTGCGTGGTGGTGGTCGTGGTGATCGTGGGTGGCTTCATGGGCCATGGCCTTGCACCTCTGCCTCAAGTCTGTCGATGGCGCGGCCGCGCGCGGCCGCTCCCGGAAATTCGTGGTTGCCGCGCGACGCGGCTCAGCCGTTGCCGCCCGGCGCCGCGGCAGGCGCGGGCGCGTTCGCCTGCTCCTGCGCGGCCAGCCACTTGGCGAAGTCCGCCTTCGAGACGGCCTTCACCACGATCGGCATGAAACCGTGATCCTGCCCGCACAGCTCGGCGCACTGGCCGCGGTAGGTGCCGGGCTCGTTGATGTTGGTCCAGGCCGTGTTGACGATGCCGGGGATGGCATCCATCTTCCAGCCGAAGGCCGGCACCCACCACGAGTGGATCACGTCCTCGCTGGTGATCACGAAGCGGATCTTGGTGTGGATGGGCAGCACCAGCGGCTTGTCCACGTTCAGCAGGTAGGTGTTCTCGTCGCCGGTCTTCACCGCGTACGGATCCATGCCCGAACCCAGCTGGCGGGTCTTGTCGGAGAGCTCGTCGAGCTTGGACATGTAGCCGACCTTGTCGATCGCCTTGCCCTGGTAATCGACGTAATCGTAGCGCCACTTCCACTGGTAGCCGGTGACCTTCACCGTCATCTGCGCGCCGGTGGTGTTGGCGAACGAGACCAGGCCGCCGGTGGACATCCAGGCCAGCACCACCAGGATGATCACCGGGATCGTGGTCCAGATGATCTCGACCGTGGTGTTGTGCGACCACTTCTCCGCCACCGCACCGCGCGACTTGCGGAAGCGGAACATGGCGATGAACATCGCGCCGAACACTAGGATGCCGATCACCACGCACACGCCGAGCGCGACGTTGTTGAGGAAATAGGCCTCGCCCGACCAGGTGGTCACGCCACGCGTCATGTTGAGCTGCCACGGCCGTGGATTGGCCTGCGCGATACCGGCGCACAGCGCCAGTACGAGGGCCAGCGCCGACGCCATGGCGCGCCTGCTGCCGTTCGCCCCGCCGCGGCCGGATCGGCCCCGGTTCGAACCGGCCCGGTCGGTTCTGATGCTGCCAGATGTCATGCTCTCGCCCTTTGTTGAACCTATCCGCGCTGCCGGCCGTTGACCTCGTCCAGCAGCAGCTTGAGTTTCCGCAACAGCTCGACACGTTCCCCTTCGGCAAGGAACCTGCCGATTTCCAGCTCGCGCCCGTGCGACGACAGCAACAGGCGGCGACATCCGTCATCCCCTTCGTCCAGCCGCACGCGCACCCAGCCAGGCTGGAAGCTCGTGCGTTGCCGGCCCGGCAACGATTGCACCTCCAGCGACGCCTCGTCGAGGGTGATGCGCTCGCTGCGGTCGCCGGCGCGCCAGGCCACGCACAAGGCGACGGCCACGGCGGACGATTCGACCAAGGCGAACAGCGGAGCAAACACATTCCCCACCCACGCGCCCAGGACGGCGGTCGTCAGCGCCAGCGACGCCAGAAGCATGATGAGCCGACGCAGGCCGCGGCGGCTTAGCGTGCGATTGGGCCTGAGCCATATCGACACGCGGGGCAAGCCGGCGGCGGCTGGTCGTAGCACGATCATGGAGATCCGGCGTGCCAAGAGCGTTTCGATGATAGGTCGCATGGGCGCAAGGGGCAAGAATGCCGCAGGGGCTTGCGCCCGATCAGTTTTGCCGGCGGGCGACATACCTTCGCGTACCTTGCGCCACGGCGGCGGGATGCGGCGGCGGCATGGGGCACGGCGTACAATCGCGCGTTTCCTCCCGCCCCTCCCATCGCATCGACCCGCCGTGACCCAACCCATCCTCAGCCCCGAACTCCCCGCCGGCGCCGAGCCGGCCCGCGCGCGCATCACTGCCGCGTGGCTGCGCGACGAGACCGAAGCGGTCAACGACCTGCTCGCCCAGGCCACCCTGCCGCCCGCCGAGCGCGAGCAGGTGATCGACGTCGCCGCCGGCCTGGTCACCCGCGTGCGTGCGCGCGTCAAAGACCAGAGTGCCGTCGAATCCTTCATGCGCCAGTACGACCTCTCCAGCGAGGAAGGCGTGCTGCTGATGTGCGTGGCGGAAGCGCTGCTGCGCATCCCCGACAAGGCCACCGCCGACAAGCTGATCCGCGACAAGCTGGGCGACGCCGACTGGAAGAAGCACCTGGGCCAGAGCGAATCGCTGTTCGTCAACGCCAGCACCTGGGGCCTGATGCTCACCGGGCACCTGGTGAACCTGGCCGAGGAAACCCGCCGCGACTTCACCGGCGCGCTGAAGCGCCTGGCCGGCCGCGCCGGCGAGCCGGCGATCCGCCTCGCCGTGCGCCAGGCCATGCGCATCATGGGCCACCAGTTCGTGATGGGGCAGACCATCGACGAGGCGCTGGACCGCTGCGCCAAGAAGGAATACGCGGTGTACCGCTATTCCTACGACATGCTGGGCGAATCCGCGCTCACCGCCGAGACCGCCGAGCGCTATCAGGAAGACTACCGCCGCGCGATCGCCCGCATCGGCGCGCGCGGCCCGTTCGCCAACCACACCGACGCGCCGTCGATCTCGGTGAAGCTGTCCGCGCTGCACCCGCGCTACGAGGTGGCCAAGCGCGCCATCGCCCGCCGCGACCTCACCGCCAAGCTGCTGGAACTGTCGCAGCTGGCGATGAAGCAGGACATCGCGCTCTCCGTCGACGCCGAGGAAGCCGACCGCCTCGAACTCTCGCTGGACATCATCGGCGACGTGTTCGCCCACCCCTCGCTGGCCGGCTGGAACGGCCTCGGCATCGTGGTGCAGGCCTACTCCAAGCGCACGCCGTTCGTGATCGATTGGCTGATCGAAACCGCACGTGCGGCAAATCGTCGCTGGTACGTTCGCCTGGTGAAGGGCGCTTACTGGGACGCCGAGATCAAGCGCGCCCAGGAGCAGGGCCTCTCGGGCTACCCGCTGTATACGCGCAAGCCGAACACCGACGTCTCCTACCTCGCCTGCGCGCGCAAGCTGTTCGACGCCGGCAGCGAGCTGATCTACCCGCAGTTCGCCACGCACAACGCGCACAGCATCGCCGCCGTGCACCACATCGCGCGCGGCCGCCCGTTCGAGTTCCAGCGCCTGCACGGCATGGGCACCGACCTCTACGCCGAGGTGATCGGCCCGCAGAACCTCGATGTGCCCTGCCGCGTGTACGCACCGGTGGGCACGCACGAGGATCTGCTGCCCTACCTGGTGCGCCGCCTGCTGGAAAACGGCGCCAACACCAGCTTCGTCAACCGCGTGGTGGACGAGACCCTGCCGGTGCGCGAGCTGGTCGCCGACCCCTGCGAGACGGTGCGCCGCTTCGCCTCCATTCCCCACCCGCGCATCCCCTTGCCGGTCAACCTCTTTGGCGAACTGCGGAAGAATTCCATGGGCATCAACTTCTCCAACGACAACGAACTGAAGGCCACCGCCGAAGCCGTCAACGCCAAGTCCGGCCCGTGGAATGCCGAGCCCTTGGTGCCAGGCGCCAAGGGCAACGGCCCGACCGTCACGGTGACCAACCCCGCTGATCGCCGCCAGACCGTGGGCAGCTACGTCAGCGCCGACGCCGCGCTGGTGGACAAGGCGCTGGCCAATGCCGTCGCCGCCCAGCCCGACTGGGATCGCCTGCCCGCCGCCAGCCGCGCCGCGATCCTCGAACACGCCGCCGAGCAGCTCGAGGCGCGCCGCGCCGAGTTCATCGCGCTGTGCGTGCGCGAGGCCGGCAAGAGCCTGCCCGACGCCATCGCCGAGATCCGCGAGGCCGCCGACTTCCTGCGCTACTACGCGACGATGGCGCGCCGCCTGTTCGGCCAGCCCGAGCAGTTGCCCGGCCCCACCGGCGAGAGCAACCAGCTGTTCTTGAACGGCCGCGGCGTGTTCGTCTGCATCAGCCCGTGGAACTTCCCGCTGGCGATCTTCCTGGGCCAGGTCAGCGCCGCGCTCGCCGCCGGCAACAGCGTGATCGCCAAGCCCGCCGAGCAGACCAGCCTGATCGGCTACGCCGCGGTGAAGCTGCTGCACGAAGCCGGCGTGCCGGAGGCCGTGCTGCAGTATCTGCCCGGCGACGGCGCCGTGGTCGGCGCGGCCCTGACGAAAGACCCGCGCGTGGCCGGCGTGGCCTTCACCGGCTCCACCGAGACCGCCTGGGCGATCAACCGCGCGCTCGCCGCGCGCAACGCGCCGATCGCCGCGCTGATCGCCGAGACCGGTGGCCAGAACGCGATGATCGCCGACTCCTCCGCCCTGCCCGAACAGATCGTCAAGGACGTGATCGCCTCCGCCTTCCAGTCCGCCGGCCAGCGCTGCTCGGCCGCGCGCGTGCTGTTCGTGCAGGAAGACATCGCCGACAAGGTGGTCGGCATGCTCGCCGGCGCGATGGCCGAGCTGAAGGTGGGCGACCCCGGCCAGCTCAGCACCGACGTGGGCCCGGTGATCGACGAAGACGCGAAGAAGATCCTGGTCGACCACGCCGCCCGCATGGACAAGGAGGCGAAGAAGATCGGCGAAGTACCGCTCGATCCGGCCACCACCGCCAACGGCACCTTCTTCGCACCGCGCGCCTACGAGATCCCCGCGCTCGCCACGCTCACCCGTGAAGTGTTCGGCCCGGTGCTGCACGTGCTGCGCTGGAAGGGCAGCGAGCTGAAGCAGGTGGTCGAGCAGATCAACGCCACCGGCTACGGCCTCACGCTGGGCGTGCACAGCCGCATCGACGACACCGTGGAATACATCCGCAGCCACGCCCGCGTCGGCAACTGCTACGTCAACCGCAACCAGATCGGCGCGGTGGTCGGCGTGCAGCCCTTCGGCGGCGAAAGCCTCTCCGGCACCGGTCCCAAGGCCGGCGGCCCGCACTACCTGCTGCGCTTCGCCGGCGAGCGCACGCTCACCATCAACACCACGGCGGCCGGCGGCAACGCGTCGCTGCTGACCATCGGCGAGTGATGCAAGATCCGGCGGACTCCCTGCATCGTCGCAGGGAATCCGCCGGCCCGCACGATACGCACATGACTGAGGCGTCGCCACGCATCCGTGACGGCGAGTCGCTCAACGCACCTTGGTCTTCTTCTTGACGGTAACCGTTGCCGCCCGCCGGACTGGCGGGCGTGGCGGCGGCGCGCCCGCGACCTGTATGCGGTGCGCGTTGAGGATGGCGGGAATCAGGCCGGGGAAGCGCTGCTCGATTTCCCCGCAGCGCGTGGTGTTGTGCATTTCCACGCCGGCGCGCTCGCTGCGCACCAGGCCTGCCTCGCGCAGGACGCGGAAGTGCTGCGACAGCGAGGATTTGGGAATGGCGCGGTCGCCAGCCTGCTGCAACGCGGTGCAGGTCGCGGCGCAGTCCAGCCCGGCCAGCCTGGCGTAGATGGACGCGCGCACGGGATCGGACAGCGCGTGGAGGATGCCTTCCACGGTGACGTCGTCGATCGATGGGTGGAACAGCGGGCGCATGCCGGCATTCTAGCCGCCCCTTGACGATTGTTCTATAGTTCGTATATCTTGAACTACGGCATCAACGAACCTAACCCCCACCCCGCACTCGCAGGAACCCACCCATGAGCAAGCTCCAAGGCAAGACCGCCCTCGTCACGGGCGCATCCAAGGGCATCGGCGCGGCCATCGCCAAGGCGCTCGCCGCCGAAGGCGCCGCCGTCGCCGTCAACTACGCCTCCAGCAAGGCCGGTGCCGACGCCGTGGTGGCCGAGATCACCAAGGCCGGTGGCAAGGCGTTCGCCGTGCAGGGCAGCGTCGCCGACGCCACCGAGGCGCAGGCCATCGTCGCCCGGACGGTCGAGCATTTCGGCGGCCTCGACATCCTGGTCAACAACTCGGGCGTCTACGAGTTCGCGCCGATCGAGGCGATCACCGAAGAGCATTACCGCAAGCAGTTCGACGTCAACGTGCTGGGCCTGCTGCTGACCACGCAGGCGGCCGCGAAGCACCTCGGCCAGGGCGGCAGCATCATCAACATCGGCTCGCTGGTCAGCCGCATCACGCCGCCGGCCTCGGCGGTGTACACGGCCACCAAGTCGGCTGTGGAAGGCATCACCGGTGCGCTCGCACAGGAACTGGGCCCGCGCGGCATCCGCGTCAACGCGCTGAACCCGGGCCTGGTCGAGACCGAAGGCACCCATAGCGCCGGCTTCATCGGCTCCGACTTCCACAACCACGCCGCATCGCAGACGCCGCTGGGCCGCATCGGCCAGCCGCAGGACATCGCTTCGATCGCGGTCTTCCTCGCCTCCGACGACGCCGGCTGGCTGACCGGCGAGAAGCTCTACGCCAGCGGCGGCATGCACTGAGGCCTTTGCGTTGCAGGGAGGCGCCTGCCCGCCATCGACGACGCCAGCAATGGCGCCTCTGGAAACTGATCGGAAGACGGTGCCTCGATCGGTCGCTTGCGCAATGCACAAGCGACCGGCCGCGCAGGCGTGCTAGAAAGTCCGGACTGCGGGCCGCAACGACCCGCCTGCGTCGGAGCATTCGCACCATGGCACGTCCCGCCGGCATGATCGGCTTCCATTCCAGCGCGCACGCCACGCCGGCGACGGACGATCCGCGCTACACCGCCGCGGAATTCCCCACCAACAAGCTGTTGTACCTGGTGCAACTCGCGGACGGTTGCGGCGTGGACAGCCGCACCTGGTTCGGCGGGCTGGCGCTGAACCGCGCGCAGATCGCCGACCCGGCGCTGCGCGTCTCCTATCGCCAGGCCAGCCTGTTCGTGCACCGCGCGCTCACCGCGCTGGCGGCCGCGGGCGTGGGCGACGCGGGGCTGCGCATCGGCCGCGAGGGCAGCATCGGCGGCTTCGGCCTGCTGGGGCTGGCGATGATGACCTCGCGCACGTTCGGCGAGGCGATGCTGGCCGGCATCGCGCACCACAAGATCTGCGGCTGCCTGCTCGACCTCGCGTTCGAGCCGGTGGACGAACACGCCGTGGCGATGGTGGCGATGCCGCTGTTCGACGACGCCAGCCTGCTGCCGTTCTTCTGCGAGGAGCTGTTCGCCAGCTCGACGCTGATCGCACGCGAGCTGGTCGGCGCCGAGCTGCGCCCGCTGCGCGTGGAGCTGGCCTATCCGCGCCCGGCGCATGCCGACGAATACGCGCAACTGTTCGGCTGCGAGCTGCGCTTCGACGCGCCGCGCTGCCGCCTGCTGATCGACACGCAATGGCTGGCCCAGCCGCTGCCCGGCTACAACCCGCTCACCGCGCAGCAGGCGCTGGCGCTGTGCGCGCAGCAACGCACGCCGGACGGCGGCGAGCCGCACCAGGAAATCGTCGCCGCGGTGGAGCGCCTGCTGCGCAGCCAGTTGCGCCAGCAGCCCACGCTCAACGACGTGGCGCGCACGCTCAACCTCAGCGAACGCTCGCTGCGCCGCCGGCTCACCGAGAGCGGGCGCGTGTTCCGCGAGATCCACGACCGCGTACGCGCCGAGCGTGCGCTGCAACTGCTGCAGGGCGGCGACCTGAGCGTGGCCGAGATCGGCGGCGAGGTGGGCTTCAGCGACCCGCGCGAATTCCGCCGTGCGTTCAAGCGCTGGACGGGAATGGCGCCGCAGGAAGCCCGCCGCGCCGCCGCCTGATCGCTGCGCACGGCCAATACTGGCCGTTTTGCCCCCCACGCCCTGGCCGTTTTGCCCTCCCCAGCCGCAACGTCTTGCGGGACAGTGGAAGCATCCGCGGATTACGTTCGAATGGGGAGTTCAACGATCATGCGCAAGACGCTCATCACCGCGGCGCTGGCCGCCGCCGTACTCGCCGGTTGCAGCAGCCAACAGGCGCCCGCACCGCAGAATGCCTCCGACGCCAGCTTCGAGTCGAAGCTGCAGGAACAGTTGCTGGACGCCAAGCCCGGCACCGTGATCGACATTCCCGCCGGCCATTACCACCTCACCCGCGGCCTCAGCCTGCGCACCGACGGCGTCACCATCAAGGGCGCCGGCAAGGATCAGACCGTGCTGTCGTTCAAGGGCCAGGTGGTCGGCCCCGAGGGCCTGCTGGTCAACGCCAACGACTTCACCATCGAGAACCTCACCATCGAGGACACCAAGGGCGATGCGCTGAAGATCAACCACGGCAAGAACATCACCATCCACGGCGTGCGCACGCAGTGGACGGACGGCTCCAAGACCAGCAACGGCCCCTACGGCATCTACCCGGTGAAGACGCAGAACGTGCTGATCGAGGACTCGGAAGCCATCGGCGCCTCCGACTCGGGCATCTACGTGGGCCAGTCCACCAACGTCATCGTGCGCAACAACCGCGCCGAGCAGAACGTGGCCGGCATCGAGATCGAGAACACAGTGGACGCCGACGTGTACGGCAACACCGCCACCAACAACTCCGGCGGCATCCTCGTGTTCAACATGCCCGACCTGCTGATGGAAGGCCACGGCACGCGCGTGTTCAAGAACCACGTGGTCGCCAACAACCACGACAACTTCGCCGCGAACGGCTCGGCGGTGGCCAGCGTGCCGGCGGGCTCGGGCGTGGTGGTGAACTCCAACCCGAAGGTGGAGATCTTCGACAACGACATCGCCGACAACAAGACGGCGAACATCATCATCTCCAGCTTCTACTCCACCAACTACGCCAGCAAGACCGGCGTGGCGGCCGGCTACGACCCGTACCCGAAGGGCATCTTCGTCTACGGCAACCGCCTCAAGGGCGGCGGCGACTCGCCCAGCGGGCTGGACTTCAAGACGCTGAAGGTCGCGTTGTTCGGCCTCGGCGGCCACTTCCCCGATGTGCTGTGGGACGGCTACACCGATCCCAAGTTCACCGACAAGACGCTGCCGCCGCAGGATCGCATCTGCATCCAGGACGTCAACGGCGTGGTGAACGCGGACGGCCCGAACGGCTACAAGCACCCCAGCACCGACATGAAGCCGTTCCAGTGCACGCTGGACAAGCTGCCGGCGGTGACGCTGAACCCCGAGCCGAAGATCTGAGGCAGGCGCCAGTGAAGTCCGCAAAACGCTACGCGCCGCTGGCGCCGCTCCTGCTGGCCCTCCTGCTGGCCGGCTGCCACCGCGGCATGGCGCCGCCGGCCTTCCACGCCGACGGCAAGCCGCCCAGGCTCAGCGACTGGCACATGGTCGAGGCCCGCGACGGCAAGCTGGAACTCAACGCCGGCGTGGTGCCGTACAGCCTCAACAGCCACCTGTTCACCGACTACGTGCACAAGCTGCGCACGATCTGGATGCCCAAGGGCACGCCGGCGAAATACACGGCGCACGGCCCGCTGGATTTCCCGGTCGGCACCGTCATCACCAAGACCTTCTATTACCCGCGCGCGGCCGACGGCAAGTTCAGCGACGTGGCGCGCACGCTGGACTACACCGGCGACTTCGCCGGGCAGGATCTGCAGCTCGCCAGCGTGCACCTGGTGGAAACGCGCCTGCTGGTGCGCCGCAAGGAAGGCTGGACGCCCTTCGTCTACGTGTGGAACAAGGAGCAGACCGAAGCCACCTTGATGCGCACCGGCGACGTGCAGGCGCTCACCCTGGTCGACGCGCAGGGCCAGCGCGAGGACTTCAACTACGTGGTGCCCGACGAAGGCCAGTGCGTGAACTGCCACGAGGCCGACATGATCGGCCGCACCATCCAGCCGATCGGGCCGAAGGCGCGGCACATCAACCGCGACTACGACTACGGCAGCGGCCGCGAGAACCAGCTGGAGCACCTGGTCGCCGTGGGCTACCTGATGGACATGCCCAAGCAGCTGGCCGACGTGCCCAAGGACGCCAACTGGCGCGACCCCAGCGCATCGCTCGACGCCCGCGCGCGCGCCTGGCTCGATATCAACTGCGCGATGTGCCACAACCCGCACGGCGAGGCCAGCGTCACCGGCTTCTCGCTCGGCCCGGACGTGCCGGAAGACCACCATCTGGGTATCTGCAAGTCGCCCGAGGCGGCCGGCCCGGCCACCGGCGGGCGGCTGTTCGACATCGTGCCCGGCAAGCCGGACGAGTCGATCATCATGAACCGCATCGGCTCCACCCGGCCCGGCGTGATGATGCCGGAGATCGGCCGCAGCACGGTGGATCGCGAAGGCGAGGCGCTGATCCGCGACTGGATCCTGTCGCTCAAGGGGAATTGCGACATCGTGCATTGAGCATCGTCGCAGGGGACGAAGACTTTCGGCGCGGCCACCGCGCCATGCGTGACCAAGCCTGGGGAGAACTTCGGATGACGATGCGCCAACGACCACTGTCCGCGGTAGTGCGCCGGATGCTGTACGGCGGCACCGTCCTGCTGCTGTGCGCGCCCTTGCCGGCGCTGGCCGCGCAGGACGCCGCGGCCGCGAAATCCAAGCCCGACGCCGCCAAGCCCACCCAGCTCGGCTCGGTCACCGTCACCGCGCAGAGCCGCGCGCAGGAAGTGCAGGACGTGCCGATCGCCATGCAGATCGTCTCGGCCCGGCAGATCGACACGCTGGCCGCCACCGACCTCAGCAAGATGAGCCTGTTCGTGCCCGGCCTGGTGGTGAGCGGCACCCAGCCCACCCAACCCGGCTACGAGCTGCGCGGCATCAGCACCGACGACTTCGGCGTGGGCACCGAATCCGCCGTGGGCGTGTACATCGACGGCGTGTACGCCGCGCGTTCCGGCGGCGCGCTGCTGGCCTTCAACGACATCCAGCGCATCGAGGTGCTGAAAGGCCCGCAGGGCACGCTGTTCGGCCGCAACGCCGCGGCCGGCGCCATCTCCATCGTCACCAACGAGCCCAGCGACCGCTTCGAGGGCAAGGCGCGCGTGCGCTTCGGCAACTACGGCAAGCGCTACGGCGACGCGCTGGTCAACATCCCGCTCAACCGGGACATGGCGCTGCGCGTCAGCGTGCTGGACAACCAGAGCGACGGCTGGATCAAGGACGCCGCCACCGGCAAGCACTACGGCGTGGACGACGACTGGGGCACGCGCGCGGTGTACCGCTGGAACGTCACGCCGGACACACGCGTGCTGCTGTCGTGGGATCACGAACAGCTGAAGCAGCCGCCACACCCGGCCATCGGCCTGGTTCCGCTGTCCAGCGACACCAACCAGCGCCCGCCCTACCCGGACGACCCGAGCACCTTCCTCAACCCGCTGCATGCGCCGCTGTACAACGACGCGGTGGGCGCGATCGAGAAGCGCCGCTTCGACGGCTCCACGCTCACCATCGACCACAGTTTCAGCTGGGGCAGCCTCACCTCCACTACCGCGTGGCGCAACTTCGACACCGAGAACCTGGGCGACTACGACGGCACCAACCACGTCGTCAGCTACCTCGACACCGCCAACATCGAGCACAACAACAGCTGGTACCAGGAGTTCAAGCTCAACGGCAACACCGACCTGATCGACTGGGTGGCCGGCACCAGCTGGTACGGCGAGCAGGCGCGCCAGACCAGCCAGACCGACATCACCACCGACAGCCTCGACACGCTGGCGCAGAACGTGATGGGCGCGGGCACGCCGCTCACCGACATCAGCAACGCGCTGGCCGGCATGGGTCTGCCCTACACCCTGCTCGGCGACCCGTGGCGCGAGTCGATCAGCAACGACGGCAACTTCAAAGCCTGGGCGCTGTACGGCGACGTGATCTGGCACCTGACCGACCGCCTCAACCTCACCACCGGCGTGCGCTTCACGCGCGACCAGAAGGACTTCAGCTGGTACAACATGCCGCGCCAGGCGCCGCAGTTCGACGCCACCATCCAGGCGCTGAACGACGCCGGCATCACCGCCATGCTGCCGCCGGAGGCGCAGTACGCGCTGGCCGCGTTCGGCCAGAACGTGATCTTCAGCCCGTCCAGCGGCGCGCCGGTGGGCGTGCTGGTGAAGGCGCACAACGCCTGGAACGACGTCAGCCCGCGCGCTGTGCTCGACTACAAGTTCACGCCGGACACGATGGGCTACGTCTCGGTGACCAAGGGCTACAAGGCCGGCGGCTACAACAGCGTGCAGATCGCCTCGCACTTCGCGCCGGAAAAGGTGTGGAACTACGAGGCCGGCATCAAGAGCGTGTTCCCCGACCAGCACCTGCTGTTCGACGCCTCGGTCTACCACTACAACTACGACAACCGCCAGGCGCTCACGCTCGACCCCAACAGCGCCGGCTCCGGCGTGCCGCGCTACCTGGTCAGCAGCAGCAACCAGAAGGCCAGCGGCGTGGAGGCGGAGCTGCAGTGGCAACCGACCAGCGCGCTGCAGCTCGGCGCCAACGTGGCCTACATCGACGCCACCTACAGCCACTACATCGCCCCCTCCGGCGCCAACCTCGACGGCCAGCCCACCGGCGAGCCGAAGTACTCCTATGCGCTGCACGCCTCCTACACCTGGCACGACGTGTTCGGCGGCAGCGCCAGCTTCGACATCTCGCACGCCTACCGCGGCGCGTCCCGCTGCAACAACGACTCGCAGCTGCAGGGCACCTGCCAGATCAGCCCCAACTTCACCGTGGGATCGTCGCAGCAGCGCACCGACGCGCGGCTGGGCTGGGATGCGGCGCACGAACACTGGGGCGTGGCGGCCTACGTCAGCAACCTGTTCAACCAGCGCTACGTGATCGGCGTGGACAATATCTCCGAAAGCGTGTTCGGCACGCCCTACGCCAACGTCACGCCGCCGCGCATGTGGGGCGTGGAACTGCACGTGAAGTTCTGACCATGTCCGACCTCGAAGCCGCCCTGCGCCGCCTGCGCGAAGCACAGGCGCGCGACCCGCTGCCGGCCTGGCCCGCGCGCGCCGAGCGCCTGCGCGCGCTGGAACGCCTGCTGCAGGCAAACCGCGCGCAGATCGCCGACGCAATCCACGCCGATTTCGGCAACCGCCCGCTGGAAGAGACCGAGCTGCTGGAGATCTTCCCCAGCCTCTCGGCCGTGCGCCACGCGCTGCGCCACGGCAGGCGCTGGATGCGGCCGAAGCGCCGCTTCGCCGACCTGCTGTTCCTGCCCGCGCGCACCGAGCTGCGCCCGCAGCCGCTGGGCGTGGTGGGCATCATCGTGCCGTGGAACTACCCGCTCTACCTCGCGGTGGGGCCGCTGGTGGACGCACTGGCCGCCGGCAACCGCGCGATGCTGAAGATGAGCGAGTACACGCCGCGCTTCTCGGCGCTGTTCGCCGAACTGGTCGGCAAGTATTTCCGCAACGACGAAGTGCTGGTGGTGAACGGCGACGCCGCCGTGGGCCAGGCCTTCGCCGCGCTGCCGTTCGACCACCTGCTGTTCACCGGCTCCACCGCGGTGGGCCATCACGTGATGCGCGCCGCCAGCGCCAACCTCACCCCGGTGACGCTGGAACTGGGCGGCAAGTCGCCTGCGCTGATCGGCCCCGGCGCGCGCCTGGAACACGCCGCCGAACGCATCGTGTTCGGCAAGCTGGTCAACGCCGGGCAGACCTGCATCGCCCCCGACTACGTGCTGCTGCCGCGCGCGCAGATGGCGGACTTCGCCGCCGCCGCGCGCGCCGCTGCCGCGCGCCTGTACCCCGACCTCGCACGCAACGCGCAATACGCCAGCATCGCCACCGACCGCCACTACGCGCGGCTGTCCGCGCTGCGCGACGACGCGAAGGCCGCCGGCGCCAGCATCGAATCGCTGAGCGATGCCGCGCCCGACGCCGAGCGCCGCCTGCTGCCGCCGGTGCTGCTGGCCGACGTGCGCGACGACATGGCGGTGATGCAGGAGGAGATCTTCGGCCCGCTGCTGCCGCTGGTGCCCTACGACACGCTGGACGAAGCCATCGCCTTCGTCCGTGCACGCGCCCATCCGCTCGCGCTGTACCTGTTCGAGACGGAGCAGGCGCTGATCGACCGCGTACTCGCATGCACCCATGCCGGCGGCGTTACCGTCAACGACACGCTCTACCACATCGCCCAACACGGACTGCCGTTTGGCGGCGTGGGCGCCTCGGGCATGGGCGGCTACCACGGCGAAGCAGGCTTCCGCACCTTCTCGCACCTGAAGCCCGTGTTCCGCCAGGCGCGCTGGAACGGCGCGGGACTGCTCAACCCGCCCTACGGCAAGCGCTTCCGGCAGATGCTGGGAGTGTTGCTCAAGCGCGGCTGAGGACGCACGCCTTCAACGACGGCTACGCACCATCTGCGCCCCATGCCTGCATGATTGACACCTTGATGCGCAAAGCTCAGCACGCATGCTGCGTTGATCAGGCTGTTCGACATGCAGGTGTATCAACGGGATTGAAGGCAGCCAGGCCCTGCCGATGCATGCGCCCTTCACTTGACGTCGCAGTGATGGCAAAGGAGCATGCCCCACGGGACTTTACCCTGCCCAGCAGGGTTCATGCAGAGGCTTCAGGATGGCGAAAATCGAAAAGCACTTGTACCGCAGCGTCCGGAAGGATGAATTCCCCTATGGCGTTCTAACCGAAAGCGGTGACGCGGCGGAGGGCATACTCTACGGAGACATTGACCCGCGAACCGTAACTTTACGCGGCCAGAAAACAACACGGCAAGATTGGCGACAGAACGACGAGGGTTATTTCAAAACCGGCCACGGCACCTCACTTTGGGACAAGCAAGGCGTTTTCGGCTACTCCAATTGGCATTACTTCACGCTGCCCGAAGGTACAACCATTCCACCGTCATTAAATTTGGCAGAGGGAAACTGGAGCGACCGGTACCAAGCGACGCACTGGCAAATCGAGGCTGCCAACGGCATGAAACTCCGAGCCGACGCCCTGCGCGGAGCTCTGGATAATCTGGCCCGGAATTGCATCGTGCGCGCCAATCAACTTGGCATTGGCCTTACCTGACGCAGACCAATTTTCGGAGGAAAGCCATGCCTGAAATCAGCGAAAATGCCCTGATGATGTCGATCCAGGCAATCCACCAGATTGCCGAACATTACAGTGCCGAGAGAAACACCGTTTCCGGGCCAGAGCAAGCCGACTACGACGAAATCATCGAAACCTACGAAGTCGCAGCCATGGAACTCCAGAAGGCTTACGAAAAAGCAAGGACACAAAGCGCCGACTTGCCTCCCTACGCAGACCTCGTCCGCTGATGCAACCAGGCGTCGGGTGCGACCCCGGCGCAATTCGATTCACGCGTCCTACCGAATGCGTGGGCGCCGTTGCCGGTACGATTTCGCGCAACGCTACATGCCCTCAAGCCGCCGCCACGTTTCGCTTCGGGCACCGCCGCTTCGTGGCCATGCCTGACATGCAAGCACCAGGCATGAAAAAACCACCCCGCTCGCACGGGGTGGTTTGGTGGGTTCAAGACGATCAGAACTTGTACTGCGCCGACAGGCTCAGCAGGTTGCCGTAGTCGTCGTAGCTGCCGGTGAGCACGTCGCCGGTGGCGCTGGTGGCGCCGTTCACGCCCGCATGGCTAACGAAGATGTGGGCGTACGAGGCGTTGATCTCGAAGTTCTTGCTGGCCTTGTAGCCAATGCCGAAGGCGGCCATGCGGCGGGCGGCGTCGGGCACGCGCGGATCGCGGTTGCTGGCGTTCATCGGCGCCTGGTCGACGGAGACGCCGGCGCGCAAGGTCAGCTTGTCGGTGGCGTAGTACTCGCCGCCCACGGCGATGTAGTAGGTGTCGCGCCAGTTGAACGCCAGGGTGGTGTCGGGCTGCGCCGCATTGGCGTAGTCCACCGTGAGGTTGCGCATCACGCTCCACTGCGTCCACGACACGTCCGCGCCGAGGCCGAACTTGTCCTCCTGGTGCCAGTAGCTCAGGGTGGCGACGGCCGGGTTGGTGAGGCGCGCGGTGCCGGCGGTGTGCTGGAACGGCGGGATGCTGCCGGACAGCTGCGGGTTCGCCAGCAGCAGGTCGTAGCCCGCCGTGGTGGTGAAGTTGGCGGTGCCCTTGATGTCGTGGGTGATGCGCGAGCGGTAGGCCAGGCCCACACGGTCGTTGGCGGTCGGCTTCCAGTACGCGCCGGCCTGCCAGCCCCAGGCCCAGTTGTCGCCCTTGACCTCGGCATAGCCGTCCCCGCCCGGCGGGGTCAGCGCGGCCACGCCACCGGCAGCGGCCTGGGCCTGTGCGGTGCCCTGCGCAACGATCTGCTGGATCATCGCCTGGCCGGTAGCCGGCGGAATCTGCCCGGCCGCTATGCCGGCCTGCACCTGCGCCACCGCCGCCTCGATCTGGGCCTGCGCGCTATGCGCGATGCCCTGCTGGATGCCCAAGCCCACGGCGTTGAAGTTGATCGCGTTGGTCAGGTCGGCATTGGTGCGCTCGGCGATGGCGCTGGCGCCGACGCTCCACTCGTCGTTGATCTTGAACGAGGCCGACAGCGTGGCGTCGTAGGACTTCAGCACGGTCTTGACCGCGTCGTAGCGGCCCATCCAGTTGTTGTCGTACTCGGTCTGGAAGCCGAACGGCACGCCCAACGCGAGGCCGAGGTTCACGCGGTCGCTCACCTTGGTGGAGATCGCCAGCGCGGGCACCGGCAGGGTGGTGCCGGCGTCGCCGCCGTTGCCGCCGCCGATCGGCTGGCCGGTCACGTCGTGCGCGCTGCCGCTGAACTTGGCGCTGAAGTTGATCGCGGTGATGTCGGCCTGCATGTAGGTGCCGTCCAGGTCGCTCATCGCCGCCGGGTTGTTCGCCACCACCGACACGTCACCGCCAGCCGTGGTGGAACCCGCATACGCGCGACCCATGCCCTGCGCACTGTTCTCGTGCAACTGGAAGGCGCTGGCGTGGGCCATGCCCGGCGCTGCCAGAGCGACCGCGACGGCCACGCTGAGCGCGGCGAGCGCCAGCGGACTGGAGGCGTTCGAGAGGAAACGGTTGGACTTGTGCATCACGGGCTCCTGCAAATCAGGGTCGGGTCGGACGTGGATGGATTCCACACGAAATTCATACGGGCGTTTAACATCCGCGCCCGCACTGTGCCCGCTCGTTCCGGGGCTTGCAAGTGCTGGCGCAACAAACGGCATGGCCATCGCGGGGATAATACGCACCCCTTGTCCGCGCCCATCGGGAGAGCCGCCATCATGCAGTGCTACGTCTACGCCAGCCGCCGCAAGCCGGACACTTATCTCTGGCTGGCCGAGCGCGACGGCTTCGGCGTGCTGCCCGGATCGCTGCGCGACATGCTCGGCGAACTGCGCTTCGCGCTGGAACTGGCACTGGACACGCAGCGCCGCCTGCCGCGCGAGGACGCCGCGCAGGTGCTGGCGCACCTGCGCGAACAGGGCTGGCACCTGCAACTGCCGCCGGAGGGCGCCCTGACCGGCGCGAACCATCCCGCCTACGGTGCCGCCTTGCGTGACGCACCCGGCGATTGAGCGTACCGCGTTAACGTGAGGTTACCGTCTGGCTTCGTCACGATTCCTATACTGTGGCGATGACTCAAACCAAATCGCGCCGACGCCCCCCGTTCCTGCAGGCACTCGCCTGGTTCGTTCCCGGACTGCTCGCCGTGGCGCTGGCCGGCCTGGTCGCCCACCCGCTGACCCTGATCCCGCTGCTGCTGGCGAACGCGCTGACGATGGCCGCGGTATGCCACGCGATCGGCTTCGAGCCCGAGCCCAGCTTCGCGCGCACCGTGCTGCGCCGGGGCGCCGCGCATCTGGTGATGCTCACCGCCTACGCGGTGGTCGTGTTCGCGCTGGTGGCGTGGCCGATGCTGTCGCTCTCGCAGTCGCACAGCCTGTCCGCCACGCTGGCGCTGGTCGCCACCCTGGTGCTGGCGCTGGCCGTGCTGTGGCGGCCGTGGCCCGCCTTCGGCCTGGTGTTCGTGTGGGACGACGCCTACCCGGCGCGCCACGACGGCTCGTGGATCTTCACCGCCACGCTGCGCAGCCTGATGTTCGGCCGCCACCTCGCGCGCGAGGAGCGCTTCTTCAGCCACTTCCTGCCCGCCGCGCTGGCCCTGCTGACGATGACCTGGTGCGCCATCGCGCTGAGCGGCCTGTACGGCATGCTGCCGTCGGAAATCCGCACCGCCGCGCTGGCGCTGTACGGCGTGCTGGTGTTGCCGCTGGGCTGCCTGATGGTCGCCAACCGCACCTTGCGCGCCTTGCTGTGCGCGCAGCACGACCGTCATCGCCAGCGCGCCGAACACGCCGCCGAGATGGCCGCCGCGCCCGTCGCGGCCGCGCCGCTCACCGAGCAGGAGCGCACCGCCGGCACGCCGGAACAGGCCGCCGCCTTGCTCGCCGCCACCCGCGACGGTGACATCGAGCGCGCGCTGGCCCTGGTCGAGGCCGGCGCCGACCCGGCGACCGCGCCGCCGCCCGGCGACCGCGACCAGCGCCCCGTGCTGATGCTCGCCGCCCTGCTGCCGGACACCCGCCTGCTGCGCGCGCTGATCGCCAAGGGCGCCGACGTCAACCGCGCCACCGGCGGCCTCACCCCGCTGCTCGCCGCCACCCGCGACAGCCTGCACGGCCGCGCCGAGGCGGTGATGACCCTGCTCGCCAACGGCGCCGACCCGCTCGCCGCCGATGCCGAAGGCCGCACCGCGCTGCACGGCGCGGTGCTGTGCGAGGAGCCGATGGTGGCGGCGATGCTGCTGGACGCCGAGGCGCCGATCAACGCGCTGGATCAGGCTGGCGCCAGCCCGCTCGCCATCGCCTGCCGCGCCGCCAACTGGTCGCTGGCGAAATTCCTGCTGGAACACGGTGCAAAACCCGCGCCGGCCAACGGCGAACCCGCGCTGGTCGCCGCCGCCGGCATCGCCGACGACGATCCCGCCGGCGTGAAGCTGCTGCTCAAGCACCGCGCCGCGGTGAACGCGGTGGACGCGCGCCATCGCAGCGCGCTGATCGCCGCCGCCGCCGAGGGCCACGAACAGATCGCCCGCGCGCTATGCGCGGCCGGCGCCGATGCCGCGCTGGCCGACCGCCACGGCAGCACCGCGCTGATGGAAGCCGCGCGCGCCGGCGCGGTGGGCATCGTGCAGCGGCTCGCCGAGATGCAGCCCGATGCGCGTGCCCGCGACAGCCACGGCCGCGACGCGCTCACCCTCGCCTGCCAGTCGCCGCGCGCCCATGCCGACACCGTGCGCGCCCTGCTCGCGCTGGGCGCCGAACCGAAGACACCCGGCAGCGACGGCCGCAGCGCGCTCGACCACGCCGCCGCCGCCGGCCGCTGGGATCTGGTCGCCCTGCTCGACCCGGAAACCCCGCTGCCCGCCAACCTCGGCCAGGCCGCGCTGTCCAGCGGCGCCGACACGCCGTCGCACCTGCTCGACGCGCTGCGCTTCGGCCACTGGGCCATCGTCTCCGGCTTCGCCGCGCGCGTGCGCGACTGGCCGCAGGCGCAGCTCGCCCAGCTCTATCTCGACCTGGCCCAGCCCGGCCTGAGCCAGGCACGACGCTGGCTGCTGGATCACGGCCTGGACGCCGAGGCACGCCTCGCCGCACAGCAGCCCGACGACGAACACGGCGACGAAGCCGACGAGGGCGAACGCGCCGCGCTGCCGCCGCTGGGACGCCGCCTGTTCGACGCCCTGCTGCTGCAGCTCCCAGCCTCCACCGAGGCCATCGACGACCTGCTGCAGGCCGGCGCCACGCCGGCCGGTGCCGGCCTGCTCGCGCAGGCGCTGCAGCGCCTCGGCGGCTCCGCGCAGGGCGCGGCGCTGCCGCTGGCGCTGCTGGAACGCGGCGCCGATCCGTTCGGCCCCGACGCGCGCGAGCGCACGCCGCTGCACCTCGCCGCGACGAACGGCCAGGTCGCGCTGCTGCATGCCCTGCTCGCGCGCGGCTGCAACCCGAATGCCCGCGACCGCGACGGCCGCACGCCGCTGTTCGCCGCGCTGGAACACGGCGAGGCGGCACTGCCGCTGGTGCGTGCGCTGATCGCCCACGGCGCCGACGCCGAGACCACCGACGCCAACGGCGAGACGCCGCTGGGCCTGGCGCTGGAGCATCCGGCGATCGAGCGCTGGCTGGACTGGGGCGGCTGGCCGCGCCCGCGCCGCCCGCTGCGCGCCGGCGACCTGCCTGCGGCGGCGCAGGCCGGCGCGCTGGTCGCGGTGCAGCGCCTGCTGGAACTCGGCTTCGCCGTCGACACCGTCGACGCGCACGGCGCCAGCGCCCTGCTGCACGCCTGCGGCGCGGGCCATCGCGAGATCGCCGCCTGCCTGCTCGACGCCGGCGCCGATGCCGCGCTGGCCGCCGCCAACGGCATCACTCCGCTGGCCGCCGCCGTGGCCGGCGGCCGCGAAAGCACGGTGGCGCTGCTGCTGGAACACCGAGCCGAGGTCGACCAGCGCCTGCCGAACCGGAGCACCGCGCTGATGGTGGCCGCCGCGATGGGCCGCCCCGAACTGGTCGAGGCGCTGCTCGCCGCCGGCGCCGAGGTCGATGCGGTGGACGCGCACGGCCACAGCGCGCTGCACGCCGCCGCGCAATTCGGCTTCGAGCACAACGACAGCCTGCGCGCGCGCCGCCTGCTCGACGCGCTGCTCCGGCACGGCGCCGCCGTCGACCGCGCCGACGGCGAAGGCAAGACCGCGCTGCTGCTGCTGCTCGGCGCCTCGCAGCGCCCCGGCAGCGACTGCGACGCCACCCACCTCGGCGCCCTGGTGCCGGTGCTGCTGGAAGCCGGCGCCAACGTGGCGCATGCCGACCAGCGCGGCGTCACCGCGCTGCACGCCTGCGCCATGCACGCCCTGCTCGCGCCCGCGCGTGTGCTGCTCTCGCGCGGCGCCGACCGCGCCGCCGCCGACGCCTTCGGCCGCACCGCCGCCGACGTGGCGCGCCAGCTCGGCTACGTGGACATCGCGCACGAACTGGCCGTGCGCAGCAGCGCCGTCATTCCCAGCGTGCGGCAGACCCTGCGGCAACCGGCGCAGCCGGCGGAGTGAAACCGGCAGTTCGTTGCATGGCGCGTCATCCCGGCCGGCGCCCACTGCCGTTCGGAATGATCTGGGTACAGCGCCGGAGGGTGAAGGCCCGCGCCGCTTGCACAAAGCATTGCGAGAAGGCGACTTCATTCCGGTAACAGCGACCTGCCCTGCTTGTCATTCCGGCGCAGGCCGGAATCCAGTCGCCGTGCGGCCTGAACAAGCGTGATCGCTACTGGATTCCGGCCTGCGCCGGAATGACGAGCAAAAGTGCGGCCACGAATGTTCAAAATCATTCCGGAGAGCAGTGGGCCTGCGCCGGAACGACGAGCCAAAAGCTCACTTCTCCTCGGCCAGCGGCTTGTCCGCGTCGCGCTCGCGCGCCTCGCGCGCCTGCGGCTCGTTGTCGGCCTCGAACAGCTTTTCGAGCTCGGCCAGCGCTTCCTTGGTGGTCTGCACCAACTTGGCCTCGTCGTCGTAGACCAGGTACTGCGCCTTGATCAGCTCGGCGTCCTGGCGGCGGAAACGCTCGACGCGATCCGCCGCGCGCTCGGGCGTCAGGCCCAGCGCGATCAGCGCCTGCTTGCTCATCTTGAGGCTGGAATACAGCGTCTCGCGCACCGGCTCGTCGATGCCCAGATCCATCAGCCGCCACACGTGCTGGCGGTTGCGCGCGCGCGCCACGATCTTGAGGTGCGGGTACATGCGCCGCACCACGCGCGCCACGTGCAGGCTGGATTCGGGATCGTCGCTGGCCAGCACGAACACCTCGGCCTTGTCCGCCTGCGCCGCGCGCAGCAGCTCGGGGCGCGCAGGGTCGCCGTAGAAGATGTCGTTCCAGCCGCCGAAGCGGCGCACCAGATCCATCTGCTCGACCGAGTGGTCGAGCGCCACGAACGGGATGCCCTCCGCGCGCAGGATGCGCGCCACGATCTGCCCCATGCGGCCGTAGCCGGCCAGGATCACCCGCGGCGAGTGCGCCACGATGGTGTCGAAGTCGCGCGCCGGCTTGCGCACCTTGCGCGCGCCCAGCAGCTTCGCCAGCGCCGCCACCAGCAGCGGCGTCAGCGCCATCGACAGGGTGATCGCCAGCACCAGCAGGTTGTGCTGGCGCGCGCTGATCAGCGCCTTCTCGTCGGCCAGCTTGAGCACCACGAAGGCGAACTCGCCGCCGCAAGCCAGCAGCACCGCGAGGCGCAGCGCGTCGCCGCGTTCCAACGCGCCCACGATGCGCCCCAGCGGCCACAGCAGTGCGCCCTTCAGCAACAGCAGCGCGGCCACCAGCCCCAGCACCACCCAGGGCTCGCGCAGCAACAGCGAGACGTCCATCGCCATGCCCACGCTGATGAAGAACAGGCCGAGCAGCAGGCCCTTGAACGGCTCGATGTTGGATTCCAGCTCGTGGCGGTATTCCGAATCGGCCAGCAGCACGCCGGCAAGGAAGGCGCCCAGCGTCACCGACAGGCCGGTGGCCTCCATCAGCCACGACACGCCCATCACCACCAGCAGCGCGGTGGCGGTGGACACCTCCACCGCATCGGCCTTCGCCACGAAGCGAAACACCGGCCGCAGCAGGTAGCGGCCGCCCACCACCACCGCCACGATCACGCCCACCGCGCGCAGCGCGCCGGGCAGGTCGAAGCCGTGGCTGCCGGTGCTGGCGAGGAACGGCACCGCCGCGATCAGCGGGATCGCCGCGAGATCCTGGAACAGCAGGATCGCGAACGCCTGCCGCCCGTAGGCGGTGCCGGTTTCCTTGCGCTCGCCGAGGATCTGCAGGCCGAACGCGGTGGACGACAGCGCCAGGCTGCCGCCCACGATCGCCGCCGCGCCCGGCGTGAAGCCCAGCAGCCACCACGCGATCGCGCCGATCACCGCGCTGGTGCCCAGCACCTGCAGCAGGCCGGTGCCGAACACCGAGCGGCGCATCACCCACAGGCGCTGCGGCGACAGCTCCAGGCCGATCACGAACAGCATCAGCACCACGCCGAATTCGGAGATCGCCGCGATGCCGCCGTTGTCGGCCACCAGCCGCAGCGCCTGCGGCCCGATGGCGACGCCGGCCAGCAGGTAGCCCAGCACCGCGCCAAGCCTGAAGCGCTTGGTCAACGGCACCGCGATCACCGTGGCCAGCAGGAACACCACGGCCACCTGCAGGAAATGATGGCTGTCCACGCGCGCTCCGATCCGTTTGCGAGGCCCGATTATTCCACGCGGCCGCGTTCACCGGCGGTGCTGCCACGCGGGGCGGCGGCATGGGATGATCCCCCACCATGAAAACCCTAGCCGCCATCGCCGTGCTTGCCGCCGCCCTCGTCGCCCCGCTGCACGCGCAGGACTCCATCCCCGTCTACGGCTACCGCGTGGTGCACAGCTATCCGCACGACACCAAGGCCTATACCGAAGGGCTGCTCTATCTGGACGGCCATCTGTACGAGAGCACCGGCGAGATCGGCAGCTCCACCGTGCGCAAGGTGGAGCTGCAGACCGGCAAGGTGCTGCAGTCCGCGCCCACGCCGTGGCCGGATTACGGCGAAGGCATCGCGGCGTGGAAGGACAAGCTGATCCAGCTCAGCTGGCAGAACCACGAAGGCTTCGTCTACGACCTCGCCACGCTGAAGCCGCAGGCGCGCTTCCCCTATCCCGGCGAAGGCTGGGCGCTCACGACGGACGGCAAGCGGCTCTACATGAGCGACGGCACGCCGACCCTCCGCATCCTCGATCCGGACACGCTCAAGCAGGTCGGCCAGATCGACGTGACCGCCGACGGCAAGCCGCTCGCCAACCTCAACGAACTGGAATGGGTGAAGGGACAGATCTACGCCAACGTGTGGCTTACCACGCGCATCGCGCGCATCGACCCGGCCAACGGCAAGGTGGTGGGCTGGATCGACCTCGCCGGCCTGGTGCCGCCGGCCGATACGCTGGCCGACCCCGTCAACGACGTGCTCAACGGCATCGCCTACGATGCGCAGCACGACCGCCTGTTCGTCACCGGCAAGTGCTGGCCGAAGCTGTACGAGATCAAGCTGGTGCCGCCGAAGCGCGGGCACTGACTGCAGCGCCCTGCGGGTTCGCCAGGCCTCAGCGAGGCAGCACGCCGATCGTCCGCATCCACGCATCCGCCAGATCGGTCCAGCGGGTGATCGGCAGGTCGGTGCGCCGCACGCCGAAGGCATGGCCGCCCTGCGCGTACAGGTGCATCTCGGTGGGGACGTCGGCCTTCTTCAGCGCGGTGAAATAGACCAATGCCTGCTGCACGCCATCCACGTCGTCGTCCTCGGCCTGCACGATGAAGGTGGGCGGCGTGGCGTGGGTGACGGGCACGTCGGGATTCAGCTTGCCGTTCTCCAGCGCGAGATGCCCCGGATAGATCGCCATGGCGAAATCCGGGCGTGCGCTTTCCTGGTCGGCCGCGTCCACCGGCTTGTACAGGCGCTTGTCGAAGTGCGTGCTGATTTCCGCCACCAGGAAGCCGCCGGCGGAGAAGCCGACCACGCCGACCTTGTGCGGGTCGATGTTCCATTCCTTGGCGTGCAGGCGCACCAGGCCCATCGTGCGCTGCGCGTCCTCCAGCGCCATCGTCGGCACTTCGTAGTCGTCGGGCCGGCACTTGCAGTGCCAGTCGTAGGGCGCACCCGGCACGCGGTATTTCAACAGCACGCAGGTGATGCCGCGCGAGGTCAGCCAGTCGCAGATCTCGGTGCCTTCCAGATCCATGGCCAGCACCTCGAAGCCGCCGCCGGGGAACACCACCACCGCGGCACCGGTGTTCTTCCCTTGCGGTGCATAGACCGTCAGCGTGGGCCGCGACACGTTGGCCACTTCCAGCCATGGTCTGCCGGCGATCAGGTGCTCCTTCCGCGGCGCCGAATACTCCGGCCCCGGCATCGCCTTCATGTCGGGCGGCGTGCCGGGCCACAGCGGCATCTGCACGTGGCCGGCGGAAGGCTGCCAGACCGTTTCCGCAGCATGCACGCCCGCACAGGCGAGCAGCAGCGCGAAGAACGCGAACCAGATTTTCATGATGCCCCTTTGCCCCGGCACCCGGCCAAGGCAGTTCGATGGATGACGATTCGCCATGCTGCGCCGCGCATCGGTTCGACCAGGGCCGCAACGATGGTTTTTTGCGGGCACGCCGCCCCGCAGGAACTTGTAGCATCGGGGGCTCGCACCCTCACCGACGCACGCACACCCCATGGCAAAAGACTCCGCCGCGCTGCCGGCAGGCAAGGATCATTACCTCATCCTCGACGGGCTGCGCGGCGTCGCCTCGCTGATGGTGGTGCTGTTCCACCTCTGCGAGGCGTACAAGCCGGAGCATCCGCTGACCCAGCCGATCAACCACGGCTACCTGGCCGTGGATTTCTTCTTCCTGCTGTCGGGCTTCGTGATCGCCTATGCCTACGACGACCGCTGGCAGGCGCTGGGTACGTGGGATTTCTTCAAGCGCCGCCTGATCCGCCTGCAGCCCATGGTCGTCATGGGCATGGTGATCGGCGCGCTGCTGTTCTATTTCCAGGCGGGCGCGACGTTTCCGGCGATCGCCGCCACGCCGGCGTGGAAGCTGCTGCTGGTGATGCTGGTGGGCTGCACCCTGCTGCCGCTGCCCCCGTCGATGGACATCCGCGGCTGGGGCGAGATGCACCCGCTCGACGGCCCGGCGTGGTCGCTGTTCTTCGAGTACATCGCCAACATCCTGTACGCCATCGGCCTGCGCAAGTTGTCGAACCGCTGGCTGGGCGTACTGGTGGCGCTGGCCGCCGCCTTCCTCGTGCAGCTCGCCGTGTTCGGCAAGCGCGGCGACGTGATCGGCGGCTGGGCCATCAACCCGGAGCAACTGCATATCGGCTTCGCCCGCCTGCTGTTCCCCTTCCTCGCCGGCATGCTGCTGATGCGCCTGGGCAAGCGCATCCGCATCAAACATGCCTTCGCGGCATGCAGCCTGCTGCTGGTCGTGGCGCTGGCGCTACCCCGCTTCGGCGGCGCCGATCGCCTGTGGCTGAACGGCGTGTACGAGTCGCTGTGCGTGATCGCGGTGTTCCCGCTGATCGTGGCCATCGGCGCCGGCGCAACGCAGGTCGACGGCATCTCCACCCGCATCGCCGGATTCTTCGGCGAGCTCTCCTACCCGCTCTATATCACGCACTACGGACTGATCTACGGCTACACCGCGTGGGTGGCCGCGCACCCTTCGTTGCCCTTCGCCACCCAGTGCGCGGCGGGGGCGGCGGTGTTCGTGGCGAGCATCGCCATCGCATACGCGTGCCTGAAACTCTACGACCTGCCGGTGCGGAAGTGGTTGGCGGGGAAATTCCTGAAGCGCGCAGCCGGATGATACCGGCTCACTCACCGCGCAGCCACCTCGCCGCATCCACCGCGAAGTAGGTGAGGATGGCATCGGCGCCGGCACGCTTGAACGCGGTGAGCGTCTCCAGCACCACGGCCTTCTCGTCCAGCCAGCCGTTCTGCGCGGCGGCCTTGAGCATCGCGTACTCGCCCGACACCTGGTACACGAAGGTGGGCATGCCGAAGGCGTCCTTCACCCGGCGCAGCACGTCAAGGTAGGGCAGGCCGGGCTTCACCATCACCATGTCGGCACCCTCGGCGATGTCCAGCTCGACTTCACGCAGCGCCTCGTCGCTGTTGGCGACGTCCATCTGGTAGGTGTGCTTGTTGCCCTTGCCGAGGTTGGCGGACGAACCCACCGCGTCGCGGAACGGGCCGTAGAAGCTCGACGCGTACTTCGCCGAGTAGGCGAGGATGCGGGTGTGGATGTGGCCGGCTTCCTCCAGCGCGTCGCGGATCGCGCCGACGCGGCCGTCCATCATGTCCGATGGCGCCACCACGTCCATGCCGGCGTCGGCCTGCGCCAGCGCCATCTTCACCAGTGCCTCGACGGTGGGCTCGTTCATCACGTAGCCGGACTCGTCGATCAGGCCGTCCTGGCCGTGCGTGGTGTAGGGGTCGAGCGCCACGTCGCCGATCAGGCCGAGCTCGGGGTACTTCGCCTTCAGCGCGCGGGTGACGCGGTGCATGAGGTTGCCGGGGTTCCACGCTTCGCGCGCGTCCTCGCTCTTCACGTCCTGGCACGGCGAGGGGAACAGCGCGAGCGCCGGGATGCCGAGCCGCACGCATTCGCCGGCCAGCTTCAGCAACTCGTCGACGGAGAGGCGATCCACGCCGGGCATCGAAGGCACCGGCTCGCGCTTCGCTTCGCCCTCGATCACGAAGGCGACCATGACGAGGTCGCTGGGCAGCAAGGTGTGCTCGCGCATCAGCGCGCGGGAAAAGGCGTCGCGGCGCATGCGGCGGGGGCGGATGGCGGGGAAGCTCATGGTGGAATCTCATAAGGGCAGCCGCGCGATTTTAGCGCCGCATCGCCCACTGCAAGCCCGAAACGCGCGCTTTGCCGCACGCGGCGGGAAAACATACGTGCGCAGATAGTGGACGCGCACCCGCGCGGCGTTGCACCCTAGGCGTTTTCGCGACTGCCGGGCGATACCGATGTCCCACGGAACCACCGCCACCCTGCTGGCCGATCTGGGCGGCACAAATGTGCGTTTTGCGCTGGCCGGCGACAGCGTCGACATGCCGCTGCGCATGGACAGCATCCGGCGTTACCGGGTGAAGGATTTCGGATCGCTGGCCGACGCCGCGCGGCAGTACTTCAGCGACACCGGCGACAGCGCCGGCCGCGCGGTGATCGCCGCAGCTGGCCGCATCGCCGACGGCGAGACGGTGAAGGTCACCAACAATCCGTGGGCGATTTCCGCGCCTGCCCTGCAGGCCAAGCTGGAGATGGACGGCGTGCGGCTGGTGAACGATTTCGCCGCGCAGGCCATGGCCGTGCCGCTGCTGAAGGCGGACGCGCTGGCGCCGGTGGGCAAGCTGGGCCCGGCCACGCTGGACAGCGCGCAGCCGCAGACCTTCGTGGTGATGGGCCCCGGCACCGGTCTGGGTGTGGCGGGCCTGCTGTGGCGCGAGGGCCAGTGGGTGGTGCTGGAGACCGAGGGCGGCCACGCCGGCTTCGCCGCGCACACCACCGAGGACGTGGAGATCCTGCACCGGCTCAACGCGCGCTTCGGCCGCGTCTCCAACGAGCGCATGATCTGCGGCAACGGCCTGGTGAACCTCTACCTCGCGCTGGCCGACATCGCCGGCGAGCCGGCCGAGGACTACACGCCCGAGGACATCACCGCGCGCGCCGAGGCCGGCAGCGACCCGCTGTGCGTGCGCACGCTGGAGACACTGGCCGGCATCTTCGGCAGCGTGGCCGGCGACCTGGTGCTGAGCCTCGGCGGCTGGGAGGGCGTCTACCTCACCGGCGGCGTGCTGCCCTTCCTGCTGCCGTGGCTGCACCGCGGCGGTTTCCGCGAGCGCTTCGAGGCCAAGGGCCGTTTCCGCGAGACGATGGAGCGCGTGCCCACGTCGGCGATCACCCATCCCGAACCCGGCCTGCTCGGCGCGGCGGCGATCGCGCTGCGCGCCGCCGGGCTGCAACTGCATCCGCAGCACTGACCGACGGACTCGCCATGCCACTCGCCCGAACCGCCTTCCTGTTCGACCTCGACGGCACCCTCGTCGACAGCGTCTACCAGCACGTGCTGGCGTGGAAGGAGGCGCTGGACAGCGAGGGCATCGACCTCTCCGTGTGGCGCATCCACCGCCGCATCGGCATGAGCGGCGGCCTGTTCACCCGCGTGCTGCTGCGCGAGACCGGGCTGGAGATCGCCGAGGAACGCCGCCAGCGGCTCTACGACGCGCATGCCGAGGCGTTCAACCGGCTGCACGCGCAGGGCGCGGTGAAACCGTTGCCCGGCGCGCGCGAACTGCTGGCCTACCTCACCGCGCAGGATATTCCCTGGGCCATCGCCACCAGCGGCCAGTTGCGCACGGCCATCCACAACCTGCACGCGCTGGGTGTCGATCCGGCCAAGGTGCCGGTGGTGACGCGCGACCAGGTGCGCCACGCCAAGCCCGATCCCGACCTGTTCCTCGCCGCCGCCGAGCGGCTGGGCGTGGACATCCACCACGCCATCGTGGTCGGCGACAGCGTGTGGGACATGCTCGCCGCGCAGCGCGCCCGCGCGCTGGCCGTGGGCCTGCTCAGCGGCGGCTACGGCGAGGACGAACTCGCACGCGCGGGCGCGCTGCGCGTGTACGAGGATCCCGCCGACATGCTGAAGCGCATTGACGAGGTGGCGGCGCGGGGCTGACTATCCGGCCATCGCGCGTTGCGAGGCAGCGACAGGAGAACCGGATCACCATGCGAGTGCGGCTGGAAGACGTGGCGCGCGCCACGGGCGTTTCGCAGAAGACGGTTTCGCGCGTGCTGAACGAGGAGCCATCGGTCAAGGACGCCACGCGCCAGAAGGTGCTGGCCGCGATGGAAGCGATGAACTACCGCCCCAGCCCCGCCGCGCGCGGACTGGCCGGCAGCCGCTCGTTCCTGGTCGCGATGCTGTACGACAACAACGACAACCCCGCATCGACCTACCTCGCCGAGATCCAGGACGGCGTGCTCGACGCCTGCGAGGCGCACCGCTACAGCATGATGGTCTGCCCGCTGCGCGTGCGCGGGCAGGACTTCGTCCGCCGCATCGACGCGCTGGTGAACGACCACCACATCGACGGCGTGGTGCTGACGCCGCCGCTCACCGACAACCGCAAGCTGCTGGCGCGGCTGCAGGAGCACGGCGTGGCGCACGCCTGCATCTCGCCGGTGCGCCGCAAGGGCGTGGTCGGCGTCGGCATGGACGAGCAGCAGGCGGCCAGCGACCTGGTGGCCCACCTGATCGCGCAGGGCCATCGCCGCATCGCGCACGTGCTGGGCATCGCCGACCACGGCGCCAGCCGCTGGCGCCTCGCCGGGTACGAGGCGGCGCTGGCCGACGCCGGCCTGGCCCGCGACCCGAAATACGTCGTGCAAGGCGGCTTCACCTTCGGCTCCGGCGTGGTCGCGGCGCGCCAGCTGTTCGCGCTGAAGCGCCGGCCCACCGCGATCTTCGCGGCCAACGACGACATGGCCGCCGGCGTGATGTGGGCCGCCAACGAGATCGGCCTCAAGGTGCCGCGCGACCTCTCCGTGTGCGGTTTCGACGACACGCCGCTGGCGACCCAGCTGTGGCCCTCCCTGACCACCGTGCGCCAGCCCAGCCGCGAGATGGGCCGGCTCGCCGCGCAGCAGTTGCTGGAACAACTGCGCGGGCGCGGCACCGGGCGGCTGGTGCAGATCCCCTACGAGCTGCAGCTGCGCGAATCGACCGCCGCCGCGCCGGGCTGATCGCGCGGCGCACGCGTCGCTCACTTCCGCCGCACACCGCCGCACCGGCAACCCCGTCCACACCCGCCCGCGAACCGGAATGCCCAGGCACGACGGCCCACGCTGTTTTTCGTCCCATTTGACAGCGCTGTCATTTTTGCCGGACAGTACCACCTCGCCAGCGGCCCCATGGCCGCACAGAGGAGTGCGCGCATGCCCGTCCGACACCTGCCATCGACCCGAATCCTGCTCGCCGCGCTGCTCGCCTGCGCGCCCATCGGCATCGCGCTGGGCGGCAACGCCGCGACCGTGCATCCGGCGCTGTGGCCGAAAGCGCACTGGCCGCTGCCGCCGGATGCCGCGCTCGAACGGCGCGTGCAGGCGCTGATGGCGAAGATGTCGGTGCGGGACAAGGTGGGCCAGCTGATCCAGGCCGACATCGCCAGCATCACGCCGGAGCAGATGCGCGAATACCACCTCGGCTCCATCCTCGCCGGCGGCAACTCCAAGCCGGGCGGTGGACGCTTCGCCACCGTGGCGCAGTGGAAGGCGCTGGCCGACGCGTTCTACCGCGCGTCGATGGATACCGCGGGCGGCCACGCGGCGATCCCGCCGCTGCTCGGCATCGACGCCGTGCACGGCGACAACGGCACCATCGGCGCCACGCTGTTCCCGCAGAACTCGGCGCTGGGCAACGCGCACGATCCCGAGTTGGTGCGCGCCATCGGCGCCGCCACCGCGGCCGAGGTGCGCGCCACCGGCTTCAACTGGAGCTTCGCGCCCACGCTGGCGGTGCCGCAGGATCTGCGCTGGGGCCGTGCCTACGAAGGCTACTCGCAGGATCCGCGCGTGGTGGCCAGCTACGCCGCCGCCGTGGTGGAAGGCCTGCAGGGCACGCCAGGCACGCGCGACTTCCTCGACGACGCGCACGCCATCGCCAGCGCCAAGCACTTCCTCGCCGACGGCGGCACCAGGAACGGCAAGGATCAGGGCGACGCCGAGATCGACGAGCACACGCTGATCGCCGTGCATGCCGCCGGCTACCCGCCCGCGATCGACGCCGGCGTGCAGACCATCATGGCCTCGTTCTCCAGCTGGAACGGCGTGAAGATGCTGGGCAACAAGGGCCTGCTCACCGACGTGCTGAAGCGGCGCATGGATTTCCAGGGCTTCGTCGTCGGTGACTGGAACGCGCACGGCCAAGTTCCCGGCTGCAGCAACGAGGATTGCCCCGCCGCGTTCAACAACGGCGCCGACATGCTGATGGCGCCGGACAGCTGGCTGGGCCTGTACAAGCACACGCTGGCCGAGGTGAAGTCCGGCGCGATCCCGATGGCGCGCGTGGACGACGCGGTGGCGCGCATCCTGCGCGTGAAGTTCCGCCTGGGCCTGTTCAGCGCGGGCGCGCCGTCCACGCAGCCGCTGGCGCGCGATTCCGACCGCATCGTCGGCAGCGCGGCGCATCGCGCGCTGGCGCGCCGCGCGGTGCGCGAGTCGCTGGTGCTGCTGAAGAACGACGGCGACCTGCTGCCGCTCGACCCGCGCAAGCACATCCTGGTCGCCGGCGAAGGCGCCGACGACATCTCGCAGCAGAGCGGCGGCTGGACGCTGACCTGGCAGGGCACCGGCCTCGCCAACGCCGACTTCCCCGGCGCGCAGTCCATCGGCGCCGGCATCGCCGAACAGGCGAAGGCAGCCGGCGGCACGGCGGAGATCGCGCCGGACGGCCGCTACGCACGCAAGCCCGACGTGGCCGTGGTGGTGTTCGGCGAGACGCCCTACGCCGAGTTCCAGGGCGACATCGCCAACCTGCAGTTCCACCCCGGCGACGACCACGACCTCGAGCTGATCCGCCGCCTGCGCGCGCAGGGCATCCCGGTGGTGGCCGTGTACCTCGGCGGCCGGCCGTTGTGGCTGAATCGCGAGATCAATGCCGCCAACGCCTTCGTCGCCGCGTGGCTGCCGGGCAGCGAAGGCGGCGGCGTGGCCGACGTGCTGCTGCGCAAGGCGGACGGCAGCATCGACCACGACTTCCACGGCACGCTGGCCTTCGCGTGGCCCGGCAGCGCGGTGGCCGGCGGCAAGCCGCAGTTCCCGCTGGGCTACGGCCTCACCTATGCCGACCACATGACCTTGCCGAAGCTGCCGGAACAGTCCGGCGTGAGCGGCGACGAAGTGCAGGTGGACGATTACCTGGAGAAGGGCAAGGCCACCCACGGCTACGCACTTGCGCTCACCGGCGCGGACGGCAAGGCGGTCGAGCCCGTCGCCACGCCGGCCGCCAGCGCCGACGGCAGCCTGCGCATGACGGCGCTGGACTACAAGGCGCAGGAAGACGCGCGCCGGCTGGCCTGGACGGGCGATGCGGCATCGTTCTCGCTCGCCGCGGCCAGCCCGCTCGACCTCAGCCGCCAGACCAACGGCGACGTGATGCTGGTCGCCACACTGCGCCTCGACGCCGTCGGCGCGCAGCCGGCATGGATAGGCATGCGCTGCGGCCACGATTGCCGCGGCCGCGTCGCGCTGGACGGCACGGCCGCACCGGCCGGCTGGCAGCGCGTGGGCATCCCGCTGAAGTGCCTGCGCGATGCCGGCGCCAACATGCGCCACATCGTCGATCCCTTCGTGATCGAGGCCGGCAAGGGCACGCGGCTGGCGATCTCGCGCGTGGCGCTGGGCACCAATGCCGATCGCGTGATCGAGTGCGCGAAGTAGCGGCGCCATGCGGAAGGCCGTCCGCCCTTCGCATATGAAAGCAGGGAATCAGCTGATGCCAATTGGCCATTTTCCTGTTTCGCATCGCAACATGATTTGCCCGAAGAACAGCGCTAACATCAAATTGACAGCGCTGTCACTTTCAAGAAAGACAGCGCTGTCATTCGGGGATGAAACAACCAACCGCCGCGGCCCCGCCGACGGCACACACGCCAGCCAAGAACAGACAGAGGGGTTCCAAAATGAAGTTGCGCTACTCAGCGTTGTACGTCGCCATGTCGCTCGCCCTCGCTCCATGCCTGGCCCAGGCCGCTGAGCAGGGCGCCGCCCCGCAGGATTCCGCGGCCCAGGCCGCACCGGCGAAAACGAACAAGAAAGTCCAGCAGCTCGCCACGGTGGAAGTCAGCGCCACCAAGCGCGAGACGCCGCTGGAGAAGACCCCCGTCGCGGTCAGCGCGATCAGCGCGGACACGCTCGACAAGCAGCGCACGATGACGGTGCAGGATCTGGCCCCGCTGGTGCCGGGCCTGCAGGCCACCTCGGAAGGCGACCACGGCGTGGTCACCCTGACCATGCGCGGCATCGGCAACGACAGCGCCAAGACCGAATACGCCGACCCGGAAGTCGCCATCTTCGTGGACGGCGTCTACACCGCGCGCGCCGAGGCCGCGGCCGGCCTGCTGCTGGACATGGACGGCGTGGAAGTGCTGCGCGGCCCGCAGGGCACCCTGTGGGGGCGCAACTCCACCGCCGGCGCGATCAGCTTCCAGACCGCCAAGCCCGACGTCGGCGGCGACGCCTCCGGCTATGCCGAGATCGAGGCCGGCAACTACAACCAGTCGGGCGCCCGCGCCGCGATGAACCTGCCGTTCAGCGACACCTTCGCGATGCGCGTGGCGGTGGCGCACGAGCAGCACGACGGCTACGTCGACTACCAGAACCCGGCCAGCGAACTGCCCAGCGTGGCGCAGCAGCAGGCGGCCTACCTCGCCTCGGGCGGCACTCTCGCCAACTTCCGCGCGATCGACCCGAACCAGTACGAGCAGGGCGGCGCCAAGTACAACGCGCAGGATCAGTCCGCCGCCCGCGTGAGCGCACGCTGGCAGCCCAGCGATTCGTTCCGGTGGGATCTCTCCTACGAGTACTTCATCGACCGCGGCACGCCCGACCTCAGCCTGATGCAGACGCCGCGCGCGGGCCAGTCGTTCTGGTCGGCGCTGATCGACACGCCGCCCTACCTGCACCGCAATTCCGGCACGCTGCGCAGCCGCATGGACTGGAACATCGGCGACAGCATGGAGCTGAGCTACGTCGCCGGCGTCAACCGCTTCTCCGGCGAGGGCAACTTCGACCAGGACGTCGGCGTGCAGGTGCCCACCAGCTTCACCACGGGCGCGTCCTACCAGGCCGACCGCACCAACTCCTCCAACTACGACAACTACAGCCACGAGCTCGACCTGAAGTCGCGCGGCGAGCAGACGGTGGACTGGATCGTCGGCGCGTATTACGGCCACGAAGACAACAACATCCGCTTCGACATCCCGATCATGAACGGTACGCAGTACGGCTCGGTGTCGTGGCAGGGCTCGTTCATCCAGCCCGAAGAACTGGTGAACTCCACCGCGGTGTTCGGACAGGCCACCTGGAACGTGTCCGACCACTGGCACCTGACCGGCGGCCTGCGCTGGTCCAACGACGAGAAGCGCAACATCGGCGGCCGCGGCTGGGGCTGGGACAACGACCCCAACGTGCCGCCACTGCCGATCGCGCCGAGCACCATCCCCGGCCCGGCGACCGGCTTCGCGGTGTCCACCTACAACGACGCCAAGTACAGCAAGGGCCAGTGGACGTGGCTGGGCCGCATCGACACCGACGTCGGCGAGCACGGCATGCTGTACGCCAGCGTGTCCACCGGCTACAAGTCCGGCGGCACGCAGGACGCCGGCACGCTGTACAAGCCGGAGACGCTGACCAACTACGAGATCGGCGCCAAGTTCTCTTTCCTCGACGGCCACCTGACCTGGAACAACGCGGCCTACTACGAGGACTTCAAGGACTTCCAGCTCTCCGCGCCGATCACCTACCCGAACGGCAACCGCGGCCTGGGCTTCTCCAACGTCGGCGGCAGCACCAAGGTGGCCGGCTTCGAATCGGAACTGGCCTACCAGGGGCAGAACGACCGCGCGAACCTGGTGCTGTCGTACATCCCCAAGAAGACCCTGGGCACGCTGGTGTACGCCGGCAGCAACGACTACCAGGGCCTGCCGGCCTGCGCGCCGCAATCGGGCATCGCCAGCTGCATGGACATCTCCGGCAACGACCTGGCGCACGCGCCGACGGTCTCGCTGTCCGCGATCTACGAGCACGATTTCGTGCTGCCCAGCGGCGCACGCGTCGCACCGCGCTTCAGCGGCCAGTACCAGAGCATGCAGTGGCTGAGCCCGTTCAACCTGGGCAGCGGCGACCAGCAGAAGGCGTACTTCCGCGGCGACCTGTCGGTGCGCTACACCGAGCCGCAGGATCGCTGGTGGATCAGCGTGTACTCGCAGAACGTCACCGACGTGAAGGTGCGCACCAACGCCGGCCGTTTCCAGATGCCTGACGGCAGCTTCGAGTACGTGTCCGAGTACCTGGCTCCGCGCACCTACGGCATCCAGTTCGGCACTTCGTTCTGACGCCACGCACGGGCGGCGCCGGGCAACCGCGCGCCGCCCACGGTTTGCCATTCTGCGGCGGCACCGCCTGACCGGGCGGGCGTCGCCCACCCTCCCCGGGATGGCTTTTGCCGGGCTCCGACCGGAGCCCGGCGTTTCTTCCAAGGAGTGTCCATGAAGCGCCTGCGCAAGGTACTCGTGGTGGGCGGCGGCACCGCCGGCTGGCTGACCGCCTGCTACCTGGCCAAGGCGGTGAATGCCGCCAACCCGGCCAGCGTGCAGGTGCACCTGGTGGAATCCGACCGCATCGGCCTGATCGGCTTCGGCGAATCCACCTTCCCCTCGATCCGCGGCACCCTGTCGGCCATCGGCCTCGACGAGCGCCGCTTCCTGGTCGAGACCTGCGCCACCTACAAGCAGGGCATCCGCTTCCGCCACTGGGTGCGGCCGCCCGGCACACCCGGCAAGGAACATTTCTTCCACCCCTTCAGCGTGCCCAGCCAGCGTCCTGGCGGCCCCGAGCTGCTGCCGTACTGGCTGCTGGGCGCGGCTCCCGCCGGCCTGGGCTTCGCCGACGCGGTGACCATGCAGAGCCTGGTGGTCGACCGCTCGCGCGCACCTAAGCGCGCGCGCGATCCCGATTACCAGGGGCCGATGAACCACGCCTACCAGTTCGACGCCGGCCGCTTCGCCATGCTGCTGGCCGAGCACGGCCAGCAGGCGCTGGGCATCCAGCGGCACGTGGCGACGGTGGAGCGCACCGTGCTGGACGACCACGGCGACATCGCCAAGTTGGTCACCACCGAACTCGGTGAGCTGGAAGCCGACCTCTACGTGGACTGCACCGGCATGCGCGCCAGCCTGATCGGCGAAGCGCTGCATTCGCCGTACCGCAGCTGCAGCGACGTGCTGTTCACCGACCGCGCGGTCGCCATGCAGGCGCCCTACCCGCGCCCCGATGCGCCCATCCCCTCGTTCACCCTGTGCACCGCGCAGGAATCCGGCTGGGTCTGGGACATCGGCCTGCAGCAGCGGCGCGGCGTCGGCTACGTGTATTCCTCGCGGCACGTCGACGCGACGCGCGCCGAGGAAACCTTTCGCCGCTACCTGGGCCGCGCCGCCGACGGCCAGGACGTCACCCACATCCGCTTCGACAACGGCTACCGCCCGGAAGCCTGGCGCGGCAACTGCGTGGCGGTGGGGCTGTCCGGCGGCTTCATGGAACCGCTGGAATCCACCGGCATCGCACTGGTCGAACTGGCCGCTTACCTGCTCACCCACCTGCTGCCCGGCGACCGCGACGACATGGAGCGCGCCGCGCGCCACTTCAACGCGATGATGTCCGCGCGCTACGAGCGCATCGTCGATTTCATCAAGATGCACTACTGCCTGAGCCAGCGGCGCGACTCGGCCTTCTGGATCGACAACGCCGACCCCGCCAGCATCCCGCAAAGCCTGCAGGACAAGCTGGCGCAATGGCGGCGCCGACCGCCGCACCGGCTCGACTTCGTCGGCGACCTGGAAATGTTCCTGGTGTCCAGCTGGCAGTACATGCTCTACGGCATGGAGTTCGAAACCGACCTCGAACCCGTGCGCAGCGCCTACCCGCGCGGCGTCGAGGCGAGCCGGGAATTCGCCATGATCCGGCAGGCGGCCATGCAGGCGCTGGACGACCTGCCGGATCACCGCGCCCTGGTCGAGCGGCTGTGCGACGAATACCGCAGGCGTCCGCAGGCAGGCGCCATGCGTGCGGCCAGCGCCTGAGCACCCCGAGGTCGGCAGTGCCTCCGTGGGCGACCGCAACAGCGGCGCCACGGCCTGGCGCGCGCCTTCTGGAATCCTGCTGCCCGGCGGCGTGCGCCTGAAACCCAGGCCGCCTCACTCGTCGCGGATCGCCGCGATCGGATCGAGCGCCGCCGCCTGGCGCGCGGGATAGATGCTGAAGCCCAGGCCGATCGACACGCAGACCAGCACCGACGCGAGCACCCCCAGCGGGGCCCAGGCCACCTGCCAGCCAGCGAAGGCGGCGATGGCGTAGGCCAGCACCGCGCCGAACGCCACGCCGATCAGTGCGCCCGCGACGCAGATCACCAGCGCCTCGCGCAGGAAGCGTTGCACGATGTCCTGCCGCCGCGCGCCGATCGCGCGCAGCAGGCCGATCTCGCGGCGCCGCTCAAGCACGCTGGCCAGCATGATGTTCATGATGCCGATGCCGCCGACCAGCAGGCTGACGCCGGCGATCGAGCCCATCACCACGCCGAAGATGCGCTGCGTCTTCTGGTTCTGCCGGTACAACTGCTGCGGCACCACCAGCCGGTAGTCGGCGGCGCCGGCATGGCGCTGGTCGAGCAGCGCATCCAGCACACGCACGCCGGCGGAGAGTCCGGCCGGGTTCTTCAGTTGCAGCAGGAAACGATCGATCTCGTCCTCCATCGGCTGGAAGCGGAAGCGCGCCCGCGCGCTGGCCAGCGGCACGAAGATGCGGTTACTGTCGGCGTCCAGCGCCACGCCCTCGAACTTGTCCTGGCCCAGGTCGCGGTCGGCCAGCACGCCGACCACGCGCAGCCAGACCTGGTTGACCTTGAGCAGGCGCCCCAGCGCGTTGCCATCGGGAAACAATTCGTGAGCAGCCTGATGACCCAGCACGGCTACCGCGGCCAGCGTGGCATCGTCATGCGCGGTCAGCTCCCGCCCCGAGGCCACATGCAGCGAGGCGAGCGGAAAATAGTCCGGGCTGACGCCGCTGACTTCGGCATCGGCCTGCCCTTCGCCGCTGAACTCGGCCCAGTGCTTGACCCGTTTTTCGGCGGCGTAGCGCTCGGCCGAAGGCACCAGGTCAAGCGCGGCGCGTGCGTCGGCCACGGTGAGCCCCAGGCTGCGCATGCGCGTTTCCTTGAGGGCGTCGCCATCGAGCGGCTTGGCCTCGACGATCAGGTTGTGCAGGCCCAGGCTTTCCACCAGCTTCAGTGCCTCGCGCCGGCTGCCTTCGCCCACGCCCTGCATGGCGACGATCGCGCCGACGCCGAAGATCATGCCGAGCAGGGTGAGCAGGGTACGCAGCTTGCGCCGCGACAGTTCCTCGACGGCTTCGCGCCAGCTTGCGGCGATCATTTCGCCTCCTTCGACGCAGCCGCCCCGAGCAGCACCTGGTCGCCCGCCTGCAGGCCGGCCAGCACCTGGGTGCGGCTGGCGCCACGCACGCCGAGCGTGAGCTTGCGGGTCAGCCGGCGGCCGCCGGCCAGCACCTGCACCGAAGCCGCATCGCCATCCTGGTTCAGCGCAAGGTTTGGCACGCTGAAACCGTCGGCCTGCAGCAGCACGATGCTGGCGTCGAAGCGCTGGCCGGGCACCCAGCCATAACGGTGCGCCACGTCAACCGGCACGCTGGCCTTCACGGCGAGATACTTCACCGGGTTGTCCCGGCTGCGCGGCTGCGCGGCCGCGGCCACCCAGTCGACCTTGCTGGTGGCTTGCTGCGTCGGCACGCCCCAGCGATGCAGTTCCACGACGTCGCCCACGCGGATGCCCTGGGCCTCGATCTGCGGTACGAACAACTCCACTTCCAGTGCATCAAGGTCGGGCAGGCTGGCGAAGCTGTCGCCAGCGTAGAGATTGCTGCCCACCTGCGGTAGCTGCTGTGCCCAGTTGCGTTCCAGCATCAGCACGCCGGCATGCGGCGCGCGCAGTTCCAGCGCATCGAGGTCGCCCTGCTTCTGTGTCTCGACGAGGATGTAGTTGCTGCGCTGGGCGTCGAGCACGGCCAGCTCCGCCTTGCCGCGCGCGACCGACTGGTTCTCGCGCCACTGCAGGATGTGCTGGCGCACTTCCAGGTAGTGCGTATCCTGCACCGCGTCGAGGATGTCGTTGCGCGCCATCGCCTCCAGCGGTGCATTCGCGTAGCGCTCGGCAATCGCGTGCTGCGTCTCCACCTGGACGAGGTCGATGCCAAGCTGGCCGCGCTTGTCCGCCAGTTCGGCCTGCTTGCCCGCACGCTCCAGCGTGTTGCGCTCCAGGTCGATCCTCGCCTCGGCGAGATCCTGCTTGCTCTGTTCGGCCGAGAAACGGGCGACCAGCTCGCCCTTCGCCACCCGGCTGCCGTCCGGAAGCACCCAGCTCAGCTGGCGCGAAGTCCATTGCGTGCCCGGCACCAGCAGCGGCGTCGGATGGGTCGAACGCAAATCACCCTCGCCGTGCACGATGAAGCGCAGCGGCCCGGGCTGCGCCCGTTCCAGCGCAAGGTCGCCCGTGTCCGCATGGTGGCAGGCACCCAGCAGGGGCAGCAGGCCGAGCAGGCAAGCAGCACGCATCTTCATCGCCCAGCCTCCCCGGTTGCGGGAATGTCGACCTGCACCGCCTGGCCCGGCTTGAGCCCGGCCGGTTTCCCGTCCAGCGCCACCACCAGGTCGATCACCGGCACCGCATCCACCCGCGAGCGGCTGTGCACGGTGCTGCCGATCTCGACGACGCGGCCATCCAGGCCGCGTTCGCCGCCGCCGGAAAGCACCACGCGCACCCGTTCGCCGAGCCGTGCGCGATCGAGGTCGCGCTCGGGCAGGGCCGCACGCACCGCCAGGGTCGAGAGATCCGGTATCTGCGCCACCGACTGGCCCATCCAGATCTGCGAGCCGACATCGACCTTGCCGCCGCCGAAGCTGCTCTGGTGCAGCACGATGCCGTCGCGCGGCGCGGCTACCGTGAGCGAGGCCATCGCGGCCTTCAGCTTGGCCACCTCCGCATCGAGCTGGGCCACCTCCGCGTCGGCCATGTGCTGTTCGGCGGCCCGTTCGGCAGCCGCCACGCGGGCACGCTGCTCGGTCAGGGCGTAGCGACGCTCGGCCTTGACGCGCGCAATCACCAGCTTGCTGTAGTCCACCCGCGCGATGTACTCCTTGGGCTGGTTGGCCTTGCGCTCGGCCTTGTCCATCTCCGCCTTGGCCTGCGCGGTGGCAAGCTCGGCCTCGCGTGTGCGGTCGGCCAGATCCAGTCGCAACTGCTCCTGCTTGCGCCGCTTTTCGTCGAGCTGGCCCTGCTTGGTGGTCAGGTTCTTCGCCACCTGGGTGGCGTCGAACACCACCACCGGCGCGCCCTTCTTCACCCGGGTGCCGTCGCCCGCCATCTGGGTCACCGTCATCTGCCAGAGGCCGTCCACCGCGGGCGGCGAGATCGCCGTGCTGCTCCGGGCATAGATCTCGCCATCCACCTGCAAGGGCTTGCCGCGAACCGGCGGCGTCGCCGGTTCGCGGTCGCCGGGATCGTCGATGTCGCTGTCCAGGCGCACGCTCATGCCCTGCAGCAACGGCAAGTGCAGGTCGGCCGGCAGGCTCACGCCGACTTCCACGTAACGGCCGTCGCCCCAGGCGCTCTTGCTGGAAGGCGCCGCCGCGACGGTGCGGATGCTGCCGACCGCGTCATGGCCCGGCAGGGCATCGAAGTGCAGGCGCACCGGCATGCCGATGCGCAGGCCGGCGCTGTCCGGCTCCAGCACCCAGCCACGCACACTGTAGCCGTTGCCCGCGCCCACCACCTCGCCGACTCGCGTGCCCGGGTAGCTGGACGAGCCTTCCTCGTAGCGGTTGCCGGCGCCGAACAGTTCGTCGAAGCCGTGCACCACCGTGCCGTCGCGCTCGGCCCGCACCACGGCCCGCGCCACCTGATCCTGGTAGAAACCGAGGGACAGCTGCTGCTTGCGCAGTTCCAGCGCGCCGTCCTCACGCCGCCGCACCACTGCGGCGGCGGCCTGCTCCGCCTCGGTCCTCTTCAGCGCCAGCGCCTGTTCGGTGCGCCGCATCTCGCCCTGGTAGCGGTCGTAGTTGAGCGCGGAGATCAAGGCCTTGGGAATGGCGGCGTCCACCGCCGCCGTGTCGCGCTCGGCCTGCGCATCGGCCAGCGCCAGTTCCGCATCGACCTGCTTGAGCTCGAGTTCGGCGATTTCCTTGGCGCTCTTCGCCCCGCTCTGCTCGATCTGTGCCTGCAGCGTGCGCAGCTGGCTCTCGGCCTGCCCGGCATCGATGCGCAGCAGTTCGTCGCCTTTGCGCACCCGCGTGCCCTCGGCCACGTAATAGCGCAGTACCACTGGCGAGCTGAGCGACGGCGGCGTGTAGATACCCTGCGTGCCGTCCACCTGCACTTCCCCGCTGAACACCACGGCACCGGCCGCCGCCGGCACCAGGGCGAGCAGCAGCGCCCATGCCTCAGGCCGCCGAATCATGCTCGATCCTTCCGTCGCGCAAGCCGATCTGCCGCTGCGCACGCGCGGCGACATCGGCGTCGTGGGTGACCATCACGACGGTCTGGCCCTCGGCATGCACCTCCGCAAGCAGGGCCAGCACGTCGGCGGCGCTTTTCGAATCCAGGTTGCCGGTGGGCTCGTCGGCCAGCAGCAGCGCGGGCTTCATCAGCATGGCGCGGGCGATCGCCACGCGCTGCATCTGGCCTCCGGAAAGCTGGCCGGGCCGATGCGCCAGGTGACGTTCCAGCCCCATGCGGGCGAGCAGCATGCGCGCGCGTTCCTCCAGCCCTTCGTCCGATCCGCGCAGGAAACGGCGCGGCAGCAGCGTGTTTTCCAGCACGCTCAGCCGGGGCAGCAGGTGGAAGGCCTGGAACACGAAGCCGATGCGCCGGTTGCGGAAATCGCTGGCGCGTTCGTCGTCGAAGGTGGAAACGTCGACACCGTCGAGCAGGTAGTGCCCGTGATCGGGGCGGTCGAGACAACCCAGCATGTTGAGCAGGGTGGACTTGCCCGAACCGGACGGCCCCACGATGGCAGCGAACTGACCTGCTGGAACTTCAAAGCTCACGCCATCCAGCGCCGCGATGGTTTGCCCACCAACACGGTAGCGTCGACTTACCGCCTCCATGCGAATCATCGTATGCGCTCCATAAGCAAGAAGTAACCATTTATTTTTTATCGGTGAAAATCATTAATAGTAAATAAAGATTACCGCCACAGTATCTTTCTGAAAGAAAGATATACGCCATACCATTCGTATGACGCAGAAAGGCGCAGGCTAATACGCCTGCGCCTCTTTGGCCTCGTGAGGCCTACTTCGAACCGTACTTACCGGTCTCTTGCACTAGGGCTAGGCGAGGCCGACATACTCTCGCAACCAACTGGGCTGCACGGGCCACCCCCCGAACAAGGCATGGTACTGACGTCCCTGTATGGAGTTGAGGTGCCCCAGCTACTGTGCCTTCCTGTACAGAAAAGCACAGATTCACCAACTACAGTGGTTTTACTCGCATTTGAATAAAAGACAGTATCTATTTCATTCGTTGGCGCAGCAGTTACAACAGCGCTTATTGCCAATGCGGACAGAGTAGCAAGTGTTGCAAAAAGAACGTAAGTGGGCTTCATGCGTATTGCTCCATGTATGCGATCAAGCTGATCGCCTGGCAGTCATACCACAAGGCAAATGCTTCATCAAGTTCAATTATTAATTAATGCTGGCTGTCCACCCTGACTCCAGCATCCTGCACCAATCGTTTTGATTGAACTCAATCAGGCGCCAGCAGCGCGCCCCGGTCGTGTTGGCCGACGCGGCACGCGCGGTCGCTGGCCTGCGCCTCGGCGGCGGGGTTCCACCACGGGTCGTAGTGGATCACGGTGTCGGCAGCGGTGAGGTTGAGGCCCACGCCGCCGGCCTTGAGCGAGAGCAGGAACAGCGGCACCTCGCCCTGCTGGAACTGCCGCACCGGCGTGGCGCGGTCGCGCGTTTCGCCGGTGAGAATGACATAGGGGATGCGCCTGCGCTCCAGCTCGTGCGCGATCAGCTTGAGCATGCCGGCGAACTGCGAGAACAGCAGCACCTTGCGGCCTTCGTCGAACAGCGGCGGCAGCTCGGCGGCTACCTGCACCTTGGTGCGGCGGAGGATGAAGAGCGTGAGCCAACAGTCGCACCGCCCTTGGTTAATGTAAGTATCCCCTGGCAAAGCCGGGGACTTCAGTTGTGCGAGCCGCTCAAGGCAGATGAATCGGGATCGCCGGCGCGATGCGCATCGTGGGCTCTCGCATACGTCAGACTTCCACGGCCTCCCCGGCAGAGCCGGAGGACTCCCTTGCTGGCCTAGACGGTGAACACGGTGCGCCGCGTGCTGTCGTCGCTGGCCCAGGCGCGCTCGAATTCCGCCAGCGGGGTCGGGGTGACCTCGACCTCGAAGCCCGCTGGCACGGCCGCCCGCAGCAACTCGCCGATGCACTCCACCATGCGACCGAAAGGCACGCTGCCGATGCCGCTGCCCATCAGCTCGATCGCCGACGAGCGCAGCACCGCCGCGGGCAAGGCGATCTCCGTGCCGCTCAGCGCGCCGATCTGCACGAAGCGGATCGGCACCGCCTCCACGCCGGCCTTGGCGCCGGCGCGCAGCAGGCAGGCGGCGCTGTCGCCCCACAGGTAATCGAGCACGACGTCCACGCCTTCGGCGAACCGCTCCCTGAAGCGCCGCTCCAGCGCATCCTGATCCGCGGTCAGCTGGATCGTCGCATCCGCGCCCAGCGTTTCCAGCACCTCGGCGCGGCGGCCGGTCGCGATGACCCTGCCCGCGCCCAGGTGCCTGGCGATCCGCACCGCGAGGCGGCCCGAGGTACCGGTGGCGCCGTTGACCAGCACGGTTTCCCCCGCCTTGAGCCGGGCGCGTTCCACCAGCGCCACCCACGACGACATGCCGGGATTGGCGAGCGCGGCGGCGCGGACGTCGTCGAGCGTGTCGGGCAGCACGATGCAGTTCCGCGCCGGCACCACCGTGCGTTCCGCCATGCTGCCGTGCGGCGCGCGCGGCATGACGAAGTACACGCGGCGGCCGTCGTCCAGCCGCCCCGTGCCGTCGATGCCGACCACGAACGGGAAGCGGCCCGACGAGCTGTAATGCGTGCCCGCGGCGCGGCCCTTCACCACACGGCTGACCGCGGACGCGGCAACCGCGATGCGGTGCTCGCCGGCGGCAGCCACCGGCTCCTCGAAATCCCCGTAGACCGGCGCCTGCCCGGCGCCGCAGACGATGGCGGCTTTCATCGGTTTTTCTCCCGTTCAATCATGTGCATAATGCACACATTATCCGGGACTGACGATGCCGTCAAGAAATCTGCAAAATACACATATCGATGCGCGCTTGCATGATCTGCACGGCGCAGTGCTGGACATCGTCGCGGCGATGAACCGGCCCCAGCGCGACGAAGTGCTGATCCGCGCAGCCGGCATCCCGCTCGACCGCGCGCTGTTTCCGCTGCTGGTCGTCATCGGCAAGTTCGGCCCCATGGGCGTCGTGGAACTGGCCGACCGCGTGGGCCGCGACCACACCACGGTCAGCCGCCAGGTTGCGCGGCTGGAGGAACTGGAACTGGTGCGGCGCCAGCAGAACCCCGCCGACCGCCGCGTGCGCATGGTCGCGATCGCGCCGAAGGGCAAGGCGATGACCGGCATGATCGACAAGGCACGGGCGCGGATGGGCCGCGCCATCTTCAGGAACTGGGATGCGCGTGACATCGACGCACTGGTGCGCCTGATGCGCCGCTTCGCGGACGACCTGAACGCGGGGCCGCCCGCCATCGACAGGCGCGGGCGCGACACCTGATGCCACAGCGCAAGACGTCGCCCGGAACGGACTAGGCGAGGCGGGTGAAGCGCACCCGCAAGCGCTCTCGCGGCTTCAGCACCAGATCCACCACGGGGGCAGGCAAGGTACTGCCGCGGTCGAGCGAGAAGTCGTGGCGGCGGATCAGCCGCGCCGCGATCAAGGCCATCTCCACCGTGGCGAACTGCTGCCCGAGGCAGAAATGCGGGCCGGTGCCGAACGGCATGAAGGCGCTGCGCGGCAGAGCCGGCGCGCCCGGCAGGAAGCGTCCCGGACGGAACGCTTCGGGCTCCGGAAACCAGCGCTCGTCGTGATGCAGGTTCCAGATGGGGATGATGACCAGCGCGCCCTTGGCGATCATCCGGCCGTCCAGTTCCACGTCGCGCAACGCACGCCGCGTGAACGTCGCCGCCGAGGGCGGGTACAGGCGCATGGTTTCCTTGATCGTGGCGTTGAGCAGGCGCGCTTCCGCGATATCCTTCGCCGCCGCGACATGGTCTTCCGGCAGCTCGCGCACTTCGTCGCGCACCTGCGCGGCGATGTCCGGGTGTGCGGCCATCAGCCCGATCCACCAGGTCAGCGCCGTTGCCGAGGTGTCGTGCCCGGCGCCGAACAGGCCGACGCAGTTGTCGAGGATTTCCGCGTCGCCCAGCGCCGCCTGCGATGTCCCGGCCTGCTCGTCGCGCGCCGCCAGCATCAGCCCCAGGATGTCCTCTCCCGCGTCCGCGCCATCGGCCACGTCGCGCCTGCGCGCTTCGATCCGCGCGCGGATCAGGTCGTGGATCACGGCCAGGTTGCGCGCCTTTTCCGCGCGGCCCGGATACGGCAGCCACGCCACCGGCCGCAGCGGCCAGAAGAACTCCCGCATCAACTGCCGCGACAACGCGCGGACGGCCGTGGACACGGCGGCGGCTTCTTCCGGCTTGTACCGGTAGGAAAACAGCGCCCGCAGGATCACGTCCATGGTGATGCGGGTGGTCAGCCCATCCACGTCGACGACGGCGCTGGCGCCAGCTTCGGCCGGCAGGTCGCGGCTGGCGCACTCGTCCGCCGCCGCGGCCATCGATGCCGCGCAGGCCGCGATGCGTTTCGGCGCGAAGGCAGGCGCAAGCATCCGGCGCTGGCGCTCCCATATGGCGCCTTCCGTCGTGATCACGTTCGCGCCATGCACCGACTGCATGACGTCCAGCGTGCGCTGATCCTTCGCGAAATCGTCCTGGTGGTTCACCAGCACCTGCCGCGCCGCTTCCGGCCGGAACAGGTAATGGACATCGGTGGACAGCACCTTCAGCCTCACCGCGTCCCCGTGCCGCGCATGCAGGCGCGCGGCGAAGCCGAGCGGGTCGCGGCGAATGTCCCGCAGCAGCGGCAGGCCGAGGGGCCATGGCCGGATCGCGTCCTGTTGCGACGTCATCGGTTTCTCCCCTTGCCTGCCTTGCGGGTGGAAGCCGGCCCATCCGCCGCAGCGCCATCCATCAGCAGCCCGAACGCCTGCAGGAATGCCTTCGTCAGGTCGGTTTCGGGATGGAACAGCCAGTGCGTGACCGCGCCGTACAGCAGGTACTGCAGCGACCAGGCCAGCTTTTCGGCGGGAAGGGTCTTGGCCACCTCGCCGCTTTGCTGGGCGGCATGGAACATCGTGGCCAGGGCGTTCAACGTCGCCGTGCTGCCGGCGTCCTGGATTGCCTTGCCCGCGGCGGAGTCGGCGATGCTGTGCAGATAGCGCAGGTAATGCGGCAGGTAGGCGCGCTTCGCCACGTGCCAGGCGGCGGACTCGCGCAGCAGGAAGCGCATGCGCGACACGAAGCTGCGGTGCGCCGCCAGCCGCCCGGCGAGCGCGGCCATGCCCTCGACGATCTCGTCCTTGAGCCGGTGCGCGACCAGCGCCTCCTTCATCGGGAAATGGCTGTACAGCGTGGCTTTCGCCACATCCGCCGCGGCCGCGACCTGCTCCATCGTGACCGCCTCGTAGCCGTGCTCCTCGAACAGCCCGAAGGCGACTTCGGCGAGATGCGAAGCCGTGCGCTGCCGCTTTCGCGGCCTGCCGACTGCGGGATCGGAAGTCTGCCTCGCGTTTTTCATCGTGGCGCCATAACCGGACGACAACCATAATCGTACGTCGTATGATTTTCATGCGTCAAGGCAGCCACGCTTCCGCCGCCGCAAGCAAAAGGGCCGCAATGCGGCCCCAGGCTGTCCATGTTTCGCGAGTGTGATCCGTGGGCGCTAACCCGGCGCCAGCAACGCGTCCAGGTCGTCCTGGTCGAAGCTGAGCTTCTCGCGGCTGCCACCGCCTTCGAGCACGGCTTCGGCGAGTTCGGCCTTGCGCGCCTTCAGTTCCTCGATGCGCTCTTCCACCGTGCCGGCGGTGATCAGGCGGAACACGAACACCGGCTTGTCCTGGCCGATGCGGTGCGCGCGGTCGCTGGCCTGCGCCTCGGCGGCGGGGTTCCACCACGGGTCGTAGTGGATCACGGTGTCGGCGGCGGTGAGGTTGAGGCCCACGCCGCCGGCTTTCAGCGAGAGCAGGAACAGCGGCACCTCGCCCTGCTGGAACTGCTGCACCGGCGTGGCGCGGTCGCGCGTCTCGCCAGTGAGGGTGACGTAGGGGATTCGGCGTCGATCCAGCTCATGCGCGATCAGCTTGAGCATGCCGGTGAACTGCGAGAACAGCAGCACCTTGCGGCCTTCGTCCAGCAGCGGCGGCAGCATGTCCATCAGCAGCTCGAACTTGGCCGAGCCCTGCACGCCGCGCGCGGCCTCCAGCTTCACCAGCCGCGGATCGCAGCAGACCTGGCGCAGCTTGAGCAGCGCGTCCAGCACCACGATGCCGGAGTGCTGGATGCCGCGCTGGGCGATCACCTCGCGCAGTTCCTCGGCCAGCGACAGGCGCAGGCCTTCGTAGAGTTCGCGCTGGCGGCCTTCCAGCACCACGCGGCGGGTGATCTCGGTCTTGGGCGGAAGCTCCGATGCCACCTGCGCCTTGGTGCGGCGGAGGATGAAGGGCGCGAGGCGGCGGTTGAGGCGCTGCTGGCATTCCTCGTCGCGCTGCTTCTCGATCGGCACGCGGTAGTAGCGACGGAACGCGTTCTCGTCGCCGAGCAGGCCGGGCACGGCAAGATCCACCTGCGACCACAGTTCGCCCAGGTGGTTTTCCAGCGGCGTGCCGGTGAGGCAGACGTGGCGGCGCGTGCGCAGGCTGAGCAGGGCGCGGCGCGCCTGCGTGCGCGGGTTCTTCACCTGCTGCGCCTCGTCCAGCACGGTGAGTGCGAACGCTTGCTTGCGCAACGGCACCACGTCGCGCGGCAGCAGCGCGTAGCTGGTGAGCACGATGTCCTGCGCGCCGAGCTGGGCGAACGCGTCGGCGCGCTGCGGGCCGTGCAGGGTGAGTACCTTGAGCGCGGGCGCGAAGCGCGCGATCTCGGCCTGCCAGTTCGGGATCAGGCTGGTGGGCACCACCACCAGCGCAGGCTGGTTGAGCGCGCCGTGTTCCTTCAGCGCCAGCAGGTGGGTGATGAGCTGCAGGGTCTTGCCCAGGCCCATGTCGTCGGCGAGCACGCCGCCCACGCCGGCTTCGGCCAGCGCGTTCAACCAGCGCAGGCCTTCGCGCTGGTAGGGGCGCAGTTCCACGGTGAGGCCGGCGGGCAAGGCGTCGCTGGCGCGCTCGGCGGCATCGCGCAGGCGCGTGGTGAAGCCGCGCAGCGTCTCAGGCGCTTCCAGTTCGCCGTCGCTGGGCAGCGCCTGCGCCAGTTCGTCCAGCCGTCCCGCCTGCACGCGCGGCAGGTGCAACTTGTTGCGCGGCTTCTCCAGGTATTCGGCCAGCGGCGCCAGCAGGCCGCGCAGTTCCTTGAGCCGCACCGGCACGCGGCGGCGCTCGTCCACCGGCGCGTACCACACGGCGTCTTCCGGCTCGTTCGGCGCGGGGCTGAGGTTGAGCTGGTGGTCGGCCAGCGCCTGCGCCACCGCGGGCAGCAGGTTGTGGCGCTTGCCTTCCAGCTCGATGCCGATTTCCAGGTCGAAGGCGTGGTCGTCGGCGTCCTCCGCCGCCTGGCCGTACCAGCGCACCGGGCCTTCCAGCACCTCGAACGGGAAGCTGGGCGCGTACTCCAGCACGAAGCCGTCGGCTTCCAGCTTGGGGCGCAGCGCCAGCCAGCGCGCGGGCGTGTTCACTTCCAGCGCGCCGGCGTGGCCGGTGCCGGGGAACAGCCAGGCGTCGTCGGGCAAGGTGTCGGCCATGTCCCAGGGCAATCCCTCGGTGTCCACGGCGGGGGTGAGGCCGGCGCGTTCGAGGTGCTCCATGGTGGCGAGCTCCTCCGCGCGGCGGCGCACGATCTCCACCAGCTGGCCGTTGCGCACACGGCGCACCAGCGGCTCGCCGCCGCGGCCCGGCAAACGCTCGCCGGCGTAGTCGAAGGAGAGCCGCGCCCACGCCAGCGGCGGCGTGCCGGCGGCGAGGCGCGCGTGGCGGGTCAGCGCATGCAGGGTCAGCACCGGCTTGGGCGCCAGCTCGGCGCGATGCAGCTCGGCGAACACCTGCGGCGGCGGGATGCGTGCGGCCAGCCGGCTGCCCGGCAAGGCGGCGGCGAGGCTGTGGCCGTAGTCGTGCTTGAGCGGTGGCAGATCCAGCCACGCGGTTTCCTCGGGCGCGGCTTCCAGGTGGCCCAGCGTGGCGTGCTCGGCGTCGAGGTACCACAGGCCGTCGATGCGCAGCAGGCGCTGGCTGTGCGGCAGTTGCGGCAACAGGCGCTGGCTGCCGTCCGGCTCCAGTTGCCAGTGCCAGTTGAGCGGATGCGCGCGGCCGCGCGACAGCCGCAACCCGGCCAGGCCGCCCAGGAAACAGGGCGCGGTATCCAGCAGCTCGACCAGCAGGCCGTCGCCGACGTGGCCGCCCAGCCGCGCGTAGTTGCGGCCCTTGCGCTGGCTCTGCGGCAGGCCGAGCACGGCGGCGGCGAGGCGCTGCTCGTGCGGCGGCAGCGGCGCCTGCACCAGCAGATGGCCGTCCAGGGGTGTGGGGCGCGCGTAACGGCCGTGCTCGGCCACCGCCAGCAGCACCGGCGCCACGTCGAGATGCGCCGCGGCGGCGCCTTCGTCCGGCATCACCTCGAGGAAGAAGCCGAGCACGACGGGTTCGCCGCCGGCCGACGCCCTGGGCGTCTCCAGCAGGTGCCGCCAGGTCGGCGGCAGGCTGCCTGCCGGCGCGGCGCGTGGTTTCCCGTCCGGTTGCTGCATGCGCATGCGCCCCGTGGCGACGACCAAAACGCCGAGCTTAGCAGGCAGATCGTGCGCTGGAGTCATCCCGCGCGCGATGACTCGGCGCGTCGGGCAGATACGGACTTGCCCGTCATTCCGGCGCGGGCCGGACAAGCGCGAAGCGCGTAGAACGCCCGCAGGGTGGCCTCAAAGGGACGAGTGCAGCGAGTCATCCGGAGCGGCATGGCTTGAACGAGCGTGCTCGCCACTGGATTCCGGACTGCGCCGGAATGACGGGCACAAGCGACCGCACACGAGGTTGCGCACCTGCGGGTGAAGATTCAGGCGTTGCCGAACAGGCCGTGCGGGTATTCGGGCTTCTGCTCGCGCGCCATCAGCATCTTCAGGCCTTCGGCAGGCGTGACTTCGCCGTGCAGCACCGCGCGCACGCTGGCGCTGATCGGCAGGTCCAGCGCGTGCTGGTCGGCCAGCCGCGCCACCTCGTCGGCGGCGAGCACGCTCTCCACCACCTGGCCGATCTGGCGCACCGCCTCGTCGATGGCGATGCCCTTGCCCAGCGCCAGGCCCAGCCGGCGGTTGCGCGAGAGGTCACCGGTGCAGGTGAGTACCAGGTCGCCGAGGCCGGACAGGCCGATCAGCGTCTCCGGCCGCGCACCCAGCGCCACGCCCAGGCGCAGCATCTCGTTCATGCCGCGCGTGATCAGGCCGGCGCGGGCATTGAGGCCCAGCGCCATGCCGTCGGCGATGCCGGTGGCCACGGCCAGCACGTTCTTCATCGCGCCGCCGAGTTCCGCGCCCAGCATGTCGCCGCCGGTGTAGGCACGCAGGTTGGGCGCGTGCAGCAGATTGGCGACGCGCTGCGCGCAGGCGGCGTCTTCCGAATGCACGGTGACCGCGCTGGGCAGGCCGGCCGCCACTTCCTTGGCGAACGAGGGGCCGGTGATCACCGCCGCCGGATGACCCGGCAGGCGCTGCGCCACCAGCTCGTGCAGCAGGCGCCCGGTGCCCGGCTCGAAGCCCTTGGTGGCCCAAGCCAGCGTGGCGCCGGGCGCCAGCAGCGGCGCCACGTCGTCCAGCATCGCGGCGAAGGCGTGGCTGGGCACCACCAGCAGCACCACGTCGGCGCCCTGCACGGCGGTGGCCAGATCGGGCTCGTAGCCCAGCGCCGCCGGCAGCTCGATGCCCGGCAGGTAGCGCTGGTTGCAACGCGCGGCGGCCATCGCCGCCAGCGCGTCCGGATCGCGGCCCCACAGCCGCGTGGGCACGCCGTTGCGCGCCGTCAGCGCGGCCAGCGCGGTGCCCCAGGAACCGGCACCGAGTACCGCCAGGGTGGGATGTTGCGTCATGCGCGGGCTCAGCTGTTGAGCTGGGCCGGTGCGTCGCCGCCGGTGGCCATGCGGCGCATCTGCTCGGCGTACAGCGCGTCGAAGTTGATCGGCTGCAGCAGGAACGGCGGGAAGCCGCCTTCCAGCACCATCGAGGAGATCACCTGGCGCGCGTACGGGAACAGTAGGTTGGGGCAGTAGCTGCCGATCACGCCGGCCAGCTCGTCGGCGCCGAAGCCGGCGATGCCGAACAGGCCGGCCTGCTCCACCTCGGCCAGGTAGGCGGTGCGCTCGCCCAGCGTGCAGGTGAGCGTGACGCTGAGCACCACTTCGTACAGGTCGTTGCCCAGATCCATGGCCTTGTGGCCGAGGTTCAGCTGCACCTGCGGCGTGGCCTGCTCGGGCTCGCCGTTGAACTCCTGGAAGATCTGCGGCGCGCCCGGCACCTCGAAGGACACGTCCTTCACGTAGATCTTCTGCAGCACCAGCTGCGGCGGGTTGCCCTGCGCGCTGGCCTGGCCGTTGGTGGCGACTTCTGCCATGGGAATCCTCGGTCTGTCTGGCGTCAAAAGAGGCCGATTGTTTCATACCTGCCGGCCGCATGCACCCGCGGCCGGCCCGGCGGATTGCGCACGGGCCTGTTTTTGCTGGATAATGCGCGGCTCATCACCGCCGACCCGACCCGTTCGGGGAGTCCGCCACGCGATGCGGGCCTCACGGCGAAGCAAGCGCAACACCCTCCAGCATCGCGTGGCGCCTGGCGCCGCTGGGCCGATGTCGCCCTGGCCAACGGGCGGTCAACAGAACATTACGGAGCTCATCATGGCCCGCATTTGCCAAGTCACCAAGAAGGGTGTGCAGACCGGCAACAACGTCTCGCACGCGAACAACAAGACCCGCCGTCGCTGGCTGCCGAACCTGCACGAGCGTCGCTTCTGGGTCGCCAGCGAGAACCGCTGGGTCAAGCTGCGCGTTTCCAACCACGCGCTGCGCACCATCGACAAGAAGGGCATCGAGGCCGTGATCGCCGAGCTGCGTGCCCGCGGTGAGAAGGTCTAAGGAGAACAGTCATGGCTAAGGGTGCAAACGACAAGATCCGCCTGATTTCTTCGGCCGGTACCGGCCACTTCTACACCACGCAGAAGAACAAGAAGAACACGCCGGAAAAGTTCGAGTTCAAGAAGTACGATCCGGTCGTGCGCAAGCACGTGATCTACAAGGAAGGCAAGATCAAGTGACGCAACGGCGCGTTCGCGCACCGCGCGAACGCCTCTGCCGTTGCGTCATCCCGGCGAAAGCCGGGATCCAGTGAGGTACTCGAAAACCCGCCGCAAGGCGGGTTTTTTCTTGCCCCATCCAACCACCCCAACGAAGATGGCTCCCATGCCATCGAGCACCGCCCTGTTCCGCACGTTGCTTGCCCCAGCCGACTGGTCGCAACTCGCCCCCGCCGTGCAACACATGCACGCCGAAGGCCACGCGATCCACGCCACCGGCCAAGCCGACGTCGCCGGCGCAACCCACCTCCCCGCCCGCCTGCTGCGCCGCCTGCTCTCCCTGCCCGAACCCGGCCCCGCGCAACCCATCACGGTCACCATCGAACGCCACCCCACCCACGAATGCTGGAGCCGCCAGTTCCTCCGCGGCCGCATGTGCTCCACGCTGCGCGCGGGCAACGATGGCCTGCTGCGCGAACGCCTCGGCCCCGCGACCCTGCGCTTCGCCCTGCGCCGCGACGGCGACGCCATCGATTGGCAACTGCGAGGCGTGCGCCTGCTCGGCCTGCCGCTGCCGCGCGCCCTCTGCGGCAGGGTGCTGTCGCGCAGCGGCGTGCGCGACGGGCGCTACGCCTTCGACATCGACGTGCGCCTGCCGCTGCTCGGCCGGCTCGTCGCCTATCGCGGCTGGCTGGAGATCGACCGTGTCGCCTGAGGACGACCATCCCGTCATCGTGTTCGACGGCGTATGCGTGCTGTGCAGCCGCTGGGTGGATTTCATCCTGCGCCACGACCGCGCCGGCCGCTTCCGGCTGGCAGCCATGCAGGGGCAACACGGCCGCGCCCTGCTGATCGCGCATGGGTTATCGCCGGACGACCCGGTGTCGTTCCTGCTGGTCGAGCAAGGACAGGGCTACGGCGACACGGACGCCATCGCCCACGTGCTGGGTCAGTTGGGCGGGCCGTGGCGCGCGGCCAGCGCGATGCTGCGCGCGATCCCGCGCCGCCTGCGCGACCCCGCCTACCGCTGGATCGCCCGCCACCGCTACCGCCTGTTCGGCCGCCGCGCGCAATGCCGCCTGCCCGAGCCGGAACAGGCATGGCGCTTCATCGACTAAAGCGGCATCGTCTCCACGCCGGTGCGCAACGCGAAGCCGTCGAAGCCTTCGACGATCTGTTCCAGCGTGAGCAGGCCCATGCACGGCATGGCGCCCTTGGCGTCCACCAGGCCGTCCGCCCACCGGCGCGCGAGCACGATCGCCGGAGTCACCGGCACCTGCGGGCCGTCGCCCGCGTCGGCATCCAGCCACCAGCACAGATGCAGGGACCGGCCCTGCCTGTCGGTGCCGCGCAATTCCACCGCCATGCCGCCCACGTCCGAGCCGAAGCGCACGAACCACTCGCTCATGCGCCGCAGCGCGGGCGCGTGGCGCGCGAGGTCGCGGATCAGGCCCAGCCGCACCAGCACGCCCATGCCCCAGGTGGCCCATTGCAGCAGCGGCAGTTCGAGGCCCGCGCGGAACACCACCGAGCGCGCCTGCGGATAACGCGCGGGGAACAGTTCCAGATCCGGCACGTCGCAGACGCCCACGCGGCGACGGCCGAACGGGAACCATTGCCGCCGGCTGTCCATCCAGCCACGGGCCGACTCCCAGCGACCGTTGCGCCAGAGGCGGATCGGGCGCCCGCAATAGCCGAGGATGGACGCCACCGTGGCGTCGCCGCGCGGCGTGCGGTTGCCGGGGTTGATCGCGTGCTCGATGGAATCCAGCGAACCGAACCCCGGCAACAGCGCATCGACCGCCGCCGAGCTCAGCGCCGGCACGCTGGACGCGCCGCTGACCAGCAGCCGGCCCGCGGCACGCGCGCGTTCGTCGAGCCGCGAAAAGCCGCCGACGAAATCGCGGCCGTCGGCGAGGTCGACGTAGTCGCTGCCGATCTCCATGCACGTTTCGGCGACGCGGTAGTCCTGGCCCTGGAACGGGCCGGCGGCATGGATCACCAGTTGCGGTTCCAGCGCGGCCAGCGCCGCCGGAAAATCCGCGCCCGCCGTATCCAGCGCATGGATGCGCACGCGCGCATCGCCGATGGCCGCGCGCAGGGCCGCCAGCGGCGCCTCGCGGCGCCCCGCCAGCAGCAGCTCGAAGCGTTCGTCGTGCGCCAGCCGCGCCGCGATGCGCGAACCGAACACGCCGGTCGCGCCAAGCACCACCACCCGCCGCGCCATCCCGTCCATCCTTGCCGATACACGATGAACCGAGCTTGCCATGCGACGCCCGCCGGGGGAAACCGCGTGCACCGCGAAGCCGCTGCCGCGTTATCGTGGACATCCGGGCGACATCGCCCTCGCCGGAGGAAACTGCCATGAACCGCCGCATCATCCAGCACGTGCTGCTCGCCGCCCTGGCCTTGCTCGGGACGTCCGCGATGGCCACAAGCGCAACGCCGACGCCCACCAACGTCACCGTCACCTACGATCATCCCGAAAAGTTCACCGAGGCGCAGAAGATCCGTCCGTTGTCGCCGCGGGTCGGCGACGACGACTACCTGAAAGTCCTGAAGGCCTACATGGAGAAGCGCGCCGGCAAGATATTGCCGCCCGGCGAGCGCCTGGCCATCGTGGTCACCGACATCGACCGCGCCGGCAACTTCGAGCCGTGGCGCCCCTACCCGATGCGCGACGTGCGCATCATCAAGGACATCTACCCGCCGCGCATCGACCTGCGCTTCCAGCTGTTCGACGCCGACGGCAAAGTGATCCGCGAAGGCGCGCGCAAGCTGCGCGACCCGGCCTTCCTCTCCGACAGCGGTTACCCCGGCAACACCGACAGCCTGCGCTACGAGAAGGCCCTGCTCGACCGCTGGCTGCGCAAGGGGCCGGACAAGCTCTGAACCCGTGCCGGCTCGATACCAACGAAAAGCCCGCCGGATGGCGGGCTTTTCGTTGGCGCAGCGCGACGGCGAATCAGGCGGCGACCGCGTAGCCCTTGAGCCGCGCGGCAAAGTCCTGCAGCGCGCGGATGCCGCTCTGCTCGGCCTCGACGATCCACTGCTGCAGGCCCTTGAGCGCCTGTTCGGCGCCACGCTGCTCCATCAGGGCGGCGAGGCGGCTGCGGAAGTCGCACACGGTGCTCAGGGTCGGGCGCCTGGCCAGCACGGCCTGCAGCTTGCCGCTGGCGTCGCTGTCCAGCCAGCGGCCGCCGTCGGCCAGCGCGCGGCGCAGGCGGCGCGGCACGGCCTTGATGTTCTCGCCGGCCTGCGCGGCTTCCTCGCGCAGCGTGGGCACGATCACGTTGCGGTAGTAGTCGGTCATCGCCAGGAAGCGATGGGTGAGCAGGGCCTTCAGCGTCTCGGCATCGGGCAGCGGCACGTTGGGGCGCACGTCCAGCGTGGGCGCCACGCGCAGCACCTTGGCCAGCCCCATGGCGCGGAAGGCGCAGATCGCGGCCCAGCCGATGTCGAACTCCCACTTGCGCAGCGCGAACTTGGCCGAGCTGGGGAAGGCGTGGTGGTTGTTGTGCAGCTCCTCGCCGCCGATCCAGAAGCCCCAGGGGATCAGGTTGCGCGAGGTGTCGGCGCTCTCGAAATTGCGGTAGCCGGCCCAGTGGCCGACGCCGTTGACGAAGCCGGCGGCCCAGAACGGGATCCACACCATCTGCACCGCCCAGATCGCCGCGCCGATCACGCCGAACAGCGCGAGGTCGATGATCAGCATCAGCGCCGGCCCCCAATACGGGTGCGCGCCGTAGACCTTGTGCTCCACCCAGTCGTCCGGCGTGCCGCGGCCGTACTGCTGCATGTCTTCCTTCGAGGCGCAGGCGTCGCGGTACAGCGACACGCCGTCCCAGAACACCTTCTTGATGCCGAAGATCACCGGGCTGTGCGGGTCTTCCTCGGTCTCCACCTTGGCGTGGTGCTTGCGGTGCACCGCCACCCACTCGCGGGTGACCATGCCGGTGCTGAGCCAGCCCCAGAAGCGGAAGAAGTGCGCCAGCACCGGGTGGAAATCCACGCCGCGATGGGTCTGGCTGCGGTGCAGGTACAGCGTCACCGTGAAGATGGTGAGCTGGGTGACCACCAGCAGGTAGACCAGCATGCCGACCCAGCCGGCATGGGCAAGGCCGCTGGACAGGAAGTTCAGCACGGTATCGGACATCGGAGGGGACTCGGGTGGATGTGGGGGCAGTCTAGGCGGGGTTTGCCATACCCGCCAGCATGTTACGTGGCCGCGGTTTGCACTTTCGTTAAGGCCGATACTTGACCGCGGCAGGTTGTGCTGAAGATGGGGCCGCATCGACAATCGCGCAATGACCTCCGTCAACTCCGCCGCACCCGCCCTGCTGCAACTCGACCACGTCGCCCGCCGCCGCGCCGGCCGCGCCGCCGTGCAGGATCTGAACCTGGAGCTGGCGCCCGGCCAGGTGCTGGGCCTGCTCGGCGTCAACGGCGCGGGCAAGTCCACCACGCTGGCGATGATCGCCGGCGCATTGCGCCCGGACAGCGGCGCGATCCGCCTGGACGGCGAGGATTTCCTGGAGCGCCCGGAACTGGCGCGGCGCCTGGTCGGCTGGCTGCCCGAACGCGCACCGGTGTGGCCCGAACTCACCGTGGCCGAGCACCTGGACGCCCACGGCCGCCTGCGCGGCCTGCGCGCTGCCGAACTGCGCGCGGCGCACGAAGCCGTCGTCGAGCGGCTGGAACTGCAACCGCTGGCGCGCCGGCTGGCGGGCACGCTCTCGCAGGGCCAGCGCCAGCGCCTGGGCCTGGCCTGCGCGCTGCTGCACCGTCCCGCGCTGCTGGTGCTGGACGAGCCGGCCAACGCGCTCGACCCGGTGCAAGTGGGCTCGCTGCGCAAGCTGATCCGCGAACAGGCCGCCGCGGGCACCGCCGTGATCCTGTCCACCCACGTGCTGGTCGAAGTCACCGCGGTATGCGACCGCGTGGCGATCCTGCACGAGGGCCGCCTGCATCACGACGGCCCGGTGCGTGCTGACGACCACGCCGCGCTGGAGCGCCGCTTCTTCGAGATCGCCATGCAGGGCGCCAATCCGGCGGCGCGCGCCGCATGACGCTCCGCGCGATGTTCCGCCTCGAAGTGCGCCGCCTGCGCGTGCAGCCGCTGGCCTGGGTGCTGCTGGCGCTGAGCCTGGCCTGGCTGGGCTGGTGCTTCACCCGCCTGCTGGGCGATTTCCTCGCCAGCGAGATCAAGCTCGCCGCGCAGCCGGACGGCCCCGGCTACGTGGATCTGGTGGCCGTGCCGCTGCTGGGCCAGATGGCGCAACTGGCCTTCCTGGTGGTGCCGCTGCTCGCCATGTCCACGCTGGCCGGCGAGCGCCGCCACGGCACGCTGCCGCTGCTGTTCGCCGCCGGCGTGCCCGCCTCGCGCATCGTGCTCGGCAAGTACCTCGCCCTGCTGCTGTGGCTGCTGCTGTGGCTGGCGCTGGTGCTGGCGATGCCGCTCTCGCTGGCGCACGCCACCACGCCGGACTGGGGCAAGCTGGCCGCCGCCACGCTGGGCGTCGCCCTGATGCTGGCCGCGCTGGCCGCGCTGACCGTGGCGGCCTCCGCCTTCACCGCGCATCCGGCGATCGCCGCCGTGCTCGGCCTGCTGGTCGGCCTGGGCCTGTGGACGGTGAACCTCGGTGCGCAGGTGGCCGGCGTCAACGGCGGCGCCATCAACTGGCTGGCGATGAGCACGCACGAGCAGGATCTGCTGCGCGGCCTCGTCTCCACCGCGGACATCCTGTGGTTCGTGCTGCTGATCGCGGTGTGCCTCGCGCTGGCCACGCGCCGGCTCGCCGCCGACAAGGAGCGCGGCTGATGAAACTCTCCAGACGTCTGGACGGCTGGCTGTTCGCCCTGCTGCTGCTGGCCGGCGCGGGTGCGCTCGGGTTCCTCGGCACGCGCTACGCGCACGTTGCCGACTGGACGGCGAACGGTCGGCTGAGCCTGTCGCCGCGCAGCCGCGCCGTGCTGGCGCAGCTGCATGGCCCGGTGGAGATCGTCAGCTACGCCAGCCCGCAGGGCGACCTGCGCGCGCAGGTGGCCGGCTTCCTGCAGCGTTACCGGCAGGCCAAGCCCGACCTCACGTTGCGCTTCGTCGATCCGCAGCAGGATCCGGCGCAGATGCGCGAACTGGGCATTTCCGTCAACGGCGAGCTGATCCTGCATTACCACGGCCACCAGCAGCAGCTGACGGAACTCTCCGAAGGCAGCGTGACGAACGCGCTGCAACGGCTGATCCGCGGCAACGACCGCATCGTGGCCTTCGTCACCGGCGACGGCGAACGCCTGCCGTCGGGCCAGGGCGACGCGGACATGGGCACGCTGATGGGCCAGCTCGCGCAGAGCGGCCTGCGCGCGGTGCCGCTGAATTTCGCGCAAGCCGCCGCGGTGCCGCAGGGCACCGACCTGGTGGTGCTGGCCAGCCCCACATCCGCCCTGCCCGCGGGTGCGGCGCAGGCGCTGGTGGACTACGTGCAGGACGGCGGCAACCTGTTGTGGCTGCGCGACCCCGCCAACGGCGACCTCGGCCTCAAAGCCCTGGCCGACGCGCTGGGCGTGCAGGTGCTGCCCGGCGTGCTGGTGGACGGCGCGGGCAGCGCGCTGGGCCTGGACGACCCCCGCCTGCTGGCGGTGGCGCAGTACCCGGCCAATCCGATCACGCTGGGCTTCCAGCTCGCCACGCGCTTCCCGCAGGTGGCCGCGCTGGCGCGCACCGGCGCGGGCGGCTGGACGGCCACGCCGCTGCTGCGCTCCAGCGCGCAGAGCTGGACGGAATTCCACGCCATCGACAACGCGCACCCCTCGGCGATCCGCTACGACGCCGCGGCCGGCGAGTTCAAGGGGCCGCTGGACTTCGGCTTTGCGCTGGCGCGGCTCTCGCCCAGCCCCGACAAGCGCGAGCAGCGCGCGGTGGTGGTCGGCGACGGCGACTTCCTTTCCAACGCCTACCTCGGCCAGGGCGGCAACCGCGCGCTGGGCGAACGCATCTTCAACTGGCTGCTGGGCGACGACGCGCTCGTCAACCTGCCGCGCGAGGGCGTGCCCGACCGCGTGCTGCGCATCGGCCAGGGCGAGCTCAACGCCGTCACCATCGGCTTCATGGCGGGGCTGCCGCTGCTGCTGCTCATCGTCGGCGGCCTGATCGCGTGGCGCCGCCGCCGCGCATGAAGCGCGCCGCGCGTTCGCGCCTGCTGATGCTGCTCGGCGTCACCGCGCTGGTCGCGCTGGCGCTGTGGCAACGGCAACGCGACGAACGCCATGCGCCGGGCCGGCTGCTCGCGCTCGACCCGGCCGCGATCGCGCAGGTGACGCTGCAGCTTGGCGACGCGCCCGCCGCGCATTACGCCAAGCGCGGCGGCCACTGGTGGCGCGACGACGGCCAGCGCGCCGACGACCGCTACCTCGACTCGCTCGCCGCCACCGCCGCCGCACCCGTGCTGCAGTGGCGCGCCGCCGGCGACTTCGACGCCGCGAAGATCGGCCTCGCCCCGCCGCAGGCCGTGCTCACCCTGGACGGCCAACGGCTCGCCTTCGGCGCGATGTCCGCCACCGGCCCGCAGTGCTACGTGCAGGCGGGTGGGCGCGTGGCGCTGGTGTCGTTGCGCTTCATGCCGCAGGCGCCGCAGCAGAAACAGCAAGACGCCGGGTTGCACTGATGCCCGAATTGCCCGAAGTCGAAACCACCCGCCGCGGCATCGCCCCGCACGTGGTCGGCCGGCGCGTGACGACGGTGACGCTGCGCCGCCCCGACCTGCGCTGGCCGATCCCGCGCGAGGTGGCCGAGCTGCTGCCCGGCCAGCGCATCGACTCGGTGGAGCGCCGCGCGAAATACCTGCTGCTGCACACGCAGGCGGGCAGCGCGCTGCTGCACCTGGGCATGAGCGGCATGCTGCGCGTGCTGCCGCCCGATGCGCCGCTCGGCCCGCACGACCACGTGGACATCGCGCTGGAGCGCGGCGCGCACGCGGGCCCGCGCGTGCTGCGCTTCACCGATCCGCGCCGCTTCGGCTGCCTGCTCTGGCAGGCGCCCGGCACGACCCACGAACTGCTGGCGAAGCTGGGGCCGGAACCGCTCACCGACGCCTTCGACGGCGACCTGCTGTGGCACACGTCGCGCGGCCGCAGCGCGGCCGTGAAGGTATTCCTGATGGACAACGCGGTAGTGGTGGGCGTGGGCAACATCTACGCCAGCGAGGCGCTGTTCGCCGCCGGCATCGATCCGCGCCGCGAAGCCGGCGGCGTGTCGCGCGCCCGCTACGCGCGGCTCGCCGCCGAAGTGAAGCGCATCCTCGCCTATGCGATCGAACGCGGCGGCACCACGCTGCGCGACTTCCTCGCCCCCGACGGCGCGCCCGGCTATTTCTTCCGCGAGCTGATGGTGTACGGCCGCGCGGGCGAGCCGTGCAAGGTCTGCGGCACGCCGATCCGGCAGGCGGTGCTGGGCCAGCGCTCCACGTTCTGGTGCCCGCGCTGCCAGCGTTGATCGGGCAGGGATGGTCTGGTTATTCGGCCGCCTGCCCGTCATCCCAGCGAAAGCTCACTGCTGTCCGGAATAATCTGGGGACGGTGTCGAAGGATGAAGGCCCGCGCCGCTTGCACGAAGCATTGCGAGAAGGCGACTTCATTTCCGATAACGACCACCTATCCAGACTGTCATCCCGGCGAAGGCCGGGATCCAGTAGCGACCATGTTCGCTCAGGCCGCACGGCTACTGGATTCCGGCCTGCGCCGGAATGACGAGAAAGACCGCGGCCACGAATGTTCAAAATTATTCCGGACAGTAGTGAGCGAAAGCTGGGATCCAGCGTCTGCAAGTCATGAACACATAGGCACTGGATTCCTGCCTTCGCAGGAATGACGAGCAAAATCAGAGTCTCCCCAGCGTTTCCCGAAGGAAACGGTGTAACCACGGATTGCCGGCTACCGGCAGCGGCGCGACGCGCCCAACATATCCGCCATCCCGAACACATACGCATACGACCGGAACGCCCAGGCGTTCCGCGGGTTCGGCTTTTCCTTTTACGGAGCTACCGCCATGAGCAACGCCGTGATCGAACACCTCAAGAAGCGCCGCACCCAGTACGCGCTGGGCCGCAACGTGAACATGGACAAGGACGCCCTGAACAGCCTCATCCAGCAGGCCATTAAGCACACGCCGTCCTCGTTCAACTCGCAGAGCTCGCGCGCGGTGATCCTGTTCGGCGAGCAGAGCGTGAAGTTCTGGACGCTGGCCAAGGAAGCGCTGGCGAAGATCGTGCCGGCCGAGGCGTTCGCGCAGACCGCCGCCAAGCTGGACAGCTTCGCGGCCGGCGCGGGCACCGTGCTGTTCTACGAGGATCAGGACGTGGTGAAGGGCCTGCAGGAGAAATTCGCGCTGTATGCGGACAACTTCCCGGTATGGTCGGAGCAGTCGGGCGGCATGGCGCAGTTCGCGGTGTGGCTGGCGCTCACCGACGCCGGCCTCGGCGCCAGCCTGCAGCACTACAACCCGCTGGTGGACGAGGCCGCCCGCGCGGCGTGGAACGTGCCGGCGTCGTGGAAGCTGCGCGCGCAGATGCCGTTCGGTTCGCACGAGAATGGCTTCGGCGAGAAAGCCTTCATGGACGACGCGCAGCGCTTCATCGTCGCGGGCTGAGTCTAGCGCGACGCGCATGCGAAGAGGGCGGCCGCTGGCCGCCCTCTTCGCATGCGCGCGGGCGGCAACGCCGCTCAGACCGGCCAGCGGAATTCCACGTGCCGGTTGTTGAACTCCGGATCGTCCAGGCTGCCGCCCGGCTGCGCCACCAGCGCCTGCGGCATGCCTTCCACTTCCAGCGCCTGTCCCGCCGCGAAGCGGGTGCCCAGCGCCTGCATCTCCACCAGCTTCTCGCACAGCGCGCCGGCGCGATCCAGCTCGTGCGCCGGGATCTGGCGGAAGCTGAGGTCGGGGCGGCCGAACTTGCGCATGCCGCGCGTATGCACCCACGAGCGGCCATCGGCGCCGGGTTCGTCGCTGCGCAGGATCAGCACGTGGTTGCGCGGCGGCGCGCCGCCCGGCACCAGGTAGCGCGCGCGCCACGCCTCGGCGTCGAACAGGCCTATGATCTGCGGGTCGAGGATCGCGCGCCCGCCGATGTCGAGCAGGGCGGCCAGCACGCCCAGCGTGTCGCGCAGGTAGTCGAGGCCGGGGCCGTCCTTCAGCTGGCCGCGCACCACCAGCGCGTCGGGCGCGATGCGCGCCTGCTCGTAGGCTTCGGGCGCCTCGTCGCGCAGGATCTCGCCCAGCGTGCCGTTGAGCGGGTAGCCCTCCCACTTGCGCAGTTCCAGGTTCTGGAAGCGCTTGAGATCCACGCCCGCGGGCAGGCCGGGGCTGCCGTAGCGCTGCGCCGGGATCACCAGTTCGTGCGGGTCGAACTTGCCGAACACGAAGAACTGCAGCAGGGCGTCCTCGTCGGCGCCGGGCTGCCAGTAGGGGCGGGGCCACTCGGGGGCTGGATGGGGTTCGCTCATGGGTGTGCCTGCGTGATGGCGGGTGGACAAGGGTATTGGGCCCGTCATTCCTGCGCAGGCAGGAATCCAGTGTCTTTGCGCTTCGCAGGCACTGGATCCCGGCCTGCGCCGGGATGACGAGCTGGGTTCAGGGCCGCTCGCCCAGCGGCAGCACGCTCTGCTGCAACTCGATGCGGCCATGGCCTTCGGTGATCTTCTTGAACTCGGCGCGGCTCACCGAGACATAGCGGTCGTTGCCGCCGATCTCAACCTGCGGCCCGTCGGTGACCGCACGACCCTGCCCGTCCACGCGCACCACCATGGTGGCCTTGCTGCCCGAGTGGCAGATGGTCTTGATCTCCTGCAGCTCGTCGGCCCAGGCCAGCAGGTAGCGGCTGCCCTCGAACAGTTCGCCGCGGAAGTCGGTGCGCAGGCCGTAGGCCAGCACCGGAACGCGCAGCCGATCCACCACGTCGCTGAGCTGCCACACCTGTGCGCGGGTGAGGAACTGCGCCTCGTCCACGAACACGCAGTCGAGCGTGCCGTGCGCGGCGATGTCGGCCTCGACCAGGGCGAACAGGTTCTCGGCGCCGCCGAAGCGCCGCGCGTTCGCCTTCAGGCCGATGCGCGAGGCCACCACGCCTTCGCCGTGGCGCGTGTCCAGCGCCGGCGTGAGGATCAGCGTGCGCATGCCACGCTCGTGATAGTTGTACGCGCTCTGCAGCAGCGTGGTGGTCTTGCCGGCATTCATCGCCGAGTAATAGAAATAGAGCTTGGCCATGGCGATGATGGTACCGCGTCAGGCCTCGTCCACCGGCAGGGTGCCGCCGGTGAACCGGCTTTTCGCCTGCGCCAGCCGCAGGCGCCTCTCGGCCAGCCAGCCGCGACGGTCGCGCAGCACGCAGGTCAGGTAGATCAGGCGGAACACCTGCAGGCGCCACCACACGGCGAAGTTGTCGAACACGTCGCCGGCCAGCATCGAGGTGACGCCCTGCTCCAGCTTCCACTTGCGGCTGGGATTGCGGAACAGCCACTGCATCGCCGGGCCGTTGAAGCGGTAGATGAAGAACGAGAACCGGCGCATGCCCTTGCGCTGGCGCTTCTCCAGCGCGCGCAGCAGGCGCATCTCGCGGTGCGGCTCGCGCAAGGCTTGGCCGATCATCGCGGCCGCCTGTTCGGCCCCGCTCATCGCGAGGTACACGCCGGAGGAGAACACCGGGTCGAGGAAGGCGAACGCATCGCCCACCAGCACCCAGCCCGGGCCGCCCATGCAGGTGGAGTCGTACGCGTAGTTGCCGGTGGCATGCGTGCGCCCGTCGATCAGCACGGCGTGTTCCATCCGCTGCGCCAGCGCGGGGTTGGCGCGCAGCGTCGCCATCAGGAAATCCGTCGCCGCGCCCTTGCGCTGCTTGAGGTATTCCGGCCGGCACACCGCGCCCACGCTGGTCACGCCGTCGGGCAGCGGGATCACCCACATCCAGCCATGCGCGAAGCTGTAGATGCTGATGTTGCCCGCGTCGCCGCCCTCGCGCCGCTGCACGTGGCGGAAGTGGCCGAAGATCGCCGCGCTCTGGTGCTGGCGGTTCTTGCGCTTGAGCTTCCTGCGCCCGGAGAGGAAGGTGTCGCGGCCGCTGGCGTCGACCACGTAGCGCGCCCGCACGCGGTAGGCGCGGCCATCGTCGCCGCGCACGTCCAGCCACGTCTCGCGCGCATCCACCTGCTCCACGCCGAGCACCTCGTGTCCTTCGCGCGCGTCCGCGCCGGCTTGGCGTGCATGCTCGAACAGCATCTTGTCGAAGTCCTGCCGCCACACCTGGAAGGCGTGCGGCGGGCTCTGCCCCACCACCTCGCTGAACGCGTAGGTGTTGTAGCCGCGCGCGTTGTCCGCCTCGAAATCGGCACCGGCCTTGTATACGCCCAGCGCGCGCACCTTCTCCAGCACGCCCAGCCGCTCCATCACCGGCAGGTTCATCGGCAGCAGCGATTCGCCGATGTGGAAGCGCGGGTGATGCTCCTTCTCCAGCACGATCACCTTGTGGCCCTGCCGCGCCAGCAGCGTCGCCGCGGTGCTGCCGGCGGGGCCGCCGCCGATCACCGCCACGTCGCACGATTCGTTGCCCGCCGCGTCCTGTCGATCCGTCATGCCGCTTCCCGTGTCGTCGCCCATGGCGATCCATCCCGTCGATTATGGCCGGGCCGGGCGCGCCTGTGCGCTCTGTTACCATCGACCACCGCCTCATGCATCGCCTCGCTCCATGCTCAACCCGCAACAACAGGCCGCCGTCGAACACTGCGACACGCCGCTGCTGGTGCTCGCCGGCGCCGGCTCGGGCAAGACCAGCGTCATCACGCAGAAGATCGCGCACCTGATCGGGCGGCGCAAACTGGCGGCGTCGAGGATCGCCGCGATCACCTTCACCAACAAAGCCGCGCGCGAGATGCGCGAGCGCGTGGGCAAGCTGGTGTCCAGCGAGGACGCCGCCGCGCTCACCGTGTGCACCTTCCACGCGCTGGGGCTGAAGTTCCTGCAGATCGAGCACGCGCGCGCCGGCCTGCGCCGCGGCTTCTCGGTGCTGGACGCGGACGACAGCGAGGGCATCGTCAAGGAGCTGGCCCCGAAGGGCGCCAAGCCCGACGTGCTGTTCAACCTGCGCAACCTGCTCGGCCGCGCCAAGAACGCCGGCCTCTCGCCGGAAGAGGCGCTGGCCGCCGCGCGCAGCCCGCGCGAGCTGGAGGCGGCGACCATCTACGAGATGTACCAGGCGCGCCTCGCCGCCTTCAACGCGGTGGATTTCGACGACCTGATCCGCCTGCCGCTGCGCATCCTGGAATCGGATGACGAATGCCGCGCCGCCTGGCGTGAGCGCCTGCGCTACCTGCTGGTGGACGAATACCAGGACACCAACGATGCGCAGTACCGCCTGCTGAAGGCGCTGACCGGCGAGCGCGGCGGCATCACCTGCGTGGGCGACGACGACCAGAGCATCTACGCCTGGCGCGGCGCCAACCCCGAGAACATCGACCAGCTCGGCCGCGACTGGCCCAACCTGCGCGTGATCAAGCTGGAGCAGAACTACCGCTGCGGCAAGCGCATCCTGCGCGCGGCCAACGCGCTGATCGCCAACAACCCGCACGCACACGAAAAGAAGCTGTGGAGCGAGCACCCGGAGGGTGCACCGATCCGCGTGCTGGAATGCAAGGAAGCCGAGCACGAGGCCGAGAAGGTGGCCTCGCTCGCCGCCACGCTGGCGGAGAAACACAAGGCGCGCTGGCACGACATCGCCATCCTCTACCGCGGCAACTTCCAGGCGCGGCCGCTGGAGAAGGCGCTGCGGCTGGCGCGCATCCCCTACCACCTCACCGGCGCCCTGAGCTTCCTCGACCGCGCCGAGGTGAAGGATCTGCTCTGCTACCTGCGCCTGCTCACCAACCCGAACGACGACGCCGCCTTCCTGCGCGTGGTGAACGTGCCGAAGCGCGAGATCGGTTCCACCACGCTGGAAAAACTGGGCCAGCTCGCGCAGTCCAGGCATTGCTCGCTGCTGGAGGCCACGCGCAGCGACGGCGTGCTGCGCCAGCTCACGCCGCGCCCCGCCGCCGCGCTGGCGGCGTTCTCCGACCTGCTGGACGAGCTGCGCAGCGCGTCGCTGCACGAGAGCGCGGCGGATCTGGTCGAACGCATCCTCAAGCGCACCGGCTACGCGGCGCAGCTCGCCGCCAACACGCCCGATGTGAGCGTGCGCGAACGCAAGCTCGGCAACCTGCGCGAACTCACCGACTGGTTCCGTGCCATGCAGAAGGGCGACAGCGCCGGCAACCTTGCCGCCCAGCTCGCCCTGCTCAGCCACGCCGACCGCGACGATCCCGGCAACGCGGTGCGCATGATGACACTGCATGCGGCCAAGGGCCTGGAGTTCCGCTTCGTCTTCATCGTCGGCTGCGAGGACGGCACGCTGCCGCACGACGGCGCCATCGACGAGGGCCGCATCGACGAGGAACGCCGCCTGATGTACGTGGGCATCACCCGCGCCAAGGAGCTGCTCACCCTGTCCTGGTCGGCCAAGACCAAGCGCTACGGCGAAGTGCACAGCAACCAGCCCAGCCGCTTCCTGCACGAGCTGCCGCAGGCCGACCTGCACTGGCAGGGCAAGGATCCCGAGGCGGACAAGGAAGCGGTGCGCGAAACCGCCGAATCGCACATGGCACGGATCAAGGCGATGCTCGCTGGCGCGTAGTTGACGCGCGGACGCGGGCCTTTCATTGTTCGGAAAGCGACCGGTAGCCTCCCTGCCCCGCCGGCGCCAAGGGGATTGCCGTGATCGACTCGACCCGGGCCTTCAGCAAGCTCGTCGCCGCCTTCAACCAGAGCGACTGGCCGCGCGTGCAGCAGCGCGCCGCCCAATTGCTCATCGTCGCGCCGGACGACGCACGCGTGCATTTCATGAACGGCGTGGCCTGCATGGAGATGCAGCAGATGCCAAAGGCGCTGGAACACCTGCTGAAAGCCACCCACCTGGAGCCGCGCCGTGCCGACTACGTGGCGCAATACGCCTGCGCGCTGGCGCTGGTGCGCCGGTTCCGCGAGGCGCGGCTGGTCGCGGATCGCGCGATGACGCTGTCGCCGGACAAAGCCCACACCCTGAGCACGCTGGGTTCGGTCTACCAGCAGGCCAATGCCCTGATGCAATCGGCCAACGCGTTCCGCCGCGCCGCGGCGCTGACGCCCGAGCGCGCACCCTCCCACCTCAACCTCGCCTACGCGCTGAATGCGCTGGGCGACGTCGAAGGCGCCGAGCAGGCGCTGGAAACCAGCATCCGACTGGAGCCGCACCTCTGGCACGCGCATCTCCTGCTCGCCCAGTTGAAACAACAGACCACCGAACACAACCACGTCGCGCGCATGCGCGACCTGCTGCAGCGCCATGGCCACGAACCCGGTGCGGAACTGCTGCTCAACATCGCGCTGGGCAAGGAATGCGACGACCTCGGCGACTACCCGCAGGCGTTCGAGCACTACACGCGCGGCAAGGACGCCGGCCGACGCATGCGGCCCTACACGTTCGCGCGCGACGAAGCGATGTTCGAGGCGCTGCTGCGCGCCTTCCCGTCCGCCGAGGCCGAACCCACGGCGGCAGGCGACTCCACGCACGAACCGATCTTCATCGTCGGCATGCCGCGCAGCGGCGCCCTGCTGCTCGATCGCATGCTATCCAGCCACCCCGACGTGCGCTCCGCCGGCGAACTGCAGAATTTCCCCGGCCTGCTGCAGCGGGCCTCAGGCTGCCCCAGCGCCTTGCTGGGCGAAACCGACATCGCCGCGCACACCCGCCACATCGACTGGCGGCAACTCGGCGCGGCCTACCTCGCCAGCACGCGGCCGGCGACCGGTGAAACGCCGCACTTCATCGACAGGCTGCCGCTCAACTTCCTCTACGCCGGCTTCATCGCCCGCGCGCTGCCAAACGCGAAGATCGTCTGCCTGCGCCGCGACCCGCTGGACACCTGCATCGGCAACTTCCGCCACCTGTTCGACCAGGGATCGAGCTTCTACGACTACTCCTTCGACCTCGACGACATCGGCCGCTACTTCATCCAGTTCGACCGCCTGATGGCGCACTGGCACAAGCTGTTCCCCGGCCGCATCCACGAGGTTCGTTACGAGCCGCTGGTGCAGAACACCGAAGCCACCACGCGCGAACTGCTGGACTTCTGCAGGCTGCCTTGGAACGACGCTTGCCTGCGTGCCGCGGATACCGCCGCCACGCCGGCCAGCACCGCCGCCCATCGCCTTCCTATCGGCCACTGGCACAACTACGAGCCCCAACTGCGCGATTTGCGTTGGCGGCTCATCGCCGCGGGCACGGTGTGCCGGCCTGAATCATCCCACTGACACATACCGGCACGCCGGAGACGAATTGAAGGGTTCGACGGATCCCAGTCATTCCACGAAGCACTTGCGACCGACCATGGCAACACCAAGATTCGAGAGGATGTCGCGATTACGGCGCCATGTTGCAGCAACGGCTTGCCGCAGCAGGGCCCACCACGCGATCCAGTGCCCATGACCAATCCGGAACAGATCTACACGCAGGCCATCCATGCGTTCAACCAGCACGACTGGGCTCGCGTCTGCGATCTGATCGCCCCGCTGCTGCCCTTGTCGGCGCGGCACGCCGGCGTGCATTACATCGCTGGCATCGCGCATCTGGAATTGCACAACCTTCCGCCTGCATTGCGGCACCTGCGCCAAGCTACCGAACTGGATCCCTCACGCATCGAGTTCGCCGCGCATTACGCGCACGCACTCTCTACGGCGCGACAGGGCAGCGCGGCAAAGGCTGCAGCGGATCGCGCCATGGCGCTCGATCCGGGAGACGCGGCAATACTCGACCTGCTCGGCTCCGTATATGCGGAATGCGATGCCCATGTCGCTGCTGTCGCCGCCAACCGGCGCGCCGTGGCTGCCAATCCCACGCACCCGGCCTATCGTTTCAACCTGGCCACCGCCCTGACGCACACTGGCGACAGCGCAAACGCAGAGCGCGAGATCGAAGCCTGCCTGGCCCTGGATCCGCGACTCTGGCGCGCGCACCTTGCCTTGTCGAACCTGCGCAGGCAATCGTCCGCCAGCACCCACATCGCCCGCCTGCAGTCGCTGCTGGAACACTATTCCACCGACGCCGAGGCGCGCCTGTGTCTGCATTTCGCCCTAGCCAAGGAACACGAGGATCTGGGCCACTACCCCCAGGCTTTCGCGCATTACCTGCAAGGCAATGCGGCCGGCCGCGAAGCGGTCGATTACTCGCCCGAACAAGATGCTGCAATCTTCGCCGCGATGGAGCGTGCGTTCCCGGATCCGCTGCCCGCCCCCGACAGCGCTCCCCCTGGCGAACCCATCTTCGTGTTCGGCATGCCGCGCAGCGGCACCACCCTGGTGGAACGCATCCTGTCCAGCCATCCGGACGTTCACGCCGCCGGCGAATTGCTGAACTTCGGCATGGCGGTGGGCAGCGCTTGGAACGGCTCCGCGCCATTCTGGAAAGACCCGGATATCGCCACGCGCGTCCGCACCATCGACTGGCAGCGCATCGGCGTCGACTACCTGACCAGTACACGTCCGGATACCGGCCACACGCCACGCTTCGTGGACAAATTCCCGTTCAATTTCCTCTATGCCGGCCTTATCGCATGCGCATTCCCGAACGCGAAGCTGATCTGCCTGCGCCGCGATCCGCTGGACACTTGTTTGGGCAATTTCCGCCAGGTGTTCGCGGAAAAGCTGCCCTACTACCATTACTCCTTCGACCTCGATGACATCGCCCGCTACTACATCCTGTTCGACCGACTGATGGCGCACTGGCGAAATGTGCTGCCCGGACGCATCCTCGAACTCCGCTACGAATCGCTGGTCGGGGCGCAGGAAACCGAAACGAAACGCTTGCTGGCCCATTGCGAACTAACCTGGCACGATGCCTGCCTGCACTTTGAACGCAATGCGGCACCGGTAGCCACCGCCAGTAGCCTACAGGTGCGTCAGCCGATGTTTCGCACATCCATCGGCCACTGGCACCGCTATGAGAACGAGCTGGCTGCCATGGGGGCGGTGCTGCGCAACGCCGGCATCGAACCGACTACCTGAACCTCACCGTGATCCCGCCAGTCGCGCTAACGTTGCACTTCCGCGCCATATTCTCCTCCCGATGACCGACGACACCTCTGCCCCTTTCGCCGAACTCAGCGCTGCCTTCAACCGTCGCGATTGGCAACAGACGCTTCGCATCGCGAACCGCCTGCTGCCAGGCATGCCGCAGCATCCCTTGCTGCGTTTCATTGCCGGCGTAGCCGAAATGGAACGGCAGAACATGCCAATGGCGTTGACCCACTTGCACATCGCAACCGAGTTGGAACCGCGCCGCGTGGACTTTGTCGTGCAATTTGCCAAAGCGCTGACCCAGGTAAAGATGACACGCGAGGCGCGCGAGGCAGCCGACAAAGCGATGGCATTGGCGCCGAACGATCCCATCGCGCTGGATACGCTGGGCGTGATCTACACCCAGGCACATGCCCATGCGAACGCTGCGGCCGCATTTCGTGGTGCCACGACGCTCGCTCCAGCCGTTGCCTCCTACCGCTTCAACCTCGCCACCGCGCTGGTGACCGTGGGCGAGATCGATAGCGCCGAAGCGGAACTGGAAGCTTGCCTCCACATCGACCCTTACTACTCGAAAGCGCACCTTACCTTGGCCCAGTTGCGCAAACAGGCGCCGGACAACAACCACATCACCCGCTTGCAAGAGCTGCTCGCCGGTCACGACGACGACCAAGAAGCGCAGACCTACCTGCACATGGCGCTGGCCAAGGAGTGCGAGGACTGCGCGAACTATCCCGCCGCCTTCGCGCACTACACCAGGGGCAAGGCCGCTGCCGGCAAGGATCTCGGCTACTCCAGCGCGCATGATGAAACCTTGTTCGCGGCCATAGCCGCAGCATTTCCCTCGCCCCAGAACGTTGCATCCGGCTACCCGACGAACGAACCTATCTTCGTGATAGGCATGCCGCGCAGCGGCACCACCCTGGTGGAGCGCGTCATCACCAGTCACCCGGATGTCTACTCGGCCGGCGAACTGATGAACTTCGGCTTGATCCTGAAGCACTCATCGGGCAGCCGCACGCCGCTATTGCTCGACGCCGATACCATCGATCGAACACGTGGATTGAACTGGGAAGCCATCGGGGCCGAGTATCTTGCCAGTACTCGTCCGGCCACCGGCCACGCACCTCGCTTCGTCGACAAGTTGCCACACAACTTCCTTTACGCAGGATGGATTGCTCGCGCGCTGCCGGACGCAAAGATCGTCTGCCTGCGTCGCAACCCACTGGACACTTGCCTCGGCAATTTCCGCCAACTGCTACCGCTGCAATCACCCTATTACGCCTATTCGTTCGACCTGCTCGACATCGGGCGCTACTACGCGCTGTTCGATCGCCTGATTGCGCACTGGCAACGCGTCATACCCGGTCGCATCCTGGAAGTGCAGTACGAAAACCTGGTGGAGTCGCAGGAAGCCAGCACTCGTCGCTTGCTCGAATTCTGCGGCCTATCTTGGCACGATGGCTGCCTGCGTTTTGAACAAAACGACGCACCGGTGAATACAGCCAGCGCGGTACAGGTGCGCAACCCGATCTACCGCAACGCTATGCAGCGCTGGCGCAAATACGAGCCGCAACTGGATGAGCTACGCGCCGTGCTGTGCGAACGCGGCGTCCACCTGACCGAGTAACACACGCTTCAACACCAGTAAACCGAGGCCGCGCATGCCTCAACGAAAACGGCCCCACCGAAGCGGGGCCGTTTTGTCAGTCAGATACGCATCGAGCAGGCATTAGCCGTTAGAGGGGTTGCCGAACTTATAGTTCGCCTCCAGGAAGAACGCTCGACCGAACGGGTTGTAGTTGTCCGCGTTGTACGGCGCACTGGTGAACCCGTCGTAGGTGCGGTCAAGCGGCGGCATCTTGTTGAACAAATTGCTGATCTGCAACGAGACGCCCAGGTTCTTGATCGGATTGTAGGTCACGCTGGCATTCCATAGTATCCATGCCCCCAACTTGCCGGCACCCGGATCCGTATAGTTGTCGGCGGTGACTGCCGCATTATTCGGCGTACGTCCATAACGGTTGACGTACAACGTGGTGCCCCACTTGTCCTTCTCCCACGTCATCGAAGCATTGACCTTGCTCTTGAAATCGGTGCTGTAGTTGGGGTGCGTCAAAACATCAACCTTGGGATCGATGACGTAGTCCTGAGTGGTGTGCTTGAGCACATCTGAATACGATGCATCCCACACCAGCTTGCCCCATGAACCGATGCCGTGTGCGTAGCTGAAGTGTGCGGTAACCGCATTGACCTGCTCATTCGCAAGGTTGAGCTTCGGCGAATTCGCCGTGAGGATAGGGCCAAGCAAGGCCACACCGTTGACTGGCTGGCCAGCCGCGCCACGCGTCAGATAGGCAAAGGCATTTGTGCACGTCGCCGAGTTCGGATCGATCGTTTTTATGTCGCACAGGTACTGCGTGTTCGACAATGTATCCGAACTAAGCTGGGTCACTTCGTTGTTGATGCTCCAATGCAGGTAATCCACGCTGATGGACATCTGCTCGAGCGGCGCCCATACCAAGCCATATGTCCAGACATTGGCCGTAATAGGCTTCAATGCCGTGTTCCCCGAAGTGATCTGCTGGACATTACCCGCCGACACAAGCGGGCCAGTCGTGATGCTCTGGTAATACTTGTTATAGCAAGCCCCATATTGGGACGGCGTATAGCCCAAGCGGCCGCAGTTCAGGTAATCGTTGACGCCGATATAACTCGAACTCGGCCGCTGGAATTCATCGGCCAAGGTCGGCACCTTGAACGCGGTGCCGTAGCGCCCACGCAACAGTAGCGTGTCGAAGGGACGATATTCCAGGCCCAGCATGTAGGTGCCGTGGCTGACCGTGTTGCCGCCCACCTTGTAGCTGTCGTAGCGACCCGAGATATCCATGGTCAACTGCTGCAGCAGCGGTAGCTTGAATTCAGTCGTTGCCGCATATCGCGAGCGATGACCCGCGCCCGGCGTGGCGCTCAAGCCCCAGATGTCGGACGTAGTGGTTTGATCCAGCGCGAAGTTCGTCAACAGGCGCGGATCGGGAGAATAGTCCCAACCCTCGTTGCCCCCTTCCAGCACTACCGCCACGCCAGCATCGCCACCCGGCAAGGCGAACAGCGAATCGTTGGTCAGCTGGCCACGCAGCATGTTGTCCCAGGTCTTGCCGTCGTCGGTTACCCAAGTGGAGAAGCTGCGGAAATCCGAGGGCGAAACCGGTTGCCACATGGCAGGGTAGTTCGGCGAATACACCGGATACCCGCCGGTGGTACCAAGCAGCGGGCCAAGCACGCGTGTGGCCCAGTACTGCTCGAACGGCACGGCAAGGCGGTTGTAGCTGCGATCGATCAGGTGATCGTCCGAATGGGTAAAGCCCAGATCGTAGTCCCAGTTCGATTGGCCAAAGGTGCCGCGCCCGCCCAGAGAGAGCATGTAGGACTTTTCATATTCCTTGTTCATTATGTTCTGGTAGCCGCCAACCTCTTCCGGCGCAAACGTATGCTGCAGCGTCACCAAGCTGCCGCCATCCAGATTGGGATCGTAGAAATAGCCTGAGGTGTTATGCGCCACCGCATAGTTGGTGTTCCAGAACGTCGTGCTTGCACCGTTGGTCCACTTCTTTTCCGAGTAGTTGTAGAGCAAGTCTCCGTACAACTGCAGGTTGTCGTTCACATCAAACGTGTTGTGGGTATACAGATCAGCGGATTTTTTCGCCGACCTGAGGGTCGCTGCACCACCAGAATACAACGTACCGCAATAGTCACCTCGGCCCGGTCGATTATGCAGACCTTCGGTACCTCCCCATTGATTGCTCACGTTGGCGCAGTTGCTCGGATCCTCGAACACGTACTGACCAGTGCTGCCGTTGAGAACCAAGGTATCGCGCGAGGGGATGGGCGGGGTGGTGCCATTCTGGTTGAACTGCCGCGTCAGCGCGCGATCCTTCGTCCACATCGGCTGGGTGCTGTCCACCTGCACGCCTACCAGCGAGGTCCACTTGCCCACCGTGAAGCTGTCGGCAAAGCTGGCCCGGCGATTTGCTCCGCCACCGCCGGTATACCAGCCGTAGCGTACATCCAGCACGGGCTGGTCGATGTGCTTTTTGAGCACGATGTTGATCACGCCCGCGATAGCGTCCGAACCGTACAGCGAGGATTGGCCGCCCGGCAGGACGTCGATGTGATCGACCATGTCCATCGGAATGCCACTGATGCTGTTGAACGTCTGGCTACCGTTATAGAGGCCGGGGAAACTCCCCATCGGGCGGCCGTCCACTAAGTACTTCACGAACCCCACCGGCAGACCGAACATGCTCAGCGTTTCAGCACCAGTGGTGAACGAGTTGGTGTCCTGCATGCCCTGCACGCTGCCGGTGGCGAAGGACGCCTGCTGCAACGCCTCGGCTACGGTGGCGAAACCACGCGCTTTCATCTGGTCAGCGGTGATCGTGATGACCGGCGTTGCGGTCTCGATCTCGGTCTGCGGAATCAACGAGCCGGTCACCGTGACGGCTTGCAGCTTCTTGGCATTCTTGGCATCGGGCGCCTGGCTGTTGTTCTGGCCCTGTTGCGTGGTCTGGGCATCCTGCGCATAGGCGGCAACCGAACCAAAGGCCAAGGCCGCCATCACTGCCACGGCCAGTTTCGACTTGATCATCATTCTTGTATCCCCTTGTTACGTAAAGACTAATCCCAGCTCAGTCGCCAGGAATTGGCTCAGGCTTGCGTGCTACCAAGACGCCCCCGAGGCTCAGCCCCCCAGCTGATCCATCGTCTTGGCACGCGCCAGTGACCTGTGTAGCACAGGCTTTAACGAAAGGACAACAACAATTTCGTACTTGCATCGTTAATTATGCGTGCGCAAGTCTGACTCGCGCTTCCTGGAAATTTCTCGTCAGATCAATCGCCGCGCCTCCAACTCGCCCTTCAGATAGGCGTAATAAATCGGCGCCGCGATCACGCCGGGCAGCCCGAAGGCGGCCTCCAGCAGCAACATCGCCACCAACAACTCCCATGCACGCGCGTGGATCTGCGAGCCCACGATGCGCGCGTTGAGGAAGTACTCCAGCTTGTGGATCAGTATCAGGAAACCCAGCGCGGCCACGGCCACGCCCAGCGACACGGACAACGCAGCCACGGTGACGGCGGTGTTGGAGAGCAGGTTGCCGATCACCGGCAGCAGGCCGACGATGAAGGTGAGCGCCACCAGCGTCTTGGCCAGCGGCACGTGGATGCCCAGCAACGGCAGCACGCCGAGCAGGAACACCGCGGTGAGCGCGGTGTTCACCAGCGAGATCTTGATCTGGGCGAACACGATGTCGTGGAACGCGCCGGCCAGGCGTTGGCAGCGCTGGCCGAGCGCCGCCGCCAGCGGCCCCACCTGGTGCGCCGGACGGGTTCGGCTCAGGGCCACGATGGCGCCCAGCACCAGGCCGATCAGGATGTGCACGGACACGCGCGCAGCGCCCTTGCCTGCCGTCTGCAGGGTCGTTGCGTGCTTGCTCACCAGCGCGGCCAAGCCGTCGCGCAGGTCGTCCACGCTGTCGGGCAGGTGGTCGACCAGCATCGCGGGCAGTTGCTGGCGCGCCTTTTCCACCAGCGGCATCAGCTGCTGCTGCCAGAGCAGTCCCGGATTGCCCAGCTCGCTGCGGAAGAAGCTGATCGCGCCGAGGATCAGCAGCACCAGCAGGCCCACTACCACGGCGCCCAGCACCGCCACCACCACCACACGCGCGCGGTCGCCGGGAATGCGGCGCCCCAGCAGCGGCGTTGCCGCCTGCACCAGTTCGTACACCAGCAGACCCGCCAGCAACGCGGAGAGCAGGTGCAACTGCAGCACCAGCCATAGGAGCAGCGCAGCCAGCACGTAACTGGCGCCGTGGATGGCGGGCGAGCTGGCCCGGAATGCAAGGGGCGTCGGATCGTTCATGCGGGCTCCGGCGTGGCTGGGGAGCTTCCAGTCTGTCAGCCGGCGCAAGGGACAACCAGCCCCGTGCTGTCAGGCCGCTGTCGTAAACTTTCGGCAGACTCGCCGCTTTTCGTTGGAGATCCCATGCGACTTCGTCTGTTGCCGGCCCTGGCCGCATTCGCCCTGCTTGCCGGCTGCGCCGGCGCGCCACCGCACCCCACCGCCACATCCGCGATTGGAACCGCCGCCAACGACAACCTCAACGCGGTGGCGTGGACGCAGACCGCGATCGAGCACGACCTGATCTACATCCAGGCCTACCGCGACGCGCAATCGCAACTGCTGGCTGCCCTGCACGACCCGAAGTGGGATGCGCTGACCAAGGAAGACCGCGTGGCTCCTGCCGCCGGCCTGCCGCCCGCGGTGGTGCTGGACATCGACGAAACCGTACTGGACAACTCGCCCTACCAGGCACGGCTGGTGAAGAGCGGCGGCTCCTACGACGAGGCCAGCTGGGCCGCATGGTGCAAGGAGCAGCGCGCCCGCGCCATGCCGGGCGCGCTGGCCTTCACGCAGTTCGCCGCCGCGCACGGCATCGCGGTGGTCTACCTCTCCAACCGGGCGAAGGATCTGGATACGGTCACCCTGGCCAACTTGCGTCAGCTGGGCTTCCCCGTTTCCGGCCCGGACGCCTTCCTCGGCCTGGGCACGGTGGAGCCGGGCTGCGAGCAGGTGGGCACCGAGAAAGGCTGCCGCCGCCAGTTGGTGAGCCGCAAATACCGCGTGCTGATGCAGTTCGGCGACCAACTGGGCGATTTCGTGGACGTGCTCGCCAACACCGACGCCGGACGCAAGCAGGCCATCGCCGGCTACATGGGCTGGATCGGCACGCGCTGGTTCGTGCTGCCCAACCCCACCTACGGCTCGTGGGAGCCGGCGCTGTTCAACAACGACTGGAGCGCACCGGAAGCCGAGCGGCGCCAGGAGAAACTGGACTCCCTGCGTTATAAATAAACAAAAACATATGGTTGCAGCGCATAACAAAAGTGTTGCCTTAGGTTTCACGCCCCGCTAATATCTGTCGCGCCTACCTGCTGCTGACCTCCAGTTTTCTGCAGGCAAGGCCATTTCCCTTCCGGCTCGACCGGATTGCCCCGCGAGGCTCGCGCCCGCGGGGTTTTCTTTAATCCTTGCGATCATCCCTGATCGCGAAGATCACACGGGCGGCCATCCCTGGCCGCACTTTTCACCAAGAGCCGTTGCGATCAGCCCCGATCGTGAAGATCGCGCGGGCAGCCATCCACGCCCGCATCTCTCATCAAGAACCGTTGCGATCAACCCCGGCCGAGAACGTCGAACGGGCGGGCATTCATCACCGCGTTTCGGCATACGGCACCCGCAGGTTCCTGCGAACAACCCTTGTTCCCCAGTTGCCGCGCCCCTTACCCTGACCGACCACGCCCCGCTCCACGCGAGATCTGCCCATGCGCTTCCGCCTTCTCCGTCGCACCCTGCTGCCCCTGCTCGCCGTGCTGGCGCTGGCCGCCTGCCACAACAGGGACGAGGCCGCGCAGGTCGGCGGCAGCACGCCGGAAGCAGCCGTGCAGGGATCGATCGACCTGCTGAAGGCGGGCGATTTCAACGGCCTGTGGAAACACGCCCTGCCGCCCGGCGACTACGCCACCCTGCGCGCCGACTGGAGCCGCCACAACGCCCACCGGCCGCCGGTGAGCGCCGCGGACAAGGCGCGGTTCGACGCCGCCGTGCAGAAGCTCACCGGCCCGGATGCGGAAACCGGGCTCTACGCCGAAGTGCAGCCCAAGCTCGACCAGATGCAGCAGCAGTACAAGGATCAGTTGCCGGTGCTGGTGGCCATGGGCGGCGCCTTCCTCAAGAACGGCGTGGCGCAGAACCAGACCCTGGACAGCGCGCAGAAGACGCAGGCGGACAGCCTGATCGACGTGCTCACGCCATGGGCGCAACAGGCGCCGTGGTTCGACCAGGCCAGGGCCAAGCAGGCCGTGGCCGTGCTGGTGGCTACCGCGCGCAAGCTCGACCTCAAGAGCCCGGAGCAGTTGCGCACGATGGATTTCGACGCCGCGATGGCGAAATACGCCACCGGCTACACCGGCCTCAAGCAGGTGTTGGCGATCTACGGCCTGCCGGTGGACGACGCGCTGGCCTCGGCCAGGCTCAGCACCGTCTCCAGCCAGGACGGCCGCGCCGTGGTGAAGATCGACTACACCCTGCTCGGCAAGCCGCTCTCCGCCGAAACCGCCGTGGTGCGGCAGGACGGGCGCTGGTACAGCGCATCGCTGATCGACAACGTGCGCAAGGCGCACGAGCAATTGCAGCAACCGGCGATGGCCGGCAGCGCGGCGGCGCACTGACGCCGCCTACCCTTCCCCGCTTGAGGGCGAAGCGGAAACTATCCCACCACACGCCCAAGCATGGTTTTACGAACCAGCCGGTAGAATAGGCGGATGCAGAACATCTCCCACGCGGATTCCTCCCGCCGCCGCGCCCCCTGGTGGTTCCGGCTGGCCGGGCAGCTGTTGCAGCCCTGGGTGCGCCTTCGCCGCGACCCGGCAGAGCCGGCCACCCTGCTCAAGGCCGGCGTGCCGGTGTGCTACGTGATCGAGCGCGACGGCCTTTCCGACGCGCTGATCCTCGACCGCGCCTGCCGCGAGGCCGGCCTGCCCAGCCCGCTGCAACCGCTGGCCGGCACCCGCCGCAAGCGCTCGGTGTTCGCCCTGATGCGCCGCGACGGCTGGCTGTTCGGCCGCAAGCGCCACCGCTCGCCGAACGAGCCGCTGGGCCAGCTGGTGCAGTCGCTGGAAGGCCTGCCCGAGCGCGACATCCAGATCGTGCCGGTGTCGATCTACGTGGGCCGCGCGCCGAACCGCGAGTCGGGCTGGTTCAGCGTGCTGTTCTCCGAAAACTGGGTGATGGTGGGCCGCTTCCGCCGCCTGCTGGCGGTGCTGCTGAACGGCCGCGACACCACGGTGCACTTCGCCGAGCCGGTGTCGCTGCGCGAGGTGCTGGCCGAATCCGGCGAGCTGCCGCCGCCGCGCTTCGCGCGCAAGCTGGCGCGCGTGCTGCGCACCCACTTCCGGCGCATCCGCGCCGCGGTGATCGGGCCCGACCTCTCGCACCGGCGCACCGTGGTGGACGACGTGCTGCGCGCCGAGCCGGTGCGCGCCGCGATCGCCGCCACCGCGGCGAAGGAAAAGATCAGCGCGGCCAAGGCCAAGCGCCGCGCGCAGAAGATGATGCTGGAGATCGCCGCCGACTACTCGCACCCGGTGGTGCGTTCGGTGTCGTTCCTGCTGTCGAACTTCTGGAACAAGCTGTACGACGGCATCGCCATGCACCACTTCGACAAGGCCCGCGCCGCCGCGCCGGGCTTCGAGGTGGTGTACGTGCCCAGCCACCGCAGCCACGCCGACTACCTGCTGCTCTCCTACCAGTTGCACATGTCCGGCGTGGTGCCGCCGCACATCGCCGCGGGCGTCAACCTCAACCTGCCGCTGATCGGGCCGATCCTGCGCCGCGGCGGCGCGTTCTTCATGCGCCGCACCTTCAAGGGCAACGCGATGTACTCGGTGATCTTCAACGAGTACATGGCGCAGCTGATCGACCGCGGCGTGCCGATGGAGTACTTCGTCGAGGGCGGCCGCTCGCGCACCGGGCGCCTGCTGGCGCCGCGCGCCGGCTTGCTGTCGATGACGGTGCGTGCCTTCCTGCGCGCGCCGCGCCGGCCGGTGCTGTTCCAGCCGGTCTACATCGGCTACGAGAAGCTGATGGAGGGCAAGAGCTACGCGGGCGAGCTCAGCGGCCAGCCCAAGGAGAAGGAAACCCTGTTCGCCCTGCTGCGCGGCATCGGCGGGCTGTTCAAGCAGCGCTACGGCCACGTCACGATCAACTTCGGCGAGCCGATCGAGCTGACCCCGCTGCTGGAGGCGGCCAGCAGCGACTGGCGCAGCGCCAGCGCCGATCCCGACGCCCGCCCCGAGTGGCTGGGCGGCGCCATCGACCAACTCGCCGAACGCATCCAGATCAACGTCAACCGCGCCGCCGACGTCAATCCGATCAACCTGCTCGCGCTCACCCTGCTGGCCACGCCCAAGCACGCGATGGCGGAGAACGACCTGCTCGCCCAGCTCGAACTCACCAAGTCGCTGCTGCTGGAGCTGCCCTACTCCGACCGCGTCACCGTCACGCCGGTGGATCCCGCCGGCATCATCGCCTACGGCGAGCAGATGGGCTGGATCCGCCGCATCAAGCACCCGCTGGGCGACGTGCTGGACGTGGAGGCCGAGCAGGCCGTGCTGCTCAGCTACTTCCGCAACAACGTGCTGCACCTGGTCGCCGTGGCGGCATGGGTGGCTTGCTGCTTCCTCAACAACCGCCGCGTATCGCCCGCCTCGGTGCAGCGGCTGGGCCGCGTCATCTACCCGTTCCTGCAGGGCGAGCTGTTCCTGGCGTGGGACGAGGCGGGCTTCGCCGGGCAGCTGCAGGCCACCATCGACTTCTTCGTGCGCCGCGGCCTGCTGGAAACCGCCGCCGAAGGCCGCATGCTGGAACGCGCGCCGGGCCAGGACGATGGCGCCTACCAGCTGCGCATCATCGCGCGCAGCCTGATCCAGGCCTTCGAGCGCTACTACATCGCGCTCGCCGCGCTGGCCAAGCACGGCCCGCACGCGCTCACCGCCGCCGAGCTGGAGAACACCTGCACGCTCACCGCGCAGCGGCTGTCCCTGCTCAACGAGCTGAACGCGCCCGAGTTCTTCGACAAGGCGCTGTTCCGCGGCTTCATCCAGAAGCTGCGCGAGCGCCGCGTGGTGTGGACGGACGAAGCCGGCAAGCTCGACTTCGACAACGCGCTGGACGAGATGGTGCGCGACTCGCGCGTGATCCTCTCGCGCGAGATGCGCCACTCCATCCTCAAGATCACGCCGGGCGGCGAGCGCGAGATCGCCGCCGAGGAAGCCGCACCTGCCGTGCCGACGACGCCCACCGACGACGCCGCGGAGCTGCACCAGCGCCACGTGGAAGCCGAGCACGAAAGCCATCGCGCGCACGCCGCCGATGCGCCCGCCAGCATCGGCGAAACCGAAGGCACGCAGCGCGACCTGCCGCTGTGACGACCCATCCCTCCGATCGCGTGAAGCCATGAACGAGCAGCCCACCACCCATTTCGGTTTCCGCGACGTGCCCGTCGCCGACAAGCAGAAGCTGGTCGGCGAGGTGTTCACCTCGGTCGCGCGCAGCTACGACCTGATGAACGACCTGATGTCGTTCGGCATCCATCGGCTATGGAAGCGCCACTTCGTGGCGGTCAGCGGCGTGCGCAAGGGCGACCGCGTGCTGGATCTGGCCGGCGGCACCGGCGACATCGCCGCGCTGCTCAAGCCCGTGGTGGGCGAGCAGGGCGAAGTCGTCGTGGGCGACATCAACGCCGCCATGCTCGGGGTGGGCCGCGACCGCCTCACCGACCGCGGCCTGGTCGGCGGCCTGCGCTGGGCGCAGTTGAACGCTGAATGCCTGCCCTTCCCCGACAACAGCTTCGACGCCGTGACCATGGCCTTCGGCCTGCGCAACGTCACCGACAAGGACAAGGCGCTGGCCGACATCTGCCGCGTGCTCAAGCCCGGCGGCCGCGCCCTGGTGCTGGAGTTCTCGCGCGTGCAGAGCGAGCTGTTCGGCAAGCTCTACGACTTCCACTCGTTCAAGGTGCTGCCCAAGCTCGGCCAGCTGTTCGCCGGCGACGCCGGCAGCTACCAGTACCTCGCCGAATCCATCCGCAAGCATCCCGACCAGCAGACACTGAAGGGCATGATGGAACGCGCCGGCTTCGGCCGCGTGGAAGTGCGCAATCTCTCCAACGGCATCGTGGCGATCCATCGGGCGTACAAGTTCTGATCGCTTCGCACTGCTGTCCGGAATAATCTGGGGATGGTATCGAAGGATGAAAGCCCGCGCCGCTTGCACGAAGCATGGCGAGAAGGCGACTTCATTTCCGATAACGACCACCTATCCAGACTGTCATCCCGGCGAAGACCGGGATCCAGTAGCGACCATGTTCGCTCAGGCCGCACGGCCACTGGATTCCGGCCTGCGCCGGAATAACGAGAAAGACCGCGGCCACGAATGTTCAAAATTATTCCGGACAGTAGTGGATCGCTTCGAGGATGCGGTTTGCGCGCGGGGGCTGATCCAGATCAGCGGCCCGCCCCGCGCCGTGGCGTAGCTTGTGGACTCCCCACTCCACGAGCACCGCCATGAACGCAGCCGTCGCCTCCGAACAGCACACCCACCTCTTCGATGCCCGCGGCGTGGCGCGGCGCTTCCGCCACTCGGCGATCTTCGGCGCCATCGGCGTGCTGCGCAACGGCGAAACGATGCGCTTCGTCAACGACCACGACCCGATCCCGCTGATCGCCCAGTTGCGCGACCGCCTCGGCGAACACCTCAGCGTGACCTACCGCCAGCGCGACGCCGACGCGGTGGTGATCGACTTCGGCATCGACGGCCTGCCGGAGGACTGATGGATCACCCCGCGCCATTGCGCGCGAGGCGACTACGCCGACGGCTGCTCCGGCGCATCGCGCGATGGACGCCATCGCTGGCCGAAGCCTGAACGGCTTGCGGCAGGCGCGTCATCGCCGCTCACGGCGCTCCGTTCTCCGCTCTCAGACCGCCCGTACGACGGACGGCACCCACGAGGAGGAGAACACCATGCAGAACCATACGCAGAAGTGGCTGGTCGTCGGCCTGCTGGGCCTGTGCGGGCTGGGCGGCGTGGCCGCCGCGCAGGCGCAGACCGCGCCCGCCCAGAACGCAGCCAGCGACACCCAGCGCGACGCCAACCAGCAGCAGCGCGTCGACCAAGGACTGAAGTCCGGCCAGCTCAGCACGCGCCAGGCGTCGAACCTGGAACAGCGCGAGGCGAACCTGGATCGCACCGAGCAGCGCGACATGCGCAACGGCCCGATGACCAAGGCCGAGAACGCGCAGATCCAGCACATGCAGAACCGCGACAGCGCGGCGATCTACAAGGACAAGCACGACGCGGTCACCGGCAACCCGAACTCGGCCTCGTCGCGCCGCATGCAGGCGGACGTGCAGCGCAACGCGACCCAGGAGCAGCGCCTGGCCAACGGCGTGAAGTCCGGCCAGCTCACCAACCGCGAGGATGCGCGCATGCAGGGCCGCCAGGCGCATGCCGACCACATGGAGCACGTGGCGGGCAGCAACAACGGCCGCGTCGGCCCGCGCGAGCAGAAGCGCATCCAGCGCGCCGACAACCGCAACAGCAAGCGCATCTACCGCACCAAGCACAACCAGGCGAAGCGCTGATCCGCACCACGCCGGCCGGCGCGAGCCCGTTCGCGCCGGCCGGCGCACCGCCAGTTCAGGACGCGCGCAGATCCTGCAGCCACGTACCGGCGCGAGGTACCTCGTCCTCGTGCTCCGGGTCGCGCCAGGTCTCGGCCAGCGCCGCGTCGTACCACTCGCGCATCGCGGGCAGGTCGAGCAAGCGCTGCGCGTAGGCCATCGCCGCCTCGCCCAGTCGCAGTCCGTAGCTCTGGATGCGGAACGCCACCGGCGCGTAGAACGCATCGACCGCGCTGAAAGCGTCACCGGCGAGGAAGGGGCCGCCGAAGCGCGCCAGTCCTTCGTTCCACAGTTCGTCGATGCGCGCCATGTCCTTGCGCAGCGCCTCGCCGGGTGCATCGATGCGCACACGCACGCCGCAATTCATCGTGCACACGCTGCGCAATGCGGGGAAGCCGGAGTGCATCTCGGCCGCGGCGCAGCGCGCCCACGCGCGCGCCTGCGGATCGGCCGGCCACACGCCGGCGTGCCGCTCGGCCACGTACTCGGCGATCGCCAGCGAATCCCACACCACGGTATCGCCGTCGCGCAGGCAGGGCACCTTGCCGGTAGGCGAGAACGCGCGGAACGCCTCCCAGTTCGTACCGGCGCCGCCGAGGAACGGCACCAGCCTCTCGTCGAACGGGATGCCCAGCCCGCGCAGCAGCACCCATGGCCGCAGCGACCACGAGGAGTAGTTCTTGTTGGCGATGTAGAGCTCGTACACGCTGCACCCCTTCGTCGAACGTCAGGAAGATTCCGCCAGTGCCGCTGGCGCTACCGGGCGACGCCGCGCGTTCGCCAGCAGAACGCCGCCGATCACGATGACGCCGCCCACCAGCACCATCGCGCCGGGCACTTCGCCCAGCCACAACCAGCCGATCACGATGGCGATGGGCGGCGACAGGTAAATGAAGCTGGAGACGCGCGACGCGCTGGCGCGATGCACCGCCACGTTCCACGCAAGATAGCCGACGAAGCTCGGCGCGATGCCCAGCCACAGCAGCGCGGCGATGTGCGACCACGGCGCCGCCGCCAGCGCCTGCGGCAAGCCGCCCGCGAACGGCAGGCATCCCAGCGTGCCGGCGAAGAAGGTGAAGGCGGTGACCGCCAGCGTGCCGGAACGCGCGAACAGCGGCTTCTGTCCCACGAAATAGACCGCCGAGGCCAGCACGCACACCAGCACCAGCAGCGCCTTCGGATCGGCCTCGACCTTCTGCCCGCTGGCCAGCACCACCAGCACCGTGCCGACCAGCGCGATGGCCAGTCCCGTCCACGTGCGCAGGCTCAGGCGCTCGCGCAGCCACAGCGCCGACACCGCCGCCGTCGCCGCGGGCACCAGGCAGATGATGATGGACGCGGTGCCGCTGGCGATGCGCGTCTCCGCCCAGTTGAGGCAGACGTGGTACGTGGTGAGCCCGATCAATCCCAGCACGAACAGCCGCGGCCAGTCGCGCCGCGCCGGCAGCGGCACGCGCTTCGCCGCCAGCAGCGCGGCGAAGCACAGCGAACCGATGACGAGCCGCGAGAACGCCACCTCGCCCGGCGTGAACGAGGCCAGCGCGTAGGCGATCGCGGCATAGGCCGACGACCAGGTGACCAGCGCGATGGCGATGCAGATCAGGGCGCGCGCGTCGAGGCGCTCGGTGGCGCTCATGCAGGGATTCCGGTGTGGTGGGGAATGCGCATCCTAGTCTTGCCCGCGATGCCGAGGAATAATCCATCGACAGGCGATCGCCATGTTTCGCCGTCGATCGAAACAAGAACCGGAGCATGCCGCCTTGGAATCGAAACCCGAACTGGACGCCAAGGACTGGCAGCTTCTCGAAGCCCTGCAACGCGACGCGCGGCTGGGCTATGCCGAGCTGGGCCGCAAGGTGAAGCTCTCCGCGCCCGCCGTGGCCGAGCGCGTGAAGCGGCTGGAGGACGCCGGCGTGATCAGCGGCTACCGCGCCGTGGTGGAACCGAAGCGGCTGGGCTACCGCATCGAGGCGATGGTGCGGCTGCGCTGCGACGGCGGCATCTGCGCGCGCATCGGCCCCATCGTCGCCGACATCCCCGAAGTGCTGGATTGCCGCCGCCTCGCCGGCGAGGACTCCGCCCTCCTGCGCGTGGTGGCGATGTCGATCAGCCACCTGGAAAGCGTGCTCGACCGCCTGCTGAAGATCCATGCCAGCATCAGCACCACCACCCTGGTGGTGCTGCAGGCGCCGCACGCGAACCGCGCCGTCACCCGCGCGATGTGGGACGCTGCGCGCAAGCTGCCGCAGGATTGACATGCCTACCGCGCATAGTGCGCATACTCTTCCCTTCCACACACGCAAGCGAATCGCCATGACCGAGAAGCTGCCGCCCACCCTCTCCGACGCCAACGACGACGCACCCACCGACCCTTCACGACGAAAACTGCTGGGCGGCATCGCGCTGGCCGGCGCCGCGCTGGCCGTGGGCGGCTGCCAGACGGCCGCGCGCAGCAGTGCTGCCGGCACGGCCAGCGCCGCCGGCAGCGCGCTGGACGAAGCGCTGCGCGAGCACATCCGGCACGTGGTGGTGATCTACGCGGAGAACCGCAGCTTCAACAACCTGTTCGGCGGCTTCCCCGGCCTCGCGCAACCGCTGTCCGCGTTGAAGCCCGAACAGTTCCGGCAGCGCGACCGCGACGGCAAGGTGCTGGCTGCGCTGCCGCCGATCTGGCACGGCCTGGTGCCGCACAAGCAGGTGCTGGACGGCCGCGAATACCACATCGCCGAGGACGCGATCCGCGACCTCGCCAACGCGCCGTTCGCGCTGCATACCCCCGAAGGCGAGCCGCTGCCGCACGCGCTGGTCACCCGCGACCTGATCCACAGCTTCTACAACAACCAGATGCAGATCAACGGCGGACGCAACGACGGCTTCGTGGCCTGGGGCGACAGCGGCGCGCTGGTGATGGGCCACTACGCCACCGGTGCGGACAACTTCGCGCTGTGGCGGCTGGCGCAGCAGTACACGCTGTGCGACAACTTCTTCATGGGCGCCTTCGGCGGCTCCTTCCTCAACCACCAGTACCTGGTCGCCGCGCAGCCGCCGTTCTTCCCGGACGCGGACAAGACGCCGGCAAAGTTCCAGATCACCCAGCTCGAAGGCGACGATCCCAAGGGCACGCGCCCGAAGCTCGCCGACGACTCCCCCGCCAGCGCGATGCAGGGCCGTCCGAAGTTCGCCTCGCGCATGGCGCTCACGCCGGACTTCTGGGCGGTGAACACGATGGGCCCGCCGTATGCGCCGGCCTTCACCAAGGATCCGAAGAACCCGCTGCTGGCCGATCCCGCCGACCCCAGCACGCTGCCGCCGCAGGTGCACGCCAGCATCGGCGACCGCCTCCGCGCGGCGAACGTGGACTGGGCCTGGTACGGCGGCGGCTGGCAGCTGGCGCTGGACGGCAAGGGCGTGCGCGGCTCGCACGACAGCTTCCCCTACGGGCCGAATTTCCAGGAGCACCACCAGCCGCTCAACTACTTCCGGTCGTTCGCACCCGGCACCGCCGCGCGCGCGCAGCACCTGCGCGACGGCGGCACCGGCAGCGACGCCGCCACCAACCGTTTCATCGCCGCCATCGCCAACGGCACGCTGCCCACGGTGGCGTTCTACAAGCCGCAGGGCGACCTCAACCTGCACGCGGGCTATTCCGACATCGCCGCTGGCGACACGCACATCGCCGCCGTCATCGAGGCGCTGCGGAAGAGTCCGCTGTGGTCGAACACCATGGTCGTCATCACCGTGGACGAAAACGGCGGCTGGTGGGATCACGTGGCGCCGCCCAAGGGCGACCGCTGGGGGCCGGGCACGCGTATCCCCGCGCTGGTGATCTCGCCGCATGCGAAGAAGGGCCACGTCGACCACACCGTCTACGACACCGGCTCCATCCAGCGCTTCCTCAACCGCCGCTTCGGGCTGGAACCGCTGCCGGGCATCGTGATGCGCGACCAGGCGATGCGCGCCGCGGGCGGGCCGGCGCCGGGCGACCTCACCGCGGCGTTGCAGTTCGGCGCCTGACTTGCCCTCTCCCCAACCCCTCTCCCGCAAGCGGGAGAGGGGAGCCGAGCCAAAATCCCAGCCCGCTTGCGGAACAGGGACTGGGAGAGGGGTTCTTGCAACATCACCGGATCCCGCCATGCGCGAGCTGTACCCCGCCATCGAACCCTTCCGCACCCGCCGCCTCGCGGTGGATGCGCGCCACACCCTGCACGTGGAAGAGTGCGGCACGCCCGGCGCGTTGCCGGTGGTGTTCCTGCACGGTGGCCCCGGTGCGGGTATCGCGCCGTACTATCGCCGCTTCTTCGATCCGCAGCGCTGGCACGTGGTGCTGTTCGACCAGCGCGGCGCGGGGCAGTCCACGCCGTTCGCGGATCTCGTCGACAACACCACGGCGCATCTCGTCGCCGACATCGAGGCGCTGCGCGAGGAACTGGGCATCGAGCGCTGGGTGGTGTTCGGCGGCTCGTGGGGTTCCACGCTGGCGCTGGCCTACGCCGAGGCGCATCCCGAGCGCGTGCTGGGGCTGGGGCTGCGCGGCATCTTCCTCGCCCGCGACGAGGAGCTGCGCTGGTTCAACGAGGCGGACGGCGGCGCGCGCTTCATCTTCCCCGAGCGCTGGGCGCGCTTCCGCGACTTCATCCCCGAAGCCGAGCGCGGCAACATGATCGAGGCGTACTGGAAACGCCTCGACGGCGACGACGAGGCGCTGCGCCTCGCCGCCGCGCAGGCGTGGAGCGACTACGAAGGCGGCAGCACCACCCTGCTGCACGACCCCGATGCGCCCGGCGATTTTTCCGAACCGCACAAGGCGGTGAGCCTGGCGCGGCTGGAGGCGCACTACTTCCGCCACGGCATGTTCCTGGAACCGGATCAACTGCTGCGCGACGTGGCGAAGCTGCGTCGCATCCCCGCCACCATCGTGCACGGCCGCTACGACATCATCTGCCCGGTGAAAAGCGCGCTCGACCTGCACGCGGCATGGCCGGAGGCGGCCCTGCGCATCGTGCTCGCCGGCCACAGCGCCGTCGACCCGGCCATCGTCGACGCGCTGGTCGAAGCCACCGACCGGCTGGCGGATCGCTACGCCTGACGCGGCGACGAAAGCCGCGGGATTCACGCGGCCTTGCTTGATTTCCGCGGCGGCGGCGCCCCAGACTGGCCACGGAGCCGAACCCACCTGCCAGGGGCGCCCGGCCGCGGCAACAGGCGGCGGGCGGGGCGGGGCAAGCTGCCGGGGGAATCATGTTGTCGCACGACGCCATCCATGCGGTCGGTACCGCGGTCTATCTGCTGTTCTTTGCCCTGTTCCTGTGGCTGCGCAGCATCCCGCGCACCAATCCGGGCGCGGGATGGTGGGCGTTGGCGCTGCTGTTCGCCTGCGCCGGCCACGTGGACTACCTGCTGCAGCCCGTGCCCGACGCGGGGGAACCGACCGAGGCGATCTACACCGCGCTGAAGGTGGCGGAAGCGGCCTGCGTCGTCACCGGGATGATCCGCTGCTTCCGGCTCGCGTTCGACCTGCGCCTCGTGGCGCTGGCCTGGCTCGCGATCGAAGCGTGGATCTGGCTGGGCCTGGCCTTCGGCGTCACGCCGCACTCGCGCGGGCTGATGCTGGTGGGCGTCAGCGTGGTGGTTCAGCTGGCCATCGCCTGGATCGCCCTGCGCTTCCGCGACGAACTCGATGCCCGCTGGATGACGGTCGTCAGCGCGGCGAGCATCCTGCTGGCGCTGCATTGGGCGCTGGTCTACACGATCATCGCGCGAATGCCGATCTGGTCGTCCCACGGCTTCCTGCTGGGCGTGGCGCTTACGCTGGTGCAGTACTTCGCCCTGCTCGCCGCGCTGCTGCGCAGCTTCCAGCGGCGCCTGCTGCTGGCCGAATCCAGCGCGCTGGAGATGGCCTTCCGCGACCCGCTCACCGGCCTCAACAACCGGCGCTACATGAGCTCGCTGTTCGAGAACGCGCTGCTGCTGGCCACCCGCCCGCACCACCTGGTGGCGGTGCTGTGCATCGACCTGGACGACTTCAAGTCCATCAACGACCAGGGCGGCCACCTTGCCGGCGACGAGGTGCTGAAGGCCGTGGCGGAGCGGCTCACCCACGCCACCCGCAGCACCGACATCTGCGCCCGCCTGGGCGGCGACGAATTCGTGGCGATCTGCACCCAGCTCGAACAGCCCGAGCAGGCCCACGCCATCGCGCAGAAGCTGCTGGATGCGCTGGCCGAGCCCATCGTGGCCGCCGACCGCTCCTGGGCCACGCACGCCAGCATCGGCATCAGCTTCTACCCGCAGCACGGCCGCACGCTGACCGAGCTGCTGGAACACGCCGACCGGGCGATGTACCAGGTCAAGCACACGGGCAAGCACGGCTACCGCATCCATCCGGAGCAGGCCGCCCACGCCGGCGGCTGACCGGACTTCCGCCACGGGTCGCCGGCCGGGGGCCGATGGCATACTTGGGCTTTTCGGCCCCGAGTACCCGCCATGCGCCTGCTCCCCGTCCTTGCCTTCGGCGCGCTCGCGCTGCCGCTGGCCGCCCACGCCAACGACCCGGATTCCTACGCCCAGCCCGACCAGGTGGTGGTGACCCATCTCGATCTCGACCTGAAGATCGACTTCCCGCACAAGCAGCTCGATGGCGTGGCCACGCTCAAGCTGGACTGGAAGAACCCCAAGGCGCCCGCGCTGGTGCTGGATACCCGCGCCCTGAGCATCGCCTCGGTGGAGGCGGTCGATGCGGCGGGCAAGACGCAGGCGCTGAAGTACGCGCTGGCCCCGGCGGACAAGGAACTGGGCAGCAAGCTCACCATCGAGGCGCCGCGGCATCCGGCGCAGGTGCGCATCGCCTACGTCACCTCGCCCGAGGCCTCCGGCCTGCAATGGCTGCTGCCTTCGCAGACGGCGGACAAGAAGCAGCCCTTCATGTTCTCGCAGTCCGAATCCATCCACGCCCGCTCGTGGGTGCCGCTGCAGGATTCGCCGGCGATCCGCTTCACCTACGACGCCCACGTCACCGCGCCGAAGGACGTGCGCGTGGTGATGAGCGCGCTCAACGACGCCAAGCATCCGCTGGACGGCGATTTCCGCTTCGACCAGCCGCACGCGATCCCCTCCTACCTGCTCGCCATCGCCGCCGGCGACATCGCGGTGAAGGAAACCGGGCCGCGCTCGGCGGTGTACGCCGAGCCCTCCGTGGTGGACGGCGCCGCGCGCGAGTTCGCCGACACCGAGAAGATGATCGAAACCGCGGAGTCGCTGTACGGCCCCTATCGCTGGGGCCGCTACGACCTGCTGGTGCTGCCGCCGTCCTTTCCCTACGGCGGCATGGAAAACCCCAACATGACCTTCGCCACGCCGACGATCATCGTGGGCGACAAGAGCCTGGTCAGCGTGATCTCGCACGAGCTGGCGCACTCGTGGTCGGGCAACCTGGTGACCAACGCCGCGTGGCGCGACGGCTGGCTCAACGAGGGCTTCACCACCTACGTGCAGGGCCGCATCACCGAGGCGCTGTACGGCAAGCGCCTCGCCGACGAGGAGGCGCTGCTCTCCGCCCGCGCGCTGCAGAAATCCATCGCCCACATGCCCGCCAACTCGCAGAAGCTGGCGCCCGAGCCGCGCGGCGTGGACGCCGACGATGCGCTCTCCGACGTGGCCTACGACAAAGGCTCGTGGTTCCTGCGCACGCTGGAGCAGAGGTTCGGCCGCGCGGATTTCGACGCCTACCTCAAGGGCTACTTCAACCACTTCGCCTGGCACAGCATCACCACCGAGCAGATGCTGGCCTACATGAAGCCCAACCTGATCGACAAGTACCCCGGCAAGATGAGCTGGGACGAAGTGCAGCAGTGGGTCTACGGCACCGGCATTCCCAAGGATGCGCCGCTGCCCGACTCGCCGCGCTTCGACATGATCGACAAGGAGCGCAGCGCCTTCCTCGCCGGCACCTTGCCCGCCGCGAAGCTGGACGCGAAGGACTGGAACACGCAGGAATGGATGTACTTCCTCGACCGCCTGCCCGACGCGCCCACGCTGGCGCAGGCGCAGGCCATCGACGCCGCGTGGCACCTCACCGGCACGCACAACGCCGAGATCGGCATGCGCTGGTACGTGCACGCCATCGCCGCGGGCGACAAGGCCGTATGGCCCGCCGCCGCCGAGCACATGACCCGCATCGGCCGGCTCTACCTCACCATGCCGGTGTACGGCGCCTTCGCGAAGACGCCCACGGGCCTGGCCTACGCCGAGCAGGTCTACGCCAAGGCGAAGGACGGCTACCACCCGATGACGCAAGGCGCGATCGAACGCCTGTTCGCGAAGGCGAAGCAGAAGCACGCGGCCGCGAAGTAGTCATCTCAACCTCGTCATTCCGGCGAAAGCCGGAATCCAGTGCCTTTCCGAGACATCACATGCAAGACACTGGATTCCAGCTTTCGCTGGAATGACAAATCATCCGTACCACGAGATTCGATCCATGCCCGACACCAACGCCTCCACCCGCTCGCTCTGGAAGCGCATGCTGATCCGCCGGCTGAAGTTCCTCGCCATCGTGGCGGCGGTGCTGGTCGTGCTGCTGGGCGGCAGCTACCTGTTCGCGCCGCAGTGGCTGTTCGACGCCAATATCGCCCGCGAGGCGATGGCCGCGCACCTGGAGAAGAAATCGGTGCAGGCCGGCGACACGCGCTGGTCGTACTACGAGGGCGGCAGCGGCCCCACCATCGTGCTGCTGCACGGCTTCGCCGACAGCAAGGACGTATGGCTGGAAATGGCCAAGCAGCTCACCCCGCACTTCCACCTCGTCATCCCCGACCTGCCGGGCTGGGGCGAGTCCTCGCGCGACATGGATGCGAGCTACAACATCGACGCGCAGGCCGCGCGGCTGCAGACCTTCGTGCAGACCCTGGGCCTGGGCCGCTTCCTGCTGGTGGGCCACTCGATGGGCGGCGCCATCGCCGGCGCCTACGCCGCCGGACATCCCGAGCACGTCAGCGGCCTGGCGCTGCTGGACAGCTTCGGGCTGAAGTTCAAGGAAAACGCCTTCGCGCGCGAGACGCTGGCCGGCAAGGATCCGTTCGCGTTCTCCAACCGCGCCGGCTTCTGGCGCGCCACCGACCTCGTGCTCGCCAAGCGCCCCGACATCCCCGGCCGCTTCGTCGACGTGCTGGTGGCGCGCAACGTGAAAGACCACGCCTTCATCGCGAAGGTGTTCGACGAACTGCGCGACCCCACGCAATACCTCGCCCTGCAGAACCGCCTCGGCCAACTCACCATGCCGGTGCTGGGCCTGTGGTGCAGTGGCGACAAGGTGATCGACATCTCCGCGCAGGACAGCCTGCGCAACGGCCTCGTCCACGCCAGCGCGATCAGCACCAGCACCCTGATCGGCTGCGGCCACATGCCGGAACTGGAGAAGCCCGAGGAAACCGCGCAGATCCTCACCGCGTTCGCGCTGTCGCACTAGCACGCTTACTCCCCTCTCCCACGCGTGGGAAAGGGGCCGGGGGAGAGGGGCTTTTCCGCCCCCTCACCACACGCCTGGAATCAACGCTTTCGTGCGCCGCATGTAATCCACGTAGGCGGCGCCGAACTGCTCGCGCATCCAGCTCTCCTCGTGGCGCAGCTTGTAGGAGAACGAAGCAAGAACCAGCGCCAGCGCGACCAGCCCACGCCATTCGCCCAGCGCCAACGCACTGCCCAGCACGCCCGTCAGCATGCCGGTGTAGATCGGATGGCGCACCCAGCGGTACGGCCCCGTGGTCACCAGTTCATGGCCCTGCTTGAGCTGCACCGTGGCGCTCCAGTTGCGCCCCAGCGCCACGCGCGCCCAGCAGGCAAAACCAAGGCCCAGCAGCAGCACGGCCAGCCCGATGCACGGCCACGCCAGGCCGTGCGGCAGAAAACGCTGCGCCAGCCACGGCCAGAGCCGCCCCGACAACCGGGTGAACAGCAGCAGGTAGGCCACCAGCAGCGGCACGCGATAGGCCAGGAACGGCGCCCAGCCATCCACCCGCGCCGCCGCCTTGTTGCCGAACGCGCTGACGAACCAGTACAGCAGCCACACGGCCCAGATGGCGAGGACGGCGAAATGGACGTAACTCTCGAAGGGCGACATGGCGGCAACCTGCGGAGAAGATGCGCCTAGCATGCGCCGCTGCCGCGACCTGATCGAGTGACGGCTGTCAGGCGGCTCATATGCCCAACCACCCGCCTCGGCCGATTGCGGACATTTTCCGTCCATGGCCAAGCCATGCCGCAAGAAAATAATTCGGGGATCGACCCTGAACCAGAAAAAAGAAATCAATGCGCAGCGCCCTATCAGGAGTGGCAATACTCTGGTGTGTGGTAGCGCTGGCGCTGATGACGCATATCTCGTTCGTCTCGCTGGCGGCGAACGTACTGACGGTATTCATCACCGTGACCGGTAGTGTCTTTCTGGCGCTTGCGTGGGCGCGACAAATCCGAGGCCGCGCCCTGGCTGTTCTCGCAACCATCGTTTCAGCAAGCATTTACTTGGCAGGGCTGTGGTTTCTCGGCATGAGTCTGGCGTTTTACCCTTGGAGCGAGCCGGATCTGCAGGTGCGTCAAGGCGATCTGGCGTGCCGCGCGGTTTACTACGGGCAGAACGCGGAAATAAAGGTATTCAAAGCACTGCCTTTGGGGCTTGAGCGCCGGCAGTCCGACTATTCGATCAACGGCACACCGGAGCACATAGACTGCAAACGTGCCTGAGTGATTCGCCACAGCGTGGCATGCGCCTCCACTCCAGGCACCTCAATCCGCCACGTCTGCCACCAGCCGATCCAGCTCCGCCTTCAACGTGGCGCCGTGCGTGCGCAGCCAGTTACGCTGCTCGCGCCACTCGGGCATCAGTTGCTCCACCTGTGCCCAGAAGCGCGGGGCGTGGCTGCGCACCTTGAGGTGGCAGAGTTCGTGCACCAGCACGTAGCGCAGCGCGGCGGGCGGCGCCAGCGCCAGCGCGAGGTCGAGGTTGATACGGTCGCGGGTGTCGAGGCTACCCCACAGACTCTTCATCGGGCGCACTTTCAGCGCGGTGGGGGCGAGGCCGAGCTGCGGCACGTAGAACGCCAGCCAACGCGACACGTCGCGGCGGATCAGCGTCTCGAAATGCGAGGCCAGCAGACCGCGCGCCACCAGCAGGGCGCGGGTGTGCGGGCGCGGGATCACCAGGATGAGGCCGTCGGCGGATGCCTCGACTTTCGGGTAGGCGCCCTCGTCCCAGTCCAGCGCGACTTCCTCGCCGCGCAGCGGCAACGTGGTGGCGTGGCCCACGCGCAACGGCGGCAGCGGCTTCACGACCAGGTTCAGCTCGTCGAGCTTCTGCTCCAGCCAGTCGGCGTGGTGGCGCAGGAAGGCGCTGACCTGGGCGGGATGGGTGCCGTCGGGATAGGTGACGCGCGCGCCCTTGGGCGTGACGGTGAGGCGCAAGCGCCGCGCACGCGGGTGGGCGGCCTTGAGCACGCGGATGGTGCTGCCGCCTGCGGTCGCCAGTTCCAGCCAGTCGCCTTCGAGATGCTGCGCCATGATCCTGCTGCCTGTACGGCCGGGCCCAGCCAACTGGCCGGCCCGGACGGACAGTATGCGGCGGGGACTACGCCCCGGCGCAAGGGCCGCGGGTCATGCCGCCCGCAAACCCTTGCCTGAAGCCAGTCTCACGCGTCTGCGGGACGCGGCAGGCCGAACCATTCCTCCAGTTTGGCCAGCAGACGCTCCAGTTCCAGGGTGAGCAGGGCGAACCCGGCGTCGGCCTCGGCCTGGGCGTCTTCGTGGCTGTCGCCCAGCTCGTCCATCACCACGTCGAGGAACTTCAGCTTGCGCACGATCAGGTCTTCGCCCAGCACGAAGCTCATGCGGTCGTCGAACACCAGGCCGAGCTGGAACACCTGCTTGCCGTTGCGCAGGTGCTCCTTCACCTCTTCCGCATCGAGATCCTGGCGGCGGCACTTGGCGATGGCGCCGGTGGCGGTGGCCGGGTCGCGCAGTTCCACTTCGTCGCCCAGCGCGAGGCCGGCGGGCAGCGTGCCGTTGGCGAGCCAGTCGGTCATCAGCACGCGCGGGCCTTCCTCCGGCGCCAGCGGCACGGCGGGGAAGCTGCCCAGCGCCTCGCGGATCTGGCTGAGCGCGTTCTCCGCGCTCTTGCGGCTGGAGGTGTCCAGCACCAGCCAGCCGTGCTGGGTGTCCACGTAGGCGGAGAGCCGCGACGTGCGCACGAAGGCGCGCGGCAGCAGCTCGGTGAGCAGGTCTTCCTTCAGCCGCTTGCGTTCGCGCCCGCCCACCTTGCGGCCTTCCTCCTCGGCGATCTTGCGCACCTTGCGCTGCAGCTCGTCGTTGACCACCGCGGCGGGCAGCAGCTTGTCCTCGCCGCCCACGGTGACCATGGTGCAATGCTTCACCACGTGGGTGAGCGGCGCCTCGTCGCCACGGCCGACCGGCGGCACGAAGCCCTTGGTGAACATCTCCAGCGGGCCGCAGGGGCGCAGGCGGTGTTCGCCCAACGCCTCGTCGAGGCGCTTCAGGTCGTCGGCGACGGCGGGGGAAAAGCGGAACAGGGTGAGGTTGCGGAAGAACATGCAGAATCCGGTACGAGTCCGGCCGGAGCAAAAACCTGCTCGTCATCCCGGCGCAAGCCGGGATCCAGCGACTTTCCGGCCACCAAGGCACTGGGTTCCGGCCTTCGCCGGAACGACGGACAACGCAATCAGCGGCACACGGCCGCGACGGCCTTGGTCACGTAGTCGATATTGCCGGTGTTGAGCGCAGCCACGCAAATGCGTCCGCTGGAAAGCGCGTAGATCGCGAACTCCTCGCGCAGGCGATCCACCTGCGCCTTGCTCAGGCCAGAATACGAGAACATGCCTGCCTGCCGGTTGATGAAGCCGAAGTCCGGTGCGCCCAGCGCAGCGAGCTTGTCCACGAAGGCCGCGCGCATCGCGTGGATGCGGCCCCGCATCTCGCCCAGCTCGCGCTCCCACAGCGCGCGCAGCTCGGCGCTGTCCAGCACGCCGGCCACCAGCCTGGCGCCGTGCGTGGCGGGGCTGGAGTAGTTGGCGCGGATGGTGGTCTTGATGTTGGACAGCAGGCGCGCGGCCTCGTCGCGGTCGGCGCCCACGAAGCTCAGCGCGCCCACCCGCTCGCCGTACAGCGAGAACGACTTGGAGTAGGAGTTCGCCACCACGAAGGCGGGAATGCCCGAGTCCGCCAGCAGGCGCACCGCGGTGGCATCCGCGACCGCGTCCTTGTCAAAGCCCTGGTAGGCCATGTCGACGAAGGGCAGCAGGCCGCGATCCTTCATCAGCGCCACCACCTGCGCCCACTGCGCGGCGTCCAGATCCACGCCGGTGGGGTTGTGGCAGCAGGCGTGCAGCAGCACCACGGTGCCGGGCTCCAGCTTGCCGAGATCCTCCAGCATGCCGGCGAAGTCGAGGCCATGGCTGGCGTCGTCGTAATAGCGGTAGTCGATCAGCTGGAAGCCGGCGGTGCGGAACACCACGTGGTGGTTGCCCCAGCTGGGGTTGCTGATCGCCAGCTTCGCCTTGTCGCCCAGCACCTTCTTGAGCAGGTCGGCGCCCACGCGCAGCGCGCCGCTGCCGCCGATGGTCTGCGCGGTGGCCACGCGGCCCGCTTCGAGGATGGGCGCGCCCTCGCCGAACAGCAGCTGCTGCGTGGCGCGGTTGTACGCGGGTAGACCGTCGATGGGCAGGTAGCTGCGCGGCTGCTCGTCGCGCGCCAGCGCCTGTTCCACCTGGCGCACCGCGTCCAGCACCGGCACCTTGCCCTGCTCGTCCACGTAGATGCCCACGCCGAGGTTCACCTTCTCCTTGCGCGGGTCGGCGAGATAGGTTTCGGTGAGGCCGAGGATGGGATCGCCCGGCGCCATGGCCATGGAAGCAAAGATGGACACGTGATTCCTCGCTGCTGATTCGGATGTAATTTCAAATGGAAGTATGGACGTCCATACGGACGAACGGCCCATGATGTCAGATTTCGGCGCCGCCTGCGCTCAAGGCCCCGAAATCGAACAGCCTGCGGTCGGCCAGCTGCGACGGCGCCACGTTGCCCAGCGCGCGGAACATCGTCTCGCTGCGGCCGGGATGCTCGCGCTCCCACTCGTCCAGCATGCGCCGCACCTGCTTGCGCTGCAGGTTCTCCTGCGAGCCGCACAGGTTGCAGGGAATGATGGGGAATTCCCTCAGGGCGGCGTATTCGGCGATCTCGCTCTCGCGGCAATACGCCAGCGGGCGGATCACCACGTGGCGGCCGTCGTCCGAACGCAGCTTGGGCGGCATCGCCTTCAGGCTGGCCTGGTGGAACAGGTTGAGGAAGAAGGTGGCGAGGATGTCGTCGCGGTGGTGGCCCAGCGCGATCTTGGTGATGCCGTTCGCCGCCGCCCAGGTGTACAGCGAGCCGCGCCGCAGCCGCGAGCACAGGCTGCACATGGTCTTGCCCTGCGGGATCACCCGGGTCACCGTGCTGTAGGTGTCCTGCTCGATGATGTGGAACGGCACGCCGCGCGAGGTCAGGTATTCCGGCAGCACGTGTTCCGGGAAGCCCGGCTGCTTCTGGTCGAGGTTCACCGCGATCAGCCCGAAGCGCACCGGCGCCTTCGCCTGCAGCTGCAGCAGCATGTCCAGCAAGGTGTAGGAATCCTTGCCGCCGGACAGGCACACCATCACCTTGTCGCCGTCCTCGATCATGCGGAAATCCGTGATCGCCTTGCCGACCTGGTGGCGCAGCCGCGTGGCGAGGTGCTCGACCTCGGCGGCGGGCGTGGCGGCGGATTCGGGCAGCGCGGACATGGCAGGCACGGCAGTGGTGGATCGCCCATTGTACCCGCCTGCCTGCCCCCGTCCCGCGGCGCTACACTAAGCGGATCGTCCACGTCGCGTGCCGCCATGCAGGATCCCGCCGAAACCGCCCAGTTGCTTGCCGAATTGAGGCAGGAGCACCGCGACCTCGACGCCGCGATAAACCAGCTGGCCAGCTCCCTCGGCCGCGACGAACTGCAGCTCACCCGGCTGAAGAAGCGCAAGCTGCTGCTGAAAGACCACATCGCGCGGCTGGAAAGCAAGCTGATCCCCGACCTCGACGCATGACGACCTTCGCCGAACCCATCCTGCTGCGCGACGAGCACATCGCGCTGGAACCGCTGACGCTCGACCACGTCCCCGCGCTGGAAGCCGCGGCCGCGGACGGCGAACTGTGGAAGCTGTGGTTCACCAGCGCGCCCGCCCCCGGCGAAGCCCGCGCCTACGTGGAGAAGGCGTTGGCCGGCCAGCGCGACGGTGCGATGCTGCCGTTCGCGGTGCGCGAACTGGGCAGCGGCGAGATCGTCGGCACCACCCGCTACTACGACATCGTGCCCGAGCTGCCGCGGCTGGCGATCGGCTACACGTGGTACGCCAAGCGCTGGCAGAAAAGCCACCTCAACACTGCCTGCAAGCGCCTGCTGCTGGCGCACGCCTTCGACGCGCTGCGCTGCGCGGCCGTGGTGCTGCACACCGACCACCGCAACCTCGATTCGCAGCGCGCCATCGAGCGCCTCGGCGCCCACCGCGACGGCGTGCTGCGCAACGACAAGCGCCGTCCCGACGGCAGCCTGCGCCACACCGTGTGCTATTCCATCCTCGACCACGAATGGCCGGACGTGAGCCGATGGCTGGAGCTGAGGCTGGCGCGGCTGGCCGGGGTACGCGCGCGCGATTGAACCGCGCCAGCGCTCAGCGCCGCCGCGATCCGCGCAGGCTGTCCACCGAGAAGCTGGCCATCTCGCCGCCGCCGGCCATGCGCCGCGACTGCCCCGGCGGCGGGCCCCAGGCGTGCGCGGTCACCACTTCCCACGTCGCGGGAATGCGGCCGTCGATGCGCATCGCCTCGTAGGCGGCGAGCATGGCGCGGTAGTGCGACTTGCCGGTGAGGTGGCGTTCGCGCGCGGCGTCGGCGTGGGTGGCGCCGAGGCCGCGCAGCTCCTCCAGCAGCTTGCGCGGCTCGCTGTAGGTGAGCATGTAGCGCTCCACGTCCAGCACCGGATCGCGCAGGCCGGCGTTGAGCATCGCGTCGCCGATGTCGTGCATGTCGAGGAAGCGGCTCACGTGCGAATGGCCGTCCGCCGCGGCCCACGCCGCGCGCAGCTCCTTCAGCGTGTCGGGGCCGAAAGTGGTGAAGGCGAGCAGTCCGCCCGGCTTCAGCACGCGCGCGCATTCGCCGAACAGCGCGGCGAGGTCGGTGATCCACTGGAAGCACAGGTTGGAATGCAGCACGTCCACGCTGTGGTCGGGGAAAGGCAGCGCGGTGGCTTCGGCGCAGACGCGGCGGAACGGCTTGAGCCAGCCGCTGTGCCCCTTCGCCTCGCGCAGCATCGGCAGCGCGAGATCGACGGCGACCACCTCGGCCTTGGCGTAGCGCTGCTTCAGCAGCGCGGTGCCGCGGCCCGTGCCGGCGCCCACGTCGAGCACGCACGCGGGCGTTTCCAGATAGACGTCCAGACGCTCCAGCAGCGACTGCTGCACTTCGCGCTGCAGGGCGTCGTGCTTTTCGTAGCTGCGCGCGGCGCGGCCGAAGTTGCGGCGCACGCGCTCGCGGTCGAGGCGGAAATTACTCATTGAAACTGTCCAGCAAGGGTTGCAGCGCCTGCGCCACTTCGTCCGCATGCGTGAAGAACGGTGCGTGGCCGGCGTGTTCGACCTGCGCGTAGCGGCCCTGCGCCTGCTGCGACGACCATTCCATCGCCTGCGGCGGCACCAGCCGGTCGCGGCGGCCGGCGATCCATGCGTTCGGCTGGCGCAGTTCGGGCAGGCGCGCGCGCAGGTCGCGGGTTTCCAGGATGCGGATGCCTTCCTGCAGCACGCGCAGCTCCGGCTCGCCGCGCGCGAAGGCCAGTTCGCGCAGGCCGCGCAGTTCGGCGCGCGGGTCGGGGCTGCCCATCGCCTCCAGCGCAAGGAAGCGCTCGATGGTGGCGTGGTAGTCGGCTTCCAGATCCAGCGCGAGCTGGTGCACCAGCGTGGCGTCGCTGCCCCAGGGCCAGCTTTCGTCGCGCGCGAATCTCGGCGTGGCGCAAAGCATGGCGAGGCCGCGCACGTGCTGCGGCTGTTCCAGCGCGCCGGTGAGCGCGATCAGGCCGCCCAGCGACCAGCCCAGCCAGAGCGCCGGCGGCGTGGCCGCCGCAATCGCCGCCGCGCAGGCGGAGGGTTCCAGCGGCAGGCCGCAGTGGCGCGAGTAGCCGTGGCCGGGCAGATCCACCACGTGCATCGTGCAGCGATCAGACAATGCCTCCACCAGCGGCGCCAGCACGCCGCCGTGCATCGCCCAGCCGTGCAGCAGCACCAGCGGCACGGGGCCGCGGCCGAGCTTTTCGATGTAGAGGCTCACCCCACGCTCCGATGAAATGAAGCGCTGCTTGCGTTCGCCTCCTCTCCCCTTCGGGGAGAGGATTGAGGTGAGGGGCGGGTGCTTGCGGGAGCGCTGTCCAGAGCCGGCTCCGACGCAGGTGCATCGCAAGCGTGGCCCCTCACCCCAGCCCTCTCCCCGGAGGGGAGAGGGAGCTCACTTGCAGGAAGCAGGTCGGCACCCACCGCGCCGCGCCCGTCGAACACGAAGCAGTCGCCCTGCCAGTGCGCGCCGTCGGTGAGTTCCAGGTATTTCAGGATGCCGCCCTCGAGCTGGCGCACGTGCTCGATGCCCAGATCCTGCATGTGCAGCGCGGCCTTCTCGCAGCGGATGCCGCCGGTGCAGTACGACACCACGGTCTTGCCCGCGTAGCGCGCGCGGTCGGCGGCCACGGCTTCGGGAAACGCCGTGAAGCTGGCGAGGCGGTAGTCCACCGCCTGCGCGAACTTGCCCACGTCGGTCTCGTAGTCGTTGCGCGTGTCCAGCATCACCACTTCGCGGCCGTCGTCGTCGCGGCCGCTGTCCAGCCAGCGCTTCAGCGTGGGCGCGTCCACTGCCGGCGCGCGGCCGCCCGCGGGGCGGATCGCCGGCATGCGCATGGTGATGATCTCCTGCTTCAGCCGCACGCGCAGGCGGCCGAACGGCACGGCCTCGGACAGCGATTCCTTCGCCTCCAGCCCGTCGAAGCGCGCGTCGCCGCGCAGCCACGCCATGAAGTCGTCCACCGCCTCGCGCGGGCCGGCGAGGAACAGGTTGATGCCCTCGGGCGCCAGCAGCACGGTGCCCTTCAGCGCCAGCGCGGCGGCGCGTTCGAGCACGCGCTCGCGCAGCGCGGGCAGGTCGTCCAGCGCGACGAAGCGGTAGGCGGAAAGGTTGACGATGTTCATGGGGACAAGGCGGCGCAGCGGCCCGCCATTATACGGGGGCGCCCGTGCCGGCCCGCCGCGGCAGCAGCGCCAGCGCGTCCAGCAATTGATCGACGTGTTCGTCCTCGTGCATGGCCGAGAGCGTGATGCGCAACCGCGCCTGCCCCTGCGGAACCGTGGGCGGGCGGATCGCGGTGACCAGCAGGCCGCGTTGTTCCAGCGCCTGCGCGGCATCCAGCGCGGCCTGCGCATCGCCCAGCAGCAGCGGCTGGATCGCGCTGGGCGACGCCATCAGCGGCAGGCCGAGCTGCGCGGCGCCGGCACGGAAGCGTGCGATCAGCGCCTGCAGCTTCTCGCGGCGCCAGTTTTCGCCGCGCGCGATTTCCACCGCGGCGCAAGCCGCCGCGGCCAATGCCGGCGGCATCGCGGTGGTGTAGACGTAGGGCCGCGCGAACTGCACCAGCCCGTCGATCAGCGCGGCGGAGCCGGCCACGAAGGCGCCGCTGCAGCCCAGCGCCTTGCCCAGCGTGGCCATCAGCACAGGCACCTCGCGCTGGCCGAGTCCGGCGGCGCGTACGCTGCCCGCACCCTCCTCGCCCAGCACGCCCAGGCCGTGCGCGTCGTCCACCATCAGCGTGGCGTGCTCGCGCGCGCACAGCGCGGCGAGTGCGGCCAGCGGCGCCACGTCGCCGTCCATGCTGAACACGCCATCGGTGGCGAGCAGCGCGGCGGCCTGCGGTCGGCTCTGCAACTGGCGTGCGGCCGCCTGGACGTCGGCGTGCGGATAACGCTTCAGTTCGGCGCCGGCCAGCCGCGCGCCGTCGAGCAGGCAGGCGTGGTTGAGCTTGTCCTGCACGCATGCGTCGCCCTGCGCGAGCAGGGCCTGCATCGTGCCCAGGTTGGCCATGTAGCCGGTGGAGAACAGCAGGGCGCGCTCGCGCCCCATCCACTCGGCCAGCACCTCCTCCAGTTGCGCGTGCTCGCGGCGATGGCCGCAGACCAGGTGCGCCGAGCCGCTGCCCACGCCCTCGTCGGCGGCGGCACGCTTGAGCGCGGCGATCAGCTGCGGGTGCTGGGCCAGGCCGAGGTAGTCGTTGCTGCAGAAGCCGAGCAGGCGGCATCCGTCGCTTTCCAGCCACGGGCCTTCGGCATGCTCGACCACGCGCAGGCGGCGGCGCAGGCTGGCGTTTTCGCGTTCGGCCGTCTGGACGGCCAAGCGCTCGAGCAGGTCGGGGCGGGTCATGGGTCTGTCGAGCTTTTGATCGTCATCCCGGCGAAGGCCGGGATCCAGGGCCCTTATCCAGCGACAAGGCTGGAGTCACTGGATCCCGGCCTTCGCCGGGATGACGGCGTTGAAATGGCGTGGCAATCACGCCGCTGCGCTGCAGCCGCAACCACTGCCGCAGCAGGCGGCGGCGTCCTCCATGATGTCCGCATGCACCGTGCCCGCTTCCTCCACCACTTCCATCGCGTGCAGGTCGAGCCGGCGGAACAGCGCGCGGTCGTGCTCGGTGTCCGGGTTGCCGGTGGTGAGCAGCTTCTCGCCGTAGAAGATCGAACCGGCACCGGCGTGGAAGCACAGCGCCTGCACCGCGTCGTCCATTTGCTGGCGGCCCGCCGAGAGGCGCACGACGGACAGCGGCATCAGGATGCGCGCCACCGCGATGGTGCGCACGAACTCGAACGGGTCGAGCTTCTCCGCGTTGCCCAGCGGCGTGCCCGGCACCGGCACCAGCTGGTTGATCGGCACCGAGTGCGGGTGCTCGGGCAAGTTGGCCAGTGCCTGCAACAGGCCGGCGCGCTGCGCGCGCGTCTCGCCCATGCCGACGATGCCGCCGCAGCAGGTCTTCAGGCCGGCGTCGCGCACCTGCTCCAGCGTGGTCAGGCGATCCTGGTATTCGCGGGTGTGGATGATCTCGCCGTAGAACTCCGGCGCGGTGTCGATGTTGTGGTTGTAGTAGTCGAGGCCGGCGTCCTTGAGCTGCTGCGCGTGGCCGTCGCCGAGCAGGCCCAGCGTGGCGCAGGTTTCCAGGCCCAGATCCTTCACCGCGCGCACGATCTCCGCCACTTTGGGAATGTCGCGATCCTTCGGCCCGCGCCACGCCGCGCCCATGCAGAAGCGGCTGGCGCCGGCGGCCTTGGCGGCCTTGGCGCGTTCCAGCACGGCGTCGACTTCCATCAGCTTCTGCGCCTGCACGCCGGTGTCGTAGCGCGCCGCCTGCGGGCAGTAGGCGCAGTCCTCGGGGCAGCCGCCGGTCTTGATCGAGAGCAGGGTGGACACCTGCACGGCGTTCTCGTCGTGGTACGTGCGGTGCACGGTGTGCGCACGATGCAGCAACTCGTTGAACGGCAGCGCGAACAGGGCGGCGACTTCCTCGCGGCTCCAGTCGTGGCGGACGTGGGCTTCGGACATGGGGTGGCTCCGTGGCTGAGGCCGCGAAGTGTGGGAGGCGCGCCAGCCACCGTCAACCTGGATCGCCGGCAATCAGGTTGACGGAAGCCGCCAGATGCCCGCCCGAAGCCGTTGCCCGGGCAAGACGGGGCGCACCAGGGCGCGCCTCGCCGCCTCTGTTCACTTGCCCCTGGCCGCCTTCACCTGCTCGGCGGTGATGGCCTTGGCCTGGTTGCCCCACGAGCTGCGCTCGTGGTTCGCGATGTCGGCGATGTCGGCATCGCTCAGGGTGGCGCCGAACGGCGGCATCACGCTGGGGTAGCTGGTGCCGTTGATGGCCTCGCCGTGCAGGCCGTCGAGGATCACGGCGATCTGCTTGGAGGGGTCGTCGCTGAGCACTGCCGGGTTGTCCTTGAGCGGCGGGAACGCGCCGGGCAGGCCCATGCCGGTGGCCTGGTGGCAGGCCGCGCAGTTGGCGGCGTACAGCGAGGCACCGCGCGCGGCGTCGAACGCGTACGGGCCGGCAGGCGCAGCCGGGGCAGCCGGTGCGGGCGCAGCCGCCGGGGCGGAAGCCTGGCTGATGTCCGGCTTGGCCGCCGTGGTGCCTGCCGGCTGCTCGATCTGCAGCACGCCTTGCGCGCCCAGCATCATGTGCGCCATGGAGTGATCCACGAAGGCGTACTTGCCCGGTTCGTCCAGCGTGAGGTCGAACACCGCGCCCTCACCCGGGCCCACCGACCAGGTGGAAACGCCGTCGATCGCCTGCGCGGGATTGCCGCCCGGATAAACCTTGTCGAAGATCGCGCCGATCACGTGGAAGGCGCTCCACAGGCTGGGGCCGGCGTTCACCACGTACAGGCGCACGCGGTCGCCGGGCCTGGCGGTGAGCGGATGGTCGCGGTACTGGAAGGCGGTGCCGTTGAACACCACCTCGTCCGGCCGCATCGCCCGCGCCTTGTCGAAGTCGGCGGCCATCAGCTTGCCGGCCACCTGCTGGGTATACCACTCGCCCTGCACCAGCACGTAGCTCTCCTGCGCCGGCGGCAGCGGCGTGGCCGGGTCGACGACGATCGCGCCGTACATGCCGTTGGCGATGTGCAGCAGCACCGGCGGCGTGCCGCAGTGGTAGAGGAAGGCGCCCGGCACCCTGGCCACGAACGAGAACCTGATCGACTCGCCCGGCATGATGTCCACGTAGTGCAGGCTGGGCGGCGTGATCGCGGCGTGGAAGTCGATCGAGTGCTGCATGGTGCCGTGGTTGGTGAGCACCACGTTCACCGTCTGCCCCTGGCGCACATGGATCACCGGGCCGGGCACGCTCTTGCCGAACGTCCACGCCTGGTACTGCACGCCACTGGCGATTTCCACGCTCTGGTCGGAGACGTCGATGTTCACCGCCGCGCTGTCGCCTTCCTGCAGCGGCGGCAGGCGCGCGTCGCGGGCTTTCTCGACGGGCTGGCTGGAGGCCAGCGACAGCGGCGTCACGGCCGCGGCCGCCGCCTCCGGGCTGGCCGACTTCACGTTCAGCGCGCTGTGCAGGCCTGCCAGCAGCAGCGCCACCAGCAGCAGCACGCCGGCCAGCGCCGGCGCCTGCACGCGCCACGGCAGGGGCTGCGCCTGGCCGAGAGGAATCTTTTCGTTCGAGCCGGCGAACTTGCGCCAGCCCGGCCAGCGGCTCTCGATCAGGTAGTCGAGGCTGTAGGGGCCGGGGCCGGAGCGCAGGTCGATGACGATCAGGGCCGCGAAGACCAGCACGTAGCTGATCGCCGCGCCGATGTTGTGCGCGCCCACCGAATAAGGACCGCCGAAGCCTTCGGCGGTGCTCCAGACCAGCAGGCTGAACAGGAGGCCGGCGATGTAGGTGAGCTTGCGCGCGAAGCCCAGCAGCAGCGCCAGCGCCAGTGCGGTCTCGGCGATCCGCGTGGCCCAGACGAAGAAGCCCGCGTGCGGCGTGACCAGCCCGATCCACAGCTGGAACCACCAGGCCGACCACGCCGGCTGCCCGGTGGCGGCGTTGTGCAGGTAGCCCACGTAATGGCTGGCGAAATCGGACGTCCACGTCAGCGCGGCGCCCACCGCCCAGATGATGCCGAAGGCCACGCGCAGCGCAGTGCCGGCTGCCGCCGGCCAGGTCGAAGCATGGGTGGATTTGTCGCCGTCTGACACGATCATGCGAGGTCTCCCGAAGCGGATGAGCGGTTGCGGACGAGTACGACGCCGGCGCGGTTGCCACCGGCCATGGTCGAGTGTACGACTGCCGTGCCGGACTGCCGTGACGTGCGTCAATCGCCTTGCCGCTACCATCGAGCGGCACGAAAGGAGGGCACATGGACAAGGCGAGTCTGCGGCGATTCCCGCATCGTTTCCTGCATTGGCTGCTGCCGCCGCGTTGCCTGCTGTGCAGCGCAGCGGGCGCGGACGGCGTGGATCTGTGCGCCGCCTGCGCCGCCGAACTGCCGCGCAACCGCACTTGCTGCGCACGCTGCGCCCTGCCGTTGGCCGTGCCCGCCGCGCTGTGCGGCGAATGCCAGCGCCATGCACCACCGTGGGACGCGGCGTGGGCGCCATTCCGCTACGACTGGCCGCTGGATCGGCTTGAAGCGCGCTTCAAGTTCGGCCGCGACCTTGCCGCCGGCCGCGCACTGGCGACGCTGTGGCAACGCGAAGCCATGCCGCTGGCTAAGCCCGGCCTGCTGCTGCCGGTGCCGCTGCATCGCGATCGCCTGCGCCAGCGCGGCTACAACCAGGCGCTGGAACTCGCGAAGCCACTGGCGCGCCAGCTCGGCGTGCCGCTGCGCCACGACCTGCTGCTGCGCCGCCGCGACACCGCGGCGCAGACCGAACTCGACGCCGCCGCGCGCCGCCGCAACGTGCGCGGCGCCTTCGCCGTGCGCGCTGGCACCGCGCTGCCCGCGCACGTGGCGATCCTCGACGACGTGATGACCACCGGCGCCACCCTCGCGGAGTGCACCCGCGCGCTGAAGCATGCCGGCGCACAGCGGGTGGACGTGTGGGCACTGGCGCGCGCGCCCTCGCCGGCGGGCCGCGCGTAGGCGGCCACGCCGCTACGACACGCCGCTACAATCGGCGGATGACTTCCCCCGCCCCAAACGCCTGGCTGCCCGCGCCGCTGCGCAGGCTTGCCGCACGCGCGCTGGAAACCGCGCTCAACCACACGCTGTCGCTCGATCCCGACACGCAGCAGAAACTCGCCGGCCTCAACGGCCGCCGCGTGCTGCTGCACCTGCGCGGGCCGGAACTGGCGCTGGCCGTGAACGTGGAGGAAGGCCGCCTGCGCGTGGGCCCGCCGGACGACGGCGAAACCGCCGCCAGCACGCTGCGCGTGGCCGCCACGCCGGGCAGCCTGCTGGCGATGGCGCTGCGCCGCGGTGACGACGGCGTGGCGCCGGGCAAGGTGGAGATCGCCGGCGACGCCGACCTCGCGCGCCGGCTGGAAAAACTCGCCAGCCAGTTCGCCCCCGATTTCGAGGAAGCCTTCGCGCGCAGCTTCGGCGACGTGCTCGGCGTGCCGCTGGCGCGCGCCGTGCGCAAGGCGCTGATCCACGCCAAGGAAACCGCCGCCCATCTCACCGAGGATGGCGCCGCATGGCTGCGCGACGAATCGCGCCTCGCGCTGGCGCCCGGCGAGGCGGAAGCCTTCCTCGACGGCGTGGACGCGCTGCGCGACCGCGGCGAGCGGCTGGAGGCGCGGCTGGCCCGGCTCGAAGCGCGCATCAAGGGGGCTGGCGTCAAGGGGAATCACGCCAAGGGAGCGGGCGCATGACCTCGCTTGCCGTCGTGCCGCGCCTGCTGCGTGTCGCCGCCGTGCTGCTGCGCTACCGGCTCGACGAACTGGTGGACGCCGCCCACCTGTTCCGTCCGCTGAAACTGGTGCGTCCGCTGCTGGGCCGCCCCGCCATGGACGTGCGCGGGCTGCCGCGCGGCGCACGGCTGCGCCTCGCGCTCACCGAGCTGGGGCCGATCTTCGTCAAGGCCGGACAGGTGCTGTCCACCCGCCGCGACCTGGTGCCCGCGGACATCGCCGACGAACTGGCGCTGCTGCAGGATCAGGTAGCGCCCTTCCCCGGCAGCGAGGCGCGTGCCATCGTGGAGCGCGAACTGAAGGCGCCAGTCGGCCGTCTATACGTCCGTTTCGACGAAACGCCGCTGGCCTCCGCCTCCATCGCCCAGGTGCACGCCGCCGAGCTGCCCGACGGCCGCGCCGTGGTGGTGAAGGTGCTGCGTCCCGGCATCGACGCGCGGATCGCGCGCGACGTGAAGCTGCTGCGCTCGCTGGGCGAGCTGGCGAATCGCTGGCACCCCAACGCCGACAAGATCCGCCCGCTCGACGTGGTGGCGGAAGTGGAGAAGATGCTGGAGAACGAGCTGGATCTGCAGCGCGAAGGCGCCAGCGCCAGCCTGCTCCGGCGCAACTTCGCCAGTGGGGTCGACCTCTACGTGCCCGAGGTGCATTGGGATCTCACCGCGCAGCGCGTGCTCACGCTGGAGCGCGTGCACGGCATCAGCAGCGACGACGTCGCCGCCATCGACGCCGCCGGCATCGACCGCAAGGCGCTGGCCGCCAAGGGCGTGCGGGTGTTCTACGAGCAGGTGTTCCGCGACAACTTCTTCCACGCCGACGCCCACCCCGGCAACATCTGGGTGGATGCCACGCGCCCCACCGAGCCGCGCTTCATCGCGCTGGACTTCGGCATCATGGGCTCGCTGCCCGAGGCCGACCAGTACTGGCTGGCGCAAAACTTCATCGCGCTGTTCGAGCGCGACTACGCGCGCATCGCCAAGCTGCACGTGGACGCCGGCTGGATGCCCGCCACCGTGCGGCTGGACGAACTGGAAGCCGCCGTGCGCACGGTGTGCGAGCCGTACTTCACCCGCCCGCTGTCGCAGATCTCGCTGGCCGAGCTGGTGGTGAAGCTGTTCCAGACCGCGCGCCGCTTCGAGCTGACCCTGCAGCCGCAGCTGATCCTGCTGCAGAAGACCCTGCTCAACATCGAGGGCGTGGGCCGCATGCTCGATCCCGAGATCGACATCTGGGCGGTGGCGCATCCGGTGCTCAAGCGCATCCTGCGCGAGCGCTACAGCCCGCTGCGCACCCTGCGCGAGGTGCGCAGGCGGCTGCCCGAGTGGTTCCACCTCGCACCGCAACTGCCCGAGCTGGTGCACGGCGCGCTGGGCCAGGCAGCCAAAGGCGAACTGCGCCAGCTGGCCGATCCGCAATTGCTCGCCCAACAACGCCAGGATGCGCGGCGCGGCCGGCGCACGCTGGCCTTCGGGCTGCTGGGCGGCAGCCTGCTGGCAAGCAGCGCGATCCTGTGGTCGCAGGCGACGACGTTGGGTATGTGGCCGCCCGCCATCACGGCGGTTGTTGGCGCGCTCGCCTTTCTTGCCGGCTGGCCGCGCCGCTCGTAAATCCTCACCGTCATCCCGGCGCAGGCCGGGATCCAGTGGCGACCACGCATGTGTAAGCCATGCAGCCGCTGGATTCCGGCCTGCGCCGGAATGACGAGCCAACTCGGCGATACAACCCATGCTCGACATACTCCACCAGGACGACGCCCTGATCGCGGTGAACAAGCCCGCAGGCCTGCCCGTGCACCGCTCGAAGATGGTGAACGACGCCGAGGAATACCTCGTGGACGTGCTGCGCGAGCAGGTAGGCGGCAGCGTCTACCTCGCACACCGGCTCGACCGCGCCACCAGCGGCGTGCTGCTGGTGGCGCGGTCGAGCGAAGTCGCCGCCGCGCTGGGCGAGCAGTTCATGGGCCGCGACGTGCGCAAGCAATACCTCGTCGTCGTGCGCGGCTGGCCGGAACCGGACGAAGGCGTGATCGATTACGCATTGCCCGGTTCGCGCGACACCGGCCCGCGCCGCGAGGCGCGCACGCGCTACCGCCGCCTCGCCACGGTGGAAGTGCCGATCGAGCTCGGCCGCTACCCGCAGCAACGCTATGCCCTGCTGCTGGCCGAGCCGGAGAGCGGCCGCTTCCGCCAGATCCGCAAGCACCTCGCGCACATCCACCACCCGGTGATCGGCGACTGCCAGCACGGCCGCGGCGACCACAACCGCCTCTACAAGCAGCACTTCGCCTGCCACCGCATGCTGCTGCACGCGTGGAAGCTGGATTTCCGCCATCCCGTGAGCGGCGAGCCGATGGCGCTGCAGGCGCCGCTGGATCGCGAATACGCCGGCGTGCTCGAACGCTTCGGTTGGGCGCTTCCCACGCCCGAGCCCCGTTCGTCCTGAGCGTAGCGAAGCGGAGTCGAAGGACAAGGCGCGGCTTCGACTTCGCGCCTGCGGCGCTACGCTCAGCCCGAACGGATACATGCCCCTCTTTCGCCTGTGCCATCCCCTACACTCCCCGCATGCTGACCATCAGCCACACCCTTGCCCTGCCCGAATCCGAACTGGCCGAGCGCTTCCTGCGCGCCGACGGCCCGGGCGGCCAGCACGTGAACCGCACCGAGAGCGCGGTGGAGCTGCGCTTCGACGTGGCGCGCTCGCCCACGCTGCCGGAACCGCTGCGCGAACGCCTGCTAGCGCGACGCGACCGCCGGCTCACCGACGAAGGCGTGCTGGTGATCCAGGCGCGCCGCTTCCGCGACCAGGGCCGCAACCGCGACGACGCGCGCGAGCGGCTGGTCGAAATCATCCGCGGCGCGCTGATCGTGCCGAAGAAGCGCGTGGCGACCAAGCCCACCCGCGCCTCCAAGGAGCGCCGCCTCGCCGGCAAGCAGCAGCGCGGCAAGCTGAAGCAACTGCGCACCAGGAAGCCGGGGTACGAATGAAGGGGACGGTTTTCGCGCCATCGCAGCTGCCGCCGCACATGCCCCACCTGCGCGACACGTGGCAGCGCAGGCTGTGCCGCGGCGTACTGCACCTCAGCGGCTGGAGCCTGGCCGGCGAGTTTCCCGACGTGCCGAAACTGGTGCTGATCGCCGCGCCGCATTCCTCGTGGTGGGACGGCATCTGGGGCCTGCTGATCAAGGCCGCCATCGGTGCCGACGTCAACTTCATGGCCAAGCGCGAACTGTTCCGCGGCCCGCTGGGCACCCTGCTGGTCAAGCTCGGCGGCATCCCCATCGACCGCGGCGCCGCCGCCGGCATGGTGGAGCAGATGGTCGAACGCTTCGGCCGGCAGCCGACGCTGTGGCTGGGCATCGCCCCCGAAGGCACGCGCCGCCCGGTAGCGCGGTGGAAAAGCGGCTTCTGGCGCATCGCCCACGACGCCGGCGTGCCGGTGTTTCCCGTCGCCTTCAACTACCCCGACAAGACCATCCGGCTCGGCCCGCTGTTCGATACCACTGGCGACATGGTGGCCGACGTCGAGCGGCTGCGGGCGTGGTATTCGCCGTTCAAGGGCAAGTACCACGGGGTGTAGGCGTGCGGCAAAAGGCCAGCACCCGGACGCATCACCGCCCCGAATGCCCCGGCTCGTCGTAGTCGCGGTAGGTCAGCAACCCCGGCCGGATCAGATCGATGAAGGCGCGCGCTTCGGCGCTGAGGAACTTGCCCTTGCGCATCACCACGCCGTAGCTGCGCTGCGGGAACCAGCGCGACATGTTGCGCACGACCAGACGCTCGCGGTCGGCGTCGGTGATGCAGATGCCGGTGACGATGGATATCCCTAAGCCCATCGCCACGTACTCCTTGATGACGTCCCAGCCGCCCACCTCGATCGCCACCTGGTAGGGCACCTGGTTCTGCTGGAACACCAGATCCACCTGCCGGTAGGTGGACAGCCGCTGCGGCGGCAGGATCAGGCCGTAGGGCGAGAGATCCGCCAGCGCGACTTCCGCCTTCTCCGCCAGCGGGTGGCCGGGCGGCAGGATCAGCATGGGGTCGTACTGGCGCACCGGCGCCCAGGCGATGTCGTGCGGAACGTCCAGCATCGAGCCCACGGCGAAATCCGCCTTGTCCTCGCGCAGCATCGCCATGCCGTCCTTGCCGGTGACGTTGGCGAGCTGCAGGTGCACGGCGGGATGGCGCTCGCGGTAGCGGCGCACCAGCTCCGGCAGCAGGTACTGGATCGTGGAGGTGCCGGCGGCGATGGTGAGCCGGCCGGCGGTGAGGCCCTGCACCCTGGCCTGGAAATCGCGGTCGAGGTTGTCCCAGCCCTCCACCAGCGGACGCGCCAGTTCGTACAGCGCCTCGCCCGCGTCGGTGAGGTTGATGCGGCGGCGGCGGCGTTCCAGCAGGGTCGTGCCCAGTTCGCGCTCCAGCGCCTGCAGCTGCAGGCTCACCGAAGGCTGGGACAGATACAGCGCCTCGGCGGCGCGGCTCAGCGTGCCCAGTTTCACCGTGGCCACGAAGGCTCGCAGCTGCTTGTGGCGGTTGCCCTTGTAGTAGAAACGGGCGGCTTCGTTCGCCAAACCATGCGCCGGCGTACGCTTTTTTGCTGCGCCGCCGCGCGGTTTCCTGGGCGATTTCGTTGCCTTTGTCGGGGCTATACGTTCTTTCATGTCAATGACTTGCATTTCATATTGACCATGACAATAGCAAAAATTGAAACATTTGCTTTGTCAAACTGTAAATCCATGGCCTAGCTTCGAGTCGCCCAACGACCGGAGTCGACCATGGCCTTGCCCCGCGAACGCCTCGCCACCGAAGCCGTGCAGCTGCACGCCCAGCCCAGCCCTGCCCAGCAGGCGATCCTCGACCCGCAGGCACTGGCCTTCCTCGCCGACCTGCACCGCCGCTTCGACGGCCGCCGCCGCGAACTGCTGGCCGCCCGCCGCGAGCGGCAAGCGCGCTGGGACGCCGGCGAGCTGCCGGACTTCCGTGCCGACACCGCCGCGATCCGCGAGTCGGACTGGACGGTGGGCCCGATCCCGCCCGCGCTGCGCGACCGCCGCGTGGAGATCACCGGGCCGGTGGAGCGCAAGATGATCATCAACGCGCTGAACTCCGGCGCGAAGGTGTTCATGGCGGACTTCGAGGATTCCTCCGCGCCCAGCTTCGCCAACCAGTTGGACGGCCAGATCAACCTGCGCGACGCGGTGGCCGGCAAGCTCGACTACACCTCGCCCGAGGGCAAGCACTACCGCGTGAACGCGAACCCCGCGGTGCTGGTGGTGCGCCCGCGCGGCTGGCATCTGCCGGAGCGCCACCTCACCGTGGACGGCGAGACCATGGCCGGCGCGCTGGTGGACTTCGGCCTGTACGCCTTCCACAACGCGCGCGCCCTGCACCGCCGTGACCTCGGCCCGTACTTCTACCTGCCCAAGCTGGAGTGCATGGAAGAAGCCGCGCTGTGGGACGACGTGATGGCGCACGCGGAAGCCGAGCTGGACATCCCGCCCGGCAGCATGAAGGTGACCGTGCTGATCGAGACGCTGCCCGCCGCGTTCCAGATGCACGAGATCCTGCACGCGCTGCAGTCGCGCGCCGTGGGCCTCAACTGCGGGCGCTGGGACTACATCTTCTCCTACCTGAAGACCCTGCGCGGCCACCGCGACCGCCTGCTGCCCGAGCGCAGCCAGGTGCTGATGACGGTGCCCTTCCTGAAGGCGTATTCGGAGCTGCTGATCCAGACCTGCCACCGGCGCGGCGCGTTCGCGATGGGCGGCATGGCGGCGCAGATCCCGATCAAGGGCGACGCGACCGCGAACGAAGCCGCATTGGCCAAGGTGCGCGCCGACAAGCTGCGCGAGGTCAAGGCCGGCCACGACGGCACCTGGGTGGCGCACCCCGCGCTGGTGCCGGTGGCACAGGCAGTGTTCGACGAATACATGCCCGAGCCCAACCAGCGCGACGTGGAGCGCGACGACGTGCGCGTGAGCCGCGAGCAATTGCTGGCGCCATGCAGTGGCACCATCACCCGCGCCGGCTTCGACAACAACGTCGAGGTGTGCCTGCGCTACACCGCCGCGTGGCTGGACGGCCAGGGCTGCGTGCCGATCCATCACCTGATGGAAGACGCCGCCACCGCCGAGATCGCGCGCGCGCAGCTGTGGCAATGGCTGCACCATGCCGATGCTCCGGCCGGCGGGACGCCGACCAGGGGCGGCCTGGAATTCCCCGATCACGCGCCGATCGACTTCGCGCTGTTCGACCACGCCCTGGTGCGCCACGCCCATCGCCTGCGCGACAGCGACGTACCCGGCGCGGCGCGCATGGGGGCGGCGGCGAAGCTGATCTCCGCACTGATCCACGCCGACACGCTGGCCGATTTCCTCACCTTGCCCGCCTACGAGCAGCTTTGAATCTCTCTCCCTTCTCCCTTCGGGAGAAGGTGCCCGAAGGGCGGATGAGGGTTCGGCTAACGCCAAGCATTTCGCTTGAACCGAACCCTCACCCCAACCCCTCTCCCGCCGGGAGAGGGGCTCAGAAACCGCGGAGCCTTGCCATGAAAACCACCCTGCCCACCGCCGAACAGCTCGAACTGGACTGGAACAACAACCCCCGCTGGGCCGGCATCCGCCGCAACTACGGCGCCGCCGACGTGGTGCGCCTGCGCGGCACCGTGGCCGTCGAGCACTCGCTGGCCCGCCACGGCGCCGAACGCCTGTGGAAGAGCCTGCACGAGGAGGATTTCGTCAACGCGCTGGGCGCGCTCACCGGCAACCAGGCGATGCAGCAGGTGAAGGCCGGACTGAAGGCCATCTACCTGAGCGGCTGGCAGGTCGCCGCCGACGCCAACCTCGCCGGCGAGATGTACCCCGACCAGTCGCTCTACCCCGCGAACTCCGTACCGCAGGTGGTGAAGCGCATCAACAACACCCTGCTGCGCGCCGACCAGCTGCACCACGCCGAGGGCCAGGACGGCATCGACTGGCTGGCGCCCATCGTGGCCGACGCCGAGGCCGGCTTCGGCGGCGTGCTCAACGCCTTCGAGCTGATGAAGGCGATGATCGAGGCCGGCGCCGCGGGCGTGCACTTCGAGGATCAGCTCGCCAGCGTGAAGAAGTGCGGCCACATGGGCGGCAAGGTGCTGGTGCCCACCCGCGAAGCGGTGGACAAGCTCACCGCCGCACGCCTCGCCGCCGACGTGGCCGGCGTGCCCACCCTGATCGTGGCGCGCACCGACGCCGATGCCGCCGACCTGCTCACCTCCGACATCGACGACAACGACAAGCCCTTCGTCACCGGCGAACGCACCGTGGAAGGTTTCTTCCGCGTGCGCCCCGGGCTGGAGCAGGCGATCAGCCGCGGCCTCGCCTACGCGCCCTACGCCGACCTGGTGTGGTGCGAGACCAGCAAGCCCAACCTGGAGGAAGCGCGCCAGTTCGCCGAGGCGATCCGCAGGCAGTTTCCGAACAAGCTGCTCGCCTACAACTGCTCGCCCAGCTTCAACTGGAAGAAGAACCTCGACGACAGCACCATCGCCAAGTTCCAGCGCGAGCTGGGCGCGATGGGCTACAAGTTCCAGTTCATCACGCTGGCCGGCTTCCACAGCCTCAACTACGGCATGTTCGACCTCGCGCACGGCTACGCGCGCCGCCAGATGAGCGCCTTCGTGGAACTGCAGGAACGGGAGTTCGCCGCCGCCGAACGCGGCTTCACCGCAGTGAAGCACCAGCGCGAGGTGGGCACCGGCTACTTCGACGCGGTGACGCAGACGATCCAGCAAGGCCAGTCGTCGACCACGGCGCTGAAGGGTTCGACGGAGGAGGCGCAGTTCGCGCGCCACGCCGCGGCGTAAGGCATCACCTGATCCATCTGCCCTCCTGCCCGTCATTCCGGCGTAGGCCGGAATCCAGCGACCGTACCGCTCGAACAAGCGTCATCGCCACTGGATCCCGGCCTGCGCCGGGATGACGGGTAAAGTCCCGGTGCCTACATGGCCGCGCCATCGAAACCGAGTTGCCGCCACGCCTCGTACACCGCCACGGCCACGGTGTTGGAGAGGTTGAGGCTGCGGCTGTCCGGCCGCATCGGCAGGCGCAGGCGCTGCGCCTCGGGGATGGCGGCCAGCACCTCGCCCGGCAGGCCGGCGGTTTCACAGCCGAACAGCAGCGCGTCGCCGTCGGCGTAGCGCACGTCGACGTGGCGCACATGGCCGCGCGTGGTGAAGGCGAACACGCGCGGCCGGCCGATGGCGGCGAGGCAGTCGTCCAGGCTGTCGTGCACCGTCACGCGGGCGTACTCGTGATAGTCGAGGCCGGCGCGGCGCAGGCGGGCGTCGTCCAGCTCGAAGCCCAGCGGGCGGATCAGGTGCAGCGCGGCGCCAGTGTTGGCGCACAGGCGGATGGCGTTGCCGGTGTTCGGCGGGATCTCGGGGCGGAACAGGATGACGTGCAGCATCCGGCGATTATCGCGTGCGCGACGGCGCGCAGGCGAGATGGCAGCGGATCAGCTGCGCGACAGCGGGCAAGGCGTGTTCACGGTGGTCGCGGCGCATGCGCTGTTCGTCGTGGCCAGCACGTGGGCAGCGGCCGGATGCATGGTGAGCATCGAGCCCAGCACCAGGGCACACACCAGCAGGCAGGCGGCAAACAGTCCGCTCAACATCACGGTTTCGCTTTTCATGGCAAGTCTCCGGCAAAGGTTTCGGTGGGAGTCCGGCGCGCCGGGAAAAATCCGTGGAAGGCGCGCATGCGTTCAGTCGCGGGTTCGTCAGCCCGGCTGACGCGGGCAGATCACGCCGTCGGCCGGCAGCGCGCATTGCGCGGGGCTGGCCAGCAAGGCATTGGCGATGCCGCCCGTGGCGAGCTGCGGCGACGACGGCGTCTTCAGCATCGTGCCCAGCACCAGGATGCAAACCAGCAGGCAGGCGACGAACAGGCCGCTCAGCATCAGGTTCTCGTATTTCATGACTGTCTCCGACTTGGGTAGGTGATTCCTGCACGAGGTACTGAGCAATCCGCGTGCCAAGTCGAAAAATATCTTCAAAGCATTGAAGTAATTCATGTTTTCAAATCGCCTTCAGCAGCTTGCCGCTTGTCCGCGGACAACCGCGCAGCCGAACCGGACAGGCCGCCCGGACGCATGCCTTTGGTCATCTGGCAAGAAATTGCGAACTCGCCTAGGCTCGACCGACACCCAACCCGAAAGGAGCGTCACGATGGGAAGCAAGCCCCTGGCCGTGCTGATCGCCGGTCTGCTGAGCGCCTCGGCCGGCCTCGCGCCGAACGCGGCGATGGCCGCCCCCGCGCAACATCTCGCGCCGGCCACGCAGCAGATTCCGGACATCGCCTACACCCGCTTCACCCTGCCGAACGGCCTCACCGTGATCGTGCACGAGGACCACAAGGCGCCGGTGGTGGCGGTGAGCATCTGGTACCACATCGGCTCGGCCGACGAGCCGAAGGGCAAGACCGGCTTTGCCCATCTGTTCGAGCACCTGATGTTCTCGGGCTCGGAGCACCACAAGGGCACCTACTTCCAGCCGTTCGAGGTGGCCGGCGCCACCGACATGAACGGCACCACCTGGTTCGACCGCACCAACTACTTCGAGACGGTACCCACCACCGCGCTGGACATGGCGCTGTGGATGGAGTCCGACCGCATGGGCCACCTGCTCGGCGCGATCGGCCAGAAGGAGCTCGACACCCAGCGCGGCGTGGTGCAGAACGAGAAGCGCCAGGGCGAGAACCGCCCCTACGGCCGCGTGGACGAGAACATTCTCGCCAACACCTATCCCGCCAACCACCCCTACCAGCACGACACCATCGGCTCGATGGCCGACTTGAACGCGGCCTCGCTGGCCGACGTGAAGGGCTGGTTCCACGCCAACTACGGCGCCGCCAACACCACCCTGGTGCTGGCCGGCGACATCACGGTGGCGCAGGCGCGCGCGAAGGCGCTGAAGTATTTCGGCGACATCCCCGCCGGCAAGCCGGTGGCGCACCAGCAGCCGTGGATCACCCCGCTGGCCAAGTCCACCCGCGGCGTGCAGCACGACCACGTGGCGCAGCCGCGCATCTACCGCACCTGGGTGGTGCCGCAACTCGGCAGCGATGCCGCGATCCAGCTCGACCTCGCCAGCACCGTGCTGGGCGGCGGCAAGACCTCGCGGCTGTATCAGCGCCTCGTCTACCAGGACAAGCTGGTGGACGACGTCTCCGCCAGCATCGCGCCGTTCGCGCTGGCCAGCCAGTTCCAGATCCAGGCCGACGTGAAGCAGGGCGTCGACCCGGCCAAGGTGGAGGCAGCCATCGACGAGGTGCTCAAGCAGTTCCTCGCCAGCGGCCCCAGCGCCGACGAACTCGACCGCGCCAAGATCGGCAACCGCGCACAGTTCATCCGCGGGCTGGAGAAGGTGGGCGGCTTCGGCGGCAAGGCGGTGATCCTCGCCGAGGGTCAGGTCTACCGCGGCGATCCGGGCGCCTACAAGAAGGATCTCGCCCGCGCCGACGCGGCCACGCCGGCCAGCGTCAAGTCTGCGGCCGACGCGTGGCTGGGCAAGGGCGACTACCAGCTCACCGTGCTGCCGGCCGGCAAGGACTTCGATCCCGCGGTCGAGGACGCGGCCGTGAAGCCGCTGGGCGACGCCGCCGGCAAGCCGCTGCCCAAACTGCCGGCCGCGCATCAGTACAGCGTGACCAAGAGCGACGTGGATCGCAGCAAGGGCGTACCGCAGGTCGACGCGTTCCCGTCGCTGAGCTTCCCGAAGCTCGAGCGCGGCAAGCTGAACAACGGCATCGAGGTGATCCTCGCCGAACGCCACACCATCCCGGTGACGCAGGTGCAGTTGCTGTTCGACGCCGGCTACGCCGCCGACCAGGGCGGCAAGCTCGGCGCCGCGAGCTTCACCTCGCGGCTGATGAACGAAAGCACCACCACGATGGATTCGGTGGCCGTGGCCGAAGCGCGCCAGCGCCTCGGCGCGATCACCAGCGTCGGTTGCGGGCTGGACACGTGCAGCGCCTCGCTCAACGCGCTCAACGACCGGCTCAAGCCTTCGCTGACGCTGTTCGCCGACATCGTGCGCGACCCCGCGTTCAGCGCCGCCGACATCGATCGCGTGCGCGGCCAGTGGCTGGCCGACATCGCGCAGGAGAAGACCCAGCCCATCGGCCTCGCGCTGCGCACCCTGCCGCCGCTGCTGTACGGCGCCAACCACGCCTACGGCATCCCGTTCACCGGCAGCGGCACCGAGGCCAGCATCAAGGCGCTGACGGCCGACGACCTGCGCACGTTCCAGCACGACTGGCTGCGCCCGGACAACGTGAAGATCCTCGTCGCCGGCGACACCACGCTGGACAAGATCATCCCGGAATTGAACGCCGCCTTCGGCGACTGGAAGACCCCGACCGGCGCGGTGCCGCACAAGAACATCGCGCAGGTGGCCGCACAGACGAAACCGCGCGTGTTCCTGATCAACCGTTCCGATGCGCCGCAATCGCTGATCCTGGCCGGCCTGCTCGCACCGTCCACGCGCGCGCCGGACAACCTCGCCATCACGGTGGCCAACGGCGCCTTCGGCGGCACCTTCACCTCGCGCCTCAACATGAACCTGCGCGAGGACAAGCGCTGGGCCTACGGCGCGCAGAGCTTCCTGATGGACGCCCAGGGCCAGCGCCCGATGCTGTTCTACGCGCCGGTGCAGACCGACAAGACCGCACCTTCCGCCAACGAGGTGCTGAAGGAGGCACGTGCGGTGATCGGTGACAAGCCGCTCAGCGACGCCGAGATCGCCAAGATCAAGGATCAGCGCATCCGCGCCCTGCCGGGCAGCTACGAAACCACCAGCGCGGTGCTGGGCGCGATGGACGGCATCGTCGAGTACGGCCGCCCCGACGACTATGTGCAGACGCTGAAGCCGCGTCTCGAAGCCGTCACGCAGGCGCAGGCCGAGGCCGCGATCAAGGAGATCGTGCAGCCGCAGGCGATGACCTGGGTGATCGTGGGCGACCTCAAGCAGATCGAGGCGCCGGTGCGCGCGCTCAACCTTGGCGACGTGCAGGTGCTCGACGCCGACGGCAAGCCGGTGTCGAAGTAGTTTGCCCGTCATTCCGGCGCAGGCCGGAATCCAGTAACGGCAAAGCTCGAACGAGCGTAATGGCTACTGGATCCCGGCTTGCGCCGGGATGACGAACCGAACGGTTCGTGTACATCCAACCGCCGACAGCCGGTAGAGCACACACCCAGACAGGCGCGATCCAGCCTCGCGCGCTAGCATGGAGGCCGGACGGTTCGCCGTCCGGCCTCTTCACAGACCGACATCGGAGTCGTCCATGCGCAAGACCGTGCTGCTGATCGTCCCCACCCTGCTGCTCGGCGCCTGCACCTGGGGCATCAACCCCACGCCAGCCTCGCGGAACGTGCGCACGGCATGGAACGGCGACGTCTCCGGCTGCCGCGACCTCGGCAAGATCACCGTCTCGGTGATGGATCACGTCGGCCCGGTGGATCGCAACGACATCAAGGTGCGCGACGAGCTGCAGGTGATGGCACGCAACGAGGCCGCCACCATGCACGCCGACACCATCAAGCCGCTGGCCGATCCCAGCGACGGCTCGCAGCCGTGGGGCGCCTACCAGTGCGGCGCGCGCGCCATCGTGCCCGCCGGCGCGAACAGCCCGGCCCAACCGGCCAGCAGCGGCGCCACCCAGACTTACCCGATCAAGGGCTGAGCAAGCCCGCCATCCACGGAACGAAGGGCGCCGCGAGGCGCCCTTCGCTTTCGTGCGCCCGGCATCCGCGCCGGCCGGCCTTGCGGATCGCCGGCATCCGGCATAAGATTCATTTCTTGATATTTCATATATGAAATACTGACTCGTACATCAAAGCCTGCCCATGAGCAGTTTCGACCCCACCGAACAACGCCTCGCCGTCACCTGCCGGCGCCAGCCCGCGTTCCCGCGCGAGCCGGCGGTGCTGGTGCGCCTGATCAAGCATCTCTACAAACGCGTGCACGACGATGCCAACGCGGTGCTCAAACCTTGGGGCATCAGCCACCCCGAGTACAACATCCTGATGATGCTGTACGGCACCGAGGGCTACGCGCTGAACCCCTCGCAGCTGGCCGAGGCGGCGGGCGAGAAATCGGCCAACATCACGCGGCTTGCAGACAGCCTGTGCGACAAGGGGCTGATCGAACGCAGCGCAAGCGACGCGGATCGGCGCAAGGTCAGCCTGAGCCTGAGCCACGCGGGGCTGACGATGATCGACGAGTTCATGCCGCCGATCTGCGCGCTGCTGGAGCGCCAGACCGCCGGCATGAAACCCGCCGAGACGGCCCAACTGGAGCGCCTGCTCAAGAAGTTCCTCAACCAGTTGGAGCAGGACTGAGCGATGACAGGGGCATCGGCCATCCAGGAACCCTCGGCACGCCGCTGGCCCACGCTGGCGGAAGTGTTCGCGGGCGAGGAGCGCGCCTGGCTGTTCGTGGCCAAGACCCTGCTGGCGGTGTACCTGGCCGCCTGGCTGGCGATGTGGCTGCGGCTGGAGGCGCCGTCCACCGCGATGATCACGGTGGGCATCGTGATGCACCCGCACAGCGGCATGGTGTTCGCGAAGAGCTTCTACCGCGCCATCGGCACCTTGTGCGGCAGCACGTTCGGACTCGCGCTGCTGTGCGTCTTCCCCCAGCAGCGCGAGCTGTTCCTGCTCTGCCTGTCGCTGTGGGTGGCGCTGTGCGCCGGCGGCGCCACGCTGTACCGCAACTTCATGTCCTACGGCTTCGTGCTGGCCGGCTACACCGCGGCGATCGTGGCGCTGCCGGCGATCGGCAACCCGCTGGGAGTGTTCGACTCGGCGCTGATGCGCGTGAGCGAGGTGATGCTCGGCATCGTGGTCGCCAGCCTGGTCAGCGATCTGGTGTTTCCCGAGCGCCTGCGCCCGGTGCTGCGGCGAAGCGCGCGCGAGCACTTCGCGAGCTTCATCGACTTCGTGCGCGGCAGCACCGGCGGCAGCATCCCGCGCGCCGAGATGGAACAGGCGCACCTGCGCTTCGTGCGCGCCTCGATCCAGCTGGAAGACATGCGCGCCTCGGTGATCTTCGAGGATCCGGAGATCCGCGCGCGCAGCACGCGCATGCGCCTGCTCAACCAGCACAACATGGCGGCGGCGACCAGTTTCCAGTCGCTGCACCACCTCATCAACCGGCTGCAGCGCGAGGGTCGCGCCGCCGAGGTGGAGGCACTGATCGCGCTGTACCGGCCCATCGGCGCCGCGCTGGAGACGGCGCCGGCCGACCTGCACGATCCCGCGGTGCTGGCGCCGCGCCTGCGCGAATGCGCGCGGCAACTGCCGGCGCAGGAAGCGACGCTGCGCGCGGGCCTGGCGCCGGGCCATGCGCAGCTGGCGTTCGACACCGGCGCCACCCTGCTGAAGCGCTTCCTCGACGAGCTGTGCGGCTACGTCGAAGTGGAACTGGCGCTGCGCGCGCGCGTGCAGCGCGGCGGCGTGGAGCGCGTGCACTTCCGCCGCGGCAACGACGCCAGCGGCGCCGTGGTGGCGGTGCTGCGCACCTTCCTCACCATGACCGTGCTGAGCGCGTTCTGGATCGCCAGCGGCTGGCCGTTCGGCGCCAGCGCGATGCTGCTGGCCACCATCTTCAGCGGCCTGCTCGCGGCGGCGCCGAATCCGCTGGCTTCCGCGTTCAACATGCTGCTCGGCTATGCGGCCGGCATCCTGGCCGGCATCTACGCGGCGTACTGGCTGCTGCCGGGCAGCGACGGCTTCGTGATGCTGGTCGCGGCGACCCTGCCGCTGCTGCTGGTCGGGCCGTGGCTCAACGCCCACGCCGAATTCAGCGGCATGGGCGGAGGCTACTCGATCGGCATCGTCTACATCCTCGCGCTGAAGAACCCGATGGTGTACGACCTGACGCATGCGTTGAACGACGCCATCGCGCAGCTCGCCGGCGTGGCGCTGGCGGCGGTGTCCTTCGTGTTCGTGCCGCGCGTCACCGGCAGCGGCTGGCAACGCCGCCGCCAGTTCCGCCGGCTGCGCGAGCAGGTGGCGGAAGCCGCCACCGCGCCGCTGGACGGCCTGCGCTGGCGCTTCGAGAGCACCAGTCGCGACCTGTTCCACCAGGTGATCACGCATACCCGTCCGGGCAGCCGCCAGTCGCGCGCCCTGCTGGGCTGGGCGCTGGCGGTGCAGGAATGCGGGCGTGCGCTGATCGAGCTGCGCCAGCAATTGCATGCCAGCGACGCGCCGGCCGCTGCGCGCGAGGCGACGGAGCGCGCGGTGCAGGCGGTGGCGCAGCTCTATCGCCAACCGGACGAAACGCGCCGGCAGCAGGCCGAGGACGCCGTGCGCGCCGCGATCGATGCCTGCGCCGCCGTCCCCGCGTTGCGTCCGCACCTGTACCAGCTGCTGGGCGCGCTGCGCGACGACGAATCGCCGCTGGCCGCCGCCACCGCCAACGAGGAACCCGCCCATGCCGCATGAGATTTCCGTCGGCGGCGTGCTGGTGCCCGGCCTGCTGCCGATCTTCCTGGCCTGCCTGCCGCTGATGCTGCTGGTGGACGCGCTGATCGGCCGCTACGGCCTGCATCGCTACGTGTGGCATCCGCCGCTGTTCCGTCTTGCCCTGTTCGCCTGCCTGTTCGGCCTCGCCGGTCTGCTGCTGCTCAACTGAGTACCTCCATGAACAAGACTTCGCTGCTGCGCTTCCTGATCACCGCCTGCGTGGTGCTGGCCGCCGCCCTGCTCGGCCACGCGCTGTGGCAGCACTACCTGTACTCGCCGTGGACGCGCGACGGCCGCGTGCGCGCCGACGTGGTGAAGGTGGCGCCGGACGTGGCCGGCCTGGTCAGCGAGGTGCGCGTGGGCGACAACCAGTTCGTGCACAAGGGCGACGTGCTGCTGGCGATCGATCCCTCGCGCTACCGGCTCGCGCTGGCGCAGGCCCGCGCCAACCTGCAAGCGGCCGGCGCCAGCGTGCACGCCGCCGAGGCCAACATCGCCGCGGCCAGCGCCGCCGTGGCCGCGCGCAAGACCGACTACGCGATGTACCGCGCGCAGGCGAAGCGGCGCATGCAGGTGCCGGCGGGCAGCGTGGTCTCCAGCGAGACGCGCGACAACGCGATCGCCACCGCCGAGGCGGCGGAAGCGGCGTGGCACCAGTCCGAGGCCGCGCTGAAGCAGGCACAGGCCGCGCACGACCAGGCGCTGTCGGCGCAGGCGCAGGCGCAGGTGGCAATGCAGACCGCCGAGCTCAACCTCGAACGCACCCAGGTGCGCGCGCCGGTGGACGGCTACGCCACCAACGTGCAGGTGCGCGTGGGCGACTTCGCCAACGCCGGCGCGCAGCAGCTCGCGCTGGTGGACAGCCGCAGCTACTACATCTACGGCTATTTCGAGGAAACCAAGCTGCCGCAACTGCGCGTGGGCGATCCGGTGGACGTGCGCCTGATGGCCGGCGGCATCCGGCTCAAGGGCCGCATCGACGGCATCGCGCGCGGCATCGCCGACCGCGACAACCCGGGCAGCCCCAACCAGTTGCCCAACGTGAATCCCGTCTTCAACTGGGTGCGCCTGGCGCAGCGCATCCCGGTGCGCATCGACATCGACGCGAGCCGCATGCCGGCGGGCAACGTGCTGGTGGCCGGCATGACCGCGACCATCACCGTGCATCCGCGCGACGACGGCCGCTCATCGCGGCAGGCGCAGCCATGAAACGCATTCCGCGAATGCTCGCCATCGCCGCGTCGGCGCTGGCACTGGCCGCCTGCGCCTCCACCCGCGGCCTGCATCCCAACGGCCACGAAATCGCGCCGGACAGCCTGCACGCGCGGCAAAGCCTCGCCGGCGCGCCGGTGAGTCCCGCCGCATGGCCGCGGCAGGACTGGTGGCGCGCACTGGGCGACGCGCAGCTCGATGCGCTGATCGCCGAAGCGCTGCGCGACAATCCCGGCCTCGCCGTGGCCGACGCGCGGGCGCAACTGGCGCAATCCGAGGCGCAGGCGCTGGACGCGGCGCGCGATCCCGACGTGGTGGCCAGCTACGCCGCCACCGGCGCGCGGCTGTCCGAGAAGGAAGTCGGCATGGTGCTGCCGGAAGCGGTCGGCACGTTCGCGTGGATGCAGAGCGCCGGCGTCGACTTCTCGTGGAACCTCGACCTGTGGGGCGGCCAGCGCGCCGCATGGGAAGCCGCGCTGGGCCGCAGCCGCACCGCCGAGGTGGATCGCCGCGCCGCGCGCATCCAGTTGTCGGCCAACGTGGCGCTGGCCTACATCCAGCTGCGCCAGGCCTTCGCGTTGCGCGACATCGCGCAGCGCGACGTGGAGCGTTCGGATCGCATCGCCACGCTCACCCACACCCTGGTCGCCAGCGGCCTGGGCCTGCCCGACAACCTGCTGCAGGCACGCGCCGAGGCCGGCATCGCGCAGCAGCACCTGGCCGCCGCCGAGGCGGCGATCGACAGCGCGCGCATCAGCCTCGCCGTGCTGCTGGGCAAGGGGCCGGATCGCGGCCTGCGGATCGCGCCGCCGGCCGAATCGAAGCCGGTGTCGCTGGCGGTTCCGCCCGACCTCGCCGCCAACCTGCTGGGCCGCCGTCCCGACCTGGTCGCCGCGCGCTGGCGCGTGGAAGCCGCTGCGCAGGACATCAAGGCGGCCAAGGCACAGTTCCTGCCCAACCTCAACATCAGCGCGATGGCCGGCTTCCTCGCGCTGGGCGACAACGTGCCGCTGTTCCAGCTGCCCGCACGCACCTACAGCGTCGGCCCCGCGCTGTCGCTGCCGCTGTTCGACGGCAAGCGCCTGCGCGCCGGGCTCAATGCCCGCGATGCGCTGTACGACGCGGCGGTGGCCGACTACAACCAGACCCTGGTGCGCGCGGTGAACCAGGTGGCCGACCTGCTCAGCCTGTCGCGCTCGGTGCAGAGCCAGCTGCGGACGCAGCAGGACGTGCTGCGCAACGCGCAGCGCGCCTACGACAACGCGCAGATCGGCTACAAGGCCGGACTGGGCACCGAGCTGAACACCCTGACCGCCCGCCGCGTGCTGCTGACGGCCGAACAGAACCAGGCCGTGCTGCAGAGCCGCCAGGCCGAACTGGCCGTGCGCATGGTCGAGGCGCTGGGCGGCGGCTTCGAGGATGACGCCGTGCCGGCAGGCGGTACCCGATAGGTGCAGCGCAGTCGCCGGGCCGGCTCGCACGGCATCGCGATGGTGACAGTTGCATGCCGTGATGCGGGGCGGAGAGCTGTAAGGTTTTCGCGGCTGGCGCGGACTAGGGAAGGGTCGCCACCACATCGCAAGGCCGCTGCCATGTCCGCCATCCCCGATCGCCTGTCCGCCACCGCCCCGCTGCCCGCAAGCCGCGGACTGCGCTGGTGCCTCGATGGCCTGCGCCTGTGGCGGCGCGTGCCGCTCAGGCTGTTCCTGCTGTGCTTCGCGCAACTGCTGGCGGAAACCCTGCTGCAGTTGATTCCGTGGATCGGCGTGACACTGTCGAAGCTGGTGGTGCCGGTGCTGCTGATGGGCATCCTGCTGGGGCTGGACGAACAGGCACGGGGTGGGCGCATGCGCTGGTCGTGCCTGCTGGACGGCGTGCGCCGCCGCCCGTTCGCACCGGTGCTGGCATTGGCGGCGCTGTGGGGGCTGGGTGTGTTCGCGGTGCAGCAGGCCGTGGCATGGCTGGCGTACGGCTGGCCGGCGGTGGACGCAGCGTGGCTGGGGCATGCCATGGCCCATCGCGAGCTGATGACGCCGACGTTCGAGCGGGTGTTGCTGTTGTCCGGCGTGTTGCCGGCCGTCCTGCTGATGCTGGCGCCATGCCTGTTCCTGTTCGAGGGGCAATCGCCATGGCGGGCGATCTGCGCCAGCGTGCGGATGGCTTGCCGCCATGCCGCGCCGTTCGCGGTGTTCCTGCTGGTGAACCTGGCGGTGTTCCTGCTGATGCTGGCGAAGTCCTGGACTTTCGTGCTGGTGCTGTTCCTCTCGCCATGGTCGATGGCGTGCGCCTACGCGGCATGGCGCGACCTGCGCCTGGCGGAAGGCTGAGACGGGATGCGCGAGGGGGAATTCGCCGCGCTGCTGCACGAGCATGCAGGCCTGCTGTCGCGCATCGCGGCCAGCTACGAGGCCGACCGGTCGTTGCGCGACGACTTGCTGCAGGACATCGCGCTGGCGCTGTGGAAGGCGTTGCCGGCATGGCGCGGCGAGGCGGCGCTGAAGACCTTCGTGGCGCGCGTGGCGCACAACCGCGGCGCCAGCCACGTGATCGGCTGCACGCGGCGGCCATCGACGCACGGACTGGACGAAGACCTCGCCGACCCGGCCCATGGCCCGGAATCGCACGCGCAACTCGAACAGAAACGCCTGCGTCTACAGGACGCGGTGCGCACGTTGCCGCTGACCCTGCGGCAGGCGGTGACGCTGGCGCTGGAAGGCTTCAGCCAGCAGGAGATCGCGGTGGCGCTGGGCATCAGCGCCAACAACGTGGCGGTGCGCCTCAACCGGGCGCGCAAGGCGTTGAAGGACGCATTGGGAGAATCGGCATGAATGCGGGCGACGACTGGGCACGCTGGGGCGACGACTGGCAGCGGCAACCGGCGGCCGACACGGATCGCCTGCGTCGCCGGGTGCGACGCAAGCGGCGGCAGATGCAGGCCGTGCTGGGCTTCGAGTGGTGCGCCGCGCTGATTGCCACCGGCCAGGTGCTGCGCCTGTTGCTCGATCCGGGCATCGGCTTGCGCTGGAAGATCTGGGCTGGACTGGCGCTGCTGCTGGTGTCGGCATCGGCGTATCTGTCTCTGCGCGTGCGTCGCGGCACCTGGCAGGCGGCATCCGACGGCATGCCCGAGCTGTTGCGGCTGACCGCGAAGCGGGCGAAGGCGGGCATCCTGCTGGCATGGCTGAACATCGCCAGCTTTCCGGTGCTGCTCGCGTTCACGCTGCCGCTGGCGGCGCCCTGGCTGGCGCCGTCGCGCTGGCGGCACGATCCGGCGCTGGAACAGATGCTGCTCCTGCAAGTGGGGATCAACGGCATCGTCCTCGTGCCGCTGCTGGTGTTCTTCGCCTTCTACATCCGGCGGCAGCGGCGGCGACTGCGCCGCATCGAGGCCATGCTGCGGGACTATGCGGAGTGAGGCGGCGGATTGTCCGCCAGGAGGCAAGAAAACAAGCACGGCTGCTTTCGTCGCCCGCCATTGCGTATCCTCTAGCCCATGAACACGCTGATCGACGCACCACGGCGGATTGCACGCCGCCTCGTCTCGCCGCTGCGCCCGAAATCGCGGGCGTGGCTGGAGACGCTGCCCGGCTTCGCCGTGCCGGCCGACGCCATCGAAACCCTGCACGGGCCGCAGGCCCTGCACCAGGCGCTGCTGGCGCAGATCGCGCAGGCCACGCTGCGCATCGTGATCGTGGCGCTCTACCTGCAGGACGACGACGCGGGCCGTGAGGTGATGGAGGCGCTCTACGCCGCGCATGCGCGGCGGCCGGAGCTGGAGATCGACGTCTTCGTGGACTGGCACCGCGCCCAGCGCGGCCTGATCGGCAAGCAGAAAAGCCCGGGCAACGCGGCGATGTACCGCGACTGCGCGCAACGCCACGGCGGCGGCGTGCGCGTGTGGGGAGTGCCGGTGCAGAGCCGCGAATTGTTCGGCGTGCTGCACCTCAAGGGCTTCGTGTTCGACGACACGGTGCTGTACAGCGGCGCCAGCCTCAACGACGTCTACCTGGCGAAGCACGGGCGCTACCGGCTCGACCGCTGCCAGCGCATCCGCGATGCCGCGCTGGCCGACAGCATGGCGGCGTTCGCCCTGCGGCAGTTCCGCGACAGCGAGGCGGTGCGACGGCTCGACCTGCCCGACCCGCCGCCGACGCGCGCCCTGCTGCCGGCGATCCGCACGTTCCGCCAGCACTTGCAGCAGGCGGGCTACCTGGTGCCGGTGGCGGCCTTGCCGGCCGGCGCCGTGGCCGTCACGCCGCTGAAGGGCTTCGGCCGCGCCGACAACGCACTCAACGACACCATGCTGGCCCTGCTGCGCGGCGCGCGGCGGCGCATCGTGCTGCTCACGCCGTACTTCAACCTGCCGCGGCCGGTGCGCGCGGCGGTGGGGCAGGCGCTGCGGCGCGGCTGCAGCGTCGACATCATGGTGGGCGACAAGACCGCCAACGACTTCTACATCCTGCCCACGCAACCGTTCCGCACCATCGGCCTGCTGCCCTACCTGTACGAGAACAACCTGCGCCGCTTTGCCCGCGCGCACGCGCGCCAGCTCGCCAGCGGCCAGTTGAACCTGTGGCTGTGGCGCGACGTCGACAACAGCTACCACCTCAAGGGCCTGTTCGTGGACGACGACTGCGCCCTGCTCACCGGCCACAACCTCAACCCGCGCGCGTGGGCGCTGGATCTGGAGAACGGCCTGCTGCTGCGCGATCCCGCGCGTCGCCTGCACGCGATGCACGAGGCGGAGTGGACGGCGCTGCGCGCGCATGCCACGCGCCTCGCCGATTTCCGGGCGCTGGAAAGCCCGCGCAGCTACCCGCCGGAAGTGCGGCGCCTGCTGCGGCGCCTGAGCCGCGTGCGGCTGGATCGGCTGGTGAACCGCCTGCTTTGAAGGCCGCGTTACGGCGTGCCGGAACCGTTCCCGGTGCGCCGCCAGAAATCGTGGAAGTTGAACCAGTTGTATGGCGCCACGCGCACGTAGTGCTCCAGCCGCGCTGCGTAGCGCGCGAGCAGCGCGTCCAGCGCGGGGCCGCGCCCGTCGCGCGGGATCTCCACGCACTCGGCGAACGGCTCGAACACCAGCCGGTAACGGTTGCCGCCGAGATAGAGGCCGAAGCACAGCAGCACCGGCACCTTGAGCGCGGCGGCCAGCAGCCACGGCCCCACCGGCAGCGGCGCGGGCGCGCCGAGGAAATCCACGTCGCGCTGCACCTCGCTCTCGCCCGCGCGGTCGGCCAGCAGCGCCACCATCGCGCCTTGCGCGCAGGCTTCGGCAGCGGCCAGCACCACGTTGGCGCTGCCCTGCGAAGCGTCGATCACCGCCTTGCCCACCTCGGGCGCCAGCGCCTCAAGCAACTCGGTCATCGCCGGCGTCTTGCCCTTGTCCAGCACCACGCGCAGTTGCGCATCGGGGCGGCGCGCGGCAAGCACGCGCAAGGCCTCGAAGCTGCCCTGGTGCGAGCCGACCAGCAGCACGCCGCGCCCGTCGGCCAGGCGCCGCTCCAGTTCGGCCAGGCCCTCGATCTCGATATCGAAACCGCGTTCGCCATGGGCCAGCAGGAACACCCGATCCAGCGTGGTGGCGGCATAGCCATGGAACTGGCGCAGCATCGGCCACACGCCCGGCGGACGGCCGAACGCGCGCGCGAGGTATTGCCGCGAGGCGCGCCGCTCGGCGCCGCGGCGCAGGAAGAAGTACAGCGTGATCGGGTACAGCAGCAGCCGTGCGAAGCGACGGCCGCCGCGCAGGGCCAGCGTACGGATCAGCCGCAGCGCAAAACGCCCGCCGCCTTCGCGTTGCGCGCGCCAGTGCGTGGCGTCGCCCATGCCTCGCGGGCCTCAGCCCTGGGCGCGATGCGCTTCGACAAACGCGCTCAGTTCGCGCAGGCTGGCGAAGATGCGCTGGTTGTCGGGATGGTCGGAACGCAGCTGGAAGCCGTAGCGCTTGGTCACCGCCAGGGCGATCTCCAGCGCGTCGATGGAATCCAGCCCCAGCTCGCCGCCGAACAGCGGCGCGTCCGGATCGAGCTTCGCGGGATCGACTGCTTCGAGGTTCAGGCTTTCCACGATCAGGGTAGCCAGCTCGTGCTGGGCGGCGGTCAATTCGGCCATGGGGCGGAAGCTCTGGAAGCGTCGTCGAATCAGTGAAATGCAGCCGCAAAGTGTAACATGGCGGCCTTGTCATTCCCGGTTGCAAGCATGGTCGAGGGTAGTGAAAGCAAGCGGGCCGACGCCGGCCCGGCATCCGCACCACGCATTTCCTATCGCATGGACGACGCCATCGCCCTGCTCGCCGAACCCGGCGCGCTGGCGGTGTTCGGCTTCGGCAAGCATGTCGCCGGCAGCGACGACCCGCGCCTGCTGCGCGTGCCGCTGGAGGCCTTCGATGCCCCCACGCCCTGCGAGCTGTGGCAGGTGGACGACCCGGTGCGGCACGGCAGCCACGGCGCGCTGCGCTGGTCGGCCGGCGGCGGCTGGCTGTTCGCCGCGCTGGAACTGGACGAGCGCGAGCACGGCGGCCCCGCCGGCGCGGCGCATGCCGCCTACGCGCAGCTGCGCGGGTTCGTCCGCGACCGCGACGAGCGGCAGGTGCTGCGCATCTGGAACTACCAGGGTGCGATCAACGAGGGCGACGGCGACGCCGAGCGCTACAAGCTGTTCTGCGACGGCCGCGCCGCGGGCTGCGGCGACTGGTTCGCCGATGGCTACCCGGCGGCCACGGCCATCGGCCACCATGGCGACCCGCACCTGCTGCAGGTGTACCTGCTCGCCAGCGCGCACGCCGGCACCGCGGTGGAGAACCCGCGCCAGACCAGCGCCTGGCGCTACCCGCGCCAGTACGGGCGCACCTCTCCCGGCTTCGCGCGCGCGATGCGCCTGCCCGCCGAGGACGCGCTGGCGATCTCCGGCACCGCCGCCGTGGTGGGCCACGCCTCCGCGCACGAAGGCGACACCGCCGCACAGCTCGGCGAAATCCTGCTCAATCTCGAAGCCTTGCTGGCCAGCGCGGGCATGCCGGCCGGCTTCGACACCCACGCACCGCTGAAGGCCTACGTGCGCCATGCCACCGACGCGCCGCGCGTGCGCGAACTGCTCAGGCAGCGCCTGCCCGGCGTGCCGGTGCTGCTGCTGCACGGCGACGTCTGCCGCAGCGAGCTGCTGGTGGAGCTGGACGGCTGGCGCTACGCCTAGCCCTGCCTGGTCGGCCGCTTCCAGGCCGGCAGCGTGACCTGCCGCGCACGCGCCACGGTGAGTTCGCCCGCGGGAGCGTCCTTGGTGACGACCGAGCCGGCGCCGATGGTGGCTCGCGCACCAATGGTGACCGGCGCCACCAGGGCGGCGTTGGAACCGATGAAGGCGCCGTCCTCGATGCGGGTGGCGAACTTGTTCACGCCGTCGTAGTTGCAGGTGATGGTGCCGGCGCCGACGTTGACGCCGCGGCCAATCACGGTGTCGCCGAGGTAGCTGAGGTGGTTGGCCTTGCTGTTCTCGCCGATGCGGGTCTTCTTCGTTTCGACGAAGTTGCCCACGTGCACGCCGGCGGCAAGCTCGGTGCCGGGGCGAAGCCGCGCGAACGGGCCGATGGTGCAGGGGCCGTGGGTGACCACGCCTTCCAGGTCGCAGTGCGCCAGCACCACGGTGCCGGCGGCGAGGCGCACGTCCCTGAGCCGGTTGAACGGGCCGATGCGCACCGCGTCGCCGAGGCTTACCTCGCCTTCGAGGATCACGTCGGCGTCGAGTTCCACGTCGTGGCCGTGGCTTACCTCGCCGCGCACGTCGATGCGCGCGGGATCGGCGAGGCGCACGCCGCCCAGCATCAGCGCCTGCGCGGCACGGCGACGGTATTCGGCTTCCAGGTCGGCCAGTTGCAGCGCGTCGTTCGCGCCCGAGGCCTCCACCGGGTCGGCGCATTCGATGCCGAGCGCGGGGCGGCCCTCGTCGTTCGCCATGCCGAAGATGTCGGTGAGGTAGTACTCGCCCTGCGCGTTGTCGCGGTCGATCCCGGCGAGCCAGACGCGCAGCGCGGCAGCGGGCGCGACCAGGATGCCGGTGTTGACCACGTCGATGGCGCGCTGTTCGTCGTCGGCGTCCTTTTCCTCGATCACGCAACGCACGTGGCCGTTGCCGTCGCGCAGCACGCGGCCATAGCCGTGCGGGTCGGCGACGCGGATCGCCAGCAGGCCGAAGCCGCCTTCCACCTGCGTCAGTTCATGCAGCGTCTCGGCGCGGATCAGCGGCACGTCGCCGTAGAGCACCAGCACCCGCGCCGCGTCGGGCACGTCGGGCAGGGCCTGCTCCACCGCATGACCGGTGCCCAGGCGCTGGGCCTGCAGCACCCAGTGCAGATCCTTTTGTCCAACGAACGCGGCCCGCACCTGGTCGCCACCGTGGCCGTACACCACGTGAATCGCGGCCGGCTGCAGCGCGCGCGCGGTGGCCAGCACGTGTGCCAGCAGCGGCCGGCCAGCCAGCGGCATCAGCACCTTGGGGCGCGTGGATTTCATGCGCGTGCCGGCGCCGGCGGCGAGGACGATGACGTGCAGCGGAGCGTTGTTCATGCGTGTCGGCCTGGGCATGTGCTGGCCGGAAAGTCTAGCAGCCCGTCCTGGCGGACTCCGGCTGCCCGCGTGGCGGCGGGCGGGCGGTGCGGGCTCAACCTTGCGTCGGCGCGGACGTCACCGTCGCCTTGCCGGCATGGCATTCGAAGCGGAACGCATACAGCAGGCTGAAGGGCTTGATGGTGTTGTCCACTTCGTGGGTGTTGCCGTCCGCGTCAGCGGCCCAATGGTCGATCTGCAACGGAGCGAATTGCCATTGCATCACCGCCGCGCGCACCGCGTCGAAAAATTGCGGCGATACGGGTGCTGCCGTGTTGCCAGCCACCGCATGACGCCGCACCTCGCTTGCCTTGCCCTGCGTGTCCACGATCACCTGCGCCTGCACGTCCACGACCGGTGGACACGCGGCGAGCTGTGCCGTCGGATAGGCTGGCAACACGAACTGCAGCGGCTTGCCGCCCGTGGCGACGTCGCCCATCGCCAACTGGTAGCGCGCCATCTGGCCGTCGTCGACCATGTGGTAGCTGGTCGAGCCCTCGTTGGGCGGCTTGGCGACGGTGGCGCAACCGGCCACTCCCAGTGCGAGCAAACCCGCTAGCAGCGGACTCCTGTGCATCATCCCGATCCATCTCCCTGGGGCGAATGCAGGCGACGCTATCAGACTACATTTGTAATTTAAAGCCCCAGATCGCACCTCGATCGACGCCGGGCAGACACGAAAGCGGCCGCGCGAGCCAGGGCACGCTTTCAACGCGGATAGGCACTGCCTCTTGCTTTGACGGAGACACTCGTCTTACCAGCGTGGCAGACGAAATCGAAGAGGTATTGGCGCTCGAACGGCCTCGCCCCGCCGCCCACGATGCGCGGGCTGCCGTCGGCGTCAGCGCGCCTGTGATTCACGGTCAGCGGTGCAAAGCGCCACTGCATGACCGCCGGACGCACGGCAGCGAAGAATGTGTCCCATGGCGGCAGCGCCATATCGACCACGATGCCAATGACATCGCTCACCTTGCCGTCCGCATTCACACGCACCATCACTTCGACTTCTTCAAGCGCGGGGCAGGCCGACCGCATCGCAGGCGGATACGACGGCATCATCCAGTTCAGCGGTTCACCACCGCTGCTGGTTACACCCGGCGGCATACTGCTCGCGCCGGAACCGTTTCCGGCCACCGGTTCGGCCATGAGAACAGAAGCGCAGCCCACAAGGCAGAACGCTACCAGGCGGGCGAATGGCTGGCGCATGTTCACGGCTGAACCTCTCGCCTCGGTTTAGACCACATACCGTCAGGCTACTACGAGCCGCGGCTCAACCATGAACACGAAAACGCCGGCGCGAGGCCGGCGTCTGCTTTGAATACGAGCACCCATCAATGCTTGAGGTTCTTGCGCAAGCGCTCCAGCGCCTGCAGCTGGGCCATCGCCATCGCCAGCTTGGCCTGCGCCTCGGCCACTTCGACGGCATCGGTGCGGTTGGCCAGCGCGTCCTCGGCTTCCTTCTTGGCGCGCTGCGCGGCGGCCTCGTCCAGGTCGGTGGCACGGATCGCGGTGTCGGCCAGCACGGTGACCACCTGCGGCTGCACTTCGAGGATGCCGCCGGAGACGTAGAACTGCTGGCGCTCGCCCGCGGCCAGCACCACCTCGACGTGGCCCGGCTTGAGGCGGGTGATCAGCGGCGCGTGGCGCGGCGTGATGCCCAGCTCGCCCAGCTCGCCGGTGGCGACCACCATCGACGCGTCGCCGTGGAAGATCTCGGCCTCGGCGCTGACGATGTCGACTCGGATGGTGGTCATGGTTGGTTACTCGTCACGTTCGCGGGATAACGATGAGGTGAAGAAGAGCAGGCACGGATCGCGGCGCTGTCGCCGACTTGAGCGTGCCTTTGCGAAAGCCGCTTAAGCGGCTTTCTTGGCGCCCATCTCCTCGCCCTTCTTGATCGCCTCGTCGATGCCGCCGACCATGTAGAACGCCTGCTCCGGCAGGTGGTCGACGTCGCCTTCCACGATCATCTTGAAGCCGCGGATGGTTTCCTTCAGCGACACGTACTTGCCGGGCGCGCCGGTGAACACTTCGGCCACGTGGAACGGCTGGCTGAAGAAGCGCTCGCACTTGCGGGCGCGCGCCACCACCTGCTTGTCCTCTTCGGACAGCTCGTCCATGCCGAGGATGGCGATGATGTCCTTCAGCTCCTTGTAGCGCTGCAGCATGCCCTGCACGCGGCGGGCCACGTCGTAGTGCTCCTGGCCGACCACCTGCGGGTCGAGCTGGCGGCTGGTGGAATCCAGCGGATCCACGGCCGGGTAGATGCCCAGCGAGGCGATCTGGCGCGACAGGGTCACGGTGGAGTCGAGATGCGCGAAGGTGGTGGCCGGCGACGGGTCGGTCAGGTCGTCCGCGGGCACGTACACGGCCTGAATCGAGGTGATCGAGCCGGTCTTGGTGGAGGTGATGCGCTCCTGCAGCACGCCCATTTCGTCGGCCAGCGTCGGCTGGTAGCCCACGGCGGACGGCATGCGGCCGAGCAGCGCGGACACTTCGGTACCGGCCAGCGTGTAGCGGTAGATGTTGTCCACGAAGAACAGCACGTCCTTGCCCTTACCGTGCTCATCCTTCTGGTCTCGGAAGTACTCGGCCATGGTCAGGCCGGTCAGTGCCACGCGCAGGCGGTTGCCCGGCGGCTCGTTCATCTGGCCGTAGACCATCGCCACCTTCGACTCGGGCAGGTTGTCCAGCTTCACGACGCCGGCGTCCTGCATCTCGTGGTAGAAGTCGTTGCCTTCGCGGGTGCGCTCGCCCACGCCGGCAAACACCGACAGACCCGAGTGCTGGGTCGCGATGTTGTTGATCAGCTCGAGCATGTTCACCGTCTTGCCCACGCCGGCGCCGCCGAACAGGCCGACCTTGCCGCCCTTGGCGAACGGGCAGACCAGGTCGATCACCTTGATGCCGGTTTCCAGCAGCTCGTTGGCCAGCGCCTGCTCATCGTAGGACGGGGCTTCGCGGTGGATCACCCACTTGTCTTCGGCGTTGATCGGGCCGACTTCGTCGATCGGGTTGCCCAGCACGTCCATGATGCGGCCCAGGGTGGCGTTGCCCACCGGCACCTTGATGCCTTCGCCGGTGTTGCGCGCCACGAGGCCGCGCTTCAGGCCGTCGGTGGAGCCCAGCGCGATGGTGCGCACCACGCCGTCGCCCAGCACCTGCTGCACTTCCAGCGTGATCTCGGTGCCATCGATCTTCAGCGCGTCGTACACCTGCGGCACCTGATCGCGTGCGAACTCGACGTCGATGACCGCGCCGATGATCTGAACAACTTTGCCCTGGCTCATGCTGATAGCTCCGGATGATTTTTTGACTTTTTCAAAAGCGCCACCGAAGCGTCGCTCTTATTTCGAGTGCGGCCACGGATGGCCGCTTTTTGATCTTGTTCTGCGATCACGGACGATCGCACTTATACAGCCGCGGCGCCGCCGACAATTTCGGAAATTTCCTGCGTGATCGCCGCCTGGCGGGTCTTGTTGTAGACCAGCGTCAGCGTGTCGATCACCTTGTTCGCGTTGTCCGACGCGCTCTTCATCGCAACCATGCGCGCAGCGTGCTCGCTGGCGAGGTTCTCCAGCACGCCCTGGTACACCACCGACTCGATGTAGCGGCCCAGCACGTGCTCCAGCACGGTCTGTGCGTCGGGCTCGTAGATGTAGTCCCAGTCGTGGGCCTGCTCCAGCGCGACGCCGGCGTATGCCGAATCGCCCGCCGCCATCTCCGCGGCCACCAGCGGCAACGGCAGCAGCGCGTCGATGGTCGGCTTCTGCGTCATGGTGTTGACGAAGTCGTTGTAGGCCAGGAACACGCGGTCGAGGCCATTCGCCTCGTAGGCGTCCAGCACGATCTTGATGACGCCGATCAGCTGTTCCAGCTTGGGGCGCTCGCCCAGGTGGGTGGCGCTGCCGATGAGGTTGACGCCCTTGATGCGGCGGAAGAACTGCAGCGCCTTCTGGCCAATCGCCAGCACGTCGACCTGCGCGCCCTTGTCCTGCCACTCGCGGATCGCGGGCAGCAGGCGGCGGAACATGTTGGAGTTCAGGCCGCCGCACAGGCCGCGGTCGGTGGAGACCACGATGTAGGCCACGCGCGCCACGTTCTCGCGCTCGACCAGGAACGGATGTTTGAAGTCCGTGCTGGCTTGCGCCACGTGCGCGATCACCTTGCGCATGGCGCGCGCATAGGGGCGCGAGGCCTTCATCAGATCCTGCGCCTTGCGGATCTTCGAGGCCGAGACCATTTCGAGCGCGCGCGTCACCTTGCGCATGTTCTGCGTGCTCTTGATCTTGGTTTTGATTTCGCGTCCGCTAGCCACGTGTGCCTCAACCTGTCGGGTCTGTGCAATGCCGGTTCACTACCGGCGCGCCGTTCCGGGGATTACCAGCTGCCGGTCTTCTTGTACTCGTCCAGGCCCGCCTTGAAGCTGGCCTCGATGTCGTTGTTCCAGTCGCCGGTGGCCACGATCTTCTTCATCAGCTCGGCGTGGTTCTGGTGGAAGAAGGCGTGCATGCCCTTCTCGAACGCCAGCACCTTGTTCACCGGCAGGTCGTCCAGGTAGCCCTTTTCGGCGGCGTACACCGACAGCGCCAGCTCAGCGATCGACAGCGGCGCGTACTGCGACTGCTTCATCAGCTCGGTGACGCGCTGGCCGCGATCCAGCTGGGCGCGGGTGGCCGGGTCGAGGTCGGAGGCGAACTGCGCGAACGCGGCCAGCTCGCGATACTGCGCCAGCGCCAGCTTCACGCCGCCGGACAGCTTCTTCACGATCTTGGTCTGCGCCGAACCGCCCACGCGCGACACCGAGATACCGGCGTTCACGGCCGGACGGATGCCGGCGTTGAACAGGTCGGTCTCGAGGAAGATCTGGCCGTCGGTGATCGAGATCACGTTGGTCGGCACGAAGGCGGACACGTCGCCGGCCTGGGTCTCGATGATGGGCAGCGCGGTGAGCGAACCGGTCTTGCCCTTCACCTCGCCGTGGGTGAACTTCTCGACGTACTCTTCGCTGACGCGCGAGGCGCGCTCGAGCAGGCGCGAGTGGAGATAGAACACGTCGCCCGGGTAGGCTTCGCGGCCCGGCGGGCGCTTCAGCAGCAGCGAGATCTGGCGGTAGGCCACGGCCTGCTTGGACAGATCGTCATAGATGATCAGCGCGTCCTGGCCGCGGTCGCGGAAGTATTCGCCCATGGCGCAGCCGGAGTACGGCGCGATGTACTGCAGCGCGGCCGACTCGGAGGCGGAGGCGACCACCACGATGGTGTTGGCCAGCGCGCCGTTCTCTTCGAGCTTGCGCACCACGTTGGCGATGGACGAGCGCTTCTGGCCGATCGCCACGTAGATCGAGAAGATGCCCGAGTCCTTCTGGTTGATGATCGCGTCGATCGCCAGCGCGGTCTTGCCGGTCTGGCGGTCGCCGATGATCAGCTCGCGCTGGCCGCGGCCGATCGGGATCATCGAGTCGACCGACTTGTAGCCAGTCTGCACCGGCTGGTCGACCGACTTGCGCCAGATCACGCCAGGCGCGACTTTCTCGATCGGCGAGCTGAGCTTGGCGTTGATCGGGCCCTTGCCGTCGATCGGATTGCCCAGCGCATCCACCACGCGGCCGAGCAGCTCCGGACCGACTGGCACTTCGAGGATGCGGCCGGTGGTCTTGGCCACGTCGCCTTCGCGCAGGTGCTGGTATTCGCCCAGCACCACGGCGCCGACCGAGTCGCGCTCGAGGTTCAGCGCCAGCGCAAACGCGTTGCCCGGCAGCTCGATCATTTCGCCCTGCATCACGTCGGCCAGGCCGTGGATGCGCACGATGCCGTCGGACACGCTGATGATCGTGCCTTCGTTGCGGGCCTCCGCACCGAGCTTGAACTGCTCGATGCGGTTCTTGATCAGTTCGCTGATCTCGGACGGGTTCAGGGTGGTGCTGGACATAGGACGCTTTCCTGAATTTGAGAATGCTTTTTCAAGAGTCCGGCGCCATGGCCGGGTCTGCTCTTCGCGGCACGGATGCCGCGTGGAATCAATTCAATGCACCGGCGAGGCGCTCCAGACGCCCGCGTGCGGAGCCGTCGATCACTTCGCTGCCGGTGTCGACCACTACGCCGGCCAGCAGCGAGGCATCGACCGAGGTTTCCAGTTCGATCTCGCGCTTGAAGCGGCGCTTCAGCGATGCCTTGAGCTGCTCGGCCTGCGTCGCGTCCAGCGCCATCGCGCTGGTCACCTTGACCAGCAACTGCGACTCGGACTCGCGGCGATACTGCTCGTACAGCGCCGCCACTTCCGGCAGCAACGCCATGCGGCGGTTTTCGGCCAGTTCGCCCAGGAAATGCGCGAACGGCGCGTCAACCGGCATGCCGGCGGGCAGGTGCAATGCCACCAATTGCGCCGGCTGCACGCGCGGGTCGGTGCCGAGCGCGGCCACGCGCGCGTCCTGCGCCACCGCGGCGGCGAACGCCAGCGCCTGCGACCACGCGGGCAGCGTGCCGCCGGCATGCGCCAGCTCGAACGCGGCGCGGGCGTAGGGACGGGCGAGGGTGATCGATTGCGCCATGGATCAGACCTCGGCGGCGAGCTGGTCGAGCAACGCCTTGTGCGTGGAGGCGTCCACCTCGCGCTGCACGATCTTCGAGGCACCCTGCACGGCCAGCGCACCCACGCGCTCGCGCAGCTGCTCGCGCGCCTGCTGCGCCATCGCGGCGATGTCGTCCTGCGCCACGGCCTTCAGCCGGTTGATCTCGACGATGGCGTCGGCACGGGCCTTGTCGAGGATGCCGTTGGCCTGCTGCTGCGCCTTGTCGATGATCTCCGACGCCTGCTGGCGCGCCTTGCGGATCTCGTCCGCCACCTTGGTGTCGGCGTCCTTCAGCTCGGCGTGCGCGCGCTCGGCGGCGCTGAGGCCCTCGGCGATCTTGACCTGCCGCTCCTCGATGGCCTTGTTGATGTGCGGCCAGATGAACTGGACGCAGAACCAGATGAGGATGGCGAAAGCAATCATTTCGCCGATCAGGGTCGCGTTGAAATCCATCGCTGCCTTACCTGCAAATACGGAATGGAACCGGTGCGGGCCCTTGAGTGGCCCGCACCGAAAGGATGGCGGCGCCCAGCGCCGCCAGCGGCATCAGCCCAGCTTCGACAGCAGCGGGTTCGCCACGGCGAAGTACATGGCCAGAGCCACGCCGATCAGGAACGCAGCGTCGATCAGGCCGGCCAGCAGGAACATGCGGCCCTGCAGCAGCGGCACCAGCTCCGGCTGGCGGGCGGCGGCTTCCAGGAACTTCGAGCCCATCACGCCGATGCCGATACAGGCACCCAGGGCGCCGAGGCCGATGATGAGGCCGAGCGCGATGGCGGTGAAACCCTGCACCTGGGCGATTTGAACGATGTGAGCGGCGACTTGGTCCACGGTGATCTCCTCGAAAAAACAGTTGTTGCGTTGAAGGGTTGAAAAACTGGAACAGAAACCGGAATCAGTGGTGGTCGTGCGCCATCGAGATGTACACGATGGTCAGCACCATGAAGATGAAGGCCTGGATCGAGATGATCAGGATGTGGAAGATGCCCCACACCGTGTAGCCGATGATGCCCATGCCATACAGCGCCCAGCCGGCCACGCCCGCGCCTGCGCTGAACAGGCCGGCGATCAGCATGAACACCAGCTCGCCTGCGTACATGTTGCCGAACAGTCGCATCGCCAGGCTCACCGGCTTGGACACCAGCTCGACCAAGTTCAACGCAAAATTGGGAATCCACAGCAGCGGGTGCTTGCCGAACGGCGCAGTGAACAGCTCGTGCATGTAGCCGCCGAAGCCCTTGGCCTTGAAGCTGTAGACGATGATCAGCAGGAACACCGTGATCGACATGGCGAAGGTCATGTTGACGTCGGCGGTAGGCACGGCGCGGAAATGGCCGATGCCGAACTTCTCGGTGATCCACGGCAGCAGATCGACCGGCAGCAGATCCATCGCGTTCATCAGGAACACCCAGACGAAAACGGTCAGCGCGAGCGGCCCGAGGAAACTGCGATCACCATGGAACACGTCCTTGACCTGGCCATCGACGAACTCGAGGATGATCTCGACGAAGGCCTGACCCTTGCTCGGCACACCCGACGTGGCCTTGCGCGCCTGCGACCAGAACCACACGCAAAACAGCACGCCCAACGCCAGCGACACCGTGATCGAGTCAAGGTTAAGGTGCATCACCCAGAACCCACCCTTGCCCACCTGTGGAACAAGATGAGTGAGGTGGTGCTGGATGTATTCGGTAAGACCGCCCGGCTCGCTTGCCATGCCTCAACCCTTGGATCTGAACGCCATCAGATAAACCGCGTAAGCAGCCACCAGCCCCGTCACGGCGGCCAGCGGCGGCAACTTGTATTTGAACAGGATCAACCCCAGCCCGCCGATCACCACTGCCCATTTCAGCAGCAGGCCGATCAGCAAGCGGGCAAAAGCCGCCGCGCCCCCAACCAGCCGGCCCAAGGCCTGCACGGACATCAGCGCGGTACCCAGCGCCACCGTGAAACCTCCGGCCGCGGCCGAAACCGCCTCCCTACGACCTTCCGGCAGAAACATCGCGCCAACCGCCACCGCCGCTGCAAGCTGCAGCAGCACGGCTCGCAGTGCGAGTCGCCGACCGGCATCGAGACTGTTGAGCACGTACCCTCTCCGCACCGGTTCCCACCGATACCAGCCACGAACCGCGATTCAATCCGCAAAAGTATATCAGTCCCGCGCTTGCAGCGACAAGCCGCGCACGCCGCGGCAACTTGCCCCGCGGGCGGGCGGCCTACGGTTGTCGCTTGATCCGCTTAAAGAAAAGGGCCGGACTTGGGGAGAGTCCGGCCCAGGCTGCCGTGCGGAGGGGAGGCGCCGGCAGATGCTGCTTGGGGTGAAGCTGTTGCTTACTTGGCGGCCTTCTTGGCCACCGGCGCGGCCACCGCGTCGTTGGCGGCCTGGCGCTGCTCCTGCGCGAGCGCCTGCAGCGACTCCGCAGTCTTTTGCGTCACAGCGATGATTTCCTGCGAAACCGCCACGGCACGCTCGGCCTGCTCGCGACTCAGGTTGGCGCCCTTTTCCCACAGGCCACGCAAGGCGTCGGCATCGCGGGTTTCCAGCGCCTCGGCCACGAACGCGGCGGAATCGCGGGTCTGCTGCTCGAATGCCTTGAGCTGCAGCGCGGCGACCGTTTCCAGGCCCTTCAGCGCCAGCGACTGCGCCTTGAACGCGCTCTCGGTGGCATGCTTGGTGTAAGCGAAAAACTGGTTGTTGAACTGCTGCGTCATGTGCTTGCCCTCGCTGGGGTGTGCGGGTAGTGGGAAGCACTCTAGCAAGCTTTTTTGTGCAATGCAATATATTTTTCGCGGAGCGACCAGACCACTCCAGAAATGTTCAGGAAACACGGTCGTTTGCAAGAACCATCTCTTCGTCGCAACGCGTCAACCAGCGCCGATCACCGCGCCGGCGCATGACATGGGGAGCAGCCCTCAGCCCTGCGCAGGCTTCTCGTCGTGGCCGCCGAACGCATGGCGCATCGCCGACATCACCTGATTGGCAAACCCGTCGTTGCCGCGCGAACTGAAGCGGCCGAACAGCGCCGCCGTGAGCACCGGCGCGGGCACGCCCTCCTCGATGGCGGCGAGCGCCGTCCAGCGGCCTTCGCCGGAATCGGACACACGGCCGGCATAGTGCGCAAGACTGGGATCCCTGCCCATCTCGATCGCGGTGAGGTCGAGCAGCCAGGAACCCACCACGCTGCCGCGGCGCCACAGCTCCACCACCTCGCCCAGCGGGAAGTCGTACTGGTAGCGCTCGGGGTGTTCCAGCGGCGTGGTCTCGGCATCGATCACCTGCGCCTGCTTGCCCACGTTCGCGCCGTGCAGGATGTTGAGGCCCTCGGCGTAGGCCGCCATCAGGCCGTATTCGATGCCGTTGTGCACCATCTTCACGAAGTGGCCGGCGCCGTTAGGGCCGCAGTAGAGGTAGCCCTGCTCGGCCGGCGTGGGATCGCCCTCGCGGCCAGGCGAGCGCGGCGCGGTGGCCACGCCCGGCGCCAGCGCGGCAAAGGCGGGTTCGAGATGCCTGTAGGCCGCTTCGGGGCCGCCAATCATCTGGCAGTAGCCGCGCTCGCGGCCCCACACGCCGCCGCTGACACCCACGTCCACGTACTGGATGCCCTTCTCGCCCAGCGCCTTGGCGCGGCGCAGATCCTCAACGTAGTGCGAGTTGCCGCCGTCGATCACCATGTCGCCAGGGCCGAGCAGCGGCACCAGGGCGTCGAGCACCTTGTCCACCACGGCGGTAGGCAGCATCAGCCACACCGCACGCGGGCCGGACAGCTTGCCCACCATCGCCGCCAGCGAATCGGCCGCCTGCGCGCCCGCCGCGACGGCGGCCTCACGCGCGCCGGCGTTGGTGTCGAAAACCACGCAGTCGATGCCGGCCACCTGCATGCGGCCCACCATGTTCAGGCCCATGCGGCCCAGGCCGACGAATCCCAACTGCAGCCTGCTCTTTGCGTCCGTTGTCATGCTTGCGCCTCGTTGTCGCCAAGTTGGAATTCGCCCATCGACGCGCCGGCCGTGCCGGGCATCGCGTCATCACTCGCCACGGTAACCGCAACCCGAGGTGCACGTCTCGTGCACGACGACTTCGGAGAGCAGCGGCAGCGCGGGCTTGAGATGTTCCCAGATCCACACGGCAAGACGCTCGCTGGTCGGATTCTCCAGGCCGGCGATGTCGTTGAGATAGTGGTGGTCGAGCTGGTCGTAGAGCGGCTGGAACGCCGCCTTGACGTCGGCGAAGTCCATCACCCAGCCGCTGTCGTCGCCGATCCCGCCGCTGAGATGGATTTCCACGCGGAAGGAATGCCCGTGCAGGCGCGCGCACTTGTGTCCCGCGGGCACGTTGGGCAGCCGGTGCGCCGCCTCGATCTGGAAAACCTTGAAGATACGCATGCCGTTGCTCCGGCGATCCGTCGACCGCGGATCGCACGGGCGCGGGATGGAGCGCATGGTGGCTATGGGTGGACTCGAACCACCGACCCCAGCATTATGAGTGCTGTGCTCTAACCGGCTGAGCTACATAGCCATGGGGTGGGCCGCCGCACCGGATCGCAACGATGCCGGAGGCGGGGCGCGGCAGTTTAATGGCGCGCACGTCCGGGTTCAAGCCATCCGGCTTGCCGCGGTTCGGGCTGCATGGTTGAATCGGGCCATCGCCTTGCGCGCACCGGCTGCTGCCGCGGCGCGGCTTGGCCCGAGGATGACGAGATGATCGACGTCGATGGCTACCGTCCGAATGTGGGCATCGTGCTGCTGAATGCAGACGGGCGCCTGTTCTGGGCGCGCCGCATCAACCGCGACGGCTGGCAGTTCCCGCAGGGCGGCATGCGCAGCGACGAGACGCCGCTGGAGGCGATGTACCGCGAGCTGGAAGAGGAAACCGGGCTGGCGCCCGAGCATGTCGAGGTGATGGCGTCCACCCGTGGCTGGCTGCGCTACAAGCTGCCGCAGCGCTACGTGCGCCACCACCAGCATCCCACCTGCATCGGCCAGAAGCAGGTGTGGTTCCTGCTCAAGCTGGTCAGCGACGAGGCCTCGCTGCGGCTGGACGCGTGCGAAAAGCCCGAGTTCGACATCTGGCGCTGGGTGGATTTCTGGTACCCGGCCGCCCACGTGGTGAACTTCAAGCGGCAGGTGTACGAGCGCGCGCTGCGCCATTTCGCGCCGCTGGTGGAAGGCTTGTGCCAGGTCGAACTGGGCAACGCCCCGCCGCGCGCGGACGACAGCGCCCCGCCGGGCGAATCGCCGCACGGCTGGCGCGCCGCCTGAACGCACGGCAGCAGCGCAATCCAGATAGTTGACAATCATTCGCATTTGCGTTCAGATGCGCGGCATGTACATCTGCCTGTGCAATGCCGTCACCGATCACGACATCCGCCGCGAAGTCGCCGGCGGCGTGCGCACGTTCGCCGAACTGCAGGCGCGCACCGGCTGCTCGGACTGCTGCGGCTGCTGCGAACCCGAAGCCCGCGCCTGCCTCGCGCAGGCCATCGAACAGCACGCAGCCACGGCCGCGCTGCCCGCCTTCGTCGCGGTCGCCTGAGCCCCGCGCTCCCGCGCGCAAACCATTGCCATTCGCGTTCCGCCCATCGGGCGGCGAACTTCGTATAGTCGCCGCATCCCCAACCAGCGGAGACGGCCATGAAGGGCGACGCCAAGGTCATCGAATTCCTCAACAAGGTGCTCTACAACGAGCTGACCGCGATCAACCAGTACTTCCTGCATGCCCGCATGTTCAAGAACTGGGGCTACGGCGAACTGGCCGAGCACGAGTACAAGGAATCCATCGAGGAGATGCGGCACGCCGACCGCCTGATCGAGCGCATCCTGTTCCTCGACGGCCTGCCCAACCTGCAGCACCTCGGCAAGCTGCGCATCGGCGAAAACGTGCCGGAATGCATCCAGGGCGACCTCGACCTGGAGCTGGTGGCGTCCAAGGATCTGCGCGAAGCGATCGCCTACAGCGAAGGCATCGCCGACTACATCAGCCGCGACCTGTTCAAGGGCATCCTGCACGACGAGGAAGAGCACATCGACTGGCTGGAAACCCAGCAGAGCCTGATCCGCGACATCGGCGTGGAGCGCTACCTGCAAAGCAAGATGCAGGGCTGACCGCGCCGGCGGTCATGCCACGGCAAGGCGGGCGAAGTATGCTTGCATCGCCCGCCAGAGTCCCCACGTGAGTGCCATGGATACCGTCGTCCCGCTTCCCGCCGTTCCCGATTACCGCAGCAGCGGCGCGCCGCTGCTGTTCACCGAGGCTGCCGCGCGCAAGGTGCACGAGCTGATCGCGGAGGAAGGCAACCCGGAACTGAAGCTGCGCGTGTACATCTCAGGCGGCGGCTGCTCCGGCTTCCAGTACGGCTTCACCTTCGACGAGGCCCAGGCCGAGGACGATTTCGCGCTGGAGCGCGAGGGCGTGACCCTGCTGTGCGATCCGCTGTCGCTGCAATACCTCACCGGCGCCGAGATCGACTACAGCGAGAGCCTCAACGGCTCGCAGTTCGTGATACGCAACCCGAACGCGAAGACCACCTGCGGCTGCGGCTCCTCGTTCTCCACCTGAGTGCCGCTGCCCATGTCCGCGACGCCGCCCAACACCTTCGCCGGACTCAGCCTGATCCTCGACCGCATGGCGGAACGCCGCGACGACGAGGCATGGGTGGCCGCGCAGGCCGCAGCGCCGACGGCGCGTTATCTGCTGCTCGATGCCGAAGGCCATGCTTTCCTGCACGCCGGCCGCGACGCGCTGCGCTGGCTGGACGCGGACGAACACCATCGTTTGGGCATCGATGCCCCGATGTCGCTGCTTGGCATCGCCGGCGGCTGCCCGCACTTCCTGCTGGCGCTGGAAGACGGCGCGCACGCCGCCGCGCTGGAATCCAGCCTGCAGGCCCGCCGCGCGGGCCTGCGTGAAGCCGGCCTGCTGCTGCCCGCCGACGAAGCCGGCCTGTTCGCCTACGCCAAGGGCCTGACCCACTGGCACCGCGAAACGCGGCATTGCGCGCGCTGCGGCGCACCGCTCGCCGCCGTTTCCGCCGGCCATCGCCTGCACTGCACGAACGCCGCCTGCGGTCGCCTGCATTTCCCGCGCACCGACGCCGCGATCATCGTGATCGTGGAACACGACGGCGCCTGCCTGCTCGGCCGCCAGGCCGGCTGGCCACCGGGGCGCTACTCCACGCTGGCCGGTTTCATCGAGCCGGGCGAAGCGCTGGAGGACGCGGTGCGCCGCGAGGTGATGGAAGAGTCCGGCGTGCGCGTGGGCGAGGTGCACTACCATTCCTCGCAACCGTGGCCAATGCCGGCCTCGCTGATGGTGGGCTTCACTGCGGTGGCGCTCGACCCCGCGATCCGCCTGCGCGACGGCGAACTGGAAGACGCGCGCTGGTTCACACCAGGGCAGATCGCCGACGGCATCGCCGATGGCAGTTTCCTTCCCTCCACGCCGCTGTCGGTGTCGTACCGCCTGCTGGCCGGCTGGCTGCGCGAGCGGGCCGGCATGGAGCTGGATGCGCTGGTGGCCGCGCGCGGCGGCATGTGACGGCAGGATGCCTCGCATACAATGCGGGGCATCCCACGGAGTCCACCGCGCATGGCCCTACGTCTGCTCGCCGCCCTGATCGCCCTCGGCCTGCTGCACTGGCAGCCGCGACTCGCGCACTGGCGCAACGATGGTGGCTTCCGCCGCTGGGTGGCGCAGTTGAACGACACCGCCGGCGCCGGCCGCGTGGTGCTCGCGCTATTGCTTCCGCTGCTGCTGTGCGCGCTGGCGACCTGGCTGCTGCGCCACATGCCGCTGGCCGACCTGCTGCAATTGCTGTTCGCGCTGGCGGTGCTGCTGTTCTGCTTCGGCCCGCACGCGTTCGAAGCCGACCTCGAAGCGATCCTCGCCGCGAAGGACGACGCCAGCCGCGAAGCGGCCGCGCAGGCCTTGGGCGAAGACGGCGAGCATGTGCCGTGGCGCACGATCGAGGTGGGCGAGGCCACCGTCTATGCCGCGCTGCGCCGGCGCTTCGGCGTGCTGTTCTGGTTCTTCCTGCTGGGCCCGCTGGGCGCGCTGCTGTACCGGCTGGCGCGCGCGCTGGGCCGCGACGATACGCTGCGCCTGGATGCGGAAGCGCGCGGCACCGCCCGCCAGCTGGCCAACGGGCTGGACTGGGTTCCCGCGCAATTGATGGTGTTCACGCTGGCCCTGGTGGGCCACTGGGATGCGGTGATCGGCGCATGGAACCGCTGGCACCAGCAGGCCCTCCCGAACAGCTGGCTCAACGAAGGCCCGGGCTTCCTCGGCGCCGCCGCGCGCGCGGACATCCAGGTCGACATCGAAGGCGGCGAAAGCTACGCCGAGGAACGCAGCGACCCGCTGCTGGAACTGGGCCGCCTGCGCGGCGCATTGCTGCGCGCCCTGCTGGCCTGGCTCAGCGTGGTGGCCTTGATCGTGATCGGCGGCTGGCTGCGCTGAGCCTCGCCGCTCGGGCATCCGTCAGGCCATCTCGCCGCGCAGCACGCGCACGCGCGCTTCCAGCGCCGCTGCGTTGGCGTGCTCCGGCGACACCGGCGCATCCACCACCAGCTCCACCCGCGCGCGGAAGCGCCGCGGCAGGCGCGCGCGGCCCAGCGCGGAATCGCGCCGGCTCCACATGCTGCCCCACAGCCCGCGCAGCGCCATCGGCACCACCGGCACCGGGCGGCGCGCCAGGATCTTCTCCACACCGGGACGGAACGGCGCGATCGCACCGTCGCGGGTGAGCGCGCCCTCGGGGAAGATGCACACCAGTTCGCCGTCGGCCAACGCCGCGTCGATGGCGTCGTATGCCTGCTGCAGCACGGCCGGGTCTTCCTTCTGCCCCGCGATGGGGATGGCCCTGGCGGTCTTGAACAGGAACTTCAGCAGCGGAACGTTGAAGATCCGGTAATACATCACGAAGCGCGCGGGCCGGCGCAGGTTCGCCATCAGCAGCAGCGGATCGACGAAGCTCACGTGGTTGCACACCAAGAGCGCCGGCCCTTCCTCGGGGATGTTGCGCAGGCCGTCCGCGCGCACGCGGTACAGCGTGCTGGTCAGCAGCCAGGTGACGAAGCGCAGGATGAACTCGGGCACCAGGGTGAAGATATAGGCCGCCACCAGCACGTTGAGCAGCGCCGCGGCGAGGAAGACCTGCGCCGCGTCGAAACCCAGCGCACCCATGCCCAGCCCGAAGCCGGCCGCCGCCACGATCAGCACGGCGTTCATGATGTTGTTGCCGGCGATGATGCGCGAGAGCTTCTCGCGCGGCGCGCGCGCCTGCACGAAGGCGAACAGCGGCACCACGTACAGGCCGGCGAAGGCGCCGATCAGGGCGAGGTCGAGCGCGATGCGCCAGCTGCCCGCGCTGCGCAGGAAAGCCAGCCAGTCCAGCCCGCGCGCCGGCGCCACGCCGTGGCGCGCGAAGTAGAGATCCACGCCGAACGCGGTGAGCCCGAACGCACCCAGCGGCACCAGGCCGATTTCCACGCGCTTGCCGGACAGCTTCTCGCACGCCAGCGCGCCGGTGCCGCTGCCGATGGTGAACAGGGTGAGCACCAGCGTGTACACCGTGTTGTCGCCGCCCAGCGTCTCGCGCGTGTAGATCGGCAACTGTGCGACCAGCACGGTGCCGAAGAACCAGAACCAGGAGATGCCCAGCACCGCGTTCCACACCGCGCGATCCGCGTGAGTGATGCGGATGACGCGCGCGGTCTCGCCGAACGTGTTCGGGTTGAACTTCAGTTCCGGCGCGGTGGCCGGCGCCGGCGGAATCGCGCGGCAGGCGAACCAGCCCACCACCGCCACGCCTATCGTGATGCCGGCGGCGAGCCACGGCCCGATCCCCGCCACGCCCATCGCGGTGGTGCCCGCGATCATGCCGAGCAGGATCGCCAGCTGCGTGCCCATTTCCACCAGCCCGTTGCCGCCGACCAGTTCCGCGGGCTTCAGCGCCTGCGGCAGGATCGCGTACTTGATCGGGCCGAACACGGTGGAGTGCAGCCCCATCATGAACAGCACCACCAGCAGCAGACTCACGTGATGGGTGATGAATCCCGCCGCCGCGATCGCCATCGCCGCGATCTCGAACAGCTTCACCCAGCGGATGATGCGCGTCTTCTCGATCTTCTCGGCGAGCTGCCCCGCGCTGGCCGAGAACAGGAAGAACGGCAGGATGAACAGCGCCGGCGCGAGGTTGGTGTAGATCGCCGCCGCGTGGTCGTCCAGCCCCAGCTGGAACGCCACCAGCACCAGCAATGCGTTGCGGAACGCGTTGTCGTTGAACGCCGCCAGCGCCTGCGTCCAGAAGAAGGGCGCGAAGCGGCGCTGGCCGAGCAGGGCGAACTGGCTCATGCAGATCCATGGCAGCGGAGTCGGTGGCCAGCTTAGCCGATGCGCGTTTCGCCTATCCAAGCCCCCCGCTGCACCCTGGGGAAGGGCGCAGGATCACGCTTCGTCAGTTGCGCGACTGCAGCTTCGACAGCAGGCGCAGCATCTCCAGGTACAGCCACACCAGGGTGACCACCAGCGCGAAGGCGCCGTACCACTCCATGTACTTCGGCGCACCGGCATTGACGCCCTGCTCGATCATGTCGAAATCCAGCACCAGGTTCAGCGCCGCGATCACCACCACGACGAGGCTGAACAGGATGCCGATGCCGCTGCTGGCGGTGATGAAGCCGAAGGAATGGCCGAAGAAGCCCATCACGAAGCTGGCCAGGTACACCAGCAGGATGCCGCCGGTGGCGGCGACCACGCCCGCGCGGAACTTGTCGGTGACACGGATCAGCCCGCTGCGATAGCCCATCAGCAGCACCGCCATGGTGCCGAAGGTGAGCGCTACCGCCTGCATCACGATGCCGGGATAGCGCATCTCGAAGATCGCCGACAGCGCGCCCACGAACACGCCCTCGGCGAGCGCATAGAGCGGCGCCGTGACCGGCGCCCAGGTCTTCTTGAAAACGGTGACCATGGCCAGCACGAAGCCTGCCAGCGCGCCGACGAGCGCCAGCGGCGCCATCGCAGGCAGGCTGGCCGGGCCGGCGAAACGGCTCCAGCTGAACATCGCGCCGACCACCACCAGCACCAGCAGCAGGCCGGTCTTGTTGACCGTGCCGTTCAAGCTCATCGCACTGCCGTCGCGGCTGAACACCGCGCCGCTGGCTGCGTCCAGAAAGGTGTTCTTGTTGAGTGCGGGATTGCCACTTTGCATGTCGTACTCCAGATCAGTGCCTGCCCATCCTAGCCGGTCGCCATACGGTTTGCCGGCAGCAACCTCGCCTGCACGCCGATGGTGCGAAGATGGCGAGCATCGCCAACAGACAGAGACCGCCACCATGAGCCAGCAGTTCCACGTCGGCGACCATGTACGCTGGAACTCCGAGGCCGGCTACGTCACCGGCCACATCGTGAAGGTGCACACGGCCGACACGCTGTACAAGGGTTATCCGCGCCACTGCAGCCCTGACGATCCGCAGTACGAGATCAGGAGCGACAAGACCGACCACGTCGCCATGCACAAGGACACGGCGCTGCAGAAGATCGCGTGAACGCCGCCGGCCCCGCCACGATCTGGACGATAGGCCACTCCACCCGCACGCTGGAAGAGTTCCTCGCCCTGCTCGCGGCGTATTCCATCGAGGCGGTCGCCGACGTGCGCCGCTTCCCCGGCTCGCGGCGCCAGCCGCAGTTCGCGCGCGACGCGCTGGCCGCCAGCCTGCCCGCGCACGGCATCGGCTACCAGTGGTTTCCCCAGTTGGGCGGCCGGCGACGCACGCGCCCGGACTCGCCCAACACCGCCTGGCGCAACGCCGCATTCCGCGGTTACGCCGACCACCTCGCCAGCGCGGAATTCGCCGAAGGGCCGGCCGGACTGCTGGCGTTCGCGGCGCGCCAGCGCACCGCGCTGATGTGCGCCGAATCGCTGTGGTGGCGCTGCCACCGCTCGATCATCGCCGACGTGCTGAAGCTGCGCGGCATCGAGGTGATCCACATCCTCGACCTGCACCACGGCGTGGCGCATCCGTGGACTTCGGCCGCGCATGTCGAACACGGCGAACTGCGCTACGCGGCGCCGCAACCCCCGCTGCTCTAGCGCGGCGGCCCCTGGTACGCGCCCTGCGCCAGCTGCAGCAGGATCTTCATCTCCTCGCGCAATGGCAGCGGCGCCACCACCTCGGCGTCCGGGCCGTACTTGAGCACGTCCATCAGCAGCTCCTTCGAGTTGGAATACGGCAATTGCAGCTCGTAGCGGCCGTCGGGCAGCCACGTGCCGACCTGCTGCGAGTGCCAGTGCTCGTCGGCCACCCAGCGCGCGGCGTGCGCGGAGAAGCGGATGGTGGCCCTGGCCTTGGGCTGGCCGGCGAAGATGCCGTAGCTGGAGGCCAGCGCCTGGTCGAGTTCCTCCTTGGCCACGTCGCGCGCGGGCGCGTCCAGCGCCTGCGCCTCGGCGATGCGATCCACCGCGAAGCTGCGCAGCGCCTCGCGGTCGTGATCCCACGCGTCGAGGTACCAGTTGTCGCGGTAATGCGTGAGCCGCTGCGGCGACACGGTGCGGCGGCTGTCCGAGCCGGTGGTGCGCGCGCGGTAGCGGAAGCGCAGCTGCTTGCGCTCCAGCACCGCGCCGGCCACGACGCGGAACGCCTGCTGGTCGAGCTTGCGCGCGCCCCACGGGATCACCCGGATGCGCTCGATCGGCAACGGCTTGCCACTGCCGTGGCCGGACAGCAGCTGCTCTATGCGCGACTTGAACGGCGCCAGCGAGCCGGCCAGCACGCCGGGGCCGCTGCGGCCGATCAGCTCGTTGAGCGCGAGCAGCGCGGCCAGCTCGTCGGAGGTGAGCCACAGGCCGGGCAGCTCGAAGCGCTCGCCTTCGCCCTGCTCGTAGCGCCAGGCGGCGTTCTGCTTGCCGCCCATGCTCTCGATGGGCGCGCCCAGCGCGTCGCGCAGGAAATCGATGTCGCGGTACACCGTGGCCCGCGAGCATTCCAGTTCTTCCATCAGCTTGGCCAGCGGCACCGGATAGTGCGCCGATTTCAGCAGGCGGTGCAGTGTGAGGGTGCGTTCGTAGCGATCCATGGCAGGCTCGGCAGTCGCGGCGGGCAAGCCGGAACTATGGGTACGCGCGCCGGCACCCGCAAGCCTGCCGGGCGCCGGCCCGCACTTCGCAGCCGAAGCCCGCCGCCAGCGGATCGGTGGCGGCAACCGCTGCGCAGTCCAGGGCACGGGCAACGACAGCGACCCGAGCTTCCATGTTCATTGCAAATTCAAGCGCTTCCGTTAAGGTGTGCCACTTACATTTGTTTAACAAACGGGATCCCCACCCATGAAGAAGACCCTGATGGCCGCCCTGCTGCTGGCGGCATGCACCAGCCTTGCCGCGCAGGCCCAGGACGCCGGTGCCGGCAATGCCGCCAACAACGGCGGCTGGACTGGCTCGGGCGAGTTCGGCTACGCCTCCGCCACCGGCAACACGCGCTCGCAGAACGTCAACGCCAAGCTCGGCCTGAGCCAGGAAAACGAGCAGTGGAAGAACAGCTTCTTCCTCGACGTGCTGCGCACCAAGGTGCAGCAGAAGGTGGTCGACCAGGCCGGCAACACCGTCGAGCAGTTCAACACCACCGCCAACCGCTACGACGGCGGCGCCTCGGTGGGCTACAAGCTCGACCCGCGCAGCTACATCGTGGGCGCGGCGCGCTACGACCACGACGAGTTCGGCGCCAACCTGTGGCAGGGCGTGGTGTCGCTGGGCTACGGCTACATCGCGCTGAAGGACGCGCGCAACGAGCTGTCGTTCGAAATCGGCCCCGGTTACAAGGAATACCGCCCGGCGGCATTGGCGGTGGAGATCGACGGTACCACCGTCAAGCAGGTTCAGCCGGTGGAACACGAGGCGGTGGCCCGCGGCCTGGTCAACTACAAGTTCCGCCTCACCGACAACACCTCGTTCGAGGACACGTTCCTCACCGAAGCCGGCTCCAAGAACACCTACGTGCAGAACGACGCCGGCCTGGCCGTGAGCATGACCAAGAAGCTGGCGTTGAAGGTGGGTTTCCAGGTACGCCACAACAGCACCGTGCTGCCGGGCATCAAGCGAACCGACACGCTGACCACCACCAACCTGGTCTACAACTTCTGACCCGCAGCCCAGCGATCAACCGATCGCTGGGCTGCGCGACCCACGAATGGGTCGCATGCCAATCAAGCCCCAGGCTTGATCAGCGGAGCCAAGGCCGGCCGCAGGTTGGGCTTGGCGAGTCAGGAAAGTGCAGGAAAGCACTTTCCTGACATTGAACAAGGGACACGAAACACAAAGCGGCCCCAGCCTCCTGCAGGGCCGTTTTCGTTCCGGAATCAGGCTCCCAGGAACTCCGCCGCGCCCTGCGCAAACAGCGCCTGCGCCACCGCACGGCCCAGCGCCACGGCATCCTCGCCATCCGCCTGCGCCTGCAGCAGCCGGCCGCTGGCCGCGTCGCCCACCAGCCCGCGCAGATGCAAGCCGCGCTCGGTGAGCGTGCACCACGCACCCACCGGCACCGTGCAACTGCCGCCCAGCGCCTGGTTCATCGTGCGCTCGGCGCCGGTTTCCTGCCGCGTACCGGCATCGTCCAGCGCGGCGAGCAGGGCCAGCGTGCGCGGCTGGTCGGCGCGCGCCTCGATGGCGATGGCCGCCTGGCCCGGCGCCGGCAGCCAGTCCGGCGCGGCGAGCCGGCTGCGGATGCGCGCGGCGAGATCCAGCCGCTCCAGCCCGGCGCAAGCCAGCACGATGGCGTCGTAGTGGCCCGCGTCCAGCTTGGCCAGCCGCGTGCCCACGTTGCCGCGCAGGTCGAGCAGTTCCAGATCCGGCCGCAACGCGCGCAACTGCGCCTGCCGGCGCAGCGAGGACGTGCCCACCTTCGCGCCCTGCGGCAGGTCGGCGAGCCCGGCGTAGCGGTTGCTGACGAAGGCGTCCGCCGCATCCGCGCGCGGCAGGATCGCCGGCAACGCGAAACCCGGCTCCAATTCCGCCGGCACGTCCTTCAGCGAATGCACGGCGAGGTCGGCGCGGCCTTCCAGCATCGCCACTTCCAGCTCCTTCAGGAACAGGCCCTTGCCGCCTATCGTCGCCAGCGGGCGGTCGATGATCTCGTCGCCGCGCGTGGTCATCGGCACCAGCTCCACCGCCAGACCCGGATGCGCCGCGAGCAGCAAGGCCGCCACGTGCTCGGCCTGCCACAGCGCGAGCGGGCTCTGGCGGGTGGCGATGCGCAGGGTGTCGGGCCGCATAGATGCTCCAGGCAGGACTTTCATCAAGGCGCCTATTGTCACTCATCGACACGTTGCGGATCATGCGGCCACGTGTCCTGGATCATAAGGAGCACGTGTCTGGATCATCAGGAGAAAATGCGGATGGACAAGCCGCTCCCCGTCGAAGCCGCTCGCGGGAAATTGGTCGAACTCGTACGCAAGCACATCTGCGGGAAGGACTGGCCAGAAAATTCAGCCGAGCAGTTGGTCGAACTCCATCTCGACCCGAGGAACTTCCCGATGCACCGCCACTGTGATGTGGCGCGCCTGAAAGACGGCCTTGCCAAAGGCCTGTCCAGCGACGAACTGCGCCACGCCATCGAGTTCGAGGACACGCGCTCGATACACGGCATCTGCCGCGTGATGGTGCGGACACACCTCAACCGGCAGGGCATCGGCCATGTCACCCGGGGCGAGTCGAAGCATGAACGTACGCTGGCGCGCCGCGTGCTCGGCCCCTTCGATGGCGATTTCGACCCTCTGGCGCTCGCCGATTGGGCGAACCTGCTGAAGCACTGGCTGGCCTTTGCCGAAAAGCACCCTGAACTGTTCGACGCGAAGGATACGGATTCGCTCGAAGCGATGGCGCGCCTTGGCCCACAGCCCGGCGCGGCAAAAAAGCAGTATGCCGGCAAGGTGCACGACAACTGGGCCAAGGTGGTACTCGGCATCCACACGGGCCTCGTCTACCTGCAGAAACGCTTCGACATGGATGCCGGCAAGCTGTGGGCGATCATCGAATCGTGCGAATCGGATCGTGACAGGGCGTCTGCCCTGGTCGAACAGGCCCGAAAGGACATAACCGGTTTCGGCGAAGCGCTGGCGCCAAGCTTTTTTGCCGACTTGGGCGCGACATGCTTCATCAAGCCCGACACGCACATCCAGCAAGCCATGAAGGCGTATTCGGGGCGAGACGTGCCTAAGCGGCAGATCGTGCAAATTCTATTGAACGCGGTCGAGGCAACTGATCCACGCATCACGCCACGGGCACTGGACAAGCTGCTGTTCTTTGGCGACGGTGGGCCGCTCTATTTCCTGGGGGAAACCGCCCCTCGCGCAAACCGTGATCGCTGGAAGCAGAAGTTCCGGAAAGCGCTCATCGGATCCACGCACTGTCCTCCATGAGGGGAGGATGCCATCTCACCCCATCCTGAGCAGCTTGCGCAGCGCGGGCAGGTTGCGCCGGCTCACCTCGGGGCTGAAGTCGGTGCCGGCGAGGCGGGCCAGCACGCGGCCGTCGGCGAGGGGTTTCAGGCCCAGCAGGCGCGCGGGCGGCACCAGGCAGTTGCGGTGCAGGCGGATCAACTGCTCCGGGTAGGCTTCCTCCAGCTGGCGCAGCGATTCGTCGATCAGCAGCTCGCCGCCGGCGTGGCGCACGCGCACGTATTTTTCCTCGGCGAGCAGGCAGACCACTTCGTCCAGCGCCACGCGCACCTGCTCGTCGCGCACGCGCGCATGCAGCCACGCGGTGGCGGCGCGCGGCGCGTCCGCCAGCCGCTTGCGCGCGCGTTGCAGCGCCTCGCGCAGGCGCTCCAGCCGCACCGGCTTCAGCAGGTAGTCCACGGCATCCAGCTCGAAGGCGTGCAGCGCGTGGTTCTCGTAGGCGGTGCAGAACACCACCTTGGGCCGCGCCTGCCCCGTCAGCCGCGCGGCCAGCGCCAGGCCGTCGATGCCCGGCATGTTGATGTCGAGCAGCAGCAGGTCGGGCTGCAGTTCGGAGAGCGCGGAGAGCGCGGCCTCGCCGTCGCCCACGCTGCCGGCCAGTTCCACGCCTTCGCATTCGCCCAGCAACGCGGCGAGGCGCAGGCGCGCCAGCGGTTCGTCATCGGCGATCAGCACGCGCATCGCCGCCCTCCCTGTCCGGCAACGGCAAGCGCAGGCTCACCACGTAGCGCCCGCCCTGCGGCCCGGCCCGCACCACGGCGCGCGGGCCGTAGCGGAAGGCCACGCGCCGGCGCACGCTGTCCAGGCCGTGGCCGTGGCCACCGCGGGCCGGCGAGGGCGGCAGCGGGTTGGCGATCTCGATGGCGATGGCATGGCCTTCGCGCGTGCCGCGCAGGCTCACCACGCCGCCTTCGCGCAGCGGCTGGATGCCGTGGTGCACGGCGTTCTCCACCAGCGGCTGCAGCAGCAGGCGCGGCAGCGGGAAGTCCGGCGGCAACGCGTCCAGCTCGCGCTCCACGCGCAGGCGCTCGCCGAGGCGCAGTTGCTCGATGGCGAGGTAGCGATCCAGCAGGGCCAGCTCCTCGCCCAGCGTGCCGTCGCCCTGCTCGTGCTGGCCCAACGCGGCGCGGAACAGTTCGGCAAGGTCTTCCACCGTGCGTTCCGCCGCCACCGGGTCGAGCGGGATCAGCGCCGCCACGGTGTTCATGCTGTTGAACAGGAAGTGCGGGCGGATGCGCGCCTGCAGCGCCTCCACCTGCGCGCGCGTCACCGCGGCGAGGCGCAGCCGCCACTGCGCGGCGACGTAGAAGTAGCGCAGGATCGCCGCGCCGAGCAGGGCGGCGATGAGCACGTTGTCGCGCACGAAGGCCGCGGCGCCGGCGCCGACCAGGCCCATGTGCAGCGCCTTGTCCAGCCCGTGCGCCACCCAGCTCGCCACGCCCACGACGGGCATCACCAGCAGCCACGCGGCGAGATAGGGCAGGTGCCCCGGCAGGCGCTGCAGCCACGGGCGCAGCAGGCACAGCACCACCACGATGGCCAGCGCCAGCCAGCTCACGAACAGGATGCCCACGCTGTAGCCGGAAACGTCGCGGTGGTCGCCCGCGGCCAGCCACACCACGGTGGCCGCCAGCGCGCCGGTCACCAGCAGGGTAAACAGCACCGGCAGGCTGCAGAAATCCGGCAGCGGGCTGGGTTCGTCGGTGACGGGCAGGCGCATGGGCGCAGTATGCCGTGGTCGTGCGCGCTCGCGTGCGTCAGGCGAAACGCTGGCCCAGCCAGGCGCGCAGGTCGGCGATCTCCTCGGCACAGACCGCGTGCGCCATCGGATAGGCGTGCCAGTCCACGCGATAGCCCAGGCGCTGCAGCAGGTCGCGGCTGTCGCTGCCGCGCGGCGGAACCACCACCGGGTCGAACGTGCCGTGTGCCTGGAAGACCAGCACGTCCGCATTCGCCGCGCTGCGTTCGGCGGCCAGCGTGTCGGCCAGCGGCAGGTAGGTGGACAGCGCCACGATGCCGGCCAGCCGCCGCGCATGGCGAAGGCCTGCAGCCAGCGCGATCGCGCCGCCCTGCGAGAAGCCGGCCAGCACGATGCGTTCGTCCGGCACGCCGCGCTCGTTCTCGCGCGCGATCAGCGCCTCGACCGCGGCGATGGAAGCGCGGATGCCCGCCTCGTCCTGCCGGCTCACCAGGTCGAAGCCCATGATGTCGTACCACGCGCGCATCGGCATGCCGCCGTTCACCGTCACCGGCCGCACCGGCGCATGCGGAAACACGAAGCGCACGGCCGGCCAGTCCGCCGCCGCCAGCTCCGGCACGACGGGCGCGAAGTCGTGGCCGTCGGCGCCCAGGCCGTGCAGCCAGATCACGCTGTAGCACGGTGCGGCGGCGGTTTCGTGTTCGACACAGGGCAGCAGGGCGGTCATGGCAAGGCCAACGAGTAGGGAGAGCCAACGATGGCGGCGGACGACTGCGGTTGCAATGGGCGATCCGGCGCCGCCTGGCGGATGCGGCAAGACAATCGCCCCCTCGTCCGCACACCTGACTTTCGGCACAGGCGCGACCGTACGGCGGGAGCGCTCGGCTATGCTGGTCTTTTGCCTCGGGGAACACCCATGCGCCGCCTGTTGCTCGCCAGCCTGATCGCCCTCGCCGTGCTGCCCGCCGCCGCGATGGCGGCAACGCCCGCCTCCGCGCCGCTCGACCTGGAAACCATCATGGCCAGCCCCGACTGGATCGGCCACGCGGTGGAGAGCCCGTATTGGAGCGTGGACGGCCGCCGCCTGTACTACGCGCTGAAGCGCGACGGCGACAGCGTGCGCGACCTCTATCGCGTGGATGCGGACGGCGGCGCCGGCGGCAAGCTCGACCCCGCCGCGATGGCGCAGGCCGACGGCCCCGCGGTGTACGACCGCAACCGCACGCACGCGGCCTTCATCCTGCACGGCGACGTGTTCCTGGTCGACCTCGCCAGCGGCCGGCGCGTGCAGGTGACGCGCTCGCCGCAGGCGGAATCCGCGCCGCAGTTCAGCGCCGACGGCCGCACGCTGCAATTCCGCGACGGCAACGACTGGTACGACTACGACCTCGCCAGCGGCGTCACCGCGCCCGCCGCGATCCTGAAGTTCGCCGACGACCCGCAGGCGGACGAGCCCGACGCGCTGGAGCGCCAGCAGCTCGAAACCTTCAGCACGCTGCGCGAGATCAAGGCCGACCGCGACGCGCACCGCGCGCAGCAGCGGGCGCTGGAAGCCGCCGACGCCGGCCGCGCGCCGCGGCCGTTCTGGCTGGGCGACAAGATCAAGGCGGTGGACACCGAGCTGTCGCCCGACGGCCGCTGGATGCTGGTGATCACCGAGCCCGCGCATTCCGGCGACGGCAAGTCGCCCGACGTGATCCACTACGTCACCGACTCCGGCTACACCGAGACGCAGCCCGCGCGCACCTACGTGGGCCGCAACGATCCCGCGCCGCAGTCGCTGCTGCTGCTCGACCTCGCCGCGCACAAGGCGTGGCCGATCGCGACCGACAACCTGCCCGGCATCAAGGACGACCCGCTGAAGGCGATCCGCGCGCGCACCGTCGCCGCGCTGGAAAAGGCCGGCCATGCCGACGAGGCGAAGGCGCTGCAGGCGCCGGCGCTGCGCCCGGTCAGCATCGCCCTCGTTCCCGACAGCGACAGCAACGGCGGCGGCGCCGCGTGGAACGCCGACGGCAGCCAGGCCGCCGTGCAGCTGCGCGCCATCGACAACAAGGATCGCTGGATCGCCACCGTCGACTTCGCCAGGCACGCGCTGGTGCCGCAGGATCGCCTGCACGACGACGCGTGGATCAACTGGAGCTTCAACGATTTCGGCTGGCTGAAGGACGGCCGCACGCTGTGGTACCTCTCCGAGGCCAGCGGCTGGTCGCGCCTCTACGCCAAGCCGCTGGACGGCAAGGCGAAGGCGCTCACCGACAACACGCACTTCGAGGTGAGCCAGCCCGTGCTCAGCCCCGACGGCCAGTGGTTCTACCTGCTGGCGAACAAGGTCGCGCCGTACAGCTACGACGTCTACCGCGTGCCCTCGGGCGGCGGCGCACTGACGCGCCTGACGCAGTACGAGGGCGTGGACGGCTTCACGCTGTCGCCCGACGGCAGCCGGCTCGCCGTGCTGCACTCCGCGCCCTACCTGCTCGACCAGCTAGCCGTGCAGCCCGCCGCCGGCGGCACGCCGCGCGAACTCACCGACACGATGAAGCCGGCCTACACCGCGCGCCACTGGATCCAGCCGCAGTTCGTCGAAGTGCCTTCGTCGCACGGCGCCGGCATGATCCACGCGAAGTACTACGGCCCCGCCAACGAAACCGACGCGCCCGCCTCGCGCCCCGCGGTGATCTTCGTGCACGGCGCCGGCTACCTGCAGGACGTGTCGAAGCAGGAGACCTATTACATCCGCGAGCAGATGTTCCAGAACCTGCTGGTGCAGCAGGGCTACGTGGTGCTGGACATGGACTACCGCGGCTCCGCCGGCTACGGCCGCGACTGGCGTGACGCGATCTACCGCCACATGGGCCACCCGGAACTGGAAGACCTGCTCGACGGCAAGGCCTGGCTGGTCAAGCAGCACGGCGTCGATCCGAAGCGCGTGGGCATCTACGGCGGCAGCTACGGCGGCTTCATGACCGAGATGGCGCTGCTGCGCGCACCGGGCCAGTTCGCGGCGGGCGCCGCGCTGCGCCCGCCGGCGGACTGGGCCACCTACAACGACGAGTACACTTCGAACATCCTCAACGACCCGCAGCTCGACCCCGAGGCGTACAAGACCAGCTCGCCGATCGACTACGCGCAGAACCTGCGCGACCCGCTGCTGATCGAACACGGCCTGATCGACGACAACGTGATGGCCAGCGACTCGATCCGCCTCTACCAGCGCTTCGTGGAGCTGCACAAGAAGAACTTCTGGATCTCGCTGTACCCGCTGGAGCGCCACGACTTCAAGCACGCCGACGACTGGTACGACGAGTACCGGCGCATCGACGAGCTGTTCGACACCTACGTGAAGCGCCGCGGCCAGTAACGCAGCGGCACTGCCTGGCGGCTCCCGCAAGTGGGCCGCCAGGCAGGCGGTTCACTCCTTCGGCATCAGTCCCGCGGCCCGCATGGCTTCGCCGATGTAGGCAAACATCGCCGGATCCATGCCCTGCGCCGCCATCACCTGCGGCTCCTTGTCGTAGGCGTCCCGCATCTTGCGCACCAGGCCGGTGTCGCCGCCGCTGAACGCATCGAGCAATGCGTGCCAGCGCCGGCCCAGCTCGATCACGGCGGGATCGTCCGCCGGCGTGCCGGCATCCATCGCTGCGCGCACCTGCGCAACCAGGGGCGGCCACTGCTCCGCATACCGCCGCATGTTCTCGGTGCCGTACTGCTCGGCGCGCCGGCGCAGGCGCTCGCGCTCCTCCGGGGTGAAGTGCTGGCCCAGGATGTCTCCGCTGCGCCGGAATTCCGCCCGCTGCGTTTCGGTGAAGCGCACATCGAGTTCTTCGCTCATCTGGATACTCTCCAATACTTGGTCGACGTCGGTGGACGATGCCGGATCCAGCCGCCGCCACGCCTGCTCCAAGGTGGCGAGCGCCGCCGATTTGCCGCGCACCTCGCGGCGCAACGCCACGATGCGCGCCTCGATCAGCGCCGCCGCAGCCGCTTCGCGCAGCAACAGCGCACCGATCTCGGCCAGCGTGAAGCCGGCGCGGCGCAGAACGGCGATCTCGGCCAGCCGGGCCAGCGCCCTGGCGCCGTACAGCCGGTAGCCCGAGGCGGATCGCGCATCGGGCACCAGCAGGCCGCGCGCCTCGTACAGGCGCAGCGCCTTGGCCGACAGGCCGGTGCGCTCGGCGATCTGGCCGATGCGCAAGTACTTCGTGGTGGCGGTGGATTTCGACATCGGATCGGGACACTACGGCCTGCCCTTGGGGCAAGGTCAAGCAGCATGCTCGATGCGTGCCGCATGCGCCACGGCAGGCACGCGACCTTCCGCGCGAGCAGCCGTGGACGGTGCCGCACGCGCGCCCAGGCAGCACCGCCGGGCCCGCAGCGGCCCGTCCAAGGCCGCGGGCACGATCGTGATCAGCCGGGCAATGCCGGCATCTGCTTCGCCACCTCGCGCTGGCGGCGGATCTCCTCGCGCAGCGCCTTGCGCTTGGCCTTGCGCTCGCGGCGGTCGTGCTGCCACAGGTACATCGCGGGCGTGCTGAGCAAGGTCAGCAGCTGCGACACGAACAGGCCGCCGAGGATGGCGATGCCCAGCGGCTGGCGCATTTCCGAACCCACGCCGAAGCCGATCGCCAGCGGCAGCGCGGCGCCCATCGCCACCAGGGTGGTCATGGTGATCGGGCGGAAGCGCACCAGCGCCGCCTCGCGGATCGCCGCCGGCGGCGCCATGCCGCGCTCGCGCTCGGCGACCAGGGCGAAGTCCACCATCAGGATGGCGTTCTTCTTCACGATGCCGATCAGCATCAGCACCGCGATCACCGACATCAGGGTGAGCTGGGTGTGGGTGAGCAGCATGGCGAGGAAGGCGCCCATGCCGGCGGCGGGAAGGGTGGAGAGAATGGTCAGCGGGTGGATCAGGCTTTCGTACAGGATGCCCAGCACCACGTACATCGCGCCGATCACCGCGAGCAGCAGCAGCAGCGAATTGGTGAGCGAGTCCATCAGGTTCTGGTTGTCGCCGGTGTACTTCTTCTGGATGCCGGCCGGCAGGTTGGCGGCGTAGATCGCCTGGTCCACCAGCTTCAGGCCCTCGATCTGGGTGGTGCCCTTGGCGAGGTTGTAGCTGATCTCGGACGACTCGATCTGGTCGAAGTGGCTGATGCTCAGCGGCGCCGTGATCGGGCGGATGCGCGCCACCGCCGACAGCGGGATCATCTTGCCCTGCGCGTTGCGCACGTAGGTGTTGAGCAGGGCGTCGGGGCTCAGCGAATCGGCCTTGTCCGAGGTGAGCACCACCGAGTACTGGTTGATGCCGGAGTAGATCGTCGATACCGGCGTCTGGCCGAACGACTTGTTCAGCGCATCGTCCACCTCGCCCATACTGATCCGCAGCCGCCCCGCCGCATTGCGATCCACCTCCAGCATCTGCTGCTTGCCGATGGTGTCGTAGCTGGTGGTGACGTCGCGGAACTGTTTCATGCCGCGCATCACCTTGGCCACCGCCAATGTGGGCTGCTGCAGCGGCGCGCCGCTGGTGCTGCTGAGCTGGAACGAGTACTGCGGGCCGCCGTTGCCGCCACCGCCACCGCCGCCCATGAACTGCACCGGCGTCAGCGACACTTCCATGTCGGCCAAGTTCTTGAACTTCGCCGACAGCCGATCCACCACTTGCTGCGCGGTTTCCTGGCGGCCGCCCTTGCCATGCTCCTTCAGGTCGATGAACAGGGTGGAGCGGTTGCCCACGGCGCCGCTGTTGTTGTTGCCGCCGAGGATGCTGGTGACGTCGAGCACCGCCGGATCGGCGCGTACCTCGTTGGTGATGGCCTGGGTGCGCGCCGCCATCTGCGTGGGCGAGATGTTGGCGTCCGCCCGGATCTGCGCCTGCAGCAGGCCGATGTCTTCCTTCGGCATGAAGCCGCCGCCGGCGGTCATGCCCACCAGCACCGCCAGCGCGATGGTGAGCACCAGCAGGATGGGCGGCTGCCAGCGCATCAGCCGGCGATGCTTCATCGCCCAGTCCAGCCCGCGCTCGTACAGGCGCAAGGACGACTGATCGAAGCGCTCGGCCCAGCGCTCCAGCCGGCCCGGCTCGCGCGCCGGCGCATCGTGCCCGTGCGCCAGCCAGTGCCCGCACAACGCGGGCGTGAGCGTGAGCGACACCAGCGCGGAGATCACGATGGTGGCGATCAGCGTCACCGAGAACTCGCGCATGAACATGACGAACATGTTGTTGCCGAACACCATCGGCCCGAACACCGCGATCAGCGACAGCGTGATCGAGATCACCGTGAAACCGATCTCGCGCACGCCGGCGAGCGCGGCCTCCAGCGGCCGCATGCCGGCTTCCATGTGGCGCACGATGTTCTCGATCACCACGATGGCGTCGTCCACCACGAAGCCCACGCACAGCACCAGCGCCACCAGCGAAAACGTGTTGAGCGTGAAGCCCAGCGCCCACATCAGCACGAACGCGCCGGCCAGCGACAACGGCACGCTGAACATCGCGATGAGGGTGGGCCGCAGCCGGCGCAGGAACACCAGCATCACCAGCGCCACCATCACCACGCTCATCAGCAGCGCCACGTTCACCTCGTGCAGCGCGGACTTGGTGGTGGCGGTGAGGTCGAAGATCGGGCGGATCTGCACGTCCGCCGGCATCAGCGCGTGCAGCTCGGGCAGGCGCGCGAGGATGGCCTCCACCGTGGCCACCGAGTTCGCCTCCGGGCGCTTGCTGATCTGCAGCAGCACCGAGCGCTCGCCGTTGAACCAGACCGCGGCGTACTGATCCTGCTGGCCGCCGGTGATGGTGGCCACGTCGGCCAGGTGGACGGCCACGCCGTTGTGGCTGGCGATCACCAGCCTGGCGAAATCGGCCACGCTGTGCAGGGAGTCGTTCGCGCTCACCGTGAGCTGGGTGCTGCCGTCGCTGAGCACGCCCTGCGGCGCGGTGACGTTGGCCGCGCGCAGCGCGTTCGCGATGTCGTTGGCGGTGACGCCGACGTGCGCCATCGCGTCGGAATGCAGCGCCACCCGCACCGCGTGCGGCGAACCGTCCACCTGCACCTGCGCCACGCCCGGCACCTGCGCCACCGCCGGCTCCAGCAGGGTGTCGGTGAGGTCGTAGAGCTTGTCCGGCGACAGGCTGGCGGAGTTCACCGCGATCAGCAGGATCGGCATCTGCGAGGTGTCGAACTTGAAAAACTGCGGCGGCGTGATCCCGGTGGGCAGGTCGGGCATGGCGGCATTGATCGCCTGCTGCACGTCGCGCGCGGCCTGGTCGGCGCTGCGGCTCATGTCGAACAGGATCTGGATCTGCGCGCCGCCCTCGCTGGCGTTGGACGCCATCTGCTTGATGCCGGGGATGCGCCCCAGGTGACGCTCCAGCGGCGCCACCACGGTGTTCGCCATGGTCTGCGCGCTGGCGCCCGGCGTCGACGTGAACACCACCACGCCGGGGAATTCGACCGACGGCAACGCCGCCACGCCCAGCAGCAGGTAGGCCCAGAAACCGGCGATGGCCAGGCCGATCGCCAGCAGCGAGGTGCCGACGGGCCGTCGGATCATGGGTGCGAAGATGTTCACGTGTCCTCCGTGGCGCGCCAGCATAACGGGAGACAGCGCGCGTCAAGCGTACGTTCCCGGCATTCTTTTATGCCCTGCTTTGCGCCGCGGCGAATGTGCCTGAAGGCGGCCCCTGCCGAAAGGCACGGGTTTGCGCGCATCACGGCAGGCGCTGCAGCCAGTCCGCCAATTGCATCAGCACCTGGCCGCGGCCGGGCTCGGCCTCGTTGAACAGCTCGTGGTACAGCGACGCGAAGTAGCGCGTGGTGAGCCGCTGCGCAGGCGCGGCAGCGGAGAAATCGCGGCTGCCGCCGGCGTCGACCAGCGCATCCTCGCCGGCCACCAGCAGCAGCGTGGCGACGTCGAGGCGCCCGGCCTCGGCCAGGCACGACGCGCCGGCGCGGAAGATGAAGTCGGCGAGGCGCGGACTGACGCGGTCGTGGCACAGCGGATCGGCGCGGTAGGCATCCACCACCTGCGCATCGTGGCTGAGGCGCGGCAGGTCGAGGCCGTTGCGCAGGCGCAGGTTCGGCAACGCGCGGGACAGCGCCGCGGCCAGCCGCCGCAGGCCCGGCGAGGCATGGCTGCGCAGCGCGGGCGAGGAAAGCACCAGCGCCCGCGGCGTGATGCGCTCGTCCAGCACGGCGCGCAACGCGACCAGGCCGCCCATGCTGTGGCCGAGCAGCAGCGGCGCGGCGCCCAGCGTGCGCGCGTAGTCCGCGTGCACCACCGCGAGATCGGCCAGCAGATCGTCGGGATGGGCCAGCACGCCGCGCGGCCCGGGGCTTTCGCCGTGGCCGCGCTGGTCGTAGCCGCGCACGGCATGGCCACGCTGGTTGAACCATTGCGCCAACTGGCCGTAGCGGCCCGCGTGCTCGCCCAGCCCGTGTACCAGCAGCACGCCGCCGCGCGCCTGCGGCAGCGGCCAGTCGTGCAGGCGCAGCGGCTGGCCGTCGGGCATTTCCAGCCAGGCCGCCGCGGTCAATGCTCCGTCACCTGCAGGTTCTTCGTCAGCAGGTCGAGCTTGGCCTTCATGTCGGCTTGCGGATGCGTGCCCTCCACGCCGGAAGACACCAGGTACAGCGCGTCCTTTCCCGTTCCTGCATCCACCACGGTGTCGATCAGCGTCATGTCGCCCTCGTTGCGCGCGACGGCGTCGTAGGGATGCTCGCGCTGCGACATCTTCCGCCACGCGCTCTTGTAGTCGTCGTCGAGGTCGTCCGAGGGGTGCGCGACCCGCTCGATGTCGACGCGATCCATGTCGTCCGCGGCCCTGTCCTTCCAGACGCGCACCTCGCCCACGCCCCACGCGACCTTGCCGTTATCGGGGAAGAAGCGGAAGCCGAGCATCAGCAGGCTGTTCGCGCCGATCTTCTGCACCTGCGGCGTGAAGTCGAAGCGCAGGCGCGGCGAGGCGTAGCCGAAGCGGTGGCCGTAGTCGATGTCGAGCTTGATGTCCGCGAACGCCGCCGGCAGCAGATCCTTGTTCTTCAGGAAATCCTGCCACTGCGCGAGGGTGCCTTCGTAGGCGGTGTCGAAGAAGTCGGCCATCGCCTCCAGGTTGATGAGGTAGTCGTGCCGCTGGCGGGCGGGCAGGCCACGCATGAGGCCGACGTAGCCGTCCGGCACGGGCAGGGTCAGCACCAGGGCGTCTTCGTTGGCAAACGGCACCGGCCACGCGCGCACCTGCCAGCGGCGCTGCCAGCGATCCGTGTACGACGTGTCCAGCGTCGGCTTGCCCAGCGACGTGACCTTGATCCTTTCGGTGGCGACCGGGCGGTGCAGGTAACCGGTCTTGAGCAGCGTGTCCATCAGCCGCTGCGGATCGGCATAGAGCTGCGCATCGGTGACGCCGTCCGGCTTGCGCAGGTGGAACAGCAGGTTCTTGCCGACCACGCCGAGGGCCACGAAACCGTTGTTCTCCAGCGGGATTCGCGGCCCGGCCTTGACCGCCGCATCCCAGTTGCCGGTGCTGTCGCGGCCGATCAGGGCAGGCAGGCCGTCCATCCGGGCGGCGCTGTGCAGCAGTCGGCTGGAACCGGCGCCGTTCGGGAAAACCCGCTCCGGCTCCTTGGCCAGCAGGGTCTTGAGCTGGCCGTCCACGTAGGCGTCCTCCAGCTTCTGGTAGCGCGCGAAGAAATCGCCCAGGCTCATCGGCAGCGCGAATTGCGCCTTGAAGGTGTCGATGTTGGTGGTGTCGAACAGGTCGAACTGGTAGGGAACGCGGCGGTCGATCACCGCGCGGTCGTCCGGCGCGTCCAGCACCTCGCGGATCGGCAGCGCGTAGTTGAGGTTCTCGTTGGCCGACTTCATCAGCACCACGCCGATGACCTTGCCGTCCTTGTCCAGCAGCGGGCCGCCGCTGTTGCCGGGCGAGGCGGCGGCGGAGAAGCGCATCCACTTCCACGCGCCGTCCTGCTCCTCCGGCGTGTCGGAGGTGTACAGGCCGTCGCGGATCACCACGCCGGTGCCCAGCGCGTTGCCCACCGCGTAGACCACCTGGTTGAGCGCGGGCGTGCGGTCGATCGCCAGCGCGGCGTCGCCGGCCGGCTGCTGCGCCAGCGTGAACACCACGAAATCCTGGCGCAGCGAGAACTTCTCGATCCTGGCGATGGGATAGACGTGGCCGGCGCCGTCGCGCAGCTCGGGCGCCCCCCACAGGCTGCCCTGGCCGGCCATCAGCACGTGGCCCGCGGTGACGTAGCGGCCGTGGCCGATCGCGAACGCGGTGCCGATGGAGTAGTACTTGTCGGTGCGCTCCTGGTAGGGCAGCAGGTCGAGCGGCAGCGGCTTCTCGTAGGTCAGCGGGTCGCTGGCCGGCTTGGCCTGCACCACCTCGAACGTGGCCGCCTGGATCTTCGGCAGCAGCGCAGCATCGAGGCTGGCCGCCTTCGCTGCCGGCATGGCCAGCCCCGCCGCCAGCGCCAGCATCGCGATCCGGCCAAGGCGGCGGATCGTCCCATCGCACCAAGTACGCATACGTTTCCTTCGCATGAAGACGCGATCCGCGGACTCCCCTAGGCATCCTCGCGGACGGCGGCCAGCGCGCATCTTGGCATGCCAGCGTGCCGCCGTGCATGGCGATTCGCGGGCAAAACGGGACGCGTAGAATCGACAGTCCCGATCCTCGCCGCACCCAGCCTGCATGCCCGCGGATGCTTCCCCCTTGAACGGATTCCACCCCGCCGTCGCCGCCTGGTTCGCGGGCCGTTTCGACGCGCCTACCGCGGCGCAGGCGCAGGCGTGGCCGGCGATCCGTTCCGGCAGCCACGTGCTGGTGGCCGCGCCCACCGGCTCGGGCAAGACGCTCACCGCCTTCCTCGCCGCGCTCGACGCGCTGGTGCGCGAAGGCGTGGCGAACGGCGGCGCGCTGCCGGACGAGACGCGGGTGGTCTACGTGTCGCCGCTGAAGGCGCTTTCCAACGACATCCACGTCAACCTGGACGAACCGTTGGAAGGCATCCGCGCCGAGCTGGAAAGGCGCGAGCTGCCCGAAGTGGCGATCCGCACCGCCGTGCGCACCGGCGACACGCCGCAGGCCGAGCGCGCATGGATGCGCAAGACGCCACCGCACGTCCTCGTCACCACACCGGAGTCGCTGTACATCCTGCTGGGCTCGGCTTCCGGCCGCGAGATGCTGAAGAGCACGCGCAGCGTGATCGTGGACGAGATCCACGCCGTGGCCGGCAGCAAGCGCGGCGCGCACCTGGCGCTGACGCTGGAGCGGCTGGAATCGCTGTGCCAGCGGCGCCTGCAGCGGATCGGGTTGTCGGCGACGCAGAAACCCATAGAAGAAATTGCCGACTTTTTAGTCGGCGCAACATCTCCCTCTCCCCTTTGGGGAGAGGGTCGGGGTGAGGGGTCAAGCTTGCCGCAGATTTCATCGAAGCCTGATCTGGGTGAGGCTGGCGCAAGCACCCACCCCTCACCTCAATCCTCTCCTCGCTCCTCAAAGCCGCGGCCATCCATGGCCGCTCCCCGCGTGCCCCAAAGGGGAGAGGAGGCCAACGCTAAAAGCGGCGTCGCCATCATCGACACGGGCCACGTCCGCCAGCGTGACCTCGCCCTCGAACTCCCGCCTATCCCGCTCGAAGCGGTGATGTCCAACGACGCCTGGGAGCTGGTCTACAACCGCATCGCGCAACTGGCGCAGACGCATCGCACCACCCTGGTATTCGTCAACACGCGGCGGCTGGCCGAGCGCGCGGCGCGGCATCTGTCCGAACGGCTGGGCAAGGCAGCCGTGGCCGCGCACCACGGCAGCCTCGCCAAGGAGCAGCGCCTCGACGCCGAGCAGCGGCTGAAGCGCGGCGAGCTGGCGGTGCTGGTGGCCACCGCCTCGCTGGAGCTGGGCATCGACATCGGCGACGTGGATCTGGTCTGCCAGCTCGGCTCGCCGCGTTCCATCGCCGCCTTCCTGCAGCGCGCGGGCCGTTCCGGTCACCACGTCGGCGGCACGCCGAAGGCGCGGCTGTTCCCCACCACGCGCGACGACCTGGTGGAATGCGCCGCCCTGCTCGACGCCGTGCGCCGCGGCGAACTCGACGCGCTGGTGCAGCCGCCGCAGCCGCTGGACGTGCTGGCGCAGCAGCTCGTCGCCGAGGTGGCCTGCCGCGAATGGGACGAGGACGCGCTGTACGCGCTGGTGCGCGGCGCGCATCCGTATCGCGCGCTGGCGCGTGCGGACTTCGACGCCGTGCTGCGCATGCTGGCCGAAGGCTTCACCACCCGGCGCGGCGCGCGTGCCGCCTACCTGCATCGCGATGCCGTGCATCGCCAGGTACGCGCGCGGCGCGGCGCGCGGCTGGTGGCGCTCACTTCCGGCGGCGCGATCCCCGACACCGCGGACTATCTCGTGGTGCTGGAGCCGCAAGGCACCGTGGTCGGCTCGGTGCACGAGGATTTCGCGGTGGAAAGCCTCGCCGGCGACATCTTCCAGCTCGGCAACACCAGCTATCGCATCCTGCGCGTGGAACGCGACCGCCTGCGCGTGGAGGACGCGCACGGCGTGCCGCCGAGCATCCCGTTCTGGCTGGGCGAGGCGCCGGGACGCACGGACGAGCTCTCGTTCGCGGTGTCGCGCTTGCGCGGGGAGATCGATGCCTTGCTTGAACCCCTCTCCCTTCGGGAGAGGGGCAGGGGTGAGGGTACGGTTTTCGCGGAGGGTTCCGGCGATACCGAACCCTCACCCCCAACCCCTCTCCCGATGGGAGAGGAGAGCAGAGCATTCATGTGGCTGCGCGACGAACTCGGCCTCGGCGAAGCCGCCGCGCAACAACTGCTCGATTACCTCGCCAGCGCGAAAGCCGCGCTGGGCGTGCTGCCCACGCAATCGGTCATCGTGTTCGAGCGCTTCTTCGACGAATCCGGCGGCACCCAGCTGGTGATCCACGCGCCGTTCGGCAGCCGCATCAACCGCGCCTGGGGACTGGCGCTGCGCAAGCGCTTCTGCCGCCAGTTCAACTTCGAACTGCAGGCCGCGGCCACCGAGGATGCGATCGTGCTGTCGCTGTCCACCAGCCACAGCTTTCCGCTGGAGGAGGTGGCGCGTTATCTGCACTCGAACAGCGCCGAGCACGTGCTGGTGCAGGCCCTGCTCGACGCGCCGCTGTTCCCCGCACGCTGGCGCTGGAACGCGGTCACCGCGCTGGCGCTACCGCGCTTTGCGGGCGGGAAGAAAGTGCCGCCGCAGCTGCAGCGCATGAAGAGCGAGGATCTGCTCGCCGCGGTGTTCCCCGACCAGGTGGCCTGCCTGGAGAACATCGTGGGCGAACGGCAGATTCCCGACCACCCGCTGGTGGCGCAGACCCTGCACGACTGCCTGCGCGAGGCGATGGACGTGGACGGCCTGCTGCGCCTGTTGCGCCGGCTCGAAAACGGCGAAATCCGCCTCGTCGCGCGCGACCTCGCCGCGCCCAGCCCGCTCGCCGGCGCGGTGCTCAACGCCGCGCCCTACGCCTTCCTCGACGACGCGCCGCTGGAGGAGCGCCGCACCCGCGCCGTGCGGCAGGATGGCCCCGCCAGCGCCGGCGACCTCGGCCGGCTCGACCCCGACGCCATCGCCGCCGTGCGCGCCGAGGCGTGGCCGGAAGTGCGCAGCATCGACGAGATGCACGAGGCGCTGGAGGCGCTGGGCGGGATCACGTCTGGGGAAGCGGCGGCGAACGAAGGCTGGGACGAAAGGCTGTGCGCACTGGCGAAAGACCAGCGCGCCACGCTCCTGTCTCCCTCTCCCCTTCGGGGAGAGGGCTGGGGTGAGGGGACACTCTCGCCTCAGTCCACATCAAAGCAGGCTCTTGGAAGTGTCACCTCAAGCACCCGCCCCTCATCCCACCCTTCTCCCCAAAGGGGAGAAGGAGACGATGGCGTGTGGGTCTGTGCCGAAAAACTCCCGCTGTGGCAGGCCGTGCATCCCGCGGCATCGTTGCATCCCGCCATCGCGTCCCCCGCCGAATACGCCGCGCAAGCCTGGACACGCGAGGACGCCCTGCGCGAACTGGTGCGCGGCCGACTGCTCGGCCTCGGCCCGGTCACCGTCGAAGCCCTCGCCGCGCCGCTGGGCGTGACGCCCGCCGACACGGAAACCGCTTTGCTGCGCCTGCAAGCCGAAGGCTACGTGATCCAGGGCCATTTCGATCCCACTATCGGCGAAACGCAATGGTGCGAGCGCCACCTGCTGGCGCGCATTCACCGCTACACGCTGGGCCGGCTGCGGCGCGAGATCGAGCCGGTGAGCCGGCGCCAGTTGATGCGCTTCCTGCTCGACTGGCAGCACGCCAGCCCCGCCACGCGGTTGCGCGGCCCCGACGCGCTGCCGGCCGTGTTGGCGCAACTGGAAGGCTACGAGGCGGCAGCCGGCGCGTGGGAAGCGGAAATCCTGCCCGCACGCATCGCCGACTATTCGGCGAACTGGCTGGACGAACTGTGCCGCGCCGGCCGCATCGGCTGGAGCCGGCTGCGCGCCGGTGGCGGCAACGGCCCGGTGCGCGCCACGCCCATCGTGCTGCTGCCGCGCCGGCAGATGGCCGTCTGGACGTCCGTCGCACAGGAATCGTCGCCGCAGGAAAGCCTGCTTTCGTCACGCGCGCAGGCGGTGGCCGACGCACTGCGCGAACACGGCGCGTTGTTCTTCGACGAGCTGCAATCCATCGCCCACCTGTTGCGCACCGAGCTGGAGGACGCGCTGGGCGAGCTGGTCGCCGCCGGCCGCGTCAGCGCGGACAGCTTCGCCGGCCTGCGCGCGCTGCTGCTGCCCGCGGCGAAGCGCGAGGCGCCGCGGCACCGGCGCATGCGGCGGCATGTGTTCGGTGGGATCGAGGATGCGGGAAGGTGGTCGCTGGTTCGTTCCTCCCTTCTCCCCGCCGGGGAGAAGGTGGCCCCGCAGGGGTCGGATGAGGGGCGGGTGCTTGCGGAGAAGCCAGATGAAGGCTCGCGGCAAGAACAGCCCCTCACCTCAATCCTCTCCCCGCAGGGGAGAGGAGGCGAACGTGGCGCTTCGCGCCGAGGCGATTCGATTGAAACAGAGCACGTCGCCCGCGCCCTGCTCGCCCGCTACGGCGTGGTGTTCTGGCAACTGCTGGAGCGCGAGGCGCCGTGGCTGCCGTCGTGGCGCGAGTTGCTGCGCGTGTATCGCCGGCTCGAAGCGCGCGGCGAGATCCGCGGCGGGCGCTTCGTGGAAGGGCTGGTGGGCGAGCAGTTCGCGTTGCCTGAGGCCATCGCGCCGCTGCGCGCTATCCGCCAGCGCGCGGACGACGGCGAACTGGCCGTGGTGGGCGGCTGCGACCCGCTCAACCTGGTGGGCGGCGTGCTGGCCGGCGACAAGGTGCCGGCGGTGCCCGGTTCGCGCGTGCTCTATCGCGACGGCATGCCCGTGGCCGCGCAGGTCGCGGGCAAGTTCGTCGCGCTGGCCGAACTGTCGGCGACGGAAACACAGGCCGCGCGGCAGGCGCTTCACAGCTTGAGATAGATGCGCCGCCTGTCCATCCACCACACGATCACCCACCAGAACGCCACGAAGGCGATGGCGTAGCCCAGTGAGGCGAGCTTCTCGCCGCCCCACGGCGCGATCCAGCTGGCGAAGCCGTGGGTATAGATGGCGTCCTGCCAGCCCGTCGGCGGCAGCACCACCTGCATCAGTTCCGAGCCCGCGTAGGCGGCGATCGCATTCATGCCGAAGCGGCGGCCCAGCGGTGGCCAGCCGCGCACGTCGACCAGCCAGTGGCAGGCGAGCAGGGCCAGCGTCGCCCAGCCGGACGTCCACAGCACGAAGGAGGGCGTCCACAGGTTCTTGTTGAACGGGATCCAGTACGACCACAACCAGCCCAGCGCCACCGCGGCCACGCCGGCCGCGAGCAGGCGCTTGAGCCGGCGCTCGCGCAGCCACACGCCCGCGCACAGGCCGAACAGGCTGTTGGCGATGGCTGGCAGGGTGCTGAGCAGTCCTTCGGGATCGTGCCGCTGGCCGGTGGCCGCATTGGTTTCCCACACGTGCCGGCCGAATACGGCGCTGTCCACGTGGTCGACGATGCTGTCCCACTTCGCCAGGGTTCCGCCGGCAAGCAGCAGCGCGGCGTAGCCGGCAAGCAGCGCCACGATGGCGATCACCCATGCGCGTCTGGGCGTATAGATGGCCAGAATCGACGCCACCGCGAAGCACACGCCTATGCGTTGCAGCACGCCCGGAAAGCGCAGGTCGTGGCCCGGCGGCCACCACGCCGAGGCGGCGTTGAGCGCCAGTCCCAGCGCGACGATGCGCACCGCGCGCCACAGCGCCGCATTGCGCAGCCCGGCAGGCGCGACGCCCTGCTCCAGCCTCGGCAGTATCGCCATCGCGATCGACACGCCCACGATGAACAGGAAGAACGGGAACACCAGGTCGGTGAGCGTGCAGCCGTTCCACGCGGAATGGCTCAACTGCGGATACACCTGGTACCAGGTGCCCGGATCGTTGACCAGCAGCATGCAGGCCATGGTGATGCCGCGCAGGGCATCGAGGGAGGCGAGGCGTTTGTTCATGCGTTCTGCTCCAGTGGCTGATCCGGCCGGCATAAAGCCCGACAACCGTCCTTCGACCCCGCCGCACCGCGCGCGATGTTTACGAGCTGAAGCAACCAGGCGCCCCTGACTTTCGGCATCATCCCGGCGGAGGCCCACTACTGTCCGGAATAATTTTGAACATTCGTGGCCGCGATCTTTCTCCTCATTCCAGCGCAGGCCGGACAAGCGCGAAGCGCGCAGAACGCCCGCAGGGCGGCCCCGAAGGGGCGAGCGAAGCGAGTCATCCAGTGGCCGTGCGGCCTGAGCGAACATGGTCGCTACTGGATCCCGGCCTTCGCCGGGATGACAGTCTGGATAGGTGGTCGTTATCGGAAATGAAGTCGCCTTCTCGCCATGCTTCGTGCAAGCGGCGCGGGCCTTCATCCTTCTACACCATCCCCAGATTATTCAGGACAGCAGTGGGCGGAGGCCGGGATCCAGTGACGATAACGCTCGTTCAAACCCTGCGGCTACCGGGTTCCGGCCTGCGCCGGAATGACGGGCAGGCTCGCAATATTCCAGGATGGGAGCCTTTGCCTACAGGTTGCGCTCCCGAAGACCCGCTTCATGGTTTCGCCTCCAGCGACACCCGCCCCACTGCGTACAGCGGGCCGTCGGTGGGCGTGGCGTAGGCCAGGCACAGGCCGTGCACGCCGCTTTGCGCAGGCAGCTTCGCGTCCAGCTTGAACTGGCGCGGGCTGTGCGCCGGATCGGGCAACGGCAGGCTGGCGAGCACCGTGCCGGCGCAGTTGTCGGCGTGCACCACCAGTTCGCCGAAGGGCGTGGCGTGCGGGCGCGACACCACCAGCTTCGCGTCGCCGGCCAGCGCGTAGTTGCGCACCAGGCGCACGGCATCGACGTGGATCGCGGCGACGCCGTCCATCAGCGTGGCGGGGAACTGCTGGCAGTTGTCGAAGATGTTCACCGCGTACACCGGCTGGGTGCTGGTGGCGTCGGGCGTGGGTTGCAGGCGCAGGCGGAAATCGCTGCCGGCGCAGTTGCCCAGTTCGGTGCCGGGCAGGCTGAGCAGGGCGGCGCGATCCAGCCTGCGCTCGCGCGGCGCCGCCAGTTCGCTGCCATCGGCGGCGAAGCTGGCGGCGCGCACGGTGGCGGGCGGGCTCACGTTGAACGGCGCGGCGTACAGCGGCGAGGCCGGCGTGGGCGCGCTGCCGTCCAGCGTGTAGCGGATGGCGCCGAAACCGGCCTGGTCGGAGAGCGTGACCGTGGCCTTGCCGGTGGCCAGCGCCACGTTGCGATCCACCGCGATGCCCACCGCGAAGGCGCTGTCGGCCACGGCCACGTGCTGCGCGCGCTGGCGCTCGAACTGCGCCGGCAGGCGCGCGAGGAAGCCATGCCAGTCGTTCGTGGCAGCCGGCGACCAGGCCACCTCCGCCAGCGCGTCCAGCCGCGGGAAGGCGGCGTGCTCCACCAGCTCCATGGTCGGCAGGTGCTCCGTCCACACGTTGGCCTGCACGCCCAGCACGTGTTTCGCCTGCGTGGCGTTCAGCACGCCGGGCACGGCCTGGAAGCCGTAGACATCCTTCAGCGATTCCACGCCGAGGCGGCCGGCATACTCGTCGGCGAGGTCGCCCTGCACGTGGTCGAAGTAGAGCTGCGGCGAGGGCGACATCACCACGTCGTGGCCGAGCAGCGCGGCCTTGATCGCGCCGTCGGTGCCGCGCCACGACATCACGGTGGCGTCGGCGGGCAGGTTGTCGCCTTCGAGGATCTCGTCCCAGCCGATCAGCTTGCGGCCGTGCTTTTCGAGGTATTGGCCGATGCGGCCGATGAACCAGCCCTGCAGCGCGTCTTCGTTCGTGATGCCCAGCGCGCGCATTTTCGCCTGCACCGCGGGCGAGGCCTTCCACTGGTTCTTGATCGCCTCGTCGCCGCCGACGTGGATGTACTGCGAGGGGAACAGCGCCATCACCTCGTCGAGCACGTTGTCGATGAAGGCGAAGGTGCTGTCGTCGACGTTGTACAGCCACGGGTTCACGCCCCAGTCGACCGAGACCCGCGGACGCTGGCCGGTCACGCCGATCTGCGGATACGACGCCACCGCGGCCTGCGCGTGGCCGGGCATGTCCAGCTCCGGCACGATGGTGACGTGGCGCACGGCGGCGTAGGCTACCACGGCGCGGATCTGCTGCTGCGTGTAGAAGCCGCCGTAGCGCTGCGGCTCGCCGTCCTGGCCGGCGTCGGGCGGCGTGCGCCAGGCGCCAATCCTGGTCAGTTCGGGGTAGCGCTTGATCTCGATGCGCCAGCCCTGGTCGTCGGTGAGGTGCCAGTGCAGCACGTCGAGCTTGAGCTGGGCCATCTGGTCGATCAGCTGCTCGACCTCGGCCACGCTCTGGAAATGGCGCGCGGAATCCAGCATCAGGCCGCGCCAGGCGAAACGCGGCCAGTCGCGGATGGACAGCGCGGGCACGTCCACCGCGCCCTTTTTCGCGTCGGGCGTCAGCAGCTGGGCCAGCGTGATCGCGCCATGGAACAGGCCGGCGGCGTCGCGCGCGGCAATGCGGATGCCTTGCGGCGTGACGTCCAGCGCATAGCCCTCGGCCTGCGCCACCGGCGCCTGCGGGTCGCGCACCAGCACGATGGCATGCGCGGCCTTGGCGTCGCCGGCGATGCGCAGGCGCAGGCCGCGCGTGCGCGCTACGAGGTCGATCAGGTAATCCGCGGTCTGCCGCGTCGAGGCGTCGTGGTCGGCCAGCACGACGGGCGTGTCCGCATCCACGGCGAAGCCGCCGTGCTGCAACGAGAGTTGCGCCGGCAGCGGAATCAGGGAGGGCGTTGCCGCCTCGCCGGCCGTCGCCGCATGCAGCGGCAGCAGGGCAAGCACGAACAGCAGGCAAGCGCGGAACAGCGAGGCGGAACGGTTCATCGGCAACTCCTGCGAGGCGACCCAGCATGCCACCGCCGCGGCCGATGGGCGCAAAAAGACGGGCCCGCAAAGTGAAGCCGGGCCCGCTCGGGGAGAGTGCGGGCCGTCCGTGGCCCGCGGGTTGTCGCGGTGAAGCGGTGGATCAGAACTTGAAGTTCACGTTGAAGTAGTACTGGCGGCCGTTCGTGTAGAACGCCTCGGGCACCTTGCCGAAGTTCAGGCCAGCCTGGCTGCCAACGTCGTAGTAGCGCAGCTTCGGGTTGTTGAGGTTCATCGCGCTGAAGGACAGGTTGATGTTGTCGTTGATCTTGTAGCCCGCCGAGAACGACAGGTAACCCTGCCCGGCCTGGTAGTACGGCAGCAGCGGCGGCGTGTTGCCGAGGCCACCGGCCTGCACGATCATCATGCCGTCGTAGAATGACGAGCGGTACGTGTAGTTGAGGCGGGCATTCCACACGTCGTCTTCGTAGAACACCGACGCATTGGCCGTGGTGCGCGAGGTGCCGTACAAGGGGCGGTTGCCGGCGGCAAGGTTGTCGCCGAAGGTGCCGTCGCCGTTGTAGAGGTAGGTGCCGCCCGACGAATGGCCGTTGGCGTAGGTGTAGTTCAGCTGCGTGCCGAGGTGCTCACCGATCGGCTGCACCCAGTTCAATTCGACGCCCTTCAAGGTGCCATTGACGTTCACCGGCACGCTCACCAGGTACTGGCTGTAGACCGGCGTGTGCGAGGGGTTGCTGGTGCCGTAGGTCAGGTAGTTGTTGAGATAGCTGCGGGTGACCGTGCCGTAGTCGTAATAGTCGTTGAGATCCATCTGGTACACGCTGGCCGACAACAGGCCGCGCTTGGCGAAGTACCACTCCAGCGAGGCGTCGAAGTTGGTGGAGATCAGCGGCTTCAGGTCGGGGTTGGGGCCCGAGCCGCCGCCCACCACGCCCGCGGCCATCGGATCGGAGAGCGCCACGTTGCCGGTCAGCTGGCCGTAGTCCTGGCGGGTCAGGGTCTGCGAGGCGGCGAAGCGCGCAAGCAGGCTGCCGTCCTCGTTCAGGTTGACCTTGAAGTTCAGGCTGGGCAGCAACTTGCCATAGTGAGCGTGGTGGTAGTTCCAGTACCAGCCATTCACATACCACGGCGAGTTGTTGAACGGCCCGGTGTGGTCGCTCTCAAGGATCGAGGCGCTGGTGTAGCCGATCTTGTCGTTCGTGGAGACGTAGCGCAGGCCGACGTTACCGCTCCAGTTGCTGCCCTCGAAGTTCGCCTGGAAATAGGCTTCGGAATTCTTCTCTTCCAGCGAGTAGATGTCGTTGGGGTAGAAGCGCGAAGCCGGGCCGCTGCCGGCGCGGTTGGCATAGGTGGCGTTGAGCGCGGCCAGCTGGGCCGGCGACCAGTACCAGATGCTGCCGAGGCCGCTGGACAGGGGGTCGGTGTAGCTTTGGGTGCTGGCCGGCCACAGGGTGGAGTTCGGGGTGAAGTTGACGGCCGAGGCCCAGTTCGGGCCCTGCGCGATCGCGACCAGGTTCTCGTGCGTGTGATCGGAGTAGCGGGCGCCGAACTGCAGCGAGGAGAGCACGCCGGAGTCGAAGTCCTGCTCGCCGTCGACCTGGAACCACTTCTCCTTGTCGACCACGTGGATGTTCTGGTCGCCGAAGATCCAGTCGAGGCCGACGGTGGCCGGATTGTACGTGCCGTTGTTGCCGCTCATGCCCAGGCTGAAGGGCTTGCCCAGCCCGTTCATCGCATAGTTGGCCGTCTGGCCGTAGCCGGTGTCCATCTCCATGATGTCCTCGGTCGGCGTGAAGCCGGTACCGCGGGTGACGCCGCCCTGGAACTTGAAGTCGAGGGTATCGGTGGCCCTCCAGTCGGCGTCGAGGGTAACGTAGGCGCTGGATTCGCCCTCGCCCGGACGCGAGATCATGTCGTAGATGCCCTGCGAGATGTTGCTGGCACCCGGCAGGTTCGCGCTGGTGATCACGTTGTTCTGCACGGTGCCGGTAATCGGCTGGACCGGCAGCTGCTCGCGCAGGCGCAGCATGTAGTTGCGGTTGTAGTCGGTGGCGTCGAGCTTGGAGTAGAAACCGTCGAGGTTGAAGCTCAGGTTGTCGGCCGCCTTCCACTCCAGGTCGACCGAACCGCCCTTGCGCTTGCGGGTCTGGGTGAACAGCACCGCGCCCGGCAGGTTGGGATAGAACACGCCGGTGCTCTTGCTGCCCGGCGAGGCCGCGCCCAGGCCCAGGCTGGTGGCCGCCGCCGATCCGGTCGGCACGTAGGAGTAGCCCAGCATTTCCTAGCCATTGCGCTGCAGCGAGCGTTCCTCGTAGAACGCTTCGGCCAGCACGCCGAACGTGTTGCTGTCGTTCTTCCAGTTGAACAGGCCGTTGAACTGCGGCTTGGTGCTGCCGGGCAGGTCGGCGTACACCGCGCCAACGCTGGCCTCGGTGGTGACCTGCTTGGCGAACTCCAGCGGCTTGCGCGTGATGATGTCGATCGAACCGGCGGCGCCGCCTTCGAGCAGACGCGCTTCGGAGGTCTTGTGCACCACCACCTGGCTGACCAGCTCCGACGGCAGCATGGAGTAGCTCACGCTGCGCGTACCGCCGGCCAGCACGAACCAGTCGCCGGAGGCCAGCGCATGGCCGTTGAGCGTGGTGAGGGTGAGCGAAGGCGCGCTGCCGCGGATGCTGGCGCGGTCGGCCTCGTCGAAACCGCCTTCGGAGCCGGCCGCATCGGCGATGTTCACGCCGGGCAACTGGGCGATGGTGTCGGCCACGTTCTTCGCCGGCAGCTTGCCGATGTCCACGGCGGACACCACCTCGATGTGCGAGTTGGCGGCCTGCTTGGTATCGATCGACAGCGCTTGGCTGTTGCGAATGCCGGTGACGACAACCGCATTGAGCTGCTTGGCGTCCTTCTTGTTCGCCGCGCTGCCGTTCTGGGTGTTCTGGGTTTGCGTGCTGTCCTGCGCATACGCGCCGACGGACAGGCACAGGCCGGCGACGATGCTCGCGGCAAGCAGTGTCTTGCGATGGTTCATGGTTTCCTCCCCTCAGAGGCTGGATCGGTCGGTGACCGTGGTCGTGTGGCTTGCTTGGTTGACTTCGGTTGCGGCGTTCGGCGCCGTGTCGCTAGAGCGGTGGCATGGTGTGTTCTCCTTGCCGCTCCTCCAGGAACCAGCCGGCGGCGCCGATGACACCTAGCTGGCCGTGCTCAATCAGTCGTACGGGAACCTTCTGCAGCCAGGCGCGCATCACGCCCTTGTTGAAATAGCGCTCGGCGAACGCGCTGTTGCGCAGGAAGCCGTGGATCTGCGGCAGGATGCCGCCGGCGAGGAACACGCCGCCGCTGGCGCCGTACAGCATCGCGAGGTCGCCGGCGAAGCTGCCGAGCAGGCCGCAGAACACCTGCAGCGTCTCCGTCGCCGTGCCGTCGTGGCCGGCCAGCGCGGCGCCGGTGACTTCCGCCGGCGTCATCAGCGATACCGGGCTGCCGCGCAGTTCGCACAGCGCGTGGTAGAGGTTGAGCAGGCCGGGGCCGGACAGCGCGTCCTCGCAGGAGACGTAGGCGCGGCCGCGCGCGAGCACGCGCAGGATCTCGATCTCGCGCTCGTTGCCGGGCGCCAGCGCGATCTGGCCGGCCTCGGTGGGCAGCACCTGGGCATGGCCGTCGGCACGCGGCAGCAGCACCGCCGAGCCCAGGCCGGTGCCCGGCCCCATCACCAGCACCGGGCCGCGGGCCGCGGGCTGGGCGACGTCGATCACCGGCAGGGTTTCGTCCGTGCCGAGGAACTGGGTGGCCCAGGTCACCGCCTCGAAATCGTTGATGACCTCCAACTGCGCCAGCTTGAGCTGTTCGCGCAGCGCGCCGATGGACACCGGCCAGGGCAGGTTCTCGTTGACGATGCGATCGTCCAGCACCACGCCGGCGCTGGCCACCACGCAGCGGCGCACGCGCGCGGCGAGCTCGGCATGGCCGGCGGACGGCAGCCGCGCCATGAAGTCGCGCAGCACGGCACCGAGGTCGGCCCAGTCGGCGCAGCAGTAGCGGTGGTAGTGCAGCACGCTGACCGGGGGTTGCCCGGCCGGCGCGGCGCGCATCAGGCCGATGCGCGCGTGGGTGCCGCCCACGTCGGCGGCGAGGAACGGCTCGGCCCGATCGAGCACGCCGTGCGGCACCGCCGATGGCACCGGCTGGGCGGCATGACGCTGGCTGGCGAACTCTCCCACGTGGTTTCCCCCGATATCCGCTGCGGCCCACCGGCGCGGCGCGCGATGCGCGCGCGGTCGCCGGCAGGCGATGGGTTGGGAGTCTGGAATCGTCATGACAACGTTGTCAAGTGGCTGTCCCGAAATTTTCATAAGCCGCTGCGGCTGACGCAATATGACCGTTGGCACGGGGATGGCGATGGCCACAGGCGCACCGGTTGCGGCTGTTGCGTCGCGACAAAACCGGGCTTGCTCGAAAACGCCTTTGCGGCGCCACGGCCATTGGCGCCATGCCGCGCAACGTGCCGTCGGCGGCGCCTTGATCCGATGCCGTTCTCCCTGAGCGCAGGCCCGCCAGGGCCGAAGTCGACGGGCACATGGCGTTTCGACTTCCTCGCTCCCCAAAGCCAGCGCCATCCATGGCGCTTCCCAGCGTGCGCTCGCCGACGCGAGCTGCGCTCGACGCGAATGGTCAAATTCAGACCGAGGCGCCACGCCCTGTTGACAACGTTGTACTTTGCGGCCAATAAAGAGCCTTCGGCGGCCGCTGGCGTCGCCGCGTTCGCGGTTGTCCGCGCCGTTTTCGGGGAGAGACTTCAATGACAAGCACGCAGGCGGCCGCGCCGTCCGGACGTTCCTACATCGGGCCGATGATCATCATCGGCGTGCTGTTCTTCATCATGGGTTTCTTCACCTGGCTCAACGGGCCGCTGATCTCCTTCGTCAAGGTGGCTTTCACCCTCGACGACATCAACGCCTTCCTGGTGCCGTTCGCGTTCTACCTCTCCTACTTCGTGCTCGCGCTGCCCGCGGGCGCGGTGCTCAAGCGCACCGGCATGAAGCGCGGCATGGTGCTGGGCCTGTTCGTGATGGCCGTCGGCGCGGCGCTGTTCGGCGCGTTCGTGCGCGTCCGCGTGTATCCCGGCGCGCTGTCCGGCCTGTTCGTGATCGGCGCGGGCCTGTCGCTGCTGCAGACGGCGTCGAACCCCTACATCAGCATCCTCGGCCCGATCGAGAGCGCCGCGCAGCGCATCGGCATCATGGGCATCTGCAACAAGATCGCCGGCGCGATCGCGCCGCTGGCGTTCGGCGTGCTGGTGATGAAGGGCATCGACGCCTTCCTCGGCAAGGTCACCGCGATGCCCACCGGCCCGGAGCGCGACGCCCTGCTCAACGATTTCGCCGCGCGCGTGTTCTGGCCCTACATGGCGGTGGCGGGCCTGCTGGTGGTGATCGCGGTGGTGATCGTGTTTTCCACGCTGCCGGAGATCAAGCCGGCCGGCGCCAACAGCGAAAGCTCGGTGGGCCATGCCAAGGGCGGCATCTTCAGCTTCCCGCACCTGTGGCTGGGCGTGCTGTGCCTGTTCCTCTACGTGGGCGTGGAGGTGATGGCCGGCGACGCGATCAACACCTACGGCCAGGGCTTCGGCCTGCCGCTGCAGGTGACCTCGCACTTCACCACCTACACCATGGTGGCGATGCTGGTGGGCTACCTGGTGGGCTCGGCGCTGATCCCGCGCGTGGTTTCGCAGCAGCGCTACCTTGCGGCGTCGGCGGTGCTGGGCGTGGTGTTCGCGCTGGGCGCGTACGTCACCCACGGCTACGCGTCGGTGGCCTTCGTCGCCGCGCTGGGTTTCGCCAACGCGATGATGTGGCCGGCGATCTTCCCGCTGGCGATCAAGGGGCTGGGCAGCCACACGGAGCTGGGTTCGGCGCTGCTCATCATGGGCATCGTGGGCGGCGCCCTGCTGCCGCAGGCCTTCGTGCACCTGAAGCAGGTCATCGACTTCCAGCTGGCCTTCGTGGTGGTGATCGTGCCGTGCTACCTGTACATCCTGTACTACGGCCTGCGCGGCCATCGCGCGGGCCAGCACGCCGGCTGAGCGGCGCGGCATGCGGCAAGCGCGCAGCCGTCCGCTAGACTGTGCCGCGCGCCGGCGTAGCCCCATGGCCGCGCCGGCGCGCCCCTTTCCCCCACCGAGGCCACGCGTTTGCGCAGCGCCACCATCAAGGACGTAGCCGAGCAGGCGGGCGTATCGCTCAAGACCGTCTCGCGCGTCATCAACAACGAGCCGTCGGTGCACGCGCGCACGCGCGAGAAGGTGCAGCGCGCCATCGAGGCGCTGGATTACCGCCCCGACCCGTCCGCGCGCAGCCTGCGCAGCACGCGCGCCTACGCGGTGGGCCTGGTCTACGACAACCCGAACGCGCACTACGTCATCAGCATGCAGAGCGGCGTGCTGGCGGCATGCCGCGCCAACGGCTACGGCCTGCAGATCCACCCCTGCGACTCCACTTCGCCGCGGCTGGCCGACGAGCTGGTGTCGCTGGCGGCGCAGGCGCGGCTGGCCGGCATGGTGCTGGCGCCGCCGATGTCGGAGCAGCCGGAGCTGATCCGCAAGCTGGCGGCGGCCAAGATCCCGTTCATGCGCATCATCTCGGCGCGCAAGGATCCGCAGGACGGCTACCCCTGCGTGTACGTGGACGACCGCGACGCCGCCTACGCGATCACCGAGCATCTGATCCAGCTCGGCCACACCCGCATCGGCTTCCTGTGGGGCGGCCGCGACCACCGCTCCAGTCCCGAGCGCTACCAGGGCTACGAGGACGCGCTGAAGGACTACGGCATCGCGCTGGACCGCAAGCTGATCCTGCCCGGCGACTACTCCTTCGACGACGGCTTCCGCGGCGCGCGCAAGCTGCTGGCGCTGAAGGATCGGCCCACCGCGATCTTCGGCTCCAACGACGAGATCGCCGCCGGCGTGCTGGCCGCCGCGCATTCCGGCGGCATCAGCGTGCCGTGGGAGCTTTCCATCGCCGGCTTCGAGGACAGCCCGTTCTCCAAACAGTCCTGGCCCGCGCTCACCACCGCGCGCCAGGCCACCGAGGAAATCGCCCACCACGCCGCGCAGCGGCTGATCGGCAACCTGCAGCGCGAGGCCAACGGCGAGCCGCTGGAAGAGGGCAACGAGGGCTTCAGCCCGGAACTGGTGGTGCGCGGCTCCACCGCACCGCTGCGCGGCACGCCGGCGAAGCGCTGAGAGCCTGTCCGCGATCCCCGTGCGCCCCACGCCGGCCGGCCGGCAAGGCGCACGGCCCGGCTTGCGGCGACCGCCTGCTTTGCCCATGCTGCGCCCACACCACGGGCCAGCACTTCCGATCCAGGCGATGACCACCCCGAACCGGCAAGCAGGACTGCGATACGCCCTCGCGCTGGCCATCCTGCCGGCGCTGCTGGCCATCGGCCTGTGGATCGCGCCGCTGCAGGTGGATCACTGGTCGTACCACCTGCAATTCCTCATCGCACTCGCCACCACCGCATGGTGCATACGGCTGGTGTTCCGCTCCAGCTATCCGCGCCCCCTGATCCTGGCGCTGGCCGCCAGCCTCGCGGTGTGGACGCTGGGCGTGGCGACGCTGCTGGTGCAGATCGACTGGCTGCACTCGCTGGTGGACATGACGAACTACACCTACCTGCTGTTCGTCGGCTACGGCATCCCGCTGCTGTACGTGGCGGCGACCTACGGCGACCCGCACTCGTCGCGCTGGCAGCGGGGGCTGGACGCGCTGCTGCTGGCCCTGCTCGGCCTGCTGTACTGGCTCAGCATCGTGGACAAGCTGGATGCGCACGGCAGCATCAGCCCGCTCGGCCTGTGGTACGTGCGGCACGCACTGGATGCGGTGAACGCCTTCATGGCGGTGTCGCACACGATCCGCTGGCTGACCGCGGACTCGGCCGCCAGCCGGCGCTTCTTCCGCATCACCAGCGTGTTCCTGATCGCCTACGGCGTGTGCATCGGCATCCACAACCATTTCGACATGGAAGACGTGGGCGCGGGCTTCATGAGCCGGCTCGGCGACGTGCTGCCGCCGCTGCCCTTCGTCGCGCTGGCGCTGATGCTGCACCACGGGCGCAACCTGCCGGCGGACGACACCGCCGGCACCGGCAGCCTGCCGCAGCGCGTGGTGCTGGGCGTGAGCCCCATCCTGTTCCTGGTGGCGATCTTCGCGGTGGGCGTGAGCATCGACGACCGCCACACCAACCTGGTGCTGCTGGCCCTGGGGCTGGCGATGGTGGCCTACATCCTGCGCAGCGTGCAGGTGCAGTACCGCTACATGCAGGCGCAGGATCGGCTGCAGGACATGGCCGCGGCGCTGGAGCGGCTGTCCTACACCGACGCCGTCACCGACCTGCCCAATCGCCGCGCGTTCGACCGCGCCATCGCGCGCGAGTGGGCGGCGGCGATGCGCACGCCGGAAAGCATGAGCCTGCTGATGATCGACATCGACCGGTTCAAGGACTACAACGACCTGTACGGCCACCAGGCCGGCGACCATTGCCTGCGCGCCGTGGCGCGCCTGATCGCCGGCGCCCTGCACCGGCCCGCGGACTTCTGCGGGCGCTACGGCGGCGAGGAGTTCGTCATCCTGCTGCCCGCCACGCCGCTGCAGGGCGCGACGGTGGTGGCCAGCCGTATCATCGAGCGCATCCACACCGCCAACCTGCCGTACAGCCAGGGCATCGACGGCCGCGTGACCGTGAGCATCGGCGTGTCGGAGCGCCACGCCACCGACCTGCAGGCCGATGCCCTGATGGAGCGCGCGGATCGCAACCTGTATCGCGCCAAGGGCGACGGCCGCCATCGCTGGGATGCGAGCAGGACGGAACCCTGACTGCCGTCGCCGGCAAGCGCAACGGCGTTACGGCGCTTCCGCCAGCCGCTGCCCGGCGCTGCTGAAGCGCATCGGCAGGTCGCCGCTGAAACCGTCCGGGTGCCCGTCGGGCACGGCGAAACGCCAGCGGCGCACGGTGGCCAGCGCATGCGCATCGAGCACGGGATCGCCGCTGGACTCGGATAACGCCGCGTCGGCGACGCGGCCGTTGCCGTCGATGGCGAGATGCAGCAGCACGCGGCCCTGCAAATGGCCTTCCATCTGCGACCACGACACCGGCAGCTGCGGCATGGACACCGGCACCAACTCAAGCGGCGGCGGTGCCGGTTCGGCCTGCACCACATCCGCCACCGGCGGCAGCAGGACGCGATGCGCCAACGCCACCTCGCGTGGCAACGCGGCATGCCGGCGCGGCGTGGCACGGCGATGCGCGGGCGCAAAACCCGCCACGCGCTCGGCGGGGCCGGCCCAGCCGGTGTTCAGCCCGCTCAGCCACTGCGTGCCGGCAATGCCGACAGCCAGGGCGAGCAGGCTCAGGGTGATGGTGGTGCGCAGACGCAACATGCGGCCTTTATGCCCCGGCGCGGGCGAATCGCGGCTGAAGCTAGCGTTCGAGGATCGCGGTGACGCCCATGCCGCCCGCCGTGCAGATCGAGATCAGGCCGCGGCCCGAGCCCTTCTGCTCCAGCATCTTGGCCAGCGTGGCGATGATGCGCGCGCCGGTGGCCGCGAACGGATGGCCGGTGGCGAGGCTGGAGCCGTGCACGTTGAGCTTGGCGGGATCGATCGCGCCCAGCGGCGCGTCCAGTCCCAGCCGATCCCTGCAGTAGTCCGCGCTCTCCCACGCGCGCAGCGTGCACAGCACCTGCGCGGCGAAGGCTTCGTGGATCTCGTAGAAATCGAAATCCTGCAGGGTGAGGCCGTTGCGCTTGAGCAGGCGCGGCACCGCCACGGTGGGCGCCATCAGCAGGCCCTCGCCGTGCACGAAATCCACCGCGGCCACCTCGGCGTCGCGGAACCACGCCTGCACCTTGAGCCCGCGCTGCGCGGCCCATGCCTCGCTGGCCAGCAATACGGCAGCCGCGCCATCGGAAAGCCCGGTGGAGTTGCCCGCGGTGAGCGTGCCCTGGCCCGAGGTCTTGTCGAACGCGGGCTTGAGCGCGGCGAGCTTTTCCAGCGTGGTGTCGGGGCGCAGGAAACCGTCGCGCGCCAGGCCGCGGAACGGCACGATCAGATCCTCGAAGAAGCCGGCGTCGTAGGTGGCGGCCAGCTTGCGGTGGCTGTCCAGCGCGAGCCGATCCTGCGCTTCGCGCGTGACGTGCCATTGCTTGGCCATCTGCTCGCAGTGGTCGCCCATCGACTTGCCGGTGCGCGGCTCGGCCACGCCGGGGAAGGAGGGCTTGAGCTCCTTCAGCGAGAAGCGGTGCAGCGCCACCTTCAGCTTGTCCAGCGGCGCCTTGGCGCGGTTGATCGCCAGCAGGCGCTTGCGCAGGCGCGTGCCGAGCACGATGGGCACGTCGCTGGTGGTGTCCGAGCCGCCGGCGATGCCGGCCTCGATCTGGCCCACCGCGATCTTGTTCGCCACGATGATCGCGTTGTCCAGCGAGGTGCCGCAGGCGCGCGCGGTGGTGATGCCCGGCGTGGTGGGCGCAAGGCCGGAGGAAAGCAGCGCCTCGCGCGCGATGTTCCAGTCCGAGGGATGCTTGATCACCGCGCCCATCGCCACTTCGCCCAGCTCCACGCCGTGCAGGCCGTAGCGCTCCACCAGCGCCCCCAGCACCTTCACCGACATGCCGAAGTTGCCCACGTCGGCATAAGCCGTGTTGTTGCGGCAGAACGGGATCCGCACGCCGCCGATCACGCCCACCCGCCGTTGCACCTGTTCCATTGCGGAAAATCCACCTTGAAAGACTCCACGCAAGGCTAACCCGCCGCGCCGCGCCGCGGAAGCACGCCGTGCGCGGTTCCGCGCACGGGCAACGCGCGTGCGCTTGCTAGAATCGCCGTTTTCCCTCGCGGATTTCCCTGCCGTGGAAGCCTCCACCCTGATCGCCCTGCCCATCGTGCTCGCGCTGGAACCCGTGGCCGGCGCCGCGCCGCGCGCCACCCTGAGCCGCGACGAGGCGGACGAACTGGCCGGCCTGGTCGCCGCCGACCTGCACGCGCTGCTGCCGCAGGTGGCGCAGGCGCGGCTGGTGCTGGCCGGCGCGCTGTTCGATCCGGTGGAGCTGCTGCGCCCCGGCTTCCCGGTGTGGGCCACGCTGGACGAGCTCGGCCGCCGCGTGCCGCGCGCCGGCGTGGCGCAGGTGGTGGCCTTCGGCAACCACGAGGGCCGCATGCCGGCGCAGCCGCTGGAGCCCGCGCCGCAATTCGCGGACGGCACGATGCGCCTGCTGCCGCTGTCGCTGCTGGCGCCGGAAGCACTGGCGGAGGAACTCTCCGAACAGGTCGAAGTGCAACTGGTCGGCCGCGGCGAAGCCGGCGAGCGCACCGCCGACTGGCTGATGCGCACACTGGGCGTGCGGCTGGAACACGCGCGCTACCTCAGCCGCAACGATCTGCTGGCGCTCACCTGCGTGCAGTACGAACACGTCAACCTGGCGCCGCTGTGGAGCCTGCTGGAAGCGGCCCTGCTCACGCCGTACCGCGAGGAAGACGTGCTCAGCGCGCGCGGCTTGGCGCTGCGCTACGAACACGGCCGCGTGCTGGCGCAATCGCCCGCCGAATGGCTGGCCGCGCAGGAAGGCGACGCGGCGGAGCGCGCGCACAGCTTCGCCGGCATCGTGTTCGAGCTGCGCCAGTACGCCGCCCTGCTGGACGCACACGCGCTGCCCCTGCGCCTGTCGTCGTCCGCGCCCGACGGCGTGGGCGAAACCGGCTGGCTGCTGGAAACCGTGGCCGACGCCGATCCGAACCACGACGCGCCGCAGCTCTACGCCCACGAGGCGCCCGGCCTCGGCGTGGTGGCCGTCACCGCTGCACAACGCGGCGAAGGCAGCCGCCCGCACGTGCTCGCCCACGGCTACCCGTTGCAACCCGACGCACTGGGCCCGCTGCTCGCCGCGCTGGCCGCCCACTACGGCTGCGCCGCCGAGTTGCAGATGCCAGGCCGCATCGTGCTGGACGAACACGGCCGGCTCGCCGCGCCTGCGGCGTCGCTGCACTGAGCGAGGGTTTGCCGCAATCCCTTCTCCCCCTGGGAGAAGGTGGCCCGAAGGGCCGGATGAGGGTTCGGGCGAAGCGAGGCACCACAGGCATAAGAAGCTTGCGCGCCGTGCCGCTCCCTCTTCCTCGCGCCTCAAGGCGCGACCGCAGCCGGCGAAGAGGATCACTGCCGCCGCAAGGTCAATCGCCGCGACGCACCCTCAAAGCACCTGCTCGTACATCGCGTAATGGCAACGCCGCATGCCCAGCCGCTCGTAGGTGACTTGCGCGCGGGCATTCTCCGTTTCCACGTACAGGCGCAGGCTCGCCGCCTTCGCGGCGCGGGCGCGACGTTCCACCTCCGCGTACAACGCACGGAACACGCCGTCGCGGCGCGCCGGCGGCATCACGTACACGCTCTGGATCCACCAGTAATCGCCATTGCGCCAGTCGCTCCACTCGAAGGTGACCAGCAGGCCACCCACCGCTTCGCCATCGCGCTCCGCGACAAGGTAGAAGCCGCGCTGCGGTTGCCCGAACACTCCGCGCACGCCGCGCTCCAGCACTCCCGCATCGAGTTCCAGGCCCTCCGTTTCGCGCGCCATCGCCGCATTCCAGGCACACAGCGCAGGCACGTCGGCGAGGGTGGCTGGGCGGATCGACAGCGTCATCTCGGCGTTTCCGGCATGGGCAGCGCCGTATCGTAACGCGCGCCTCGGGTCATCCCGCCAACACTCAACGATCCAACGGACTCAATACGCCATGGCCGCCGCGGTTGAGCACGTGCGTGTAGATCTGCGTGGTCGACACGTCCTTGTGGCCGAGCAGTTCCTGCACCGTGCGGATATCGCTGCCCGACTCCAGCAGGTGGGTGGCGAAGGAGTGGCGCAGGCTATGGCACGTAGCCGGCTTGGCGATGCACGCCCGCCGCACCGCCGCCTTCACCGCGCGCTGCAGCACCGTCTCGTCCAGGTGATGCCGACGCTCTGCGCCGTCGCGCGGATCGATGCTGCGCATGCTGGCCGGGAACACGTACTGCCAGCCCCATTCCCGCGCCGCGTTCGGATACTTGCGCTCCAGTGCATGCGGCAGCCACACCGCGCCGAAGCCGGCCGCCAGGTCGCGCCCATGCAGGCGCCGTGCTTCGGCCAACTGCCCCTGCAACGCATCGGACACCATCGCCGGCAGCATCGTGCGCCGATCCTTGCCGCCCTTGCCCTGCCGCACCACGATCTCGCGCCGTGCGAAATCCACATCCTGCACGCGCAAGCGCACGCACTCCATCAAGCGCAAGCCGGCGCCGTACAACAGACCCGCCATCAGCCAGGTCACCCCGCTCATCTGTCCCAGCATCGCCACCACTTCCTCGCGCGTCAGCACGGTCGGCAGGCGTTCCGGCTTCTTCGCGCGACGGATGTTGTCCAGCCATGGCAGCTCCACCTCCAGCACCTCGCGGTACAGGAACAGCAACGCTGCCAGCGCCTGGTTCTGCGTCGACGCAGCCACCTGTCCGCGCGTCGCCAGTCCGGTCAGGAACGCCTCCACCTCGGACGCACCCATGTCGCGCGGATGCCGCTTGCCGTTGGCGAGGATGAAACGCCTCGCCCAACCGACATAGGCTTCCTCCGTGCGCAGCGAGAGGCCCAGGCGACGCATGCGCCCACGCATCTCGTCGAGCAGACGCGGCCGCGCCGCCCGCGCACCATCGACCGCGCTTGTCGGCACCGGCGCCGGGTGAGAGGATCGCTGCATGATCGCTGCCTCCGGGGAAAGGCTGCAGGATTAGGCTGCGGGAATAGGCGGCGCGATCAGGGAAGCCCTTTGATTCGTGTAGGAAGTGTCTGGTAGTCGCCATTCGAACTGCCGGGTTAGGCTGCTGGATTAGGCTTCATTCAACAATCGAATTTAAGTTAGGCCCTTGCTTGGTTGCTCTCTCGCAACGTGTGCTTCGGTCAGGTCTTCGTCAGCATTCAGCCCTTCGCACTTGGCCACGAGCTTTGCAGCGTTACGGCAAGCTCCAAGCATCCAAAGCTGCTAGCGTTGTGCTCGGTGGGGTTCGCGGCTGCGCCGGCAATGTCGCTCATGCACGGCGTGGCGCAAGCCCCTAACTATTCGTCCAAGCGGACGGCCCTGGCGGGCCGCCACTTAACTCAGGCGTTAGTCGGTAGCTTGTTGTTGCTTCAGCAGTTCGTGTGTTTCGTCCAGCTTCGCGGCGGCTTGCAGTGTCTCGCTTCGGCAACTTTTGCCGGTAGCGCCCGGCAAGCTCTCCGCTTCGGGGCTGGCACTTTGGGAGTTATCGGCTGCTCAAGCTCTGCGCTCAGTCCGGCCATGCGTCGTCGCCCGTGCGCACTGCGTCGCAACCGTCTAACTCCTCGTCCAAGCGGACGGCCCTGGCGGGCCGCCGCTTAACTCAGGCGTTAGGCGCACTTTTAGGATTACGCAAGGAGCGCACATGTTGGCAACAAGAGACCCACGGGCAGCAGCAGCATCCGCATCGACAAAGTTCATGTTTGCTGCCGTCTTCATTTCCATCTGGCCACTCACAAGTTGGCTAGCACTCGTTGGCTCAGCGTTATTTGCCATCTGGGGCACGGTTGTACTCTACAAGCAATCTCGCCGTATACCCGTACTGAATCGCGGCCGGGTCTTCACAACTGGGCTGGTCTCGGCGTTGGTGTTCGTGGCCGTAGCGTTGCTGCAAATTGGCTATGCCGCCGGCAAGTACATGGCGGTGCAAGACAGTGCAGCCTGTAGCGTATTTGTACAAGGTGCGCCTAACAGTTCATTCCAGCGGACGCGCTGCGCGCGCCGCTAAATTCAAGCGTTAGTCGGTAGCTTGTTGTTGCTTCATCGGTTCGTGTGTTTCACCCAGCTTTACGGCAGCTTGTAGTCCTTCGCCTCGGCAACCTTGTTCGTGGCGCTCGGCAAGTCTTCCGCCTTCAGAGCTGGCAATTGGGGGTTGTCAGTTGCTCAAGCTCTGCGCTCAGCCCGGCCAAGCGTCGCCGCCTGTGCGCACCGCGTCGCAACCGTCTAACTCCTCGTCCAAGCGGACGGCCCTGGCGGGCCGCCGCTTAACTCAGGCGTTAGGCCATGAATCCCGTCATCGGCAAAGCAATCTTGGTGGTATTCGTCCTTGCCTGCGTAGTTGGGTTCGTATCCGCTTTGGTCGCGGCCTTTAATCTCATCAGCATTCCGTTCCGCCTCAAGCCTGGCGTTCGCGCTTGGGCTGGTGGCAATCCACTCAACTACGTACTTGCACCAGATTCGCTCACTCAAAGAGGCTTGGCCGCACGCCGCCGCGCGGGTATCTCTTGTGTCATCTTTCTCGTGTCACTTGCAGTAGGCTTCGCCGTGGCTTTGCTAGTCCAAGCACTTCGGTAAGGCCTAACATCTCGTTCAAGGCGGACGGCTTCGCCGCCGCTTAACTCAAGCGTTAGGGCTGTATGAAAGTAATCGGTCTACTTGTGGCTTCTGCGATGGCCTTGAGCGGTTGCGCTCGATCAATTCACCTCACTCTTCCGGGTGGCCCGCTTAGCCTGTCGGTCACGGTAAACGGCGTGCAAACCAAGCAATGTGCTATCAGCCAAGACTCAGAGCAATACAAGGCTCTATCCGCTTGGCTCGGCGCGCATCAAGACGACTGGCAGAGCAGCGTTGCCACTTACGTGCCCGGCATCGTAGTCACCGGCGATGACTTCAATCTCAACTTCCTGCAGTCGGCTGCCATACTCAACCACGCGGGCAGCCAGCTCACTCATCAGGTGTCGCCAAGCGAGTACGCGTTTCTTGTCTGCGCCGGCAACCCCTAACTATTCGTTCAAGGCGGACGGCTTCGCCGCCGCTTAACTCAGGCGTTAGGCGGTTGCTCGTGGTGGTTTGTCGTATCGTGTGTTTCGCTCAGCTTCGCGCTGGCTTGTCGTCCATCGCCGCAGCAGCTTTTCGCGCAGCGTCGTCGCAAGCCTGAGCTTTCAGAGCTGGTAATTCTGGGGTAGTCGGTTGTTCAAGCTTCGCGTTCGTCGTACGCCAACATCGTCGCCCGAGCGTGCTGCATCGCAATCGTCTAACTCCTCGTCCAAGCGGACGGCCCTGGCGGGCCGCCGCTTAACTCAGGCGTTAGTCGGTAGCTTGTTGTTGCTTCATCGGTTCGTGTGTTTCACCCAGCTTTACGGCAACTTGCAGTCCTTCGCCTCGGCAACCTTGTTCGTGGCGCTCGGCAAGTCTTCCGCCTTCAGAGCTGGCAGTTGGGGGTTGTCAGTTGCTCAAGCTCTGCGCTCAGCCCGGCCAAGCGTCGTCGCCTGTGCGCACCGCGTAGCAACCGTCTAACTCTTCGTCCAAGCGGACGGCCCTGGCGGGCCGCCGCTTAACTCAGGCGTTAGGGGCTAGGCCATGTGGGCAAACTTCAGCGGCATGCCAAAGCTTCTAAAGTTTCTAACTGCGCATGCGGCATGTTGCTTCGTATTCTTGGTCATATCGGTCATTCCAATCGACTCATACGCTATACAAGGTCGGCACGTCACTTACGCTGAGTGGTGGAGCAGCGGCGCCGGCGTACTTGCCTCCTTGCTAGGCATCGTTGGCCCATTCACCGCCTGGGCTCTAGCGTCAAAACAGCCATATGCTCGCGCCGTGTATTTGGGTTTCCTGGCGCTCGCATTCGTAGCACCATGTCCATTCTTCGGCATGCTAGCGTATGTTCTTCCGGGCCTGCTGGTCGTTGGTGTCGGTACGTTCTACATGTACAAGTGGCAGAGCGTGCAGGTCTACTTCGCCCCTAACCAGTCATTCAAGGCGGACGGCTCCGCCGCCGCTTAATTCAAGCGTTAGGCGTCATATGAACAAAGACTCAGCAGCTTGGCTCGCATTACGGATCATCGGCCTGCTCGCTCTCGGACAGGCATTCCTGTCCTTGTTCAGTGCATTGGTCGATGCCTTTAATTTGTGGAAGCTATACGGCGTCACCGTCGAAACCTTGGCCTCAAAAGCTGAGCAGCTCATCCTTCGAACTTGGATCGGCACGGGGCTCTCTCTCATAGAGTCCCTTTTCTTTACCCTCATCGCTTTCTACTTTCTTCGCAGGGGCCTGGCCATTCACAGGCTTCTCATGCACGAGTCAGCGTAGTGGGCGCGCCTAACATTTCGTTCAAGGCGGACGGCTACGCCGCCGCTTAACTCCAGCGTTAGATATGGGGGACAACATGGTTTTTCGTACACGCAAGGCAGCATCCATCGCCGGAATTTTTCTGGTTGCTATAGGATGGGTCATTAAAGCGCCCACGCTCGTTCGATGGGCCGACACTGGCCTTATAAGCGTTATCTCATTCCTGCTACTTCTAGCGGTTACTGTTTCACTTCTTGTCGGAACCCTAAAGGTGCAGCTAGGTAGGCGTGGCCGCCTCCCCTTCGTACTGCACATCGTGTTCGCGCTCCTTGCCCTCTTGTCCTTGCACTTCCTGTTTTGGGTTCCGCTTGCCATCGGCATTTTTGTGGCTGGCATTGAAATCTTCTGGCCAGTTGAGAGCCAGACGGTGGTCAGCACCACAGCCGATGCCGGTTCCATCTAACAACTCGTCCAAGCGGACGGCCCTGACGGGCCGCCGCTTAACTCAGGCGTTAGTCGGTAGCTTGTTGTTGCTTCAGCAGTTCGTGTGTTTCGTCCAGCTTCGCGGCGGCTTGCAGTGTCTCGCTTCGGCAACTTTTGCCGGTAGCGCCCGGCAAGCTCTCCGCTTCGGGGCTGGCACTTTGGGGGTTATCGGCTGCTCAAGCTCTGCGCTCAGTCCGGCCATGCGTCGTCGCCCGTGCGCACTGCGTCGCAACCGTCTAACTCCTCGTCCAAGCGGACGGCCCTGGCGGGCCGCCGCTTAACTCAGGCGTTAGGGCTCATCAATGATGACTGTCACAAAGTTTCCGCGTCCTAAAAGACTTTGGGTAGCAGCAATCATGAATATTCTCGTAGCTACCATCAGCGTGGCAACCGTTGCGTTTCTTCTGCTCAGCTCAAATCCCAATATTCCGGAGAACCTGAAGCCAGGACTCTCAACATTGCTGCTCGCTTTGGGGACAGCCGGCCTCCTCATCCTCGCTTCTGTACTTGCGTTGCTTCGTGTTCAATTCGCTCGTTGGCTCATGTTGGCAGCCGCATTGCTATTCTTTGGCATCCTTGGTTTCCAAAACTTGGCTCTTCTCGTCTCCTCCGGATCATCGCTGCCTGCCGAAGTCACGTCGAAGCTTTGGGCCAATGTCATACGCAACACTCTGGAAATTGTTATCAACGCATGGGCGCTCCTTAGCGCAAAAACTGCCACGTTCTTTCTGGGTAGTCGCCCTAACCAGTCGTTCAAGGCGGACGCCTCCGGCGCCGCTTAACTCCAGCGTTAGGCCCATGGGGAAATCGTGAAGACTCTCGCTTTCTTTATCCTTACACTTCTCTGCGCTCAAGTCAGTGCGCATCAAGCCACGAGCCCTCCACTTCCCCAAAAGCAGAGGGTATGTTGGGTCGGCACGACTGGTTACTACCTGAAAGCAGGCGAAGAGTGCATAAACACGGCCAAAAAATGCAGTGTTAAGAACGGCATCTGGGGCGGCACAGTTGCTGGCCGCGGGCGCAGTCCGGGGTGTACTTTACCTACTAAGGATGCAGGGAAGTCTTGTTCTGGCCCCGACCAATGTGAGGGCTACTGCGCGGTTCATGTTTCCGACGCATCTTCTCGCACCAATAGCTCTTCGCAACTTGCCGCATGCACGTGTTCTGCATTGTCGCGCATACCAAAGGGTACAGGCATCCGCCTTTGTACGTCACAAGGCATACAGTGGTATCACGCAGACTAGCTTTGGGCCTAACAGCTCAATCCAGCGGACGCGCTGCGCGCGCCGCTGATTTCGGGCGTTAGGCGGCAAGGAGAGCTAATGCAGTTCCAAGTCGAGGCTGTTATTTCACGCTCCAACAAGGCCTATGTGTTGGCACGCCAGCTTGATATTGGCCAGTTTGGCCTGGGGGAGTGCCCTCAATTTGGCGGAGTCTCGGTCACGCGGTCGATAACCCAGCCCCGCAAACTCAAAGCCGACGGCTCACCGGAGCTGTCGGTGTTCGCTTTTCACTTGGCATCTGCAGCAGACTCCGACAAATTTTATGTGGGGCAGCTCGTTGAGCTCTCACCATGAGCGCGCCTAACATCTCGTTCAAGGCGGACGGCTGCCCCGACTGCCAATTGGGCTATCACGCGCCGTTCCAGCGCTTCGAGCGCATAGCGGTTGTCCCGGACGGCCCGGCGCTTTTACAGCGCTGCCGCGTGTGTGGCGCCTTGTGGCAAGAGTCACTCCACGACGCTAGGCGTGTCACGCCAACCGAAGCGACAGCGCTCTTTCCAGGTGTCGCAATTGAGGGTGTTGGGCATGGCGCCTAACATCTCGTTCAAGGCGGACGGCTTCGCCGCCGCTTAACTCCAGCGTTAGAGGGCTGGTGTGGCATACGACCTGCACATTGAGAAAAACAACGGCCAACCTATCTCCGAGGCGGAGTGGGATGTGGCTATACAGTCCACTCCAGACGTTCGCAAGAGCGCAGGGCCGGCCACGGCTGTAAATCCCCGCACAGGCGAGCGAATTGAAATTCAGATGCAGCCAAGCGGTGTGGAGGTATGCATTCGTCCAGCTGCTAACGCGGAGTGCAATTGGCAACCTGTGTTTCGGTACAGTCAGGGCCGCGTGTCATTCGCGGCTACTGATGCACTCATACAAGATCCACAAGACCCAGTAAGGCGGGCGGTCATTTCACTCTCCACGGCAATCGGGGCACGTATAGTCGGAGATGAGGGTGAGGTCTATGCGTGGGACGCCCCCTAACAATTCATTCAAGCCGACCTTGCTTCGCAAGGCGGCTTAATTCAGGCGTTAGGCACTAATGACTACAAAGTCACCGCTCCGAATAGCGAATGTCTGCCTGCTTCTTATTGCAGTTGGTTTCTCCCTTTTTATCATCAGTGCGCATGTTCCCCCTAGCAACACTCGGAATGGTCTTCTAGTCGTAAACTGGATGCTATGGCTGTGTTTCGTCCTTACTTATCCGCTCGCCGTGATTGGCTCTGGCGAGGTCACAGGCACTAACGCGGCTTCACGAAGTCTACGAACTTATTCGCCGGCTCGATTCTGGGTGGGCCTTGTAGCCACCACTACATTCTGGGGAGCTTTGCTGCTCTATGTGTCTCTTCTTTCGTACATGGGCTGGTATCGTGGCGCCTAACATCTCGTTCAAGGCGGACGGCTTCGCCGCCGCTTAACTCAAGCGTTAGGCCCTTGCTTGGTAATTCTCTCGCAGCGTGTGCTTCGGTAAGGCCTCCGCCAGTTTTCAGTCCTTCGCACTTGGCCACAGGCTTTGCAGTGCTGCGGCAAGCTCCAGGCTTCCAAAGCTGCTAGCGTTGCGTTCGGCGGAGCTCGCGGGTGTGCCAGCGATGTCGCTCGAACATGGCGCGGCGCAAGCCCCTAACTTCTCATTCAAGCGGACGGCTCCGCCGCCGCTTAATTCAAGCGTTAGTCGGTAGCTTGTTGTTGCTTCATCGGTTCGTGTGTTTCACCCAGCTTTACGGCAACTTGCAGTCCTTCGCCTCGGCAACCTTGTTCGTGGCGCTCGGCAAGTCTTCCGCCTTCAGAGCTGGCAGTTGGGGGTTGTCAGTTGCTCAAGCTCTGCGCTCAGCCCGGCCAAGCGTCGTCGCCTGTGCGCACCGCGTAGCAACCGTCTAACTCTTCGTCCAAGCGGACGGCCCTGGCGGGCCGCCGCTTAACTCAGGCGTTAGGTGTGTCCAAGAATGAGTCGCCTTGCCAAACTCAGACAGTGGGTCAACCGCGATGACGGCAGGTTCTATCAGGCTGGCAACAGGTCGTTGGGCGTAGTTGAAGCTGTTGGTTTACTCGTCTTCGTCAGTGCCATTGCCTTGTGGCAGCTCCACGTCAAAGCTGGCATCGGCATCATCTGGCCTCTCGCAGCAGGCAGCATCGGTCTCGTGTTCGCAATCATCGGTGGCGGCCGTAAAAGTCGTGGCCCGCACACCTAACAATTCGTTCAAGGCGGACGGCTTCGCCGCCGCTTAACTCCAGCGTTAGAGCTCAAGGAGAGATCATGAGGCAAGTCATCATCGGGCTCATTGCCGGGGTTGTATCCGGCCTATGCACATACCAGGCGTCCGTCTATGCGCTCGCTTATACAAGCGCCTTCACAAAACCTCGCGAATTTCCCATGATGGTTTGGCAGTCCCTTGTAGTTTTCGGACTGGGGGCATTCGCTGTAGCTCTAGTCGTTCATCTGCTTGTACTCCGTTTCTCGCCCTCCAAGCCACTTCTGTCGTTGCTCGGCTTCTTGGTTACATTGGTCACCGTGCTGGCTGCTTCTGGGGTTTTGATTTTTGCGCACAAAACGTTGCTCTCTTGGTCGTTGGGATCTGTATTGGCCTCTGCTCTTTGTATCTTGCTCAGGACTAACTTATCGTCCAAACGGATGCGCAAAAAGCCGCGCGCCACTTAATTCTAGCGTCAGGTTTGTTTATGAGATGCCCTGAAGTATAGTAATCGATTGAACAGCATACCAACACTCCTAATTGCACTTCGAGCTGGACTTGCTCCAGTGGTATTCGCTCTGGCGCTGTTTTACTCATCTCCTATCGGATTCGGTTTCTGCTTGATTGCTGCGCTGTTGTCAGACTACTTCGATGGCGTAATCGCTCGTCGCCTAGGCATTGCTACGCCCACACTTAGACGACTCGACAGCGCGGTGGATACACTGTTCTTTATTTCAGTAGCTTTTGCTGCCTGGCACCTTCACCCGGAGATGATTCGGGCTAGGTGGGTGCCTATCCTGATTTTGGTTTCTCTTGAGGCATTCCGCTATGTGTTTGATTTTTCTAAGTTCCAGCGCGAAGCCAGCTACCACATGTGGTCTTCTAAGCTATGGGCACTTAGCCTCTTTGTGGGATTCTTCTCCCTATTGGTCTTCCGCCGCGACACCCCTTTAGTCGACCTCATGATCTATCTGGGCATCGTTTGCGATCTGGAAGGCATAGCTATTTCGCTCATCCTCCGGAAATGGAAAAGCGATGTGCCGACGATCTTTCATGCAGTTCAGTGGCGCCGCAAACAAACCTAACTATTCGTTCAAACCGACACCGCTTCGCGGCACGGTTTTGGGCTTTCGCTACGCCATCCTAAAACCGTGATGCTCCAATGCACGGCTTAAGGTTACAAGGAGCTACGTCGGTCATGTATTACGCGGTTGTCGGCTTGTTCATGTTTTTTCTGCCGTGTACTTCCGTGCTTACGGAAGCCTTGACCGCACATCAGCCCATCATGCCTCTCGTCGGTAAGTGGTATGTTTTCTGGGCAATTGGAGTACGCTTATTGCTGGCGGGTTCGCGTCAAGTCGTCCAGCCTCGCTATACCGCTCAAGTCATTCTTGGCCTCAAGAGTGACGAACCCCTCCTAATCGTTCGCGAACTTGGCTTTGCCAACGTAGCGCTCGGATTAGTCGGACTCCTGAGTATTTATTTCTCAAGTTGGATCGTACCAATTGCATTGGCCGGCGGTATCTTCTACGGCTTGGCAGGTGCAAACCACGTCCTGCACTTTCACCGTGGCAAACTCGAGAACATTGCGATGGTGTCCGACATCTTTGCTGCCGTCGTGTTACTTTCGTTCAGTGCCAGTGCGTTGCAGTCCAGCGCTTCGGTTCATCCATAATGCGGCCTAACAGTTCGTTCAAGGCGAACGACTACGCCGCCGCTTGACTCAAGCGTTGGACGACTGCCTGGCGGCTTCCATTCCCTGCACGCGCAGGCACCTTCGATGCCGCCATGCAGGCGCTCAAGGGCGAATCCATCAAGGAAGTCCTGCGAAAGTGGTGAACACGCCGATTAGGCGCGCCGGCACGGCAGGTGGGGCCGCACCTTCTTGCGGACTGGATTCGCCGCGCCCGCCTCAACTGGCCCGCGCTCCCGCATCGTGCGAACCTTTGCGTTCCGCGCGCCATCCACGACGCGCCCAACCGACACGGAGCAGACCGGCCCATGGCGAATCCCGCTTCCGACGCGCTGGTGTTTTTCGGCGCCACCGGCGACCTGGCCTACAAGCAGATCTTTCCCGCCTTGCTGGCGATGGTGGCGCGCGACGGGCTGGACGTGCCGGTCATCGGCGTGGCGCACGCCGGCTGGTCGCTGGAGCAATTGCGCCAGCGCGCGCGCGACAGCGTTGCGGCGGCAGCGCAGAAAGGCGGTGGTGTCGTCGATGAAGCCGCGTTCGCGAAGCTGTCCGCGCTGCTGAAGTACATCGACGGCGACTACAAGGATCCCGCCACCTTCGCCCAGCTGAAGCGGGCGCTGGGCGCCGCGCGGGCGCCGCTGCATTACCTCGCGATCCCGCCCGTGCTGTTCGGCACGGTGGTGAGCGGCCTCAAGGCCGCGGGCTGCGCGGAGAATGCGCGCGTGGTGGTGGAGAAGCCGTTCGGGCGCGACCTGCCTACCGCGCAGGCCCTCAACGCCACGCTGCACGAGGTGTTCCCGGAGCACGCGATCTTCCGCATCGACCATTACCTGGGCAAGGAGGCGGTGCAGAACCTGCTGTATTTCCGCTTCGCCAACAGCGTGCTGGAACCGGTGTGGAACAACCGCTACGTGGATCGCGTGCAGATCACCATGGCCGAGCAGTTCGGCGTGGACGGGCGCGGCGGCTTCTACGAGGGCGTGGGCGCGATCCGCGACGTGCTGCAGAACCACCTGTTGCAGGTGACCTCGCTGCTGGCGATGGACGCGCCGATCGGCCACGACCCTGCCGCGTTGAACGCGGAGAAGCTGCGGCTGTTCCGCGCGATGCGCCCTCTGCAGCCGCAGGACGTGGTGCGCGGCCAGTTCAAGGGCTATCGCGAAGTGCCCGGCGTGGCGCCGGATTCCAACGTGGAAACCTTCGTGGCGCTGCGCCTGGCCATCGACACCTGGCGCTGGTCGGGCGTGCCGTTCCTGATCCGCACCGGCAAGAACCTGCCGCTCACCACCACGCAGGTGATGGTGGACATGAAGAAGCCGCCGATGTCGGTGTTCGACACCATCGGCGCGGAGCAATCCAACTACTTCCGCTTCCGGCTCAGCCCGCAGGTGGTGATCGCCGAGGGCATGCGGGTGAAGCGACCGGGCGAGGCGATGCAGGGCGAACCGGTGGAGCTGATCGCGCGGCATCAGGTCGGCACGGAGATGGCGCCCTACGAACGCCTGCTCAGCGACGCGCTGCGCGGCGACAACGCGCTGTTCACCAGCGACGAATGCGTGGAAGCGGCATGGCGCGTGGTGGACAACGTGCTGGAGCACCAGGACGCGGTGCGCCTGTACGAACCCGGCAGCTGGGGCCCGACCGAGGCGGCGGCGCTGGCCGGCGACGAAGGCTGGCACGACCCGCAACCGGAGGCCGCGCCGTGACGGCCGCCGAGCCACTGGTGATCCTGCTCGACGTCGACGACACCCTGCTGGACAACGACCGCTTCGCCGCCGACCTCGGCGACGAGCTGGAGCGCCGCTTCGGCACCGCCGAGCGCGAGCGCTACTGGGCGATCTACGACGAGCTGCGCGACGAGCTGGGCTACGCCGACTACCTCGCCAGCCTGCAGCGCTTCCGCCACGGGCTGGAGAACCACCCCGCGCTGCTGGAGATGTCCGGCTTCGTGCTCGACTACCCGTTCGAGCAGCGGCTGTTCCCCGGCGCGATCGAAGCGCTTGCCCACCTGCGCACGCTGGGCCGGCCGGTGATCCTCTCCGACGGCGACGTGGTGTTCCAGCCGCGCAAGGTGCAGCGCGCCGGCCTGTGGGACGCGCTCGGCGGCGACGTGCTGATATACCTGCACAAGCAGCAGATGCTGGACGCCATGCAGCAGCGCTATCCCGCCGCGCACTACGCGATGGTGGACGACAAGCCGCAGATCCTCGCCGACATGAAGCGCCAGCTCGGCAACCGCCTCACCACGGTGTGGGTGCGGCAGGGCCACTACGCCGCCGCCGCCGCGGGCCAGCGCATTGAACCGGCGCCCGACGTGGAGATCGCGTGCATCGCGGAACTGCGCGGGCGTAAGCTTGGGGGCTTCCAAATGACCGACAACGCTTCGACCCATCCCCACCGTTCGCCCTGAGCGTAGGCCCACAGGGCCGGAGTCGAAGGGCAGCTTGTCGCCAGTACTTCGACTTCGCTTGCTGCCGCAAGCTACGCTCAGTACGAACGGAGCATTCGACAAACCCCACCTCCCCATCCCCGGAGCCACCATGAAAGCGACCCAGCAACTGCACGACCTCGGCCAGAGCCTGTGGCTGGACAACATCACCCGCACCCTGCTCGACAACGGCACGCTGGCGCACTACATCGCGGAGCTCTCGGTCACCGGCCTCACCTCCAATCCCAGCATCTTCGACGCCGCCATCGGCGACGGCGAGGCCTACGACGCCGGCATCCACGCCAAGTCGCTGGCCGGGCTGTCGGGCGAGCCGCTGTTCATGGAGCTGGCGCTGGAAGACCTGCGCCGCGCCGCCGACCTGTTCAAGCCGGTATTCGACGCCACCCACCAGGTGGACGGCTGGGTGTCGATGGAAGTGTCGCCGCTGCTCGCCGCCGATACCGCCGGCACCATCGCCGCCGCCGAAGCCATCCATGCGCAGGCCGAACGGCCGAACCTGTTCGTGAAGATCCCCGGTACGCCCGAGGGCATCCCAGCCATCGAGGAAGCCATCTTCCGCGGCATTCCGATCAACGTGACCCTGCTGTTCTCCTGCGCGCAGTACCTCGCCGCGGCGGAGGCCTATCTGCGCGGCATCGAACGCCGCATCGCCGCGGGCAAGGATCCGCAGGTGGCCTCGGTGGCCTCCGTATTCCTCAGCCGCTGGGACGTGGCCGTCAATCCGCAACTGCCCACCGGCCAGCACAACCGGCTCGGCATCGCGGTCGCCAAGCAGACCTACCGCGCCTATCGCGAACTGCTGGCCTCGCCGCGCTGGCAGAAGCTCGCCGCCGCGGGTGCGCGTCCGCAACGCGTGCTGTGGGCCAGCACCGGCAGCAAGGATCCCAACGCCTCCGACACGCTGTACGTGGATGCGCTGGGCGCGCCCGACACGGTGGACACCATCCCCGAGAAGACCCTGCTCGCGGTGGCCGACCACGGCAAGCCCGGCCCGGCGATGCCGATGGACGGCGGCGACGCCGACGCGGTGCTGGCCTCGGTGGGTGCCGCCGGCGTGGATCTCGACGCGCTGGCGGCCAAGCTGCAGCAGGATGGCGCCGAGGCTTTCGTGAAGTCATGGAAGCAGCTGCTGCAGCGCATCGCCGACAAGCAGGCCGCGTTGTCGGGCAAGCGCTGAAAGAAGGCCCCTCTCCCCGCGGGAGAGGGGTTGGTTTGAGGGTTCGTGCGCAGCGCGCCATTGAAGCCCGCCGCAAGGTTCCCCATCGCGCTTCGCCCGCACCCTCATCCGGCGCTCCGCGCCACCTTCTCCCAGCGGGAGAAGGGACAAGAACCCCAAGGAATCCACATCCATGAGCCGCGCCGACCTCACCCTGCTGCCCGAGTGGCAAGCCCTGCAGCAACACTGCAACCGCGTCGAAACCCGCCACCTGCGCGAGCTGTTCGCCGCCGATCCGCAGCGCGGCGAACGGCTCGTCGCCGAGGCGGTGGGCCTGTACTTCGACTACTCCAAGCAACGCGTGGACGACGAGGCATTGCGCCTGCTGCGCGCGCTGGCCGAGGCGCGCGACCTCAAGGGCCGCATTGCGGCGATGTTCCGCGGCGACCGCATCAACAGCACCGAGAACCGCGCCGTGCTGCACGTGGCGCTGCGCGCGCCGCGCGATGCGCACATCGCGGTGGATGGCCACGACGTGGTGCCGGACGTGCACGAGGTGCTCGACCGCATGGCCGGCTTCGCCGACGCCGTGCGCGGCGGTGCGTGGAAGGGCCATAGCGGCCAGGCCATCCGCAACGTGGTGAGCATCGGCATCGGCGGCTCCGACCTCGGCCCGGTGATGGCCTACGAGGCGCTGCGCGACTACAGCCGGCGCGACATGACGTTCCGCTTCGTCTCCAACGTGGACGGCGTGGATTTCGCCGAGGCGGTGCGCGACCTCGACGCCGCCGAGACGCTGTTCATCATCTGCTCCAAGACCTTCACCACGCTGGAGACGCTCACCAACGCGCACGCCGCGCGCGCCTGGTGCGTCAAGGCGCTGGGCGACGAGAGCGCGGTGGCGAAGCACTTCGTGGCGGTGTCCACCGCCGCGAAGGAGGTGGAAAAGTTCGGCATCGACACGAAGCAGATGTTCGGCTTCTGGGACTGGGTGGGCGGCCGCTACTCGATGGATTCGGCAATCGGCCTGTCCACCATGATCGCGATCGGCCCGGACAATTTCCGCGACATGCTCGCCGGTTTCCACGCGATGGACGAGCACTTCCGCAACGCGCCGTTCGAGGCGAACCTGCCGGTGCTGATGGGCCTGATCGGCGTGTGGAACGCCAACTTCCTCGATGCCGCCACGGTGGCGGTGCTGCCCTACGAGCAGTACCTCAAGCGCTTCCCCGCGTATCTCCAGCAACTGACGATGGAGAGCAACGGCAAGCACGTCACGCTGGCCGGCGCGCACGTGGACTACGCCACCGGGCCGATCTACTGGGGCGAGCCCGGCACCAACGGCCAGCACTCGTTCTACCAGCTGATCCACCAGGGCACGCGGCTGGTGCCCTGCGACTTCATCGGCTTCGGCCAGACGCTGCAGCCCGTGCCTGCGCAACATGCCGATGGAAAGCCGGGCGGCGACCAGCACGACTTGCTGATCGCCAACCTGATCGCGCAGGGCGAGGCGCTGGCCTTCGGCAAGACCGCCGAGGAAGTGCGCGCCGAAGGCACGCCGGAAGCATTGGTGCCGCACCGCACCTTCGAGGGCAACCGGCCCAGCACCACCATCCTCGCCGAACGCCTTACCCCTTTTGCACTCGGCAGCCTGGTCGCACTGTACGAGCACAGCGTGTTCGTGCAGGGCGTGGTCTGGGACATCGACTCCTTCGACCAGTGGGGCGTGGAACTGGGCAAGCAGCTCGCCAAGACCACCATCGCCGAACTGGTGGCGAAGGACGAGCCCAAGCTCGCGCACGACAGCTCGACCAATGCGCTGATCCGGCGCTATCGCGCATTGCGCGACGGCAAACTCACGTGAGGGAACGCGTGGACAGCAACCTCACGAAGACTCCCATGGATCGTCATCCCGGCGCGGGCCGGACAAGCGCAAAGCGCGCAGAACGCCCGCAGGGCGGCCCCGAAAGGGTGAGCGCAGCGAGTCACCCAGCGACTGCCATGCCAGTCCACACCGCACCGCTACTGGATTCCGGCCTGCGCCGGAATGACGGCAAAAGCGCACCATTCGAGATCCCATGAGCCAACAGATAAGCCCGCTCGCCGGCAAGCCGGCTCCCGCGTCCATCCTCGTCGACGTGCCGCAGCTGCTCGCGGCGTACAGCGAGTTGAAGCCCGATCCTGCCGTGCCGGCGCAGCGCGTAGCGTTCGGCACCTCGGGCCATCGCGGCTCCTCGTTCGAGCGCAGTTTCAACGAGGATCACATCCTCGCGGTGAGCCAGGCGATCTGCGAGTACCGCAAATCGAAAGGCATAGCCGGCCCGCTGTTCATCGGCGCCGACACCCACGCGCTGTCGCAGCCCGCGTTCGAGAGCGCGCTGGAAGTGCTGGCCGCGAACGGCGTGGAGACCATGGTTTCCGCGGGTGGCGAGTTCACGCCCACGCCGGCGGTGTCGCACGCCATCCTGGTGTACAACCGCGGCCGCAGCACGGGCCTGGCCGACGGCATCGTCATCACGCCCTCGCACAACCCGCCCGCCGACGGCGGCTTCAAGTACAACCCGCCCAACGGCGGCCCCGCCGACACCGACATCACCAAGTGGGTGGAGAACCGCGCCAACGCGCTGCTGGAAGGCGGCCTGCGCGAGGTGCGGCGCATGCCGTATGCACAGGCACGCCATGCCGCGACCACGCACGAGCACGATTACCTCAACAGCTACGTCACCGATCTTGCGAACGTGGTGGACTTCGACGCGATCCGCGCGGCCGGCGTGCGTCTCGGTGTCGATCCGCTGGGTGGCGCGGGCGTGCACTACTGGGCCGCGATCGCCGAGCGCCACCGCATCGCCATCGACGTGCTGAGCGAGACGGTCGACCCGCAGTTCGCCTTCATGAGCGTGGACTGGGACGGCAAGATCCGCATGGATCCCTCGTCGAGCTACGCGATGCAGCGCCTGATCGGCCTGCGCGACAAATACGACGTGGCCTGCGCCTGCGACACCGACCACGACCGCCACGGCGTGGTGACGCGCTCGGCCGGGCTGATGCCCGCCAACCACTACCTCACCGTGCTGGTGGATTATCTCTACCGCCATCGCCCGCAATGGAATGCGCAGGCGGCGGTGGGCAAGACCGTGGTGAGCACCGCGCTGATCGACCGCGTGGTGCAGCGCCTCGGCCGCAAGCTTTACGAGGTGCCGGTGGGCTTCAAGTGGTTCGCGCCCGGCCTGCACGACGGCACGCTGGGCTTCGGCTGCGAGGAAAGCGCGGGCGCCTCGCTGCTGCGCATGGACGGCGGCGCGTGGAGCACCGACAAGGACGGCCTGGTGCCTGGCCTGCTCGCCGCCGAGATCGCCGCGCGCGAAGGCCGCGATCCCGGCGAGGTCTACGCACGCATCGCCGACGAACTCGGCCGGCCATACAGTCGCCGCATCGACGCTGCCGCCACATTGGCGCAGAAGGCGAAGCTCTCGAAACTCTCGCCCGACCAGCTCAAGGCCGAGCGCATCGCCGGCGACAAGGTGGTCGCCGTGCTGGACAAAGCCCCCGGCAACGGCGCCGCCATCGGCGGCATCAAGGTCGTCACCGAGGGCGGCTGGTTTGCCGCGCGCCCGTCGGGCACCGAGGCGATCTACAAGATCTACGCGGAGAGCTTCAAGGACGAGGCACATCTCGACAGCCTGCTGCAGGAAGCGCAGTCGGTGGTGGATGCGGCGCTGGCGTGATCGATCTTTCTTCGCTCGTCATTCCAGCGTAGGCCCACTACTGTCGGGAATAATTTTGAACATTCGTGGCCGCGGTCTTTCTCGTCATTCCGGCGCAGGCCGGACAAGCGCGAAGCGCGCAGAACGCCCGCAGGGCGGCCCCGAAGGGGCGAGCGAAGCGAGTCATCCAGTGGCCGTGCGGCCTGAGCAAACATGGTCGCTACTGGATCCCGGCCTTCGCCGGGATGACAGTCTGGATAGGTGGTTGTTATCGGAAATGAAGTCGCCTTCTCGCAATGCTTCGTGCAAGCGGCGCGGCCCTTCATCCTTCGACACCATCCCCAGATTATTCCGGACAGCAGTGAGCGCAGGCCGGAATGACGAGCAAAACCAGCATGCAGCGTGTGGCTCTCAGCGCCGCAACGCCCGATGCGCGATGTCGCGCCGGCAGAACGCGCCTTCGAAGCGGATCTTCGCCACCGCGTCGTAGGCAGTTTCGCGGGCGGCGGCGATGTCCTTGCCCAGCGCGCACACGGTGAGCACGCGCCCGCCCGCAGTCACTACACGACCTTCCGCATCCAGCTTGGTGCCCGCATGGAACACCTTGGCGTCGGCGCCGAAGTGGCTGTTCAGACCTTCGATCACGTCGCCGCTGCGCACCTTGCCGGGGTAGCCGCCAGCGGCCATCACCACGCCGATGGAGGGGCGCGCATCCCACTGGATGCGGGTGTGGTGCAGCTCGCCGTCCAGCGCGGCCTCGACCAGTTCCACCAGGTCGGACTTCAGGCGCAGCATGATGGGCTGCGTCTCCGGGTCGCCGAAGCGCACGTTGAATTCGATGACCTTGGGGTTGCCCTGTTTGTCGATCATCAGGCCGGCGTAGAGGAAGCCGATGAAGGGTGCGCCCTCCATCGCCATGCCGTGCAGGGTGGGCTCGATCACTTCCTTTAGGATGCGCTTCTCCACTTCCGGCGTGACCACCGGCGCGGGCGAGTACGCGCCCATGCCGCCGGTGTTGGGGCCGAAGTCGCCGTCGTCGCGGCGCTTGTGATCCTGGCTGGACGCCATCGGCAGGGCGTGCTGGCCGTCGCTCATCACGATGTAGCTGGCTTCCTCGCCGTCGAGGAACTCTTCGATCACCACCCGCGCGGAGGCGTCGCCGAAGGCGTGCGCGCCCAGCATGTCGTGCAGCGCCAGCTCGGCGTCGGCCTGGGTGAGCGCCACCACCACGCCCTTGCCGGCGGCGAGGCCATCGGCCTTGATCACGATGGGCGCGCCGTGCTGGCGCACGTAGGCCAGCGCGGGATTCAGTTCGGTGAACACCGCGTAGCGCGCGGTGGGGATGTTGTGGCGCAGGAGGAAATCCTTGGCGAAGGCCTTGGAGCCTTCCAGCTGCGCGGCGACCGCGCGCGGCCCGAAGATGCGCAGGCCTGCCGCGCGGAACTTGTCCACCACGCCGGCCACCAGCGGCACCTCGGGGCCGACCACGGTCAGCTCCACCTTCTCGTGCTTGGCCAGCGCCAGCAGGCCGTCGAGGTCGGTCACCGCCACGTCCGCGTTGCGCACGCCGCGCTCGCGCGCGGTGCCCGCGTTGCCCGGCGCCACGATCACCTCGTCCACCCGCAGCGACTGCTTGAGCTTCCACGCCAGCGCGTGTTCGCGCCCGCCGTTGCCGATGACCAGAACCTTCATGCCGATGACTCCGAAAAGTGTTGCCGCGTGGAAACGGACGGCTATTGTAGCCGGGCTGCGCCCGCTCCCCTCCGGTGGACACGCTCTTGACGCTTGCGATGGACAAAATCGGCGCCGCCCTAAAGAACGGCCGGGGCGGGTCGATCAGCTTCAAGACCATGCCTGGCTCATCGTTCGGGATCACCACGATGGAATGGAAAACAGGGTGATTCCTTGTCGCTTGCATCGCCCAACACCTCGCTGATCCGCCGGCTGTCCCTCACCTTGTGGGGACTGTTCCTGACGCTGCTGCTGTCGCTGTCGGTGCTGGGCTTCGCGGCGCTGCGGCTGGGGGCGGATCGGGTGGTGCCGCTGGTCATCCAGCAATGGGCGCAGCTGAAGGCGCAGACCAACGAAAACCTGTTCGTGCAGGCCGACGCCAGCGTGCGCCGGCTGCGCACACTGCTGGTGCAGCGCCTGGACAATGCGCCGCCCGGCACCGCCAAACGCTTCGACAGCCTGTTCGCGCGCAGCCCCGACGGCCTGTGGCGCGTGCGCCCCGAACTGCTGGACACCGTGAATGCGCCCACGCTGTACCTGCACAACGGGCCGCACGGGCTGTCCGAGTCGGCGCGGCTGCGCGCCGTGGTCAGCTACGACCTGCTGCGCGAACAAGGCCCGGCGCTGGTGCCGCCGTTCTTCTCGGCCTACATGGATTTCGTGGAAAACGGGCTGATGGTGTATTCCCGCGGCATCGACTGGGGCGGCAACGCCGACGCGCAGGCCAGCAACGCCGACTACCCCACCATGCTGGGCTCCGATCCGCGCCGCAACCCGAAGCGCAAGGTGTTCTGGACGCCGGTGTACCTGGACAACCAGGCGCACACCTGGATGGTGTCCGTGATCGCGCCGCTGGACTGGCAGGGCCGCTGGGTGGGCACGGTGGGGCACGACGTGGCGATCCAGACCCTGATCGACTCCGTGGACGACAACCACGGCACGGCCGTGCAGCAGCTCATCATGGACGATCACGGCAACCTGATCGCCTACACGCAGCTGCGCGAGCGCATCGCCGCCGCGCAGGGCCAGTTGCGCATCGCCATGCTGCGGGATCCAGTGCTGGAACAGGTGCAGCGCATGGTGCTGGCCGCGCACACCGACACCGGCGCGGGCCGCACGCCCGACGGCCGGCAATGGGTGGCATGGTCGCGCATCCGCGGGCCGGACTGGTTCCAGGTGAACGTGCTGCCGCAGACACGGGTGAACCACCTGGTGCTGCTGGGCTGGATGGCGATGTTCACCACCGGCCTGCTGATCCTGCTGCCGATGCTGTGGCTGCTGCGCTGCCGCCTGCACCGGCTGGTGACCCGCCCCCTGAAACGCCTGTCCCGTGCCGTGGACGAGCTGGGGCAGGGGCGCATGCCCCAGCCCATCGCGCTGGGCAACCAGGACGAACTGGGGCGGCTGGCGGCGGCCTTCGACGCCATGGTGGCCGAGCTGGCGCAGCGGCGCGCGCAGCTGGTCACCCTGGCCGAGCGCGACGCCCTGACCGGCCTGTACAACCGCCGCCGCTTCGAGGACGAACTGACGCGCTTCTTCAAGGACGGCGCCGGCACCGACCACCGGGGCGCCGTGCTGCTGTTCGACCTCGACGAGTTCAAGTACGTCAACGACAGCTTCGGCCACCTCGCCGGCGACGCGATGCTGGTGCGCGTGGCCGGCGAAACCCGGGCGCTGATGCGCGACACCGATGTCCTGTGCCGGCTGGGCGGCGATGAGTTCGCCGTGTTCATGCCGCACGCCACCCTGGTCAGCGCGTTGGCGCTGGCCGAGCGCATCGTGCGCGCCGTGTCGCGCACCACGCTGGAGATCCAGGGCCAGACCGTGCGGCTCACCACCAGCCTGGGCGTGGCGCACTGCCCCGAACACGGCCAGGGCACCGAAGACCTGGTGTCGCACGCCGACATGGCCATGTACCAGGCCAAGCGCCTGGGCAAGAACCGCTGGAACACCTACCGTCCCGACCGCGACGCCGCGCAGGCCATGGCCGCGCGCCTGACCTGGAACGAGCGCATCGACCGCGCGCTGGAACGCGAGCTGCTGCGCCTGCACTTCCAGGGCGTGTACCGCGCGGACAACGGCGAGCTGGCGCACCTGGAGGCCCTGCTGCGCATGGTGGACGAAGCCGACCCCGCGCATTACGTCACCCCCGACCAGTTCATCGTCCACGCCGAGAAAAGCGGCAAGATCCTCGACATCGACCGCTGGGTGGTGCAAGAAAGCATCGCGCTGCTGGCCGCACACCCGCGGCTGCCGGCGCTGGCGATCAACATCTCGGGCCGCTCGATCGACGACCCCGACCTGCCCGGCTTCATCACCGCCCAGCTGATCCGGCACGGCGTGGCGCCGGGACGGCTGCTGATCGAGCTGACCGAGACGGCGGCCATCTCCGACCTGCGCGACGCCGAACGCTTCATCGACGCGCTGCGCCGCGTCGGCTGCACCCTGTGCCTGGACGATTTCGGCAGTGGCTTCGCCTCGTTCGCCTACCTCAAGCACCTCAAGGTCGGCGTGCTCAAGATCGACGGCCTGTTCATCCGCAACCTGCCGCACGACCGCGACAACCAGGTGTTCGTGCGCTCCATCATCGAAGTGGCCCGCGGCATGGGCCAGCAGACCGTGGCCGAGTTCGTGGAGGACGAGGAAACCCTGCGCCTGCTGCGGGGCTTCGGCGTGGATCTGGTACAGGGCTACCACCTGGACAAGCCGCAGGCGGATCATCCGTTGCTGCGGGAGTGATGCGGGGGTTGCATGCCGCCGTTGGGGCATGCACCGGCACCGCGCTCTAGCTCGTCATTTCGGCGCAGGCCGAACCAGCGCGAAGCGCGCAGAACACCCGCATGGCGGCCCCGAAGGGGCGAGCGAAGCGAGTCATCCAGTCGCCGTGCGGCTTGAGCGAGCGTGGTCGCTACTGGATCCCGGCCTGCGCCGGGATGACGGTCTGGATAAGTGGTCGTTATCGGAAATGAAGTCGCCTTCTCGCAACGCTTCGTGCAAGCGGCGCGGGTCTTCATCCTTCGACACCATCCCCGGATTATTCCGGACAGCAGTGGGCCTGCGCCGGGATGACGAGCGGAATCATGCCGCCATGAAGGAAAAGCGGCGCGTGTCAGCCCAGCAAGGCCAGCAACGCCGCACGCGGCAGCTTGCCGGTGTCGTTGCGCGGCAGCGCGGGCACGCGGCGCAGGGGGCGGGGCAGGAACACCGGATCGATGGCGTGGCGCAGGGCATCGAGGATGGCCGCTTCGTCCAGCGCGGGCGCCACGGCCAGCGCGGCGATGCGGCGCACGCCGGCGGCGTCGGCTTCGTCGAGCTGGAACACGATGCCATCCTCCACGCCGGGAATCGCCAGCAGGCGCCGCGTGAGATCGCCCAGCGAGGCGCGCTTGCCGGCGATCTCCAGCAGATCGGTGTTGCGCCCGCGGAGGCGGAAGCGGCGGCCCGCGTCGTGCAGGCTCACGATGTCGGCCAGCACCACGGGGGCATCGAGCTGCGGCGCCTCGACCTGGGTGCCGTCGGGCTGCGGGTGCAGCCGCACGCCGTCGAACAGCGTCCAGTCCGCGTCCACGGTGACGCGGCGGCTGGCGAAGGCGCAGGTTTCGGTGGAGCCGAACACTTCCAGCAGCGGCGCGCCGAAGGCCTGCTCGGCGGCCTGCGCCAGCTCCGGCGGCATCGGCGCGGTGGCGGAAAGCACCGCCGCCAGCGGCGGCAGTTGCGTACCGGCAGCGACCAGCGCGCGCAGGTGCACCGGCGTGGTCACCAGCACGCGCGGCGCGGGCACCTCGGCCAGCGCGGCGGCCACGTCGGCGGGGAAGAACGGCCGCCCCGCGTGCACGCCCACCTCGCCCAGCAGCGGCAGCAGCACGCTCATCTCGATGCCGTAGATGTGCTGCGGCGGCACGGTGGCCACCACGTTGAAGCGTTCGCCAACCACGCCGCCCAGCATCGCCAGCGTGCCGGCGCTGCTGGCGCGCAGGCCGCGCCAGCTCTTGGCGTTGGCGCGCGGCGCGCCGGTGGAGCCGGAGGTGTAGCCGATCGCCACGGGTTGTCCGGCGGGAATCATCGGCACGGCGGCCGGCGCGGCGAGCGCGTCGCCGTCGAGCGCGGGCAGCTTGCGGTAGCCGTGCGGCGCGGGCGACAGCGCCAGCTCGCCCAGCGCGTAACTGCCCGGATGCGCGGCCATCACCTCCTCGACCGCCTGCGGCGCGCGCGAGGGCGGCAGCAGGTTGGCCTGGCCACGACGCGCGATGGCGCAGAACGCGACCAGGAAGGCGTAGCGGTCTTCGCACAGGTTCACCGCGGCGGGCGCCTCGGGCAGCAGCGCGGCAACCCGTTCGACGTGAGCAAGGAACTGCGCCGCGCTCACCGCCGCGCCGTGGCGCCAGGCCACGACGCGCTGCGGATCGCGCGCGTTCACCAGTGGCAGGGCGGCCTGCGCCGGCTCGCGTTCCAGACTGTCGTGGACGATGGCCAAGCTTGCTCCCGAGTCGCGGCCAGACCATGGCCTTCCCGCCCACCCGGCGTGGGCGGTTTCCGTGATGCTAGGGATTCCCCTTGCTCGCGCCGCTGAATTGTAGGTGGCCGAAGCGACCGCGATTCACCGGCAGGTCAGGCGCGGATGATAGCGCCGGTGAGCGCGTCGCGGATCGTGGAGGGGCGATCCTGCGCGCCCAGCGGGGCGTCGAGCACGCCGTCCAGCGCGTCGCCGAAGTAGTCGCGCACGGCCTGCGCACCCTTCGCCGGCGGCTCGCCGTGCGGGTTGGCGCTGGTGGAGACGAGCGCGCTGCCGAAGGCGCGGCACAACGCGGCGGCCGGTTCGTGCGCGGTGACGCGCAGCGCGATGCCCGCATGCGCACCGGCCACCCATTCGGGCACGGCGGCGCTGCGCGGGAAGATCCAGGTGTTCGGCCCGGGCCAGCTCGCGCGCACATCCGCCAGCACGGTCGGCGGCACCTTGCCGAGGTCGATGTAGCGGCGCACCTGCTCGAAATCGGCTGCGATCAGCAGCACGCCCTGGGTAGCGGGGCGCTGCTTGAGCGCGAAGATCCTGTCGAAGGCCTCGCGGTCGCGCGGATCGCAGCCGAGGCCGTAGACCGCCTCGGTGGGATAGGCCAACACGCCGCCCCGGCGCAGCAGCAGGGCGGCGTCTTCCAGCTCGTCGGGCGTGAAGATCTGCAGCATCAGGCCGGCGTCTTCTTCGTGGTGGCTTTCTTCGCAACGGCCTTCTTGGTTGCAGCCTTCTTGGCCGCCGTTTTCTTCGCCGGCGCCTTCTTGGCTGCGGCCTTCTTCACCGCGGTCTTCTTGGCGGCGGGTTCCTTCTTCGCCGCGGTCTTCTTAGCGGCCGCGGTCTTCTTGCCAAAGCGGCCGCCCTTCTTCACCGGCGCGGCGGCGAGCAGCTCGAGGCACTGCGCCTCGGTGAGCTCCTTCGGCTCGGTGTCCTTGGGGATGCGCGCGTTCTTCTCGCCGTCGGTGATGTAGGGGCCGTAGCGGCCGTTGAGCACCTGCACGCCGTTGCCGAAATCCGCGATCACGCGGTTGGCCAGCATGGTGAGCTTCTCTTCCACCAGTTGCAGCGCGCGCGGCAACTCGATGGTGTAGGGGTCGTCCTCGGGCTTGAGCGAGGCATAGGTGCCGCCCTGCTTCACGAACGGGCCGAAGCGGCCGATGCCCACGCTCACCTCGTCGCCGTTGGGCGCGGCGCCCAGCTGGCGCGGCAGCTTGAACAGCTCCAGCGCCTCTTCGAGCGTGATGGTGTGCATGCTCTGGCCGGGACGCAGGCTGGCGAACTGCAGCTTCTCGTCGCTGTCCTTGTCGCCGATCGCGGCGTACGGCCCGAAGCGGCCCAACCGCACGAACACCGGCTTGCCGCTCTTGGGATCGCTGCCCAGCTCGCGCGCGCCGGTGGCCTCGCTGCGATCCACCGACTCGGTCTTCTCCTCCACCTGCTGCTTGAACGGCTGCCAGAAGCGCTGCATCAGCGGCACCCAGGCTTCCTCGCCGCGGCTCACCGCGTCGAGTTCGTCCTCGAGCTTGGCGGTGAAGTCATAGTCCACGTAGCGGGTGAAGTGCTGGGTGAGGAACTTGCCCACCGCGCGGCCGATGTCGGTGGGCTTGAAGCGGCGGCTGTCGAGCAGCACGTACTCGCGGTTGAGCAGCACCTGGATGATGCTGGCGTAGGTGGAGGGACGGCCGATGCCGTATTCCTCCAGCGCCTTCACCAGCGAGGCTTCCGAGTAGCGCGGCGGCGGCTCGGTGAAGTGTTGGTCGGCGGCGATGTCGTGCAGCGGCACGTCCTCGCCCTTTTCCAGCTTCGGCAGGCGGCGGCCTTCGTCGTCCTCGTCCGCGTTCTTCTGGTCGCGGCCTTCCTCGTACACGGCGAGGAAGCCGGGATCGACCACGGTGGTGCCGGTGGCGCGGAACGCGGCGGGGCCGCCGGCGACGTGCGGCAGGTCGAAGTCCACCGACACGGTGTTGAGCGTGGCGTGGATCATCTGGCAGGCCACGGCGCGCTTCCAGATCAGCTCGTACAGCTTGCGCTGCTCGTCGTTGAGGAAGGCGGCCACTTCGCGCGGCGTGCGCATGGCGGAGGTCGGGCGGATCGCCTCGTGCGCTTCCTGCGCGTTCTTGCTCTTGGCCTTGTAGAACTGCGCGTGGTCGGGCAGCGCCTTCTGGCCGTAGTCGCGCGCGATCAGCGCGCGCAGCTCGCCCAGCGCGTCGTCGGACAAGGCCACCGAGTCGGTACGCATGTAGGTGATCAGGCCGACGTTGCCTTCGCTGCCGAGGCTCACGCCTTCGTACAGGCCCTGCGCCACCTTCATCGTGCGGCTGGTGGTGAAGCCGAGCTTGCGCGCGGCCTCCTGCTGCAGGGTGGAGGTGGTGAACGGCGGCGCGGGCCGGCGCTTGCGCTCTTTGCTGCCCACCTCGCTGACGGTGAGGCGGCCGTGCGCAGCCTCCTTCAGCGCGGCGCGCGCGGCCAGCGCGTCGGCCTCGTTGGTGAGGTCGAACTGCTCGAACTTCTTGCCGTGGAGCTTGGTGAGCCTGGCGCTGAATTCGCCGTCGGCGTGGCGCAGCTGCGCCTCCACCGTCCAGTATTCGCGCGCCTTGAACGCCTCGATCTCTTCTTCGCGCTCCACGATCATGCGCAGCGCCGGCGACTGCACGCGGCCGGCGGACAAGCCGCGCTGCACCTTGCGCCACAGCACCGGCGAGAGGTTGAAGCCCACCAGGTAGTCCAGTGCGCGGCGCGCCTGCTGGGCATCCACCAGGTCGTGCGAGAGCTGGCGCGGCGCGGCCACCGCGGCCTTGATCGCCTTGGGCGTGATCTCGGAGAACACCACGCGGTGCAGCGCCTTGCCCTTGGTCAGCCCGCGATCCTTGAGGATCTCGCTGATGTGCCAGCTGATCGCCTCGCCTTCGCGATCCAAGTCGGTGGCGAGATAGATGTCGTCGGCGAGCTTGGCCGCCTTGGCGATGGCGTCGACGTGCTTCTCGTTGCGCTCGATGATCTCGTAGTGCATCGCGAAGTGGCGTTCGGGATCGACCGCGCCCTCCTTCGGCTTGAGGTCGCGCACATGGCCGTAGGAGGCGAGAACCTGGAAGTCCTTGCCGAGGTATTTGTTGATCGTCTTGGCCTTGGCGGGCGATTCGACGATGAGCAGGTTCTTGGCCATGAATCTCTTGTGGTGGGTGGGGCAGTTCCATGCCGCACTGCGGCATGCCTATATATCTAGTCAGACCACGCCGGCTGGCGGACTGTCAAGCCGGAATGCGTGAAAGCGCGCTGCGGCGCGGGTTCCTGGACGGACGGCCTAGCCTGGAAGACGCTGGTAACGGTTGCCGGGCAGGCCGGCCACCCGGCCTTCCAGCTCCAGCATCAGCAGCATCGAGGACAGCGCAGGCGCGGCCAGGCCGCTGCGCGCCACCAGCTCGTCCAGCGTGGCCGGATCGTGGCCCAGCGCGGCCAGCAGGCGCGCGTATTCCGGGTCGTCGCGCCAGCCACCGGGGGTCGGGGCGGGGGCATCGCCGGGCAGGGCCAGCCGTGCGGCCAGTTCCACGCCCAGGGCGCGGGCCGCGGGCGCCAGCGCCTCGGCTACTTCGGCCGGCTCCTCCACCAGGCGTGCGCCGTCGCGGATCAGCCGGTGGCAGCCGCGCGCCAGCGGGTTGGCGATGGAGCCGGGCAGGGCGAACACCTCGCGCCCCTGCTCGCCGGCCAGCCGCGCGGTGATCAGCGAGCCGGACTGGAGATCCGCCTCCACCACCACGGTGCCCAGCGACAGCCCCGAGATGAGGCGGTTGCGGCGCGGGAAGTGGTCGGCCCGCGCCGCCGTGCCCGGCGGGAATTCGCTGACCAGCGCGCCCTGCGTCGCAATGCGCTGCGCCAGCGCGTGGTGCTTGCGCGGGTAGACCCGATCCGGCCCGGTGCCGACCACGGCGACGGTGGCCGCGCCCGCGTCCAGCGCGGCCTCGTGGGCGGCGCCGTCGATGCCCTCGGCCATGCCGCTGGTGACGACGAAACCCGCCAGCGCCAGTGCACGGGCGAAACGGCGCGCGTGCTCCAGCCCCGCCGGGCTTGCGCCGCGCGAGCCCACCACGGCCACCTGAGGGTGCAGCAGCAGGCCGGCGTCGCCGGCCACGAACAGCGCGGCCGGCGGCTGCGGGATGGTTTCCAGCAGCGGCGGGAAATCCGCATCGGCGCAACGCAGCAGGCGATGGCCGGGTTCGGCCAGCCAGGCGAGGTCGGCGGCCAGGCGGGCTTCATCAGGCGCATCCAGCCACGCGGCGGCGCCATCGCCCAGCGCGCCGGCCTGCCGGCGCAGCAATGCCAGCGCGGCGTCGATACGGCCATCGCCCGCGGCCAGCGCCTCGCGCAGCCCGCCCGGCCCCAGGCCCGGCGTGCGCAGGGCCACCAGCCAGGCGCGCAGTTCGTCGGTTTCGTCCATGCGGCGAGTCTAGCGGTCGCCGCAGACGGCGACGGCGCGGGATCGCCGCGCCGTCGTGTGGGTGAATTCCCCTTCCCCGCGGGAAGAGGGGAAAGGCCTCACTCGGGAAGCTGCAGCTTGTCGCCCATCTTCACAGGGCGCAGGCCATCCATCACCAGGCCGTAGCTGACGTGGTCGAAGGTGCGGAACACCATCACGTGGCCGATGTATTCGTCCGGCAGGGTCACCCGCTTGCCCACGCCGCGATCCCAACTGTTGCTGGCCACGTCGTCGTGGATGTTCTCGCCGGGCTGCCAGATCGAGAAGGTGGTGCCGTTGTCCACGCCGTCGGCCGAGCCCACCGACAGCGCCACCACCTGGTGCGGACCCACGGCGTCCATGGCGTCGGCGAAGGCGATCACGCGGCCATCCTTGGGCAGGGCCTTGGGCGCGTGCGGGAAGAAGTACGGGTCGTAGGGATGGTCGTCCACCGGCATCAGGCGGTCGCCGCTGCGGATTTCCGAGGTGGAATCCAGCACCAGCAGGGTGGACGGGTCGCCGCTGCGCAGCATTTCGGCGGTGCCGATCACCTTCACCTCGACGCCCATGTCCTTGCCGCGGCGGTAGTGGCCGGAGCCGTTGTCGAAGTCTTCCTCCCACGGTGACTTCACCATGGCGGCGTTGGCCCACAGCTCGTCGCCGTACTCGGCGGTGCCGCCGTTGCCGTCGTCGTAGCCGCGGAACGCGTGTTCCGGCCGCACGATGGCCCAATGCTGGCCGGGCTGGCTGTCCAGGCCGCGTACGTAGATGTTCTGGCCCGAAGTGCCGCGCAGCTGGTTTTCTTCGAGGCCCACCACGTAAGGCGCCTTGCTGACAACGCTGGAGTCCATCACGCGCAGGTCTTTGAGGAAGGTCTGCACCGCGTCCAGCGGGATCGCCGGTACGGCACTGCCTTCGCGCTGCGCGCTTGGCTCCAGCTTCACCGCCGGGCCGCCGTTGATGAAGGACAGGTTGAGCACGTCGCCCGGGTAGATCAGGTGCGGGTTCTTCACCTGCGGGTTGGCCTGCCAGATCTCCGGCCACAGCCACGGCTTGACCAGGAACTTCGCCGAGATGCCCCACAGCGTGTCGCCGCGGCGCACGGTGTAATTGTCGGGATGGGTGCTGCGCAGTTGCGAAGCGCCGGCGGCGCACACTGCTGCCGCGACCATGGTGCCAGCCAGCACCGTGAAGGCTTTCTTGAACATGGGCGGGATCCCCTCTCCCCAGCAATTGTGGCGAGTGTAACCGAAGCATTAAGCCGTGCAATCGGCAGCGGTTCGCAGAATCGGCGGCCATCGCCGCGGCAGGCAGCGTATTACAATACGCCCATGTCCACGCTTGCCATCCTCGAATTCCCCGATCCCCGCCTGCGCACCAAGGCCGCGCCGGTCACCGTGTTCGACGCCGGGCTGAAACAGCTCGTCGCCGACATGTTCGAGACCATGTACGCCGCCAACGGCGTGGGTCTGGCCGCCACCCAGGTCAACGTGCACCAGCAGGTGCTGGTGATCGACATGAGCGACGAGCGCAACCAGCCGCTGGTGCTGATCAACGCCGAGATCGTGGAGAAGGACGGTGCCCAGGTGTACCAGGAGGGCTGCCTGTCCTTCCCCGGCGTCTACGCCGACGTCACCCGCGCGCTGAAGGTGAAGGTGAAGGCGCAGGACACCGACGGCAAGGCGTTCGTCTACGAGGCCGAAGGCCCGCTGGCCGTGGCCGTGCAGCACGAGCTGGATCACCTCGCCGGCAAGGTGTTCGTGGACTACCTCTCGCCGCTGAAGCGCTCGCTGCTGCTCAAGCGCCTGGAAAAGCAGCGCAAGCAGGCGGCCGGCACTTGAGCGCCCGGCCCTTGCGGGTCGTCTTCGCCGGCACCCCGGAATTCTCCGTCCCCTGCCTCGAAGCCTGCCGCGCCAGCGGCGCCGAGGTGGTGGCCGCCTACACCCAGCCCGACCGCCCCGCCGGCCGCGGCCGCAAGCTCGCGCCCAGCCCGGTGAAGCAGGCCGCGTTGGCCGCCGGCATCGCGGTCGAGCAGCCCGAATCGCTGAAAGGCGCCGAGGCGCAGGCCACGCTGGCCTCGTATCGACCCGACCTGATGGTGGTGGTGGCCTACGGCCTGATCCTGCCGCGCAAGGTGCTGGCCATCCCGCGCCTGGGCTGCTGGAACGTGCACGCCAGCCTGCTGCCGCGCTGGCGCGGCGCGGCGCCGATCCAGCGCGCCATCCTCGCCGGCGACGCCGAGACCGGCGTGGGCCTGATGCAGATGGAGGCCGGCCTGGACACCGGCCCGGTACTGCTGGAAAGGCGCACGCCCATCACCCGCGACGACACCGGCGGCTCACTGCACGACCGTCTGGCCGCGCTGGGCGCCGAGGCCCTGGCCGAAGGGCTGCGCCGCGTGCTGGCCGGCGAGACGTTGGTCGCCATGCCGCAAGCCGTCGACGGCATCGTCTACGCGCGCAAGCTGGACAAGGCCGAATCGGCGCTGGACTTCGCCCGCCCCGCGATCGAACTGGAACGCCAGGTGCGCGCCTTCGACCCGTGGCCCGGCAGCGACGCGGAAATCGCCGGCGAGCGGCTGCGCGTCTGGGCCGCGCGCGCCATCGAGCTTCCGGCCGCAGCCGTCACGGGCACCGTGATCGAAGCCGGCCGCGAAGGTATCGTCGTCGCCTGCGACGAAGGCGCGCTGCGCATCACCGCGCTGCAGCGCGCGGGCGGCCGGCGCATCAGCGCGGCGGACTACCTCAACGCGCGACCCGAACTGCGTTCCGCGCGGGCGCCATGACCGACACCCGCGCGCTGGCCGCGCAATCCCTCGCCGACATCACCCTGCACGGCGCCTCGCTGCGCGAAGCGATGGATCGCCACGCGCGGAAACTCCCCGACCCGCGCGACCGCGCCCTGCTGATGGCGCTGGTCAGCGATGGCGCGCGCTGGTGGCCGCGCTTCGACGCCGCGCTGGATCGCCTGCTGGAGCGCCCGCTGCGCAGGAAGGAGCCCGCGGTGCACGCGCTGCTGGTGCTGGGCCTGGTGCAGCTGGAAGTGCTGGAACTGGCCGACTACGCCGCGGTGGCGGCTACGGTGGAGGCGGTGCGCGCACTGAAGCGGCCCCAGCTTGCGGGCCTGGTGAACGCGGTGCTGCGCCGCTGGCAGCGCGAACGCGCCGCGCACCTCGCCGCGCTCGACGCGAAGCCGGAAACCCGCCACGCCCACCCGCGCTGGCTGGCCGACGCCATCGCGCGCGACTGGCCCGCGCAGGCCGACGCGGTCATGGCGGCGGACAACCGCGAACCGCCGCTGATGCTGCGCGCGAACCGCCGCCGCACGGATCGCAACGCCTTGGCCGAGCGCCTGCGTCTGGACGGCCAGACGGCCGAACCGCATCCATGGCTGGCCGACGCCATCGTGCTGCCACACAGCACCGACGTGACCCGCCTGCCCGGCTTCGCCGACGGCCTGTTCGCGGTACAGGACGGCGCGGCGCAGGTCGCCGCCGATCTTGCCGAGGTACGCGACGACCAGCGCGTGCTCGACGCCTGCGCCGCTCCCGGCGGCAAGGCCTGCCACCTGCTGGAACGCGCGGACGTCGCGCTCACCGCGCTGGAATTCGAGCCCATGCGCGCCGAACGCATCCGCGAAAACCTCGACCGCCTGCATCTTCAAGCCAATCTGGTCGTGGGCGACGCCGGCGATCCCTCCGCATGGTGGGACGGCAAGCCCTTCGACCGCATCCTGGTCGACGCACCCTGTTCCGCCACTGGCGTGCTGCGCCGCCGCCCGGACGTGCGCCTGCACCGGCGCGCCGACGACATTCCCGCGCTGGCCGCGCAACAGCGGCGCATCCTCGCCGCGCTGTGGCCGTTGCTGGCGCCGGGCGGGCGGCTGCTCTACATCACCTGCTCGTTGCTGCGCGCGGAGAACGAGGCGGTGGTGGGGCCCTTCCTCGACGCCCATGCCGACGCGCACGCCGTGCCGTTCACGCTGCCTGCGGGGCAGGCCGCCACCGCGGGCTGGCAGATCCTGCCCGGCGATGGCGATCTCGACGGCATGTACTATGCGGTGCTCGAAAAGCGCTGAATGACGCGGCGGGGTCGCCATGGCCTTGCCTGTCATCCTGGCGCAGGCCGGGATCCAACGCCCTGGCTCCCGTAGGTTGAAGTCGCCGGATTCCTGCTTGCGCAGGAATGACGGCCATTTTTCGCGCAGGCAAGGTTTCATGTCCGCTTTCTCCCAGGCCACCTCGCAGGAACGCCGCCGCTTCTGGCTGCTGCTGCTCATCGCGCTGGTGATACTCGGTGCCGGTATCGGCCTGCGCGACCCCTGGCCCTCGGACGAGCCGCGCTTCACGCTGGCTGCGAAGCAGATGGTGGAGAGCGGCGACTGGCTGTTCCCGCACCGCGGCAGCGAGCTGTACGCGGACAAGCCGCCGATGCTGATGTGGCTGGAGGCGGCCAGCTTCGAGCTGGTGCGCTGGTGGCGCCTGGCCTTCATGCTGCCTTCGCTGCTGGCGGGGCTGGGCACGCTGCTGCTGGTCTACGACCTCAGCCGCCGGCTGTGGAACCGCCGCACCGGCCTGTACGCGGCGGGCGGGCTGCTGCTGGCGTTCCAGTTCGTCTACCAGAGTCAGCGGGCGCAGATCGATCCGCTGGTGGTGTTCTTCATCACCGCGGCGAACTGGGGCCTGCTGCGCCACCTGCTGGCGCCGCCCGACGGCGGCAGGCCGGCGAACTGGCCGATGTACTGGTTCGGCTGCTTCTGCGCGGGGCTGGGCGTGATCACCAAGGGCGTGGGCTTCCTGGCGCTGCTGATGCTGGTGCCGTACGCCTGGGCCGCGCGGCGCGGCTGGAACGGCGTGGCGCGGCCCGGCCGCGGTGCGTGGTGGCGCTGGCTGCTGGGCCTGGTGGCCGCGCTGGCGGCGATTGCGCTGTGGCTGCTGCCGATGCTGCTCGCCGCGCACGCGCGTGCCGGCGATCCCGCCTACCCGGCCTACGTCGACGACATCCTGTTCCACCAGACCGCGAAGCGCTACGCGCACGCGTGGCACCACATCCATCCGTGGTGGTACTACGTGCCGATCTTCCTGTTCAGCTGGCTGCCGCTATCCCTGCTTTACCCCGGCTGCCTGCCGCGCTGGCGGCGGGCGCTGCAGCAGGGCGAGGCGCGCGTGCTGCTACCGCTGGGCTGGGTGCTACTGGTGCTGCTGTTCTTCAGCGCCTCGGCGGGCAAGCGCGATGTGTACATCCTGCCCGCGCTGCCGATGCTGGCGCTGGCCTGTGCGCCGTTCGTGGACGAACTGCTGCCGAAGCGCTGGCTGCGCGTGGCCGGCCTCGCCTTCGTCGCCGTGCTCGGCGCGGCGATGCTGGCGCTGGGCGACTACGCGCTGCTGGCGCACTCGTCCAGGGTGGCGCAGTTCGCCGCGCAGCGCGGCCTCGCCGACGGCGGCGCCGCGCTGTGGTGGATGTGCGTGGCGCTGGGCGTGGTGCAGCTGGCCCTGGTCGCCACGCTGCGCGTGCGCCGCGCCGTGTGGGCGGTGTGCGGCGGCATGGCCGCGCTGTGGCTGGCGTGGGGATACCGGGCGGTGCCGCTGCTCAATCCTTCCAGTTCCGCATCCGCGCTGATGGCCGAAGTGCGCGACCATCTCGGCCCGCATGACGAAGTCGGCCTAGTGGCGTGGGTCGAACAGGATCTGCTGATGCTCGATCGTCCCGCCGCCGACTTCGGCTTCAAGCAGCCGTGGCATCTCCAGTTCGCGCATGCCGTGCAGTGGCAGGCGCAGGCGCCGGCCACGCGCTGGCTGTTCGTGCAGCAGCCGGCGATGGGCGACTGCGTGGATCGCACGAAGGCGATTTCCCTCGGCCACGCCAACCAGCGCGACTGGTGGATGTTCAAGGCCGATGCGCTGGTGCCCGGCTGCCTGCCGGGCGCGCAGGTGGATCAGTCGCCGGATGGCGACCCGGACGCGGGGCAGACCGCCCCGTAACCGCCGTAACGGTGTCCTGGCTCGAACGAGGGCCGCTCCGGAGGCGGCGAAAGCGTCGATGCCAGCGCCGAGGCGCCCCACGCCAGCCACCTGACCGCAAGCTTGCCCTGCAGCAGCAGCAGGTAGATCAACGCCGCCGGCACGGCGCACAGCATGGTCTTGCCGAGGTAGCGCCTGGCCGCCCACTTGCCCTGGTAGCGGCGGATCACGAGATGGCGCGACCGCGCGTAGTGGAAGTGCTTGCGGAAGCGCATCTGCAGGCCAGACGCCGTGGATTGCCCCCCCGCATGCAGCACCACCGCAGCCGGCTCGAGCAGGCATTCGTAACCGGCGGCGCGCGCGCGCAGGCACAAGTCGTCGTCTTCGTAGTACAGGAAGAATCCCGGGTCGAAGCCGCCCAGGGCCGCGAAAACCTCCGTGCGCACCAGCAGGCAGCAGCCGCGCAACCACGATGTGCTGCAGGTGGCGTCCGGCACGCGGTACGGCGCCTTCGGCAATTTTTCGTAGAACGCCTGGCGATAGCTCTTCTGCGGCCTGCGTTCGGCATCCACGCTCTGCGGCGCCACCATGGCGGCGGCGGGGTAGCGCTGCAGCGTGGCGAGCAGGGTGCGCAAGTCGCCCGGCCGCACCTCGCAATCGGGGTTGAGCAGCAGCGCGTAGGGCGTGCGAACCTGCGCCATCGCCTCGTTGTTGGCGCTGCCGAAGCCGCCATTGCTCGCGCGTTCGAGCACGGTCGCGTGCGGAATCCGCTGGCGCAACGCCGCTGCCGTACCGTCGCTGCTGGCGTTGTCGACCACGATCACCCTGGGCAACGGCCGCAGGGTCTGCGCCATCGCGTCGAGCAGCGCACGGCTCTGGTGCGTCACGCAGACCACGGTCACCTGTTCCAGGACGTGCTGATCCATGTGTGCCTCATCCATGCGCAGAGCGGCCGGCCGGCAGGCGTCCGGCCACTGGCGGAATGCAGGCCAGCAGCAGGATGAACAGGTGCCGATGCGAGAAGTCTACCCAAAGGCAGTTGCCGAGGCCCGCCACGAAATAGATCAGCAGCGCGCTGGCGTAGATGCCGCGCTCTGGCGCATCCAGCCGCGCGATGTAGCGTGCCAGCGCAACCAGCAGGCCCAGCCACACGAGCAGGCCCGCCAGCCCCTGTTCCGACAGGATCCACAACATCTCCTGATGCGGATGGCCCATCATGAAGCGGTCGAAGTCCGGCAGCCCCAGGATGGATTGCCGGTACAGCGGCTCCCATTGCCGGTAGCCATGGCCGAACAGCGGCGCCGATTCGACGATGGGAATCGTGCGGCGCCACAGTTCGAGACGGATGCCGACCGAGGTGGGCTCGCGCTCGCTGACGTAGGCATGGACGCCGTCCTCCATCGAATGCAGCAGCCGCTGATGGATGATCGGCGTGCACCAGGCAATCGCGGGGACGGCAATGACAAGCGCGCCCAGCGCCAGCAGACCCCGGCGTTCGCGGCGGGCCCAGCGCCAGACCCAGTACAGCGCCAGCGGAACCAGCACCAGGTACGCGGTGCGGCTTTCGATCACCAGCAGCACGTTCGCCAGCGCCAGCACCGCAAGCGCAGCCAATGCGATGCGGCGCTTCCGGCCCGACGCGACGAGGGCGGCCGACAGCGCCATCGCGCCCAGGATCAGCGTGGACAGGCCCTGTTGCGTGTATTCCTTGAACACGGTGTTGCGCATCGCCGGCGTATCGTGCACCACGGCGCGCTGCGGGATCAGGCCGAGATCCATGCCGTAGGAAGCCAGCATCACCAGGCTCACCGAAACCGCCAGCGCCAGCAACGCGCGGCGCCGCCACTGCGACGTCGGCAGCAGCGAGGCGAACACCAGGGGGTACCAGCATGCCCAGATCACGGTGCCGGCGACCGGCCGCACGCCCGTCGCGAACCAGGCATGGAACCAGGCCAGCATGAGCATGGCCCACCACAGCAAAGCGCCGCGCGCGATCGGGCTGCGCGACGCGGCAACCCAGCGTTCGCGCGCATCGCTGCCCAGCAGCGAGAACAGCACGCTCAGCACCACCGCCACGTTGGTCGCGGGCTTGTTCAACGGCACCACGAACAGGCTGGCCACGGCGCACCACCGCCCGGCAACGAGCAGCGTCGCGCGCATGCGGGGGAAGATGGAGTTCATCCGGTTCGGGCCATCCTGGTCAGGAACTTCGGCTGGAGGAGCATGGGGGAAACATCCAGCGAAGATGTTCGGGGATGCGCAGTTTACCGAAGCCACCTTGAATCGCCGCCCACGATCCCCCGCTCAACCGTCCATATCGAGTGCGGTGGCGCACGATCGTTCACGGCACGTAAAGGCAATCCCCGGACACACCCGATGCCGAAACCGGCGCGGTGCGCGGCGCCCCGCGCAAGTCGGCCGGCGGCGTCGCGAAGTCGGCCAGGTGCCCATCGACGCCCAGTTCGCAGCGCACCAGCCGGCGCGCGCGGGTGTCCTCCACCACACGGTCGTTGGGATTGCCCACCACGTGCTTGCGCGTACGGTGGTACAGGTGCGTGGCCAGCGCACTGAAACGCAGGTCGCGCCGCAACAGGCCCGCATGGAACGCGCGCAGGGCCAGTTCGGTGTCTTCGCGTCCCCAACCGGTCATGGTTTCGTTGAATCCGTTCAGGCGCAGCAGGTCGTCCCGCCAGAACGCCATGTTGCAGCTCTTGATGCCGCGCCGCTTGGTGCCCGGGCGCGCATACAGGCACGCCAGCCAGGGCAGGCGCAAGGTGTGCCGCCGCCGTTCGATGCCGCGGTTGAAAAAGCCCGGCGGTTTCGCCCCGTGTTCGAGCATCCGCCGGGTCGCCTCCGCATCGGTGAGCACGCGCGAACCCTGCGCGAAGCAGCCGCGCCGCGCGAAGCGGCGGTGATCCGCCACGAAATGCCGCCCGGCCACCATGTCGCCGTCGAGCAGGATCAGGTAATCGCCCTGCGCCGCCGCGATCGCGCGGTTGCGCGCACGGCTCATGCGAGCGCCGTCGTCGGGCTGCCACACGTGCGCCAGCCGCACCGGGTAATCCGCCGCCATGCGTTCGAGCAGCTCGCGCGTGTCCTGCCGCGAGCCGTCGTCGGTGACGATCACCTCGAACGGCAGCTCGGTCTGGTTCGCCAGCGCCCGCAGCACCAGTTCCAGCGCCTGCGGCCAGTTGTAGGTGAGCACCACCACGCTGATGCGCATGCGGCGCTTGTCGTGGTGTACGGCCGAATGGTCACGCACGGCGCGATCTCCAGCCACGCGCGAGCACGCTGAGCGCGCGCTCCCACTTGCGCCACGGCGGCCACACCCGGCGCACCATCACCAGGCGCACGTAACGCCAGGTTTCCGACCAGGGCGGATTCGGCTTGGTGCGGTATTCCAGCTTGCACATCTCGATGCTGCAGCTGGCGTCGTCGATGCCGGCGACCGCGGCGTAATGGGCGATCAGCGCGCGGGTGTGCAGCAGGTTCTTGTACGCCTGCCGCGCGCTGCGGTTGGAAGACCAGGCGTTGTTGCCGTGGATGCGGTAGTCCACGCTGCCGGTCGGCAGGTAGTACTTGTGCGCGCCCAGCACGCTGGCGCCGTAGACGAGGCAGTTGTCCGGCGAGGTGCGCCAGACGGCACGGAAGGAATCGGGCAGATCCACCGTCTTCCGCGCCCAGTCCGCGCGCATCGAGATCGCCGAGGTCGGCACGCCGTACCAGACGTTCAGCGCATACGTGCTGATGGCGGTGTAGCCGAGATCCACCTCGCGTTCGTGGAAGCGGATCGTGTCGTCGCGCTGGCCGAACGTGCGCATGTCGGTGAACACGAAATCGACTTCGGGGCGCGCGTCGTAGAACGCCCCGATGCGTTCGAGGTAATCCGGCTTCCAACGGTCGTCGGAATCCATGAAGCAGACGACGTCCGCGTCCACCCGCGCGACGCCGACCTGGAAAGCCGCCAACTGCCCGCCATTGTCCGTGCACACGAGGTCGACGCGCGGATCGGCGGCGTAACGCTCGCGCAGCAAGGCGCCCGAACCGTCGGTGGAGCCGTCGTCCACCACGATCACCTGCGCCGGACGACGGCTTTGCGCCAGTGCGCTTTCCACCGCCTCGACCACGTAGTCGCGGTAGTTGTAGCTCGTCACGACCACGGCGAAACGCACGCCGGCAACGGCCCGCGCGGGCGCTTGCGCCACCTTTTCGTGAACTGAGGTTGCCACCCGTCTCCCCCTGTATTGCCGTGTTGCATGATAGCCGAACAAAACCGCGCCCCGGCTTGCACCAGCGCGGAACGCGGCGGCCGGGGTTGCCGCTTCGGCTAGAATCCGCCGCCATGCCCACCCTGTCGCTCACCCTTGCCGTCATCGCCCGCAACGAGGCCGCAGTGATCGCGCGCTGCCTGGACAGCGTGCCGTTCGCGGCGGAGAAGCTGGTGGTGGATTCCGGCAGCGACGACGACACCGTAGCCATCGCGCAGGCGCACGGCGCGCGGGTGGTGCATCAGGACTGGCTGGGTTTCGGCCCGCAGCGCAACTTCGCCACCACGCAATGCAGCCACGACTGGATCCTGGTGCTGGATGCCGACGAATGGCTGTCGCCCGAGCTCGCCGCCGAACTGCAACGTGAGCTGCCCGCCTTGATGGCCGGCGACGCGGCCGGTGCGACCCTGCGCCGCCGCACCATCTACATGGGCCGGCCGCTGCGCTGGTACCGCCCCAGCGTGGGCGAGAAGCTGGCGCGCGTCTACCATCGCGGCCGCGCGCGCTGGACGGATGCGCGCGTGCACGAATCGCTACGCTTCGACGGCCGTGCGCCGCTGTTCAGGGCGCCGTTCGAGCACGCCAACAACCCCACCCTGGTGCACAAGCAGCTCAAGGTGCTGCGCTACTCGGAACTGAAGTGCCGCGACTGGCTGGACAAGCGCAAGCCGGTGCGCATGTGGCAGGCACCGTTCGTGTACCTGCTGGCCTTCCTCAAGGACTACGTGTTCCGGCTGGCCTGCCTCGACGGCTGGCGCGGTTTCCTGATCGCGCAGACCGCGGCCAGCTACGCGCTGTACAAGCGTATGCGCTACTACGAGATGGCGAACAACCCCGCGTCGGTCGCGGAAGCGGCCGACGCATTGGAAAAGCACTACATCGAACGTTGATGTTCCACGCGACCGCCAAGGTCAAAGGCTGCGAGCCCGCTCGGCACGTTCACCTCCTCTCCCCTCCGGGGAGAGGATTGAGGTGAGGGGCCAAGACTGGCCTCGCCCCCTGTCGAAGTGCGCTTCGCTCCGATGCAAGACGTCGCAAGAACCGCCCCTCACCCCGACCCTCTCCCCGAAGGGGAGAGGGAGAAAAGCTAAGCTATCCACCTGTCCCGATCACCCACACCCATGCCCAAGCACTACCTCCTCTACGGCTCCGAACGCTACGCGCTGGCCATCCTGCGCCCGATCCAGGCGGCGATCCGCGCGCGCGGCGACGAGGCGGCGTGGTTCTTCGACGGCCCCGGCGCGGAAGACCTGCACGCCGACGAGCGCCTGCTGACGGTGGCCGAAGTGCGCGCATGGAAGCCACTGGCGGTGATCACCTCGTCCAACGCGGTGCCGCACTTCTTCCCGGGCGTGAAGGTGGAAACCTTCCACGGCTTCGACGCGGGCAAGCCGCGCCACATCTACGTGCGCGGCTTCTTCGACCTGTACTGCACCACCGGGCCGCGCGACACCGCGCAGTTCCAGGCACTGGCCGACCAGCTCGGCCACTTCAGCGTGATCGAGACCGGCTTCCCCAAGATCGACCCCTTCATGCGCGATCTCGGCGGCGCCGTTCCGCCGGTGCGCACCCCGCCGGTGATCCTCTACCACTCCACCTTCTCGCCCTCGTGGAGCGCTGCGGAGACGCTGTACGAGGAAGTGAAGCGGCTGTCGCGCGACGGTCGCTGGCGCTGGATCGTGAGCTTCCATCCGAAGATGAACCCGGAGACGGTGGCCAAGTTCAAGGCGCTGCAGAACGAGCACCTCACCTTCGCCGAGAACGACAACATCCTGGAACTGTTCGGCCAGGTGGACATGATGTGCTCGGACACCAGCTCCGCGCTCAACGAGTTCCTGCTCACCGGCAAGCCGGTGGTGACCTTCGACAACCGCCGCCCTGGCCCGCAGCTGATCGACATCCACGACGCCAGGGATTTCGAGCCCGCGATCGAACGCGCGCTGAGCCGGCCGACCGAGCTGATGCAGGCGATCCGCGCCTACGCCGACGCCATCCACCCCTACCGCGACGGCCGCTCCAGCGAGCGCGTGCTGGACGCCATCGACACCTTCGTCGCCCGCGGCGGCAGGAACCGCCGCGCCAAGCCGGGCAACCTGTGGCGCAAGCTGAAGATCCGCCGCCGCATCGGCTACTGGGGGCCGGCGCGCTGGCCGCGCTGACGGGCGCCGCTCAACGCTGCCGCAAGGGATCGAGCAGGCGCTTCAGGCCGTTGTGGTCGATCTCCAGCATCAGCGCGAGCAGGCGGCCGAGTTCGCCGGGCGGGAAGCCCTTGCGCGCGAACCACGCGAGATAGGCGCCGGGCAGGTCGGCGAGCAGGTGGCCCTGGTACTTGCCGAACGGCATGCGCATCGTCACCAGGCGCTTGAGGTCGTCGGCTTCCATCAGTCCGCCGCCACGCAACGCCCCTGCGCCCACGCGCGCAGCGCGTCCACCTGCTCGCGCATCAGCACCGACAGCGGGCGGGTCTGCGCCAGTGCGGCGCGCAGCGCGGCCTGATCCAGCGCACCGCGGCCGGCGACGTCGTACAGCGCGCTGACGATGGCCTGCTCGATCTCGGCGCCGGAGAAGCCTTCGCTGGCTTCGGCGAGCGCGGGCAGGTCGAACGCCGCGGCATCGAGCTGGCGGCGCTTGAGGTGCATGGCGAAGATGGCCTCGCGCACTTCAGCGCGCGGCAAGTCGACGAAGAAGATCTCGTCGAAGCGGCCCTTGCGCAGCAGCTCGGCGGGCAGCTCGTGCACCGCGTTGGCGGTGGCCACCACGAACACCTTGGACTTGCGTTCGGCCATCCAGGTCAGCAGGTAGCCGAGCACGCGGCGCGACACGCCGCCGTCCTCGCCGCCGCTGGCCAGGCCCTTCTCGATCTCGTCGATCCACAGCACGCAGGGCGACAGCAGTTCAGCGCTGGCCAGCGCCTCGCGCAGGTTCTTCTCCGTCTCGCCCTGGTACTTGTCGTACAGCGCGCCGAAATCCAGCCGCACCAGCGGCACGCCGAAACCGCCGGCGATGGCCTTGGCGGCGAGGCTCTTGCCGCAGCCCTGCACGCCGAGCAGCAGCACGCCCTTGGGCGGATCGAGCACCGGGTCGGGCTCGGCGGCGAGGAACACCGCGCGCCGCCGCTGCACCCATTCGCGCACGCGCGACACGCCGGCGATGTCGGCGAAGCTGGCGGTGGCGTACTCGTAATGCAGCAGGCCCGAACGGTTCAGCAATTCGAACTTGGACTGCATCAGCTCGGGCAGATCCTGCGGCCCCAGCGCGCCGTCGTTGTAGATCAGCTTGCGCACGATGCGCCGCGCGTCGGGCGCGGACAGGCCGAGCAGGTTGCGCACGATGGTGCGCGCGGCGTCGTTGTCCACCTCCAGCCGGCGGCCGTGCTCGCGCTGCCACGCCAGCGCCTCGCCGCGCATGATCGCGGCCAGCGCCTTGAGATCGGGCAGCGCCAGCGGCACGCGCAGCGCCAGCGCCTCAAGCTCTTCCGGCAGCTCCACCTTCGCGCCCACCAGCACGAGGGTGTGCGCGGCGCTGCGTTGCCGCTGCACGATCTCGCGCAGCATGCGCTGGCTCATCGCGTAGCCGAGCAGGCCGTGGAAGTCGAACAGCAGGTAGATGCCGCGCTCGGCCTCGGCGCGGATCGCCTCCAGCGTGCTGGTGACGTCGGCGGACGACGGCGCATCGCGCCGCGCGAAGTCCAGGCGCTGCAGGCCGTCGGTCAGCGTCCAGCGCCACAGCGGGCGCAGCGCCTGCGCGATCACGTGGCGGAAGCACTCGATCACGCGCTGTTCGTCCACCGTCTCGATCACCAGCAGCGGCGTGGCGGCGCGCACCAGGGTGGTGAGGTCTTGCAGTTCGCTCATGCGTCCTCCGTCGGAGCGCGCACCTTAGCAGGGCCGCCGCACGGCACGGCATGGGTATAGGCTTGGGTTTCCGCCGATCCGGAGTCGTGCCATGCGCCTGCCGCCGTTCCTGTCGCTGCTGGTTCCGCTGATGCTGCTCGCCGCGCCCGCATCCGCCGCGGTGCAACTGGACAAGCTCACGCTGCCCAAGGGCTTCCACATCGCCGTGTATTCCGACCAGGTGCCGAACGCGCGCGAGATCGCACTGGGCGCGAAGGGCACGGTGTTCGTGGGCTCGATGGGCGCGGGCAAGGTCTACGCGCTCACCGACACGAAGCACGACGGCCATGCCGACAAGGTGCGCGTGCTCGCCAGCGGGCTGGAGATGCCGGTGGGCGTGGCCTTCCGCCACGGCGACCTCTACGTCTCGGCGGTGAGCCGCATCTATGTGCTGCGCGACATCGAGGATCACCTCGACGATCCGCCCAAGCCAGAGCTCGTCACCGACAAGCTGCCGAGCGAGACGCACCACGGCTGGCGCTTCATCGCCTTCGGCCCGGACGGCAAGCTCTACGTGCCGATCGGCGCGCCGTGCAACATCTGCGACAAGGGCAAGGCCTACGCCAAGCTCACCCGCATGAACGCCGACGGCAGCGACATGCAGGACGTGGCCTACGGCATCCGCAACACCGTGGGCTTCGACTGGCGCCCCGGCTCGCACCAGCTGTGGTTCACCGACAACGGCCGCGACCTGCTGGGCGACGACGTGCCCAGCGACGAGTTGAACCGCCTCTCGCGCGTGGGCGAGCATTTCGGCTATCCCTACTGCCACGAGGGCGACATCCTCGACCCCGAGTTCGGCAAGGGCCATTCCTGCAAGGACTACACGCCGCCTGTGCTGAAGCTGGGCGCGCACGTGGCCTCGCTGGGCATGCGTTTCTACGGGGGCCGCATGTTCCCTGCCAGCTACCGCGGCGCGATCCTGGTGGCCGAACACGGCTCGTGGAATCGCACGAAGAAATCCGGCTACCGCGTGATGATGGTGCGGCTGGCCGGCGACAAGGTGGCCGCGTACCAGCCCTTCATCACCGGCTTCGAGCAGGACGAAAAAGCCTGGGGCCGCCCGGTGGACGTGCAGCCCCTGCCCGACGGCAGCGTGCTGGTGAGCGACGACCTGGCCGGCGCGGTGTACCGGGTGACCTACGACGGCCGCGACTAGCGGGTGCGCTGCCGCATCCCATGCGGCATGCTTCCGCGTATCCCTTGTTCCGGAGTTCCCCATGCAACTGCGCAGCGACAACTTCAGCGACAACCAGCCCATCCCCGCCGCCAACGCCTTCGGCAAACCCGGCACGCCGGTGGCGCTGTCGGACAACCGCAATCCGCACCTGGCATGGCGCGACGCGCCGGAGGGCACGCGTTCCTTCGTGCTCACCTGCATCGACGCCGACGTGCCCAGCCGCGGCGACGGCGTGAACAAGCAGGGCCGCGTGGTGCCCGCCGACCTGCCGCGGGTGGAATTCGTGCACTGGCTGATGGCCAACATCCCCGAGGAGTGCGGCGAACTGGCCGAGGGCTCGTGCTGCGACGGCATCACGCCGCGCGGCAAGCGCGATCCCATCGGCCCGCCGGGCAGCGTGCAGGGCCTGAACGACTACACCGGCTGGTTTGCGGGCGACGCCGAGATGGGCGGCGACTACCTCGGCTACGACGGCCCGTGCCCGCCGTGGAACGACAGCATCGTGCACCACTACCGCTTCCGCATCCATGCGCTGGACGCGGCGAAACTGGAACTGCACAAGGGCTTCACGCTGGCTGAATTGCGCGAGGCGATGCGCGGCCATGTGCTTGCGGAGGCCGAGTTGACGGGCACATACGCCATACGCGCCATGTGACAACGCGCGGCAAGGCAGCAAGCGCCTTCACGCTGGAATGGCGGCCGTTGTGGATGAATGGCGACCGTGGTCGGCATTCGTTCAAGAGGGCAAGGTCATGCTTCACTACGCGCTGGTTTTCCTGATCGTCGCCATCGTGGCCGCAGCGCTGGGCTTCGGTGGCTTCATCGGCGGCGCGGCGGCGCTGGTAGCGAAGATCCTGTTCGTCGCATTCCTGATCCTGGCGATCGTTTCGTTCCTGCGTCGCGCGAAGTGAATCGACCCAACCCCAGCACGAACTCCAAGGAGGCAGCATGAGCAAGCATCCCGCCACCACCGGCAACGGCAGCCGCATCGACGAGAGCGCCGAGCGCATCAAGCAGGCCACCTCCAACGCGGTGGAAGGCACCAAGGAGGCCGTGGGCCGCGCCGCCGACCACGTCGAGGCCAGCCTGCACCGCACCACCGACAAGCTGGCCGCCGGCGCGCACCACGCCAGCGATGCCTTCGACGACGCCAGCGAGCGCGGCCGCGCCGCCTACGACGCCACCATGGATCGCGCCGACGAATGGCTGGGGCAGGTGCGCGACTACGTGCGCGAGAAGCCGGTGCAGTCGATCGCCATCGCGCTGGGCGCGGGCTGGCTGCTCGGCCGCCTGCTGCGGCGCTGACCGCGCATGCAGGAGGAATCGGCGCGCGACCAGGATCGCGCGGCGGCGCCGGAGAACCCGGCGCCGTCCTCGTCTCTGCTGGACGAGCTGAACCGGCTCGCCAGCGCGGTGCGGCGCCTGTTCGGCGCGCAACTGCACCTGCTGGCCGCCGAATTGGGGCTGGCGCGCAGCGCGGTGTCGTGGCTGCTCGCGTCCGCGCTAGTCGCCACCGTGGCCGGCGTGGCGCTGGGCCTGACCCTGCTCGGGCTGGTCGGCGCGCTGCTGGCGTCGTGGTTCCACTCGTGGATCTGGGCGCTGCTGGCGCTGGCCTTGCTGCAAGCCTTGCTGCTGGCGGGCTCCATCGCGCTGTTCCGCCGCTGCATGCACTGGATGAGCCTGCCCGCCACACGCCACGAATGGAGTGCGATGATGCGCGAGACGCTGCAGCGCGCGAAGCGCGACGGCACAGACGGGGACGCGCCATGAGCCTGCCCAGGCAGATCGACAAAGTACGCGCCGCGCAGGCGCGGGTGGCGGCGCAGCGCGCGGAACTGGCTGCGCCGGCGTCGGCGCTGCTGGCGCGCGGGCAGCGGCATCCGCTGCTGATGCTGGGCGCGGCGGGCGGCGCCGGTTTCGTGCTGGGCAGCGTCGATGCATCGCCGTTGCGCGTGCCGGGGCTGGATGCGCTGCTGCGCAGCGGCCTGGCCGGCATGGTGGCGCAAGGCGTGCGCCTGTTCGCCGAACTGGGCGCCAATGCGGCGGACGACGCTTCCGCATGAACATGCCCGATGCCGGCGCCACGGGCGAGGTCGCGGCGGCGCATGCGCACGACCGCTTCGAGCGGCGCAACGTGCGCGGCATGCGCCGCCACCTGCGCGCCATCCGCGTGCTGCTCAATGCGCTGCTGCTGCTGGCGCTGCTGTACACGGTGACGCTGTGCAAGGCGCTGCTGATCCCGCTGGTGCTGGCGGCCTTCATCGGCCTGGCGCTGAACCCGGTCGTCGCCAGCGCCGCCCGCTGGGGCGTGCCGCGCTGGCTGGGCGCCAGCGTGCTGATGCTGGCGCTGATCGGCGGCATCGGCACCGGCATCGGCCTGCTCGCGCCGCCGGCGCTGAGCTGGATCCACGAGGCGCCGGCCACGATCCGCCGCTTCGTGCCCAAGCTCGAACACATCACCCAGCCGCTGGAAGCGGCCAACCGCGCCACCCAGACCCTGGTCAACGGCCGCCCGACCTATGCGCGGCCGCAACCGGCCGACGTGGCGGTGAGCGCGTGGGACGTGGTGTCGGCGGCGCCGAAGGTGCTGGCGGCGGTGCTCACCGTGGTGCTGCTGGTGTTCTTCTTCCTGGTCTACGGCGACCTGCTGCTGCGCCGGCTGGTGGAGATCGGGCCGGACTTCCGCTACAAGCGCCAGGCGGTGTCGGTGGTGCGCGGCATCCAGCACGAGGTGTCGCGCTACATCCTCACCACCCTGCTGATCAACTTCACCCTGGGCGCGCTCACCGCAGGCATCCTGTGGCAGCTGCGCATGCCCGATCCGCTGCTGTGGGGCGCGGTTGCGATGTTCGCGAACTTCATTCCCTACGTGGGCGCTATCTTCACCACCAGCGTGCTGCTGCTGGTGGGGCTGGCGCACTTCGACGACATCGGCCACGCGCTGCTGCCCGCCGTGTGCTTCGCCGGGCTCACCGTGTTCGAGGGCAACCTGGTGACGCCGCTGATCCTGGGCCGGCGCATGCGCCTGTCGCCGATCGCGATCCTGGTCTGGCTGCTGGTGTGGGGCTGGCTGTGGGGCATCCCCGGCGCCTTGCTCGCGGTGCCCATGCTCACCAGCGTCAAGCTGATCACCGAGCACGTGCGCGGCTGGGCATGGTTCGGGCACATGGTGCAGCGCTAGCGGACGGCGCTACATCGAGGCCGTCGCCGCCGCGTGCTGGCGCAGCCAAGGCCACAGGTCGAGTTGCCAGATGCCGGATTGCCCGGTGAAGTAGATGCTGCGGCCGTCCGGCGCGACGTGGGAGCCCCACGGCATGTCCTTGTTCACCGTGTCGCCGAGGTCGATCGGTTTTCCCCAGTGATCGCCTTCGCGGAAGGCGATGCACAGACGGCCCAGGCCGCCTTTGGTCGTGCCGTAGTCGAACACGATGAAGGATTGATCCGGCGCCACCGCGGGATCGTGGGTGGAGACGGCCGGGTCGCCCAGGCCCACGCGCACGGGCGGCAGGTAATGGCCGTCGCGCCAGGCCGCGCGCCAGGTGTGCATGGCCCGCGCCCGCCTGTCCCAGCGGATGAAGTACAGGCTGCCGTCGGCGGCGATGCCGGCGAAATCGACGAAGGCGTCGTCGTTGACGACAGGGCCCAGCCAGACGGGCTTGCCCCAGCCGTCGCCCCGGCGATCCACCCGCCAAATGTTCGAGCCCGGCGCGCTGCCGCCGACGAAGTAGTCCTGCGTCAGCGGCCGCCCGCCCGGCATCGGCGGCCGATCCGAATCGAACAGCAGGTAGCTGCCGTCGGGCGCGATCACCGGATCCTGGTCGAACCAGCGGCCGGAAAAGCCCGCGACCTCGGGCGGCGACCAGCGCCCGCCGGCCTTGTGCGCAACCATGATGGTCTTGCGGCTGCCTTCGCTGCGGTCGAAGAAGACCGTGTTGCCGTCGGGCGTGAAGGCCAGCGTGTCGTCGCTGTCGGGGTGGATGATGCCGCCCAAGGTGACCGGCTGCGGCGTGGCGGCCGGCACGCTGGCGGCGCGCACCCCGGCGACGGCAAGCAGCAGGCCGGCGGCGAGCAGGCCGCGAGCCAGGATCGTGTGCGTCATCGTGCGTCCTCCACCGGCATCGCGTTGAGCAGGATGTACTGGCGCTCGGCGGCAGCGATGCGACCGAGCTGCGGGGAAACCAGCGTCAGCGGCCGCGTGCTGACCAGTTCGTCGCTGAGCACGATGCCATCGCGGAACGTGGTGCAGCCGCGCCAGTGTGTGCGGCCGGCCTGCCGCGTCATGGCGTACGGGTGGCCGGCGCGGGTCAGCGTGACTTGCGGCTTCTCGTCGAGCCACGCGCCCTCGCCGCCGCCCTCGCGTTCCAGCGTCACGGTGCGGCTGGCCGGATCAAGCGCCACCACGGTCACCGTCTGCCGCCCGGCGGGGCCGAGTTCCCACGGCGCCGCGATCGCCACCGTCCAATGCTGGCCGAGTTTCAGCGTGGCTGGCGGCGTGCCCCACAGCCGCGGGTTGTAGGCCAGCCCGCTGGCGTCGGTGTTGGGCGCGCACTTGCCGTCGTAGCAGTTACTGGCGCCGCCGTCGGGCAAGGCCACCGTGCCGCTGCCGGCGGGTCGGCCGTCGTAGCGGTAGTCGATGCGCAGGCGCGCCGGCGTGGATGCCGCGTCGGTCACGCGGTAGGTCGCGGTTCCGCTGATCCGGCGCACCGCCTCGTCGAAGCCCGGAGCCTGCACGTCGATGGTGCGCGAGAACACGTTGCCGAAGCTCGCGCCGGCGCGGAAGGCGGGCGTCAGCGCGGGCGCCGTGGCAGGCGCCGCAGTGGCGGCGGCGACAGGCAGCGAAAGCGCGGCCAGCAGAACGCAGGGCAGGTGGATGGAAATCATGCAGCCTCCGGCTCAGGGCTCGATGCCGTGTGCGCGCAGCACATCGGCAATGTCGAAGCGCCACAGGTTGCGCGAGCCGTTCAACGGCTGCTGCAGGCGCTGTTGCAGGGTGGCGGCGCTGTCGCGCGGCTTGGGGAAGGCCACCTCGTCGCGGCGGTTGCTGGAAACGAACAGCTCGCCGAAGCGCGGCCCCAGCGAGGGCGCGTTCTCCAGCGCCGTGCTGTTGATGTCGCCTGGCAAGTGCAGCGGCTTGCTCCAGCGGCCGTCCGGCTGGCGGAACGCGATGTAGAGGTCGGCGCTGCCCAGCGAGTCACCCTCGTTGCCGGCGTACACCAGGAAGCGCTGCTGCGGATCGATCGCCGGATCCATGCGGTTGCGCGACACGTCGCCGAGATCCACCCGCTGCGGCGTCGCGTAGCCCTGTGCGGTGCGGCGCGCCACGTAGATCTGGTAGGCAGCGCCGGAGTCCGGCCGGTGCGCGGAGAAGTAGAGGTCGCCGTTGGCCGCCACCGAGGGGTTGTAGATCATCGCGCCGTCGTTGAGCGCGCCGTCCACGTGCTGCGGTGCGCCCCATCGCCCGTCGGCCTGGCGTTCCACGAACCAGAGGTTGGTGCCGGCGAAATGGTGGCCGCCCATCTCCGCCGTCACCGGTGCGCCACCCGCCTGCAGCGGACGGTTGGAGACGAAGTACAGCCGCCGCCCGTCCGGCGACAGCGTGGGCTCGGAGTCGTGCCACTGGCCCGAGAACGCGGCCACCTGCGGCGCGCCCCAATGCCCGTCCACGCGGTGCGAGACGAGGATGGTGTCGTCGCGCTCGGCGAAGTCGGAGCGCATGAAATACAGCGCGTCGCCATCCGGCGTCAGCGCGGCCGAGGTTTCCTGCAGGCCGGTGGAGATGATGCCGGGGCCGACCAGTTCGCCGCGCGTCTGCGCGTGGGCGGCGAACGTGGCGATGGCGATGGCGGCAAGAACGAAATGGCGTGGGGACATGCTTGCTCCTGAGGGAACCGCGAAGGCCGCGGCGAAATCAGCCGGCGCGATGCGCGGCCAGCCAGGGCGCCAACGACAGGCGCCAGATGTGGTTGTTGCCGTTGTCCCACGCGCGCATGCGCGCCAGGTCGGCCTGCGCTTGCGCGGGCGAGCGCGGGTAATGCACCGGCAAGGTGGCGTTGCTGGTGAAATACAACGTGCGTGCGTCGGGGCCCAGGTGCGAACCCCAGGGCTGGTAGCGATCCACCGCGTCGCCGAGATCCACCGGTGCACCCCAGCCGTCGCCCTCGCGGAAGGCGATGTAGAGATGCTGGGGCTGATCCTTGCCGGCGTAGTCGGCATCGAACACGAGGAAGGATCCGTCCGGCGCGATCGCGGGATCCTGCTGCTCCGCCGCCGGGTCGCCCAGCGCCAGCCGCTGCGGCGGCTGGTAGCGGCCGTCGCGCCAGGCGCTGCGGTAGAGGTGGAAGCGATGCGCGGGTTCGTCGCGACGCTGGTAATACACGTCGCCGTTCGCGGCCACGCTGGGCGCGTAGATCGCGGGGGCGTCGTTCACCGCATCGGGCAACCGCACCGGCGTGCCCCAGCCATTGCCGCGGCGATCCACCCGCCACAGGTGGCCGCCATGCACCGGCGCGCCGCCGGGCGTGTCGGGGCGGTTCGAGGTGAACACCAGGTAGGAGCCGTCCGGCGCCATCGCCGGGTCGTGATCCAGCCACTGCCCGGAGAACGACGCGATGCGCGGCGCCGACCAGCCGCTGCCCACGCGATGCGCTTCCATGATGAAGCCGCTCGCACCCGCCTGCTGGTCGAAATACACCGTGGCGCCGTCCGGCGCGAAGGTGAGGCAGTCCACGCTCGCGGGGCCGGAGAGCGTGCCGGGCGCGAAGATCTCCGGCTGCGGCGAGGCCGCTTCGGCGGCGTGGAGGCCAACGGCGGCGAACGTGCCGATCAGGGCGAGCGGACCGGCGAGCAGCGCAAGCAGGCGATGGAGCATGCAGATTCCTCGGCAAGATGGCGATGCCGTGGAATCTGCGCCGTGGTTGCGCCGCACGCCGCGCTTCCGTGACGAGCGGGGGCGGCTCGTGACCAGCGGTCGCCGGCGCGGGGCGAGTGGCCTGGCCACATCCGGGCATCGAGGCCAGGATGCTGTCGTGCGCTGCATGCCTACGGCCGGCCGCTTGCAGACAGGCGAGGGGGCTGGACGACAGCCGCAGCGGTCGGCCATCGAAACCGGACGGGATGGGAGTTGAAACCGCCGTGCCACTCCAAACCGGGGGGCGTCGAGCCGCCCATCCGCTTCGCCAAGGCCCGCCGCCTCGCCGTTGCGCCCGCCGCCTGAACGCGCGCGCCCGCAGGCCAGTCGCCGCCGCCGCAGCCCCGCACCGCTGAACTCTTCCGCCTGGCGCGACGCGCGCTCCGGGTGCCCCATCAGGCTTTCTCATGGGCACTTGAGTCCCGGAGTGTCATCGATCAGGCCATCGGATCTCATCGATGACGCTTTTTGGCTCACGCATGAGTCTTTTTGCCTCAACGCTGAGCCGAAAAGACTCAAGCCTGAGGCTGCGGATACTCAACGTTGAGGCTGCACAGGCTCACGCGCGAGTCTTTTTGGCTCATCGATGAGCCTTTTTGCCTCAGCGATGACATGCCGGATCTCATGCATGAGTCTTTTTGCCTCATCGTTGAGCCCCCGCTACCTCACCGATGAGGCTTTTTGCCTCAACGCCGATGCCGACGGAGTCACCCGGCCGCTTCCGGCCTGCGCACTGCCCAAACAGCGCCTGGCTTCCAGACACGCGCTGGCCGGGATCGCCTGCGTACCGCGGGAACGGGTGGAGCGCCCCGCCGAGGTCGGCGTGGGCCTGGCCGGCCTCATCGACGCCGACAGCGGTACGGCACGGTACGAGTTGTTCGGGTGGACTGAACGGCGACCGGAATCAGCCAACTCCGGACATTCACCAGTGACTAAATTAACCACCATCAGCGTCGATGATGTAGGAACTCCCTTCGGGATAGAGCAACTCAATACGGAAGTGCAATACTGGATGGGAACATCCTGTCGTAGGGTGCGCGTTAAGCCATCTTTCGACTGGTAGAAAGAAATGATGCGGAGGAAACACCAATGTCTGATTTGTTGAATACTCCTGCCGCCCTTGAGTGGGCCGACCACGCGATTCGGCGTCATTCGAAGGGAATATTTGGAAAACTCAAGCCCGCAGTGATCTGGTCAGATAGACGAGGCGACGACGGCGAACTTTTAGTACCCGTCGACCCCGTAGAATACGTAGCTCGAATCAACAGTACTTCACTGATCCTTCTACACGGCCACGATCCCGGAAGACCCAAAGGTCAGGTTCTAGAGGGCGCAATTTTCGAGAGTGAAAGCGGCGAAAAGTTTGTTGTTGCCATTTTGGGTTTTTACGCGGGCGGCGAAGTACTGGCCTTTCAAGGATTGGGTCTCGACACAAAGGTATCATCGCCGCCACCGGAAATGCTTCCAACGTTGCCGGATGGCCTTTGGATTGAGTTTGCAACGGATCCCCGAGAAGTCGATGGAACGTGGCTGGAACAAGTCGTCAGCGACGCCCCACTCCCTCTCGAAAGCACAGAACTCTCGCACAACGCAGCAGAATCCTCACAAGAGTTGATCAGGGTAGGCGTTCTCTTTGTCACCCTCGTCTGGAATCCTTTCGTAACCTCGGTCGCTTCCGAGGCTGGCAAAGATACTTATGCCGCGATCCACAAGTGGATCCGTAAGCTACTCGAAAAGCTGGCCGACCGGCGTAACCCGGTAGTCGATATCCACGCATTTCACGACAACTGCCAAGTATCATTTCTGTTCCGAGGCAATAATGTAAAACAAAACTATGCTGCGCACGACGCACTACCTAATGCGGCGACCCACGCTGCGCAATTGGTTGCAAAGCTCAAAGCGCGAGGAATGGTGGCGCGGCAATTAGTCTATGAGTTTGATAATGAAGCGGCGGTTTGGTTCCCGTCATACGCAGTTCTGACCGATAACAAAATCATCACTGACAATGTAGAGCTCATCGCCATTGAGCAACTACCGGCAGGCTTGAGCCTTGGGATGAGTCGCGGGAAATCACGTTCGCCAATAGTTAAATTGGCTCGCTATAAAGATGACCGCCGGGCACCATGAAAGACTCACTCGATGCACGTAATGCTCTTAGCGTGCCGTCGCCGAGTACATGTTGAATGACCGCTCTGGATGGCGAAAGCAGACGCTCACTATCTTTGCTTGTTTGCTAGCGGCGCTTTACTGATTTTTTGCACCCAATCTGCGATTTCACTCTTTACTGAGTCCACATCACGCTGCCCGCGCAGCTGCCGCTGAATCGTCAAGCGCATGAGGTTCCCGTCGTTGAGAATTAGCGCATAGCCTTCGGCAGTATCTAACGAGAACGCGGTTCCATCCTTGGAAATCTTGCGGCGTCTTATTGAAACAACCGTGTACGAGCTTGGATCGATGCGTCGCATGGAAACAAGCACAGGCTGACTGATCGACATGCCGCCCTGCACCGGAGTGGAGGAAGACACTTCCTGTATTAGCTTACGTACGCGTTGCTCATACGTCGATTTGTCCTTGTCCCAAAGTGGTGTGACGTTTTTCCATTGATGCTCTGTCGTAGCATAGAACTGATCGACACTAGCCACGGTATACGGGCCTGATGCTCTTTGAAAAAGAGTAATAGCAAACGCCGACTCCAGGGGCCTGTCCATACCGTGTAATGGCGCTTGCTCAGAAGAAACAAAGCATCCAGCAAGCGTGCCAGACTTGAACGCAACAAGCTTTAACGCTTTCGATAGTGTGCTATTGGTGGCACATGCACTTAGCCCTCGCGGAGCCGGTATGACCGCATCAGCCGGCTGGGCAAGCGAAGAGGACAAAGCAAAAGAAAACAGGCCGAAGACGGATATCCAAAACTTCATGTTGTGCACACTCCTGTCGGAAACTATACGGTACTCTCTGTATTAATATTCACAATCCACGCGATATCCGCTTCGAGTCTAAAGCGGCCATCCCTCTTCGCAAATTCAATTTTATTCGCCAGCGTCCTCGATCACCTCACGTCGCACGGCCGATACCTCCGCCTGGGCGAATCGACGCCCGCCCCATCAAGGCAACCCCAGCACCGCCCGTGCCCCGGCCCGGAACCGCCGACTCAAATCCAGCCGCGTGCCGTCGCGCAGCACGATCTCCGCATTGCCGTTGAACAGCGGGTGCACTTCGCGGATGCGTTCCACGTTGACGATCACGCCGCGGTGGATGCGCAGGAAGCGCGCGGGGTCGAGCGCCGCCAGCAGATGGCTCAGCGTCTCGCGGTGCAGGTAATGCGCGCCGTCGGCGTGGATCTGCACGTAGTTGCCGTCGGCGCGGATCCAGTCGATGGCATCCACCGCCACCACCCGGATGTGCTCGCCCACGCGCACGCTGATGCGCTGCAGGTGGGCGGTGTGCGCCGATGTGACTGCGGGCGACTGCAGTCCGTGCCAGTGCCGGCGCACGCGCTCCATCGCCTGGTCGAAGCGGGCCTGGTCGATGGGCTTCAGCACGTAGTCCAGCGCGCCGGCGTCGAAGGCGCGCAGCGCGTGCTGGCCGTAGGCGGTGGTGAACACCACCATCGGCAGCGACTGCGGCTTGAGCTGGTACAGCAGCTTGAAGCCGTCCATGCCGGGCATGCGGATGTCGAGGAACAGCAGGTCGGGCGCCAGCGCCTGGATCGCCTGCTGCGCCTCGGCGGCGTTGCCGCATTCGCCGACGATCTCCACGTCGGCATGCGCGGCCAGCGCCTGGCGCAACGCAAGGCGCGCCAGCACTTCGTCGTCGACCAGCAGGGCGCGGATGGCCGCGGCGCTCATGCGGCCAGCTCGCGGAACGGCAGGCGCAGTTCCACCCGCGTGCCGCCGCCGTCGCGGCGCTGCAGCTCCATGCGTGCGTCGGCGCCGAACAGCATCGCCAGCCGTGCGCGGGTGTTGGCGAGGCCGATGCCTTCGCTGGCGCCGTCGGGCGGCAGGCCCAGGCCGTCGTCGTCCACGCGCAGCACCAGTTCGTCGCCCTCGCGATGACCGGCCACCTGCAGGCTGCCGGGTTCGGCCTTGGCCAGCAGGCCGTGGCGCAGCGCGTTCTCCACCAGCGGCTGCAGGATCAGGTTGGGCACGGCGGCGCGCAGCGCGTCCTCGGCTACCTCCAGCCGCGTGCTGAGCCGATCCTGGAAGCGCACCTGCTGGATGTCGAGGTAGCAGCGCAGGAACTCCAGCTCGCGCGCCAGCGGCACCTGCGGCGCGTGGCGTTCCTCCAGCGTGAGGCGCAGGAAGTCGCTGAGCCGGGCGATCATCAGCCGCGCCTGCAGCGGGTCGGCCAGCGCCAGCGCGGAGATCGCGTTGAGCGTGTTGAACAGGAAGTGCGGCTGCAGCTGCATGCGCAATGCCTGCAGTTGCGCCTGCGCCAGCTGCGACTCCAGCAGCACGTTGCGCAGTTGCTCGTCGCGCAGGCGACGACGCGACTCCAGCCCGCGCAGCGCCGCCAGCACGATCCAGTAGGTGAGCACCGCCAGGTGATAGCTGTAGGCGAATTCCATGCGCAGGTACTGGCCCAGCGTGTGCACCGGCATGCGCCCGGGGCCGCACAGGAACCAGAACAGCACCAGGTGCGCGAGCATCTGCGCCAGCCCCACCGCCAGCGAGGCCGGCACGTGCACGGCGCAGAAGCGCCGCCAGCCACGCCCCGCGGTCTGCCGTCCCAGCCGGCCCAGCAGCGGCACCAGCGCCATCCACAGCCAGAAATTGCCGAGGTTCCAGGCCAGGTTGCGCAGCCAGTTCGGCGGATCGCCCTCGCTGATCGACGACAGCCCGCCGCTGAGCGCATAGGACAGCGCCAGGAGCGTCCAGAAGCCGAAGATCAGTCCCCAGGTTTTCAGTCGCTGCGCTGCGCTGCGGTCAGGCACGGGATCCTCGCTGGCGTACCGCCCAATGGCGGCCCAGTGTGCGCGGCGACGGCGATGCGCGACAGTGCCTGAAGACATTGCCGGCACCGGCCTAGGATCGCGGCATCCGCGTGTCGCGCGTGCACGTCTGCGCGTCGCCCAGCCGCCACGCGCCGCTGCGGTCGCGGTAGGTGTAGGTGACGCGGTAGGCATCGTCGCCACGGCGCTGGAACGCGAAGCGGTCGAGGTAGCCGCTGGTCGCGATGTTCTCCAGCGTCAGCGTGTCGCCCGCCCAGCCGGGCGAGGCGTAGCGCCGGTCGCCGCCGAAGTTGTCGAACACCGTCGCGGTGAAATGCTTCGCGGCCTTGTCGTAGCCCCACCACGAATCCGCGAGGTAACGGTTCGGCGGATCGTCCGCGTGCCGCATGTGCAGCCACTGGCCGCCGAGTTCGACGGCGAACGTTTCGCGGGAAGTGATCGGCTTGCCGTTCGCGAACCGTCCCGTGCAGCGCCAATGCCCGGCGAACCAGGCCAGCGGCGCCAGCGCCGGCGTCGTGTCGGCATACGCGGGTGCGGTGCCGGCGAGCACGCCGGTTGCGCCCGCCAGCACGGCAAGGGCGACGGATGCTCCGCGCCGCGCGCGGGGCGATCGCGGACGGATCATGGCTTCGCTCCCGCATGACGCGCCAGCCAGGGCGTGAGCGTGAGGCGATGGATGCGGTGGTCGGACGCGCTGTAGTACAGCGTGGCGTGATCCGGGCCCAGGCGCGCCTCGTCTCCGGCGACGCCGAGGTCGGTCGGCGCGCTCCAGCCGTCCGGCGTGGCGAAAGCGATGAACAGGTCGCCGCCATTCGACGGCGCTGGCGGCCGGTCGGAGCTGAAGACGAGGAAGGACTGGTTCGGCGCCACCGCCGGGTCGTAGTCCGAGCGATCCCCGCCCGCGCCGAGTTCCAGTGGCCGCGCCGGCTGGCAGGCGGCCTGCTCGCAGCGGCTGCGGTAGAGCCGGAACGCGCCGTTGCCGGGGTTCACCCGCACGAAGATGAGGCTGCCGTCCTTGCCCACCGCGGGCGAGAAGGTGGAGTTGCTGGCGTTCACGCTCCCGGACAGGCGCACCGGCGTGCCCCAGTCGTCGCCGCGGCGATCCACCCGCCATAGGTTGCCGCCACGACCCGGTTGCGGCTTGCTGCCCCAGTCGCCGTCCAGCGCCTTGCCTTCGCCGTTCGCCGGACGGTTGGAAACGAACACCAGGTAGCTGCCGTCCGGCGCCATCGCCGGCTCGAAATCCATCCAGCGGTCGGAGAACGGCGCGCGCACCGGCGACGACCACGCACCGTCGCGACGATGGGCCACGTACAGGCGACGTGCCATGCCGACGCCGCGGGTGAACACCACCGTGTCGCCATCCGGTGCGAAGGCGGGCGAGGCGTCGTGCGCTGCCGTCCAGGGGCCGGCGGCGGGGAGCGTCACGGCATCCGCGGCTGCCCGCGCCGGCGGTGTGGCGACAGTGATGCCCAGGGCCAGCGCGAGGGTCGGAGCCAGGTATCGGCAATGCATGAACTGCTCCTCGCGGAGGGAAGGAAGGATGCCAGAATCTCAACGGGCGCGCCCGCCGTGCGCGTCCAACCACGGCGCCAGCGACACCTGCCAGATGTGGTCGTGGCCGTTGTTCCACGCCGCCTTCGCTTGCGTGCCAGTGGCGGCGCGGTTGCTGTAGAAGGTCAGCGTGCGGCGGTGGGGCCGAGCTGGGCACCCATGCTTTCCTTGCCGCCGTTGACCGCGTCGCCAAGATCCTGCGGGGCGCTCCAGCCGTCCGGCGTGCGGAACGCGATGGCGAGGCGATAAGGCTGCTGTGCGGCGTGCCTGATGCTGACCACGATGAACGAGCCGTCGGGCGCGATGGCAGGATCGCGGATCGTGGCGTCCGCATCGCCCAGCGCCACCACGCGAGGCGTCGCGTAGTGGCCGTTGCAGTACGCGGAGCGCAGCAGCGCGAAGTCGCCGCGCGGCCCGGCGCAGCCGATGAAGTAGAGGCTGCCGTCGCCGGCAATGCTTGGGGAGGCGATCAGCGAACAGCGGTTGACGACATCGGGCAGGCGCACCGGCGTGCCCCAGTGGTCGCCTTGCCGATCCACCCGCCACAGGTTCATGCCCTGCCCGACAAGGCGCTTGCCGCCATGCACCGCGTCGAGCGGCGGGTCGCCTGGCGCGGCCGGGCGGTTGGAGGCGAACAGCAGGTACGAACCATCCGGCGCCATCGACGGGTCGAGATCGTGCCAGCGGCCGGAGAAAGGCGCCACCGTTGGCGGCGACCAGCGGCCGTCGCGGCGATGCGACTCCATCAGCGTCGAGCCGTCGCCGGTGGCGCGCATGAAATAGACCGCAGCGCCGCTCGGCGCGAACGCGGCCGCGCCATCGTCGGCACTGGTGGGAATCGCATTCGGGGCGAAGATCGCGGGTACGGCCGTCGTCGGTGCGTGACCGGCCGTCGCCGCCGCAGCCGCAAGACTCAGCCATGCCGCAAACGCTGTGGACGGGCGCATCGCCATCTCTCCTGGCCGGTGATGCGTCCGCGCTGGGCGCACCTGTGGAGGCAAGCTGGCGCAGGCGGCAACGGCTGTCGCGCGCCGCGTGATGGCCGGGCCGCTTGCCGTGACCAGCGGCGTGTGCGGCCGGACGGGAGGCTGCAGCCCGCCGCCGGCCTGCCCGCGGCGGCCGTTCGTCACGGCCATGCCGTCGCTCGCCCCGGGACCGGAGCACGCCGCGCACGCGCCGCGCAGGCTGTTGCCGCGGCACTGTCGCCGCATCAACAGGACTACGTCATGCCATATCCAACTTGCCGCCGTGCCCGTGGGTGCCTTGCCTGCATCGGCTTGTTGCTGGGCGTCGCCACGATCGGCTCACCTGCCGTTGCTGCCGATACGGGCGCGGACGAAACCGCGCACACCGCCGCCGCGGTGAAGGCGGTGGATCAGCACTGGCTGGAGGCCGAGGAGAACGGCGATGCCGCCTGGCTGGACGGCATGCTGCTGCCGGGCTACCGCTCGGTGGGCGTGGCGGGCACGTTCGCGACCAAGGCCGCCATCCTGGCGCATGCCGCGGAGAACCGCGGCTCGGACAAGATGAAGCAGCAGGTGGCCGCATGGCAGGCGGCACATCCGGTGGAGCAGCAGGTGGCGCTGCAGGGCGACACCGCGATCCTCAGCTTCGTCAGCAGCGCGCCCGCGACCAAGGGCAAGCTGTATTCCTCGGACGTGTTCGTCTACGTCGATGGCCGCTGGCGCGCGCTGTATTCGGCGCACACCAGGCTTGGCGAGAACTGAGCCTCACCACGCGATGCGCTGGCCGTCGCGCAGCAGTGCGCCGTTGATGCCCGGCTCGGGCTGGCAGGCGGCAGCGACCACGCCGGCGGCACCACGTTCCACCGGGCCGCCGCCGGGGCCGCCCAGGCCGGTGGCGAGCCAGCCGGGGCAGACCGCGTTGACCAGGATGCCGCTGCCGGCGAGTTCGGCGGCGAGCGCGCGGGTATAGGCGTTGAGCGCGGCCTTGGAGACGCGGTAGGCGGGATAGCCGATGGCGTCGGGCGCGGTGGCACCGGCGCAGCCGCTGGTGACGTTGACGATGCGGCCGTAGCGACGCCGGCGCATCAGCGGCAGCAATGCGCTGGTCAATTGCCAGGCGCCGAGCAGGTTGGTTTCCAGCGCGGCGCGCACGTCGGCGGGCGCGGCATTCTCGGCGCGTCCATCACTGTCGGCGTGGCCGCCGGCGTTGTTCACCAGCACGTCGAGGCGGCCGTGCTCGCGCTCGATCCAGGCGGCGAGTTCGGCGATCTGCTGGGGGGCGGTGACATCGAGCGGCACCGCGACGGCGTCGCCGACGATCTGCTTCGTCGCCTGTCGGCCCTTGGCGAGATCGCGCGTACCCAACAGCACGCTGTAGCCACGCGCGGCGAGCTGGCGCGCCACCTCGAAGCCCAGTCCGCGGTTGGCCCCGGTGACCAGGGCCACGCGATGCACAGGTGATGGCTTCGACGCTTGCACAGTCGACCGGCGGCGCGCCGTGCTCATGGCAGTACCTCAGACTCCCGATTCGTCATTCCGGCGCAGGCCGGACAAGCGCGAAGCGCGCAGAACGCCCGCAGGGCGGCCCCGAAGGGGCGAGCGAAGCGAGTCATCCAGTGGCCGTGCGGCCTGAGCGAACATGGTCGCTACTGGATCCCGGCCTTCGCCGGGATGACGGTCTGGATAGGTGGTCGTTATCGGAAATGAAGTCGCCTTCTCGCAATGCTTCTTGCAAGCGGCGCGGGCCTTCATCCTTCGACACCATCCCCGGATTATTCCGGACAGCAGTGGGCTTCCGCCGGGATGACGAGCTTTGGAAAAGCCGGGGCTCGGAGTGCAGGCGCTCATGGCACGGCGGCCACCGGCGTGGCGACCGGCGCGCAATGCACGTCGTCGCCGCAGGCCTGCCAGCCGCCGCCCAGCGCCTTGTACAGCGCCACCGCACGGGTGTCGATGGCGGCCTGCGCCTGCGCCAGCGCGTCGTCCGCGGCAAGCTGCACGCGCTGGGCGTCGAGCAGTTCGAGGTAGCCGGTGGCGCCCTGTTCGTAGCGCACCTTGGCCAGTTCGGCGGCGTGGCGGCTCTGCTGCGCCTGCGCACGCAGCTTCTCCACGCGCTCGTGCTGCAGGTTGTAGCCGACCACGGCGTTGTCCACGTCCTCGACGGCTTCCAGCACGGTGCGCTGGTAGTTGGCCTGCGCGGCATCGGTGCGTGCCTCGGCGGCATGCAGTTCGCTGCGCACGCGCTGCACGTTGAGGCCGTTCCAGGTGATGCTGGGCGCGATCGACCAGGCCCGCGAGGACGGCCCGCCGAAGTCGTTGCTGCGCCCGGCGAGGAAACCGAGGAAGCCGCCCAACGAGACATGCGGGAAGAAGTCCGCCTTGGCCACGCCGATGCGCGCGGTGGCGGCGGCGTATTCGCGTTCGGCGATGCGCACGTCGGGCCGCCGCGCCAGCACGTCGCCCGCGGCACCGATCGGCAGCACGGCGTCGATGGGCTTGAACGTCTGTGGCGAGACGTCGACGTCCAGCGCGCCGGGCTGTTCGCCCAGCAGCACGGCGAGGCGATTGGCATCGGCGTGCGCCTGCATGTCGAGCAAAGGCAATTGCGCCTGCGCCGCGCTGAGTTGCGCCTCGGCGCTGGCCACGTCCTGGTCGGAGGCCGTGCCCACTTCGGCGCGGGCGCGGATCAGCTTCAGCGTGTCCTGCTGGTTGGCGATGTCGCGCTGGGCGATCGCCTGCCGCTGCTGCGTGCCGCGCAGGTCGAAGTAGTTGCGCGCCACTTCGGCGAACAGGCTCACCTGCGCGCCCTGCAGCTGCGCCTCGCTGGCGCCGAGGTCGGCGCGCGCGGCTTCCACCGAGCGGCGCACGCCGCCGAACACGTCGATCTCCCAGTTCGCGTCGAAGCCTGCCTGGTAGGCGGTCACCGTGCTGCGCTGGTCGCTGAAGCCGGGCGACTGCTCGCGACTGCGGCTGTACGAAGCATCGGCCTGCACGTCGGGCAGGTATTGCGACCTGGCGCCCCCGAGCAGGGCGCGCGACTCGGCCAGCCGCGCCTGCGCGATGCGCAGGTCGAGGTTGCCGGCGGCGGCGCGCCGGATCAACGCATCCAGGGTGGGATCGCCGAACTGCTTCCACCACTGCGCCTGGAACTGCGCGGCGCTTTCGCGCGCCGCATCCAGGGCCTGCAGTTGCGGCGCGGGCGTGACCGGTGCCTTGTAGTTCGGCCCCACGCTGACGCAACCGGCCAGTACAAGCGCAGCGAACAGCAGGGAGTGCCTCAGCATGCTCGTCATCCCGGCGTAGGCCGGGATCCAGTGCCTGTGCTTGCGGTCATTCAAAGTCGCTGGATCCCGGCCTTCGCCGGGATGACGAGCAAGAGCGACACGCTGCGAATCAATCATGTTTGATTTCATCTCAATGTCCCTCCAGCGCCGGCAGACCGTTCGCCTGCGCACGCTTGCGCGCTTCGCGGCGCTCCACCAGGGCGCGGATCACGACGTAGAACAGCGGGGTGTAGATCAGCCCGAACAGGGTGACGCCGAGCATGCCGGAGAACACCGCCACGCCCATCGCGTGGCGCATCTCCGCGCCGGCGCCGTGCGAGGTCACCAGCGGCACCACGCCCATGATGAAGGCGATCGAGGTCATCAGGATCGGGCGCAAGCGCAGCCGTGCGGCTTCCAGCACCGCCTCGTGGCGGCTCATGCCTTCATGCTGGCGTTCGCGGGCGAACTCCACGATCAGGATCGCGTTCTTGCAGGCCAGGCCCACCAGCACGATCAGGCCGATCTGGGTGAAGATGTTGTTGTCGCCGCCCGACAGCCACACGCCGGCGATCGCGGAGAGCAGCACCATCGGCACGATCAGGATCACCGCCAGCGGCAGCGACCAGCTCTCGTACAGCGAGGACAGCACCAGGAACACCAGCAGCACGCACAGCGGGAACACTAGCACCGCGGTGTTGCCGGCGAGGATCTGCTGGTAGGTGAGGTCGGTCCACTCGAAGCTCATGCCGTTCGGCAGCACCTGGCGCGCCAGCTTCTCCATTTCGGCCTGGGCCTGGCCCGAGCTGTAGCCAGGCGCCGGGCCGCCGTTGATCTCGGCGGTGGGATAGGCGTTGTAGTGCTGCACGCGATCCGGGCCGGCGCCGTGCGTCACGGTGACGAAGGAGCCCAGCGGCACCATCTCGCCGCGCGCATTGCGCGTCTTCAACTGGCTGATGTCCTGCAGGTCGCTGCGGAACTTCGGCTCGGCGGACAGGTTCACTTGGTAGGTGCGGCCGAAGCGGTTGAAGTCGTTGACGTAGAGCGAGCCGAGGTAGGCCTGCATGGTCTGGTAGACGTCGCCCAGGTTCACGCCCTCGGCCTTGGCCTTCTCGCGATCCACATCCACGTCCACCTGCGGCACGTTGACCTGGAAGCTGGAGAACAGCCCGGCCAGCGCGGGATCCTTGCGGCTGGCCGCGATCAGGTTCTGTGTCTGCTTGTACAGCTCGTCGAAGCCGAGCTGGCCGCGGTCTTCCACCTGCATGCGGAAGCCGCCGATCGTGCCCAGGCCCATCACCGGCGGCGGCGGGAAGATCGCGATGTAGGCGTCCTGGATGGACGCGAACTTCGCGTTCAATGCGCCCGCGATGGCGCCGGCGGAAAGATCCGCGCTGCGCCGTTCGTCGAACGGCTTCAGCGTGACGAACACGATGCCGGCGTTGCTGCTGTTGGTGAAGCCGTTCACCGACAGGCCGGGGAAAGCCACCGCGCTCTGCACGCCGGGCTGCTTCAGCGCGATCGCGCTCATGCGCTTGATCACGTCCTCGGTGCGATCCAGCGAGGCGGCGTCGGGCAGCTGCGCGAACGACACCAGATACTGCTTGTCCTGCGTGGGCACGAAGCCGGTGGGCACGTGCCAGAAACCGAACGCGGTGAGCGCGATCAGCGCCGCGTACACCACCAGCGCGGCGCCGCCCTTGCCCTGCAGCTTGCGCGTGCCGGCCACGTAACGCTCCGCGCCGCGGTGGAACAGGCGGTTGAACGGACGGAACAGCCAGCCGAACAGGCGGTCGATGGCGCGGGTGAGGCGATCCTTTGGCGCGCCGTGCGGCAGCAGCAGGATCGCCGCCAGCGCCGGGCTCAGGGTCAGCGAGTTGAACGCCGAGATCACCGTGGAGATCGCGATGGTCAGCGCGAACTGGCGGTAGAACTCGCCGGTGAGGCCGCTGATGAAGGCGGTGGGGATGAACACCGCGCACAGCACCAGCGCGGTGGCCACGATCGGCCCGGTGACCTCGTGCATCGCCTTGCGCGTGGCTTCCTTCGGCGACTGGCCCAGTTCGATGTGGCGCTCCACGTTCTCCACCACCACGATGGCGTCGTCCACCACGATGCCGATCGCCAGCACCATGCCGAACAGGCTCAACGCGTTGAGCGAAAAGCCGACCAGGTACATCACCGCGAAGGTGCCGATCAGCGACACCGGCACCGCGATCAGCGGGATGACGGACGCACGCCAGGTCTGCAGGAACAGGATCACCACCAGCACCACCAGCAGGATCGCTTCCAGCAGGGTGTGCGCCACCGCCTCGATGGAGCCGCGCACGAACACCGTGGGGTCGTACACGATGTGGTAGTCGATGCCCTGCGGGAACTCCTTCTTCAGCTGCGCCATGGTGGCGCGCACCTCGTCGGAGATCTGGATGGCGTTCGAGCCGGGGCGCGCGAAGATCGGGATCGCCACCGCCGGCTGGTTGTCCAGCAGGCTGCGCAGCGCGTACTGGTCGGAGCCCAGCTCCACCCGCGCCACGTCGCCCAGGTGCACCACGGCGCCGTCGGCGTCGGTGCGCAGCACGATGTTGCGGAAGTCGTCGACCGTGCTGAGCCGGCCCTGGGTGTTGATGTTGAGCTGGAAATCGGCGTTGCCGCGCACCGGCGGCGCGTTCAGCGCGCCGGCCGCCACCTGCACGTTCTGCTCGCGGATCGCGTTGGCCACGTCGCCGGTGGTGAGGCCGCGCTGGGCCAGCTTGTCCGGGTTGAGCCACACGCGCATGGAGTATTCGCCGGCGCCGAAGATCTGCACGTCGCCCACGCCGTTCAGGCGGCCCAGCACGTCCTTCACGTGCAACCGCGCGTAGTTCGACAGGTACAGCATGTCGTAGCGCTGGTCGGGCGAGGTGAGGTGCACGACCATGGTGAGGTCGGGCGAGCTCTTCTGCGTGGTCACGCCCAGCCGCTGCACTTCCTCCGGCAGCCGCGGCAAGGCTTGCGCCACGCGGTTCTGCACCTCCACCTGCGCCTCGTTGAGGTTGGTGCCCAGCGCAAAGGTGACGGTAAGCGTCATCACGCCATCGCTGGTGGCCTGCGAGGAGGTGTAGAGCATGCCTTCCACGCCGTTGATCTGCGTTTCCAGCGGGGTGGCGACGGTCTCGGCGATCACCTTGGGGTTGGCGCCGGGGTAGTTGGCGCGCACCACCACGGTGGGCGGCACCACTTCGGGGTATTCGCTGATCGGCAGTTGGAACACCGCGATGGAGCCGGTGATCACGAACAGCAGCGACAGCACAGCGGCCATGATCGGCCGGTCGACGAAAAACTGGGCGATGTTTTTCATGGTTTGTCTCGATGACTCCAGGGTGCCGACCCCCTCTCCCCTCCGGGACGCGGGGAAGGGCCATGGATGGCCCTGCTTTGAGGAGCGAGGAAGAGGGTTGGGGTGAGGGGTCGGGGGCTTGCCGAAGCGCTCGGGCTTCGGCAATGCGTTTTTCAGGTTTCGATGGGTAGGCAGCGCTTGCGCAAGATTGGCCCCTCACCTCGATCCTCTCCCCGGAGGGGAGAGGAGGAAGGGCAAGTTCAGCCTTGCGGTTCGTGCGGCTTGGGCGGTGCAGTCATCGCGGTGCGCGAATCGTCATGCCCGCCCGCCTCCACCACCGCCTTGTCCCGCGCGTCGAGGCGGTAATCCATCGCCACCTGCTGCGGGTTCACCTCGGCGCCGGGGCGCACGCGCTGCAGGCCGTTCACCACCACCACGTCGCCGGGTGCGAGGCCGCTGTCGATCACGCGCAGGCCGTGGAACAGCGCGCCGGTGCTGACCTTGCGGTATTCCACCTTGTGCTGGGCATCGACCACGTAGACGAACTGGTTGCCGAGGTCGGTGCCCACCGCGCGGTCGTCGATCAGCAGGCGCGGCTGGGGTTGGCCGCTCTGCAGGCGGATGCGCGCATACAGGCCGGGAGTGAACAGGCTGCCCTTGTCGTCGAACACCGCGCGCAGCCGCATCGTGCCGGAGTCGGTATGCAGCTGGTTGTCGACGAAGTCGATGCGGCCGGTGTGCGGGTAGCCGCTCTCGTCGGCCAGTTCCATCGCGGCCTCGATGCGCGGGCTGCTGCCGTCGTGCGCGGCCTTGGCGCGCAGGTGATCCAACTTCAGCCAGGTGTGCTCGTCCACGTCGAAGTACACGTAGACCGGGTTCACCGAAACCACGCTGGTCAGCACGTCGCCGCTGCCGACCAGGTTGCCGGGGGTGATGCGCACGTTGCTGACGCGGCCGTCGATGGGCGAGCGCACCTCGGTGTAGCCGAGATTGAGCTTGGCGGTGGCGAGCGCGGCATCGGCGGCGGCGAGCGCCGCGCTGGCGCTTTGCGCGGCGGTGGCAAGGCGGTCGGCTTCCTGCTGCGAGATCGCGCGCTGGTCGAGCAGGCGGCGCGCGCGCAGGGCGTTGGCTTCGGCCAGCGCCTGTTCGGCGAACGCCTGGGTGCGGATGGCGGTGAGCCGATCCACCTCGGCCTGGAACGGCCGCGGGTCGATGCGGAACAGCACGTCGCCCTTGTGCACCAGCGCGCCTTCCTTGAACGCCACGGATTCCACGTAGCCGCCCACCCGCGGGCGCAGCTCCACGCTGTCCACCGCCTGCACGCGGCCGGTGAAATCGGCGCTGTTGCTCACCGGGCGCAGCAGGGCGCGGGCCACGGTCACTTCGGGCAGGGCGGTGCCGGCGCCGACGCCCTGGGCATGGCTGCCGCCGTGCTCGCCGAGCAAGGCCCAGCTGCCGGCGATGGTCGCGACGGCGAGGCCGGACAGGATCAGGTTCTTCTTCATGTTCACGCTCCCTGAGGTCGGATCGTGCGGCGCTGCAGCACGATGGGGAGGCGAATAATAGGTATACCGACTGGTACAGAAAAACCCTATTTCATGAACTCCACTCGTGACAGCCAGGCATGAATGGCGACACAATGCCCGTCATGGAAGATTTCTCAGCAATATCGAGCTTCGTCCGCGTGGTGGAGGCCCGAAGTTTCGCGGCTGCCGCCGTGCAACTGGGCATGACCCCGTCCGGAGTGAGCCGCGCGGTGTCGCGGCTGGAGGAGCAGATCGGCGTGCGCTTGCTGTTCCGCAGCACGCGGGCGCTCAGGCTCACCGACGACGGCGAATCGTTCTACCAGCGCTGCAAGGCGATCCTGGCCGACCTCGGCGAGGCAGTGGACGCGCTGAACTATGCGCGCAACAAGCCCAAGGGCAAGCTGCGCGTGGCGATGAACGTGTCGGTGGGGCGCGCCGCACTGATCCCCAACCTGGCCGACTTCGAGACCAAATACCCGGACATCCGGCTCGAGCTGTCGATGAGCGAGCGCAACATCGGCCTGATCGAGGAAGGCATCGACTGCGCGATCCGCATGGGCGAGCTGGAGGATTCCAACCTGGTCGCGCGCAAGCTCGGCTACTTCAGCAACGTGCTGTGCGCCGCGCCGGCCTACCTGGAGCGCCACGGCACGCCGGTCACCATCGAAGACCTCAAGCAGCACCGCTGCATCAACTACATCTACCCCACCAGCGGACGCGCCTACCAGTGGCAGTTCGACACGCCCGACGGGCGCATCGCGCTGGACGTGGACGCGCACCTGCTGATCAACGACGGCGAGTCGGTGATCCAGGCGGCGATCGCCGGGCTGGGCATCATCCAGGTGCCGCACTGGCTGGCCGCCGGCGCGATCGGCTACGGCAAGCTCAAGGTGATCATGGAGGACACCATCTGCACCGGTTCGCCGGTGTGGATCGTCTATCCGCAGAAGAAGCACCTCTCCGCGCGCGTGCAGGCCTTCCTGGAATGGGTGCACGAGCTGTTCGAGCGCACCAACCTGCCGGCGTGCAAGCTGGGCATGGCGCTACCGTCCAAGGGCGCCGTTCAGGCGCCCGGCGGCATCAACATCGGCGCCGCTCAGACGCCGGCCGGCATCAGCAGCAGCAAGGCCGCGCCCAGCACGATGCGGTAGACCGCGAAGGCCGTGAAGCGGTGGGTGCGGATGTAGCCCAGCAGCCACTTCACCGCGATGAAGCCAACGACCAGCGAAACGAGGAAGCCCACGCCCAGCGCGGCCCAATCCTCGTGCGCCGCGCCGCCGCCCTTCCATACCTTGAGCAGCTCGTAGCCGGTGGCCGCGTACATGGTGGGGATGCCCACCAGGAAGGCGAATTCGGTGGCGGCGGCGCGGTTGCTGGTGCCGAACAGCATCGCGGCGAAGATGGTGGCGCCCGAGCGCGAAGTGCCGGGGAACACGCCCGCCACCATCTGCGCGATGCCGACCAGGATCGCCACCGTCCAGGTCACCTCGCGGCGATCCGGCTGGCGCGCGGCCAGCGCCTCGGCCCCGATCATCCAGAAGCCGCCGATGATCAGCGCCCAGGCGATCGGCGTCACCGTCTCCGGCAGCTTGAAGCCGTAATGCGTGACCACCAGGCCAAGCACGCAGGTGATCAGGAAGGCCACCGCCAGCTTGAACAGGTAGTCGCGCGTGGCCGGGTCGCGCCATTGCGTCAGCAACTGCCAGATGCGCTTCCAGTACACCAGGGTGATCGCCAGGATCGCGCCGGCCTGGATGCCCACGTTGAACAGGTCGGAACGCGCGCCCAGCCAATGCTCGGCGATCAGCAGGTGGCCGGTGGAAGAGATCGGCAGGAACTCGGTGATGCCTTCGATGATGCCGAGCAGGATGACGTTGAGCAGGTCGGTCACAAGTACTGATCCATTGCGGGGATGGCGCCGGAACAAGCTCGGCCGGCCGGAAGACGGCATAGCTTAAAGCCTGCCCGGAGCCGGACGGAGCCGGAGCAAGGCGTGACGCAGGGCAAAAGGCGGGCCGTTTGCCGGCGCTTCATCTTGCGCTGGCCCGCGGCGGCGCTTGCACCATCGCGAGGCTGCGCTTTCCCCGCGCTGGCGCACGCGCCAGCCCGCAACCCGTGCAAGGCCGCATCGCGGCGCGCCCGGAGCATCGGCATGCAACTTGCTGACCTTGCCCGCCCGGCATGCGCCATGCGGCCTGCCTCCAGGTGAAACCGTGCATATGGACGTCCAGACGTCCATCCATCAAGCGCCACGCCACTGAAGGAGACGACGATGCACCGATGCACGATCCTCGTGTTCGCCCTCGCGCTTGCCGCAACCACGGCAGACGCGGCAGATGCGCTCACCGGCAACCTCACGCTGACGAGCGACTACCTGTTCCGCGGCATCTCGCAAACCGACCGCCATCCCGCCGTGCAAGCCGGCGTCGAATACGGCGGCGACAGCGGCTGGTACCTCGGCGGCTGGGGAAGCAACATCAGCTGGCTGTCGGACGGATCGACGCCGTCGCGACCGGTATCCAGCAGCGTGGAACTGGACGCCTACACCGGCTGGCGCGGCAACCTGGGCGGCGGCTGGCGCTACGACGCCGGCCTGTACGAATACGCCTACCCGGGCGACTATCCGTCCGGCTACACCCGTCCGCACACGCTGGAAGGCTATGCCGCACTGGGCTGGCAGACGCTGACGCTGAAATATTCCCGCAGCTTCGGCAACCTGTTCGGCGTGGCCGACAGCCACGGCAGCGGCTATCTCGAACTGGCCTGGCAGCAGCCGCTGGCGCCGGACTGGACACTTGCGGCGCACCTGGGGCGGCAACGCGTGGCCGGGCACCCCGGCGCGAACTACACCGACTGGCAACTCGGCGTGAGTCGCGCCTTCGGGCCGGGCTGGTCGCTGGCGCTGGACTGGCACGACACCAACGCCTCCCGCGCCGCATACACCAACGCCCAGGGCGACTACCTCGGCCGTGCCACCGTGCTGCTGAGTGTCGCCAAGGCATTCTGATTGCACCAATCCGGTGACATCGGGCAAATCAATGCGCTACTTTTGGGCAAATGAACCGGTCGCGGCGCCGCCCGCACCGGCGAATTGGCTCAACAGCAGGGCTTGTTCGTTTGGCATGTCGTTTGCTGTGGGTCATCCGTCATCCACCCACGAGGTTTGCCATGTCCGCCAAGAAAGTGCTCGACCTGATCGTTGAACACGAGGTCGAGTTCGTCGACTTCCGTTTTGCCGACATGCTCGGCAAGCACCACCACGTCACCTTCCCCGCACATGCCATCGACGAGGGCACGTTCGAGGACGGCAAGATGTTCGACGGTTCGTCGATCACCGGCTGGAAGGGCATCAACGAGTCGGACATGATCCTGATGCCCGACCCGGACACCGCCTACCTCGACCCGTTCAGCCAGCACACCCAGCTGGTGCTGCATTGCGACGTGCTGGAGCCGAGCACCCTGCAGGCCTACGGCCGCGACCCGCGCTCGATCGCCAAGCGCGGCGAGGCCTACCTCAAGTCCACCGGCATTGCCGACACCGCCTTCTTCGGGCCGGAGCCGGAGTTCTTCATCTTCGACTCGGTTCGCTGGCAGAACGACATGGGCCGCGTGTTCTACGAGATCGAGTCCAACGAGGCCGCATGGAGCACGCGCTTCAAGTACGAAGACGGCAACATGGGCCATCGTCCCGGGGTGAAGGGCGGCTACTTCCCGGTGTCGCCCGTGGACACCCTGGGCGACCTGCGCGCCGACATGTGCAAGGTGCTGGAGTCGCTGGGCCAGGTGGTGGAAGTGCACCACCATGAAGTGGCGAACGCCGGCCAGTGCGAGATCGGCGTGAAGTTCAACACGCTGGTGAAGAAGGCCGACGAGCTGCTGACGATGAAGTACGTCATCAAGAACGTGGCGCACCAGAACGGCAAGACCGTGACCTTCATGCCCAAGCCCATCGTGGGCGACAACGGCTCGGGCATGCACGTGCACCAGTCGCTGGCGAAGAACGGCGAGAACCTGTTCGCCGGCGACCTGTACGGCGGCCTCAGCCAGACCGCGCTGTGGTACATCGGCGGCATCTTCAAGCACGCCAAGGCGATCAACGCCTTCGCCAACTCCACCACCAACAGCTACAAGCGCCTGGTGCCGGGCTTCGAGGCGCCGGTGATGCTGGCCTACTCCGCGCGCAACCGCTCGGCGAGCTGCCGCATCCCCTACGTGGCCAGCCCCAAGGGCCGCCGCATCGAGGTGCGCTTCCCCGACCCGATGAACTCCGGCTACCTGGTGTTCACCGCGCTGATGATGGCCGGCCTCGACGGCATCCTCAACAAGATCGACCCGGGCGCGCCGGCCGACAAGGATCTCTACGACCTGCCGCCGGAAGAAGAGAAGAACATCCCGCAGGTGTGCTCCAGCCTCGACCAGGCGCTGGAAGCGCTGGACAAGGATCGCGACTTCCTCAAGGCCGGCGGCGTGTTCACCGATGACTTCATCGACGCCTACATCGCGGTGAAGATGCAGGAAGTCACCCGCTACCGCGCCAGCACGCACCCGCTCGAATTCCAGATGTACTACGCTTTGTGACAGGCGGCGCGGACGCGGCCTGTCCGCGCCTGTTGGAGCGGTGTTGGGGCAACGCGGACGCGTTGCCCCAACCATTTGAGGGGAACAATCATGCGAAACCAGAACCGCCTTTCCGTGGCTGTGCGTTTGGCGTTGTCGTTTGGACTTGTTTCAACCGCGGGCCTTTCATGGGCGCAGGACGCCAGCCAGGGCGCGGGGAGTGGGCAACAGAAGAACACACAGGACGGCGGCACCGCCCAGGCCAAATCGAGCGAGGCCAAGAACCTGCAGGCCGTGGTGGTCACCGGCTCGCTGATCCGCCGCGTGGATGCCGAAACGGCCAGCCCGGTGGTGACCCTGGACAGCGCCGCACTGGCCAACAACGGCAATCCCACCCTGGGCAGCGTGCTGCAGGCGTTGCCTAGTTTTTCGGGCCTGGCCACCAACCCCTCGAACAACAGCAACGGCGGCGGCATCGCCAGCCCCACCCTGGAAGGCGGCGACGGCGCCTCCCGCCTGTCGCTGCGCGGCCTCGGGTTCACCCGCACCTTGATGCTGGTCGACGGCCAACGCCTAGCCAACCCCGACCTCAACATGATCCCGTCCAACATGATCGAGCGCGTGGACGTGCTGGCCGAAGGCGCCACCACGGCCTACGGCTCCGACGCCATCGGCGGCGTCGCCAACTTCATCCTGCGCAAGGATTTCAGCGGCGGCGAACTGAGCATCAACGACGGCGTCTCCAGCCACGGCGACGGCCAGCGCCACGGCGCCAGCTTCACCGTGGGCGCCAGCGGCGACCAGGGCAACATCGTCGGCGGCCTCAACTACAACAAGTACGACGCGGTGCTGGCCAGCCAGCGCGGCTACTCCTCGCACCAGTACTACCTGTACAGCTCCGGCCTGCAGCAGGAAGGCTCGTCCAACATCCCCACCGGCAAGGTGACGCTGCCCGCCGGCGCGCTGCAGGATCAGTTCGGCTGCAGCCGCCTCACGCGCGGCTCGGGCTCCGGTTCGTCGCTCGGCGATTACCGCTGCTTCGCCAACGCGGACTATTACAACTACAACGCCTACAACTACATCCAGACCTCGCAGGAGCGCACCAGCGCCTTCGTGCTGGGCAACTACAAGATCAGCGACAGCCTCACCTGGTACGTCGACGCGTTCTACAACCACACCGATTCGGCGGGCCAGGACGCGCCGGAACCGACCAGCACCAGCGACGGCTGGACGATCGCCGCCGACAACCCCAACAACCCCTTCGGCATTCCGTTCTGCAACACCAGCCTGGCCAGCTGCACCGGCGGCGCCTACAACACGCGACTGACCGGCGCGGGCAACCGCCTGCACACCTACGCCACCAACACCTACGACGTGATCACGGGCCTGCGCGGCAACTTCGGCCAGAGCACCTGGACGTGGGATCTGGACGTCGACTACGGCCACTCCGAGCGCGTGCAGAAGGACTACAACGAACTCAACGTCGCCGGCCTGCAGGCCGCCATCGACGCGGGCGCCAACATCTTCGACCAGACCACGCTGCCCACCTCGGTGACGGACAATCCGGTCTACTCGAAGAACAACAGCTCCAAGCAGATCTCGTTCAACGCCTCCGGCGAGCTGTGGGATCTGCCGGCCGGCGCCGTGCAGCTCTCCGCGGGTGCGCTGTACCGCAAGGAGCAGATGGATTACCAGGTCACCAGCGACGCCATCCTCGATCCGGAGACGCTCAACTGCGGCATCGCCGCCGAAGGTTGCGCCTCGCCGGGCCGCGGCAGCTTCAACGTGAAGGAGCTGTACGCCGAAGCCTTCATCCCGCTGCTCAGCGACGCGCCGTTCGCCAAGTCGCTGAACCTCGACCTGGGCATCCGCTCGTCCGACTACAACACCACCGGCACCACCACCAACAAGAAGGTGGCCATCGAGTGGAAGCCGTTCGACGACCTGCTGGTGCGCGGCACCGTCTCGCAGGTGTTCCGCGCGCCGAACCTGGACGAGCTGTACGACGGCCTGACCGTGCTGAACCCGACCGTCACCGACCCTTGCCAGAACCTCAGCGCGGCCGAGCTGGCGCAGCACGCCAACCTCTGCAAGAACGTCCCGGTCGGCTACTCGGTGGGCTATGCCGCGCAGATCACCGCCCTGTACCAGGGCGGCGCGAACGCCGGCACCCGACTGCGCCCGGAGCAGGGCAAGTCCTTCGACTTCGGCCTGGTGTATTCGCCGAGCTGGGCCACCGGCCTGTCGAGCACGCTGGACTTCTGGCGCATCAACCTGTCCGACTACCTGCAGGCGGTCAGCGCGCAGACGGTGCTGAACGTCTGCGCGGGCGACGACGGCAGCCCCTACTGCGCCTACATCAACCGCAACCCGGCCAACAGCGCCACGCCCGGCGCGCTGTACTACATCTACACGCCGGAAGTGAACCTGGGCAACCTGAGCACCAGCGGCATCGACTTCAACGTCAGCTACGTGATCCCGCACTTCGACCTCGGCGCCTTCGACCCGGGCCGCTTCAAGCTCACGTTCAACAGCACCTACACCGACACCTACCGCATCGGCATGCCGGGCACGCCGACCCAGGACTACGCCGGCACCTATTCGGCGCAGTTCGGCAACATCGCCCGCTGGCGCGGATCGGCCACGCTGAACTGGGTGCGCGGCAACTGGAACGCCCAGTGGCAGACGCGCTACATCGGCCACTTCACCCTGCTCAACGCGTACTACGACGTGCCGGGCAGCATCCCGCGTTCTTCGGCCACCTACGACTCGATCAAGCTGGGCTACACCGCGCCGGCCATCCACATGACGTTCGACGTGGGCGTGGACAACCTGACCAACCGCCTGCCGCCGCTGATCTACCAGAACGGCGTGAACTACAACGTCGACACGGCCACCTACGACACGCTGGGCCGCTACTACTGGGCACGCGCCACGCTGAAGTTCTGATCGCGCCAGCGGCCATCGGAAGCACGCACGCCATGGACGGCGGTCGCAACGAAGCGGGGGCCTGCCCCCGCTTTTTGCTGCATGATGGCAGCACGACCCAACACATCCGCCCGCCATGACCGATCACGCGTCGTCTCCGTCACCCGCCGGCGAGCAAGCCCTGCAACGCATCGCGGCCGCGTACCGGAACGGCGACATGGCGGCGGTCATCGCACAGGCGCAATCCCTGCCTGTACCCGTCGCCGCGCACGAAACCGCGCGACTGCTGCTCGGCCTGGCGCTGCATGCGAGCGGGCGCAACGACGAGGCCGCCGCCTGCTTCCGCCAGCTGGTGCGCGAGCACCCGGCGACCCCCGACTACTGGAACAACCTCGCCATCACCACGCAGCTGGGCGGGGCGCTGGACGAGGCCGCACACGCATTCCGGCAAGCGTTGTCGCTGGCGCCCGGCAACGCGCAGTTCCACCACAACCACGGCCTGCTGCTGGCCCGGCAAGGGCGCTGGCGCGAGGCGCGGCAATGCCAGTTCGATGCGGTGGAACGGGCGCCCGGCTTCATCGATGCCCGCTTGCAGGGCGCGCTCGCCTGCCACGTCTGCGGCGACCTGCCAGGCGAGGAAGCCATGCTGCAGGACGTGGCGCATTGGCCGCCGCAGCCCGCCGAGCAGGCGTTGTCGCTGGCCACCATGCTCTCCACGCGTGGGGAGCAGGCCGTGGCGTTCGAGGTGCTGGACAAGGCCGTTCTGCCCACTGGCGAAGAAGGCCGCTTCCTCGCCTGGCGCATCGCCGCCATGCGCGCGTCCCTGCACGAGCGCGGCAACCAGCTGGAACAGGCCAAGGCCGAGCTGGCGAAGCTGCCGATGGACGCCATCGCCGCCTTGCCCGACGAACACGAAGCCGTGCGCTGCCGCGTCTGGAGCGTGCGCGCCACGCTCCTGGCGCGCGCTGGCGATCACCGCGGCGCCGCCGAACTCTGGCAGCACATGCTCGACCATGCGCCGCTCGCCGAACTGCGCGTCCCCGCCGCCTTCGGCCTTGCCGCCGCGCGGGACAAGCTGCGCCAGCACGCGCAGGCGTGGGAGGCGCTGCAAATGGCGCATGCGCTGCAATGCGAAAGCGTGCGCCACATCGTGCCGCAACTGCTGGACGAGCGGGCCCAGTCGCTGCCCATGGTCGATCACCGCGTCACGCGAAGCGCGCGCGACGCCTGGACGGCGCTGCCCGCGCCGCGCGCCGAGCAGAGCCCGGTGTTCGTGGTCGGCTTCCCGCGCTCCGGCACCACCTTGCTGGAGCAGATGATCGACGCGCATCCGGACTTCCGTTCGATGGACGAGCGCGCCTTCATCTACGACCTGATCGAACGCATGGAGCACGTCGGCCAAGCCTATCCCGAGGCCCTGGCCAGCCTGCAGGCCGACGAGACGCGCATGCTGCGGCAGGCCTACGACGGCATGGTCGCCAAGGTGCTGCCCGACCTCGGCCGCGCCCGCCTGGTGGACAAGAACCCGCTCAACATGCTGACTCTGCCGATGATGGCGCGGCTATATCCCGAGGCGCGCTTCATCCTGTGCCTGCGCCATCCCTGCGACGTGCTGCTGAGCTGCTACATGCTGCCGTTCCGCTCACCGTCCTTCATGACGCTGTGCTCGTCCCTGCCGCGGCTGGCGCGCGGCTACGTGCAGGCCTTCGAGCAATGGCTCGCGCACGTGGAAGTGTTCGCGCCGCGCGTGCTGGAGTGGCGCTACGAATCGGTGGTGAGCCGCTTCGACGAGCACGTCGCGCGGCTGGGCGATTTCCTCGGCATCGAGGACACCGCGCCCCTGGCGGGCTTCGCCGATCATGCGAAAGCGAAGGGCTATATCAGCACGCCCAGCTATGCGCAGGTGACGCAGGGCATCCACCGCAACGCGGTCGGCCGCTGGCAGGCCTATCGCGAGCATTTCGAGCCGGTGCGGCCGATCCTGCAACCGATGATGCAGCGGCTGGGCTACGCGTGGTGAGCCGCGCCCGGCACATGCAAACCTGCCGGAATACTGGCGAAAGGAAGGGATGGATGCCATGCGGAACGCCTTGAGGATCACGGCGAGGCTCGTCGGCGCCTTGCTCGCCGTGCTGGCCGCGGCATTCGCCTGGGGCCGGTTGCGCCCGCCCACGCCTGCGCAGGCCGAGGCGCTCGCGCTGCTGCAACCCAAGCCCGTGCCTGCCGGCCAGAATGCCTGGCCCAGGCTGTGGCTGCTGGACTACGACGTGCCCGCCGACCGCATCGACGCGGTGTACGCGCAGGAGCGCGCGCACATGCGGGACTGGATCAGCCAGATGCCGGCCAGCCCCTCGACGACAGCGCTCATCTACCAGCCGCTGGTCGCCGCGCATTATCCGAAGCGGCCCGCCATCGACATGGCCGAACACAAGCTGCTGTGCGCCAGCCGCGAGGACGACTGCCTCGCCAAGGCGCGCGCCGGAGGCCAACCCCTGCGCGACCTGCTGGCGCGCCAGGCCGGCCGGCTGGCGCAGGTCGAATCCATCAACGCCGCCGACGCGCTGTGGGACGACTTGCCGGCCGGCAACTTCATGTACGCGCAGTTGCCCGGCTTCGCCAACACGGAAGACCTGCTGCTCACCGCCGCCGCGGTGGATTTCGTGGACGGTCGGCAAGCGCAGGCCTTGGCCGCCACCTGCCGGCAGGCCGCCGGCGTACGCCGCCTGCACGCGCAGACCAACACGCTGATCACCGCGATGATCGCGAACGCCTGGATGGAAGCCGACGAGCGCGTGCTGGCCGGCATGCTACGCGAGCTGCCGGCCGGCCAGGCCGTACCGGATGCGTGCACGCAAGCCTTCGCGCCACCCGCGCCGGCGGACGTCAGCCTGTGTGCGCCGATGCGATACGAGTTCGAAGGGACTGCGGCTGCCGTGGCGGCAATGGATCCCGACCGGCAGCACGGTTTCAAGCGGCTGCAGACGGCCGTGCTGTTCGATGCACGCGGCTTCCGGCGCCTGCTCGCGCCCGCATTCGCCTGGGCCTGCCGGCGGGACGTGCAGGAGGCCGCACTCGCCGACCGGCCGATTCCCATGCCGGAGATGTCGGCGGTGCGCTACGACTTCTTCGACGCCGTTTCCAATCCCGTAGGCCTCGTCCTCGCGCGCATCGCCACGCCGGCCTACACGCAATACGCGGCGCGCAACGAGGACTATGCCGCCGGCCTGCGCGTGACGGCCTGGCTGCTGCGCACCCGCGCCACCAGCGCAGCGGATTGGCAGCGGCAACTGGCCCAGGCTTTGCCAGCCTTGCGCCAAGGCGGCGGCCGCAGCATCCGCATCGATCCGGACGGCCGCTTCCTGCGCATGCGCTACTACGCTCCGCGCCCCGGCCACGACGAACTCGTGCTGCCGCTGATGAAATAATCATTGCACCAATTTCGCGCACGTCCCATGATGGTGCAATGCACGACGAAGCATGGCAGGCATGGGCGGAGCGGCTGGCGACCGGGGTGGCCTGGGTCGACGCCGGCCTGCGCGTGCGCTGGCTCAACGGCGCGCTGGCGGAACTGCTGGGCAGCGGCATGCGCAGCGCGGTCGGCCAGCCGCTGGCGCTGTGGCTGTGTTCGCCCGACGACCTGGCGCAGGCGCGGCGCGCGCTGGACGAGTCGCGCTTCGTGCAGTTGCGCGAGGCCGCGCTGTTCGCGTTCGACGAGCGCACGCTCGAAGCCGACGTCGGCCTGCAGCCGGACGGCGAAGGCGGCCTGCTGGTCGAGGTGCATGCGCTGGCCGAACGCACGCGCACGGCCTCGCCGCTGTCCGCCACGCTGCGCGGCTTCGCGCACGAGGTGAAGAACCCGCTGGCCGGCCTGCGCGGCGCAGCGCAGCTGCTGCAGCGCCGCGTCGACTGCGCGGAACTGCAGGCGCTGGCCGGGCTCATCATCGACGAGGCGGATCGCCTCGCCGTGCTGGCGAACCGGCTGTTGCACCACGACGGCGCCGCGCGGCTGGGCGCGGTGGCCATCCACCAGCTGCTCGACCGCCTGAGCGAATTGCTGCAGGCCGAACCCAGGCCGCCGCGCCTGCGCCACGACTACGATCCCAGCCTGCCCGACGTGCGCGGCGACGCGGATCGCCTGCAGCAGGTGCTGCTCAACCTCGCGCGCAACGCGGTGGAAGCGGGCGCGCGCACGCTGGTGCTGCGCACGCGCGCCGAGCATGGCGTGCGCGCCGGCCCGCGCGTGCTGCGCAGCGCCCTGCGCGTGGACGTGATCGACGACGGCCCCGGCGTGCCCGCGGAACTGCACGACACGCTGTTCGAGCCGCTGGTGTCCGGCCGCGCCGACGGCACCGGCCTGGGCCTGGCGCTGTCGCGCGAGATCGCCCTGGAACACGGCGGCGAACTGCGCTGCGCCAGCCGTCCGGGCGAGACGGTGTTCTCGCTGTACCTGCCGCTGGAGCGTGGACATGGGTAACGACATCTGGATCGCCGACGACGACCGCGGCGTGCGCTTCGTGCTGGCCGCGGCGCTGCGCGACGCCGGCCTCGCCGTGCGCGAATTCGACGCGGCCGATGCGGTGCGCGCTGCCCTGCGCAAGGCGCGCCCCGCGCTACTGCTCACCGACGTGCGCATGCCGGGCGAAAGCGGGCTGGCCCTGCTCGAAGAACTCCAGGCGCAAGGCATCGGCCCGGTGATCGTGATGAGCGCATTCACCGACGTGGCCACCACCGCGGCGGCCTATCGCGCGGGCGCGGCGGACTACCTCGCCAAGCCCTTCGACCTCGACCACGCGGTGGCCACCGTGCGCCGCGTGCTGGCCGACGGCGCGCAGGCTGCGGCGCCAGCCGAACCGGCGGCGGCATCCACGCATGCGCTGCTCGGCGAGAGCGCGGCGATGCGCGAGGTGTTCCGCCTGATCGGCCGCGTGGCGGCCAGCGACCTCAACGTGCTGGTCACCGGCGAAACCGGCACCGGCAAGGAACTGGTGGCGCGCGCGCTGCACGAGGAAAGCGCGCGGCGCAACCAGGCCTTCGTGGCGCTCAACACCGCGGCGATTCCCGCCGAGCTGCTGGAGAGCGAGCTGTTCGGCCACGAGGCCGGCGCCTTCACCGGCGCCACGCGGCGCGTGGCCGGCCGCTTCGAGCAGGCCGAGGGCGGCACGCTGTTCCTCGACGAGATCGGCGACATGCCGCTGGCGCTGCAGACGCGCCTGCTGCGCGTGCTGGCCGGCGGCGAGTTCTACCGCGTGGGCGGGCGCGAGCTGATCCGCTGCAACGTGCGTATCGTGGCCGCCACCCACCAGGATCTCGACGCGCGCGTGGCGGGCGGGCAGTTCCGCGCCGACCTCAAGCACCGCCTCGACGTGGTGCGCATCGCGCTGCCGCCGCTGCGCGAGCGGCGCGAGGACATCCCGCTCCTCGCACAGCATTTTCTCGCCGCCGCCGTGCAGGAGCTCAAGCTGCCGCCCAAGCGCTACGCCAAGGCCGCGCTGAAGGCGCTGGCGCAACGCGACTTTCCCGGCAACGTGCGCGAACTGGAAAACCTCTGCCGCCGCCTCGCGGTGATCGCGCCCGGCGCGGAAATCCTGCCCGCCGACCTCGGCGCCTCGCCGTCGCCCGGCATCGCGGGCGACTGGAGCGACGCGCTGCGCACGTGGGCCGCGCAGGCGCTGGCCGACGGCGAAGCCGACATCCACACCCGCGCCCGCGAAACGCTGGATCGCGTGCTGCTGGAGGCGGCGCTGGCCGCGCACGACGGGCACCGGCAGAACGCGGCCATGGCGCTGGGCGTGGGCCGCAACACGCTCACGCGCAAGCTGGGGGCGTCGCGCCAGCGGCGGCGCTGAACCGGGGGATTCAGCCCGCGTCGTCGGCGAGATAGGTGTAGGCCGTGAGGCCGCCGTCCAGCGCGGCGTACAGCGTCTCGGCCTCACCGCCCGCGACGCCGGCGGCGGCGATGCGCTCGCGGTAGCTGGCGCGCAGCGCGGCGAGGTCGTAGCCCACGTAGTCCAGCATCAGGTCGGTGGTGTCGCCGCGACGCCTGTGCGCGAACACCCAGCCGTCGCCGTCCACGCGCACGTTCACCGCGTCGGTGTCGCCGAACAGGTTGTGGATGTCGCCCAGCGTCTCCTGGTAGGCACCGACCATGAAGATGCCGAGGCGGTAGCTCTCGCCGTCCTGCAGCGCGTGCAGCGGCAGCGAGACGTCCACGCCCTCGGCGTCCACGTAGTGGTCGATGCGGCCGTCGGAGTCGCAGGTGAGGTCGACGATCACGCCGCGCCGCGTGGGCTGTTCGTCCAGCCGCGCGATGGGTGCGATCGGGAATATCTGCTCGATCGCCCAGATGTCGGGCACCGACTCGAACACCGAGAAGTTGACGAAGTACTTGTCCACCAGCTTCTCGTCCAGCTCGTCCAGCGCGGCGCGATGCGAGCGCTCGCCGGGCAGCAGGCGCCCGCGCACCGCGTTGGCGATGGCGTAGTACATCTCGTCCAGCCGCGCGCGGTCGGCCAGCGTGAGCTGGCCCAGCGCATACAGCGCCTGGCCTTCGGCGAGGTGGTGCTGGGCCTCGTGGAACAGCTCCAGCGGCGGCCGCCGGTCGAATTCGTCGTGCACTTCGCGCAGGCGGCGCAGCACGGCCGGCTCGTCGGTGCCCGGCGCGGGGATCGCGCCTTGCGGCACCTCTTCCACCTCGCTCACGTTGACCACCAGCACGGCATGGTGCGCGGTCATCGCGCGGCCCGCCTCGGTGAGGATATGCGGCGCCTGTAGCCCTTCCGCCTCCACCGCCTCGGCCAGCGACTGCACGATGGTGGCCGCGTACTGCTCGATGGAATAGTTGATCGAGTTGTGGCTGCGCGAGCGCGAGCCTTCGTAGTCCACGCCCAGGCCGCCGCCCACGTCGACGATCTCCAGCGGCACGCCCATGCGGGTGAGCTCGACGAAGTAGCGGGTGGCCTCGCGCATGCCATTGGCGATGTCGCGCACGTTGGAGATCTGCGAGCCCATGTGGAAGTGCTGCAGCTTCAGCGTGTGCTTGAGGCCGGCCTTGTCCAGCCGCTCGATCAGGGTGAGCACCTGCGCCGGCGAGAGACCGAACTTGCCCTTGTCGCCGCCGGTGTTTTGCCACTTGCCGGCGCCGATGGAGGCCAGCCGCACGCGCACGCCGAGCAGCGGCTCCACGCCCAGCGCCTTCGCCTCGGCGAACACGTGGTCGAGCTCGGACAGCTTCTCGATCACGATGTGCACGCGCAGCCCGAGCTTCTTGCCGATCAGCGCGAGGCGAATGTACTCGCGATCCTTGTAGCCGTTGCAGATCACGATGGAACCGGGCCGCGCCATTGCCAGCACCGCCATCAGCTCGGGCTTGGAGCCGGCCTCGAGGCCGAAGCCCTCGGCGCCCGCGGCCACCAGTTCGCCGGCCACGCCGCGCTGCTGGTTCACCTTGATCGGGTAGATGGCCGTATAGCCGCCCGCGTAGTTCCACTCGCCGATGGCCTTGGCGAACGCGGCCTGCAGGCGTGCGAGGCGGTCGGCGAGGATGTCGGGGAAGCGCACCAGCAGGGGCAGGCGCAGGCCTTCGGCGCGGGCGCGCTCCACGATCGCGGGCAGCGACAGCGCGGGGCCGCGCGCGCCATGCGGGCGTATCGCAATCTCGCCGGCCTCGCTTACGTCGACGTAACCGTCGCCCCAGTGGGCCACGGCATAGGTATGGCGGGCATCGGCCACGCTCCAGGGCTTCGACATGAAGAGTCTCCTTGTGCAAACGGAATGCATGTCGTCGCAGCGGCGAGCCTTGACGCAGGTAAGCACGATGGGCCGGAAGCCTCGCACGCCGCGGGGCCGATCGCGCCAGCCGGGCGCATTGCGCACCGGAGCGGGCATTGTAACAGCCCATCCGCGACAGCTCGGCTACAATGACTGGCCATATCCGCGCTCATCCCCCAGGAACACCCATGTCGCAGCAGATCAGCTGGTACACCGAGGCCCACCAGGCCTCCGGCTCCTCCATCGGCTTCCGCACCGAGCAACTGCTGCACGCGGAAAAGACCCCGTTCCAGACCATCGAGATCCACCAGACCACCGACTGGGGCAAGCTGATGGTGATCGACGGCTGCGTGATGCTGACCAGCCGCGACAACTTCCTCTACCACGAGATGATGACCCACCCGGCGCTGTTCACCCACGCGCGCGCCAAGCGCGTGGTGATCATCGGCGGCGGCGACTGCGGCACGCTGCGCGAGGTGCTGAAGCACGAGGAAGTGGAGCACGCCGCGCAGGTGGAGATCGACGAGCGCGTCACCCGCCTGGCCGAGCAGTACTTCCCCGAGCTGTGCGAGTCCAACAACGATCCGCGTGCCGAGCTGCTGTTCATCGACGGCATCAAGTACATGGCCGAGGCCGAGCCGGAGTCGATCGACCTGGTGATCGTGGACTCCACCGACCCGGTGGGCCCGGCCGAAGGCCTGTTCAACGCCGCGTTCTACGCCAGCTGCTTCAAGGCGCTGCGCCACGGCGGCCTGCTGGTGCAGCAGAGCGAATCGCCGCTGGCGCACCTGGAGCTGATCAAGTCGATGCGCGCGGCGATGCGCACCGCCGGCTTCAGCGCCGTGAAGACGCTGCCGTTCCCGCAGCCCTGCTACCCCACCGGCTGGTGGAGCTGCACCATGGCGCGCAAGGGCGGCGACCTCAGCGGCTTCCGCGAGCGCGGCGCGCTGAGCAAGAACTTCCCCACCAAGTACTACAACGCCGAGATCCACAAGGCCGCGCTGGCGCAGCCGGAATTCATGCGCGAAGCTTTTGGCGAATAAGCCAAAAGCTTCAAATAGACACGGTACGGATCGCCGGAGCGCGGCCTAGAGCAAGCGCGCTCTGATGGTGCCGGGGTTCACCTCGGGCCAACAGGTTCACCCCTCAAAACATCTTCGCCCGCTGCTTCGGCAGTACCACCAGAACCAGGGTCGCCAGCGGGCCGAACGGCAGCGACAGCAGGAACCACAGCAAGCCGCTGCGGTTCTTGCCCTGGGCCAGGCCCGCGTTGATGAGCGCCAGCGTGCCCCAGCCGGCAAACCACGGCGCGCCATCCACAAAGCTCGAAAAATGATCCACAGCTGTCTTCCGCCCCCCTTGTCTCGGGTGCAGCGCGCGTACGCGCGATAAGATTAAGACGGCCATCCTAACAACCCGGCTACGGATGGGCTCGCCATCGCAGCCCGCGACTCAGAAACCATTCAGAGCATCCTCAAGGCGCGGCCGCTAAGCTGGCGGCTTTCGTGATTGCTGGAGCACTCCATGCGTGGATGGCATTGCCTCGCCCTTGCCGGCGCCCTGTCGCTGGCCGCCGCACCCGCCACAGCGGGCGACACGAACCCGGCCGCCACCGGCAACACCCGCGCACAGGCGCTGCAATCGTTCCAGCGCGACCTGGTCAGCGTGCTGGCGCTGCGCGCCGAAGCGCAGCCGCTGCTCGGTGCGGCGCTGCTGGCCCGCCCGCTGCCGAAGCCCGGCAAGACCGGCAGCTTCCACGCGCTGATCAGCCGCGCCGTCGCGGCCAGCGACGCCGGCCCTGCCGTGCAGTGGGCGCGCCTTGCCGATTGCGATGCCAAGGGCGACGCCTGTCCCAACGGGATCGCATTGCGCAAGCTCACCGAACAGGCACCGGACAACGCCGCGGTGTGGCTGCTCAAGCTCGACGTCGACACGCGCGACATGAAGTCCAAGGCCGCACGCGACGACCTCGCCAAGGCCGCCGCCAGCCAGCTTTACGACGATTACGCCGGCAGCAGCCTCACCGCCCTGGCCAGCGTGGTGGGCACCTTGCCCCCGCCGCCGGCCACGCAGGACGCCGCCGGCCCCGTCGGCGTGCAGGCCTTGATGGTGCTGGCCAACGCCAGGCTGCAGCCGCGGCCCGCGCTGCCGGTGGCGGCGCAGATGTGCGAAGGCGCCGGCGACGACGCGGCGCTCAAGGCCGACTGCCTCAAGCTCGCCAAGCTGCTGGCCTGGGGCTCCAGCCCGCTGTCGCGCTCGCTGGGCCTGCACCTGTACGAAGCGCTGGGCGACGCCGCCGAGCAGGCCACCGCGCAACAGCAGCGCCGCGACCTGACCTGGCAGGTGCAGAACTACTCGCAGTTGGCCTTGCGCGTGCAGGACGATCCCGCGCTGGCGCAACTGCTGCTGGCCACTGCCAGGCAGGGCGGTACCGAGATGAGCCAGATCGCCGCGGTACTGCGCGCCCGCGGCGTCTCGCTCACCGCGCCGGGCAGCTGGCAGCCGCAGGCGGCGGACACCCCGGCAGCGGCACACTCCCCTTGAAGGACAACAACGGTTAGGCTTGGGCCACCTTCGCGACGAGGTGTCCCATGCTTACGACGCTGGTGGCAAGCAGCAAGGGCGGGTGCGGCAAGAGCACGCTGGCGACGCAACTGGCGTCACACTGGGCGCAGGCCGGGCAGAACACCGCCATCGTGGACGCCGACCGCCAGGGTTCCAGCTACCGCTGGGCCACCCGCCGCCCCGACAACGTGCGCGGCGTGCTGGGGCTGGAGGGCGGCCGCAAGGCACTGCAGAAGGTGCCTTCGGATACGCAACAGCTGCTAATCGATACCCCCGCCGGCGTCGGCGAACGCGAGCTGGAACCCTTCCTCGACGTCGCCGACGTGCTGCTGGTGCCGGTGCTGCCGTCCAGCTTCGACCTCGACGCCACCGCGCACTTCCTCGGCGAGCTGCAGGCGATCAAGCGCATCAAGGCCGGCAAGCTGCCGGTGGCGCTGGTGGCGAACCGGCTCAAGCCGTGGACGCGCGCCAGCCAGGACGCGGTGGAGCAGCTGGCCGCCGAATCGCCGTTCCCTATCGTCGCCCAGTTGCGCGACAGCCAGGCCTATGTGCTGCTGGCCGCGCTGGGCAAGGGCATCTTCGACTACCAGTCCGAGCAGGTGCGCAGCCACCAGGAAGACTGGAAGCCGCTGCTGCGCTGGATCAAGCGCCAGGCCGCCTGAGCGCGCCTCGCCATCACCTTTCCACGGAGTTTTCCATGCACGAACTGATCCTGCTGCGCCACGCCGAAGCCTTGCCCGCCGACGGCGGCGACGACCGCCAGCGCGCGTTGAGCGGGCATGGCCGGCGCGAGGCGCAGGACGCCGGCGCGTGGCTGGCCGGCCACGGCGCACGGCCGCAGCGCGTGCTGTGCTCGCCCGCGCGCCGCACCGTGGAAACCGCGCAGCTGGCGCTGGCCGCGCTGGCCGACGCGCCGGCGGCGCAGGAAGCCGGCGAAATCTACGACGCCACGCCCGGCGAACTGCTGGCCCTGCTCGACCAGCACGCCGACGCCGGCACCGTGATGCTGGTGGGCCACAACCCGGGCATCGAACGGCTGGTGGCGCTGCTGGTGGAAGGCCGCTCGGACGAGTTCCGCGGCATGCCGCCGGGCGGCCTCGCGGTGCTGCACCTCAGCGGCCCGCTGGAACCGGCCTGCGCGCGGCTGGACGCGTTCTGGTCGCCGCGCTGAAGCCCTCCGCCCGCGGTCGCCGCTCCCTGGCGACCGAACCAAACTGCCCCGGCCCTGTCTCAACGCGACCCGCCCCGGGGCATGACGCCTCGCCAACTCCATCGTTCATGCCGTTCCGCTGGTCACTGCTTTTACTGTTGCTGCTCGTCGCGCTGCTGCAAGGCTGCACGCTCAGCCGCGCGCAGATCCGCCAGGCCAGCGCGATCGTCGCCGCCAGCCCCGGCCGCGCAGACACCTGCCGGCAGGCCGACCGCTGCGCCAAGCCCTCGCCCCTGCTGGCCGCCGCGCAACAGGCGCTGGCCGACTCCACCCCCGGCCACCCGGTCAACACCGTCGCCCTGCTCGACGACAGCGAGGCCGCGCTGGCCGCGCGCATCAGCCTGATCCGCGCCGCGCAGCACAGCATCGACGTGCAGACCTACATCTGGGACGAGGACGACATCGGCCAGCTGGTGCTGGACGAACTGGTGCAGGCCGCGCGGCGCGGCGTGAAGGTGCGCATCCTCGCCGACCAGCTGTTCTCCTTCGACGACCTCGGCCTGCTCGACCGGCTCGCCCGGGTCAGCCCCAACCTCGAGGTGAAGCTGTACAACCCCACCTTCCACGACGCGCAGACGCCGCCGCTGGAATTCGCCGCCGGCGTCGTGTGCTGCTTCATGAAGTTCAACCAGCGCATGCACAACAAGCTGCTGCTGGTGGACGACACCGTCGGCATCACCGGCGGGCGCAACTACCAGAACCGCTACTTCAACTGGGATCCGGACTTCGACTACCTCGACCGCGACGTGATGGCCGGCGGCCCGGTGGGCCGCGAGATGGCCGACAGCTTCGCGCTGTTCTGGAACCACCGGCGCTCCGTGCCGCTGATCCGCCTGCGCGACGTCAACCGGCGCATCCGCGACGACGACGCGCCGCCCGGCTGGCCCGCGCCGCACTACACCGATCCTGCACGCGTGGCGCGCGTGCAGGCGGAAGCCGAAGATCCCGACTGGCTCGCCGCGTGGATAGGCGACAACACCCTGCGCGTGAGCCAGGTGAACTATTTCAGCGACCTGCCGGCCAAGACCGACGAGCCGCACAAGCGCGAAGCGCGCGAGCTCACCGCGCACCTGATGGCCATGGTCGCCGGCGCCAAGCATGAGGTGGTGCTGCAGACGCCCTACCTGGTGATGAGCCATCGCGCGCAGACCCTCTTCAAGCGCCTGCACAAGCAACAGCCGGCGCCGGACATCATCGTCTCCACCAACTCGCTGGCCGCCACCGACGCGTTCGCGGTCTACGCGCTCTCCTACAAGCATCGCCGCCGCTACCTCACCCAGTACGGCTTCCAGATCCACGAGCTGAAGCCGCACGCCGACAGCGCCGAGGAAGCGTTCGAGGAGGCCAACGAAGCCGGCGACGACGGCCCCGCCGGGCAGCCCATCGCGCAGGCCGGCAAGCCGCGCCGCCGCTTCCCCGGCAACGAGCGCCGCCCCGGCGTGTTCGGCAGCCACGGCAAGCGCAACCGTCCCGCCCCGCTGCACAGCGGCGGCCGCCGCTACAGCCTGCACGCCAAGTCGATGGTGGTGGACGGCCGCTTCGCGATGGTGGGCTCGCACAACTTCGACCCGCGCTCCGACCACTACAACACCGAGGCCGGCGTGATCGTGCAGGATCCGCGCTTCGCCAGCGAAGTGCGCAAATCCATCCTCGAGGACACCCTGCCGCAGAACGCGTGGACCATCGCCAGGCGCGAGCCCAGCATTCCCGTGCTGGGCGACATCAGCCTCGCCATCGGCAACCTGTCCTCGCGCCTGCCGCTGTTCGACCTGTGGCCGTTCCGCTACGCCACCAGCTACGAGATCAAGCCCGGCTGCGCCCCGCTCGCCCCCGACGACCCGAAGTTCCGGCAGTGCTACACGCCGGTGGGCGACTTCCCCGACGTGGCGATCTCGCCGAAGCTGATCTACACGCGGCTGATCACCGCGTTCGGCGCGGGGGTCAAGGGCATCCTGTGAGCGAAAACGCCGCGCATCAACGCGCGGCGGGGCTGTAGCGCAGGGTGAGGTACCAGGTGCGGCCCGGCTGGTTGTAGTAGTACACCGTCTCGTAGTCGCGGTCGAAGGCGTTGGCCAGCCTGGCCTCGACCTGCCAGTCCGCCGTGAAGTGCCAGCTCGCGCGCAGCGCCAGCGTGCTGTAGCCGCCGAGGCGGTGCGCGTTGGCGGCATCGTCGTAGCTCTTGCCCGCGGCGTACCAGGTGGCGCCGACGCCGAACGCGCCGAAGCGGCGGTCGAGGTCGATGCGCGCCATGCGCTCCGGGCGGCGCGGCAGCAGGTTGCCGCTGTTGGCGTCGGCGCCGGCGTTGCCCACGTCCTTCGGCTGCTGCAGGGTGAGGTAGCCCTGCACCTGCCAGCCGTCGAGGTTCGCGCCGAGCTGGCCTTCCAGGCCGCGGATGCGCGCCTTGCTCACGTTGAACGGCACGTAGTTCTGGCTGGGGTCGAGCAGGATCAGGTCGTCGATGCGGGTCTGGTAGGCGCTCACGCCCCAGTTCCAGATGCCCAGTTGCTGGGCCACGCCCAGCTCGGCGCTGCGCGACTTCTCCGGCTTCAGGTCGGGATTGGCCGAGGGGATGCCGTAGTACGGCGGGTAGTACAGGTCGTTGAAGGTGGGCGCATGGAAGGCCGTGCCGTAGCTGGCGTACACGCGCAGGCCGTGGTCGAAGTGGTAGCCCCAGGACGCCGCGCCGGTATCGTGGTTGCCGTACTGCTGGTTGTGGTCGTGACGCACGGACAGCTGCACCTCGTTGCGGCCGAACGTGCCCAGGTACTGCGCATAGGTGCCGGTGTCGTCGCGCTTGTCCGCCAGGTAGCCGGTGCTGCTGGCGGCATGTTCCTGCTGGTAGTCCACGCCCACCGTCAGCAACTGATCCGCGGTGAGCGCGATGTCGTTCTGCCACGAGAACTGGTTGCGCCGCGAGTTGACGTAGCCCGTCTGCGCCAGTGGGTAGTACGTGCCGTAGTACGTGCCCTGGTAATAAGAGGTCTTGAGATCCTTGCTCTGGCCCGCGTTCAGGGTGACCTTCCACGCCTCCAGCGGCGAGAAGCTCAGGCGCGCGCCGGCCACACGCTGCTCGTTGACGGCATCGTTGCCGCCGTACGGGCTGCCGGCGTATTCCACGTCGCTCTTGCTGCGCAGCCAGGTGAAGGCCAGCTCGGTGCCGTTGTCCCAGCGGTAGCCGGCATTGGCCGCGCCGTTCCAGTTGCGGTAGGCGTCGTCGCGCGCATCGTCCACGAAGCAGCCGGCCATCGCCTCGGCCGCGCCCATCCTGCAGCTGGGGAAACCGCTGGTGTATTCGCCGCCGAGGCTCACGTTGTACCAGGCGTGCGCATCGCCGCCGGAGAGCCCCGCCTCGCTGCCGAACAGGCCGTGGCTGCCCGCGGTCACGCTCAGCGACGGCGCGACGCCGCCGTCGGGCTGGCCGTGGCGGGTGAAGATCTGGATCACGCCGCCGATGGCGTCGGCGCCGTACAGGCTGGAGCGCGGGCCGCGCACGATCTCGATGCGCTCGATCTGCTCCACCGGGATCTGTTCCAGCGAGGCGAAGCCGGCGGTGACCGAGCCGATGCGCACGCCGTCGATCAGCACCAGGGTGTGGGTGGAGTTGGTGCCGCGCATGAACAGCGAGCTGGTCTGGCCGAGGCCGCCGCTCTGGGTGAGGTTCACGCCGGGCAGGCCGGTGAGCAGATCCAGCACCGACGCCGGCTGCAGGCGCTCGATGTCGGCGCGGGTGATCACGGTGACCGAGGACAGCGCGTCGTCGGCGGTGACCGCAGTGCGCGTGGCGGTGACCACCACCGGGTTCAGCGTGCCGGCATCGTTCTGGTCGGCGGCGTAAGCGGTGGTGAAGCAGCACAGCAGCGCTGCGGCCAGCAAGGTCTTTTTCACGTCTCGTTCCTAGTCCGCGCACCCGCGCACGGCATTGCGTTCAATGGGCCGGAGACGGGGGAGCGGGCTCGGAAACAGGCAGGCACGGCGGGGCCGGACGCGTCTGTCCGGCCACGCCCACCGCGCGCCAGCAGTCATGTCCGGGCCGGTCTCCGGGCTCGCGGGCGACGATGGATGCACCGTCCTGCGCGGCGCCTTCCCGTGCCTGGGGCACAGTGGCGGATGGCCGCGCATTTGCTCGCTTACCGTTGCGGGGGCAGCGCCGGCCTTGCGGTGTGGAACACCACGCACCGGCTTCCCGTTTCATCCCGAAGGCATGGCCGTCGGGACACCTGAACGGCGCAGAGTCTAGCAGGTCGCCGAATTTGGACGTCCCGCGGCTTCCGCGGCGCGCAAGGCGGACTCAGGCCCGTCCTGCCGCATGCCAATCCACCCAGCGCAAGCCCGGCACGCGGGAGAACTCACGCTCGTTGCGCGTCACCAGCGTGGCGCCATGGCGCAAGGCGGTGGCGGCGATCAGGGTGTCGTGCGGGCCGATGGGCGTGCCGGCGGTTTCCAGCGCCACACGGATACGCGCGGCGTGCAACGCGCATTCGCTGTCGAACGGCAGCACCTGCATGGGGCGCAGCAGTTGCGTCAATGCCGCGAGGCGCGGGGCCGCCGTTTCGGACGGCAGCCGCAGCAGGCCGTAGCGCAGTTCGTACTCCACGATGGCCGGAACGCCGAGGTCGGCCGGACGTACCGCTTGCAGGCGCGGCACCACCTGCGCGTCGCCGCGGAAGTAGTAGCTGATGGTGTTGCTGTCCAGCACCAGCACGGTCAAAAGCCCAGGCGCGGCGTATCCGCGGCCACGGCGGGCGCGTCCTCGCGCAGCGGGAAATCGGCGAAGCGGCCAGCCAGCCCCAGGCAATCCTCCGGCCATTCGTGGGCGGCGTATTTGCGGATGGCCTCGGCCACCCAGCGGCTCCTGGACAGGCCGCTGGCCTGCGCGCCCTCGTCCACCAGAGCCTGCGTGGCGTCATCCAGGTACAACGTGATTTGCGACATGGCGACCTCCAACCGGCAACGTATATGTGCAAGTATACTTGCACATATACGTCAACCCAATGGTTCGGGTCGTTTACGCCGGGTTGCCGGCGATCCAGCTGCGGCGCACGTTGCACCCCTCGTCCATCGCCACGAGGTCGGCGCGATAGCCCACCGCGATGCGGCCGTGGCTGGCGCCCAGGCCAAGGAAATCGGCGGGGTAGGTGCTGGCCATGCGCACCGCTTCGTCCAGCGGCAGGCCGAGCATTTCCACGCTGTTGCGCACGGCGGCGGCCATGTCCAGCGCGGAGCCGGCGAGCACGCCGTTCGCGGTCTGGCAGATGCCGTCCTTCACGATGATGGTTTCGCCGTTGAGCACGTAGCTGGGATCGTCCGCGCCCACCGGCGGCATCGCGTCGGTGACCAGCAGGGTCTTGCCGCGCGGCTTGGCGGCGACGGCATTGCGCAGGCTGGCCGGATGCACGTGGTGGCCGTCCACGATGATGCCGCACCAGCTGCCGGGGTCGTCCAGCGCCGCGCCCACCACGCCGGGCTCGCGGCTGCCCAACGGGGTCATCGCGTTGAACAGGTGGGTGAAGCCGCGCACGCCCGCGGCCAGCGCGGCGCGGACGGTGGCGTGGTCGGCGGCGGTGTGGCCCGCGTTGACGAGCACACCGGCGGCGGCCAGCCGCGCGATCGCCTCGTGCGGCACGCGCTCGGGCGCCAGCGTCACCAGCCGCACGCCGCGATGCGGTGCGCACAGCATGGCGAGCTCTTCCTCGCCCGGCACGTGGAACCATTTCGGATCATGCACGCCCTTGCGCTCGGGCGCGAGGTACGGCCCTTCCAGGTGGATGCCGAGCAGGCCCGGCACGCCTTCGTCGAAGGCCTGGTCGACCGCGGCCAGCGCGGCGCGCATCGTCTCCGTGCTGTCGCTGATCAGCGTGGGCAGGAAGCCGGTGGTGCCGAACAGGCGGTGCGCGGCGCCGATGGTGCGGATGGTTTCCACCGTGGGCGCGGCGTTGAACAGGGCGCCGCCGCCGCCGTTCACCTGGGTGTCGATGAAGCCAGGCACCAGCAGGGCGCCGGCCAGATCCTGCGCCTGCGCGGCGCGCACCTGCGGATGGCCGTGCGGGAGCAGGGCGGCGATGCGTTCGCCCTCCACCAGCACGGCGAGATCGTCGCGCCAGCCGTGGGCGGTGAGGACGCGGGCATGGGTGAGGGCGGTGGTCATGGGCGGCGCCTGTGCGACGGAGTGGGTGTTGCGCTATGGCGAGAATGCGGTCGAGCCAGAACCTTTATCGATGTCGCGGGAAGTGCATCCGGCACTTCCCGCGACTCGCCCGCGCCTGCCTTCGGCTGGCCCGGACTCCGTCAGACGCACGCGTTGCGTGCGTCTGACGTGCGGCCCATCCGTGGGCCGCGGATCCGGTTTGAGCGACAGCCTGCGGCTGCCGCTCAAACCGTCTCGGTGACCTTGTTGAGGTGCGGCGGCACGTCGGGGTTGAAGCCGCGGCGCAGCGCCAGCGCGCTGGTGGCGCGGTAGAAGCTCTGGATGGTGAGCAGCGGCGTGCACAGCGCGGGCAGTCCCGAAGCCAGTGGCAGGAAGCCTTCGCCGCTGCGGCCCGGCGCGGCCACCAGCACCTGCGCGCCGCGGTTGCGGAATTCGTCCGCCACCGCCAGCGTGCTGTCCAGCGTGCCGTCGTCCTGCGCGAAGCACAGCACCGGGAAGTGCGGGCCGACCAGCGCCATTGGGCCGTGCTTCACCTCGGCGGCGCTGAACGCCTCCGCGTGCAGGCCGCAGGTTTCCTTGAATTTCAGCGCCGCCTCCAGCGCGGCGGCGAAGCCGAAGCCGCGGCCCACCACGAACAGGTTGTGCGCATCGGCGAGGCCGTCGGTCAGCGCCGACCAGTCCGCGTCCCAGCCCTTGCGCAGCGCGTCGGGCAGCGCTTCCAGCGCGGCGACCAGCCTGGCGTCGCCGTGCCAGTGCGCGCACAGCTGCAGGATCGCGGCCAGCGCGGCGAGGTAGCTCTTGGTGGCGGCCACGCTGCGTTCCGGGCCGGCGTGCAGCGGGATCACCGTGTCGGCGATTGCCGCCAGCGGCGAATCCTCCACGTTGACCATCGCCACCACGCGCGCGCCGGCGGCCTTGGCGGCCTGCGCGTTGCGCACCAGGTCGGGGCTCTTGCCCGACTGCGAGATGCCGATGAACAGCGCGCCTTCCCACTGCTGCGGGGCGGCGTACACCGAGGTCACCGAGGGCGAGGCCGAGGTGGTGACGATGCCGAGCTGGGTCTCGAACACGTACTTGGCGTAGGCCGCAGCGTGGTCGGAGCTGCCGCGCGCGCAGGTGACGATGAAGCGCGGCGGCTGCGCGCGCAGCGCATCGGCGAGCTCCGTCACCACGCGCTCGTTGGCGGCGAACTGGCGCGCCACCACGTCGGCGGATTCGTGCGCTTCGCGGAACATCAGGGTGTCGCTGGCGTGCATGGCGTTCTCGTAGGTGGGCAGGGTGCGAGGGTTTCTCCGTCATTCCGGCGAAGGCCGGAATCCAGCGACTCGAAAATCCTGAAATGCAGAGACTCTGGATTCCGGCCTTCGCCGGAATGACGAGCAAAAGAGGAAAGCTCCATGAGGGGTCAGTCGGCGTGCAATTCGGCGACGAAGTCGTAGATGTCGCCGCGGTACCAGGAACAGGTGAACTCGACCACGCGGCCGTCGTCGAGGAAGCTGCGCCGCTCGATGTTGAGCCCCGCGCTGCCCGCAGCCACGTGCAGCTGGCGCGCGTGCTGCGCGCCCAGCGACACCGCGCGCAGGCGCTGCAGGGCGCGCTTCGGCCGGCAGCCCAGCGACTCCAGCACCTCGTACAGCGAGTCGCGCACCACGGTGGGGTCGGGCAGCACGCTGGCCGGCACCACGCTACGCTCGATCGCCAGCGGCTCGTCCTGGCCGTAGCGCACGCGGTGCAGGCGCGCCACCAGCGTGCCGGGCGACAGGTTCATCGCCATCGCCTCCTCCGGCGTCACCTCGCCCACGCTGCGCTCGAAGAACTCCGAGCGCGGGTGCAGGCCACGGTCGCGCAGATCCTCAGTGAAGCTGGACAGCCGCGACATCGGCTTGACGATGCGCTCGGCGATGAAGGTGCCGGCGCCGTGGCGCTGGGTGAGCAGGCCTTCCTCGACCAGGCCGGCGATGGCCTTGCGCACGGTGACGCGCGAGAGCTTGAGCGCCTGCGACAGGTCGCGCTCGCTGGGCAGCGCCTGGCCCGGCTCGATCGCGCGCTGCTCCACCACGTTGCGGATCGCGCTGCGCAAACGCAGGTAGGCCAGCGGCTGGTGGCTGGACGGGTCGCGGCAGATGCGGCGGTATTCGCGGGCCAGGGCGGTTTCCATCTGCCAAAGATACCAATAGCAAACCATTGGCCGCAAGCGGTCTGGACGTCCATTTCGTGCGGGCCGCTGAAATGACCATGCGAAATGGGCATATGAATTCGTATGCAGGGCCGTGCTTGCCGTGGTATCCCACTGGTACTATCGTCACGGAACGGGCCGCGACCCCACGGCCTGCCGTTCCCCCGTATCGAGGTGATTGCGTGACGGCTACTTTCCAGACGGTCGATCCGTTCGACCTGGTGATCTTCGGCGGCACCGGCGATCTCGCCCTGCGCAAGCTGCTGCCCGCGCTGTTCCATCGCTACGCCGACGGCCAGATCCCCGCCGGCAGCCGCATCGTCGGCGTGGCTCGCGAGCCGCTGGACGACGCCGGCTACCGCGCCCAGCTGCGCGAGTCGCTGGCCGGCAAGGTCGCCGACGCCGCGAAGCTGGACGCCTTCCTGCAGCAGGTGTTCTACCGCCCGCTGGACGCGCGCAAGGACGAGGGCTGGGACGCGTTCGCCGCGCTGATCGGCGAGCAGCCCGAGCACATCCGCGTGTTCTACCTCTCCACCTCGCCCGAGCTGTTCGAGGACATCTGCCACCGGCTCGGCCAGTGCGGCCTGAACGGCGAACGCTCGCGCGTGGTGCTGGAGAAGCCGATCGGCCGCGACCTCGCCAGCGCCAACCGCATCAACGACGCGGTGGGCAAGGTGTTCGCCGAGTCGCAGACCTACCGCATCGACCACTACCTCGGCAAGGAAACGGTGCAGAACCTGCTGGCGCTGCGCTTCGCCAATGCGCTGTTCGAGCCGCTGTGGAACGCCAGCCACATCGACCACGTACAGATCACCGTGGCCGAGACGCTGGGCCTGGGCCGCCGCGCCGGCTACTACGACCGCGCCGGCGCGCTGCGCGACATGGTGCAGAACCACCTGCTGCAGCTCCTGTGCATGGTGGCGATGGAGCCGCCCGCCTCGCTGTCGCCCGACGCGGTGCGCGACGAGAAGCTCAAGGTGCTGCGCTCGCTCAGGCGCATCGACGAAAGCAACGCCGGCCACCTCACCGTGCGCGGCCAGTACCGCGCCGGCGTGGCCGAAGGGCAGTCGGTGCCGGGATATCCCGACGAGCTGGAGGGCGCGAAGTCAGACACCGAGACCTTCGTGGCGCTGAAGGCCGAGATCGAGAACTGGCGCTGGGCCGGCGTGCCGTTCTACCTGCGCACCGGCAAGCGCCTGCCCGAGCGCGTGTCGGAGATCGTGGTGGCGTTCAAGCCGGTGCCGCATTCGATCTTCGGCGCCGGCGTGGGCTCGCTGGCGCAGAACCGGCTGGTGCTGCGCCTGCAGCCGGACGAGGGCGTGAAGCTGTGGCTCACCATCAAGGATCCCGGCCCCGGCGGCCTGCGCCTGCGCTACGTGCCGCTGGACATGAGCTTCGCCGAGGCCTTCGGCGTGGCGCAGCCCGACGCCTACGAGCGCCTGCTGCTCGACGTGGTGCGCGGCAATCCCACGCTGTTCATGCGCCGCGACGAAGTGGAAGCGGCCTGGCGCTGGGCCGACCCCATCCTCGCCGCGTGGGCCGCCGCCAACGAGGCGCCGCGCCCGTATGCCGCCGGCAGCTGGGGCCCGAGCGCGTCGGTGGCGCTGATCGAGCGCGACGGCCGCACCTGGCACGAGGACAACGAGTAGGGCATGGCCGACATCATCACGCACGATTTCCCCGATGCCGCCACGCAGGCCACGGCGCTGGCCGGGCGCGTCGCCGCGCAACTGCGCGAAGCCGTCGCGGCACGCGGTCGCGCGGTGATCGCGGTGTCCGGCGGCAGCACGCCCAAGGCGTTCTTCGCGCAACTGTCGAACGAGGCGCTGGACTGGTCGGCAGTCACCGTCACCCTGGTGGACGAGCGCTGGGTGCCCGACACCGATGAGCGCTCCAACGCGAAGCTGGTGAAAGCCATCCTGCTGCAGAACGCCGCCGCCGCCGCGGACTTCGTGCCGCTCTACACCGGCGCGGTCACGCCGGAGGAAGGGTTGGCCGAAGCCGGGGCGCGCATCGCCGCGCTGCCCGCACCGTTCGACGTGGTGGTGCTGGGCATGGGCGACGATGGGCATACCGCCTCGTTCTTCCCCGGCGGCGACCATCTGGCCGAAGCCACCGATCCGCACGGCGCGGCGAAAGTCTGGCCGATGCGCGCGGCCGGCGCGGGTGAACCGCGCATCACGCTGAGCCTGCCGGCGCTGCTGGATACGCGTGCGCTGTACCTGTTGGTGTGCGGCGAGAAGAAGCGCGTGCTGCTGGCGGACGTGCGGCAAGGAGCGACGGAGTACCCCGTGCATTCCGTCGTGATGCAGGAGCGCGTGCCGCTGGACGTTTACTGGAGTCCTTGATCGAAACCTTCATGCAAGCATGGCGGCAGAGCAAGAGCGCCGTGCCTGATGCCGAAAAAGCGCTCCTGCGCTTTTCCGGCTCGCCCGCGCCGGACGGTGTCCGGCACGGGCTCCGCCGAAGCAGGCGCCTGGCGCCTGCTTCGCGACAGGCCATCCATGGCCTGTTTCCCCGCAAGCCCAAACGCCACGGATCCACGCCATGCCCCTCCACCCTGTCGTCGCCGAAGTCACCGCCCGCATCGCCGCGCGCAGCCGCGCCAGCCGCACCGCCTACCTCGCGCGCATCGACGCCGCGCGCCGCGAAGGCCCGCACCGCGCCCAGCTCTCCTGCGGCAACCTCGCGCACGGCTTCGCCGCCTGCGGCGCCGACGACAAGGCGGCGCTGCGCAGCGGCCGCGCGCCCAACCTCGGCGTCGTCACCGCGTACAACGACATGCTCTCGGCGCACCAGCCGTACGAACGCTATCCCGAGCTGATCCGCCGCGCGGCGCGCGCGGCCGGCGTCACCGCGCAGGTGGCCGGCGGCGTGCCGGCGATGTGCGACGGCGTCACCCAGGGCCAGGCCGGCATGGAGCTGAGCCTGTTCTCGCGCGAGGTGATCGCGATGGCCACCGCGATCGCGCTGTCGCACGACATGTTCGACGGGGCGCTGATGCTGGGCATCTGCGACAAGATCGTGCCGGGCCTGCTGATCGGCGCGCTCGCCTTCGGCCACCTGCCCACCCTCTTCGTGCCGGCGGGCCCGATGCCCAGCGGCATCAGCAACGACGCCAAGACCGCAGTGCGCCAGCGCTACACCGAGGGCAAGGCTACCCGCGACGAGCTGCTGGAGGCCGAGGCGGCGTCCTACCACGCGCCCGGCACCTGCACCTTCTACGGCACCGCCAATTCCAACCAGATGCTGATGGAGATCATGGGCCTGCACCTGCCAGGCTCCAGCTTCGTCAATCCGAACACGCCGCTGCGCGACGCGCTCACCGAAGCCGCCGTGCATCGCCTTGCCGCCATGAGCGAGCCGGGCGAGCACCACACGCCGCTGGGCCGCATGATCGACGAGCGCACCATCGTCAACGGCGTGATCGGCCTGCACGCCACCGGCGGCTCCACCAACCACCTGCTGCACCTGGTGGCGATGGCGCACGCGGCCGGCATCGCGCTGACGCTGGAGGACTTCGACGCGCTGTCCGGCATCGTGCCGCTGATGGCGCGCGTGTATCCCAACGGTTCCGCCGACGTGAACCACTTCCACCAGGCCGGCGGCATGCCGTTCCTGATCGGCTCGCTGATCGACGCCGGGCTGCTGCACGGCGACGCGCACACGGTATGGGGCCGCGGCATGGAGGCCTACCGCCGGATGCCCGCGCTGGACGCCGACGGCAAGCTGGCGTGGCACGAGGTGCGCGAGAGCGGCAACCGCGAGGTGCTGCGCCCGGCCACGGAGCCGTTCCGCGCCGACGGCGGCCTGCGCGTGCTGCAGGGCAACCTCGGCCGCGCCGTGATCAAGGTGTCCTCGGTGCCGGGCGACCGGCTGGTGATCGAGGCGCCCGCGGTGATCTTCCACGACCAGGACGACGTGAAGAAAGCCTTCGACCGCGGCGAGCTCGACCGCGACTTCGTCGCCGTGGTGCGCTTCCAGGGCCCCAAGGCGATCGGCATGCCCGAACTGCACAAGCTCACGCCCACGCTGGGCGTGCTGCAGGCGCGCGGGCACCGCGTGGCGCTGGTCACCGACGGGCGCATGTCCGGCGCCTCCGGCAAGGTGCCCGCGGCCATCCACGTCACGCCCGAGGCCATCGACGCCGGCCCACTGGGCAAGCTGCGCGACGGCGACCTCATCCGCCTCGACGTGATCGCCGGCACGCTGGAGGCCAAGGTCGACGCTGCCGAGTGGGCTGCGCGCGAGCAGGTGCACGCGGATCTCTCCGCCCACCACGCCGGCATGGGCCGCGAGCTGTTCGCCACCCTGCGCAACGCGGTGGGTTCGGCCGACGCCGGCGCCACCATCTTCGCCAAGCACGACCACCGCCACGCGGCCGGCGCCTGAATCGACAGCCTCCACCCCGTTCGTCCTGAGCGTAGGCCCGCAGGGCCGAAGTCGAAGGATCATCGCAACGCGGCGCTTCGACTCCGCTTGCTGACGCAAGCTACGCTCAGCGCGAACGGGATATCCCATCTCGCTTGATCCCTTCATTCCACGAGCTCCCATGACCCCACAAGACCACAAGCAGACCGCCCTCGCCGAAATCCTCGCGCTCGCCCCGGTGGTGCCGGTGGTCATCGTCGACGAGCTGGCGCATGCGGTGCCGATGGCGCGTGCGCTGGTCGCCGGCGGCATCCGCAGCATCGAGGTGACCCTGCGCACGCCGGTGGCGCTGGACGCGATCCGTGCCATCGCCAGCGAAGTGGAAGGTGCGGTGGTGGGCGTGGGCACCGTGCTCGACGGCCAGCAGCTCGAAGCCGCGCGCCAGGCCGGCGCGCGCTTCGCGGTATCGCCCGGCGTCTCGCCAAAACTGCTCGATGCCGCCGACGCCAGCGCCCTGCCGCTGCTGCCCGGCGTGGCCACCGCGGGTGAGGCGATGAGCCTGCTCGAACGCGGCTACCGGCACCTCAAGCTGTTCCCGGCCGTGCCGGTGGGCGGCGCGAAGCTGCTCGGTGCGTGGGCCAGCCCGTTGCCGCAGCTGCGCTTCTGCCCCACCGGCGGCATCAGCCTCGCCAGCGCACCGGATTTCCTCGCCCTGCCCAACGTCGCCTGCGTGGGCGGCTCCTGGCTCACGCCCAAGGACAAGCTGCAGGCCGGCGACTGGGCCGGCATCGAGCAGCTGGCGCGCGAAGCCGCGGCCGTGCGCGCCCGCTGATCAGGCCGCTTCCGGCACGCGCGCCGGCGTGCCGATGCTGCGCAGCGCCGGGCTGCCCATGCAGCCCAGCGCGATGGCGGTGAGCGCAAGCCCCGCAGCCGCGAACATCGTCGGCAGCGAAACCAGCTTCAGCAGGCTGCCGGCGATCGCCGCCGAGAGCGGCCCCAGCCCCATGAAGGTGAACATCAGCACGCTCATCGTGCGGCCCATCATTTCCGGCGCCACGCGGCGCTGGATCCAGCTCACGATGGTGACCTGCACGATGCCGCCCAGGATGCCGGTGGTAGCCAGCAGGGCGGCCCCGGTCAGCGTGGAGTGGTCGAGTCCCAGCGCGGCCAGCGCCAGGCCGGCGAGGCCGTCGATGCCCAGCACCATCAGGCCCAGCCGGTTGCGCACCAGTTTCGCGGCGAGGCCGGACAGCATGCTGCCCACCAGCATGCCGCCGCCGTTCGCGGTCATCAGGATGCCCAGCGAGGCGGCGCCGAGATCCAGCCGGGTATCGGCCAGCATCGGCAGGCCGACCTGGATCGGGCCGCCCACGAACACCGACACTACCGCCGCATAGAGCACGAAGGCGCGCAGCGGCAGGTCGGTCCACACCGCGCGGATGCCCGCACCGACGTTGGCCAGCACGCCGCCGTCGTGCGGGCGCGGATGGCGGTCGCCGTGGACGCGGATCAGCGCCAGCGAGGCCAGCGAGAACACGAAGCTCAGCGCATCGACGCCGAAGGCGAGGCCGAGCCCGTTGGCGTCGGCCATGCTGCCGTGGCCGCCATGGGCGCCCGCGCTGATCAGCAGGCCGGCCAGCGCCGGCCCCACCAGCATGCTCAACTGGCGCATCGCCATGAACAGCGCGTTGCCCGCGCGCAGCTGCGCCGGCGCCACCAGCTGCGGCAGGATCGCCGAGCCGGCCGGGTAGGCGAACGCGGTGGCGAGGCCGATGCCCAGCGCCAGCGCATACACCAGCCACATGTGGATGGCGCCGCCCAGCACCAGCGCCGCCAGCAGGCTCACCAGCAGCGCGTTCAGCGCGCGCGCCGCCAGCAGCACGCGGCGCGGCGACAGGCGATCCACCACCGCACCGCCGATCAGCATGAAGGCCGCGCGCGGCAGCGCCATCGTCGCCAGCACCAGGCCCAGCGCGGCGGGACTGCCGGTGAGCTTGAGCACCAGCCACGGCAAGGCCACCAGGGTGAACTGGTCGCCGATCGCGGAGATCGTGCTGCCGCCGAACAGCAGGCGGAAATCGCGCTGGGCGAGCGGCGAGGCGCTGGAAGCGGCGGACATGGGGCGTTCCTGTCGGATGGGATCTGATGGCACAGGCGCGCGGCGATTCAACCGGCTTCGGCCTGAGCGTCGCGGGCGATGGCGGCGAGCCGCCGGGCGTGCTCGCGCACGTCCTTCGGCCAGCCGCGCGTATGGCGGTTGAAGGCGTCGCGGTCGCCGCGCCACAGCGCGCGCGAGGCCTCCTCGTAGCCGGCCAGGTCGCCAGCGACCACGCGCATGAAGCGGTCGGCGGCGTCGCCGGCGAGGCGGGCGCGATCCTTGGCGCTGCCGTTGCGCCGGGCCTCTTCCACCAGCTTGCGCAGCGTGACCGAGGCGCCGCCGGGCTGGCTGTTCAGCCAGTACCAGTGGCGCGGCAGCAAGGTCACCTCGCGCGCCACCACGCCCAGCCGGGGGCGCCCCGCGCCGCGTGGCGCACCGCCTTCCGCGGCGGGCTGCAGGCGCGCCTGCACATCGTCCGCGCTGCCGCGGAAATCGATTTCCACCGGCTGGCCGGTGGCGTCGTCGAGGATCACCGGCGTGCGCGCCGGGTGTTTGTCGAGCATGCGCTTCACCGCCGACGCCACTTCGGCCAGCGTGCCGGAAGCGATCAGCGCATGGCCATCGAAAGCGGTGCAGCTCTGGTTGTCGTGCGGAGCCATGTCCTGATCCGGGTAGAAAGCACATCCATTTTGCCCGGATCAAATGCGATGTCAATAATACCCTGGTCAAAATCCGATGAGCGCCCGGAGGCGCCGAGCCGAAGCGCAGCAGTCAATATGCCCGCGCCCGCCGGCCAGGAATGCTCCGGTGTATGGCCATCCAGACGTCCATCACAGAAAATACCAGCGCTTGTACTTTTGTATTGACAGCGCCTGTATCCGCGACTAGCGTGCCACCCCATAACAACCAGAAACTCCTGACGGCGACTGTCCCCCCATGGCCGCGACCAGACGCGGCCGTGAGATCGCCGATGCCAATCGTTTGGTAGTGATTTCACCCAGAGCGGAGGAGACAGTCCATGCAGAAGAAGAGGGATGGATCGACGGCTTGGCCCACGCTGGCATTGAGTTCGCTGGGCGCCGCGGTATGCGCGGGGCTTTCCACGACCGTGCTGACATTCATGCCGGTGCAGGCGGTGCATGCGCAGGCGGCCTGCGCGGCGGCCTGGAACGCTTCGGCCGTATACACGCAAGGTCAGACCGCCAGCGAAAACGGCGTCGACTACGTGGCGAACTGGTGGACGCAGGGCAACGACCCGGCCAGCAACAATGGCGGCGCCGGCAGCGGCCAGCCATGGACGTCGCAGGGCAGTTGCGGCAGTTCGCCGGCTCCCGCGCCAGCACCAGCGCCGGCCCCTGCGCCGCCACCGCCAACACAGAGTTACGGCGCCACCGCAGAAGCGGGCGGCGTGGTGCAGTTCTATGCCGACGGCGGCACCTGGGCCGACATCCACTACAGCGTTGCCGGCGGCGGCCAGCTCAACGTGCGCATGAGCAACAGCGGCACCGACAACACCTACCAGATCTCCGGCCTGGCCAGCGGCGAGCAGGTGAGCTACTGGTTCACCATCGGCCAGAGCGACGGCTCGGCGATGGACACGCCCACGCAGACGTTGAGCTACACGGCACCGGCACCCGCTCCTGCGCCGCCGCCTTCGCCATCGAGCCCCACGTTCCCGGCGACCGGCACCACCTTCAACCTGGTCAACGGCACCAACGGCGCCTATCCGGACAGCCAGGTCTACTGGACGATGGTCGGCCAGGATCCCGCCAAGCCAGGCACTTACGTGCATGTCGATTGCGCGGGCGACCTCATCCCGATGACGCCCGGCGACAACGGCGCGCTGAGCAAGGGCGGCCAGAGCTACGCCGACTATTCGATTCCGTTCTCGCAATGCAAGTCGTTCACCGTGCCGCAGATCCTTTCCGCGCGGATCTATCTCAGCGTGGGCAGTCCGATGTACATCCAGGCGATAGGCAACCCGGTGTACGGCTACACCGGGCCGAACATCGACAACCCCAGCGACCCCAACATCGACGTGACCTTCGATTTCGTCGAAGTGAACGTCAACGCCACCAACTTCTACGGCAACACCACGCGCGTCGACCAGTTCGGGATGCCGATCCGCCTGCGGCTGCAGGATCCCAGCGGCTACGACCAGACCGTGGGCGAAACGGAAACGCGCGCTGCGTTGTTCCAGGAATTCGTAGCGCAGGTTCCGCAGCCCTTCCAGTCACTGGCCCAGGTGCAGGCGCCCTACCGCATCGTGGCGCCTGCGCACGGCAGCTTCGGCAGCGGCGGTGCGCAGTCCGGCTATCTGGACAGCTACATCCAGTCCGTGTGGAACCAGTACCGCAGCCAGTCGCTGGTGTTCACCGATGCGCAGGGCACCTTCACCGGCCACGTCGTCGGCAACCAGTTCGTGTTCACGGACGGCCAGGGCACGTACTACATCAACAACGCGCCCACCACGCAGGAGGTGCTGCTGGGCAATGGCGTGTTCAACGACGCCAGCAACGCCGCGGCAGGCGTGGCGACCGCCAAGCAGTTGCAGATCCAGGCGCAGCTGGATGCCGCGCTGAACCGCCACGTGGCCGAAAACGCGGCGGAATGGAACACGGCCGGGGATTTCTACGGCAGCAGCCCGACCAATGCCTACTCCGCGTTCTGGCATGCGCACAGCATCGACGGGCTCACCTACGGCTTCCCGTACGACGACGTGCGCGGTTTCAGCTCCTCGCTGATCGGCACGAATCCCACGGTGGCCACCATCACCGTCGGTTGGTGAGGGTTCGCCTGAAAGGCCCTGCGCAGGCAGGGCCTTTCAGGTGGTGGGCGCGCATGGAAGCCAGGGCTCAGGCGTTAAGCTTCCCGTCCTCCGGATCGGGAACCGTTCGATGATCTACGTGCTGGCGAGCGCCATCTGCAGCGTGCTGGTGTCGGTGCTGCTGAAGCTGGCGCGGCGCTTCGGGCTGGACGTGGGCCAGATGGTGGCGTGGAACTACGTGGCGGCGTGCGCGCTGGCGACGCTGTTGCTGCGGCCTTCGCTGCAGCCGCTGCGCATGGCGGGCGCGCCGTGGTTCGCGCTGGCCGGGCTGGGCGTGCTGCTGCCCGTGATCTTCGTCGCGCTGGGCGCCTCGGTGCGGCACGCCGGCATCGTGCGCTCGGACACGGCGCAGCGCCTGTCGCTGCTGCTCTCCCTGCTGGCGGCGTTCGCGCTGTTCGGCGAGCGCCTCGATGCGGCGAAGGTGCTGGGCTGCGCGCTGGGCCTGCTCGCCTTGCTCGGCATGGTGCGGCGCGCGGAGCATGGCCCCGACGCCGGCGGCGCGGCGGGCTGGTGCTGGCCGCTGCTGGTGTTTGTTGGCTTCGGCGCCATCGACGTGCTGTTCAAGCGCGTGGCGGCGGCAGGCGTGCCGCTGGGCACGTCGCTGCTGGCGATGTTCGCGCTGGCCCTGCTGGTGGCGTTCGCGCTGGCTGCGTGGCAGCGCCTGCGCGGCGGCGCGCGCTTCGGCCTGCGCAACCTGCTGGGCGGCTTGCTGCTCGGCCTGCTCAACTTCGGCAACATCCTGTTCTACCTGCGTGCGCACCGCACGTTGCCGCAGCACCCGGCACTGGTGTTCGCTAGCATGAACCTCGGCGTGGTGGTGCTGGGCGCGCTGGCCGGCACGCTGCTGTTTCGCGAGCGGCTGAGCCGCATCAACCTCGCCGCCTTGCTGCTGGCGCTGCTGGCCATCGGGTTGCTGACGCGCGGGACGTGACTTCCGGGGCATGCGGCTGCGCGAAAGCACTCCTTATGCTGCGACGACCATCCCGAGGAGCCACCCATGCGCAAGCTTCCCCTCGCCGCGGCACTGACCGCCCTGCTGCTCAGCACCGCCGTGCTCGCCGACGGCGGCAAGAAGCCCGACAAGGCCGCACCGGCCAGCACGCCCGAAGTGGCGCTGGCCACACCGCAATCCTCGACCAGCTACGGCACGGTGAGCGTGGAAGGCAAGAGCATCGGCTATCAGGCGGTGGCCGGCACCCTGGTGCTGCACGGCTCGGGCGACAAGGAGCACGAGCCCACCGTGAGCATGTTCTACACCGCCTATTTCAAGAAGGGTGCGAAGGCGAGCGAGCGACCCGTCACCTTCATCTACAACGGCGGCCCCGGTTCGGCCACGGTATGGCTGCACATGGGCGCGTTCGGCCCGAAGCGCGTGGTGACCGCCGACGACACCCACACGCCGGCCGCGCCGTACCAGCTGGTGAACAACGACTACAGCCTGCTCGACGCCTCCGACCTGGTATTCATCGATGCGCCGGGCGCGGGCTTCAGCCGGCTGATCGCCGACGACAAGGATCCTGCCAAGCGCGCCGAACAGATGAAGGCGCGCGAGAAGGCGATCTACGGCGTGGACGGCGACGGCCATGCGTTCGCCCAGTTCATCACCCAGTTCCTGTCGAAGTACGGGCGCTGGAACTCGCCGAAGTACCTGTTCGGCGAGAGCTACGGCACCACGCGCTCGGCGGTGGTGGCCAACATCCTCACCAACGACGACAGCGTGGATCTCAACGGCGTGATCCTGCTCTCGCAGATCCTCAGCTTCGACAACAGCATCGACGGCCCCTCGACCAACCCCGGCGTGGATCAGCCCTACTGGCTGGCGCTGCCCACCTATGCGGCCACCGCCTGGTATCACCACAAGCTGCCTTCGCCGCCGGCCGACGTGGAAACCCTGATCGCCGAAGTGGAGCAGTTCGCCACCGGCGAATACGCGCAGGCGCTGATGGCCGGCTCGCAGCTCGACGCCGCGCGCAAGCAGGCCATCGCCGAGAAGCTGCACCAGTACACCGGCCTGCCGGCGGCGTACTGGATGAAGGCCGACCTGCGCGTCAGCGGCGGCATGTTCGAGCACGAACTGCAGGCGGACGACGACACCACCACTGGTCGCCTCGACACGCGCTTCTCCGGCCCCGCGCTGGATCCGCTGGGCAAGGAGTCCGACTACGACCCGCAGTCCTCGGCGATCAGCTCCGCCTACATCGCCGCGTTCAACGACTACGTGCGCAAGGATCTGAAGTACGGCAACGACCAGACCTACCGCGAATACGCCGACATCCACCACTGGGACATGTCGCACCGCGCGCCGGGCAGCCACGAGGCGCTGCAGCAGTCCACCAACGTGATGCCCGACCTGGCGACGGCGATGAAGACCGACCCGAACCTCAAGGTAATGCTCAACGGCGGCTACTACGACCTCGCCACGCCGTTCTTCGCGGCGCAGTACGAGATGCGCCACCTGCCGATCCCCGATTCGCTGCAGCAGAACATCTCCTACCACTGGTACCCGTCCGGCCACATGGTGTACGCGCACGTGCCGTCGCTGAAGCTGCTGCACGACAACGTGGCAAGCTTCATCGAGAGCACGGACAACGTGAAGCACTGACTGGCAGGCACGGCGGGCGCGTGCTGAAATGCGCGCCCGCCACCCCGGAACCGACCCATGCGCGCCCTCGTCGACCGCTACCTCGATGCCTACAACCGCATGGACGTGGATGCCATGCTGGCGACGATGCAGGACGAGGTGGTGTTCGAGAACTACACCGCGGGCGTGCTGGCACTGCGCACCGTCGGCATCGCGGAGCTGCGCCACCTCGCGGAAAGCTCGCGCCACCTGTTCTCGATGCGCCGGCAGACCATCACCGCGTGGCGCGAGGCGGACGGCCGCGGCTACGCCGACATCCGCTTCGAGGGCACCTTCGCAGTCGACCTGCCGAACGGCGTGCGCGCGGGCCAGTCCATCGCGCTGGAAGGCCGCAGCGAATTCCGCCAGCACGATAGCCGGTTGGTCTACATCGCCGACCACAGCGGCTGAACCCTCGCGCCGCCGCTGGCGGGAGGACAACGCCCCGCCGCGGCCGCGCGCCGGCCCGCCATGCCGCTGACACCCCCATGTCATGGTTGCCCGCCTAGGCTTCGCCGACAGCCGCACCGACCCGGCGCCGCGCCGCCATTCCACCGTTCGCAGCACATGCCGATGCCTGGGCAATGCGCAAGGTCGCCGGCGGTTCTGTCGCGCACTGCCACCGCCCTTTCCACCCATCAAGGCGCAACGACATGAAACGACCGCTGCTTTACGCCCTCGTGCTCGCCAGCCTCTGCGGCAGCATGGCCGCGCACGCCAACGACCCCGTCCGGGTCGACAGCAAGGAATACAAGGTGCTGCTCGATCCCGGCCAGTTCGCAAGCAATCCGCAGACCGCGGCGAACAGCCTGCTGCAGGCGCTCGCCGTCCGGCTCGACCAGCTTGATTTCGACAAGAGCATCGACGGCAGCTTCGCCGCCGACGGCCTCGACCAGGTGGCCTACTACGACACGCCGGGCGACTGCGCGCTGAAAAACGCCGGCTACTCGGTGCGCACGCGCTCCGGCGACGACAACGACATCGAGTTCAAGTACCGCCATCCGGACGAGGAGCTGTCGTACTACACCGACGTCACCGGCAACGGCAAGAACGCCAGCAGCAAGCTGGAAACCGACGTCACCCCGCTCAGCCTGGTCTACTCGCACTCCACCAAGCAGGATCCGGGCAAGAGCGGCACGCCGGCCACCATCGACGAACTGATCTCGCAGTTCTCCGGCGCCAGCGTGCTCTCGGCCCACGGCGGCGAGTCGCTGGCGGACGTCAACGGCCTGCAGATCACCCAGCAGGAATACGACGGCCCCAGTTCCGACCTCGGCCAGTCCGACGCCGACTTCACGCTCACGCTGTGGTACGTCAACGGCAGCGGCACGCCCGCGCTGGCCGAGCTGTCGTTTCGGGTCGAGGCCGACGACGACCATTACTTCACCACGCCCGTGCTGCAACGCTCGCAGGTGCTGATGCAGGCGATGTCCACGCTGGGAAGCTGGAACCTGTCGCCCGCCACGACCAAGACCGCCTGGGTCTACAGCCGGACGTCGTCGAGCTATCCCAACGGCTTCTGCAGCGGCAATTGAGCCCGTGCCCGGCCGCGCGCGGCCGGGCAACGTTTCATTCGAGCTCCGCCACCGTTTCGCCGCCGCGCCGCGACAACAAGGCCCTGGCCGCGCCCAGCAGCAGCGCCGTGCTCAGCACGCCGAGCACCGCCATCGCCATGCCTTCGCCGGCATTACCCTGGTCGAACTGCTCGAACACGTAGGTGGACACCACCTGCACGCCCGGCGGCTGCAGCAGGCTGGACGCGGCCACCTCGCGCATCGACAGCGCGAACACCACGGTACCGCCGCCGAGCAGGAACGGCCACGCCAACGGCAGGCGGATGCGGCCGAGGATGCGCAGCGTGCCCGCGCCATGCACGGCCGCGGCCTGGGTCAGGCCAGCCGGCGCCTGCTCCAGGCCGCCGACCGCGTAGCGCATCGCATACGGAAAGGTCAGGGTGAGGTAGGCCATCGCCAGGATCGCCGCATGGCCGTACACCGGCAGCGGATTCCACGACGCGTTCCAGAACAGGATCAGGCCGGTGCCCAGTACCACGCCGGGAATCGCCTGCGGCAGGTAGGCCAGGATCTCCAGCCGGCGCGCAGCGCGCTGGCGCATCGTTTCCAGCACCCAGGCCGACAGCAGCGCCAGCGCGGTGCCCACGAAGCTCACGACGACGGAAAGCATCACGCTCATCGACAGGGCCTGCAGGCCGGCGCCGCCGGGACGCAGCACCGCCGCGAAATGCGCCAGCGTCCAGTTGCCCGCATGCAGGCCGTTGGTGATCGCCTTCTGCAACGACGTGACAAAGATGCCGGCCAGCGGCAGTCCTCCCGCCAGCAGCGCCAGCGCAGCCAGCAACAGCGCACTCCACAGGCGACGCCTGCGCTGGCGCTGGTGCATCGCCACGCGCTCGCCGCTGCGCACCTGGCGCGTCAGCACCCACAGCGCGAGCGCCAGCATCGCCAGGATCAGGCCGATGCCCGCCGCGCGCGACAAATCCACCGGCCACACGCTCATCGACTGCTCGACCGCCACGCTGAGCACGTGCACGTCGGCATAGTTGCCCAGCGCCTTCGGCATGCCGAACTCCTCGCAGGCGGCAAGGAACACCAGCAACGACGAAGACGCTAGCGACGGAACCACCGTCGGCCGGTAGGCCACCCACGCCGCCCGCAGCCTGCCCGCGCCGTGTACCCGCGCGCAGTCGACCAGGCGCTCGTCCACGCCGCGCAAGGCGCCGGCCACCATGACGTAGACCAGCGGCACCAGGTGCAACGCCATCACCGCCGCCATGCCGGTCAGCGAATACAGCCCGCGCGCCAGCGGCACGCCGCCGAAGCCCAGTACGCGCTGCCACAGCCCGCCGGGCCCGGCCAGCAGGCTCCAGGCCACCGCGGTGAGGTAAGGCGGGATCAGGAACGGCACCAGCAACATCGGCTCGACCACCGCCGCGCCGCGCGGCGGCGCGAAATGTGCCAGCAGTCCGGCACCGCCGCCCAGCAACATCGCGAACAGGCTGGTCAGCGCCGCCAGCGCCAGCGTGTCGCGCAATGCCGGCATCGCATCCATGCCGATCCAGCCGTGCAGCGTGGCCAGCAGGCCCTGCCCGGCCAGGAACGGGTGCGCGGCCTCGCGCAGCAGCGCAAGCAAGGGCGCCACCATCAGCAGCAGCAGAACCAGGATCAACGCGGCCGCGTCGGGACGCGCCGCCAGACCGCCCCGGCGCATTCAGCGCCCGAGGATGTCGTGGCTGAAACGGTCGAGCACCGCCTTTCGCCTGGCCGCCAGCGTCGACCAGTCCACCGAAAGCAGCGTGGCGCGGTCGATGTCGGGCCACGCCGGCGACGGCGCGACGCTGCGCACCGCCGGCAGCAGCAGCGACTTCGCCACCGCGGCCTGGCCGACCGGCGACATCGCGTAGTCCACGAATCGCTCGGCGGCGGCCTGTTGCGCGCTGCTCTTCATCACGATCAGCGGGCGCGGGATCAGCAGCACGCCGCTGCGCGGCAGGATCAGCTGCAAGGTGTTGCCGGCTTGCTTCGCCTTGATCGCGGTGTGGCCGACGCCGGCCACCATCAGGCTGCGCGTGCCCATTTCCACCGGACGCAGCGCGGCGGCGTTCGGTCCCGGCCACAGGCAGCCGTTGTCCTTGAGCGCCTTGAACCACGCCCAGGCCTGGTCACCGTGGGCCGCCACGAAGGCCATCACGAAGTCGGATGCGGTGCCGGAGAGGGTGGGGTCGGGCATGGTGAGCTTGCCGCGCCAGGCCGGCGTGGCCAGATCCGGCCAGTCCTGCGGCAATGCCTGCGCGCCGGTCGCCGAGGTGTTGGCGACCAGGCTCACCACGTCGCCGCCGATCGGCAGGAACGGGCCGGCCGCATCAAGCTTGGGCCGCAACTGGCTCACGAGCGCGGCGGGACGATAGGGCTGCACCATGCCCTGCTGCGCCATCGCCAGGCCAGCCGTCCAGTCGGCCAGGATCACCACGTCGGCGTGCGGGTGCGAGGCCTCGGCGGCGAGGCGCGCCATGATCTTGCCGGTGCTGGACACGAACAGATCCACGTGCTGCCCGCTCTGCTTCTCGTAGCCGGCCGCCAGCTGCTTCGCCAGCGAGCCGGGCGCGCTGCTGTAGACCACCAGGTCGCCCGCGACGGCCGCATTCGTGGCCAGCATCGCCAGCACGAGAACCCACAGTTTCCGGATCATGGTCACTTTCCTCTCGATCAATGGATGGCCAGGGCCACCGTCGGTGCCGGTGCCGGTGCCGGCAGCAGCCAGCAATCGGCCGGCGACAGCTCGATCGCGATGGCCTCGGCATCGAGTTCCCCGGTGCTGCGGCCCTGGATGGTTTCGCCGCGCGGATTGCGCACCTCGACGTGGAAGCGGCCGCTTTCGAAGCGCCGCCGGTGCAGCCGCCAATGGCCCGCCTGCGTGGAGAAGCGCACCGACTCGGGGCGCAGCACCAGCCGCGCCGTGCCCTTGCGCACCAAGGGGTGGGCCGGACAGATCCACGCGCGGTCGTCGAACCAGCAGCGCGCCTCGCCCTGTCCCAGCGGCTCGACCGGCACCTCCAGCGACTGGAACGCGCCGGTGAGCCCCGCCACCAGCTCGGAATCGGGTCGACGGTAAAGCTCCAGCGGCGTGCCCCACTGGATCATCCGGCCCTGGTCGATCACGCCGACGTGGTGGCCCAGTGCGAACGCCTCGGCCGGATCGTGGGTCACGTGCAGGGCGGTGGTTCGGGTCTCGGCGAACAACTGCTGCAGGTAACTGCGCAACTGTTCGCGGGTGAGGCTGTCCACCGCCGACAGCGGCTCGTCCAGCAGCACCAGCGACGGTTCGGCGATCAGCGCGCGGCAGATCGCCACGCGCTGCCGCTGGCCGCCGGACAGCGCCGCCGGCTTGCGCCGACCGAGGCCGGCAAGGCCTACGCGTTCGAGCAGGGCCTCGGCCTGCGCCGGTGCTGCCGCACGCCCGCGGCTGCGCAGCGGAAACAGGATGTTGTCGACCACGCTGAGATGCGGCCACAGCATCGGCTCCTGAAACACCATGCCCAAGCGGCGCGCCCGCGACGGCACGCGCACGCGGGCCGCGGCGTCCCACACCACCTGGCCGCCGATCGCGATGCGCCCTGCGCCAGGCTGCACGAAACCGGCGACTGCGCCGAGCAGGGTGCTCTTGCCCGAGCCCGAGCGGCCCAGCAGGCAGGCGTATTCTCCGGACGCCATGCGCAGGTTCGCGTCTTTCAGCACGGGCTGGCCGTCGTATTCGACGGTCAGCCCGCTGACGCCGAGGCCGGTCACGTCGTCCATTGCCTCAGAACCGGTACTGCATCATCACGCGGTTGTAGATCAGCGCGCGGTTGTCGTTGCCCGCGACGCCGTTGGCGATCGCCAGGCGGTCGCGCAGGGACAGGCCCTTGAGACTGCCGTCGAAGGCATAGCTCGCGTCCAGGTATTCGGTGTACGAGTTGCCGCCATAGCTGGTGCGGAAGCGCATCAGCGCGGCGGTGAGCTTGACCTTCTTGCCGAAGAAGCCGCGGCTCCACGCTAGTTTGGTGGCCTGGCCCGGGCCGAACTTCAGCAGGTTGTTCGCCATCACCTGCGCGTACATCGCGGTGAAGTCGCCGTAAGGCACCACCAGGGCTCCACCTCCGTAGGCGCCGGCGTGATCCTCCAGCTTGTCGTACGACAGCGAGACGTCGTTGCCGTCGAACTTCAGGCCGCCGCGCGCACCCCACAGGGTGGAGTCGACCTTGCCGCCCAGGCCGAACAGCGTGGCCTTGTTGTCGACCAGGATGTCGCCGCCGGTCTGGCGCATGTACTGTGCGTCCAGATAGGGACGCAGCGCCTGCGACGCATTGCCGAAGGTGTAGCCGCCGTCGAGGAAGACGGTCTTGGCGAAGCCGTAGAAGTCGTAGAGCCAGGCCTGCACATGCGCACCGCCGGAGGCATACTTCGCGCCTGCCGCAAACGTGCCCTTGGCGTCCTTCGGCGCGGCCTTCTTGGGGAAGGTCTTGGTGGTGCCGTAGAGGGCGTCGTCGCCGTCGAAGCCCTTGGGATAGTAGAGGTTGTCGCGATAGAAGCCGCTGGAATCGCGGCTCTTGTACTGGTCGACGCGCGTCACCATCAGTTGCAGGCCCTTGACCGGGCTGATCTGCGCCCAGATGCCGCGGAAGGTCTGCGGGATCATGCGCGAGTCGCGCGGCCCCATCCACGGCGTATCGATTTCCTGGCGGCCGGCGCGGATCAGCAGACCATGGTCGCCGGCGAACTGCGCATAAGCTTCGCCCACCACGGTGAGCGACTTCTTCGCGCCCATCAGGGTGGTTTCCTGGTGGTCGAACGTCTCCAGCGAGCTGGCGTGGTAGAGGCTGGCGCCGACGCCGAAGCCGCCGAGGAACGGCGAGGTGGTGACCTTCAGCTTGCCGCCGATCGCCGATGAATGCTGGTCGGTCTCGTTGCGCGAGCCGTAGTCCTTGCTGAAGTCGTACAGCCGAACGTCGCCGCTGACGTGGAAGAAGTCGTCGGGCAGCGAACTCGAAACGGAAGCGTGGGCCTGCGCCGCCAGCGCAAGCGCGGCCACGCTGAAGGCGCGGGCAAGCCGCCTGGACGACGCCTGGGAAATGCGCATGATCGGGGGCCCCTGGAAGCGATGGGAATATCAAAACGACATTCCTCACTTTGGGTGCCGGATGTAACGGATGGATGTCCCTTTTCTTGCACTTTCGTTACGAAGCAACCCATCCGACACCGTTGCGCGATGGCCCGGAAATCGCCGGTCGCAACTAGCGACATTGCATCGGTGGCCGCGCAACGAAGAATGGTCACTCCATGCTTTCAGGGAAATCATAAAAAAATGGCCAAGGCGGCCACTTTACGGTTTCCAGCACAATGCGCGATCTAGGGAAACTCTGATTTTGCCCTGCGGTTCAAGGCCACCCCCCGGATGGATCGTAGTCGATGTCCCCCAAGCAGATGAGCCTGTCGATGCAGTGCGATGCGGGTTTCGAGCGGCACCGCAAGCCGACGCGACGTGATGTGTTCCTGGCGGAGATGGATCAGGTGGTGCCATGGGCCGAGCTGTGCGCGATCATCGCGCCGTACTACCCGAAGGATCCGGAGCCCGGCGAGGGTGGCCGTCGCCCGATCGGCCAGGAGCGGATGCTGCGTGCGCACTTCCTGCAGCAGTGGTACGCGCTGTCCGATCCAGGGGTGGAAGAGGCGTTGTACGACTCGGCGGCGATGCGCCGGTTCGTGGGCATCGACCTGGGCCAGGAAGGGGCACCGGATGAGACAACGGTCTGCAAGTTCCGGCATCTGCTGGAGAAGCACGGCTTGGCCGATCAACTGTTCGCGGCGGTGGGCGACCACCTGAAGCGACACGGCATGAAGCTGTCGCAAGGCACCATCGTGGACGCGACGATCATCGCGGCGGCCCCGTCGACGAAGAACCAGGCCAAGGCGCGCGACCCGGACATGCACCAGACGAAGAAAGGGAATCAGTGGTACTTCGGGATGAAGGCGCATATCGGGGTGGATGAGGAAACGGGCCTGGTGCACACGGTGGTGAGCACGGCGGCGAACGTGGCGGACGTGACCGAAGTGGCGAACCTGCTGCACGGCAGGGAGAAACACGTCTTCGGTGATGCCGGCTACATCGGCGCGGAAAAACGCGCACCCAAGCGCGGCCGGACGTTCTGGATCGCCGCCAAGCGCAGCGTGGTGATGGCCATCGACGATCCGAAGCTGCGCGCGATCACGGAGCAACTGGAGCATGCCAAGGCCTCGATCCGTGCCGCAGTGGAACATCCGTTCCGGGTGCTCAAGCGGCAATTCGGCTACGTGAAGGCGCGCTACAAGGGGCTGGCGAAGAATGGCGCGCAGGTAACGACGCTGTTCGCGCTGGTCAATCTGTGGATGGCGCGCAAGCGGTTGGTGCAGCCGACGTAGGGTTACTGCGTCCGCAGGGGCCCGAAAGGGCCTGCTGCGGCGCCGAGGAGGCGGCCCCGGGCCGCCGGCTGGGGTGTTTTTCGCACGGGTTGGGCTCAGGTGAACGCGGAGATGGCCTGGGCGGCGGTTGATCAGAGTTTCCCTAGCAAAGTTTGGCCGCAGACGTCTTGCATAGTTTGGCCAACACCATGGCTAGACGCGCACGGCGACTTCCTCCCAGCTTAAATCGAAGCGCGCCAAGTACTTACGCAACCGGTCGGCGTCGTTTGTGGTCGACCGGCGCTTCCGCGAGGCGGCAAAGAGCATGCGCCCTGCCTCAGAGAGGGATTTGGCCCTACGGCAGGTCTTGAGCACCTCACACAGCTGCGCACGATCAAAGCTATCGATGTCGTGCATACGATCGCCCAGCAGCCGCGCAAGCCCATGATCGTCCCGGCTGCCAGCCGGATCCCACAGTCTCTTGAGCCGGCCAATCTCCTCGTCGACAGCTTCAATGCGTATACGACCAGAGGTGGCAAGCGTGGCCATGCGTGTCACCGACGCGCCAAGATCGCGAAAGTTGCCACTCCAAACAGCATCTGGCGACATCGCAAACGCGAGATAACGGTCGCGCGCCTCCCTATTGAACATCACCCGTCGCTGGTTACCTTCCGCGAACCGCTCAAGTTCGAAATCGAGGTTCGGTTCGATGTCCTCCGCACGATCAGCCAGGCCCGGCAACTGGAATATCCATAAGTTCAGTCGCGCATAGAGGTCGTCACGGAAGCTTCCTTCGCTCACGCGCTGCCCAAGGTCGCGATTGGTACCTGCAATAAGCTGAAAGTCGCTCTGAACCTCCTTGTCGCTGCCCACAGGGAGGAAGCGCTTCTCTTCCAGCGCACGAAGCAGCATCGCTTGCTCATCCGCGCCGAGCTCGCCGATTTCGTCGAGAAAAAGCAGCCCTTTGTTGGCCGATCGAAGCAACCCGGCACGCTCCTGCACCGCTCCGGTATAGGCGCCTTTGATGTGACCGAACAAAGCGCTCATCGCGCCGTCGCCGCGGAGGGTCGCGCAGTTGACCTCGACAAAATTGCCCGGAAGCTGATGCCGCAGCTTCTTCAATTCGAAGATGCGCTTAGCCAGCTGGCTCTTACCCGCGCCGGTCGGGCCCATCAGCAGGATGGGCGCGGCCGAGCGGATCGCCACGGTTTCGATCTGCTCGATCATGCGATTGAACGCGGGATTGAGCGTGGCAATACCGCTCTTCAGATAGGCCTGATCCGTCTGCTGTTCCTTGATAAAGCGTTCGGCGATGCGGTCGTACTTGGATAGATCCAGATCGATCACGCTGTAATCGCCACTCACGCCTTCACGCTGCTTGCGCGGTGGCGATGTCTGCAGCAGACGCGCAGGAAAGTGGCGACTCTCCGTCAGCAGGAACAGACAGATCTGCGCAACGTGTGTACCGGTGGTGATGTGGACGTAGTAGTCCTCCTTCTCCACATCGAACGGATAATCGCGACTGAAGTCGTGCAGCACGGAATAGACCGACTCGAAATCCCACGGATCGGCAATGTACGTGTCTCGCACCCGCACGTCGGTCTCCGGCGAGATCTGGGCTAGATCCGCACGCACCTGATCGGCCACGTCGCCATAGCGCCGCTGGTCGGCCAGCAACTCCAACCGGCTCACCACAAAGTCCTCGTGCATGCCGAGCGAAACCGAGGGGCGCCATTTCTCCCAGCGACCGGCACCGCGGCCGGCGTCAAGCTGGGTTCCGAGAAAACCGATCACGACTTTGGGTTTCATGACGATACGATAAGATAAATAGCTATCTCTAGCTATCTATTTTGTCGAATTCAATTGGGCACGCAGCGAGCCTGAGTACGGATATTTAAGATATAAATCATGTAGTTGACTTGTTGTCGCCGGCATTGGCACGCGAACTGCACTCATGGGAACGTCAACAGGAGATTCCCATGGCCAACGCACAACTCTTCGCCAGCCAACCCGGCCGCCTGGTTCCCAGGGCCGATGCCTGCAACGAGGCGGGCGGTGTTGCCTACAACCGTTCTGCCGAGGCGGCGCTGGCGCTCTATGCCGCGACGGGCTGTCTTAACAGTACGTACTACAGCGACGCCGCCATGCAGTTGCGTCAGGTGCTGGCGCTTTGCGAAGCGGTGGCGCCGGCATACATCGCCAAGGTCGCGCTGTACGCCCGCAAGGTTGCCTACATGAAGGACATGCCGGCGCTGCTGCTGGCGCATCTGGCCGCGCGCGATGGCGATCTCCTGGAGAAGGTGTTCGATCAGGTGATCGACAACGGCCGCATGTTGCGCAACTTCGTCCAGATCGTTCGCAGTGGCGTGGTGGGACGCAAGTCGCTCGGAACGCGCCCGAAGCGTTTGGTGCAGCGTTGGCTGGAGAACGCTTCGGTCGACGCAGTGATGAGCGCAGCCATCGGCGAAAAGCCTTCGTTGGCCGATGTGGTTCGCATGGTTCACCCCAAGCCGCAGGACGCCGAGCGCGAAGCGCTCTACGCATGGTTGATAGGCAAGCCCTATAAGCAGGAAGCGTTGCCGGAAAAGGTTCGTGTGCTGGAAGCCTTCAAGAAGGAGCAGGGAAACGATGTGCCGGATCTTCCGTTCCAGTACCTGACAGCCCTGCCGCTCAAGGCGGCGCATTGGAAGGATATTGCGAGCCGGGCGTCGTGGCAGGCAACGCGCATGAATTTGAACGCGTTCGCACGTCATGGCGTATTCGAGGACGGCGCACTGACATCGCGTCTCGCGGCACGACTGCGTAGCGAAGCAGCGATTCAACGGGCGCGCGCTTTTCCGTACCAGCTGATGATGGCGTTTCGTGCATCGTCTCCGGGTATTCCGGCACCGATCCTTGAGGCCCTGCAAGATGCAATGGAAGTCGCGACTCGCAACGTTCCCAAGGTTGACGGGCGGGTGGTGGTGGCAGTGGATGTATCGGGTTCGATGCAGGCGCCGGTGACCGGGGTACGCCGCGGCGCGACATCGATGGTGCGCTGTATCGAGGTCGCCGCCTTGATTGCGGCATGCGTGAAGCATGTGAACGCCGATACCCGCGTCATCCCGTTTGCGGAAGCCGTCCGTCCTTGTCGTCTGAACCCGCGCGACAGCGTGATGACCCAGGCGCAACAACTGGTGGCCATGCTCGGCGGTGGAACGAAGGTGAGCGCGCCGCTGGAATGCTTGAACAAGGAGCGTAGCAAGGTGGATCTGCTGGTGCTCGTGTCGGACAACCAGAGCTGGGTTGATACGCGCGCCAGCGGTGGGACGGAAACCATGCGTCAGTGGGAAGTGCTGAAGTTGCGTTGCCCGCAGGCCCGGATGGTCTGCATCGACCTTCAGCCGTATGCAACAAGTCAGACCGTGGAGAGCAAGGATGTGCTGCACGTGGGTGGTTTCAGCGATGCCGTGTTCGACTTGCTGGCAAGCGTGGCATCCGACGGAACGGATGCGCGTCGCTGGGTGGAGCGCATCGAGGCGATAGCGCTCTGATTGTCGGCCCCCGATGGGAGAGCCCATCGGGGATGGGCCCGGAGGGCGCAGCGAATGCGTGAGGGACTACTTGGGATCAGCTGGTTCGACTCCGGCATCTCTCACAGGGTTGTCGCTTCGCCTGATAGGCCAGGTTTTCAACAAGTTTGTTTTGCAGCGAATGCAGGTGGAACTACATGGTAAGCCTTCGGGCGATAGGGTTCGAATCCCGCTTGCGTGACCGTGTGCTTCGGCGGACGCCACGTAGGGTGTTTCACCATTCTTTGTCGCTGCACCATTGTTTTCACATGGATAGAAAGGGTTTGTGGAAGGTTTGTTGCGAATGCCAGTGAACGTACTAGGAATCTCTGTCAAAGATTTGATGCGACCCAGAGCCGCGCAAGCAGCCGCCTGGGAAAGATCAAAGTCGTTCACTCCGACTTGTCGTCACAGGCCAGTTTAAGAAGAGCAGCTTTCGCGTTGCGGCGAATGCCGGTGGAACTACAAGACATACTAAGTCCCGTGTCGCGAGTTCGAATCTCGCCAGCACGTCCAACTATCGTGCTGTAGCTCAGTGGTAGAGCAGGCGTTTCATCAACTACTTGTCGCCGCACTTTTCATCGGAAAGACAATCGACGGAACGCTCCAAGGCGCCGTTCGACAAAGGAGAGATGCATGACCACGGCTTATGAGGTCATCAACGTACCTGGCGGTGTGCCGATCAAGGCATGGACACACGGTGTCCCGGTCGAGGAGTCGGCGCGCCAGCAGCTGATCAACATCGCCAAGCTACCGTTTATCCATCGCTGGGTGGCGGTCATGCCCGACGTGCACCTGGGCAAGGGCGCAACGGTAGGTTCCGTGGTGCCGACCGTCGGCGCCATCGTTCCTGCGGCAGTCGGCGTGGACATCGGTTGCGGCATGATCGCGACGCGCACCACGCTCACCGCCTCCGATCTTCCGGACAATTTTGCCAGCCTCCGTTCGGCGATCGAACGCGCGGTACCGCATGGTCGTACGGTAGGACGTCGCGACAAGGGCGCGTGGGACATGCCGCCTTCCGCGGCCATCGTGGGCTGGGCGCAGCTCGAGCAGGATTTTCGCCGCATCGTCGAAAAGCAGCCGAAGTTGGCGCGCACCAACAATCTCAACCATCTGGGGACGTTGGGTACCGGCAATCATTTCGTGGAGGTTTGCCTCGACGAAGATGATCGTGTGTGGTTCATGCTGCACTCCGGCTCGCGTGGCGTGGGTAACGCCATCGGTTCGCGCTACATCGAACTGGCCAAGGAAGACATGCGCCGCTGGATGATCAACCTTCCGGACCAGGATCTTGCGTACCTGCCCGAAGGCAGCGAACACTTTGACGACTATGTGTTTGCCGTGGAATGGGCGCAACGTTTCGCGCGTACCAATCGCGCCATCATGATGAGCCATGTCATCGATGCGGTTGCCAAGATCATTCCCAAGCCGTTCGATGCGTGGGCCGAGGCGGTGAATTGCCACCACAACTACGTCAGCCGCGAATACCACTACGGAAAGAATGTGATGGTGACGCGCAAGGGTGCGGTAAGCGCCAAGGCTGGCGAGCTGGGGATCATTCCGGGCAGCATGGGCGCCAAGAGCTTTATTGTGCGCGGCCTGGGCAACGACGAAAGCTTCCACAGCTGCAGCCATGGCGCAGGCCGCGTGATGAGTCGCACCGAAGCGCGCAAGCGCATTACGCTGGACGAGCACAAGCAGGCAACTGCGCATGTTGAATGCCGCAAGGACAGCGACGTGATCGACGAATCGCCCGCGGCCTACAAACCGATCGATGCCGTGATGGAAGCACAGAAGGATCTGGTAGAGATCGTGCACACGCTTCGCCAGGTGGTATGTGTGAAGGGATAAGGCGTGCGGGCGTAGCCCACACGCTTCACCGCGACAAGAAATGGATTCAAGGAACGGGGAATGATCGAGATAGATGGATCGGCTGGTGGCGGCCAGTTGCTGCGTACTGCGTTGACCCTGAGCATGGTGACGGCAACGCCGTTCACGATGACGGGCATTCGCGCCAAACGAAACCGCCCTGGCCTGATGCGCCAGCATCTGACCGCCGTCGAGGCGGCGCGCCAGGTCTGTGGCGCGGCAGTAGTTGGCGCCGACGCGGGCTCGCAAGCACTCACCTTCATTCCGAATGCCATACGCTCGGGCGACTACCATTTTCCTATCGGCACGGCCGGCTCGACCACGCTGGTATTGCAGACGGTATTGCCCGCGCTAAGCCTCGCAAGCCAGCCATCCACAATCCGCCTGGAAGGCGGTACGCACAATCCGCTGGCGCCGCCCGCTGACTTTCTCGTGGACGTCTTCGCACCCGTGCTCAAAAGGATGGGCGTGCAGACGGATATCTGCCTCGAACGTCACGGCTTTTATCCGGCAGGCGGAGGCGTGCTGAATGCGCACATTCAGCCTGCACCTGCGCTAGCGCCGCTGCACCTGATGGAGCGGGGCGAGCTGCGTGTCATATCGGCGCGAGCCTTGATCTCGAATCTCAGCGCGAGCGTGGCTGATCGCGAGCTGCAGGTCGTTGCACGTCGGCTGGGCCTGACGGAGAGCACGATAAAGGTGCACGAGGTCAAGCCAGCGCTAGGACCGGGTAATGCACTGATGATTCGTATCGAGTCTGAGCATGTGACGGAATGCTTCACCGCCTTTGGTGAGCGGGGCGTAAGCGCAGAACAGGTTGCCGAACAGGTTTGCGAACAGGCTCAGCGCTACATCAAGGCAGGAGTTGCCGTGGGCTGCCATGCAGCCGACCAGCTACTGCTTCCTATGGCTTTGGCAGGTAGCGGTTCGTTTACTACTACCGCGCCTACGGATCATTCGCGTACCAATGCATCACTTATCGAAAAATTCCTCGAAGTTCAAATCGACTTCCTCGAATTGCGCCCAGATACATGGAAAGTAGCGATAGGCTAGGGTCGCCGTTCTGAGAGTTCCTGCATTCCCCGAATCTAAGCCGTCCCGCTACTCAAAGCGGGGGGCGTCGAATCCGATCCTTAGCGAACTGTCATTGCTGGGAAGACCGCCGATCTGGACGGACAAATTTTGTTGGATGTCCATGAAAGTCTGTCCAAAACGGACAAACAATGCTGGATCGCGCACAAAATAAGTCGCTGGACGGCCATCTGGTGGGCCCACCAGGATTCGAACCTGGAACCAAGGGATTATGAGTCCCCTGCTCTAACCGTTGAGCTATAGGCCCGTGAGGGTGCCGCCCGTTGCGTGGCGGTCGTGCATAGTAGCGGGAGCACGTGACATGCGCCAAGCGGATGGCGTTGCCGCGCCGGCCGGGACTTTCGTGGCTTGCCGATTCATTCCAGTTCATGCGAATGCCTGCGCAGCACCCTGCCGCGCCGGGGCCACGCAGCCTTGCGCGCGAACGCTCCAGCCTTCTCCTGTTCCGCCTCTTCTTGCCTGCATCAAAGTCCCGGCGTATAGTTAGGCGTAACGTTACGCCTAACTAGGCGATACAGGGAAACACCGATCCATGACCGGCAGCAGGCATCTCAGCCCGGGCGCGAAGCGGCAGAAGGCCTTTCGCGAGCGGATGGGCACGATGGGCATGACGATCCCCCGCATCTACATGACGGCGGACGAGCAGGCGATGGTGCGGACTTTCCTGCGCCACAGCCGTGGCGAGCGCACCGAGCGGCTGATCGAGGGCATGGACTTCTCGCGCATGCACGACAAGTGGAGCGTGCCGCGCCTGTTCGAGGCGCTCAAGGCGGACGCCGCACGACAGGGTGCGCTGGCGGACATCCGCCTTGAAGGCGCGCCGCCGATGGTGGCGCTGGCGCTGGCGCAGTACGGCGGCCAGGCGGTGCGGCTCGCCGTGAGCGACGAGGAGATTTTCGTGACGACGGTGCTCTGCGAGAAGGGCGCGGTGAAACAGCCGGCGCGCTTCAACGAGGCCTGCCTTCGTCTGGGGCCGACGCTGCCACTGTCGAACGTGGGGCTGGTCGGCAACGACTACATCCTGTTCGGCCAGCTTTCGGCGCACTCGCCGCTGGCCAACATCGTCGAGGAACTCGACGTGTTGGGCCGCAACGCGGTGGAAGCGCTGAACACGCTGTCCGCACTGATCCGCTGAGGCGTACCGCCATGCGTCGCTCCACCTTCGAATGCCCCAGGGCCCGGCATGCCGTGCACGGCATGCGGCGCCTGAAGCCGCACGTGCACGGCACCGGGTAAGCGGCCGACTCATCGAGCTCGACGAACCACGCGATGGCACGCGCCGCCGCGACGGGCGACGCGCGTCCGCCGTCGGGCGGGCGCGGCGAAGCCATTCCCTTCCACCCAGCCCCGGCGCTGCGCCGGGCATCACCCGAGAAAAGGATTTGCAACCATGACCTGGCTCATAGCGACGGCGGCTGCCGTCATCGTGCTGGCGCTGTTGGTGTACGCCTCCAACGCCATCGTCTACATCCCCAATGACCGCGTCGGCATCGTCGAGCGGCTGTGGGGCGCGCCTTCGCTCTCGGAGGGGCTGATCGCCCTGAAGGGCGAGGTGGGTTTCCAGCCGCAGGTGCTGCGCGGCGGCCTGCACTACTTCTTTCCGTTCCAGTACCGGGTACACAAGGAGGATCTGGTCACCATCCCGCAGGGCGAGATCGGCTACGTGTTCGCCCGCGACGGCAAGGATCTGGCCGATGGCCAGGCACTGGGCCGCTGCGTGGACGGCGGCATCGTGGACGTCACGGCGTTCCTGCGCGGCGGCGGCCAGAAGGGCCCGCAGCGCACGATCCTGCGCGAGGGCACCTACGCGCTGAACCTGGCGCAGTTCGCCATCATCACCGCCAACCGCGTGCATGGCCTGCTGCTGTCGCGCGAGGAGGCCGACACCATCGCCAAGATGGGCGCGGTGCTGAACGAGCGCCGCGGCTTCTCGCCGGTGGTGATCGTCAGCGGCCAGGCGCGCGGCGCCACCGAGGACACCACCCAGGACATGCTCGGCGTGGTCACCGTGCATGACGGCCCGGTGCTGCCGCCGGACGAGATCGTGGCGCCTCGCGTGGGCCAGGATCCGACCAGCATCGCCACCTTCCACAACAACTTCCAGAACATCGACGCGTTCCTGCGCGCCGGCGGCAACCGCGGCCGCCAGCACCAGGTGCTGGTGGAGGGCACGTACTACATCAACCGCCTGTTCGCTACGGTGGACTTCATTCCCAAGACCGTGGTGCCGGTGGGCTCGGTGGGCGTGGTCGTGTCCTACATCGGCAGAACCGGCGCGGATCGCTCGGGCGAGGGTTATTCGCACGGCGAGCTGGTCGACAGCGACTGCCGCGGCGTGTGGAAGGAGCCGCTGCTGCCGGGCAAGTACGCGTTCAACACCTACGCCGGCAAGATCCAGCTGGTGCCGACCACCAACTTCATCCTCAAGTGGACGCCGGAGGTGACCAACCTGCACAAGTTCGACGAGAACCTCACCGAGGTTTCGCTGATCACCAAGGACGCGTTCGAGCCGCTGCTGCCGCTGTCGGTGGTGGTGCACATCGACTACCGCAAGGCGCCGCTGGTGGTGCAGCGCTTCGGCGACATCAAGCGCCTGGTCGACCAGACGCTGGATCCGATGGTCAGCGCGTACTTCAAGAACATCGGCCAGACCAAGACGCTGATCCAGCTGATCCAGGATCGCGCGGCGATCCAGATGCAGGCCGGCACCGAGATGAAGGAGCGTTTCGCCGCCTACAACCTGGAGCTGCAGGAGGTGCTGATCGGCACGCCGCACGGCAGCGCCGGCAACGCCTCGGGCGCGCGCATCGACACCATCCTCAACCAGCTGCGCGACCGCCAGGTGGCGATCGAGCAGGTGGCCACCTACGAGCTGCAGGAGCAGTCGGCGATGAAGGAGCGCTCGCTGCGCGAGGCCCGCGCCACCACCGACATCCAGGCGGAGCTGACCAACTCGTCGATCCAGATCGCGATCAAGAAGAACGTGGGCGAGGCCGCCGTGGTGGAAGCCAACAAGCGCGCCGAGGTCATCGGCATCAACGCCGACGCCGAACGCCGGCGCCTCAGCGCGGAAGGCGACGGCCGCGCCTCGGCGATCGCCGCGGTCGGCAAGGCGGAAGCGGCGGCGATCCAGGCCAAGTCGCAGGCGCTCACCGGCGAGGGCGCGCGGCTGCAGCTGATCAACACGCTGGGCTCGCAGTTCGCCGAGGCGATCCGCGACGGCCAGATCGCCATCGTGCCGAAGATCGCGCTGGGCGGCGAGAGCGGCGGGCAGGGCCTGGGCTCGCTGATCCAGCTGGCCAGCTCGTTGCTGGCCGAGCGGGCGGATGCGGGCCTGGGCGACGGCGAGCCCCGTTCCACCGTGGTGGACAAGGCGCAAGCCTGAGTCCGAGGCGGATGCCGGCCGGAGCAGGGACGCGACGATCCGGCAACGGGAGCGGCATGCAACCTGACCGGATTCAGCATGCGCAAACGACAACGGCCGCTTACGCGGCCGTTGTCTTGCCCTCTCCCCGACCCTCTCCCGCAAGCGGGAGAGGGAGAAGGATCGCCTCAATCCACGTCGAGGAACGAGCGCAGCTGCTCCGAACGGCTGGGATGGCGCAGCTTGCGCAGCGCCTTGGCCTCGATCTGACGGATGCGCTCGCGGGTGACGTCGAACTGCTTGCCGACCTCTTCCAGCGTGTGGTCGGTGTTCATGTCGATGCCGAAGCGCATGCGCAGCACCTTCGCCTCGCGCGGGGTGAGGCCGGCGAGCACGTCGCGCACGGTCTCCATCAGGCCGGTTTCGGTGGCCGAGTCGATCGGCGAGGACGCGTTGCTGTCCTCGATGAAGTCGCCGAGGTGGGAATCCTCGTCGTCGCCGATCGGCGTCTCCATCGAGATCGGCTCCTTGGCGATCTTCAGCACCTTGCGGATCTTGTCCTCGGGCATGTCCATTTCCTTGGCCAGTTCCTCCGGCGTGGCCTCGCGGCCGTACTGCTGGAGCATCTGGCGGGAAATGCGGTTGAGCTTGTTGATCGTCTCGATCATGTGCACCGGGATGCGGATGGTGCGCGCCTGGTCGGCGATCGAGCGGGTGATCGCCTGGCGGATCCACCAGGTGGCGTAGGTCGAGAACTTGTAGCCGCGGCGGTATTCGAACTTGTCCACGGCCTTCATCAGGCCGATGTTGCCTTCCTGGATCAGGTCAAGGAACTGCAGGCCGCGGTTGGTGTACTTCTTGGCGATCGAGATCACCAGGCGCAGGTTGGCCTCCACCATCTCCTTCTTGGCGCGGCGGGCCTTGGCTTCGCCGGAAGCCATCGCGCGGTTGATTTCCTTGATGTCGGTGAGCGGCAGGAACAGCTTCTGCTCGATCGCGGCCAGCTTCTCCTGCTCGGCGTCGATCGCCTCGCGGTGGGTCTTGATGTTGGGCGACCACTTCTGGCGCTTGCGGCTGAGTTCGGCCGCCCACTCGGGGTTGCCCTCGTTGCTGGGGAAGGCCTTCAGGAACTCGGCCTTGGGCATCTTTACCTGCTTGACGAAGATTTCCATCAGCACGCGCTCGTGGTGGCGGATGTCGCCCACCACCTCGCGCAGCTTCTTGACGAAGCCGTCGATCAGCGCGCTCGGCAGCTTGAGCTTGAGGAACTCCTCGGCCATCTGGTCGCGCAGCTTGACGATCTTCTTGTCGGTGATGCCGGCGGCCTTGGGCGCGGCCTTCTGGAACTTGCCGTAGTGGTCGCGCAGCAGTTCCATGCGGCGCTTGACCTCTTCCGGATCGGGGCCGCTGGAACCGGCTTCCTCTTCCTCGGAATCGCTCTCGTCCGCGTCGTCCTCGTCGCCCTCGCCCTCGCCTTCCTCGGCAGCGGCGGCGGCGGCCTCCTCGGCCTCCAGGCGCGCGGCGTCGGCGGCGGCTTCCAGGTCGAGGAAGCCGGCGAGGATTTCGCTGAGGCGGCGCTTGCCGTCGAGATGCTGGTCGTACTCCTCCAGCAGCAGCTCGATGGTCAGCGGGAAGCTGGCCAGCGCGGTCTGCACCTGGGCGAGGCCTTCCTCGATGCGCTTGGCAATGGCGATCTCGCCCTCGCGGGTGAGCAGTTCCACCGTGCCCATCTCGCGCATGTACATGCGCACCGGGTCGGTGGTGCGGCCCACCTCGGCGTCCACGGCGGAGAGCAGGGCGACGGCTTCCTCGGCGGCGGCCTCGTCGTCGCCGCTGGCGGCCGGCGCGTTGTCGGCCAGCGGATCGGAGTCAGGTGCAGCGTCGTGCACCTCGATGCCGACGCCCTTGAGCACGGCCATGATGTCCTCGATCTGCTCCGCGTCGACGATGTCGTCGGGGAGGTGATCGTTGATCTCGGCGTAGGTCAGATAGCCCTGCTCAAGACCCTTGGCGATCAGCGCCTTGATTTCGGACTGTTGCTCGTGGACTTTGTTGTTCATTACCGACCGCCGCAGGGTTCAAGAACCGGACATTATAGCGATGTGCTGCTTTTTTGACCAGATTTCAAGCCGGGAAAAATCACCGCACTTGACGCAAAAATCGCGCCAAAACGCGGGCTTGCGCCACACTTGAAGCGAGATTCGTTCAGCCGGTGTCGAGCCGGAACGTCACCGGCCCGTCGTTCACCAGGCTCACCACCATATGGGCGCCGAAACGCCCGGTTTCCACCTGCGGGTGCGCCGCGCGCGCCAGCTCCAGCAGACGCTCGAACCAGCGCCGGCCATGCTCGGGCGGCGCCGCGCCGGTGAAGCTGGGGCGCATGCCGGAACGGGTGTCGGCGGCGAGGGTGAACTGGCTCACCAGCAGCAGGCCGCCGCCGGTGTCGGCCAGCGAGCGGTTCATCTTGCCCGCTTCGTCGCCGAATACGCGGTAGCCGAGCAGGCGTTGCAGCATGCGCTGCGCCTCGCGCTCGCCGTCGTGCGGCTCCACCGCCACCAGGGCGAGCAGGCCGGCGCCGATGGCGCCCACGGTTTCGCCCTCGACCTCGACACGGGCGGAGAGCACACGCTGGATCAGGGCGATCATGGCGACTCGTTGGCGAGCGGGATGCGCAGCATAGCGCGCCCTCCCGCGGGTGGCGGCATGGCGATCCCGTACACTGGCCGGATGCGTGCCGACATGTTCCTGATCTACCTGCTGCTGCGCCTGCTCGCCCTGTTGCCGCTGCGCGTGCTGCACGCCGCGGGTGGCCTGCTGGGCCGCCTCGCGCTGGGGCGCCACACGCGCACCGCACGCCACGTGGCAGCGAACCTCGCGATCGCCCGGCCCGGGCTGGACGAAGCCGCGCGTGCCGCGTTGCTGCGCGAGGCGCTGGCCGAGAGCGGCAAGTCGGCCACCGAAATCATCAAGATCTGGGGCGCGGGCGCCGAACGCGCGCTGCGGCTGGTGCGCGAGGTGCGCGGCGAGGCGCTGTTCGACGCCGCGCTGGCTTCGGGCAAGGGTGTCATCGTCGCCGCGCCGCACCTGGGTTGCTGGGAACTGCTGAATTACTGGCTGTGCCGCAAGACGCCGATGGCGATCCTCTACCGCCCGCCGCGCATCGCCGCGATGGAGGGCCTGCTGCGCAAGGTGCGCGGCGCGCTGGCGCCGGAGCAGGTGCGCGCCGAGGGCGCGGGCGTGCGCACGCTGTACAAGCGGCTGGCCGCCGGCGGCACGGTGGGCATCCTGCCCGACCAGAAGCCGCGCGCCGGCGAGGGCGAGATCGTGCCGTTCTTCGGCCGCGACGCGCTGACCATGGTGCTGCTGCCACGGCTGGCCGCACGCACCGGTGCCACCGTGCTGTACGCCTTCGCCGAGCGCCTGCCGCACGGCGCCGGCTACCGCATCCACTTCCTGCCCGCGCCGGAGGGTCTGGCCGACGCCGATCTCGCCACCGCCTGCCGCGCGCTCAACGGCGGCGTGGAAGCCTGCGTGGAGCTGGCCTTCGCCCAGTACCAGTGGCAGTACAAGCGCTGGTCGGGGCACGGGCTCGTCAGCCCCTACGACGACTAGCGGCGCGCCTCCATGCGGTTCGCGGCGGACGGCGCCGCGCGAGGCTACGGATGAAACGGCCAGAACCGCGGTATCAGCCACATCGACAGCGCGCAGAACAGCGCGATCAGCGGGATGCCCACCTTCATGAAGTCGGTGAAGCGATAGCCGCCGGCGTAGTACACCATGGTGTTGGTGGGATAGCCGACGGGCGTGGCGAACGAAGTCGCCGCGGCGAACGCCACCGCCACCACGAACGGGCGCGGATCGGCGTGCACGGCGTGCGCCACGCTGGCGGCGATGCCCACCATCAGCACCACCGAGGGGTTGTGGCCCATCAGCTCGGTGAGCAGGGCGGTGAGCAGGTACACCATCAGGAGTGCGGCGAGCGGGCCATGGTTGCCGACCAGTCCCATCCCGGCCTGCACCACTTCCTGCGACAGGCCGGTCTTCTCGATCGCGGTGCCCAGCGGCAGGATCGCGCCGAGCAGCACGATGATCTTCCAGTCCATGCCCTCGTAGACGTCCTTGCGGCCGAAGCAGCCGGTGAGCGCCATCGCCGCCGCACCGCAGATCGCCGCCACCGGGATCGGCAGCCAGTGCAGCCCGGACACCGCCACCACGCCGGCCATGATCGCCGCCGCCACGATCGCCTTGCGCGACATGCGCCGCGCGTCGTCGCGCTCGCTGAGCACGATGAAGGCGTCGTCGCCGCGCAGCTGCGGCATGCCGTCCTCGTCCACCAGTACCAGCAGCACGTCGCCCACCGCGAGGCTGACGTCGCTGAGCTTGTCGCGCAGCACCTGGCCGCGGCGGTGGATGGCCAGCACCGCGGCGCCGGGCCAGCGGCCGAGGTCGGTCTCGTCCAACCGCCGGCCCTCGGCCAGGCTGGCCGGCGCCACCATGATCTCGGCCAGCACGCGCGGATGGCTGGCGTCGCGCGCGTAGCGGCTTTCCGGCACGTTGGTGAGATGTGCCCGGCGCTGGAAATCCTCGATCTTCGCCCAGTCGCCGCGTACCAGCAGCACGTCGCCTTCCTCCATCTGCTGCGAGCGCGGCGACCACATGCGCCGCTCGCCACGCAAAAGCTCCAACGGGTACACGCCGTAGCGCTCGCCGAGCTGCGCCTCGCCGATGCTCTTGCCCAGCAGCGGCGACTGCTCGGTGAGCGCCAGCTCGGTGACGTACTTGCCGATCTCCACCTCTTCGATCTCGTCGGCGTCGATGTGCCGCGGCAGCAGCCAGCGCCCCACCAGCATCAGGTAGGTCATGCCGGCCACCGCCAGCAGCGTGCCCATGCCGGTGAACTCGAACACGCCGAAGGCAGGCAGGCCGTTCTTCTGCGCCAGCGAATCGGCGAGCAGGTTGGACGAGGTGCCGATCAGGGTGCACACGCCGCCCATCTGCGCGGCGTAGGCCATCGGCATCAGCACGCGCGCCGGCGAGGTGCCGGTGCGCTGGCACACGCGCAGCGCCAGCGGCAGGAAGGTGGCGACCAGCGCGATGTTCTTCACGAACGCGCCCAGCGGCGCGATCGCCAGCATCATGGTGAGCGTGAGCAGCCAGGGCCGCTTGATGCGCATCAGCAGCCGGCTCAGCGGCTCCAGCACGCCCGAGCGCTCGATGCCGATGCTGAGCGCGAACATCGCCGCCACCGTCACCGTGGCCTCGTTGCTGAAGCCCGACAGCGCCTCGGCCGGACTGACGATGCCCAGCACCACCAGCGCGGCGAGCACCAGCAGGGCCACCAGGTCGATGCGCAGCTTCTCGCTGGCGAACAGCGCCATCGCCGCCACGACCACGGCCACCACCGCCCAGGCCTGCCAGTTCACGCGCTGGCTCCGGTTCGTGCGATCGGCGACGGTGTCTGCATCGGTTTGTCCCCAGCGGCTTCACCCGCATGCTACGCGACGGCGGCGCGAGCGCAAAACCGCACGACGCATTCATCGCGGCAGGGGCAGAATGTACGCATGAACACTCCACTCTCCACCGAAGCCACCGGCGCGACGCGCCAACCCACCGTGGCGCTGGCGCTGGGCGCGGGCGGCGCCAAGGGCCTGGCGCACATCGGCGTGATCGAGGAACTGGAAGCGCAGGGCTACCGCATCGCCGCCATCGCCGGCAGCTCGATGGGCGCGCTGATCGGCGGCATCCACGCGGCAGGCAAGCTGGACGTGTACCGCGACTGGGTGTGCGCGCTGGCGAAGTTCGACGTGCTCAAGCTGGTGGACTGGAGCTTCTCCGGTGGCGGCCTGATCAAGGGCGAGAAGATCATCGGCACGCTGCGCGGCCTGGTCGGCGACGTGCTGATCGAGGAACTGCCGCTGGCCTTCACCGCCGTGGCGGTGGACATCGACCGCGAGCGCGAGGTGTGGCTGTCGCGCGGCCCGCTGTTCGACGCGATCCGCGCCTCCATCGCCATCCCCACCGTGTTCCGCCCGCACCACATCGACGGCCGCCGGCTGGTGGACGGCGGCCTGCTCAATCCCGTGCCGGTGACGCCGCTGATCCGCGAGACGGCGGATTACCTGATGGCGGTGAGCGTGGACGGCTCGGCCGTCGCATCGCCGCCCGCCACGCCGATCAAGCTGGAAGCGGACGACGCGCCGGGCTATCGCCAGCGCGTCGGCGCCTTCATCAGCCGGCTGATGCCGCACGGCGATGGCACCGACGCACCGCGCGAACCCGGCGCGCTCGAACTGCTCACCCAGGCGATGGATCTGATGCAGGCCAACCTCGCGCGGCTGCGCCTGTCCGCCTACGAGCCGGATCTGCTGATCCAGCTGCCGCGCAACATGGCCAATGCCTACGAGTTCTATCGTGCGCGCGAGTTGATCGAGCTGGGCCGGCAGCAGGCTCGCGAGGCGCTGGCGCATTGGCCGCGCCGCACCACGTCGTTGACGCGATCGGGCGCGGATTCCCGGTAGGAGTTCATCCTGCATGCGGACGCTTTTTCGCTCGTCATCCCGGCGCAGGCCCACTGCTGTCCGGAATAATCCGGGGATGGTGTCGAAGGATGAAGGCCCGCGCCGCTTGCACGAAGCATTGCGGGAAGGCGACTTCATTTCCGATAACGACCACCTATCCAGACTGTCATCCCGGCGAAGGCCGGGATCCAGTAGCGACCATGTTCGCTCAGGCCGCACGGCCACTGGATGACTCGCTTCGCTCGCCCCTTCGGGGCCGCCCTGCGGGCGTTCTGCGCGCTTCGCGCTTGTCCGGCCTGCGCCGGAATGACGAGCAAGATTAAAAGCTCCTACGCAAAAGCTCAGCGCGGCCCGTGCGTGCGCAGCCAGTTTTCGAGGTAGGACTTCAGCACCACCGCGTTGTTGTGTTCCTCGTCGCGGGCGCCGTAGAGCAGGGTGACGGGATGCTTCGCGGCGCGCCCGGCCAGCGGACGCCAGTGTTCGGCGAGCTTGTCCAGCTCGCCGGCGTAGCGCTGGCGGAAACCTTCCCAGCGCGCAGGGTCGTGGCCGAACCACTGGCGCAACGCGGTGGAAGGCGCCAGCTCCTTGGCCCACAGATCCAGCGGCACATCGTCCTTCTTCAGGCCGCGCGGCCACAGGCGGTCGATCAGCACACGGTAGCCGTCGGACTTGGCCGGCGGCTCGTAGACACGTTTGACGGCGATGCTCATGCGCGCAACTCCCGCAGGAATTGCGTTTCAGCATACGCCCGCGCCATTACATGGACGTGATCCGGGTCAAAGCTCCTCGACCCCGGTGACCTTGCCCCGGCGCATCAGCCACGCCACGCCGCGCAGGTCGGCCAAGCCCACCCACAGGCGGTCGAGCATGCCGTACTTGGACACGCCGGCGGTGCGCGGACGGTGGCCCACCGGCACGCTGGTGCTCTGGAAGCCGGCGCGCTTCACCAGCGCGGGCAGGTAGCGGTGCATGTGGTCGAAGTAGGGCAGGCGCAGGAACACCTCGCGCTCGAACAGCTTGAGCCCGCAGCCGGTGTCGGGCGTGGCGTCCTTCAGCATGCGCGAGCGCACCGCGTTGGCGATCTTGGAAGAGATGCGCTTGTTGAAACTGTCGCGCCGCGTGGTGCGCCAGCCGGCGAACAGCTTCACCCCGGGCGCGGCGGCGTCACGCGCGGCGAGCAGTTTCGGGATGTCGGCCGGATCGTTCTGGCCGTCGCCGTCCAGCGTGGCGATCCACGCGCCGCGCGCCGCGCGCACGCCGTTCCACACCGCCGTGCTCTGGCCGCTGCGGGTGACGTGGTGCAGCACGCGCAGCTCGGGGTGCTGCGCCTTCTGCGCATCGAGCACCGCGCGGCTGTCGTCGCTGGAATCGTCGTCGACGTAGACCACCTCGTAGTCCACCTTGCCGCGCAGCGCGGCGGCGATCTCGGCGAGCAGGGGCGGGATGTTGTCGCGCTCGTTGAACACGGGGACGACCACGGAGAGTTGCGGCATGGGGCGGCCTTTCAGCGGAAACGGGGCGCCGCGGCAACGGCGAGCGCGCAGTTTACCGCCTGCGCCGGTTTTGCCGCGCACGGCCCGCTGTAAGGAAATCCCGCCAGCCCGGGTCACCTGTGGCAGCCGGAATCCTCCGGCAACCACGGGAGAACCCCATGCAAGCCCAGACCATCCTCAGCTCCGCCCTGCTCAGCCTCATCGCCGCCGGCGCGCTCGGCGCCGCCGCCAACGCCCACGCCGCCGACAAGATGGCCGGCCACATGAACATGGAGAAGTGCTACGGCATCAACGCCGCGATGAAGAACGACTGCCAGACCCCCGGCCATTCCTGCGCCGGCCAGGACAGCAAGGCGCGCGATCCGCAGGGTTTCGTGGCGGTGCCTGCCGGCCTGTGCTCCAAGATCGACGGCGGTTCGCTGCAGCCGATGGCCGCGATGTCGCACGACGCCATGAAAAAGAGCTGAGCCGTGAGCTCCCCGCAAGCCATGCTTGCGCAGCCGATCCCGACCGCGGTCGGGATCGGGCTGCGGCCGCCGCACGTCGCCCACGTGCTGGAACAGCGGCCGGCCGTGCCGTTCTTCGAGCTGCACAGCGAGAACTTCTTCCACCCCGGCGCCTCGTGGGAGCTGCTCGACGCGGTGCGCCGCGACTACCCGGTGAGCCTGCATGGCGTGGGCCTGTCGCTGGGCTCGGCCGAGGCCCTGGACGCCGGCCATCTTGCCGCGCTGCGCGCGCTGGTGCGCCACGCCGAGCCCGCGCTGGTGTCCGAGCACGTGTGCTGGGGCGCCATCGGCGGACGCCACTACAACGACCTGCTGCCGCTGCCCTACACCGAGGAGGCGCTGGACGCGATGGCGGCGCACGTCGACCAGCTGCAGGACGCGCTGGGCCGACGCGTGCTGCTGGAGAACGTGTCCAGCTACCTGCAGTTCACCCATTCGACCATGTCCGAGTGGGAGTTCCTCGCCGCGCTCGCCGCGCGCAGCGGCTGCGGCCTGCTGCTGGACGTGAACAACGTCTACGTGAACAGCGTGAACCACGGCTTCGACCCGCACGCCTATCTCGCCGGCATCCCCGCCGCCGCGGTGGGCGAACTGCACCTGGCCGGCTTCACGCGCAAAGACGGCTTGCGCCAGGACGGCAGCCACGAGCCGCTGCTGATCGACTCGCACGACCGCCGCATCGACCCCGCCGTGTGGGCGCTGTACGCACACGCGCTGGCGCGGCTCGGCGCGCGCCCCACCCTGATCGAATGGGATCAGGATCTGCCGGACTTCACCGTGCTGCAGGACGAGGCGCGGCTCGCCACGGAGCATCTCGATGCCTGCGCCGCCCTCGCTGCCTGAGCTGCAACACGCCTTCGCGCGCGCGCTCCAGGGCGGCGAAGCGCCCGCGCTGCACCCTTGGATCGCCGCGCGCGGCATCGATCCCGCCGCACGGCTGCGCATCTACCGCCACGCCGGTTACGCCATCCACGTCGACGCGTTGGCCACCGCCTTCCCCGCGCTGCGCCGGCTGCTCGGCGAGGACAGCTTCGACGGCCTCGCCACCCGGCATGCCGCCCGCCACGGCAACCGCAGCGGCAACCTGCAGGATCATGGCGCCGACTTCGCCGGCTTCGTCGCCCTGCAGCCCGAAACCGCCGCCTGGCCGTGGCTGGGCGAGGTGGCGCGGCTGGAATGGCTGCGCCAGCAGGTCGTGCTGTCCGACGACGAAGCCCCCGCCGATGCCGATGCCCTGCTTGCCGCGCTGGCTCACGCGCACGGCACGCTGCGCCTGCGCCCGAGCGTGCGCGTGCTGCGTTCGGACTGGGCGGTGCTGGATCTGTGGCGCCACGCGTCGCTGCCGGACGTCGCCGCGCCCGACCCCGCCATGCCGCAGGCCGTGCTGCTGTGGCGCGAGCGCGCACAGGTGGCGATGCGCGCGCTCGCCCCCGCGCAAGCCGCCTTCGCCCAGGCGCTGTGCCAGCGCGCGCCGCTGGCCGATGCGCTGGCCGACGCGCAAGCCGTCGACGCGGCCACGCCCCCCGAAGCCCTGCTGCAACCCCTGCTGGAACACGCGCTGTTCACCGCCTGACCCATCCATCGATCCACGAGGAAAACCCATGCACGCCATCATCGACCGCTGGTCGCGCCTCACCGCACGGCTGGCCTTGCTCACCCCGCTCGCCCTGCTGCTGTTCCGCGTATTCGTGGCGTTGGCCTTCTGGCGCGCCGGCGTGGTGAAGTGGAGCGACCCCAGCGGCACCGCCTACCTGTTCGAAAACGAATACCACGTGCCCCTGCTCGCCCCGGCCGTGGCCGCCGCGCTGGGCATGTGGACCGAACTGGTGCTGCCCTGGTTCCTCGCGCTCGGCCTGGGCACCCGCGTGGTCGCGGCGGTGCTGTTCGTCTACAACATCGTCGCCGTGATCTCCTACCCCGCGCTGTGGCCGAACGGCCTGTGGCACGGCCTGCTCGGCGCCGACTTCAACGACCACAAGGCGTGGGGCCTGATGCTGCTCGCGCTGGTGGCGCTGGGAGCGGGGCGGATATCGGCGGATGCCTTGCTCGGACGCGCGCTGGGGCGGCGCTGACCCCCGGCGGGCGTCAGGGCGCCTGCAGGCCGGATGGCCGCTCCGGCCCGCCGGCCACCTGCGCCGTGCCGCCCATGCCGTCGATGGCCACCCGCCAGCCCTGCGCAACCGCGTCGAACGGCCGCGCACCCTGGCGGTCGGTAAGCATCACCAGGGTGCCGTGCTGCAGCGGCACGATGCGGCCCTGCCAGCCGCCGCGGCGGAAATCGCGCGCCTTCGCCACCTGCTTGCCCGGCACGTAGAGCACGGCCACCGGCATGCCGCCCACGCGGCTGACCAGATGCACGGTCTTGTAGGGGCCGACCGGGCAGTCATGCACGTAGGTGACCCCGGCGGGCAACGGGCCGCGCAACTGCACGCCGCGATCGGCGAAGCCGGCGGCGATGGCCTGCGCGGGAATGGGCCGGACGAGGTCGAGCGAGCGGATCTCGCCCGGCATGTGCGCCACCGCCAGCGCCGGCAGCGAACGCGCGTCGTGCCGGCGCCAGGCGTAGCCGCCCACGCCCAGCGCGAGCAGCAGCGAAGCCGCCAGCGCATAGCCGGCGTAGCGTCGGCGCGCGGTTTGCTGCCGGCGCTCGCCGGTGGCCTGGGCCAGCAACACGCGTTCGGCCAGGCCGCTGGGCACGGCCACGTCGAACGCAGCCAGCAGTTCGTGCTCGAAGGCCTGCGCGCGCTCCCACGCGGCGGCGCAGGCCGCGCAGTCGCGACGGTGGGCGAGCAGCGCGGGATCGCGCGACTGCGGTTCGGCGCCGAGCCGGCGGCGGAATTCAAGGCAGTCCATGCTGCGCCTCCGGGCGGCCGCCCTGCAGGATGGACTTGAGCTTCTGCCGGGCGCGGAAAAGCTGGGTCATCACCGCGCCGGGCTGCTGGCCCAGCTCGACGGCGATCTCCTCGCAGCTCATGCCGCCCAGCACCTGCAGCAGCAACGGTTCGCGGTATTTGTGCGGCAGTTTCGACATGGCCTCTCGCAACTCGGCGGCATCGCCGTGACGCTCCGGGCTGGCCCAGGCGGATTCCTCGGGGATGCCTTCGTCCAGTTCCACCGTGTCCAGCGGCTTGCGTTCGTGGATGCGCGCATGTTCGCGGCGCAGGATGGCGAGCAGCCAGGGCTTGGCCGACTCCGCCTCGCGCAGCGAATCGAGAGCCTTCCAGGCGCGCAGCAGGGTTTCCTGCACCAGGTCCTGCGCCAGCGCATCCTGCCCGCACAGCCAGTAGGCGAAACGGTACAGATCGCCGGCATGGGCGCGGGTCAAGGCCTCGAATTGCCGTTGTCGTGGACTCACAAACAAGGAGACCGGCCCGAGGCGTTTCATCTTTCAATCCAGTACATCAGCGCAGCTTGCCGAGGATGCCGTCCAGCTCGTCGTTGCTGTGGTAGTGGATCACCAGCTTGCCGCGACCGCCGTTGCCGTGCGCCACTTCCACCTTGGTGGCGAAGCGTTCGGCCAGCTCGCGTTCCAGCGCGGCGATGTTGGGATCCTGCGCGGGGGCGCGCTTGGCCTTACCCTTGGGCGCGGCCTGCGCGCGGCGCGCGGCATCCTCCAACTCGCGCACTGACCAGCCCAGCGTCACCGCCTGGCGGGCGAGCTGCACGGCGATGGGTTCGTCGAGTGTGAGCAGGCAGCGCGCGTGGCCCATCTCCAGCTTGCCCTCGTCGAGCAGCTTCTTGATCGGCTCGGGCATCTCGGTGAGGCGCAGCAGGTTGGACACCGCGGCGCGCGAGCGGCCCACCGCCTCGGCTGCCTGCTGGTGGGTGAGGTCGAAGTCCTCGATCAGGCGCTTCAGCGCGTCGGCCTCTTCCAGCGGGGTGAGATCCTGGCGCTGGATGTTCTCGATCAGCGCCATCGCGGGCACCGCGACTTCCGGCACCTCCTTCACCAGCGCGGGAATCTCGGCGAGCTGGGCGCGCTGCGAGGCGCGCCAGCGGCGCTCGCCGGCGATCAGTTCGTACTGGTGCTTGCCGATGGCGCGCACCACCACCGGCTGGATCAGGCCCTGCGCCTTGATCGAGGCGGCCAGCTCGTCCAGCGCCTCGTCGTTCCAGTGGCGGCGCGGCTGGTACTTGCCGGGCTGGATCTGCTGGATCGGCAGGCTGCGCAGCTCGCCTTCCTGCTCCAGCACGGGCGCGGCGGCGCCTTCGCCACCCAGGAGCGCGTCCAGCCCGCGGCCCAGTCCTCGTTTCTTTGCCATGTTCAATCCTGGTGTTGGGCGTCCAGCGCCTCGCCCTGCACGGCCGCTTCGTCGGCCTCGTGGTGCGTCGGCGGCAGCCCGCGTTCGCGGCGGATGATCTCGCCGGCGAGGCCGATGTAGGCGATCGCGCCGCGCGAGCTGCGGTCGTAGAGATGGATCGGCTGGCCGTGGCTGGGCGCCTCGGCGAGGCGGATGTTGCGCGGGATGATGGAGCGCAGCACCTTGTCGCCGAAGTGCGCGGTGAGCTGTGCGGAGACTTCGTTGCCGAGGTTGTTGCGCACGTCGTACATGGTGCGCAGCAGGCCTTCGATCTCCAGCTTCGGGTTCAGACGCTGGCGCACGGCCTTGACCGTCTCCAGCAGGCTGGAGAGCCCTTCCAGCGCGAAGTATTCGCACTGCACGGGAATCAGCACGCCGTCCGCCGCGGTGAGCGCGTTGAGCGTGAGCAGGTTCAGCGTGGGCGGGCAGTCGACCAGGATGGTGTCGTAGCGGCCGGCCGCCGGAGCCAGCTGCTCCTTCAGGCGGTGCTCGCGCGCCAGCGTGTCCATCAGCTTCAGCTCGGCGGCGGTGAGGTCGCCGTTGCCGGGCAGCAGGTCGTAGTGCGCCTCGGTGGCGACGGCGGCGTCGGCGACCGTGGCCTCCTCCAGCAGCACCGCGCAGCCGTTGGGCCGCGCCGCGTGCTTGTCCACGCCGGAGGCCATGGTGGCGTTGCCCTGCGGGTCGAGATCGACGAGCAGCACGCGGCGCTTCGCCGCGGCCAGCGCCGCCGCGAGGTTGACTGCCGTGGTGGTCTTGCCGACGCCGCCCTTCTGGTTGGCGACAGCGATGATGCGTGCCATGTCGTCGTTTCGTGTGCGCGAAAGGGGGCCTAGATTAGCAGGCCGAGCAAGCCGGGTTCAGTTGCCGGCATGGCCGAGCACCACGAGGCAGCGCCCGGCGTCCAGTCCCGGCACCGCCAGCGCGTGGATGCCGCGCACCGCGAAGCCGGGCGGCACGCCGGGCAATTCCTCGTCCGGCGCCTTGCCCTTCATCGCCAGCCAGGTACCGCCTGGCGCCAGCAGGTGGCCGCCCCAGCCGAGCATGTCGGCGAGGCTGGCGAAGGCGCGCGCGGTGACGCAGTCGAACGTGCCTTGAACGTCTTCCACCCGCGATTGCACCGCACGCACGCCGTCCAGCTTCAGCGCGCGGATCGCCTCGCGCAGGAAGCGCACCTTCTTGCCGTTGGAATCCACCAGCAGGATCTGCCGCCCCGGCGCGGCGATCGCCAGCACGACGCCGGGCAGGCCGGGGCCGGTGCCGAGGTCGGCCAGCGTCTCGCCCTGCACGTAAGGCAGGATCGCCAGCGAGTCGAGCAGGTGGCGGGTGACCATCTCGGCCGGGTCGCGGATCGCGGTGAGGTTATAGGCCGCGTTCCAGCGTTCCAGCAGGGCCTGGTAGTCCAGCAGGCGATCCACCGCACCCGCGGGCAGGACGAGGCCGAGCGCGGCGATGCCCTGTTCCAGGCGGGCTTGCAGGGCGGCGCGGGCGGTCATGCGGAATCCTGTGGAACGGTGGGCAGGCGGGCAGTATCGCCTAGGGCGCATCGGGCAGTGGCCCGCCACAAACGAAAACCCGCCGGTCGGCGGGTTCGGTACGGCGGAAACCGGATACGGCAGATCAGGCGGCGTCGAGTTCCAGCTCCACCCGCGTCACCATCATGCCGCGTTCGCGCAGGGTGCCATTGAGGGATCGCTTGACGCACACGCCGAGCTCGCGGCGGTCGGTGTGGGCTTCGCCGCGCAGGGCCTGCTGCGCGCCGCGACGGATCAGGTCGCTGACCTGGTCGATCACCGCATCCGCGCGCTCGGGTTCCAGCACCTGCCAGTACACCGTGCCGCGCAATTCGCGGGCCTCGTCCAGTGGCTCGGCCAGCTGCAGGGTCTGCCCCGTCAGGTCGATCTTGTGCGCCACGCGCTCGCGCCAGGGCAGGATCAGGTGCGTGCCTTCCGACAGCACCCGCACCAGCTTGCCGCCGCGATAGAGGCTGTAGACCTGCCCGGAAGGTACGCGGCGCACCGCGCCAGCCAGCAGCAGGACGGAGAGCAGAGGCAGCAGGATCAACAGCGTATTCATGGCGTTCAACAACAATGGGTTGCGTGTTTTTCTTGAAATGAATCGCAGCTTTGGGATGCAGTCGTATGAGTCGACTGAAGTTAACCGACATTTAACGACAAAGCGGAGGACTTGACAAGTCGCCAACCCCCTGGGTTTTGCGACTCTGTTCAGGGAATCGACGCAACGCGATCCGGCTTGAGGCCACCGTGGAGCCATTCGTGTGATGGGCCTCACAATTCCGGCGGCCTGCTTCCGCTTTGCGCCCGCCAAACGGCAAACGCCCCCGCACCCGAGTCCATATCCGGGTACGGGGGTGCCCTGAAACGCCTCGGAGCCTGTTCACGATTTCCAGCCACGCCCCCCCAAAGCGTCATCCCAGCGAAGGCTCACTACTGTCCGGAATAATCTGGGGATGGTGTCGAAGGATGAAGGCCCGCGCCGCTTGCACGAAGCATTGCGGGAAGGCGACTTCATTTCCGATAACGACCACCTATCCAGACTGTCATCCCGGCGAAGGCCGGGATCCAGTGCCGTTACTTTTCAGAGCTAAGTCACTGGATTCCTGCTTTCGCAGGAATGACGAGAGGCGGTCGCCGAGCCATCGAGGAGATCGTTAACAGGCTCTCAGAACTTGCCGGCACGGAAGTCGGCGATGGCTTCGTGGATCTGCTCGGGCGTGTTCATCACGAATGGCCCGTAGCGCGTCACCGCCTCGTTCAGCGGCTTGCCCGCGACCAGCAGCACGCGCGCCGGCGCCTCGCCGCCGCCGATGCGCACGATTTCGCCCGGCGACATCACCGCCAACTCGCTGCGCGCCAGCCTGTCGCCGGCCACTTGGGCATCGGTGCCGTCGAACACGTAGGCGAAGGCGTGGTGGCCTTCCGGCAGCGGAATCTCCACCTGCGCGCCCGGCTCGACCGCGATGTCGAGATACACCGGTTCGGTGACGATGCCGGCCACCGGGCCGGTGGCGCCATCGAACTCGCCGGCGATCACTTTCACCGTCACGCCGTCGGCCGGATGCACCGCCGGGATGCGCTCGGGGCCGATGTCCTGGTAGCGCGGCGCGGTCATCTTGTCGCTGGCGGGCAGGTTCACCCAGAGCTGGAAGCCCCACATCAGGCCGTTTTCCTGCTGCGGCATTTCCGAGTGCAGGATGCCGCGGCCCGCGGTCATCCACTGCACGCTGCCGGGCACCAGGTCGCCGCGGTTGCCGTGGTTGTCGCCGTGCTGCATGTGGCCGGCCAGCATGTAGGTGACCGTCTCGAAGCCGCGGTGCGGATGCTCGGGGAAACCGGCGATGTAGTCGTCCGCGCTGTCGGAGCGGAACTCGTCCAGCAGCAGGAAGGGATCGAGCATGTCCAGCGCGGGCTGGCCGATGACGCGTTTCAGCTTCACGCCCGCGCCGTCGGCGGTGTCGATGCCGCGGATGCGGCGGAGGATGCGGCGTTCGCTCATGACGATGCTCCCATGGATGGAATGCCGCCAAGATGCGCGCGCGGCGCGCGTTATCCAAGCGCCGCGGCGGGAACGGATCGTTCCGCCGGCGCGACGCTGGTCACGTGAGCCAGCGGAATGCCCGGCGCAGCTCGGCCTCGGCGTTGTCCATGTAGCAGCGGCCGTGGGCGAGGATCACCCGCTGCGGCCGCCAGTCCATTATGCGCTGGAGGCAGGAGCGCGCGGCGGCGCGGTCGCGGAAGGTGAAGCGCATGTCCAGCGGCGTCTTGCCGTCGGGATCGAGCACGCCGCCCAGCCGCGCGATCCAGCGCATCGCGGTGCCCAGCCTGGCGGCCTCGAAGTTCTCGATCAGGTCGGTGAGGATCAGCGTGGCGCTGGCGCGATGCAGGAACACCACTTCCTCGAACACGCGGCTGCCGCGGAAATGCAGTTGGTCGAGCTCGGCGGCCCAGGCCGGCTCCGCTGTCTCACCGAGATCGGCATCGAAGCCCACCGCGATCTTCTGGCTGGCGGCACGCTCGCGCACGCCGGGCGAGGCCCAGGCGATGGCGTCGGGATAGCGCCGCTTCCACGCCGCGATGTGCGCGTAATGCAGCTTGTTCGGCGAGACCAGGTGGCGCACCGGGCCCAGCGCGTCGACCGCGGCGAACAGGGCCGTGTCGGGGGCGACCGGCGAATGGCACCACAAGCCACCATCGGCCAGCCGCGCCACCGTCATGCGGGTGGTGAACGGCGCGCTGCCGCCCAGCGCGGCCATGCGCACGATGGGGCCGTCGACCAGCCACAGCCCGGGCGCGACCGGCTTCAGCGTGTTGATCGGTTCGTAGAGCGGCGTGGCGGTATCCATGGCTGGCAGATCCCGGTTCCCCACCGCAGGCGCGGCCTCAGTGCACCCAGTGCCCGCTGCGCTGGCGCGGCGCCGAACTCTCGTGGGCTTCCGGCTCGCTGTGCCGCTGCACCATCGCTTCCAGTTCCGCCTCGGTGGCCGGCTTGGCCTGCCAATACTGACCGACGGCGTCGAGCACGGCGGGGATCTGCGCGAGGCAGTCGTCGTATTCCTCTTCGCTGAGCTTCTCGAACTCGGCCTCGGCGCTGAGCACGCCGTCGTCCACCGCCAGCGCCATCACCGGGCCGAGCAGTTCCATCAGCTGCGGGTCGTCGGCGAGGCGGCTTTCCCACAGCGCGGCGCGCAGGTCGATGCCGCGGCTGAAGCCCTCGCACCAGCCGGCGGCGGAGAGCGCGGGGCCGGCGTCGGTGTCGATTTCGCCCAGGATGGGCTCGTAGGCGTCCACGTCGAGTTCGGCGCTGATCGAGTCGTTGAGCTTGGCCAGGAGTTCCAGTACGCGGTTGCCCTCGGCCTCGTCGGCGAACGGCTCGTGCAGCACCTCGGGCAGCCATTCGTCGGGCAGCACCTGCAGCGGGCCGATCGCCAGCGCGCTGAGCAGCCCATGCACGCCGTCCAGCAGCAGGTGGCCATCGCCCTCCTGCACATGGGCGCGCAGGTAGCGATCCAGTTCGTCGAGTTCCTCGTCGGAGAGCGAGCTGGGCCAGTCGGTCTTGCTTGTGTTCATCGGATATCCAGTTCCAGCGTCACCGGCGTGTGGTCGGAAGGGCGTTCCCAGCGACGCGGTTCGCGATCGATCGCCGCGGCGGTGGCGGCGGGTTTCAGGGCTTCGCCGAGCAGGATCAGGTCGATGCGCAGGCCCATGTTGCGCCGGAACGCGGCCTGTCGGTAGTCCCACCAGCTGAAGTGGCCACCCTCCGGCTGGAACAGCCGGAAGCTGTCGTGCAGGCCGAGATCGGTGATCGCCTTGAGCGCGGCGCGCTCGGGCGGCGAGCAGAGGATGTCCTCGCCCCAGGCGGCAGGGTCGTGCACGTCGCGCTCGTCCGGCGCGATGTTGAAGTCGCCCAGCACCACCAGCTTCGGGTCGCGCGCGATCTCGCCCTCAAGAAACGCACGCACGCGTTCCAGCCAGTGCAGCTTGTAGGCGTATTTCTCGTCGCCCACCGCCTTGCCGTTGACCACGTAGAGGTCGACGATACGCAGCCCGCCCACGCTGGCGGCGAGGATGCGCCGCTGCGGATCGTCCAGCCCCGGGATGTCGGTGACCACGTCGGCGAAACCGCCCAGCGCCTCGCGCGCGAGGATGGCCACGCCGTTGTAGGTCTTCTGCCCGGAAAACACCGTGCGGTAGCCGGCGGCGGCCAGCTCGGCGGCGGGAAACTTCGCGTCCTCCAGCTTGGTTTCCTGCAGCGCCACGATGTCCGGCGTCGCATCCGCCAGCCACTGCAGGAGCTGCGGCAGGCGCACCTTCAGCGAGTTCACGTTCCACGAGGCAATCTTCATGCGGGCATTGTAAGAGCCTGTCCATGATCTCCAAACACCCCGCGTCATCGCTCAGTCGCGGACGGAAGCTCATTCCTCTGCTCTTCCCTGGCCTGCGCGCAAACAGCCTCCGGCGCGGGGTGGCTGGAGATCATGCGCAGCCCCAGGGAATGCCCCGAGGCTGAACCGGCGGGGCTTCCGGCCGTCGCCGCGGCCGTTTTCCATGTATGCTCGCGGCGGCAAGAGCCGGGGAGGACTCGGATTTCCTGCTCCATGTTGCGGCCGGGCGCACCCGCTCCGGCCGCGATTCACTCATGTTTCAAAGGTATGTGTCATGTCGGAACGTCAGAGCGGTACGGTCAAGTGGTTCAACGACGCCAAGGGCTTCGGCTTCATCACGCCGGAAAGCGGTGAAGACCTGTTCGTGCATTTCCGCGCGATCCAGGGCAACGGCTTCAAGTCGCTGCAGGAAGGCGAGCGCGTCACTTTCGTCGTCACCAAGGGCCCGAAGGGCCTGCAGGCCGAGGAAGTGCAGAAGGCCTGAGCCTTCGGCATTCCGCCGCCTGGGGAAGCCCGCCGCGAGGCGGGCTTTTTCTTTAGCTTTTGCGATCATCCCTGATCGCGAGAATCAAACGGGCGGCCATCCATGGCCGCACTTTTCAGGACAGTAGGCCGTGGCTGCGCAGCAGCGCCTCCGGCTCGGGTTTGCGGCCGTGGAAGGCCACGAAGCTTTCCAGCGCGGGGCGGCTGGCGCCCACGGACAGCACTTCGCGGCGGAAGCGCGCGCCGGTGGCGGGGTCGATCACGCTGCCGGTGTCCCTGGCCGCGTCCTCGAACGCGCCGAATGCATCGGCGCTGAGCAGTTCGGCCCACAGGTAGCTGTAGTAGCCCGCCGCGTAGCCGCCGGCGAAGATGTGCGAGAACGCATGCGGGAAGCGCTGCCAGGCCGGCGGATGCAGCACCGCCACCTGCTTGCGCGCCTGTTCCAGCACGGCCAATGCGCGGGCGCCTTCGGCGGGGTCGTAGCCCAGGTGCAGGCTGAAATCGAACAGCGCGAATTCCAGCTGGCGCACCAAGAACAGGCCGGCGTGGAAATGCCGCGCGGCGAGCATGCGCTGGAACAGTTCCTCCGGCAGCGCTTCGCCGGTCTGCCAGTGGCGCGCGAACAGATCCAGCGCCTCGCGGTTCCAGCCGAAGTTCTCCATGAACTGGCTGGGCAGTTCCACCGCGTCCCACTCCACGCCGTCGATGCCGCCGATGGAGGGCAGGGCGATCTCGGTGAGCAGGTGGTGCAGGCCGTGGCCGAATTCGTGGAACAGGGTGAGCACGTCGTCGTGGGTGAGCAGCGCGGGACGGCCCTCGGTGGGCGGGGCGAAGTTGCAGGTGAGGAAGGCCACCGGCAGTTGCTTGTTTTCACCATCGTCGAAGCGGGCGCGGCAGACGTCCATCCAGGCGCCGCCGCGCTTGCCAGTGCGTGCGTAGAGGTCGACGTAGGCGCCGGCGAACACGCGGCCGTCGGCGCCCATCACGTCGTAGTAGCGCACGTCGGGATGCCACACGTCGACGCCGTCGCGGGCGGCCAGCGTGATGCCGTAGAGCTTGCGCACGATGGCCCACAGGCCGTCGATCACCGCGGGCAGCGGGAAGTAGGGCTTGAGCTGTTCCTCGTCCAGCGCGTAGTTCTTCTGGCGCAGCTTTTCGGAGGCGTAGCCCACGTCCCAGGATTCGAGGTTGTCCAGCTTGAGCTCGTCGTGCGCGAACTGGCGCAACGTGGCCAGCTCGCGCTGCGCCACCGGCTTGGCGCGCTTGGCGAGGTCGTGCAGGAACTCCATCACCTCGGCGGGTGAGCCGGCCATCTTGGTGGCCAGCGATTCCTCGGCCGCGTTGGTGAAGCCGAGCAACTGCGCGGCCTCGTGGCGCAGCGCCATGATCCTTTCGATGCGCGCGGAGTTGTCGTACTTGCCAGCATGCGGGCCCTGGTCGGAAGCGCGCGTCTGGTAGGCCCAGTACACGCGCTCGCGCAGGCCGCGATTGTCGGCGTAGGTGAGCACGGCCTGCACGCTGGGCTGCTTCAGCGTGACCAGGTAGCCGTCCAGTTCCTGCTCCCTGGCGTACTGGCGCAGCACCGCACGGCCGGATTCGGGGATGCCGGCGAGGTCGCGCTCGTCAGTGACGTGCTCGTGCCAGGCGTCGGTGGCGTCCAGCACCGCGTTGGAAAACTCGGTGGAGAGTTTCGACAGCTCGACGCCGATCTCGCGGAAGCGCGTGCGCGCGGGTTCTTCCAGCGACACGCCGGAGAGCCTGAAGTCGCGCAGCGCGTGCTCCACCAGCGCGCGCTCGGGGCGCGGCAACGCGGCGAAGCCCGGCGCATCGGCCACCGCCTGCACGGCGGCATAGAGATTGCGGTTCTGGCCCTGCGCGATGGCGTGCTCGGTGAGCTTTTCCTCGGCCGGGCCGTAGGCCTCGCGCAGCGCGGGGCTGTCCGCCACCGAGTGCAGGTGCGACACCGGCGCCCAGGCATGGGCGAGGCGCTGGCCAAGCCGCTCCTGCGCCAGCATCACATGCGCGAAATCGCGCGGCGCGCCGGGGGCGATGATCGCGGCGATCGCGGCATCGTCGTCGGCGAGGATGGCGTCGATGGCCGGTGCCACGTGCTCGGGGCGGATGCGGGAAAAAGCCGGCAGTGCGTGGTCGGCCAGCAGGGGATTGTCTTGGGTCATGAAGTGCTCCTTTCCGACGCGAAGCGTGGCGACCGCACCGGGCGAAATCAAGCGCGACGACACCGCCGTCACGGCGCCGAAGTAGCATCGCCGCCATGCAGCCCACCGACCTGGCCGACCTGATCCGGCGCACCGCGATCTTCGCGCACCTCGACGAATTCCAGCTCGAGATGCTGGCCAGGCGCATGCGCTGGCTGTGCCTGCCCGGCGGGCAGTACCTGTTCGAGGCCGACGAGCCCTCCGAGGCGCTGTACCTGCTGCGCAGCGGCAGCCTGGGCGTGTTCGATGGCCCCTCCACCCTGATGCACCAGCTCGCCGCGGGCGACTGCGTGGGGGAAATCAGCCTGCTCTCGGGCGGCAACCACCATCTCTCCGTGCGGGCGCTGCGCGATTCCGAACTGCTGCGGCTGGACGTCGCCGACTTCGAGGCGATGGTGGAACACCACCCCACCACCATGCTGGCGGTGGCGCGCACCGCCACCCTGCGCCTGCTGCAGAACCAGCGCCGCGTGCCCTCGCCCAACCGGCCGCGCACGTTCGCGATGCTGCCGGCGCACCGCGGCGTGCCGGCGCGCGAACTGGCGCAGCAGCTGGCCGCGGCCATGGAGCCCTACGGCCACTGCGCGGTGATCGACGCCGAGCTGGGCCGGGATCGCGGCAGCGACTGGTTCGCCGAGCGCGAGGCCTGGGCGCAGTTCGTGCTCTACCTCGACGAAGGCGGCGATCCGGAATGGCGCCAGCGCTGCCTGCGCCAGGCCGATGCGCTGCTGCTGCCGGCGCTGGCCGCACAGGCGGCGCAGCCCTGGCCGGAGTTCGCGCACGGCCATCCGGCCCGCACCGAGCACCGCCCGCGCCACCTGTTGCTGCTGCACGAGCGCGGCGAACCGGAGCGCGGTTCGGCGCAACGCTGGCGCGCACCGTTCAGCGGCCCGCTGATGCACCACCACATCTGCGGCGAGGGCGACATCGAACGGGTGGCGCGGCTGATCACCGGCCATGCGCGCGGGCTGGTGCTGGCCGGCGGCGGCGCGCGCGGGCTGGCCCACCTCGGCGCGATCAAGGCGCTGCGCGATGCCGGCCATGCCTTCGACGCCGTGGGCGGTACCAGCATCGGCGCGATCATCGGCGCCGGCGTGGCCCACGGCTGGGACACGGACACCATGCTGCGCCGCTACTTCGAAGCCTTCGTGAGCAGCCGCCCGCTGTCGGACTGGACGTTGCCGCTGGTGGCGCTGACCCGCGGCCGCCGCGCCAGCCGCATGCTGCGCGAGGCTTTCGGCGACAGCGAGATCGAGGATCTGGGCAAGCCGTTCTTCTGCGTCTCCACCAGCCTCTCCGGCGCCGGCCGCGTGGTGCATCGCACCGGGCCGCTGTGGCTGTGGCTGCGCGCCTCCAGCGCGATCCCCGGCGTGCTGCCGCCGGTGCTCCATCGCGGCGAAGTCCACGTGGACGGCGCGCTGGTGGACAATCTGCCCACCGACGTGATGGCCACCGACGGCATCGCCCACCTCACCGCGGTGAGCATCCACGGCGACATGGCGCTGCGCACCGGCATCGACGACGTGGCCACCCCGCCCTGGTGGCGCCTGCTGCTGCAACAGCGCCGCGGCCCGCGCTGGCCGGGCCTGGTGTCCACCCTCGCCCGCGCCGCGATGGTCAACAGCGAGGAAACCAGCGAGCGCTGCCGCACGCTGGCGCACCGGCTGATCGTGCCGCCGCTGGAGCGGGTGGGCCTGCTGGAATGGAAGGGCTGGCGCCGCGCGGTGGATGCCGGCTACCGCGAAACGCTGCGCGTGCTGGAGGCCGAGCGCAAGGGTTGAGCACGCAGTGGCCCTGCTCCCCTCTCCCGCCTGCGGGAGAGGGGCCGGGGGAGAGGGCCGGGCTCGCGGCGAGAGTGGAAGCACCCTCTCCCCAACCCCTCTCCCACAAGTGGGAGAGGGGCTTTCGCGGCGCGGCTACAATGCCGCATGACCAAGCTGCGCAGCTACAAGGGCATCGCCCCCGTCCTCGGCGAACGCGTCTACCTCGACCCCGCCGCCACCGTGATCGGCGACGTGGTGCTGGGCGACGACGTGTCGGTCTGGCCCGGCGCGGTGCTGCGCGGCGACGTGAACCACGTCCGCGTGGGCGCGCGCACGAACATCCAGGACGGCGCCATCGTGCACGTGGCGCACGCCGGCCCGTACGGCCCGGGCCATCCCTGCCTGATCGGCGCCGACGTCACCATCGGCCATGCCGCGGTGGTGCACGCCTGCACCATCGAGGACGGCTGCCTGATCGGCATGCACGCCAGCGTGCTCGACGGCGCGGTGGTGCGGAAGCACGGCTTCGTCGGCGCGGGCGCCTTGATCCCGCCCGGCAAGGTGGTGGGCGAGCGCGAGCTGTGGCTGGGCAACCCGGCACAGCGCGTGCGCGTGCTCAGCGACGCGCAGGTCGAGCAGTTGATGTATTCCGCCGCGCACTACGTGCGGGTGAAGGACGACTACCTCGCGGGCTGAGCGCCCTCACTGCACAGCGGCGCCCTGGCGCGCGGCCATCGCCGCGGCTTCCTCGGCGTGGCGGCGGCCCAGCAGCGTGCGCTGGGCGTCGAGATAGCCGCCGAGCAGGGCGAGCTTGTAGTCGCTGGCGTTCAACTCGTCGTGCGCGGGATCGTACCTGTAGTTGCCGGCGTCGTAGGCGCGCAGCAGCTGCAGTTCGCGTTGCGCCTCGTCGAGGTCGCCGGCGGTGATGCTGTGTTCGACATCCGCGCAGGCCGGCTTGAACATGTCGCGCAACGCCGCCAGCGCGGTGGCGTTGCCCGGTTCGATCTGCAGCACGCTGAAGTAGAACTCGAACGCGTTGCTGCCCACCGGCGCCACGCGGCGGCCATCGCGCTGCGCCTCGGCGGCGAGGCCCAGCAGCACGTGCACGCCGCTGTCGTCCGACGACGACGCCGTCGCGGCACGGACGCTCCAGCGCCACCAGCCGCCGCCGAGCAGCAGGATCAAGACCAGCGCGCCGCCCAGCCAGACCGGACGGCGCGAGAAGAACGAAGCGAGACTTTGCATGACACCCGCGCCTGACCGGAACCGTGGCCGCGGCCGTCCCCAGGGACGACCGCGACCAGGGCGGCAAGCTAGCGGCGCATCATGTCAATGCGATGACCCGCGTGTTTACCAAGGCAGCGGGTTGTCGCCCTGATACGGCGAGCCGTCCGGATGGCTGAACCAATACACGCCGTTCTGCCTGCCGGGGCAGCCCTTGCCCGTGCCGTACGCCGTCACCGCGCCCGCTGCCGAAGCCACGTCGGTGCGGTAGCAGCCGCCCAGCGAATCGCGGTAATCGAACGTCTGCGAACTGGCCTGGCCGGTGTGCCCGGTGAAGTTGCCGCTGGCGTCGAAATCCAGCGTATCGGCGCTGCTCACCGTGTTGTCCACCTTGTCCGCATACAGCGGGAAAACGGCGAACCCGAGGGAACGATCCAGCCGGAAGCCCTGCTTCACCGTGGTGGCGACGGTCGCGCTGCCGTCGGCAGCCACCTGCTGGTCGTAATCGAGGTGGAAGGGATAGCGCACGCGCTGCGTGTAAGACGCGCCATCGCTGCTGCGGCTGCTGCCTTCCATCGAGGTGGTCTGATCCGTGACCTGCCGGTAGGTGGTGTCGCTGATCGTGAACGCCTGCGTGTCGGCGAAACCCACGGTCTGCTCCACCGTGTTCCGCACGCGGCCGTGCGAAGTGTCGACGTAACCCTCGATGGTGAAGTGGCGCGAGAGCGTGGTGGTGATGTCGCCGTTGCCGCTGCCGTCCAGCGTGCTGCTGATGGCCGGCACGGGCGCCTGGCCGGCCAGGGTGTTGCGCGTCACGCCGCCGGTGACCTGCCTGCTGCGGCCGTCCTGATACAGCAGCAAGGTCGCCGCCGTGGAGAAGTAGTTGCTGGCGCCGGCAACGCTCACCGCCACCGTATGCTGCGCGCCGTCGCTGAGCGCGCCCGCGAACGGGCTGAGGTCGACGCGGTACGGCATGAAGTTCAGCGTCTGCACGCCGGTCACCGGCCGCCACAGGTAGGGGTCGATGCCGCCGGTGTAGATCCACGGGTACACCGGCGCCACGCCGGCCGGCTGTCCGTCGATGCTCACCTCGGCCTCGCGGAAATTGCCGCCGCCGCATCCGTTCACCTGGCCGGCGTAGGTGTCGGGCACGCAGGTGTACCAGAACTCGTCGGCGTTCTGGCTCTGCGCGAACACGTCGAGATAGGCGTGCACCACGTTGCGCGGCAGGGTCAGGGTTTTCGACAGCTGGTCGGTGGACGTGGACAGGTTGGTGACGCTGCCCACCGGATCGCTGCCCAGCGGGATCACCTGGTCGGGCACGCGCGGCGCGGGCGCGCGCGCGGACGCCGGATAGAACAGCAGCCTGGCGCTGCCGTGGATCACCCCGGTGTAGGTGCCGTCGACCAGGTTCCACAGGATCGCCTGGCCCTGGCCGGCATTGCGCAGCAGCGCGCTGTAGTCGGTGAGGTCGCGCTCCACGTGCCAGCTCGGCCCCACCGTGGAGGAAGGTTCCTCGGTGGTGCCGAAGTACAGGTTCACGCCGCCCAGCCAGATCGAGGCCGTGCGGTCGTACTGGCGGCCCGCGTTCACCGAGAAGTCCGCCTCCAGCACCACCTTGGCCCAATGCGTGCCGCAGCCGGAAGGCGGCGCGTAGCCGTAGGGGCGCGTGCCGAAGTCGTTGAACACGTCGTCCTGGAACAGCTGCACCACGCAGGGCTGGCCTGGCGGGCGCGGCACCGCCGGGTCGGCGGTGGTCACGTTGGTCGAACCGACCGGATTGCCGCCGGTTCCGGCGGCGAAGGCGTTGCAGGCAAACCACGACAGCCCGGCGATGGCCAGGCCGCGACTCAACATTCCCATGCGCAGCATGCGATTTCCCCTCGCGTGGTGAGCCCGTCCGTGCTTCGGCGGTCTTGCCCGGAGACACGGAGCGGGCTCGGTCATCCCCCTGTGCGGGCGATGCTGGCACCGGCATTTTTAGACGGGGTCAAATGCCCGCGCGCAGCGCCTGGTACACCGGCTCGGTGTCGGGCCGCCGGCCGTGCCACAGCTCGAACGCCTCGGCGGCCTGCTCTACCAGCATGCCGAGGCCGTCCCAGGCGTGGCGCGCGCCGGCCGCCTTCGCCCACGCGATGAAATCGATCGCCGCGGCGCCGTAGGCGAGGTCGTAGCAAAGCGCGCGCGCGCCTACCAGCGACATCGGCAATTGCAGCCCGTCGCCGAGCACGCCGGCCGAAGTGGCGTTGACGATCAGGTCGTAGCTGCCGAGGTTGGCGAGGTCGTCCCAGTAGCGCGTGTGCACGCGCGCCGGCTCGCCGATGGCGTCGGCCAGCGCGTCGGCGGTTTCCGGCGTGCGGTTGACGATGGTGAGCGTCTGCACGCCGGCGTCCAGCAACGACCACGCCGCGGCGCGCGCGGCGCCGCCCGCGCCCAGCAGCAGCGCATCGTGGCCGCGCAAGTCCACGCCATGCCGCTCGGTGAGGTCGCGCACCAGGCCGGCGCCGTCGCTGTTGTGCGCGGCGAGCCGGCCGTCGGGCAGGCGCGTGAGCACGTTTGCGGTGCCGGCGCGCGCGGCCGCTTCGCTGCGTTCGTCCGCCAGCGCGAAAGCCGCGCCCTTGTGCGGCAACGTGACGTTGGCGCCCGCGCCGCCTGCGGCGAAGAAGGCGCGCACCGCCTCGGCGAACGTGTCCGGCGCCGCGTCGATGGCGCGGTATTCCAGCGCGATGCCGAACTGCCGCGCGAAATCCTGGTGGATGCGCGGCGACAGCGAATGCGCGACGGGATGGCCGAACACGGCGAACTGGGAGGGCTGGCTCATGCGGTGCTCCTTGGACGGGCGAGCATTGTAGGGCCCGTCGCAGACCGTGAGATGCGGCATCGGCATGCTTCATCCATCGCCCGCGAGGAAGCCGCCATGCGCACCGCCGCCATCGACCATCGCCGCCACGAACGCCTGCTGGCCGTCGCCCTGTCGTGGCTCGCCATGGGCGGCGCGCTGCTGCTCACCACCCTGGTGCCGGCGCGCACCGCCCTGCTGGGATGGGCGCCGCTGGTGTGGCTGCTGGCGGCGCCGCTGGCGCTGCTGCTGATCCTCGAACCGGGCCTGCCGCGGCAACTGCTCGCGCTGCGCCGCGCGCGGCGGCGCTGCTGATCCCGACTTTCCATCTGGCAGTGGAAGGACTTGTCGCCGCAGGGAAGCGGCGATCGGTTCGCCTCAACCGCCGACGCCCTGCCGCTTGCGCTCCATCCGGCGCAGGAATTCGCGCATCACGCGCAGGTACAGCTCGTCGCCCAGGCATTCGTCCTCGACGCCGGCGTCGATGGACGGGTTGTCGTTCACCTCGATCACCACCGGCTTGTCGCCCACGCGCTTGATGTCCACGCCATAGAGGCCGTTGCCGATGGCCTGGGTGGCCTTGAGCGCCAGCTTCACCACGTCGGCCGGCGCCTTCTCGATGGGCAGGGTTTCCGATTCGCCGGTCTTCGAGGCGCCCTTCGCGCCGTGGTTGTAGATCTGCCAGTGGCCGCGCGACATGAAGTATTTGCAGGCGTACAGCGGCTCGCCGTTGAGCACGCCGATGCGCCAGTCGAACTCGGTGTAGACGAACTCCTGCGCCAGCAGCAGGGCGCTGTGCTGGAACAGTTCCGCGGTGGCCCGGGCGAGCGCGGCCTCGTCCTCCACCTTCACCACGCCGCGCGAGAACGAGCCGTCGGGAATCTTCAGCACCAGCGGATAGCCGAGTTTCGCGGCGACTTCCTTCAGGCCCTTCATGTCGTCGCGGTAGAGGATCTCGGTGCGCGGCACGGCGAGCTTGCGCGACACCATCAGGTCGTTGAGGAAGATCTTGTTGGTGCAGCGCAGGATCGAGGTGGGATCGTCGATAACCACCATGCCCTCCTTCTCCGCGCGATGCGCGAAGCGGTAGGTGTGGTTGTCGCTGGCGGTGGTCTCGCGGATGAACAGGCCGTCGTATTCGGCCAGGCGCTGGTAGTCGTTCTTGCCGATCGGGTCGACTTCGATGCCCAGCTCCTTGCCGGCGGCGATGAACGCCTTCTGCGCCCGCTTGTTCGACGGCGGCATCGCCTCGTTCGGATCGACCAGCATGGCGACGTCGTAGCGGAACTGCCGGCGCGCCTTGGGCTTGCGCCACAGCTTCTTGCTGAAGCGGTCGAGCTCCTCGGCGAAGGCGTCTTCCTGCGCGTCGTCCAGCATGTGCAGGCCCACCGGCTTGATCGCGCTGATCTGCCATACGCGGTCGCGCTCGAACTCGATGCGCAGCAGCGGGCAGGGGAACATCTCGAACACCTGCCGCGCCAGATCCTGCAGCGCCGGCTGCGAGGTCTGCCCGAAGTAGACGAGGATGCCGAAGTCGGTGGTGTCGCGCCCGCCCGCCGGCAGGAAATGGGTGAGCTTGGCGCTGAGATCCTCGATCTCCAGGCCGTACAGGGAGCGGCGGCGCAGGTCGTTCACCGTGCGCACCGACGGCATCACCTTGTGCCCGCGCGCCTCGGCCAGCAGCGACACGTAGTAGCCGGTGCCGAGGTATTTGTAGCTGCGGCAGAGGTTGATGACGTGGGTGCGCTCGTCGTCCACGCCGACGGCTTCGCGCAGGTAGTCCGCGGCGGTGACCACGTCGGCGGACGGGTAATAGACGCCCCAGTCGGAGGCTTTCTCGACCACGATGACCAGACGGGCCATGTCACTACTCAGGCGTGCGATGGGGATGCGCCCCGCGTGCGGGGCGGCGGAAGGCGCGCAGTTTGGCACAGCGCGGATGCGTCCCGGGCGGCGGCACTGAATCCACGCTAAGCGCCGATGCCGGCGCGATTTGCCGCGCCGCCGGCCCGCCACTAGAGTCCGCCCGGTTCGCCGCCGCGCACGCCCGAGACAAGGAACCCATCGCCATGCCGTCAGCCAGCGCGCGCGTCCGCTCCGCCGAGCTTTCCGACCTAGACGACCTGGTGGCGCTGGAGGAACAGAGCTTCACCAGCGACCGGCTGAGCCGCGCGCAGTTCCGCCGCCACCTCGACAGCGACAGCGCGAAAGTGCTGGTGGCCAGCGCCGGCCCGCATCGTCTGCTCGGCACCGCGGTGGTGTTCTTCCGCAAGCGCAGCGGCGTCGCGCGGCTGTATTCCATTGCCGCCCACCACGCAGCGCGCGGCCAGGGCGTGGGCACCGCCCTGCTCGATGCCGTCGAGCAGCTCGCCCGCCGCCGCCGATGCCGCGCGCTGCGGCTGGAAGTGCGCGCCGACAACGCCGGCGCGATCCGCCTCTACGAGCGCCTGGGCTACCGACGGTTGTACGCGCTGGCGGGGTACTACGGGGATGGCGCCGATGGTTGGCGCTACGAGAAGCTGCTGGGATAAGGTTCGCGCCGTCAGTCGGCTCCAGCCGTCGATCCGCTCTTTGCCGGATCCGCCGAGGTTGAGGCGGCGCCGGCCGTTCCGGGATCGCTTGCAGAACTTGTCCCGGCCCGCGCCGGCTGGTTCTGCGCAGCAGCAGCCGAGCCGAGCCCGTCATGCGCATGTCGCGCACCGCCTGGCGATCCCATGCAGATCGCCGTCACGACGAGCAGGGGAACGGCCGCGACGATGGAAGGCTCCCACGATCGCCTCACGGCGGCCCTTCCGGATTTGCGCGGACGCAGCGCAAGCAGGCCGCCGACCATTACCGGCGCCATGAAAAAAAAGACAACGACGCTACCCATGCAGACCCCGTCTATCGCCGTGGCGATGAGCAGGCAGCCCGGCCAGCGTTTCCCGGATACGAAGACCGGCACGCTGTAGGCGACGACGAGGAAGGAGAAGGCCATGCCGACCAATCCCTCCCGGACGCCGAGCCACGCCCCTTGACCGTTGAGCGCCGTGACGAAACCGCCCAGGAACGATACATAGAACCCGGCAATGACGCCGAGGATGCCCGAAATCAGGGCAATGACGCCTCCAGCAACCCTCATGTCTCCTCCCTGGCGGTCTCGCGCCATCCCTTTCCAACGGTACCTGCTGCCGATCCGGCCTTGCCGCGACGACGGCAAGGCCGGATCGGCAGCACGGATGCTACTTGTGCTTCTGGTTCGCCGCTTCCGCCGCCGCCTTGAGCTCGCGGTTGGCCTGGTCGAGCAGATCCTTCGCCTTTGCCGCGTGGCCGCCCATGTCCCATTCGTTCGCCTTCTGCGCGGCAATGATGCGCTGGTAAGCCCTGTCGGTGAGCTTTTGCGCGGCGGCGATGTTCGGATGGCGGTTGCCGCTGACATCGTGCACCGGCTGCGCGGCGAAGGCGGTGCTGGCGATAGCTGCCAATGCGATGGTCAGGGCGACTTGCGTGAGCTTGTTCATGGGCCTCTCACAGGTTGAGTGGACGCCGCGGGACGCGGACTGTCGGCATCCCGTGGCGTGGCGAATCTAGCGCGGCTGCCGGGCAAGTTCCTGCGACGGATCCGGCCGCTGGCAGTCAGCCGCCCAGCGGCGAACCGATGCGGCGTTCGGTGGCCGCATCCGGCCGCGCCACCAGCGCGCCGGTGCGCGAAAGGCTGAGGCTGTAGTGGCCGCCGTCGACCAGCGGCAGGAAGGCGCCGCTGCCGTAGACCGCGTCCACCATCGGCAAGGCGCGCGGGTATTGCCGGCGCAGGTCGAGCAGGTCGAAGCCATCGGCGGAGCCGAGCGCGACCACGGTGCGCGGCGCGTTCTGTTCCTGCATGGCGTCGTCGTAGCGCCCGTCGATGCGGTCGAGCCGGTACAGCGGCGGCAGGCCGGCGAGCACGGCGGGCAGCTTCCACTTCAGCACCACGGCCTCGACGCGCCAATCGTCGCCGGCCAGCTGCACCTGGCGCGTGGCGCCGTCGGGCCAGCTCATGTCGACACGCCAGCGCTGCGGCGAAAGGATGTGCGCGTCGATCTGCATGACCGGCGCTTCCTCGTCCAGCACGCGGTAACCACGCAAGGCCCAGCCGCCGACGCCGAAGAGCACGCTGGACGCGAGGCACGCCAGGCACAACAGCGCATGCCAGCCGGCGGCCAGCTTCGCGCCGGCATCGAGGCGGCGGCGCAGCGTCGCCAGCTGCAGCAGGCAGCACAGCAGCAGCACCGCGGCCAGCACCAGCAGCACGGTGGCGGGCAAGCGCAGCAGCTCGATCGGGTTCATCGGAGTTTCCGCGGGGAAGGCGCGCGCATGATAAGTGGTTGCGGGAGGCTCGCTATACTGCGGCGTCACGTTTCCCACCGGTATCCGACCATGCGCCGTCTGCTGCTGTCGCCGCTTTGCCTCGCAGCCGCCCTGCTTGCCGGCTGCGGCAACAAGGGCCCGCTGTATTTGCCGAACAACCCGCATCCGCCGGTGTACGTGCCGCCGGCGCCCGCCACGGCCCAGTCCGCACCGGCCACTGCGCAGCCGGCGCCGGCGAGCAGCAGCGCCACGCACTGAGCTTCGCCGATGCTGCGTTTCTCCAAGATGCACGGGCTGGGCAACGACTTCATGGTGCTCGATTGCCGCACCGCGCCGTTCGCGCTGGACGAGGCGGGCATCCGTGCGCTGGCCGACCGCCGCACCGGCGTGGGTTTCGACCAACTTCTGAGCGTGGAGCCGGCGCGCGATCCGTCCTGCGCGTTCTACTACGGCATCTGGAACACCGACGGCTCGCCCGCAGCCCAGTGCGGCAACGGCGTGCGCTGCGTGGCGGCGTGGCTGCATCGCGCCGGTGCGCTGGCGACGGGCGAACCGGTGCGGCTGGAAAGCCCGTCCGGCCCGGTCACGGTGCGCCTGCTTTCCGCGCACGAAGTCACCGTGGACATGGGCGAGCCGCAGTTCGCGCCGGCGCGGATTCCGTTCGAGGCCGACGCCGAGGCACCGCATTACATGATCGAGGCCGACGGCACCACGCTGCGGATCGGCACCGTGTCGATGGGCAACCCGCACGCCGTGGCGATGGCGGACGAACTGGCCGCTGGCGACGCAGAACGGCTGGCCCCCGCGCTCACCGCGCATGCGCGCTTCGCCGAGGGCGCGAACGCCGGCTTCGCCACGCGCCTCGCCCGCGACCACATCGCGCTGCGCGTGCACGAGCGCGGCGTGGGCTGGACGCAGGCCTGCGGCACCGGCGCATGCGCCGCGGTGGCGGTACTGCGCCGGCGCGGCGAGGTGGACGAACAGGTGCGCGTGGATTTGCCCGGCGGCACGCTGCGCATCGCCTGGCGCGGCGCCGGCCATACGCTGTGGATGACCGGCCCCGCTGCGTTCGCATTCGAGGGCGAATGGTTCGGGACGCCCTGATCCGTCCAGGCGCAGGCGACACCAGCCCACATTCCTCGATTGATCGAACCGCGCGTCCATCGCACACTCGCGGCATGACCGCAGCAGGAAACCGCGCATGAACGCCCCCTTGTCCGAGGACACCATCGACGCCGGCGCCGTCGCGGCCTACCTGAAGCGGCACCCCTCCTTCCTCAACGACTACCCCGAGCTGGCCGCGCAGCTCACCATGCCGCGCGAGCAGGGTTCGGTCGCCTCGCTGGCCGCGTACCAGCTGCAGCAGCTGCGCGAGAAGAACGCGGAGCTGGAACTGCGCCTTGCCGAACTCACCGCCATCGCCGCCGACAACCAGAAGCTGATGGAGCGCGTGCACGCGCTCACCGTGGCGCTGCTGCGCGCGAACACGCTGGAGGTGGCCACGCGCACCGTGGTCGCCAAGCTCAACGAGGATTTCCACACCGAGCTGGTGCGCCTGCTGCTGTTCGGCCGGCACGCCGATTTGCCGCGCTCGGACTGGCTGCGCCAGGTGGGCGGCGGCGCGACGGAACTGCCCGAGCTGGCCGAGGTGCTACAGCGGCGCGAACCCGTTTCCGGCCGCCTGTCGGCCGACAAGCTGGCGCAGCTGTTCGGCGAGGAAGCGGCGACCATCCGCTCGGCGGCGCTGATTCCGCTGGGCGAGGCCGGCATCCTCGCCATCGGCAGCCACGACCCGGATCGCTTCCAGCCCGGCATGGGCACGCTGTTCCTCAAGATGATCGCCGCCACCGTCACCGCCGCGCTGGCGCGGGCACGGGATCTCGCCTGAGCGCAGCATGAAACCGCAACAACAGGTCGAAGCCTGGCTGGCCCGCCTCGCCGGCGAGCGGCAGGCTTCGCCGCACACCGTGGACGGCTACCGCCGCGACCTCGCCAAGCTCACGGCGTGGATGGAGGCGCAAGGCATCGCCGGCTTCGACGCGCTGGAGCCGAACCGCCTGCGCCAGTTCGTGGCCGCGCAGCATCGCGCCGGGCTGGCGCCGAAAAGCCTGCAGCGCCTGCTGTCGTCCTGCCGCAGCCTGTTCCGCCAGCTCAGCCGCGAAGGCGCGCTGGCGCACGACCCGCTGGCCGGCGTGCGCGGCCCCAAGGTGCACCGCAAGCTGCCGGTGGTGCTGGACGTGGACGAGGCCGCCAGCCTGGTGGAATCCGGCGGCGACGGCGCACTGGCGCCGCGCGACCGCGCGATGCTGGAACTGTTCTATTCCAGCGGCCTGCGCCTGTCCGAACTGGTCGGCCTGCGCTGGAGCGACCTCGACCTCGACGGCGGCGAAGTGCGCGTGCTGGGCAAGGGCCGCAAGACGCGCATCGTGCCGGTGGGCCGGCATGCCGTGGCGGCGCTGCGCGCACTCGGCGAGGCCACGGGCAGGGCACCGGAATCGCCGGTGTTCCGCGGCCGCGGCGGCGCGGCGATCAACCCGCGCACCGTGCAGGTGCGGCTGCGCAAGCTCGCGCTCGCCAACGGCTTCGCCAAGCACGTGCACCCGCACCTGCTGCGCCACACCTTCGCCAGCCACATGCTGGAATCCTCCGGCGACCTGCGCGCCGTGCAGGAGCTGCTGGGCCACGCCGACATCGCCACCACGCAGATCTACACGCACCTGGATTTCCAGCACCTGGCGAAGGTGTATGACGCGGCGCATCCAAGGGCACGTCGGAAGTAGGGCTTTCTCCTTCTCCCCTTCGGGGAGAAGGCTGGGATGAGGGGCGGGTGCTCGCGGGGATGCCTCATTGATGCTCGCTTCGATGAGAGTCTTCGCAAGATTGACCCCTCACCTCAATCCTCTCCCCAAAGGAGAGAGGAGGCGAACGTGCCGGGCGGGGTCGTTCCGCATTGAAGCTGCTGTGAGCCGACCCCATCTGGTTCGCTCAACCTTGGAGCTCTCATGGAACCCTTCCACGCCACCACCATCGTCAGCGTGCGCCGCAACGGCAAGGTCGTGATCGGCGGCGACGGCCAGGTCACGCTGGGCAACATCGTGGCCAAGGCCAACGCGCGCAAGATCCGCCGGCTCGGCCGCAACGCCGACGTGCTGGCCGGTTTCGCCGGCGCCACCGCCGACGCCTTCACGCTGTTCGAGCTGTTCGAGCAGAAGCTGGACAAGCACGGCAACAACCTCACCCGCGCCGCGGTGGAGATGGCCAAGGAATGGCGCACCGACCGCCGCCTCGGCCGCCTCGAGGCGATGCTGGCGGTGGCCGACAAGGAGGCCTCGCTGCTGATCTCCGGCAACGGCGACGTGCTGGAACCCGAGCACGGCCTGATCGCGATTGGTTCCGGCGGCCCCTATGCGCAATCCGCCGCGCTGGCGCTGCTGGAGAACACCGAGCTGGACGCGCGCGGCGTGGTGGAGCGCGCGCTGAAGATCGCCGGCGACATCTGCATCTACACCAACCACAACACCACGATCGAAGAGCTGTAAGCGCGCGACGCCTCTTCCTTGCCGTCATCCCGGCGCAGGCCGGGATCCAGTGGCTCCTGTCAACGGTGCTGCCGCTGGGTTCCGGCCTACGCCGGAACGACGAACCTACTGCCTTCCGGTATCCCCATGTCCGAACTGACCCCCCGCGAAATCGTCAATGAACTCGACCGCTACATCATCGGCCAGCACGACGCCAAGCGCGCCGTGGCGGTGGCCTTGCGCAGCCGCTGGCGGCGCATGCAACTGGCGCCGGAGATGCGCAACGAGATCACGCCGAAGAACATCCTGATGATCGGCCCCACCGGCGTGGGCAAGACCGAGATCGCGCGCCGCCTCGCCACGCTGGCCAACGCGCCGTTCGTGAAGGTGGAAGCCACCAAGTTCACCGAGGTGGGCTACGTGGGCAAGGACGTCGAGTCCATCGTGCGCGACCTTGCCGACGTGGCCTACAAGCTCACCCGCGAACTGGCGATCAAGCGCGTGCGCACGCAGGCGGAAGACCGCGCGGAAGACCGCATCCTCGATGCGCTGCTGCCGCGCCGGCAGACACCCACCGACTGGAGCCACGACCAGGCCACCACGCCCGCCATCGACAACGACACCCGCCAGAAGCTGCGCAAGCAGCTGCGCGAAGGCGCGCTGGACGAGCGCGAGATCGAGCTGGATTTCGCCATGAACGTGGGCGTGGAGATCATGTCGCCGCCCGGCATGGAGGAGATGGGCGCGCAGCTGCGCCAGATGTTCCAGAACCTCGGCGGCGCCAAGACCCAGCACCGCAAGCTGGCGATCAAGCTGGCGCGTCCGCTGCTGGTCGAGGAGGAAGCCGGCAAGCTGCTCAACGACGAGGAGATCCGCGCCCAGGCGGTGGAAGCCGCCGAGCAGAACGGCATCGTCTTCCTCGACGAGATCGACAAGATCGCCCAGCGCTCCGAATGGGGCGGCGCCGGCGTGAGCCGCGAAGGCGTGCAGCGCGACCTGCTGCCGCTGGTGGAAGGCTCCACCGTCTCCACCAAGTACGGCCCGCTGAAGACCGACCACATGCTGTTCATCGCCTCGGGCGCATTCTCGCTGGCCAAGCCCTCCGACCTGATCCCGGAGCTGCAGGGCCGCCTGCCGATCCGCGTGGAGCTGTCGGCGCTGTCGGTGGACGACTTCAAGCGCATCCTGCGCGAGCCGCACAACGCGCTGACCAAGCAGTACGTGGCCCTGCTGGGCACCGAGGGCGTGAGCCTGGAATTCACCGACAGCGGCATCGACCGGCTGGCCGAGGTGGCCTACCAGGTGAACGAGCGCACCGAGAACATCGGCGCGCGCCGCCTGCATACGGTGATGGAACGGCTGCTGGAAAGCATCTCCTACGAAGCAGCAGACAAATCCGGCGAAAAATATATGATCGACGCCGAACAGGTAGACAAGAACCTCGGCACGCTGGTGCACAACGAGGATCTGAGCCGCTACATCCTGTAAGGCGAAGGATGGGGTGAAATACACAGATCGCCGCAAATGACGCATTTTGCATTCAATTTTGCCGAAATTTCCCAGCAACATCCCCTGAACAAGCCACCACGGCCGCTCTGCTAAAATGCCACCCATGGCAAAGATCCTCGAATTCAAGACCAACGGCCTGCGTGCCCAGCTGCGCGAGGCGCAGGAGCAGCGAACCATGGTGCGCCTGTGGCGCACCGAGCTGGAGCACGGCAGCTTCTGCGGCTACGTGGGCGGCGTGGGCAGCGAGTTCGTGCTGCTGTGGGTGGTCGGCGACGGCATCACCGACGACGGCATCTACGTGATGCGCCACCGCGACATCACCGAGCTGGAATCGCCTGAGCGCCACCATGCCTTCATGTCCAAGGCGCTGGCGCTGAAGGGTATCGCTCCGCGCCTGCCGGGCGGCTTCCCGCTGGATTCGATCCGCGATGCCGTGAAGGCCGCCGGCGCGATGTCGCCGGTGATCGGCGTGCACGTGGACACCGAGGAAGAGGAAGAGGTCTGCTACATCGGCCACCTCGCCAGCACCGACGAGGACGGCTTCTATCTGCAGGAGCTCAGCCCCGACGCGGAGTGGATGCGCCAGGCCTCGTTCTTCGCCTGGGACGAAGTCTCCACGCTCAGCATCGGCGACGGCTACGCCCAGGCCCTGCTCGCCGTGGCCGGCCCCGCACCCGCGCTGGAGCCCGGCGACGCCGGCATCGGCCACATGCACTGACGCTGCGCTTCATCGCCGCGACCCGACGCCCGCCGCGACCCGGCGGGCGTTTTGTTTCCGTCCGTGCAGACGGCCGGTTTATGCTGCCGTCACTGCTCCACCGTGACTCCAGAACGTTGCATCGACGTCATCCCGGCGAAGGCCGGGATCCAGCGCCTTCCGATCCGGCACACCGGGGCACTGGGTTCCAGCTTCCGCTGGAACGACGAGCTTTCAACCGCGCTGCACATGCGCGTCAACCCATGACGGAAACACCCATGCCCCGCATCGTCGTCGTCGGCAGCATCAACATGGATCTGGTCACGCTCGCGCCGCGCTTCCCCGGCCCGGGCGAAACCCTGCTCGGCAGCCGCTTCCTCACCGCGCACGGCGGCAAGGGTGCCAACCAGGCGGTGGCCGCCGCGCGGCTGGGCGCCAGCGTGAGCATGGTCGGCGCGCTGGGCCGCGATGCCTTCGGCGACCAGCTGCACGCGGGACTGGCGCGCGAAGGCGTCGACCTCGCCCACGTCGCCCGGCTCGACGACGAGGGCAGCGGCAGCGCCTCCATCACCGTGGCCGGGGGCGAGAACCAGATCATCGTGGTGCCCGCCGCCAACGCGCGCGTCACGCCGGCGCAGGTGGAGGCCGCGCGGGAAACCATCGCCCGCGCCGACGCGGTGCTGGTGCAACTGGAGATCCCGCTCGACGCCGTCGAAGCCACCCTGCGCCTGGGCCACGAGCTGGGCGTGCCCGTCATCCTCAATCCCGCGCCCGCGCAGAAACTGCCGCCCGAATGGCTGCGGCTGGCCAGCCATCTCACGCCCAACCAGCACGAGCTGGCCACCGCGCTGGGCGAAGACGCGCACACGGATTTCCGCGACCTGATGCGACGCGCGCCGTGTCCCGTGGTGCTCACCCGCGGCGGCGAAGGCGCGTGGTATCGCGACGACGCGCATCCCGAACCCGCGCACCAGTCCGGCTTCACGGTCGAAGCCATCGACACCACCGGCGCCGGCGACACCTTCAACGGCGCGCTCGCCGTGTTCCTGCGCGAAGGCCTGCCGCAGGCGGTGCGCAAGGCCTGCGCCGCCGCCGCGCTCTCGGTGACCAAGCTGGGCGCGCAAGGCGGCATGCCGCAACACGCCGAGCTGGATACGTTCCTCGCGGGCAGGCCGCACACATGAGCCCGCTGGAAATCGCGGCCAACCTGCTGGCCGGCGCCTCCATCATCCTGGCCGGCCGCAACAGCGTGCACACCTGGTGGACGGGCATCGTGGGCTGCGGCCTGTTCGCCTTCGTGTTCCTGGATAGCCGTCTATACGCTGACACCGTGCTGCAGGCCTTCTTCGTGATCACCAGCATCGTGGGCTGGTGGCAATGGCTGCACGGCAGCCGCGGCGAGGAGCTCCCGGTCACCGACCTGCCGGCGCGCAAGCTGTGGCTGCAGCTGCTGTGCGGCGCGATCGGCGCGATCTGCTACGGCCTGCTACTGCGCCGCTTCACCAACGCCTACTCGCCCTTCCTCGACTCCACCGTGCTGGCCTTCAGCATCGTGGCGCAATTGCTGATGATGCGCCGGCACGTGCAGAACTGGCCGTTCTGGCTGCTGGTCAACTCCATCGCCGTGCCGCTGTACGCCAGCCGCGGCCTGTACCTCACCTCGGCGCTGTACGCGGTGTACTGGATCAACGCGCTGGTGTCGTGGCGGCACTGGCGGCGACTGCGCGATGCCGCCGCTCACTTGCCGATGCAGAACGAACCGAAGATCGCCCCCAGCAAATCGTCGCTGGTGTAGTCGCCGGTGATTTCCCCGAGCGCATGCTGCGCCTGGCGCAGTTCCTCGGCGGCGAGTTCGCCGGCACGGGTGCTGGCGAGGGCATGGGCCGTGCGGGCGAGGTGCTCGCGCACCGCTTCGAGCGCGAGCACATGGCGGCGGCGCGCGCTGAAGGCGCCTTCGCCGCTGCCGGCGCCGGCGAGCTGCTTCAAGTGATCGCGCAAGGCGTCGAGGCCTTCGCCGGTTTTCGCGGAGGCCCACAGCCAGCGGATGCCGTCGCGGGTTTCCGCATGTGGCGCCTTGCCGGCAAGGTCGATCTTGTTGACGAGCACCACGCGTTCGGTGCCGGCGGGCAGGGCATCGAACAAAGCGAGGTCGGCGGCGGCGTGTTCCGCGTCGGTAACCAGGAGCGCTGCATCGGCGCGGGCGAGTTCGCCGTGGGCGCGACGCACGCCTTCGCGTTCGACTTCGTCGTCCGTGTCGCGCAGGCCGGCGGTGTCGGCCAGTTCCAGCGCCACGCCGTCGAGCGCCACGCTTTCGCGCAGCACGTCGCGGGTGGTGCCGGCAATGGCAGTGACGATGGCGCGTTCGCTGCCGGCCAGCGCGTTGAGCAGGCTGGACTTGCCGGCATTGGGTCGGCCGACGATGGCCACGCGCAGGCCGTCGTTGAGGCGCTGGCCGCGCTGCGCTTCGCGCAGCAGTTCATCGAGTTGCGCGCGCAGCTCATCGAGTTGCCGCGCTATGGCGGGGTCGGCCAGGAAGTCGATTTCTTCCTCGGGGAAGTCGATGGCGGCTTCGATGTGCACGCGCAAGGCGATCAGTGCCTGCAGCAAGGCTTCGACCTTGCGCGAGAACACGCCTTCCATCGAGCGCAGCGCGGCACGCGCACCGGCCTGCGAGCGCGCGGCGATCAGGTCGGCCACCGCTTCGGCCTGGGCCAGATCGAGCTTGCCGTTGAGGAAGGCGCGCTCGGTGAATTCGCCGGGACGCGCCAGCCGCGCGCCCAGTTCGCAGACGCGGCGCAGCAATGCGTCGAGCAGCACGGCGCTGCCGTGGCCCTGCAGCTCCAGCACGTGCTCGCCGGTGTAGGAGGCAGGTGCGGGGAAGTGCAGCAGCAGGCCGTGGTCGATCGCTTCGCCTTGCCCATCCCGGAAGGTGGCGAAGTGCGCATGGCGCGGCTGCGGTGCGCGGCCAAGCAAGGCCTGCGCGATCACCGGCACCCGCGGCCCCGAAACGCGCAGCACGCCCACGCCGGCGGCGCCCGGCGCGCTGGCGATGGCGGCGATGGTGTCAGTGGTTGCGCTCATGGTTTCGGAAGCAGACGCAGGACTCAGAACTTTGCGGTTGCGTCATCCCGGCGCAGGCCCACTGCTGTCCGGAATAATCTGGGGATGGTGTCGAAAGATGAAGGCCCGCGCCGCTTGCACGAAGCATTGCGAGAAGGCGACTTCATTTCCGATAACGACCACCTATCCAGACTGTCATCCCGGCGAAGGCCGGGATCCAGTAGCGACCATGTTCGCTCAGGCCGCACGGCCACTGGATGACTCGCTTCGCTCGCCCCTTCGGGGCCGCCCTGCGGGCGTTCTGCGCGCTTCGCGCTTGTCCGGCCTGCGCCGGAATGACTAGAAAGACCGCAGCCACGAATGTTCAAAATTATTCCGGACAGTTGTGGGCGAAGGCCGGGATCCAGTGCCGTCCTGTCGCGAAACGTGCAAGTCACTGGATTCCGGCCTCCGCCGGAATGACGGGATACCAGCGATACGGTGCGAACAACCCGCCCGATGCCTCGCCGAGAGAATAAACAAAGACGGCCGCGTCGGTTACCCGTCGCGGCCGTCTGATTCCGGCGATCAGGAATGATCGCTATAACCAGGCATCAGGCAGCCTTGGCCGCTTCCTCGCGATCCACGTGATGGGTGATCCACCACTGCTGGCCCAGGCCCACCAGGCCGTTCACCGCGTAGTAGAGGCACAGGCCCGCGGGGTAGAAGGCGAACAGCACCGAGAAGATCAGCGGCATCACCTTCATCATCTTCGCCTGCGCCGGATCCATGCCCGCCGCCACCGGGTTGAGCCACTGCGTGCCCAGCATCACTGCCGCGTAGATCACCGGCAAGATGTAGAGCGGGTCGCGCGCGCTGAGGTCGGGAATCCACAGGAACGATGCCTGGCGCAGTTCCAGCGAATACTCCAGCACGTAGAGCAGGGCGAAGAACACCGGCATGGTGATGAGCACCGGGAAGCAGCCGGCCATCGGGTTGACCTTCTCCTTCTTGTACAGCTCCATCTGCGCCTGCTGCAGCTTCGCCTTGTCGTCGCCGTAGCGCTCCTTCAGCGCCTGGATGCGCGGCTGCAGCTTGCGCATCTTGGCGCTGGAGCGGTACTGCATCGCGGTGAGCTTCCAGGTGGCGCCCTTGATGAGCAGCACCAGCAGGATGATCGCCAGGCCCCAGTTCTTCACGATGGAATGGAGGAACGAGAGGATGCCGTGCATCGGCACGGCGATCGCCTTGAACATGCCGTAGTCGATGGTGAGATCCAGCCCCGGCGCCACCGCGTCCAGCTTGCCCTGCAGGTTGGGGCCCACGTAGAGGCGCGCGGTGGTATCGGCGCTCTGGCCCGGCGCCACGCTGAGCGTGGGGCCGATGGCGCGGATGAGGTAGCGCGGATGCGCGCTGCCCGGGTTCACCGTGTCGGTGGCGTAGCTGGCGGTCTCGTCGGCCGGCGGAATCCATGCGGCGAAGAAGTACAGCCGCAGCATCGCCGCCCAGCCGCCCTTGAACGATGCGGCCAGCTTGTCCTTGGGTTCGGCGAAATCCTTGAACGTCAGCTTCTCGAACTTCTCGCCGGTGTACCACGCCGCGCCCTGGAAGCTGCGCGATTCCGGGTTGGACATGTTGGTCAGCCAGTTGCCGCTATGCGGCGGCTCGGCGCGCAGCAGCTGGGTATAGGCGTTGCCCTGCCACGGCGCGGCGCCACCGTTGGCGATCTTCTGGTCGAGCGCGACCACGTAGCTGCCGCGGGTGAAGCGGTAGGTCTTGGTGACCTTGAGGCCCTTGGCGTCCTGCCAGGTCAGCGGCACGTCGAGTTCGTCCTGGCCGGCGGCCAGCGTGTATGCGGCCTGCGCGCCCTGGAACGCGGCGAGGTGGTTGGGCTGATCGGCGGCGGCAGGATCGCTGCTGCTGACCAGGCCGTTCTGCGCCACGAAGTAGTGCGTGTCGCTGTTGTCGAACAGGGTGACCGGCGCGGGGTTCGGATCCTTCTTCGTGCGCGGCGTCACCGGGTAGTCCAGCAACTGCGCCTTCACGATGCTGCCGCCACGGGTATCGATGGTGAGGCGCAGCACGTCGGTGGTAACGGTGATCAGCGGCAAGGGCGCGTTGTCGCCGGCGGCATTGCCGATGCCCGGCGCAGCTCCCGGGGCCGCATTCGGCACGCCGGGCGCACTGGCGGCGTTGGCGACCCCGCTGGCGGCAGCCGGAGCCGGCGGCGTCATGTAGTCCTTCTCCCAGGCCATGAACAGGAAATAGGCCACGGCAAGCAGGGCGAAGAAGAGGAAGTTGCGTGTTTGGTTCATCGGCTCACGGATCCGGTCGACGCCACGCGGCACACGGCCACAGGGGAAGGGAGAAGGTCAACGCACGATTGTGGCGGCGGCATCCGTCGGCATCAATGGCGCGGGGCGGCATCCGCCGCGGAGTCGACCGGCGGAGCCGGCTCCGGCCGGATCGCGGCGAGCCGACGCCACAGCGCATCGGCCTCGGCCAGCAAGTCCGCGTTGGAGAGGCTGACGGCCTGGTCGCGCGCCATCACCACCACGTCCACCGGCGGCAGTTGGTCGCGGATGCGGCGGAACGACTCGCGCAGCAGGCGTTTCAGGCGATTGCGTTCCACCGCGAGCTTGGACGCCCGCTTGGAGATCGCCAGGCCCAGCCGCGCATGCGGCAAGCCGTTCGGGCGATAGCGCAAATGAAAACAGCGGCCACCAAGGCGGCCGCTGTTCGTGCGCAACGCTGCGAAGTCGCCGGCCAGCCGCAGCCGCAACTCGCGCGGCAGTCCGGCAGGGCGCATGGCTGCCGCGCCGATTACGGGATCAGGCGCTTGCGGCCCTTGGCGCGGCGGGCGTTGAGGACTTTGCGACCGTCGGCGGTGGCCATGCGGGCACGGAAGCCGTGGGTACGGGCGCGCTTGAGCTTGCTGGGCTGGAAGGTCCGCTTCATGGCGATGCTCCGAAGGGAATGGATGTTGGGAAAAAGGCCGCCAAGTATGCATTGCGGCGTAGCTCGGTGTCAAATCAAGGCGTTCCGGCCCGAATCCGATGTCGCGTCGCAGCTTGTGCGCC